>NZ_AP031387.1:0-4085100 GCF_055385985.1 Cupriavidus sp. LA-1 | reverse complement strand
TTGTGTTGCGAGGGGGCGAATAGTAAGGGAGCATCGTGGGCTTGGCAAGCGATTTCGCGAAATAATTCGAAGTAACCCCGCAAGCGGCGTATAAGGCTCATTCATCACGATGGTGACAGTGACGGTGCAGAAGTTTGTCAGGCGCGACACCATGATTCATGATCTGAGGCCTAAGCCAAGACACGCAGGCAGGCGCCAACGCCTGGGCCGAGAAGACAGAGAACGGCGGGAGCAACCTTCATGACCATCAGGATCGTAAGACTGGGAACACCGCGGGCGGCCGATGAGGGCCTGCGCATCGGCACCGTACGCCGCCCGCCACGGGGCGTACCCAAATCCGAGTTCGCCAGCCGCGACTTCTACGACGTCTGGTATCCGGTGCTGTCGCCGTCGCCGGAACTGGTGGCACAGGCGCTGCATGCCACCGACGACAAGCAATGGCGGGCCTTCGTGCGACACTTCCGCAAGGAAATGGCCGAGCCGGACGCCAGCCGCACACTCGACCTGCTGGCGGCGCTGTCGCACCAGACCAACTTCTCGGTCGGCTGCTACTGCGAGAACGAGGCGCACTGCCACCGTTCGATCCTGCGCGAGCTGCTGGCCGAGCGCGGGGCCGTGATCGGCTGACCCCCACGCCCTGCCGGGGCGTCTCCCCGGCTTCGATTTCCCCGCTTCCCGCATTCCGATGGCCCTGAACGTTGTCTGGCTCGGTTTCTTCCTGATTTCCTTTGTCGCCGCCTGCGTCCGCCTGGCCAGCGGCGACCTCACCGTCTTCCCGGCGATGCTGGCGAGCCTGTTCGACAGCGCGCGCACGGCCTTCGAGATCGCGCTCGGCCTGGCCGGGGTGATGAGCCTTTGGCTTGGCATCATGCGCATCGGCGAGCGCGCCGGCGTGGTCGATGCCTTCGCCCGGCTGGTGAACCCGCTGCTGCGCCATTTCTTCCCCGGCGTGCCGCAGGGCCACCCGGCGCAGGGCGCGATGATGATGAATGTGTCGGCCAACCTGCTCGGGCTGGACAATGCCGCCACGCCGCTCGGGCTGAACGCCATGCGCGAGCTGCAGACGCTGAACCGGCGCCCTGACGTCGCCACCGACGCGCAGATCATGTTTATCGTGCTGAATACCGCCGGGCTGACGCTGATCCCGACCTCGGTGATCGCAATCCGGCAGGCGATCGCGGTCAAGCAGGGGCTGGTGGGCTTCAACGCCGCCGACATCTTCCTGCCGACGCTGCTGGCCACCGGCGGCTCCTGCCTCGCCGGGCTGCTGGCGGTAGCGTGGGTGCAACGGCTGAACCTGTTGCGCCCGGCGGTGCTGGTGGCGTTCGGGCTGGTGGTGGCGCTGCTGGGCGCGCTGTTCGCGTGGCTGCGTCACGCGCCGCCCGAGCAGGTCAGCAACGTGACGGCGCTGGCCGGCGCCGGCTTCATCCTCTCGCTGATCACACTGTTCCTGGTCAGCGGCGCGCTGCGGCGTGTGAACGTTTACGAAGCCTTCATCGACGGCGCCAAGGAAGGCTTCGGCGTCGCCGTGCAGATCGTTCCCTACCTGGTAGCGATCCTGGTCGCCATCGGCCTGTTCCGGGCCACCGGCTGCATGGACGTCCTGATGGGCTGGCTGACGCAGGGATTCGCCCACCTGGGCTTCAATACCGACTTCGTGCCGGCGCTGCCGGTCGGGCTGATGAAGATCCTGTCCGGCGCCGGCGCGCGCGGGCTGATGGTGGATGTGATGACGACCTATGGCGTGGACTCGTTCCAGGGCCGGCTGGCGGCGATCATCCAGGGATCGACCGAGACTACTTTCTATGTGCTGGCGGTCTACTTCGGCAGCGTCAATGTGCGCAATACGCGCCACGCGCTGGGCTGCGCGCTGGTGGCCGATGCCGCGGGCCTTATTTGTGCGATTGGCGCCGCTTATCTGTTCCGCTAATCGCCTGCCAGCAACGGGACATACGATTTTGTTGCATCGATGCAACGCCATTGTGCGCATCGTCATACATTGACACAAGACGACTTGGTGCGTCGCAACAAACCGTGTATAGTGAAGTCTGTCTCCTCCACCACCTCGGTGGATTCCAACCCACGCACAACCTGCGTGGGTTTTTTTTCGCCTGCACGCAGGGACTTCCACAACACTGTGCGTCCTTTGCCTGCCAATGCGCAGGAATTGTGCTTCGATCATCGCCAGGCGGAGTCACCGCCCTTCGTAGTGCGGCCACCCCGTCGATCCGGACGGCAGTTGATTTTGTTGCAATGCAGCAGGCGGTGTCGTGGAGCAACCTCGCGATGGGCCACCCGCCTGGGATGCCCGCCGGGATCCTGGTCCATGCTCCCGGCCGGGCTTTACGGAACGCGGCAATGACCTATATTGATCTAATACCTGCCGCCAGCACGAGGCACGCCATGCCAGACATCACGTTCCCTCGCAGCCTTCCAACCTACTGCGCAGCCAGCCTCACGCTGTCCTGCCCCGCCACGGTCAACGGCAGTCCCACCTTGTATTCCGTCACCGCCGAGGCCCTGGAGGCCCATTTCGGCGCACGCTCGCCGCGCGAGGAAGACCTGGTGGCGGCCTTCACCAGCAACCGCCAGCGCATCGAGCGCCTGGCCGAAAGCCTGTTCGAGCTGACCGAGGCGCGCGAGATCGTGCTGCGCAGCGGCCATTTCCGCTTCGCAGGCTGAATCCTGCCACCCGGTCCTGGCGCCCCCCTAGCCGGGGGCGTTTTCTTTTTCTTATCTGGCGCATCACCGCCTCGGCCACGCTCTCCGGCACCAGCCGGCGCACGCCGCGGCGCCCGTGCTGCCGGGATCAAGCCATGGCACGGAAAGCAGGTTTCCCCTTAAATTGACCGACCGGTCGGCTTATATATAATAGGGCCAGCCGCCCCGGAGGCAGCCGTGCGGCGACCCCGCCAGAGGAGACGATATGTATACGCAGAGTCTTGACCTGCCCGGCCAGCACGCCGACGCGGTGCAGGCCAGCGCGCCCCAGGACGAAGCCGCCCGCCAGGCAGCGTTCGATGCCTGCATGGCCGCCGACGGCAAGATCGAGCCGCAGGACTGGATGCCGCAGGCTTACCGCAAGACCCTGGTGCGCCAGATTTCGCAACATGCGCACTCGGAAATCGTCGGCATGCTGCCGGAGGGCAACTGGATCAGCCGGGCGCCGTCGCTCAAGCGCAAGGCCATCCTGCTGGCCAAGGTGCAGGACGAAGGCGGCCACGGCCTCTATCTGTATTCCGCCGCCGAGACGCTGGACGCCTCGCGCGACGACCTGGTCGATGCGCTGCACAGCGGCCGCGCCAAGTATTCGTCGATCTTCAATTACCCGACGCTGACCTGGGCCGACGTGGGCGTGATCGGCTGGCTGGTCGACGGCGCGGCGATCATGAACCAGATCCCGCTGTGCCGCTGCTCGTACGGCCCATACGCGCGCGCCATGATCCGCATCTGCAAGGAAGAGTCGTTCCACCAGCGCCAGGGCTTCGATGCGCTGCTGGCGATGATGCGCGGCACCGATGCCCAGCGCGAAATGGTGCAGGACGCGGTCGACCGCTGGTGGTTCCCGGTGCTGATGATGTTCGGCCCGCCCGACGCGGCCTCGACCAACAGCGCCCAGACCATGGCCTGGGGCATCAAGCGCATCTCCAATGACGACCTGCGCCAGAAGTTTGTCGATGCCACCGTCGAGCAGGCGCGCGTGCTGGGCGTGACCCTGCCCGATCCCGGCCTGCAATGGAATGCCGACCGTGGCCACTATGACCACAGCCCGCTGGACTGGGATGAGTTCTGGCGCGTGATCAACGGCGACGGCCCCTGCAACAAGGAGCGCCTGGCCACCCGCGTGAAAGCGCACGAGGAAGGCGCCTGGGTGCGTGACGCCGCGCTGGCGCATGCCGCCAAGATGGCCGAACGCGAGGCCCGCGCCAGCCGGGCCGCCGCCTGAACCCGGCGTCCGAGGACGGAGGAGACACCATGCAACGCAAGGAATGGCCGCTGTGGGAAGTGTTCGTGCGCAGCAAGCAAGGCCTGGAACACAAGCATTGCGGCAGCCTGCACGCCGCCGATGCGCAGCAGGCGCTGCACATGGCGCGCGACGTCTATACGCGGCGCCAGGAGGGCGTGTCGATCTGGGTGGTACCGTCAGCGGCCATCACCGCAAGCGTGCCCGAGGAAAAGCCGGAGCTGTTCGACCCGATGGCCGACAAGATCTACCGGCACCCGACGTTCTACCAGCTGCCCGACGAAGTCAACCACATGTAAGGCCCGCACGATGACCGCGTCCCCACAGCCCTCCGTGCCTGCCTCGCTGGATCATTTGCCGCCGGCACGCGCCGCCGCTTTGCGCTACGTGCTGCGCCTGGCCGACAACGCCCTGATCCTGGGCCAGCGCAACGCCGAATGGTGCGGCCACGGGCCGGTGCTGGAAGAAGACATCGCGCTGGCCAACATCAGCCTGGACCTGATCGGCCAGGCGCGGCTGCTGTACGGCCGCGCCGGCGAGCTCGAAGGCGAGCTGACCGGTCTGCCCCGCCACGAGGACGACTACGCCTACTGGCGCGCCGAGCGCGAGTTCCGCAACTGGACGCTGCTGGAACTGCCGCACCGCGGCCCGCTGGCCGGCAACGCCGCCGCCGAGCGCGACTACGCCGTCACCATCATGCGCAACTTCCTGTACAGCGCGCTGATGGTCGAACTGTGGGAGGCGCTACTGGCCAGCCGCGACCAGCAACTGGCCGCGATCGCCGCCAAGTCGGTCAAGGAAGCGCGCTACCACCTGCACCACGCGGCCGGCTGGGTGGTGCGCCTGGGCGACGGCACCGAGGCGTCGCACGCGCGCATGCAGCGCGCGCTGGAGCACCTGCTGCCCTATATGAACGAGTGCTTTGCCGAAGACGCGGTCGAGACCGGGGCCGCCGCGCAAGGCGTCGGCGTGGTCACGGCCACGCTGCGTCCGGCCTGGGACGCCACCGTTGCCGAGACGCTGCAGGCCGCCACGCTGACCCTGCCACCGGCCACGGGCTTTGTGTCGACCGGCAAGCACGGCGTGCATTCCGAACACATGAGCTACCTGCTGGGCGAGATGCAGGGGCTGGCGCGGTCCCATCCGGGCGCGCAATGGTGAGCGCACGCTTCGCCGAGAAGGGTTGACCAGCATGAATGTCACCGCCCTCCCCCTGCATAACGACCAGCGCACCGCCAACGGCCGCGTCGCACGCGCGTGGGCGGCGCTCGAGGCGGTGCCGGACCCGGAAATTCCGGTGGTGTCGATCCGCGACCTGGGCATCCTGCGCGATGTCATACCCGCCGCCGACGGCGCGCTCGAGATCGTCATCACGCCCACCTACTCCGGCTGCCCGGCGATGTCACAGATCGCCGAGGACATCGGCCAGGCGCTGGACGGCGCCGGGGTGGCGCCGTGGCGCATCCGCACCGTGCTGGCGCCGGCCTGGACCACCGACTGGATCACCCCGGCCGCGCGCGAGCGCCTGCGTGCCTTCGGCATAGCGCCGCCGGGCCAGTGCGCCGCGCAGCCGCTGCGCTTTGTGCCGCGCGCCGCGCGTGCCGGTGCGCCCGACGCCGTCGCCTGCCCGCGCTGCGGCAGCGTGCACACGCAGGAGATCTCGCGCTTTGCCTCGACCGCCTGCAAGGCGCTGTACCGCTGCCTGGACTGCCGCGAGCCGTTCGACTATTTCAAACCCTACTGAGCGAAGCCAGGCTGCCATGACTCCACAGTTCCACCCGCTGCGCGTGGCGCAGGTGCGCCCCGAGACCGCCGACACCATCTCGATCGCCTTCGAGGTGCCGGACACGCTGCGCGATGCCTACCGCTTCACCCAGGGCCAGTTCCTGACGCTGAAGGCACCGGTCGACGGCAAGGACCTGCGCCGCTCTTACTCCATCTGCTCGGCGGTGCAGGACTACGACGAACGCGGCGAGTTGCGCGTGGCGGTCAAGCTGGTCGAGGACGGGCTCTTTTCCACGCACCTGCATGACGTCATCGCCCCGGGCCAGGTGATCGACGTGATGACCCCCGATGGTCGCTTCCACGTGCCGCTCGATGCCGGCGCCGCGCGCCACTATGTGGCCTTTGCCGCCGGCAGCGGCATCACGCCGGTGCTGTCGCTGGTACGGACCACGTTGCAGGCCGAGCCGCACAGCCGCTTCACGCTGGTCTATGGCAACCGCAACGTCGACAGCATCATCTTCGCCGAGGCGCTCGAAGACCTGAAGAACCAGTACCTGGCGCGCTTCACGCTCTACCACGTGCTGTCGCGCCAGCCGCAGGAGGTTGAGCTGCTGCACGGCCGGCTCGACCACGCCCGCGTGACGGCCTTCCTGCAGACCCTGATCCCGGTGGACGACATCGACGCGGCCTTTGTCTGCGGGCCGGCCTCGATGATCGACGAGGTCGAGGCGGCGCTGCGCGACGCGGGCCTCGACCCGCACCGCATCCATGCCGAGCGCTTCGGCGTGCCGCTGGCCCAGGCCAAGCGCAAGCCGGCTGCCGTGCACACCGACCTGGCCGGCACGGCCGAACTGGTGGTGGTGCTCGACGGCAAGCAGCACAGCATGCGCCTGCCGCTGGAAGACGCCAGCGTGCTAGACACCGCGCTGGCCGCCGGGCTGGACCTGCCCTACGCCTGCAAGGGCGGCGTCTGTTGCACCTGCCGCGCCAAGGTGCTGGAGGGCAAGGTGGAAATGGAAAAGAACTACACGCTCGAGCCGTGGGAGATGGAAAAGGGGTTCGTGCTCACCTGCCAGGCGCGCGCGCTGACGCCGCGGGTGGTGGTCAGCTACGACGAACGCTGATCCTGGCACGCGGGGGCGTGCGTATTCAGACAATGGCCGACATTGGCCAGCACGGGCCGTGACTACAATGGCGGCAAGCGGCTTCCTGCTGGCGCGATGCTTGCAAGACCGTGAAGCGCGGGCGACGCTTGCGCCTGTCGCATCGCCGCCGCGGCGGTGCCAGCGAACCGTCCCACCCATATACAATCACGGCCATGCAATATATCCACGTCGTCAACGGTGATGTAGCAGGCACGACCCTGCGCCAGGCGCTGGCCCAGGCCGCGCGGCCGGACCCTGTCGTGGTGCTGCGCGATGACCTTGCCGTGGGTCCGCTGGCCGACATCGACAGCACCGGGCTGATCCGCTCCGGCTTCTGGCAGCGGGTCGCCCCGCACACCGACATCGATTTCGGCGCCGAGATGCGCCAGGCGCTGGACCAGCTCCAGAAGCTGCGCCAGGACGACATGGAAGTGGCCATCTGGCACGGCCAGAGCGCGGCCGACCAGCTGATGCTGCGCCGGGTGGTGTTCCACCTTTACCAGGCGCCGCAGCGGATCAATGAAGTCGCGATGGACCTGCGCGAGCTGGAACTGCCCGCGCAGGGCAACCTGGCGGCCATCAGCATGTACTCGCCGGCGCGGCTGGCGCGGCGCTTTTCCACCATCGCCCCGGTCTCGGTGCTGCGGCTGGGCCGCCTCGGCTACGAGTGGCAGCAGAACGTCAAGGAAAACGCCGACGTGCGGCTGTGGAAGGGCAATACGCTGGTGCCGGCGGCGTACCACACCATCGACGACATCATCATGGAACGCGCCCCGTCCGACTGGACCCCGGCGGCGCAGGTGGTGGGCAGCGTGATGGGCGCGATCGAGGGCCTGCTGGCCAGCGACTGGTTCGTGTTCTGGCGCTGCCGCGAGCTGATCGCGATGGGCCAGCTGGTGCTGCGCGGCAACGCCGAGTCGCTCGATACCTGCGAGCTGCGCCGCCATGCCGGTGGCGGAGGCAGCGGCGGCGAATGACGCGCCGGCAATAAACGGCTGGCAATAAACAGAAGAATATGGCCCGTACCAAGGCACCCGATTTCGAGGCACAGCGCGAGCAGATCCTGGACCTGGCCGCCGCCGCCTTTGCCAACAGCAGCTACCCCAGCACCTCGATGGCCGACCTGGCCGCCGCCTGCGGCACCTCCAAGGCGCGGCTGTACCACTATTACGAGAGCAAGGAAGCGATCCTGTTCGACCTGCTGGACCGCTACACGCGCCGGCTGATGCTGCTGGTCACGGAAGTCGAAGCCGACGCCGAGCGCCACGCCCGCACCGACAAGGAAGCCTTCGCCAACCTGGTCCGCGCCTTCCTGGCCGAGTACGAGACCTCGCAGACGCGACATATCGCGCTGATCAACGACGTCAAGTTCCTCGCCGAGACCCAGCGCGACCTGATCCTGGGCCGCGAGCGCGACGTGGTCGCGGCGTTCTCGCGCCTGCTGCGCCGGGCCTACCCCGAGCGCGTCACGCGCGACAACCAGACCGCGCTGACCATGACCGTTTTCGGCATGATCAACTGGACCTTCACCTGGCTCAAGCCCGGCGGCCGGCTGTCCTACGCCGAGTTTGCCGAGATGGTGGTCGACCTGCTCGAAGGCGGCCTGCCCGGGCGGGCAGCGGCCGGGCGCTGACGCGGCGCCGGCCAGCCTCCGGCATTTACATCCACTCGGCCTCTTCGCGCTGGCGCCGCTGGTCGCGGTCCTGGCGGAACATCTCTTCCAGTTCGTCACGCGCCTGGCGTGCCAGCGAGACCAGCTTCTTCTGGTCGGTATAGTGCGGATAGAAGCGGTCGATCGCCTGGATGTTGTGGCGCCGGAACCGCAGCGCCACGTTGCGCGCCTCGGCCGGATCGAAGCCCAGCCCCTCCAGCACGCGGCGACCCAGCATCAGCGAGCCTTCGAACATCTCGCGCTCGAACAGGTGCACGCCGCGGTCCTTCAGCTGATAGACATGCGACACATGGCGCGCGCGGGCGTAGATCTGCAGTTCGGGAAAGCGCTCGCGCACGCGGTCGATCAGTTCCAGGCTCTCGTCCATGCCGTCGATGGCCACCACCAGGATGCGCGCGTCGGCAATGCCGGCGGCCTCCAGCAGGTCCAGCCGGGTGGCGTCGCCATAGAAGATCTTGAAGCCGTACTGGCGCAGGAATTCGATCTGGTCGGGGTCGTGGTCCAGCACCGTCACGCCCACGCCCTGGCTGTACAGCAGGCGGCCGATGATCTGGCCGAAGCGCCCGAAGCCGGCGATCAGCACCGGATTGTGCTGCGGCGTGATGGCGTCGTCAGGCCGTGCCTTGCCCGCGCCCAGGCGCGGCGCCACCAGTCGGTCGTAGGCCAGCAGCAGCAGGGGCGTGGCCACCATCGACAGCGCCACCACCAGCACCAGCAATGCCTCGGTCTCGCGCGGCAGCAGGCCGGCGGTGCCGGCCACGCCAAACACCACGAAGGCGAATTCACCGCCCTGCGAGATCAGCAGCGCGAACAGCAGCCGCTGGCCGCGGGCAATGGCAAAATGCCGCGCCAGCAGCGCCAGCACCGTGGTCTTGGCGACCACGAAGGCGGCCACCAGCCCCAGCACCAGCCAGGGCGAGCGCGCCAGCACGGCAAAGTCGATCGACATGCCGACCGCCATGAAGAACAACCCCAGCAACAGGCCCTTGAACGGCTCCAGGTCGGCCTCGAGCGCATGGCGGTACTCCGAATCGGCCAGCAGCACGCCGGCCAGGAAGGTGCCCAGCGCCATCGACAAACCCACCGCGTCCATCATCAGCGCGATGCCCACCACCAGCAGCAGCGCAAACGCGGTGAACATTTCGCGCATGTCGGTGCCGGCGATAAACCGCAGCGCCGGGCGCACAAGGTAGCGGCCGCCGGCCACCACCGCGCCGATCACCGCCACCGCCTTGGCCGCCGCCAGCCAGCCGGCCGCGCCCGGGCCCGCGCCTTCGGCGCCCTGCGTGGCCAGCAGCGGCAGCAGTGCGATCATCGGGATCGCGGCGATGTCCTGGAACAGCAGGATGCCAAAGCTGGCGGCCCCCGCCGGCGTGCCGAACAGGTTGCGCTCGGTCAGCGTCGCCAGCGCGATCGCGGTGGACGACAGCGCCAGCCCCAGGCCCGCCACCAGCGCCACCTGCCAGGGCGCGCCCGCCAGCGCCGCCACCGTGCCGATCACCAGCGCGCAGGCAGCCAGTTGCGCGCCGCCATAGCCGAAGATGCTCCGCCGCAGCGCCCACAGCTTGCGCGGCTCCAGCTCCAGGCCAATCACGAACATCATCAGCACCACGCCAAACTCGGAGAAGTCCAGGATCGCTTCGACATTGGTCACCAGGCGCAGCGCGAACGGCCCGATCGCCGCCCCCGCCAGCAGGTAGCCCAGCACCGCGCCCAGGCCGCTGCGCCGCGCCAGCGGCACCGCTACTACCGCCGCCACCAGGAACACCAGCAGCGCAATCAGGAAGTCGTGCTGGTTCATGCCCGCACCTCCGCCGGTGCGGCATGGGTCTCCAGCCGCCCGCAGACGTGGGCGATATGGTCGGCCAGCGCCTGGGCGTCGGCGTTGTTGGCGTCGTGCAGCACCACCGGCGGCAGCCAGTTCATGCCGCACAGCAAGGCGCTCTGCTCCAGCGGCAGCAGGAAGTCCGCGATCGGGTGGCCATGCGTACCCTCCGGGCCGTAAGCATCGGCCGTGCCGCCGGTGCTGACCACCACCAGCAGCGACTTGCCGCGCAGCGCGGTACCGCCGGGCCCGTATGCCCAGCCCGGCTCCAGGACCTCATCGAGCCACAGCTTGAGCAGGGCCGGCACGCTGTACCAGCGCACCGGGAACTGCAGCACGATGGTGTCCGAGACCGACAGCACACGCTGCTCGGCGACAACGTCGATGTCGTAATCGACATAGCTGCGGTAGAGATCGCGTACCTGTACCTGCGGCAGCGCACCCAGCGCATCGGCCAGCGGCCGGTTGACGCGGGAACGGCTGGGCGTGGGGTGCGCGTAGATCACAACGATTGGGGGCTCGGTCATCAAAAGGCGATCGGCTGGCGGGTAGTCGGGAAAAATCCTGGGCGGGCGATGAATTGCGGCGTTGCAGCAAATCCACATCTGACGCCGTGCAACAATTCATCACATTTTTTCAAGCCGTTGATTTTATTTGATTTATGGCAATGCAGTGGCGAGATGGCGGCCTGCTGCGGCGCGGGAAGCTTACGTCAAACTGACAATTCCACTACAATACTTTTCGTGCCGTATCAAGATGGTGTTTCCCCGAATCCCGCACCGGCGCAGGGAAAAGTGCCTGGAAAAACACCACCACGGTGCCTATTTTTATCTGTGACTGCACCAGGAAGGAATAAAAAGTGAATCCGCTCGAACTGAGCAAGGCCGTCGGCGCACTGACCGACGAAGATCTGCGCAAGGCAGCCAAAGCCGCACAGGCCACCCAGCGCGCCACCGTTCTGGTGCGCGAGCTGGCGGCCCACCACCGCTCGCGCCTGCTGAAGCATTTCCTCGCCCTGGGCGAGGAGGATCGCCTGCTCCGTTTCGGCCAGTCGGTGGGCAACCACGTGATCGAAGCCTATGTCGACAGCATCGACTTCGACCATGACAGCGTGTTCGGCGTCTACGACGACAAGCTCGAACTGATCGGGGTGGGCCACTTCGCCAACCTGCGCGACAACGCCCAGGGGCGCGTGGCGGAGTTCGGCGTGTCGGTCTCGGGCAGCGCCCGCGGCCGCGGCATCGGCAGCGCGCTGTTCGAGCGTGCCGCCATCCATGGCCGCAATACCAATGTGCGCACGCTGTACATGCACTGCCTGTCGCGCAACGCCGCGATGATGCATATCGCCAAGAAGGCCGGCATGAAGGTTCAATATGCCTACGGTGAAGCCGATGCCTACCTGGAACTGCCGCCGGCGGACACCGCCAGCCGCCTGTCCGAGGCGCTGGACGAGCAGCTCGCCGACCTGGACTACGCGGTGCGCCGCAACCTGCGCGACGCTCGCCGCTTCGGGCTGCGTTTCTGGCGCACCATGGTGCCGCAGAAGCATACTGCCTGAGCCCCGGGGCTGGCTGGCCCCGCGGCAACCACGGAAACGGCGCATCGCAACGACGCGCCGTTTTTGTTTCCAGCCTCAGGTTTGCCGCATCAGGCCGCGCCGCCCACCGGCAGCGCCGTGGTGTCCTTGATGCTTTCCAGCGCAAAGCTGGAGCGTACGTCGATCACCGACGGGTGCGCCAGCAGCTGCTCCTGCATGAAGCGCGCAAAGTGCTCCATGTCTTCCACGTAGACCTTGAGCAGCAGGTCCATCTCGCCGGTCATGGCGTGGCACGCGGCCACCTCCGGCCAGACCGCGATCGAGGCGCGGAACAGGTCCAGCGGCGCCTTGCCCTTGGCCGCGCCGCCATGCTTTTCCAGCCGGACATTGATATAGGCCAGCAGGCCCAGCCCGATCTTGTTGGGCTCCAGCAGCGCCGCGTACTGCCGGATCACACCGATCTCCTCCAGCCGCCGGATGCGGCGCAGGCAGGGGCTGGGCGACAGGTTGACGCGCTCGGCCACCTCCAGGTTGGTCAACCGGCCGTTGGTCTGCAGCACTTCCAGGATCTTCCGGTCGATCTTGTCCAACTCCACCTTGCTCACGATATTGTTGCTCCGCAATATGTTTATTGGCAATTTTTTTGCGCAAATTTAGCAAGCCGTGCACAAGTACGCAATTTTTTGTGTAATTACGTCCGGTTTTGGCCCGATTCTGATCAGCGGGCAGCCTTATCGGTCACTCGTGCGGCAGCCGGTCGGGCTGGGCAATACCTGTCTGGCGGCGCGGCCGCGTATTGCGGAGGCGCCCCGCCGGCCGGAAGGAGGCAAGGATGGTGCCAAGCCCGGCAAACAGGGAAGCGGCATTCTACGGGCCTATGGGCGTTTCGGGGTCAGGTCAGAGACTTCCTGTTGCCCCGGACCCGTGCCACGTGGCGCTCGTGCAAAGAAAAAGCGCGCAAGCCGTCGGGCTTGCGCGCTTGCTGGCATCGCTGGCAGGTTCCGCGGACGCGGACCTGCCGGTGCCGGTCAGCCGCCGCTGGCGGACGGAGCGCCCGGGGTCGCGGGCGCCGGCTGGCTACCCGGAGCCTGCCCGCGCGGGCCGCGCTCGCCGCGTTGCTCGTGCTCGCGGTGCATCTTCTCCATGCCGGCACGGATTTCGTCGCGGGTCAGCTTGCCGTCGTGGTTGGTATCGAGCTGGTCGAAGTACCTGGCCAGGCCCGGCAGGCCGGCGGCGACTTCTGCCTTGGTCAGCGCGCCATCTCCATTCTTGTCGGCGGCCTTGAATTTCTCGTCAAAGGCGGCCTGCATGCGTGCGTGGCGCTCAGCCATCATGGACTTGCGGTAAGCGTCCATTTCGGCCTTGTCGATCTTGCCGTCGTGGTTGGTGTCGACCTTGTTGAACCAGGCGTCGAATTCGGCCTTGGAGATCGAACCATCGCCATCGGTATCGATCGACTTCATCCACATGCCGCCGTCGTGGCCCATGTGGTGGTGCTCCATGCCGGGCTTGCCGGCGGGCGCGCCTGGCGCGCTGGCCTGGGCAAAAGCACCACCGGCGACCAGGAGGGCCGCCGATGCGGCCAGGAACTGCTTCAGGATCCGCGTCTTGTGATTGCGTTGCATGTCTTGCTCCTTTTCATCACGTTGTGCATGTACGGATTAGAACGCAGACGATGAACGAAAGTTGGCGCTTTTAATACGATGTTACCGACCTCACAGAAAAGCCCGCGTGGCGTAAGCGAATGCAAGCCGGGACGAATAATCGGGCGTTCGGACTACTCTTTCGGCGCCGGCTGGCCTTCGCCGACTGCCTGCGGTGCCGGCACGGGCTGGTACTGGCTCGGATCGACAGGTTGCGGCTGCGGCTGGGACTCCTGGGCAGGCTGCTGGGACCCCGCCGCGGCCGGGCTTGTGGCCGGCGCAGGAGGCGGCACGGGTGTTGCCATCGGCGCCGCGGCGCCGGAGGGCGGCGTGGGCAGTGCGGCGGCCGCACGCAGCGGGCCACGCGGTGGGCCACCCGGCGGGCCACGCGTGGCACCCGCCTGCACCGGCAGCGCGATCTCCTGGCGCACGCCGTTGCGCTCGATCACCACCGCGCGCTGGCGCACCTCCACCAGCCGGATCTGCGGCGACAGGTCGGCGCCGACACGCACCGCCTTGGCCGGGCCGCCGTCGAGCGACACAATCGCCGCGCCCGCGCCGCCACCGACCTCTGCCACCACGCCGAGCAGCTGCACATCGCGCGGGCCGCCCTGGGCCGAGCCGCCGAACAGCGTGGCGACCGCGCCGGTCTCGACCGCCTCGGTCTGCGCCACGCGCGCGCTCTGCGGCACCGGGATGGTCCGCATCGCACTGAAGGCCAGCACCCAGTACGTCGCCAGGGCACACAGCGCGATAAACAGCACCAGGCTGGCCAGGCGCGGCAGCCAGGGCGCTGTGGCATCGAAGCGGAACGAAGGCCGGAGGGACAGTTGCATGGGATCGGTACCCTGGATACCCGCTCGGGCGGGCCATGGCGCGGCAGCGCAGACGCGCCAAGCGTACCAGAGCCCCATGACGCTGTCTGCCGCGCCGGCGCGGCGGTGCTGCTTAAAGCAGGTCGTCCAGCAGGTCCGGGCCGAACACCTCGCGCTCGATATGCGCCACCGGCACGCCCGCGCTGACCAGCGCATGGCGCTGCGCCTGCATGAAGCCAAGCGGCCCGCACAGGTAGAAGCGGCCGTCGACAAAGCGCTGCAGGTCCGGCCGGCGCAGCAACTCGGCCACCGGCATGGTGCCGGCGTGGTCATAGTCGCGGCCGGCGACATCGCCGGCGTCCGGGCTCTCATAGCTGATGTGCGTCGCCAGTTCCGGCAGGCGTTCGCGCGCCCATTGCAGGTCGGCACGATGGGCATGGTGGCGGCCGTTGCGGGTGGCATGGGCGAACAGCACCGGGCGCTGCGAGCCCTGCGCGGCCAGCGTGCGCAGCACTGACAGCATCGGCGTGATACCGATGCCGCCCGACAGCAGCACCAGCGGGCGGCGGCTTTCCAGCACCGGCGTGAACTCGCCGAACGGCGCGCTCACCTTGAGTTCGGTGCCCTCACGGGCACTGGCGTGCAGCCAGTTGGAGACCGCGCCGGCCGGCGTCGCCTGGTCGCCGTCCTCGCGCTTGACCGAAATGCGCCAGGTCGGCAGCCCGCTCTCGGCCGACAGCGAGTACTGGCGCAGCTGGCGCATGCCGTTGTCCAGGCGCGCCTCGACGCTGATGTACTGGCCCGGGCGGAAGTCGCGCAGCGGCTGGCCGTCGGCGGCAGCAAGCGTAAGCGCCACCACCTGCTCACCCTGCGCTTCGCGGCGCACCACCCGCACCGGCATCAGCTCGCCGGCGGCCACGCCGGTGCGCTGGTACAGGCGCGCCTCGGCGGCGATCAGCTCGCCGGCCAGCAGCCAGTAAGCCTCGTCCCAGGCAGCCAGCAGCGGCGGCGTGGCGGCCTCGCCCAGCACCGCGGAGATCGCGCCCAGCAGGTGGCGGCCGACGATCGGGTAGTGCGCAGGCGTGATGCCCACGGCCGCGTGCTTGTGGACGATGCGCTCGACCACCGGCCCCAGTGCCGCCGCGTTATCGATGTTGGCCGCATAGGCAAACACGGCCGAGGCCAGCGACTGCTGCTGGCTGCCGTTGGCCTGGTTGCCCATGTTGAACAACTGGGTCAGTTCGGGCCGGTCGGCGAACATCTCGCGGTAGAAATGCGTGGTGATGGCCAGGCCGTGCTCGCGCAGCACGGGCACGCTTGCATCGATATAAGGGCGGGAAGCGGCGGACAGCATCAGAAATCACTCCGTTTTATTTCATGCAAATTAAATGCATGTTTTTACTCAACAAAAAACCGGCATACGCCGGCCCGCGCGGACCAGGCCGCTCAGGCCGTACGCCGGTTCAGGAAATCCCGATGCAGGCGGATGATCGACTCGGCCGTCTGGCTGCCGGTGACATCGGCCAGCGTGACCTCGTCCAGGGCGCGGTAGAAAGCCTGCTCGGCCACATCCAGTGCGCGCTTCAGGCGGCAGTTGCCATTCAGCGCGCAAGGCGGGTTGTCGCAGTCGATCACCGCCTTGTGCCCTTCCAGCTCGCGCAGGATGGTGCCGATCGTCAGCCGCCCGGCGCCGGGGCCCAGCTGCAGGCCGCCGTGGCGGCCGCGCGTGGCGCTGATCCAGCCCAGCTTCGACAGCCGCGCCGCCACCTTGACCAGGTGGTTGTGCGAGATGTCGAACTGCTGGCCCACCTCGGCAATGGTGATCGGCCGGGTGCCGTCGCCACGGGCGACGTACATCAGCAGGCGCAGCGCATAGTCGGAGAAGCGGGTCAGTTGCATCGTGCCGTCATCTTAAAAAAGATGCATCCAGGATGCAAGTTTATTTTCCGGGCCGAATGACGCCCCGCGCGCTTTGTGACTCGGATCAGACTTTCCCCGGGTCCCGCCCGGCGCGCCCATAAAAGAGTCATAAGGCGCCGGTTATACTGATTGGCGAACCCGGCCCCGCCAGCCCCCTGGCGCGGGTCCCGCCTTTCAAGCAAAGAGGTCCACCAACAATGCGCAGATTCACTACCCAGATTGCCCGCCCCGCCCGTTCCGAGCGCGCCCGCCGCGCGCGCGGCTTCACCCTGATCGAGATCATGGTCGTGATCGTGATCCTCGGCGTGCTGGCGGCACTGGTGGTGCCCAAGATCATGAGCCGTCCGGACGAGGCCCGCATCGTGGCCGCGCGCCAGGACATCTCGTCGATCATGCAGGCGCTCAAGCTGTACCGCCTCGACAACAGCCGCTATCCGACCACCGAGCAGGGCCTCGGCGCGCTGGTGGTCAAGCCCACCACCGAGCCGGTGCCCAACAACTGGAAGGGCGGCGGCTACCTGGAAAAGCTGCCCAAGGATCCCTGGGGCCATCCGTACCAGTACCTGAACCCCGGCGTGCGCGGCGAGATCGACGTGTTCAGCTTCGGTGCCGACGGCCAGGCCGGCGGCACCGGCAACGACGCCGATATCGGCAACTGGGAATAAGCCCAGTCCCGCCGCCGCCCTTGCCGCATCCATCATGACCACGGCGCCGCACCGCCGCGCGCCCCGCCAGCGGCGCCGCGGCTTCACGCTGCTGGAGCTGCTGGTGGTCATGGTGATCGCCGGCATCGTGATCTCGCTGGTCGCGGTCAATGCCTCGCCCAATGAGCGCGGCCGCGTGCTCGACGACGGCCAGCGCATCGCGCGGCTGTTCGAGCTGGCGCAGGAAGAGGCGCAACTGGGCGCTCGCCCGATCGCGTGGGAGGGCGATGCCAGCGGCTGGCGTTTCCTGGAGGCGAGCCCCAACGGCTGGATCCCCATGCGCACCGACGTGTTTGCCCCCGGCCACTGGCGCCTGGCGCTGGACCAGGTCATCGTCGCCGAAGGTGGCCGCGCCACCGGCACCAACAGCCCCCCGCGGCTTATCTTCGGGCGCGAGCTGATCGATGCCCCGCAGCGGCTGGTGCTGGTGCGCGGCGATATCCGCGTGGACGTTGCCGGCGACGGCAGCGGCCGCTATTTCGCCAGCACGCCATGACGCCCCGCGCTCTGCTTCCCCGACGCCGGCGCGCGCGCGGCTTCACGCTGATCGAAGTGCTGGTGGCACTGACCATCCTGGCCGTGGCGCTGACCGCGGCGATGCGCGCGATGGGCTCGATGGTCGATGCCAGCGCCTCGCTGCAGACCCGCATGCTGGCCGAATGGAGCGCCGAGAACCACCTGGCCTCGCTGCGCCTGGCCAAGACCTGGCCCGAACCCGGCGTCAGCGGCTATACCTGCCCGCAGGGCGGCACGCCGCTGTACTGCGAGCAGTCCGTGTCGGCCACGCCCAACCCGGTTTTCCGCCGCGTCGAGATCGCGGTCTATCCCTCCGCCACCGACAAGTCCGTGCGACTGGCGTGGCTGGTCACCATCGTCCCCAATGAAACCCGCAACGTGCTCTGAGCGCCGGCGCGGGCGCAAATTCGCCGGCGGCTTCACGCTGCTGGAGATGCTGGTCGCCATCACCCTGCTGGCGGTGATGGCCGTGATCGGCTGGCGCGCGCTGGACAGTCTCACGCGCAGCCGCGAACGGCTGACCGACCACGACGCGCGCCTGGATGCGCTGAAGGTCCTCTACGGCCAGTTGCAGACCGATTGCGAGCACCTGGCCAGCCCCGCGCTGCTGCAGGCCAGCCCGGTCGAGATCGGCCAGAACCGCGTGCTGATGGTGCGCGACCGCCGCGACGAAGGCCAGCCGCCGACCTGGCAGGTATTGTCGTACCAGCTCGACGGCAACACGCTGGTGCGCGTGGCCGCGCCGCCGGTGGACAGCCGCGCGGCGCTGCAGTCGTCCCTGCTGGCGCTGCGCCAGGGCGGCGGCAACGGCGCGCAGGTGCGGCGCGTGCTGGCCGACGTCGACAGCATGAGCGCGCGCGCGTGGGTGGAACCCGGCGGCTGGCAGGTCGACAGCAACCGGATCCGCAACGCGCTGTTCAGCGGCAATGCCGCCAGCGCGGTGGCGGCTTCGGCCGCCGGCGCGGCGTTGCCCAACACCGCGGTGCGCGCGGTCGAGCTGACCATCTTCGCCCGCATGGGCGACGGCGACGCGCCGCGGCAGTTCCAGAAGATCTGCGTGACCGGGCTATGACGCACGCCTGCCGCCCGCCCCGTCCCCTGCCCTTGCGCCGCCAGCGCGGCGCGGCCGTGGTCACCGCGCTGCTGATGGTGACGCTGGCCGTGGTGGTGGTGTCCGGCATGCTGTGGCGGCAGCAGGTGCAGATCCGCGCCATCGAGAACCAGCGGCTGCAGGCCCAGGCCACCTGGATCGAGCGCGCCGCGGTCGACTGGGCACGGCTGATCCTGCGCGACGACCAGCGCCGCACCAATGTCGATGAACTGGGCGAGCCGTGGGCGGTGCCGATCGCCGAGACCCGGCTGTCGGACTTCCTGGGCGCGTCGCTGCGCACCGACGTCGCGGGCGAGACCTCGTTCCTGTCCGGGCGCATCCTGGATGCGCAGGCACGCCTGAACCTGGCCAACCTGGTGACGTGGTCCGCCACCAGCGACAACGGCGGCCAGGTCGGGCGCGTGGCAATCATCGACCAGACGGCGCAGGCCGCCTACGGCCGCCTGCTGCAGACCCTGGGCCTGAACCCGTCGCTGGCCGAGACCACCGCGCGCTTTATGCTGCAGGTCGCGCAAGGGGGGGATGCATCCGGCCGGCCGGCTCCGCGCCCGCTCGACAGCGTGCAGGGCCTGCTGGCGCTGCCCGGCTACACGCCTGAAATGGTGGCCGTGCTCGAGCCCTTTGTCACCGTGCTGCCCGAGCGCACGCTGGTCAACGCCAACACCGCTGACGCCGAAGTGCTGGCGGCCGTGATCGAGAAGCTGCCGCTGGAGCGCGCGCGCGAGCTGGTGCGCCAGCGCGACCGCGCGTACTTCAACAACATCGGCAACCTGCAGACCCAGCTGGCCGCCGTGGCGCCGCAGGCCAGCACCGCCAACCTCGGCAACCTGCTCGATGTGCGTACGCATTACTTCCTGGTCTACGGGCTGGTGCGGCATGAGCGCGCCAGCCGGCTGCAGGTGTCGCTGATCTTCCGCGGCGATCCGGTTGGTGCGGCCAACACCACCCGCGTGGTCTGGATCCAGGACGCGGACCGACTGCCGGACCTGCGCTGAATGATGGCTACGCGGCCTGGCGCACATATGAAAGCGGCACGTCCGGGCAGCCGGGGAGAATGGTATTGACGTGGTTATGTCACGCAGGCAAGGTATGCTGCGGCGCTGGCGCGAGCGTGGCACCAGCCCACCCGCCGCCGTATGGCCTCCCAGGCCGCCCGCCGGCATCCGCGCACCCCGGCAAGTTGCCTGCGCCGGGGCGATCCCGGGCGCATCCCCATGGGCCATGCGCCTTATCGAGCCGTTCTACTGAAGCCTGAGCAAGGACATCTTGAGCACCACCCTGTACGTACGCCTGCCGCACCGGCCGCATGACCAGCCGCAACCGTGGCAGTTTGGCGCCCTGCCATTTGCGCTGGTGCGCACGGCCCTGGCCGACCCTGCACGGCGCGGCCAGGCTCGTGCCGTGCCGGAAGTGTTGCGAGAAGGCCACGCCCGCATCGCCGACCTGCCGGCGGCCGAGCGCCTGGTGCTGATCCTGGCGGCCAGCGACGTACTGCTGACCAGCGCCAGCGTGCCGCCACTGCCGCCCGCGCGTTTGAAACAGGCGCTGCCCAACCTGGTCGAGGATGCGCTCGCCACCGATGCCCAGCCATGCCATATCGGCATTGGCCCCGCGCTCGATGGCAGCACCCCCGCCCGTGGACCGCGCGGGCCCCGCCAGCGCTTGCTGATGGTGGCCGACCGCGCCTGGCTGCGCGCGGTGCTGGATGCCTTCGCCGAACACCAGCATCGCCGCCGCCATGTGCTGGCCGCGCAGTTGTGCGTGCCGCTGGCCACGGTTGCCGAAGAAGACGCCGGCGCCGAGCCGACGCTCGCGCCGGCTGGCGAAGTGCCGGCACCGGTCCAGCCCGCCACGCTGGTGGTCGAAGCCGCCGCCAGCGCGCTGGCCCAAAGTGGGGAGCTGAGCGATGCGATCGGCGGCGAGCTGCCGGCCACCGCGGCCAGCACCGCGCGCCAGTGGCAGCTGACCGTGCGCACCAGTGCGCACGCCGGCTACGGCCTGCTGCTGGGCGACGACGCCCTGGCCGCCTGGCAGGCCCTCGCGCCCGACGGCACCTGGTATGCGGATACCGAAGCCGCCGCGATGGCGCCGGTGCCCGGCCTGCGCCAGGCCGCCCGTGCCGGCTGGGGGCTGTGGATCGACGGCGCGCAGGACTGCCTGCGCGACCCGGCGCTGGACCTTGCGCAATTTGAGTTCGCACAGGGCCGCGCCGACCGCTGGAACCTGGTGGCATGGCGCCTGCCGCTGGCGCTGCTGGCCGGCATCGTGCTGGTCCAGATCGTCGGCATGAACACGCACTGGCTGATGCTGCGCAACGAGCAGCAGCGGCTGGAAGCCGCGCAGCTGCAGACGCTGCGCGGCGCCTTCCCGCAGATCCAGACGGTGCTCGATGCACCGCTGCAGATGCGCCGGCAGGTGGAGCAGCTGCGCATCGCCAGCGGCCGCAGCACCCCGGAAGACTTCCTGCCGCTGGCCGACCGCTTCGCCCAGGCCGCGCGCCGGCTGCCGCCCGACGCGCTGCAGGCGCTGGAGTACCGCGGCCGCGTGCTGGTGGTGACGCTCAAGCCCGGCACGGACACGGCCGGCCTGCGCAATGCGGCAAGCCAGGCAGGACTGCAGATGGAAGAAGACAAGGCCGGCAACGCGTCAGGCAGCACTGGCACCAGTGCCGGCACGCCTGTGACCCCCGGCTCGCGCTGGACCATCAAGCCCGGCCTGTAACCGGCACACGCGCAACATGAACCCACTGAAAGACTCTGCCCGCAGCCAGACACCACGCGCCAGCAGACCGGGCGCGGCCTCAGGCGCCTCCGCGCTGCGCGCGCGCCTGGCGCGGCTGCGCCCGTCCGTGCCGCAGGCGTGGCAGGAACACTTCAACGCCTTCTGGTCGGCGCGCAACCCGCGCGAGCAGGCCATCCTGGCCGGCGGCGGCGCGGTGCTGGCGCTGGTGATCGGCTACCTGCTGCTGTGGGAGCCGGCCGCCGACGGCCGCGAGCGGGTGGCGCGCAACCTGCCCAAGCTGCGTGCCGACCTGGCCGAAATGGAAACGCTCGCGCAGGAAGCCCGCGGCATGAAGGCCTCGCCCGCCCCGTCCCTGCGCGGCGACGCGCTGACGCAGGCGCTGCAGGAAAGCCTGGCCCAGTACGGCCTGAAGGCGACGCGGCTGGCCGCCGGCACCGACAACAGCGTGCAGGTGCAGCTGGACAAGGTTCCCTTCGGCGCGGTCAGCAGCTGGCTGCAAGACGTGCGCCAGCAACAGCGCATGAAAGTGGCCGATGCCCGCATCGTCTATGTCGGCGCCACGGCGCTGGTAAACGTCACCGCGACCCTGCAGGGTCCGGGCGGACGCAGCTGATGGTACGGCTGGAAACCCTGCGCCTGCCGCGCCGCGCGCTGCGCCAGCCGGCCACGTGGCGGCGCCTGCGCTGGCTCGGCGTGGCCCTGGCGAGCGCCGCGGTAACCACGGTGGCGATGCTGCCGGCGACCTGGATCGCCGCGCGCGTGGCCACGCAGACGCAGGGACGGGTACTGCTGGCCGATGCCAGCGGCTCGCTGTGGCATGGCAGCGCCACGCTGGCGCTGTCGGCCGGCGCCGGCAGCCAGACTGCCACCGTGCTGCCCGGCAGGCTGCAATGGACGCTGGCGTTCTGGCCGCTGCTGACCGGCCGCGCACGGGTGGTGCTGAGCCACTCCGAGGCCATGGCCGCGCCGGTGACCGTCACCGCGACGCCTCTGGGCTGGACCGCGCAGTCCGGTGCCATCCGGCTGCCCGCGTCGCTGCTGGAAGGCGTCGGCGCGCCGTTCAACACGCTGCGCCCGGACGGGCTGATGCGCGTGGACTGGTCCACGCTGCAGGGTCGCTTTTCGGGCCAGGGCATGAGCGGCCATATGACGCTGCGCATCGAGCAGGTGTCGGCCGCGGTCAGCCGGCTGCGCCCGCTGGGCAGCTACCGTGCGGAAATCGACTGGACCGGCGAAGGCGGCGGCAAGCTGCAACTGAGCACCATCGCGGGCCCGCTTTACCTGGAGGGCAGCGGCACGCTCGGACGGCAGGCCCGCTTCGAAGGCACGGCCCACGCGGAACCCGAAGCGGCCACGCAGCTGACCAGCCTGCTGAGCCTGCTGGGACGACGAGACAACAATGTGACTAGGCTGCAGTTCTGATGCCACGCAGAGCCCGCAGCCCTCGGAAATGACTATGAAAACCCACGCCCCCCGACCTGTTTTCCAGACCGCCTGCGCCCGCGCCGTGGCCCTGCTGTGCGGGCTCTCCCTGCTGGCGCCGACGCCCCTGTGGGCCCAGCCCGGAGCGCGCACCGGCACGCCGCCCGCGCCGCCGGACGTGACCCCGGCCAACCGCGACCAGGTGGTGCTGAACTTCGTCAATGCCGATCTCGACTCGGTGATCAAGGCGGTCGGCCAGGCCACCGGCAAGAACTTCGTGATCGATCCGCGCGTGAAGGGCACGGTCAACCTGGTCACCGAGCAGCCGGTGTCGCGCGCGCAGGCGCTGCAGACGCTGGGGTCGGTGCTGCGCATGCAGGGCTATGCCATGGTCGAGAGCAACGGCTTCACCAAGGTCGTTCCCGAGGCCGATGCCAAGCTGCAGGGCTCGCCCACCGTGATCGGCGGCAGCGCCAGCCGCGGCGACCAGGTGGTGACGCAGGTGTTCCGGCTGAACTATGAATCGGCCAACAACCTGGTGCCCGTGCTGCGGCCGATGATCGCGCCCAACAACACCATCACCGCCTACCCGGCCAACAACACGCTGGTCATCACCGACTACGCCGACAACCTGCGCCGGATCGCGCGCATCATCGCCGCGGTCGATGCGCCGGCCTCGGGCGAGGTCGAGCTGGTGCCGCTCAAGCATGCCCTGGCCAGCGATACCGCAACGGTGCTGCAGAAACTGCTCGACCCCGGCGCCGCGGGCACTGCCGGCGGCGCGCCGGGCGTGGACGCCAGCCTGCGCACCTCGGTGGTGGCGGAGCCGCGCAGCAATTCGCTGATGATCCGCGCCACCAGCCGCGCGCGCCTGCAGCAGGCGCGCCTGCTGATCGACAAGCTCGACCAGCCCTACGCACGCCCGGGCAATATCTGGGTAGTGCCGCTGAAGAATGCCGATGCGGTCAAGCTGGCGGCCACGCTGCGCGCCATTGTCGCCGCCGACAGCAGCTTTGCCAGCACCACCCAGCCTGGCGGGCAGGCCGGCGGCATTGGCGGCGCCGCGGGCCTGACCAATGTCTCGACGCCCGCGGGCGGTCAGTTCACCGGAGGTGTCACCGGGACCCAGACCAGCAGCCGCGGCGGCACCGGCAGCAGCGGCTCGGGCGGGGCCTATGGCAACTCGGCCTTTGCCGCGTCGTTCGGCACCAATACCCAGCCCACCACCGGCGGCATCATCCAGGCCGATGCCTCCACCAACTCGCTGATCATCACCGCCAGCGAGCCCGTCTACCGCAACCTGCGCGGCGTGATCGACGACCTCGACGCGCGCCGCGCGCAGGTCTATATCGAGTCGATGATCGTTGAGGTCACGGCCACCCAGGCGAGCCAGCTCGGCATCCAGTGGCAAGGCCTGCTCACCTCGCCGGGCCACAACACCAACGTCTTTGCCGGCACCAACTTCGGCACCGGTGGGCAGAACATCCTGAACCTGTCGCTGGCCGGCGCGCTGTACAACAGCAACCACACCGCCGGCATCGCCGCGGCGCAGGGGCTGGTGCAGGACGTGGGCGGCCTGAACCTGGGCATCGTCAACAAGGCGCTGGGCCTGGGCGCGCTGCTGCGCGCGCTGGGCACCAACGGCAGCGTCAACCTGCTGTCCACGCCGAACCTGATCACGCTGGAGAACGAGGAAGCCAAGATCCTGATCGGCCAGAACATCCCGATCACCACCGGCTCCTATGCCCAGACCGGGGCCGCTGCCTCGGTCACGCCGTTCCAGACCTTCGACCGCAAGGACGTGGGCATCACGCTGCGCGTGAAGCCGCAGATCACCGACGGCGGGCTGGTGAAGATGCAGATCTTCCAGGAATCGTCATCGGTGGTGCAGTCGACCGCCAACCTGATCCAGGGCCCGACCACCAACGTGCGCTCGATCGAGACCAATGTGCTGGTCGACGACGGCCAGATCATCGTGCTGGGGGGCCTGATCGAGGACTCGTATGGCGACGGCGTGCAGAAGGTGCCGCTGCTGGGCGATATCCCATGGATCGGTGGCCTGTTCCGCTACGAGAACAAGAACCGCTCCAAGACCAACCTGCTGGTGTTCCTGCGCCCCTATGTGATGCGCACCGCAGGCGCCGCCGAGCGCCTGACGCAGGACCGCTACGACTATATGCGCGGGCAGCAGCAGGAGTTTGTTTCGCCTAACGTCATGGTGCGCGACACCAACACGCCGTTGCTGCCACCAGCCGACGCGCCGACCACGCCGTTCGTCGATCCGCGCTCGAACGGCCCGGTTGCCGGCCCGTTGCCGCTGCCGCAGACGCCGGCGCAGAGTGCCCCGCAGCCGGGCGTGCCGGGCCAGCCACTGCCCGAGCAGCAAGTCCCGCAGCAGGTACCTCAGCAAGCGCCGCAGCCGCTGAACCAGCGCGGTGAAGCCGCGTACCCGAACTGAGCCCCGACATGGCCAGCGAAGTCCAAACCACCCTCCCCGCCAGCGTGAACGCGCCGGCCGAGTTCGAGCCGCCCTCGCCGATGGCGGCGCGGCTGGTCTCATACGGCTTTGCGCGCGAGGCGCCGCTGCTGATCGCGCACCAGCGCCCCGACGGGCTGGAAGTATGGGTGAGCCGCGCCACCTCGCCGACGGCCCTGGCCGAAGTCGCGCGCGTGCACGGCGCGCTGCGCCTGCGCGTGCTGGAGCCCGAGGCACTGGAGCGCGCCATGTCCGACGCCTACCACCGCCAGGACGGCAGCGCCGCCCAGGTGGTGGGCGAAGTCGAGGGCGAGGTCGACCTGTCGCGCCTGATGCAGGACATCCCGGCGGTGGAGGACCTGCTGGAATCCGAGGACGACGCGCCGATCATCCGCATGATCAATGCGCTGCTGACACAGGCGGCGCGCGAAGGCGCATCGGATATCCACATCGAGCCGTTCGAATCCTCGTCGGTGGTGCGCTTCCGCGTGGATGGCACGCTGCGCGACGTGGTGCGGCCCAAGAAGGCACTGCACGGCGCGCTGATCTCGCGCATCAAGATCATGGCGCAGCTCGACATTGCCGAGAAACGCCTGCCGCAGGACGGCCGCATCACGCTGCGCGTGGGCGGGCGCCCGGTGGACGTGCGGGTCTCGACCCTGCCCACCGGCCACGGCGAGCGCGCGGTGCTGCGCCTGCTCGACAAGGAAGCCGGCCGCCTGGACCTGGCCAGGCTGGGCATGGCGCCCGGCACGCTGCGCGGCTTCGACCACCTGATCCGCCAGCCGCACGGCATCGTGCTGGTGACCGGGCCGACCGGCTCGGGCAAGACCACCACGCTGTATGCCGCGCTGTCGCGGCTGGATGCGCGCTCCACCAACATCATGACGGTGGAAGATCCGATCGAGTATGACCTGGACGGCATCGGCCAGACCCAGGTCAATGCGCGCATCGACATGACCTTCGGCAAGGCCCTGCGCGCGATCCTGCGCCAGGACCCGGACGTGGTCATGATCGGCGAAATCCGCGACCTGGAAACCGCGCAGATCGCGGTGCAGGCCTCGCTGACCGGCCACCTGGTACTGGCCACGCTGCACACCAACGACTCGGCCTCGGCCGTGACGCGGCTGGTCGACATGGGCATCGAGCCGTTCCTGCTGTCGTCGTCGCTGCTGGGGGTGCTGGCGCAGCGGCTGGTACGGCGCCTGTGCCCGCATTGCAAGCGCGAGGAAGTGATCGAGGTCACGCCCGCCGGGGCCGACGTGCTGCTCGCGCAGGGCAAGCCGCTGCAGAAAGTGTGGCATCCGGTGGGCTGCGACAAGTGCGCCCAGTCGGGCTACCAGGGGCGTATGGGCGTGTACGAGCTGCTCACGGTCGATGACGAGATCCGCACCATGATCCACCGGCAGGCGCCGGAGTCGGAGATCAAGCAGGTGGCGCTGGCGCACGGCATGCACACCATGCGCGGCGACGCGCAGCGCTGGGTCGACAGCGGCGCGACCTCGCTCGAGGAAGTGCTGCGCGTGACGCGCGACTAAGGCGGAGCCGCCCCGATGCCAGCTTTCCGCTATGAAGCCGCCGACGCCGCCGGCAAGACCGACCGTGGCGTGATCGAGGCCGACAGCCCGCGCCAGGCGCGCACGCAACTGCGCGCGCGCGGGCTGACGCCGCTGACCGTCGACCCGCTGGCCGGCGCCGGCCTGGCTCCGCGCAGTGGCCGCCAGCTGTTCGCGCGCAGGCTGTCGACGCAGGAGCAGGCGCTGTTCACGCGCCAGCTGGCCAGCCTGATCGTGGCCGGCCTGCCGCTGGATGAGGCGCTGGGGGCACTGGCCGACCAGGCCGAGCGCGCCTATGTGCATGAACTGCTGGCCGGCATCCGCGCCGAGGTGATGGGCGGCAGCTCGCTGTCGGTGGCGCTGGCGCAGCACCCGCGCGACTTCCCCGATATCTACCGCGCGCTGGTCTCGGCCGGCGAGCATTCCGGCCACCTGGGACTGGTGCTGGAGCGGCTGGCCGGATATATCGAATCGCGCAACACGCTGACTGCCAAGATCCGGCTGGCCTTCACCTACCCGGCCATCGTCACGGTGGTGGCGTTCGCGATCGTGATCTTCCTGCTGTCGTACGTGGTGCCGCAGGTGGTGAGCGTGTTTGCCAATACCAAGCAGAAGCTGCCGACGCTGACCATCGTCATGCTGTGGCTGTCGGACTTCGTGCGCAACTGGTGGTGGGCCGCGCTGGCGGTGATCGTGGTGGTTGCTTTCGGCATCCGCCGGCTGCTGCGCCAGCCCGCGGTGCGGCTCGAATGGCACCGCTGGCTGCTGACCGCCCCGCTGCTGGGCAAGCTGGTACGCGGCTACAACACCGCGCGCTTCGCCGGCACGCTGGCGATCCTGGTGTCGGCGGGCGTGCCGATCCTGCGCAGCCTGCAGGCCGCCGGCGAAACCCTGACCAACGAGGCGCTGCGCGCCAATGTGGAAGACGCCAACACGCGCGTGCGCGAAGGCGCCTCGCTGGCGCGCGCACTGGCGGCACAAAACCAGTTCCCGCCGGTGCTGGTGCACCTGATCCGCTCGGGCGAAGCCACCGGCAACCTGCCGATCATGCTCGACCGCGCCGCCCAGAGCGAAGCGCAGGAACTGGAACGCCGCACGCTGTTCCTGACCAGCCTGCTGGAGCCGCTGCTGATCCTGACCATGGGGGTGGTGGTGCTGCTGATCGTGCTGGCGGTGTTGATGCCGATTATCGAGATCAACCAGTTGGTGCGGTAAGGGCCGCACGAAGAAAAAAACGCCGGCGCGATGTCGGCGTTTCTTTTTGGCGCGAGCAGCCGGCATCGCGCCGGCTTCCCTGTCATTCGGACTTCTTGCTCGGGCGCTTGCGCGTCTTCCGCGCAGGTGCCGGGGCCAGCCCGGCTGCCGGTTCAGGCTGCGGCTGGGGTTCGACTTCGACCTGTGCCGTCAGCACGGTCGTGCCGGGCGCAGCAAACACCGACTGATCAATCGGCCACGGCGTTTCGCTCAGCGTCACGTCGGGGCGGCGCGTGGCACGCTTGCGTGCGGGGCGGGCCTTGGGCTCGGCCTGCGGCGCGGCTTCGGCCACCGGCTCGGTCGCCGGCGGCAACTCGACCACATCGGCGGCGACGGCCGCCAGCTCGACCTCGGGTTCGCGGATGGCCACCGGCTCCGGTGCCGCCTCCGGCTGGGACACGACCGGCGCGGGCGGATCCGCGGGCACGGGGGCCGGTGCCGGCTGGCGGCGCGCTTCAGGCTGCGCCGGGCGCGGCTGCTGCTGTTGCGGCTGCTGCTGTTGCGGCTGCTGCTGGCCCCGGCCATCCCCCTCGCCGCCGCCCTTGGCGCGCTTCTTCAGCCGCACCCAGATGGTCTTGTTGTTGCCGCCGTTGCGGGTCTCGACCTCGAACAGGCCGGTGGCCAGCACCAGTTCCGACAGCTTGCCGTAGCCGTAGTTGCGCGAGTCGAATTCCGGCGCCTGCTTGGCGATATGGTTGCCCATGCTGCCCAGCGTCAGCCAGCCGTCTTCGTCCGACACGGCCTGCGCCGCGTTCTGCAGCAGGCGCACCAGGCGCGAGTCCTGGCGCAGTTCGCCGGTGCTGCGCTTGCGCGTGGGGGCGGCGGCCCCGTCGGCCCCCTCGGCGCCTTCGGTATCCGCATCCGCGCGCAGCACGTCGGAGTAGATGAACTTGTCGCAGGCGGTGACAAAGGGCTTGGGCGTCTTGCGCTCGCCAAAGCCGTACACGGTCAGGCCTTGCTCGCGGATGCGCGAGGCCAGGCGGGTGAAGTCGCTGTCGCTGGAAACGATGCAGAAGCCGTCGAAGCGCCCGGTGTACAGCAGGTCCATGGCGTCGATGATCATGGCGCTGTCGGTGGCGTTCTTGCCCACGGTGTAGCGGAACTGCTGGATCGGCTGGATCGAGTGCGACAGCAGGCGCTCCTTCCAGCCGGCCAGGTTGGGCCGGGTCCAGTCGCCGTAGATACGCTTGACGGCGGCCACGCCGTACTTGGCGACTTCGGCCAGCAGGCCTTCGACGATGGCGGGCGCCGCGTTATCGGCGTCGATCAGCACGGCCAGGGTCGCGGTGCCCTGGCGGGGGGAATTGGTCATGTTCAGGTGGTCACTGGTTTGCCCGTCTCGCTTTATCTCATCGGGACGCGCAATCGGAAAACGGGTTGCACCAGGCTGGCGCGGCATTGGTGGCCGGAATGTGGCCCATCGCAGACCGCCGGGGCACACACGCCGGCGATCTCGATGCAACGCAGTGTACACGCGAACCCCTGTCCATACGGGAAATCACGGGCGCAACGGGCACGCTTTGTGCTGCATTGCAAGGTGCCGCCACGCCGGTGGCGGTGCTACCATGCCGCGCAGAGACACAACCGTCCGGCGCCTTCACAAGAGGCCATCAGGCGGTTGCCCACAACTGCAGGTGTCGGTGATCCCGACAGCACGCCCATAGAGGAGCACCTATGAATGCCCCCCTGACCTCCCCGGTCAGCGACGCTATCCGCCGCGCGCTCGAAAACGTTTCCCTCGAAGACAAATACACGCTGGAGCGTGGCCGCATCTATATCAGCGGCACGCAGGCCCTGGTACGCCTGCCGATGCTGCAGCAGGAACGCGACCGCGCCGCCGGGCTGAACACCGCCGGCTTCATCTCCGGCTACCGGGGCTCGCCGCTGGGCGCGCTGGACCTGTCGCTGTGGAAGGCCAAGAAGCACCTCGCCGCCCACAATATCGTGTTCCAGGCCGGCCTGAACGAAGACCTGGCCGCGACCTCGGTATGGGGTTCGCAGCAGGTCAACATGTACCCGGACGCGAAGTTCGACGGTGTCTTCGGCATGTGGTACGGCAAGGGCCCGGGCGTGGACCGCACCGGCGACGTGTTCAAGCACGCAAACTCGGCGGGCTCCTCCAGGCACGGCGGCGTGCTGGTGCTGGCCGGCGACGACCACTCGGCCAAGTCCTCGACCCTGGCGCACCAGTCCGAGCACATCTTCAAGGCCTGCGGCCTGCCGGTGCTGTATCCGTCCAATGTGCAGGAATACCTGGACTACGGCCTGCACGGCTGGGCCATGAGCCGCTACTCCGGGCTATGGGTGGCGATGAAGTGCGTGACCGACGTGGTGGAATCATCGGCCTCGGTGGAGCTGGATCCGCACCGCGTGCAGATCGCGCTGCCGGGCGACTTCATCATGCCGCCGGGCGGCCTGAACATCCGCTGGCCGGACCCGCCGCTGGAACAGGAAGCGCGCCTGCTCGACTACAAGTGGTACGCGGGCCTGGCCTACGTGCGCGCCAACAAGATCGACCGCATCGAGATCGATTCGCCGCACGCGCGCTTCGGCATCATGACCGGCGGCAAGGCCTACCTGGACACGCGCCAGGCGCTGGCCGACCTGGGCCTGGACGACGCCACCTGCGCGCAGATCGGCATCCGGCTGTACAAGGTGGGCTGCGTGTGGCCGCTGGAGGCACAGGGCGCGCGCGCCTTTGCCGAAGGCCTGCAGGAAATCCTGGTGGTGGAAGAGAAGCGCCAGATCATGGAGTACGCGCTCAAGGAAGAGCTTTACAACTGGCGCGACGACGTGCGCCCCAGGGTCTACGGCAAGTTCGACGAGAAGGACAACGCGGGCGGCGAATGGTCGATCCCGCAAAGCAACTGGCTGCTGCCGGCGCACTATGAGCTGTCGCCGGCGATCATCGCCAAGGCCATCGCCACGCGCCTGGACAAGTTCGAGCTGCCGATCGACGTGCGCGCGCGCATCACCGCGCGCCTGGCCATTATCGAAGCCAAGGAAAAGGCGCTGGCCACGCCGCGCGTCACCGCCGAACGCAAGCCGTGGTTCTGCTCGGGCTGCCCGCACAACACCTCGACCAACGTGCCCGAAGGTTCGCGCGCGCTGGCCGGCATCGGCTGCCACTACATGACGGTGTGGATGGACCGCAGCACCAGCACCTTCAGCCAGATGGGCGGCGAAGGCGTGGCATGGATCGGCCAGGCGCCGTTCGCCGGCGACAAGCATGTGTTCGCCAACCTGGGCGACGGCACCTACTTCCACTCCGGCCTGCTGGCGATCCGCGCGTCGATCGCGGCCAACGTCAACATCACCTACAAGATCCTGTACAACGATGCGGTGGCCATGACCGGCGGCCAGCCGGTGGACGGCCAGCTGTCGGTGCAGGACATTGCGTGGCAGGTGCACAGCGAGGGCGCGAAGAAGATCGTCATCGTCAGCGACCAGCCCGAGAAGTACAACGCGGCGATCAAGCTGCCGCAAGGCATCGACATCCATCACCGCGACCAGCTCGACAGCGTGCAGCGCGAACTGCGCGAGGTGCCGGGCTGCACCATCCTGATCTACGACCAGACCTGCGCCACCGAGAAGCGCCGCCGCCGCAAGCGCGGCACCATGGAAGACCCGCAACGCCGCGCCTTTATCAACGACGCGGTGTGCGAGGGCTGTGGCGACTGCTCGGTCAAGTCAAACTGCCTGTCGGTGGAGCCGCTGGAAACGGACTTCGGCACCAAGCGGCAGATCAACCAGTCGTCATGCAACAAGGACTTCTCGTGCGTGAACGGCTTCTGCCCCAGCTTTGTCACGGCCGAGGGCGCGCAGGTGCGCAAGCCCGAGCAGCATGGCGTGTCGATGGGCAACCTGCCGGCACTGCCTGAGCCGGAGCTGCCGGCGATCCGCCGCGCCTACGGCATCCTCGTGACCGGCGTGGGCGGCACCGGCGTGGTCACCATCGGCGGCCTGCTCGGCATGGCCGCGCACCTGGAGAACAAGGGCGTCACCGTGCTCGACATGGCGGGCCTGGCGCAGAAAGGCGGCGCGGTGCTGTCGCACGTGCAACTGGCCGCGCGCCCCGAGGACCTGCATGCCACCCGCATCGCCATGGGCGAGGCGGACCTGGTGATCGGCTGCGATGCCATCGTGTCGGCCACCGACGAAGTCATCTCCAAGACCCAGGCCGGCCGCACCCGCGCCGTGGTCAATACCGCGCAGACCCCGACCGCCGACTTCATCAAGAACCCGAAGTGGCAGTTCCCGGGCCTGTCGGCCGAGCAGGACGTGCGCAACGCCGTGGGCGAGAAGTGCGACTTCATCAACGCCAGCGGCCTGGCCGTGGCGCTGCTGGGCGATGCCATCTACACCAACCCGCTGGTGCTGGGCTATGCCTGGCAGAAGGGCTGGATCCCGCTGACGCTGCAGGCACTGGAGCGCGCCATCGAACTGAACGGCGTGGCGGTCGAGAAGAACAAGGCCGCGTTCGACTGGGGCCGCCACATGGCGCACGACCCCGAGCACGTGCTGTCGCTGACCGGCAAGCTGAAGACCACCGCTGAAGGCGCCGAAGTGGTCAGGCTGCCGGCCTCGACCGGGGCCATGCTCGAAAAGCTGGTGGCCCGCCGCATGGAGCACCTGACCGCATACCAGGACGCCGCCTATGCGCGCACCTACCGCGAAGCCATCGACCGCGTGCGCGTGGCCGAGAGCACGCTGGCGGGCAGCGGCAAGGCGCTGCCGCTGACCGAAGCGGCGGCGCGCAACCTGGCCAGGCTGATGGCGTACAAGGACGAGTACGAAGTGGCGCGGCTATACACCGACCCGGTCTTCCTCGACAAGCTGCGCGCGCAGTTTGAAGGCGAGCCGGGGCGCGACTACCAGCTCAACTTCTGGCTGGCGCCGCCGGTGAGCGCGAAGCGCGACGACAAGGGCCACCTGGTCAAGCGCAAGTTCGGTCCGTCGACGATGAAGCTGTTCCGCGTGCTGGCCAGGCTGAAGGGCCTGCGCGGCGGTGCCTTCGACATCTTTGGCAAGACCGAGGAACGCCGCACCGAGCGCGCGCTGATCGGCGAGTACCGTGCGCTGCTGGATGAACTGGTGGCGGGCCTCAATGCCGCGAACTACGAGACCGCTGTCGCGTTGGCCAACCTGCCGGACGATATCCGCGGCTTCGGGCACGTGAAGGAAAACAACCTGAAGGCGGCTCGCGGGCGCTGGGCCAGGCTGCTGGAGCAGTTCCGCCATCCGGAGACGGCGCAGCGCGCGGCCTGACGGCCACGGCAACACACGACGGCCTCGCTGCCATGCAGCGAGGCCGTCGTGATTTCAGGGCTGCGCCAGCGTAGCCTCGCCCGGCTTCACATACATCGAGTTGCGCGGCTGCGCCAGCACGCGCCGCACCATCGGTTCGAAGAACGACAGCGGCAGCGTGTCGTAGTCCGTCATGAACGCGGCGCCGTCGTACTTGCGGCAGAACTCCGCGGTGCGTTCGAACAGCTCGGGCTGGCTGCGGTACTGCTCGCGCAGGTTGCGGTCCAGGCCGAGGTGATGGAAAAAGTAATAACCCTGGAACACGCCGTGCTTTTCCACCATCCACAGGTTCTCGGGACTGACAAAGGGCCTGAGGATGGCGGCGGCGATATCGGGATGGTTGAAGCTGCCGAGCGTATCGCCGATATCGTGCAGCAGCGCGCAGACCACGTACTCCTCGTCCTGGCCGTCGCGGTGCGCCAGCGTCGCGGTCTGCAGCGAATGCGTGAGCCGGTCCACAGGGAAGCCGCCGCAATCGCCATCCAGCAGCCGCAGGTGCGCCAGCACGCGCTCCGGCAACGCCCGCGCGAACGGCATGAACTCGGCGGAGATGGCGGCCCAGTCTTCGCGGGTGCCGTGCTCCATATGGCTGAAGGTGGCGCGTGCGGGCGCGTGGATGTCGCTCATGCGGGTCTCCTTTGGTGGGCGTGCGCGATGAGCGCGCGTCGTCTCGTCATGTTTTGCAGGCATTGTGGCACCGGCAGCGGCGCTACACTGTCAAAAAGCTAACAATGTGCCGGCTTATTGCGGCGCAGCAGCCGTTGATGTGATTCGACCGAGCGGTACCCAAGCCCAAGGAGACGACATGACGTTCCACGGAAGCTGCCACTGCGGCGCCGTTGCCTTTGCAGTGGAGGCCGACAGCATCCCCAGCGTGATCCGCTGCAACTGCTCGATCTGCCGCCGGCGCGGCCACCTGCTGTGGTTCGTGCCGCGCGCGGCCTTCACGCTGGAGACGCCGGAGAGCAATGCCTCCACCTATCGCTTCAACACCATGAAGATCGCGCACCGCTTCTGCCCGGTGTGCGGCTGCGGCCCGTACGCGGACGGACAGGACAAGGACGGCAGGCCGATGGCCGCGGTCAATGTGCGCTGCCTGGACAATGTCGACCTCGATAGCCTGAAGGTCATCGACTACGACGGGCTGCACCACTGACGCCATGTTCCGCATTCTCGGCATCGACCACCTGGTGCTACGCAGCGCCGACGTAGGGGCGCTGCGGCGCTTCTATGTCGACGTACTGGGCTGCAGCGTGGAGCGCGAGCAAGCCGACCTGGGCCTGACGCAGCTGCGCGCGGGCAGCGGCCTGATCGACCTGGTCACGCTCGACGGCCCGCTGGGCCGCGCCGGCGGTGCGGGCCCGGGCGCGGAGGGCCGCAACCTGGACCACTTCTGCCTGCGCATCGACCCGTTCGATGCCGACGCGCTGCGGGCGCAGCTGGCGCGGCATGGCGTGGACGCCGGCGAGGTGGCCCAGCGTTTCGGGGCTGACGGCAAGGGGCCGTCGCTCTATGTGCAGGATCCGGACGGCAATGTGGTCGAGCTCAAGGGGCCGCCCTCGCCGGTGACCGCACAGTAACGCCCATACCCCACGGCGCCGCGCGCGCAGCGTGCGCGCAGGATCGCTACAATTTCCGACTGGCCCCACGCGCCGCCATCCATGGCGACCACCCCTGCCGGGCCCGCCATGACCACAGCAGAAGCCAGCTCCGACCCGGACGCCGCCAGCACCAGCCCAGACGCCAGCCCGGCCCGCGCCGGACCCGCGCACCCTCCGCATCTCGCCACGCCGCCGCGCGGGCTGGTCTGGATCCTCGGCCTGACCGAGACCATCTCCTGGGGCACGCTGTTCTTCGCCTTCACCGTCTTCATCGACCCCATGATCCGCAGCCTGGGCTGGTCCAAGCCCTTCCTGGCGGGCGGCTATTCGCTGGGGCTGCTGGTGTGGGCGCTGTGCTCGTTCGCGGTGGGCCGGCTGCTGGACCGCGCGCCGGCGCGCAAGGTGATGGGCGCGGGCTCGGTGCTGGCCGGGCTGGGCCTGCTGCTGTGGGCGTGGACACCGTCGCAGCCGGTGTTCCTGCTGATGTGGGTGCCGATCGGGCTGGCCATGGCGACCACGCTGTACGAGCCCGCCTTCGTCGTGCTGCGCCAGGCCTACGGCGACCAGTACCAGAAGCCGATCGTGGCGGTCACGCTGATGGCCGGCTTTGCCAGCACGATCTTCGTGCCGCTGGCGCAATGGCTGGTGATCCATCTGGGCTGGCGCCCGACGCTGATCGGCTTTGCCGCGCTGAACCTGCTGGTCTGCGCACCGCTGCACGCGCGCATGCGCTACGCGCTGCATCCCACCTACACCGGCATGACCCCGGCCGACGGCCAGTCCGGCAGCCGCGGCGTCGCCCGCGCCACGCTGCGCCAGCCAGTGTTCTGGGCAGTGGTGCTGGCCTTTACCGCGACCGCGGTGGTGGCCTCGCTGCTGGGCGCGCACCTGATCCCGATGCTGACCGAAAAGGGCATGCCGGTGGCGCAGCAACTGGTGGTGGCCGCGCTGATCGGCCCGGCCCAGGTGGTGGGCCGCATGCTGATGATGCGCGCGGGCGTGCGCCACCCGGTGCGGCTGTCGCTGCCGGTCTATGTGCTGATGTGCGCGGGGCTGCTGTGCTTTGCGCTGGGGCACGGTGCCTGGCTGATGGTGGCCGCGGTGCTGTACGGCTGCGCCAACGGCGTCAACACCATGCTGCGCGCGATGGCCATGCCGGAGCTGATCTCGCGCCACCACTACGCCACGCTCAACGGGCTGATGATGACGCCGGTGCTGCTGATGCAGGCCGCGGCCCCATGGCTGGGCGCGCTACTGTGGCGCGCGGCCGGCGGCTACTGGCTGATGCTGTGGGTGATGGTGGCGCTGGCGCTGGGCGCGCTGCTTGCCTTTGGCTACGCGCTGCACCGGCGCGGGCTGCTGCGCGTGGATGCCGCCAGCCGCTAGGTCGTGCCGCGGCCAGGCGCCAGGGTGTCAGGCCGCCGCGCCTGACTGCACTGCGGGCGCCCCGGCGCCCTTGCCCTCGAACACAAAGCTGTCCATCGCCAGCACGCCATAGGTCACTTCGTCGGCAACCCGCGACACCCTGGCCGGGCTGGACATCGAAGGACTCGCGCCCTCCGCGCCCAATGCGGCACCCAGCGCCACATAGAACGGCAGCAGGTGCTCGTCGGTCGGGTGCGCGCGGCGCGCATACGGCGCCTGGGCGCGGTAGTCGGCAATGCGGCGGGTATCGCCGGTGGCCAGGGCCTCGCCCAGCGCCTCGGACATCCAGTTGCGGAAGGCTTCCACATACGGCTCTGCCTGCGGCCCGTGCTGATCGCGCCGGCCACCGCCGAACACTTCCTGCAGGTTGTGCGTGAAGCTGCCGGACGCAAGCACCAGCACGCCCTCGTCGCGCAGCGGCGCCAGCGCGCGGCCGATCGCGATCTGGGTTGCAGGCGACAGGTAGGGGTTCAGCGCCAGCTGCACCACCGGCATGTCGGCGTCCGGGAAGAAGTGGCGCATCGGCATCCAGGCGCCGTGGTCCAGCGGGCGCTCGTCGTCCTGGCCGACAAAGCCGGCGCCGGGGACCGCCGCCGCCTCGACCAGCGCCTTGACCCGCGCCGCCAGTTCCGGCGAGCCCGGGGCGTCGTAGCGCAGTGCGTACAGCTCGCGCGGGAAGCCGCCGAAATCGTGCCAGGCTTCCTGGCGTTCCCGCCTGGTGACGGCCAGCGTGCTGTAGATCCAGTGCGCCGAGATCACCAGCACCGCGCGCGGGCGCTGCGCACGCAACTGCTCGCCGAGCGCATCGAAGGCGGCGCCGGTGGGGCCGGGATCGATAGCGAGCATCGGGGAACCGTGGGAAATATAGAGCGAGGGAAGCATGGCGATACCGCCTTCAAACGGTTTGTGTATTGGCTTCCAGTTTGGCAAATATCGGCGGCGGGCACGGCCACCATTTGCGGACACCTCGTGCAAAAAAGTTGAATGGCGGGATCCAGCGTGGCGTGGCCCACACAGCGCCTGCGGCGCCGGCACCGCGGCCGGGGCGATCGGCCTATGATGCAAGCGGGAGCGCCGGCAATGTGATGTGGCGGGACTCCCGCAACACCAGATGCCACCGCCACGCCACGCGCGCCGAGGTGGCCGGAGACTTCGGTGCTACCGCGCATCCCGCGCCGCCCCGGGCGGCACACCCCCTTCCTCAGCCACTGGTGGCAGCCGGGCGTCTATGGCAGCGTGCCCGCGGTGGCGCTGTGGATCACGGCGCGCTTGCCCGGCGGCCTGCTGCTGTCCCTGGCCGGAACCCCCGCCGCGGCAACCTGGCTCAACCATGCCGGCGATACCGTGTTCGTCAGCGGCTGGGCCGCCAGCGCGCTGCTGCTGTGGCTGACGCGCCGCAAGCCGGCGCCCGCTGAGCCGGCGCATCAGGCGGCGCAGCCCTCGCCACCTCCGCTGCCCCCGGCCCCCTCCGGCTCCGCCCCCCAGCGCCATCCCGCCGGCTGAGCGGCATGCCGCGCCGATATAAGGCGGCAATCGTCCGATCTGAAAGATTTCGAGCGGCGTTCCCGTGCTCCCCTGTGTCGCTAGAATGCGCGGGAGACTGCCGCATGCCGCACTGCAGCGCACCCCGGCACCGACTGCACAGAGATCGTCCATGTCCGCACCCCAGCGACACCGCCGGACCCGCCCCGCGCCACACCGCCGTTTACGCCCTGTCTGGCGGGCGGCCTTGGCCGGCGCGGGCGCGGGCGCGGCGACGCTGCTGGCCGCAGGCGCCGCGCATGCCCAGGGCGCCCCCGGACTGCGCCTGGCCGGGGCCAATGTGCAGCGGCACGCCAACGCGGTGCTGTCGCTGATGTCGTACTCGGTGGTGCCGGACCTGACCTCCAGCTCGCTGTCGATCAAGAACACCAGTACCGACGATCCCGGCATCGTCATGTCGCAGCTGGGCGGCGGCTTCACCATCAGCAAGTCGTTCCCGCTCTACCTGGAGGGCGCGATCGCCTACAGCCGTTACGACCCCACCTTCGTCGCCACCGATGGCGCCGAGTCCCGTGCCATCCCGACGCGCTGGAACACGTTTTCAGGCACCATCGGCGTCGGCTGGGACTTTCCGCTGACGGCCGACAAGGAACTGGTGTTCCGGCCGATCTTCAACGCCTCGCTGGGCAATGTCTCCAGCGACCTGTCGGTGGGCAAGTTCGTGGTCGAGCAGGCCACCGACCGCCAGATCAACTTTCTCGATGGTGGCAGCCTGAACGCCTACGGGCTTGGCGGCTCGGTGATGCTGGACTGGGAGCACTACCGCGAGAATTACGAGGTCGACCTGGAACTGCGCTACACCAATATCCACCTGCAGAGCTTCGGCGGCACGACCAGTTCGGTAACCGGCACCGCCACGGCCCAGACCGCCAACCTGTGGGCGCGCTGGCGGGCGCCGACCGGCATGCATGCGTTCGACCGGCCGGTACGGTACGTGCTGGAACTGTCGCATTCACACTACCTTGGCAGCCAGGCCGGCGTCCTCGGCTTCAACTACCTGACCACGCTCGGCACCGGGCTCGAACTGGATACCAGCGCGCACGAGGTCTTCGTCACCCGGATCCGCGCGGTGCTGCGCTATGTGTTCGGGAACAACGTCTCGGGGTTCTCGCTGGGGCTGGCGGCAAGCTTCTGAGCCGCGCAGGGGGCGGATGCAGGCTTAAGGAATCGCTTAATATGGTGGTTTCCTCCTGCATTGCCAACGCTTCATGACCGCGACCACCGCCCCCATCCCCGAGCTGACCACCGCCACCCGACGAAAGGCGATCATCGCCGCCACCATCGGCAACGGCCTGGAGTGGTTCGACTTCACCGTCTACAGCTTCTTTGCCGTCATCATCGCCAAGCTGTTTTTCCCGACCGGCGATGACCTGACCTCGTTCCTGCTGACCGTCGCCACCTTCGGCGTAGGCTTCTTCATGCGCCCGGTCGGCGCCATCGTGCTCGGCGTCTACGCCGACCGCGTCGGCCGCAAGGCGGCGCTGACGCTGACCATCCTGATGATGGCGCTGGGCACGGCCATCATCGGGCTGGCCCCGACCTACGCGCAGATCGGCCTGTGGGCGCCGGCGCTGATCGTGCTGGCGCGCCTGATCCAGGGCTTTTCCGCCGGCGGCGAAGTGGGCGGCGCCACCGCCTTCCTGATCGAGCACGCGCCCGACGCCGAGCGCGGCGCCTACGCCAGCTGGCAGCAGGCCAGCCAGGGCATTTCGTTCATGCTGGGCGCGGCCATGGGCGCGCTGGTCACCAACGGCCTGTCGCCGGAACAGATCGACGCCTGGGGCTGGCGCATCCCGTTCCTGTTCGGCCTGCTGATCGGCCCGGTGGGCATGTATATCCGCTCGCACCTGCACGAGCCGCCCGAGTTCGAGGCGCGCCAGGCCGCCCGCAAGGCCGCCAAGGTCAAGTTCTCGCCGCTGTCGCAGGTGCTGCGCGACCACCCGCGCGAAGTGCTGGCCGGCCTGGGCGTGACCATCCTGTGGACGGTCTGCACCTACGTGCTGGTGTTCTACATGCCGTCGTACGCCAAGCAGCAGCTGGGCCTGCCGCTGGGCGCGACCTTCAAGTCGACCGCGCTGTGCGGCGCCATCATCCTGGTGCTGTGCCCGCTGATGGGCATGCTGTCGGACCGCATGGGCCGCAAGCGCATGCTGGGCATCGTGGCGCTGCTGATCGGCGTGCTGGCCTACCCGCTGTTCCACTGGCTCAATGTGTCGCCGAGCACGCAGACGCTGCTGCAGGTGCAGATCGTGCTGGGCATCCTGCTGGCCGCCTTCACCGGCCCGGCCCCGGCGGTGCTGGCCGAGCAGTTCCCGACCGAGGTTCGCTCGACCGGCCTGTCGCTGGCCTACAACTTCGCCGTGACCATCTTCGGCGGCTTTGCCCCGCTGATCGTGACGTGGCTGATCGAATCGACACACAACAAGCTGGCGCCGGCGTACTACGTGATTGCCGCCGCCGTGGTGAGCTTTGTTGCGCTTGTGTTCATGCACGACCGCACGGGCAAGAAGCTGGACTGAACCGCCAGCGCCGGTTCCAGTAGAAAAGCCAGCCGCGAGGCTGTAATGCCGTTCAGTTAAGAGCTGAACGGCATTTTTGTATGTAGCGTCAGAGGAAGTTGTAAACGCTGCGCCGAAGTGTTAACTTTCGGGCGCGATGCTTTCCAGTCACCTGACCTTCCTGCTCGAAGCGCAACAGCCGGCCGACTTGAGTCGGCTCGCCGAGCATCTTCCGTACGAGTGGATCGAGCGCGCGGTAGACGCGACGGGAGCGGCAAGTATCCGTCGCCGTCGATTGCCCGCTGAACAGGTGGTCTGGCTGGTGATTGCGCTGGCGATGTACCGCCATTGGTCGATCAGCGAAGTGCTCGACAATCTGGAACTGGCCCTGCCTGACGAGGTGGCGCCGTTCGTCAGCAAGAGCGCGGCGACGCAAGCCCGCCAGCGCGTTGGCGAGGCGCCGCTGGCCTGGCTGTTCGAACGAACAGCGCGCGCCTGGAGTCTGCAGGACGCCAGCGACTACGCCCTCAAGGGACTCAGCCTGTGGGCGATGGATGGCACGACGCTACGCACAGCCGACAGCCCTGCCAACCGCGAGCACTTTGGCGCCCAAGCTTACGCTCGCAGGGTCGCCAGCTATCCGCAGGTGCGCATGGTGACGCTGACTGCGATCCCCACGCACCTGGTGGCAGGTGCCAGCTTCGGTCGCTATGACAGCAATGAGATGGTGTACGCCAAAGGCTTGTTGCCGCAGATACCGGATGATTCGCTGACGGTATTCGACAAAGGCTTCCTGGCTGCCGAGATCCTGTGCGGTCTGACGATGGGCGGGCACAACCGCCACTTCCTGATTCCGGCCAAGTCCAACACGCGCTGGGAGGTGACGGCCGGCACGGCCGAGGACGCCACGGTACGCATGCGTGTCTCGCCGCAGGCACGCAAGAAGTGTCCGGCGCTGCCGGAGTTCTGGCAGGCGCGGGCAATCCGAACGATCGATGCACGCGGACGTAGCCGAATTCTGCTGACGTCGCTGCTCGATCGCCGACGCTTCAAACCTGCTGACATCGTCGCCAGTTACGAGCGGCGCTGGCAGATCGAAACGAGCTACCGGGAACTGAAGCAGTCGATGCTCGGCATGGAGCTGACCCTGCGTAGCCGAACCGTCGATGGGGTATGCCAGGAAATCTGGGGCGCCTTGATCGCCTACAACCTGATTCGTCGCGAGATGGCCAGCGCCGCCCGAGAAGCGAAGCTCGCGCCGACTGACATGAGCTTCGTGCGTGCCTTCCATGTCATCCAGCACGAGATGATGTGGGCAGCTGTCACGCCAGCCTACGCGAAATTGCCCGCCTGCCTGCAGCGCCTACGCGAGCGCCTAAAGTCGCTGCCCAATGTGAAACGACCCGGCCGCTCATGCGACCGGGTCGTCAAGTCCCGCCCTTCACGCTATGCCGTTCGCTTCCTCAATAGGGACCTTAACTGAACGGCATTAGCCGCGAGGCTGGCTTTTTTGTTGCCCGTGGGGCGGCGGGCTACATCTCTTCGCCGCCTTCCCGGTAGATATTGATCACATGCCGTGCCTCGAAGCACAGCGGCATGCCGGGGTTCATCTCGTCGGTGCAATACGGCTGGTTGTCGAGTTCGCCGGTATAGAGCCCGCCCTCGCGCCCGGTGACGTTGACCCACATCCGCTCGACGTGGACTTCCTCGTTGCCGGCTTCGTCCGCCACCAGGATGCGGAAGATCAGCTTGACCTGCTGGCCGGCGCTCAGTGCGTCGCGCTCCTCCTGCGGCGGCATCCAGAACGTGTCGGGATGGGCGGCGGCGATGGGCTCGGCGTCGTCGAGCTCCCATCCGTCCTCGTCCAGGGTTGTCAATCGCATGTCCATTTTCAGCCTTCCGCTATCTCTCAGGTGCGGGCATGATCGCAGCAAATGCGCCGGCCGGCGAGAGGGCAGGCCGGCGCCCGGCACAATCCACGGGGAAAGGTACGCATGACGAACAAGAAGGGAGCGCTGGCAGCGCCGGTGCGCTGCGGCTGGTGCGGCACGCTGGAGGACTATTGCCACTACCACGATACCGAGTGGGGCTTTCCGGTCGCCGACGACCGCCGGCTGTTCGAGAAGCTGTGCCTGGAAGGCTTTCAATCCGGCCTGAGCTGGCTGACCATCCTGCGCAAGCGCGAGGCTTTCCGCAAGGCCTTCGCCAACTTTGATATCGAGAAGGTGGCGCGCTTCACCGAGCGCGACATCGCGCGGCTGCTTGGCGATGCCGGCATCGTGCGCCACCGCGGCAAGATCGAGGCGGCCATCAACAACGCCCAGCGGGCGCGCGAGCTGCTGGAAACGGAGTCGTCGCTTGCGGCCTATTTCTGGCGCTACGAACCGGATCCGGCCAGCCGGCCCAGGGTGCTGACGCCCGAGGTCCTGCGCACCATGGCGATCTCGCCCGAGTCCACCGCGCTGTCGAAGGACCTGAAGAAGCGCGGCTGGCGCTTTGTCGGCCCCACCACGATGTATGCGCTGATGCAGGCGATGGGCCTGGTCAACGACCATCAGGAAGGCTGCACGACGCGCGCCGAAGTACTGGCCGCGCGCAAGGCGTTCAAGGTGCCGCGCTGACCGGTATACGGGGTATACGGGCAGGGCCGTATACGCGCTGTTCGCGCCGTTGACCCGCCGTTGACCCGCCGTTGATCGTATACGCCCGACGCTCCTCCCGGCGCAATGGTCCTGGTTATCTCTTTTATATTGTTTACATATGTAAACATAGTAGTAGTAGGTAAACCGGGCCGCAGGCCGTGGATAAGTCACCTTTTCCCTTTCGGCTCAGTGACTTGCAGGGAAGATAACTGATCCGGGATAACCCTGATTTGTCGGGATAGAACCGTGCTCACGTATACATCGCCGGTGCGGCCACCGGAGTTATCCGTATACGCCCCACAACGCGCCCCCAGGCGGAGCACAGCTTGTCCGGCCGGTTATCCCCAGCCTTCGGCAAAGATGTCCACAGCCGGGCTCATGCCGGCGGGGCTTTTCCTGCGGCGTATACCGGATCGACGTGCGTCATCACGTTGAGCACGTGGTGGTCTTCCAGCGTGCGGCGCCGCGCTTCCACCGCGATGGCGTGGCCCTGGGCCACGCTCAGCGTGGCATCGATTTCCAGGTGCACGTCCACCAGCACCTGGTCGCCCATCTTGCGGGTGCGCAGGTCGTGCAGGCCCAGTACGCCGGGCGTGCCCAGCATGGTCGCGCGGATGGCCTCGACGGTCTGCTCGTCGGCGGCGCGGTCCATCAGGTCGTTGAGCGCGTCCCAGCCAAAGCGCAGGCCCATGCGCGATACCATCAGCCCGACCACGATGGCAGCGACCGGATCGAGCATGTGGTAGCCCAGCAGGTTGCCGCCGATGCCAAGCGCCACCACTAGCGACGACGCCGCATCCGAGCGCGCATGCCAGGCATTGGCCACCAGCATGCCCGAGCGCACGCGCCGCGCCACGGCCAGCATGTAGCGGAACAGCAGTTCCTTGGAAGCCAGCGCGGCCAGCGCCACCCACAGCGCCACCGGCTGCACCGGCTGCAAGCCGCCCGGATGCTGCAGCTTGCCCACCGCCGCCCACAGCATGCCAACGCCCACGGCCAGCAGCAGCGCGCCCAGCGCCAGCGAGGCCGCGGTCTCGAAGCGCAGGTGGCCGTACTGATGGTCGGCGTCCGGATCCTTGCGGCTTTGCCAGGCGGCGGCCAGCACCACGAAGTCGGACAGCAGATCTGACAGCGAATGCGCGGCGTCGGCGATCAGCGCCTGCGAGCCCGCGACGACGCCCGCGACCGCCTGCGCGGCGGTCAGGCCAATATTGACGACCACGCTGACCAGCGTGCTGCGCCGGCCGGCCCGGTGGCGCGCGTCGGCTTCGGCTGCGGTGATGTCGGCGTCGTCCGACAGGTCGGCGGGAGCGGTGGGATTGGCCCGCATGGGATGGGAGTGCGATTCCATCGGGTGACTATAGCCGAACATGCGCAGGGTGCGAATCCGGCCGGACGCGGCGCTGTCGTGCCGATTTCGTAACAGCGCTGGCTAACTTCTTGTGCCGCCTTTACCGTAGACAAGGACGGGCACCGGACGGAAAACCGTACGGACATGCGGCAACGCGACTGCCCGGTCTTTGCAAGGAGGGCCTACACGATGGCGATTCGGTCACTTGCCTCGCACAGCGCATCCCAGCTACGCCGCCTGGTCGGACAGATGCAGGCGGAAGTCGACGCACTCGAGAATCTTTCCACGCCCGATGCCGACGCGCAAAGCCGCCTCGGCTACGCCACCGGCCGCCTGCGCGACGGCATCGAGGCGATCGAGGACGCACTGCAGTCGCTGCGCGCGCTGCAACAGGTACGGCCCTCGGCGATGAAGGCAAGACGGCCGACACGCGTGGCCTAGCCGCGTCGATTGCCAACCCTGGCTACGCCGCCGGGCAATCGCGCAATGCCTGCGCCAGCGCCGCGCATGCGGCCGGCACGGGCCCGATGACGGGAATCGGAAAGCGCTGACCCAGTGCCCGCGCGGCCTCGCCCAGCGGGCCGCCGCCAATGATCACGGCCTGCGCGCCATCCTCGATGCATGCCTGTACAGCCCCCGCCAGCAGGTCTTCCTGCTGCTGCGGCGAGTTGCCCAGCGCGCGCGGATCGCCCTCGGTGAAGCGCGCGCCGGTGAACAGGTCGCCCAGGCCCTGCCGGCGCACGCCGGCATCGATGGACGCGGCCAGGCGCGGCGTGGTGGTGGCGATGCCGAAGCGCCGCTGCCCCGCCGCCGCGGCATGCATCGAGGCTTCGCCGATGCCCACCACCGGCACCGCCAGCCGCGCGCGCAGGGCCTCGATACCGGGGTCGCCGAAGGCGCCGACGATGACGCCGTCGGCACGGCCGGCCAGGCGCAGCATCTGCGCATCGCACACCGCACCGGCAGCTACCGCCAGGTCGTCTTCGTCGACGATCATGGGCGCGCCGCGTGTGACCGCCGCGCCGACCACGTCCGGCGGCGCGGCCATGTGCTGCGCAAGCCAGGCGCGCGCAATCTGAACCATCATCTGCATGGTGGCGCTCGAGGTATTCGGGTTGATCAGCAGGATATGGCTCATGTCAGTGCCGGGATGCCAAGGGGGTCAACGATAGCGTATGGCGGCGGCCAGGGCGAGATGCCCGGCGCGCGACCGCATGCACGGCGCCGGGGTGGCGCTTAACGGCGCTGGCCGCTGGCATTCATCCGGCAATACATATGGCATACATTTGGCATTAACCCGGCCGCGACGTCGCCTGGCTCCGGCATTAATGGCCCGGCCAGGGCCAGTTCATTTCGACCCGATTTCCCGGATATTTTGATGCCGAAAATCGCGCGCGATGATATTAGCCCGTACGGAATGCCGTCCACAAATCGAACAATTGCTTACATGTGATCGATTCGCGGGTAATCGTTACTTCGCATTCATGCCCTGCATCAGTGCACAGGTGCTGTGCCGGAAAATCACACGTAACCCATTGTTACTTGTCTGTACGCTCGCCAACACGTACCCCTAGTATCGCCGCTGCTGGGTTTACTCCAACGGGTTAACCCGATTCGCATTTTCTGCCACAGCAATTCGTCGCGCACACCGCCGTCAGGCGTTTGCCTGGGTGCGGGGATTTTTGTGCACTTTTAATTTATCAAGTTACTAATAGATCAATGACTGGGACAAAATTACTCGCGAATACCCCACCTCAAACGCGCAGAGCGCGTAATTCCTACGTACTCAGCATCCTGGCCGCTACCTGCGCCGCTGTGGTGCTTTCGGCATGCGGCGGCGGCGGCGACGACTCGTCCTCGGGCGGTTCTTCCGCGACCGATTCCACCCGTTGGTCGCGCCGCACTCCCACGACTCCGACGACCTCGACAACTCCCTCGACTCCAACGACGTCTACGGGCACGGGCACTACCACGGCAACGGCCCCGGCCGCCGATGCCATCTTTGACGCCTCCGGTAATCTGAATGCGTCTGCCTATGTCGCCATTGCATCGGACTACGGCAGCGACAAGGCCATTGCTTATCGGTACGGCGCAAGTAATTCGACGGCCGCAGCAGTGCAGACTTATTGGAAACCCACGGATAAAACCTTTTATCCGCATGGTAATACCTGCTACCAGCAGGAATTCCCCGGCGACCAGCTCGATACCAGCACCGACATCATTTACCAGCTGGGCAATCTCGATTGCACCCGTAATGATTTCGGCAGCAACATGGGTGACGTGATTTACCGTCCCGACGTCGCTTCGGACTCCGCTGTCACGTCCCTGCTGACCCTCGATCTGAGCGCCGGCGTGATTACCGAGAAGCCCCAGACGGCCTGGGTCTTCGGCAATGCCACGACCAACCCGCAGCTGAGCAACTACGTTTCCGCCAATGGCGGTGCCATGCCGACGCAGCCGATCGCCGTGGGCCGCTGCAGCGAGCATGACTGCGCACAGTCGCTGGTGGCATTCCAGAACGGCCTGATCGCCTCGGTCGGCAGCAATACGGCTTCGCACTCGGCTTCGGTGAAGCTGCCCGCGGGCAAGGTGCCGACGGCAATCGCCATCACGACGAACTCGGAGTTCGCCCTGGTGACCATCTGGGACACCGTGAACCTGAAGGGCCAGGTGGCGGTGATTGCGCTGGGCAGTCTCGCCGACGGCAGCCAGGTGGGCGGTCCGTATGATTCCAGCGACATGTCGTGGGCGGGCCTCTATCCGGGCCTGCGCAATATGTCGAACTTTGTCTTCATGAAGCTGCTGGGCTTCGTTGACCTGCCTGGCATGGTGGCCCCGACGGATATTTCCGCGGTGACCAATTTCGGCACCATGCAGGACAACACGACCCAGGGCTGGCTCTACGATCCGGTCGGTAACGCCGGCGCCAGCATGTCGCTGCGCCAGGTAACCCCTGCCCTGAGCGACGCCAACCGCCTGAGCTTTGCCCCGGGTGGCGTGAACGCCAACCTGATCTCCCGCTCTGGCGTTGCCGCGGTGATTTCGAAGTCGGAACAGAAGGTGGTGTTCCTGGATCTGAAGCCGCTGTTCGACAAGGTCAACAAGACCTATTTCGAAGGCACGCTGAGCAGCCTGAACAGCACCCTGGCAAATACCGGCCTGGGGGATTCGCAGTGGCCGCAGGCGTTCTCTGTGGACAACTACGCACCGACCATCGTCAAGACGATGAGCCTGGCTCAACGGCCCACGGCTGTGAAGGTGTCGATCCTGGCAAACCCCGGCCAGGCCTGGGTGGCAACCGAAGATGGCGTGATCCACGCGATCTCGGTGGCGGGCGTTCAATCCGGTACCAACCTGGATCCGGCGCTGATCAGCGAAGTGAACACCCTGCAGGTCGGCAAGAACCCGACCAGCATCACCCACAATGTGAACCGGGATACGTTTGGCAATTCGAACACCAGGATCTGGGTGGTGTCGCGTGGCGAGCAGAAGGTCCAGCTGGTGGATATGGCGTCGCTGTCGGTCGTGAAGACGCTGCAGGACTCGCGCATCGTCGATCCGATCTCCGTGTCTGAAACCCAGCAAAGCCCGCTGCTGACCAGCGTCATCACGCTGACCGACTATACGGGCAAGCAAGTGATGAACTATCGCTACGCACCGATTTCCCTGCAGGGCGGCAATACCCCGCTGAATATCGGCATCGGCCAGTCGGGTAGTGACCAGTTCGAGTTTGGCGGCGCCTTTGCAGTGGCCGGCAAGCCGTTCAACTTCACCCAAAGCAATGTACCCTGAGCGTCATGTCAGACTGAGGCGCACCGGTTAATCCCGGCAAGCTTCCCAAGCTGTCAGACCGCTTCCCTGAAGCCCGCACGGTTCGCGCCGCGCGGGCTTTTTTCATTTTTGCGGATCGCCAATCCGGCCCATGGCCCCATCCGTGCGCCGGTGCACAGAACCCCGCCCGTGGGAATGACAATCTCGCTGCATGCGGCCAGGAGCCTATTTCGATGCAGAATGAATCCGTCCCGGACCGGAATGCCGGCAGCGCGGGCACGATCAGCCTGATTGCCCCCGGCGAGGGTGGCGTCAAGGACTATGCGGCGACGCTCAACGGCCTGCTGCGCGGACGCCTGGTCGAAGCCACGCCCGCGCTGCCGGTCGCCACCCTGGCCGGCGCCGATGTGATCCTGCATTACAGCGGCTATGGCTATGCCAGGCGCGGCGCGCCCTTGTGGCTGCTGCGCAGCCTGCGCGAGGCCAGGCCGCGCATGCGCCGCTTCGGCGTGTTCTTCCACGAGCTCTATGCGGATGGGCCGCCATGGCGCTCGGCGTTCTGGCTGTCGCCCGTGCAGCGCCACATTGCCGCCGAACTGGCGGCGCTGTCCGACTTCTGGCTGACCAACCGCGAGGGTTCGGCACGCTGGCTCAATACCCACGCGCCGGCACGCCCGCACCGCGTGCTGCCGGTCTTCTCCAATCTGGGCGAAGGCGGCGCGCGCAACGGCAACAAGCGCGCCGCGGTAGTGGTGCTGGGCGGCGCCGCGCTGCGCGCCGAAACCTACCAGACCGCGGGCGATGCGCTGTTCGACTGGGTCGCCCGCGCGGGCTTCGCGTTGCATGATGTCGGGCCGCCGCTGGGCGATGCGGCGCTCGCCGCCAGGATCGCCCGGCGCGGCGCGGTCGTGCATGGCCGGGTCGAGGCCGACGAGGCGGCGCGGCTGCTATCTGCATCCACCTATGGCGTACTGGCCTACCCGGTGGATTACGCGGCCAAGAGCGGCGTGTTCGCCGCCTACTGCGCCCATGCGGTCTGTCCCGTGCTGCTGTCGCGCAGCTCCGGCGTGCATGACGGGCTGACGCCCGGGCACTACCTGCCCTCGGTCGAGGCCATGACGCCCGACCTGCCCGCTGCGTGGCGCATCGGCCAGGCGGCCAACGCCTGGTATGCGCCGCATGCGGTGCAGCGCCACGGGGCCGGCTTCCGCGAACTGATGGACGGCTGCGCTGCGCCGGCCATTGCATAGCGCACAGGCGGCGCCGGGGGCAACAAAAAAGCCGGGAAGCCATTTTCAATTGGCTTCCCGGCCTTCCGGGCGACGTCTGAAGTGGACGCCTGAAATATTCTGGTGGACCGAAGGAGGATCGAACTCCCGACCTCTGCATTGCGAACGCAGCGCTCTCCCAGCTGAGCTATCGGCCCGTCGCGGAGGATTGTAGCCTACTTGGGCCGCGGCCTTCAATCCTCGGCCCGCGCCTTGCGGGGCCTCTGCAACATCACGCCGCCATGCCTGAATTGCCGTCCATGCCACGCACGCGCGGCAGGTTCAGCGGGCGGGCGCTGACTTCCCGGGTGTTGCGCAGCCACCGCGCCATGACGTCCCAGATCGGCGCGCCGCCAGCCTGGCGCGCCTCTTCGGCGACCGGGGCCCAGCCCGCCACCTTGTAGGTCTTGCCGGCTTCCAGCGGCTTTCCGGCCAGGCGCATGTCGCTGATGCGCTTGCCCATGCCGGCGGTGGGATCGATAGTGTACTGCAGGCCACCCACGCGTACCATGTCGCCGCCTTGCTGGTAGTACGGGTCGGGGTTGAACAGGTTGTCGGCCACGTCTTCCAGGATGGTCTTGATGGTCTCGCCGCTCATCTGCGTCACCGTGGTGTAGGGATAGGTGATGGCGGTCTGGTCCATCAGGTGCTCCATGGTGATGGCCTGCCCCGGCAGCAGCGTGGTGCCCCAGCGGAATCCCGGCGAGAACGCAATCTGCGCGCCCTGGGCCTGCATCAGGCCGTCCAGGATCAGCTGGTCGAAGGTGCCGTTGAAGTTGCCGCGGCGGTAAAGCAGGCCGCGGTTGACGGCCAGCACTTCGCCCAGCTTTTGCTCATAGGGCGCGCGGACCCTGGTGATCAGCGCGTCCATGGCCGGGTCGGCCGGCAGGTAGTTGGCGAACACCGGCAGCAGCCGGTAGCGGAAATCGGCGACCTTGCCGCCCTTTACGTCAAAGTCCAGCACGCCGAGGAACTTGCCATTGGAGCCGGCATTGGTCACCAGCGTGGTGCCGCCGGCGTTCTTCACCGGCACCGGCGCGGGCACGCCGTCATGGGTGTGGCCGCCCAGGATGGCGTCGAGCCCGCGCACGCGCGAGGCCAGTTTCAGGTCGACGTCCATGCCGTTGTGCGACAGCAGCACCACCGCCTGGGCACCCTTGCCGCGCGCCTGGTCGATGATCTGCTGCAGGTTCTCTTCCTGGATGCCGAAGGTCCAGTCCGGCACGAAGTAGCGCGGGTTGGCGATCGGCGTGTACGGGAACGCCTGGCCGATGATGGCCACCGGCACGCCGTTGATCTCGCGGATCACGTAGGGATCGAACACCGGGTCGCCGAAATCGTTGGTCTTGATGTTCTGCGCCAGGAAGGCGACCTTGCCCTTGAAGTCCTTGTCGACGATCTCTTTCACGCGCTCCGCGCCCAGGGTCATCTCCCAGTGCGGGGTCATCACGTCCACGCCCAGCGCCAGCGCGGCATCGACCATGTCCTGCCCCTTGGTCCACAACGCGGTGGCCGAGCCCTGCCAGGTGTCGCCGCCATCGAGCAGCAAGGCGCCCGGCCGGCCCGCCTTCAGCCGCTGCACCAGCGTGGCCAGGTGGGCAAACCCGCCGACCTTGCCGTAGCGGCGCGCGGCTTCATTGAAATCGAGATAGGCGAACGCATGCGCCTGCGGCGTGCCGGGGCGGATGCCGTAGTGGCGCAGCAGCGCCTCGCCGACCAGGTGCGGCGGCTTGCCGGCATAGTCGCCGATGCCGAGGTTGACATTGGGTTCGCGGAAATGCACCGGCCGCAGCTGCGCATGGCAGTCGGTGAAATGCAGCAGGTGGACGTTGCCGAAGCGCGGCAGGTCATACATGGCCTCGGCGGCCTGCGCGGCGTGCGCGTCTTGATGGGGGAACGTCATGCCGCCGGCGCCGGCGATGGCCAGCACCTGCAGGAACTCGCGTCGGTTCATGTCTCTTCCTGGAATTGGCGTGGCGGTCGGCCCGTGGCGCGGGGCGTCCGCCATCGCCTGGCTATGGCCGCGCGTACCGCTCCAGCGCCGCCACCTCGTCTTCGAGCATTTCGCCCACTTCCTTCTGCACCACGCGGCCGCGCGCGTCGATCACGTACAGTTCCGGCAGCCCCTTGCGCTTGCCGAACACGGCCTGCAGCGCGGGCGAATCCATCGTCGCCGGGAAGGTGTAGCCGTGCTTCTTCATGTACCCGGCGGCTTCGTGCGGGTCGCGGTCGATGCTGATGGCCAGCACCTGCAGCGGCGTGCCGCGCGTGCGTTCACGGAGCTTCTGCAGGCGCGGATTCTGCATCGCGCAGAACGGGCACCACGAGGCCCAGTACTCGACCACCAGCGGCTTGCCGGCCAGCGAGGCGGCGCTCAGCGTGCGGCCGTCGAGCGTGCGCACATCAGGCAGGCGCACGGTGTCGCCGACCTCCAGCGCCGCGGCGCTCGACGCTACACCGGCCAGACTCGCGGCCAGGCTGAAGGCCAGCAGCCAGCGCGGCAGCACGGCAGGCGCGCGCATCGGGCTTACTCGTTGACCGGCGAAGCCGGGTCGAGCAGCAGCGCCATCACGTCGCGGATCTGGGCCTCGGTCAGGATGCCCTTGTGGCCGAAGCGCGGCATGTTGGAGCAGGCGGCATAGGCGCTGGAGTCCCAGATCTTGCCCCAGGTGTACTTGATGACATCCTGCGAGTTGCCGCGCAGCTTGCCGTACTGGTACAGCGACGGGCCGATATTGCCGAACGAGATCTCGGCCTTGGTCATCTGGTGGCAGGCGTAGCAGTTGCCGCCATTGGTGCCGCCGACCTGGTCGGTGAACTGCATGCCGCGGCCGTTCTGGGCGATCTTCTCGCCTTCCTTCCAGTCGCCCAGCCATTTGTCGTCGGCCGGGTACTTGATCTGCCTGAGCTCGGCGGCCTCGACCTTCCTCGCCACCTTGGCCGGGACCTTGGTGCGGTCGGGGTACTGGCTGCAGGCCTGCTGCATGCCGTCCTGGTGCAGCACGCCCTCGACCGTGGCCGGGCCGCGGGACGAGAACGAGTCCTCGATCAGGTGCTTGATGTCGGCGTCGCTGACGGCGGCGGGCTTGCTCTTGGGCGCGCGGGCCCTGGTGCTGTCCTGCGCGTGGGCGCCGGTGGCCAGCAGGGTGGCCAGGGCCGCGATGGCCAGCGCTTGATGGTGTCGTTGCATGTGGTTTCTCCCGTACCGGTCAGCGCTTCATCGCCGGGCCATCGTAGGTCCCGCCGTTGGCGTTCTTCGCCAGGAACATGGTCAGCGCGGTGATCACGTCCGAGCCATACGCGGGTTCGGGAAAGCGCTGCTGGCGCAGGCAGTCGTACAGGCGGTGCTGCATGGTGCGGACCTCGCCCTGCGAGACGCGGTAGGCGGGCCAGGTGGTGTAGGCCGCCTGCGCGCCCTTGTCGGTCAGCAGGTTGGGCAGGTCTTGCAGGCGGATGCGCTGGCCGTCCACCGCATGGCAGGTGGCGCAGGCAAAGTCATAGGCACCGCCGCGGTAGAAGAACATCTTCTCGCCCAGCGCATAGGTGCGCTTCTCGTCCGGATGGCTGAGCTGCACGTTCATCTTCACGCCGCGCGACTCGGCGGTCAGGTAGGCCACCAGTCGTTCGATATCCGACGGTTTGCCCGACGAGGAGAACGGGTTCTTCGTTGCCTCTTCCTTGGTGAGCCCCTGCAGCGTCACGCGGCAATACGCCAGCCGCTGCTCCAGGTCCATCACCTTGTTGGTGTCCTTGAAGTAGCGCGGCAGCTCGGCGTAGGCGCCGTTGGTCACGCCGGGGCCCTTGCCCAGGTCGCACTGTTCCAGTGAGGCGTTCTTCGGGCCGGCGGGCTTCTTCCACAGCTCTTCGCCGGCGGCCTCCCACAGCTCGGCCGGATTGCCTTCGGCCAGCATCTGGCGGTACTTGGCGATTTCGTCGGCGGTGCTGCCCTGCGCATGCACGGCGGCAGCACCGGCCACTGCCGCGGTGGCGGCCGCGGCCAGCGCGGCGCGGCGGCCCAGGCTTCGGATGGTGTTCATGGGGCTTCTCCTCGCGGCCTCGCACGATGGCGGGCCGTTCTCTCTTGTATTGCCGGAAGCTGCGCCGCCCGGCTCAGGGCTTGATATAGGCGTAGCCTTCTTCGGCCTGCAGGCGCGCAATCTCGACCACGCCGGCCGGCACTACCCTGGCTTCCATCAACAGGCTGGATTCCGGGATCTTGCGCGCGGTCAGCGTATTGCGGCACGCGCGGAACTCAACCCCGGCCGAGGCCAGCGCGCCGACCGGGCCGTCAAAGGTGTTGCCGCGCCCATCCTTGGCGCCTTCGACCAGGAAATCGACGCCGTAACCGAACGCCACCACCACGATCCTGGTGTCCGGCGCGGCGTTCAGGTGGTTGCGCAGGTTGCCCATGGCCCGCACGGCCTGGTCGATGCCTTCGGACAGCTGATACACCACCTTCACGCGCCCGCCCTTGCCAGCCGGCGCGGCAGACGGGGCTGCCTGCGCCGCCGCCCTGGCGCTCAGGCCGATGGCGGCCAGTGCCGCCGATGCTCGAATAAATGCTCGCCGCATGTTGTTCCTTCCCGCCGGGCCAGTCCCGGCATCCGTCCTGAACCTTAGCAGAGGACGGCGTGCGCTGCCCGCCGCGAAGCGGCTTCAAGCGGCTTCAAGCGGCATCAGGCGATGGTCGCTTCGTCGGTGCGCTTGTCGCCCTTGTTGTCGATCCAGGTCACGCTGACCTTGTCGCCCTTGGCGCCGCCCTTGAACTTGAAGTTCAGGAACGGGTCCTTGGACACCGCCGGGCCGAACTGGGCGCGGAACACTTCCTTGCCCTTGCACTGGGCGGTCACGGTCTGGATATGCCAGGCCGGGACGACCTTGCCGGACGCGTCCTTGCGCTGGCCGGTCTCCATGTCATGCTTCATCAGAATCTTGACGTCAACCACGCCGCCGTTTTCGGTGGCGCGTACGCGCATCGGGTCTGCCATATGTCTCTCCTGTTGCAGTTTGGCGGAAATCTCGGTCCGGGGCGCGGCGTCAGCCGCCGCAGCCACCCAGCGTGACCTTGATTTCCTTCGATGCCACGTACCACTTGCCGCCGGCCTTGACCGCGGCATGCACCACCGAGGTCTGGCCCATCTTCACGCGCGTGGAGACGAACGGCTCGGTGCCGGCCGGGATGACGAAGTCGGCGGCCAGGGTGTTGGGGTTCTTTTCGACCAGGATCGCGATCTGCTCGGTATCCGGGATATTGCTGGTCACAGCCACCGGCACCACGGCGCCGTTCTCGGCGATATCAGGGGCGGTGAAGGTGATGGCGGTGCTTTTTTCGGTGCCGTTGCCGCCGAGCGCCTTGATCACGTCGGCAACGCTCTTGCCGTCAAAGGCGGTCTTGTTCCACTCGGCCGCCTGCGCTTCGCTGATCAGGCCGGTGGCGGCCATCAGCGACAGGACAGCGGTGACCCGCAGCACTTCTCGTCGTTTGGAATTCATTGCTTGCTCTCCGGCTACTCCGTTCCAGTCGGTCGTGGACCGCTTCAGGGTGTTGCATGCGGCCGGTACATGGCCGGCCGCTGGTTGTCCCTGGCCGCGCGGCGTTCACCGCCCGGCCCGGTGCATCGGCGGACTGCCCGCCCTGGCAGTCGGTCTTACTTGGCGGGGGCGCCTGCCAGCACCCACTCGACCACGGTCTTCAGGTCGGCGTCGCTGACCGCCGCGTTGGCGGGCATCGGCACCGGGCCCCAGACGCCCGAGCCACCGCCCTTGACCTTCTTGGTCAGGGTCGCCAGGGCGTTCTTGTCGCCCTTGTACTTGGCGGCCACATCCTTGAAGGCAGGGCCGACCAGCTTCTTGTCGACCTGGTGGCAACCCATACAGGCGTTCTTGTTGGCGATTTCCTGTGCCTTGGCGGCATCGACCGCGTGGGCCGATGCGGCGGCGCCGAGCATCAGCGCTGCGATGACAAACTGCTTCATTGTTAAGCTCTCCAAGCTCTGTAAAGCCGTGGGGACGGCAAAGGCCGCTGGGCCGTACTGCGGTGGCTTCGCGGCGCACTCTGGCCGCCGCCCGGGGGCACTGCGACGGCCAGTCCGCTATTTTGCCTCAAGAATCCAGCCCACCATGGCCTGCACGTCCGAATCCGGGATCTGCGGCTGCGGCGGCATCGGCACGCTGCCCCATGCGCCCTGCCCGCCCGCCTTGACCTTGCGCGCCAGTGCGGCATGCGCATCCTGGCCCTTGTACTTGCCGGCGATGTCGGCGAACGACGGCCCTACCAGCTTGCGGTCCATCGCATGGCAGGCCACGCACTGATACTGGCTGGCCAGCCGCGCGCCCGGCACCGCTGGCGCGGAGGCAACCGATGCGGCACTTTCGTTTGCCACGCCGCTTGCGCCAACCCCGCGCACCGGGCCGAACGGGCGCTGCTGCTGCGCCAGGTTGCCGTGGGCATCGCGGGCGTAGTCCGGGATCGACGAGACCACCGCGACCCGGTCCGTGCAGTCCTTCATGCAGGCCGTGTTGCGCGTGTCCGGCCGGCCGCGCCCCGGCCACAGGCCGTGGTCGGTGGTCATGCCGGCGCGGTTGGGCATGCGCCGCTGGACCTCGGCGATATTGGCGTCCGACAGCGTGAAGTCCGCCGGCACGATCTCGCCCAGGTTGAGCAGGTAGGCGGTGACCGCATAGACATCGTTCACGCTCAGGCTCTTGGGGGCGTTCCACGGCATGGCGCGATGGATGTAGTCCCACAGCGTGCTGACGGTGCTGACCTTCATCAGCGTGGTCCGGTACGGCTGGTTGCCGGTCATGGCGGCCACGCGGCCGCGCTTGATGTCCTCGGCCGTGGTGCCGCCGACCAGCGGCGAGAACACCTCGTTGGATTCGCCGAAGTCGCCGTGGCACGACGCGCACTTGCCGTCCCAGATCTTCTGCCCCTGCGCCACCGAGCCGCTGCCCCTGGGCAGGCCCTGGAAGTCGGGGCGCACGTCGATGTCCCACGCGGCGACTTCCGCGGGCGTGGCCGTGCGCCCAAGTGCCGCACGCGCCTCGGCCGTGCCGGCCCACGCGGGGATGGCGCAGCCGGCGGCCAGCACCAGGGCGGCGGCGGTCCTGAACTCAGCCCACATGGACATTGGACACCTCGCCGCCTGCCGCCACCTGCCAGCTCTGGATGGCGTTGTTGTGATAGATCGAGCGCGTGCCGCGCACCGCGCGCAACTGCGGCAGCATCGGCTGCACGTAGCCGGTCTCGTCAATGGCCCGGCTCTGCAGGATGGCCGGACCGCCATCCCAGACCCAGTCCAGGTTGAAGCGCGTCAGGCACTTGGACAGCACCGGCGCCTCCAGCCGCGCGGTGCGCCAGTTGCGCCCGCCGTCGGTCGAGACATCGACCCGCCTGATGCGCCCACGCCCCGACCAGGCCAGCCCGCTGATGTTGTAGAAGCCCTTGCCCACCAGTTGCTGCCCGCCCGAGGGCGTGGTGATGACCGACTTGCACTCCTGGATCGAGGTGTACTGGCGCAGCCTGCCGTCCGGCATCATGTCCACGTAATGGATGGTCTCGTCCTTGGCGTTCCAGGGCTGGTCGCCCAGCTCCAGCCGGCGCAGCCACTTGACCCACGACACCCCCTGCACGCCCGGCACCACCAGCCGTAACGGATAGCCGTTCTCCGGGCGCAGCATCTCGCCGTTCATGCCCCAGGCGACGATGATCTCGTCGGCCAGCTCCATCGGGATGGTGCGCGTCATCGACGAGCCGTCGCCGCCTTCGGCCAGCAGGTAGCGACCGCGGCGCAGGTCGGCGCCGGCGTCGTCCAGCAGCACCCGCAGCGGCACCCCGGTGAACTCGCAGCACGACAGCATGCCGTGGGTATACTGCACCGTGGGCACGGCCACGTTGCCCCACTCCATGCCGGTATTGGCGCCGCATTCGATGAAATGCATGCGCGACACCGCCGGCAGGCGCATCAGGTCGTCCATGGTGTAGACGCGCGGCGTGCGCACCAGGCCGTTGATCATCAGGCGGTGGCGGGCCGGGTCGATATCGTGCCAGCCCTGGTGGTGGCGCTCGAAATGCAGGCCGTTGGGAGTGATGATGCCGAAGAAGCCCTGCAGCGGGGCAAAGGCCACCGATGCGGCGGAGACGCGCGTCAGGCCCGGCGACTCGCGCCGCACCAGGTTTTTCTCATGCTCCGAGGGCTGGCCGTAGGGGCGCGCCGCCACCGGCTGGCCCAGCGAGGTGGCCCAGGACTGCGGCTGCAGGATGGCGGGATCGCCCTCCGCCGCCAGCGCGTGCCGGCCTGCCGTGACGGCGGCAAGCCCCGCCGCCGCGCCCAGGAAGCTCTTGCGCAGGAAGTCGCGCCGCGGCGCGTCCAGGCCGTGCCGGCCGATGTCTTGCTGCAGCGATGCGCTGACGAAGTGCTCGGGCGCGGACACGATGCGCCCGGGTCGGTTCCGTTCCTGCAAGTCGGTCTCCTCCGGCGCGCTCGCCACGATCGGTCGGATCGCCCGGCGTGCCTGTTGTACGGGGCGCTGCAACGGGTGCAGCGGCCATCCGCTTGCTGCCGGAAGCGCTAGCTGGCCGTGCGGCGCTTGCGCGCCGGCGGCTCCGGTGCCGGCTGTGCCATGAAGCGGTCGACCACGCCGGAGGGCAAGGCGCTGTCCTCCAGCCGGCTTGCCACCTGCACGCAGACCGTGCGGCACAGCTCGATCACGCTTTCGTCCGCAATGGCGTAGAACACCAGGTTCGCCTCCTTGCGGCGCGACAGCACGCCCGAGCGGTACATCGCGTTGAGATGCCGCGACACATTGGTCTGCGACGAACCCACCGTCTCGACCACCGTGCTGACCGGCTTCTCGCCATCGCACAAGGCGTGCAGGATCTTCAGCCGCGTCGGCTCCGCCAACAGGCTGAAGTAGCCCGATACCTTTTCGAATACGCGATCCAGCTCTTCCATGCCGTCCAATATATTCGTATATGCGTGAATGCGCATATAGTGTTTACCCACTGATGCGGCACAGCATAATGCTGTGCGTCCGGATCAGCGGCGCGCCAGCGCCCTGCCTGCCCACAGGCGCTGGCCAAACACGTTGAGCAGCAGCCCGGCCATCACCACCGCGGCGCCTGCCCACTGCGCGCCGGACAGGTCCTCGCCCAGCAGCACGTGCGCCGACACCAGGCCCACCACCGGCACCAGCAGCGTCAGCGGCGCCACCTGGCTGGCCGGGTAGCGCGTCAGCAGCCGGCCCCACATGGTGTAGCCGAACACCGTCGCCGCGAAGGCCAGGTAGGCCACGGCGAAGACCGCCATGCCCGACACATGGGTGACGCTCTGCACGATGCGCGCCGGGCCCTCGACCCACAGCGACAGCAGCGCGAACGGCACGATCGGGATCAGCGCCCCCCAGATCACCAGCCCCAGCAAATCCACCGGGCCGATCTTCTTGCTGACGATATTGCCGCTGGCCCAGCAGAACGCGGCGCACAGCGTCAGCACGAAGCCCGCCACGCTCATGCCCCCGGTGCCGCCAGCGCCGGCGCCGATCAGCGCCAGGCCGCCCGCCGCCACCGCCATGCCCGCGATGTTGTGCCAGCGCACCGGCTCGCCCAGCCACAGCGCGGCAATGGTCAGCGTGAAGAAGGCCTGCGACTGCAGCACCAGCGAGGCCAGTCCGGCCGGCATGCCGACCGCCATGGCATAGAACAGGAAGGCGAACTGGCCCAGGCTGATGGTGGCGCCGTAGGCCAGCAACAGCCGCCAGGGCACGCGCGGGCGCGGCACGAAGAAGATGGCCGGGAACGCCACCAGCAGGAAGCGCAGCGCCCCCAGCAGCATCGGCGGCACACCCGCCAGCCCGACCTTGATGACAACGAAGTTGACGCCCCAAACGCAGACGATGGCGAGGGCGAGGAGACGGTCTCTGGCTTGCATGGGCGTTGCTCGGGCGGGCTGGGCAGTCAGTCGGAAGTGCCTAGGGTAGCAGCGCCGGTCCGCGGGATATTGCACGTTCCTGCGGTTTTGTACGGGCAGCCCCGCGCCGCCCTCGCGGCGCTGCCGCCTATCCCAGCATCTCCGCCCAGATCCCCTTTGCCCACGCCAGCGCGTAGTCGGCTTCCAACGCCGTCGGCGCCGGCGACAGCCCGCCCGAGCCCGGCACCGTGACCATGGTCTTCTGCGCCGCGTCATAGCGATGCACGCTGGCCACGTGCACCGCCTCGCGGTCGGAGGTGAAGCTGTAGCAGGTGTTGTTGTACAGCGGCTCCGGGTCCGGCGCGCGGCCCGACAGCAGCGCCACCAGGGCCGCCGCCGCGACCTTGCCGTGCTGGTTGGCCATATGGCCGGACTTGGGCATCAGCGGCGCGATCTGGATGGCGTCGCCGATCACATGGATATTGGCCGCGGCGCGCGACTCGAAGCTGAGGAAGTCCACCTCGCACCACCTGGCGTTGGCCGTGGCCAGCCCGGCCGACACGGCGATGGCGCCGGCGCGCTGCGGCGGCAGCACGTTGAGCACGTCGGCGCGCACATCGTCCTGTACCTCGAACTTGAGCGTGCGCGTGGCCGGGTCGACATCGACCGCTTCATGCTGCGGCCGGTATTCCACCATGCCCGGGTATTGCGAGGCCCAGGCCTGGCGGAACAGCCCAGCCTTGGAGGTGATGTCCGGGTTGGCGTCCAGGATCAGCACCTTGCTGCGCGGCTTGTGCTGCCTGAAATAGTGCGCGACCTGGCAGGCGCGCTCGTACGGGCCTGGCGGGCAGCGGTAAGGCGCCAGCGGCACGCTGATGGCATAGGTGCCGCCATCCGGCATGGCCTCCAGCTGGCGGCGCAGGGCGACGGTCTGGGGACCGGCCTTCCAGGCGTGCAGGATCTGGTCGCCGCCGGGCTGCTTCAGGCCGGGGAGCGCATCGCTCATCATCTCGACGCCGGGCGACAGCAGCAGGCGGTCGTAAGGCAACGTGGCGCCGCCCGCGAGGCGCACGGTGCGCCTGGCCGGGTCGATGGCGACGGCGGTGTCGCGCACCAGCCGCACCCCGTGGCGGCGCACCAGCGCGTCGTAGGGCACGGTGAGGTCGCCGAGCTGCCGGCTGCCGCCGATGACCAGGTTCGACAGCGGGCAGGACACAAAGGCCGGGTCCGGTTCGACCAGCGTCACCTCGATGGCCTGTCCGCTCCACTCGCGCAGGTAGCGCGCGGCGGTGGCGCCGCCATAGCCCCCACCCACCACCACCACCCTGGCCGGGGCCGCGGCGCGCGCCGCACTGACGCCGACCGAACCCAGTACTGCGGCGCCGGCGGCGCCCAGGAAGCTTCGTCTATGCATGGCTTTCCCCCTGTCAGCGCACGGCGGCGAACCATGCCGTGATCGCGGCGATCTGGTCGTCGCTGTAACCCCTGGCGATCTGGTGCATCACCGTCGCCGGCCGCGTGCCGGCCTTGAAGGCCTGCATCTGCGCGGCCAGCTCAGCCTGCGGGCGCCCGGCCAGCGGCGGGATCGTGCTGCCTGCCGGCGGCCGCCCGGCGGGGCCGTGGCAGTTGGTGCAGGCGGCGGCCTGGCTGCGCGCGCGCAGCGCGGCATCGGTGGCAGGGGCAGCGGTCGCGGAGAGCGCGGAAGGTGAATGGGCAGGGTCCGCCGACAGCACCGGCTGGGCGCCGCACAGTGCCGCTGCCAGCAGCGCCAGCCTCAGCGGTCTGCGCAAACCGGCAGCAGCCCGGGGGATGGTTGTCATGGTCTCGCTCCGTGTGGGGCCGGCGCGGGGTGCCGCTGGGGCGGCCGGCGTGGCAACCGTAGCACATCGGGCGGGAGCGGTGTGCGGTGAAATCCGCAGAAAGACAAACGGCGTCCGCATGCGCGGACGCCGTCGAGACAGCCCCCGGGAAACGAAACGGGGGCGCGCGCTCAGGGCAGGTTGCGGCCCGGCGGCAGCGCCACCGGCGAGGTGACCGGCGCCGAGACCGGGGCGGTGGCGGCCCCCGTGGTGCCCGGCGTGGCATTGGCCGGCGCATCGACCGGACCGCCCACGCCCGGCACCGACTGCACCGGCGCCGGCGTGCCGACGCTGCCGTCGAACGACGGGTTCTGCGAGGTCGAGGCCGCGTCCAGGCGCGCGCGCTCGGCGTCGTTGATGTAGTCGAAGGCCTTGACCACCTTGGTCACGCCCGAGGCATTGCGCGCCACGTCCGTGGCCCGGTCGCCCTCGGCGCTGGTGACCACGCCCAGCAGGTAGACCACGCTTTTCTCGGTAGTGATCTTGATCGAGTTGGACGGCACGCCTTCGGCAGTCACCAGCAGCGTCTTGACCTTGCTGGTCAGGTAGGCGTCCTGGCTCTTGGTCAAGAAGCCCGGCGAGTCGACGACCTCGAGCTCATTGATCACCACGCGCGCATTCTGCAGGCCGCGCACATACTGCTCGATCTGCTGCCTGACGTTGTCGTTGCTGGCTTCGCCGGTCAGCAGCACCTTGCGGTTGAACACGGTCACGCTGACGCGGGCCTGGCCGTCGTAGCGCGAGTTGATGGTGCTCTCGGCCTCGAGCTGCAGGCCGCGGTCAACGGTCTGGGTGGCCGCGGGGCGGCGGTCGGTGGCCATGGCCACGCCGGTCCCCATGGCGCCGGCAATCACGGGGAAGCAGCCGGCGAGCTGGGTGGCGCACACCAGCACGGCCGCCGCGGCCAGGCTGGCGCGGCCCAGGCCGAAGCCGGCGGAGGTGGTGGACGTCGCGGAAGGATGGCGCGCGCCGGCGCCGTTCCGGGAGGCTTGCGTAGTGGGCAGATTCGTCATGCGGTCCTTGCTGTGGCTGGATGTTGGGAATGGAGGATGGGGAATGGCCAGGCTCAGGCTTCCCCGAGCAGTGCCTCGTCGATGCCGTCGCACAGGCAATGCAGGGTCAGCAGGTGCACCTCCTGGATGCGCGCGGTGCGTTCGCTCGGCACGCACAGGTGGATATCGAATTCGTCGAGCAGGCCGGCGACGGCCCCGCCGCCCTTGCCGGTCAGCGCAATCACGGCCATCTCGCGCTGGCGCGCGGCCGCGATGGCGGCGATCACGTTGGCCGAGTTGCCCGAGGTGGACAGCGCCAGCAGGATGTCGCCAGGCTGGCCGAGGGCCTCGACCTGCTTGGAAAACACCTTGCTGAAGTCATAGTCGTTGCCGATCGCAGTCAGGATCGAGCTGTCGGTGGTCAGCGCGATCGCGGCCAGGCCTGGGCGCTCGCGCTCGAAGCGCCCGACCAGTTCGGCGGCAAAGTGCTGCGCATCCGCCGCCGACCCGCCATTGCCGCAGGCCAGGATCTTGTTGCCGCTGGTCAGCGCGCCGACCATGCGCTCCACCGCGATGTCGATATAGGGGGCCATCACCGCAGCGGCCTGCCGCTTGGTCTCGGCGCTGTCTAGAAACTGTTGCTGGATACTGTCGATACTCATGGCTCTGGGGGCCTTGTTGTTGCCGTGGCGATCCGTGGATCGCCGGTAAAGGGTCTGCCGCGCATTATGAACCAGCCCCGGCGGCATCCAGGTCAAACGCATGCTGCAGCCAGTCCAGCCGGCCGGGTTCCAGCGCCACCACGTCGAAGCGGCACGGCGGCACCCTGGCCAGCGTGGCCAGGTAGTGCGCCGCCGCCAGCAGCACGCGCCGCTGCTTGGCCGGCGTGACGCTGGCGGCGGCGCCGCCGAAGCCCCGGCCGCTGCGCTGGCGCACCTCGACGAACACCAGCGTGCCGTCCGGCGCGCGCATGACCAGGTCGATCTCGCCGCCTTTGCAGCGATAATTGCGAACCACGGGCTCCAGGCCCTGGCGCCGCAGGTGTGCCAGGGCCCGGTCCTCTGCCTGCGCACCGCGTACCTGCCGGCTTTGCACCTGCCTGGTTGGCACCTGCGTGGTGGATTTGAATGATCGCATCAACGGAAGTTCTCAAGCATGAGTGACTGGATCTCCCTGGCGGCAAGCCAGTCCTACCCGGCCGGCACCCTTTACGTCGTGGCCACGCCCATCGGCAATGTCGCCGACCTGTCGCTGCGCGCGCTGCATGTGCTCGGCCTGGCCGACGCCGTGGCCTGCGAGGACACCCGCAATACCGGCCAGCTGCTGTCGCGCGTGGGCCTGCAGCGGCCGCTGGTGGCCGTGCACGAGCACAACGAGCGCGAGGCCGCGGGCCGCATCGCCACGCGCCTGGCCGCGGGCGAGCGTATCGCCTACGTCTCCGACGCCGGCACGCCGGGCATCTCGGACCCGGGCGCACGGCTGGTCGAGGCGGTGCGCGCCGCCGGCCATCCGGTGGTGCCCCTGCCCGGTCCCAGCGCGGCGGTGGCGGCGCTGTCGGTCGCGGGCGACATGCTCGATGTCGGCGAGGGCCGCTTCACCTTTGTCGGATTCCTGCCCAGCAAGCCCAAGGCGCGCATCGAGGCGATCGCCCGCCTGGCCGCGCTGGACCACGCCTGGGTCTGCTACGAGGCGCCGCACCGCATCGCCGACACCCTGGCCGCGCTGGCTGCCGGCCTGCCGGGCGAGCGCCGGCTGCTGGTCGGGCGCGAGCTGACCAAGCTGTTCGAGGACATTGCGGTGCTGCCGGTGGCACAGGCGCCGGCCTGGCTGGCGGCCGACCCGAACCGGGCCAAGGGCGAGTTCGTGCTGGTGGTGGAAGGCGCCGGCAGCGCGGCCGCCGCGGATGGCCTGCCGGATGCCGAAGCACAGCGCGTGCTGGCGCTGCTGCTGGCCGAGTTGCCGGCCAAGCGTGCCGCCAAGCTGGCGGCTGCGATCACCGGTGCGGGCACCGATGCGCTCTATCAACTGGCATTGGCGCAGCGCGCCGGTCAGGCAGAGGACTGACGCGGCCCGCGCGGGGATGCGGGCCTGGGGAGAGAAACGTAAGGGAGAGGTGTCAGCGCGCGGCGGCATGCGGCGGCGCTGCTCGCGTCAGTGGCGCTTGCGCTTGACCGTCTTGCCGCTGGCCTTGCGCGCCTTGGCAGGCGCGAGCGAGTTGGCCAGTTCCGGCACAGACACGTCGTCGTCGCCGCTGCCGTCGCCGGCTTCGGTGCCGCCGGCATCAACCTGCGGACCCAGCGCGGCCACTTCGGTGCGCGTCAGGCGGCGGATTTCGACATTCGTCGCGCCGCGATCGACAAAGCCCAGGCGGCGCGCGGCGCCGTAGGACACGTCCAGCACACGGTTACCGTGGTAAGGCCCGCGGTCGTTGATGCGCAGTACGGCCACCTTGTTGTTGCGCAGGTTGCGCACCAGCACCCAGCTATCCAGCGGCAGCGACGGATGGGCGGCGGTCATGGCGCGCATGTCGAAGCGTTCGCCGTTGGCGGTCTTGCGGCCGTGGAAGCCCTTGCCGTACCAGGAAGCGACGCCACGCTGCTCGAACGTACCCATGTCGGCGCGCAGGCCATCGAGCGAACTGCCGCTGCGGCCTTCGTCCGGGTCATAGCCGAACAGGCTCCAGCTGCCGCTGCCGCTATCCGGAGCGCGCGCGGATTTATCGGCGTCGGCGCGCGACTTGCCGTTCTTTGCGGCGCGCGTCGGCACGGCACCGGCTGCGTCGTTGCCGGCATTGCCGCTTTCCGGCGGCGTGGCACAAGCAGCCAGCACCACGGCGCATGCGGTGCATGCGCCGAGCTTGGCCAGCTGTTGCCAGCGCTTGATGAGAGCGGAGATCCTGAGCATGGGCGGCAGTCTAACATTGACTCTTTACAACTATCCCTTTCATTTTGTTACGAAATCTGTACGATTTCGCACGATCGTGGCCTAATTGCCCGGAAGCCCGCTTGTGGCAACGGATTCGCGGCCCAGCCCCGTCGTTTGAAACGAGTATCCCTTGAGGCACATGCGGTGAGCCAGGGCCGTCTTGAACGGCCCTGGCGCTACAATGCTGGGCACCCGCCGCCGACCGTGCGACCCGTCTGCCTGCCCCGCCGAAGACCGCCTCGGCCGCCGCGCACGGACCATAAGAATCTGTCCATGAAAGCCCTGCTCATACCCGTCACGCCCTTCCAGCAGAACTGTTCGCTGTTGATCGATGAAAGCACTGGCCGCGCCGCGGTCTGCGATCCCGGCGGCGATCTCGACCGCATCCGCGAGGCCGTGAAAGAGCAAGGCGTGACGCTGGAGAAGATCTTTCTCACGCATGGCCACGTCGACCATTGCGCCGGCGCCGCGGCGCTGTCGCGCGAACTGGGCATCCCGATCGAAGGCCCGCAACAGGACGAGCGCTTCTGGATCGAGCAACTGCCCGAGCAGACGCGCCGCTTCGGCTTCGGCCAGGCCGAGAGCTTCGAGCCCGACCGCTGGCTGGAGAACGGCGACACCGTGCAGTTCGGCAACGAGATCCTGGAGGTCTACCACTGCCCCGGCCATACGCCTGGCCACGTGGTGTTCTTCTCGCGCGCCAACCGCCTGGCGGTGGTGGGCGACGTGCTGTTCGCCGGCTCGATCGGCCGCACTGACTTCCCGCGCGGCAACCATGCCGACCTGATCCGTTCGATCCGCACGCGGCTGTGGCCGCTGGGCGAGGATGTGACCTTTATTCCGGGCCACGGTCCGGTCTCGACCTTCGGCGAGGAACGCCGCAACAACCCGTTCGTGGCCGACCACCTGATCGACGCGGGCTGAGGCCATGGCCAAGCGACAGGCGCCCGACACCCGTCCGGAAATCTACGTCAGCACCGACGTGGAGGCCGACGGCCCGATCCCGGGCCCGCACTCGATGCTGTCGTTCGCGTCGGCGGCCATGCTGGCGGACAAGACCGTGGTCGGCACCTTCTCGGCCAACCTCGAAACCCTGCCCGGCGCCGCCGGCCACCCAGTGCAGATGCAGTGGTGGCAAACGCAGCCCGAAGCCTGGAGCGCCTGCCGGCGCGACCTGCAGCGGCCCGAGGACGCCATGGTGCGCTATGTCGAATGGGTCGAGCGCCTGCCCGGCAAGCCGGTCTTCGTCGCCTTTCCGGCGGGCTTCGATTTCACCTGGATGTTCTGGTACATGATGCGGTTTGCCGGGCGCTCGCCCTTTGGCTGGGCCGCGCTCGACATCAAGACGCTGGGTTTTGCGCTGACCGGGCGCCCCTACCGCAAGACCGTCAAGGCGGCGCTCCCGGCCGAATGGATGGATCCGCTGCCGCACACCCATGTGGCACTGGACGATGCGCTCGAACAGGGTGCGCTGTTCTGCAACATGCTGGCCGCGCTGCGCGAGCGCGAAGCCGCGCTGGCCGCCATGGCGCCTGGCGTCGCGACGGATGCTAGCGAGTCCTCACCTCCGCCCGGGCAGGCATGAATCCTTGCTGCGGCGCATCAGCCGTGGCGGCACGTACCTTGCAGACCGGCGCTCGCAACTGTCGCCAGCCCGGCTATAGTAGAAGCGGATACGGCGTACCGGGCGAAACGAGCCATGACTATCCGGCGCACTTGCGCAACCACGCCATATACCGCTTGAGCCATATTGCCCGGACCGCGCGGCGCCTGCCGAGGAGGTGTCGATCATGCGTTTTCCCACCGACCTACACTTGCGCGACCTGGCCGGCCGGATCCATTGGCCGCATGCCACGCGGGACGCCACGCCCATTACCCATCGCCACACCTCGGATGAGGACGCCGAAGTCGCCAAGGCCACGCTATACATCAGCACCGTGACGCTGGTGGTACTACTGGTGGTGCTGGCGGCCATCGCTTTCGGTCAGGAGGCCATGCACTGGCTGGGTGTTCATTAGACGACCCGCCTGAAGCTGTTTGCCTCAAGCACCGGCCGGCCCCCACTCACCGTGGGGGCCGGTTCTATTTCGGGCCGGGCCAGGCTGGCTCAGGCCAGCAGTGGCGCCACGTTCTCGGGCGGGCGGCCGATCGCGGCACGGCGGTTGCGCACTACCACCGGGCGCTGCAGCAGGATCGGGTTGTCGGCCACGGCTGCCAGCAGTTCGGCCTCGGTCAGGCCGGGATCGTCCAGGCCCAGCTCGGCATACGGCGCTTCGTTCGCGCGCAGCATCTCGCGCACCGGCACGCCCAGCAGGGTGTGCAGCTGGCGCAGCGTCGACAGCGACGGCGGCTGCTTCAGGTATTCCACGATTTCCACCGGTTCGCCCAGCCGCTCGGCAGCGGCCTGGACCAGGGCAAGCGTCTCGCGCGACTTGGAGCAGCGGGGGTTGTGGTAGATGGTGATCATGGCAGGTCCTTTCTTGTCGTTGTCGTGCCCCGCCCCGGGGCGTTGGCACTAATGCGGTGCAAATCAATCCGCACTATATACAAGACACCGGGCCTCGCGCAGCATCACGCTGGTGCATGTGCCCGGCACGCATCCTGCGTTGCCCCAAGTCCTTGCATAGGGCACCATTCCCGATGACCTCCACCACCCTTACCGCCGCCGCGCCGTCCGGCGCCGCCATGCGCAAACCCTTCACCCTGCGCGACGCCACCCCCGCCGACGTCCCTGCCATCCACGCCATCTACGCGCACCACGTGCTGCACGGCCGCGCCTCGTTCGAGGAAGTGCCGCCGAGCGTCGACGAGATGCAGCTGCGCTTTGCCGAGGTGCACCGCAAGGGCCTGCCCTACCTCGTCGCCGAGCGCGACGGCGAGGTGCTGGGCTACGCCTATGCGTCGGCCTACCGTGCGCGCAGCGCCTACCGTTTTGCCATCGAGGATTCGATCTATATCGACCACCGCCGCGTCGGCGAGGGCCTGGGCCAGGCCCTGCTGGCCGAGCTGGTCGCCCGCTGCGAGACCGGTCCCTGGCGCCAGATGGTCGCGGTGGTCGCCTGCACCGCCGGCGGTGAAGGCGCGGGCTCCCTGGCCGTGCATGAACGGCTGGGCTTCCGCACCGTCGGCCGGCTCGAGGCGGTGGGGTTCAAGCACGGGCAGTGGATCGATACGGTGCTGATGCAGCGTGTGCTGGGGGCGGGGGCGGCGACGTTGCCGGAGTAGGCGGAATCGGCTGCGGCAAGTTCAGACGTGTCCCATAGGCACGCAGGTGTCCTGGTATCGACAATGCCTATACTCCGTCATTACAAGGACCTTGGACATGCTTGTGTCGGAAGAAGCCAAACTCACGGTCACGCTGGATGCCCAGCTGCGTGACGCGTTCATCGCCAAGGCAACGGCACAGGGGCGTACTGCGTCAGAAGCCTTCCAGGACCTGGTGCGCGAGTACCTCGATCGCAGCAGCAAGACGCGCGACTACGAGGCATTCCTGCACAGCAAGGTTGAAGCTTCCCGCGCGTCGATGCGCGAGGCGGGCGGCATTCCCGGGGAACAGGTCGAAGCCGAGTTTGCAGCCTGGCGCGCTGCGGCCCGACGGCGCGCTTGAGGGCTGTCTGGACAGCACTGGCACGGCGCGATCGCACACGCATCTTCGAGTTCATCGCCCAGGATGACCTCGAAGCGGCTGCTCGCCTGGATGAACGATTTCTCCAGGCAGCGGAGCGCTTGTGCGCGTTCCCCGTCTTGGCGCCAGCTGGCAGCGTGCAAGGCACTCGCGAATTCGTGGTCCACGAACACTGTCGCCTGATCTACGAGATCGAAGGCGATACGGTGCTGGTGCTCGCGTTGGTACATACGTCGCGCTGTTGGGCGCCGGTCGAGCATCCGGAGTAGCGGAACAGCAGCCCGCCAAAACAAAAACGCCACGGAGTCCTCCGTGGCGTCTTGCCCAGCAAAGCCCGGCGCGTGCCGGCGCCGAGGCCTTACTTCATCAGGTCCGACAGCGCCAGTGCCACCACCTTGGTCGCACGGTTCAGGTCGTTCAGGCGCAGGTTCTCATCCGAGTTGTGGCCGCGGGCTTCCATCAGCGTGCGCGGGCCGGCGCCGTACAGCACGGTCGGGATGCCGCGCTTGGTGTAGTGGCGGGCGTCGGTGTACAGCGGCACGCCCTGCACCGGGATCTCCACGCCGAACACGGACTCGGCACGGCTCTTCAGGGCGCCGATCAGCTTCTCCACGCCCGGCAGTTCCGACAGCGGCTCGGCCAGGATGATGCGCTCGACCTTCACCTCGATGCCCGGGCGGTCCTTGGCGGCCTTTTCCACCACGGCGCGGAGCTCGCCTTCAGCGTCGAAGCCGATTTCCTCGGGGATCATGCGGCGGTCGACGCGGAACGTCACCAGGTCAGGCACCACGTTGGTGTTGATGCCGCCCTTGATCAGGCCGACGTTCAGCGTGGCGGTGTCGATGCCCGGCACCTTGGACTTGCGCGTGGCTAGTTCGGCGCGCAGGCCATAGATGGCTTGCAGGATGTGGGTGGCGGCTTCGATCGCGTCCACGCCCGTGTGCGGCATGGCGGCATGGCCCTGCTTGCCCTTGACCGTCACTTCGACGTGCAGGCAGCCGTTGTGCGACGAGGTGATGCCGTACGAGAAGCCGGCCGAGATGGCGTAGTCGGCCTTGCTCAGGTTGTTGTCGAGCAGGAACTTGGGACCGATGTCGCCGCCGGTTTCCTCGTCGTAGGTGAACTGCAGTTCAACCGCGCCGTTGATCCTGGCGCCCTGCTTCTCGGCTTCCATCAGCGCCAGCACCGCGTAGGTGTAGGTGGCGAAGTCCGACTTGGACACCGCCACGCCGCGGCCGTACATGACGGGGCCGTGCTCGCTGTCAGCCACTTCGCCGCCGTACGGGTCCTTGGTCCAGCCCAGGCCCGGGGGCACCACGTCGCCGTGGGCGTTCATGGCGATGGTCGGGCCGCCCGTGCCGAACTGCTTGCGCACGATCAGGTTGGTGGCGCTGATCATGCCGGCGGCCTTCACCAGCTCGTCCGGCACCTTGTGCGCTTCCACCGTAAAGCCCAGGCCCTCCAGCAGCTCCTTGGCGCGCTTGCCGTGGGCGTCGCAGTCGCCTGCGGGGTTGTCCGAGGGCACCTTGACCAGTTCGGCCAGGAAGGCTTCCTGTTGCGGACGGTGCTGGTCGATGAACTGCGTCAGCGTGGTTTCAGTGGGGTTCATATTGTCTCGTGCGGTCATGACTGGTTCTCGTAACTACTGAGGGGGTTCGGGTGGGGCTTCCGGGGCGGGCTTATTGCGGCAGCCGGAAGTGCTCGACGAAATCGCTGAACACGCGCGCGGACAGGGCTGCATCCTCGGCGGTCATGGTTTCGGTGGGATGGTGGCTGATGCCGCCGTTGCCGCAGCGCACAAACAGCATGGCGACGTCGGCGATGGCGGCAATGGCCATGGCGTCGTGGCCGGCGCCCGACGGCAGGTGGCGCACCGGCACGCCCTGGCGGGCAATGGCGGCGGCCCATTGCTCTTGCAGCCACGGGGCGCATGGCACGCTGTTTGCCTCGTGGGTCTTGCGGATCTGCGAGTGCACGTTGCGGCGCGCGCAGACGCGCTCGATCTCGGCCAGCACGTCGTTGACGGCGGCCTCGCGCTCGGCGTCGACGCCGGCGCGGATGTCGATGGAGAACACGGCGCGGCCGGGCACCACGTTGGTGGCGCCGTTGGGCACGTTGAACTGGCCGACCGTGCCGACCAGGCCCGGCTTGCCGCCGCAGCGCTTCTCGATATACAGGCCGATCTCGGCGCCGGCCATGGCCGCATCACGGCGCATGTCCATCGGCACGGTGCCGGCATGGCCGGCCAGGCCTTCGAGCTCGACGATAAAGCGCGTGGCGCCGGAGATGGCGGTCACCACGCCTACCGGCAGGTTCTCGTTGAGCAGCACCGGGCCTTGTTCGATATGGACTTCGATGAAGGCCGCGACCTTGCTGCGGTCATGTTTGGCGGCGGGCAAGGCGGCGGCGTCGAAGCCAGCCTCGCGCATCACCTCGCGCATGGTCTTGCCGCTGTCGTCGAGGTTGTCCAGCACGTTGTTGTCGAAGGTGCCGGCGATGGCGCGGCTGCCCAGCAGCGTGGCCTTGAAGCGCACGCCCTCTTCCTCGGCAAAGCCGACCACCTCGATCGCAAACGGGAAGCGCTTGCCCTGGCGGTTCCATTCGGCCACGCAGGCGGTCGGCAGGATCACGCCCAGGTTGCCGTCATAGCGGCCGCCGTCGCGCACGGTGTCGAAGTGCGAACCTGTCAGCAGCGCCGGCGCGTCCGGCGTGGTGCCCTCGTAGCGGCCGATCACGTTGCCCGCCGCGTCGCGCCGCACCGTCATGCCGGCCTGCTGCATCCACTCGGTCAGTTGCGCGGCGGCGCCGTGGTGGGCCTCGGTCAGGTAAGTGCGGGTGAGCATGCCGGGCTGCTCGGTGTGGACGGCCAGGGCGTCGGCCCAGGCCATGATGCGCGTGCCAGTCTCTGCGGCGGACGGCGACGGATTTGCTGCCATGCGTTGTCTCCTGCTGGAAGTGCGTGAACGCCGCGGCGGGTGGTCCGGCAAGGCCCGCCGGCGTCTGCCGGAGGCCTGCCGGCGCGGGCGGGGTGCCCGGGCCGAAGCTCTATTCTGTGCGATTTATGTTAGCACAGTGAATTCAAAAATTGCATACAAAAATGATATGCACTATATTCGCTTCCACGTTCAGACAATCTTCTGCGGACAATCCGGTCCGGACATTCGATTGCGTGGATTCCGCCTCAACAGGGGGCGCTGTCCGCGAAGTGGCGTGCTCCCGACCCGGAAGCCCCGCAAGGAACGTAAGGCCGGCAGCCACCCGCCAGTAGAGCAGTACGGGGCCGCCGGTGATTCCTGGATCAGATGGGCCAGCCAGCGCCAGCCAATGCACAGGCGCCGGACCGGCCCGGTACGGAGACAACCATGCAGCACGCAGTACCCTCGCAGCCCAGCCCCGGCGCTCGCCTGCACACCCGCTTCACCCGCTCCCTGTTCGGTCAGGTGCTGATCGCCCTGGTGATCGGCACGCTACTTGGCCTGTTCTTCCCCGAATTCGCCGCCAAGCTCAAGCCGCTGGGCGACGCCTTTATCAAGCTGGTCAAGATGCTGATCGGCCCTATCGTCTTCTGCGTGGTGGTTGCCGGCATCTGCGGCGCCGGCGAGCTGAAGAAGGTCGGCCGCGTCGGCCTCAAGGCGGTGGTGTACTTCGAGATCGTCACCACCATCGCGCTGGCGCTGGGCATCCTGCTCGCATACGTGTTCCATCCGGGCACCGGCATGAATGTGGACCCGCGCTCGCTCGATGCCTCGGCCATCGCCGGCTATATCGAGAACGCCACCAAGGTGAAGAGCTCGGGCACGGCCGACTTCCTGCTCAAGCTGATCCCCAACACGATCATGGGCGCGTTCGCCAGCGGCGACGTGCTCCAGGTGCTGCTGGTCTCGGTCCTGTTCGGCTGCGCGCTGTCGCTGGTGGGCGAGCCGGCGCAACCGCTGGTCAGGCTGATCGACAACTTCTCGCACACCATGTTCAAGATGATGGGCTTCATCATCAAGCTCGCGCCGATCGGGGTGCTGGGCGCGGTGGCGTTCACGGTGGGCAAGTACGGCATCGGTTCGCTCAAGCAGCTCGGCTTCCTGGTCATGCTGTTCTATGGCGCGGTAGCCCTGTTCGTGCTGGTGGTCCTCGGCACCATCATGCGGGTGTGCGGCTTCTCGGTGATCAAGCTGATCCGCTACCTGCGCGCCGAGCTGCTGGTGGTGCTGGGCACGGCATCTTCCGATAGCGTGCTGCCACAGGTGATGAAGAAGCTCGAGTTCATGGGCATCAAGAAATCTGTGGTGGGCCTGGTAATCCCGACCGGCTATTCGTTCAACCTTGACGCCTTCTCGATCTACCTGACGCTCGCGGCCGTGTTCATTGCCCAGGCAACCAACACCCCGCTGTCGCTGCCGGACCTCCTCGGCATCCTGGCGGTGGCGCTGGTCACCTCCAAGGGCGCGCACGGCATTCCCGGTTCGGCCATCGTGATCCTGGCCGCGACGCTGTCCGCACACCCGGCCATTCCCGCGATCGGGCTGGTGCTGGTGCTGTCGGTGGACTGGTTCATCGGCATCGCCCGCGCGCTGGGCAACCTGATCGGCAACTGCGTGGCCACCGTGGTGGTGGCGGCCTGGGAGAAGGATATCGACCGCGAACGGGCGCATGGCGTGCTCAATGGCACCATCGAGGCGACCGACCTCGACTCCGGCCTGGCCGCGCTGGCGGAAGACGGCGCGGGCGCCGGTTCTCCCGTCGCCGTGCCGGGGCGATAGAATCACGCATCTCCCCAACCGCGCAGCCTCTGCGCAAGTGCGCTGCCATGCCTGAGCATATCGATCCTGCCATGACCGCCGAAGCGATCGCCGAAGACATTGTCGCGGCCATCGTTTCGCACCGCCTGCCGCCCGGCACCAAGCTGCGCGAGGAGGCCCTGGCCAGTGTCTACCGCGTCAGCCGCACCAAGGTGCGCGCGGCGCTGCTGATGCTGTCCAAGGACAAGGTCATCCAGATCGTGCCGGACAAGGGCGCCTTCGTGGCCAAGCCCAGCGCCGAAGAGGCGCGCGAGGTCTTCGCGGTGCGCCGCATCCTGGAAGCGGCGCTGGCGCGCGAGTTCGTGGCCAAGGCGACCGCCGCCGACTACAAGCGCATCGACCGCCACCTGGCGGCCGAGCGCAAGTCGCTGGCGGGCAGCGACGCCCAGGTGCGCACGCGGCTGCTGGGTGACTTCCATATCGTGCTGGCCGAAGTGGTCGGCAATGGCGTGCTGACCGAGATGATGCGCGAGCTGTCGGCGCGCAGCGCGGTCATCACCATGCTGTACCAGTCGCGGCGCGACGCGGCCTGCTCGTCGGACGAACACCGCGAATTCATCGAGGCCGCCCGGGCCGGCGATGTCGAGCTCGCCGTCAGGCTGATGGTGGACCATCTGGGCCATGTGGAAGGCGCACTGCATTTTGAGGAAACCGCGCCGGTGTCGCGCGGCAAGGACCTGGTCACGGCGCTGCTGGCCTAGGCCCAGGGTCTGTTCACGGCCCCGCTTGACGTGAGTCAAAGCGTTCCGTGCGGCCCACGCGCACACTGGACCCCGCCATGAAGACGCGGGGGCGCACTTCATGAGCACTCCGCCTTCCGGCACCTCATCGACGGAAGGCTGCCCGCACGCTGCAACGGTGTGCGGGCTTTCTTTTTTCCGAGGACTGGGTTTTGCGCCGCGGAATGGCACCCTGCCCGGCCTTGGCCGCAACGCCGTCCGGCATCCGTTTTCCCTTCCCCGCCAGCTATTTGCAGCACCCGGCGGCGCTCACGGCACGGCCTGTTGTTGCGGCTGCGTCGCCCGGCATTGCCGGCGGTACGCGAAATCGAATCCCGGCTTCAGGTTAGGATGCCAGGGGCCCAAGCCAGAGGCCGGCGCCGCAGCATCCGGGCGGACGCGCACCAGAACAGAAACATGGAGACCTTCATGCGCCATCGCGCAATACCTGCCGTGCTGTCACGCCGCCGTCGCTAGACCTCCCCTGCATTTCGCCCCGCCACGGGCCGGCCTGACGCCGGATCGCGGCCCGCATCGCCTGACCATCGATCGAGAGGACTACCCATGCCCAGTGCCTTCCGCCCCGACGCCTTTGCCGGCAAGACCGTATTCGTCGCCGGCGCCTCGTCCGGCATCAACCTCGGCATCGCGCACGGCTTCGCGCGCGCCGGCGCCAGGCTGGCGCTGATCAGCCGCACCGCCGAGCGCATCCAGGCCGCCGCCGACACCATCACCGCGGCCGGCGGCACCGCCATCGGCATGGCCGCCGACGTGCGCGACTACGCCGCCCTGGAAGCCGCTTTTGCGCGCGCCCGGGACGAACTGGGGCCGATCGATGTGGTGATCTCCGGCGCCGCGGGCAACTTCCTGGCGCCGGTGGTGGGCATGTCGGCCAATGCCTTCAAGACCGTGGTCGATATCGACCTGCTCGGCACCTTCAACGTATTCCGCGCCAGCTTCGACCATCTGAGCAAGCCGGGTGCGTCGCTGATCGCGATCACCGCGCCGCAGGCGGTCAACGCCATGATGTTCCAGGCCCATGCCTGCGCCGCCAAGGCCGGCATCAACATGCTGATCAAATGCCTGGCCATGGAATGGGGCCCGGCCGGGGTGCGCGTGAACGGCATCTCGCCCGGCCCGATCGCCGACACCGAAGGCATGGCGCGGCTGGCGCCCACGCCCGAGATGGAGGCCCGCTACAAGGCCCGCCTGGCGCTGCGCGACTACGGCACCAAGGACGATATCGCCGATGCCGCGATGTACCTGAGCAGCGACAACGCCCGCTACGTCACCGGCACCATCCTCGACTGCGACGGCGGCAGCAAGCTGGGCGACGCCTCCGCCGACGCGCTGAAGAAGCCGCAATAAATTTCCGCACCCGCACCGAACCACGACCAAGCAACAAGGAGAACCACCATGACCGCATCCGTCCTCTATCAAGCCAGCGAAGGCGTGGCCACGCTGACCCTGAACCGCCCGGACGTGCTCAACGCGCTGAACGGCGACCTGATGCGCGAACTGCGCGAGGGCGTGGAGCGCGCCGCCGGCGACGCCAGCGTGCGCGCCGTGCTGCTGACCGGCGCGGGCCGTGGCTTCTGCGCCGGCGCCGACCTGGCCGCGCGCGGCAAGGACGGCATCACCGATTCCGGCGCGCTGCTGCGCGAGCGCTACCACCCGATCATCATGGCGCTGCGCCAGATGCCCAAGCCGGTCGTTACCGCCGTCAACGGCGTGGCCGCCGGTGCCGGCATGAGCCTGGCGCTGGCGGGCGACGTGGTGCTGGCGGCCCGCTCGGCCAGCTTCCTGCAGGCATTCTCCAAGATCGGCCTGATCCCGGACGCCGGCAGCACCTACTTCGTGCCGCGCTATGCCGGCGAGATGCGCGCCCGCGCGCTGGCCATCCTGGCCGAGAAGATCGATGCCGAGGAAGCCCAGCGCATCGGCCTGGTGTGGAAGGTCCACGCCGACGACGCGCTCCAGGACGAGGCCGGCAAGCTGGCCCGCCACCTGGCCACCATGCCGACCATGGCCTACGGCATGATCAAGGAAGCCCTGAACCAGAGCTTCGACAACGACCTGGCCGCGCAGCTCGAAGTGGAAGCCACGCTGCAGTCGCGCGCCAGCCGCAGCGAAGACTGCAAGGAAGGCGTGGCCGCCTTCATGGAGAAGCGCAAGCCGCAGTTCAAGGGCTGCTGAGCGCCAGCGCCTTCGCCGTTTGCAGCATCCCCGGGTGACAGGCGTCCCCGGGGCCAGGGAAAACAGCACAAGGAGACGCATCATGCTTGGCCTAATGCAAGACCGTCCGTTGTTGATTTCTTCGCTGATCGAATACGCCGCGACGTACCACCCGCGACAGGAGATCGTTTCGCGCACGGTGGAAGGCGACACCGTGCGCAGCAACTACGAGACCGTGCACCGGCGCGCCAGGCGCGTCGCGAACGCACTGGCCGCGCTCGGCGTGCAGCCGGGCGAGCGCGTCGGCACGCTGGCATGGAACACGCATCGCCACCTGGAGCTTTACTTCGGCGTTTCGGGCTCGGGCGCGGTGCTGCATACCGTGAACCCGCGGCTGTTTCCTGAGCAGATCGCCTACATCATCCACCACGCGGAAGACCGCGTGCTGTGCTTCGACACCACCTTCGCGCCGCTGGTGGCGCAACTGGCGCCGCAGCTGACCAGCGTGCGGCACTACGTTGCGATGACCGGCCGCGCGCAGATGCCCGCCGTGGTGGCGGCCGGCGTGCCCGATGCATTGTGCTATGAAGACCTGCTCGACGCCGCCAGCGATGACTACGCCTGGCCGCAGTTCGACGAGCGCACCGCTTCGTCGCTGTGCTACACCTCCGGCACCACCGGCAACCCCAAGGGCGTGCTGTACTCGCACCGCTCCACCGTGCTGCACAGCCTGAAGGCGAGCGCGACGGATACCTTCGGCGTCGGCCCGGACAGCACCATCCTGGTGATCGTGCCGCTGTTCCATGCCAACGCCTGGGGCCAGCCCTACGCCTGCGCGATGAACGGCGCCAAGATGGTCCTGCCCGCGCAGCACCTGGACGGCGAAAGCGTGTACCGGCTGCTGCGCGACGAGCGCGTGACCTACTCCACCGCGGTGCCGACGGTCTGGCTGATGCTGTTCCAGTATCTCGACGCCCATCCCGAGATCGACCCGTCACAGCTGCAGCTCAAGGTCGCGGGCGTGGGGGGATCGGCCGCGCCGGCCGCGATGATCCAGCGCTTCGAAAAGCAGTTCGGCGCGCGCCTGGTACAAGGCTGGGGCATGACCGAGACCAGCCCCATCGGCGTCATCAATACGCTGCTGCCGCAGCATGCGGAACTGGATGATGCCGCCCGGCTGAAGGTGCAGCTCAAGCAGGGCCGCGCGCTGTGGGGCGTTGAGCTGCGTATCGAGGACGATGCCGGCAACGTGCTGCCGCACGACGGCATTGCCTTCGGCCGGCTCAAGGTGCGCGGCCCGTGGATCGCCTCGGGCTACTTCAAGGCGGAAGCCAGCGCGCTCGACGCCGACGGCTGGTTCGACACCGGCGACGTCGCCAATATCGACCCCGAAGGCTATGTGCAGCTCGTGGACCGCGCCAAGGACGTGATCAAGTCCGGCGGCGAATGGATCTCGTCGATCGATGTCGAGAACGCCACCATGGGCCACCCCGCGGTGGCCGAGGCCGCGGTGATCGGCGTGCCCCATCCCAAGTGGCAGGAGCGGCCGTTGCTGGTGGCGGTGAAGCGCCCTGGCCACGACGTCAGCGCGGCCGAGCTGCTGGACTATCTGGCCGGCAAGATGGTGCGCTGGTGGGTGCCCGAGGACGTGGTCTTTGTCGATGCCCTGCCCCATACCGCCACCGGCAAGCTGCTCAAGGTGAAACTGCGCGAGACCTATCGGGACTACGTGCTGCCGGCCACCGACACAGCGCGCACCGCATAGCCACCCAACACAGAATTCGCATCCCAAGGAGCCCACGCATGAGCGCCAGCAGCAACGAACGTATCCTCGTCACGATCGAAGGCGGCGTCGCCGATGTCCGCCTGAACCGCCCGGACAAGATGAACGCGCTCGACCAGGCCATGTTCGACGCCCTGATCGAGACCGGCGAGCAACTCGCGCGCATGCCCGACCTGCGCGCGGTGGTGCTGTCAGGCGAAGGCCGCGCCTTCTGCGCGGGTCTGGACATGGACCGCATGGCCGGCATGTTGTCCGACGGTGGCGGTGAATCCCACAACGACAGCATTGGCGCCGGCCGCCTCGGCAAGCGCACCAACGGCATTTCCAATCGCCCGCAGTACGCTTGCATGGTCTGGCGCGAACTGCCGGTGCCGGTGTTTGCCGCGGTCCACGGCGTGGCCTTTGGCGGCGGGCTGCAGGTGGCGCTGGGTGCGGATGTGCGCTATGTCGCGCCCGATACCAGGCTGTCGGTGATGGAAATGAAGTGGGGGCTGGTGCCCGACATGGCCGGCATGGTGCTTACGCGCGAGCTGGTGCGCCCCGACGTGCTGCGCGAGCTGATCTACAGCGCGCGCGTGCTGAGCGGCACCGAAGCCTGCGAACTGGGCCTGGGCACCTACCTGGCCGACGACCCGCGCGCCGCGGCGCTGGAAGCCGCGCGCCAGGCAGCGCAGAAGAACCCGCACGCGATCCGTGCGGCCAAGCGCCTGATGGCGGTGGTGGAGCGCGGCGACAACGCCGCCATCCTGCAGGCCGAGTCCGACGAGCAGGACCGGCTGGTCGGCTCGCCCAACCAGCGCGAGGCGGTGCTGGCCAATATGCAGAAGCGCGCGCCGCGCTTCGAGCCCGCGGGCTGAAGCAGCGCCCTCAGTGGTGGCGCCGGCGGCGCCACCACAGCGCATAGGCCGCCACATTGACCGCCAGCACCACCAGGCCCAGCCACAGCTGCACCGCGGGCGTGAGCCCCGCCGGATAGATCAGCGGCAACAGGTAGCGTTCAACAAAACCACCGCTGTAGCCGGCCTGTCCCGCGGCCTGGCGCAGCGTGTTTTCCAGCGGCGTCAGCGGGCAGATCCAGCCGGACCATTCGATCAGCACGCCCCACGCCGCCGCGGGCAGGTGCAGCCATGCGACGCGCGGCCAGCGCAACACCAGCAGGCCGCCCGCCACCACGAACACGATAAACAGCCCGTGCACGATGACCACCAGGTCGGCCAGCCAGGCTGTGATCGGCATCGCGCCCGGCAGCGGCCTCAGTTGTCGCCCGCCGTGTCCATCCAGTAGCCCGGACGCGCGAACTGCGCCTTCAGGTGCTCGATGAAGAAGCGGATCTTGGCCGGCACCGGGCGCTGCTGCGGGTACACGGCAAGGATGTCGTAGGCGGGCAGCGCGTATTCGTCCAGCACCGTGATCAGCTCGCCGCTCTCCAGCTGCGGCAGGATCTCCCAGGTCGAGCGCCAGCCCAGGCCCAGGCCCTCGCCGGTCCAGCGGTGCAGCAATTCGCCGTCGTTGCAGTCGAGGTTGCCGTTGACGCGCACGGTCACGGCCTTGCCGTTCTGGCTGAAGTACCAGCCGCGCTGCTGGCCGCCCTGCAGGTTGAACGCCAGGCAGTTGTGCTGGGCCAGGTCGTCCAGCGTCTGCGGCACCCCATGCTTCGCAAAGTAGGCCGGCGTGCCGCACACCACGCGCTTGTTCGACGCCAGCTTGATCGCGACAAAGTTCGGGTCGATGGCGCCGCCGATGCGGATGCCCACGTCATAGCCTTCGCGCACCAGGTCGACCACGCGGTCGGTCAGGTTGAAGGAAATCTGCACTTCCGGGTTGGCCGCCAGGAACGCCGGCGCGTGCGGCGCCACGTGCTTGCGTCCGAACGCCGCCGGTGCCGACACGATCAGGTGGCCGGTGGCCTTGTGCTTGCCTTCGGCGATCAGCATCTCGGCGCGGTCCAGGTCGGCCAGCGCCTTCTTGCACTGCTCCATGAACACCGCGCCCTGCTCGGTCACGGCGATGCGGCGCGTGGACCGGTGCAGCAGCTTGACGCCGATGCGGGCTTCGAGCGCGTTGATGCGGCGGCCGATCATCACCGGCGTCACGTTCTGCGTGAGCGCCGCGGCCGCCATGCTGCCGTGCTCCACCACGGCGATAAAGGCTTCGATTTGCTTGAGTTTGTCCATCGGATATTCGTCTCCCGGGCGCCATTGTGCGGCATCGGCGCCGCCTTGGCATCCGGGCGGCGCTTATGACGCGGATCGGGCCCAGCGCATGGCGGGCGGGCCGCCGCGGCGTTCGAAGGCATAATGCCGCACTTCCCGGCTGAATTCCGCGCAGACATGCGTCATCAGGTCGACTGAGCGATAGACCAGGAATACGTGGAAATCCGGCAGCTCGTCCTGGATCGGCAGCGCTACCAACTGGTCGCTGGCGAGCTGCAGCGGGCCGCCGGTGCCATGGAAGACGAAGTCCGACCACATGCTGATCAGGTCGGTACGAGTGGCCAGTTGCAGCCCGAGCAGGTTCGACGCGCTCTGCACCACCCGGCGCGGCATTTCCATCCGGTGCAGCCGCATCAGGCTGGCCAGCGGGCTGCCGGCATCGTCGACCGGATCCAGCACCAGCCAGTCGGCGTCGTGCAGCGGCCGCAGCCGTCGCGCGCGCCGCAGCGGGTGCCCGGCGCGCACCGCCAGCTTCATGCCCACCGAGAACAGCGGCTCCCATTGCAGCGAGGCCGAGCCCGGGCCGCTGTTGGTGGAAATCAGCCCCAGGTCCAGCCGCCCTTCGCGCAGGCCTTCCTGGATCTGCTGCGGGCGCAACTCGAAGGCGCGCAGCGCCACGTTCGGGAAGCGTTGCCGAAACGCCGCCATGGCCGCGGGCAGCGGGCCGCTCGAGGCCACCGCGGTGAAGCCGATGTTGAGCTCGGCCTCGGCATGGCCGCGGATCGATTCGATGTCTTCCAGCGCATGCCGCAGCTCCTGCTCGACCACGCTGGCGCGCTTGACCAGCGCCAGCCCGTACGCGGTCAGGCTGACGCCTCGCACCGAGCGCGACAGCAGCGTGACGCCCAGCTCGCGCTCCAGCTCGGCGATCGCCTTGGACAGCGCCGGCTGCGAGATATGCAGCGCGCGCGCCGCTTCGTGGATGCTGCCGTGCTCGGCCACGGCCAGCAGGACCCGCAGTTGATGCAGTTTCATCGTTTCCGCTTCCTGTTCCTGTTCCAGGCTGCCGTGCGCCATGCCCCGGCGCGGGGCAGCGCGGGCGCCGCATCGCGCACTGCCACGGTCCAAACCGCGCCCGCCTGGGTCTTGCCGGCCACCTTCAGTAGTTATCCCGATACCGGGACTGCACCAGTTATGACGGTGATTCGATCTGGTTATCAGGATGAAAATATATGATTTTTTGTCCCGGCCCGTTTGCCTGAATACTCAGCGCCACAGGTTGCCAACCTGACTGCCACGCGAACCTTCTCGTCGGGACTCAAATACACCAGCCCCCCGCGCGTGCCGCCCCCACCAGTTCGTGGAGACAATGCATGAACGACGCCACCCTCGCGACACCCGCCACCGTCGCCGCCGCTCCCGCCGCCAGCGCCCCCCGCACGCAAAGCCAGTTCCACCTGATCGCGGCGTGCTCGCTGGGCAATGCGCTGGAGATGTTCGACTTCACCGTCTACAGCTTCTTCTCGCTGCTGATCGGCAAGCTGTTCTTTCCCTCCGACAGCGCCTATGGCTCGCTGCTGCTGGCGGTGGCCACCTTCGGCATCGGCTTTGTCATGCGCCCGCTCGGCGGCGTGCTGATCGGCAGCTACGCTGACCGGCGCGGACGCAAGTCGGCGATGACGCTGACCATCGGCCTGATGGTGGCGGGCACGCTGTGCATCGCGCTGGCGCCGCCGTATGCGTCGGCCGGCATCTTCGGCTCGCTGATGATCCTGGCCGGCCGGCTGCTGCAGGGCTTCTCGCTCGGCGGCGAGATCGGCGCCTCCACCGCGATGCTGATGGAGGCAGGCGGCGTCAAGGGCCGCGGCTGGCGCGTGAGCTGGCAGCTTGGCAGCCAGGGCATCTCGGCGATGCTGGGCGCGCTGACCGGCGCCACCTTGTATGCGGTGTTGCCCACCGCGTCGCTGGAAAGCTGGGGCTGGCGCCTGCCCTTCCTGGTTGGCCTGCTGATCGCACCCGTGGGGCTGTATATCCGCGCACATCTCGATGAAACCCACCAGGCCGATGCCGACTCGCCCAGCCCGCTCGGCGAGCTGTTCCGCAACCACTGGGCCACCGTGCTCAAGGGCATCCTGGCGACCACCGCGGGCACGGCCACCATGTACCTGGTGGTGTTCTTCATGCCCACCTACATGATCCGCGTGCTGCATATGCCGGCGTCGCTGTCGTTCCTGTCCGGCTGCGTCACCGGGCTGACGCTGACTGCGGTGTCACTGTTTGCCGGCCGCCTGGCCGACCGGCTCACCGCGCGCAAGCCGCTGGTGGTGGCCTCGCTGGTGCTCAGCATGCTGGCGGTCTATCCGGCCTTCTGGCTGATCAATGCCTATCCGAGCGTGCCGCTGGTGCTGTGCGTGTCGGCGCTGTTGACCGCGCTGGTCAACCTGGGCACCACGCCGATGTTCCTGATGATGCTTGAAATGCTGCCCGCCGGCGTGCGGGCCAGCGGCCTGTCGGTGATCTACAGCGTGGGCGTGACCGTGTTCGGCGGCTCGTCGCAGTTCATCGTGACCTGGATGCTGGCCCGTACCGGCAATCCGATGTCGCCCGCCCTCTACATGCTGGTGTGCGGCGTGATCACGCTGCTGGCCGTATCGCGCATCCGCGAAACCCGCGCCCATTGAAGTCAACCATTCCGGAGAACCGACCCATGACCCGCGCCCCGACACTCAAGCCATTCCAGTACCTGCCGCACCTGCTGCCCGCCATCGGCATCGACGCCGACACCTTCGTCGGCATCCGCCGCCAGATCCACGCGCAGCCGGAGCTGGGCTTCGAAGTGGGCGCAACCAGCAATCTGGTGGCGACGCTGCTGGCCGAATGGGGATACGAGGTCCACACCGGCGTCGGCAAGAGCGGTGTGGTGGGGCAGCTCAGGCGCGGCAGCGGCACGCGGCGCCTCGGCATCCGCGCCGACATGGATGCGCTGCCGATCGTCGAAGCCACCGGCCTGCCCTACGCCAGCCGCGTGCCCGGCAAGATGCACGCATGCGGCCACGACGGCCATACCGCGATCCTTCTGGCCGCGGCCAGGGCGATCGCCGACAAGCCTGACTTCGACGGCACGCTGAACCTGATCTTCCAGCCTGACGAAGAGAACCTGTGCGGCGCGCGCGCGATGATCGAGGACGGCTTGTTCGAGCGCTTCCCGTGCGACGCAATCTTTGCGCTGCACAACATGCCGGGCGTGCCCGCGGGCTCCTTCCGCGTGCTGCCGGGACCGGTAAGCCTGTCGTCGGACGTGGCCGACGTGACCGTGCGCGGCGTGGGCGGGCACGGCGCGATGCCGCATCGCGCGCGCGACCCGATCGCGGCGGCGGCCGCCATCGTCACCGCGCTGCAGACCGTGGTCGCGCGCAATGTCGCGCCGGACGACACCGCGGTGGTATCGGTCGGCTTTATCCGCGGCGGCGCCACACACAACGTGATCCCGGAAACCGTGACGCTGGGCCTGAACGTGCGCGCCGCGCGGCCCGACACGCGCGCACTGGTCGAGCAGCGCATCCGCGAGATCGTCGCGCTGACCGCGCAGGCGCATGGCGTGGAAGCCCAGATCGACTACCGCCAGCTGACGCCGCCGATGGTCAACGCCGAGGCCGAAACGCTGCTGGCACAGCGCGTCTGTACCGAGCTGGTCGGCGCCGCCAACGTGGTCACGCAGGCGCCGAAGGGACTCAACGGCAGCGAGGATTTTGCGTGGATGCTGAATGCCGTGCCCGGCTGCTACCTGATCCTGGGCAACGGCGAAGGCGAATTCGGCGGCTGCATGGTGCACAACCCTGGCTATGACTTCAACGACGCGGTGCTGCCGCTGGGCGCGGCGGCCTGGGTGCGGCTGGTGCAGACCTATCTTGCGGCGTGATCACGGCTGATCACGCTTGCCGGGGCCCTGCGCCCCGGCGCGCGTCGAGCTCGGCATTCATCTGCGCGGCCTCGCCCAGCACATAAGCCAGCCGCCGCAACGGCCGACTGCACTGCACGTGCAGGTACAGGTAGCTGGCGCCGCCGGCGACCAGCATCACCCCATAGCCCCACAGCAGCATCGGCACCATCTGCTGCGCAAGCGGCAGTGTGCGCCAGGCGCTGGCCAGCACCGCGGCGGCGGGCGCCAGTGCCAGCAGCAGCCCCACCGTGCGCGCCGCCCCCTCCCATAGCCGCAGTTGCAGGGCCACGCGCCGCTGCCGCGCTGCCAGCTGCGCCGGCGGGATGCGCGCAAGCTGCCGCAGCAGCGCGTCTTCGGCCGCGCGCTGGCGGTCCATCTCCGCCGCCTGCCAGCGCAGCGGGTTGCGCAGCCTGGCCAGTACCGTGCCGGAGTGCGCCAGCCCCGTACCCACATAGCAGGCGGCCGACAAGGCCAGCAGCGCCTCGAAGGTGCGCAGCGACCACAGCGGCAGCGGATGTTTCAGCCATAGCCGCCAGACAGCCAGGGCCGCGCCGCTCAGCAGGGTCGCCAGCAGCGCGGCGATAAAGGCTGCCCACAGCATGCGCCCGGGGCGGCTGGCGCGCGCCGGGTCGGCAGCCGGCGCGCGCGGCGTGGGCGCGTTGAGCGCTTCAAGCAGTTCGTAGGTAGACGGCAGCCTGGAATACATGGTCGGCCCGGATGGCGAGGAACCCCGCCATTTTGCCGCACCGCGCAACGGCGGATCACCGGCCGCTGCAAGTGCGCCGGCCCGTACCCACCGCTGCGCTTCGTGCGCGCACCGTCACACCATATATCCAATTGCGTACCCCGGCGTACGTCCGCAGACCGTCCGATCAGGCATCCAAGGCGAAATTGCGTACCCCAGGTATCGAATCAACTGATCTCCCTTCTGTTTATCCCACCCCGCTTGCGGGAATAGGATCGACTCCAGCGAAATTCCCACCATTACCGGAGACAAGATCATGGCAAAGATGAGAGCAATCGACGCGGCAATCGCCGTGCTGGAGAAGGAAGGCGTGACCACGGCATTCGGCGTGCCGGGCGCGGCCATCAACCCGTTCTACTCGGCGATGCGCAAGTCGGGCAACATCAATCACGTGCTGGCCCGCCACGTCGAGGGCGCCTCGCACATGGCCGAAGGCTACACCCGTGCCGAACCCGGCAATATCGGCGTCTGCGTCGGTACCTCGGGCCCCGCCGGCACCGACATGATCACCGGCCTGTACTCGGCCTGGGCGGATTCGATCCCCATCCTCTGCATTACCGGCCAGGCCCCGCGCGCGCGCCTGTACAAGGAAGACTTCCAGGCTGTCGATATCGAATCGATCGCCAAGCCCGTGACCAAGTGGGCCGTGACCGTGCGCGAGCCGGCCCTGGTGCCGCAGGTGTTCCAGCAGGCCTTCCACATCATGCGTTCGGGCCGTCCGGGTCCGGTGCTGATCGACCTGCCGTTCGACGTGCAGGTGGCCGAGATCGAATTCGACGTGGACACCTACCAGTCGCTGCAGCCGTACAAGCCGGCGGCCTCGCGTGCCCAGATCGAGAAGGCCATCGCCATGCTGAACGCGGCCGAGCGCCCGCTGATCGTGTGCGGCGGCGGCGTGATCAACGCCGACGCGTCGGAACTGCTGGTCGAGTTCGCCGAGCTGGTCAACGTGCCGGTGGTGCCGACCCTGATGGGCTGGGGCGTGCTGGCCGACGACCACCCGCTGCAAGCCGGCATGGTCGGCCTGCAGACCTCGCACCGCTACGGCAACGCCACCCTGCTGGCTTCGGACTTCGTGATGGGCATCGGCAACCGCTGGGCCAACCGCCACACCGGCAGCGTCGATGTCTACACCAAGGGCCGCAAGTTCGTGCACGTCGATATCGAGCCCACCCAGATCGGCCGCGTGTTCGGCCCGGACCTTGGCATCGTGTCGGATGCCAAGGCCGCGCTGGAGCTGTTCGTCGAAGTCGCCCGCGAAATGAAGATGGCCGGCCGCCTGCCGTGCCGCAAGTCGTGGGTGGCCGACGTGCAGAAGCGCCGCCGCACCATGCAGCGCAAGAGCGACTTCGACAACGTGCCGGTCAAGCCGCAGCGCGTGTACCGCGAGATGAACCAGTACTTCCCGCGCGACGTGCGTTATGTCAGCACCATCGGCCTGTCGCAGATCGCCGCCGCGCAGTTCCTGTCGGTCAACGAGCCGCGCCACTGGATCAACTGCGGCCAGGCCGGCCCGCTCGGCTGGACCATCCCGGCCGCGATCGGCGTGAAGACCGCCTCGCCGGATTCGGACGTGGTGGCGATCTCGGGCGACTACGACTTCCAGTTCATGATCGAAGAGCTGGCCGTGGCCGCGCAGTTCAAGGTGCCGTACATCCACGTGGTGGTGAACAACTCCTACCTCGGCCTGATCCGCCAGGCGCAGCGCAACTTCGAGATGGACTACTGCGTGCAGCTGGCCTTCGACAACGTCAACGCCCCTGAGCTGAACGGCTACGGCGTGGACCACGTCAAGGTGGTCGAGGGCCTGGGCTGCAAGGCGATCCGCGTGTTCAAGCCGGAAGACATCGCCCCGGCCTTCGCCGAAGCGCGCGACCTGATGGCCGAGTTCTCGGTGCCGGTGGTGGTCGAGGTGATCCTGGAGCGCGTGACCAATATCGCGATGGGTACCGAGATCGACAACGTCAACGAGTTCGAGCCGATCGAAGACCTCGAGGACATCGAGGAAGCGATCCTGAAGGAAGAAGTGGAAACGGCGTAAGCAACACCATTCCAACATGGAAGCGCGGGCTACGGCCCGCGCAAATCCAGCGCCCCTGCATCACCGGTTCTGCACCGGCAGAACGACAACACAACTAAACCGGAGAGACTCATGACTAAACTTGCGGCCAACCTCACCATGCTGTTCAACGAAGTGGGTTTTCTCGACCGCTTCGAAGCCGCCGCGCGCGCGGGCTTCCGCGGCGTGGAATTCCTCTTCCCGTATGCGTTCCACGCGGACCAGATCGCTGACCGCCTGAACCGCTTCCAGCTGGACCTGGTGCTGCACAACCTGCCCGCCGGCAAGTGGGACGCGGGCGAGCGCGGCATTGCCTGCCACCCGGACCGCGTCGGCGAATTCCAGGACGGCGTGGGCGAGGCCATCAAGTACGCCAAGGTGCTGGGCGTGCGCCAGCTGAACTGCCTGGTCGGCATCCAGCCGCAGAACGTCAAGCGCGAGCAGGCGCAGGAAACGCTGGTGGAAAACCTGCGCTTCGCCGCCAGCGCGCTGGCCGCCGAGCATATCGACCTGCTCATCGAGCCGATCAACACCTTCGACATCCCCGGCTTCTTCCTGTCGCGCACGCAGCAGGCGCTGGACCTGATCAAGCAGGTCAACGCGCCCAACCTGTACGTGCAGTACGACATCTATCACATGCAGCGGATGGAAGGCGAAATCGCCAACACCATCAAGGCCAACCTGCCCAAGATCAAGCACGTGCAGCTGGCCGACAACCCGGGCCGCAACGAGCCGGGAACCGGCGAGCTGAACTACCACTTCCTGTTCAAGTTCCTGGACGAGATCGGCTACAACGGCTGGATCGGCTGCGAGTACAAGCCGAAGACCACGACCGAAGCCGGCCTGGGCTGGCGCGCCGACCACGGCGTGCAGTAACCGGTTACCACCTACGCCAACCAAGACAGACCTAAGCTCATTCAAGGAGACATCAATATGGCAAACCAACGCAACGTCGGCTTCATCGGCCTGGGCATCATGGGCGCACCGATGGCGGGCCACCTGCGCGCCGCCGGCCACACGCTGTTCGTGCATGACGTCAACCCGGCCCCGCAAGCGCTGGTCGATGCAGGCGTGACCGTCTGCACCAGCGCCGAGGAAGTCGCCAAGCGTGCCGACATCATCGTCATCATGGTGCCGGACACCCCGCACGTCGAAGCCGTGCTGTTCAGCGAAAAGGGCGTGGCCGCCGCATTCAAGGCTGCCGGCAAGGAAGCCAGCCACAGCAAGATCGTGGTCGACATGAGCTCGATCTCGCCGATCGCCACCAAGGACTTCGCCGCGCGCATCAACAAGCTGGGTGCTTCGTACCTGGACGCGCCGGTGTCGGGCGGTGAAGTGGGTGCCAAGGCTGCGTCGCTGACGATCATGGTCGGTGGCCCGCAGGAAGCCTATGACCAGGTCAAGCCGCTGTTCGACCTGATGGGCAAGAACGTCACGCTGGTCGGTGGCAACGGCGACGGCCAGACTACCAAGGTGGCCAACCAGATCATCGTCGCGCTGAATATCCAGGCCGTGTCCGAAGCCCTGCTGTTCGCCTCCAAGGCCGGTGCCGATCCGGCCAAGGTGCGCCAGGCGCTGATGGGCGGCTTCGCCGCCTCGCGCATCCTGGAAGTGCACGGCGAGCGCATGGTCAAGCGCACCTTCGACCCGGGCTTCCGCATCGAACTGCACCAGAAGGACCTGAACCTGGCGCTGCAGGGTGCCAAGGCGCTGGGCGTGGCCCTGCCCAACACCGCCACCGCGCAGGAGTTGTTCAACACCTGTTCGGCCAACGGCCTGGGCAAGCAGGACCACTCGGCCCTGTGCCGCGCGATCGAGATCATGTCCAACCACCAGATCGCCAAGTAAGCAGTAACTCCGTCGTCCCCGCCCCGCGGGGACGACACGCTTTCGCTGTCAGTCTGTACCCAGTCAGTACCAGGATTCCTCATGCTCGCCACCGAACCCCAAGCCGCCCTGCTGTCGCCCCAGCGCCCGGCAGGCCATCCCGAACAGATCAGTCCCCGCGCGCTGCTGCGCGACCTGTTCGATACCGCGGTCGCTTCCGTCAGCGCCAGCCACTGCCTGCCGCCGCACCTGCCCGCGCCGCCCAAGGGCCGCACCGTGGTGATCGGTGCCGGCAAGGCCGCCGCCGCGATGGCGCAGGCTGTGGAGGCCAACTGGCAAGGCGAGCTGTCGGGCCTGGTGGTGACGCGCTACGGCCACGGTGCCGACTGCAAGCGCATCGAAGTGGTGGAAGCCGCCCACCCCGTTCCCGACGAAGCCGGCCAGCGCGCCGCGCAACGCATGGTGGAACTGGTGCAGGGCCTGAGCGCCGACGACCTGGTGCTGTGCCTGATCTCCGGCGGCGGCTCGGCCCTGCTGGCCGCGCCTGCGCCCGGCCTGACGCTGGCCGACAAGCAGGCCATCAACAAGGCGCTGCTCAGGAGCGGCGCCAGCATCGGCGAAATGAACTGCGTGCGCAAGCACCTGTCGGCCCTCAAGGGCGGCCGCCTGGCGCTGCACTGCGCCCCGGCACGCGTCGAGACGCTGCTGATTTCCGATATTCCCGGCGATGACCCGACCCTGATCGCAAGCGGCCCGACGCTGCCCGATGCGACCACCTGCGCCGACGCGCTGGCCGTCATCGCCAAGTACGGCATTGAAGTCCCCGCGAACGTGCGCGCCCACCTGGAAAGCGGCGCTGGCGAAACGCCCAAGCCCGGCGATGCCCGCTTCGACGGCCACCGTCACGTGACACTGGCCACCGCGCAGCAATCGCTGGAAGCGGCAGCCGCGCGCGCGCGTGAACTGGGCTACGAGGCCCACATCCTGTCCGACTGCATCGAAGGCGAAGCGCGTGAAGTGGCCGAAGTGCATGCCGCCATTGCGCGCCAGGTTGCGCAGCGCGGCCAGCCCTTCAGCAAGCCCTGCGTGATCCTGTCCGGCGGCGAGACCACCGTGACCGTGCGCGGCAAGGGCCGTGGCGGGCGCAATGCGGAGTTCCTGCTGTCGCTGGCGGTGGCGCTCGACGGCCTGCCCGGCGTGCACGCGATCGCCTGCGACACCGACGGCATCGACGGCTCCGAGGACAACGCCGGTGCGATGCTGTCGCCGGACACGCTGACGCGCGCCGGCGCGCGCGGCCTGTCGGCGCGCGCGCACCTGGATAACAACGACGGCTATGGCTTCTTTGCCGGCGTCGACGACCTGATCGTCACCGGCCCGACGCGTACCAACGTGAATGACTTCCGCGCGATCCTGATCGTGTAAGCCCGCGGCAGCCAGCGCAGTACCGTCGTACCGAAGCTGTAGTTCACCTGAACAGCATTACCCGGCGCGCCACGTGGCGCGCCGTCCGAGAATGGAAGAGGAGACATCATGAGACGCCAGCGCAAAGCGAAGATCGTAGCCACGCTTGGACCCGCAAGCACCGACATCGCGGTGATCCGCGAACTGTTCGAGGCGGGCGCCGACGTGTTCCGGCTCAACTTCAGCCACGGCACGCACGAAGACCATCGCGCGCGCTATGACGCCGTGCGCAAGGTCGAGGCCGAGACCGGCCGCCCGATCGCCATCCTGGCCGACCTGCAGGGCCCGAAGCTGCGCATCGGCACCTTCGCCGCGGGCAAGGTCGCGGTACGTACCGGCGACGTGTTCGTGCTCGACAGCGATCCCACGCCGGGCGACGGCACCCGCGTCTACCTGCCGCACCCCGAACTGTTCGCCGCCGCGCAGCCGGGCCAGTCGCTGCTGATCGACGATGGCAAGGTACGCCTGTCGATCGAAGCCGTGACCACCGGCACCATCAGCACGCGCGTGGTCAACAACGGCACGCTGTCCGACCGCAAGGGCGTGAACGTGCCCGACGCCGTGATCCCCATCCCCGCGCTGACCGCGAAGGACCGCAAGGACCTGGACTTCGCGCTGTCGCTGGGCGCCGACTGGATCGGCCTGTCGTTCGTGCAGCGCCCGTCGGACATCGTCGAGGCGCGCGAGATTGTCGGCACCCGTGCCGGCATCCTGTCCAAGATCGAAAAGCCGGCCGCGCTGCAGCAGCTGGAAGAGATCGTGCGCGTGTCCGATTCCGTGATGGTGGCGCGCGGCGACCTCGGCGTGGAGCTGCCGCCCGAGCGCGTGCCCGGCGTGCAGAAGCGCATCCTGCGCGTGTGCCGCCAGCTGGGCAAGCCGGTGGTGATCGCCACGCAGATGCTGGAATCGATGATCGACTCGCCGGTGCCGACGCGCGCCGAAGCGTCGGACGTGGCCAGCGCCATCTATGAAGGCGCCGATGCGGTGATGCTGTCGGCTGAGTCGGCCAACGGCCGCTACCCGGTGCCGGCGGTGTCGATGATGAACCGCATCGTCACCGAGGTGGAGCGTGATCCGCTCTACCGCAACCTGCTCGACGCCCAGCACGAGACCCCGCTGAACACGCGCCAGGATGCAATCTGCGCGGCGCTGCGCGAAGTCACGCAGATCATCGGCGCGGCCGCGACGGTGACCTATACGTCCTCGGGCGCCACCGCGCTGCGCGCCGCGCGCGAGCGGCCGTGCGCGCCGATCGTCAGCATCACGCCCAACCTGGAAATCGCGCGCCGCCTGGCGATTGCGTGGGGCATCCACTCCACCGTCAGCCCGGATGTGCAGAGCGTGGACGAAATGGTCGAAGCCGCCACGCGCGCGGCGGTGGCCGAAGGCTACGCCGTACCGGGCGACCAGATCACCATTGCCGCGGGCATGCCGTTCGGACAGGGTGGAACCACCAACCTGCTGCGCGTCGCCGAAGTGGGCGCCAGCGCGGCGGCAGCCGCACCGGTTGCGCGTGAGGCTGCCTTGGCCTGACAACGCCGCTTGCGTTCCCGTCCCGGAACGCTCTGATCATCACGGAACCGGGTGCAAGCCCGGTTTCTTTGTTTTGCCGCACACCGCCTGCGTTGCCCGTCTCCAGGGCAAGTGGGTGGTGTCTTTTTTTATTGTGCGCCTGGATGCCGCTGGCTGCCGGCGCAGGCAGTGCCACCCGCCGGATTGCTATACTGGTTGGCACCCCTTTCAAGTCGAACTCCCCCTGTTTCGGAGCCCCCATGCGCCTAGATGACGAAGCCGAAAGCCAGAACGTTGAAGACCGCCGCGGCGGATTCGGCGGCGGGTTCGGCGCCGGGCCCAAGACCATCGGCATCGGCACCATCGTCATTGCGCTGGCTGCGTCGTATTTCTTCGGCATCGACCCGAGGCTGATCATGCAGGGCGCCTCGGTGCTGCAGGGCTCCGGCCCGCAGCAGCAGCAACATCAGCAGGTGAACCGCCCGCCGGCGACAGACCACATGACCGTGTTCACGCGCAAGGTGCTGGGCAATACCGAGCGCACCTGGCAGCACATCTTTGAAACTCAGCTGAACCGCCGCTATGTGCCGCCCACGCTGGTGCTGTTCTCGGGTGCGACGCCCACGGCCTGCGGCACCGGCCAGTCGGCGATGGGCCCGTTCTACTGCCCCGGTGACCAGAAGGTCTATCTCGACCTGGCCTTCTATGACGAATTGCGCCAGCGCTTCGGCGCGGGCGGCGACTTCGCCCAGGCCTATGTGATCGCGCACGAGATCGGCCACCATGTGCAGAAGCTGCTGGGCGTATCGGACAAGGTCGACAGCGCGCGCCGCCGCATGGGCGAAGCGCAGGCCAACCAGCTGTCAGTGCGCATGGAACTGCAGGCTGACTGCCTGGCCGGCGTCTGGGCCACCACCGCGCAGCGTGCCAACCAGCAGCTGCTGGAACCGGGCGATGTCGAGGAAGGCCTGAAGGCCGCCGCCGCGATCGGCGACGACCGGCTGCAACGCCAGGCGCAGGGCTATGTCGTGCCGGAGGCCTTTACCCATGGCTCCAGCGAACAGCGCGTGCGCTGGCTGCGCCGCGGCATCGAGTCCGGCGATCTCCGCAAGTGCGACACCTTCGCGTCGCGCGACCTGTAAGCACGGAGCCTGCCCCGGCCTCCGGAAGGTCCGGCATGTGCTGCTGGCGTTGTCCGAGGCAGACGCATGCACGCGGATGCCGCAGCGGGATCACAGAATAGAAAAGCGCCTGCCAGGCGAAGAGAGAAGGAGGAGGAGGTCGGCCGGGCAGGCGGGAGAGAAAACTTGCGGCCACCGTAGTGGCCGCCTGGGTGCTTCAGGAAGACCCTTGAAGACCGTATGGGGGGTCAGACGCGATAGCCGTAGAGCGAACCGTCGCCCGTACGCGAGTTGTCGAGCGCGCGATCGGCAATTTCACCGGTGAAGCTATGCGCGCCTTCGCTGAAGCTGTCGAACTTGCCGCGGCGCGAACCTTCCGAGTACGGGTCGAAGCGGCCGGCGCGGGCCCCGTCGGTGTACGTATCGAACTTGCCTTGCTTGGCGCCGTCCGTATACACGTCGTACTTGCCGACCCGCAGCGCGTCGGCATACACATCAAACTTGCCAACCTTGCTGGCAGTAGCGGGGGCAGCCAACGCTGCAGCGGACGCGGCTACCGCCGCGAACACGAGCGCGCCGCCGAGGATACGTCTGGCGATCATTTGGGACTCCTTCAACTGATTTCGTCTTGCTTTCTTGTATGGACCGGGAAGAGGCTCCGGCCGCTCTGCAATCTATGTTGCGATACGAGCACGGACTGAAGATTAGTCACAGTCCACGCAAGCAGAAATACCGCTGCGACGAATGGTGTGTTGCGAGTCGTGAAACGACAGGCTTGCCGATGAATGGTGTCCGCGGATCGCCGGGAACAAGCCGCACGGCGCGCGCGCGCGTGGCCCTGGCGGCACGCGCCAGGGCGGGATCAGCGCCGGATCAAAGGGTGTACTGGCCGCTGGCTTCCGGCTGGAAGGCGATCTCGACAACACTTGCCTGCTGCTCGCGGCCGTCGGGCAGGCGGTAGCTGACGGTCTGCCCGGCGCGCGCGCCCAGCAACGCCTGCCCCACCGGCGACAGCACCGACAACCGGCCGGCATCGAAGTCCGCCGCATCGGGGTAGACCAGCGTCCAGTTGCGCGGGGCCTGCTCGCCCGGCAGGCTGCACACCACGCGGGTGTTCATGGTGACCACATCGGTGGGAATCTCTTCCGGCGCGACGATGGTGGCGCGCGCCAGCAGGCTGTCGAGCATGTCCTCCAGCTGGGCCGAGCCGGCGCGGCTGGCGATGCGCTCCAGGCGGGTGACGTCGAGGTCGGTCAGGTACAGGGCAACGGAATGGGTCTTGGCGGCCGTCATGGCGGGTCCTCCGGCAGTCATGGGTTGGCGCGGCCCGGCCAACATGGCAGGCGGCGGCGGTCAGGTCTTGCAGGTTTGGCATGCCGCGCGGCAGCGCGGACATCAACGGATCGGCGAAAGCCTTGCGGCGATTGCCGGCAACAGCGGAAACGCTGGCTCGGGCCCGGTTCGGCCCGGGCCCCGCTTTGGGAGACGAATCAGGCTGGGAACCGGGCGGAATCAGGCGGTGCGCTGATCCGGCGGGGAGACATCGCGCGCGTGGCGCGCTGGGGCAGGCTGCTGGCCGTGGCGATCGCGAACGCGTGCGCGCGGCCGGTCCGCATCAGGCGGGCAGGCGCGTCGGGCATCGGCGTCAGGCGATCAGTCATGGTCATGCGGAAAGTAGGATTAGGGCAGCGGCAGCTTCTCTGCACTGGCAAGCCAGGTAAGTCATCGCTCACCAGCTTCGCTGCCGCCGGATCTGTGCACCGTGCTGGTGCGAATCCGGGAACAACCATCGTAGCACAGCAGCGCGCACGTTGGTGTCACCCATTGGAGGCATGGCCAGCTTCATGTGCCGCTTCATGCGTGCCGGCATGGCATTCGCACGCGGCACCGGCGGCGGCCTGCTGCAGGTTCTGCAGGATGCCGCACCCGCTGGCGGGCTGGTGGTGGCGGCAGGTCTCGCGCAGCACGCGCAACTGCCCTTCCAGCGCCTCCAGCGCCACGCGCTGGGCGTGGATCTGGGCGATCTGGCGATCGAGCAGTGAGTTGATGTCGCCACAATCCTGCGACGGGTTGCGCTCGAACTCGCGCAGCCGCCGCACGTCCGACAGGCTCATGCCCAGCGACCGGCAGTGGCGCACGAAATTCAGCTGCACCAGGTGGCCGTCGTCGTAGCGGCGATAGCCGTTGGCCTCGCGCCGGGGCGCGTCGAGCAACCCTTCGCGTTCGTAATAGCGGATGGTCTCGACGTCGCAGCCACTGGTACGGGAGAGTTCGCCGATGCGCATGTGATTGGTCCTTCGCGTTACACCCTGTAACTACTACAGGGTTATCGCTAGTGTAGGCCAGTCTCATGCCTCTTGCAGAAGTGCCGGACGCGGCAAGCATTCCCGGCGCGACGCCGTTGCGGACGGCGCCTGCACCAGGCGGCATCCTGTAGAATTCCTTCGACTTCTACCGATAAACCGTCCCCCGTGGTGCGCTCCATCCGGCTACTCCTGCTGGTCATGATGCTGGTCTTCCTGCCCCTGCCGGGCTGGGCCGCCGCGTTCGCGCACGCCGCGGCGAGCACCGGTGAAGTCCCGTCCGCGCCCGCAGCCGCCATCGTCGACGACGAGGCTGTCGAAGCCGCCGCAACGGGCAACCCGTCGCCGGCACCCGAGTCCGCGGAGCCGCAGTGGCAGCCCGGCGCCGACCTGGCCGAGCAACTGCTGCCGCCATCCCCCCTGCGCCTGGCGGCCTGGGCCGGCCGCGCCGGGCCGCCGCACTATGCCGGCGCCCCGCTGCCCGAACCCGACCTGCCAAGGCTGCCGCGCCCGCCGCGCGCCTGATTCCCACTGGCGCGGCCCGCCCGCGCCCGCCTGTTCCTGCGCGCCGCGCCTCACCGTGCTGCGCGCGCCTGCGGCTGGTCCGCATCCTTGCTGTATCCGCTCGACACACCACTGCTCCACACACACATGAAACGCGTACTGCTTTTCCTGGCGACCAACCTCGCCGTCATGCTTGTCCTCAGCATCACCGCCAGCGTGCTGGGGGTGAACCGCTACCTGACCGCCAACGGCCTGAACCTGGGCATGCTGCTGGCATTCGCCGCCCTGATGGGCTTCGGCGGCGCCTTTATCTCGCTGCTGATGTCCAAGACCATCGCCAAATGGTCGACCGGCGCGCAGGTCATCACCCATCCCGGCACCAGCACCGAGCTATGGCTCGTGCAGACCGTCGAGAAGCTGGCGCAGCGCGCCGGCCTGCCGATGCCGGAAGTGGCCATCTACGAAGGCGAACCCAACGCCTTCGCCACCGGCGCGACCAGGAACAGCTCGCTGGTGGCGGTATCCACCGGCCTGCTGCAATCGATGTCCCATGAGGAAGTGGAAGCCGTGCTGGCGCACGAGGTCGCGCACGTGGCCAACGGCGACATGGTCACGCTGACGCTGGTCCAGGGCGTGGTCAATACCTTCGTCATCTTCCTGGCGCGCGTGGTCGGCTACTTCGTCGATTCGATGCTGCGCAAGAACGACGAGGAATCGCGCGGCCCGGGCATCGGCTACATGGTCACGGTGGTTGTCTGCGAGATCGTGTTCGGCATCCTGGCCAGCATCATCGTGGCCTGGTTCTCGCGCCGCCGCGAGTTCCGCGCCGATGCGGGCGCGGCCGGCATGATGGGCACGCCGACGCCGATGGTGGCCGCACTGCGCCGCCTGGGCGGCCTGGAGCCGGACGGACTGCCGCAGAACATGCAGGCAATGGGCATCGCCGGCGGCAAGTCGTGGATGGCGCTGTTCTCGAGCCACCCGCCGATCGAGCAGCGCATTGCCGCGCTGCAGTCGGCGCGCTGATACCAGGGTTCAGTCGAACACGCGGCCGCGCAGCGACTTGACCTCGCTGCGCTGGCTCTTGCTTTCCAGCCGGCGCTGGCGCGACGCCCGCGTCGGCCGTGTGGGCCGGCGCACGCGCGGCGGCACGGCCACGCTGCGCACCAGTTCGTGCAGCCGCCGCACCGCTTCGTCGCGGTTCTGGTCCAGGCTGCGGAACTGCTGCGCCTTGATCACCACCACGCCATCGCGCGTAATGCGGTGGTCATGCAGCGCCAGCAGGCGCTCCTGGTGGTCGGGCGCGAGCGAGGACGCGCGCACGTCATAGCGCAGATGCACGGCATTGGACACCTTGTTGATGTTCTGGCCGCCCGCACCCTGCGCCCGGATCGCGGTGATCAGGTATTCGTGGTGGGGGATGACAAGGTCGTCGGTCATGGCCGCATCATAGCAAGCGCCCCGGCGCCCGCTAACGCCACGAGTAACCGATGCCGACGCCATAAGTGATCTGGTTGCGCGTACCGCGCTGGGTCACGATGGGGCTGTCGGCGGCATCGCCGGTCAGGCGCTGGCCGTACACCATCGCCCCGCCATACCAGTGCTTGTCGAACTGGCAGATCAGCGCCAGCCAGCCGGTGAACTGTTCCAGGCCGCCGCCCGGGTTGTAGACCGGCAGCCCGCTGGCCGCCGAATCCGACGGGGTGACGCCGAAATAGGTGCGGTTGAAACTGCCGCTGACCCACGTCGCGCCCAGCCCGACTCCCGCGTAGACCCGCGGGTGCAGCGGCACCCAGAGCGAACCCGTTGCAGCGACATGCGTGCCGCCATAGACGACGCCGGCATTGGTCATCACGTTGACACCGCCTCGCAGCCGCCAGGGGATGCGGCCTTCGTTCAGGTATTCGTAGCCGATATACCCGCCGGCCTCGACGGTGGTGTCAATCTCATGCACGCGCGACACCACGGGATCGTCCACATTGCTGCGGCCCAGCCGCAATCCTGCCGCCGGCCCCCACTGGAACCCGGTCAGCCCGCCGAAGTTGAACTGGGCATAGGGCCCATACCATTCCAGCAGCCGGCCACCCGGCGTGACATAGCGCAGGCCAGGCACCACGCCGACCATGCGGTCCTTGCCGCCCGCGAACTCAGTGGTGGAGCCGATACCCAGCCCGACCATATTGGGCAGGGAGCCGGGCAGGCTCAGCGGCATCGCGTCCGCAGAGGTCGCTGCAGCCGCCGTGAGCGCCAGTGCTGCCAGCGCCCGGCGCAGGGGCATCGTTGAGATCGCCATGGTGGTTCCCCGAGGCGCCGCACGCGGCACGGCGCGCCCAGCTTGCTTGGATCGGGTGAATTTATCAGCACCGGGGCGCGCTACGGCGAGGCGCGTTCTGAAAGTTTTCAGTGGGCGATATAAGCCAAGCCGCACCGCGGGAGGTCGTACCAGGGCGGATCTGTGGCGTTACGGGGCTTCATCCCTGATGCCAGACAGCGAAAATCGCGCGCAACTAGCGCAAAATGTTCGATGTCAGTATTTTGTCATTGGGACGCCCTTGTTCGGATTGCTGTGACGCGTATCCCCGCCAGCGGCGCAATAGAACGATCAGGAGCCCTGCGAGCAAGATTCCCGCAAAAATATCGACAAGGTAATGGGCGCCAAACGGGATCGCCGAGTAGATCATTGCGATATTCAGCGCCGCGGAAGCCGGAAAGACCCATCGGACATGCCGCACTGCATAGGCGAACAATACGGCATCAGCAGCGTGGAGGGACGGCATCGATATAAGCCCCTGCCCCGCGTCCAGATCGAAAACGGTCATCTCGCCTGCGCGCAGCGCGTAGAACTGCGACCACGGCGATTCCTGAGGCGCGCCAGAGAAACCGAAGTGAATCATCGGGTTGGATGCCGGAAACGGCGCAGAGATCAAGATGACGGTAACAGCTGCCGCCATGAACAACAAGACAAAGTCGGCAAGGTCATCGGTACGCCTCGTAACCCCGAGCACGATAATCGTGAACACAACCTGATAGGTGTACGACAGGTAGACTTTGCTGAGCGCGACGCTGACGAAATGGTGCTTTGTCTGCCATGTGTACAGATCCGGCCAGTGGAATCCGAGCATCGCATCGAGCGCGATCAGGTCGTTGTCTATCACCGGCGGGGCGAGAGAAACACAGAGGTTTTGCAGGATGAGCGCTGCATAGGTGAACAGCATCATTACCGCCAGTGCGTCCACGAGCGCGCAACCTTCGCGAAAATGGAAGCGCAGTGCGAGTTGAGAGTAACGCGATAGGCGAGAGATGCCACGAAGGATGACCGCTGAGACGGCTACTATCAGCGAACCTGATGTATGCTGCGCCATCGCCCCGGTTGCCACCGCGAATCCGGCTCGTTGCAACCAGAGGTAATCGACCGCGGCGACGACGACGAGGGTGGCCCAGGCGGCGATATTAAGGCACGCGGACGCAGAAAGCGGAACGCGGGCGGCGATAGGGACATTCAGGGCGTTCGGATGTCCGGCGACTTCGATTTCGCGCATTCCCTCCCCCTTGTATCCTGTTCAATTTTGTCTTTCTTCAGCTTGCCCGCGCTGCGCAGCAATGTTCAGTGCCGATGTTCACGACATGGCGGGCTGGTTCCCGGGCAGAAACTAATCAATTTGCGAGTCCCGTCGAAGAAGGATTCTGCCGCCGCATTATTTGATTCGTAGCGCACGCAAACACCTGATCGTGTTGCGATGATGGTAGCGGGCCGTATTGGAATACAAGAGTAATCTGAAGCAGTAGGCCGTCTGGCCGATGGACAACCCACTCAATCCCGACAGCACCCCTGTCCTACGAGCCGATTCCCTGAAAGGCGCATCAGCTCAGAATCGAACGGGCCCGGAGCTGGATCCGACGCCTACCGTCAAGCGCATCGAGAGGTGGTAAAACGAGCGGAGTCACCGACTCGCGCCCGGATCCTGGCCGACCTGGCGAAGTGCGGCATTCGCCCTGGCTGGCGAGATGCGCATGAAGCCTATTGACTTTCCGGGCCTGAAGAAGCTCGCGGGGAGAGTGGGAATTTAGCGGCGATGGGAGCGTCCGGCGGGCAGTGGGTCACCAGACGTAAGCAAATGCCGTCATTTCTGACATCTATTGCCTGACGCCACAGGTGGAAAAAAGCGGGAATCCCTTGTGGGGATTGGCGCGCCCGGCTGGGATCGAACCAGCAACCCCTGCCTTCGGAGGGCAGTACTCTATCCATTGAGCTACGGGCGCACAGGACGGTTTTGCAACCGGTTTTACGGGTACAGCGGTTGCGGCGGGCGAGTGCTGCCGCAGAGAAGTCGCATAGGATACCGCTTTTACCCGGCGCCGTCCATGCGGGGCCGCCACGGGCGTCGGGGAACGTCTCGCAACCGCCGCTTTTTGGCACTGGCTGGGGGGCTTTGGCGCTATAATCGCCAGCTATTTGCGTCAAATCGTGCCCGTCGCGCCGTCGACGCAACGAGTCGACCGGGATCAAGTCCGCGCGGCTGGTTGTAGGTGACAATCGGGCCCGGTCCGGGAGACAGTCCGAAGCGCGCAAATAGCAACAGACCCAAGTCAGGCAAGGGCCGCAGGGGAGCGCGGGCGGTCCGGATGGGGCCGGATAGTGGTCAGCGAAGGGCCACACCAGGGCCAGAAAAAGCAAGCCGAGCGTAAGCGGCCAGAAGGTTTCCTGCAAAACTGAGAGTTCTGTATGAGCGACGTCCACAACGAACACCCCGAGCACGAGTCTCCCATCAAAACCCCGAAGCAATTGATCGCAGTCGTGATCGCGGCGTTCCTGGTGCCGATCATCGTGATCATCCTGCTGGTCAACTTTGTCGGACACGGCTCTACGGAAAGCGCCGGAGCCGTCACCACGGCGGAGGCCGTCAACGACCGCATCAAGCCGGTCGCCTCGCTCGAAATCAAGGATGCCAACGCGCCGCGCGTCTTCAAGACGGGCGAACAGGTCTACAAGGAAGTCTGCGCCGCCTGCCACGCGACCGGCGCGGCGGGTGCGCCCAAGTACGGCAATGCCGGCGACTGGGGCGCGCGTATCGGCCAGGGCTTCGAGGGCCTGGTGAAGTCGCTGCTCAATGGCAAGGGCGCCATGCCGCCGCGCGCCGGCAGCACCCCGGACGACTACACCGATTACGAACTGTCCCGCGCCGTGGTCTACATGGCCGACGCCGGCGGCGCCAAGTTCCCCGAGCCGGCTGCGCCGGCCGCCGCGGCGCCGACGACTGCCGCCGCTTCTGAAGCCGCCGCTCCGGCTGCTGCGGCCGCGCCGGCCCCGGCTGCTCCGGCCGCCGCCGCAGCAGCACCGGCGCCTGCTGCAGCCGCGGCACCGGCTGCCCCGGCAGCTGCCTCGGCGGATGTCGGCAAGAAGGTCTACGAGCAAGTCTGCGCCGCCTGCCACGCGGCCGGCGTGGCCGGAGCACCCAAGTTTGGCGACAAGGCCGCGTGGGCGCCGCGCCTGAAGGAAGGCATGGATGCGGTCCACAACTTCGCGCTCAAGGGCAAGGGCGTGATGCCGCCCAAGGGTGGCTACGCGGGCCCGGACGCGGATGTCCTCGCCGCCGCGGACTACATGGCCAGCGCCGCCAAGTAAGCCGGCCCGCCGCAAACCCAAAGCCCGCGCAATGTGCGCGGGCTTTTTTTCGTCCCGGGTTCGTCCCCGCAGACTGCGCGGGTGCTACACCACGCGCGAGTAGCGCGGCACGATGCGGATCGGCTGCGCGCCATCGTTGGCGGCCTGGGCGTCATTGTCCGCGCGACGGGCGGCATCTTCGCGCAGGTAGCGGTCGAACACCATCGCCACGCGCCGCACCAGCAGCCGGCCCAGCGGCGTCACGGTGATGCGGCCGGGTTCGCGCTGCACCAGCCCATCCTCGGACAAGCGGCCCAGATCGGCCAGTTCCGCCGAAAACACCCGGTTGAAATCGATGCCGTGCCGCGCCTCGATCGCGGGCAGGTCAAGTACGCCGTTGCACATCAGGTCGCCGATGATCTCGCGCCGCAGGTGGTCGTCAGCGTTCATCGCCACGCCGCGTGCCAGTGGCAGGCGGCCCTGGTCGAGCGCGCCGTAGTACGCGTCGAGCGTGCGCGCGTTCTGCACGTAGCGCCCGGCGATCGCGCCGATCGCGGAGATGCCGAGCCCGACCTGGTCGTAGCCGGCATGCGTCGAGTAACCCTGGAAGTTGCGCTGCAGCCGGCCTTCGCGCTGGGCCACGGCGAGGTCGTCGTCGGGCAGCGCGAAATGGTCCATGCCGATATAGACGTAGCCCTCGGCGGTCAGCCGCTCGATCGTGGAGACCAGGATGTCGAGCTTTTCGCCCGCGGGCGGCAAGGCGCTTTCGTCGATGCGGCGCTGCGGCTTGAACACATGCGGCAGGTGGGCGTAGCTGTAGACCGAAAGCCGGTCGGGGCGCAGCGCCAGCACCTGCCCGATGGTGCGGCCAAAGCGCGCCGCGGTCTGGTGCGGCAGGCCGTAGATCAGGTCCAGGCTGACCGAGCGGAAGCCCAGCGCGCGCGCGGCATCGACCACGGCGCGGGTCTCTTCGAAGGGCTGGATGCGGTGGATGGCCTGCTGGACTTCGGCATCGAAATCCTGCACGCCCAGGCTGACGCGGTTGAAGCCAAGCTCGGCCAGCAGCGCCATGCGGGCATGGTCGACGCGGCGCGGGTCGATCTCGATCGAGTGCTCGCCGTCGCCCGCCAGCGCGAAATGCGCGTTCAGCAGCGCCATCACGCGGCGCATTTCGTCAGGGTCGAGGAAGGTGGGCGTGCCGCCGCCCCAGTGCGACTGGATCACCTCGCGGCGCGTGCCGAGCCGGTCGGCCACCAGGGCCATCTCGCGGCCCAGATAGCTGACATAGCGGGCACTGCGGCCGTGGTCGCGCGTGATGATCTTGTTGCAGCCGCAGTAGTAGCAGATGTTCTCGCAGAACGGGATATGCAGGTACAGCGACAGCGGTGCCGGCGCGTCGGCGCGGCAGTCGGCCAGCGCGTCGTGGTACAGCGACAGGTCGGGGCCGTTGTGGAAGCGGTCGGCGGTCGGGTACGAGGTGTAGCGCGGGCCGTTGCCGTCGATGCGGCCGGCCAGCGCGCGGAAGTCGGACAGGGCGCGGCGGTCGAGCGCAGGAGAAGTCATCGCGGACGCAGTCATGGGGGCGCAGGGGACGGGTGTGGAACGCCCCATCGTAGGACCGGTCCGGCGCCGGCGGTTTGACCGCCGTCAAGCGCGGACCTTGGCGCTGCCGGCCACGCCGGAACAGCGCGCTTGCGCACGTCACATTGGTGTCATGTGTGGCGGATATGCTGCGCGCCACCGCGGCCCGCGCGCTATCCGTCCCTGCCTCTGCGATGCCAACTTCCGACCAGACTCCCTTCCCCGCGCCGTACCTGACACTGCGCGCCAACCTGCCAGCACCGGCGCGGCAACGGCGCCGGCTGCTTGCCGTCGCCGGCATGGCGCTGACCCTCCCCGGCTGGCCTGCCCTGGCGCAGGCGCGCCGCACGGTGGTGGTCGGACACCTGCTCGACCGCACCGGCGCGCAGGCCGACCTGGCGCGCGACTACCTGGCCGGGGCCAAGGTCATGTTCGACGCCGTCAACGCGGCCAACGGCCCGGTGCGCATCCTGCACGTGGTGCGCGATGCCGACCCCGATCCGCGCCGCGCGCTGGCGCAGGCGGTGTCGCTGGCAGATACCGAGCATGCCGAGCTGCTGTTCGGCCCGGGCGACCGGCTGCTGCCGGGGCTGGCGGCATCGACCGAACTCTCGCGGCGCGGCGTGCAGATCGTGGCGCCGTGGTCAGGGCTGGCGCTGGCGGCCGACAACGTCTGGTTCACCCGTGCCGACTACCAGACCGAACTGGACGCGGCGGTGCGCCAGCTGCGCAGCTATGGGCTGACCAGTATCGCACTGGCCGTGGCGCCGGACTTCGCGACGCCCTCGCTGGCCCAGCTGGAGGCGCAGACCGGCACGCACGCGGTGCCCCTGGAGGGCAGTGGCGAGGCCGCCGCCCGGCGCATCGCCGCGACCCGTCCGGGCGCGGTGATCGTGGCCGGCGACACCCTCGCCTATGCCGGCCTGGGCCGGGCGCTGGCCGCGCAGGGGTGGTACGGCTTTCTGGTCGGCCTGTCGTCGGTCAGCGCCACCGTGGCGCGCGAGATCCTGGGCAGCGGCTACAACGGCGGCATGGTCCTGACCCAGGTTGCGCCGGGGCCGCAGCAGGCTACCTTGCGGGTGGTGAAGGAGCATGTGGCCCGCATGAAGCAGTACCTGGACGAGCCGCCGTCGGCGGCGACGCTGGCCGGCTATATCGGCGCTGCGTGGCTGGCGCGGGCACTTGCCGGCGCGCGCGCAGGCGGCCCGGCCGAGCTGCGGCGCGCGCTGCAGGGGCGTGTCGACGTGGGTGACTTCACGCTCGACTTCACCCACGGCCAGCGCGGCTCGCAGTACGTCACGCTGGCGGTGTCAGGCGCGCGGTAGGGACAGGCGCGCGCGCAGGCCGCCTTCGGGGCGGTTGCTCAGGATCAGCTCGCCGCCGTGGCGCGCGGCGATGTCGGCGGCGATCGCCAGCCCCATGCCGACCCCGCCGGTGGCGCGGCTGCGCGAGGATTCGACGCGGTAGAACGGCTCCAGCACGCGCGGCAGTTCTTCGGGCGGAATGCCGGGGCCGTTGTCGCAGATATCGATCAGCACACGCCCGGGGCCGTCAGTGAGGACGATGCTGGCCGCGCCGGCATAGCGGCGCGCATTCTCCACCAGGTTCACCACGGCGCGCCGCAGCTCGGACGGACACGCCAGCAGCGGCTGCGCCTGGCCGCTGAGCGCGACCTCGTGGCCGGTCTCGGCGGCATCGTCGACCACCGCCTGCAGCAGGGCCAATACGTCCACCCGCTGGCGCGGGCCGCCGGCTTCGTCGCGGTCGCGCAGGTAGTACAGCGTGGCGTCGATCAGGCCGTTCATCTCGGCCAGGTCCTGGCGCAGCCGGTAGCGCACCTCATGCACATCCGCGCTGTCCATGCGCTCGATGCGCAGGCTCATGCGCGTCAGCGGCGTGCGCAGGTCGTGCGACACCGCCGCCAGGAAGCGCGACTGCTGCGCCAGCTGGGTGCGGATGCGCTGCTGCATATGGTTCAGCGCCTGCGCCGCGGCACGCGCTTCGGCCGGGCCGGCGCGCTCGTCCAGCGGCGCGGCGTGCACATCCTGCGCAAGCCGGCCCGCGCCACTGGCCAGCTCCTGCACCGGGCGCGCCAGCAGGCGCGCGCCGGCCCACGAGGCGGCCACGATCGCGGCGACCTGGACCAGCAGCCCCGGGTGCGGCGGCCAAGGCCAGCGCGGCGGCGGGGGTGGACGGGGCGGCATGGCTGCGGATGGCCCTACCGCCGGCGGCGAGCCCTGACGCCATGCGTCCGGCGGGGGCGGCGGCCCGCCCGGTCCACGCGCTGCGTCACGCGGCATGTGCGCGCTGCCCGGGCGCGGGAACAGGCTTTCGATCACGGTCATGCCCAGCAGGTGCATGGCCAGCATGATCGCGGCCATCACCACGAACAGCCGCAGGAACATCGAGTCATGGCGCGCCAGCCGGCCCATCGCCATCATCCTTCCAGCGCGGCGGTGAAGACGTAGCCCTCGCCGCGCACGGTGCGGATCAGCGTGGGATCGCGCGGGTCGTCGCGCAGCTTCTGGCGCAGCCGCGAGACCAGCAGGTCGATGCTGCGGTCGAATACATCGAGGCCACGGCCGCGCGCCTGGTTGATCAGCAACTCGCGGTCAAGCACGCGGTTGGGCTGCTCGACGAAGGCCAGCAGCAGGCGGAATTCGGCATTGGACAGCGGCACCACCACATCGTCGTGGTCGACCAGCTGGCGCAGCGTGGTGTTCAGGCGCCAGTCGCCGAAACGCATCTCATGCCCGGACCGCGCCGCCGCCTGGCGCGCGTCGGCGCCGTTGCCACGGACACGCCGCAGCACGGTGTGGATGCGCGCCACCAGCTCACGCATCTCGAAGGGCTTGGTGACGTAGTCGTCGGCGCCGACTTCCAGCCCGACCACGCGGTCGGCCAGTTCGGCACGCGCGGTCAGCATGATGACGGCGACGCCGGTGTGCGCACGCAGCTCGCGGCACAGCGCCAGGCCATTCTCGCCGGGCAGCGACAGGTCCAGGATCACCAGGTCATAAGGCGCGGCGGCCATCGCGTGCCGCATCTCGGCACCACCTCCGACGCCATCGGCCTGCATGCCGAAGGTGGACAGGTAATCGGCCAGCATGGTGCGGATCTGGGGATCGTCGTCGACGATCAGCAGGCGGATCGGGAGCGTGGGGGCAAATTCCATAAGCGAAGGGATCGGCATATGCCGGCGGCAAGGCCGGTGCTGGGGGCATGCGGTGCCCAACTTTACCAGCCTGCGATGCCCCCACTATGCCGGTTTTGTATCAGCGCTGATACGCAGTCCTGCCGGCCGGCAGTCCTTTGTACGCGATTGCAATGCCGGCCTGACCAAGTGCTCAAGCATTGGCGCGTGCCCTTCCCTAGCATGGACCGGCAGTTGACCCGAGCCAACCGCGGACGCCGCGCGGCACGCTGCCGCAAAGCGTGTCCGCCTTCACAGGAGAACGCCATGCCCTTCCGTCCCTCCCGCCTGCGCACCGCCTTGTCGGCGCTGGCGCTGTGCAGCGCATGCCTGCTGGCCACGCCGGCATGCGCGCTGCAAGCCGGCCCGCCGCCCGTGGGCGCGATGCCTGTGCCGCCGATCGGGCATCCAATCGGGCATCCAACCGGGCATCCAACCGGGCATCCAACCGGGCATCCAACCGGGCATCCAACCGGGCCGGCATCCGCCGAATCCCTGGGACTGAATGCCGCGCAGACGCAGCTCTGGCAGGCCGCGCACAGCGCCACGCGCGAAGCCGAGGCCCATGCGCTGGAACTGCACGCCCGCCTGCTGCGCGAGACCGCCGACGAAGCCCCCGACGCGCCGCTGCGGCCGCGCGCGCAGGCCATGGACCGCCTGCACGATGCGCTGGAGCAGGACCGCCGCGCGGTGCGCGAACGCTGGCTGGCGCTGGATGACAGCCTGGACGCAGCCCAGCGCCGGCGCCTGCACACCGCGCCTGAAGCCGCGCGCTGGCTGGGCCTGCCGCCGGCGGGCGCGATGATGATGCCGCCGCCGGGCGGACCGCAGCGCTAGGTTCGCGGCCGCCGCAAAAAAAATCGCCCCCGCACGCTCGCGCGCCGGGGGCTGAATAACAGGGAAGTTCCGGACGTGAAGTCCGGCGCGGCAGGCAGACCGGGCGGAAGCCTGCCGCAGTGCCACCGGCGCAAACCACGCGAGCAGCACAGCCGTCATGGTAAGGACGCCGGCAGCCGGCGTCTTGTCGGACTGGTAGCGGTTTGTATCGGAAGTGTTGCGCGCGTTCAGCCGGCGGCGGTCTTGCCGCCGGTGCCCAGCAGCGCCTTGAGTGCGCCGAGCCGGTCCTTGGGGCTCATCGCCGGGGTCTTGTCCACCGGCGCGGGCGCCTCTTCCAGCTTCATCTCGCCGATAAAGCGCGACGGCTGGCACGAGTAGGTGTCCCGCGCGCGCTTGCGCTTCTTGCACCAGCTGACATGCAGGCTGCGCTGGGCGCGGGTGATGCCGACATACATCAGGCGCCGCTCTTCCTCGATCTTCTCGTCGCTCATGTCCTCGTCCTCGCGGCAGTGGGGCAGGATGCCCTCTTCCACGCCGACCAGGAACACGTGCGGGTACTCCAGCCCCTTGGACGCATGCAGCGTGGACAGGCGCACCGCGTCGGGATCTTCCTCGCGGCCTTCGAGCATGCTCATCAGCGCCACGGTCTGGGTCAGTTCCAGCAGGTTCTTGCCTTCGCTGCCGAAGCCGTCGGCATTGTCGAAGCCGGTGGCTTCCTCGCCCTCGGCGCCCTCGGGCTTCGTGCCCTTGCGTTTGAGCCAGTCGAGGAATTCCAGCGTATTGGTCCAGCGCGACTGCGCCTGCCGCTCATCGAAGCTGTCGTACAGGTAGGCCTCGTAGTGGATGCCTGCCATCAGGTCGTCGAGCACCACGGTGGCAGGGTCCCTGGCCGCGCAGTCGGCCAGGCGCACCATCGATTCGCAGAACACGCGCAGCGGCTCCAGCTGGCGCGGCTGCAGCTTGCCTTCGATGCCGCCCATCATCGCCGCCTCGAACAGCGACACCTTGGCCTGGCCCGCGAAGGTGCCCAGCACTTCCAGCGTGGTATTGCCCACGCCCCGGCGCGGCGTGGTGATGGCGCGGATAAAGGCGGGATCGTCGTCGGGGTTGGCGATCAGGCGCAGGTAGGCGCAGATGTCCTTGATCTCGGCCTTGTCGAAGAAGCTCTGGCCGCCCGACAGCACATAGGGAATGCGCTCGCGCCGCAGGATCTGCTCGAACAGCCGCGCCTGGTGGTTGCCGCGGTACAGGATGGCGTAGTCGCGGAACTGCGCGCGGCGCTCGAACTTGTGCGCGGACAGGCGGAACACCACCGACTCGGCCTCGTGCTCCTCGTCGTTCATCGGGTGGATGGCGATGGGGTCGCCCATGCCGTGCTCGCTCCACAGCTTCTTGTCGAACAGCTTGGGGTTATTGGCGATGACGGCGTTGGCCGCTTCCAGGATGCGCACGGTGGAGCGGTAATTCTGCTCCAGCTTGATCACCTTCAGGTCCGGGAAGTCGGTCTGCAGCCCGCGCAGGTTGTCCAGCGTGGCGCCGCGCCAGCCATAGATGGCCTGGTCGTCGTCGCCCACCGCGGTAAACGCGGGTGCGCGCAGGTGCGAGCCGCCCGCCAGCAGCTTGAGCAGCTGGTACTGGCAGGCGTTGGTGTCCTGGTATTCGTCGACCAGAAAATAACGCAGGCGGTTCTGCCACTTGAGCTGCACCGTTTCATTGCGCGCGAACAGTTCGGCCGGCAGGCGGATCAGGTCGTCGAAATCCACTGCCTGGTAGGCGTGCAGCGTGGCCACGTAGTTGCGGTAGACCAGCGCGGCCTGGTGCTCGTCGGCATTGGCGGCCTGGGCGATCGCCGCCTCGGGATCGACCATGCCGTTCTTCCACAGCGAGATCGTGCCCTGCACGCCGCGGATCAGCTTCTTGTCGGTGGTGCCCAGCTGCTCCTGGATCAGGCCGAAGCAGTCGTCCGAATCCATGATCGAGAACTGCGGCTTCAGGCCCACGTGCTCGGCCTCCATGCGCAGGATCTGCACCCCGAGCGAGTGGAAGGTACAGACCGTCAGCTGCCTGAGCGGGATGCGCTTGCCCTCGCGCGTGGTCTTGCCCTCCATCAGCTTGCCGATGCGCTCCTGCATCTCCTTGGCGGCCTTGTTGGTAAACGTGACGGCGGCGATATGGCGCGGCTCGAAGCCCTTGTCCTCGATCAGATGCGCGATCTTCTGCGTGATCACCCGGGTCTTGCCCGAGCCCGCCCCGGCCAGCACCAGGCAAGGGCCGTCCAGGTAGCGGACGGCTTCGGATTGTGCGGAATTCAGGCCGTGGGTCATGCGGGAGTGGTTGAACAGGCGGGAATCGGGGAAAGCGGCGGCGAGTGCCGCACACGCGACATGGACGCCATGGGCGCGCGGGTTCGGCAAAGCAGACCATGCTAACACGCATGCCGGAGCCGAGTCAGTCGGCGGCTGGCGCATTCCCGGCTCCCGGAGTTTCACCGAAGTAACACTTCGTAAAGCCCGGAGCCAACCGCGCAACGCGCGCCTCTAATCAATATGCACCGATGGGCCTTGCGCCCTCCTGCATGCCCGATTGATCACACAGGAGAGCCAATAATGAGAACCCTCCAAACCCTGACTAGATTCACTCTGATTGGCGTCACCGTGGCGGCATTCGCTGGCTGCGCGGACATGACACCGAAGCAGCGGAACACGGCAATCGGCGCAGGCGTGGGTGCGGTAGGCGGCGCCGTGCTGACCGGCGGTGACGCGCTCGGCACGCTGGGCGGCGCTGCCGTTGGCGGCGTGATCGGTAACGTCACCACCAGTAACAGGCGCAGGTAGGAAAGCCGCTGACTGTGTGGCCAACAGTGCCCCCCGGGCCGCGCGTTGACAAAGCCCGGGGCCTCCCGTACATTGCGCGCATCCGACCGGGAGAGCGCGCATCGCCTGCGCCGCCGAAGGGGTATCACCCGAAAACTCTCAGGCACCATGGACTGGTCGGATCGGCATGCAACATGCACACGATGCATGCCGCACTCTGGAGAGCGGCACCCGCCATTCGTGGCGAGCGTGCCCACCGAAGGGGCGCACGAGGACCGGTTCCGCCAGGATCCGCCTTGTAATCTCTCAGGTATCGAGGACAGAGGGGTCATCCGCCGCAGCGGATTGTCACGCCACGGGCGTGACGAGCGTTGCGGCGGATGGCCCTTTTTCGTTTTCGCAAACCGAGATTGCCCCCGAGGATCCCATGACGCTCCAGGCCACGCCCCTCAACGCTATCCACCGCGCCCTCGGCGCCCGCATGGTCGACTTCGGCGGCTGGGACATGCCGGTCAACTACGGCTCCCAGATCGAAGAGCACAACGCCGTGCGCAGCGACGCCGGCATGTTCGACGTGTCGCACATGTGCGTGGTCGACCTCACCGGCGCCAATACCCGCGGCTTCCTGCGCGGCCTGCTGGCCAACAATGTCGACAAGCTGCAGACGCCGGGCAAGGCGCTCTACGCCTGCATGCTGGACCAGAAAGGCGGCGTGATCGACGACCTGATCGTCTACTTCTTTGCCGAAGACCGCTTCCGCCTGGTCGTCAACGCCAGCACCGCGCTGGGCGACATCGAATGGATCCGCGCCCGCAACGAAGCCACCGGCAGCGGCGTCACCATCACCCCGCGCCGTGAAGACGCTGCGCCCGCAGGCGTGCAGCCGCTGGCCATCGTTGCCGTGCAGGGCCCCAACGCCCGCGCCAAAGTGTGGAGCACCTTCCCCTCGACCCAGCCGTCGGACGCGCTCAAGCCCTTCAACGCCGCCGTGGTCCAGGATCCCGCCATCGGCGAGATCATGGTCGCGCGCACCGGCTACACGGGCGAAGACGGCTTCGAACTGGTGGTGCCGGCGGAAAACGTCGCCGCCGTCTGGGAAAAGCTGAACGCGGCCGGTGTGCGCCCGGCGGGCTTGGGCGCGCGCGACACGCTGCGCCTGGAAGCCGGCATGAACCTGTACGGCCAGGACATGGATATCAACACCTCGCCGCTGGACGCGGGCCTGGCCTGGACGGTGGACCTGCAGAGCGAGCGCGACTTCACCGGCAAGGCGGCGCTGGCCGCGGCCGGTTCGCGCCAGCAATTCCTCGGCCTGATCCTGCGTGACAAAGGCGGCGTCCTGCGCGCCCACCAGAAAGTGATCACCCCGGCCGGTGACGGCGAAATCACCAGCGGCACCTTCAGCCCGTCGCTGTCCCAGTCGATCGCCTTTGCCCGCCTGCCGAAGGACGTCGCCGTGGGCGATACGGTGCAGGTGGAGATCCGCGACCGCAAACTCAACGCGACTGTGGTTAAACTGCCGTTTGTGCGTAATGGCAAGGCACTCGTGAGCTAAGGGGAAAACCCGCTCACCCAACGGTCGCCCTCGCCTGCCGGCAACTGCCGGGCAGGCATCACCCAACAAGAAACGAATCTGTATCCGGAGAACCTTCATGAACTTCCCCGCTGACCTGAAGTACACCGAGTCGCATGAGTGGGTACGCGTCGAAGCCGACGGCACGCTCACCATCGGCATCACCGACCACGCGCAGGACGCGCTGGGCGACATCGTCTTCCTGGAACTGCCCGAAGTGGGCAAGTCGGTCGGTGCCGGTGACGCGCTGGCAGTGGTGGAATCGGTGAAGGCCGCTTCCGACATCTACGCCCCGGTGGCCGGCGAAGTGATCGCCGTCAACGAGGCCGCCACGGCCGCGCCGGAAAGCGTCAACGCCAACGCCTTCGACGCGTGGCTGTTCAAGCTCAAGCCGGCCAACGGCGACGACGTCAACGGCCTGATGTCGGCCGACGCCTACAAGGCCAGCGTCGGCGCCTGACGCCGGCGGCGCCGGTCCAGCCATGGACCGGCCACTGCAGACTGACGCGCGCCGTCCCGGCTGACCACCGGCCGGCGCGCCCCCCACGAGGTTCTTGCCCATGAACGCCCCGCTTCCCATGAACGCCGCCCAAGTGAACCGGCCTACGCTGGCCGAACTGGAGGCGCGCGACGCCTTCGCCGCCCGCCATATCGGCCCCGATACCCCCGAACAGCAGCACATGCTGAAGGTGCTGGGCTATGACAGCCGCGCCGCGCTGATCGACGCCGTCATTCCCGCCGCCATCCGCCGCCGCGACGGCATGCCGATGGGCGAGTTCACCGAGCCGCTGAGCGAGGAAGCCGCGCTGGCCAAGCTGCGCGGGCTGGCCGGCAAGAACAAGGTCCTGAAGAGCTTTATCGGCCAGGGCTATTACAACACCGTCACGCCCGGCGTCATCCTGCGCAATATCTTCGAGAACCCGGCCTGGTACACCGCCTACACGCCCTACCAGCCCGAAATCTCGCAAGGCCGCCTGGAAGCGATGCTGAACTTCCAGCAGATGGTCACCGACCTGACCGGGCTGGATATCGCCAACGCGTCGATGCTGGACGAAGGCACCGCCGCGGCCGAGGCGATGACGCTGCTGCAGCGCGTGAACAAGCACGACTCCGACACCTTCTACGTGGCCGACGACGTGCTGCCGCAGACGCTGGAAGTGGTACGCACGCGCGCCCTGCCGTTGGGCATCGAGGTCAAGGTCGGCCCCGCCGCCGAAGCCGCCGCGGCCAACGCCTTCGGCGTGCTGCTGCAGTACCCGGGCGTGAACGGCGACGTCAACGACTACCGCACCATCGCCGACGCCGTGCACGCCGCCGGCGGCCTGGTGGTGGCTGCCGCCGACCTGCTGGCGCTGACGCTGATCGCCGCGCCGGGCGAATGGGGTGCCGACGTGGCCGTGGGCAACTCGCAGCGCTTCGGCGTGCCGCTGGGCTTTGGCGGCCCGCACGCTGGTTACATGGCGGTGAAGGACGCGTTCAAGCGCTCGATGCCGGGCCGCCTGGTGGGCGTCACCATCGATGCCCAGGGCAACAAGGCCTACCGCCTGGCACTGCAGACGCGCGAGCAGCATATCCGCCGCGAGAAGGCGACGTCGAACATCTGTACCGCGCAGGTGCTGCTGGCCGTGATGGCCTCGATGTATGCCGTCTACCACGGCCCGCAAGGCCTCAAGCGCATCGCGCAGCGCGTGCATCGCCTGACCGCGACGCTGGCCGCCGGCCTGCAGGCGCTGGGCTTCGCGCGCGCCAACGCCAGCTTCTTCGACACGCTGACGCTGGAAACCGGCTTCAATACCGATGCCATCCATGCCGCGGCCACCGCGCGCGGCATCAACCTGCGCCATATCAGCGCCACGCGCGTCGGCATCTCGCTGGACGAAACCGCCAGCCGTGCCGACGTGGTCGCGCTGTGGGAAGTCTTCACGCAGGGCAAGCCGCTGCCCGCCGAACTGGACTTCGACAAGCTCGAGGCCGCCGCGCAGGATGCCTTCCCGCCGGCGCTGGCGCGCACCAGCGCGTACCTGACCCACCCGGTCTTCAACACGCACCACGCCGAGCACGAGATGCTGCGCTACCTGCGCATGCTGGCCGACAAGGACCTGGCGCTGGACCGCACCATGATCCCGCTGGGTTCGTGCACGATGAAGCTGAACGCCACCAGCGAGATGATCCCGGTGACCTGGCCCGAATTCAGCCAGATCCACCCGTTTGCGCCGCTGGACCAGACCGTCGGCTACCGCGAGATGATCGACCAGCTCGAGGCCATGCTGTGCGCCGCCACCGGCTATGCCGCGGTCAGCCTGCAGCCCAACGCCGGCTCGCAGGGCGAGTACGCGGGCCTCTTGATCATCCATGCCTACCATGCCAGCCGCGGCGAGAGCCATCGCGACATCTGCCTGATCCCGTCGTCGGCGCACGGCACCAACCCGGCGTCGGCGCAGATGGCCGGCATGAAGGTGGTGGTGGTGGCCTGCGACGAGAACGGCAACGTCGACCTGCAGGACCTGGCGAAGAAGGCCGAGCAGCACAGCAAGAACCTGGCGGCGATCATGATCACCTACCCGTCCACGCACGGCGTGTTCGAGCAGGGCGTGCAGCAGATCTGCGAGATCGTGCACCAGCACGGCGGCCAGGTCTACGTCGACGGCGCCAACATGAACGCCATGGTCGGCACCGCCGCGCCGGGCCAGTTCGGCGGCGACGTGTCGCACCTGAACCTGCACAAGACCTTCTGCATCCCGCACGGCGGCGGCGGCCCGGGCGTGGGCCCGGTCGCGGTCGGCGCGCACCTGGCTGACTTCCTGCCCAACCAGGACAGCGTGGGCTACCGCCGCGACGAGCGCGGCATCGGCGGCGTGTCGGCGGCACCGTTCGGCTCGGCCAGCATCCTGCCGATCTCGTGGATGTATATCGCGATGATGGGTTCGGCCGGCCTGACCGCCGCCACCGAGAACGCAATCCTGGCGGCCAACTACGTGGCCAAGCGCCTGGCGCCGTACTACCCGGTGCTTTACACGGGCCAGCACGACCTGGTCGCGCACGAGTGCATCCTGGACCTGCGCCCGCTGCAGAAGGACACCGGCATCAGCAACGAGGACGTGGCCAAGCGCCTGATGGACTACGGCTTCCACGCGCCGACCATGAGCTTCCCGGTGCCGGGCACGCTGATGATCGAGCCGACCGAGAGCGAGGCCCTGCACGAGCTGGACCGCTTTATCGACGCGATGATTGCGATCCGCCAGGAAATCGGCCGCGTCGCCGACGGCACCTTCGACCGCGAGGACAACCCGCTCAAGCACGCGCCGCACACCGCCGCGGTGGTGACCGCCAACGAGTGGACCCGCCAGTACACGCGCGAGGAAGCCGCCTACCCGGTGGCATCGCTGCGCACACAGAAGTACTGGCCGCCGGTCGGCCGTGCCGACAACGTGTACGGCGACCGCAACCTGTTCTGCGCGTGCGTGCCGGTCAGCGACTACGTGGTCGACTAAGCCGGTAACCCGGCAAGAGACTATGCTCTACTCAGGGCGCCGCACAACGCGGCGCCCGCCGGCCTAGCCCGGCGCCACTCTGGAGGCCGTTCGTGGCAGTCAGCGTTTTCGATCTGTTCAAGGTGGGCATCGGTCCGTCGAGCTCACATACCGTGGGCCCGATGCGCGCGGCCCTGATGTTTGCGCAGGGGCTGGAGCGCGACGGCCTGCTGCCGCAGGTGGGCAGCGTGCGCGCCGAGTTGTACGGGTCGCTCGGCGCCACCGGCAAGGGCCACGGCACCGACAAGGGCGTGATCCTCGGCCTGATGGGCGAGGCGCCCGACACCATCGATCCCGATTCGATCGACACGCGCCTGGCCGCGCTGCGCGCCAGCCGCGCGCTGTCGCTGCTGGGCCGGCATATCGTGCCCTTCGTCGAGAAAGAGCACATCGCCTTCTACCGGCGCGAGGCCATGGCCGAGCATCCCAACGGCATGAAGTTCCATGCCTTCGACGCCAGCGGCGCGACGCTGCGCGAGGCGCGCTACCTGTCGGTCGGCGGCGGCTTCGTGGTGACCGCGGGCGCACCCAATACGCAGTTGCTCAAGGCCGCGCAGCAGCTGCCGCACCCGTTCCGCAGCGGCAAGGACATGCTGGAAATGGCCACCGCCAGCGGCAAGAGCATCGCGCGGCTGATGATGGAAAACGAGCTGACCTGGCGCAGCGAGGCGGAAGTCACCAGCGGCCTGCTGCATATCTGGGAGGTGATGCAGGCGTGCGTCGCGCGCGGCTGCCGCACCGACGGCGAGTTGCCGGGGCCGTTCAAGGTCAAGCGGCGCGCGCCCGAACTGTTCCGCAGCCTGACCGAACGCGCCGAGCGCACCCTGTCCGACCCGCTCTCGGTGATGGACTGGGTCAACCTGTACGCCATCGCCGTCAATGAAGAAAATGCCGCCGGCGGGCGCGTGGTCACCGCGCCGACCAACGGCGCCGCGGGCATCATCCCGGCGGTGCTGCACTACTACGACCGCTTCGTGCCCGGCGCAAACGCGCAGGGCGTGGTCGACTTCCTGCTGACCGCGGGCGCGATCGGGCTGCTGTACAAGCTCAATGCGTCGATCTCCGGCGCCGAAGTCGGCTGCCAGGGCGAGGTCGGCGTGGCGTGTTCGATGGCTGCTGGCGCGCTGGCCGCGGTGCAGGGCGGCAGCCCGGCGCAGGTGGAGAACGCCGCCGAGATCGGCATGGAGCACAACCTGGGCCTAACCTGCGACCCGGTCGGCGGGCTGGTGCAGATCCCGTGCATCGAGCGCAACGCGATGGCCTCGGTCAAGGCGGTCAACGCCGCGCGCATGGCACTGCGCGGCGACGGCACGCACTACGTATCGCTCGACTCGGTGATCAAGACCATGCGCGAAACCGGCGCCGACATGAAGACCAAGTACAAGGAAACGGCGCGCGGCGGGCTGGCGGTGAATATCGTGGAGTGCTAGGGCCTGTTCACAGGCCCTAGGCGTATCATGGCGGCGTTCCGCGTACAAAAAACAAGAGGACAGCCATGCAGACCTTCCACCAGCTGTTCGACGAGACCTCGTCCACCTTCACCTACCTGCTGATCGATGCCGCCACCGGGGAGGCGCTGCTGATCGATCCGGTCGACCACCAGCTGGAACGCGACCTGGCGCTGCTGAAGGCAACCGGGGCGCGGCTGGCGTGGGTGATCGAGACCCATGCCCATGCCGACCACATCACCTCGGCCGGCCACATCGCGCTGCAGACCGGCGCGCATACCGCCGCGCCGTCCGGCTGCGATATCAAGCCTGCGCAGAAGCAGCTGATCGACGGCGACACGGTCGCGTTCGGCAAGCAGGTGCTGCGCGCCATGCATACGCCCGGGCATACCGCCGGCAGCATGAGCTACCTGTGGGAAGAGCCCACCGCCGACGGCGCCGTGCGCCGCGTCTTTACCGGCGATGCGCTGCTGATCGACGGCTGCGGCCGCACCGATTTCCAGTCCGGCGACGCCGGCACGCTCTACGACAGCCTGACCCGGAAGCTCTTTGCGCTGCCCGACGATACGCAGGTCTATCCGGCCCATGACTACAAGGGCCGCACCTCGTCCACCATCGGCCAGGAACGCGCCCACAACAGCCGCGTTGCCGGCCGCACGCGCGAGGAGTTCATCGAGATGATGCGCAACCTCAACCTGCCGCGCCCGAAGCTGATCGATGTCGCGGTGCCGGCCAACCAGCGCCTGGGCCTGCGCGACGGTGAGAGCGTGCCGCACGGCGCCTGAGATTTTCCCAACGTCAGGAGTCTTTGCATGTCCACCTACACCGCCGAGGTCCTGTGGCAACGCGACGGGCAGGATTTTGCCGGCAACCGCTACAGCCGCAGGCATGTGCTGCGCTTTGACGGCGGCGCCGAGGTCCCGGGGTCGTCGTCGCCCCATGTGGTGCCGCTGCCGATGTCGGATGCAAGCGCGGTCGACCCGGAAGAGATGTTCATCGCCTCGCTGTCCAGCTGCCACATGCTGTGGTTCCTGTCGCTGGCGGCGAAGCAGCGCTTTGTCGTCGACCGCTACCTGGACGCGGCCACCGGCGTGATGGAAAGGAACGCCGACGGGCGCATGGCGATGACGGTGGTCACGCTGCGCCCGCAGGTCACCTTCGGCGGCGAGCGCGAGCCCACGCGCGAAGCACTCGACGCCCTGCACCACGCCGCGCATGACGCCTGCTTTATCGCCAACTCGGTCAGGACCGAGGTGCGCTGCGAACCGGTGTACGCCGCGGTCTAGTGTCCTGTTACTGGCGACGAACAACAAACAATTTATATCTCGCCACCAAAACGCTGATTTGACTTGCCGCCCCGGCACTGCAAATACTGGCCCTCACAGAATGACTCGCCGCCCGGGCACCGGGCGGCGCATCCGGCGTTGCGTAGCCGACACTCGTGGGGAACACCAGCATGAAGCATAGCCAGCATCGCGAGCTGTACCGCGGCCTCGGCGCGCTGGCCGCGGCCATTGCGCTGATCCCGGCCCAGGCCATGGCGCAGAGCAAGCCGGTGGCCTACCCGGCCAAAGGCCAGAGCCAGCAGCAGCAGGCCAGCGACGACGGCGCTTGCTACAGCTGGGCCAAGCAGCAGACTGGCGTGGATCCTGCCCAGGCCGCCAACGCGCCGCCGCCGGCCCATGCGCAAGGCGGCCAGCGCGTGCGCGGTGCCGCGGGCGGTGCAGCCGCGGGTGCCGTGGCGGGGGCGATTGCGGGTGACGCCGGCAGGGGTGCGGCGATCGGCGCTGCAGCGGGTACGGTAGCGGGCGGCGTGGAGCACCGCCAGTCGCGCCGCCAGGCAAACGCCGCCAACCAGCAGGCTGCGGCCAATACCAGCCAGGCGATGGGCTCGTACTACCAGGCCTGGAGCGCCTGCATGCAGGGGCGCGGCTACAGCGTCAAATAAGTCCGGGACCAGCGCAGTGGGAGCGCAGGCTCAGGCAGCCCACCGGTCACACGCCTTGCGCACCGTTTCGCGCTGGCTGCGCGCATCGGCATCGACCTGGCGCAGCCACTCGGCGTCGCCGTCGCGGCGCTCGGCCAGCGCGCGGATATTGGCCAGTGCCTCTAGCGAGCCGAGCGCCTCGGCGTGCGGCACCAGCGCGTCGCAGATCGACAGGATATGGTCCGCGATCGGCCTGCGCGTCAGTTCGTTGGGATGCACGTACTCGCCCTCCAGCCCGAAGCGGCAGGCCTGGAAGCGGTTGAAGGTGTACACCAGGTAATCGTCTTCCTGCGGCATGAAGGGGCGCGACAGCAGCAGGTAGCGCGCCAGCATCTGGATATAGGCGGCGATATCGCAGGCGCGCTGCACCGTCAGCGGCGTATCCATCACGCGGACCTCGATGGTGCCGAACTCGGGCTTGGGCCGGATATCCCAGTAGAAGTCCTTCATGCTTTCGATCACGCCGGTATTGCGCATCTTCTCGAAGTACGCGGTGAAGGCATCCCACGTCAGCAGGAACGGCGCGCGCCCGCTCATCGGGAAGGCCGCGACCGAATTCAGCCGGGCCGAGGCAAAGCCGGTATCCACGCCCTGTACGTAGGGCGAGGACGCCGCCAGCGCCACGAAGTGCGGCACATAGCGGCCGATGGCGTGCAGCAGGAACAGCGATTCGTCGGCGCTGGGGCAACCGATATGCACGTGCTGGCCGAACACCGTGAACTGCTTGGCCAGGTAGCCATACAGCTCGGAGATGTACTGGTAGCGCGGCGAATCCGAGATGGTGCGGTCGGCCCATTGCTGGAACGGGTGGGTGCCGCCGCCGGCAATCCCCAGGTTCAGCGAATGCGAGGCCGCCACCATCAGGTCGCGCATCACGGACAGCTCTTCCAGCGCCTGCTGGTAGCTGTGGCAGATGCCGGTGCTGATCTCGATCATCGACGGGCTGATCTCGGGCTTGATGTCGCCGGCATGCTCCGCGCCCTTGAGCGCGCGCAGCAGATCGGGCGCGGACGGGGCCAGGTCGTAGTCATGCCGGTTGACCAGCTGCAGCTCCAGCTCGACGCCGAAGGTCAGTGCCTCTGAGTGCTTGAACGGTTCGAGCGACATCAGCGCCCTCCTCCATTGGCCCGGATATCGACGCGGACTTCGCCTGCGTAGCGCAGCGCCCAGGCCGCGATCACCGGACCGAAAAGTTGTTCGATGGCCAGCGCGCACAGGATGATGGCCGTCAGCGGCTGGCCGGTCCCCGGGTAAAGCCGCGCAACATCATGCATCAGCAGGTAGGCCAGGCCCGACATCGGCGCCAGCGCCAGTCCCAACGCCATGCACTGGCGCATGCTCAGGCCCGAGAACGAGCCCAGCGACACCACGCCGGCCAGCTTGGCGGCATGGCGCAGCAGCACCAGCACGATGGCGTAGGCGCCACCCACGGCCCAGTCCTGTGCCGTCAGCGGCAAGCCCAGCGACACCACCATCACGATGATCAGCAGGCTGCCGGCGCTGCCGAAGTGCGGCGGCCACACATGCGGCTGGTTGTCCTGGTGCTTGAACACCACGCCGGCCAGCATCAGCGTCAGCGGCATGGACAATTTTAGTACCCGGGTCAGCGCCAGCGTGAACAGCACCAGGCCCACCAGCACCAGGAAGCTGTAATGGTCGTCGGCCGACATGCGGTCATAGATGGCATGGCCGGCCTTGCCCACCACCCAGGCCAGCAGGCAGGAGCCCACCAGCAGGTACAGCGGATGCAGCAGCGCGGCGCCGAGGTTGCCGTATTCCGAGTGCAGCCAGCCGGTGGCGACCTGCACGATCGCGGCGGCATAGATGCTGTTGAGCGCGGCCATTGCCATCAGCCGCTCGGTGACCTGGCCGTCCGCGCGCAATTCGTTCTTGAGCTGCAGCACGATGGTGGGCGAAGTGCTGACCGCGATGCCGCCAGCCAGGATGGCCACGCCCGGTGAGGCCCCTATCCACTGCAGCACCGCGGCCACCAGGCCCCAGGTCAGCAGGCTTTCAAATGCGCTGGTCAGCAGCAGCCAGCGGTTGGCACGCAGCCAGGTCAGCGAGAGCCGATGCCCGAGCTCGAACAAGGCCAGCGCCAGCGCCATATCGATCAGGATACGGGTCTGGTTGATCATGTTCTCGTCGACGATGCCACGGCCCAGCATGCCGGCACAAAGCCCCGCCGCCGCGTACCCAACAATGCGCGGGCAGCGCAGCCAGCGCCGGCTCAGTTCGCCGGCCAGGCCGGCGCCGACCAGCGCCAGCCCGACCCAGAACAGGCCGCCTGGGGCGAGCGGGAGGCTTGGAAATAGTTGGCTCAGTCCGTTCATGGCGACATGGTAATGTAAGCACATCACAATCCATGTCAGTGATTGTCCGACACCGCACCAAACTTATATCTTACTTCCGTCATCTTCACGTAAAAAACGCCATCTTCGGATGGCGTTTTTTTACAACCCTTACATTTCCAGACCGTTCGGGGGCCGGAGCGAAGTTTCAGACGCCCCAGACTTTCCACATCGGCCTGGTCGCCTTGAGCGCGGTTTCGACCTGTGCGTACAAAGTGCGTGTCGGCCCCTGTGCCGCACCGCGGGCGCGAGCCTTGTCGAAGTAACCGAGCGCAGTGTCGCGCTGCTCCTGGCCGAGCGCGGACTGCACCGCGCGCAGGTACACCTCGGCGTCCCAGTCGTCACGCACGGCGAACGCGGCAACGAAGTCGGCCAGCGCCGCGTCGTGACGGCGCGCAGCGTTGTGCACCAGCCCGCGCTGCACGCGCGGGCCAGCCTGGTCCAGCGGATCGCCCTCGGTCAGCGCCACGGCCTGCTCGAACAGCGGCAGCGCGCGCTCCGAGTCACCCACGTCGCGCCAGACCTGGCCGAAGCGGTTGTACAGCCAGGCGTCTTCCACCAGCAGCGCGCGGCGTTGCTGGCCATCGATCTCGGCCAGCGTATCGGTGCGGTCGTGTTCGTCCATGCCGGCCAACTGCGCCTGCAGCAGCGCGGCATAGTGCGCGCGCGCGTGCGCCATCGGATGCGCGGCCTCGCTGCGCGCCTCCACCGGCAGCGCGTCCAGGCGGGCATCCATGTGCATCATCGCGGCCCGCGCGGCCTCGGTCGGCTCGGCCCCGCCCATGGCCTTCCAGGCCGCGATCATGCGGCTGAAGGCCCAGGTCACGTCGGCCGGGTTGCGCTCGAGCGGATAGCGGTTGAGCACTTCGCCGGCCAGTTCCGCCACCTTCTGGTGCTGGCCGGCGTCGGCGTGGCAATCGAGCAGGTCGATCCAGTGGTCGATGAACTCGCTGGCGGCCATGCCCTGGCGGTGCAGCGCGATGCGTTCGTCCGCATGCGCGGCGCCGGCCGGCAGGCTGCGCGACAGCAGCCGGCACAGCAGTGAATAGATATGCGGGTCGGCATTGCCGCCATGGCCGGCGGCATCGCCCTGGCCGGTGGCAAAGTACTGGTCGAAGCGCGCCACACCGGCGCGGCCGGCCTGCACCAGCAGTGGCCGCAGCGCGGCCTCGGCGGCCGGCACCTCGTCGATGAACTCGCCCAGCGCCATCGCGGCGCGGTAGTAGCCGGCGCCGTCGTCGGACTGGTCGGTCAGCGTGAAGCGCAGCCACGGCTCCCGGTCAGCGGGCTGGGCGGCTTGCGCGTTGTCGGCGCGCTGTGCCAGCTGGTGGCGCCAGGCCAGTTCGCGTACCTGGGTCTGCGGGTCGGGCACCTGGCGCAGGAAAACCGCGAGGTCGTCCAGTGCCCCTTGCACGTCGCCCACACCATGGCGCAGCGGCGCGCGCAGGCGGCGCGCCTCGGGATGGTCAGGGTGCTCGGCCAGCACGCGGGCGGCCTGGTCGGCTGCCACGGTATCGCCGGCCGCGGCATCGAGCTCCAGCAGGTGCGGGTTGTCCAGCGCCACGCGGCCCAGGCAGATGCGCATCAGCGGCTCCACCGGCACGCCGGCGGCCTCGGCCCGGGCAATGTAATCCGTGACCAGCGGGGCAATGTCATCCGCGCCCAGGTCCGGGTTGCGGACCATCAGGTCATACCAGTAACGGGCCGCGGCGGCCATGTCGCCCATGCGCAGGGCCGCCAGGCCGGCGTGGAAATGCGCGGCCCATTCGCCGGTCAGCAGGCCGCTGCGCTGCGCGGCCTCATGCAGCCACGGGCGCGCCTCGGCATCGCGGCCCAGGCTCATCAGCATGGCGCCGTAGCGGTGCGCGATCACCCCGCGCGAGACCCAGCGGTGCGGCGGCTGCAGCGGCAGGGTGTCCAGCCGCGCCAGGGCCTCGTCCAGCACTGCCAGCGCGGCGTTGGCGTCACCGTTGTCAAAGTGCAGCCGCGCCCGCAGCGTGACGAAATCAACCACCTCGGGGCGGGCCAGCGAAAGCTGGTCAGCAATCTGCAGGGCTTCGGCGAAGCGCCCCTGGTTGGCTAGCCCGATGGCGTGGTCGTAGCTGGCTTCCTGCTCGGACACGTACTGCTCCTATGGAATGAAAAAATGTGCGAGTGCGGGATTATGCGCCAATGGTGGGGAGTCGGATTTGTTTGGGTGAGTGGGCGCTATGGCGCCCAAGCCCCAAAAGGAAAAACGCCACCCAAAAGGCGGCGTCTCCCATAACCGGCAACAGCAGGCAGGTTACTTCCCGCCAACCGTCTCCAGCACCGTCCACTTGCCCCCCACCACCTTATAGACAGTGATACCACCATCCTTCAGGTCGCCACGCGCGTCATACGCCAGCGTCTTGGTGGTCACGCCCTGCATATTGGTAGCGGCCAGTACCGGCAGGTAACGCACCGGATCCGTCGAGCCGGCCTTGACCATTGCCGTCATCATCGCGGTGGCGCCGTCATAGGCGTATGGCGAATAGGTCTGCACCTTCGAGCCGAAGCGCTTCTCGTACCTCTTCTCGTAGCTGGCGCCGCCGGGCATCTGGTCCAGCGGCAGGCCGGCCAGCGACACCACCGTGCCTTCGGCGGCCGGGCCGGCGAGCTTCAGGAAGTTGTCGGTCTTGGACATTTCGCCCGACACCAGCGGGGCCTTCATGCCCAGTTCCTTGACCTGCTTGGCCATCGGCGCGGACTGGGTCTCGGCGCCGCCGTAGAAGATGATGTCCGGGTTGCTGCGCTTGATGTTGGTCAGCACGGCCTTGAAGTCCACCGCCTTGTCGTTGGTGAACTCACGGCGCACGACCTTGCCGCCGGCGGCCTTGGCGGCCTTTTCGAACTCGTCCGCCAGGCCCTGGCCGTAGGCGGTGCGGTCATCGACGATGGCGATGTTCTTCGCGCCCAGCTTCTTCACCACGAAGGCGCCGATCACCGAACCCTGCTGGGTGTCGGAGGTCATCATGCGGAACGTGGTCTTGAAGCCCTGCCTGGTGTATTCCGGCGCGGTCGCCATGGCGATCTGCGGAATGCCGGCGCGGTTGTAGACCATCGACGCCGGGATGGTGGTGCCGGAGTTGAAATGGCCCAGCATGCCCTGGATGCCGTTGTCGACCAGCTTCTGCGCGACCACCGAACCGGTCTTCGGGTCGGCCTGGTCGTCTTCGGAGACCAGCACGAACTTGACTTCCTTGCCGCCGATCTTGGGCTTGGTGGCGTTCATGTCCTCGATCGCGAGGACGATGCCGTTCTGCATGTCCTTGCCGTACTGCGCCTGGCCGCCGGTCATCGGCGCGGCGAAGCCCAGCTTGATTTCCTGCGCCTGCGCGAACGCGGCGGAGGCGGCGGTCAGGCCGGCCAGGGTCAGGGCAACGGTCATTGCCGTCTTGTGGAATGTCGAGCTCATCAGATCTCCTTGGGTCCCAAATGGTGCCGATGTGGTGCCGTTGCCGGCGTTATGGCGGCGCAGCCTGGCAGTGCCGCGCCTTGCTTCCTGTGCGCAACGGGGCGGGATCGCCGCCGCCGCCGCGCGCTTCGACATGACGACGTCCGAGGGTTGCCTCAGCCGATCGTCATCAAACTGGCATTACCGCCCGCGGCCGCGGTGTTGACCGAGAGCGAACGCTCGATCAGCAAACGGTCGAGCGCGATATTCGGTTCACCTTGCGCCAGGCCCTGCACGCCGATGATCGGACCGGGGCGCGCGGCCACCTGTTCGCACACCGTGCGCAGCTGGTCGGAATCGCCGTGGTGCAGCACGGCATCGACTGCCGTGTCCGCCGCGGTCCAGTCGGCCACCATGCGGACGCGCGATTGTACGCCCTCAGGCAGGCGCGCAAACAGCCCCCGGCTGACAGGGTTTTCCAGCCATACCGCCTCGGCGCCGACGGTCAGCACGGCGCCCAGCTGCAGGGCCAGGTCGGCCTCCTGCGCGGCCAGGCACAGCACGCGCTCGCGCGGCAGCAGGGTGTAGGTGTTGCGCTCGCCGGTGGGGCCCGCCAGCGTCACCGCCAGGCCGGAGGCCGAGGCCTCGGCAAAGCGCTCGCAGGCGGCGGCCACTTCCGGCAGCTCGGCGCGCGCCCAGGTGCGGAAGGCTTCCGTGGCACGCGCGGCTTCGCCGTCCGGGCCCACGGGTTCGGCACCACCCGTGGCGTCGGCCGCGCGCACGCTGCGCGCCACCGCGTCCTGCGGGCAGACCGACAGCAGCCGGTGCAGGTAGAGCGGGCCGCCCGCCTTGGGGCCGGTGCCCGACAGCGACTCGCCGCCGAACGGCTGCACCCCGACCACGGCACCGACAATATTGCGATTCACGTACAGGTTGCCCACATGGGCGCGGCTGACGATGTGCGAGATGGTCTCGTCGATGCGGGTATGGATACCCAGCGTCAGGCCGTAGCCGGTGCCGTTGATCTGGCTGACCATGGTGTCCAGCGCCGCGCGCGGGTAGCGCACCACGTGCAGCACCGGGCCGAACACTTCGCGCTTCAGTTCTTCAATGCTGTCCAGCTCGATCAGCGTCGGCGGCACGAAGGTGCCGTTGCGGCAGCTCGCGCCCTGCGCGGCGTTGGGATCGGCCTGGTGGACACGGCGGCCCTTGGCGCGCATGGCGTCGATATGGCGCACGATGTTGGCACGCGCCTCGTCGTCGATCACCGGGCCGACGTCGGTCGACAGGCGGTCCGGGTTGGCCATATTCAGTTCCTGCATGGCGCCCTTGAGCATTTCCAGCACGCGGTCGGCCACGTCTTCCTGCAGGCACAGCACGCGCAGCGCCGAGCAGCGCTGGCCGGCCGAGTCGAAGGCGGAGTTGACCACGTCGCCGACCACCTGCTCGGCCAGCGCCGACGAATCCACGATCATCGCGTTCTGGCCGCCGGTCTCGGCGATCAGCGGGATCGGGCGGCCGGCAGCGTCCAGGCGCCCGGCCACGTTGCGCTGCAGGATGCGCGCGACTTCGGTCGAGCCGGTGAACATCACGCCCTTGACGCGGGCGTCTCCCACCAGCGCGGCGCCGACGGTCTCGCCGCGGCCCGGCAGCAGCTGCACCGCGCCGGCCGGCACGCCCGCTTCGCGCAGCAGGCGCACGGCGGCGGCGGCGATCAGCGGGGTCTGCTCGGCGGGCTTGGCCAGCACCGGGTTGCCGGCGGCCAGCGCCGCTGCCACCTGGCCGGTGAAGATTGCCAGCGGGAAGTTCCACGGGCTGATGCAGACCACGGGGCCCAGCGGGCGGTGGGTCTCGTTGTCAAAGCTGCGGCGGATCTCGGCGGCGTAGTAGCGCAGGAAATCCACGGCTTCGCGCACTTCGGCGATGGCGTTGGAAAAAGTCTTGCCGGCCTCGCGCATGATGATGCCCATCAGCGACTGCATCTGGGCTTCCATCAGGTCGGCGGCGCGCTCCAGCGCGGCCGCGCGCACGTCCGGCGGCGTTGCCTGCCAGATCGGCGCGGCGTTGACGGCGGCCTGCAGCGCGGTTTCGACCTCGGCCTGGCCGGCCTCGGTCACGTGACCCACCACGTCGCGATGGTCGGCCGGGTTCAGCACCGGGGCCGCCACAGCGTCGGCCGCGCGCGGCGAATCGGCGACCAGCGCGGCGCCAAGCAGCGGCTCGGCCACGGCGCGTTCGCTGGTGCCGGCCAGCAGCGCCGACGACAGCGACGCCAGGCGGTGCTCGTTGGCCAGGTCGATGCCGGCCGAATTGGGTCGGCTCTTGCCGTAGAGCGTGCGCGGCGACGGGATGCGCGGGTGCGGCAGGCCCAGCCCGCCTTCGTCGCGGTGCATGGCCTCGACCACGGCGACGGGGTCGGCCACCAGCTCGTCCAGCGAGATGGTGTCGTCGGCGATGCGGTTCACGAACGAGGTGTTGGCGCCGTTCTCCAGCAGGCGGCGCACCAGGTAGGCCAGTAGCGTCTCATGGGTGCCGACCGGCGCGTAGATGCGGCACGGGCGGTTGAACTTGCCGTCGGCGGTGGGGCCCACCACCTGGTCGTACAGCGGCTCGCCCATGCCGTGCAGGCACTGGAACTCATACTGGCCGGGGTAGTAGCTGTGGCCGGCGATCTGGTAGATGGCCGACAGCGTATGCGCGTTGTGCGTGGCGAACTGCGGGTAGATCGCGTCCGGCACCGACAGCAGCTTGCGCGCGCAGGCGATATACGACACATCGGTGTAGACCTTGCGCGTATAGACCGGGTAGCCCTCCAGGCCATCGACCTGGGCGCGCTTGATCTCGCTGTCCCAGTAGGCGCCCTTGACCAGGCGGATCATCAGGCGGTGGCGGCTGCGGCGGGCCAGGTCGATCAGGTAGTCGATCACGAACGGGCAGCGCTTCTGGTAGCCCTGCACCACGAAGCCGATGCCGTTCCAGCCGGCCAGTTCGGGCTCGAAGCACAGGCGTTCGAGCAGGTCCAGCGAGATCTCCAGGCGGTCGGCTTCCTCGGCGTCGATATTGATGCCGATGTCGTACTGGCGCGCCAGCAGCGTCAGCGACTTCAGGCGCTCGTACAGCTCGCCCACCACGCGCTCATGCTGCGCGCGGCTGTAGCGCGGGTGCAGCGCCGACAGCTTGATCGAGATGCCCGGGCCTTCGTAGATGCCGCGCCCGCGCGAGGCCTGGCCGATGGCGTGGATGGCCTGCTCGTACGACGCCAGGTAGCGGGCGGCATCGGCCTCGGTCATGGCCGCCTCTCCCAGCATGTCGTAGGAGTAGCGGAAGCCTTCGGCCTCGTACTTGCGCGCGTTGGCCAGCGCCTCGGAAATAGTCTCGCCGGTGACGAACTGCTCGCCCATCAGGCGCATGGCCATGTCCACGCCCTTGCGGATCAGCGGCTCGCCACCCTTGCCGATGATGCGCGTGAGCGCCTTGGTCAGCCCCGATTCGGTATGGGTGGCGACCAGCTTGCCGGTCAGCAGCAGGCCCCAGGTGGCGGCGTTGACGAACAGCGACGGGCTCTGGCCCAGGTGCGACTGCCAGTTGGCGCCGCTGATCTTGTCGCGGATCAGCGCGTCGCGGGTGGCCTTGTCGGGGATGCGCAGCAGGGCCTCGGCCAGGCACATCAGCGCCACGCCTTCCTGCGACGACAGCGAGAACTCCTGGATCAGCCCCTGCACCAGGCCTTCACGGCCCGTGCCCACCTTCTGCTCGCGCAGCCGCGTGGCCAGCGTCTTGGCCATCTTGATGGCGGCCTCGGCCTGCTGCTGCGGCAGGCGCGCCTGCTCCAGCAGCACCGGCACGCAATCGGTCTCGGGACGGCGATAGGCGGACGTAATGGCTGCGCGCAGCACTGACTGCGGCTGGATGCTCTGTGCGAATTCCAGGAACGGCTGCGGCGCGGCATCGCCATGGGCCAGTTCGGCACCATCGGCGCCGTCCGCGTCGGCGCTGCCGGCGGCGCCGGTCTCGTACGGCAGGTGGCCGCGCTCGATCTGCTCGAGGTAGCTGAAGATGGCCTGCTTGATCAGCCAGTGCGGCGTGCGGTCGATGGATTGGGCAACGCGCTTGAGGCGGTCGCGCGAGGCGTCGTCGAGCTTGACGCCGAGTGTGGTGGTGGCCATGCGGGCAATTCTCCGAAAGACTGGAGCCGCCGCCGGTGCTACCTCGTCCATGCCGACAGGCAGGGGCGCGCGACCGGCCGCAGCCTGTGAGCTGGCGCGATCTTACTCCCGAAAATCACCACGGTGCAACCTAGTGCAACCCTATAGAAAACCCTAATGATAGGGTTGCACCGTCGCACCGTCGCACCGGCCAGCTCAGATCCGCAACGGATCGATCTCAAGCTGCCAGCGCACTCCCTTTGCTTCCGTCCCCACCTCTGCGAAAGTCTGCACCCACTCAGCCACAAAGCGTTGTAATACAGGGCGCGAGGTGGCCTCCACCAGCATCTGGGCACGCTCCCGGTTGAAGATGCGCACCATCGACATCGGCACCGGGTCGTGCAGTTGCACCTCGGCCGCCAGTTCGCAGGTTTCGGCATGCCGGCGCGCCGCTTCCAGGAACTGCAGCGCCCGCTCCAGCTGCCCGTGCTCGGCGGTCACCAGCACCTGGAAGCAGAACGGGGGCAACCCGGCCTGGCGCCGCTCGCGCAACTGGCTGGCCGCGAATCCATCATAGTCGTGGCGCGTCAGCGCCTGCAATGCCGGGGTGTCCGGATAGCGGGTCTGGATCAGCACCTCGCCCGGCAGGCCGGCCCGCCCTGCCCGCCCGGCCACCTGCATCAGCGAGGCAAACAGGTGTTCGGCGGCGCGGAAATCGTGGCTGAACATGGCGGCATCGGGATGGACAATGCCGACCAGGGTCACGCGCTGGAAGTCATGGCCCTTGGCCACCATCTGCGTGCCCACCAGGATGTCGACTTCGCCGGCATGGACCTCATCGAACATGGCCTGCGCGCTGCCCTTGCGCCGCGTGGAATCGGCGTCGATGCGGGCGATGCGGGCCTGCGGGAAGCGCGCCGCCAGGGCCTCTTCGATGCGCTGCGTGCCGCGCCCCAGCGGCGCGATATCGACATTGCCGCAGTCCGGGCAGTGGTGCGGCACCGGCGCCTCCAGGCCGCAGTGGTGACAGCGCAGGCGCCGCTCCGGGCGGTGCAGTACCAGGTATGCCGAGCAGCGCGGGCAGCCCGACAGCCAGCCGCAGCTGTCGCAGGCGATCACCGGCGCGTAGCCGCGGCGGTTCAGGAACAAGAGGCTCTGCTCGCCGCGCGCCAGACGGGCGTCGATGGCTTCCAGCAGCGGCACGGACAGGCCCTCGAACAGCGCGCGCTGGCGCTGGCGCTCATGGTTCAGGTCGACCAGGCGCACGGTCGGCAGGGTCGCGTCGGCCTGGGCGCGCTCGCGCAGCACCAGCTTGCGGTAGGTGCCCTGCCCGGCCCGCCACCAGGTTTCCATCGACGGCGTGGCCGAGCCCAGCACCACCGCGACGCCGCGCTGCTTGGCGCGCCATACCGCCAGGTCGCGCGCGGAGTAGCGCAGCCCTTCCTGCTGCTTGTATGACGTGTCGTGCTCCTCGTCGACCACGATCAGTGCCAGCGCCGGCAGCGACGCCATCACCGCCATGCGCGTGCCCAGCACGATGCGGGCCTCGCCGCGGTGGGCGGCCAGCCACTGCAGGCTGCGCTCCTGGTCAGCCAGGCCGCTGTGCAGCACCGCCAGCGGCAGGTGCGGAAAGCGCGCGGCGATGCGGGCCTGCAACTGCGGCGTCAGGTTGATTTCAGGCACCAGCATCAGCACCTGGGCCTGCGGGTCGCGTTCCAGCACCGCCTGCATCGCATGCAGGTAGACCTCGGTCTTGCCGCTGCCGGTGACCCCGTGCAGCAGGAACGGGGCGAAGCCTTCGGCCTCGGCGATGGCCTGCACCGCGGCGCGCTGCTCGTCGTGCAACGGCGGCGCGGAAGATGGCGGCTGCGCGGGGTCGATCGGCAGCAGGTTGCGTGCGGTGCGGCTGGCCTCAACCCAGCCGGCGGCCTGCCACTCGGCCAGCCGTGACGGGGCCGCCGCACAAAGCACGCGGGCGTCGGCCAGGGCCAGGGGCTCGCCTGCGGTGGCACGCTCGGCCAGCGCCAGCGCCAGCGCGCGCACGCTGCGTGCGCGGGCCGGCACGGCAGCCAGCAAGGCCTCGGCATGGCAAGGCAACAGGCGGTATTCGTCGGTGCGGGCACGCTGGGCCAGTCCCGGCCAGCTCTCGGCCTCGCGCAAGGCTGGCGGCAAGGCCGGCAGCATCACTTCGCCGAGGCGGCGCTGGTAGTAGCGGGCGGCGAACGCGGCCAGTTCGATCCAGTCGGGCAGCAGCGGCGGCATCCAGTCCAGCCGCTGCGCAACCGGGCGCAGCTTGTCCGCGGGTACGTCGGATCCTTCCGCGTATTCCACCGCCACCCCGACCATGCTGCGGCGGCCGAACGGCACCACGACCAGATCGCCAGGGGCCACGTCGGGGGTCGCGAGGTAGTCGAAGCAGTCGTCGGCAGGGGTGTCCAACGCCACCCGGATGACCGCCTGAGCGGCCGGCGTCACGGCGCCAGCGGTGGGCGTGTCGGCCTCTGCGAGGGGCAGCGCACCGCTAGCTGGCGCCATTTGGCCCTTCCTGGTGCACCGCCTTTGCGCAACTGTTGTGCAACGGGCGGCGGGTGTGCGGACGGCTGAAAGTTAGTGTGCGGCGCAACATCAACTTAAAGTAAAACTTCAAATGTGGCCCTAAGTCGATGATAGATGACTGGTTTTCCACTAATTCCACCGCCCCTGTGGATAACTTTGTTGAAAAGTCGCTTCGGCTGGCCGGAAAGCCCCGCGTAACAAGGGATCCACCGGCATCGAGCCTGACTTTGCAGATCTTCCAAATCCTTAAAAATCAAAGGCTTGCCAACATCCCCCAGATAGGTTAGGGACTAACCCTGTCCCGCACTGCGGCAAACCTATCGGTGTGCATAAGTCAAGGGTCGTCAGTCAAGTCCGAGCACCTTTTTGGCGAATGCTGGCGAAAAAGTTAACTTGACAGGGTCCGGCGGCGCGGCTCCCGCAGCACTGGGTACGCTAGCAGGCCATCGCGCTGCGGCGCACGGCACCGCAGCAGGCGCCAGGCCGCGCGCATACTGTCACCGTCACTTCTGCGCGGCGCGCAGCTGACGGCTGTGTCGATGGACTTCGTCGACCAGGACCGAGACGCTCTCGGACGGCGTGAACTGCGAAATGCCATGGCCGAGATTGAAGACATGGCCGTCGCTGCCGCCACCCGCTGCATAGCTGTCCAGCACGCCACGCACCTGCTCGCGGATCGCCGCCTCGGGGGCAAAGAGTACGGTCGGGTCGATATTGCCCTGCAGTGCCACGCGGCCACCGGTGCGCCGGCGCGCCTCGGCCAGGTTGACGGTCCAGTCCAGCCCGATGGCATCGGCGCCGGTATCGGCGAGCGCCTCCAGCCACAGGCCGCCGCCCTTGGTGAACACGATCGCCGGCACTTGCTGGCCCTCGTGCTCGCGCTTCAGGCCGGCCAGGACGCGGCGCATGTAGGCCAGCGAGAACGCCTGGTACATGCCATCGGCCAGCGCCCCGCCCCAGGTATCGAAAATCATCACGGCCTGCGCGCCGGCTTCGATCTGGGCGTTCAGGTACGCCGTCACCGCCTGGGCGTTGATCTCGAGGATGTGGTGCATCAGGTCCGGGCGGCCGTACATCATCGCCTTGACCGTGCGGAAATCGTCCGAGCCACCGCCCTCGACCATGTAGCAGGCCAGCGTCCATGGGCTGCCCGAGAAGCCGATCAGCGGCACGCGCTGGCTGCCGTCCTGGACCAGCGCGCGGCGAATCTCGCGCACGGCGTCAAAGACATACTGCAGCGACGCCATGTCGGGCACGGCCAGCTTCTGCACGTCGGCCTCGGTGCGCAGCGGATGGGCGAAGCGCGGGCCCTCGCCCTGCGCGAACGACAGGCCCAGGCCCATCGCATCCGGCACCGTCAGGATGTCGGAAAACAGGATGGCGGCGTCCAGCGGATAGCGGTCCAGCGGCTGCAGTGTCACTTCGGTGGCGTAGGCCGGGTTCTTGGCCAGCCCGAGGAAGCTGCCGGCGCGGGCGCGCGTGGCGTTGTACTCGGGCAGGTAGCGGCCCGCCTGGCGCATCAGCCACAGCGGCGTGTATTCAGTCGGCTGGCGGCGCAGCGCGCGCAGGAAGGTATCGTTCTGCAGTGCGGTCATGGTCATCCTCGTAAGACCGCCATTCTAAGGGATGGCCGCGGGAGGATGCCGCTCAGACGTCGTCGATGATCCCGGTGAAGGCCGACGCGGCGCGCCGCATCCACTCACGCGCGCGCTCGGCGTCGGGCTGCAGCCGCGCGAAGCCGTGGGTCATGCCGCTGGCCTCGATGGTGATCACCGGGGCGTCGTGGCGCACCAGGAAGTCGGCATAGGCCAGGCCGTCGTCGCGCAGCACATCGTGCGCGGCCACCACCAGCACGGTGGCGGGCGGACGCACCGGTGGCGCGGCCATCAGGTGCACGCGCGGGTCGCCATGGGCGGCACCCTGCGCCAGGCCTTCGGCGCCGATGAACTGGGTCCAGAACCAGGCCATCTCGTCACGCGTGAGGCCGGGGCCGTCGGCGAAGGCACGGTAGCTCTCGGTGCTGAGCACGGGCGCCGTGACCGGATAGATCAGCAGCTGGGCGTCGACCCGCACCGCGTCGCCGGCATTGATCTGCTGCGCGGCCTGTGCCACCAGATGGCCGCCGGCGCTGTCGCCGGCCACCGCCAGGAAGCCCGGCGCCAGCCCCAGGGCCTGGCGCTGGCCGGCAAGCCACAGGACGGCCTCGGCGGCATCGTCGCAGGGCGCCGGGAAGGCGTGCTCGGGCGCCAGGCGGTAGTCGACACTGGCCACGGCGCAGCCGGTATCGGCCGCCAGCAAAGCCGCGACCGTATGGTGGGTCTGCGGCGAACCGATCACCCAACCGCCGCCATGGAAGTAGACGACCAGCCGCGGCGCGGCCACGCCGGCCGGGCGGAACAGCCGCGCGCCCAGTGTGCGGCCGGCGAGCAACACCTTCAGGTCCTGCACGGCGATGCCCTCCGGGTCCGGTAACCGCGACGCGGCCGCGATCTCGGCAAAGCGCGCCCGCCGGGCAGGAATATCGGCCGGCGCCGGTTCGGCAGCGTAGCGCTCGGCCAGGCGGCGGTAATAGGCAAGCAGTTGCGGATCGATGGCCATGGTCGGCGGCAAGTCGGAATGCGGGAATGGTAAGAAAATGCCTGGTATCAGTCCAGGCCTAGCCGGCGCGTCAGCTCGATCTTGCTGCAGCAGTCCTGCACCGCCAGCAGCCCTGCCCCGGCGGCGCGGCGCACGGCCTGGTCGTTGACGATGCCAAGCTGCAGCCAGATCCCGCGCGCGCCAATGGCGATGGCCTCGTCGACCACCGCGGGCGTTTCCTCCGCGCGGCGAAAGATATCGACCCATTCGATGGGGGCGCCCGCCGCAGACGCGGCCTCGGCGGCTTCGCGCAGCGTGGCGTGGCAGGTCTCGCCCAGGATGCGTTCGCCGGCATGGCGCGGATTGACCGGCACAATGCGGAAGCCGTGGCCTTGCAGGAACTCGGCCACCTCGTGGCTGGGCCGCTCCGGACGGTCGGACAGGCCGACCACGGCTACGGTCTTCATGGCCAGCATGGCTTGTATGGCTTGCTGCATCTCAGGCGGCATCGCATCTCCGTGGGTAGGCATGGGCGCCCCGCGGGCAGGTCAAAAACGTGACACGGCCTGCGCAGGCGTACTGAATCGTAACCGCAATTGTCACGCAGCAATTGGTGCGGGAACGAACACGGAAAATGGGAGCGAGAAGATAATCCATCGGCACGTATTTGCGGCGAACGTGACGCCAACGCGCAAAAATATGCCGATCACGCCTGATTTTGGCGGTTCGGGCTTTCAACTTCTTTCAAAACGATACATTTTGTTACTGCCATGCCGGGGAGTTTCCCCCACAATGCATTGACACACCCGCTGTCCGGCGGTTGTGGCACCCCGGTGAAAATGGCAATGCAGACTAAAGGGGTGTGGTGAAGAAAGCCTTTTGAAGCATTTCTGGCAGTAACCCGATTTTCCGATCCAGCAGAATGCTGCTGGACCGGAGTACCAGGAAGACCGTTGTCGCGCGTGGCCTTTGCGGCCTGTTGGCGGATATTTGGGTATCCGCTGCGCCTTGATTGTCGACCTGGACCGAACCCGTTCCTTCGAATTGACCCCTCGAAGGGATTTTCCCGTCCGCGCGGAGCCTCCCCGGCCCGCGCGCTTTTTTTTTGGTCCAGGCACGCGAAAAGAATATCGCCAGCCAAACAAAAAAGGCAGCCATGTGGCTGCCTTTTTTAATTGTCGCGCCAAAAAAACAACAGCGCGACAACCCACTAATTGCTTACTTCTTACGACGCAGGCGGGCGATGGCAGCCAGTTGGGCAGCCGCTACGGCGAGCTCGCTCTGAGCACGTGCCAGATCCAGATCGCTGCTCTGGTTCTGCATCAGCTCCTCGGCAGCGCGCTTGGCTTCCTGCGCCTTGGCCTCGTCCAGGTCACCACCGCGGATCGCGGTGTCGGCCAGCACGGTGACGTGCTTGGGCTGCACTTCGAGAATGCCGCCGGCAACGAACACGAACTCTTCGCTGCCGTCTTCCTTCTCGATGCGCACCGCACCCGGCTGGATGCGCGTGATCAGCGGCGTGTGACCCGGCAGGATGCCCAGCTCACCCGACTCGCCCGGCAGCGCCACGAACTTCGCCTGGCCGGAGAAGATCGACGCTTCCGCGCTGACGACGTCTACAAGAATGGTTGCCATATCAGATCCTTTCTCCACTCACTTCGCTTCTGACGGCGGCACCGCACGACGCGGTCCGCCGCCGTTCCCGCCTGGGCGGAAACGGCGAAACGAGGCTTACTGGAGCTTCTTGGCCTTTTCGAAGGCTTCGTCGATCGAGCCGACCATGTAGAACGCCTGCTCGGGCAGGTGATCGCACTCGCCATCGACCAGCATCTTGAAGCCGCGGATGGTTTCCTTCAGCGGCACGTACTTGCCCGGCGAACCCGTGAACACTTCGGCCACGTGGAACGGCTGCGACAGGAAACGCTGGATCTTGCGGGCGCGGTTCACGGCCAGCTTGTCTTCCGGCGACAGTTCGTCCATGCCCAGAATCGCGATGATGTCGCGCAGTTCCTTGTAGCGCTGCAGGGTCTGCTGAACGCGGCGGGCCACTTCGTAGTGTTCCGTGCCGACAACCTGCGGGTCCAGCTGGCGCGAGGTCGAATCCAGCGGATCCACTGCGGGGTAGATACCCAGTGCAGCGATGTCACGCGACAGCACCACGGTCGAGTCCAGGTGCAGGAAAGTCGTAGCCGGCGACGGGTCGGTCAAGTCATCCGCAGGCACGTACACGGCCTGGATCGACGTGATCGAGCCGGTCTTGGTCGACGTAATACGTTCCTGCAGCTTGCCCATTTCTTCAGCCAGCGTCGGCTGGTAGCCCACGGCGGAAGGCATACGGCCCAGCAGTGCGGACACTTCGGTACCGGCCAGCGTGTAGCGGTAGATGTTATCCACGAAGAACAGGATGTCACGGCCTTCGTCACGGAAGCGCTCGGCCATGGTCAGGCCGGTCAGCGCCACGCGCAGACGGTTGCCCGGCGGCTCGTTCATCTGGCCGAACACCATGGCCACCTTGTCGAGCACGTTCGAGTCCTTCATTTCGTGGTAGAAGTCGTTCCCTTCACGGGTACGCTCGCCCACGCCGGCAAACACCGACAGACCGCTGTGCTGCTTGGCGATGTTGTTGATGAGCTCCATCATGTTGACGGTCTTGCCCACGCCGGCGCCACCGAACAGACCCACCTTGCCGCCCTTTGCGAACGGGCAGACCAGGTCGATCACCTTGATGCCGGTTTCGAGCAGGTCAACGGAAGGCGACAGTTCGTCGAACTTCGGTGCCTTCTGGTGAATCGCGCGCAGTTCGTCACAAGCGATCGGGCCGGCTTCGTCGATGGGGCGGCCCAGCACGTCCATGATGCGACCCAGGGTGCCGTGGCCAACCGGCACCGAAATCGGGGCACCGGTGCCCTTCACTGCCATGCCGCGGCGCAGGCCGTCCGACGAGCCCAGGGCAATGGTACGCACCACGCCGTCACCGAGCTGTTGCTGGACTTCGAAGGTCAGACCCTTTTCGGCGAACGAGCCGTCGCTGCTGTCTTCCAGCACGAGCGCTTCATACACCTTCGGCATTGCGTCGCGGGGGAACTCGATGTCCACCACGGCGCCAATACACTGCACAATATTTCCGATACTCATTTCGTATCTCCGATAGCTTGAATTCGTGACGCCTTAGACCGCAGCTGCACCGCTGACGATTTCCGACAGTTCCTTGGTAATCGCGGCCTGACGGGTCTTGTTGTAGACCAGTTGCAGTTCGCCGATCACATTCTTGGCGTTGTCGGACGCAGCCTTCATGGCCACCATGCGCGCCGATTGCTCGGACGCCATGTTCTCGGCCACGGCCTGGAACACCAGCGCCTCGACATAGCGGACCAAAAGCTCTTCCACTACAGTCTGGGCGTCGGGCTCGTAGATGTAATCCCACGAGTAGGCGCGCTTTTCATCTTCGGTCTGGACCAGCTTGTCGGCGGCGAGCGGCAGCAGCTGCTCAACCATCGGTTCCTGCTTCATCGTGTTGATGAACTTGGTGTACGCCAGGTACACCGCATCGACTTCACCATTGGTGAAAGCGTCGAGCTGGACCTTGATCGCGCCGATCAGCTTTTCCAGATGCGGGGTGTCACCGAGGTGCACCACGTGCGAAACCACCTTGGCGCCGATACGACCGAGGAACTGCATGCCCTTGGTGCCGATGGCAGTCGCTCGCACGTCCACGCCACGGCCTTGCAGGCTCTTCAGTTCATTGGTTACCGCGCGCAACACGTTCGTGTTCAGGCCGCCGCACAGCCCCTTGTCGGTCGTGACCACGATCATGCCGACGCGCTTGACTTCGCGCTCCTGCATGAACGGATGCTTGAACTCGGGGTTGGCCGTAGCCAGGTGCGCCGCGATGTTGCGCACTTTCTCGGCATAGGGACGGGCGTTGCGCATCCGCTCCTGCGCCTTGCGCATCTTGGACGCGGCGACCATCTCCATCGCCTTGGTGATCTTGCGCGTGTTCTGCACGCTCTTGATCTTGGTTCGAATCTCTTTCGTTCCGGCCATATCTTCCTCTCCATCCGAACCATCGCCGCGCCGGCGTGAGCCAGGCGCGGCGGCGGTGTCGTGGAATCACGCGGTTAGAACGCGGCGGACTTCTTGAAATCCTCGACAGCGGCACGCAGGGCGGGCTCATCTTCCTTCGAGAGCTGCTTGGTCTCTTCGATGCGGTTGATGAGATCGGCGTACTTGGTCTTCAGATGGTCGTGCAGGCCCTTCTCGAACGGCAGAATGTCCTTCACTTCCACGTTGTCGAGGAAGCCGTTGTTGGCGGCGAACAGCGACGCGGCCAGCTGCCACACTTGCAGCGGCTGGTATTGCGGCTGCTTGAGCAGTTCGGTCACGCGGCGGCCGCGCTCGAGCTGCTTGCGGGTGGCGTCGTCCAGGTCCGAAGCGAACTGCGCGAACGCAGCCAGTTCACGGTACTGGGCCAGGTCGGTACGGATACCGCCGGACAGGTTCTTCACCACCTTGGTCTGGGCAGCACCACCGACGCGCGACACCGAGATACCGGCGTTGATGGCGGGGCGGATACCGGCGTTGAACAGGTCGGTTTCCAGGAAGATCTGGCCGTCCGTGATCGAGATCACGTTGGTCGGAACGAATGCGGACACGTCGCCGGCCTGCGTTTCGATCACCGGCAGCGCGGTCAGCGAACCGGTCTTGCCCTTGACGGCGCCGTTGGTGAACTTCTCGACGTAGTCGGCGTTCACGCGGGCAGCACGCTCCAGCAGGCGCGAGTGCAGGTAGAACACGTCGCCCGGGTAGGCTTCGCGGCCCGGCGGGCGGCGCAGCAGCAGCGACACCTGGCGGTAGGCCCAGGCTTGCTTGGTCAGGTCGTCATAGACGATCAGCGCGTCTTCGCCGCGGTCGCGGAAGTACTCGCCCATGGTGCAGCCGGCGTAGGCAGCCAGGTACTGCATGGCAGCCGAGTCCGAAGCGGCGGCGGCCACGACGACGGTGTATTCCATCGCGCCGTGCTCTTCCAGCTTGCGCACCACGTTGGCGATCGTCGAAGCCTTCTGGCCGATTGCCACGTACACGCAGAAGACGCCCTTGCCCTTCTGGTTGATGATGGCGTCGACAGCCACGGCGGTCTTGCCGGTCTGGCGGTCGCCAATGATCAGCTCGCGCTGGCCACGGCCGATCGGCACCATTGCGTCGATCGACTTCAGGCCGGTCTGCACCGGCTGGCTCACCGACTGACGCGCGATCACGCCCGGGGCGACCTTCTCGATCACGTCCGTTTCCTTGGCGTTGATCGGGCCCTTGCCGTCGATCGGCTGGCCCAGCGTGTTCACCACGCGGCCCAGCAGTTCCTTGCCGACCGGCACTTCCAGAATGCGGCCGGTGCACTTGACCGTGTCGCCTTCGGAAATGTGTTCGTACTCACCCAGCACCACGGCGCCGACCGAGTCGCGCTCGAGGTTCAGCGCGAGGCCGAAGGTGTTGCCGGGGAATTCCAGCATCTCGCCCTGCATCACGCCGGACAGGCCGTGCACGCGGCAGATGCCATCGGTCACGGAGATCACCGTGCCGGTATTGCGCACTTCAGCTTCAGCGCCAAGGCCCGAGATGCGGGTCTTGATCAGCTCGCTGATTTCTGAGGGGTTCAGTTGCATCACAATGCTCCTAATTCTTCAATCCGTCGGCCGGTGCGTTCAGGCGGTCAGCGCGACTTGCATGGCTGCCAGGCGCGCGCGCACGGAGGTGTCGAGCACTTCGTCGCCAACCTTGACGCTGACGCCGCCGATCAGGGACGGGTCCACCGCCACCTGCGCGTACAGCTTGCGGCCGAACTTGCGTTCGAGTGCGGCGACCAGGTCGTTCAGCTGCCCATCTTCCAGCGGGAATGCGCTGGTGATCTCGACATCGGACGACCCTTCGCGGGCGTTCTTGAGCGCATGGAACTGTTCGGCGATGTCAGGCATCACCGTGAGGCGGCCGTTTTCCACCAGCAGCCTGACGAAGCGGCGCGCCTCGTCATTCAGCGGGGACTTCAGCACCGACAGGAACAGTTCGGCCAGCTTTTCGCCGGGAACGTTCGGATCGTCGGCCACCGCCTTCATGTCGGGATTGGCAGCAACCTGCCCCATCTCCGACACCAGCTCGGACCATGCACCCAGATTGCCTGCGCTCGATTCACTGGCGACGCGGAACAGCGCCTCAGCGTAGGGACGGGCAATGGTTGCGGTTTCAGCCATGATTAGAGCTCAGCCTTGAGTTGATTGAGCAGGTCGGAGTGGACCTGCGCGTTCACTTCACGCTTGAGGATCTGCTCGGCACCCTTGACGGCCAGCACGGCAACCTGGTCACGCAGTGCTTCGCGTGCGCGGGTAACCTGCTGCTCTGCTTCGGCCTTGGCCTGGGCAATGATGCGTGCGGCTTCTGCCTGGGCGTTTTGCTTGATCTCGTCTGCCGTCAGCTGGGCGCGCTTCTCGGCGTCAGCGACGCGTTGTGCACCCTCGGTGCGGGCTTCGGCCATAGCCTGGTCCACACGCTTGTTGGCGAGTTCGAGCTCGGCCTTGCCCTTCTCGGCAGCGGCGAGGCCATCGGCGATCTTCTTTGCGCGTTCGTCGAGCGCCTTCACCAGCGGCGGCCAAATGAATTTGGCAACAACCCACCACAGGATGAAGAACACGACCATCTGCGCAAAAAACGTTGCGTTCAGATTCATGGTGTGTTCCTTTCGGTAATCAAACTACAGATAAATGCACAAAAGGCGGCTGGGCTGGTGGCCCGCGCCGCCCGTCAGCATCATGCAGACCGAAAAGAATTACTTGATGACAGCCAGCAGCGGGTTGGCGAAGGCGAACAGCATTGCAACACCCACACCGATCAGGAATGCAGCGTCGATCAGGCCAGCCAGCAGGAACATCTTGGTTTGCAGCGGGTTCATCAGCTCAGGCTGACGTGCGCAGGCTTCGATGTACTTGCCACCCATCAGGGCGATACCCAGGCAGGCGCCGATAGCGCCCAGGCCGATGATGATGCCGATACCGATGGCGGTCAGACCCTGGATGTTGGCGAGAAATGCTTGCATGATGACTCCTTTAATTTAGAGAGACTTAGAACCAAAAAACCAAAAAACCAAAAAACCGGAAATCAGTGGTGATCGTGAGCCTGGCCGATGTACACCAGCGTCAGCATCATGAAAATGAAGGCCTGGAGCAGGACGATCAGGATGTGGAAGATCGCCCATACCGTGCCGGCCACCACGTGACCGACAAAGCCCAGCGCGGACAGGTCGGCGCCGAACGTCCAGATCGAACCCAGCAGCGCGATCAGCAGGAACACGAGTTCGCCGGCGTACATGTTGCCGAACAACCGCATGCCGAGCGAAACAGCCTTGGCCAGGAACTCGATCAGGTTCAGGATCAGGTTGAACGGGGCCAGGTACCACTTGGCGCCGAACGGGGCCGAGAACAGCTCGTGCATGAAGCCGCCCGTGCCCTTGATCTTGAAGCTGTAGTAGATCATCAGCACCAGCACCGAGCAGGACATGCCCAGCGTGCCGTTCAGGTCGGCCGTGGCCACCGCGCGGTGGTGCGGGAGATGGATGTGGAAGACGCCCAGCAGGTTGTTCAGGCCGGTGACCCAGTCGACCGGAATCAGGTCGATCGCGTTCATCATGGTGATCCAGCAGAACACCATCAGCGCCAGCGGCGCAATCCACGAACGGTCACCGTGGATGATGCCCTTGGCCTGGTCGTCGACCATCTCGACGATCATCTCGACGAAGGCCTGGAAGCGGCCCGGCACGCCGGGGGTGACGCGGCGCGCGGCAGCGTACAGGAACAGCACGGCGATGGCGCCGCACAGCACGGACCAGAACACCGTGTCGTAGTTGAGCACGGAGAAATCGACCACCGACGCTTGCTTGCCGCCGACCGAGTTCAGATTCTGCAAGTGTTCGGCGATATAGCCGGAGGGTGTCAGCGCGTGTTCGGCGCCTTGGGTAGCATCAGACATGTCGATACGAACGGTATATTGCGAAATCTTCAGGCCGCGCGCCGCCACTGTCTGGCAAACGCCCGGTACGCGTCTTGCATTGCCTTCGGCGGATTCGCCGGTCACCGCAATGCAAGCGGGGTCCAACCTTGGCCGTACCCGGTGTCACGGCGATGAAAGCCACTGTGAAACCGTCACGGAAAACTCTTGATATTCCGTTTCGGTGCCCCACTTCCGGATGAAGCACCGATTTCGAGCGGCTGGCCTAGCGCATCAGCAGGGCCACCACCCAATATGTCTTGAGCGCGAGCAGGAACGTGACCAGCATCGGCACCCAGCGCAGATCCCGGTACAGCACCACGACCAGCACCAGCAGTGCCACCGTGGCGAAGACCTTGATCGCCTCGCCCAGCACCAGGCCGCCGACCGAAGCCCGGTCGCGCGCCAGCCACAGGCGCAGTGCGAACAATCCGCTCGGCACGAAGCACACCATGCCGCCGAACAGTGCCGACCATCCATACGGCGCCGGCTCTTTCGCAAACAGCGCCCAGCACAGTGCCGACAGCAGGGAAACCAACACCTGCGCCAGGACAACCTTGCCCGGGGTCATGCGCGAAGGGCGCAGTGCGCGCTCGCCAAACAGCGTTACCGCCTCGGCGTGCGACAGCGGATCGACAGCTTCTTCCTCACGGTCTGCGCCTTCTTTCCAGTCGTCCCAGTCATCTTCCTGACGGGAGCCGGCGCCTCGTTGCTGACGGTCTCGAACCACCACCTGCCTGCCTTATTCCAGGCCGGAACTTTTCGGCCCGACCAGAATTCAAACCGCACGATTTTAAGGGGAACTACTGATTCGCGTCAATCTGCTTACATTTGCCTTGCAGTGCGTTGCGCACAACGGTTGCCATCACGATTGCATGATGGACGCGCAATAATTGCGCGGCAATGATGTCTGACGTAATTGGATTGCGCAGTGAACCCCGCGCATGATGAGGGATTACCGGGTACGCAGTGTGTATACCGGCAATCGGAATGGCCGGTGCAGCGTACACGCAACAGTCTTCGTCGCGACGGCCGTTAATCGCACCGAATTGCGTGCGCGGCTTCGCTTGCGCCCTCGCCCGCAGCCTCAGGCGACCTTCTGCCCTTCCGTGGATTCGCGCAGGCGCACAAGCACGCCTTCGAGCGCATCGTTGTTGCTGAAGTGAATGGTGAGCTGGCCCTTGCCGCGTGCGCCCAGCTTGATCTGCACCGCCAGCCCCAGCGCATCCGACAGCTCTTCTTCCAGCCGCGCCACGTCGCGCACATTATTGACGCCCTTCTGCTTGAGCGACTTCAGGTCGAACGGCTTGAGCGTCGATGCCACCAGCTTCTCGGTCTCGCGCACCGACAGCCGCTTGTTGACGATCTGGTTGGCCAGCGTGATCTGGCTGGCGCCATCCACTGCCAGCAGCGCGCGCGCGTGGCCCATGTCGAGATCGCCCGCCATCAGCATGGTCTGCACCGGCGCGGCCAGGTTCAGCAGGCGCAGCAGGTTCGACACCGCGCTGCGCGAGCGGCCGACCGACTCGGCTGCCTGCTCGTGCGTGAAACTGAATTCGCGGATCAGGCGCATGATGCCCTGCGCTTCTTCCAGCGGGTTCAGGTCTTCGCGCTGGATATTCTCGATCAGCGCCATCGCGGCCGCGGCTTCGTCGGCCACGTCCTTCACCAGCACCGGCACCTTGTCCAGGCCGGCCAGCCTGGAGGCGCGGAAGCGCCGCTCGCCCGCGATGATCTCGTAGCGGTCGGGCTCCGCCACGCGGCGCACCAGGATCGGCTGCATCAGCCCCTGTGCGCGGATGCTGGCAGCCAGCTCCTGCAGCGCGCCTTCATCCATGCGCGTGCGCGGCTGGTACTTGCCGGGCTGCAACTGGTGCAGGTGCAGCACCGTGGGCGCGCCCTCCTGCTTCACCGATTCAACGATTTCAGCCGGCCCGCCCAACAACGCTTCCAGGCCGCGGCCGAGGCCCTTCTTCTTTGCAGTGCTCATGCTTGCCCTCTCCTTCAGCCCAGCTGCCGGACCCGCGCGATCATCTCGGCGCCGAAATCCAGGTACGCCTTGGCTCCCTTCGATGACGGATCGAACGCCACGCCCGGCATGCCATAGGACGGTGCCTCGGCCAGCCGCACATTGCGCGGGATCAGGGTCTTGAAGACCTTCTCGCCGAAGTGCGATTCGAGTTGCGCCGACACCTGCTGTTGCAGCGTGACGCGCGGATCGAACATGACGCGCAGCAGGCCGATCACCTGCAGGTCGCGGTTCAGGTTGGCGTGCACCTGCTTGATGGTGTTGACCAGGTCCGACAGCCCTTCCAGCGCAAAGTACTCGCACTGCATCGGCACGATCACGCCATGCGCGGCGCACAGCCCGTTCAGCGTCAGCAGCGACAGCGACGGCGGGCAGTCGATCAGCACGAAGTCATACTCGCCATCGACTTCCGCGATAGCCTGGCGCAGCCGGCGCTCGCGCTGGTCCAGTTCGACCAGCTCCACTTCGGCGCCGGCCAGTTCCCGGTTGGCGGGCAGCACGTCGTACCTGCCAGTCTCGGAACGCTGGCGCGCCTGCGCGATGCTGGAGAGGCCGACCAGCACCTGGTACACGCTGTGCTCCAGCGCCTGCTTGTCGATGCCCGAACCCATCGAGGCATTGCCCTGCGGGTCCAGGTCGACCAGCAGCACGCGCTGGTCCTGCGCGGCCAGGCCGGCGGCGAGGTTCACCGTGGTGGTGGTCTTGCCTACCCCGCCCTTCTGGTTGGCGATCACGAATACCTTGGCCATAAGCTACTGAGGCTCCTGCTTCAATTCATCTGGCCAGCGCGGGGCTGGCAGTTCGCGGCGCCGGGTACAGCGCCGCGGCGTACATCATGCGTGGGCGCTTGCGCGCCGCGACAGCACCACCAGGTGGCGCTCGGCATCCAGCCCGGGCACCGTGATGCGGGGCACCGCATCCACCTGCCATTGCGCCATCAGCCCGGCGGCTTCCATGCGGTCCAGCTCGGCCTGTGGATAAACACCCTTCATTGCGATCAGCTTGCCGCGCGGCGCCAGCAGCTGGCCCGACAGGTTCACGAAGTCCGTCAGCTCGGCAAACGCGCGCGAGGTGATCACGGCAAAGCCAGCGTCGTCGTCCAGCTTCTCCACCGGTCCCCAGTGCGCCGCGGCATTGGCCAGCCCGAGCTGCGCGCGGCATTGCGTCAGGAACGCGGTCTTCTTCTGCACGATGTCCACCATCAGCACCGACACATCGGGACAGGCGATCGCCAATGGCAGGCCCGGCATGCCGCCGCCGGAACCCACGTCGAGCACCCTGCCTCGCGCCGGCGTACCTACCTCTGCAGCACGCGCGGCTTCGGCCAGCGCCGGCACTGCGGCGAGCGAATCCAGCATGTGATGCGTCAGCATCTCATCGGGGTGGCGGATCGCGGTCAGGTTATAGACGCCGTTCCACTTGCGCAGCAGCGCCAGGTAGGCGAACAACGTGTCGATCTGCGCCGGCGCGAGCGCCAGGCCGATCGCCTCGAGACCGGCCTCCAGGCGACGGCGCTGCGTGGCGTCGTCGGTCACGGTGTGTCGCGGACCGGCCACTCAGGCTGCCTCTTCAGAGTTGGTGGAAGGTGCGCCCGACTCTGCGCGCGTGCGGCCCAGCCCCTTCTTCTTCAGGTGCACCAGCAGCAGCGAGATCGCAGCCGGCGTCACGCCGGAGATGCGCGAGGCCTGGCCCAGCGTTTCGGGACGGTGCTGGTTCAGCTTCTGGCTGACCTCGAAACCGAGGCCACGCACTTCGGTGTAATCCAGCCCTTCCGGCAGGCGCGTCGCCTCGTTGGCTTCCAGCTTGTCGACCTCGGCGGCCTGGCGGGCGATATAGCCGTGGTACTTGATGCCGATCTCGATCTGCTCGCGGATCTGTTCCGCCAGCATCGGCTCCGCGTCCAGCGGGGTTTCCGGGGCATGGCGACCGCCCTGCAATGCCATCAGTGCTTCGTAGCGGACTTCCGGCCGGCGCAGCAGGTCGGCCAGGCTGTACTCGCGCTCGATCGGCTTGCCCAGCAGCGGCACGGCCTCTTCGGCCGGCAGCATGGCCGGGTTCACCCAGGTGCTCTTCAGGCGCTCTGTTTCACGTGAAACAGCGTCGCGCTTGCGGTTGAAAGCATCCCAGCGCGCATCATCGACTACGCCCAGTTCGCGGCCGACCTCGGTCAGGCGCATATCGGCGTTGTCTTCCCGCAGGCTCAGGCGAAACTCCGCGCGGCTAGTGAACATGCGGTATGGCTCGGTCACGCCACGCGTGATCAGGTCGTCGACCAGCACGCCCAGGTAGGCCTGGTCGCGGCGCGGCGTCCACGCATCGCGTTCGCGCACGTAGCAGCCCGCGTTGATGCCGGCCAGCAGGCCCTGCGCGGCGGCTTCTTCATACCCGGTGGTGCCATTGATCTGACCGGCGAAGAACAGGCCACGGATAGCCTTGCTTTCCAGCGACGCCTTCAGCCCGCGCGGATCGAAGTAGTCGTACTCGATCGCATAGCCGGGGCGCAGGATATGTGCGTTCTCCATGCCACGGATCGAGTGCACCAGCTCCAGCTGCACGTCGAACGGCAGGCTGGTCGAGATCCCGTTGGGATAGAACTCATTGGTGGTCAGGCCTTCAGGCTCCAGGAAGATCTGATGGCTCTCCTTGCTGGCAAAGCGATGGATCTTGTCCTCGATGCTGGGGCAGTAGCGCGGCCCTACCCCTTCGATCACGCCGGTGTACATCGGCGAACGGTCCAGCCCGCCACGGATGATGTCGTGGGTGCGGCCGTTGGTATGGGTGATCCAGCAAGGCAGCTGTTGCGGGTGCTGCTCCGGGCGGCCCAGGAAGGAGAACACGGGCACCGGATCCAGGTCGCCGGGCTGCTCTTCCATCACCGAGAAGTCGATGGTGCGGCCGTCGATGCGCGGCGGCGTGCCGGTTTTCAAACGCCCTTGCGGCAGCTTCAGGTCCTTCAGGCGCGCCGACAGCGACACCGCCGCCGGGTCGCCGGCGCGGCCGCCGGTGTAGTTATCCAGCCCCACGTGGATCTTGCCATCCAGGAAGGTGCCGGCTGTCAACACGACCGCGCGGCCGCGGAAGGCGATGCCAACCTGCGTCATGGCGCCGACGACGCGGTCGCCCTCCACCATCAGGTCGTCCACGGCCTGCTGGAACAGCATCAGGTTCGGCTGGTTCTCCAGCCGGGTACGGATCGCCTTGCGGTACAGCACGCGGTCGGCCTGGGCACGCGTGGCGCGCACTGCCGGGCCCTTGCTGGAGTTCAGGATGCGGAACTGGATACCGGCCTCGTCCGTGGCGGCGGCCATGGCACCGCCCATCGCGTCCACTTCCTTGACCAGGTGTCCCTTGCCGATGCCGCCGATGGACGGGTTGCAGCTCATCTGGCCCAACGTCTCGATGTTGTGGGTCAGCAGCAGCGTCTGGCAGCCCATACGGGCCGCGGCGAGTGCAGCTTCAGTGCCGGCATGGCCACCGCCGACGACGATGACATCGAATTCTTTTGGGTAAAGCATGGGACACCTCCTCCGGGAGGCTGGCGGGAAAATACGGGAATGCGAAATTATAGCGGCATTCGACTGGCCGCCTTCCGACCGACACCATGTTTCACGTGAAACATGGCGTTGACGATACCCGGCAAGTCGCTCGAAAGCGACGTTATGTTCCACGTGAAACAAAAAGGCCGGGCACATGGCCCGGCCGGATGTTTCACGTGGAACAAGCGCCTCAGAGTTGCGAGCGGATATAGCCCGCCACCCGCTCCGTCAGCTTGCCAAGGTCACGCTGCAGCGTGACGAACCCGGCATTGCGCTCCCGTGTCACCTCATCCATATACAGCGGCCGCCGGATCTCGATCTGCAGGCTGTTGCGCCGCTCGGCCGGCCGCCCGATCTGGGCGATCAGCTGCACGCCCTTGTATGGATCGTTACACGCCACCGTGTAGCCCATGTCGCGCAACTCGCGTTCGACCAGGTCGACCAGCCCCGGCTCGCAGGTGGTGCCGTCCCGGTCGCCCAGCACAAAGTCCGCCAACGGGTGCGGGCTGTCGATCTTGAGCCGCTCGTAGGCGTTGTTGGGCATGGAGTGCAGGTTCAGATGCCAGAGCGCGCCAAAGCGCTGGTAGGCGCCCTCCACCGCCTCGGCCAGCGACGCATGGTACGGCCGGTAGTAGCGCTCGATCCGGCCCTGCACTTCCGCCACGGACAGGCGCCGGTCATAGATCGGCGTGCTGGCATCAATCCGGCTCCAGATCAGGCCATAGCCCAGCTGCGTCTTCGGCCCCGGGGCCAGCGCCGTCGGCCAGGCGCCGTCGATCTGCACCGGGTCGATGTCGTCGGCCATCCGGTTCGGGTCGATATAAACGCGCGGGAACGTCGCCGCCAGCAGCGTACCGCCTGCTGCGGGCACGGCCTCCCACAAGGCATCGACGTGCGTGTCCTCGCCCCCGCGCAGGCGCGCGGCAGGAATTGCCGCGCCGAAGTCGGCCGGGTACGCCGTGCCGCTATGCGGCGAGTCGCACACCAGCGGCAGCGCCTCCCCTTCCGGCAGGCGCACAATGACCGGCGGCAGGGCGGCGGCCAGGTGATTCGCTTCAGCCATGCGTCAGTCCAGTTGGATGTTGGCGGCCTTGGCGACGCGGGCATAGCGTGCAATGGCTTGCTGGATCTGCGCCTTGAACTGCTCCGGCGTGGTCGGCACCAACGTGCCGCCGGAGTCTTCCACCTTGCGCTTGAACTCGGGGTTCTGCATGGCCTTGTGGATGGCCTGGTTCAGCCTTGCCACGATGGCAGGCGGCGTGCCCGCGGGCGCAACGATGCCGAACCAGCCGCCGTCGCCCATCTCCTTGTAGCCCAGCTCCGCATAGGTAGGGACGTTTGGCAACTGCGGCGAGCGCGTGGCGCCAAGCACCGCCAGCGCGCGCAGGCGGCCCGACTTCACGTGGGGCAGCGCGGAGGCCAGGTTGTCCGAGATGGCATTGACCTACCCTGCCACCGCATCATTGAGCCCCAGGCCGGCGCCCTTGTACGGCACATGCAGCAGGTTGATCTTCGCCAGCATCTGGAAGTTTTCAAGGTTTACGTGACCGAGGGTCCCCGTGCCCGGCGAGGCCACCGAATACTTGCCAGGATTGGCCCTGGCCAGGGCAATGAATTCCTGCATGGTTTTCGCCGGCACGCTTGGGTGCACTGTGAATACGCTCGGCATCGACACCACGTTGGTGACCGGGGCAAAGTCCTTGATCGGGTCGTACTTGAGCTTCGGGTATACGGCGGGATTGGAACCGTGCGTGCTCACCGTGGCCATGCCGATGGTGTAGCCATCCGGCGCGGCGTTGGCCACCTGCTCCATGCCCACCGAGCCGCCGGCGCCGCCCTTGTTCTCGACCACGATGGTCTGGCCCAGCTCGCGGCCGGCAAACTGAGCCACCAGGCGCGCCGACAGGTCAGTGGAGCCGCCGGCCGCGAACGGCACGATCAGGCGGATCGGGCGCGTCGGGTAGTTGCCTTGCGCGAGGGCGCTGCCGGCAAGGGCCAGCGTGGCGGTGGCAGCGGTGCCGGACAGCAGCAGCTGGCGGCGGGATATCCGGGCTCGGATCATGGGGTTTCTCCTGTTTCTTTGTGCATGAACCGGGCGAGTGTCAGCCGTTTACCGGCTGTGCACAAACGACTATATTGCACGTGTGCATTACCAAAGATCATTGTTGCGGCGACCGCGCCGGAACTTGACTTCCTCCCGGCCCCGCCCTTCCCCGCCATGCGGCTGCATTCCCCGTCGATGTCCGAACTGCACGCCTTTGCCACCGCGGCACGGCTGGGCAGCTTCACGCGCGCAGCCGACGAACTGTGCGTGACGCAAGGCGCTATCAGCCGCGCCATCGCACGGCTGGAAGCGCATTTCGGCCAGCCGCTGCTGCAACGCAATGCGCACCGGCTGATGCTGACCGATGCCGGTCAGCAACTGCTCGACGCCGTGGCCGAGCCGCTGGCCGCGATCGAGCACGCCAGCGCCGCCCTGCGCGCCGGCGACCGCCGGCACCACCTGACACTGTCAGTCGTGCCGACGCTGGCCAGTGTCTGGCTGGTGCCGCGCCTGCCGGACTTCCATCGCCACCATCCGGAAATCCGGCTGAACTTCGTCCCGTACCAGCGCGACGAGGATCTCTCCGGCCCGTCACCGGACGCCGCCATCCTGGCCGGTGAAGCCGGCAAGTGGCCCGGCCTGCAGGTCGACTACGTCGTGGGACGTGAAATGGTGCCGGTCTGTCATCCGGACCGCGCCCGTGCGCGCCGCGAGGCCGGCCGCTGGCAGTCACCCGCGGAGTTGCTGGACGAGCCCCTGCTCTACCACACCACCGCGCCGGCGAACTGGCAAAACTGGCTCCTGGCCGCCGGCGTACCCAACGCTGCGCCAAGGTTATCCACAGCGTTCGACCAGGTTTCGATCCTGATCCAGGCAGTGCGCGCCGACATCGGCGTCGCCGTGCTGCAGCGCTGCCTGGTGCGCGACGAAATTGCCGCCGGACGCGTCACAGCGCCGTTTGACCTGCCTATTTCGCTGCAACGCGGCTATTTCCTGTGTGTGCCGAAGGAACGGCGCGATCATCCGGCGCTGAGTTGCTTCCGGGATTGGCTGCTGGAGACCGCAGCGAAAGATACAGGCAGCGACACCAACACATTATTCACCGGATGAGTTCTGTATTCACATTTCCATATAAATACATCCATACGACAGATAATGTTTGTCAGCCCATCATTTGGATGGATGTAATCTCGCAGATTGCGCAGGTGAAAATTCATCCGGTGGATATCTGCGTACCTACATCAGCGCGCCAGCCGTGACATCGCGCCAAAGCCTCGCCGAATTGGGTTATCCCCAAAGTTATTCACACCACCAATAGAAAAGGGCCCGCATCTGCAGGCCCTCATTCCTCGTGCGAAAACCAGGCAGCTTATGCCGCCTTTTTTGCCAGTCCAAGGTAGGTTTCGATCACCTTCGGGTTCGCCGCCAGCTCGTCCGCCGGCCCTTCCATCGCCATGTCCCCGGTTTCGATCACATAGCCGTAGTCAGCCACCTGCAGCGCGGCGCGCGCGTTCTGCTCGATCAGGAGCGTGGCCACACCGGTCTGGCGCAGGTTGCTGATGATGTGGAAGATCTCCTTGACGATCAGCGGCGCCAGGCCAAGGCTGGGCTCGTCCAGCATCAGCAGTTGCGGCTTGGCCATCAGCGCGCGGCCCACCGCCAGCATCTGGCGCTCGCCGCCAGAGAGCGTGCCGGCGTCCTGGCGGGCGCGCTCACGCAGGCGCGGGAACAGGCCGTAGACCACGTCCATCTGGTCCAGGTAGTTCTTCTCGCCGGCGCGCTTGCGCCGGAAGGCGCCAAGCTGCAGGTTGTCCTCCACCGTCATCGATGCAAACAGCTCGCGCTTCTCCGGCACCAGGCACATGCCGCGCGCGACACGGCCCTCCACCGGGATGCCGGCCATGTCGTGGCCAAGGTAGCTGACCGCGCCGGTCGACGACCCCGTCACCGGGAGCGCACCCATCACCGCATTGAGCATGGTCGACTTGCCGGCACCATTGGGGCCGATCACCGTGACGATCTGGCCGGCCTCCACCTTCAGGTTGGCCCCGTGCACCGCTTCCACCTTGCCGTAGCGGACATGGAGGTCCTTCACTTCGAGAATCAGGCTCATGTCCGGTCCTTATTCCACGCCACCGAGGTAGGCTTCCAGCACCGCCGGGTTCTTCTGCACTTCCTCGGGCACGCCCTCGGCAATGCGCGTGCCAAATTCCATCACCACCAGCCGGTCGGTCAGGTTCATCACGAAGTCCATGTCGTGCTCGACCAGCAGCACGCTCATGCCCTCGCCCTTGAGCTTGCGCAGCAGCTCGGCCAGTGCCTGCTTCTCCTTGTAGCGCAGGCCCGCGGCGGGCTCGTCCAGCAGCAGCAGCGCCGGGTCGCAGCACAGTGCGCGCGCGATTTCCAGGATGCGCTGCTGACCCAGCGCGAGGCTGCCGGCTTCCATGTACATGCAGTCGGCCAGGCCCACGCGCTCAAGCTGGCGCTTCGCTTCAAACAGCAGCTTCTCTTCCTCGGCCTTGTTCATGCGCAGGATCGCGGCCGAGACGCCGCCCTGTGCGCGGAAGTCGCCGCGCAGGTGCGCGCCGATGGCCACGTTCTCCAGCACCGTCATGGTCGGCAGCAAATGCACGTGCTGGAAGGTGCGGCCGATGCCACGCTTGACGATCTCGCGCGACGGCAGGCCCGAGATCACCTCGCCGCGATAACGGACTTCACCGCGCGTGACCGGCAGCACGCCAGTCACCAGGTTGAAGGTGGTGGACTTGCCCGCACCATTGGGGCCGATCAGCCCGATGATCTCGCCCGCGCGCACCTGGAAGCTGACATCGTTGACCGCCACCAGCCCGCCGAACTCCTTGCGCGCCGCGCGCACATCCAGGATCAGCTCGCCGGCCTCGGGCTTCTGGCGCACGGCCAGTGCCTCGGCCTGCGCCGGCGCCAGTACCGGCGGACCCGACGGAACCAGACGCCGCAGAAACGGCCAGATGCCATCGCGCGCGTATTGCAGCAGCAGCACCAGCAGCACACCGAAGACGATGATCTCGAAGTTGCCATTGGCACCGAGCAGCTTGGGCAGCACGCCCTGCAGCACATCCTTCAGGATGGTCAGGACGCCCGCGCCCAGCACCGCGCCCCACACATGGCCCACGCCGCCGACCACGGCCATGAACAGGTATTCGATGCCGTAGTTCAGGCCGAACGGCGTCGGGTTCACCGCGCGCTGCAGGTGCGCATACAGAAAGCCCGACACGCAGGCCAGGATCGCCGCGACCACAAAGATCACCACCTTCATCCAGGCGGTGTTCACGCCCATGGCCTCGGCCATCACGCCGCCGCCCTTGAGCGCGCGGATGGCGCGGCCCGGGCGCGAGTTCAGCAGGTTCTGCATCGCCAGCACGGCCAGCAGCACCACGGCCCAGATCAGGTAGAACATCGAGCGGCCCGACTGCAGTTCGACGCCGAAAAACGACAGCACCGGGATGCCGTTCAGGCCGTCATACTTGCCCAGAAACTCCAGGTTGCCGAACAGGAAGAACAGCGACAGGCCCCAGGCAATCGTCGCCAGCGGCAGGTAGTGGCCGGACATGCGCATCGTGATCAGGCCGATCACATAGGCCGATGCCATCGTGGTCACCAGCCCCACCATCAGCCCGAACCACGGCGACAGCCCGAACTGCGTGGTCAGGTACGCAGTGCTGTACGCGCCCAGCCCCACGAACGCGGCCTGCCCGAACGAGGTCATGCCGCCCACCCCGGTCAGCAGCACCAGCCCGATCGCGACGATGCTGTACAGGCCGATGTAGTTGCCCAGCGTGATCCAGAACTCCGGTGTCGGCAGTACCGGCAGCAGCGCCAGCACCACGATGAAAGCCAGCACCAGCAGCCGGTTGCGGTTGACCCGCGCACGGCTGCCGGCCTCGGCGCCGGCGACGCCCGCCTGCTTGTCGGTCAGCATGGTCATGGCTTATTCCTCCTCCTCGACATGCTTGCTCGTCAGCGAGCGCCACAGCAGCACCGGAATGATCAGTGTGAAGACGATGACCTCCTTGAACGCGCTGGCCCAGAAGGACGAATAGGATTCGAGCAGCCCCACCAGCAGCGCACCCAGCGCCGCCACCGGATAGCTCACCAGCCCGCCGACGATGGCGCCGACAAAGCCCTTCAGGCCCACCAGGAAACCCGACTCGTAGTAGACCGTGGTCAGCGGCGCGATCAGGATGCCGCACAGCGCGCCCATCGCCGCGGCCAGCGTGAACGACAGCCGCCCCGCCTGCGTGGTGCCAATGCCGACCAGGCGCGCACCCAGCCGGTTCACCGCGGTCGCGCGCAGCGCCTTGCCCTGCAGCGTGCGCTCGAAATAGAAGTACAGCGCGCCGATCAGCAGCGCCGACACGCCCACGATCCACAGGCTCTGGCCCGAGATGCTGAGCGCGCCCACCTCAAAGCGCGCGTCCGAGAACGCATTGGTACGCGAGCCCTCCGCGCCGAACATCACCAGCCCCAGCCCCACCAGCGCGAAGTGCACGCCCACCGAGACAATCAGCAGCACGAGCGTGCTGGCTTCGGCCAGCGGCTGGTAGGCCAGCCGGTACAGCATCGGACCCAGCGGGATGATGATCAGCAGCGTCAGCGCGATCTGCGCCAGCATCGGCAGCGGCTGCGCGCCGTACTGCTGCGCCAGCCAGTGCACCGCGAACGGGAACACCAGGTATTTGCCGGCCAGCACCGCCAGCCGCTGGCCCAGCGTGCGCCGCAATTCGGCGCTGCGCAGCACGGTGACGGTCTCATAGAGGAAGGTCAGCGCCCCCATCGCCAGCAGCAGCCAGCTGGTCTGCGGCGCGTGCCCGGCCTGCATCGCCGCCAGCGTCAGCGCGCCGTAGGCGACGAATTCCCCTTGCGGGATGAAGATGACACGGGTTACCGAGAACACCAGCACCAGGGCCAGTGCCAGCAGCGCGTAGATCGCGCCTGAGGTGATGCCGTCCTGGGCCAGGATGGCGGCGATTGATAAGTCCATTGTCTCCCCGTCTTTTGTGGATGCCTGCCTGCTTTATAGGGGGAGCTGACAGGGGGTCTGTGTGCTTTGTTGTGGGATGGTAAGCGGATTGCCTGCTTTGGTTATGTCGGTCGGGTTCGATGTTGTCGTAGGTTTGACCGCCTGGTTCCGCCCTGCTGGGCGGGTCACTTTTTGTCCGAGCGACAAAAAGTAACCAAAAAACGCGTCGCCTCTGGCGGCTGGCCATCCATTCCTCGGCGTGGGTGGTTCGGGCGGTGGTGATTTCCGGTCGATGGGGTTGGTGGTTCGACCCTGCTACGCACCCTGTCTATGCCTGCTTCCACGGACTATTGGACGAACCCGACTTTAGGCGGTTGGCAGCCTGCTAACCACGGCGTCGGTCGGACGCCTTCGGCTGCGCTGCGCGCACGTCCTAACGTGGCAGAACCAGTGGCCACGTCCTGATTTTTTCCTTTGGCCCGGCATCGTCCGCGACAACGCCGTGCGAGCGCAGCGACGCACTCCGTGCCCGAGCACCCGACCTGCGATACTGAGTGCGCGCAGCGCAGCCGTAGGCGTCCTACCGATAACCTCGTTAGTAGGCTGCCAACAGCCTAAAGTCGGGTTCGTCCAATAGTCCGTCGACGCAGGGCACATCCCGGGAGCGTAGCACGCCTGAACCACCTACCCCGTCGAACGGAAATCACCGCCCCCCGAACCACCCACACCGTGGAATTGGTGGCCAGCCGCCAGAGGCGACGCGTTTTTTGGTTACTTTTTGTCGCTCGGACAAAAAGTGACCCGCCCAGCAGGGCGGAACCAGGCCGTAAAACCTACGACAACATTAAACCCGACCTACATAACCAAGCCAACCACCAAAACCCCCACCCTCACTTCCCCAACAACCTCCACTTCCCACCAACAACCTCCACCATCACCCGCGCCCGCTGGTCAAAGCCAAGGTGATCGGTAGCACTCATGTTCATAATCCCATGCGACACCGGCAGATTCCTGGTCTGCTCCATCGCATCCCGCAACGCCTTACGGAATTCCTTGGTCCCCGGTTGCCCCTTCTTCAGCGCCTCGGGGATGGCATGCTGCAGGATCAGCCCCGCATCCCACGCATGGCCGCCGAAGGTCGAGACCTGGCCACCGAACGCCTTCTCGTAAGCCGTCTTGTAAGCCATGGCCGGCTTCTTCACCGGATTGCTGTCAGGCAATTGCTCTGCCACCAGCAACGGGCCGGCAGGCAGGAAGGTCCCCTCGCAGTCCTTGCCGCACACGCGCAGGAAGTCAGGGTTGGCGACGCCGTGGGTCTGGTAGATCTTGCCCTTGTAGCCGCGCTCCTTCAGCGTCCTGGCCGGCAGCGCCGCGGGCGTACCCGAGCCTGCGATCAGCACCGCGTCGGCATTGGCGCCCATCATCTTCAGCACCTGGCCGGTCACCGAAGTATCGGTGCGGGCAAAGCGCTCGTTGGCGACGACCTTGATCTTGCGCAGCTCGGCCACCTTGGCGAACTCCTGCGCCCAGCTGTCGCCATAGGCATCCGCGAAGCCGATGAAGGCCACCGTCTTCACGTTGTTATTGGTCATGTGCTCGGCAATGGCGGTCGCCATGTGCGAGTCATTCTGCGGAGTCTTGAAGACCCAGGCGCGCTTGGCGTCCATCGGCTCGATGATGCGGGCCGACGCGGCCATGGTGATCATCGGCGTCTCGTTCTCGGCCACCACGTCCACCATCGCCAGCGAGTTCGGCGTGACCGTGGAGCCCACCACGACATCGACCTTGTCTTCGCTGATCAGCTTGCGCGTGTTCTTGACCGCGGTGGTGGTGTCCGAGGCATCGTCCAGCACGATGTACTCGATCTTCTTGCCCGCGATCTCCTTGGGCATCAGCGTGAAGGTGTTCTTTTCCGGAATGCCCAGCGACGCCGCCGGACCCGTAGCCGACACCGTCACCCCGACCTTGACCTGTGCATGGGCTGCCCCGGCAGCCAGGCTGGCCGCAGCGATTGCCAGCAGGCTGGCGCGCTTGAAATCCATCTTGTCTCCTTCGGTTCCTGAAACGGAAAGGCATCCGCCCGGCGTCCGCCGGCGGATGCCCCTTCTATTTTGTATCGACCCCTCGGGTCAACGCAGGCACATCGCCGGCACCTGCGCTACAGCCAGGAACAGCGCAAGGCCGTTCCCCATTTCCCGCCCGCACCACTCCCCCGGAAAGGCGCTTCGGGCATTCACCGACCGCGCGGTCGGGAATGCGGATCGAGTCTATCACAGCGCTTTGGCGCGAAAAGGGAGGATTAACCCGCATCGCGCGCCCCGTCTGGCTTTGCGGTCAGCGCAGGAAGGCGTCCCAGGCGGTCTTCAGGATCAGCGCGCTCACCACCACGATGAACACCTTGCGCACGAAGGCGCTGCCGTGGCGCAGCGCCAGCTTGCTGCCCACCTGGCTGCCGGCGGCGTTGGCCACCGCCATCACCAGACCCAGCTGCCACCAGATATGGCCCTTGCTGGCCAGCAGCAGCAGCGCCGCCAGGTTGGTGGCGAGGTTGACCAGCTTGGTCGACGCCGCCGCATGCAGGAAGTCATAGCCGAACACGCGCACGAACACGATCATCAGAAAGCTGCCGGTGCCGGGCCCGAACACCCCGTCATAGAAGCCCAGCGCAGCGCCGGCCAGCAAGGCGGCGCCACGCTCGCCCCAGCCGCTCAGCGTGGGAGCGTGCTCGGCGCCCAGGTCTTTCTTGGCCACGGTATAGGCCAGCAGCGCCACCAGCACGAACGGCAACAGCTTGCGCAGCGGCTCGGCCGGGATCATGGTCAGCGCCCAGGCACCGGCCATCGAGAAGACAAAGGCCGCCACCACCGCGGGCGCGGTCGCGCCCCAGTAGATGCGCACGCTGCGGCCGTAGCGCAGCGCCGCATTGGCGGTGCCCGCGATCGAGCCCACCTTGTTGGTGCCCAGCAGCGTGGCCGGAGCGATATTGGGATAAGTGGAAAACAGCGCCGGGATCTGGACCAGGCCACCGCCGCCGGCGACCGCGTCGATCAGGCCGGCGAGAAAGGCGGCAGCCGCCAGGAATGCGAATTCCGTCATTGCAGGAAAGCGAAAAGGGAAAAATCAGGAAGGATCGGAACCGGACAAGCGGCGCGCAGCCAGCCGGCTGCCGGGTCAGCCCAGCACCTTGGCCGCCGGCACCAGGCTGCGGTGCCACATGCCGTTGCCGTGCAGGCTGAAGCCCGGCGGTGCGCCGCCGTGCCCCGCCGCCAGCGCGGGCGCCAGCAGCGCATGGCGGATACCGTGCGCGCGGCCCCAGTCGGCCAGCGTGGCGCAGCAGGATGCCAGGCAGGTGCGGCTGGCGCCGGCGTCCAGCCCGGGCCGTACCCACCATTCGGTGGCACAGGCGGTCAGGCCGGCAAGCTCCAGGCTCGGCAGCAGCGCCACCGGCAGGCAGGCCAGCAGGTCGTGCGGCGCCTGCGCATCGCATGCCAGCAGGCAGATGCCGCGGCCGGACTGGGCCAGCAGGTCGTCCAGCATCAGCCGGCGCGCGCGCGCGGCGGGAACCGGCAAGGGCCGGATGGCGTCCAGCCAGTCCACCAGCATGGCGGCGTCGGCACCCAGCCCCAGGCGTACCAGGCCCTGCGGCGCGGGAGCACCGGGGCGATCCGGCGGGACGTCTGGGGAATCGGGGGAATCAGCGGCGGGCATGGCGGGCAACGAAGAGCGCCCGCATTGTCGCATGCGGTGGGACGGCGGGTGATGCCGATGCGGCATGGATGCCCCAGAATAGGGCGAAAACGCCACAAGGAGGATTGGGAAGCCCAAATGAAAAAAGCGTTGCCGAGGATCACCCGGCAACGCCCTTTATTTATAACGCTGCTACCCGACACCGGGTGCGCGCCTGTCGTCTCCTCGCTTCCGCCTCCATTTAACCTGCGAAAACCGTATATGAAATGTAACGAAGCGGTGCATCGAGGACAAGCTAGAAAAAACCCTAGCCCCAGAATCGGGCATGTCGACCTGCAGTCACTCCTGCTTGCGTCCCGTGTGGCTTCCGAAGCGCGCCAGCAACTCGCCCATGATGCCACGACGGAAAGTCAGCACACAGATGACGAAGATCACGCCCGTCACCATCGTCACCGACTCGCCCAGCGTGCCGAACCAGGACATGCCGGTCACCGACGCCAGGAAGTTGCCGATGTCGCCCAGCTTGTTTTCCAGCGCAACCACCACGAAGGCGCCGACGATCGGGCCCGACAAGGTGCCCAGGCCGCCGACCAGCGTCATCAGGATGACCGAACCCGACATCGACCAGTGCACGTCGGTCAGCGTCTCGAAGCCCAGCACCAGCGCCTTGATCGAACCGGCCAGCCCCGACAGCGCCGCCGACAGCACGAAGGCGGTCAGCTTGAAGCGGTCGACGTCATAGCCCAGCGACACCGCGCGCGGCTCGTTCTCCTTGATCGCCTTCAGGATCTGGCCGAACGGCGAATGCACCGTGCGCACGATCAGCGCGAAGGCGGCCACGATGATCACCAGCGCCACGTAGTACAGCGTCAGGTCGTCCGACAGCGGCAGCACGCCAAAGAGCTTGCCGCGCGGAATGCCCTGCAGGCCGTCCTCGCCGCCGGTAAAGGGCGCCTGCAGGCAGATGAAGAACAGCATCTGCGCCAGCGCCAGCGTGATCATCGAGAAGTAGATGCCCTGGCGGCGGATGGCCAGCGAGCCCACCACGTAGCCGATCAGCGCGCCCGTGCCGGTGCCCAGGACCAGGCCGATCTCGGGCGTCACGCCCCAGACCTTCATCGCATGGCCGGCCGCGTAGCCGGCACCGCCGAAGAACGCCGCATGGCCGAACGAGAGCAGCCCGGTATAGCCGATCAGCAGGTTGAAGGCGCACGCAAACAGCGCGAAGCACAGCACCTTGAGCACGAACACCGGATACGCCCCGGCCAGCGGTGCGGCCAGCAGTGCCAGCAGCAGCAATCCGTACAACAGTTTCTTCTGCACGCCTTGCCCCTTTCCTGCCTTGCCAGCGTTGGCTGCCACCGTGGATGACGTCGATGATGTGGAGGGCGCGCTCATCACTTCTCCTTCCCGAACAGCCCGGCCGGGCGCAGCAGCAGCACGATCACCATGATGAAGAACACCACGGTCGACGATGCTTCAGGATAGAACACCTTGGTCAGGCCCTCGATCACCCCCAGCCCCAGGCCGGTCAGGATCGAACCCATGATCGAGCCCATGCCGCCGATCACCACCACCGCGAACACGATGATGATCAGGTTCTGCCCCATCAGCGGCGAGATCTGGATCACCGGCGCGGCCAGCACCCCGGCGAACGCGGCCAGCGCCACGCCGAAGCCGTAGGTCAGCGTCACCATCAGCGGCACGTTGACGCCGAAGGCCTCGACCATCTTGGGGTTCTCGGTGCCGGCGCGCAGGTAGGCGCCCAGCTTGGTCTTCTCGATCACGTACCAGGTGGCAAAGCACACCGTCAGCGACGCCACCACGACCCAGGCGCGGTAGTTGGGCAGGATCATGAAGCCCAGGTCGGTCGCGCCCTGCAGCGCATCGGGCGTCTGGTACGGCAGCCCCGACACGCCGTAGATGGAGCGGAAAATGCCCTCGACCACCAGCGTGATGCCCAGCGTCAGCAGCAGGCCGTAGATATGGTCGAGCTTGTAGATCCAGCGCAGCATGGTCTTCTCGATCACCACGCCCAGCGCGGCGACCACCAGCGGCGACAGCAGCAGCATGATCCAGTAGTTCAGCCCGGCGTACTCCATGCCCATCCAGGCCAGCACCGCGCCCAGCATGAAGAGCGCGCCGTGCGCGAAATTGATGACGTTGAGCAGGCCGAAGATAACCGCCAGGCCCAGGCTCAGCATCGCATAGAAGGCGCCATTGACCAGCCCCAGCAAGAGCTGGGAAAGCATGGCCGGCAAGGGGATTCCGAAGATGTCCATGAGCGTCAGTTGCTGGTGGTGTCTCCCCTCCCCCGCGCGCGGGAGAGGGAAGCAAACGTCGCGGGCCTGCTGATTCTTACTTCTTCAACAATGCGCACTTCGACTCGGCCACCGTGGTGAAGGCCTGGTCGCCCGGGATGGTCGCAACCACCTTCAGGTAATCCCACGGCTTCTTCGACTCGGCCGCGGTCTTCACCTGCATCAGGTACATGTCGTGGATGCCACGGCCGTCCTGGCGGATATAGCCCTTGGTGTAGAAGTCATTGATCTTCAGCTTCTTCAGCTCGGCCATGACCTTGTCCGGATCATCGGTCTTGGCTGCTTCCACCGCCTTCAGGTAGGAGTTGACCGCCGAGTAGTCCGCTGCCTGCAGGCTGCTCGGCATCTTCTTCATCTTGCCGAAGAAGCGGTTGGCGAACTTGCGGGTGTCGTCGTTCATGTCCCAGTACCAGCTGTCGGTCATCAGCAGGCCTTCGGTGTTCTTCAGCCCGAGGCTGTGCACATCGTTGATGAACATCAGCAGGCCGGCGATCTTCATCGTCTTGGTGATGCCGAATTCCTTGGCCGCCTTGATCGCATTGATGGTGTCGCCGCCGGCGTTGGCCAGGCCCAGGATCTGCGCCTTGGACGCCTGCGCCTGCAGCAGGAACGACGAGAAGTCCGATGCCGACAGCGGATGGCGCACCTGCCCCGCCACCGTGCCGCCGTTGGCCTTGACCACGGCCGCGGTGTCGCTTTCCAGCGAATGGCCGAAGGCGTAGTCGGCGGTCAGGAAGAACCACGACTTGCCGCCCTGCTTGACCACTGCGCTGCCGGTGCCCTTGGCCAGCGCCACGGTGTCATAGGCGTAGTGCACCGTATACGGCGAGCACTCTTCGTTGGTCAGGCGCGCCGTGCCGGCGCCGATGTTGATGTAGACGCGCTTCTTCTCCGAGGCCACCTTGTTCATGGCCAGCGCCGTGCCGGAGTTGGTGCCGCCCAGCAGCATGTCCAGGCCCTGCTGGTCCATCCATTCGCGCGCCTTCGACGCGGCGATGTCGGCCTTGTTCTGGTGGTCGGCGGAGACGATCTCGATGGGCTTGCCCAGCACCTTGCCGCCGTGGTCCTCGACCGCCATCTTGATGGCCTCAAGGCCACCGGGGCCGTCGATGTCGGCGTACAGGCCCGACATGTCGGTGATATAGCCGATCTTCACGGTGTCCCCCGACACCTGGGCAGCGGCGCTGAAGGAAACCGCACCCATGGCAATGGCCGCCATCGCGGCCGCGAGCCGAGTCTTTTTCATCTCTATGTCTCCTGATTTGCGGCGGCGTGCGCGCCACCCGTTCCTGCCAAACATCAACCCATGATCCGTGCGGATCAGACCCCGAGCAGTTCGTGCAGCACCGGCATCTTGGCCTGCAGCTCGCTGGCCGCGAAGCGTTCGACGATGCTGCCGTGCTCCATCACGTAGAAGCGGTCCGCCAGCGGCGCGGCGAAGCGGAAGTTCTGCTCCACCATCACCACCGTGTACCCCTTCTGCTTGAGCATCAGGATCATGCGCGCCAGCGCCTGCACGATCACCGGTGCCAATCCTTCCGAGATTTCATCGAGCAGCAGCAGGTTGGCGCCGGTGCGCAGGATGCGCCCGACCGCCAGCATCTGCTGCTCGCCGCCCGACAGGCGCGTGCCCTGGCTCTGGCGGCGCTCCTTCAGGTTGGGGAACATCTCGTAGATGTCGGCCTCGCTCATGCCCTTGCTGGTGTCGGCGCCCTTGAGCACCGGCGGCAGCATCAGGTTCTCTTCGCATGAGAGGCTGGAGAAGATGGCCCGCTCTTCCGGGCAATAGCCGATGCCATAGTGCGCGATCTTGTGCGTCGGCAGGCTGATGGTCTCCTGGCCATTGACCTTGATCGAGCCCTTGCGCGCCCCGGTCAGGCCCATGATCGCGCGCAGCGTGGTGGTGCGCCCGGCGCCGTTGCGGCCCAGCAGCGTGACCACCTCGCCGCGGTTCACGGTCAGGTCCACGCCATGCAGGATGTGCGATTCGCCGTACCAGGCGTGCAGGTCCTTGATTTCCAGTGCGGGAGTATTGGATGTGCTCATCGTGTCGTCCCTGGCTCAGTGCGCGCCCTGCAGTTCCGCGTCGGCGGTGCCCATGTAGGCCTCCATCACGCGCGGGTCCTTCGACACTTCCGCATACGGGCCTTCGGCCAGGATCGCGCCACGCTGCAGCACCGTGATCTTGTCTGCGATCGACGACACCACGCTCATGTTGTGCTCCACCATCAGGATGGTGCGGCCCGCCGAGACCTTCCTGATCAGCTGCGTGACGCGGTCCACGTCCTCGTGGCCCATGCCCTGGGTGGGTTCGTCGAGCAGCATCAGCTCGGGCTCCATCGCCAGCGTGGTGGCGATCTCCAGCGCGCGCTTGCGCCCGTACGGCAGGTTTACCGTCAGCGTGTGCGCGAACTCGGTCAGGCCGACCTGTTCGAGCAGCTCCATGGCGCGGTCGTTGAGCACATCGAGCGAGCGCTCGCTGCGCCAGAACTGATACGCCGTGCCCAGTTGCCGCTGCAGCCCGATGCGCACGTTCTCCATCACCGTCATGTGCGGGAACACCGCCGAGATCTGGAACGAGCGGATCACGCCGCGCCGCGCGATCTGTGCGGGCTTGTCGCGGGTGATATCGATGCCGTTGAAAAGGATGGTGCCGGTGGTCGGCTCCAGGAACTTGGTGAGCAGGTTGAAGCAGGTCGTCTTGCCGGCGCCGTTGGGGCCGATCAAGGCATGGATCGACCCGCGGCGCACCCGCAGGTTGACGTCGCTCACCGCCGTGAACCCCTTGAACTCCTTGGTGAGGTTCCGCGTTTCCAGGATGGTTTCCTGCTGGTTCATGTCTCCTGCCCGCCCTCTTGCTGAACTGCCGGGGTGATGCCCGGCACTGACAATGGTCCGAACCGGCCTCGTAGGCCCTTGCTGCCGCTTGTACCGTCAGGCTGGCCGTGGTGGCGGCCCTGCCTGGGGCTTTCTGTTCATTGCGGGGCGGCTCCCGCGCAGGCTCGGCGACGGCCTTGATGTGCTGCCGGCGCACCCTGTGAGGCGTCTATTGTGTGCGCCTGTTGCATCGCAAAACATCGGGGTTTGCACTATGAAACATGAACCAAGTGTCAGTTTTTTTGCAAGCGCACATGCGCAGGCTACGCCACTTGTCTACGGCCCCGTCCGTGGCCAGGCGGCGCGGCGCTTCAAGCACTTGCCGGAGCGGCCACAGACGCTGCCCTGGGTTCCGCTGGCGCCGCCACTGCTGTCGCGACGGCGCGCTGCCGGCGGTCCTCGCGGATCATGTCGCTGGCGCGCTCGGCAATCATGATGGTCGGCGAATTGGTGTTGCCCGACGTGATCAGCGGCATCACCGAGGCATCGACCACGCGCAGGCCGTCGATGCCCAGCACGCGCAGGCGCTGGTCGACCACGGCCATGGGATCGGCGGCGCGGCCCATCTTGCAGGTGCCCACCGGATGGAAGATGGTGGTGCCGATATTGCCGGCGGCCTCGGCCAGTTGCTCGTCGGTCTGGAACGCCGGGCCCGGCAGCCACTCCTCGGGCTGGTACGGCGCCAGCGCCGGCGACGCCACGATGCGGCGCGTGAGCCGGATCGAATCGGCTGCGACCTGGCGGTCCGCGTCGGTCGACAGGTAGTTGGGCGCGATCACCGGCGCCTGGCGGAAGTCCGCGCTGCCGACATGCACGCTGCCGCGCGAGGTCGGCCGCAGGTTGCAGGCGCTCGCGGTAAACGCATTGAATGCATGCAGCGGATCACCGAACTTGTCCAGCGACAACGGCTGCACGTGATACTCGATGTTCGGGCGCGCCTGCGACGGGTCCGAACGCGCAAAGGCACCCAGCTGCGACGGCGCCATGCTCATCGGCCCGCTCTGGTTGAAGGCGTATTCCAGGCCGATGCAGAACTTGCCCCACAGGCTCGCGGCGCGCGTGTTCAGCGTGCGCACGCCGCTGACCTTTACCACCGCGCGCAGCTGCAGGTGGTCCTGCAGGTTCTCGCCCACGCCGGGCAGCGCGTGGCGCACCGAAATGCCCAGCGCCTGCAGCCGTTCGGCCTGGCCGATGCCCGACAGCTCCAGCAGTTGCGGCGTATTGACCGCGCCCGCGGCCAGGATCACTTCCTGCGCGGCCGCCGCCGTATGCGGCCGCCCGCCGCCGATATAGTTCACGCCGGTGCAGCGGCGCCCGTCGAAGGTCAGCGCGCTCACCTGCGCGCCCGTGACGATGGTCAGGTTGGGACGCTCCGCCGCGCGCCGCAGGAAGGCCTTGGCCGTGTTCCAGCGGATGCCGCGGCGCTGGTTCACTTCGAAGTACCCCACGCCGAAGTTGTCGCCGCGGTTGAAATCCTCCGTCCGCGGAATCCCCGCCTCTTCGGCGGCATCGGCAAAGCGCTCCAGGATGTCCCAGCGCAGGCGCTGGCCCTCCACGCGCCATTCGCCGCCGGCGCCGTGGAATTCGCTGGGACCGCGGTGATGGTCCTCGCTGCGCTTGAACAGCGGCAGCACATTGTCCCAGCGCCAGCCCTCGTCGCCAGTGAGGCGCGCCCACTCGTCATAGTCCTCGCGCTGCCCACGCATGTAGATCATGCCGTTGATCGACGAACAGCCGCCCAGCACACGCCCGCGCGGATAGCCCAGCGAGCGGCCGTTCAGCCCCGCTTCCGCCTCGGTGCGATAGAGCCAGTCGGTGCGCGGGTTGCCGATGCAGTACAGGTAGCCGACCGGGATATGGATCCAGTGGTAGTCGTCCTTGCCGCCGGCCTCCAGCAGCAGCACGTTGACGTCCGGATCCTGCGTCAGGCGGTTCGCCAGGACACAGCCGGCCGAGCCGGCGCCAACGATGATGTAGTCGAATGTCTCCATGGCTTCTTTTCGATATTGTCGTTATGGTCGTTGGAGCTTACTTCGCCACCGGCATGGTGAACTCGGCACCCTTGGCGATCGAATCCGGCCAGCGCTGCATCACGCTCTTGTAGCGCGTGTAGAAGCGCACGCCCTCTTCGCCATAGGCATGGTGGTCGCCGAACAGCGAACGCTTCCAGCCGCCGAACGAATGCCACGCCATCGGCACCGGGATCGGCACGTTGATGCCCACCATGCCCACCTGGATCTGCCGCGCGAACGCGCGCGCGATGCCGCCGTCGCTGGTGTAGCACGACACGCCGTTGCCATACTCGTGCGCGTTGATCAGCGACACCGCCTCGGCAAAGTCATGCACGCGCACCACCGACAGCACCGGACCGAAGATCTCTTCCTTGTAGATCGTCATGTCGGGCTTCACATTGTCGAACAGCGTGCCGCCGACATAGAAACCGTTCTCATGGCCTTCGACCTTGTGGCCGCGCCCGTCGGTCACCAGCGTTGCGCCCTCCGCCACGCCCTTGGCGATATAGCCTTCGACCTTGGCCTTGTGCGCACCGGTTACCAGCGGGCCCATCTCGGCATCGGACTCCATGCCGTTGCGGATCTTCAGCGTGCGGGCGCGTTCGGCCAGGCGCGGTACCAGCTTGTCGGCAATATCGCCGACCGCCACAGCGACCGAGATCGCCATGCAGCGCTCACCAGCGGAACCATACGCGGCACCAATCAGCGCATCCACGGCCTGTTCGAGATCCGCATCGGGCATCACCACCAGGTGGTTCTTGGCGCCGCCCAGTGCCTGCACGCGCTTGCCGTGCTTCGTGCCTTCCGTGTAGATGTACTCGGCAATCGGCGTCGAGCCGACGAAGGACAGCGCCTGCACGTCCGGATGCACGAGCAGCGCGTCCACCGCTTCCTTGTCGCCCTGCACGACGTTGAACACGCCGTCAGGCAGGCCCGCTTGCCGCAGCAGGTCGGCGATCAGCAGGCTCGGCGACGGATCGCGTTCCGACGGCTTCAGCACAAAGGTATTGCCGCACGCCAGCGCCACCGGGAACATCCACATCGGCACCATCACCGGGAAGTTGAACGGCGTGATGCCGGCCACCACGCCCAGCGGCTGGCGCAGGTTCCAGTTGTCGATGCCGCCGCCAATGTTGTCGGTGAAATCGGTCTTGAGCAGGTTGGGAATGCCGCAGGCAAACTCGACCACTTCGATGCCGCGCGTGACTTCGCCCCTGGCATCCGAGAACACCTTGCCGTGCTCGCGCGTGATCAGCGCGGCGAGGTCGTCGTGGTGCTGGTCGAGCAGTTCCTTGAACTTGAACAGGATGCGCGCGCGGCGCAGCGGCGGGGTGTCGGCCCAGGCCGGGAAGGCGGCCTTGGCGGCGGCGACGGCGTCGGCCACGTCCTGCGTGGTGCCCATGGCCACGCGCGCGGCAACTTCGCCGGTGGCGGGGTTATAGATATCGGCCAGACGCTGCGATGCGCCGCGTGTCTGCCGGCCTGCGATGGCATGTCCGATGATGGTCTGCACCGCGCTGGCTTCTGCAAGGATGTCTTCCACTTCCGCTCCTGAATGCTGGTTCGCTGACGGCATGCGGCTTGCCCGATCTTTGCGTCTGGTGAAGACGCTGGTGCCGGCATCCTCCAGGCTTGCACTGGTATCGATGCCTCGCCGCACAAGGCGTGCCGGGCCGTAATGAGCACAAGCTTGGTGCAGTTGCGCGGCCCCGTCCAATGATTTATCGTCAATCGCAATATAAGCGCCGCAAAATATTGCGCCGCACCACGCCACCGTTGCCGCGCCAACTCTCGCCCCGAAATTCGTCTTGGACCTCCACCATCTGCGCGCCTTCGTTGCCGTCGCGCGCGAAGGCAACCTGACCCGCGCCGCGCAGCGGCTGCACCTGACGCAGCCGGCGGTCAGCCTGCAGCTGAAGGCGCTGCAATCGGCATGGCGCATCCGGCTGTTCGAGCGCACCGCCGCGGGCCTGACACTGACCGCCGACGGCGCCGCGCTGCTGCCACTGGCCGAGCGCATCCTCGATGCCGTGGGCGACCTGCAGCACACCGTCAGCGCGATGCATAACACTGTGCGCGGCAGGCTGGCGATCGGCACCATCCTCGATCCGGAATTCACGCGCCTGGGCCCGATGCTGCGCACGCTGGTGGAACGCCACCCGCAGATCGGCACCGAGCTGCGCCACGGCATGTCGGGCTGGGTGCTGCAGCAGGTACGCAGCGGCGCGCTCGACGTCGGCTTCTACCTGGGCCAGCCGCCCGACGCCGGCTTCCACGCGCTGACGCTGACGCCGTTCTCGTATTACGTGGTGGCACCCAAGGGCTGGAAGGAACGCACCGCGCTGCGCTCATGGGCGCAGCTGGCGACGCTGCCATGGATCTGGACGCCGCCCGAATCGGCGCACCACCGGCTCTTGTCCGCGCGCTTCGCGCAGGCGGGCGTCGACCCTGCCGGCGTGCCCAAGGTGGCGCATGTCGACCAGGAGGCATCGATGCTGGACCTGGTGCGCTCCGGCGTGGGGCTGTCGCTGGTGCGCGACTCGATTGCGCTGCGCGAGTCGCATGCGCACGGGCTGGTGATCGTGGAAGGGGTCTCGGTACAGACCGAGCTGACGCTGGTCTGCCTGGCCACGCGCCGCGACGACCCGGTCGTCGCGGCGGTCTTCGGCGTCGCCGAATCCGTGTTCCGTACTTAGCTTCCCTGCTGCTGCAGGCGACGCTGCAGCCAGCCGGTCAGCGCCGCGAACACTTCGCCGCGCAGCGGCTGCGCTTCATTGAAGATCTCGTGGTAACCCTGCTCGAACCACACCGCTTCGCGCAGCTCGGGCGGCGCGTTGTCGAAGAAGGTGCGGCTGCCGGCCGGGTCCACCACGCGGTCGGCGCCGCCGACCAGCATCAGCGTGGGCGCCTCCAGCAGCGCGGCATCGGCCTGTGCCTGCGCCATGCCGCGGATAAAGCCCTCCAGCACGCCGGCGGTGATGGTGGTCTGCACCAGCGGATCGGCGCGGTAGGCGGCGACCTCGGCGGGATCGTGCGACAAGTGCCGCGCATCGATCGGATTGGGCACGCGCAGCCGCGGCGCCAGCGCCAGCAGCACGCGCTGCAGCGCCAGCATCGGCCCCGACAGCCGCAGCGCCAGCGCGGGTGATGACAGCACCAGCGCGCGCACCGGGCGCACGCGCGCGGTGGCAAAGCGCGCCGCGATCAGCCCGCCCATGCTGTGGCCAAGCAGGATCGGCAGCTCATGCCAGCCAGGCATCGCGGCATCGTAGATCTCGGCAAGGTCGTTCAGGTAGACATCCGGATGGTCCGCCACCATGCGCGCGCCGCCGCTGGCGCCATGGCCGCGCAGGTCATGCGCGCGCACGCGCAACCCCAGCCCGCACAGCACATCGGCCACGTGCTGGTAGCGCCCGGCATGTTCGGCAAGCCCGTGCACCAGCAGCACCGATCCGAGCGGCTCGGCGAAGCGCGCGGGATCGGGCTGCCAGGTGCGCAGCAGCAGTTCGGTGCCGTCGCGCATGCGCTGGCGGCTCTGCACCGGCGCATGCGTGACGGCAGGGGTATCGGCAGGCATGCCGGCAATGCCGGCCACAGCAGGATCGTCCGTCATCGGTTGTTCCATTCGCACAGGTCTCCTGCCGGCACGGAGCGCTCGCCAAATACCGCGCCGGCTGTCGTTATTCTTGGTTGTGCTGCTTGCTACCTTGCTTGCTGCCCGACTTGCCCGGCACTGCGTGGCCCTTCAACCGTGGCTGGCCGCCTTGTCCTGCGGCTGTGCCATGTCGGCCAGGATCGGGCAGTCCGGCCGGTCGTCGCCACTGCAGTGCTGCGCCAGCTCGCGCAGCGTGTCGCGCATGGCGGCCAGCTCGGCGATGCGCTGCTCCAGCTCGGCCACATGCCGCAGCGTCAGCGCCTTGACGTCGGCGCTGGCACGGCCACGGTCATGCCACAGCGACAGCAGGTTGCGGATCTCGTCGAGCGAGAATCCCAGATTACGGGCGCGCCGCACGAAGCGCAAGGTATGCACCGCGCGTTCGTCATAGCGGCGGTAGCCGCCTTCGGTGCGTGGTGGCGCCGCCACCAGCCGGATGGATTCATAGTGCCGGATCATCTTGGCCGACACACCCGAGGCCTGAGCCGCTTCGCCGATATTCATCAGTCGCCTCCTTGCACGGTGGATGCCGTACCGGCTTGCGCACGCCAGCGGCGCAGCAGCAGCGCATTGCTGACCACGCTGACGCTGGAGAACGCCATTGCCGCGCCCGCCACCACCGGGTTCAGCAACCCGGCCGCGGCCAGCGGAATCCCCACCACGTTGTAGAAAAAGGCCCAGAACAGGTTCTGCCGGATCTTGCGCACGGTGCGGTGCGACACCGCGAGCGCATCGGCCACCAGTGCCGGATCGCCGCGCATCAGCGTGATGCCGGCGGCGTGCATGGCGACGTCGGTGCCGGTCGACATGGCGATGCCGACGTCGGCCGCCGCCAGCGCCGGCGCATCGTTGATGCCGTCGCCCACCATGGCCACCACCGCGCCATCGCGCCCCAGCGCCTGCACGCGGGCGGCCTTGTCTTCGGGCAGGACTTCGGCCTGCACGTCATCCAGCCCCAGCGCCTGCGCCACGCGCGCCGCCGCGCCGGCGTTGTCGCCGGTCAGCATCACCGTACGCACGCCGGCAGCGCGCAGCCTTGCGATCGCCGCGGGCGCGCCGGGTTTGATGGCATCGCCGAACGCAACCAGCCCGGCCACGCGCGGCGGCGTGGTTTCCAGCAGCCACGACACGGTGCGGCCTTGCGCGCGCAACTGGTCCGCAACCGGGGCCAGCGTGCCGGCTGCCGCGCCCAGCGACTCGCGCAGGCGCTCGCTGCCCAGCTGCAGCGCGTGGCCGTCCACCACGCCGGCAATGCCGCGGCCCGGCAGGGCCTGCACGCCGCTGGCCGGCGGCACGGCAATGCCGCGCGCCTGTGCCGCGGCCAGCACGGCGCGGGCCAGCGGATGTTCGCTGCCGGCCTGCAGCGCGGCCAGCCGCCCCAGCAGCACGCTGGCGTCAGCGTCGGCGGGGTCGGCCGCATGCAGCGCCACCACTTCCGGCTTGCCGACCGTCAGCGTGCCAGTCTTGTCGAACGCCACCACGCTGACCCGGTGCGCAATCTCCAGCGCCTCGGCATCCTTGATCAGGATGCCGGCGCGCGCGCCGGCGCCGGTGCCGGCCATGATCGCGGTGGGCGTGGCCAGCCCCAGCGCGCATGGGCAGGCGATCACCAGCACCGCCACGGCGTTGAGCAGCGCCGTCTCCCAGTCGCCGGCAAAGAGGCCCCAGCCCAGCACCGTCACCAGCGCAATGCCCAGCACCACCGGCACGAACACCGCGCTGACCTGGTCGACCAGGCGCTGGATCGGCGCCTTGGCCGCCTGCGCGTGCTCGACCATGCGGATGATGCGCGCCAGCACGGTCTCGGCGCCCACCGCCTGGGTGCGCGCGACCAGCAAGCCTTCGAAATTGATGGCGCCGCCGGTGATGCGGTCGCCGGGCTGTTTCGGTACCGGCAGGCTTTCGCCGGTCAGCATCGATTCATCGGCATGGCTGATGCCTTCGATCACCTCGCCATCCACCGGGATGCGCTCGCCCGGGCGCACCACCACCTCGTCGCCCACGCGCACCGCCGCCAGCGGCACGCTCTGCTCCACGCCGCCGCGGCGCACACGGGCCGTATCGGGGCGCAGCGCCGCGAGCGCGCGGATGGCATCGGCGGTCTGGCGCTTGGCGCGCGTCTCCAGCCACTTGCCCAGGCGCACCAGCGTGATCACCACCGCCGCGCTTTCGAAATACAGGTGCGGCATGGCGTCGGCGCTGCGCCACATCAGCCACAGCGACAGCCCGTAGGCCGCCGAGGTGCCAAGCGCCACCAGCAGGTCCATATTGCCGGCGCCGGCGCGCACCGCCTTCCAGCCCGCCTTGTAGAAGCGCCAGCCGAACACGAACTGCACCGGCGTGGCCAGCAGCCACTGCACCCAGGCGGGCAGCATCCAGTGCACGCCGAACCATTCCAGCACCATCGGCGCCACCAGCGGCAGCGACAGCGCCGCCGAGATCGCCACCGGCCAGGGGCCGTCCCAGAAAGCGGCGCCCTGCCCGGCTTGTGGCCCCTGCGACGCGGCTTCGTCCACCGGCGCCGCGCCATAGCCGGCGCGCGCCACCGCGGCCACCAGCGCCGCGGTATCGGCGGCGCCGCGCAGCAAGGTGACGCTGGCGCGCTCCGTTGCCAGGTTGACCTGCGCCGCCATCACGCCCGGCACCGCGCGCAACGCCTTTTCCACCCGGCCCACGCACGAAGCACAGGTCATGTCGGTGATCGTCAGTTCGATGGTGTCCTGCGGCACGGTGTAGCCAGCGTCGGCCACGGCACGCGCGGCAGCGGGCAGTACCGCGCCGGAATCCGCGCGCAGCGTGGCGGCTTCAGTGGCGAGGTTGACGGCGACATCGCGCACGCCCGGCACCTGGGCCAGCGCTTTCTCCACGCGGCGCACGCACGAAGCGCAGGTCATGCCGTCGACCGGCAGGCGCCACTCGGGCATGCCGTCGGCTGGCGGGCGGAGGTCCGTCCGGACGGGTTGGGAAGCAAGCACAGCGCTGGAATCCGGCATGGTTCTGAATCATCCACAGTGTCGATGTCAGCATCATGGACCTTACCATCATTGGAAGGTCAATGCCGGATCGGGAGGCCGCCGCCGTCACGCCGGCACCAGCAAAATACCGCTTGCGCTTCCCACCATGGGAAGGTTCAAACTATGTCTGTCGCGGCACCCTGCCGCCTTTTCATCCCGTTCAGGAGCGTTCCACCATGATCCAGTTCCAGGTCGAAGGCATGTCGTGCAATCACTGCGTCGGCGCCATCACGCGTGCCGTGCAGGCTGTCGACCCCGCCGCGCGCGTCAGCGCGGATGTGCCCACCCAGGCCGTGCGCGTCGAGAGCAGCGCCGACACGCAGGCGCTGCGCGATGCCATCGAAGAGGCGGGCTATCCGGTCAAGTCTCTGGCCTAAGCCGCCACCGCCAACAAAAAGGGCACCCCCCGGGGTGCCCTTCTGCTATCCGTGCGCCGCGCTCAGAAGCGGTAACCCACGTTCAGGAACGTCACCACCGGATCGATCTTGATCGTGGTGTGCGACTGGATCGTCACCGGACCCGTCTGGGTGGTGAAGGTCGCGCGGGTCGACAGCGGCACATACGATACCGACAAGCCGACCAACCAGTGATCGTTGATGGCGTAGTTGGCGCCGATATTGAACACCGGGTTCCACGACGACTCCGCGCTGGCCGTCATGCGCGCGCCCGGCCCGAACTCACGGTTGACGAAGTTCTGGTTGGTGATGGTCTCGCCGGTAAACCACGTGTAGTTCACGCCGATGCCGACATAGGGACGGAACTTGGTCTTGGCGTCGAAGAAGTGGTACTTGACCAGCACCGCCGGACTCCACTGCCTGACCTTACCCAGCTTGCCATACTGGGCAAAGCTGCCAGTGCCCGTGACGTCGTGGTTGGGCGGAATGCCAACGACGAATTCGCTGGAGATGTTGTCGGTGAAATAGTGCGTGTAGGCCAGGCCCAGCGTATCGGCGGACTCGATCTTCGCGCCGGTGTTCGGCCTGACCTGGTTTACCGGTTGGCCGGCAAAGCTGTCGATGGTCAGCGGATCCGCGGAGCTGTTCGGCATCACGCGGAACCAGCCCAGGCTGACAATATTGCTGCCTGCCGACTGCGCGTGTGCGGCTCCGGCCAGCGCCATCACAGCGCCTGCCGCCAGCATCTTCTTATAGGTCGATTTCATAATCCTCTTACTCCTCATTCGGTTACTGCCTCGTGCATTATCCGGCCAGCGGGTACGCAACTGTTTCACCGATGACACAGATTCATAGAGGACACCCCCTAAAGGGAGGGTTAACCACTAAAAAAACCAGGACATTAGCGGCCTCCAGGGCCGCTGTCCGAGGCATTCACGCAACGGTTTATGCCGCGCACAGGAAGAAACCCTTATTTGGAAGAGGTTTTGTGGGCCCGGCACGCAACAGAGACTGGTTGCGCGCCCGCACCGTGCGGCGTAGTCAACGGCTGGCCAGCACGCACGCGGCCAGGTCCCACAGCGCATAGCCCACGCTCTTGAACACCAGCGGGCTGCCGGCCCGCGCGCGGATGGCATCGGCCTGCAGGATCGCGGTCTCGAACGGCTGAACGTCGGCCCAGTCGATGCCGGCCTGCAGCAGGTCGCCGGCCTCCTCTTCGATCCCGAACAGCGTATCGGCCAGCAGCCGGCCGCTGTCCGCGGCGGCATGGCACAGCGCCGGCGGCAGTTCGCACATGTCGGGCCGGAACGCGCCGACCGCGGCGATGAAGTGGTCGGCGCGCCAGAGGCCGCTGTCCAGGTCCGGCAGTACCGGGCTGCGGCTCGACGTGACCGTGACCACCATCGATACGCGCGGCAATACCGCCGCCACCGAATCCGCCACCTGCGCCTCCACCCTCAGCGTGCGCGCGTGCGCGGCCAGTGCCTCGGCCTTGTCGCGCGTACGCGAATGCAGCCACACCTTGCGCACGCCCAGCCCGGCCACGAAGGCCTCCAGGTGCGTCAGCGCCTGCACCCCGGCGCCGACGATCAGGAGCTCGCCGTCCTGGCGCGCGGCAAAGCACTGCGCCGCCAGCAGGGACACGGCCGCGGTGCGCCGTCCCGTCACGGTGGGACCGTCGAGCATGGCGATGCGCGCGCCGGTATGCGCATCGGCCACCACGACTTCGCCGAGGATATTCGGCAGCCCGCGCTGCGGGTTGCCGGGATGGACGGTGATGTTCTTGGTCATCACCAGCTTGCGGTTGCGCGCCGGCATCACCAGCAGCGTGCCCTCGCCGTCCTGCGCATCGCCTACCGGCAGCGCAATGCGCGGCGGCGCCATGGCGGTGCCGTCGCGCAGCTCGGCCAGCATGCCGGCAATGGCTTGCGCCAGTTCGGGATAAGGCAGGCGCGCCGCGGTGCTGGCGGCATCGAGAGGGACAAGGGACATGCGCTGGCTCCGGCAAGACATTGCGAAGCAACATTATTGCGCATGCCCCGATGCACGCTTCAGCGCGCCAGCATTGCCATCACCTGCGCGGCGTAGCGCGTACCCGCCGCTGCGCCGGCCGGGAACACCGCGTCGATGTCAGCCAGGTCCTGCGCATCCAGCCGCACCGCGAGCGCGCCGAGGTTGTCGTCCAGGTTGGCGATGCGGCGTGTCCCCGGAATCGGCACCACCCGCGGCCCGCGCGCCAGCACCCACGCCAGCGCCAGCTGCGCCGGCGTGCAGCCCTTGTCCGCCGCCAGCGCGCGCACCTTGTCGACCAGCGCCAGGTTGCGCGCAAAGTTCTCGCCCATGAAGCGCGGGTTGGTGCGGCGGAAGTCGTCTTCGTCGAAATTTTCCGGACTGCGGATCGCACCGGTCAGGAAGCCGCGCCCGAGCGGGCTGTAGGGCACGAAGCCGATGCCCAGGCGCTCGCAGGCCGCAAGGATGCCGTCCTCGTCCGCGTCGCGGGTCCACAGCGAATATTCGCTCTGCAGCGCCGTGATCGGATGCACCTGGTGCGCGCGTTCGAGCGTGGCGGCGCTGGCTTCGGACAATCCCAGCCAGCGCACCTTGCCGGCCTGCACCAGTTCCGCCATGGCCCCCACGGTCTCTTCGACGGGCACCGCCGGATCCACGCGATGCAGGTAGTACAGGTCGATATGGTCCGTGCCCAGCCGCTTCAGGCTGGCTTCGCAGCTGGCGCGCACATAGTCGGGGCGGCCGTTGACGCCGCGCGTGGCCGGATTGGCCGGGTCGCGCACCAGGCCGAACTTGGTCGCCAGCACCACCTGGCCGCGCCGCCCGGCGATGGCACGGCCCACCAGTGCCTCATTGGTGTGCGGGCCATAGACATCGGCGGTGTCGAGCAGGTTGATGCCCCGGTCCAGCGCATGGTGGATGGTGCGGACCGATTCGGCGTCGTCATGCGCGCCGTAGAAGTCGCTCATGCCCATGCAGCCGAGGCCAAGCGGGAACACGCTGGGACCGGTCTTGCCCAGCTGGCGGAATGGGGTGGAAATGGCGTTTGCGGTCATCGAGGGCTCCTGTTGGCCGATTGGGTACCGGCAGTGCGTCGGCGGTGCATCGGTTCAGGCAAGTATGGGCACTCGACCCGCCGGGAAACAGCGTGCTACGCTGCATGCATCATGAAGCCAGACTTCACAATCGATATCGATTCACTGCCCGCACTGGCCGCCTTCGCACGCGTGGCCCGGCTGGGGAGCTTTACCGCCGCGGCTACGGCGCTGGCCGTCAGTCCCTCGGCGGTGTCGCAGACCATTCGCCAGCTGGAAGCGCGCCTGGGCGTGCGGCTGCTGCAGCGGACCACCCGCAGCGTCGGCCTGACCGAGGCCGGGGCTGCCTTGCTGGCACGCGTGGAACCCGCGCTGGCGGAGATCAGCGCCGCCACCGACGATATCCGCCAGCAGCGCGACATGCCCGCCGGCACGCTGCGCCTGACCACGCCGACCACCGCCGGCGCGCTGGTGCTGCGGCCCCTGCTGGCCGACTTCCTGCGCGCCTGCCCCGGCATCACCGTCGACGTGATCACCGACGACCGCTTCGCCGACCTGGTGGCCGAAGGCTTTGACGCCGGCCTGCGCCTGGGCGAGGCGCTGCAGCGCGACATGGTCGCGATCCCGGTCACCGGCCCGCTGCGCATGGTAGTGGCCGCCTCGCCCGATTACCTCGCGCGCCATGGCACGCCCGGCCACCCGCGCGAGCTGCACGCGCACGCCTGCCTGCAATACCGCTTCGGGCCGCATGGCAGCGTCTATCGCTGGGAGTTCGTCGAAGCCGGCCGCACCTTTACCGTGGACACGCGCGCGGCACTGATCGCCAACGACAAGACCCTGCTGCACCAGGCGGCGCTCGACGGCATGGGGCTGATCTACGAGTTCCCGGTCCATATCCGGCCGGCGCTGGACAGCGGCCGGCTGGTCACGGTGCTCGACGGCTGGCTGCCGCCGTTCGACGGCTTCTACCTGTACTACCCGGGACGCGTGCTGATGCCCCCCAAGCTGCGCGTGTTCGTCGATTTCCTGAAAGCCCGCACCGGCCTCAGCGCTTAGGTGCTGCCAAAGGTGCGGGCGCAGGCGCGCGCACCGACGCACCGCGCACTTCAATGCCGATGCGGTCCACCACCTTGCCCGCGGCATCGAGCAGTTCCACCTGGTGCCGCCCCGGCCAGGGCAGCCAGGGCACCTCGCCGCCGCGCCCCAGCGGCTTGCCGTCCATGCGCCAGCTGACCGTGCGCGCACCCTGCCCGGCCACGCCCTCCGCCTGGAACCACACGCGCTGCGATGCAGGCGGCATGTCGGGATCGAGGGCAAACACGGTGCCGTCGGCCGGATTGGCGATCGCGGGCGCGCTCGGGCGCGCGGCCGGCGCGCTCACGCTGACGCGCCGGATCGCGGTGCCGGCAAGGAAGACTTCATCGCGCGCCGGCTCCAGCCCGTCGTCGAAGCTCAGCGCCACGCGCTGCACCCCCGCGGGCATGGCGGGTGCCTGGCTGGCAAGCGTGCGATGGAGCGCTTCCATGACGTCGTGCCACACCGGCGCCGCACCCGACACGCCCGAGACCTCGTGCATGCTGGCGCCGCTGGCATTGCCGACCCACACGCCCACGGTGTAGTGCTGCGACCAGCCGATGCACCAGTTGTCGCGCATGTCCTTGCTGGTGCCGGTCTTCACCGCGGTCCAGAAGCGCGTGGTGAGCGGGCTGTCCAGCCCGAAGGTCCGCGCGCGCGCATGGCGGTCCGACAGGATGTCTGCGATCACGTAGCTCGCGCCCGCTTGCATCACGGTCTTTGCCGCAGCCGCCGGTGCGCCCTCCCATAGCCGCGGCGCCGCATAGCTGCCGCCGTTGGCCAGCGCGCGGTATGCATTGGTCAGCGCCAGCAGCGACACGTCCGCGCTGCCCAGCGCCAGGCTGTAGCCGTAATAGTCGCCCGCCTCGGTCAGCGGCAGTCCCAGCGCCACCAGCCGCTTGTGCAAGCGGTGCGGGGTCACCATCACCAGCGTGCGCACCGCCGGCACGTTCAGCGACGCGGCCAGCGCCGCGCGCAGGCTGACCCAGCCGGCATAGCGGTGGTCGTAGTTCTGCGGCACGTAGAGCCCGCCGCCGACCGCCAGGTTCACCGGCCGGTCATCCAGCAGCGAGGCCGCCGTCAGCCGCCTTTCTTCCAGCGCCTGCTCGTACAGGAAGGGCTTGAGCGTCGAGCCCGCCTGGCGCAGCGCCGCCGCGTGGTCCACCTGCGCGGCGCCTGACAGCGCGCCCGACGAGCCCACGTAGGCCAGCACGTCGCCGCTGGCATTGTCGATCACCACCACCGCGCCATCCTCGACATTGCGCCCGGCCAGTTCGCGCAGGTGCCGGTCGAGGCTGGCCGCGGCCACGCGCTGCGTGCGCGCGTCGAGCGTGGAAGTGATGCGCGCAGGCATGGGTACGCCCGCTGCCAGCCGCGCGCGCGTCTCGCTGACCAGGCGCCGTGCCAGGTGCGGCGCAAGCTGCTGAGACGCCGCCAACGCCGCCGACGACGTGGCCGCCGCGGCACGCTGCGCGACCGGCCCCGTGCGCAGCAGCGCCAGTTGCGCAAAGCCTTCCAGGCCATCGCACTCGCGCGGCAGGCGCATCTCGCGCAGGATGCCGCAGGCGCGGCTGGCCACCTGCCCGGCCCTGGCGTTGGGCGCGCGCACCAGCGCTACCGCCAGTGCCGATTCGCGCGCGTTGAGTCCTTCCGGATACTTGCCGAACAGCACCTGCGACATCGCCGACAGGCCCACCAGTTCGCCGCGGAACGGCACCAGGTTCAGGTAGGCCTCCAGGATCTGGTCCTTGCTCCAGCCGCGTTCCAGCGATGCCGCACCCGCGGCCTGCCCCAGCTTCTGCGTGAGGCTGCGCCCCTGCCCCGCCGCGCCCGGGCGGCGCAGGTCCTCGTCGAGCAGGCCCGCCAGCTGCATGGTCAGGGTCGAGGCGCCGCGCGTGCGCGTATTCCACAGGTTGGCCCAGGCGGCGGCGGCCACGCCCTGCCAGTCGACCCCGCTGTGCGCATAGAAGCGCCGGTCCTCCGACAGCACGATGGCCGTGCGCAGCGCGGGCGAGGTGTCGGCCAGCGCCACCCAGTCGCCGCGGCGCGCGCGGAAATCGTCGCGCACGCGGCCCACGGTGTCGCCGTGGCGGTCCAGCACCACCACGTCCGCACTGCGCCAGTCGGCGCGGACTTGCTCGAATGCGGGCAAGGCCGCAGCCGGCGCGGACCAGGCCAGCGCCATCACCAGTGCCACCAGAGGCCCGCGCGACGTCATTCCCGCTTGCGTCCTGCCACGATGCCCGCCACCAGCAGCACCTGCGCGGCGGCGTAGGTCCACCAGATGCCAAGCTGGAAGGAATCAAACGGCACCAGGAAGCGCGCGATGCCGATCATCATGTCCGATGCGGCAAAGCACAGCGCCCCCAGCGCCGCCAGCGGCGTCGGCAGGCGCGCCACCAGCGCGCTGCAGGCCATGGCCGCAAGCACGCCCACATAGAGCACCACCGGCACCGTCAGCGTCCCCATGTTGGGCCAGAAGCGGCCCAGCATGGTGCCCGCCACGCCCAGCAGGGCGCCGCACGCAACCAGGCGGTGCGGGCGGGTATCGCCCGCCAGCGGCACCAGCACGCGCAGGTAGGCCAGGTGCGCCAGCAGGAAGGCACCGAGCCCGCCCACGAACGAAAACGACAGCGTCGGCAGCGCCAGCAGGAAGTCTCCGAGCGCCGAGAACAGCAGCGCCGCGACCAGCCAGCGGCGCTCGCCGAGCGGCCGGTGGAACCACGCCGCGCGTGCCAGCAGCAGCGCCATCGCGGTCTTCCACATGGGCTGCATGGCGATTTGCCCGGTCAGCGGCGCGCCATCAGGCAGCTCCATCGCCACTTGCACCAGCAGCGCGCCGTAGATGATCCCCGCCATTGCACCCGCCAGCCACCACTCGCGCACGCGCGCCGGCATCATCATTGCCAGCCAGCTCATGGGCGTGCTCCTACCGCCAGCCGCGGGTTGGGCGCCACGCCGAACACGTCAGGCGCGTACATCGCTTCGACGCGTGTGGGCGGCAGCGCGAAGTCGCCGGCGTTGTTGAGCCGCACCGTGTATTCGACCGAGACCGTGCCCTTGGGCACGTAGCCGAAGTATTCGCGGTAGGCCTGCGGCGTGCGCTCGATATAAGCCGGCCACACCGCGCCCTTGCGCTGCTCGCCGCGCGTGGCGATGGCCGAGTCGCGGCCCAGTCCGCTGCCCAGGATGGTGGCGCCGGCAGGGATCGGATCGCTGACCACCACCCAGGTCATGTCGGCCTGCGCATCGATCTCCAGCTTGACGCGGTACACGTCGCCACGCGACCACTTGTCCTTCACCGCCTGCTCCTGCGGCGTCACGGTGCGCTTGATGCGGTAGCCAGCGGCCAGCGGCGCGGTCACCGGCACCGCCGCCATGGCGCGCACCGTGGCCCACGGATGGCCGGCGCCGGCGTGATCCAGCTGCAGCGTGCCGCCCTCGGCGCCGGCCGGCCACGGCAGGTCGACGCTGCCCTGGGCCACGCCGTCGGTGCGCTGCGCGCGCGCCCAGTCGAAGCTGCGCGAGGCGTCGGCCGCATGGCTCACGCTGACGCGCGTGGTGCCCGCCACCGGCGTCTTCTCGAACGCCTGCGCAAAGCGCGTCACCGCCAGCATGCCCCATGTGTTGGCAGTGGTTGTACCCCACGCGCCATGCACCTGGCGGCCCAGCAGTCCGGTGGCCAGTTGCGGCGCGTCTTCCTTCCAGCCCGGCAGCTCCGACGCCAGCGCCAGCAGGCGCGCGGCGTTGGTGTCTCCGCCGGCCATCATCCACCACCAGTTGTCGTTGCGCTCGGTGGAGAACGCCAGGCGCGTGCCCTGCACCATCAGGCGCGAGCGCAGCAGCTGCTGGGCCTCGGCCAGGCGCTGCTCGCGCTGCGGGATGTCCTGCAGGCGCGTGAGCAGCAGGGTCCAGTCCAGCAGGGCCGAGGTCGGCCATTGCGCCGGCAGGATCTGGATCGATCCCAGCATGCGCGCCTGCGCATGGCCGGTGCGCGACAGCGCCTCGAGCGCAGCCAGCTTGCGCACTTCCAGATACTGCGTGCCGGCTGCCGGCGACCAGCTGTCGCGGCGGATGCGGCCTTCGACAAAGTCGGTCAGGCCGCGCTCCATCTGCGTGCGCTGCGCGTCGGGGATGCGCAGCGCCAGTCCGGCGCGCGCGGCCTCATCGGTCACCGCCAGCAGATAGGCCGTCAGCACTTCGCTGCCGTAGTCCCTGTCAGCATTCAGCGGGAAGTACGAGGCCAGGCCGTTGCCATCGAGGTAGGACGGCAGCTGCGTCATCAGCGCGTCCCACGCGGCGGTGTCATTCAGGCCGATGGCTTTCGATGCGCGCTGCTCCAGGCAGGTGAACGGGTAGTTGCGGAACCACTCGCGCACGCCCGGCATGCCGCCCGCCAGCGACGACTGGAAGTTCACCTGCAGCCCGCCGCGCACCTTGCCCGCCGGATCGGCCAGCGCGCCCGGCGGCGCCTTGACCGGCACCGACAGCGACGGCGACACCTGCGCCAGCGTGGCCTGCTGCACCGTGACCGGCTCCGCCGGCACGATCTGCTGCGACACCTTGATGCGGTCAGACGCGCCACCAGGGCCCTGCTCGCTCGCCTGCACTTCCCACATCACCGTGCCGCTGCGCGAGTACGCCAGCAGCGCGGGCGCGGTCACGTCCCAGCCGATCTCGCGCGCCTCGCCGGCAGGGATCTGCACGGTCTGCGCGGGCAGGCCGGTCTCGTTGCCGAGCAGCGTGCCGCGCGCTGTGGCCTGCACCGTCATGGCGCGCCTGGTGGTATTGCGCAGCGTAAACATGGCGCGGTAGCGGTCGTCCTCGCGCACCAGCAGCGGCAGGCCGGAAATCACCTGCAGGTCTTGCGTGGCGGCGATGGTGGCGCTGCCCGTGCCGAAGCGTCCCAGGCCCAGGTCCGCCACCGCGACGATGCGGAAGCTGGTCAGCGAATCGTTGAGCGGCACCTCGATGCTGGCGCGGCCCTCGGCGTCGAGTTGCACGCGCGGGTTCCACAGCAACAGCGTGTCGAACAGTTCGCGCGTGGGGCTCTTGCCGCCGCCGCCGCCCGCCGGCACCGCCTTGCGCCCGTAGTGGCGGCGCCCGATGATCTCCATCTGCGCGGTGGACGTTTCCACGCCGTAGCCGCGCCGCTGCAGCATCGCATCGAGCAGGTCCCAGCTGGTGTTGGGCATCAGCTCCAGCAGCGCCTGGTCCACCGCGGCCAGCGCCACTTCGCCGTTGGCGGCGGGCTTGCCGTCGGGCAGCTTCACCTGGATCGCCACGCGCGCCTTGCCGCGCACCGGATAGCTGGCCTTGTCAGGCGTCACGGTGACATCCAGCCGGTGCCCGGCATTGCCGACGCGGATCTCGGCCAGTCCCAGCCGGAAGGCTGGCTTGGACAGGTCGACCAGCGCGTTCGGCGCGGCGTACTCGCGGCCTTCGCTGCGGAATGCGCGCCACCACTCGCCCGGCTGGCGCCAGCCCCAGGTGAAGAACGAATACCAGGGCACCTCATGCAGGCGCCCGCGCAGAGCCAGCACCGACACGTAGACGTTGGGCCCCCACTCCGGCTTTACCTGCACGCGCACGGTGGGATCGCTGCCATGCAGTTCGACCACCTGGGTCTGGTAGATGCCCTCGCGCTCCACCGCCACCAGCGCGGTGGCGTGGCGGAACGGCATGCGCACCTGGAACACCGCGGTGTCGCCCGGTTCATAGGACTTCTTCTCCGGCAGCAGGTCAATGCGGTCGTGGTTCTCGCCGCCGAACCACAGCTCGCCCTGGCGCGTGACCCAGACCGTCGACGCCGCCTGCGCGGTGCGCCCGTCCTTGTCGCGCGCGCTGGCCACCAGTTCGATCTGGCCGGCCTGTTCCAGCGCCACGTCGCAGCGCGCGCGGCCCTGGGCGTCGGTGCGGGTCTCGCACACGGTGCCGAGGTCGCGCGTCTCGGTGCGGTTGTCATAGCGGTAGAAGCCACCGACCACGCGCTTGCGCGCCGAGGTGGTGATGCGTGCCCGCGCATTGATCTTCAGCGGGGCATCCGCCACCGGCTTGCCGTTGACATCCAGCACCACGCCATGCACGGCCAGCTTCTGTTTGACCGAGACCCAGCCATCGGTGCGGATGCCGGCCACCACCGCCGCCGGCCATACCGGCACGGTCTGGCGCAGCGTCTGGATCTCGCCGTTGGGGTCGGCAAAGCCGGCTTCGAGCAGCAGGTCGCGCGGTGCATCGGTCTTGGGCAGCTTGCGCAGCGTGACGGTGCCGTTGCCGTTCTTGTCGAGGGTCACCGGCAGCTTGTCGGCGACCAGCTTCTGGCCGTCGGCACTGGCGTCGCCCTGCTGGTCCTCATCCATCTCCTCGTCGCCGCTGGCGCTTTCGCGCTGCGCGCGCGGCGGGTTGAACGAGAACTCGTCATAGCCGGGGAAGCTGACGTACTTGTCGCGCAGCAGCGCGGACACGCGCACGGGCAGCCCGGCCGCGCCGCCACCGGAGAGATAGTGGATCTCGACGCCGACCGGCAGCTCGGCAGGCGCGACCACTGGCCCCGCCTTGCCCGCCACCTGCAGCGTGCCGGCCAGCACCGGCAAGCGGAAGGCCTCGACGCGGAAACTGCCGCTGGTGTAGCCGCGGGCGCCGCCATCGTCGTGCGCGCCATCGCCCTTCTGCGTTTCCAGCTCGACGGTATAGACACCAAGCTTGGCCGCCGGCGGCACCTGGAAGGTGCTTTCGGCGCTGCGCCCGCCGGTCGCGGTCTGGCGCCATTGCAGCGGCAGCTCGTAGGTCTGGCCGCTGCCCTCATGGCGGATCACCACGCGCGTGGGCAGCGGGCGGCCGGCCGGCGGCAAGGCAAAGCCCTGCGCGGTCTCGGCGCGGATCAGGTGCTTCATCGACACGGTCTCGCCGACGCGCAGCAGCGTGCGGTCGAAGATGGTGTGCGCGCGCACCGTGGGCGTGGGGCTGGTGTCGGTCGGCACGTTGAAGCGCCAGGTCTCGATGCCGCGGTTCCAGTCCGACATCACGAAGGCCATGTCGGCCTTGCCGCGTGCCTGCGGGTGCGTGGCGGCGATGCGTGCGGAGACGAAATAGCCGGACAGCCCGTTCTGGTCGCAGGCGCCCTCGGGCGCCGCTGCCAGCCTGGCGAAGCGCACCACGCCGCTGCCATCGGTACGGCCTTCGCCGAGCAGGCGGCCGCTGCAGTCGCGCACCGCCACGGCGGCCTCGGCGACCGGCTTGCCGTCATCCAGCGTGGTGACCCAGGCCAGCCCGCTGCGGCTGCCATCGTCTTCATTGCCGGTGCCGCGGCCCAGCTTGAAATGCACGCCCAGGTTGGTGACCAGCGCCGCGGTGCGCACGTACATGGGCGCGCGCTTGCCCAGCAGCGCCTCGCCCAGCATCGGCGAGGCGATCTCCACCACATGGAAGCCCGGCTCCGGCAGCGGGATGCCGACCACCTCGAACGGCCGTGGCGCATCGCCCGAAGGCTTGGGCACGGCCAGCTTCTGCACGCCGGCAGCGCGCTCGAGCAGCGACACCGAGCGGGTCTCGATCGACACGGCATTGCGCGGGTTGTTGACGCGATATGGCGAGCGGCCCGCCAGCACGGCGTCGAGTTCGGCCCGGGTGTAGCTGGCCTCGTGCATGCGGCGCACCAGGCCAAACCACTGCATCACGGCGGCGTCATCGTCCACGCGCAGCTTCATCACGGTGCCCGCCCTGGCCTGCAGCCCACGCACGGCGAGGTCGGCTTCCACATTGCGCAGCGTCACCGGCAGCAACGGCGGATAGTCGGCCGGCGACTTGCCGCGCGGCAGCTCGCCAAAGCGTTCCACCACGCCAAACGGCGCCGCGGCAAACTTGGCCAGCGGCGGCATCGACGCGGTGGCCACCTTGAGCGGGAACAGGTCGGCATTGGCCAGGGCGCGGCCGCTGTCGTCCTGCAGGTTGCGCGGCACTTCGATGGTGAATTGCGCCTGCTCCGCGAACGGCGCGGCAAAGGTCAGCCTGCTGACGCTGGCGTCAGGCGCCTGGTCGGGATCGAACTGCGGCGCGCGGGGCCCAGACGGGGTCTTCAGCACCACGCTCTCGGCCAGCTTGCGCGGCACCGGCGAAGAAAAGGACACCGACATCGGCCGCAGCGGCGTGCACGGCGACTGCGCGTGCTCGCGTTCGCAACTGAAGCTGGCGGTAAAGGGCTCGCGCACGGTGTAGTCAAAGCGGCGCTCGTCGCGCGTGGCGACGCCCGACGGCGTGGCGATGCCCGCGCCCAGCACCAGCTGGACGCGCGCCGCCGCCGGCAGCCGCTGCTGGCAGGTGAGCAGGTGCACGGCATCGGGCGCCTGTTTGGCGACGCGGTCCCAATGGATGGCGTCGAGCACGGCATCGCGCTCCTTGCCGGCCAGCAGCCGTACCGGGATGCGTTCGCCCAGCCCCTGTGCCTGGCACCACGCGTGCTCGCGCACCGAGGCCGCCGTGGCGGCGCCATTGAAGCGCAGCGCAAAGACCTGGTCTTCCCCGATTTCGCCGCCGGACGGGCGGCTGGAGACGACCGTCGGGCCGCCGGTCTCGAAACGGTATTCCGGCTTGCCGCTATAGGTGGTGCCGGCCTCGCTGCGCAGGCCGGTGCGCATGCGCACGGTGCAGCGCACGCCCGGCGGCAGGTCGCTGGCGAAATCGTAGACCCAGTTCTTCGCATCGATCCAGCGGGCCTGGCCGCCAGTGCCGGCGCCGGTGCAGGAAACCGCCGCGGGCGCGGTGGCCTGGACGTCGCCCATCGGCACCATGGCCTCGTCGAAGCGGATCGCCACCTGCCGCACCTGCCCGACCGTGCCTTCCGGCGAGAAACGAGTCACCTGCGCGGCCTGCGCGCTGCCGCCTGCCAGGATTCCCAGCGCGGCTACCAGGGCCAGTGCCGCGGCGGTGCGCGGCGCATACGATTGCTGTAGCGACCTGCCAAGGCCCCGACCGGCTCGGGCGACGATTGCCTTCATCCTGCCATCTCCGTTCCCGCCGCGTTTGCGGCACCCGGCGAGGGTGACACGCACGCCACAGGAGCGCAAGACCGGCACGCAATCCTGCAGCGCGCCGCCGGAAAAGTTTCAGCGCAGGTGCGACAGCGGCAGCGGGCCGTCGCATTTGATCGCCGTCAGCACAATATTCGAACGCACGCTTTCCACGCCGGGCACGCGCATCAGCCGCTTCATGGTGAATTCGGCCAGCGTGGGCAGGTCCGGCACCACCACGCGGATCAGGTAGTCGGCCTCGCCGGCCACCGAATAGCACTCCTGCACCTCTTCCAGCAGCAGGATTTCTTCACGGAAGCGCTCGATGATGGTGTCGGCATGGTGGGCCAGCTTGACGCTGATAAACACCATCACGCCAAGGCCCAGCGCCTGCGAGGACAGGTTGACGCGGTAGCCGGTGATGACGCCGTCGGCTTCCAGCCGCGCCAGCCGGCGCCCCACCTGGCTGGGCGACAGGTGCACGCGCTCGGCCAGCTGCTGGTGGGTGGTGCGGCCGTCGGCCTGCAGCGCGGCCAGCAGGGCCAGGTCATAGGGGTCGAGGGAGACGCTTTGGGCAGCCATACACAAATCCCGCATTTCTTGATCGGATGATGCGAATTATATGCACGATCATTTTGAAACAGGCGGATTATGCGGCCAGATTGCGCCATCCGACGCCTAAACTACGCAGTAAATCCGCATTCACGCTGCCGCCGATGCAGCAAGCACGCATTCAGGAGACGCGCACCCATGTCCATCGCAACGGCCACCGAAGCCCCCGGCGCCTTCCAGGGCACCCTGACCGACAAGCTCAAGGAACAGTTCGACGCCGGCCTGCTGTCCGGCCAGGAACTGCGCCCGGACTTCACCATCGCCCAGCCGGTGCACCGCTACACCAGCACCGACCACGCCATCTGGCGCAAGCTGTACGAGCGCCAGGCCTCGATGCTGCAGGGCCGCGTCAGCGACGAATTCCTGCAAGGCCTGGCCACGCTGGGCATGGAAAAGGACCGCGTCCCCGATTTCGACCAGCTCAACGAGACCCTGATGCGCGCCACCGGCTGGCAAGTCGTGGCCGTGCCCGGCCTGGTGCCGGACCAGGTGTTCTTCGAGCACCTGGCCAACCGCCGCTTCCCGGCCAGCTGGTGGATGCGCAAGCCCGAGCAGCTGGACTACCTGCAGGAACCGGACTGCTTCCACGATGTGTTCGGCCACGTACCGCTCCTGATCAACCCCGTCTTCGCCGACTACATGGAAGCCTACGGCAAGGGCGGCCTGAAGGCGGCCGGCCTGGGCGCGCTGGAGATGCTGTCGCGGCTGTACTGGTACACGGTTGAATTCGGCCTGATCCGCACCCCGCAAGGGCTGCGCATCTACGGCGCGGGCATTTTGTCGAGCCAGGGCGAGTCGATCTACAGCCTGGATTCGGCCAGCCCCAACCGGATCGGCTTCGATGTGCGCCGCATCATGCGCACGCGCTACCGCATCGACACCTTCCAGAAGACCTACTTCGTGATCGACAGCTTCGAACAGCTGTTTGACGCCACCCGGCCGGACTTCGCGCCGCTGTACGAAGAACTGCGCGCGCAGCCCACGCTGGGCGCGGGCGACGTGGCCCCGGGCGACCAGGTGCTCAATGTCGGCAACCGCGAAGGCTGGGCCGATACCGACGACATCTGATCCGGCGCCCACCTGCAAACCCGGGGCGTCCTGCCCCGCTTCCCGCTTTGTGAAACAATGCCGGCATGCCCGCCGCCTCGGCGCGGGCGGGCCGGCTGTCCGCATTTTGCGACCTACGTTTTTCCCCAAGATTCAGATCGAGCCCATCATGACCCCTCTTTCCCCGCAAGCCCGTGCCACGCTGCTCGCCGACCTGCCCGGCTGGACCACCGTCCCAGACCGCGACGCGATCTTCAAGCGCTTCACCTTCCACGACTTCAACGCCGCCTTCGGCTTCATGACGCGCGTGGCGATCCAGGCCGAGAAGGCCGACCACCACCCGGAATGGTTCAATGTCTACAACCGGGTCGACATCACGCTGTCCACGCACGATGCCAACGGCCTGACGCAGCGCGACATCGACCTGGCCCACTTCATCGAGCGCGCCGCCGACGCGGTGACGGACTGAGCGCGGCCGCGGCGGCGTCCGGACCGGGGCGGCCAGGCATTCCGGCTGTAGGCAATCCGTAAGGAACCCGGGGCCTGCGCCTAGTACAATCTGCGGCAGGCCCGCACCTCCTGTGTGCGCCAAGAGGCCTTCCCCCGAGCCATGCCCAACGTCCTACCCGAGCTGCCGCCATGCGTATCCTGCTGATCGAGGACGACCGCCAGATTGCCAGCGGCGTCGAAGCCGGCCTGTCCCGCGCCGGCCACCAGGTGCGCGTCGTCCATGACGGCGTCTATGCCACCGAACACCTGCTGCGCGAGCAGCACGACCTGGTCATCCTCGACCTGGGCCTGCCCGGCATCGACGGCATGACCCTGCTGGCGCGCTACCGCGCCCGCAACCGCACCACCCCGGTCATCATCCTGACTGCGCGCGACGAGCTCGAAGACAAGCTCTCCGGCCTGAACGCCGGCGCCGACGACTACCTGATCAAACCCTTCGCCCTGCCCGAACTGGAGGCGCGCGTGCGCGTGCTTCTGCGCCGCAGCCAGCATGGCGAGGCCGCGCCCGAGCGCGACGTGCGCCTGGGGCGCCTGCGGCTGTCGGGCAACGACCGCCGCATGTTTATCGACGCCCGCCCGCTGGAACTGTCGCCGCGCGAGTTCGCGGTGCTGGAGCTGCTGCTGCAGCGCCAGGGCCGCGTGGTCAGCAAGGCACAGCTGCAGGACCACCTGGCCACCTTTGCCCACCCCGCCGGCGAGGGCGGCGACACCGTCGGCGACACCGCGATCGAGGTCTACGTGCACCGCGTGCGCAAGAAGCTGGAAGACAGCGATGTCGAGATCGTCACCGTGCGCGGCTTCGGCTACCTGCTGCAGATGCGCGCCGGCAAATGAAGCCCCCGCTGCCCTCGCGACTCCCGGCCTAGGCCATGTGGCCCAGATCCCGCAACGCCCGCTCCGATTCAGCCACGGCTGATCCCCCCGGCGGCGGCAAGGCTGCGCCCGGCAGCGAAGCTGCCGCGTCCGCCCCGCGCCAGGCCACCCGGCCCGGCCTCAACCTCAGCCTGCGCGTGCACCTGCTGCGCGCGCTGGCCACGCCGCTGTTTGCGCTGGTGCTGACCAGCGGCTCGCTGTCGTACTGGCTGGCGGCGCACTACACCACGCAGGTGTTCGACCGCGCGCTGTATGGCGTGGCCAACAGCATCGCCCAGCAGATCCGCATCGCGGGCCCGCGCCTGGAGCACGACATCCCGATGATCGCGCAGACCCTGGTCGAGGCCGAGGGCAATGACCGCATCTACTGGCGCATCCACGGTCCCGACGGGCTGATCGGCGGCATGGACACCTGGCTGGGCTACGGCACCGGCCAGACCACGCTGCACGACGCGCGCCTGTTCTACGCCTGGTTCAGCGGCCGCCAGGTACGCGCGGTGCGGCTGCCGGTGATGCTGCCCAGCATCGCGGTGGATGAACTCGGCACCAGCGAAGCCGGCAAGCCGGCGCGCGGACCCATCGTGGTGGAGGTGGCCGAACTGCTGGACCGGCGCGAGACCGCCGCCAACGAGATCCTGCTGTCGGTATCGGTGCCGCTGATCCTGCTGCTGCTGGTCGGCAGCCTGATCCTGTCGCATGTGCTCAAGGAAGAGCTGGTGCCGCTGCAGATCCTGGCCGACAAGCTCAACCGGCAGACTGCGCGCTCGCTTGCCGCCCTGGATGAAACCCAGGTGCCGGCCGAGGTGGCACCGCTGATCCGCGGCCTGAATGCGCTGCTGGCGCGGCTGCGCGACGCGCTCGACGCCCAGCGCAAGTTCATTGCCGACGCGGCGCACCAGCTGCGCACGCCGCTGACCGCGGTCAAGCTGCATGCCGACCGGGCACAGGAAGCCGATTCGCTGGAAGTCGCCCGGCACGCGCTGCGCGAGGTCCAGACCGCCGCCGACCGCGCGGTGCGGCTCTCCAACCAGCTGCTGTCGCTGGCACGCGCCGAGCCGGGGCTGTCGCTGGAGCGTCTCGGGCCGGTGGAGCACTTCGACCTCGCCGAGCTGGCCTTCGAGACCGGGGCCGAGTGGGTGCCGCAGGCGCTGGCGCGCCGCATCGACCTGGGCTTCGAGATCCTGCCCGGCCCCACCTTCACCGGCAGCGCGCCCGCGGTGGTGCGCGGCAACCGGCTGCTGATGCGTGAAGCCCTGTCCAACCTGATCGACAATGCGGTGAAGTACGTGCCCGCGGGCGGGCGCATCACGGTGCGCGCCGGCGGCGAGGCCATGGGCCACCGCGGCATGGCGGTGGTGATGGTGGAAGACAACGGCCCCGGCATCGCGCCGCAGCGGCGCGAAGAAGTGTTCAAGCGCTTCTTCCGCGGCGACCGTGCGCCCGAGCCGGGCGGCGGCCGCGCGGACCAACCCGCCGGCGCCGGCCTGGGTCTGGCCATCGTGCATGAGATCATCACCCTGCACCAGGGCACCATCCACATCGAGGATGTGCCGCAGGTACCGGCTGCGGCCGGCGTGGCACCAGCCACCGACGCCGCGCCCGAGCGGCGGCCGACCATGCGCTTCGTGATCCGGATCCCCTGCGAACCGGCGGGATCGGTGGCCTGAACCCGCCGCGGCGCGCTGGCCTGGCAGGGCCGGCAGCGCCTTACTTGTCCTTCTTTTTCTTTTCCTTCGGCGCCAGCATGGTGCCGCGGCATTGCGGGCTGCCGCAGCGGCACTCGAATTCCTTCTTCAGCTTGGCGGTATAGCGCGCATCGATCACCAGGCCGTAGTCGTAGAACAGTTCCTCGCCCTGGGCGATATCGCGCAGCGCGTGGATAAACACCCGGCCCTTCTTCTCGTGCGCCTCGCAGTTGGGCTCGCAGGCGTGGTTGATCCAGCGCGCGCGGTTGCCGCCGTACTTGGCGTCGATCACGCTGCCGTCGTCCAGGCTGAAGTAGAAGGTGTGGTTGGGGTCGCTGGGATCGTGCGGGTGGCGCTCCAGCGCCTTCTTCCACGAAATGTGCTCGCCCTTGTACTCGATCACGCGTTCGCCTTCGGCGATCGGGGCGATGGCATAGACACCCTTGCCGTGCACGCCCGACTGACGCACCTCGATCCGGTCGCTCGCCGTCTTCTTCCTGCCCTCGCCTGCTGCCTTGCGCTTTGCCTTGTCCGCCATTTGCCTTTCCGTGCTCGTCGCCTGTTGTGCCTGGGTGGCCGGTGCCGGACGCCCCGGCGCGATCGGGGATGATACCGGGGCGGCTGCTGCACGTATACGTGACAACCGCTTCCGGCGGCGACCGCATCGACCCGATCCAGCCGCAAACCGGACGTATACGTTGCCACGCCGCCGCCACACCGGTTACTCGGCCCACCGATCTTTTTTTCCGTTTACCCAACCAGACCGCCGCGTCCGTTTACCTCCCCGCATGTGGATAACCCGGCCCCGATCTGTGGAAAAGCACGCGGATTGGATGTGGGCTGCCTGGGGCTGGCATGGGGATGCCTCAGGCATAAGTCGGAGGGGGTCCGGGACCCGCTTCATCCATCGGGCTGAGTCATCCACCTCGGCCAACACTGGATACAAGCACTTCTGGTTTACGTAAACCGTTGAGCCGAAAGACGTTTACAGGGTTTTCCACAGCGGAGGCGGTCGTTTACCTACTACTACTATTTGTATACATGAAAGAAAAAGGTAAACCGAAAGAACAAGCCAGCGCAGCGGCCCATCCGAATGGCGGCAGGCGTATACGGCAGGATTGCGAGAGACTTTGTGATTTGACCTGGCTGGCGGCGCGCGTATACCCGGCGGGCGTATACGGCGAGGCGGCAAAACTGGAGGGATCTGCGTATACGCCCAACCTTCAGCCTGCGGGAGAGAACCGTAAACCGGCTCGAACCCGCACCATGCATGAGCTGAATAGCCAGGCAGGAGGATCCGGGTGCCGACCCGGGAACATGCACCATAGTGCAGTTATCGATAAGGAGGCTTGCAAGGAGCCTTCTGGCAGTTTTGGCGGGCGCTGGCTGTCATGCCCTGTCTGCGTGTCTGCGGGCGCTCAGGAGCCCTGTGAGGACCTCTGGCGAGGCCTGGCGCGATCCGCATGCCCGACAGCGCGCCACGACACCCTGATGCTTCTTGTGCAGCCATAGCCCGTTTTCGTCACCCGAGGGCCTGCGTGCCGACGCTGCCTGACCGCGTCGATTTGCCGCGAAGCACGGCCTGGCGCGGGCTTGCGGAAACTGTCCGGTAACAATCTGTTCCCGGTGCGCCTTGTCCGACACGGTATCATGTGGCCCGCGGCGTCTTTGCCGGAGCGGTGCCAGCCTGGCCGCGCGGCATGCGGACGCCTGTGTTTTATCAACTCGATACGGAGTGAAGCATGACGAAAACCGAACTGATCGACGCTATCGCAGCCGGCGTGGACGGTCTGACCAAGGCCAAGGCGGAACAGGCACTGAACGTGACCCTGTCGGCCATCATGGACGCCGTGGCCAAGGGCGATACGCTCAGCCTCATCGGCTTTGGCACGTTCAGCAAGGGCGAGCGTGGCGAGCGCATGGCGCGCAACCCGCGTACCGGCGAAGAAATCAAGGTCGAAGCCGCCAAGACCGTGAAGTTCAAGGCTGGCCAGAAGTTCAAGGACGCTGTCAACCAGTGAGCCTGACGGGCTGCACTGCAGAGCCCGGAGTAGCCTGACCCCGCCATGCCGCCGCCCCGGTGCCCGAGGGCGCAGGCGCGCGCCAGGCGGGGGACGTTATCCACAGTCGTGATCTGAATATTCTGCAGTACCCGCCGCATCGCCATATCCACACCCTGGCGATGGCGCGCGAAGTCTTCCAACTGGCGTCCAGCCGTGGCCGCGACAGGCCGCACCCGGCGCCATGCCACGTGGGGCCAACATGTTTGCCCGTCCGCTGCGCCGTAGATTTCCACAGCGTTATGCACAGCGCTTTCCACAGCCGATTCCACAGCTTTCTCCACAGGCGCCAGGCCCCCTGCGTGCCGCCTGCGCGGCAGCGGCGCTGGCCCTGCTGAGCGCCTGCACCACGATCAGCGAGCCAGTGCGGCCGCAGGCGCGCGCGCTGCCCGACACGGAACGGCCGGTGACGCGCCCGGGCGCCACGCCGCGCGAGCGCATCGTCGAGATCGCCACCCAGGAATGGACCCGCTGGGGCGGGCAGGTGGTGCGGCTGGGCCGGGACGACACGTCCTGCGTGACCTACAGTCCGGCGCCCGCGCCGGAGTTGCCGCCGGCATTGCCCGAGACGCCAGGGGCCGAATCAGCGTCGCCCGCGGAAGCGGGAGCGCCCAGGGCAGCCACCACCGACACCGAGTCCAAATCCAACGGCAATCCCCCGCCCGCGGCCAGTTGCCTGTCGTTCCCGGATGGCACCGGCATGGAAGCCACCCCGCTGGGCTGCACGCTGGCGCGCCGCTACTGGGGCATCGTCGGCGAAACGCCGACTTGCCGGCAGGTCACGCAGGGCTCCTGGGCGTGGTCGGCGGTGTTTATTTCGTGGGTGTTGCGCAAGGCGGGACTGGACGAGCGCCAGTTCCTGACCGGACAGTCGCATTCGATGTACGTGGTCGACGCCCGCGACGGCATCCTGCCCAGGCCCGCCTTCCGCATCGAGCCGGTCCCCGCCATGCCCCGTCCCGGCGACATCATCTGCGCCGGCCGCGGGCGCGACCGCTATCTCGAGGACATCGCCGAAATCGGCTTCGGCACGACGCCCATGCATTGCGACATCGTGGTGGCCGTGGATCCCGCCGCTCGCGTGGTACGCGCCATCGGCGGCAATGTCCAGCAGTCGGTGTCGATGGAGGAAATCGAGCTGGGAGATTCCGGCCAGCTCGACGGCGTCACCAATTCGCATATGCCGTGGTTGCTGGTGATGCGGAACGAGCTGCAGTAACGCGTTATCGATGTTATTTATCGACCGGTTGTATTTTTATTTGTTTCGATAATTCGCGCGAATAGTATTCCGCTCAGTCGAACAGTTCCAGCTGCGCCGTATCCCGGTCGCTCGTCCCAACCCCCACCCCCAGCAGCCGTACCGGCAAGCCCCGGCGCGCATGGCCCTCGGCCAGCAGGCGCGCGTAGACGGCGCGGTCCGGTGCATGGCCGCGGCATTCCACCGTGGTCTGGCGGAAGTCCGCGAAGCGCAGCTTCACGGTCAGCTTGTCGATGGTGTCGTGCGCCTGCGCGCGGTCGATGCGGGCCTCGAGCATGGCGACGAGCGGTTCCAGCTCCGCCAGGCAGGCCTTCAGGTCGGGCAGGTCGTCGGCATAGGTCTCTTCCACGCTGATCGACTTGCGCTCGCGTTCGGGCGTGACTTCGCGTTCGTCCACGCCGCGGCACAGCTTGTAGAGGCGCGCACCGAAAACGCCGAACTCGCGGTGCAGCCGGTCGGGCGACCATGGCCGCAGGTCGCCGCAGGTCTCGGCCCCCAGCCGGCGCAGCTTGGCGGCGGTGACCTTGCCCACGCCGTGAATGCGCTCCACCGGCAGCGCGGCGACAAAGGCATCGACCGCCGCCGGCCTGACCACGAACAGCCCGTCGGGCTTGTTCCAGTCGCTGGCGATCTTGGCGACGAACTTGCTGGGGCCCACGCCGGCCGACACCGTCACGCCCACTTCCTCGCGCACGCGCTGGCGGATCTCCTCGGCGATGCGGGTGGCGCTGCCGGCGTGGCGCGTGCACAGGCTCACGTCCAGGTAGGCCTCGTCCAGCGAAAGCGGCTCGACCAGCCCGGTGTATTCGCGGTAGATCGCAAAGATCCGGCGCGAGACCTCGCGGTACTTGTCCATCGACGGGCGCACGATCAGCAGTTCCGGGCAGCGCTTGAGCGCCTGCGCCGACGCCATCGCCGACCTTACGCCGAAGGCGCGTGCCTCATAGTTGCAGGTGGCAATGACCCCGCGCCGGTCGGGCGCGCCGCCCACGGCCATCGGGCGGCCGCGCAGCGACGGGTCGTCGCGCATCTCGACCGAGGCGTAGAAGCAGTCGCAATCGCAATGGATGATCTTGCGCTGGACCGCGGGCGTGGCTTCAGGCGGGGCGGACATGGTGGCCAGGCACCGGATCGGTTATCCGTTAATAATCATTGGCGCTATGAATGATCTGGCTTCAATTATTGGTCGATTCATTGATCGCCTGGATGATTGTGGGCTTCTGTCGTGTACTCATCCACAATCCTTCCGCCGCATACAGGGCCAGCGACAGCCAGATCAGCGCATAGCCAGCCTGCTTCTGTGCCGGGAACGGCTCATTCCACAGCCACACGCCCAGCAGCAGCTGCAGCGTCGGCCCGGTGTACTGCAGCAGGCCCAGCAGCGACAGCGGAATGCGCCGTGCGCCGGCCGCGAAGAACAGCAGCGGCACCGCCGTCACCGGCCCCGCCAGCAGCAGCAGCCACTGCGTACCCGGTGCTGCGTGGGTGAAGCTGTCCTGGCCGGTGGCGAACAGCCAGGCCAGCGCCGCGGCGGCCAGCGGGAACAGCAGCAGCGTCTCCAGCGACAGCCCTTCCAGCGCGCCCAGCGCGCCGGTCTTGCGCAGCAGGCCATAGCCGCCGAAGCTGGCCGCCAGCCCCAGCGCGATCCACGGCAACTGGCCCGCCGCCACCGTCAGCCAGGCCACGCCGGCCGCGGCCACCGCGATCGACAGCCATTGCAGCGGACGCAGCCGCTCATGCAGGAACACCACGCCCAGCAGCACGCTGAACAGCGGGTTAATAAAGTAGCCCAGGCTGGCGTCGACCACGCGGTTGGCCGATACCGCCCAGATATAGAGGAACCAGTTCGCGCACAGCAGCGCCGCGCTGGCGGCGAACGACAGCAGCAGGCGCCGGTCCTTGAGCACCTTGCCCAGCCACGCCCACTGGCGCCGCCACGCCAGGATCAGGCCCAGGAATACCAGCGACCACACCATCCGGTGCAGCAGGATTTCCACCGGCGCGATGCCGGGCAGCGATTTGATGTAGAGCGGGAGCAGCCCCCAGATGACGTAGGCCATGAGGGCGTAGATGATGCCGAGTTGCATAGGGTTTTCCGGTAGATGCCGGCGATTCTACCGGTGCCGCGCGATCCCCGCCCGGCGCGGGCGCTGGCGCCGCCGCCAGCAAAAAACCCCATGCTCCCGAAGGAACATGGGGTTTGCGGCAGCGCCAGGGCCGTGCCCGGCTTACAGCTTGCGCGCGTAGCTGAACTGGGCGAAGGCCTGCTCGGCCACGTTGAACCAGGCGGCCTCGTTATTGCGGAACACGCGCCAGTCGTCATAGATCTTCTTGAACGACGGGTTCTTGGCGGTTTCGTCGGCGTAGGCTTCCTGGGTCGCCTTGAAGCAGGCTTCCATGATCTCTTTCGAGAACGGGCGCAGCTTGACGCCGTTTTCCAGCAGGCGCGCCAGCGCCTGCGGGTTGACCGTGTCGTACTTGGCCATCATGTTGGTGTGCGCCTCGATGGTGGCGGTTTCCAGCGCGCGCTTGTACAGCGCCGGCAGCTTCTCGTACTCGGTGGCCGAGGCGTAGAAGGACAGCTGTGCGCTGCCTTCCCACCAGCCCGGGTAGTAGTAGTACGGTGCCACCTTGTAGAAGCCCAGCTTCTCGTCATCGTAGGGGCCCACCCACTCGGCCGCATCGATGGTGCCTTTTTCCAGCGCAGGGTAGATGTCGCCGCCGGCAATCTGCTGCGGCACCACGCCCAGGCGCGACAGCACCACGCCGGCAAACCCGGCGATACGGTACTTCAGGCCCTGCAGGTCGGCCACGGTCTTGATTTCTTTGCGGAACCAGCCGCCCATCTGCGCGTTGGTGTTTCCGCCCAGGAAGTTGACGACGTTGTATTCCTTGAAGAACTCGCGCATCAGCTTCATGCCGTTGCCCTGCAGCATCCAGGCGTTCTGCTGGCGCGCGGTCAGGCCGAACGGGATGGTGGTGTCGAAGCACAGCGTCGGGTTCTTGCCGAAGTAGTAGTAGCCGGCGGTGTGGCCGATCTGCACGGTGTTGTTCTGCACCGCGTCCAGCACCTGCAGGCCCGGCACGATTTCACCGGCGGCAAAGACCTTGATATTGAACTTGCCGTCGGTCAGTTCCTTGACGCGGGCGGACAGCATTTCAGCGCCGCCGAAGATGGTGTCGAGCGACTTGGGGAAGCTCGAGGCCAGGCGCCATTCCACGGCGGGGTTGCTGCCCACCACGGCCGGTGCGGCCGGGCCGCTGGCGGCGGCAGGCGCTGCCTTTTCTTCACCCTTGCCGCACGCGGCCAGGGCTCCGGTGGCAGCCACGGCCGACGCTTTCAACAGAAAGGAACGACGTTCCATCTCCACTTCTCCTCTTATAGATTCTGATTCGGATGCGGGCCCGCGGCTTGCATGATGCCGCGCGCCGGACCGTGACGCACCGGCCGCCGTGGTACGGCAGCCTGCGCAGCGCTGTGCCTGTTGCGACCGGGCACGGCGGCGGGCCCTGCATGCCGGGCGCCGGACGCGAGCCACGGCGAAGGGCTGTCTTACCCGAAAGACAAGCTAGCCGATTATAGCGGTGGCCCTTTCGCCACGGGGCCCCGCGCAAGTGCGGGTTTTCGCTAGTCGCATGCGCCATCTCCTGGGTTTTTTCGCATTGTGAGACGGTGCACGGTGCGATGGATTTTGTAACCCGGCTTGCGGTCAAATGGGTCGGCTGATAAAAAACAGTCCCGCTTCCGGAGCCCTTGCCTGCTCCGGTTATTGTCGTTGCTTGCCTGAATTGCTGTACGAATTGCCACCCGCCTCCCGTCGAATCCCCGCCATGCCGCCTGGCCCGAGCGCTTGCGCCGGACGCGGCCTGCCCCTGCGCCGCCTCGGCTTTGCCGTGCTGGCCGCGTGGGGGCTGGCGGCGTGCGCGCAGACCGGTGCGTTGCCCGCGGGTCAGGCCAGCGCCACCCTGCAGCCGCCCCGTATCGAGCCGCTGCCGGCGGTGCCGGCGACGGTCTCGGCGGTAGCAGCGCCAGCACCGGCCCGGCCGGACGCCGGGGCAAGCGCAACCCCGGATGACCCGCTTGCTGCCCTGATCGCGGGCGATGCGGCGCCCGCGGCCAGCGTCACCGTACCCGCGCCGGCGCAACCGCCGTCCGAGGCGGCAAGCGTTGCCGCGACGGCGACTGCGGCCGACCCGAATTTCGTCGGCCCGCCCGTACCGCCCGCCGCCCCGCCGCCGCCGCCCCTGGTGCTGTTCCCGCCGCGGCTTGGCGAATTCCAGGCCCAGGCGCCCGCGGACGGCGCTTCGGCCAATGCCGATACGCCGCCAGAGGCGCCCCCGGTGCTGCGCTCGCAGCTGCCCGCCGACGACCCCGCCGGCGAGTCGGTCTGGCGCCTCAGCTATAGCGGCCGCGCCGCGGCCGAAGAGCGCCCCGCCACCACGCGCGCCTGCCCCGGCGGCGCGCTTTCCACCGGCATCGGCAGCGGCCTGGCCTGCCGCAGCGCGGGCGAGGTCAAGATCCGCGAATCGGTGCTCGACCTGGACGGCGGCGCGCAGGTGATGCTGATCGCGCAGGCGCGCGGCACCGACGCCACCACCGTCAATGGCCGCCCCGCGGCGATCGACCCCTATGCGCTGGTGCCGCAGTTCTATACCGCCGTCAGCGGCCTGGCCGTGCTCGACGGCGCCACCATGTGGGCCGGCCGGCGCGACAACGCGCCCTTCCTGATGTCGTCCGGCCTGCTGCCGCCGAATTCCACGGCGATGCGCTTCGGCGTCGACAATGCCAGGGTGATCGGCGATATCGGCCTGAACTACCAGTACACGGCGCGCGCCGACCAGAACGGCCAGAACCTGCCCAGCTATCACTCGCTGCGCACCGCGCCGATCAACACCAACGAGCAGGGCTCCGTCCAGCTCGGCTTCACGCGCGTGGAAGCGCAGTCGATGGTGCAGGATACCGGCGGCGCGTGGTGGGCGTCGGCCTTGCATGAGCAGAAAGGCGTGCTGTTCGGCACCAACCGGCTGGGCGTGCAGTTCGGCTCGGGGTCGCGCAATGCCATGACCGGCTATACCGGCATGGGGCCGGGGCTGTCGCGCACGCGCCTGGCGGAGTCGATCGAATGGAAGGGCCGTTCAGGGCTGGGCGGCGCGGTGGAGCAAAGCCTGCAGTTCGACCGTTCGCCGGTCGGCATGCTGCAGTGGACCACCACGCGCCTGCGCCCCGCCTATATCGCGAGCGACCAGTTCCGCCTGAACTTCGAGGTCTCGCACGACCAGATCTCATCCGGCTTCGGCGTCGGCGGCCAGCGCACTGCGCTGACCGTGGCGCCCACGCTGACACTGGGCAAGTCGGCCGGCAACGCCAACCTGCGCGCCTTCTATACCTACAGCCGCGCCAGCGACGTGGACGGCATCGGCTACACCGCGCCGGCCGATGCGTGGGCCTCGCAGGCGAGCGGGTCGGTCTTCGGCGTGCAGCTTAATCGGCGCTGGTAGTTGCGTTGGCAGGCACGCTGGCGGGGGCGGCGCGCCGGCCGGGCTGCGGCGGTACGGCAGCTGCCGCAGGTGCCGGCTTGGGGCACAGCCAGTGGAACAGCAGCGTGGCCGCCAGGCCGCCGCAGATCTGCGCCAGCACGAAGCCCGGCACGTCCTGCGGCCGGATCCCGGTAAAGGTATCGGTCAGCGCGCAGGCGATGGTCAGCGCCGGGTTGGCAAACGAGGTCGACGACGTGAACCAGTACCCCGCGGTGATATAGCCCGCCACCACGAACGGCACCAGTTGCGGGCGGCTGCGCAGCGTACCGATGCCCACCCCGATCAGGCCGAAGGTGGCCACGCACTCGCTCCACCACATCGCCGCGCCGGTGCGGCTCTGTGCCGACCAGGCCAGCGCCGGCTCGCCGAACATCGCATGCGCGGCCAGCACGCCGCAGACCCCGCCCGCCACCTGCACCAGCCCATAGCGCAGCGCATCGCGCGGCGACAACGCGCCCTGCACCAGCGCCGACAGGCTCACCACCGGGTTGAAATGCCCGCCCGAGACCGGGCCCAGCGACACCAGCAAGGCCACCAGCCCGGCTCCCGTCGCCAGCGAATTGGCCAGCAGCGCCAGCGCGGTGTCGCCGGCGGCGAGGCGCTCGGCCCGGATGCCCGAGCCGACCACGATCGCCACCAGCAGCGCCGTGCCGAGTCCTTCCGCCACCAGGCGACGCGCCAGCGTACTCATCGCTGCGCTGCGCCGGCGCGGCGCTGTGGCGAACGGACGTGGCAGGGATGCGGCCGCAGGGGCGCGGCAAAGACGGCAGGGAGAACGTGCAGCGGCAAGATGGACAACGTCGCCTGAGACGACGCCTCGAACGGTGGCATGTCAGTGCCATTGGCATGGCAAGACCGGTGCGCAAAGGGGTGCGCGCGGTCGCGACAGTGTTCCGTCCTGGCCTGGGCGCGTCAATGCGCGGCGGCGTTGTTGTGTGCTGACGCTGGGTTTCGAATCGCGCGCAAGGCAGGCGTGGCCGAGGCCGATGGCGACACTACGGCAGCGCCCTCGGATCGCCAGATCCGTTTCAGGATCACAGTGGGGGTGGCGGAGTCGACGGGCTGCACACGGACATGCCCAAGTCTGCCTGATAACGGTGAACTTCAGCGCAGCAGGAAGGCAATATCCTCGACCGCGATCTGCGCGACCGGAATGCCCTTGCGGCGCTGGAACAGGATGTGCTGCTGCACGCGGCTGCGCTGCTCGGTGAATACCGCCGGATCGATCGGCGTGCCCAGTCGCATGTAGTGCTGCACCAGCAGCTTGTAGGCGCGGTGGCGCACCTGCATGGCCTCGGTCTCGGCGCGCAGCCGCTTGATCTCGGCTGGGCTGCGGTCGATGGCCTGGTGCAGTTCTTCCACCGTGCGCGCATGCAGCTCGCGGTAGACATCGCGCTCGGCTTCCATCTGGTGCAGTTCGTCGCGCAGGGCGCGGATCTTGTTCTGCAGCTTCAGCGTCTGCGACACCGCCTGCTGCACCCGCCCCGCCGCCCCCAGCGCCTGGCTGGCCGCGGCCACGGTGCTCTTCCACAAGCCGCGCTCGCCGCCCGCCGTCTGCGGCGGCCAGCGCTCGTCCGTCCCGATCAATGTATCCATCAAAAGACCCCCCGGAAAGAAAGTGTCAGCCCCGGGCCGGATGTCCGCGTTGTGGGTGCGGCTTGGCCGGCTCGGCCCGCCCTGCCTGGCGGCAGCACGTCAGGGCATCGTAGAGAGACATGGGCCGGCTGCCAAGTAGAAGATATTTACTTCTGGGTTGGGTGTTGCGCGTTGCGCAAAACATCGGTCCAGGGCAGTCAGCGACCGGGCAGCATGCGATGCGACTTTACGTAGGCACGCAGCACATCGTTGATGCGCGTCTGCCATCCGTCGCCGGTAGCCTTGAAGGCCTCTACGACGTCGCGGTCGCAGCGCATGTTCAGCGTGACTTTGCGCTGGTCTTCCGGCAATGCCGGGCGGCCGCGGGGCCGCAGTAGTGCCTGCGCTGCTTTCTCTCCAACCAGCCTGGGCAGCGCTTCCCGCGCGGGCCGCATGCGCGCCAGTTCGGCGTCGGTCAGCGGCGGGTTGTCCGGGTCTGCCTGGGCAGCGCGCGTCAGTGCCTTGTCCTCGGCATCAGTCGGGATATGGATCCTGCGTTTCGTCGACATACTTCAATACCTCGCGGCGGTTGGCTTTGTGCAGGCTGATGACGCGCATCGTCTCGCCTCGCATGGTGTAGACCATCACAAACACACGGTTGCCGATCAGCCCGGTGGCGACCACGCGCCCTTCACCGTATGCAAAGCGCAGATCATCCCGGATCAGCGCACCATCCATTTCGAATGCTTCGGCCAATGCCAGCGGTACGCCATGCTTGATCTGGTTGGCCAGATCCTTGACCGGATCGAATACAAGCGGCATCGATTTATTGTATGGGCGTTAAATTGGCAAGGCAAGGAATATGTGCCTAGACGGAAATTGCCTCGTGCCAGTCGGAGCAGGCAACGTCCGGCCACTGGCGGGGCAAGGCCTCAAGATGTGCCCGCACGCGTCGGGGAAACTTGATCTCGATCACTCGTGCCGGGATGTTCGGGGAAGTGCGACGTAAGCGGGATGGAAGTGTGTCGCCGGTGCTGCGACAGCGCGGGAGGCATGGCGGGCACGAGTGGAAATCTGCGCCCCAATGCAAAAAGCCCGGCTGCAAGAGCCGGGCTTTTCTTATTCTGGTGGCCTGGGACGGAATCGAACCGCCGACACAAGGATTTTCAATCCTCTGCTCTACCGACTGAGCTACCGGGCCAAAGAAGCGAAACTATAACTGGACTTTTTCGGCCAGTCAAGAGTCATGTGCGTCACTGCTTCATTGTTCGGCCGGCTCGGGCTTGTTGCGGCCCAGTTCGACGCCGAGCTGCTTGAGCTTGCGGTACAGGTGGGTACGCTCCAGCCCGGTCTTCTCGGCCACGCGGGTCATGCTGCCGTGCTCGCGCAGCAGGTGGTATTCGAAATAGGCGCGCTCGAACAGGTCGCGGGCTTCGCGCAGCGGCATGTCGAAGGAGAACTGCATCTCGGCCTCGGGCACGCGCGCGGGGCTGCCGTTGGGGGCGGCCTCGGCGGTGGTCTCGGGCGCGGCGGCGGTGCCGGGGTCGGCCGACGGTGCCGTGGCGAGCACGGCGGCGGCGTTGCTGCGCGGGCGTTCGATGCCGCGGGCCAGGCCCTGCTCCACCGCGGACAGCAGCTTCTGCAGCGCGATCGGCTTTTCCAGGAAATTGAGCGCGCCGATCTTGGTCGCCTCGACCGCGGTGTCGATGGTTGCGTGGCCCGACATCATGATGACGGGCATCGTCAGCTGTCCCTGTGCGGACCACTCCTTGAGCAGGGTCACGCCATCGGTATCGGGCATCCAGATATCGAGCAGCACGAGGTCGGGCGTGCCCGCCACGCGGTATTCGCGCGCCTGTTGCGCGTTCTCCGCGAGTTCGACCACATGGCCTTCGTCGCTGAGGATCTCCGAGAGCAGCTCCCGGATTCCCATTTCGTCGTCGACTACGAGGATGGTTGCCATACTTCCCCTCTTAACCCCACCGCAGCGTTCCGGGACCGGACGCCATTGTTGACTAAGTCAGTTTAACGAACAGGATCGAGATCTGTGCACCGACGATCTCCGCACCTTCCATGCGATTGCGCAATTCGATGCGCGCGCCGTGTTCGTCAATGATCTTCTTTACCATCGCGAGCCCCAGACCCGTGCCCTTGGCTTTCGTGGTCACGTAGGGCTCGAACGCACGGCTCAGGATTCTTGGTGCAAAACCGGGACCATTGTCCGCAATGGTGAGTTTGACGGCCTGCCGGTTTTCGCCGGCAGAATCTTTGTATTCTACAGTCTCGGTGTGCAGAGTGATATGGGGCGCGGCCCTACCGGCCGCGACGTTCTCAGCGGCGGCGTCCTGCGCATTCTGCAGCAGGTTGTGGATGACCTGGCGCAGCTGCGTCGGATCGCCCTTGATCTCGGGCAGCGCGGCGCCCAGCGTCGGATGGATCACCGGGTGCTCGTGCACAGCGGGGTCGTCAATGCCATACAGGTGCAGCACCTCCGCCACCAGGCTGTTGAGCTGCAGCGATTGCAGCACCGCGGGCGGCGTGCGCGCGTAGTCGCGGAAGTCATCGACCATGCGCTTCATCGCGGCCACCTGGTTGACGATGGTGGCAGCGCCGCGCTTGAGCACATCGGCATCGGTGCCTTCAAGCTTGGGCGAGAGCTTCATCTGCAGGCGCTCGGCCGAGAGCTGGATCGGCGTGAGCGGGTTCTTGATCTCGTGCGCAAGGCGCCGTGCCACCTCGCCCCACGCGACCGAGCGTTGAGCGGAAATCACATCGGAGATATCGTCGAAGACGATCACATAGCCGGGTTCGTCGCGCTCGCCGCCGGGCAGGCGCGCGCCGCGCACCAGCAGCGTGAGCGGCTGTTCCTCGCCCTGCGGCAGTTCGATCTGCTTCTGCCAGTGCTCGGCGCCGCCCAGCACCTCGCTGGTGTTCTGGTCCGAGAAGGCCTGGCGCACGATCTCGCCGAACGGCCCCATGCCAGGGATCTGTTCCACTGGCAGGCCCATCACCGCGCCGAACGGCTGGCGGAAAATGCGCTCCGCGCCGGGGTTGGCGGTGATCAGCAGGAAGCGGCGGTCGAACACCAGCACGCCGGCGGTCAGGTTCTGCAGCACGCTTTCCAGGTAGGCCTTCGATTGCTCCAGCGCGGTGCGGTTCTCTTCCACCGCCAGGCGCGCCTCGGCCAGCTGGCGCGTCATCTGGTTGAACTGCTGCGTGAGCATGCCCAGTTCGTCGCGGCTCTTCAGTTCGCGCTTGGGCGAGAGGTCGCCCTCGGCCACTTCCTTGGTCCCCTGCAGCAGCATCAGCAGCGGCCGCGCCAGCTGCCCGCCCAGCAGCAGGGCCAGCATCACCGCGATGAACACGGCCAGGAACAGCGTCAGCGTCAGCGTGCCGATATACATCTTGCGCAGGCCGGTGCGGCCCAGCGCCTTCTCCTGGTATTCCTGGTATGCGCGCTGGACCTCGTCGGCGTTGCGCGCAAGCACGGCCGGCACGGGGTTCAGCACCTGCAGGTAGCGCTCTTCGCGCATGGTCTCGCCGACCAGGCCGAAGCCACTTGACGGCGAGTCTTCCGGGCGTCGTTCCACGGACAGGCCGGAGCCGGCCCAGCGTGGCTTGGTCAGTGCGCGCGCTGTGCTGGTGCCGGCCGCACCATCCTGCGCCGAGGCAGGCGTCGATCCCAGCGGAATGATCACGCGCAGCCGGTACAGGTGGCTGCTGTCGACACGTTCGGGGTCCGGGCTGCCGTCGCCCGATGGGTCCGTGCCGCCCTCCACTGCCGCGTAGCCGCCGGCCAGGCGTGCCTGTTCGGCCAGCACGCCGGAAGGCAGGTCCGGCACCAGCGACGCATAGTTGCTGGACGCCGTGGCCAGCACGCGGCCGCTGCCGGTGAAGATGGCGGCTTCCTGCACGCCGTATTGCTCGCGCAGCCGGTTCAGCTGCAGCGAGGTGGCCACGCCGGAGGCGCCGGCAAGCTGCTCGGACATCAGGCGCGCTTTGCTCTGCAGGTCGGCGAGCGAGCTGTCGATGGTGGAGCGGCCCAGGTTCAGGCCGGCTTCGAGCGCGGTTTCCACGCGCACGTCGAACCAGGACTCGATGCTGCGCGAAACGAACTGCAGCGACACCAGGTAGATCAGCACGCCGGGCAGCACACCGACCACGCCGAAGAACACGGCGAGCTTGGTCATCAGCCGCGTGCCGAACTTGCCGCGGCGGTAGCGCAGCCACAGCGTCAGCGCCAGCGCGCCCACGATCAGCACCAGCAGGGCGCCGATCACCAGGTTCACCTTGAACAGCAGCGTGAAATAGCGATCGAAGAATTCGGTGTTGGCCGAGGCGCCGGCCAGCAGGCCCACCAGCACCAGCGCCAGGAAGACGATGATCCCGGCCACGACGCGGTACAGCACGCGCCGGAACCGGCTGTCCCACAGCGAGTTGTTCATGGCTGGCTCGATGCGGGCTGCACCAGCAGTGCGGGCGACAGCCCGTACGACACCGTCTGCATGGTCAGGCCGCGCTGGTCAACGGCCGCGCCAGGCGCCGACGCAGGCGCGGGTACGGCGGGCGAGGCCGGCAGTGCCGGCGATGCGGGCGCAGGGAGTGGCGCGGATGGCGGCGGTGGCGCAGGCGGCGCGCTCAGGTCCGCCGGCACCGTATAGACAAAGCGCCGCCAGTCCGAGGCCAGGTTCCATTCGCGCGTATTGACCGCGTTGATCTGGAACGGCTTGGGCAGTTGCGACAGGTCCAGCCGCATGCGCACTTCGGCGTGGTAGCTCTCGCCCGGCCTGACCGCGTTGCGCTCGAATACGCGCCAGCCGCGCACGCGCTGGATAAACTGCAGCGCGCTCTTCAGGCGCGTGAACGGCAGCTGCAGGCCGCCGGTGGAGACACGGTACTGGCGGGTCAGCGGCTGGTACGACAGGCGCACGCTGCGGCTGGTGTTGACCGGTTTGTCGTCGAACCAGTACCAGCGCGAGCGCGAGAGCTGGAAGTCGACCGCGAAATAGAGGGAGATGCCCTTGTGCAACGCGTCTTCCAGCACGGGCGGCAGGTCGAAGTCAAAGCTGGCGGCAAGTTCGAAGCCGCCGTCCTGGTACTCGATATGGGCTTCGGTGGCCTCGATGACCTGTGCGCGCGCGGCGGGGGGCAGCCACAGCGCCGCAGCGAGCGCCAGCACCAGTGCGAGCGACCAGCGCGCCAGCAGGCTGTGCGTGTCCGCGATGGTGTCCACCAGGGTGGACACCTGGGTGCCCACGCTTGTATCTCCATTCACGCGGAAGTCTGACAGGCGCGGCGTGCTCAGCATCGGAACAGATCAGGCGCGTTTCTGGAAGCGGGCGTAGAAGAAGCCATCGTGATCCGATGGCAGGCTGGTGCCGCTGGTGCCGGCAAGGGCGTCCTTGTCACCATCTGCGCCGGCGGCTTGCATGGCATGGGTGCCGGGCAGCAACTGCCCCGGCGCCTCCAATCGTATCGCATCTGCCAGCTGTGCACCAAACCAGCGCGCCTGCTCCTCCCCTTCCGTTGGGAAAATAGAACAGGTGACATAGACCAGGATGCCGCCCGGCTTGAGCAGCGGCCACAGCTGCGAGACGATGCGGCGCTGCTCGGTGAGGAGCTTGGCGATGTCGGTCTCGCGGCGCAGCCAGCGGATATCCGGGTGGCGCCGCACGATGCCCGAGGCCGAGCACGGCACGTCGGCCAGGATGCGGTCGAAGGGCTGGCCGTCCCACCAGTCGGCGGGCCGGCTGGCATCGCCGACCACGATCCTGGCTTCCTTGCCCAGGCGCGCCAGGTTTTCGCCGATGCGGGTGGCGCGCTGCGGGTCGCTTTCCACTGCGGTGACGTCGATATCGGCCAGCTCCAGCAGGTGCCCGGTCTTGCCGCCGGGGGCCGCGCAGGCATCGAGCACGCGCATGCCGTCGGCCACCTCGAGCAGCGGCGCGGCCAGCTGCGCGCCGGCGTCCTGCACTGACACCACGCCTTCGGCAAAGCCCGGCAGCTGCGTCACCGGCACCGCGCGCACCAGGCGCACGGCCTGCGGGCCAACCACGTGGCCGGCCAGGCCGGCGTTGGCGAGGTCGGTCTGGTACTGCTGCACGGAAACGCGCGCGGTGTTCACGCGCACGGTCATCGGCGGGCGCACGTTGGCGCTCGCGGCCAGCGCCATCCATTGGTCAGGGTAGGCCTCGCGCAGCATCTGCAGCCACCACGGCGGCAGGTTCCAGCGTGCCTGCTCGTCGCGGTTGACGTCGGCCAGCAGTGCCTTGCGTTCGCGCAGGAATCGGCGCAGCACCGCGTTGACCAGGCCGCGCGCGTGCGCAGTCTTGGGTTCGGAGGCGGCGGCGCTGACGGCCTGGTCAACCACCGTGAAGGTGCTGTAGCCCGGGCGGCCGGCGTCGGCATCCTGGCGCGCCTTGTCCGCGCCGTCGTGCCGGTCGCGCGGGCCCGGCGCGTGTTCCAGCAACAGCGCCAGCGCCACGGCCAGCAGCGAATCGACCTGCGCGCCCGGCGGGCGCGTGACCAGCCTGGTCACCAGCGCGCGCGCGGTGCCGAACTGGCGCATGGTGCGGTAGGCGATGTCCTGCAGCGCGCCGCGCGTGGCGGCATCGCGCACGCGGTCCAGCCGCAGTTGCGCGGCGGCGTCCTCGATCGCCTGCGGCAAGGCGGTGCCTTCGCTGACGGCGCGCACCGCGGTGGCGGCACCAAGCATCTGGAAGGCAAGCGAATCGGGAGGCAGGCGCATATCGGTCAGGCGGCGGATCAGGCAGCGGAAAAATGGTGAATCGGCGCAAAACGGCAGGCGGTCCGGGCAAGCCCATAAGAAAAAGCCCGCCGGTCCGTGCGGAACAGCGGGCAGTTTACCTTGTGCCGGGGCCTGACCCCGGATTTCCGGCCGTTCAGGCCGGATAGGTGCCGGTCTGGGCCATCTGCATCAGGCGCGCGATGCGCTCTTCGGTGGCCGGGTGGGTCGAGAACAGGTTGGCGATGCCGCCGCCCGAGAGCGGGTTCATGATCATCATCTGGGCCGTGGCCGGGTGTTCCTCGGCCGCCTGGAACGGGATGCCCTGGGCGTAGCGGTGGATCTTGTCCAGCGCGCTGGCCAGCGCCTGCGGGTCGCCGCTGATCTCGGCGCCGCCGCGGTCGGCTTCGAATTCGCGCGCGCGCGAGATCGCCATCTGGATCAGCGAGGCCGCCAGCGGCGCCAGGATCGCCACGGCGATGCTGGCGATCGGGTTGGTGCGGTTGCCGTTCTCGTCGCGCCCGCCGAAGAACATCGCCATATTGGCCAGCGCCGAGATCGCGCCGGCCATGGTGGCGGCGATGGTCGAGGTCAGGATGTCGCGGTGGCGCACGTGCGCGAGCTCATGCGCCATCACGCCGCGCAGCTCGCGCTCGGACAGCACCCGCAGGATGCCGGTGGTGGCCGCCACCGCGGCGTGCTCGGGATTGCGGCCGGTGGCAAAGGCGTTGGGCGCGTCTTCGTTGATCAGGTAGACGCGCGGCATCGGCAGGCCGGCACGCTGCGCCAGTTCCTGCACCATGCCGTAGAACTGCGGCGCGCTGCCGGCATCGACTTCCTGCGCGTTGTACATGCGCAGGACCATCTTGTCCGAGAACCAGTAGGAGAAGAAGTTCATGCCCAGCGCCATCAGCAGCGCGAACATCATGCCGCTGCGCCCGCCGATCATGCCGCCGATGACGATGAACAGGGCCGTGATGGCCGCCATCAGCATGAAGGTCTTGACCCAGTTGAACATTGCGGTGATCTCCGTGTAATCGTGAGCAGCGCCCCGGGGGAAAGCGGACGCGATGACCGTTAGATAGGGGGTGATACCCGAAAATTCAACGATTGTTCAACGGTTTCAGGGCGGTTTCGCCAGCACTTATCCCGCCATGTGCTGCAAAGGCCTGCCCGATCATGCCTGCGCGGCGCCGCCGTTGCCAGGCACCGCGCAGCGCGTGCCCGGGGGCAGCGGCAGTCCCTGCAGGAACTGCTGCGCCGGCTGGCGGCGCCCGCCCGGCTTCTGCAGCTCGGTGACCCGCAGCGCGCTGCCTTCGCCGCAGGCGATGAGGATGCCGGCGGCGTCGGCCGCCAGCACCGTGCCGGGCGCATGCGGCAGGCTGCCGGCGGCGGCAAGGGGCACGGCCTGCCAGCACTTGATCACCGTATCGCCGACCTGCACGGTCGCGCCAGGGAAGGGGTTGAACGCGCGCACCTGGCTGGCCAGCGCCGCGGCCGGGCGGCGCAGGTCCAGCGGGGCCTCGTCCTTGGCGATCTTCTCGGCATAGGTGACGCCTTCGGCCGGCTGCGGCGTGGCGGCCAGCGTGCGGCCGGCGGCCAGCTCCTGCAGTGCTGCCACGATCATGCGCGCGCCCAGCGCGGCCAGGGTGTCGTGCAGTGTGCCGGTGGTGTCCTCCGGGCCGATCGGCACGGCTGCGCGCGTGAGCATGTCACCGGTGTCCAGGCCCTCGTCCATCTGCATCAGCGTGATGCCGGTCTCGGCATCGCCCGCTTCGATGGCGCGGTGGATCGGCGCCGCGCCGCGCCAGCGCGGCAGCAGCGAGCCGTGGATATTCAGGCAGCCCAGGCGCGGCAGGGTCAGCACTTCGGCCGGCAGGATCAGGCCGTAGGCGGCGACCACCATGACATCGGGGGCGATGCCGGCCAGCGATTCAACGGCGGCGGCGGCCTCTTCCGGGTACTTGCCCTGGCGGCGCAGCGAGCGCGGCTGCAGCACCGGTGCAAGGCCGCTGGCGGCGGCGAACTGCTTCACCGGGCTGGCCTGCAGCTGCATGCCGCGGCCGGCGGGACGGTCGGGCTGGGTCAGCACGGCCACCACCGGGAAACCGGCGGCGTGAATGGCTTCCAGCGCGACGCGCGCAAATTCGGGCGTGCCGGCAAAGGCGACACGCAAGGGGCTGGCTTGGGACATGGCAGGTTCCGTGGCCTGAAACAGGACCGGCCGCTATAGCGGCCGGTACCTTTGTTCTTCGGGAGTCATAAAGATAACAGACCCCGCGCGGGCGCCGCGCGCTGGCAGCGGGATTCCGGGCGGGCTGTTACATCTTTGTGGCAGGACGCCGCTTACATGCGGGTGCGTTCGCGCTTCTGCAGCCTGCTCTTGATGCGGTTGAGCTTGAGCGGCGACAGGTACTCGACAAAGACCTTGCCGCGCAGGTGATCGATCTCATGCTGGATGCAGACCGCCAGCAGGTCGTCGGCGTCGAGCTCGAAGCTCTCGCCCTTCTCGTTGAGCGCGCGCACGCGCACGCGGTCGGGGCGCTCGACCCGGTCGTAGACCTCGGGCACTGACAGGCAGCCCTCTTCCCACACCTTGCGGTTGTCGCTGGCCCAGACGATCTCCGGGTTGATAAAGACCTGGAGCTGGTCGCGCGTTTCCGAGACGTCGATCACCACCACCTGCTCGTGCACATTGACCTGCGTCGCGGCCAGCCCGATGCCGGGCGCCTCGTACATGGTTTCAGCCATGTCCTTGACCAGCTGGCGGATGCGGTCGTCCACGGCCGCAACGGGTTTGGCGACGGTGTGCAGGCGGGGATCGGGGTAGGTCAGGATGTCGAGTTTTGCCATGATGCTAGGGCGCAACGCCGCCGGCTGCCGGCAACCGGGCCGCGTTGCGGCGGCGGGTGTTTACATGCAGAATCGGGGCGCAAGTACAAAAATTCAAGGCGCGCCGCAACAGGCACGCTCTCCCGGGTCAATCCGGCCGAACCACCGGCTGGTCAGGAAAATGCGCGATCTTACCAAAGAACACCAGGCGGCGTCGGGCCGCAGGCTGCACGCGTTCATCCCTAAGCTGGCTTGTGCGTGGTTGAGTGCCGCTGGCTTCACTGCCGCGGCCACGCTTCCGGCCCTGGCCGCGGACCTGACGGTCACGCCGGCACAGCAGGCCGAAGCCCAGCGCGTTGCCCAGCAGGGCATCCCCGTTTCAGACCTGTCTCCCAATGCGCCGTCGCAGTACACGGTGCGCAAGGGCGACACGCTGTGGGGGATCTCGGGCAGTTTCCTGCGCCAGCCGTGGCGCTGGCCCGAGCTGTGGGGCATGAACCGGCAACAGATCCACAACCCGCACCTGATCTACCCGGGACAGATCCTGTACCTGATCCAGCGCGACGGCCGTGCCTGGCTGTCGACCACGCCGGGCGGCAGCGGCACGGTGCGCCTGTCGCCGCAGATGCGCGGCGGCGACGCCGACGGCGCCGCCATCCTGAGCATCGCGGCCTCTGATATCGAGCCCTTCCTGATCCGCCCGCTGGTGGTCGACCAGGACACGCTGGCCACCTCCGCGCGCATCGTCGCCGTGTCCGAGTCGCGCGTCATCCTGGGCCGCGACGATACCGGCTACGCGCGCGGCATCCCCGCCGACGCGCCGCAGGGCGGCGACTGGCAGGCTTACCGCCCGGTGACCCCGGTGCGCGACCCCGTCACCAATGCCGTGCTCGGCTACGAGGCCGAATATGAAGGCAACGTGCGCCTGGCGCGTGGCGCCCAGGGCCCGGACGCGGTCTCCACGATGCAGGTCACGCGGGCCAGGCAGGAGATGGGCGTGGGCACGCTGCTGATGCCGCAGCCCGCGCGCGAAGCGCTGCGCTACGTGCCGCACGCGCCCGATGCGCAGCTTGACGGCCGCATCGCCAAGGTCTATGGCGGGGTCGAGTTCGGCGGCGCCAAGCAGGTGGTGGTGCTCAACCTGGGCAGCCAGGCCGGGGTCGAACCCGGCCACGTGCTGGCACTGTCGCGCACCGGCGAGACCGTGGCGGACAAGACCGACAGCAACCGCGCCGTCCGGCTGCCCGACGAGCGCTACGGCCTGGCCTTCGTCTTCCGCGTGTTCCCGGGGGTGTCGTATGCGCTGGTCACCGACGCCTCCAACGTGATCGCGGTCGGGGACCGGGCGACCTCGCCGCGCTGAGCCGGACTTGGCAAGCGCCGCTTCCCTTTGCCATGCCGGCGCTGCCCGGCAGGCCGCCACGCGCGATCCCGACGACCTGAAGGCCTGGCTGCAGCTTGCCTGTGCGCCCGGGGTTGGCCCGGCCACGGCGCGCCTGCTGCTGGCCGCGTTCGGGCTGCCGCAGCAGGTCCTGGCGCAAAGCGTGGCTGCGCTGTCCTCGGTCGTACCCAAAAAGCACGCCCGCGCGGTGCTGGCCAGGCCCGGCGCCGGGCTACCGGCACTGGTCGAGCGCACCCTCGGCTGGCTCGGCACGCCCGGCAACCACGTGGTCACGCTGGCGGACGACGCCTACCCCGCCCGCCTGTTCGACCTGCCCGATCCGCCGCCGCTGCTATATATCAAGGGCGATCCCGCGCTGCTGTCACGCCCCGCGGTGGCCATCGTCGGCGCGCGCGGCGCCACCGAGCAGGGCAAGCGCGATGCGCAGGCCTTCGGCCGCGAACTGTCCGAGTCGGGCCTGGCGGTGATCTCGGGCCTGGCGCTGGGCGTCGATGCCGCCGCCCATGCCGGCGGCCTGCTGGGCTGCGGCGGCACGGTCGCTGTGACGGGTACGGGGCCTGACCGGGTCTACCCGGCCGAGAACCTGGCGCTGGCGCACGAAGTGGCCGCGCGCGGCGCCATCGTCACCGAATTCCCGCTCGGCATGCCGGGCTTGCCCGCCAACTTCCCGCGCCGCAACCGCATCATCGCGGCGCTGGCGCGCGGGGTGCTGGTGGTGGAGGCGGCGGCGCGTTCCGGCTCGCTGATCACGGCGCGGCTGGCCGCCGAGCTGGGACGCGAGGTGTTCGCGGTCCCGGGCTCGATCCACGCGCCGCTGTCCAAGGGCTGCCATGTGCTGATCCGCCAGGGCGCGAAGCTGGTGGAGTGCACGGAGGACGTTCTGGAAGAGATCAACCTGGGGCACGGTCCAATGACGGGGCCGATGACCGTGTCGACGACCGCGCCTGCCCGCCCTGCTGCCGTGCCGCCCACGCCGGGCCCGCAGCCGGGCTCAGAGCTTTCTGACTTTGCGGACCAATCGGACCCCCTGCTGGCCGCCCTCGGCTACGATCCGGTTACGCTGGACGCGCTATGCGAGCGTAGCGGCCAGCCCCCGGAAGCTGCCGCGGCGCGCCTGCTGGAACTGGAACTGGCCGGGCATGCCGAGCGTCTACCTGGAAACCTGTTCCGCCGCCTTGGCTGACCCTGGGCAGGGGGCCGCGGCGCAATACCTATACAATCGCCGGCTGTCCGTGTGCGGCGTGCCGCGGGCGCCTCATGTTTCCGAACCCATGACCGTTTACTTTCCTGAACGTGATGCCGGCGCCATAGCCGGGTGCCTGGCGGCGCGGCCACAGGGCCGCCTGGTGGCCTGCCTGTGCGCGCAGTGGTGCGGCACGTGCCGGGATTACCTGGTGGCGCTGACAGCGCTGGCCGCGCGCCATCCGGACGATTGCTTTGTCTGGATCGATATCGAGACGCATGCAGATGCGCTGGGCGATGTCGATATTGAGAATTTCCCGACGCTGCTGGTGCAGCCAGCCTCGGGTGGCTCGCCCCAGTTTTATGGCACCCTGCTGCCGCATATCGAGGTGCTGGAACGCATGCTGAGCCGCGGCGCGGCGATGCCGGCGAGCGCCGAAGACATACCGCAGGTGCTGGACTGGTTGCTTGCCGGGGGGAGCGACGGCGCCTAGGCGCCGTCTCGTGCGGCGGCGGGGCTTGCTTGCACCGCCGTTGAAACCGCGCTTATTATTGGCGCCTCATAGCCCCCCGGCGTTCTGATTACTTCGTTTGTAGTGCAATTCGCGGGTTGCCGGATGCAGCTCGCAAGGACCCTTCCCATGTCAAAAGCCCTCATCATCGCGGAAAAACCGTCGGTCGCGGCGGATATCGCCCGTGCCCTCGGGGGGTTTACCAAGCACGACGAGTATTTCGAGAGCGACGACTACGTGCTGTCCTCCGCCGTCGGCCACCTGGTCGAGATCGCCGCGCCGGACGAGTACGAGGTCAAGCGCGGCAAGTGGAGCTTCGCCAACCTGCCGGTGATCCCGCCGCATTTCGACTTGCGCCCGATCGCCAAGACCGAGTCGCGCCTTAAGGTGCTGAACCGGCTGATCAAGCGCAAGGACGTCACTGCCCTGATCAACGCCTGCGACGCGGGGCGCGAGGGGGAACTGATCTTCCGCCTGATCGCGCAGCAGGCCAAGGCCAAGCAGCCGGTGCGCCGGCTGTGGCTGCAGTCGATGACGCAGCAGGCCATCCGCGACGGCTTTGCCAGCCTGCGCGAAGACCAGGACATGCTGCCGCTGGCCGACGCCGCGCGCTGCCGCTCCGAGGCCGACTGGCTGGTCGGCATCAACGGCACGCGCGCCATGACCGCCTTCAACAGCAAGGGCGGCGGCTTTTTCCTGACCACGGTGGGCCGCGTGCAGACGCCGACGCTGTCGATCGTGGTGGAGCGCGAAGAGAAGATCAAGCACTTCGTGCCGCGCGACTACTGGGAAGTGCACGCCGAGTTCATCGCCGCCGCCGGCCTGTACGAAGGCCGCTGGTTCGACCCCAAGTTCAAGAAGAACGAGTTCGACCCCGAGGCGCGCGAGTCGCGCCTGTGGAGCGAGGCCGAGGCCAAGAGCATCGTGGCCGCCTGCCGCGACAAGCCGGGCACCGTCACGGAAGAATCCAAGCCGTCGACGCAGCAGTCGCCGGCGCTGTTCGACCTGACCACGCTGCAGCGCGAGGCCAACTCGCGCTTCGGCTTTTCGGCCAAGAACACGCTGGGCCTGGCGCAGGCCCTGTATGAAAAGCACAAGGTCCTGACCTACCCGCGTACCGACGCACGCGCGCTGCCAGAGGACTACCTGGACACGGTCAAGCAGACCATGGACATGCTGGCCGACAGTTCGCCCAACTACCTGCCGCACGCCAAGAAGATCCTGGCGCAGGGCTGGGTCAAGCCGAACAAGCGGATCTTCGACAACAGCAAGATCAGCGATCACTTCGCCATCATCCCGACGCTGCAGGCGCCCAAGAACCTGTCCGAGCCAGAGCAGAAGCTGTACGACCTGGTCGTGCGCCGCTTCCTGGCGGTGTTCTTCCCGGCGGCGGAGTTCCAGGTCACCACCCGCATCACGGAAGTCGCCGGCCACCACTTCAAGACCGAAGGCAAGGTGCTGGTCAACCCGGGCTGGCTGGTGATCTACGGCCGCGAGGCGCAGGGCGATAAAGATGCCGCCAACCTGGTGCCGGTGTCCAGGGACGAGAAGGTCAAGACCGACAAGGTCGAGGGCGTTGGCCTGACCACCAAGCCGCCCGCGCGCTACAACGAAGCCACGCTGCTGTCCGCCATGGAAGGCGCCGGCAAGCTGGTGGACGACGATGCGCTGCGTGAAGCCATGGCCGGCAAGGGCCTGGGCACGCCGGCCACGCGCGCGGCCATCATCGAAGGCCTGCTGACCGAGAAGTACCTGGTGCGCGAAGGCCGCGAGCTGATCCCCACCGCCAAGGCGTTCCAGCTGATGACGCTGCTGCGCGGCCTGGGGGTGCAGGAACTGACGCAGGCCGAGCTGACCGGCGAGTGGGAGCACAAGCTCTCGCAGATCGAACGCGGGCGCATGAAACGCGACGAGTTCATGCTCGAGATCGCGCAGATGACGCAGCAGATCGTCAAGCGCGCCAAGGAATACGACAGCGATACCATCCCGGGCGACTACGCCACGCTGGACACGCCCTGCCCGCAGTGCGGCGGGCAGGTCAAGGAGAACTACCGCCGCTTTGCCTGCACCGCGTGCGAGTTTTCGATCAGCAAGATCCCGGGCGGACGCCAGTTCGAGATCGAAGAGGTCGAAGAGCTGCTGCTCAAGAAGGAAATCGGTCCGCTGCAGGGCTTCCGCAGCAAGATGGGCCGTCCGTTCGCCGCCATCCTGAAGCTGGGCAAGGACGACGAAGGCCATTTCAAGATGGAATTCGACTTTGGCCAGAACGACGACGACAACGACGGAGAGCCGGTCGACTTCAGCGGCCAGGAGCCGGTGGGCACCTGCCCGAAGTGCGGCGGCTCGGTGTTCGAGCACGGCATGAAGTACGTCTGCGAGAACAGCACGACCAGCCCCAAGAGCTGCGACTTCACCACCGGCAAGATCATCCTGCAGCAGGAAATCAGCCGCGAGCAGATCGGCAAGCTGCTCAACGAAGGCAAGACCGACCTGCTGACCGGCTTCAAGTCGTCACGCACCGGCCGCAACTTCAAGGCCTTCCTGGTCAAGCAGCCGGACGGCAAGATCGGCTTCGAGTTCGAGGTGCGCGAGCCCAAGGCGGGCGCCAAGACTGCAGCCAAGGCCCCGGCCAAGGCGGCATCGCGCGGCGCGGCCGAGGCCGAGGCGGCTCCGGCAACCAAGACGGCAGCCAAGACCGCGGCCAAGACGCCAGCCACCAAGGCACCGGCAAAGAAGGCGGCGGCCAAGAAGGCCCCTGCCAAGACCGCGGCGGCCAAGAAGTCGCGCGCGGCGGCCGCCGGCGAGTAAGCGCCAGCGCATCATGGCAAAACGCCCGGCATGGCCGGGCGTTTTGCTTTGGACCGACCGTTCAGGCGGGCAACAACTCAGGTGCGCACCGCCTGCGCGCCATGGCTGGTGGATGACGCCGGCTGCACTTCCTTGCCCCGCACCTGCCCTTCTTCGAGCAGGAAGTCGATAAAGGCGCGCACCTTGGTCGGCAGGAACTTGCGGCTCGGGTAGACCACGCTGACATCGCGCCGCGGCAGCTGGTACTGCGGCAGCACGTGCACCAGCTTGCCCGAATCGATATTGGGCCGTGCCAGGTACGACGACAGCATGGCCACGCCCATGTCGGCCAGCGCTGCCTGGTGCGCCAGCTCGGCATTGCTGCACATCAGGCCGGGGCGGATCGGCACGGTCACCTCGCCTTCCGGACCCAGCAGCGTCCATTCGTGCTCGGCGGTGGGCAGGCGCATGGCGATGCAGCGATGGTGGCTCAGTTCGTGCGCATGGCGGATCGGCGGGTGCGCCGCCACGTAGCCTGGCGAGGCGCACAGGATCACCTCGGCCGACAGCAGCGGGCGCGCCACCAGGTGCGAGCCCAGGCCCAGGTCGGACAGCATCACGGCCACGTCGCGCCCTTCTTCGACGATATCGACGTTGCGGTCCGACAGGATCACGTCGAACACCACGTCCGGGTACAGCTGCTGGAAACGCGCCAGCAAGTCGGGCAGCAGGTGCAGGCCGAACATGACCGGGGTCACCAGGCGCAGCGTGCCGGACAGCGACTGGCTGCGCGCGGTGACCACGCTTTCAGCCTCCTCCACGTCTTCCAGGATCTGCTGGCAGCGCTGCAGGTAGGTCTCGCCGGCATCGGTCAGCGACAGGCTGCGCGTGGTGCGGTTGAGCAGCCGCGTACCCAGATGGCTCTCCAGGTCGGCGACATAGCGGGTGACAACGGCGTTGGACATTTCCAGCTGCTGCGCTGCACGAGCGAAGCTGCCCAGCTCGACAACCTTGGAAAAGACGCGCATCGATTGGAGTCGATCCATGACATAGTCTCCCGGTCCGGCTCTGAATCCTTCCCTATTCAGGCGGGTTTATTGTTGAAATCAGAACTAATCATTGTGTCAACCGATATTTATTGATATGAGGGAAATGCCTAATATCTAGCCATCGGATGCCGCGTTGCAACAAACGGTGACGCAAGACCAGGCATCGAGCATGAAGAGAGTTGAGCCATGAAAACCAATCGTTACGCCCTGATCGCTGTCGCCACCCTCGCCGCTGCCCTGTCCGCAGCGCCCGCGTTTGCCAAGAGCGGCAAGTTCGACACTTATACCGACGGTGCCAGGGCCGCCCGCTACGACGTCTACACCGACGGCGCCAAGAGCGGCAAGTTCGACACTTACACCGATGGTGCCAAGGCCGGCAAGTTCGATACCTACACCGACGGCGCCAAGTACGACGTTTCGAGCGATCGCGCTCCCCTGTAAGGGGCGGCAAGCCGCGATCCGGGACCGTTTCCCCCAGGGCGGTCCAACCCCTTGCACCTGATCTCCACAGGTTGTTCGGGGAGTGCCTGGCAAGGCCTCGCCACATGTCATTGGGGAAGAAGCCCGCACTGGTTGCGGGCTTCTTTGTTTCTGGCGTCGACGGAACATGGCCCGCCTGCAAGGCATTATGCCAGAGCAAGCAAATAAAAAAACGGGCCGACTGGCCCGTTTCTTCTGCTTCGCTGCAACGACTCAGTCGTCGTAGTCGTGATGGTGCTTGTGCTTCTTGTGCCGGTAGCCACCGCCCCGGTAATAGCGGCGGTCGTTGTCGTACGAGTTGCTGCGCGAGACATTGCCGCCCAGCGCGGCGCCGGCGCCACCGCCGAGGCCCGCGCCGATCAGGCCGCCGGCACGGCCGCCCATGGCGTTGCCGGCCGCGGTACCCGCGCCGCCGCCCAGTGCGCCGCCGATGATGGCGCCGGTGCGCTCACGGCGGTTCGACGTCACCGCGCCGCCGGCGCCGCCGCCAACCGCGCCACCGATTACTGCGCCAGTGCTGCCGCCCAGCGCGCCGCCAACGGCCGCACCGGCTACGCCACCGAGCGCGCCGCCCAGGGCATTGTTCATATCGCTCGCGAACGCCGGCAGTGCGGAAGCCGCCAGGGCGATGGCCAGGGTCATATTGCGAACGGAATGGCGAGACATATAGTTGTTCCTTTAATTGCCACAGTGTCGCAAGTGTAGATAACGAGCCGCAGCCTTGCTGTAACCACCTGTAAGGCGCTGTAACCCTCCCCAGAAAGGTCGGGAAGCCGTAACAAAAGCGCGGTGGGAAAACAACATCGCAAAAAAGGACAGGCGACCTCAAGGCCACCTGTCTGTTTTGTATCGGCATCCGGCTAGCGGACGCCGGGAATCAGGGTGTGCTCAGCAGCACTTGCCCTGCCCGCCGCCGTAGCGCGCTTGCTGGCGCTCGCGGAAGAATTCCTCGTAGCTCATCGGCGCGCGGTCCGGGTGGGTGCTTTCCATATGCGCCACATAGGTCTGGTAGTCGGGCAGCCCGACCATCAGCCGCAGCGACTGCCCGAGGTAGCGTCCCATCGTTCCCAGTTGTTCCAGCATGGCGGCTCCTGCTTCAGGATTGTGCCGAGGCGGCCGCCGGCAGCGGCTCGAACGGCGTTTCGCTGTCGGTGCGGCGGCTTGCCGTGCGCGCCTGCAGCGCGGTCTTGAAGCCGTAGAAGACGATCGACAGCACCACGAACATGAACAGCGCGCACAGGCCGGCGTCCAGGTAGTCGTTGAAGACGATGCGTTGCATCTGCTCGATCGACTTGGCCGGGGCCAGCACCTTGCCTTCGGCAATGGCTGCGCTGAACTTGGCGGCATGGGTCAGGAAGCTGACCTTGGGATCGGCGTCGAACAGCTTCTGCCAGCCGGCGGTCAGCGTGCAGACCAGCAGCCAGATGGTCGGCAGCAGCGTGACCCAGGCGTACTGGCCGCGCTTCATCTTGACCAGCACGCAGGTGCCCAGCACCAGCGCCACGGCAGCCAGCATCTGGTTGGAGATGCCAAACAGCGGCCACAGCGTATTGATGCCGCCCAGCGGGTCGACCACGCCCTGGTACAGGAAGTAGCCCCAGGCCGCCACGGTCAGTGCGGTGGCGATCAGGTTGGCGGGGAGCGAGTCGGTGCGCTTGAGCGAAGGCACGAAGCTGCCCAGCAGGTCCTGCAGCATGAAGCGGCCGGCGCGGGTGCCCGCATCGACGGCGGTCAGGATGAAGAGTGCCTCGAACAGGATGGCGAAGTGGTACCAGAACGCCATCATGGCCTGGCCGCCCACCACCTGGTGCAGGATGTGGGCGATGCCCACGGCCAGCGTCGGCGCGCCGCCGGCGCGCGAGATGATGGTGTTCTCGCCGACGTCCCTGGCGGTCTGGATCAGCACGTCGGGCGTGATCACGAAGCCCCAGGTCGAAACCACCTGCGCCACCGCGTCCGGCGTGGTGCCGATCACGGCGGACGGGCTGTTCATGGCGAAGTACACGCCCGGCTCGATCACCGAAGCGGCCACCAGCGCCATGATGGCGACGAACGACTCGGCCAGCATCGCGCCGTAGCCGATGAAGCGCGCGTGCGATTCATTTTCCAGCAGCTTGGGCGTGGTGCCCGACGAGATCAGCGCGTGGAAGCCCGACACCGCGCCGCAGGCGATGGTGATGAACAGGAACGGGAACAGGTTGCCCGACCACACCGGGCCACCGCCCTTGGCGAACTGGGTGAAGGCCGGCATCTTCAGTTCCGGCGCGACGATCAGGATGCCGATGGCCAGCGCGATGATGGTGCCGATCTTCAGGAAGGTCGACAGGTAGTCGCGCGGCGCCAGCAGCAGCCACACCGGCAGCACGGCGGCGATAAAGCCGTAGATGATCAGCATCCAGGTCAGGGCCTTGCCGTCATACGTGAACAGCGGCGCCAGCACGGCGCTCTCATGCACGTGCTGGCCGCCGATGATGGCCAGCATCAGCAGCACGAAGCCGATCACCGACACCTCGCCGATGCGGCCCGGGCGGATGTAGCGGGTGTAGATGCCCATGAACAGCGCGATCGGAATCGTCACCGCCACCGTGAAGGTGCCCCACGGCGAACCGGCCAGCGCCTTCACCACGATCAGCGCCAGCACCGCCAGGATGATGATCATGATCATGAAGCAGCCGAACAGCGCGATCATGCCCGGCACCGTGCCCATCTCGGACTTGACCAGGTCGCCCAGCGAGCGGCCGTCGCGGCGCGTGGAGATGAACAGCACCATGAAGTCCTGCACCGCGCCGGCGAACACCACGCCCGCCAGGATCCACAGCATGCCCGGCATATAGCCCATCTGCGCGGCCAGCACGGGGCCGACCAGCGGGCCGGCGCCGGCAATGGCGGCGAAGTGGTGGCCGAACAGCACCGCCTTGTTGGTCGGCACGTAGTCCAGGCCGTCGTTGTGGCGCCAGGCCGGCGTCATCCGCTTGGGATCGAGCTGCATCACCTTGTCGGCGATAAAGCGGCTGTAGTAGCGGTAGGCGATCAGGTAGATGCAGAGCGCGGCAACCACGATCCACAGCGCGCTGACGGCCTCGCCGCGCGCCAGCGCGACGGTGCCGAAGGCAAACGCGCCAAGGACGGCGACGGCCAGCCACACCAGGTGTTCTCCGATGCGATTCATAGTAAGGGTCTCCTCAGACCGGGATATCGATAGCCTGCGGTGGCGAAGGACTGGTAACAGGCAACTGGCACGGCCGACAGCGGGGATGCGCCGAAGGCGGGCAACGGGGCAATCCGACGGTCAAGGTGTCTCCCAAGGATAGCTGCCGCGGCCCGGTTGTGTGTCGTTTCCGGATCTCGTCTTGCAGGCAGGCGGTGCACCGTCCGGGTGGGCGGTGCACCAGCTGCATCGACGCGCGCGCCATGTTGGGGCGGCTTGCGCATCCGGCGTGTAGTATTGACACCCGCCAAACGCGGCGCAAGCGCGTAACTACGCAGCACTTCTGCGTAGTACTACGCAAGCCGACGGTGGCATGCCGCCTGCGCGGCGTCGGTGTTTACCCCGGTCCAGATGAAACTCCGCCAGAAGATCCTGTTGCTTGCCGTGGCGCCCCTTGCGGTCGCCATGCTCGGCATCGCATTCGCCGTGCGTTTCCAGGCCACCCAGCTCGCCCGGCATGAGCGCGCGCTGGTCGAGGCGGCCTATCTCCAGAGCAAGGAAACCGAGCTGCGCCACTACGTGGAACTGGCGCAGAGCGCGATCGCGCCGCTGGTGCGTTCCGGGCGCGGCGACGCCGCTACGCGGCAGGCGGCCATGGAGGCTCTCGCCCGGCTGGACTACGGCCCGGACGGCTACTTCTTCCTGTACGACCTGCAGGGCCGCAACCTGATGCACCCGCGCCAGCCCGAGCTGGTCGGGCAGGACCTGTGGACGCTGCGCGACCCGCAGGGCGCGCTCACCATCCAGCAACTGATTGCCGCAGCCAAGGCCGGCGGCGGCGCGGTGCGCTACCTGTGGAAAAAGCCGTCGTCACAGCAGCTGGCGCCCAAGCTCGGCTATGTCGTGGCGGTGCCCGAGTGGAACTGGATGCTCGGTACCGGTATTTATCTTGATGACGTGGAACGCACGCTGCGCCAGCTCGACGCCCGTGCCGAGACCGATATCCGCGAAACCATGGCCTGGATCGGCGTCATCGCCGGCATCAGCATCCTGCTGGTGGCCGCCAGCGGGCTGGCGCTGAATGTCAGCGAGCATCGCGAGGCCGACGCCAAGCTGCGCCAGCTGGCGCAACGCGTGGTGCAGTCGCAGGAAGACGAGCGCGCCCGGCTTTCGCGCGAGTTGCACGACGGCATCAGCCAGCTGCTGGTATCGGTCAAGCTGGTGCTGGAAACCGCTGCCAACCGCCTGCGCCGGGCCCCGGCCGAAGGCGCCGCGGTGGCGCCGGTGCTGGGCATGGCACTGAACCGGCTCGACGCCGTCTTCAATGAAGTGCGCCGCGTGGCGCGCAACCTGCGCCCGGCACTGCTCGACGATCTGGGCCTGTTCGCCGCGCTCCAGCACCTGGCGCGCGAGATGCAGGGCGGCAGCGGGCTGGAGATCACGGTGACCCAGGGCGGCACCCCGCGCGAGCTGCCAGACGAGCAGGCCACGGCGCTGTTCCGCATCGCGCAGGAAGCGCTGACCAACGTGGAGCGCCATGCCGGCGCACGCTGCGTCGCGGTATCGCTGGCCTTTGATGCCGATGCCACGCGCCTGACCGTGCGCGACGATGGCCATGGCTTCGACGTGGCGCGCATGCAGGCGGACCCGCAGCGCGGCATCGGCCTGCGCAACCTGCGCGAGCGCGTCGCCGCGCTGCGCGGGCAGTTCGACATCATTTCCGGCATGGGCGGCACCCAGATCGTCGCCTCGCTGCCGCTGGCCAGGCCCGCGGCCATTGCGCGCGATGCCATATCGGCAGGATCCTCGCAGTCATGACCCAGCCTTTTTCCGACGCCACCGACGTACCCGCCCGCGTCTTGCTGATCGACGACCATGCGCTGGTGCGCGACGGCATGCGCATGCACCTGGCGCTGCAGCCCGGCCTGCGCGTGGTGGGCGAGGCCGACGACGGCGAAGCCGCGCTGGCGTGGCTGGACCGCGCCGGCAGCGCCGAGCTGCCCGACCTGGTCATTACCGATATCGGCATGCGCGGCATGGGCGGCATTGCCCTGGCGGCGGCGCTGCATGACCGCTATCCGGAGCTGGCCGTGCTGATCGTGTCGATGCACGACAACCTGGAATACGTGCGCCAGGCGGTGCGAGCGGGCGCGCGCGGCTATGTGCTCAAGGACGCGCCAGCCGATGAGCTGATGGCGGCGATTCAATCGGTGCTGGCCGGGCGGGTGTTCTACAGCGCCCGCATTGCCCGTGGCATGGCCGAGCAGAGCCCTGCGGCCGGCCCGCTGGATGCGCTGACCCCGCGCGAGCGCGACATCCTGCGCGGCATCGGGCGGGGCCTGGCCAACAAGGAGATCGCGGCGCAGCTGGGGGTGTCGGTGCGCACGGTCGAGACGCACCGGCTGAACCTGAAGCGCAAGCTGGGGATCGAGGGGCGCGCCGGGCTGGTGAAGTATGCGGTGCAGACGCTGGGGGATAGCGAGTGAGACCGCGAGTGAGATAGCGAGGCGGGATAAAAAAACGCCCGTCTCCGCGGAGACGGGCGCTTTTTATCGCCGGATGCGAATCGTCGCGATCAGCCTTCCAGCCGCTTGCCCAGGGCCGCCCGTGCTTGCGCGAGCGCCTGCGGCAGCCGATGCTGCAGCTTGGTGAACAGCTCGTCATGCAGCGCCAGCTCCTGCTGCCACGCATCGCGATCGATCGAGGTCACCTGCGTGAACTGCGCCGGGCTGAAATCCACGCCGTTCCAGTTCAGGTCCTCGTAGCGCGGGGTGGTGCCGAACACATGCTCGGCGCCCTGCCCCTTGCCTTCCACGCGGTCGATCATCCACGACAGCACGCGCATGTTCTCGCCGAAGCCCGGCCACACGAAGTTGCCGTCGGCGTCCTTGCGGAACCAGTTGACGCAGTAGATCCTGGGCAGCTTCGCGCCCGCGGCTTCCAGCTTCTGGCCGAGTTCCAGCCAGTGGCCGAAGTAGTCGCTCATGTTGTAGCCGCAGAACGGCAGCATGGCGAACGGGTCGCGGCGCACCACGCCCTGCTGGCCGGCGGCCGCGGCGGTGGTTTCCGAGCCCATGGTGGCGGCCATGTAGACGCCTTCGGTCCAGTTGCGGGCCTCGGTCACCAGCGGCACGGTGGTCGAGCGGCGGCCGCCGAAGATGAACGCATCAATGGGTACGCCGGCCGGGTTGTCCCAGTTCTGGTCGATCGACGGGCACTGCGACGCCGGCGCGGTGAAGCGGGCGTTCGGGTGCGCGGCCTTGGCGCCGGTGGCGCGGGCGATTTCCGGGGTCCAGTCCTTGCCCTGCCAGTCGACCAGGTGCGCGGGCGCTTCCTTGGTCATGCCTTCCCACCACACGTCGCCGTCGTCGGTCAGCGCCACGTTGGTGAAGATGACGTTTTCCTTGAGCGTCGCCATCGCGTTGAAGTTGGTCTTCTCGCTGGTGCCCGGGGCCACGCCAAAATAGCCGGCTTCCGGGTTGATGGCGTACAGGCGGCCGTCCTGGCCCGGCTTGATCCAGGCGATGTCGTCGCCGATGGTGGTGACCTGCCAGCCCTCGAAGGCCTTGGGCGGGATCAGCATGGCAAAGTTGGTCTTGCCGCAGGCCGACGGGAAGGCGGCGGCCACGTGGTACTTCTTGCCCTCGGGCGAGGTCACGCCCAGGATCAGCATGTGCTCGGCGAGCCAGCCTTCATCGCGGCCCATGGTTGATGCGATGCGCAGTGCGAAGCACTTCTTGCCGAGCAGCGCGTTGCCGCCGTAGCCGGAGCCGAACGACCAGATCTCGCGCGTTTCCGGGAAATGGACGATGTACTTGGTCGGGTTGCACGGCCAGGCCACGTCCTGTTCGCCCGCGGCGAGCGGCTTGCCGACGGTGTGCACGCACGGCACGAAGGCGCCGTCGGTGCCGAGCACGTCGTACACGGCGCGGCCCATGCGCGTCATGATGCGCATATTGACTGCCACGTATGGCGAATCCGACAGTTCCACGCCGATATGGGCGATCGGCGAGCCCAGCGGGCCCATCGAGAACGGCACGACATACAGCGTGCGGCCGCGCATGCAGCCGTCGAACAGGCCGGCGAGCGTCTGGCGCATCTCGGCGGGGGCGGTCCAGTTGTTGGTCGGACCGGCATCTTCCTGCTTCTCGGAGCAGATGAAGGTACGGTCTTCCACGCGCGCCACGTCCGACGGGTCCGACAGGGCCAGGAAGGAATTCTTGCGCTTGGCCGGGTTCAGCCGCTTCATGGTGCCGGCGGCGACCATCTGCTCGCACAGGCGGTCATATTCTTCCTGGGAGCCGTCGCACCAGTAGATATTGTCGGGCTTGGCCAGCGCGGCGATTTCCGCAACCCAGGCAATCAGCTTGGGGTGCTTGACCCAGGCCGGCGCATTGACGGCTACCGTGCCTTGCATCGTGGGGTGGTTCATACTGCAAACTCCAGGTTCGTAAGGGAAGGAAGGGAAGGAATCCTTTCAAAGCCTGGCCAGTGGGCCCATGGTCCGCCGTACGTCCCGGGATGGAATCGTCACTTCCGGTGCGTCATCCCCGGGTCGTCACATCCCGTTACAACTACGCGGCGGCCCCGTTTATGCAAAAGGTCGCGGCGGTCCCTGCGGCTGCGCTACAGTTGCGCTTCGCCAGCGCCGGGGTGCCTGCACATGCTGGCCGGGCTTTGTCCGGTGGCGTCCGCGCGACGGGAGCGAGGCTCGACCGACAATCCGCGGCGACACCGGAGCGGGCAAGGATACCACTGGCGCACCCCCCTGTTTTTTGCTGCGCAACAATCGCCGGTGCCGGTTGGCGCGACATTTGCGCCGCCCGGCGGCAGTGTTGCGGGGCGCCGGCACGGGGTTCGCAACATTTCACAACAATACTGTTGGCCGGCGCGCGGCTCAGTGGGCGCGCGCACCAACCGGCACAACGTCCCGAAGATAACCAGGGTTGCCGATGAAGATTGCCGTACTCGACGATTACCAGGATGCCGTGCGCAAGCTGCCTTGCTTCAGCCTGCTGGAAGGGCACGACGTCAAGGTGTTCAACAATACCGTCAAGGGCGTGGGCCAGTTGGCCGCGCGCCTGTCAGACGTGGAAGCCGTGGTGCTGATCCGCGAACGCACCCGCATCACCCGGCAACTGCTGGAAAAACTGCCCAAGCTCAAGCTGATCAGCCAGACCGGGCGGGTCGGCGCCGGTCCCGGCAGCCATATCGACCTGGAGGCCTGCACCGACCGCGGCGTGGCCGTGCTCGAAGGCGTGGGCTCGCCGGTGGCGCCGGCCGAGCTGACCTGGGCGCTGATCATGGCCGCCCAGCGCCGCATCCCGCAGTACGTGGCCAGCCTGAAGCATGGTGCCTGGCAGCAGTCGGGGCTGAAATCGACGACGATGCCGCCCAATTTCGGCCTGGGCCAGGTGCTGCGCGGCCAGACGCTCGGGATCTGGGGCTACGGCAAGATCGGCCGGCTGCTGGCCGGCTATGGCCGCGCCTTCGGCATGAAGGTGCTGGTCTGGGGCCGCGAGACGTCGCTGGAAGGCGCGCGTGCCGATGGCCTGGACGTGGCGGAGTCGAAGGAACAACTGTTTGCGGACAGCGATGTGCTGTCGCTGCACCTGCGCCTGAACGACGACACGCGCGGCATCGTCAAGCAGGGCGACCTGACCCGGATGAAGCCCACCGCGCTGTTCGTCAATACCAGCCGCGCCGAACTGCTGGAAGAGAACGCCCTGGTCGCCGCGCTGAACCGGGGCCGTCCCGGCATGGCGGCGGTGGACGTGTTCGAGTCCGAGCCGATCCTGCAGGGCCACGCGCTGCTGCGCATGGAAAACTGCATCTGCACGCCGCACCTGGGCTATGTGGAGCGCGACAGCTACGAGCTGTATTTCCGCACCGCGTTCCAGAACATCCTGGACGTGCTGGACGGCAAGCATGACTGCATCGTCAATCCGAAGGCGCTGGCGCCTGTGTTGACGCGCTGATGCGCTGACGGGCTGAGTCTTCGGCGGCGGCTGGATTGCCTCCGGACGCCCAGCCCCTGACACCCCCTGTTCCGCCATGCGGGACAGGGGTGTTTTACATCTGGCCGGGCTTTTCGTCTGGGAAACGCGATTTCCACGAAACCGCTACACTCGGGACTTCCCCTACTGCCCGGCCGCCATGGCCCGCGGCATCCCCGGACAACAACAAGGCGCCCCCGCGCGCCGATCCCTCTCCCAAGGCCGGCATGGACCCCAGGCTTGTGACGCTCTGCGTCGGCAATTTCGTCATCGGCACCGGTGCGATGATCGTGACCGGCATGTTGAACGATATTGCCGGCGATTTCGGGCTGGGTGTGGCCAGCGCCGGGCAGTTGATCTCGGTGTTCGCGCTGGCCACCTGCATCGGCGCCCCGCTGTTCGCCACGCTGGGCTCGCGCATCGACCGCCGGCTGCTGCTGACGGGGTCGCTGCTGGTCTATGGGGTGATGCACGTGGCCGCGGCCTGCGCGCCCAGCTTTGCCGCGCTGATGGCGATCCGCTTCCTGACCGCGATCGGCGCGGCCATCTATACGCCCCAGACCGCGGCCGCGCTGCCGCTGCTGGTCAATGCGCAGACCCGCGGGCGCGCCATCAGCTTTGTGTTCCTGGGCTGGAGCATCGCCAGCGTGGTGGGCGTGCCGCTGGGCACGTGGATTTCGAGCACGATGGGGTGGCGCGTCAGCATGGCGCTGGTCGGCGTGATGGCGCTGCTGGTGTCGGCGGCGGTCTGGCGCGCGCTGCCGCGCGGGCTGATGGTGCCGCCGGCCGGGCGCGAGGCCTGGGGCGCGGTGCTGCGCCACAAGCCGGTCATGCTGGTGGTGCTGACCACCATGATCTCTTCGGCCGGCATGTTCACGCTGTTTACCTATATCGCCCCGCTGATGCGCGACGTCTACGGCATCAGCGGCGGCGCGCTCAGCCTGATGTTCCTGGCCTACGGCGCCTGCGGGGTGTTCGGCAATGCCATGGCGGCGTCGCGCATGGACCGGGTCACGCCCAGCCGGATCGTGCAGGTCACGCTGCTGACCTCGATCACGGCCATGGTGCTGTGGCCGCTGGCCGGGCTGGGCGGCGTGGCGCTGGTGCTGCTGTTCATGCTGTGGGGCTTGGGCGGATTTGCCACCAACAGCGCGCAGCAGGCGCGGCTGGTGCTGCTGGCGCCGGAGCGGGCCTCGGTCTCGATCTCGCTGAATTCTTCATCGATCTACCTGGGCCAGGCAGCCGGCGCCATGGCCGGCGCGGCCATCTATACGCTGGCCGGTCCCGATACCCTGCACTGGGGCGCGGCGGCGCTGATGCTGGCGGCGCTGGCGGTGTCGCAGCGCGCCCGCATGCTGGGCTGCCAGTGGCAGCGGCTGCAGGCGGCCCGGCAGGTGTGATGCAGGGCTGAAACCGGCACCGCCCTCCCCTGTTCTGCCGCCGCCAGGGCGCCTTGTGAGGAACCGCACCAAGCATTTGCCCACAGGGTTATCCGTCCCCTTATCCTCAGGGATATCCGCAGCTTGTCCACAGCCTTTTCCACAACCACGAAGCGGGGGGCGCACGTGAGCGATTCCAGACCTTGGCCGGGCCTTGCGCGTGTGCTGGCGGTCAGCCTGGGCAAGGCCATCCCGCTGGTTGTGGCCGGGGCGGGCACTGAGGCGGTGGTCCTGTCTGGCATCCGCAAGCACCCTGTCAGCACGCTGCTGCATCCGCTGCGGGTGCAGGTGCAGCCGCTGGGCCTGGCCGGCGACGAGCAGGGCGACCTGACCGTGCACGGCGGCCTGGACAAGGCGGTCTACGCCTACCCGTCCGAGCATTACGCCTGGTGGAACGCGCGCCGCCGCGCCTGCGCGCAGCCTGAATCCGGCCCGCCGCTGCCCTACGGCGCCATGGGCGAGAACCTGACCCTGGAAGGCCTGCTCGAATCCGAGCTCTGGATCGGCGACCTGGTGCGCGTGGGGACGGCCCTGCTGCGGGTGGAGTCGCCGCGCCAGCCCTGCTACAAGTTCAACGCCGCGCTCGGCTACCGCCACGCGGTGCGCGACATGGTCGAGAGCGGCTACTCCGGGGTCTATCTCAGCGTGGTGCTCAAGGGCGAAGTGCGCGCCGGCGATGCCGTGATTGTGCAGCCCGGGCCACGCAAACTGTCAGTCGACAGCGTCAATCAGTGGCGCCGCGATGGCCGGCGGCAGCTTTTCTGATAATGTTTGTCTAATCATACAAGCGCCCCGCCAGACATATCTCCAGCCTCCCCTGTGGCTCGGGCGGCGTTTGCCGGCTCCGGCCATTACCAGACCCTTGCTCCCCTGTAACGGACTGTAATACGCGGCGCTGGCTCCGGCGGGCGAAGCGCGGTACTAGTAGAGGCTTTGCGCGACACGCACCGGCAACATCTGGGCATAACAGGCCGGGCGGACCACGGGGAGTGGCGCGAAGACGTGGTGCAGAGGGTTCACACAACATGAAATCTGACAGGATCGACCAGCCCAAGGGCTTCGTCGACAGCAACTGGAGGTCGGCCACCGGAACGGGGCGCGGCCGCGTATCGCCGTGGGTCATGGTGGCCGTGGTGCTGGTGCTCGCCGGCCTGGGCTGGCTTGCCTGGCGCACCTGGCTGGCACCCAAGCCGGCGCCCAAGCCGCCGGCGGTGGTGGTGGTCTCCACCGTGGCCGTGCAGCAGGGCGACGTGCCGCTGCAGGTCTCGGCCAACGGCAATGTCACGGCGCTGTCCACCGTCGAGGTGCGCCCGCAGGTGTCCAGCACCGTGCGTACCGTCCATATCAAGGAAGGCCAGACCGTCAAGCCGGGCGACCTGCTGTTCTCGCTCGACACCCGCATGGACGAGGCCAACCTGGCCAAGGCGCAGGCCCAGCTGCTGCGCGACCAGGCCGACCTGGCCGATGCCCGGCGCACGCTTGCGCGCAGCCAGGACCTGCTGCAGCGCAACTTCATCTCGAAGAGCGCCGTGGACACGGCGCAGGCCAAGGTTGACGGCTTCGAAGCCACCATCCGCGCCGACCAGGCTGCCATCGAGGCCTCGCGCGTGGCGGTGAGCTACGGCGCCATCCGCGCCACCATCGGCGGGCGTACCGGTGTGATCAACATGTTCCCGGGCTCGCTGGTGCTGCCCAACAGCACCTTGCCGATGGTCACCATCGCCCAGGTCCAGCCGATTGCCGTCACCTTCAGCCTGCCCGAGCGCCAGCTCGCCGCGCTGCGCGAGGCGTTGCGCAGCGGGCCGGTCCAGGTTACGGCGCTGCCCAACGACGGCAGCAAGGTCCCGGTCACCGGCAAGATCACCTTTGTGGATAACACCGTCGATCCGCAGTACGGCACCATCCGCGTCAAGGCCCAGTTCGACAATGAAGCGCAGCGCCTGTGGCCCGGTACCTACGCCAACGTCAGCGCCGTGGTGCAGACCCTGAAGGGTGCGCTGTCGGTGCCGCCGCAGGCGGTGGTGACCGGCCCCGAAGGCCGCTTCGTCTACGTGGTCCAGGCCGACAGCAAGGTCGCGCGCGTGCCGGTGCAGGTGGTGACCACCACCGCCACCGCGGCCGTGGTCGAGGGCGTGCAGCCCGGCGCCCGCGTGGTGGTGGAAGGCACGCAGAACCTGCGCCCCGGCGCGCTGGTGCGCGAAGCCCCGGCCGCCGGTGCCTCCGGCGCAGCCGCCGCCCGCCCGGCCACCGCGGGGCACTGAGCCATGACGCTGTCTGAACTCTGCATCCGCCGTCCGGTGATGACGGTGCTGCTGTGCCTGGCGGTGGTGGTCACCGGCATCGTGCTGTACCCGACCATCCCCATCGCCGCGCTGCCCAGCTTCAACTCGCCGGTGATCCAGGTCACCGCGACCCTGCCCGGGGCCAGCCCCGAGACCATGGCGGCATCGGTGGCGACGCAGCTGGAGAAGCAATTCGCGACGATCCCGGGCGTGTCGGTGATCAGCTCGTCGAACACGCTCGGCAATTCCAGCATCACCATCGAATTCAACAACGACCGCGATATCGACGCCGCCGCCGTGGACGTGCAGGCGGCGCTGTTCCGCGCACAGCGTTCGCTGCCGATCGAGATGACGGTGCCGCCGTCATACCGCAAGGTCAATCCGGCCGATGCGCCGGTGCTGCTGCTGGCGATCAACTCGCCGGCGATGAGCCTGGCTGACCTGAACGCCTTCGGCGACAACCTGATCTCGCCCACGCTGGCCACGCTGCCGGGCGTGGCGCAGGTGCAGGTGTTCGGGCAGAAGCGCTTTGCCGTGCGCGTGCGCGCGCACCCGGATGCACTGGCCGCGCGCGGGCTGACGCTGGACGAGCTGGCCACGGCGCTGAACCGCGCCAACGCCAACACGCCAGTGGGCACGCTGGACAGCGCGCGCCAGACCCTGACCATCCAGGCCAACCGGCAGCTGACCAGCGCCGATGCCTTCCGCAATATCATCGTCGCCAGCCAGCCCAACGGCGCGCTGGTGCGGCTGTCCGACGTGGCCGAGGTCGAGGACAGCGTCGAGACCATCAAGACCGGCAGCTGGCTCAACAACGAGCGCTCGATCGTGCTGGCGGTGCTGCGCCAGCCCGATGCCAACACCGTGGCGGTGGTCGATGCCATCAAGGCCGCCCTGCCCCGCCTGACCGCGCAGATGCCGGGATCGGTCAATGTGGCGGTGGTCAACGACCGCTCCAGCTCGATCCGCGAATCGATCCACGACGTGCAGTTCACGCTGGCGCTGACGGTGGCGCTGGTGGTGATGGTGATCTTCCTGTTCCTGCGCCGTGCCGCTGCCACGCTGATCCCGACGGTGTCGCTGCCGATCTCGCTGATCGGCACGGTGGCGCTGATGAAGGCCTTCGGCTACAGCCTGGACAACGTCTCGCTGCTGGCCATCACGCTGGCGGTGGGCCTGGTGGTGGACGATGCCATCGTCATGCTCGAGAACATCGTGCGCCATATCGAGGAAGGCGTGGCACCGCTCAAGGCCGCGCTGGTGGGCTCGCGCGAGATGGGCTTCACCATCCTGTCGATCTCGATCTCGCTGGTGGCGGTGTTTATCCCGATCTTCTTCATGCCGGGCGTGATCGGCCTGCTGTTCCATGAATTTGCCGCGGTGGTGTCGCTGGCGATCCTGGTGTCGGCGCTGGTGTCGCTGACGCTGATCCCGATGCTGTGCGCGCGCTTCCTGTCGGCCGAGAACGTGCCGGTGGACGAATCGCACCACGCCTATGGCGACCACGCGCCGGACCATCCGGCGCCGGCTGCCGTGGCGCAGAAGCAGACCCTGGGCATGCGCTCCACGCAGTGGTTCGAGAACCTGTTCGAGTTCACGCTGCACCGCTATGCGCGCGGGCTGGACTGGTGCCTGGCGCACCGCCGCACCGTGCTGGTGATCGCGGGCCTGACCTTCGTGCTGACCGCGGTGCTGTTCGTGACCATCCCCAAGGGCTTCTTCCCCGAAGAGGACATCGGCCAGATCCAGGTCAACGCGGAAGGCCCGCAGGATATTTCCTTCGATGCCATGGCCGCGCGGCTGCGCGATGCGGCCGAGCGCATGCGCGCCAATCCCGCGGTGAAGAGCGTGGTGGTTTCCATCGGCGGCGGCCCTTCGCCCGCCATCAACACCGGCCGCATGTTTGTCGAGCTTCAGCCGCTGGGCGAGCGGCCCGGGATGGCGAAGGTGGTGGAGTCGCTGCGCAAGGACGTGGCAGGCATTGCGGGGCTGGCGGTGTATTTCTCGCCGGTGCAGAACCTGCGCCTGGGCGGGCGCCAGAGCAAGAGCCGCTACCAGTACACGCTGCAGAGCGTGAAGGCAGGCCAGCTGCAGGAGTTCTCCGACCGGCTGATGGCGAAGATGCGCGCCGATGCCGTGTTCCGCGACGTCACCAGCGATTCGCAGCAGTCGGGCCTGGAAGCGCAGCTGTCGATCGACCGCGACAAGGCCAATGCGCTGGGCGTGCAGATGCAGGACGTGCGCACCGCGCTGTACTCGGCCTTTGGCGAGCGGCAGGTGTCGACCATCTATACGCCGATCGACAATTACTACGTGATCCTGCAGGCGGCCGATGTCGACCGCACCGACGAAAGCGCGTTCTCCAAGCTCTATGTGCGCAGCAAGACCGGCCAGATGGTGCCGGTCTCGGCCTTCGCCACCACCGAGCGCCGGGTCGGGCCGATCGCCGTCAACCACCAGGGGCAGCTGCCTTCGGTGACGGTGTCGTTCAACCTGGCTCCGGGCGCGGCGCTGGGCGATGCCTCCGCGCGCATCGACCGCTACCGGCAGGAGATCGCCATGCCGACCTCGATCTTCACCAGCTGGGGTGGCGACGCGGCGGTGTTCCAGTCGTCGCAGGCCACGCAGATCGTGCTGCTGGTGGCGGCCATCGCGGTGATCTACACGCTGCTGGGCGTGCTGTATGAAAGCTACATCCACCCGCTGACCATCCTGGCGGGCTTGCCCTCGGCCGCGGTGGGCGCGTTGCTGACGCTGTTCCTCTTCAATGTCGAGCTGTCGCTGATCGCGGTGATCGGCGTGCTGATGCTGATCGGCATCGTCAAGAAAAACGCCATCATGATGATCGACTTCGCGCTGGCGGCGCAGCGCGAACAGGGCATGACGCCGGCCAGGGCGATCCGGCAGGCGTGCCTGCTGCGTTTCCGGCCGATCATGATGACGACCTTCGCCGCGGTGATGGGCGCGCTGCCGCTGGCGCTGGGCCTGGGTGCCGGCGCCGAACTGCGCCAGCCGCTGGGCCTGGCCGTGGTCGGCGGCCTGCTGTTCTCGCAGGTGATCACGCTGTTCATCACGCCGGTGATCTACCTGGCGCTGGACCGCTTCTCCGGCACCGGTCCGCTGCAGATCGATGCCGAGGGCAACAGGCTGCCGGACAAGGTGCCGGGCGAGACGGTGCACCAGCACTGAGGCTTTCAATCGGCTGTTGGTTTTCTCCCCTCTCCCGCCTGCGGGAGAGGGGAGCGTCCATCAGGGGCGAGATCTGCGTGATGTCATGCCGTTTGCGTATTGCCAACCTGCTTGCCGTGGCTGTCGCCGTGCTGGCCACCGGCTGCGCCGCGACGCGCCCGGCGCCCGAGGCCGTCAGCGCCGCCTTCGCCGGCAAGTCCTACGTGCTGCTGGGGGAGGTCCACGACAACGCCGCCGCGCAGCAGCAGCGGCTGGCCGCGCTGACGCGCGCGCTCGACCAAGGCTGGCGCCCCGCCATCGCCATGGAGCAGTTCGACCGCGAGCGCCAGGCCGATATCGAGCGCGCCCGCCGCGAGCGCCCGCGCGATGCCGACTACCTGATCGCGCAGGCCGGCGGCGGTGCCTGGCAGTGGCCGCTGTACCGGCCGGTGGTGGCGCTGGCGCTGCAGTACGACCTGCCGCTGGTGGCCGCCAACCTGTCGCGAGCCGATGCCGGCAAGATCGTGCGCGGCGGGCTGGACAGCCTGTTCCCGGCCGGCGAGCGCCGGCAGCTGGGCCTGTCCGGTGCGTTGCCCGATGACCTCGTGGCTGCGCAGACCGCGGTGCTCGACCAGGGCCACTGCGGCAATTTCCCCAGGGCCATGCTGCCCGGCATGCTGGCGGCGCAAGCCGCGCGCGATGCGGTGATGGCGCAGACGCTGCGGCCGTACGCGCAACGCGGCGCGGTGCTGATCGCCGGTAACGGCCACGTGCGGCGTGACATCGGCGTGCCGCGCTGGCTGGGGGTGGGCGCGGGGCAGGTGGTCAGCATCGGTTATATGGAAAACCCGCCGGGCGACGGTGAGTTCGATATGGCGGTGGTGGTGCCGGCGGTCGAGCGCAAGGATCCTTGTCTGCAAGCGAAGCCGGCGGGGTGAGCCACTCGGGCGAAGGCGCCATCCACGTAAACCCCGATCCTTTCTCCTCACATTTGACAGCCTTTTGACAGTTTCCGCCGCCTAGAATCCGGCCCATGACCTGTCGTTCCGGTCTGACGTTTACCAAAAATCCAAGAACAGTCCCGGCCACGCCCCGCCAAGCCGGACAGGAGACGAGCACCGGCACTGCGCTTTTGCGCGCGGCCTCCGGCCCCTCTTCCCGTCCCCCGCAACGCAGTGGCTGCCGGAACGCCCGGGTCCGATCGCGGCTGCCAGCAGGCTGGCATGGCGCGTCCCCGGTACAACCAGGAGACCGCTATGCGCCGTACCTATTCCCGCCTGGCCCATGCCGTGATGGCATCGGCCGCCGTTGCCGCCACCTTTGCCGCCGCACCGGCCTTTGCGCTGGACAGCCTCAAGGTCATGATCGGCGCCAACCCGGGCGGCGGCTTTGACCAGACCGGCCGCTCGCTGGGCGCCGCGATGATCGCGTCGGGCACGACCAGGACTGCCTCGTACGACAACAAGGGCGGTGCCGGCGGCACCATCGCGCTGACGCAGTTCGTCAACACCGACAAGGGCAACCCCAATGCGCTGATGGTGGTCGGTGCGGTGATGGTGGGCGCGATCGAGACCAACCATCCGCCGGTCACGCTGAAGAACGCCACCCCGATCGCGCGCCTGTTCGCCGACACCATGGTCATCACCGTGCCGGCCAGCTCGCCGATCAAGTCGGTCAAGGACCTGACCACGCAGCTCAAGGCCAACCCCGGCAGCGTCAGCTGGGGCGGCGGCTCCAAGGGTTCGATCGACCATATCCTGGCCGGCCTGATCGCCAAGGAATCGGGCGTTGACCCCAAGAAGATCAACTACGTGCCGTTCCAGGGCGGCGGCGAAGCCTCGGCCTCGATCATGGGCGGCCACGTGACGGTGGGCATTGCCGGCGTGTCGGAGTTCCTGCCCTTCATCAAGAGCGGCAAGATGCGCGCGCTGGCGGTGACCTCCAAGGACCGCACCGCCGATATCCCGACGCTCAAGGAGCAAGGCGTGAATGTCGAGATCTACAACTGGCGCGGCGTGTACGGCGCGCCCGGCATCAGCGCCGAGCAGCGCAAGGCCATGATCGACGCGGTGGTCAAGGCCACCGAGAGCAATTCGTGGAAAGAGACGCTGCAGAAGAACGACTGGACCCCGTTCCTGCTGACCGGCGACGAGTTCGGCAAGTTCGTCGACAGCGAATCGGCCCGCCTGGGCAGCTCGCTGCGTGAACTGGGCGTGGCCAGGTAAGGGCTGCCCGCAGCACCGTCATCCAGCAATACCGCTTCAACCTGCTTTACCTGTCGTGCCTGCCGAACCCGCCGGTGAACCCGGCGGCAGGAAAACGGCGCAGGGCCCGGTGTCCACCTGCGATACCAGACAAATAAACCATATGTCGCCGGGCCTTGCCGCCGCGCGGGCAATCAAGCCAGCGTCGCGGACGCCAGCGCCCCTGCTGGCGACAAAGGCCAAGGAGTCTCCATGAAACCGTCGCACCTCGCCATCGGCATTGCCGTGCTGGCGATCTCGCTGTTCTTCTTCCTCGGACTGTCCGGCATCTCCGGCGAGGAGGGCTATGCCGGCCTGTCGCCGCGCTTCGTGCCCACGCTGGTGGCCGTCGGCCTGGCCGTGTGCGGCGCGCTGCTGACCTGGCAGGGCGTTCGCGGCGGCTTCCGCAACATGCCTGAGGAAGACGCCGAGCTGCCCGACGCGCCGCACAACTTCGGCGGCTTCCTGTGGGTGGCCGCGGGCCTGGTGCTGAACATGGCGCTGATCGGCACGCTTGGCTTCGTGCTGGCTTCCACGCTGCTGATGGTGTGCGTGGCGCGCGGCTACGGCAGCCGCCGCATCGTGCGCGATGCGCTGATCGGCCTGTGCATCACGGTGCCGATGTGGGCGCTGTTTGAATTCCTGCTCGGCATCAACCTGCCGCTGCTGCCTATTGCTGGCTTCTGAAGCCGGCTTCCGAGCCCGCCCGTCCAGCAAGGAGTCACCGAATGGATACCCTGAACCTGTTGATGCACGGCTTTGCCGTTGCCATCACGCCCGTCAACCTGATGTGGGCCCTGGTGGGCTGCTTCCTCGGCACCGCCATCGGCGTGCTGCCCGGCATCGGCCCCGCGCTGACGGTGGCGATGCTGCTGCCGCTGACTGCCAAGGTGGAACCCACCGCCGCGCTGATCATGTTCGCCGGCATCTACTACGGCGCCATGTATGGCGGCTCGACCACCTCGATCCTGATGAACACCCCGGGTGAGTCTTCCACCATGGTCACGGCCATGGAAGGCAACCTGATGGCCAAGAACGGGCGTGCTGGCCCGGCGCTGGCCACCGCCGCGATCGGCTCGTTCGTGGCGGGCACCATCGCCACCGTGCTGCTGTCGATGTTCGCGCCGGTGGCCGCCGACGTGGCGCTGCAGTTTGGCCCGGGCGAGTATTTCATGATCATGCTGCTTGCGTTCACCACGGTTTCGGCCGTGCTGGGCTCGTCGCTGCTGCGCGGCATGACCGCCCTGTTCCTGGGCCTGGGCATCGGCCTGATCGGCATGGATTCGCTGTCGGGCCAGACGCGCTACTCGATGAACGTGCAGGAGCTGTACGACGGCATCGACATCGTGGTGGTGGCGGTGGGCCTGTTTGCCGTGGGCGAGGCGCTGTTCAACGCGTTCTTCCCGCAGCCGGAGGGCACCTTCAACAAGCTCGGCTCGGTCCACATGAACAAGTCGGACTGGAAGCGCTCGGTCCCGGCGTGGCTGCGCGGCACCGTCATCGGCTTTCCGTTCGGGCTGATTCCCGCCGGCGGCGCCGAGATCCCGACCTTCCTGTCGTATGCGACCGAGAAGAAGCTGTCGAACCACAAGGATGAATTCGGCAGGGTCGGCGCCATCGAAGGCGTGGCCGGCCCGGAAGCGGCCAACAACGCCGCCGTGACCGCCACGCTGGCCCCGCTGCTGACGCTGGGCATCCCGACCTCGAACACCACCGCGATCCTGCTGGCCGCGTTCCAGAACTACAACCTGCAGCCGGGCCCGATGCTGTTCCAGACCTCGGGCGACCTGGTGTGGGGCCTGCTGGCATCGCTGTACATCGGCAACGTCATGCTGCTGGTGCTGAACCTGCCGGCGATCGGGCTGTGGGTGCGCATGCTGCGCGTGCCCACGCCGCTGCTGTACGGCGGCATCCTGATCTTCGCGGGCCTGGGCGCCTACGGCATCCGCCAGTCGTGGTTCGACCTGCTGCTGCTGTTCGTGGTTGGCCTGCTGGGCATGGTGATGCGCCGCTTCGACTTCCCGACCGCGCCGGTGATCGTCGGCATGATCCTGGGGCCGATGGCCGAGAAGCAGCTGCGCAACGCGCTGTCGATCGGCCAGGGCGACTGGACCCTGTTCCTGCGCCAGCCGATCTCGGCCACCATCCTGGCGCTGACCGTGGCCGTGGTGGTGATCCCGCGCCTGCTGCGCTGGCACGCGACCCGCACCTCGGCGCATGTGCAGGCCGACAATGCAGCATAAGGCCGCATCAGGCCGCATGATGCGCGCGATCTTGCGCTAAGCTTTGCGAGGCCCGCACGCCAACGGCGCGCGGGCCTCTTGTCTTTCATCGTCCGTTTTCCAGAACAACAAGCCGCCGGTGCCGCCCGCGCCAGGCCGCTGAACCATGCGTCTCTTCTCCAACCGCTGGCTGTCCGCGTTGCCCACGCTGGCGCTCGGGCTCGCCGCCGCCCTGCTCTGTACCGCGTTGCATACCCCGCTGCCGTGGATGATCGGCCCGCTGCTGTCCGTGGCCACCGCGCGCATGGCCGGGGCCGACCTGCGGGCGCCGACGCAGGCGCGCAATGCGGGCCAGTGGGTGATCGGCGCGTCGCTCGGGCTCTACTTCACGCCCGACGTAGTTGCGCGGCTGGTGGAGTACCTGCCCTACATCGTCGCCGGCTCGCTGTTCGCGCTGCTGCTGGGCGCGGGCGGCGCCATCCTGCTGCAGCGGACCACCGGCGTGGCCTTCAAGACCGCGTTCTTCTCCACCGCCATCGGCGGTGCCTCGGAGATGGCCAACCTGGCCGAGCGCAACGGCGCGCGCATCGACCAGGTAGCGGCCGCGCATTCGCTGCGGGTGCTGATGGTGGTGGTGACCGTGCCGGCGATCTTCCAGTACGGCGGCATCCACGGGCTCGATCCCTATATCCCGGGCCCGCGCGTGGTCAGCGCGCCGGGGCTGCTGGCGCTGATTGCCATCACGCTGGGCGTGGCGCTGCTGGTGAAGCGGCTGAACATGCCCAACCCGTTCGTGATCGGCACGCTGCTGGCGGCGGCGGTGCTGACGGCTTCCGGTATCGAGCTGTCGGCCATCCCCACCTGGATGAGCCGCACCGGCCAGTTGCTGATCGGGGTGTCGCTGGGGGTGCGTTTCTCGCGCGAATTCCTGCATACCGCGCCGCGCTTCCTGTCCGGCGTGGCGCTGTACACGGTGCTGGCGCTGGTGGTGTCGGCGCTGGTCGGCTGGGGGCTGTCGGCGCTGTCGGGCGCGCACCCGGCCACGGTGATCCTGGGTACCACGCCGGGCGGCATTGCCGAGATGTGCATCACCGCCAAGGTGCTGGAGGTGGGGGTGCCGCTGGTGACGGCCTTCCATGTGATCCGGATGGCCTTCGTGGTGCTGGCCACCGGGCCCCTGTATCATTGCCTCAAACATCGCGTCGCGCCGGGGGAGACAGAGTAGCGGTCCGCCACAGGGCGGCTGCGGTGCGGCCAGCCAGAACCAGGAGCACCATGCCCGAAGCCCTGACCCTTGCCGATATCGACGCCACGCTCGAGCGCGTGCTGGCGCCATGGGTACGCCAGCTTGGCCTGCGCGCCGAAGCCGTCGATGCCCAGGGCGTGACGCTGCGCCTGCCGTTCAGCGAATCGTTCCGCCATGCGGGCGGCGTGGTCTGCGGCCAGGTGCTGATGTCCGCCGCCGATACCGCCATGATTGTCGCCGTGGCCAGCGCGCTGGGCGCCTTCCGCCCGATGACCACGGTCACGCTCACCACCAACTTCATGCGCCCTGTGATCGACGGCGACGTACTGGTGCGCGCCAACGTGCTGCGCCTGGGCAAGACCGTGGTGTTCGGCGAGATCGAGCTGACCGGTGCCGACGGCAAGCTGGCGGTGCAGGCCACCACCACGTACGCACTGCTCTGATTCACATCGGATTCCCATGCATTCCGGCTACGCCAATCCCTTCGACCAGATCGTCTTTGCCGGCGGTGGCAACCGCTGCTGGTGGCAGGCGGGCTGGTGGGACACGGTCGCGCCCGAACTGCAGCTGCGCCCGCGCGTGATCGCCGCGATCTCGGCCGGCGCGGCGACGGCCTGCATGGTCTATGCGCATGATTCGCACCAGACCATGGACTATTACCGCGAGGTGCTGGCCAACAACCGCCGCAATGCCTACTGGGGCAACCTGCTGCGCAACGAGCGCGTGTTCCCGCACTACGGCATCTACCGCACGGCGTTGCTGACGATCTTTGCCGACGGGCGCCTCGCGCACCTGCAGCAGGCGCCGGAGATCCGCATCGGCGTGGCGCATATCCCGCGCTGGAGCGGCCCGCGCCTGGCGGTGGCCGCGGGGCTGCTGGCGTACAACATCGACAAGCATGTGTTCAAGACGCTGCACCCGCGGCTGGGGCGCAAGCTGGGCTTCCGGCCCGAGTTCGTGCGCGCGCAGGACTGCGCCTCGCCCGAGCAGCTGGCCGACCTGCTGCTGCAGTCGGCCTCGACACCGCCGTTCACGCCGGTGCTGCGCCGCGACGGCCGCCCGGTGCTGGACGGCGGGCTGGTCGACAACGTGCCCGTGGACGCGCTCGATGCCGCGCCGGGCAATGTGCTGGTGCTGGTCACGCGGTTGTACCCGCGCCCGCGCCGTTTCGTGCTTGAGCAAGGCGGCCAGCGCCGCCTGTACCTGCAGCCCTCGCAGCGCGTGCCGATTTCGAGCTGGGACTACACCCGGCCCGATGCCATGACGCACGCCTACGAGCTGGGCCGCCGCGACGGGGAAACGTTCCTGCGCGAGTGGCCGTCGATCCTGAATACCGAACTGCGGCCGGCCGCCTAGTTTCCGTTTCTGGCGCTGGCCTGATTGTTGTCGATGCGGCCCGCGTGCCGCGACAGGAGGCATGGATGACTAAGCGCCAGACAACCCCCGCCGGGGCCAGGGAACCGCGGCGCGCCCGCGAAGTGAGCGCGGCGCCGCCGGTGGAGCAGGTGCCGCGCGTGCGCAATGGCCGCGCGCGCCGCAACGACAAGGTACGCAAGGCAGACCTGGTGGTGATCGGCGGCGGCTCGGGCGGCGTGGCCTGCGCGCGGCGCGCGGCCGCGCACGGCGCGCGCGTGATCCTGGTCGAGCGCGACGCCATCGGCGGCACCTGCGTCAACCGCGGCTGCGTGCCCAAGAAGATGCTGTCCTACGGCGCGGGCTGGTCGGCGATCCTGTCGGGCTGCCTGTCGCATACCGGCGGGCACGAGGACTGGCGCGACGCCATCGTGCGCGTCAACGCCGAAGTCGCGCGGCTGAACGTCGGCTACACCCAGCGCCTGACCGAGTCCGGCGTCGAGGTGCTGCACGGCGATGCGCTGGTCACCGGCCCCGACGAAGTGCGCGTCGGCGACGAGATCATCAACGCGCGCCGCATCCTGATTGCCACCGGCGCGCATCCGCGCACGCTGGATGTGCCCGGCGGCGACCTTGCCGCCAGCTCCGACGATGTCTTCACCTGGCAAAGCCTGCCGGGGTCGATTGCGGTCCTCGGCGGCGGCTATATCGGCGTGGAGCAGGCCTCGATCCTGTCGCGCTACGGCGTCAAGGTCGACCTGCTGGTCGCGGGCGACCGGGTGCTGCCGCACTTCGACCACGACATCTCCGCGGCGCTGGCCGATGCGCTGGTGGCGCGCGGCGTGCGGCTGCACCTGAACGCCCGCGCGCACCTGCTGAGCCAGGCCAACGGCGCGGTGGAAGTCTGCTACCGCCCCACCGACCGGCCCGGCCAGACCGAGACGGTACGCGCCCAGGCCGTGCTGGCGGCGATCGGGCGCATTTCCAACGTGCAGGGCCTTGGGCTGGAAGCGGTTGGCGTCACGTTTGGCGACCGGGGCGGCATCCGCGTGGACCGCCAGTTCCGCAGCAGCGTGCGCGGCATCTACGCGCTCGGCGACGCCATCGACGGCCTGCACCTGACACCGGTGGCCACAGCGCAGGGCCGCTGGCTGGCCGACCGCCTGTATGGCCGGCGCAGCGAGCGTGCCGATTTCGACTTTGTTCCCACCGCCGTGTTCTGCGAGCCCGCCATCGGCGCCGTGGGCCTGACCGAGGCCCAGGCGATCGAGGCCACCGGCAAGCCCGAGCGCGTCCGCACGGTGGTCAAGCGCTTTGTCTCGCTGGAAAACCGCTTTGGCGGCACGGCGCATCAGTCGATGTTCAAGCTGGTGCTGAACGCGCGCAGCGGGCGCGTGCTGGGTGCGCACCTGATGGACGACGCCGCCCCCGAGATCGTGCAGACGCTGGCGGTGGCATTGCGCCTGGGCGTGCGCGAGTCGCACCTGCAGACCACGTTGCAGGTGCACCCGACGGTGGCGGAGGAGTTGTTCGGCTAGGGGCTATTCGCCGCGTCATTCCCCGACAGGCAGCTTGAGCACCGCGCGCACGCCGGTGCCCTGCAGGCCCTCGCCCAGTTCCACCGTGCCCCCAAACCGCGCCGCCATCTCGCGCGAGATCGCCAGGCCCAGCCCCGAGCCCGGCTCCGCATTGCCCACGCGCCGGTAGAAGCGCGCGAAGACCTTCTCGCGCTCTTCGGCCGGAATGCCCGGGCCGTCGTCTTCCACCACCAGGCAGGCGGTGTGGTCGGCACGCGTGGCCGACAGCGTGATGCGGCTGCCGCGCGGCGAGTACTGGATCGCGTTGTGGACCAGGTTGGCCAGCGCCTCGCGCAGCAGCGCGGCATCGGCGCGCACCGGCAGCTTCAGCCCCGGCACCGGCTCCCAGCCGAAGTCCTGCTGCTTGCCGCGCGCCAGCGGCAGGTAGTCCAGCGCGACCTGCTCGGCCACGGTGACGGCGTCGATGATGTCGATGCCGTCGCTGGCCTCGCCCGGCTGCGCGGTGTCGCCGGGGTGCTGGCGTACCCGCGCCAGCGCCAGCAGCTGGTTGGTCAGGCGCGCGGCCTGCTCCAGCTGGGTGACGATGCCGCCCACGGCCTCGCCGGCGGCCTGGCGCGCGGCCTCGGGGTCGGGCGCGTGCAGCTGGCGCTGGGCATATTCGGCCTGGGTCTTCAGGATGGCCAGCGGCGTGCGCAGCTGGTGCGCGGCGTCGGCGATGAACTGGGCCTGCGACTGCGCCATCGCGGCCGAGCGCGACACGTGCAGGTTGACCGCGTCCACCAGCGGGCGCACCTCGGCGGGCACGCGCTCGAACGCCAGCGGCGTCAGGTCGTCCGGCGAACGCGCTTCGACATCGTCGCGCACGCGCGCCAGCGGGCGCAGCACGTAGGTGACGCCGCCCACCAGGATGGCGGCGCTCAGCAGGATCAGCAGCAGGTCGCGCGCCAGCGCGCTGCGCCAGACCGAGCCGATCAGCGCGGTGCGCGGCTCGGCGGTCTCGGCCACCTGGATGATCACGCGCATGTGCGCATCGGGCCGGTACACCGACCGCGCCATGGCGGCGATGCGCACGGCATCGCCCCGGTATTCGGCGTCGTAGAAGCGTGGCTGGTTGCTGACGAGGTTGCCGGCCGGCAGCGGCAGGTCGTCGTAGCCGGTGACGGTCTCGACCCGGCCGGCGCGCTCGGTCGACACGCGGTAGAACACATGGGTCTGCGCCGCGGTCTCGAACATTTCCATGGCGGCGTCGGGCAGGGTCAGCTGGACGCTGTCGCCGGCCATGCCGATGGCGTTGTCGATGGCGCGGATCGAGCCATAGAGCGAGCGGTCATAAGCCGTGTTGGCGGCGTCGCGCAGGGTGCCGTAGGTGAGCCAGGTGTCGATCGCCATCATCGCCGCCAGTGCCGGCACCAGCAGCAACAGCAGCTGCCGGCGCAGGCTGCCGCGGCGCCACAGCAGCACCGGATGGCGCGGGCCCATGCGCCAGCGCATCAGCGCCCGGCCTCGGGCTCCAGCAGGTAGCCGAAGCCGCGCAGGGTGACGATGGTGACGCCATGCCCGGCCAGCTTCTTGCGCAGCCGGTAGACCAGCACCTCGATCGCGTCGGGGGAGACGTCGGCGTCGAGCGAGAACACCTTGTCGAGCAGCTGCGCCTTGGTCAGCGGCTGGCCGCTGCGCGCCAGCAGCGCGCCCAGCAGGGTCGATTCGCGCGGGGTCAGCGCCAGCGGCGCGCCGTCCAGCGTGAAGCTGCGGGTCTCGCCGTCGAACACCAGCGTGCCGCATTGCAGGCGCGGATGCGCGCGCCCGCGGCTGCGGCGGATCAGTGCCAGCAGCCGTGCTTCCAGCTCGGCGATGGCAAAAGGCTTGGGCAGGTAGTCGTCGGCGCCCAGGTTCAGGCCGCGCACGCGTTCATCCAGCGTGTCCTGCGCGGTCAGGATCAGCACCGGGGTGCGGTCGTCGCGCACGCGCATCGACTTGAGCACGGCCAGCCCGTCCTTGCCGGGCAGGCGCAGGTCGAGCAGCACCGCGTCGTATTCCTCCGCCTGCAGGCGGGCCTCGGCCTGCAGCCCGTCGGCGACGTGCTCGATCACAAAGCCGCCCTGCTCCAGCGCGCGGGCGACCCAGCGTGCCAGTTCGACTTCATCCTCCACCAGCAGGATGCGCATGCCGGTCTCCTCCTCTGCCGGTTGGGTCCTTGTTTCGGTTGCGGCGGCGGGAAGACGCACGGAAAGCGTCCGGACAACAGGGGGCTGCACCGATGGAGCGTGCCCGCCGCGGGCGCCTATAATACCTCCGCCCCGCCAGTCCCGGCGCGCCAGCATCATTCCACAGGCAGCCGCCCCTTCCCGACCACCGTGCCCACGCGTCCGCCCCTGCCGTTCACTTGCGAGCCGCCCGCCTCGGGCCAGCGCCGCCGCCTGCTGGGCGCATCGCTGCTGGCCGGCGCCGCGTTGCCGGCCGCGTGGCCCCTTCATGCCCAGTCTAGGCCGCCGGCAGCGCCGCCGGGGTATCCGTCGGGGTATGACGCCACCATTGCCGGCGCCCTGCGCGAAGGCATGGTCACGGTGTATGCGTCGACCGACCTGGAAGTGGCGCGCCCGCTGATCGCGGCATTCGAGGCGCGCTACCCCGGCATCCGCGTGCACTACCAGGATCTCAACACGGTCGAACTCAACCAGCGCTTCCTGGCCGAGACCGCGGCGCTGGCCGGCAAGCCGCCCGCGCCCGATGCGGCCTTTGCCGATGTGCTGTGGAGCACGGCCATGGACCTGCAGATCAAGCTGGTCAATGACGGCCACGCGCAGCGCTACCCCTCGCCCGAGCGCGCCGGCCTGCCTGGCTGGGCGGTGTGGCGCGACGAGGCCTGGGGCACCACCTTCGAGCCCGCGGTGATCGTCTACAACCGCCGCCACCTGGCCGGCATGCGCCCGCCGCGCAGCCGCAGCGGGCTGGCACGGCTGCTGCAGGAAAATACGCCGCGCTGGCACGGCAAGGTGGTGACGTATGACGTGGAGCGTTCGGGCGTGGGCTATCTGCTGGCGCAGCAGGACGCACGCATGGGCAGCGAGTTCTGGTACCTGGCGCAGGCGCTGGGGCGCGCCGGGGTGCAGCTGTCGGCGTCCACCGCCGAGATGATCGAGCGCATCGCCAGCGGCGAGCTGGTGATGGGCTACAACCTGCTGGGTCCGTATGCGCTGTCGCTGATGGAGCGCGGCGCGGCCATCGATGTGATCGCCCCGCGCGACTATACGCTGGTGATGTCGCGGGTGGCCTTTATCGCCCGGCGCGCGCCGCGGCCCAATGCGGCGCGGCTGTGGCTGGACTACCTGCTGTCGCGCGAAGGCCAGGCGCTGCTGGCCGGGTCGACCTCGCAGCTCTATACCATCCGCACCGATACCGACAGCGTGCACACCGCGGCGGCGCTGTCGGAGCGGCTGGGCTACGCGCTCAGGCCGATCAGCGTCGGCCCGGGCCTGCTGGCGGCGCAGGACGCGATGCGCAAGCGCGCGTTCCTGGCACGCTGGCGCGAGGCCATGCGCGGGTAGAACGACAGCGCCGGCGGGCTCAGGGCACCAGGTCGCCCGTATCGAGGCCGACCTTCTGGACGCCGGGGCAGGCCTGCTGGCACAGCGTGGACAGTTCCTGGTCCAGCTCCGCCATCGGGCGCGGCACATAGCCATGGCGCAGCGCCGGCGAGAACTTCAGGGTATCGATGAAGGCGTCGGACAGGCGCTCGGCGTTGGCGTCGAGGTCGAAGTCCGGGGGCGAGAACAGCCAGTGCGCCAGCACCCCGCCGATGGCGGCATGGAAGGCATTGACGGCCAGGTCCAGGTCCAGGTCGGCGGGCAGCTGGCCGCGTTCCAGGGCCAGGCGCAGGTGTTCGCGCATCTTGACCAGGCCCTCCTGGTGCGACTGGCGCTGGCGCTCGAAGATGGCGCCGTTGTCCTGCACCATCTCGCACTTGTGGAAGATGATCTCGAAGACCCGGCGCCAGCGCGGGTTGATCACGGTCTGGCGCATCACATAGGCGCAGATGTCGCGGATGCCGCCGAGCGGGTCTTCCTGGCGCGCCAGCCGCTCGGGGTCGCACAGCGCTTCCACCGGCAGGTGGACGCGGTCGCACATGGCGGCGAACACATCGCTCTTGTTCTTGAAGTGCCAGTAGATCGCGCCGCGCGTGACACCCGCCGCTTCGGCGATGTCGGCCAGCGACGGGCGTGCCACGCCGCGGGCGTGGAACACGGCTTCGGCCGCGTCGAGAATCCGGTGGCGCGTTTCAAGCGCCTCTTCCTTGGTGCGTCTGACCATTTTTGTCTCTGGTGCCGGCGGCATGACGATGCGTCAGTCATGGCCAGCTTTGTTGGTTCTCCCTGGGTGCGGCTGCCCTGGCTGCCGCACGGGCCGGCGCATGCGCCGGCGGGTCGTTGTCGTCACATGAAATATGCCTGCAAGTCTGCGAGCCGACACGACGGCGCGCATCCTAACCCGAGCCGGCGGTTTGCGCCGTGATTCCGGGCGAATTGAGGGCATTTCGGACCGATCCGATGGATTGACCGGCGTCGGGATCCGTATTGCCGCGGCCTTGGGGTGCAGGGTTGTGCGCCGAAAGGCCCTTTCGCAACATCAACTTAACATACATGCTTGAATGTATATATAATACGCGCTTGCCCGGCATTCGGCCAGCCGCCTTCTGTGACATACCCAGCACAGCTGGCAATCCCAGCCGCAGGCCAGCCGGTCATTAATCCAGTCGTTACATAAAAGCCGCCGTTCGTCGCAATCGTCACCGCGACGCCGTGAATTGTGGCTAGCATCACGCTTTTGTCCGCCGCAAACCGTGCGGCGTGCTGTGTCGTTCCTGTTTGTCTGATGGACAGTTCGGGGCAATGCGGCAGATCTCAAATTGCCATCATGGGGTTATCGATGAGGAAGTCCCAACGTATCAGTTGCGTTGCAGCCTATGCACTAGCGGCGCTGTCGGCCGTGGCGCTCAGCGCCTGCGGCGACAAGAAGGCCGCGGGCGGCGCCCCGCCCCCGCCCGAAGTGGGCGTCGTGACCGTGACGCCGTCGCCGGTCTCCGTCGTCAATGAATTGCCGGGCCGCCTGGAAGGCGTGCGCACGGCCGAAGTGCGTGCTCGCGTCGAAGGCGTCGTGCTGTCGCGCAACTACACCGAAGGCGGCGAAGTGAAGGCCGGCCAGGTGATGTTCCGCATCGACCCGGCGCCCTACCAGGCCACGCTGGCTTCGGCCCAGGCCGCGCTGCAGCGCGCCGAGGCCAACGCCGTGTCGGCGCGCCTGAAGGCCGAGCGCTACAAGCCGCTGGTGGCCGTCAACGCGGTCAGCAAGCAGGAGTACGACGACGCCGTGGCCGCTGCCGGCCAGGCCAACGCCGACGTGGCCTCGGCCAAGGCGGCGGTGCGCACCGCCCAGATCAACCTGGGCTACACCACCGTGACCGCGCCGATCAGCGGCCGCGCCGGCCGTGCGCTGGTGACCGAGGGCGCGTTGGTAGGCAAGGGCGAGGCGACCAAGCTGGCGCTGGTGGAGCAGGTCGACCCGATGTGGGTCACCTTTACCCAGCCGGCTTCGGAAGTCACACGCCTGCGCCGCGCCATCGAGTCCGGCGCGGTCAAGGGCATGAACGGCGGCGCCAAGGTGCACCTGTACGTCGAAGACGGCCGGGAATACGAGCAAACCGGCAAGCTGCTGTTCTCCGACATGACCGTGGACCCGACCACCGGCGCGATCACGCTGCGTGCGCAGTTCGCGAACCCGAAGCGCGAACTGCTCTCGGGCACCTTCGTGCGCGTGAAGATCGAGCAGGGCGTGGACGAGAACGCGCTGACCGTGCCGCAGCGGGCGCTGATCCGCGGCGCGCAGGGTGCCAGCGTGATGGTGGTGGGCACGGACGGCAAGGTCGAGGCGGTGCCGGTCAAGGCACCGCAGGCCGTCGGCGACAGCTGGGTGGTGACCGAGGGCCTGAAGGGCGGCGAGAAGGTGATCGTCGAGGGCCTGCAGAAGATCAAGGTGGGCGCGCCCGCCAGGCCAGTGCCGTTCGTCGCGGCCGGGGCCTCGGCGCCGGCCGCCACGCCGGCCTCGGCAGCAGCCCCGGCCTCGGCCCCGAAGACCGAGGCCCAGTCCGAAGCCAAGTCTGACGCCAGCAAAGGCTGAACCCGGCAAACCGGCAAATACGGCTAGACCGCCAGACCGGCTAGACCGCCAGACCAAAGGGAGCCAGTTTTATGGCCAAGTTTTTTATCGACCGGCCGGTGTTCGCGTGGGTGCTCGCGCTGATCATCGTGCTGGGCGGCGTGCTGTCGATCCTGCAGTTGCCGATCGCGCAGTACCCGAACATCGCCCCGCCGACGATCTCGGTCACCGCCACCTATCCGGGTGCGTCGGCCAAGACGCTGGAGGATTCCGTCACCTCGGTGATCGAGCAGGAGCTTAACGGCGCCCCCAACCTGCTCTACTACAACTCCACCAGCGAGTCGTCCGGCCTGGCGAGCATCACCATCGCCTTTGCGCCGGGTTCGAACATCGACCTGAACTCGGTCGAGGTGCAGAACCGCCTCAAGCGCGTGGAAGCGCGCCTGCCGGCCGAAGTGCGCCAGCAGGGCGTGCGCGTGGACAAGGCCGGGAACAACTACATGATGTTCCTGACCGTGTCGTCCAAGTCCGGCACGGCCGACGCGATCCAGCTCGGCAACTATATCTCGGCGCAGGTGATCGACTCGATCCGCCGCGTGCCGGGCGTGGGCCAGGCCGACCTGTTCGGCACCGAGTACGCCATGCGGATCTGGCTGGACCCGGCCAAGCTGACCGGCTTCAACCTGACCCCGACCGACGTCACCGCCGCGGTGGGCGAGCAGAACATCCAGGTCGCCGTGGGCGAACTGGGCGGCACGCCCTCGCCCAAGGGGACGGAGCTCAACGCCACCGTCACCACCGAAAGCCGCCTGACCACGCCGGAGCAGTTCGGCAACATCCTGCTGCGCACCAACCCGGACGGGTCGTCGGTGCGCATCAAGGACGTGGGCCGCGTGGAACTGGGCGGTGCCGACTACTCGACGCTGGCCCGCACCAACGGCAGGCCGTCGGCGGCCATCGCCATCAAGCTGGCCCCGACCGGCAACGCGCTGGCCACCGCCACCGCGGTGCGCGCCAAGATGGAAGAGCTGTCCAAGAACTTCCCGACGGACTACGCGTACTCGGTGCCGTACGACACCTCTGCCTTCGTCAAGATCTCGATCGAGGAAGTGATCAAGACCCTGCTCGAAGCCGTGGTGCTGGTGTTCCTGGTGATGTTCCTGTTCCTGCAGAACTTCCGCGCCACCATCATCCCGACGCTGGTGGTGCCGATCGCGCTGCTGGGTACCTTCGGCGCGCTGCTGGCCTTCGGCTTCTCGATCAACGTGCTGACCATGTTCGGCATGGTGCTGGCCATCGGTATCCTGGTGGACGATGCCATCGTGGTGGTCGAGAACGTCGAGCGGATCATGAGCGAGGAAGGCCTGTCGCCGCGTGAAGCGACGCGCAAGGCCATGGGCCAGATCACCGGCGCCATCATCGGCATCACGCTGGTGCTGACCGCGGTGTTCATCCCGATGGCGTTCTTCTCGGGCTCGGTGGGCAATATCTACCGCCAGTTCTCGCTGTCGCTGATCGCCTCGATGGCGTTCTCGGCGCTGCTGGCGCTGACGCTGACCCCGGCACTGTGCGCAACGCTGCTCAAGCCGGTGGAGGCAGGCCATCACCACGAGAAGACCGGCTTCTTCGGCTGGTTCAACCGCACCTTCGCGCGCGCCTCCACCAGCTACCAGGGCGTGGTGGCGCGCGTCCTGAAGCGCACGGGCCGCTACCTGATCATCTACGCGGTCATCATCGTCGGCGTGGTGGTGCTGTTCAAGCGCCTGCCGTCGTCGTTCCTGCCTGACGAAGACCAGGGCTACATGATCACCGTGGTGCAGCTGCCCAACGGCGCGACCCAGGACCGTACCATCGGCGTGCTCAAGCAGATCGAGGACTACTACCTGCAGAAGGAAAGCAAGGTGGTGGACCAGATGATCACGGTGGCGGGCTTCTCCTTCTTCGGCCGCGGCCAGAACGGCGGTATCGCGTTCGTGCGCCTGAAGGACTGGAAGGAGCGCACCGGCGCCAACGAGACCGCGCAGGCACTGGTCGGCCGCGCCTTCGGCGCGCTGTCGTTCATCAAGGACGCGATCATCTTCCCGCTCAACCCGCCGGCGATTTCCGAGCTGGGCAACTCCTCGGGCTTTGACTTCCGCCTGCAGGACCGCACCGGCCAGGGCCACGCCAAGCTGATGGAAGCGCGCAACATGATGCTGGGCATGGCCGCCAAGAGCCCGGTGCTGATGGGCGTGCGTCCGGAAGGCCAGGAAGACGCGCCGCAGCTGCAGATCGACATCGACCGTGAAAAGGCCAAGGCCCTCGGCGTAAGCGTTGCCAACATCAACTCGACCCTGGCGATCGCGTTCGGCTCGAACTACGTCAACGACTTCATCTATGAAGGCCGCGTGCGCAAGGTGATCGTGCAGGCCGAAGGCGCCGACCGCCGCCTGCCGGACGACCTGACCAAGCTGCGCGTGCGCAACAGCAACGGCGACATGGTGGCATTTGCCGCGTTCGCGACGTCCAAATGGGTGATGGGCTCGCCGCGCCTGGAGCGCTACAACGGCATGCCGGCGGTGAAGCTGGCGGGCCAGGCCGCGCCGGGCCGCAGTACCGGTGAAGCCATGCGCGTGATGGAAGAGAACTTCGCCAAGCTGCCGCCGGGCTTCGGCTTCGAGTGGTCCGGTCAGTCGTATGAAGAACGCCTGGCCGGCTCGCAGGAACCGATCCTGTACACGCTGTCGCTGATCATCGTGTTCCTGTGCCTGGCCGCGCTGTATGAAAGCTGGTCGATCCCGTTCTCGGTGCTGCTGGTGGTGCCGCTGGGTGTGCTGGGTGCGCTGCTCGGCGTGACGCTGCGCGGCATGCCCAACGACGTGTACTTCAAGGTGGGCCTGATCGCCACCATCGGCCTGTCGGCGAAGAACGCCATCCTGATCGTGGAATTCGCCAAGGACCTGCAGGCGCAAGGCAAGGGCCTGATCGAAGCCACGCTGGAAGCGGTGCACCTGCGCTTCCGCCCGATCCTGATGACGTCGATGGCCTTCATCCTGGGCGTGCTGCCGCTGGCGATCGCCAGCGGTGCGGGCTCGGGCAGCCAGCGCGCCATCGGTACCGGCGTGATGGGCGGGATGATCACGGCCACGGTGCTGGCGATCTTCCTGGTGCCGGTCTTCTTCGTCGTGGTGCGCAAGCGCTTCAAGGGCAATGCCCGCCAGCGCATGCTGGACCAGAAGTGGCACGAGCCGAAAGAGGAAATCTGAACATGACCAAGACTCTGACCACGCTGCTGCTGGTGGCCGGCGTTCTGACGGGGTGCACGCTGGCGCCCCACTATGACCGCCCTGCCGCGCCGGTGGCCGGCAGCTTCCCGGCGGCGCCCGAGGGCTACGCCACCGCCGAGGCGAAGAGCGGCGAGACCCGCCGCGCCGTCGACATCGGCTGGCGCGAGTTCTTCCGCGACCCGCGCCTGCAGTCGCTGATCGCGACCTCGCTGGAAAACAACCGCGACCTGCGCACCGCCGCGCTGCGCATCGAGGAAGCGCGCGCGCAGTACCAGGTGCAGCGCGCCGACCTGCTGCCCACGGTGAACGGCACCGCCGGCTTCACCCGCGCCCGCACGCCGGCTTCGCAGTCGGTGATCGGCCGGGACTTCACCGGCAGCACCTACCAGGTGGGCGTGGGCATCAGTTCGTACGAGCTGGACTTCTTCGGCCGCGTGCGCAGCCTGTCCAACGCGGCGCTGGCGCAGTACTTCGCCACCGAAGAAGCACGCCGCTCGGCGCAGATCTCGCTGGTGTCGGAAGTGGCCAAGGCCTACCTGGCCGAGCGCTCCTTCGCCGAGCAGTACGACATTGCCCGGGACACGCTGAAGGCGCGTGAAAGCACCTACGACCTGGCCAAGCAGCGTTTCGACGCTGGCGCCACCTCGGCGCTGGACCTGCGCGACAACGAGTCGCTGGTGGCCCAGGCCCGCGTGGCCGCCGCGCAGCTGGCGCGCCAGCGCGCGCAGGCGCAGAACGCGCTCGAAGTGCTGGTGGGCAAGCCGCTGGGCACCATCGAGAACCTGCCCGAGCCGATGCGCCTGTCGGATGAGCGCATCATCAGCGATATCCCGGCCGGCCTGCCGTCTGACCTGCTCGAGCAGCGCCCCGATATCCGCCAGGCCGAACAGCAGCTGCTGTCGGCCAACGCCAATATCGGTGCCGCGCGCGCGGCGTTCTTCCCGCGCATCACGCTGACCAGCAACGCCGGCACCATCAGCCCGAGCTTCTCCGGGCTGTTCGATGCGGGCACGCACGCGTGGTCGTTCGCGCCGCAGCTGGTGCTGCCGATCTTCGACTATGGCCGCAACCTGTCCAACCTGGACCTGGCCAATGTGCGCAAGAACATCCAGGTCGCCAACTACGAGAAGACCATCCAGACGGCCTTCGCGGAAGTGGCGGACGCGCTGGTGGGACGCGGCACGCTGGAAGACCAGGTGGCCGGCCAGGAAGACGTGCGCAACGCCGAAGCCGCGCGCTACGACCTGGCGCGCCTGCGTTTCCGCAGCGGCGTGGCCAGCTACCTGGACGAGCTCGATGCACAGCGCCAGCTGTTCACCGCGGAGCAGGCGCTGATCCAGGCGCGGCAGCTGCGGCTGAACAATGCGATCGATTTGTACCGGTCGCTGGGCGGCGGCTTGCAGGAGAGCAGTGCGGTGGCGCAGCAGGTGACGCCAGCGCAACCGGGGACGGTGACGCAGTAAGGGTTGCCGCTTGCCGTTGCTGCAATGAAAAACGACGCGCTCAGGCGCGTCGTTTTTTTATATCGTCAGAACTTGTACGAAGCCGCCAGAAAGAACACCAGCGGTTCCGGCTCCAGCTTGGTCTTCGACGTCGACAGCACCGTGCCATTGGCCGCCTTGATCGTCATCGACGACGTCGTCTTCAGCGGAATATAAGTCACCGCCGCCGTCACGCCCCAATGCTCGTCAAAGTTGTAGGTGCCGCCGACATTGAACACCGGCGCCCATGACGACGACGCGTCCGCGCTCACCGACGTCGGGCCCGGAATCCCCGCCCCCGCCGCCAGGATCGCGCCGAGGTTGTTGTTGACCGAATTCGCAAACGCCGGATTGACCTCGATGTTGGTAAAGAAGTTGTACGACACCCCCAGCCCCAGGAACGGCCGGAAGCGCGCGCCCGGATCCATGAAGTGGTATTGCACTATCGTTGCCGGGCTCCACTGGCGCGCCTTGGTGATGATGGGGTTCAGCGACGGATCGCCCAGGCTCTGGCGGCCGAGCGCGCCGGCCGGACCGGGCGGGATCAGTTCGCCGTGGCCATAGAGCTTGAACTCCGGCGGGATGCCGCCCACCGCGGTAATCGCGATATGGTCGGTGACGAAGTGGCTGAAGGTCAGCCCCAGCGTATTGTCATTGGATGACGAGAGGCTGCTGCCCGGCGCGCTGAAGCTGGACGGCAGCCCGAGCGGGTAGTTGATCGGCACGTTGAGCAGCGTGGTGGTCAGCGGGTCGCTCTGGCCGTGGGTCTGGATATAGAACCAGCCGGCGGATACCACGTTGTCACCCTTCTTCTGGGCATGGGCAGGCAGGGCGAAGCTGGCCAGCGCGGCCAGCATCAGCGTGAGAGTGAGGCGTATGGTCTTCATCTTGTGTCCCCCGGCAGTGGGTGTCGCTGTTGGTCGAGTCATGGCGGCCCGGGCGGCGATGGCCCGGGCCTGTCGCGTGCTTACTGCACGAATGCGCCGACGGTGAAGTACGGGCCGCTGTCGCGCTGTTCCAGGAAGCCGAACACGCCGCCGGTGAACATCAGCTTGCCGGTCGGCGCCGAACCCGCGGGCGCATCGCGCCGCGAAGTGCGGACCACCCCCGGCACCTGCTGCGAGTAGTCCAGCTGGTAGGGAATCGCCAGCGACGCATCGGACGGATGGAACGGATCCATCATGGTCGCGGCGGCCGCGACCAGCGCGGTCACGCGGTAGTTGAAGTTGCTGTCGACGCCGACGTATTCGCCGTTGACCGTGCCCTCGGTGATTGCCACTGCCGGCGCCATCATGCCGATGCCGATCTCGTCGTCGGCGCCGAGCGGGCCGTTGGCGAGCGAGTCATTGGCATAGCCCACGCGGATCATGATTGGTACCAGCTGGCCGCGCAGCTTGCCCACGATCAGGTAGGCCTTGCCCAGCGTGCTGCCCAGCGTGGGCGGCTGGCTCTCGGCCTTGTAGTTGGTCGACAGCAGCGCGCCGCTGGCCTGCGGCACGAAGTTGTTGCCCTTTTGCTCGCAGGTGTTGGTGGCGTTGTCGCAAACCGTGAATGAACCATTCGCGGCCAGCGCCATGCGGTAGTCCTGCGCCACCGTCTTGAACTGCTTGGACGGCACTTCGTGGAAGCCCGTGCCGTTGTATTGCCCGGCAATCTTCGACAGGTCGGTCTCGGTCTGCGCGAAGCCGATGAACTGAAAATACGGGAAGGTGGTATCCGGCACCGCGCCGGCACCGAGCACGCCATTGAACTGGATGCGCGCGCCGGGGATGGTGCCGCCCATCACGCCTTCGCCGACGAAGAGCTTGGCCGGGCGGTTCGGATCGAGGCTGGCCCCGGTCAGCTCGTACGCGCACTGGTTCAGCTTCTCGGTCGGCAACCCTGTTTCCGGCTTCAGCGTGCCGCGCATCACGTTCTGCCCGTTGGTCGGGTCGCTGCGCGTGGGCTGCACGGTGCCGGTCTGGCGCGGCACCGAGGAATCCAGGAAGGTCACCTGCCAGGTGTTCTTGGTGGTGTCGATCTGCACCTTCACCAGCTCGCCGGAGCCGGTGCCGCCGGTGAAAGTGGTGGTGTAGTCCAGCGATGCCGGGCACAGCCGCGTCTGCGCGGCCGCCGGCGTGGATGGCGCGTCGCTGCCGCCGCCACCGCCGCCGCAGGCGGCAAGCATGGCGGTGGCGGCCACGGCCAGCGCACGCGCCGGCACCATGGATGGGCGCGAAGCGCGCGGCAGGATCATTCGATGGGGTTGCATGGCGTTGTCTCCTCGGTGTTATTTGTCTGTGGTGTGTTCAGGGTGCCGCCAGCACGCCGACGCGGAAGGTCGGGCTGGCGCCGCCGGTGCCGGACAGGTGGCTGAACACGCGGCCGCTCGCGATCAGCGCGCCGGTGGTGCCGCTGTTGTCGGTGGTGGCCACCATGCCCGGCGCGGTCTGCGTGAAGTCGAGCTGGAAGCCGCCGGTCTGGTTCATCGTCATCGGATCGAGCAGGTCCACGCGCGCGCCCTTGATCAGCGATGCCGTGTAGGCAAAGTCGCTGCCCGAGCCGATATAGCCGCCGTCAAGCTGGCCGCTGGCCACCGCCCTGGCCGGCGCCATCAACGCCAGCCCCGATTCATCGTCGACATTGACCGTCAGCGGCAGCAGCGAGATCTGCGCGTAGCCGGTGCGCACCAGCAGCGGCACCAGCGCGCCGTTGAGCTTGCCCACCACCATCAGCCCCTTGGCGCGGCTGGCGTTGTTGCTGGTGATGGCCTGGCTCTGGAACGACGGGTAGCGGCGGCTGCCGTCGGCATTGCTGCTTTCGAAGGCGCCGTCGGCGCTGCGCAGCTTCCAGCTGTTGCCGGTGCTGAGGCAGCTGCCGGCCGCCGCGGTGCAGCTGCCATCGGCATTCAGCGTCTCGGTGGTCTGCGCGGTCGCGGGCGTGAAGTGGCTCGACGCAGTCAGCGAGCCGCCGGACGGCACCTGGTGGTAGCCCAGCAGGTTGTAGCTGCCGGCCACCCGGGTGAAGTCGGTCTCGGTCTGTGCGAAGGCCAGCACCGGGTAGAACGGGAACGTGGTGGCCGGGATCGCGCCCAGTCCGAGCACGCCCGGATAGGAGATGGTGGCGCCCGGGATGCCGCCGCCGGCGACGCCGTTGCCCAGGAAGATCACCGGCGGCTTTGCCTTGTCGATATTGGCCTGCGAGGTGCCGTCCGAGGCCGTGGCCGTCTGCAGCGCGACGGCGCAGCGGTTCTGCTCGGCGGTGGGCAGCGAGGTCAGGTTGGCGAAGGTGCCGGTGAAGGTCACGCCCGCGCGGGTCGGGCTGACGCTGCCGGGTTGCTTGGGCACCGGCGACTCGATGATCTCGAGCTGGTAGGTGCGGGCCGCGGTGTCGAAGCGCAGCTTCACCAGCTCGCCCGCGCCGGAGCCGCCGGTGAAGGTGGTGCTGTAGTCCAGCGCCGCCGGGCACAAGGATCCGGGCGGGCCGCCGATGGTCACCGGCCCTTGCGCGGGGCAGGTGCCGGTGTCCGCGCATTGCGGCGGTGCCTGCGTGCTGGCGCGCGGCGCCTCTGCATCGCCGCCGCCACCGCAGCCGGCCAGCGCCGCGGCAAGACTCACCCCTGTCAAAACGAAAGTGCTGCGTCGAAGCATCGACATGGTCATGGCCTGTCTCCTGATTTTTCTGGCGACCCCTGGTTCCGGATCTGTCGTCCGGCTCTGTGTCCGGATCCCTCCCGTGTGCGGCGACTCTCGCCGCTCGCGTGTTTTTGCGTCAATAGAGCGGCCGTTCCAAACAGACGAACCTGCCGTGCGTGCCGCGTGTGGCTGTGGATTGCGGGCCTGGCTCGGACTGCGCGGCAAGCGGCGCGGCCTGCGATTCAAACGCACGGTGCGCGCCGCTTTGCCGCATTTCAGAAGCGATAGTCAGAATTGGCCGGATCAAACGCCGAGGCCTCGAAGGTCTTGCGCACCAGCTTGTCGAACACGATCTTCTCGACCATGTTGCCGTCGGCATCCCATGCGGTTTCGACGCGGATATACGGATGCTTCAGGTCCAGCATCAGCTGCACCTTCTTGGCGTAGTACTGCGGCGCGCCGGCCGGCAGGTCCCAGGTCAGCGCCACCATGCGCACGCCCTGCTCCTGCACGATTTCGGCCTTGCTGTATTTCTCGGACAAGCCGGCGGCGCGCAGGGACTTCGCATCGCGCTCCAGCATCGACAGCACGAACTGGAAGCCCAGGTCGCGCACGGTGTGGCTGGACTGCGAGCGCGCCAGCGTGCCGTCCAGCGCGATCCACATCGAGGTGAAGCCCAGCACGCCGCCCAGGTGGCCGTACATCTCGTCCTTGCGGCGGGTCTCGTCATAGAGGATTTCCTGTCCCGACTGCGCGCCGCCGGACAGCCATTTCGCATAGAGCTGGCGCGGCTGATGGCGGTAGCGGATCTGCATCTTCGCGGGCTGGTCCTGCCACTGGTTGTTGAGCCGTTCCTGGCGCGACATCCAGTACTCGTACTCGGGATAGCGGTTCATCTCGGCGCGTGCCCACTTCAGCAGGGCATCGGGCTGCAGCGCCTGGAACACGGCCAGCACCTGCTCGTCGGGCAAGCGCGCGAGTTCGCCGCTGGCGACCTGGCGCGAGAACAGCGCGGATTGTTGTGCCGAGGGCAGGCCGTCATAGCCCGTGCCCGCGGCGGCAGTGGTTGTGGCCGGCTGGGCGATGGCCACGGGTGGCATGGCCAGTGGCGCGGCCAGCAGGCCGATGACGGCGGCGAGATACAGCGGTTGGATCGACATGGCAGCTTCCTCCTCAAGGTGTCCGCAACGGGCGCAGCGCGGCAGCGCAGGGACGAGCGGGGCCACCGCCGCGCCCGCGGGAATTCCGATCGGGCGCACGGGGTCCACGGGGCCTGTGCGTGGCCTCGCGGGGTGGATCGACAGTTCAGGTTGGCGTGAGGGCGGCGGCGCCGTCCCGGCGGTAACCGGGCGCGGCGCGCGCCGCTATGTCCTGGTGCGCATTCGCATCCAGTCATCCAGCGGGTTGCTGGGGAAGTTCATGACGTGCTCGCGCGCGCGGACCGGCACGCTGGTCACGGCGGCACGTTTGGTGCCCGCATTGCGCACGGTGCGCGCGCTGATGCGGGCCTTGTCCAGGGCGGCGTCGGTCTGGCTGGCCGGGTCGCCCTTCGTTGCCGCCATCGCGGCGCAACTGGCACTCAGGTCGTCGGCGGTTTGCATCGCGGACAGCTTGCTGGCGCGTTGCTCGGCCTGCTGATGCTCGCCGAGGTCGAACACCGACTGCAGGGCCGAGAATTCATCCGCACCGGGTTGCGCCACGTTCAGCACGGCTTCCACCATGGCGGTGAGCTGGGCCAGCACATGCGCATCGCTCATCTGCCGGCCTTGCGTGAACACGGGCAGCAGGCTGGTGAGTTCTTCGCCGGCCAGCACGCCGGCCAGCGCCTTGAGCGCAAACTGCAGGCGCCAGCCGAGCTCGTGCCGCGGCAGCGCCGGAATGGCGCGCGAAAAGGCATCGAAGAAGCGGCCGTACATCGGCGCGTAGTGTTCCAGCAGATATTGCTGGATAAAGGGCGAGGTATCCGAATACACGCGCCCGAGCAGCCGCAGGAACGATGGCCCGCCCACCGAGGGGTCGCGTGCCATCTGCAGCGCGGGCACGAACAGTGCGCCCATCACGTGCTCGCAGCGGATGCTGTTGCCGGGCCAGCGGGCTTCGCACGCATCGAGCAGCGCCAGGCGCCGCGCGTTGAGCGGATCCAGCCGCCGGCTCAGCACGGCGTGCATCATGATGTCCTTGCTGCGGAAGTGGTAGTTCACGGCGGCCAGGTTGACGATGGCGCGCGACGTGACCTGCCTGAGCGAGGTGGCTTCGTAGCCGACCTCGGTGAACAACTTTTCCGTGGCGTCGAGAATCCGGGCCTTGGTGTCTCCTGCCGAGCTTTTGCCGGTCTTCATGGGGGCGTCTCTCTTCTTTGCTGCCGTAAACCCCTTAGCAATTTGCTGCGCTGTTCCGCTCCCTGCTCTGACGGCATACGGATGCTTGAAACAACTGTACGAAGCCTATCCAGCGCTTCGAGCGTTTCACAAGATCAGAATTGGAGTGGATATTCTAATTGCGCCACTGGTGTGGGGAATCGCGCAACATTGTCGGCCGCGTCCTGCATTGAGGCGTTGCGCCGAATGCCTGCAATGCCGGACATGGCAGGCTTGCGCGGCCAGTCCATCATGACGTGAGGCGCCGGGCCAGCGCATCCGCATTCTGCGCCGTCAGCGCAAACACTGACAATTGAGGGTTCGCCCCTATGCTGGTCGGGAACACCGAGCCATCGAATACCGACAGGTTGGCCAGCTGGTGATGAGCGCCGTGGCTGTCCACCACGCCGCCGCGCGCATCGTCGCTCATGCCGCAGCCGCCCATCAGGTGCGCGGTAAACAGCGCAGTGCGGAACGGCTTGAGCGGCAGTTGCGCGATGGCGTCGCGCGCCTGCGGCCAGCTGCGGTACTCGGCGGCATCCAGGTGCGCGGGCCGCACGCGCTCGGCGCCGGCGGCGAACTGCGCCTGCGCCATGCTCAGCCACGCGCGCCGCACGCCGTCCCAGGCGTAGTCCGTCATCGCATAGTCCAGCAACGGGCTGCCGTCGGCCGCCAGCCGCACGCGCCCGCCCGCGCTCTCCGGCACGAAGCCGTCGCGCAGCAGCGCCAGCATGGCATTGGTGTGCGGCAGCTGCGCCATGTCGCGGCGCAGCGCCTCGCCCACGCCGTTGACCACGCCCGCGCTGATGCCGGGGAACAGCGGCGGCACCTCCAGCTTGTACCCCATCGGCCCGGTCGCGCCGTCCTTCCACTGGAAGTGGTCGGAGGCAATCGACTGCGGCGCGCCATAATAGGGATCAATGCGATCCGGCATTTTTGCGATGCTGATATTCACCGGATGGATAAATGTGCGCAACCCCAGCCGCTCATGCGGGTCCGGCACGCGCGAGCGCAGCAGCAGCGCCGGCGTGTTGATGGCACCGCCGGCGGCGATCACGTGTTTGGCGCGCACGATCACGCCGACGCCTGTGGGCGTATAGCCGTCCGCGCCCAGGGCCTCGCCGGTGACCGACCGCACTTGCTTGCCGTCATGGTCCAGCGTGCGCACGCGCACGCGGTGCACCAGCGTCGCGCCGCTGGCCAGCGCGGCGGGGATGGTCGATACCAGCATCGACTGCTTGGCATTGACCGGGCAGCCCAGCCCGCAGTAGCCCGAGTTCCAGCAGCCCTTCACGTTGCGCGGGATCACATGCCATTCCCAGCCCAGCGTTGTGCAGCCGCGCCTGAGCACGTCGTTGTTGGGATTGGGCGCCATCGCCCATGGCGCGATGCCCAGGCGTTCTTCCACCTTCTGGAACCACGGGGCCATGTCGGCCTCGCTGTGGCCGGTGACGGCATGATGCGTGGCCCAGTGCGCCAGCGTCTGCGGCGGCGTGCGGAAGCTCGACGACCAGTTGACCGTGGTGCTGCCGCCGACCGAGCGCCCCTGCAGGATGGCGATGGCGCCGTCAGCCGTGGTGCGCGCCGCGGCCTCCTGATACAGCTCGCGATAGGCGCGCTGCTCGTCCATGTCGCGGAAGCTGTCCGAGGTGCGCAGCGCCCCTTCTTCCAGCAGCACCACGCGCAGGCCCGCGCGGCTGAGCGCCTCGGCGCTGATGCCGCCGCCCGCGCCGCTGCCGACGATGACGACGTCGGCATCCAGCGTGCGCGTGGTGGTGAAGGTGGCAGCGTCCAGTACCTTCCAGCCGGCGGCGATGCCGGCGTCGTAGAGATTATCGATGGCCATGTCGGGGATCAGGCGTGCAGCGCCTGGTAGACGGCCGCATTGGGGCCGGGATAACCGCTGCCGGCCCACGCGGCCGGCAGCACGTAGTAGCCCACGCTGGTGAGCTTGACCAGTACCACGCCGCCGGCATTGAGGGTGGCCAGGCGGCTGGCGCGCCAGCGCGCCAGGAAGGCCTGCACCTGCGCCGGCGTGGCCGCGCTCCAGTCCTGGCGGATGCCGGTCAGCGCCCAGCGCAGCGGCATGCTGGCAAGCAGGCCGAACAGCTTGCGCAGCTCGGCCTGCGCGCCCGCGCCCATCGCGGCGCAGGTGGTGTCGATATTGCGCAGCGCGTCCTGCTCCAGCGATGCGCGCCGTGGCGGCGGGGCTTCGGCCAGCTCGGTGACGATGGCCGGCAGCAGTGTCCGGAACATCGCCACGTCTTCGGGGCGCAGCCACTTCATGCCAGCCTGCGGCGCGGGATCGGCCGACGAGCAGCCGGTCAGCGACGGCACCAGCGCGGTACAGGCCAGCGCGGCCGAGAAGCCGATGCCGACTTTGAGGAAGCCGCGCCGCGTCAGCGCGTGCAGCGCATCCGCATCAGCATCGGCACCGGCAAGGCGGTGTGGATGATCGGGGGGCATATTGTCTCCATGCGTCGGTCTCTTGGTTTCAGGCGGGGCTGGCCCGCATTGACGCTACCCGGAGTTTGGATAAAGATCGGGGCCCGGTCTTGATCCCGCATGACAGGTGATTTGATGCCACGCGCCAAGCTGCCTGATGGCGGTGCCAGTGGTACGCAAGCGGGCACCGTCTCGCTCGCCTACCTCCGCGCCGTGCTCGACCACGGCGCGCGCCAGGGCATTGCCCCGGCCGAACAGATGCGCGCCGTTGGCGTGCCGCCCGAGCTGCTGCACGCCACCGGTGCGCAGACCGCCACGCGCATTCCCGGCTCTGCTTACCTGGCCCTGCTCGACTGGCTGGAACAGGTCACCGGCGATGCCAATGTCGGCCTGCGCGCCGGCGCTGCCTTTGCGCCGCGCCACTATGCCGAGATGGGCTACGTGGTGCTGACCACGCCCACCGTGCGCGACGCCATCCTGCAAGGCATCCGCTACGAGGTGCTGGCCAACGACATCGGCGGCACCCGCCTGATCGAAACGCCGCAGGCCGCCTGCATGACCTGGGAAGCGCGGCATGGCCCGCTGTCGCGCCATGCGCATGAACTGCATATGGCCACCTGGGTGGTGTTCGCGCGCTGGCTGATCGGGGACCAGCACGTGGCCACGCAGGTGGAATTCCCGCATCCCGCGCCGGCGGATACCCGACTGCATGCCGAGGTGTTCGGCTGCCCCGTGGTCTTCAACGCCGGGCGTCATGCCATGCATATCGATCGCGCCCTGCTGGACCTGCCGTCGCTGCAGGCCGATGCGGGCATGCAGGCGCAGATGACGCGCATCGCCGATACCCAGCTGCAGCAGATCGTGCCGGCGGGCGCCGACGCGCTGGCTCAGGCGCGTGCCTATATCAGCGGGCGGCTGCAGCAGGGCGAACTGCCCATTGCCGACGTGGCCACGCACCTGAGCCTGCCGGTGCGCACCCTGCAGCGGCGGCTGCAGGCGCAGGGCATCAGTTATTCACAGCTTGTGGATAACGTGCGGCGCGCGTTGGCGGAGCAGTACCTTGCCGATCCCGGCATCAGCCTCGCGCAATGCGCGATGCGGCTCGGCTATTCCGAGCAGAGCGCCTTCACCCACGCCTTCAAGCGCTGGACCGGTGAAACGCCGCATGGCTGGCGGCGCAGGGGACGGGCGGCGTAGCACCCCAATGTTGCGGCCCCGCCTTCGTGATCCGCGAAGCCCCGAAAAAATCTTCCGGTTTCAAACGCACGACCGAATCCGGCAGCCCAAGCGGCTGCAGGGTCGCTTGGCGTTGTTTCATGTGCGCCAGACGCCGCTGGAAAACCCCGGAAATTAGAACCATCCTTCAACTCACGGCATTGACCACCCGCGCCGCGCTTCCTACGATGACATCCATCAATGTCACAATAAACACTGTAATAACGGTGAGGAGCGCCCATGAATGCACCCGCGGAGCTGCCGCAACAGGCATCGCCTGCCCCTGAGCACACAGACATTGCCATCATCGGCAGTGGCTTTGCCGGCCTTGGCATGGCGATCCGGCTGCGCGAGCGCGGCGAGCGCAATTTCCTGATCTTCGAGAAGGCCGGCTCGGTCGGCGGCACCTGGCGCGACAACCATTACCCGGGCTGCGCCTGCGATGTGCAGTCGCACCTGTATTCCTTCTCATTCGCCCCGAATCCGGACTGGTCGCGCATGTTCTCGACCCAGCCGGAGATCCGCGCCTACCTGGAAGGCTGCACCGACCGCTTCGGCCTGCACCCGCACCTGCGGCTGCACCATGAACTGCGCCATGCCGCGTGGGACGATGCCGCGCAGGTGTGGCGGCTGGAGATGGCCGACGGCAAGGTGGTGCGGGCGCGCGTGCTGGTATCCGGCATGGGCGGGCTGAGCCGGCCTTCCTACCCCAATATCCCCGGGCTGGAGTCGTTTGAAGGCGAGTGCTTCCACTCGCAGCACTGGAACCACGGGTATGCGCTCGCCGGCAAGCGCGTCGCCGTGATCGGCACCGGCGCCAGCGCGATCCAGTTCGTGCCGCAGATCGCGCCGCAGGTGGCGCAACTGGACTTGTACCAGCGCACCCCGCCATGGATCATGCCCAAGCCCGACCGCGAGGTCAGCGCCACCGAGCGCTGGCTGTTCCGCCGCCTGCCGTTCACGCAGACACTGGTGCGCACCGGCATCTACTGGATGCTGGAATCGCGCGTGCTGGGCTTCGTGCTGCATCCGAAGATCATGAAGGTGGTGGAGCGCGTCGCGCGCCGCCATCTGGCCAGACAGGTACGCGACCCTGCGCTGCGCGCAACGCTGACGCCGGACTACACCATCGGCTGCAAGCGCGTGCTGATCTCCAACGACTACTACCCGGCGCTCACGCGCGACAACGTGGACGTGGTCACCAGCGGCATCGCCCGCGTGGAGCGCGACGCGGTGGTGCTGCGCGACGGCACGCGCCGGCCGGCGGACTGCATCATCCTGGGCACCGGCTTCCATGCCACCGACCCGCTGCCGCGCGGCGTGATCTCTGGCATCGACGGCGTGGACCTGGTCGATGCCTGGCGCGACGGCGCGCAGGCCTACCTGGGCACCACGGTAGCGGGCTTCCCCAACCTGTTCTTCGTGGTCGGCCCCAACACGGGCCTGGGCCACAGCTCGATGGTGTTCATGATCGAGTCGCAGGTGGCCTACATCGTCGACGCCCTGCAGCAGATGCGCCGCGAAGGCGTGCAGGCGGTGGACGTGCGCGAGCCGGTGCAGCGCCGCTTCAACGAACAACTGCAGGCCCGGCTCGGCCATGCGATCTGGTCCGCCGGCGGCTGCGCCAGCTGGTACATCGACCCGCGCAGCGGCCGCAACACCACGCTGTGGCCGGGCTTCACCTGGCAGTTCCGCCGGGCCACGGCGAGCTTCCGCATGACCGACTACGACCTGTACCCGGTGCGGCACGCGTTGCCCGACGAAGCCGCGATGCAGCCGTCGCCGGACATCGCCACGGTCGCCGGTGCCTGACGCACGCGCATTTCCCCTGATTCCCACCCAAAAGAACGACACCACACCGGAAGGAGACCGGACATGAAGGACTTCCGCAACAAGGTTGCCGCGATCACCGGCGCCGGCTCGGGCATCGGCCGCGCGCTGGCGGTGGCGCTGGCCCGCGAAGGCTGCCACCTGGCGCTGTCTGACCGCAACGAGGCCGGGCTGGCGCAGACCGTGGCCCAGGCCATGGCCGCGGCGCCGCATGCCCGCATCACGCAACACACCGTGGATGTGGCCGACCGCGCCGCGGTCCATGCGTGGGCCGCCGCGTCCGCCGAGGCGCATGGCCGCGTCAACCTGATCTTCAACAACGCCGGCGTGGCGCTGTCCAGCACCGTCGAGGGCATGAGCTACGACGACCTGGAATGGATCATCGGCATCAACTTCTGGGGCGTGGTGTATGGCACCAAGGCCTTCCTGCCGTACCTGAAGGCCAGCGGCGACGGCCACGTGGTCAATACGTCGAGCATCTTCGGCATCTTCGCTCAGCCCGGCATGGGTGCCTACAACGCCAGCAAGTACGCGGTGCGCGGCTTCACCGAATCGCTGCGGCAGGAACTGGACCTGATGGACTGCGGCGTGTCGGCCACCACCGTGCACCCAGGCGGCATCAAGACCAATATCGCGCAGGCCAGCCGCGTGTCGGCCAGCGTCAACGGCTTCCTGGTGCGCGACGCGCAGCACGGCAAGGATGAGTTCGAGAAATTCTTCATCACCTCGCCCGACAAGGCCGCGCGCGTGATCCTGGAAGGCGTGCGCCGCAACCGCCGGCGCGTGCTGATCGGGCCCGATGCCTACGCCGCCGATGCCATGGCGCGGCTGCTGCCCGCCGCCTACCAGTCGCTGGTGGTGCGCGAGACGCGCCGCAAGCGCGACCTCGGTCCCGCGGCCGCACCGGCCTCGGTGGGCCAGGGAGAGCGCCCGTGAACCGGCTGGCGATCGAACAGGATGCGGCGCTCCTGGCGCCACCGGGCGCGCTCACGCGCTGGTTCGGGCAGGGCCGCGTGGGGCTGTTCAGCCTGTCGCGCGCGACGCTGGCGCAGCGCCACGCGCTGCCGGCCTCGCGCTGGGTGCGCGTGCTGGACGCAATGGTGCACTACACCGACGAAGGTCCCGCCGACGGCGAGACCCTGGTGCTGATCCACGGCTTCGGCGCGTCGTTGCATACCTGGGAAGGAATCGTGCCGGCGCTGGCGCAGCGCTACCGCGTGCTGCGGCTGGACATCGCGCCGTTCGGGCTGACCGGGCCGCTGCGCGACGCGCGCGGGCGCATCGAGACCATGGACGTGCACCGCTACCGCGATTTCATCGACGCCTTCCTGGCCGCGGTGAACGTGCGCCGCGCCAGCATCATCGGCAATTCGCTGGGCGGGCTGATTGCGTGGGACCTGGCGGTGCGGCGGCCCAATGCGGTCGACAAGCTGGTGCTGATCGACGCCGCCGGCTTCCCGATGCGGCTGCCGATCTATATCGACCTGTTCCGCCATGCGCCGGTGCGCTGGTCGGCGCCGTGGATGCTGCCCGAGTTCATCATCCGCGCCGCCACGCGCGACGTCTATGGCGATGCCTCGCGCGTGCCGGAATCCACCTTCCGCCGCTACGTCGATTTCTTCTACGCCGAAGGCAGCCGCGAGGCCGTCGGCAAGATGGTGCCCAGGCTGGACTTTGCCCAGCTCGACACCCACCTGCTCGGCAGCGTGCGCGCGCCCACGCTGGTGCTGTGGGGCGAGCGTGACCGCTGGATTCCGCCGGCGCACGCGCAGGCCTTCACCGAGCGCATTCCCGGCGCGCAATTGCGCCGCTACGCGGGCCTTGGCCATGTGCCGATGGAAGAAGACCCGCAACGCGTGGCCGCAGACCTGCTGCCCTTTTTAGCTCAATGAGCCTGCCACCCAAGGAGACCGCCATGATGCCAGTCCGCCGCGACGTGCATCCCCACCTGCCGCCAGAACGCATCAGCGACTGGCACGAACGGGGCCGTCACGTCACCCATTTCATCAACGCGCTGTCGATCTTCTTCCCGGGCGGGGAGCGCTTCTTCATGGACAGCGTGCGCAACTACCGCGACCAGGTGAAGGATCCCGAGCTAAGCCGCGCCATCGCCGGCTTTATCGGCCAGGAAGCGATGCACACGCGCGAACACATCCTCTACAACCGGCTGATGGAAGACGCCGGCTTGCCCGCCGCGCGGCTCGACCGCGCGGTGTGGAAGCTGCTGGACGTGCTGCGCAAGATCCTGCCCAAGTCGTGGCAGCTGGCCCACACCATCGCGCTGGAGCACTACACGGCGATGCTGGCCGACGGTCTGCTGCGGGATCAGCGCCACATGGGCGCGGCCTCGGAGACCGGCTACCGGCAGGTGTGGACCTGGCACGCGCTGGAGGAAACCGAGCACAAGGCCGTGGCCTACGATGTCTGGAACACGGTGATGAAGCCCGGCCCGTATCGCTACTTCCTGCGCACTTTCACCATGCTGACCACCACGGTGACGTTCTGGGCCATGGTGTTCGTGTTCCATATCGCGCTGGTGATGGGCGACAAGGGCTGCCGCAACAAGCTGACCGGGTTTGGCGGCGTGCTGCGCTTCCTGTGGGCCTCGCCCGGCGTGCTGCCCAAGATGATCCCGGAGTGGTTAAGCTACTTCCGTCCAGGCTTCCATCCGTGGGACGACGACAACCGCGCCGAGCTGGCGCGCATCGCGCCGCTGGTCCAGGAGATCGAGGACACCGCGCGCGCCGCCGGCGTCTCCACCCGTGCGCCTTCGCTGCGGGGGGCGGCATGACCATCTGGCAGTGCCGTATCTGTGGATTCGTTTATGAAGAAGCGCTCGGCATGCCCGAGCACGGCATCGCGCCCGGCACACCGTGGGGCGCGGTCCCGTCGGAGTGGAGCTGCCCGGACTGCGGCATGGCGAAAGCGGATTTCGACATGGTTGCGCTATAGGCGGGCGGTGCTGCTGGAAAAGGGCTGAGGCGCCGGCCGCTAAGGCTTGGCGCCCCCACCCTCCTCATCATGCAAATGCTCGATGATCGCCGCCACCCGGTCCCCCAGGTACTTGTTGGCCGAGATCTCCAGCGCCCGCATCATCTCCGTCTCCGCCATCACCAGCGCCAGCGGGCGGATGCGCCACAAGATGTCCACCAGCCGCGGCACGTCCTGCGGCGGCGGCAGCTTGCCCTCGCCAAAGCGGTCCAGCTCGCGCACCACGGTGGCGACGATATGGTCTGATACCGCCTGGAAATGCCCGCGCGACTGCGCGATGATCTCCAGCACGTCTTCCAGCGCAAAGCCCGCCTGGGCGATCTCCGCGCCCGCGGCCAGCGCGCGCGGGCTGCGCGCAAGATAGCCCAGGCCGTCCGGTTCCAGCAGCCCTAATGAGATCGCCTTGGCCAGCGCCGGGCGCGAGATCGCGCGGCCGAACAGCCGTGCCAGCGCCAGGTAGGAATAGTGCCGCGGCGTCTCATTGGTCCACGGGCTGCTGATGGCTGTCTCCAGCCCCAGGATCGAGCGCAGGTCGTGCCCTTCGACAATCGCCTTGAGCAGCTCGGTGATATTGGCCAGCGTATAGCCGCGCGCCAGCAGGTGGTGGATCAGCTTGAGCCGGCCCAGGTGCGCCTGCGTGTAGATGCCCACGCGCCCGCGCCGCTGCGGCGGGTCGATCAGGCCGCGGTCCTGGTAGGAGCGCACGTTGCGCACCGTGGTGCCGGCCACGCGCGCCAGCTCGTCGATGGTGTATTCCGGGCTGGGCGGCGTGGTGTCCGATGCCTGGCTGGTCGGGGACGAGGGGTGGCGGCGCCGGGTCAGTGTCATGCGAAAAATTCTAACCGAGGAATGCGGCAGGCAAAGGTGGCGCCCGGTTTTGCCGATAATGAGGGCATTGCCGCCCTACCCTCAATTGGCCACCTCCATGCATATCCGCTGGCTCGAAGACTTCGTCTGCCTGGCCCAGGCCGGCAGCCTGGCGCGCGCCGCCGAACTGCGCAACGTGACCCCGCCCGCCTTTGGCCGGCGCATGCAGGCGCTGGAAGTCTGGGCCGGCGCCCCGCTGATCGACCGCAGCGCCTTCCCGGTGCGGCTGACCGCCGAAGGCCGCCAGTTCCTGGAAGCCGCGCAGAGCGCCCTGCGCACGCTGGATGAAACCCGCCTGGCGCTGCGCGCCGCGCACCGCGCCGACGCCAGCACGGTCACCATCGCCACCGGCAAGACCCTGGCGCGCTCGATGGTGCCGGCCTGGCTGGCGGGCCTGCGCGAGGCACTGCGGCACGACCCCGCAGCGGCCAGCTTCCGCACGCGCCTGTCGACCTTCCCGATGCACGACGCGCTGGCGATGTTCGCCGAGGGCGATGCCGATTTCCTGCTCTGCTACAGCCCGCCGGACCTGCCGGTGATGCTGGACGATGCGCGCTACCAGTTCCACCTGGCCGGCGTGGAGCGGCTGGTGTGCGTCAGCGCCGCCGATGCGCGCGGCGCGCCGCTGCACCGGCTGGCCACTGCCAGGGCGGCTGCAAAGCCCGTGCCGATGATCGCCTACGCCGAGACCCTGACGCTGGGCCGCATGGTCAACCAGGAGATCGCGCGCCGCAAGCTGGCAGCGCGGCTGGACGTGATCGCGGTCAGCGACTTTGCCGAGTCGGTGCACGAGATGGTGCGCCAGCGCATGGGCCTGGCCTGGCTGCCGGCGCGGCTGATTGCCGATGACCTGCACGCGGGCCGGCTGGTGCGTGCCATCAGCGCCGCACGGGGCGACGATGGCGGCGACCTGGCGCTCGATATCCGCCTGTACCGCCCGCGCGCGCCGATGCGGCCGCTGGCCGAGGCATTCTGGCAGGCGGCGGTGCAGGCACCGCGCTGATTCGCCTTCGGCCGCACCATTGCCGAATCGGCAACCCCCCTTGCCAAAGCTGCACGCCGGGCCGGCTCCGCGCTCTCTACCATCGGTCCACAACCATTATTCCGGGACCCCCAGAGCCAAGACCATGAAGACCACCCTGCGCGCGGCCGCTGCCGCACTCTGCCTTGCCGCTTCCGCCGGCGCCCTCGCTTCCACCTGGCCCACCAAGCCGATCACGCTGGTGGTGGGCTACACCGCCGGCGGCAGCGTCGACCTGGTGGCCCGCACCATCGCCCCGGAACTGGGCAAGCGCCTGGGCCAGAGCGTGGTGATCGAGAACCTGGGCGGCGCCGGCGGCACCATCGGCGCGTCCAAGGTGGTCAAGGCAGACGCGGACGGCTACACCCTGCTGATGGGTTCCGGCAGTGAAGTGTCGATCGCCCGCCTGACCAACCCCGCCGTGCGCTACGACGGCGAGAAGGACCTGGCCCCGGTGACCTTCGTCGGCACCCAGCCGATGGTGCTGGTCGGCAAGACCGGCCTGCCGGCCAGGAATGCGGCCGAGCTGATTACGCTGGCCAAGGCCCAGCCGGGCAAGCTGGCCTATGCCTCGTCGGGCGTGGGCACGCCGCTGAACCTGGCCGGCGAGCTGATCAAGCAGCAGGGCAAGGTCAATATCACGCACGTGCCGTACAAGGGCGCCTCGGCCATGGCCACCGACCTGCTCGGCGGCCAGATCGACCTGGCGGTGATGGTGCTGTCGTCGGCGCTGCCGCATATCCAGGCCGGCCGCGTGCAGGCATACGGCGTGACCAATGCCAAGCGCTCGCCGGTAGCGCCGAACGTGCCCGCGCTGGCCGAGACCCCCGCGCTCAAGGGCGTGGACATGGGCGTGTGGTTCGGCCTGATGGGGCCGGCCAGGCTGCCGCAACCGGTGGTGGATCGCCTGAACACCGAGATGCAGGCCGTGCTGGCGATGCCGGATGTGAAGAAGAAGCTGGCAGAAGCCGGCGTGGAAGTGGCGCCTGCCAACCCGGCGCAGTTCGGCAGCTTTATCAAGCGCGAGACGGGGCGTTATCGCACCATCGTGCAGACGGCTGGGATTCATGAGTAAGTGAGGTTGTGGGGCGGCGCTGGAAATGCCCGCCCCCTACCCTGTTTGTCCACATCACACGACCCGGCAGGCACCGACCCGCCAGGCACCCTGAACGCACCGATTCCCATGACCCAGCCCTCCGCACCGATCGACGCCTACCCCGTCGATGTCGCCTTCCCCGACATCCGTCCCTACGCCGCCGGCAACACCGGCATCCCCTACCTGTTCACCTTCGACAGCGGCCAGCCCGGCCCACACGTGATGGTCAACGCGCTGACCCACGGCAACGAGGTCTGCGGCGCCATCGCCGTCAAGGCGCTGTTGGACCACGGCCTGCGCCCGCGCCGCGGCCGCCTGACGCTGGCCTTTGCCAACGTCGATGCTTATCACCGCTTCGATGCGGCCAGGCCCGACGCCTCGCGCTTCGTCGACCAGGACTTCAACCGCGTATGGACGGCCAGGACGCTGGACGACACCAGCCTGGATTCGTCCGAGCTGCGCCGCGCGCGCGCCATGCGCCCGGTGATCGACACCGTCGACCTGCTGCTGGACCTGCATTCCATGCATGAGAAAAGCCGGCCGCTGATCGTCTCCGGCCCGCTGGACAAGGGCATCGCCCTGTCGCGCGCGCTGGGCGCGCCCGCCGACGTGATCGTCGACGAAGGCCACCCCGAAGGCCGCCGCATGCGCGACTACGATGGCTTTGGCGACGCCGCCAGCCCGCGCAATGCGCTGCTGATCGAATGCGGCCAGCACTGGGAGCCGGCAGCCGTGACGGTGGCGCAGGACAGCAGCGCGCGCTTCCTGCTGCATGCCGGCATCGTGGATGAAGCCGACTTGCCCGCCGGCTGGCTGCAGCCGCTGCCCGCCACGCAGCGCGTGGTACGCGTGACCGAGCCGGTGGTGGCCACCAGCATGGACTTCCGCTTTGCCGGCCCCTATACCGGGCTGGAGACCTTTACCGAGGCCGGGACCGTAATCGGCTGGCGCGACGGCGAGCCAGTGGTGACGCCGTATCCGGATTGCGTGCTGGTGATGCCGTCGCTGCGCCAGTTGCGCCCGGGCGTGACCGTGGTGCGCCTGGGCCGGCTGGAACGCTGACCCGGGTACGCTGGGCCGGGTACGCTGGGCCGGGCGCGGCTGCGCCCGGCAAGATGCTGCGCAGAGAGGCATGGTCCCGCCCTCCGGTTGACTGCAGATGGGCTAGGCCGCCGGTGTGGCCACCGTTCCCGCCGGCGGCGGAGGCGGCGGCAGCATGCCGGGGAATAGCTTCTCGACCAGTTCATCGAGCTTGGACGACGGCTGCACGAAGTTGCTCAGGTTGAGCCCGCCCGCGCTGCGGTTGGCGTCGTAGGTCGCCTTGCCGACACGGTCGCCGTTGCGGAATACGGTGATGTCCGCGCTGTTCAGGTAAGAGGTCCAGTACCAGGCGCCGCGCGCCGCGTACAGCGCCACCATCGGGCACGCCGCGGGCGAGGCCTGCGCCTGCAGCACCTTCACCTCGAAATTGCGCCGCCGCAGCGACGCGAGGAAGCTCTCGACAAAGTCATTGCCCGTGACCGGGTTCACCACCACGCACAGCAGCGTGCCATTGGCGCCGTAGTGGCCCAGCGGACCGCCGCCGGCCGGCACCTGGAACGCGACAAGGGGATCGTTGCGGTCAGGCCGGTCGACCGGCGTCACGGCCTGGTAGGTCGAGCAGCCGGTGAGCAGCAGGCCAAGGCCGGCGGCCAGCAGAGCTTTGTTCATGGGGTGTCCTGGATGGCTGGGGCGGCGTGCCATGCAAGGCGCAATGGCCACCGCATACCTTCACACTGTAGGTGCCGGTACGCCGATCCAATCGTCCAAACAGAAGCGCAAATCCGCCGCTTCTGCATGAAGGGGTGGCGCCTCAGCCGCCCTGCGCCAGCCGGCCCACCAGGACCAGGCAAAGCCCGGCAAGACAGACCCCGATCACTGCCACCTGCACGCGAGTAACGGGTTTGCCGCCGAACAGCGTCTGGCTGAACCAGGCCGGCGAGACCAGGCCGACGATGGTGCCCACCATGATCAGGATGGCAAGGACGGACAGTACGGATTGCATGAAAAGACTCCGGAATCGTGGACCAGCGCGATCAGTTGGCGCCGCCGCGCAGCAGGCAGTCGCGCAGCAGCGGCGAACCGTCCGCCAGCCCTGCCCCGTTGCATTCCACCGCCACCTTCTGGCCGCGCCGCACCATGGTGGCGCGGGCTTCTACTTCACATACCCGCCCCGCCGGGCCGCAGATCTGGCGTTGCAGCAGCAGCGCGCGCACGTTCACGCCGGGATCGTTGGTGCGGATATCGACATAGACCTGGTCACCCTCGCGGCGAATGCCGCTGGCAATGCCCTCGACAATCAGGTACTGGCCCAGGTAGCGGTGGTCGGCTTCCCTGGCGTTGTCGCGGTATTCATTCAGCAGCGCATCGGCCTGGCGTTGCGGCAGGCGGTCCGCTGGGCGTTCCGGGTCGATGCTGACCGGATCCAGCGTGCCATTGCGCGGCACACCGCGCACATCGCTGGCAGGCACCGCGCTGGCCGCGGCCTGCGCTTCGGCCTGTGCGTCGGGCGCGGCACCGCCGACATCGTCGCGGCGGTCATTGCCGGCAAACCACAACATGCCAAGGACAGCCACGGCGACGATGGCAATCAGGATTTGCTGGGTACGGTTCATCATCTGGAGGTCCTGCGTCTGTGAAAGCGTAAGGCGGAACCGGATTATGCGCCCTGCCTGCCGCAAAAGCGCTCGATCGCGGCCACGGCATTGGCCACGCCGCGCTCGGCGGCGATCGCGCGGCCCAGCGTGGCGGCCCGTTCGCGCGTGGCCGGCTGCTCGGTAAATTCGATCATCGACGCCAGCCGCCGCGCATCGATCTTGTGCCCGGCGACATAACGCGGCGCCACGCCCAGCGCCGCCAGCCGGCCCGCCCAGAAGAACTGGTCGCCCGCAAACGGCAGCACGATCGCCGGCACGCCTGCTGCCGATACCGCATGCGTAGTGCCCGCGCCGCCATGATGGATCGCCGCCGACACGCGCGGCAGCAGCCAGTCATGCGGCGTCGCGTCCACCACGTGGAAGTTGGACGGCAGCGCGCCCACGTCAATGCCGCTCCAGCCCGGATAGAACAGCGCGCGCCGGCCATCGACCGCCTGCACCAGCGCTGTCACCACCCTGTTTCGATCAAAGCCCGCCATGCTGCCAAAGCCGATATACAGCGGCGCCCGGCCGGCTGCCAGGAAGTCCTGCAGCCGCGCATCCGGCTGCCAGTCCGGCTGCGGCGGCATGGTCCACGCGCCGCTCACCAGCCAGTCGTCATGCCAGTCATGCGGACGCGGCACCAGGTGCGGCGACATTGCGTACAGCGTCGGAAAATCCACCCACATCGCCTTGCGCGCTGAGGCACCGAACAGCCTGGCGCGTGCGGCATTGGTGGCGGTTCGGAACATGCGCCACAGCACGAAGTTGATCAACTGGTGGCTGGCGCGGTTGGCCCACCCCGGCAGCCTGAACGGCGGCAGCAGCGCGGACGGAAAGGCCCGCGTCGGCGAGATCGGGAACATGCCCGCGCCGATCACCGGCTTGCCCAGATGCTCGCCCACCGACAGCGCCACATACGCCGTGAGCCCCGAGAACACGATGCCATCGGCGTCGCGCGCAGCCTCGGCCAATTGCGCCATCCACGCCTCGGTGTTGTCCTCGGCAATGCGCGCAAACGCGCGCGTGGCCTCGGCCACGTTGCCGCCTTCGGTCATCAGCTTGTGCAGCGCGCCGCCGGGGGCCAGCGTCTGCTGGATATCGCCGGCCATCGGCGCAAAGGCCAGGCCGTGCTCCGCCGCGAGCGTGGCTGCCGAGCGTTCGCCCAGCATCAGCACGTCGTGGCCGGCTGCGCGCAGGCCGAGGCCCAGGGCGACGATGGGGCGGCAGTCACCCTGGGTGCCGAAGGTGATGAGGATCAGGCGCATGGCGTAGCGGTAACTTCTGTCCACGGTCGTTCGGTGTGGCTTTGTCTGCTTCGCTTGGCCATTAATGTTGCCTACGGCAGGCGCCGGGACCGGTCTCGGCCATTGTGAGGACTTCCTCAAAATGGTTGTCCACGTCTGGCCATTGCTGCCACAGGCTTTCCCAGGCATCCATTGCGGAGAGCCTTAGACCAGCTACTTCCCAATACAAAACCGCGTAAAAATCGTCCCCAGCAAATCATCACTGGTGAACTCACCCGTAATGCTGTTCAGGCACTCCTGCGCCAGCCGCAACTCTTCAGCAAACAAGTCCAGCGCCTGCGCCTGATGCTCTGCCTGCTCCGCAGCGATATCCAGGTGCGACTGCGCCGTGCGCAGCGCCGTCAGATGCCGTTCGCGCGCCAGGAAGTTGCCTTCATTGCCCGACTGCCAGCCCACCAGCCGCAGCAGTTCCTTGCGCAGCAGTTCAATGCCGGCACCAGTGCGCGCCGAGATCCAGATCTCAGTCGGGTTGGGCCCGTTGGCGGCGACCACATGCGGTCGATTGCCGCCAAACACGACATCCCCCACCGCCGGCGCCTTGTCGATCTTGTTGACGATGCGCACGATCGGCGAGCCCGGCGGCAGCTGGCCGCTGAGCTGGTCGTCGATGGCGTCGTCGGTCTCGGACAAGCCATGGCGCAGGTAGTCGGTGGCGTCGACCAGGTGCAGCACAATGTCGGCGCGGCGGATGGCGTCCCAGGTGCGTTCGATGCCGATGCGCTCGACTTCGTCGGCGGCGTGCTCGCGCAGGCCGGCGGTGTCGATGATATGCAGCGGGATGCCGTCGATCTGGATGGTCTCGCGCACGCGGTCGCGCGTGGTGCCGGCGATGGGTGTGACGATGGCCAGCTCAGCGCCGGCCAGTGCGTTCAGCAGCGATGACTTGCCCACGTTGGGCTGGCCCGCCAGCACCACCGACAGGCCCTCGCGCAGCAACGCGCCCTGGCGCGCCTGCGCCAGTACCGCACCCAGTTCGGTGCGGATGGTGGCAAGCTGGCCGCGTGCGTCGGACTGCTCCAGGAAATCGATCTCTTCCTCGGGGAAATCCAGCGTGGCTTCCACCAGCATGCGCAGGTGGATAACTTTATCCACAAGCTGGCGGATGGCGTTGGAGAACTCGCCTTCCATCGATCGCGCCGCCGAGCGCGCCGCGGCCTCGGTGCTGGCTTCGATCAGGTCGGCCACGGCCTCGGCCTGGGCCAGGTCGAGCTTGTCGTTAAGGAAGGCGCGCCGCGTGAACTCGCCGGGCTCGGCCAGGCGCAGGCCGATGCCGTTGCCGGCCTGCAGGCAGCGCGTCAGCAGCATCTGCATCACCACCGGGCCGCCATGGCCCTGCAGCTCAAGCACTTCCTCGCCGGTATAGGAATTGGGCGCCGGGAAATACAGCGCCAGGCCGTGGTCGATGACCTTGCCTTGGCCATCGAGGAACGGCAGGTAAGTAGCGTGGCGCGGCTTCAGTGCCTGGCCGCAGACGGCGCGCATCACGGGGCCGACATCGGGGCCCGACACGCGCACCACGCCGATGCCGCCGCGTCCGGGGGCGGTGGCGATGGCGGCAATGGGAACCTGGGGAGCAGTCATGGCGGTATTGTCGCAGATCGGGTGCAGTTGGCGTGGCACACGGTGGGCAGGCCGCCATGGCGGGCGGGTGTTCAGGTGGCGCCGGGCGGCGGCGGCGGCGCTTCATCGGGCATCGCCTGCGCTTCCAGGCATTCGGCCATCAGCCGGCGCGCGACAATGCCGTCGACAAAGCTGCCGAGCTTCGTCTGCCCTTTGACCAGCTTGCGATGCAGGCGCCTGGTATAGCGGGACGGCAGCACCGGCGCGAATGCCTCGATCACATAGCGCAGCCGCTTGCCGGCGATACGTTGCTCGTGGACCGCGCGGGCATCGCCATCGCGTGCGGCCTTGGTCAGCGCGCGCAACTGCTTGCGGCCACGGCGCACGCGCTTGCGGGCGAAGGGCCCGAGGCGGCCGCCGTCCTTGCGGGCGCGGGTGGCAAGCTGGGCCAGGTGCGCCAGGTCGCGATGCAGCGTGGGCAGCGGCCAGTCACGGTAGCGGGCCATGGCCGCGAGCATGGTGTCACGGGCGATGGTGCGGCGCTCGCGGGCCGTGTCGGCGATGGCCGCCAGCACGGTGTCGTCCGGTTCCAGCTTGCATGCCGGGGCGATGGTTTCGGCCAGGAATACGTCCCAGTCGCGGACCGCGCTGGTGGCGCGCGCCAGCATGCGCAGGTCTTGCTGCCAGCGGTCGCGTTCCTGCCGCGGCAACGACGGCCCCAGGGCCCAGAGCACCGCGCGCGCATGGCGTACCGCGACGCGCAGCGCGTGCAGGTCCTCGGGCTCGTCGCGGTGCAGCAACTGGTCCAGGCACGCTTCGATGTGCGCCAGGCTGGCCTGTATCAGCGCAGCAAAGGCAGCAGCCGGCCGCGTCTTGCGGTGCAGTGTGGGGGAAGGGGCGTCGACGGTCATGGCGGGCTGCATGCGGTCAGGCGCGCATGCGGGACGCGGATGCTTCCAGTGTAGGTGACGGCACGCGCTTGCGCGCCCCCAAGCGACGCAGGATGCTCATCTGGAAGTTGACACGCCCGGCCCTACACGCTGGAATGCGTACATCCCGGTGATGCAGTGACCCGACAAGGAACATCCATGACCACCGAACAGGAACGGCTTTTGCTGCGCGACACCGCCCTGCCACCCTCGAACGGGAGCCACCCATGATCGACCACACCGGCGTAATCGTCAGCGACTACGGCAAGAGCCGCATCTTCTACCAGGCGGCGCTGGGCGCCATCGGCTATGTGCTGGACAAGGAGTTCCCGGCCAGCATCACCGGCAGCACCGATGTGGCCGGCTTTGGCCCGCCGGGCCATCCCGACTTCTGGATCTACCGCGGCACCCCCAACCAGCCGCCGCTGCACGTGGCCTTCCGCGTGGACAGCCGCGAAACCGTGGACGCTTTCTACCAGGCGGCGCTGGCCGCGGGCGGGCGCGACAATGGCGCGCCGGGCCTGCGCGCGCACTATCACCCCAACTACTACGGCGCCTTCGTGCTGGATCCGGACGGGCACAACATCGAGGCGGTGTGCCACAAGCCCGCGTAACGGCTAGCGCGTCGCCACGATGAACAGGCGCGGGAACGGCAGCAGCACCGATCCGTCCGGCAGCGCCGGGTACGCCCTGGCAATTTCGGCCTCGTAGCAGGTCAGGTAGGCGGCGCGCTCGGCATCATCCAGCGGCTGCAGGAAGGGACGCAGGCCGCTGCCCTTGAACCACTCCACCACCGCGGCCGGGCCGTCGGCCAGCGGATGGTGGTACGTGGTCAGCCAAACGTCCACGCGCTGGCACAGCGGGCGCAGCAGCTCGTAGTACCAGCGCGCCGGCGCACGTTCCGCGCGGGCCTTGCTGGCGCCGGCAAGCTTGTCGGCCCACGGGCCTTCCGCCGCCACCTGGCGCATCAGCAGGTGCGCGGGTTCTTCCAGGTTGTCCGGCATCTGCACGGCCAGCGTGCCGCCAGGGGCGAGCTTCGACACCAGTGCCGGGAACAGGCTGGCATGGTCAGGCAGCCACTGCAGCACGGCATTGGCCAGGATCACGTCATAGGGACCGGCCTCGTCCCAGGCGCCGATGTCGGCCACGCGGAACTGCACGTCGGGCAGGCGCTTGCGGGCCGCGTCGATCATGTCCTGCGAGCTGTCCATCCCGGTCACCGACGCCCCCGCATAGCGCGCCAGCAGCACCTCGGTGGAGTTGCCCGGCCCGCAGCCGATATCCACCGCGCTGCGCACGATCTCATTGGGGATGGCAGCCACCAAGTCGCGGACCGGGCGGGTGCGTTCATCTTCGAAGGCGACGTATTGGCGGGCGGACCAGCTCATCGTGAATCTCCTGTCGGGTGGTGCGGGGTTGGTGCGTTGTATTGCATGCAACGGCATACAGCCCGAAAGCATACCCCCGCCACAAACAAAAAGCCCGGCATCGCTGCCGGGCTTTTCACTTACCGCATCCTGCAACAGGATCAGCTCTTCGCCGCCACTGCCGCCTTGCCCTTGCCGAGCATGCGGTTGATCTGCCACTGCTGGGCGATCGACAGGATGTTGTTCACCACCCAGTACAGCACCAGGCCGGCCGGGAAGAAGAAGAACATGAACGAGAACACCAGCGGCATGATCATCATGACCTTGGCCTGCACGGGGTCCGGCGGGGTCGGGTTCAGCCTGGTCTGCACGAACATCGACGCGGCCATCACGACCGGCAGGATGTAGAACGGATCCGGCACCGACAGGTCATGGATCCAGCCCAGCCACGGCGCGCCGCGCATTTCCACCGTCGACAGCAGCACCCAGTACAGCGCAATGAACACCGGGATCTGGATCACGATGGGCAGGCAGCCGCCGAGCGGGTTGACCTTCTCGGTCTTGTACAGCGCCATCATCTCCTGGTTCATCTTCTGCGGATCGCCCTTGTGGCGCTCGCGGATCGACGTCATGCGCGGCTGCAGGTCCTTCATCTTGCCCATGGACTTGTAGCTTGCCGCCGACAGCGGGAAGAACACCAGCTTGATCAGCACCGTCAGCAAGATGATCGACCAGCCCCAGTTGCCCAGGAAGCCGTGCAGCTTCTCCAGCAGCCAGAACAGCGGCTTGGCCAGGATGGTCAGCCAGCCGTAGTCCTTCACCAGTTCCAGGCCCGGGGTGATCTTCTCGAGCATGCGCTCTTCCTGCGGACCGGCAAACAGGCGTGCGTCAGTCGTCACGGTCGCGCCTGGGGCGATCTGGCCCAGCGGTTGCTGGATGCCCACGCGGAACAGGTTGGCATCGATCTTCTCGACGTAGAAGCTGTGCTCCTTGCCGGACTGGGGAATCCAGGCCGAGGCAAAGTAGTGCTGCACCATGGCCACCCAGCCACTGCTGCTGGCGGCCGGCACGCTGGCCTTGCCCTTGCCGATGTCGTCGAAGGTGATCTTGTGGTACTTGTCGGCGTCGGTGTAGATGGCCGGGCCGGTGAAGGTGCTGTAGAACTGCGACTGCTCGACCTTGCTGCCGTCACGCGCCAGTTCCATGTACAGCGTCGGCGAGACCGGCGCGGTACCTTCGTTGGTCACGGCAAAGCGCGTGTCCACCACATAGCTGCCCTTGTGGAAGATGTAGGTCTTCACGAACTTCACGCCGTTCTTGTCGGCGGTCAGCGTCACTTCCAGCTTGTCGGCGCCGTCCAGCGCGCGCGGGCCCGGGGCGGCGGTGAAGACCGTGGTGTGGTTGGGCAGGTCGCCGCCGATCAGGCCCGAGCGGGCCATATACGTGCGGGTGGTGTCGCGTTCGAACAGCACCACCGGCTTGCCGTCCTTCTCGTGCTCGTTGAGCAGCTCCAGGCGCGACAGGATGCCGCCGGCGGTGTCGATCTCGGCGCGCACCTCGTCGGTGGTCACCACGATCTTCTCGCCGGTGGGCTGGGCCGCGGCCTGCGGCGCGGCCGGGGCAGCGGTACCCGCTGCGCCTGCCGGCACGTTGGCCTTGGGCACGTCGCCCTGCGCGGCAGCACCGCTGGCGGCCGGCGCCGAAGCGCCCTGCTGTTGCGTCGTGCTCGGGAAGAACATCGACGCATGGCCTTGGGAGCGCTGCCAGTTGTCGTAGAGCAGCACGAGGGACATCGAGAAGATGACCCAGAGGATGGTGCGTTTGATATCCATGTCTGGCTGTGGTCGGAGAAATCAGGGTCTGGGCAGACGGATCGCCACAGGCGCATGGCCTGCGGCGGCATGGACGGAACGGCCCGCGTGGGTGTCCGGCCTGGCAGTGTCGTCAGCTTCCGTGCCCGGCACGGGATCATACCCGCCTTGTGTGAAAGGATGGCAACGGCACAGCCGGCAGGCGGCCATCCAGCTGCCGCGTGCGGCGCCGTAATGGACGACGGCGTCGCGGGCGTACTCGGAACAGGTCGGCACGAAGCGGCACTGCGAGCCCAGGTAAGGACTCAGGGCGATCTTGTAGACACGCAGCAGGACTAGCAGGATTCGCTTCATGGCGGGCGTTGGCGCGCGTTCAGGCCGGAAGGCCCGGGGGCTGGCTTTGCGAGGGGCTCGCCGCTGGCGCCGCGGATGGCGGTGCCGGGGGCGAGGCAGACGGCGCGGGTGGCGGCAGTGGTTTTGCCGCAACGTCGAGCAGGCTGGCGATTTCCGCCGCGCATGCCCTTCGGACCGCCGCGCGCGTTGCAAATTCCGCGCGCGGGAACTTGGTTTGCAGGCGCAGCAGCACGTCGCGCCCCGCCAGTTCTTCACGGCGCTGGCGGAACAGCTCGCGCGCCATGCGCTTCACCAGGTTGCGCTCAGCGGCGCGCGGCGCGAACTTCTTGCCGACCACCACGCCAAGACGGCCTTCCGGCCGGTCGTTGGCGCGTACATAGAGCACGAAATGCGGGCTGCGCCGCCGGGGCCGCAAAGCAAAAACGGATGAAAACTCATCCGTCTTTGTTAGCCTTGCGGCTTTGGGGAAGGCATGGGCTGACACGCTTGATAACGCTGGCGAGTAAGACTGCTGGCGCAAAGCGGCGCCCTGCGGCAAGCTGCCGGCCGACCTGAAACCGAGGCGGTGGGCATTGACGGCTGCGCGGCACGGCTGCGGTATGCTGCAGCCGGCGCCGGGCGTGCCGTCAGGCCGGTCGCCCGGGCCTCAGATGGCCAGGCGCTTGCGGCCCTTGGCGCGGCGTGCGTTGATGACGGCACGGCCGCCGCGGGTCTTCATGCGCACGCGGAAGCCGTGGGTACGCTTGCGGCGGGTAACGGAAGGTTGGTAGGTACGTTTCATGTTGCACTCTCTGGTTGATCTGGGCGCGCCTGACACCGGCTGGTGCCGGGGTGCCGTGGCCGCCGCGTATGGTTCGCATGGGGCTGCCGCTGGCAAGACACTGCAGCGGGATTGCCGACGATTCTGGTTCTGTCTTGCTGCCGGCCGTGTTTATGCATGTGCAGGTCGATAACCTGTTAGCAAGGACGGCACGAACAGGCCAGACCCGGCGATGCGCATACGTGATCCCCTGCCGCATCGCAGAACCCGCCATTTAAACGATTTTCTCCGGCGCTGTCAAGGTGCCAGTCTGTGTGCAAGGACACATTTGCTACAGCACCCCAAGGCCCGTGGTGCGCCATTGTCCACAACACGCGGTGGGTAACTAAATGTGCCCTCCGGGCCACCACCGGCAAGGTCATCCACAGGCGAAGTCCCTGTTTTGCCTGAAATTTTCCCCGTTTTCACACCCCGGAAAGCCGCATCACAGCAGGGGTTGTGCACACAAATCCACTGCATTTGCACAAGTTGTCCACAGACTTATCCTTTGTGGATAACTCAGGGGCGGGGGTACAATCCGGGTCCAAACACAACACGGGCTGCGTGGCGCAGGCGCAACCCGGGCCCCCACCGCGGCAACGCATGACTGAACGCACGCCAGTGCGGCGAGCCTGAAGGCTCGCTGGCTGCTGCATTGGCATGCCGCGGAGGCCTCACCGAACGGAATTGATTCCTAATACGGTAAGGATGGCCCGGATCGCGCGGCACAGACGCCGCTTGTGGCGTGCCGGGGGAACCGCTGAATGGCGGCCGGGTACGATTACCAAAAAACAAACAATGCAAGATTTCTGGCAGGCGGCAGCCGCGCAACTAGAGCGCGAGCTGACGCCACAACAGTTCAAGACGTGGATCAAGCCGCTGGCGCCCGTTGCGTTCGATGAAGAAACGCACGCGCTGCGCATTGCCGCGCCCAACCGTTTCAAGCTGGATTGGGTCAAGAGTCAGTTTTCGGGGCGCATCACCGCACTGGCCTGCGAGTACTGGGAAGCGCAGGTCAGCGTCCAGTTCGTGCTGGACCCGGCCGCGTCGGGCCGTGCCGCTGCCTATATGCAGCCGGCCCAGCCCGGCATGGGCCCGGGCGGCATGGACGCCCACGCAGCACCGGGTACGGCCATGGCCGGCTATCCCGGTGGCCAGCCGATGGGTGGCCAGGCCATGGGCCAGCAGCCCCCGTTTGCCATGCCCGGCCAGCCTGGCTATGGTGAGTACCCCGCCGCTGCCGGGTACGGCATGGGCCAGCCGCAGTACGGTAACCCGGCCGGCATGCCGTCCGCGGCCCCGGTCCCGGCCGGCGCGCGCGCCCAGGGCCCCGGCATGGGCGGCCAGCACCCCGGCCAGCATCACCACCCGCAGCACGGCGCCGACATGGGCGAGATCGACGTGGTCCACATGGACCCCGCCGAAGCCAGCGCCCGCTCCTACCGCGTGCAGCCGCAGCAACCGCAGCAGCAGCCGCACCAGCAGATGGGCGGCAACACGCCGATGCCCGGCCACCAGCCGAGCGACACGGTGCACGAGCGCTCGCGCCTGAACCCGATCCTGACCTTTGACAACTTCGTCACTGGTAAGGCCAACCAGCTGGCCCGCGCCGCGGCCATCCAGGTGGCCAACAACCCGGGCAAGTCCTACAACCCGCTGTATCTCTATGGCGGCGTAGGCCTCGGTAAGACTCACTTAATCCACGCCATCGGCAACTACATGCTGATGGAGAATCCGCGCGCGCGCATCCGCTACATCCACGCCGAGCAGTACGTGTCCGACGTGGTCAAGGCGTACCAGCGCAAGGCGTTCGACGAGTTCAAGCGCTACTACCACTCGCTGGACCTGCTGCTGATCGACGATATCCAGTTCTTCTCCGGCAAGAACCGCACGCAGGAAGAGTTCTTCTACGCCTTCGAGGCTCTGATTGCCAACCGGGCGCAGGTGATCATCACCAGCGATACCTACCCGAAGGAAATCAGCGGCATCGACGACCGCCTGATCTCGCGCTTCGACTCGGGCCTGACCGTGGCCATCGAGCCGCCCGAGCTGGAAATGCGCGTGGCCATCCTGATGAAGAAGGCCGCCGCGGAAAGCGTCAACGTGCCCGAAGAGGTCGCCTTCTTTGTCGCCAAGCACCTGCGCTCCAACGTGCGTGAGCTGGAAGGCGCGCTGCGCAAGATCCTGGCGTTCAGCAACTTCCACGGCAAGGACATCACCATCGAGGTGACGCGCGAAGCGCTCAAGGATCTGCTGACCGTGCAGAACCGCCAGATCTCTGTGGAGAACATCCAGAAGACCTGCGCGGATTTCTACAACATCAAGGTCGCTGACATGTACTCGAAAAAGCGGCCTGCCAATATTGCACGGCCGCGCCAGATTGCGATGTACCTGGCCAAGGAGCTGACGCAGAAGAGCCTGCCCGAGATCGGCGAGCTCTTTGGCGGCCGCGACCACACCACCGTGCTGCACGCCGTGCGCAAGATTGCCGACGAACGCAGCAAGGATGCGCAGCTGAACCACGAGCTGCACGTGCTGGAGCAAACGCTCAAGGGCTGATGGCTGGCCGATGCCGGGGGTGACCCCGAAACTGGCGTATTTTGAAGGGTCGGCCCCTCGGGGCTGGCATACTGTAGGGTGCGCGCCACGGACATCCCGTGGCGCCTGGGGAATTAACGTCAGCGACGCCGGGGCAAGTGTCCGGAGAATGGCCACTGATAAGGCTTTGCGGTGAGTCGGGACGGGATGGCAAGTACGGTTTGCGTCAGCGTGGCTTTTTGGGCACAGCTGGCCCGCCCGCCGGTCCCGCCCCGCTTCACCGCAGCGGCTTATCCTTGGTACAATGGCACATTAACTCCTTGATTCCTAAGTGAATTTGGAGTTGTTTGCGTTCTGCGGTCGCCGATTACAAACGACGAAGGATAAATTCAATGCAATTGGTCAAAACCTCGCGAGACAACCTGCTGCGTCCGCTGCAAATCGTGAGCGGCATCGTGGAGCGCCGCCACACCCTCCCGATCCTGGCCAATCTGCTGATTCGCAAGTCCGGATCCAACGTTTCCTTCCTCTCGACCGACATCGAGATCCAGATCACCACGCATGCCGAATGCGGCGTTGGCAACGACAGCGTTGCCACCACCGTGGCCGCGCGCAAGCTGCTGGACATCCTGCGCGCCATGCCTGACGGCGACGTGGCCCTGTCGCTCAACGACAAGCGCATGACCGTGCAATCCGGCAAGAGCCGCTTCGCACTGCAGACGCTGGCCGCCGAGGAATTCCCGACCGTTGCCGAAGCCAGCGAATTCAACGCCAGCGTCAGCCTGCCGCAGAAGACCTTCAAGCACCTGCTGGCAATGGTCCACTTCGCCATGGCGCAGCAGGACATCCGCTACTACCTGAACGGCATGCTGTTGGTGGTGGAAGGCAAGAAGGTGATGGCAGTCGCCACCGACGGCCACCGCCTGGCCTACTGCGGCGTTGAGCTTGAGACTGAAGCCGCCGGCGTGGGCGCGCGCCAGGAAGTCATCATCCCGCGCAAGACCATCCTGGAACTGCAGCGCCTGCTGGAAGACAACGACGATCCGGTGACGGTGCAGCTGGCCGCCAACCAGGTCAAGTTCACGTTCGCCAATATCGAACTGATCTCCAAGCTGGTTGAAGGCAAGTTCCCCGACTTCCAGCGCGTAATCCCGAAGGGCTACAAGAACGCCTTCGCCATCGACCGCGTGCGGCTGCAGCAGGCGCTGCAGCGTACCGCGATCCTGACGACCGACAAATTCAAGGGCGTGCGCTGCATCCTCGACACGCACATGCTCAAGATCAGCTCCACCAACGCCGACCAGGAAGAGGCGCAGGAAGAGCTGGAACTCGATTACTCGGGCGACGCGCTCGATATCGGCTTCAACGTGACCTACCTGCTTGACGTGCTTGCCAACCTGAAGAGCGAGCAGGTGCAGGTCAGCCTCGGCGACTCGAATTCGAGTGCGCTGATTACCGTGCCGGAAGACGACAACTTCAAGTATGTCGTCATGCCGATGCGCATCTGATGATCCGGTGACAGGACCAGACCAGACGAGAACCGGAGCAGCAAACGGTACGCTACGACACCCGGCCCAGGCCGGGACGTCCTGGGGATAACCATCCCGCAGCGGGGGCAGGATCGAAACGACGATCCGCCCCTTTTGCCGTTTTTAGTAACCCGCCATGCGGACCCTTTCGCGCCCCGCCGCCAGCATGTCAGCCATGCCGGCCCGGCCCGAATTCCGCCATTGCCGTGAGTAGAAAGATATGACCGAACAGCAGAACCCGCAGCAGGAAAACACCTACGGAGCCTCTTCGATCCAGATCCTGGAAGGCCTGGAGGCGGTACGCAAGCGCCCGGGCATGTATATCGGTGATACCTCCGACGGCACCGGCCTGCACCACCTTGTCTTCGAGGTGCTGGACAACTCCATTGACGAAGCGCTGGCCGGCTACTGCACCGAGATCCAGGTCACCATCCACAGCGACAACTCGATCTCCATCGTCGACAACGGCCGCGGCATCCCGCCCCTGGTCAAGTTTGACGACAAGCACGAACCCAAGCGCAGCGCGGCCGAAATTGCCATGACCGAGCTGCACGCCGGCGGCAAGTTCAACCAGAACAGCTACAAGGTGTCCGGCGGCCTGCACGGCGTGGGCGTGTCCTGCGTGAACGCCCTGTCCAAGTGGCTGCGCCTGACCGTGCGCCGCGACGGCCAGGTCCACCTGATCGAATTCGCCAAGGGCGACGTGCAGAACCGCATCGTCGAGACCGTGAACGGCCCCGACGGCCAGCCCGTTGAAGTCTCGCCCATGAAGATCATCGGCGCCACCGACAAGCGCGGCACCGAAGTCCACTTCCTGGCCGACGAAGAGATCTTCACCAACGTCGAGTTCCACTACGAGATCCTGTCCAAGCGCATCCGCGAGCTCTCGTTCCTGAACAACGGCGTGCATATCAAGCTGGTCGACCAGCGCACCGGCAAGGAAGAAGACTTTGCCTTCTCCGGCGGCGTGAAGGGCTTTGTCGAGTACATCAACCGCTCAAAGAGCGTGCTGCACCCCACCATCTTCTACGCCAATACCGAAAAAGACGGTATCGCCGTGGAAGTGGCCATGCAGTGGAACGACGGCTACAACGAGCAGGTGCTCTGCTTTACCAACAACATCCCGCAGCGGGATGGCGGCACCCACCTGACCGGCCTGCGCGCCGCGATGACCCGCGTCATCAACAAGTACATCGAAGAGAACGAAGTCGCCAAGAAAGCCAAGGTGGAAACCACCGGCGACGACATGCGCGAAGGCCTGTCCTGCGTGCTCTCCGTGAAGGTGCCCGAGCCCAAGTTCAGCTCGCAGACCAAGGACAAGCTGGTCTCTTCCGAAGTGCGCCTGCCCGTGGAAGAACTTGTCGGCAAGGCCCTGAACGACTTCCTGCTGGAAACCCCGGGCGACGCCAAGATCATCTGCGGCAAGATCGTAGACGCCGCCCGCGCCCGCGAAGCCGCCCGCAAGGCCCGCGAAATGACCCGCCGCAAGGGCCTGATGGACGGCATGGGCCTGCCCGGCAAGCTGGCCGACTGCCAGGAAAAAGACCCCGCCCTGTCAGAACTCTTCCTGGTGGAGGGCGACTCCGCAGGCGGCTCCGCCAAGCAAGGCCGCGACCGTAAGTTCCAGGCCATCCTGCCGCTCAAGGGCAAGATCCTGAACGTAGAGCGCGCCCGCTTTGACAAGATGCTGTCCAGCCAGGAAGTGCTGACCCTGATCACCGCCCTGGGCACCGGCATCGGCAAGGACGACTACAACCTGGACAAGCTGCGCTACCACCGCATCATCATCATGACCGATGCTGACGTGGACGGATCGCACATCCGCACCCTGCTGCTGACGTTCTTCTACCGCCAGATGCCCGACATCATCGAGCGCGGCTATGTCTATATCGCGCAGCCGCCGCTGTACAAGATCAAGCACGGCAAGGAAGAGCGGTATATCAAGGACGATGTCGAGCTCAATGCCTACCTGCTGAAGCTGGCGATGGAGAAGGCTGTGCTGGTGCGGCCTGATGGGTCGGAGATCAATGGGGATGCGCTGACTGAGTTGGCGCGGCAGTATCAGTTGACTGAGGGGGTGATTTCTCGGCTGTCACGCGTGGTTGATACCGATGCACTGCGCGCGATTGCTGATGGGGTGGCGCTGGATCTGGATAGCGCGGCTGCTGCTGAGGCGTCTGCCGTGGCGCTGAAGGCCAAGTTGGCTGAGATGCATGCCAAGACGTTGATTGGGGCTGCCGTGAATGACGACGGTACCGCTGATGTCTACGCGCAGTTTGATGAGAAGACGGATAAGCATCGGTTGATGATTGCGCGGCGTCATCATGGGAACGTGCGGTTGTCGCATTTGGATGCGGATTTTGTTCATGGGGCGGATTACGCTGCGCTCTCCAATGCTGCTAAGACTTTCCAGGGGCTGACTCCGGAAGGGACTAAGGTGCAGCGTGGTGAAGGCGAAAAGCTGCGCGATCAGACTGTCAATGACTTCCACGGGGCGATGCAATGGCTGCTGGCTGAGGCTGAGCGTGGGGTCTCTCGTCAGCGGTATAAGGGGCTGGGTGAGATGAATCCTGGGCAGTTGTTTGAGACCACCCTGGACGTTACCCAGCGGCGCTTACTGAAGGTGCAGATTGAGGATGCTATTGCTGCCGACCAAATCTTTACCACACTGATGGGGGATGAGGTGGAGCCGCGAAGGAACTTCATCGAATCTAATGCGTTGGTGGCGCGGAATATTGATGTTTGAGGTGGTGCTGTCGAGTGACCGGATTCGTGAGACTGGTGCCATGATTAGCGAAAACTGGTGTCACGATTCCTGAGAAATCTCGACGAACTGTGGGGAATCTGAACTAGCCGGACTACGTTTCGTTTTGCTGGACTGGAACTTCAGATGTGGCTTGACTGGCGTGCGGCGCGTAACTGCCGATGCCAGGCGTTGGCGGCTGCCGTTCCCGCCAACCATGGATTTCAATCTCCATGAGAGAAAGCGTCGTATGCCTCCATGGCGAAGGGAGGGGGCACTTGCGACCCGGGGGTAGCACGAGTGGCTCACCGCGATTGGAGCGCCTTCCACTCAGACGTTAAACCGCCATATCGGCCTGTAAGCCATGTAGCTATTGGGTTGCCTGTTTGATCGGTCGATTTCGTACCCGGTTTTATACCCGGTTTCGAAATGTCAGCCTGCCCGATTTGTAGACAACCGCCCTATGGTTTCCAAGGCTGGCCGGCTTTTTTCTGTGTACGCTTTGCCGCGCCCACGGCGTTTCTAGGCCACGCAAGTTTGTATGCGTAGCCAGGCTCGGGATTGAGAATCTTGTGCGAAAAGGACTTTGTTGATGGGTCAAAAGCAATTGAGTCAAGAACCTCGTCCTTCGCGTTGATACTTCTATCAAGCGCAATCCTTGACACAGTTGCCTTCTGGCCTTGGTACCGGCCGTTCATATGGAGCAACTCCACACGAAAGTCGATGAGACGCATTGGATCCTCTACCATCTGGGTGACCTGCGTCTCTGCAGCTTCATCAGAGTCGTCAAGCACACCAGAATCGTCCTGTGTGTCGTAGATGCCCTTGAAGCGCCGGGAAGACTCAACTTGGTCCTGGCGCATCGCATCTGCCGCCCATGCGATAGCGGCCGTTGCGAAGCCCGTCATCGCCCCCGATTTACAGTCGCCCCCCTGCATCGTGGCCGTGCCGCAACCGGCGGCTCCGGACGTGAGCAGCCGTTCAACGCCATAGTTGGACCCAAAGTATCCAGTTAGTCCCCCGGTCACGGCTCCTGCGATACCTGCAGTCGCCAACTTATCGAGCTTGATCTTGCCAGTCATGCCAAGCTGAATGGCCGCGCTGGAAGCAATGCTGCCTATGGCGCCGGCGATGGCCAGGTTTGCCATACCTCCGGCCGCAAATACCGAACTAGCCAGAATCCCGCCGGCAGCAGTCGCTTCCGCGACGGATCCCGTAGCAATCAACGCAGCCATGCCAGCCTCAGCGGCGGCCAACTGTGTCCCAGCCAAGGCGGCAGCCGCTGTGCCGGCGGTCGCCACGGCAAGCGCCACCGCGGCCACAATGGCCACGATCTGCCCCAACGGCCCAAACCCCTTATCCTCCCTGATGAACTCCTGATGGATGTCATCGCTGACCGTGCCCTCGGTGTAGTTCAACCCGAGGTTGGCCTTCAGCTCTACGACCTTACCAATTGGGGGTCGGGTTGAGTCATTAATTTGTGAAATGTCTCAACTAATTTGAATTCCTACCGCACCTGTCGAGTGTCACAATTCCTGAGAACTCCCACTATGATTCAAAAGCGCTTTCTCAGTAATTGAGACAGGGGGGTGCGCACCTTTTGCCACGATTACTGAAAAAACTCGGCCTATGTGCCAAGAAAAATGAAGAATCTCGGCAGGGCCATGGACTCCGAAAATATCCATTAAAAATCAAATAGTTGTGAGGAGGCTTGCTGCCAGTCTTCTACTCTTTGCCCTCCGATTAGAGCAGCTCCGGACCCGTGGCAAAATTGAACGCGCCGGGCACTGTTTGGTTGATGTATGTGCATACAGGATTCGCAATCTGTAGTGGCTCGCGCCCGATGGAAGTGCGCTCGGCTGACGTGCGAGGCTTCCATTTCTGGCTGAGTGCCGCGAACGACATATCTATTTGCTGGCCCCGCGCAGCGACCTTGCTCGGAGCCCGCGATGAATCTGATTCGGCGACGGTGCGCAGCATGCGGCACCCTATTTCTCCCCCGGCCACAAATTCCTGGTCAGCGCTTTTGCTCTGCTGCCGACTGCCAGCGCCAACGTCGACGCCGGTGGCAACAGCAGCACTTGCGCACTGACGACGACTATCGCGATAACCAGGCGCGTGCCACCTCAGAATGGAGCCAACGTCACAGGAGTTACTGGCGGCAGTATCGCGAAACCCACCCGGCTTATACGGCGCGCAACCGAAATCTGCAGCGTGAAAGGAATCAGAGGCGGCGGACGATTGCAAAGATGGACGCGTCGGCTCCGAAAACGCCTCTGCCTTCAGGCACTTACGTGCTTCAGCGGTAACTGCTCAATAACCCGGGGCAACCCCTCAGGCGCTGCGTCGCCCCCCGACCGGGAGCATCGAGCCAGGATGCAGGCGACGCCTTCTTGCGGGCGGCAATAAATTTCGGTTGTAAACCTTAGGCGGCGATGTTAACTTTTGTTGCATCGCCACTCCTACGTTGCCGGGCCATGAGCACCCCTCAAAAATTCATCCCGCCGGATATCGACCGAAGCGAGTTGACGCCGCGGGAGCTTGAATTGCTGGCGGTGCTCGAGCGGTTGACCGACATGGTCAATCACCAGCAGGAGCAGCTTCAAGGACTGGAAAAGGAAATCGCCCGGCTGCGTAAAGCCGGCAAGCGCGCATAGCCTCACGCAACCGTGAGGAAGAAACTCGCTGCGCCGTATATTCCCGAAGATTCGATGCAGGTTCACATGAGCCTGCGGCTTGGCGGGATTCCCACCGGTACGGCCAAGCACTTCTCGAAATATCGATTCAAACGGTTACCTGGATGAGAGCGTCACCCCTTCTCCATTGTCGGCACAATGGACTTGCTACAGGATGCTACTTGGGGCTTGCCACCGGAACGTCGCGATCCTGCACCAAGGACCACCTCAAGTCAAACAAGCCGCATTAACCACCCCCACCGCCAACGAAATCACCCCCATCACCGCCCCAACCCCCCGGTTATCACTGGAAATCGCCTCACTAACACCCCCCATCACCCGCGCCACCACCAGATAGGCCAACACTTGCACCGCAAACGCCCCAAACGCCCACAACAAAAACATCCCAAACGAGGCGTTGTGCTGAATGCTCGACGACAACGTCAGCGAGAACCCCAACACCGCCCCGCCCAGCGACAACGCTGCCGCGACATTCCCCTCGCGGATCAGTTGGAACTCACGATGCGGCGTCACCTGCGTATAGACCAGCATGAACAGCCCCAGCATGGCAAAGCTGGTGACGATGTAGATCAGGTAGGCAAGCGCCGGGTGCATGATATTGACCATCGGTTGGACTCGTTGTCAGTTGTCAGGGATGTGAGTACGACATGGCATTCAGCAGGCGGCACTCAGCCGCCGCCGGAGCGCCCGGAACTGCCGAAGCGGCTGGTGAAGCCGCCACGCGACACGACTGGAGCGCGCGACACGGCCGCGGCGCGCATGGACAGGCCCATGGAGCGTCCACCGCTGAGCGAGCTGCGGCGAACAGTGGCTTCTTCGACCATCGCGGCGCGCGGGGTGGCGTTGGTGAAGGATTGCGTGCGCGTGCCGGTGCTGTCGTAGATGTCCATCGGGCGCAGCGGGCCGGCGGACATGTCGCGCTGGGTCTGGGTGCCGTTGGGGTGGTAGACGGTACCGCTGGAGGTGTAGTACGGGCCGTACCAGTGCGCGTAGTAGTGCGTGCCGCTGCTGCCGCCGTGACTGGTACCGGGGCTGCTCGCGGCGGCGTCGCTGGCGGGGCTGGACAGGCTGGCGCTGTAGAGGGTGCTGGTGTCGTCGGCCGGCACGCTTTCGCAGTCGTTGGGGGTGTTCCAGTCGGCTTCGCAGTCTTCCAGCGTGGCGTAGCTGGCGCGGCGTACGGTCACGCCGGGATCGTCGTCGGCGTCGTCGCTGCAGGAACCGACTGCCGCCACGCCGGCCACCACGGCGCAGGCGCCGATGATCCATAGCGTGGGCGAGCTGCGTTTCTGCTCGCCCGCTGACGGCTGCGGCTGCCACGCGGACCGGGGCGATCCCTTTGACCTGGACTGGTACGGGCTGTCGTACTTCGGCGGCTTCCAGGCAGCGCTGGTTCAGGTCGTACGCGGCGGCGTAGAGCGTTTCCACCTCTTGCTTGCTGAAGGCGTAGGCGGCGTCTTCGCGCCAGTAGAAGAAGGTGTTGTCATCGACTTCGCGCGGGACGTTGAACTCGTCCAGCGAATGGAAGTGGAAGCCGACCTTCTCGAGTTCGCGCGGCCAGTTTTGGCGTGGGATCTGTGGGATGCGTTGCATCAGCAGGCGAGCAGTTGTGGCGATGGATCGGGCTGGGCCATGGCATCGTCCAGCAGGAAGTCGGTGAAGGCCAGTGCGCCGGCGCCGGGCCGCGGCAGCCAGTCGGTGAACTGTACGCTGAGCGGGGCCCACCAGTGCGCGGCATCGGCCAGCACGTGGCGGAAGTCGAGCGCATCGGATTCCACCACGCCGCGCGCCGGGTTGGCCAGCATCCACTGCATGCCGGCGACCAGGCTCGATGCCACCTGCAGGCTGGTTGCGGAGTTGTACGGCGCCAGCGAGCGCGCGCGCTGCGTGGACAGGCGCGATCCGTACCAGACCGCCCCATGCCGGCCGCTCATCAGCAGCACGCCGAGTTCGTCCTCGCCGCACTGGATCTCGTCGCGCAGGATGCGTTCGCCGCGCACGCGCGGGGCGGCGCGGTCGTCCAGCCATTGCATCGAGGTCTGCGTGGCGGAGGTCGGGCGGTAGGCGTAGTAGACGGTGGGGCGGTACAGCGGCTGGCCGGCAGGCTGGTCGGTCAGGTATTCGGCGATCGAGATCGATTCGTTGTGCGTGATCAGGTACGCATCGAAGGGGCCGTGCACTGGCGACCATGACCGCACGCGCGTGCGATGGCCGGGCCGGTCCAGCGCGATCGCCGCGCCGCTGCCGTAGCCGTGGCGATAGCCATCGGGCGGCAGCGCGGGCTCATGGCTGCCCCAGCCGAGCTCGGCGTCCTGCAGGCATTCGGTGATAAAGCCTTCGGCCGACCAGGTGTTGGCGAACTCGCCATCGCGCGGATAGCCGGGGGCTTGCTGGCTGTCGTACTCGGCGACCTGGATCACGCGCACGTCCAGCGCGCGGGCCAGGGCGGCCCAGCCGGCGCGGTCGTGGGGCTCTGGCCGGTTCATGCCGACATTGCCGGCCAACGCCATCAGTGCGGCCTTGACCAGCACCGATACCAGCCCGGGATTGGCGCCGTGCGCGATCAGCGCGGTCGGCAGGGTCTCGCGGCCGAGCGCGAAGGCCAGCATGTCGTGGCGCAGCGCGTAGTTGCTCAGGTGCGAGGCTTGCGGGTCGGCCTCGTAGTCCCAGGGCTCGATGCCGGCATCGACATAGCAGGCGCCGCGCGTCTGCGCCAGCGCGATCAGGTCGCGGCTGCAGACGGATGGTGCCAGGTTCAGCAGGAAGGTGCCTGGCCGCAGCAGCGGGCCCAGCACGGATTCAAAGTTGTCGACCGTGATGGTGGACTCGATGGCGTGCAGCTTGTGCCTGGCGGCCAGTTGCCGGCGGTTGCCGTCCAGCACGCGGTCTACCACGGCAATCGCTGCCCGCGGCCAGGTTCGTTCCAGCAGCGGCAGCACGGCCTGGCCGATGCAGCCAAAGCCGACGATGACGATTTGTTCGATCACGCAGACCCTTCCGCCCGTAAGCGGCGACTGGCCGCCCGGGGGCGCGGCAAGACGGCCGCGCCGGCGCAGGACTGCCCTCGCCTTGCTTTATCAATTCTGATCAGAATCGCTGAATCTAGCGAAGGGCAATACTATCGCCGGGCGCTGCGGTTGCCAACTGCGGGGCGGCGGAAGGGGGCTGCCGGTCAGCCGAACAGGCGCCAGGCCAGGCGCGCCGCCACGCGCGCGCCCAGGTGGTCGCGGTCGTACTGCGGGTTGTACTCCGCCAGGTCGGCCACGCGCAGCTTGCCGCTGCGGCGGGCAAGCAGGGCCACTTCCTCCACCACCGGCAACGGCACGCCGTAGGCGGCGGGTGCCGATACGCCCGGCATGACCGGCGCCGGCAGCGCGTCGAGGTCGATGGTCAGGTACAAGTGGTCCGTGGCATCGATGCGCGCCGCCAGTTCCGCCAGACGCGATGCCAGGTGGCGTTCCTGCATGTCCACGTCTTCCACGTAGCTGACGCCCAGCTCGTCGGCGCGGCTGAAGAGCGCCGGCGTGTTGCTGAGGCGGCTCACGCCCAGGCAGATATAGTCGAACGGCTGTCCGCGCTCGGCGCAGGCGTTGGCGATCTGGTCGAACGGCGTGCCGGAGCTTGCCGGCCGGCTGGTGCGCAGGTCGAAGTGGGCGTCGATATTGATGATGAGCACGCGCCCGCCATCGTCCTGTGCATCCAGGTGCGCGCGCAGGCCTTGCCACGTGCCCCAGGCCACTTCGTGGCCGCCGCCCAGCACCAGCGGCAGCCCGCCGCGCGCCAGCACGTCGCGCACGGTGCCCGCCAGCGCCAGCTGGGCCGATTCCAGGTCGCCGTCCTCGCAACTGACATTGCCGGCGTCGTACAACGCGGGCAGCCCGTGTGCCGGCACGTTGGCCAGCGCCTGGCGGATGGCGTCGGGGCCGTGCGCGGCACCGGGGCGGCCCTGGTTGCGCAGCACGCCGGCGTCGCAGCGGAAGCCGAGCAACACCGGGGCGCCGCCGAGAGGCGTCACGTCTGCCGTCTCCAGCGCTTGCACGATGCGGAACAGGCGCGTGGTGTCGCCACGCTCGCCGTTGTCGATGCGGCCCTGCCAGATATTCTGCGTCACAGCCATCCTCACGCCCGCGTCAGCACGGCCTGCAGGAAGCCGCGTGTGCGTTCCTGCGTCGGCGCCGAGAAGATGACCGACGGCGGCCCGGCCTCGATGATGCCGCCGCCATCCATGACGACCACCACATCGGCGACTTCGCGGGCAAAGCCCATTTCATGGGTGACCACGACCATGGTCATGCCTTCGGCGGCCAGCACCTTCATGACCTGCAGCACTTCGCCCACCAGCTCGGGGTCGAGCGCCGAGGTCGGCTCGTCGAACAGCATCACGCGCGGCTCCATGGCCAGGGCGCGGGCAATGGCCACGCGCTGCTTCTGGCCGCCCGACAGGCTGGCGGGCATGGCGTGCGCCTTGTGCGCCAGGCCGACTTTCTCAAGCAGGCTCATCGCCTTGCGCTCGGCTTCCTCGCGCGAGGCGCCGCGCAGCATGCGGGGGCCCACCGTGACGTTGTGCAGCACCGACAGGTGCGGGAACAGGTTGAACGACTGGAACACCATGCCCACTTCTGTGCGCAGCTGGTTCAGCTCGTGCTCGCCGATCAGCTCGCCGTCGGTCACCAGCCGCTTGCCGACGATGTCGATGGTGCCGGCCTCGGGTTGCTCCAGGCCGTTGCAGCAGCGCAGGAAGGTGCTCTTGCCCGAGCCGCTGGGGCCGATCACGACCACCACCTGCGACGGCTCCACATCGAAGTCGATGCCGCGCAGGACGGTATGGCCGCCGAACGATTTGCCCAGGTTCCGGATCCGGATGATTGCGGAATCGCTCATTGCACCATGCCTCCCATGCGCAGCCTTTGTTCGGCGCGCCGCAGGATCAGCCCGGCCGCGCTCGTCAGGATCAGATAAACCAGCGCGATCGCCAGATAGACTTCCAGCGACCGGTACGACACGCTGATGATCTTCTGGCCCTCGTGCATCAGGTCGGCAATGGTCAGCAGCGACACCAGCGCCGAGTTCTTGATGAGGGCGATGAACTCGTTGCCCAGCGGCGGGATCATCCGCACGATGGCCTGCGGCAAAATCACCGCGCGCATGGCCTGGCCGGAAGACATGCCGATCGAGCGGGCAGCTTCCATCTGGCCCTTGTCGACGGACTGGATGGCGCCGCGCACGATTTCCGACACGTACGCGCCGGAATAGATGCCCAGCCCGATCACGCCGCACACAAAGGCCGGCAGCAGGATGTTGAACTGCGGCAGCCCGAAGAACAGCAGGAACAGCTGCACCAGCAGCGGCGTGCCGCGGATAAAGGTCACGTAGGCGGTGCAGAGGCCGTAGATGAAGCGGCGCTTCGGGTCCAGCCGGCCGATGCCGACCAGCAGGCCCATCACGCAGCCCAGCACCAGCGCGCAGGCCGTCACCTCGACGGTGACGACGGCGCCGTGGAGGATGTCATGCCAGCCGGCAAAAACAGGAGAAAAATCCAATTCCATGATGAGGTTCCGCGCGGCTTACTTGGCGGCCGCGCCGAACCATTTCTGGGTCAGCCTGGCGTAGGTGCCGTCGGCCTTCACTTTGGCGAGTGCGGCATTGAGGGCGCGGGTCAGCTCGGGCGTGTCCTTGCGCACGGCCATGCCGTATTCCTCGGTGGTCAGCGGCTGCTCCACCATGCGCAGGCCGCCGCGGGTCTTGACGTACTGCGTCGCGGCCGGCTTGCCGGTCACGGCGGCGTCGGCGCGGCCGATCTCGACGAGGTTGAACATTTCCTGGTTCTTCTCCACTTCCACGCGCTGCACCTGCGGATACGTGTCGCGCAGGAAGTTGACCGACTTGGTGCCCACCTGCACGCTGACCTTCTTGCCGTTCAGGTCGGCCGGGGTGTGGATGGTGGTGTTGCCGCTCTTGACCAGCGCCACCAGGCCGCCGATGTAGTAGGGCTCGGTGAAGTCGACCACCTTGCGGCGCTCGGGCGTGATGTAGATGCCGGAAACCGCCATGTCGAAGCGGCGCGAGACCAGCCCGGGGATCAGGCCCTTGAAGTCGATATCGGTCCATTCGACCTGCTTGCCCATGGTCTTGGCCATGGCCTCGACCAGCTCCACGTCAAAGCCGGTGCGCTTGCCGTTCTCGACAAATTCCATCGGCGGGAAGGTGGCGTCGGTGGCCACGCGCAGTACGGTATTGTCCTGCGCGTGCGCGGCGGTGCCGAGGGTCAGGGCGGTCAGGGTTGCCAGGCCGGCCATCAGGCATTTGCGGCGAAGGTTCATGGAAGTCTCCTATTCTCGGGAACGAGGGATCTGCCGTCGCATGGGTCTGCCGACGGCGGCGGTAATGGTTTGCTTGGTCCTGGTATTCAGTAAGACTGCAGCCGTGCGGAAATCCGCATCGCCGCGGCCACCGTCATGTCGATCAGCGCGGTCTCACGCCCTTGCCGCCGTGTGGCCGGCACCATCAGCGTGATGGAGCCGAGCGCATCGGCCTTGCTGCGCCGGGAGAAGAGCGGTGCGCTTACGCCCCACACGCCCGGATCCACTTCACCCTCGCTGACGGCGTAACCGGTCTCGCGAATGGCGGCAAGCTCGGCCAGCAGCCGTTCGGCTTCGCCTGGCTCGCACTGGGCACGCACCAGGCGCTCGCGCGCTTCGTCGCGCATAAACGCCAGCAGCGACTTGGCCGATGCCCCGGCGCGCAGCGGCACGCCGCGGCCCTTTTCGAACGAGCAGCGCAGCGACTGGCGGCTCTCCACCATCTCCAGGCACACCGCGTGATCCTTGACGGCGACGACCAGGCCTACGCTTTCATCGGACTGCTGCGCCAGCAGCTGCATGTCGGGCAAGGCTTCGCGCGCCAGGTGCGAGGCCATGTCAAAGCCCAGCGCCAGTTGCAGGCTGATCGGGCCCGGCGCGTATTCGCCGTCGGACTCCAGCACAAAGCCCCAGCGCTTGAGCATCATCAGTTGCCGGTAGAGCGTGCTCTTGGGCAGGCCCGTCCTGGCCACCAGCTCACGCACCGTGATCGGCGCGCCGTGCTGCGCCAGCGCCGCCAGCACAAACAACACGCGATCGGCTCCGCCCGCGGGCTGGCCGGGTTCGGCAGGCGCGGAGGCCGCGGGCTTCATGGCGGTGGGGTTGTCGACGGCATTCAACATAGGACCCAAGCATAGGACTTGATTCCCAAAAATCAAAACCACGAGTCCCGGAAAATGGGAATGCGTGGCTAGGGATAACCCTTGGTGCCTTGCAGATCGATGAGCCAAGTGCGCAGGGCGCCGCTGCACCGCGATCAGTAGACGCCCGGCAGCATCCGCCAGGTCCGGGCGCAGTACGACGCGTACTCGTCGCCAAACTGGTCGCGCAGCAGCGCTTCTTCCGCCCGGATGCGCGCCAGCAGCGCCGGCACCATCAGCAGTGTGAGCACCACGCCCACGCCGGAGCGGAACGCCAGTACCCATCCCAGCGAACTGATCAGCAAGCCTAGATAGCTTGGGTGCCGGATCACGCCATAGATCCCGGTGGTCACCAGCGTATGCCCCGGCTGGATCGCCACCAGCCCGCTGAAGCGCCGCCCCAGCACAAACACCGGCCACAGCCGCAGCACGCCGCCGCCGGCGAACAGCGCCACGCCGATCCAGCGCATGGTGTCGCCATCGAGCGTCCAGTAGCCGATGCGGTCGGTGAAGGGCGACAGGTACGCCGCCAACAGTCCAAGCACGCCAAACACGGCCAGGACCCAGCGGTTGCCGCGGTCCTCGCGCATGCCGCTGCTGATGTTGCCGCCGGAGAACAGTGCGGCGATGGACAGGGCAAACAGGACCCAGGACAGGGCCACGCGCGCCGGGTGCGCGAAGAAGGGGGCGATGCCGCCCCACCCTGCAATGGCGATCGCCAGGTAGGCGAGCGTGCCGGCGAGGGTGGCAATCGCCATGGCGGGAGTCGGGCGCATGAGGAGCCTCCGTTGGGACGGTGGATGCACAAGCGAAGGGTAAGCCGCAGGCGGCCCGGGTGTCGAGGGTGGCCCGGTCGTGCTTAAATCAGCGTTTTGCGCCGGCCCATGCCTGGGCGCAGTGAAACGCTATCGCCACACCGCCATGCCCCTGATCGACATCAAGAACCTCCAGCAAGCCGCCCAAGACTTCGGCCAAGCCCGTAACTGGGGCAAATACCACAGCCCCAAGAACCTCGCGATGGCGCTGAGCGTGGAGGTGTCCGAGCTGGTCGAGATCTTCCAGTGGCAGACCGACGCGGAATCGCGCGCCATCATGACTACCGACGAGCGCGAGCATGTGGAGCAGGAGCTTGCCGATATCACCATCTACCTGGCGCAGCTGGTGACGGCGCTGGACGTGGACCTGGACGCGGCGATCCGGGCCAAGATGGAGATGAACGCCAGGAAGTATCCGCTGCCGGAATAGGCCGGTCGCGGCGCGGATGTAGCGCCATCGTCGCGGTGCTTTGTCAGCGGTTTGATCCTTTGATCAATGGATCCTGGCAGTGTTCGGAATTTGATCAATTGATCAAGCCGGCAGAGCCCTGTTTCTGCGATGCGCGGCGGCTCGGCAACGCGCTGTGTCCCGCATCCTTCGCATCGTTCCCCTTCGCGTAACGCCCGCGCCACTCGTATCCCATCGCATCCGTCACTGGCACGCCCTATGCGGTTACCGGGCATGGCCCAGCAGAGGCCTGCAACGGAGACGGCGATGGCATCCCTCAGCGAAACGATGAAGGCAACGGCGCAGGGCACGGGCAACCCGCATGCCCTGGCAGCGCGTGTCGCCCTCGATGCCGATCCGCCCGTCGGCGCCCACCTTGTCACGCCGCGCCACGGCTACGCGCATCACGGCATCTACGTCGGGCGTGGCATGGTGGTGCACTACGCTGGCTATTGCCACCGGCAGCAGCGCGGCCCGGTGGAAGAACTGAGCCTGGCCGCCTTTGCCGCGGGCCATGGCATTACGGTCCTGAACACGCCGATGGCACGCTACAGTGCCGCCGAATCCGTCGGGCGAGCCCGCTCGCGGCTGGGCGAGGACCGCTACCGCCTGCTGACCAACAACTGCGAGCACTTCTGCATGTGGTGCCTGTACGGCGAAAGCCGCAGCGAGCAGGTGCGCCATTGCCTGATGCATCCGCTCAGCGGCCTGCGTCTGGCTGCGAGCATGCTGCTTTGCTGGTGGAGGACCGCTGCCGCGCCGGCGTGGGATGGCGCGACGGCATGAGCCTGGGTGCGATCGCCCACAGAGCGATGCGGCACGCCTTGCTCGCGGCCTCTGGTGTGCATCATAGGTAACATATTCGGGGCGCCGATCCCTCCTTGCCTTCGCTCGCCCCCCGCGTGCGCAGGGACGACATGCCAGCCCCCGCACGTCATCCTTCCGACTGACCAAAACAAGAAGGGAAAGGGTCATCATGGGTCGCACGAAGCAATCGAGCGTTTTTGCGGATTTGTTTGGCATTGCCGCCGCGCTGCCATGGTGGGCAGGCGCAACCTCGGCCATCCTTGCCTATGTGCTGTTGCACCGCTATGCGATTGCCGAAGTGCCGGTCACCGGCGTGCCGGGGCAAGTGGGCCAGATGGTCGTGTCCCAGATGGCCAGGGCGCTTTCCGTGTACGGCCAGTACATCGTGCCGCTGGTGTTGCTGGCCGGCGCGCTGGCCTCGTGGCTGGGTCGCCGCAAGCGGCAAGGGCTGGTACGCAGCGTGGTGGCGAGCCAGTCTGGCGATGCCCTGCGCCAGATGACCTGGCGCGATTTCGAGCAGCTGGTCGGGGAGGTGTTCCGGATGCGCGGTTACGCCGTTGCCGAGACCGGTGGTGGCGGTGCGGACGAGGGAATCGACCTGCGGCTCAGGAAGGGCAAGGAACTGGCGCTGGTGCAGTGCAAGCATTGGCGCGCCTACAAGGTGCCGGTCACGGTAGTACGCGAACTGTATGGCGTGATGGCTGCGCAAGGTGCGGCACGAGGATTCGTTGTCACATCGGGACAGTTCACGGCCGATGCGCGGGCCTTCGCGTCCGGGCGGAACATCAAGTTGATCGATGGGCAAGCACTCACTGCGCTGGTCAAGCGCACCAGCGCTGCAGCACCGAGGGGATCGACCACAAAGTCACCCGCGGCTGCGAGCGCGCCTGCACCCACTGCTGAGCCGCCGCAGCCAACTGACATGTCGCCAGCCGCCGCACCCGGCTGCCCGCGCTGCGGCAGCGCCATGATCCAGCGCATCGCCAAGCAGGGCGCGAAAGCGGGCAAGCCGTTCTGGGGTTGCGCCACGTTCCCCAAATGCCGCGGCGTGCGTGGTCTCTGACGGGCCCTGGATCGGACATCAACAGGTTGCCGCGGTACCGGCCATCGCCAGCATGGCGACCATGCCGATCGCGACGGCATTGAACAGGAGCGCTGTCGCGGCATCAGGCATGGGTAGTCTCCCCAGCCTGTTGCGATGCGGCGGTTGCCCGCGCAGTGACGATCCAGCAAGACGCGGTGTAGCGCACGGTTGCGCCAAGCACGTAAGGCTCGAAGGCGGCGCGCACTGCTGCGATGACACGGGCGCGCGTGTCTGCATCGGCATCGCGCAGCGCCAGGCCGACGGGGCCCAGGCGGGACAGGTAGCTCACCAGCGCGGGTTCCGGCAGCGTGCAGGCGATGTCGATCGGCTGGATATCGATCTCGTGCCAGCCGCCGGCCTGCAGGATCGAATGCACGCGCTCCCTGTCGCCGAAGGCGAACTGCCCTGGCGCACCTGGCTGGCGGGGCGGCAGGCTGGGCAGCAGCGGCGCCGCCGCGCGCTCGGCGGTGGTCATGAACGGATTGTCAGCAGCGCTGCGCCAGGCAATGCAATGCAGCGTCGCGTCCGGTGTGGCAGCCTGGCGCAGGTTGGCAAAGGCACTGACCGGATCGCTGAAGAACATCACGCCCAGGCGCGACACGATCATGTCGAAGCTTGCCGGGGCGAACGCGTAGTCTTGCGCGTCGGCGCGGATAAAGCTCGCAGTGGAGCCGTCCCGTTGCGCACGTGTCCGTGCGGTGGCAAGCATCGGCTCGGAAATATCGATGCCAGTGCATTGGCCCGGCGCACCGATCCGCCGTGCCAGCGCAAGCGTGGTGCTGCCGGTGCCGCAGCCGACATCGAGCACATGCCGCGCCGAGGTCTTGCCGACCGCCTCGACAAGCAGGTCTTCCAGCGGCCGGAGCATGTCGTCGAGCACGGCCTGCTCCTCGACCCAGGCATGGCCGGACGGGCCGTTCCACAGTGCGGCCTGCTCGCCGCCGTTGCTGCTGCTCTGCTGTTGCTCACCCATGGTCGTATCCCCTTGCCTGGCTTGGAAGCTACACTTTGCCAGTTCAAGTCGACTTGAGGTCAAGCGGTGAAAAGCCTGGATATTGCGGAAGTGGCCCGGCAGGCTGGCGTGCCGGCATCGACGCTGAGGTACTACGAGGAAAAGGGCCTGATCGCCTCCATCGGCCGGCGCGGGATGCGGCGCGTATTCGATGCGGGCGTGCTGGAGCGGCTGGCGCTGATCGCGCTGGGGCGCGCCGCCGGCTTCTCGCTGGACGACATCGCGCAGATCTTCTCGCCGCAGGGCCAGCCGCGGATCGACCGGCAGATGCTGGCGGCCAAGGCGGATGAACTGGACCGGACCATCCGCAAGCTGACCGCGATGCGCGACGGGCTGCGGCATGCGGCGGTGTGCCCGGCGCCAAGCCATTTGGAATGTCCGACGTTCAAGCGGATTCTGCGGGCGGCTGGATCCGGCACGATTGGTGGGCGGCGGGAGCGGCTACCGGGCGTCGGGAAACTGCAATAGTTTCCCGGAGATCGTCACCCCAGCCTGAACTGCCCCACCGCCCCCGCCAGGCTCCCCGCCTGCGCCTGCAGCGCCGCCGCTGCCGCGGTGGACTGTTCAACCAGTGCCGCATTCTGCTGCACCATCTGGTCCAGCTGGGTCACCGCCATATTCACCTCTTGAATGCCACGAGTCTGTTCTATGGCGACGTTAGTGATCCCGGAAATAATCTCTGTGACCCGGGAGACGTTGCGGACGATCTCGCTCATGGTGTCGCCGGCGCGGCGGACCTGGTCGGAGCCGGAGCTGACGCTGCCCACGGTGGATTCGATCAGGGTCTTGATCTCCTTGGCGGCCTGCGCGCTGCGCTGGGCCAGGGCGCGCACTTCGCCGGCCACCACGGCGAAGCCGCGGCCCTGGTCGCCGGCACGGGCGGCTTCGACGGCGGCGTTCAGCGCCAGGATGTTGGTCTGGAAGGCGATGCCTTCGATCACGCCGATGATGTCGGAGACCTTGACCGAGGCGTGTTCGATCTGGCCCATGGTGGTGATCACGGCGCCGATCACCTCGCCGCCATTGGCGGCCACGCGCGAGGCGGCGGTGACGGAGTCGTTGGCCTGCTGCGCGGAGCTGGCGGACTGGCCGACGGTGGCGGTGATCTGTTCCATCGACGCCGCGGTCTGCTGCAGGCTGGCGGCGGCGGATTCGGTGCGGCGCGACAGGTCCATGTTGCCGGCGGCGATCTCGTCGGTGGCGGCGCGCACGGATTCGCTGGCGTCGCGGATCTGGCGCATGGTGCCGCAGAGCTTGTCGGCAAAGGCATTGAAGGCGCGCGCGATCTGCGCGACCTCGTCGTTGCCCTGGGCGGGCAGGCGCTGGGTCAGGTCGCCGCCACCGGAGCCGATCGCGTCCATGGCGTCGCGCACGGTGGCCAGGCCGCGCAGCGAGCGCGTCGCCACGCCCCACACCACGATCGCGGCCAGGGCGGCGATCAGTCCCAGCGCGATCATCGAGGCGATCAGGACGGAACGCATCCCCGCGTTGGCCTCGGCCTTGTCCAGCGCGACGATGACGATCCAGTCGGTGCCGGGGATGGCGCGGGCGCTGAGCAGCTTGGCGCTGCCGCCGACCTCGGCTTCCATCGGTGCCTTGGCGCTGACCAGGGCGGCAAGCTTGTCGGCATTGAGCGCGGGCACCAGCTCGGTGACGGGCTTGAGCGTGAGCTTGTGGTCGGCGTGCGCCACGATCTCTCCGCTCCTGGCCACCAGCATGCCGAAGCTGGCGGGCGTGGGCTGGATCGACTTGACGTTGGCGATCACCGTGTCCATGGACACATCGCCGGCCACCACGGCCTTGAGGGCGCCGTCGCGCACCACCGGCGCGACAAAGGCCACCACCAGGGCTCCGGTGGCAATGTCGACATACGGCGGCGTCACGGCAGGCTTGCCGGCCGCCGCTGCCTGCTTGTACCAGGGGCGGACGGTGGGGTCGTAGCCGGGCGGAATGCCTTGGGGGTTGGAAAAGGTCGAGCGCTTGTCGGCGTAGCCGACATAGACATTGCTGAAGCCGCCGGCACTGGCCATCTGCCTGAGCATGGCGTCGGGTTCGGACTGCAGCGCCGTGTCTTGCAGTGACTGGATCATCCGGCTGTGGGCAGCCACCCAGTCGGCAATGGCACCGGCGTGGCCGCTTTGCACGGCGGCCAGGCTGCTGTCGATGGCGTCTTCGTTATAGCGTGTGGCGACAAACTGGTTCAGCGCCTTATTGATGGCGAGTGCAATGACGACAATGGCCACGCAAAGGGCCATGATGCGCGAGCGGAGGGTAGTGAACATCGGCATGTTCCTTGGTAAGGAATCGTTTGGGGCGTTTGCTGAAATCCAGATCAGCACGGTGGGATTTCCACCTCGCTATATACGGAGCTGGAGCGGGCGACTTGAGCGGATTCGGCAATAAATTGTGGAGTTGGTCAGGGTTGATGACACAACCTTCCAATCTGGTGCGCGACCGTGCATTTTCTGGTTCGCGAGGCGAACGTTGCGGGCGCATAATCGATCGTAGACTGCCGCAGCAGGGTCATGCGCGTGCGGGCAAGCAAAGGCCAGCGCCAAAGCTCGGCTGTTCTGTCATGCAGACAGGTAGCCGATCTTTTTCACAACGTATTACAAAGAATTACAGCGGTTATCTGAACTGCAACATATGCTCCGATCACCCCACGACCAATAAAGCGGAGAGACCACCGTGTCCGTCATTTCTTATCCTTCTGCGCCGTTGCGCATTCTTGCCCTGAGTGGCGCCCTCGCGCTGGCCGCCTGTGGTGGCGGTGGTGGCGATGGCGGTGGCGGTGGCGGGCAGGGAACGCTCCAGGTCTCGATGACCGATGCACCGGCTTGCGGTTTCAGCAGTGTCTTCGTGACCGTCAACCAGGTGCGCGTGCACACCAGCGCGAGTGCCGATGTCAGTGCCAGCGGCTGGGTCAACGTCGATGTAGTGCCGGCACGCAAGATCGACCTGCTGTCGCTCACCAACGGCGTGCTGTCCGTGCTGGGCCAGACCGCGCTGCCTGCCGGCGACTACCAGCAAGTGCGTCTGGTGCTGGCCGCCAACACTGGCGGCGGCGCCAATGCACTGGCCAACTCGGTGGTGCCGACCGGCGGCACCGAGCAGACGCTGGATACGCCAAGCGCGGTGCAGTCCGGCATCAAGATCATCCGGCCGTTCACGGTGGCGCGCGGCACGCTGACCGACCTGGTGCTGGATTTTGACGCCTGCAAGTCGGTGGTCAGGCGCGGCAATGGGACCTTTGGGCTGAAGCCGGTGGTGACGGCAGTCCCGACGATCGTCAGCGGCGAAGTGGACGGCGCGGTCGTCGCGGCGCCGGGCGCGCGCGTCTATGCCGAGCGCAATGGCGTGGTGGTGAAGGCGACGGTGGCGGACGCCAACGGCAACTTCAAGCTGTCGCCGATCGAGCAGAGCAGCACGGCCGGCCCGGTTGATGTGGTGGTGGTGCCGGGTGAGGCCAATGGCAAGGCGACGGGCATCGTGCGCGGCGTGCCGGTGGTGGTGGGCACGCCCACGGCGATCTCGACCGGGCCGATCACGCTGCCGGCGTCGGCGTATCGGCGTGTCTCCGGCACGGTTGCGCCGGCGTCCGCCGAAGCGACCGTGAGTGCGCTGCAACTGGTCAACGGCGGTACCTTCGAGATCGCGTCGACCGCTGCCGCGAGCGATACCGGTGCCTATAGCCTGTTTGCGACCGAGCGTGCGCTGCCGGCCGCCGCGCCGGTGATCGGCACCTATCAGGCCGGGGTGCCGGTGACGCTGCTGCCGGCTGGCACGGCAGCGGGCAAGTACACGGTGCAGGCCACCAGCAACGCCGGCGCGACGGTGTCGCAGTCGGCGGATGTCAGCACCGCGGATATGCTTGTGAACCTCTCGTTCTGAGGCCGGGGGTTTCCGAGAGGCGACCGGAAGGGGGCGTCACCCTCTTCCGGTTTTTTTATGGGCGTCCGGCTTTGCCACGTCGCCACCGCTTGGCGCGGTTTCCCGCTAGACTGCCAGTCTCGCGTTTCGGGAGATCGCGCCATGGCAGCACGCACCGCGGCGAAAGCCGCATCCACGCCTGCAGCAAAGTCCGAGGCCTCGCCCAAGGCCGCGTCGCGCAAGGCCCCTGCGTTGGCGGATCCGGTGCGCGTCGGCATCGGTGGCTGGAATTTCGCGCCGTGGCGCGACAACTTCTATCCCGCCAGACTGCCGCAGTCGCGCGAGCTGGCCTACGCCAGCCGGCACCTCAGCGCGATCGAGATCAACAGCACGTATCACGGCACGCAGAAGCGCACCTCGTTCGCCAAATGGCGCGACGAGACGCCGGATGACTTCGTGTTCGCGGTGAAGGCCTCGCGCTTTGCCACCAACCGGCGCGTGCTGGCGGAGTCCGGCGAATCGATCGAGCGCTTTATCGACAGCGGCATTGCCGAACTGGGCCGCAAGCTGGGGCCGGTGGTATGGCAGTTCGCGCCGACCAAGTCGTTCGATGCGGAGGACTTCGAGGCCTTCCTGCAGCTACTGCCGGATTCGGTGGAAGGCGTGAAGCTGCGCCACGTGCTGGAGGTGCGGCACGACAGCTTCCAGTCGCCGGACTACCTGAAGCTCGCGCGCAAGTACAAGGCCGCCACGGTCTTTACCGATTCGCCCAAGTTTCCGTCGATGGCAGATCTCACTGCAGACTTCGTCTATGCACGGCTGATGGCCAGCAGCGAGAAGCTGAAGACCGGCTATGCGCCCAAGGCGCTCGATGCGTGGGCCGATCGGGCGCGTGCGTGGGCCGAGGGCAGGCAGCCGGACGATTTGCCTACCGTGGAAGACCGCAAGCCCGCCGCGCGCAAGCGCGAGGTTTTTGTCTTCTTCATCAACGGCGCCAAGGAACGCGCGCCCGCCGCGGCGCAGGCGTTGCTGGACCGTCTGGGCTGGCAGCCGGCCGATGTGTGACGGATCGACAATCCCGGATCGCTATAATCGCGCATGAACTCGACCCCCGCCCAGCCGCAAGCCGGCACCGCTTTTTCCGCCCTGCCGCTCTCGCCCACCATGCTCGCCACGCTGGCGCAGCTTGGCTATGACGAAATGACGCCGATCCAGGCGGCCAGCCTGCCGATCACATTGGCGGGCCAGGACCTGGTGGCACAGGCCAAGACCGGCAGCGGCAAGACCGCCGCCTTCGGGCTGGCGCTGCTGCACCGGCTCGATGCGCGCCGCTTCGACGTGCAGGCGATGGTGCTGTGCCCCACGCGCGAGCTGGCCGACCAGGTCACGCAGGAAATCCGCCGCCTGGCGCGCGCGGAAGAGAACATCAAGGTGCTGACGCTGTGCGGCGGCTCGCCGATGCGGCCCCAGGTCGACAGCCTGATCCATGGCGCGCATATCGTGGTGGGCACGCCCGGCCGCATCCTGGATCACATTGACCGCGGCAGCCTGGACCTGTCCGGCATCAACACGCTGGTGCTGGACGAGGCCGACCGCATGCTCGACATGGGCTTCTTCGACGACATCGCCTATGTGGCCAGCCGTTGCCCGAAGGAACGGCAGACGCTGCTGTTCTCCGCCACCTATCCGCCCGGCATCGACAAGCTCAGCCACCGCTTCCTGCGCAATCCGCAGTCGCTCAAGCTGGAGGCGACGCATGACAACACCACGATCCGCCAGCGCTTCTACGAAGTGGAAGAAGGCGAGCGCCTGAACGCCGTGGGGCGCCTGCTGGACCACTTCCGGCCGGCCAGCACGCTGGCCTTCTGCAATACCAAGGCGCGCTGCCGCGAGCTGGTGGAACTGCTGCGCGCACAGGGCTACCAGGCGCTGGCGCTGCATGGCGAACTGGAGCAGCGCGAGCGCGACCAGGTGCTGGTGCAGTTTGCCAACCGCAGCTGCTCGGTGCTGGTGGCCACCGACGTGGCCGCGCGCGGGCTGGATATCGCCCAGCTTGAGGCCGTGATCAATGTCGAGATCACCCCCGACCCTGAAGTCCACGTGCACCGCATCGGCCGCACCGGCCGCGCCGACCAGGAAGGCTGGGCCTTCAGCCTGGTCAGCATGGACGAGATGGGCCGCGTGGGCAACCTGGAACAGCACCACGGCGGCGAGTTCGAATGGCAACCGCTGGCCGAACTGCGGGCCGCCAGCACGGAACGGCTGCTGCCGCCGATGGTGACCCTGCAGATGCTGGGCGGGCGCAAGGAGAAGATCCGCCCCGGCGATATCCTGGGCGCGCTGACCGGCGAGGCGGGCTTCACCAAGGAGCAGATCGGCAAGATCAACGTGCTGGAGATGTCGACCTATATCGCGGTGGAGCGCAGCATCGGGCGCGAGGCGGTAAAGCGGCTCAATGCCGGCAAGGTCAAGGGCAAGAAGGTGAAGGTGCGGATGCTGACGGAGTGAGACACGGGCCCCATGCGGGGCCCGTTCTGTTTTTACCCGACTACCACTACATACCCTTCCTGCGGCGCCCCGCTCCCCGCCGCCAGCCGCGCGATCCGCGCCTGCGCGGCTTCGAAGCCCCGTTCCTCCAGCAGCGCCAGCCAGCCATTGGCCGGATCGCGCGCATGGTCGATAAAGCGGCGCTGCGCGGCGTTGAAGCGCCGGTTCACTTCCTGCGGTCCCCAGTCGGCATTGCGCTTGCGGATCTGCACCGGGGCGAAATAGAACTCGGGCCTGGGCCCGGGCAGGCGCAGGTCGCGCAGGAAGCCGGTGTTCTGCGCCGAGCCCGCAAAGCAGTCATACACCAGGCTGTCGCCGAAATGCGCATGCACGCGCGCGCGCAGCGATTCATCGCCGGAAAAGTCGACATAGAGCGTGGGCTCGCCGGCCGGCATCGACTCCAGTTCGTCGTAGGTGACGGTGCTGTCGTAGCAGCCCAGGCCTTCGACAAAGCCGCGGTTGCGGGCCGAGGTCAGCGCGGTCAGCGTGATGCCGTCGATGTCGCGCAGGCAGAAGGCGGTGCCGTAGGCGGTCTTGCTGGAGGCGCTGGACACCACCAGCCGGCGGGCGCCGAAGAAGCCGTTGTCTTCCAGGAAATCGGCCAGCATGAACGAGGTGATGAACAGCGGCCGGTACAGCATCTGGTAGTGCTCCAGCTCCGGCGCATAGGCGGCGTCGTTCTGCACGCGGGTGTACTGGTTGTAGGCCGAGGTCAGCCTGGCGCGGTGCGCTGCGGCATCGTAGAAGCCGCGCGCGGTGACGCGCCCGGGCTGCATGCGCACATGGCTGGCGATGGGGAAGTAGCCGTAGAAGCGCTCGCCGGGCATGATGCCTTCGACTGCGGAGTCCACCACATCGGCAAAGCCCCACACCGGCATGTGGCCCCACTGCGGCTGGCCGGTGGGAAAGAAGTCCCAGTACTGCATGGCGTCGCCGAAGGCGGCGTAGGTGATGTTGTTGGTGGTCAGCGCGAAGCGGTCCAGGCGCAGCAGGACCTCGCCAGGCGCGGCGCGGGCGGGTTCGTGCGCGGCTTCCAGACGGCTTTCGTTTAGGGCATCCTTGCGGCTGAACAGCCGCGTGACGGCAAGGGTCGGTTCGGTTGCTGCCATGTCTTCTCCTGGTTCGCGGCCCGTCCGCCCGGCGTGCAATGTCCGCCATGACTTCCGTGAGGCCGATGCCAAGAATCTATCGCCGCGGCGCCGCCGCCGGGTTCGGAAACGAAGCGCCCGCCGCCAGCGGCCTGAAGCCGCCCGCCACGCCGCGCAGCAAGCCGCTCAAGCGCCCGTCGCAGCAGCGCGCGCACTTCACCGTCAACGCCATCTACGACGCCTTTGTTCGGATCTGGCGCCGCGACGGCTGGGACGCCTTGACCACGCGCGCGGTGGCGCTGGAGGCGGGGTTTTCGGTGGGGACGCTGTACGAGTACTTCCCCAGCAAGGAAGCGCTGGCATCGGGCTATGTGCGCCACACCGTCGAGACCATGCTGGCGCGCATCGACGCCGAGGTCACGCAAGCGGCCAATGCCGACTGGCGCACGCGCGTGCGGCGGCTGGTGGCCATTGCCTGCGGCGCGGACGATGCGGCCACGGGCATCGTCTTCGATGCCGACATCATCGGCCTGGAGCCGCGCATCGCCGAGCCCAAGCACCACCGGCGCGTGTTCGAGGAGTTCTGCGAGGCGTGGCGCCGGGCGCTGTGTGCCTGCCCCGACTTGCCCACGGTTCCGGATGCCGCCAGGGTGCAGGCGCTGGTGCTGGCGGTCTGGGGCGCGCGCCGCTACCGGCTGTTGCTGCAGGGCGCGGCGCTGGAGCCGGCACAATGGGTGTCCGAAATGCAGGCACTATGCCTGTCGGCCCTTGAGGAAAAAGGTGCCGGTCCGCAGACCTGACGCCGGCATTGCCATGCTTGCGTCACAGCATTGCTTGCAAAGATTAGCGTAAGTCACCCTGTAAGGGCGCGCGATCCTTTGCTACTCTGATTGCATTGGCGCCGAATGCCGGCACCGCCAGCCGCACTGCATTGTCGACAGAAGAGGAGTTGGTGATGAAAACCGCACGCCAGGTTCTGGAGTCCAAGCCGAGTCAGGCCATTTACAGCATCCCGCCAACGGCGACCGTCTACGCCGCGCTGCAGCTGATGGCCGAAAAGGGCATCGGCGCGCTGCTGGTGATCGAGCAAGGCGAGATCAAGGGGATCCTCAGCGAGCGCGACTATGCGCGCAAGGTGATCCTGATGCAGCGCACCTCGCGCGAGACGCTGGTGCGCGACATCATGACCAATGCGGTGATCTACGTCAGCGCCACCCAGACCACCGATGAATGCATGGCATTGATGACCCGGCACCGGCTGCGCCACCTGCCGGTGATGGAAGGCGACGCGCTGATCGGCATGCTGTCGATCGGCGACCTGGTGAAGGACATCATCTCCGAACAGCAGTTCATCATCGAGCAGCTGGAACATTACATCACCGGTGGTGGGCATTAGGCCGTATCGGCGGACTGGCCTTTGATGCCGTTCAGTTAACTACCCTCGTTCCCGTGCAGGCGGGAGCAAGGTGATCTTTAAGGCAAGTCATTCCCGCCTGCGCGGGAATGACTTGCAGTGCTTGATACCTGCTGGCCGGACAACGGCCTGTCCTTCCTCCCATCGCAACCTTGACCAACGGTGTGCTCCCTCTCCGACGCGGGAGAGCGGAGCAAGCCGGCATGCCGGGTTTTCCCTTATCGGCTGCCAGCACGATATTTGCTGAGCGCATATACTTATGCGTTCGCTGAATTTGGCCAGCCGCGACGGCTTTACGCCTCCTCTTGCGTGGGTTCCGGCCGATATTCCCTGCATTTGACGTTGCTTTCGCCGCACATCGCTGCGGTTTCCTGCTTGCCCATGTCTTCCCCCTCCTCTGCCGCAATCGCCCCGGACGCCACGCCCGCCCTGCCCGCTCACGACCATCGCGCGGTCATGCGGGTGATCGGCGGCATCGTGCTGTGCATCCTGCTGGCCGCGCTCGACCAGACCGTCGTGATCCCGGCGGTGCCGGCCATCGCCAATGACCTGAACGGCTTCGGCCACCTGTCGTGGATCGTGACGGCGTACCTGATCGTGTCGACCGTGACCACGCCGCTGTACGGCAAGCTTTCCGACAGCTTCGGGCGGCGGCGCCTGCTGATGGTGGCGATCACGCTGTTTATCGGCGCGTCGGTGGCGTGCGCGCTGGCGCAGACGCTGGGCCAGCTGATCCTGTTCCGCGCGCTGCAGGGCGTGGGCGGCGGCGGGCTGATGTCGCTGGCGCAGGCGTCGATTGCCGACGTGGTGGCGCCGCGCCAGCGCGGGCGCTACCAGGGCTACCTGGCCACGGTGTGGGCGGTGGCGTCGATCGCCGGGCCGCTGGTGGGCGGCTGGGTTTCCGACCATCTGTCGTGGCGCTGGCTGTTCTGGGTCAACGTGCCGCTGGGCCTGCTGGCGATGTTCATGTGCTACCGCGGCCTGGCGATCCTGCCCAGGCGCGGCGGCCGTGCGCGCGTGGACTGGCTCGGGGCGCTGCTGCTGGCGGTGGCCATCGTCGCCTTCCTGCTGGCGATGAGCTGGGGCGGCGACGTCTATGACTGGCTCTCGCCGGAGCTGGGCGCCCTGCTGCTGGCCACCGTGGCCGCGGTGCTGCTGCTGGCCTGGCAGGAGCGCCGCGCCGCGGATCCGATGCTGCCGCCGCGCCTGTTCGCCAATCGTGCCTATGTGATGGGCGTGGCCGCGTCGGCGCTGGCCGCGCTCGATATCTTCCTGTGCATCTTCGCCCTGCCCCTGTACTTCCAGCTGGTGCGCGGCGTCGATGCGTCGACCTCGGGCCTGCTGGTGATGCCGTTCCTGCTGGCCAACGTGGCTGGCAATTTCATCGTGGCGTGGCTGGCGCCGCGCGTGGGCCGCATGCGCGGCATCCTGACCGCGGGGTATATCGCCGGCGCGCTGGGGCTGATCATCCTGGCACTGATGACCCCGACGGTGCCGCTGGCCGTGGTGCTGGTGGCGATGGCGCTGGCCGGCGTGGGCCTGGGCATCACCATCGTCTCCACGCTGATGAGCGTGCAGAACGCGCTGGAGCGCCGCGATACCGGCGCCGGCACGGGTGCACTGCTGGTGCTGCGCTCGCTCGGCAGCGCGCTGGGCGGCGCGGTGGCCGGCACGCTGCTGACGCTGGAATTCCGCCACGCGCTGACGGCCTCGGGCGTCACGCAGACACTGGACCTGGGCGCGCTGCGCCATGGCAGCGAGGCCTTTGCGCAACTGTCGCCATCGGTGCGAGCGGTGCTGGCGGGCGGCGTGGAGTCGGGCTTCCACCTGATCTTTGCCGTGGGCGCGGCAGCGGCCGTGCTGGCGCTGCTGATCGTGCGCCGCATGCCGGACCTGGAGCTGCGCAGCAGCGTCACCGAACACGCGGCCACGCTGGCGATGGACTGACGTGGCGCGCCGCATCCGGCTGGCCGCCATCGGCGTAAACTACGCGTACCCTGCGCGTACCCGATACAGCGAGCCGACCACCGGAGCCCCGTCGCCATGATCCGTCATCCCCTGCTTTCCAGCCTGGCTGCCGCCCTGACCCTTGCGGCGGCCAGTACCGCCCTGTTGCCGGCGCCGGTGCACGCCGCCGACAAGCCCGCGGCGGCCCCTGCCGCTACCGCGGGCGCGTGCCCTGCCTCGCTCAGCTTCACCTTCCCGCGCCTGCAGGACGATGCGCCGCAGAACCTGTGCCAGTACGCCGGCAAGGTGGTGCTGGTGGTCAACACCGCCAGCTATTGCGGCTTCACGCCGCAGTACGAAGGGCTGGAAGCGCTGTACGCCAGGTATGGCGCGCGCGGCCTGGTGGTGCTGGGCTTCCCGTCCAATGACTTCTCGCAGGAGCCCGGCTCGCAGAAAGAGATCGCGGACTTCTGCTACAACACCTATGGCGTCAAGTTCCCGATGCTCGGCAAGTCGCATGTGCGCGGCAGCGATGCCAACCCCATGTACGCGCTGCTGGCCAGGCAGACCGGCACGACGCCGAAGTGGAATTTCTACAAGTACCTGATCGATCGCGACGGCAAGGTGGTAGCCAGCTATGGCAGCCGCACCAGGCCGGACGACAAGGAACTGCTGGCGAAGATCGAATCGCTGCTCGGCGCGCAGCGCTGAGCCGGGCGACGCTCTGCGCGCGGCCGGGGTTCAGGATCGCCCCCCTTTAAGCGACAATGCGCGTCCTCGCGGACGCGCATTGCAAATCTGCACAGCGGTTCCGGCGCATCGCGCCGGCTTGTTCCCTTATTCGACTTCGCGGAACAGGCGGCCCCAGCCCCGCAGCTCGCGCGTGTCCACGCCGCACAGGCGCAGCGATTTCCACACCACCGTGGAGATGGTGTCGTACAGCGGAATGCCGGTCTCGGCTTCCAGTTCTTCAGCCAGGTGCGCGGCGCGCAGGTTGGTGCAGAAGGTGGTGATGGCCTGCGGCTTGTGCTGGGCCAGGCCACGCACCATGTCGCGGATGGTGTCTTCCTCGACCTCGGCGAAGCTGTAGTTCACGTGCAGGTCCAGGTGGCTCTCGGCCACGCAGTGAAAGCCGCTGCGCTCGTAGTTGGCGATGATGCGCTGCTGCACGTCGTCCAGGTAGGGCGTGGCCAGGCCGAAGTTGCGCGCGCCGGTCTTTTCCAGGATCTCGTTGAGCGCCAGCACCGAGGTGGTGGCCGGGATGCCGGTGGCTTCGGTGATCTGCTTGCACAGCGCTTCGTCCTTGTCGAAGCCGAGCCAGCCCGACGACGTGCCGTTCCAGGCGATGACATCGACGCGCGCGTCGGCCAGCAGGCTGGCGGCGGCCAGGATCTTGTCCAGGTTGAACTGGCCCAGCGCCTGGTCGCGCAGCGAGATCTCGGTCACGGTGAAGCGCGAGAAATGCGCGCTGACGTTGGGCAGGCCTGCAACCATCGCGCTGGTAATGGGTTCGAGCGCGGTGTTGGAAGACGGGGTCAGCATGCCGAGGCGGATTTGCTTGGTCATATCAGTCGTTCTCAGGAGTAGGGGCGGCGCCGTCCGGTTGCACAGTCAGGGCGAAGGCGGCGCCTGCGGGGTTCATTGTTCGGGTTTGTCGTTGAAGGCGAGGGCGGTGCCGGGCACGCCCTGGCTGGCGCGCGCCAGCGCCAGTTCCTTCTGCAACGCGGCCTGCCGCGCGGCATCCGGCCTGACGGTGTTGCCGGCCTGCAGCGCGGGCAGCACGTATTGATTCACCATGCGGCGGTACAGGTCAAGGTACGCCGCATCACGCAGGCCGCCTTGCGTGGACATGATGCTGTTCATCACGATCACTGCATTCTGCTTCGGCAGCACCGTGATGAACTGGCCCTTGTAGCCCATCGCGCTGAACTCGCGCTCGCTCTGCACGATGTTGTTGACCCAGCAGTAGAAGCCGTAGTCCTTCGCCGGGCCGGCGGGCGTGGTCATGCGCGCGACCCACGAGGCCGGCACGATCTGCTGGCCATTCCAGCGGCCCTGGTTGAGCATCAGCATGCCGAGCTTGGCCATGTCGATGGAGCGCAGCCGCAAGCCCCAGCCGCCCGACACCGCGCCCTTGCCGTCGGCGCCGTCCCAGCGGTAGTGGCTCATGCCGAGCGGGCCGAACAGCCGGGCTTTCGCGTACTGGTCTTCGGGCTGGCCGGCGGCCTGCGTGATGGTGGCGCCCACCAGCACCGGATTGACGTCGATGTAGTCGAACTCGGCACCGGCCTTGGTGCGTACTGCGGCGGAGGCCGCCACGCGCAGGCGGTCCGGTACGCCGTAGTAAAGCGTGTCAGTGCCTTCCACCAGCTTGTATGACAGTCCGCTGGACATCGACATCAGATGGCGCAGCTGGATCGCCTGCTTGTCGGCCAGCGCGGCGGCGAGGTCAGGGCGTGCAGCCGCCAGGCGCGCTGCCGGCGACTCTTCGGCGCTCAGCTTGCCGTCGCCGACCAGCGTGCCGACCAGCAGGGCGCTGATGAACTTGGTAACCGAATACAGTTCGTGGTTGTAGTCGCGCGAGAGGCCGTCGCCGTAGCGCTCGAATACCAGCTTGCCGTCCTTGATGACGAGCAGGCTGCGCACGTCGAGCTTGTCGCGGCGGATCCATTCGGACAGCGCGACGAGCTTGCTTGAATCGACGCCAACCGCTTCCGGCTGGGCTGTGGGGATGCCTTCGGCAGTGGCCCTGGCGGACGTGGCCGGGGCGGCGTTGGCTTGCGCGGCGCCCAGCACCAGCAGGGCGGCCGCGAACACATGGGACAGGCGTTGCATGGGGAGTCTCCTCCACCGCCGCGCTGCCGATGGCAGCGCGGCGTGTGCAAATCGGGTATGCGTGGATGGGCGTGCGTAACGCCGCAGGGGTCAGACCGGAAGCTTCGTCTCGTAGTCGATCGCGGTGGAAGCGAACAACAGGCCCACGCCGGCAGCGGCGAAGAACATCAGCGCCAGGAAGTAGGAGCCCGTGGCCTGCACGATCAGGCCGACGATGATGGGCACGCTGATGCCGGCGATATTGCCGCCCAGGTTCATCAGGCCGCCCAGGAAGCCGACCTTGTTGCGGGTAGCCAGCATCGACGGCACGGACCAGAACAGGCCGCACCAGCGCAGGAAGAACATGGTGGAGGAGAGCAGCGCCACCACGGCCACCGCGTTGGCGACATAGGCTACCGAAAAGATCGAGACGGTGGCGACCACGGCCGCGATACCAAACAGCGTGCGCATCACCACGTTGGGGCGGCCGCCGGCTTCCTTCCACTTGTCGGCGATCCAGCCGCCGACGAGTTCGCCGATGAAGCCGCTCATGAAGATGATGAAGCTGGCGCCACCCATCGTCTTGAGGTCAAAGCCGCGCGCCTTGCTCAGGTAGGTCGGCATCCAGGTCAGCAGGCCGTAGAACACGGCGTTGAAGCACATCCAGCTGATGGCCATGCACCACACCGAGCGGTACTTGAAGAAGTCGAGCGAACGGCCGGACAGGTTGGTCGGCTCGGCGCTGTGCTCGCGGGCATGCGCTTCCTCGATATGGCGCGCTTCGAGTTCATTGACGCCGCTGTGTTCGCGCGGCGAATTGCGGATGTACCACCAGGCCACGAAGCCGGCGAGCACGGTGCCGACGCCGGCTACCACGAACGACATGCGCCACGAGCCGAGTTCGCTGATCAGCCCGGCAATGATGAGAGAACCGAGGGCTGCGCCCAGCGGCGCGCCGCCGTCAAGCAGCGTGGCGCCGCGACCGCGTTCGTTCGGTGTCATCCAGATGGCGTTGAGCTTGCCGCCGGCCGGGTAGATCGGCGCTTCGGAGGCGCCCAGCCCAAGCCGGGTGAGCAGCAGCGAGGTGGCGTTGGTGCAGACCGCCGCGATCGCCTGGAAGAAGCCCCAGAACACGGTGGCGCAGGCAATCACGATGCGCGGCTTGAACTTGTCAGCCAGCATCCCGCCCGGGATCTGCATGAATGCGTAAGTCCAGAAGAAGGAGCTGAGGATCAGCCCCTGCATGGCGGGGCTCAGATCGAACTCCTTGGCGATCAGTGGCATGGCCACCGACAGCGATGCGCGGTCAATGTAATTGATCGCGACCAGCAACAGCATCATCAAAAAAATCTTCCAGCGTACGGAGGACTTGCCCTCCGCTAGCACTGTCGCCCGGCTTGTCGTCTGCATGACGGCGTCTCCTGTTTTAGTCCTTGGGTGAGGCAGTTCTGTTGGCGTGTTGCGCAACAGGTCGGAGTATAGGATACGTAATCTGTAATTACAACTTACGTAAGTCATTGATTTTGCTGTATTGCGGATGCACAATTTGAGTGTGTGGTAGCCTTGTCCTGGTGCATTTCCCCATTCTGGTGACGTCTGTGACACAAACGCTTTCCCAAACCACGCGCCTGCGCACACTCGGCATGTCGGCTGAAATCGCCGCGCGGCTGCGTACCATGATCGAAGAGGGCGAACTGCCGCCCGGCGCGCGGATCGATGAACGGGCCTTCTGCGAGGCGTTCGATGTCTCCAAGACGCCACTGCGCGAGGCGCTGAAGGTGCTGGTGTCCGAGGGGCTGGTGCTGCACCGGCAGTACATCGGCTACCGCGTGGCGCCGCTGGACCTGGAAGAACTGCGCGCCACCTTCGAGACGCTGCACGGGTTGGAGGCCCTGGCAGGTGAACTGGCCGCGCAGCGCCTGACCGATGCCTCCATGACGAAGCTGGAGCGGCGCCACCAGGCCATGATCGACGCCCATGCGGCGGGCCGGCGCACCGAGTATTTCCGCATCAACCAGGAGATCCACCAGCTCGTCATCGACGGCGCCGCCAACCCGGTGCTGGCGAGCGTGTACGCCACGCTGATGAGCAAGGTCCACCGTGCGCGCGGCGCCGCCAATGCCGACATGCTGCGCTGGCAGGAATCGCATGAGGAACACGAGGCCATCATGGCCGCCTTGCGCGAGCCCGGCCGTCCGCGCCTGGCGCAGGTACTGCGCTGGCACTCCGAGAACACCGCGAAAGAAGTCCTGAGTGTGGTCGAGCGCTCGCTCGCCGAGCCCGGCCGCCTCGTCAATTCGAAGACAGCAGCCTGAGGAAGAGAATGAAACTGGTAAGAGTGGGCCAGCCCGGCGCGGAGCGCCCGGGCCTGATCGACGCGCAGGGGCGCGTGCGGGACCTGTCCGGCGCGATCGCGGATATCAGCACGGCCGAACTGGCGCCGGCGGCGCTGGAAAATCTGGCGCAGGTGGACCCGGCAACGCTGCCTGTGGTCGAAGGCGCGCGTTTTGGCGTGCCCTGGACGGGTATCGGCAAGATCGTCGCGATCGGCCTGAACTATGCTGACCACGCCGCCGAGGCCGGCATGCCGCTGCCGGCCGAGCCGATCGTGTTCCTCAAGGCCAACAGTTCGCTGAATGGTCCCAACGACGCGGTGATGCTGCCGTTCGGCTCGCACAAGACCGACTGGGAAGTGGAACTGGGCGTGGTCATCGGCACCACCGCGCGCAATGTCTCGCGCGAAGCGGCGCTGGACCACGTGGCCGGCTACTGCGTGGTCAACGACGTCTCGGAGCGCGAGTTCCAGATCGAGCGTGGCGGCACCTGGGACAAGGGCAAGGGCTGCGACACCTTCTGCCCGGCCGGCCCCTGGCTGGTGACGCGCGACGAAGTGCCGGACCCGCAGGCGCTGGGCCTGTGGCTGGAGGTCAATGGCGAGCGCGTGCAGAAGGGCAACACCGCCACCATGGTTTTCGACGTGGCCACCGTGGTCAGCTATGTCAGCCGCTTCATGACGCTGCTGCCGGGCGACCTGATCGCGACCGGCACGCCACCGGGGGTGGGCATGGGCTTCAAGCCGCCGCGCTTCCTGAAGGCCGGCGACACCATGCGCCTGGGCGTGGACGGGCTGGGCGAGCAGACGCAGCAGGTGGTGGCGTACGGCGAGCGCTGAGGGCAGGGCGCCGGCACGCGATGTCATTGCAATGATGCGAGCCGGTGTCCAGGCGCAGGCGGAAGACGCGCCGCCTCGGATGGTTCCCCACTGATACGCTTTCACACAAAGCGTTGGGTTTCCATACAAAGCGTACGATTAGGGCAACAGTTCCGGCGCTCAAACGCGCCGGATGACATGGTTTTGCAGGAAATCGCACACTTGGCGTTTCGCTCGCGTTTTCTGCGTGAAATACTGGTTATACAGGTTTCGCCAGAGAGCAGAACATCATGTCTGAGCACGCCCCCGAAATCGAGTCTTATCTCGGCACCGCCCTCGCGGCGTCCCCCGCATCGCCACAAAAGCACCGGTTCTGCGCGCTGGCCGACACCCTGGACAGCCGCGCTGAACTCGAAGCCATCCGGCGCAATATCCACCAGCATCCCGAGCTGGCCTTCGACGAGGTCCGCACCTCGGGCCTGGTCGCCAACCTGCTGGAGACGTGGGGCTACACGGTCACGCGCGGCGTGGGTGGCACGGGGGTCGTTGGCACCTTGCGCCGCGGGGACAGCGGCCACAGCGTGGGCATCCGCGCCGACATGGACGCATTGCCGATCCACGAGCGCACCGCGCTGCCTTATGCCAGCGTCAATGCCGGCCGCATGCATGCCTGTGGCCACGATGGCCATACCGCGATCCTGCTCGGCGCGGCAAAGCAGCTGGCGCGCACGCGCAACTTCAATGGCACCGTGCACCTGATCTTCCAGCCGGCCGAGGAAATCGGCGCCGGCGGCGGCGCCGAGCGCATGCTGGCGGACGGGCTGTTCGAGCGCTTCCCGTGCGATGCGATCTTCGGGCTGCACAACCACCCGGGCGTGGAGCAGGGTCATTTCCTGTTCCGCTCGGGCCCGTTCATGGCGGCGTGCGATACCGTCACCATCACCATCCGCGGCAAGGGCGGCCACGCCGCGCGTCCGCACCAGTCGGTCGACCCGATACTGGTGGCCGGCAGCCTGGTGATGGCGCTGCAGTCGGTGGTATCGCGCTATGTCGACCCGAACGAGACCGCGGTGGTCACGATCGGCACGCTGCACGCCGGCCACGCCCCCAATGTGATCCCGGACAACGCGCGCATGGAGATCAGCGTGCGCTCGTTCAGCCCCGAGGTGCGCGCCTTGCTGGAACACCGCATCCGCCAGCTGGCCACGTCGCACGCCGAAGGCTATGGCGCGGTGGCCGAGATCGACTATGTGCGCGGCTACCCGGTGCTGGTCAACAGCGAGCGCGAGACCGAGTTCGCGCGCCAGGTGGCCGAGGAACTGGTCGGCGCCGGCAAGGTGGTGGACCAGGCCGCGCGCATCGCCGGCAGCGAGGACTTTGCCTACTTCCTGCAGCAGCGCCCGGGCTGCTTCGTGCGGCTGGGCAACGGCGCCAACCAGCCGCTGCTGCACAACGCCGGCTATGACTTCAACGACGAGAACCTGACCGTGGGCGCGGCCTACTGGACGCGGCTGGTGGAGCGCTACCTGGGAAGCTGAGCGCAAGGCTTAGCGGAAGAACGCGCTCGGCGGCACGCCGAACTGCCGCCTGAACATGGTCGCGAACGCGCTCGGGCTGTCGTAGCCCAGGTCCAGCGCCACATCCACCACCTTGCTGCCGGCGGCCAGCTTTTCCAGCGCCGCCAGCAGGCGCGCCTGCTGGCGCCATTGCCCGAAGGTCATTCCGGTTTCGCGCGCAAAGCGGCGCTGGATGGTCTTGGGGTCCACGCCCAGGCGTGAACCCCAGTCCGCCAGTGTCAGCGCCGTATCGGGTGCCCCGGTGATGGCATCGCAGATCTGCCGCAGGCTGTCGTCGGCCGGGCGCGGCAGGTGCAGCGGCAGCGACGGCACCAGCATCACCTCATCGAGCAGCAGCCGCATCAGCCGCGCGGCGCGGGTGTCAGGCGCATAGGGCAAGGGAATGTCCACGGCCGCCAGGATCAGCTCGCGCAGCAGCGGCGAGATGCCCAGCACGGTGCAGCGCCGGGGCAGGTCGGGCGCGGCATCGGGGCGAATATAGGCGGTGCGCATCTGCACCCGGCCCACCATGCGGATCCAGTGCGTGGTGCCACCCGGCATCCACATGCCGCGCGTGGGCGGCACGATCCACTGGCCTTCGGCGGTCGCCACCACCATCACGCCATGCACCGCGTGGATCAGCTGCGCGTGCGGATGCTGGTGCGGATTGGTCACGTGGCCGGGCAGGTAGTCGGCGGCCATGGCGGTGACGGGCAGCGGGCTGCGGTCGAAGCGGACGTAGGCGGGAGGGTCGGCGTAGGTGTCGCCCAGCGCCAGCGTTTCCGGCGTGGGGGCCGGGAGCACATGCCGTTCGCCGGGGCGGCGGCGGGCCGAGCCGGATGCGGAAAGCGGGCGAGGGGCGCGCGGCATGTCCTTTTCTCCAAGGTTGCGGACCTATTCTCGCAGGACAGGCGCCAGGGCGCCAGCTAGCATCGGTGCTCAGATCCTTCCAGGCCGGCGCCCCCGCCGGCTTCCGTTTGTCGAGAGCCGCCAATGAGCACAACCATCGACTCCGCGCCGACCGGCGCAGCCTCCGCTTCAGCGTCCCCGCAGGCCGAACGCACCGGTTTCCGCGTGCTGTCGGCGATCAGTTTCGCCCACTTCCTCAACGACATGATCCAGTCGTTGATCCTGGCGATCTATCCGATGCTCAAAGGGGGCTTCAACCTGAGCTTCACCCAGATCGGCCTGCTGACCATGACCTACCAGGTCACGGCGTCGCTGCTGCAGCCGGTGGTGGGCCTGTACACCGACAAGCATCCCAAGCCGCATTCGCTGGCCATCGCCATGGCGTTCACGCTGGCGGGTTTGCTCTTGCTGTCGGTGGCGCCCACCTACGGCGTGCTGCTGGTGGCCGCGGCGCTGGTCGGCACGGGCTCGTCGATCTTCCACCCGGAGTCGTCGCGCGTCGCGCGCATGGCCTCGGGCGGCCAGCACGGGCTGGCGCAGTCGATCTTCCAGGTGGGCGGCAACGGCGGCAGCGCCATGGGGCCGCTGCTGGCCGCGCTGATCGTGCACCAGCAGGCCAGCCTGGCGTGGTTCTCGCTGGCGGCGCTGGCGGGCATCGTGGTGCTGTGGCGCATCGGCGGCTGGTACTCGCGCCAGCTGGCGCAGGGCGCGCGCAAGCGCAAGGCCGCCGGCGCGGCCGCCAGCCCGGTGCCCACGCGCGTGGTGGTGCGGGCCATGGTGGTGCTGATGGTGCTGGTGTTCTCCAAGTACTTCTACATGGCCAGCCTGACCTCGTACTACACCTTCTACCTGATGGAGCGCTTCGGGCTGGCGCGCCAGGACGCGCAGCTGCACCTGTTCATGTTCCTGGCCGCGGTGGCGGCGGGCACCATCCTGGGCGGCCCGATCGGCGACCGCATCGGCCGCAAGCGCGTGATCTGGGCGTCGATCCTGGGCGTGGCGCCGTTCACGCTGTTGCTGCCGCACGTGGGCCTGTTCTGGACCACGGTGCTGACCTTCATCATCGGCTTTATCCTGGCCTCGGCGTTCTCGGCGATCCTGGTGTTCGCGCAGGAGCTGATTCCCGGCAAGGTGGGCATGGTGTCGGGCCTGTTCTTCGGCTTTGCCTTCGGCATGGGCGGCATCGGCGCCGCGGTGCTGGGCGGCATGGCGGATACGCACGGCATCCGCGCGGTGTACGAGTACTGCGCCTACCTGCCGCTGCTGGGCCTGCTGACGGTGTTCCTGCCGGACCTGCGCGAGCGCGCGCAACGGGCCTGACGCTCAGGCCTTTTCAGTGTCTTCGCCGCCACCGCCCGGTGGCGGCTCGAACATGCGCAGCCAGCGGCGCAGCAGCGCGGCCAGCTGCGCGCGCTCCGTCGCGGTCAGGTCGGCCAGCAGGCGGTGCTCGTTGGCCACGTGCAGCTCCAGCGCGCGGTCGACGCGCTCGCGGCCGGCCTCGGTCAACTCCACCAGCAGTCCGCGCCGGTCTTCCGGATTGGGCTGGCGCCGCACCAGCCCGGCCCGCTCGAGGTGGTCGAGCCGGTTGGTCATGGTGCCCGAGGTGATCATCAGCGAGCCGATCAGCGCGCCCGGCGACAGCGCATACGGCGCCCCGGCACGGCGCAGCGTCGCCAGCACATCGAACTCCCACGGCTGCAGGCCGGTTTCACCAAGCGCGGCTTCAATGGCCCGGCTGGTATGGCGGTTGAGACGTCCCAGCCGGCCGATCACGCCCATCGGCGAGGCATCCAGGTCCGGGCGTTCACGCGCCCATTGCGCGAGAATGCCGTCGACGTGGTCAGGCGGGTCTTCGGGTTTGCGGCGGGCAGTCATCAGGGGCAGGCGTGCGGACACGCGAATGGCAGGAACACAGAAGTATCTTGACATCAAACAATCGGCTTCGTAAAGTGGATTTATCTTGATATCAAGAAACTTGAAATGAAGACGAATGCCTCTTCCGTAGCGGCGCCCGGCGGCGTGACACCCAGGGACATCCTGCTGACGGGTCTTGCCCCGGCGATCTGGGGCAGCACCTACCTGGTCACCAGCCAGTGGCTGCCGCCGGGACAGCCGCTCTTGTCGGGCGTGATCCGGGCCCTGCCGGCCGGCCTGGCGCTGCTCGCCTTCGGCCGGCAACTGCCGCGCGGCGGCTGGTGGTGGCGCGCGGCGGTGCTGGGCGTGCTCAATATCGGCTTCTTCCAGGCCATGCTGTTTATCGCCGCGTACCGGCTGCCGGGCGGCGTGGCGGCGACGGTCGGCGCGATCCAGCCGCTGATCGTGGTAGTGCTGGCGTGGGCCTGGCTGGGTGCACGGCCGCGGCCGGCCGCCTGGATGGCTGGCGTGGGCGGGCTGCTGGGGGTGGCGCTGCTGGTGCTGGGCCCGGCCGCGCGGCTCGACGCCATCGGCGTGGCGGCGGCTGCCGCCGGGGCGATTTCGATGGCGGTGGGCACGGTGCTGACGCGGCACTGGCGCCCGCCGGTCTCGCCGCTGGTGCTGACCGCCTGGCAATTGTGCGCGGGCGGGCTGTTCCTGCTGCCGTTCGCACTGGTGCTGGAACCGCTGCCGGGGCATTTCACGCTGGCCAACTGGCTGGGCTATGCCTGGCTGAGCATCGTCGGCGCCGGCTTCAGCTATGCGCTGTGGTTCCGCGGGGTGGGGCGCATGCCGTCGTCGGCGGTAGCGGCGCTGGGGCTGCTGAGCCCGGTCAGCGCCACCGTGCTCGGCTTCCTGGTGCTGGGGCAGGCACTGACGGCGCTGCAGACCGCCGGCGCGCTGCTGGTGCTGGGCAGCGTGTGGCTTGGCCAGCGCGCGACGGCGCCGGCCGCGGTGACGCGCACGCAGCCTGCCTGATTTCATCCGCGAAGGCTGCTGCTGCCGGGCGGCGTTTTGCGGCATCATGGCGGGCATGAAGTCTGACGTGCCCCAGTTCCAGCCGACGATGCCACCCGCCACAGCCCCTTCCGCCACACCCGCCATGCCTCCCTGCGAGCGCTGCCTGGCGCTGGCCGACGACCCGCGCCGGCGCGAGCCGCCGGCCTGCCTGGCGCTGCGCGGCACCGCGCCGGTGGTCAGCCAGAGCGCCGCCGGCGTACCGTACAGCATGATGTCGTTTTCCTGCCGCGACTGCGGCACGGGATGGCGGCTCTATGACCGCGCCAACGAGCTCTTTGTCTCGTGGGTGCCGGAACGGCCACTGGAGCGCTGAGCGCGCATCCCGATCGGCTAAGATGGCGCCTGCCCCGCACCGGTCCGGCACCTTGCTGCCGCCTCGGGCGTGCCCCTGTCGACTCTCTCCCGCGTTTCCGTCATGGCCTTCCCCTTCCGCTCGTCCGTGCTGGCCGCAGTCTGCGTCGCCAGCGGCGTCGCCGTCGCACTGCCTGCCGCTGCTGCCGATGCCTATCCCAGCCGCCCGATCCGCCTGATCGTCGCCTATCCGACCGGCGGCATCAGCGACGCCGTGGCGCGCGCGCTCGGCGAGCGCCTGTCGGCGCAGACGGGCACCTCGGTGGTGGTCGAGAACAAGGCCGGCGCCGGCGGCAGCATCGGCATCGATGCGGTCGCCAAGGCGGCACCGGACGGCTATACGCTTGGATTTGCCGCCACCAGCCCGCTGACGCTCAATCCGCATGTGGGCCGCGTCACCTACGATCCGCAGAAGGATGTGGCGCCGGTGATGAGCGTGATGTACTCGCCGGTGCTGGTGCTGGCTACTTCCGCCTTCAGCGGCAAGGGCTTTGCCGATGTGGTGGGCCAGGCCAGCGCCAGGCCGGGCTCGGTGCGCTGGGCCACCTCGGGCCTGGGCACCGTCGGCCATGTGATGCTGGAACAGGTCAGGCAGAAGTCGAAGGCCGATATCGCGCTGATCCCGTACAAGGGCGCGGGCCAGCAGATGAACGACGCGCTCGGCGGCCAGTTCGAGGTGATGAGCACCAACGCCAGCCCGGCGCTGACCCAGCATATGCAGGCCGGCCGCCTGCGCGCGCTGGCGGTGGGCGCGCCCAGGCGCCTGGATAGCCTGCCCGCGGTGCCGACGCTGGCCGAGCTGGGCTACCCCAAGGCCAACCTGACCTCGACCTTCGGGATCTTCGCGCCGGGCAAGACGCCCGCGGCCATCATCAACCGGCTGAACGCCGAGCTGAACAAGGCCCTGGCCGAGCCGGAAGTCCGTGAGCGCCTGCTCAAGGGCGGCGAGGTGCCGACCGGCGGCACGCCGGCGCAGTTCGCCAAGGCCATCCGCGAAGAGTCGGCGGAGAACGCCCGCATCGTCAAGGAAGCCGGCATCAAGGCCGACTGAACCTCGAGCCTGCGCTACGCCGCATCGAGGCGGCTGCCCAGCCCATATACCGCCGACAGCCGCACCCCGTTGTGCGGCCACAGCGCCAGCTTGGTGCGCACGCGCGACAAGTGGCTGTCCACCGTGCGCGAGGCCGGGTCCATGTGATAGCGCCAGACCTGGTCGACCATGGTCTGGCGCAGCACCAGCGCCCCCAGGTTGCGGAACAGCAGCACGGCCAGGTCGAATTCCTTGGGGGCCAGCAGCACCGGCTTGCCCTGGACCCACACCCGCCGCTCGGCGGTGGCAAAGCGGAACGGGCCATGTTCCAGGTCGCAGTCCGTGCCGGCCGGCCGGGCACGCCGCTGCAGCGCCAGCACGCGCGCGGCAAGCTCCGCCGTGCGCAGCGGCTTGGGCACGTAGCTGTCGGCGCCCTGCGCGAAGCAGGCCGCGACAAAGCCGTCTTCGTTCGAGGTGCCAGTGAGCATCACCGGCATCTCGCTGCCCAGCGTGCGGCGCACCCACGCCAGCACTTCCAGCGCCGGGATTCCCGGCGTATCGCAATCCAGCATCAGCAGGTCGAACGGCCTGCCGCGCAGCGCGCCGATCATGGTGCGCCCGCTGAGGTAGCGCGTGCACTGGTGGCCGTTCAGGCGCAGGGTCTGTTCGATGCTGACGGCGAGGGTGGGGTCCGCCTGCAACGCGGCGATCTTCACGAGAGTGGCTCCTGCGCGGGCGCACCGGAATGCGCCGATGGATGGACAGAGCTTGGGCGCAGGCCCGCTCGGCCCGCAGCGAAGCCCATGGTAGGAGCGGCCCGCTGAGGCGAGAAGTAAAAGATTGTTGAAAGTCGAGATTGAGCGCTTTCCTATTCGTGCCGCCTGCAACACGGTCTTAAATGTCGCGCTAGTGGTCTGATCCGTCGGAGGCAAGACATGGGAAAGAAAATGGCATCGCGCATTGCATCGCTTGAAGACGCGCCCGCGGATGCGGCGCTGATCCGCCAGGTCATTGCCGGCGCGGGATATGAATGCGTGAGCTTCGGCGAAAGCCGGCGCTTGCTGCTGGCGCTGCGCGACGCCGGCTTCGACCTGCTGCTGCTGGACTGGCAGATGCCGGACCTGTCCGGGCGCGAGGTGCTGGCCTGGGTGCGCACCCACCTCGACCGGCGCATCCCGGTGATGTTCCTGACCTGCCGCGATGCCGAGCACGATATCGTCTCGGCCCTGGCCGCGGGCGCCGACGACTACATGGTCAAGCCGGTGCGCCCGGCCGAGCTGGCCGCACGCATCGAATGCCTGCTGCGGCGCGCCTATCCCGCGCAGATGGCACCGCACGCGCCGCTGCGATTGGGTGATTACGCCTTTGACTGCGCGCTGCGCAGAGTTACCTGCAACGGCCAGCCGGTCGGCCTGACGCCCAAGGAGTTCGACCTGGCGGTGCTGCTGTTCCGCAACGAAGGCCGTATCGTCACGCGCGACCACATCACCGCCGCGGTCTGGGGCCGCGAGATCTCGCCGATGTCGCGCACCATCGATACCCATGTGTCGCGCGTGCGCAGCAAGCTCGGGCTGCAGGCCGAGCATGGCATGCGGCTGACGCCGGTCTACACGCATGGCTACCGGCTCGAGCGCACGGACCGCGCCGAGCGCCCCGAGCGAGCGGCAGCGTGAAGGCGCCACGGTTGCATCATGTGGCGGTAGCCACGGCGTTGTGGCTCGGCAGCCGCTGGCTGTCGCGGCGCTTGCGCGGCCCCATGGCCGCGGCGCCTGAGCCCGGCCGCCCCGCCGACATTCGCGATCCTGCCGCGGTGCAGGACATGCTGCTGCATGTGCTCGGCCACGACCTGCGCGAGCCCAATGCCTCGCTGCTGGCCTGGCTGGCGCTGCGCCGTACCCGGGACCAGGCCGATGCGGCGCTGCTCGCGCAGGTCGGCGGCCATGCGCGCCGCGCGCTGCGCCACATCGATGACCTGAACCGGCTGCTGCGCGAAACGCGGCACCCCTACCGGATGCGGCGGATCGTCATGGAAACCCTGCTCGATGAAGCGCTGGACCGGGTGTGGGCCGTGGCCAGCGAGGCCGGTGTCCGGCTGGAACGGCCGGCGGGGCGCCTGCCGCGCATTGGCGGGGACCAGGCCATGCTGGGCGGCACGCTGGAATGGCTGCTGGCGAGCGCCATCGGCGCGGCGGCGCCTGGGACGGCGCTGCGGATCATGTGCCGTGGCCACGCCGGCGGCGTGGCGCTGTCGATCGTGTTCGATCCCGCCGATGACGGGGGCGGCGTGCGGCTGGGCCTGCCTGGTCCGGCGCTGCTGTGCGCACAGCGCGTGGTGGCGCGCCATGGCGGCATGCTGGTGCCGTTGCAGCCGGTGGGGGAGTCCGCCCCGCAAGCCGGCTGGTACCTGTGGCTGCGGCGCCGGCCACGGCCATGAAAAAAGGCACCCGAAGGTGCCTTTCGCCAAACTGATCAAACGACAATCAGAAAATGTGGCGGATACCAGCGGCTACACCGATCTGGCTATTGGAGCCCGGCAGTTCGGTCGTGGCGCCGCCCGAGACGTGGTTGTAGTCCACGGTGCCATACACCTGGGTACGCTTGGACAGCGAGTACTCGGCCAGGGCCACGCCAGCGTAACGATGGCCACCGTTGCCGGCGATACCGTCCTTGTTCTTGATGTAGTCGTAGTAGAACGCGCCGGTCAGGGCCAGGGCCGGGGTGAGCTGGTAGGTCGTACCGATGTAGGCCAGGTTGTCCTTGCGAGGATTGCTTGCCCAGTTGCTCGGACCGGCGGTCGGGGCCTTGGCGTCCATGGCGAACGGGGAGAACACATCGACCAGGCCGGTGCGGTCGATGCCACCGATGTAGCCGAGGAAGATCTTGGCCGGGCCGATACTGTACTTACCGGCAGCGCCCCACATTTGCTGCTTGTTGCCCAGCGTGTCGCGGACTACCTGATACACGCCACCGATGCCGAACGGACCATACTCGTACGCTGCACGGACACCGGCGTACGGCGTGCCGGTCGCGCCGTTGATGGCTGCATTGTTGGCAGCGCTAGCCTGGTTGAAGGCGCCCGGCTTTTCGCCAAAGCCATAGCTGGCACCTACGTTCAGGCCGCCGAACTTGCCGGAATAGCTGATAACGTTGTTATTGCGGAACTGGGTCAGGAAGAACGGCCAGGCATTGGCGCCGTAGTTACCGATGGTCAGGGGATCGTAGTCACCGAAGAAAGTAAACCCTTCGGTGTACTGGCGGCCCAGCTTGATTGTGCCGAAGTCACCGCTCAGGCCGACGTAGGCCTGACGATTGAAGAGTTGGCCGGTCGAGGAGCCATTCATTTTGCCGGTGTCGAGGCTGTAGCCGCTTTCCAGCTGGAAGATCGCCTTCAGGTTGTTGCCCAGCGCTTCGCTGCCCTTCAGACCCCAACGGCTCTGGGTCACAGCGCCATCGGTCATTTGATACAGGTTGTTGTTCTTGGCGTCGGAATGATTGGTATAGCGGACGCTCACGTCAGCGATACCATACAGCGTAATGGACGACTGTGCGAAAGCCGAACCTGCCAACAGGCTGCCGGCTGCGAGGACGATGGCCGATTTCTTCATGGTGCTCCTTTTCTGTCTTGTACTGTTCTTTCCGCCGGATCGCGGCAGGAATGGTCTACGTTTCGTGTAAACGCCGCGAAAATTTAGCAAAACGTAAGCAACAAGGACACAAAACTCCGTGCAGGCGCGCTTTCAAGCAGGATTTTGGTGCAAATCCGTTGTCTGGCCGCTACAGAAGTCCCAATTGGTGCGCTGCAGTAGTGCCGCGGGGTGACCTGCACCGGGCTGCCGGGAGATTGGGGCGGGGAAGATGAAACCGGCCGACCCAGGCGCGCAAGTGGCGTCGCGGTCGGCACAGAGGCGGGAACAGCGGAAGAAGCAATGAGCGAGGCGAGCGACCCCGGCGGCGCCGGGGTCCGTCCTCAGTGCTGCGGAATCTCGATCTTGACCTCGAGCACCTCGAGGTTGTCCTGGCGTTCCAGGCTGACGCGCAGGTCCTGGTCGCCGATCTTGACGTACTTGGAGATCACCGCCACCAGTTCGCGCTGCAGCGCGGGCAGGTAGTCGGCGGGCGCGGATTGGCCGGTGCGCTCGTGCGCCAGGATGATCTGCAGCCGCTCCTTGGCGACCGACGCGGATTTTTTCTTTTCTCCCAGCAGGAAGGAAAGGATCGACATGGGGTGAGCCCTCCTTGACCGTTACTTGTTGCCGAAGATGCGGGAGAGCAGCCCCGGCTTCTGGTAGTCGGTGAAACGCATCGGCTTGTCCTTGCCGAGGAAGCGGTCCACCACGTCGCCGTAGGCGTCCGACACATCGCTGCCTTCCAGGTGGATGGCGGGCGTGCCCTGGTTGGAAGCGTGCAGCACGGCTTCCGATTCCGGCACCACGCCGATCAGCTTGATGCGCAGGATTTCCTGGATGTCGGTCAACGACAGCATCTCGCCGCCATGCACGCGCTTGGGGTTGTAGCGGGTGATCAGCAGGTGTTCCTTGATCGGATCGCCGCCTTCGCTGGCACGCTTGGTCTTGGACGCCAGGATGCCCAGGATGCGGTCCGAGTCGCGCACCGACGACACTTCCGGGTTGGTCACGATCAGCGCCTCGTCGGCGAAATACATGGCCATCAGCGCGCCCGACTCGATACCGGCGGGCGAGTCGCAGACGATGAATTCGAAATCCATCTCGATCAGGCCGTCGATGACCTTCTCGACACCTTCACGCGTGAGCGCATCCTTGTCGCGCGTCTGCGAGGCCGGCAGGATGAACAGGTTCTCGCACTTCTTGTCCTTGATCAGCGCCTGGCGCAGGTTGGCTTCGCCCTGCACCACGTTGATCAGGTCATACACCACGCGGCGTTCGCAACCCATGATCAGGTCGAGGTTGCGCAGGCCGACGTCGAAGTCGATCACGGCAGTCTTGTGGCCGCGCAGGGCCAGGCCGGCCGCAAAGCTGGCGCTGGTGGTGGTCTTGCCGACGCCTCCCTTGCCGGAGGTCACAACGATGATTTTTGCCATGGCTCTTTGGTCCAGTAATAAGTTGATGCTTGCGCTGTCTGCGATTTGGTCCCGAGGGGCGCCGCGGTTACTTGAGCCGCAGCCCTTCGAGGATCAGTTTTTCATCGGCCAGGCGTACCTGGGCGGTCTTGCCGAGCACATCGGCCGGAAGCGTCTGCTCCGCGGTCCGGTAGATGCCGGCGATGGAAATCAGTTCGGGCTCCATGCACGTGCTGAAGATGCGCGCGCCGGTATTGCCCTTGACGCCCGCCAGCGCGCGGCCGCGCAGCGGGGCATAGATATGGATGTTGCCTTCGGCGATCACTTCGGCGCCGTAGCTGACCACGTCCAGGATCACCACGTCGCCGTGCGCGTAGACTTGCTGGCCCGAGCGCAGCGGCTTGTCGATCAGCATGGTCTGGGTCTGGCGGATGGCGGCGGCCACGGCGGCGTCCGTGGCGGCCTGCGCGGCGGCGCGGGCGGATTCCTCGCGCGCGGCCTGTTCGGCGGCGGCCTGTTCCGCCGCCGCTGCGGCCTTGGCCTCGGCGGCGCGGTCGGTGGCACGATCGGCGGCACTGCCGCGGCGGGCCTGGCTGTCGAGCAGCGGCAGGCCAAAGCGTTCGGCCCATTCGCGCTGGCTGGGGCGGGCCACTACGCCGATGGCGCGGGCCCTGAGCGTTGCCAGGGTGTCGATCACGGTGCCAAGCGCAACTTCGCTGTCGTCTTCCAGCGCACGCAGGTCCAGCGCGATCACGTCATTGGAGAAGAAGTCGGGAGTGGCTTCAAAGCGGGTGAGGAGGTCATCCCGCAGCGCAGCCATGTCGGCGGTCTGGAGGGCGAGAAGGAGGGCGTCGACGTTGCCACTGCGCAGCTCGAAGCGTGGCGATTTCTTCTGGGACATAGCCGGGTGACCGTGGAAATGCCACATTCTAACGTCGTATCTGTCGCGAACTGTAACAATTGGATCGATATGTACCGCAGGTGGCGCGTGGGTTCCATCTGCACCGCTATGGCCCGCCAGCGCACCAGGCAAGTATGGCCGGGGTGGCTTGCGCTGCGCGACGACATGCACGACGTGCAGGCGAACCAGGGCGCAATGCAAAGCCTTGTTACGATTACGCCATCTGATCAGCGAAGATTCCATGGCAGTGGAAGACGCGCCCGACGCGCACCCGCGCCCCAAGTGGATCTGGGGTTCTGATTTCATCCGCACAACGAATGATCGATTGCCGGATTGTTGGCGATTGATTATTCCCGTGGATAAAACTCGGATTCCGCGCGTGCCTACCGGCGCCCGGTCCTGACTCCTACACTGGAAGCAGGAAGGCGCCGCGCCCGGAGTCCGCCATGTCGATTGCCCGTCCCCCGATTGCCGCCTTGCTGGCCGGCGCCACTGCCGCATGGCTGCTATGCATGCAGCCGGCTGCCTCCGCGCCGCAGCCGCCTGCCCCCGCCCAGGCACAGACCCGTGATGCGGTCGCCGCCTATGAAGCGGGCAACTTCGACCAGGCGCTGCGCGGCTTTGCCAATGCCGCGAAGCAAGGCAACCGCCTGGCGCAATTCAACTACGCGATGATGCTGCTGCGCGGCGAGGGCACCGCCGCCCGTCCGCAGGAGGCACTGGTCTGGCTGAAGAAAGCGGCCGACAACCAGATGACGCATGCCCAGTACACCTGGGGCGATCTCTACGAGCGCGGCGAACTGGTGCCGAAGTCGCTGGAGGAGGCGAACCGCTGGTATGCGCTGGCCGCGCAGGGCGGACATGTGCAGGCGCAGATGGCGCTGGCGACAAACTATTTCACCGGCCGCGGCGTGCCGCGCGACTATGGCCAGGCGTTTACCTGGTACAGCCGTGCGGCGAGTGCCGGCGACGGCGGCGCGCAATATATCGTCGGCAGCTACTACGAGCACGGCGAGCCCGGCGTGGTGGACCAGGATATCGAGCAGGCCAAGATCTGGTATGCGCGCTCGGCCGCGCATGGGGATCCGGGCGCGCTGGCGAAGCTGCGGTCGTTGCTGGAGGAGTCGTTGCGGAGTAAGGCGGGGAGGTGAGGTGCGCTGCGTGTCAGCAGGGCGCCAGGTCGTTGCTGACTGGGCGCTCCCGCTCCCGCAAGCGGGAGAGGGGAGCAAATCAGCGGTCTGCAGAGTTTGGGCTCAGCCCAGCTTCTTCTTCAGCAGCTCATTCACCTGCGCCGGGTTGGCCTTGCCCTTGGTCGCCTTCATCGCCTGACCGACCAGCGCGTTGAATGCCTTCTCCTTGCCCGAGCGGAATTCCTCGACAGACTTGGCGTTCGCGGCCAGCACGTCGTCGATGATCTTCTCCAGCTCGCCGCTGTCGGACATCTGCTTCAGGCCCCTGGCGTCGATGATGGCGTCGGCGTCGCCGCCGTGCTCGCCCGCCCACATCGCCGGGAACACGTCCTTCTTGGCGGTGTTGTTCGACACCGTGCCGTCGGCGATGCGCGTGAGCAGCTTTGCCAGTTGCGCCGGCGTGACCGGTGCGGCGTCGATGGCGATGCCTTCGCGGTTCAGCTGCGAGGCCACGTCGCCCATCAGCCAGTTGGCCGCGGGCTTGGCGTTGGCGGCGCCGGCGCCGGCCACCACGGCTTCGTAGTACGCGGCGAAGGCCTTGGTGGCGGTCAGCGTGGTGGCGTCATACGCCGACAGTCCGTATTGCGAGACAAAGCGTGCCTGCATCGCGGCCGGCAGCTCCGGCAGTTCGCCGCGCACGCGCTCGACCCAGCCGGGCTCGATTTCCAGCGGCATCAGGTCCGGATCGGGGAAGTAGCGGTAGTCGTGTGCGTCTTCCTTGGTGCGCATGGCGCGCGTTTCGCCCGTATCCGGATCGAACAGCACGGTGGCCTGCTGGATCTTGCGGCCGTCCTCGATCTCGGCGATCTGCCACTGCACTTCGTAGTCGATGGCCTGCTGCAGGAAGCGGAACGAGTTCAGGTTCTTGATCTCGCGGCGGGTGCCGAATTCCTTCTGGCCGAGCGGGCGCACCGACACGTTGGCGTCGCAGCGGAAGCTGCCTTCCTGCATGTTGCCGTCGCAGATGCCCAGCCACACCACCAGCGAGTGCAGCGCCTTGGCATAGGCCACGGCTTCGGCGGCGCTGCGCATGTCGGGCTCGGTGACGATTTCCAGCAGCGGGGTGCCGGCGCGGTTCAGGTCGATGCCGGTCATGCCGGCAAAGTCCTCGTGCAGCGACTTGCCCGCGTCTTCTTCCAGGTGGGCACGCGTCAGGTTGACGGTCTTTTCGTAGGACTCGCCCTGCTTGCCTTCGACCTGGATGGTGATGGTGCCGCCCTGTACCACCGGGATCTCATACTGGCTGATCTGGTAGCCCTTGGGCAGGTCGGGGTAGAAGTAGTTCTTGCGCGCAAAGATGCTGCGCGGCGCGATGGTGGCGCCGATCGCCAGGCCGAACTGGATGGCGCGCTCGACCGCGCCCTTGTTGAGCACCGGCAGCACGCCCGGCAGCGCCAGGTCCACCGGCGAGGCCTGCGTGTTGGCCTCGGCCCCGAAGGCGGTCGAGGTGCCGGAAAAAATCTTGGAGGCCGTCGAGAGCTGCGCGTGCGTTTCGAGGCCGATCACCACTTCCCATTGCATGGCGGTATTCCTGTTCGGTTCTTTCGGTGTTGTCTGTTGCGAGGGAGCGGCAGCGCCGCTCCGGGGTTCTGTCTGGCCTGGCCTCTTGCCGTCACGGGTCGGGGCTGGCAAGCCAGGAATCGAGCTGGGCCAGCGCGGCCACGCGGGCCACGGCGTCGCCGCCGACGGTGACGCCCTGGGCCCTGCGCATGCCGGCGGGCACGTCGCGGCGGATATGCAGCTCGCTGGTGCCGTCAAAGCCGTGATAGGCGCCCGGGTAGATCTCAAGCCGGAAGCGCGCGTCCGGCTGGCGCGCCTGCACCGCGCTCTGCAGCATGGCGCAGCGGGTCGCGGGCGTCCAGTCGTCGGCGCCGCCGATCAGCAGCAGCAGCGGCGCGCGCAGGCGGAAGTTGTGCTGCTGCACGGCGCGCTTGCAGCCCGGGTAGAACGCCACCGCGCGCTCCACCCGGGGCGTGCCGGCCGGCCACGGGCGGCTGGCGTCGACGGTGGCGAGCACCGCCTGCGCGCCGTTGGACCAGCCCAGCAGCACGATGCGCGCGGTGTCGACCGCGGGCTGCTGCGCCACCCAGCGCAGCGCGGCCAGCGTATCGGCGCGGCGCGCGCGGTCGTCGATGGCGCGCGTGTCGATGGGATCGGTGCAGATGCCCTGGGGCCTGCCGCGCGCGCTGAAGCTGTCCGGCATCAGCACGGCATAGCCGCGTTCAGTCAGCCAGTGCGCGTATTCGCGGTAGCGTTGCTGCAGCAGCGCGGAAACGTCTGCCTTGTCGGTTGCCGCGGCGCCTGAGGTACCGGGCCTGCCTTCGCGCGCGGGGCGCGTGGACAGCAGCCCGCCGCAGCCGTGCAAGGCCACCACCACGGGCAGCGCGCGCGGGGTGGAGCCTTCGCGCGGCAGGAACCAGTAGGCGGTCAGCGCGGGCGTGGCCGCATCGCCGCGCAGCTCGACGCGCTGCGCGGGCACGGCTGCCGTGCCCGCGAATGCCGGCGCCGCCCGGCTCACCGCATTCGGCGCCAGCACGCCGGCCGGCGTCTGCGGCACCGGCGACTCCAGCGCGGGGGCGGACAGGTCCGGCGTATGCGCGGCCGCGCCGGCCAGCCACGCGCCCAGACCCAGTGCCAGCGCGGCGCGCAGCATCGCCACGGCCGCACGGGCGGCGCGCGGAGGGTGTTGCGGGGCGGCGGGTGTCTGGGTCATGGCCGGCTTCGATGGCTTCAGCGGGTGCGCGCGCAGGCGCCGGTGCCCGGCTCGAACATCACGGGCCAGGCTTCTTCATAGATGCCGGGGGTGCAGCGCTGCTGGCAGTTGGCGTGCGCCAGCGTGACGCGGCGCGGGTCCTGCCAGACCATCAGCTTGCAGGCGCTGCCGTCATTGGCTCGCAGCTCGATATGCGGTGTCTTCTGGACCTGCCGGAAGTCCGCCAGGTTGAAGCTGCACGAGCCGCGCTTGCCCACCCACAGCTTCCACGACAGCTGCTGCACGCTGTTGTTCGACACGCGCAGCTGGGCGTCCTCGCGGAAGCCGTCTTCCTCGGTGCGGCGGCAGTCGCCGGCCAGGTCGATATTGCGGCTGGCGATCGGCGCGGGGGGCGCGGGCCGCCCCGGCACGCCCGGCAGCGGGATGCAGCCGGCCATCGCCGCGGCAAGCGCGGCCGCGGCCATCAGGCGCAGAGTCAGCGAGGGGCGTGCGGTCATGGTCAGTCCTTGGCGGGACGGCGCAGGTGCCAGTCGGTCGCCTGCTGGAACGCGTGCGCGGTCTGCAGCAGGCGCGCTTCGTCGAAGTAGTTGCCGATCAGCTGCAGGCCCACCGGCATGCCGGCTTCGCCAAAGCCGCACGGCACGCTCATGCCGGGCAGGCCGGCCAGGCTGGTGGACAGGGTGAAGATGTCGGCCAGGTACATCTGCAGCGGGTCCGAGGTCTTCTCGCCCAGCTTCCATGCCACCGTCGGCGCCACCGGCCCCATGATCACGTCGCACTGGGCGAAGGCGCGCTGGAAGTCGTCGGCGATGATGCGGCGGATCTTCTGCGCCTGCAGGTAGTAGGCGTCGTAGTAGCCGTGCGACAGCACGTAGGTGCCGACCATGATGCGGCGCTTGACCTCGGCGCCGAAGCCTTCGGCGCGGCTCTTCTTGTACATGTCGAGCAGGTCGCGGTATTCGGCCGCGCGGTGGCCGTAGCGCACGCCGTCAAAGCGCGACAGGTTGGACGAGGCCTCGGCCGGCGCGATCACGTAGTACACCGGGATCGACAGCTCGGTCTTGGGCAGCGTCACCTCGACCAGCGTGGCGCCCAGCTTTTCATACTCGGCCAGCGCGGCGCGCACGGCCTGCTCGACATCGGCCGCGAGGCCCTTGCCGAAGTATTCCTTCGGCAGGCCGATGCGCAGCCCGGCAAGCGGGCGCTCGGCGCTGGCGCCGGCGCGGGGCTGGCCCAGCAGGCGGGTGTAGTCCTCGTCCACGCCGCCCTGCGCGGGCGGGATGCTGGTGGAGTCCCTGGGGTCGAAACCGGCCATGGTGTTGAGCAGCAGCGCGCAGTCTTCGGCGCTATGGGCCATCGGGCCGCCCTGGTCCAGCGACGAGGCGAAGGCGATCATGCCGTAGCGCGACACGCGGCCGTAGGTCGGCTTGATGCCGGTGATGCCCGAGAACGACGACGGCTGGCGGATCGAGCCGCCGGTGTCTGTACCGGTAGCGGCCGGTGCCAGGCCAGCGGCCACGGCCGCGGCCGAGCCGCCCGACGAACCGCCGGGCACGCGGCTGGTGTCCCAGGGATTGCGCACCGGGCCGAAATGCGAGTTCTCGTTGGACGAGCCCATCGCGAACTCGTCCATATTGGTCTTGCCCAGCGTGACCATGCCGGCCGCGGCCATGCGCTCGACCACGGTGGCGTCGAACGGGCTTTCATAGTTGCCCAGCATCTTCGAGCCGGCGGTGGCGCGCCAGCCGCGCGTGACGAACACGTCCTTGTGCGCGATCGGCACGCCAGTCAGCGGCGCGGCCTCGCCACGCGCGCGGCGTTCGTCGGCGGCGCGCGCCTGGGCCAGGGTCCGCTCGGCATCGACGTGGATAAAGGCGTTGAGCGCGGCGGCCTGCTCGATGCGGGCCAGGTACTCGCGCGCGAGTTCCTCGGCGGAGACGGAGCGCGCGGCCAGGGCGTCGGCAAGCTGGCGCAGGGAGGTCACGGAATCAGCGGAAAAGGGCATGACAGTCGGTTGGCATCAGGGGTGTTGTACTGGCGGGCGGCCGGCGGCGGACGGCAGTGCGGGTGTCGGGTGCGTGGCGTCCGTGCCGGGCGATGGTCATTCGATGACCTTGGGCACCAGGTACAGGCCGTCTTCGGTGGCCGGCGCGGGGCGCTGGTAGTCGGCGCGGCGGTCGGTTTCGGTGACCACGTCCTCGCGCAGGCGCTGGATCATGTCGCGCACGGCCGACAGCGGGTGGGCCAGCGGCTCGATGCCGGTGGTGTCGACCGCCTGCATCTGCTCGACCAGCGAGAAAAAGTTGTTCAGCTGCGCAAGCGTCTGGGCGGCCTCGTCATCGCTGGTTTCGATGCGGGCCAGGTGGGCGATGCGCTTGACGTCGGATAGGTCGAGGGCCATGGCGTGGTGGTTCGATGCTCGGATGCGGAGGGCGCGGGCTGCGCCGGCGGCTGGCTCATGGGGCGGCTGCGTCGCACTGCCCGTGGCCTGACCGGGGGCGCCGGAGTGGCGCCCCGGAGTCGTCGGAATTACAGGTATTTTCAGGCCGTAAACGCCCGAAGCAGCAGGAATTATAAGGTATCATTGCGTGTTACCGACCTTTGGCAACGCCTACGCCACATGGCCGCGGAACGGCTCCCGCGCCGGGCCGCAACGTGGTCCCTGGCCGGCGCATCCGCGCCAGGCATCCGAAGGCGCCCGAAGGGCAAACCTGGGTCCTCTGATTAGGCCTTGCCGCCGGCCAGCACATGTTGGATCACATTCGACATGAGGCGCCGGTGCCTGCACATTTCCGCGAACTTTTTCGCGGGGTCTAATCAAAGGTTCCCGTAGGGCCGGCGCGCACGGTGCGCCGGCGGTGCCGTTCCCACTCCATCCCCGGCCCGGGCAGCCCCCGTGCCGGATGGCGGGCGGACCGGGATGCCGAGAACCATTCCGTATTCAACACAACGTATTTCGTGGCCGGACCGCCCGCGGTGCCGGTCGCTTCGCCTACCCGCGAACACCATCACAGACAGGATTCCTGATGTTCGGATTTCTCCGCAGCTATTTCTCCAACGACCTGGCGATCGACCTCGGCACCGCCAACACCCTGATCTACATGCGCGACAAGGGCATCGTGCTGGACGAGCCCTCGGTGGTTGCGATCCGCCAGGAAGGCGGCCCCAATGCCAAGAAGACCATCACGGCGGTGGGCAAGGAAGCCAAGCAGATGCTGGGCAAGGTGCCGGGCAATATCGAGGCGATCCGCCCGATGAAGGACGGCGTGATCGCCGACTTCACCGTGACTGAGCAGATGCTCAAGCAGTTCATCAAGATGGTGCACGACAGCAAGCTGCTGCGCCCGAGCCCGCGCATCATCATCTGCGTGCCGTGCGGCTCGACCCAGGTCGAGCGCCGCGCCATCCGTGAATCGGCGCTGGGCGCCGGCGCCAGCCAGGTGTACCTGATCGAGGAGCCGATGTCGGCCGCGATCGGCGCCGGCCTGCCGGTGTCGGAGCCGTCGGGCTCGATGGTGGTGGATATCGGCGGCGGCACCACCGAGGTGGGCATCATTTCGCTGGGCGGCATGGTCTACAAGGGTTCGGTGCGCGTGGGCGGCGACAAGTTCGATGAGGCCATCGTCAACTACATCCGCCGCAACTACGGCATGCTGATCGGCGAACAGACCGCCGAAGCCATCAAGAAGGAAATCGGCTCGGCCTTCCCGGGCTCCGAAGTCCGCGAGATGGAAGTCAAGGGCCGCAACCTGTCCGAAGGCATCCCGCGCGCCTTCACGGTGTCGTCCAATGAAATCCTGGAAGCCCTGACCGATCCGCTGAACCAGATCGTGTCGGCGGTGAAGATCGCGCTGGAACAGACCCCGCCCGAACTGGGCGCGGACATCGCCGAGCGCGGCATGATGCTGACCGGCGGCGGCGCGCTGCTGCGCGACCTGGACCGCCTGCTGGCCGAGGAAACCGGCCTGCCGGTGCTGGTGGCCGAAGACCCGCTGACCTGCGTGGTGCGCGGCTCCGGCATGGCGCTGGAACGCATGGACAAGCTCGGCAGCATCTTCTCCTACGAGTAAGAAGGACGCTCACGTGGCGATGCGCGGCCTGCCGGATCGATCGATCAGGGCGGCGTCGCGGCGCCTCATCCGCCGGGGCCAGGCCCCGGCAGCCCCCGCCGCCCGGCCGTGCCGCGCCCATCCCTGCACAGGATGTGGGCGCGGCACGGCGGGCGGCGGGCCGTTTCCGCGTGGGCTCCGGCTTTTGTTCGGGTAAATGGATTACTCCCCTCCGCCGCTCTTCAAGCAAGGCACCTCGGCTGTCGCCAGGCTGGTCCTGTACGTGGGTATCGCGCTGGCGCTGCTGGTGGTCGACGCCCGCTTCAACGCGCTCAGCGTGGGCCGGCAGGTTGCCGCCACCGTGCTGATGCCGGTCGAGCGCCTGGTGCTGACGCCGCGCGACGCGATGCGCACCATGTTCGACTATGCGCAGTCGTCGGCGACGCTCGCCACCGAAAACCGCGAACTGCGCCAGAACGCCGTGCAGCAGGCCCAGGCCTCGGTGCGCCAGGCGCAGCTCGAGTCCGAGAACAACCAGCTGCGCAAGCTGCTCGGGCTGGCGCAGCAGTCGGCCACGCCGGTCACGGCCGCCGAGATCCTCTATGACGCGCGCGATCCCTACAGCCAGCGCATCGTGATCGACAAGGGCAGCCAGCACGGCCTGCGCGCCGGCTACCCGGTGATCGACGAGCGCGGTGTGGTGGGGCAGGTCACGCGCGTGTCGCCGTTCCAGTCCGAGGTGACGCTCCTGACCGACAAGGACCAGGCGATTCCGGTGCAGGTGGTGCGCAACGGCCTGCGCAGCGTGGCCTTCGGCGGCGCGCGCGCGGGCCAGCTGGACCTGCGCTTCATGGCCGCCGCCGCCGACCTGCAGCAGGGCGACCTGCTGGTGACCTCGGGCCTGGACGGCACCTACCCGCCGGGCCTGCCGGTGGCGAAGATCGTCCAGATCGAGCGCAAGGCCGATACCGCGTTCTCGCGCGTCTATTGCGAGCCGGTGGCCGGCGTGCGCTCGCACCGCCAGTTGCTGGTGGTGCGCTACGACGCGGCCATCCCCGCGCGCGAAACGGTCGAGGCCAAGCCGGAAGCGCCGGCCAGGGGCGCCAGGTCCGCCGCGGCGCGCGCTGCCGCCGACAGCGCGGCGGCAGCCAAGGCCGCGCCCGCCAAGGAGGAACCGTGACCAATCCCCAATACCTGCTGCGGCCGGTCAATCCCGCCTTTATCGCCTTCAGCTTCGTGCTGGCGTTCCTGTTCAACCTGATGCCCTGGGGCACCACGCTGTGGATTCCCGACATGGTGGCGCTGGTGCTGGTGTTCTGGAACATCCACCAGCCGCGCAAGGTGGGCATGGGCGTGGCGTTCCTGCTGGGCCTGCTGATGGACGTGCACGATGCCCGGCTGCTGGGCGAGCACGCGTTGGCCTACACGCTGCTGGCCTACTTTGCCATCACCATCCACCGCCGCGTGCTGTGGTTCACCGTCTACACCCAGGCGCTGCACGTGCTGCCGCTGCTGTTCATTGCGCACGCGGTGCCGGTGCTGATCCGGCTGGCCATGGGCGCGCCGCTGCCGGGCTGGCCGCTGCTGCTGGCGCCTGCGATCGAGGCGCTCTTGTGGCCGCTGGCCACCAGCCTGCTGCTGGCGCCGCAGCGCCGCTCGAACGATGTCGACGAGACCCGTCCGATCTGACGCCGCACCTAAACGCTAATCTCCGGGCCCAAGCAGTACCATGACCGAAATCCGCAACGTCGAACTGGAAATCGGCCGCTTCCGCATCCGCGTGGCGGCTGCCGCCTTGTTCACGGTGATCTGCTTTGGCCTGCTGTTCTCGCGCTTCCTGTGGCTGCAGTGGTACAAGCACGACCAGTACTCGGCCAAGGCCGAGGACAACCGCATCTCGGTGGCGCCGATCGAGCCCAACCGCGGCATCATCATGGACCGCAACGGGATCGTGCTGGCGCGCAACTATTCGGCGTACACGCTGGAGGTCACGCCGTCCAAGCTGACCGATACGCTGGACAACACCATCGAGGGCCTGGCCGGGCTGGTCGACATCCAGCCGCGCGACCGGCGCCGCTTCAAGCGGCTGATGGAAGAGTCGCGCAGCTTTGAAAGCCTGCCGATCCGCAGCCAGCTGACCGACGAGGAAGTGGCGCGCTTTTCCGCGCAGCGCTTCCGCTTCCCGGGCGTGGACGTGCGCGCGCGGCTGTTCCGCCAGTACCCGCTGGGCGAGTCGGCCTCGCACGTGATCGGCTACCTGGGCCGCATCTCGCAGCGCGACCAGGAACGCATCGAGGCCATGGACGAGGCCAACGACGCCGAGGGCGTCAAGTACGACCCGCGCAAGGATGCCGACAACTACAAGGGCACCAACTACATCGGCAAGATCGGCCTGGAGCAGAGCTACGAGAGCGAGCTGCACGGCCTGACCGGCTTCGAGGAAGTGGAAGTCAGCGCGGGCGGGCGCCCGATCCGCACGCTGTCCACCTCGCCCGCCACGCCCGGCAACAACCTGATCCTGTCGCTCGACATCCGCCTGCAGCAGCTGGCCGAGGCGCTCTACGGCGACCGCCGCGGCGCGCTGGTGGCGATCGAGCCGTCCACCGGCGACATCCTGGCCTTTGTCTCCAAGCCGACCTACGACCCCAACCTGTTCGTGGAAGGCATTGACACCAATACCTGGAACGAGCTCAACAACTCGCCCGACAAGCCGCTGCTGAACCGGCCCCTGCGGGGCACCTATCCGCCGGGCTCGACCTACAAGCCGTTCATGGCGCTGGCGGCGCTGACCACCGGCAAGCGCACCGCCAACTGGGGCATGCACGACCCCGGCTTCTTCACGCTGGGCAACCATACCTTCCGCGACGACAAGCCGGGCGGGCACGGCTGGGTCGACATGCACAGCTCGATCGTGCAGTCGTGCGACACCTACTACTACGCGCTGGCGCGCGACATGGGCGTCAACGGCATCCATGACTTCATGAAGCCGCTGGGCTTCGGCCAGATCACCGGCATCGACATCGAGGGCGAAAGCCGCGGCATCCTGCCGTCCACCGAATGGAAGCGCCGCGCATACCGCAAGCCCGAGCAGCAGAAGTGGTACGACGGCGAGACCATTTCGCTGGGCATCGGCCAGGGCTACAACAGCTTCACCATCCTGCAGCTGGCGCAGGCCACCTCGGTCATCGTCAACAACGGCAGCGTGATGAAGCCCCACCTGGTCAAGGCCGTGGAAGACGCGGTCACGCGCAAGCGCACGCTGACGGTGCCCAAGGAAAGCTATCGCATCCCGCTCAAGCAGGCCGATATCGACGTGATCAAGCGCGCCATGGTGGCGGTAACGCACTCCGGCACGGCCGCGCGCGCATTTGCCGGGGCTGCCTATGAATCGGCGGGCAAGACCGGCACGGCGCAGACCTACAGCCTGGGCAAGGGCGAGAAGTACAACCACCACGCGCTGGACGAGCGCAAGCGCGACCACTCGCTGTACACGGCCTTCGCGCCCGCGGACAACCCAAAGATCGCGATCGCGCTGATCGTCGAGAACGCCGGCTTCGGCGCGGCGGTGGCCGCGCCGATCGCGCGCAAGGTGATGGATTACTACCTGACCGGCAAATGGCCAGAGGAACTGGAAGCCATCGCGCCGCCGCAAGCCGAGCGCATGGCGGGCAAGCCACCGGTGGATACGCCGAGCGTGTTCACCACCGGCCAGACCGCCAGCATCGCCAGCGCCACGGTGATGTCGGGCGGCAGCGCGCCGGCCAGCGGTGCTGCCGCCAGCGCAGTCGCCGCGGCGTCTGGCGCGCATGCCGCGGCGTCTGACGCCATCGCGGCAGCGCTGGACCCGGCCGCGATCGCGCCGGCCTCGGCCGTGCAGACGCTGGATGAACGCATGCTGCAGGCGCTGGGCCACAGCAAGCCGCAGACGCCGTCTTCGCCCGCCAAGCCGGTCGCGCCGGCCAAGGCGCCCGCGCCCAAACCACGCGTCAAGCCCGTGGCTGCCAAGGCAGCCAGCGGCGCCGACGCCACTCGCTGAAGGAGACGCGCATGGATCGACGCCGCGTCCTGTCATTCATCAAGACCGCGCTGAGCGGTTTTGACAAGCCACTCTCGCTGATCGTCTTCCTGTTGTTCGCCACCGGCATCGTGGCGCTGTACTCGGCCGCCATCGACATGCCGGGCCGGGTCGAGGACCAGCTGCGCAACATCCTGCTGTCCTACGTGGTGATGCTGGTGATCGCCTACCTGCCCACGCAGACGCTGATGCGGGTGGCGGTGCCCATGTACACGGTCGGGGTGGCGCTGCTGATCGCGGTGGCCATGTTCGGCCTGATCCGCAAGGGCGCGCGCCGCTGGCTCTATGTCGGCATGGTGATCCAGCCGTCCGAGATCATGAAGATCTCGATGCCGCTGATGCTGGCCTGGTACTTCCAGAAGCGAGAGGGCGTGATCAAGTGGTTCGACTTTGTCGTGGCGCTGCTGCTGCTGCTGCTCCCGGTCGGCCTGATCGCCAAGCAGCCCGACCTGGGCACCGCGCTGCTGGTGATGGCCGCGGGGGTCTACGTGATCTACTTCGCGGGCCTGACGTGGAGGCTGATCCTGCCGCTGCTGGGGCTGCTGGTGGTGGCGGTCACGCTGCTGATCACGTTCCAGAACGATATCTGCGCGCCGGGCGTGACCTGGCCCGTGCTGCACGATTACCAGCAGCACCGCGTGTGCACGCTGCTGGACCCGACCACCGATCCGCTGGGCAAGGGCTTCCACACGATCCAGTCGATCATCGCGATCGGCTCCGGCGGGGTGCAGGGCAAGGGCTGGCTCAAGGGCACGCAGACGCACCTGGAGTTTATCCCGGAAAAGCACACCGACTTTATCTTCGCCGTGTACTCGGAAGAGTTCGGCCTGTTCGGCAACGCCTTGCTGCTGGTGCTGTACCTGCTGCTGATCTTCCGCGGCCTGTTTATCGCGGCCAATGCGCCGACGCTGTTCTCGCGGCTGCTGGCGGGGTCGATCACGCTGATCTTCTTTACCTATGCCTTCGTCAACATGGGCATGGTCAGCGGCATCCTGCCGGTGGTGGGCGTGCCGCTGCCGCTGATGAGCTATGGCGGCACCGCGCTGGTGACGCTGGGTGCCGGCATCGGCATCCTGATGAGCATTTCGCGGCAGAAGCGGCTGATCCAGACGTAGCGCGGCACGCGTAAAAAGGGGGCCACGGCAGTGCCGTCGGCCCCCTTTGCTAAACTGCCACCCACTTTACCTCTACCGGTCCACGCCCCATGAACGCCCAAGACGTTGCCGCCTACCTGCAGAGCCATCCCGAATTCTTCGAAGAGCAGGCCGAACTGCTGGCCGCGGTGCAGCTGACCAGCCCGCACAGCCATCGTGCCGTGTCGCTGCAGGAGCGCCAGATGGAAATCCTGCGCGAGAAGAACAAGGGCCTGGAGCTGCGCCTGGCGGACCTGGTCCGCCACGGCCATGACAACGACCGCACCCAGCAGCGCATGCACGCCTGGCAGCTGCGCCTGCTGGCCGAAGCCGATTCGCATGCGCTGCCCTATGCCGTGCAGGACGGCCTGCAGCAGGTGTTCGACGTGCCGGCGGTGGCGCTCAGGCTGTGGGATGTCGCCGAACAGTACGCGCACATGGAAGTGGCGCAGGGCGCCAGCGAAGACCTGCGCATCTTTGCCGAAGGCCTGCGTGCGCCGTTCTGCGGCAGCAACAGCGGCTTCGAGGCCGCGGCGCTGCTGGAGCGCGACGACATCACCTCGCTGGCGCTGGTGACGCTGCGCGTGCCCTTGCGTGCCGGCGATGCCGAGGCCGGTGCCGACGTGCGCGGTGCCGCCTTCGGCCTGCTGGTGCTGGGCTCGCCCGATCCGCGCCGTTTCCACGAAGGCATGGGCACCGCCTACCTGTCGCAGATCGGTGAAGTCGCGGGCGCCGCGCTGCACCGGCTGCGCGACTGAGGCGCGACGGCCTCCGCCTGAGCCCATGAGCACGCGCCGGCCGCCCCGCCATGCCGTGGTGGATCTTGCGCCTGCCGGCGACGACCCGCCGCCGGCCCCCGATCCGCTGGTCACGCGCTACCTCGACTGGCTGCGCGGCAGCCGCAAGCTGGCCGGGCACACGCTGACCAGCTACAGCCGCGACTTGCGCGTGCTGCAAGGGCATGCGGCGCGCTATGCGCCTGGCGTGGCCCTGCTGGCACTGCAGACCCACCATATCCGCAACTTTGCCGCGCGGCTGCATGGCGCCGGCCTGGTCGGCACCAGCATCGCGCGCACCTTGTCGGCGTGGCGCGGTTTCTTCCAGTGGGCGGCGCGCCACGGCCATGGCGTCACGGCGAATCCGGTCGACGGCGTGCGCGCACCGCGTTCAGGCCACGCCTTGCCCAAGGCGCTGTCGGTCGAGCACGCGGTGGCGCTGGTGGCGCATCCTGCCGGCACCGATGCCCAGGCCTTGCGCGACCATGCGGTCTACGAACTGTTCTATTCAAGCGGGCTGCGGCTGTCCGAGCTGGTGCAGCTGGACCTGCGCTACACGGATGCCGATGGCTACCGCTCCAGCGGCTGGCTCGACCTGGCCGGGGCGGAAGTCACCGTGACCGGCAAGGGTTCGCGCCAGCGCTCGGTGCCGGTCGGCAGCAAGGCCATCGAGGCGCTGCGTGCGTGGCTGGCGGTGCGCGACACGCTGCTGCGCCCCGGCGCCGCGCCCGACGATGCCAGCGCGCTGTTCCTCGGCCCGCGCGGGCGGCGCCTGTCGATGCGCGCCGTGCAGCTGCGGCTCAAGCAGCAGGCGCTGCGTGCCGGGGTGCCGGCCGATGTGCATCCGCATATGCTGCGGCATTCGTTTGCCACCCACGTGCTGCAGTCCTCCGGCGACCTGCGCGCGGTGCAGGAAATGCTGGGCCACGCCAGCATCTCGACCACGCAGGTCTATACCGCGCTCGATTTCCAGCACCTGGCAAAGGTCTACGACAAGGCCCATCCGCGTGCCGGCCGGGCGCGCGCCAGGCCGGCGGCTGATCCGGCGGATCCCGACGAAGCATCGGAAGACTAGGGTCTGTTCACATATGAAACGCGCGCGTGCGTTTCATATGTGAACAGACCCTAGGTCACGCCCACTGCGCCAGCACCTCGCGGAAGCGCTCGATCTCGGGCAGCAGCCAGCCGCGGAAGGCCTGCACCTTGGGCAGGTTCAGCGAGCCCGGCGCGCACACGAAATACAGCAGCCACGGGCACGCGATGCTGACATCGAACAGCCGCACCACGCGCCCGGCCAGCAGGTCGTTGTAAGCCAGCGAGGAGCGGATCAGCGCAATGCCCTGTCCTTCGGACGCAGCCTGCAGCAGCAGCGAGGAATCTTCCAGCAGCAGCCCCTTGCGCGGCTCGGGCCAGTCCAGCCCGGCGGCCTCGAACCACGGCTTCCACGGATCGCCCTCGCCGCGCAGCAGCGGCAGCCCGGCCATGTCCTGCGGCTGTTCGGGCAGGCGCCCGCCATTGAAGGCGGGGCTGCAGACCGGGAAGAAGACGTCGTCCAGCAGCCGTTCCACATACAGGCCGGGATAGTCGCCGCTGCCCATGCGCAGTGCGAGATCGATCTCCTCGTGGGCAAAGTTGACCAGGGTGTTCGACGACAGCAACTCCACATCCAGTTCCGGGTGGCGCTCGATAAAGCTGCCGATGCGCGGCGTCAGCCAGCGCGCGGCAAACGACGGCATGGTGCTGATGGTCAGGCGCTTGTCGCGGTTGCCGGCCTGGAGCGCGCGCGTGGCATCGGCAATCTGCAGCAGGGCGTCGCGCACGCGCTCGGCATAGAGGCGCCCGGCCGGCGTCAGTGCCACGCGCTTGCCGTGGCGTTCGAACAGCGGCATGCCCAGCTCTTCTTCCAGCGCGCGGATCTGGTGGCTGACCGCGCCGTGCGTGACGAACAGCTCCGTGGCCGCGCGCGAAAAACTCTCATGCCGCGCCGCGGCCTCGAACGCGCGCAGCGCGGTCAGCGCCGGCAGGCGCGGCAACTCGCGGTGCCAGCCGCGCGGCAGGTCCTTTTCCCAGGCGCTCTTCCAGGCCATGGTGGTCTCCAGGCGGTCGTGTGTATGTGAATTTGTCTAACAAGAACAAAGAAAATATATCGTTTTGATAGTGGTTGGACAATCACTAATATTCCATCACCGGCCTCCGCAGTAGTTATTTACTTCACGGCGATATTCATAGGATTTGACTGGCCTGGTCCCCTTGCCGGGCCAGTTCCGGTGTTCCGCCGCAAATTCGTACTGCGCCTGGCGCATCCTCGCCGAGGCCGGCTGAACGGAGAACCACCATGAAAACCGTGCTCACAACGACTGTGTTCACCCTGAATCCCGGCGAAGTCACCACGCTGTCGGTGCATGCTGCCCAGCGCCTGCATGTCGAAGAGGCCCGCGGCACCGACGTATGGCTGACCCGCGAGAACGATTCGGAGGACTACTGGCTGCGTTGTGGCGGCAGCCTGCTGCTGCGCACGGGTGACGAGGTGGTGCTGAGTGTAGACCCGCGTGCGGAGCACCCGGTGCGCCTGGCCCTGATCGCCGAAGCACGCCGCCCGGCGCTGGCGTTGGCCGACGTGCCGCACCTGGTGTACCGCAGCCTGCGCCGCCTAGTTCGAGGCACGGACTGGACGCCTAACCAGGACCAGGTCACCGCATCCTGAGGCAAAGCCCGGCGGGGCAGCGTCCGCATCACACCGCGACCGGGGGCATCTGCGCCTGGTCTGGTCGCGTGACGCATCGGACGATTCCCGCCGGCCAGTGCCCTGAGCGGGCAACAGAAGTGACCAAGGCAGGGCCGGCGCAAGCCGGCCCTTTTCGTTACACTCTCGCCATGCATCCGATTCAAGTCATCGAACGCGGCCGCGAGGACTATCAGCCGTGTTTCGACGCGATGCGCGCCTTCACCGCCGCACGCACGCCCGAGACGCCTGATCAGATCTGGCTGGTCGAGCATCCGCCGGTCTACACCCTGGGCCAGGCGGGCGACCCCGCACATCTGCTGGCCCCGGACGAACAGATTCCGGTGGTGCAGATCGATCGTGGTGGCCAGATCACTTATCACGGTCCCGGCCAGGTGGTGGCCTACCTGCTGCTGGATCTGCGCCGCCGCCGCCTGATGGTGCGCGAGCTGGTGCACGGCATCGAGCAGGCGGTGCTGGACACGCTCGCGGCGTATAATCTCGCAGCCGAACGCAAGCCCGGCGCCCCCGGCATCTACCTGTCCGACGGGCCGCACCAGGGCGCCAAGATTGCCGCGCTCGGCCTCAAGATTCGCAACGGCTGCAGCTACCACGGCGTCAGCCTCAACGTGCAGATGGACCTGTCGCCGTTCCTGCGCATCAATCCCTGCGGCTATGCCGGGCTGGAAACAGTCGACATGGCCACCGCGGGGGCCACCTGCCCGGTGGCGGATGCCGATGGCGCCCCATTGCCCGTGACCGCGGAAAAACAACCCGAGATCGCACAGCGCCTGGCGGCTGCATTGTGCGAGGTGCTGGCAGCGCACGAAGCTCGCGTGCTAGCGGCTGAAGAAGCTGCCGCCCCGGCCCTGGCCTCCTAGTCAAAAGCGAAATGCACGCCGAGCGCGTGCGGAGAAATGTATGAGCGACGCCCTGATCGCCACTTCCAGCGAAGCCCCGCAGTCCCCCGCGGAGCAGTACGACCCGACCCGCAAGCAGAAGTCGGCCGACAAGACCGCACGCATCCCCATCAAGATCGTGCCGGCCGAAAAGCTCAAGAAGCCGGACTGGATCCGCGTGAAGGCCGCCACCGGCAATTCGCGTTTCTATGAGATCAAGGACATCCTGCGCGCCAACAACCTGGTGACGGTGTGCGAGGAAGCCAGCTGCCCCAATATCGGCGAGTGCTTCGGCAAGGGCACCGCCACCTTCATGATCATGGGCGACAAGTGCACCCGCCGCTGCCCGTTCTGCGACGTGGGGCACGGCCGCCCCGATCCGCTGGACGTGAACGAGCCGGGCAACCTGGCCCGCACCATCGCCCAGCTCAAGCTGAACTACGTGGTGATCACCAGCGTCGACCGCGACGACCTGCGTGACGGCGGTGCCCAGCACTACGTCGATTGCATCTCGCAGACGCGCGAGCTGTCGCCCGTTACTCGCATCGAAGTGCTGGTGCCCGACTTCCGCGGCCGCCTGGACAAGGCGCTGGACATCCTGCAGGCGTGCCCGCCGGACGTGATGAACCACAATATGGAAACCGTGCCGCGCCTGTACAAGCAGGCGCGCCCGGGCGCTGACTACGAGCACTCGCTCAAGCTGCTGCAGGAATTCAAGCGCCGCAACCCGAACGTGCCGACCAAGTCGGGCCTGATGGTTGGCCTGGGCGAGACCGACGAGGAAATCCTCCAGGTCATGCGCGACATGCGGGCCCACGATATCGACATGCTGACCATCGGCCAGTACCTGGCGCCGTCGAACCACCACCTGCCGGTGCTGCGCTACGTGCATCCCGACACCTTCAAGATGTTCGAGGAAGAGGCTTACAAGATGGGCTTCACCCACGCTGCCGTGGGCGCGATGGTGCGGAGTTCGTACCATGCGGATCAGCAGGCGCATCAGGCGGGGTTTGCTTGATTTTTGGGGTTGTCTGTTGATGGAATGAAAAACGGCCGGGATTCCCGGCCGTTTTTCATTGGTTTTTGGGCTTGCTGCCGTGTGGTCGGTTGTTGCTCTTGGCAGGGGTGGCTGTTTTGTTGGGGTGGGTGGGGCTTTTGCTGGTTGGCTTGGTTTTGTAGGTCGGGTTTGATGTTGTCGTAGGTTTTGCCGCCTGGTTCCGCCCTGCTGGGCGGGTCACTTTTTGTCCGAGCCCTCCATGTCAGGATAGTTGTCGCCTCGCCGCCTTTCGATGAAGGACAATGGAGGGCGGAAGCGGTTGGAGAATGAAACGCTATCCGGCGGAGTACAAGGAGTGGGTGGTTGAGCAGATGATGCCGCCCTTGAATCGATCGGTTGTGGAGCTGGCCAAGGAAACGGGTGTCACAACGGTGAGCCTGCGTACCTGGCGCGAGGAAGCCCGCGAGCAAGGAAAGGTTGTGCCTGGCAACGGCAAACAGAGTGACAAGTGGTCCAGTGCGGACAAGTTCCGGGTGGTGCTGGAGACGGCGCCGCTGAGTGAAGCTGAGCTGTCCGAATACTGCCGCAGGAAGGGCATTCAGCCGGAACAGATCCGGCAGTGGCGCGCCGCCTGTGAGCAGGCCAACGCGAAGACGCCGGTCAAGGCCGGCCTGGCGCAGCGCCGCGAGGAAGAGACTGCCCAGAAGCGGATCCGCGACCTGGAGCGCGAACTCAAGCGCAAGAATGCGGCGCTGGCGGAGACAGCGGCGCTGCTGGTGCTGAGAAAAAAAGCCGAGGCGATCTGGGGAAGGGACGAGGAGGACTGATCAACGTCTCGGATCGCCGCGATGCCATTGCGTTGATCGATGAAGCGGTGAAGAGCGGTGCGCGCCAAGCCAGTGCCTGCGAGGAACTAGGCCTGAACGAGCGCACCTTGCAGCGCTGGCGCCATACGCCTGAGGATGGCCGTCCGGGCGCGCTGCGGCCGGCGCCGGCTAACAAGCTCAGCGAGGCGGAGCGGCAGGCCGTGCTGGCAGTGGCCAACCAGCCCGGCTATGAGAGTCTGACGCCGCACCAGATCGTGCCGAAGCTGGCCGACGAGGGCCGTTACCTGGCCTCGGAGTCGACCTTTTACCGGGTGCTCAAGGCCGAAGGCCAAGCACGCCGGCGCGGGCGCAGCCACAATGCCAAGTCCTCGCGCCCGCTGACCACGCACCGTGCCGACGGACCGAACCAGGTGTGGTGCTGGGACATCACGTGGATGCCCACGACGGTGAAAGGCCGCTTCTTCTATTGGTACATGATGCAGGACATCTACAGCCGCAAGCTGGTGGTCAACGAGGTGCATGAGAGCGAATCGGTCGAGCATGCCAGCCAACTGCTGGCGCTGGGCTGCCTGCGCGAGCAGACCGTTGGCCGACCGCTGGTGCTGCACTCGGACAATGGCAGCGTCATGAAGGGCGCGACGATGCGAGCGGCGATGGAGTACCTGGGCGTGGAGCCCTCATACAGCCGCCCACGCGCGAGCAACGACAACGCCTACGCCGAAGCGTTGTTCCGAACGGCCAAGTACTGCCCGCTGTGGCCTGATCGGCCGTTCGATACGCTGAAGCAAGCGCGCGACTGGGTGCATCGGTTCGTGTGCTGGTACAACGAGGAGCACCGCCACAGTGGCCTGAAGTACGTCACGCCGAACCAGCGGCACCGCGGGGAGGCGCCGCCCTTGCTGGCGCGACGCGTGGTGGTGTATCAGGCAGCCCGTGCCCGGCACCCGCAGCGCTGGTCGCGGGGAATCCGGAATTGGAAGCTGGATCCAGTGGTCTACCTGAACCCCGAGCGGGCTGAGCTGGCGCCTAAGGAGTACCGTAAAGCAGCATAGCGGCGGACGTGACAACTACCTTGACACACACCGGAGCGACAAAAAGTAACCAAAAAACGCGTCGCCTCAGGCGGCTGGCCACCAATTCCACGGTGTTGGTGGGTCGGGCGGCGGTGATTTCCGTTCAGTGGGGTTGGTGGTTCAACCCTGCTACGCTCCTGGGATGTGCCTTGCGTCCACGGACTATTGGACGAACCCGACTTTAGGCTATTGGCAGCCTGCTAAATACCGCGTCGGTCGGACGCCTACGGCTGCGCTGCGCGCACGTCCTAACGTGGCAGAACCAGCGGCCACGTCCTGATTGCCGCTGTTGGCCCGGCATCATCCGCGACAACGCCGTGCGAGCGCAGCGACGCACTCCGTGCCCGAGCCCCCGACCTACGATACTGAGTGCGCGCAGCGCAGCCGTAGGCGTCCTACCGATAACCTCGTTAGAAGGCTGCCAACAGCCTAAAGTCGGGTTCGTCCAATAGTCCGTGGAAGCAGGCACATCCCGGGAGCGTAGCAGGCCTGAACCACCTACCCCATCGAACGGAAATCACCGCCGCCCGAACCACCAACACCGTGGAATTGGTGGCCAGCCGCCTGAGGCGACGCGTTTTTGGTTACTTTTGTCGCTCGGACAAAAGTGACCCGCCCAGCAGGGCGGAACCAGGCCGTCCAACCTACGACAACATCAAACCCGACCTACAAAACCAAGCCAACCAGCTGCAGACCAGCCGGCCACCCCAGCAAAACAGCCCAAGCCCTAAGGGTCATCCCTGACTATTTCCCCACTCAACCTTTCGATATGATGAATTCATCGATAAATTATCGATGAAATACAAACACGTCACATTTTCGCCTCGCCTGCCTAAACTGGTAGCAAGTGCACTACCGGGACTCCCATGAACTGCACCATCCACCGACTCGCCGAGCAGGCGCTGCTGTACAGCGTGGCTCCTCCCGCCTCGCTGGAAGTCCAGCGCCGGATCTGGGCGATGGCGGCCCGGGCCGCGGACTGGCGTGGTGTGGTGGATGTGGTGCCAGGCATGAACAACCTGACGGTGATCTTCGACGGCAGCGCCGATGTGGATGCGCTGGAGCGCAACCTGAAGCTCGCGTGGGCCTCGGGCGAGACGCGCAATGCCACCGGCAGGCTGGTGGAGATCCCGGTGCGCTACGGCGGCGAACATGGCCCGGACCTGGGCGACGTGGCGGCCCATACTGGCCTCACGCCGCAGGAAGTGGTGCGCCGCCACGTGGCGGGCGAGTACGTCGTCTACTTCCTGGGCTTCCAGCCCGGCTTTGCCTATATGGGCGGGCTGGCACCGGAACTGGCCACGCCGCGCCGGCGTGAGCCCCGGGTGGCCGTGCCGGCCGGGTCGGTCGGCATTGGCGGCGAGCAGACCGGCGTGTATCCGGCGGTGCTGCCGGGCGGCTGGCAACTGATCGGGCGCACCGAAGCCGAACTCTTCGTGGCCGACCGCGATCCGCCGTCCCTGTTCGCGCCCGGCGACACCGTGCGCTTTGTCGCCGAGGACATCATCGCGTGATTGAGATCATTCGCCCCGGCGCGCTCGCCTCGGTGCAGGACCTGGGCCGTACCGGCTTTCGCCGGTTTGGGGTCGGCCGCTGCGGGGCAATGGACGCGCTCGCGGTGGAGGTGGGCAACCGCCTGCTCGGCAATGCGCCGGGCTGCGCCGCGATTGAATTCACGCTGGGCCGCGCCGCGCTGCGCTTTCATGCCGATCTGCGCGTGGCGCTGGCCGGTGCCGAATGCGGCGCCAGCCTGGACGGCGTGCCGGTGTGGTCGTGGCATGCCTTCGATGTGCACAAGGGCGAGACGCTGACGCTGCCGTCGACGCGTGGCGGCACGCGCGTGTACCTGTGCGTGGCGGGTGGCATTGCAGTCGACCCGGTGATGGGATCGCGCAGCACCGACCTGAAGTCCGGCTTCGGCGGACTGGGCGGACGCGCGCTGCAGGAGGGCGACCGGTTGCCCGCGGGGCGCCCGGGGCTGGCGGCCGAGACCGACTGGATCGGCGTGCAGGCGCCGGCATGGGCGCTGCCCGCTGCCGTCGAGGGCAAGGCCACGGCGATCCGCATGCTGCCCGGCCCGGAATACGAGGACTTTGACGCGCCATCGCAGGCTGCGCTGTGGCAGGCGGACTGGACCGTCACGCCCAACAGCAACCGCATGGGGCTGCGCCTGAGCGGGCCCGCGCTGGCGCGGCGCGCAGGGCACAGTGCCGACCTGCTGTCGCATGGCGTGGTGCCGGGCGTGATGCAGGTGCCGCCGGGCGGCCAGCCGATCGCGCTGATGGCCGACGCGCAGACCACCGGCGGCTATCCCAAGATCGGCGTGGTGATCGGCGCGGACCTGTGGCGGCTGGCGCAGGTGCCGCTGGGGGCGCCGGTGCGTTTTGTGCAGGTGACGTTGGCGCAGGCAGGGGCGGCGCAGGCCGAACTGGCGCGCTACCTGCGCCAGATCGACCAGGCGCTGCAGTGGCAGGGCGATGGCATGCCCATCGCCGCGCGGCGGCGCGCACATACCCGCGTCGCGGCATAAGCGCGCACGCACAACAGCAATCGGGCGACGCAATGCGCCGCACAGGAGAAAGGCAATGCAGATCGATTTGAACGCTGACCTTGGCGAAGGCTGTGACAACGACGAGGCGCTGCTGGCGCTGATCAGTTCGGCCAATATCGCATGCGGCTGGCACGCGGGCGACGCGGCCACCATGGTGCAGACCGTGAAGTGGGCGCTGGAGCACGGCGTGGCGATCGGGGCGCACCCGAGCTACCCCGACCGCGAGAACTTCGGCCGCACCGAGATGCAGCGCGACCCGGAACACGTTTATGCCGACGTGCTGTACCAGATCGGTGCGCTCGACGCGATTGTGCGCGCGCAGGGCGGCGAGCTGCACCACGTCAAGCCGCATGGCGCGCTGTACAACCAGGCCGCGCGCGATCCGGCACTGGCCCGCGCCATCGTGCGGGCGGTGCGCGACTTCGATTCCGACCTGGTCTTCTTCGGCCTGGCCGGCAGCCACATGATCAGCGTGGCAAAAGAGGCCGGCCTGCGCGTCAGGCAGGAGGTCTTTGCCGACCGCGGCTACAACCCCGACGGCACGCTGGTCAAGCGCGGCACGCCGGGCGCGCTGCACGAGGACGAGGAAGTCGCGCTGAACCAGACCCTGACCATGGTGCGCGAGAAACGCGTGCGCGCCATCGACGGCAGCTGGGTACCGATTCAGGCCGAAACCGTGTGTCTGCACGGCGACGGCGCCCACGCGCTGGCCTTTGCGCGCCGCATCCGGGAACGGCTGGGGGCAGAGGGCATCGCGATCCGCGCCGGCGACTGAGCGCCACGCTTCAGTCGCCGGCATTCACCGCGGCCGGCCCCGTCGTGCTGTAAGACGGCTGCCGTCCGTTGCCTCCATCACACTCGCTTGGTGTCTCTCATGGAACAGGCCGTCAATCTCTGGCCCCTTGTCGGGGTCGGCGTCATCATCATCGGCTTCGTGCTGCGCTTCAATCCCATGCTGGTGGTGGTGCTCGCCGCGCTGGCCACGGGGCTGGCCGCGCCGATGCCGCTGATGCAGATCTTCTCTGCAATTGGCACCGCCTTCGTCAAGGCGCGCAACCTGCCGCTGATCATCCTGCTGCCGCTGACCGTGATCGGCCTGCTGGAGCGGCACGGGCTGCGCGAGCATGCGCAGGCGTGGATCGCGCGCATTGCGTCGGCCACGGTCGGCCGGCTGCTGATCGTCTACCTGGGTGTGCGCGAGCTGACCGCCGCGGTCGGCCTGACCAGCCTGGGCGGCCATCCGCAGATGGTGCGCCCGCTGCTGGCGCCGATGGCCGAGGGCGCGGCCGAGAACCGCTTCGGCCACCTGCCTGAACCGGTGCGCCAGCGCGTGCTGGCCTTCTGCGCCGCCACCGACAACGTGGGCCTGTTCTTCGGCGAGGATATCTTCGTCGCCTTTGGCGCGATCGCGCTGATGCACACCTTCCTGCTGTCGTCGAACATCGACGTGGAGCCGCTGCATATTGCCGTGTGGGGCATTCCCACCGCGATCTGCGCCTTCCTGATCCATGCCGTGCGCCTGAAGCGCCTGGACGGCTGGCTCGAGCGTGAGCTGGGCGGCAAGGCAGCCGCGTCCGCCGCGGCTGCCGCCACGCCCAAGATCGGCGAGTAAGGAGCGCGCCATGATCATTTCCATCGAATATCTCTACTGGCTCGCCGGCCTGGTGCTGGCGATCACCGCGCTGATGACCTTCGCCGACCGCGAGCATCCGCGCCGCTTCAGCACCGGCCTGTTCTGGCTGCTGTACGCGATCGTGTTCCTGGCTGGCGACCGGCTGCCGCCGGCCGCGGTCGGCATCGGCGCGGTGGTGATGGCGCTGATTGCGGGCTTTGGCGGCGTCGGCCACGGCAAGCATGAAAGCCTGCCGGAGGATGAACGCCGTGCCAGCGCGCGCCGCCTCGGCAACAAGCTGTTTATTCCGGCGCTGCTGATCCCGCTGGTGACCGTGATCGGCACCATGCTGTTCAAGGACGTCAAGATCGCCGGCTTGCCGCTGCTCGATCCCAAGAACGTGACCTTCGTCTCGCTGGGGATCGGCTGCCTGGTCTCGCTGGCGGTGGTGTGCTGGCTCACGCGCGACACCGTGGCACAAGGCCTGCGCGAATCGCGCCGGCTGACCGAGTCGCTGGGCTGGGCCCTGGTGCTGCCGCAGATGCTGGCGATGCTGGGCCTGGTGTTTGCCGACGCGGGCGTGGGCAAGGCCGTGGCGCACCTGACCACCGCCTATATCAACATGGACTACAAGCTGGTGGCGGTGGCGGTCTATTGCGTGGGCATGGCGCTGTTCACGGTGATCATGGGCAATGGCTTCGCCGCATTCCCGGTGATGACCGGCGGCGTGGGCGTGCCCATCCTGGTCGGCATGTTCGGCGGCAACCCGGCGGTGATGGCGGCAGTCGGCATGTTCTCGGGCTATTGCGGTACGCTGATGACGCCGATGGCGGCCAACTTCAATATCGTGCCGGCGGCGCTGCTGGAACTCGACGACAAGAACGCCGTGATCCGCGCGCAGGTGCCGACCGCGCTGGCGATCCTGGTGGCCAATATCGCGCTGCTGTACTTCCTGATGTGACCGCGGAGCCCTTCGATGCGTACCGTGCTGCTGACCGGCTTCGAGCCGTTCGAGAATGAACCGATCAATCCGTCATGGGAGGCGGTGCGCGCGCTTGACGGTGAACGCGTCGGCGACGCTGTGATCGTGGCGCGCCAGCTGCCGTGCGTGTTCGGCGCGGCGATCGACACCATCGGCGAGCTGGTCGATGTGCTGCGCCCCGCGCTGGTGATCGCCGTGGGCCAGGCCGGCGGGCGCGCCGAGATGTCGGTGGAGCGCGTGGCGATCAATGTCGACGATGCGCGCATTGCCGACAACGCCGGCGCTCAGCCCATCGATACCGCGATCGCCGCGGACGGCCCCGCCGCCTACTTTGCCACGCTGCCGATCAAGGCGATGGTGCGCGACATGCGCGCCGCAGGCGTGCCGGCCTCGGTGTCGCAGACTGCCGGCACCTTCGTCTGCAACCATGTCTTCTACGGGCTGATGCACCGGCTGGCACGGCAGCCGGGCGAGGACGTGCGCGGCGGCTTTATCCACATTCCCTACCTGCCCGAGCAGGCGGCGCGCCATCCGGGCCAGCCGAGCCTGGCGCAGGAAACACTGGTGAAGGGGTTGCGCACGGCGGTGGCGACGGCGCTGTCGACCCGCGCCGATGTGCGCGAGCAGGGCGGGCAGCTGCACTAGCCCCGTCAGTCCTGCGTACCGGCAGCGGCCGCCTCACGGCGTGCCGCGGCCCGCTTTTTCAAGGCATGGCGGCGCAGGCTGACCTGTTCGAAACGCCAGATCACATAGCAGAACGCCAGGAACGGCCACAGCCAGCCCAGCCACTGCGCCAGGCCGTTGAAGTGGATGAATCGGCCCATGCGCCAGCCTTGTTCCGAGATCCACGCGTACGGGTTGGATGGCAGCACGTTGGTCAGCACCACCAGCACGACCAGCGCCACCATGGCCAGGATCGCGCGCAGCCAGCGCGGCACGTACAGCAGCAGCGCCAGCACCAGCGAACTGGTCAGCAGCGCAAAGCGCCCGCCCTCCGACAGCCAGACAAAGGCGCTCTCGGTCGGAAACTGCAGTTCGGTCGCGGTGGCCTTGAGCAACAGCGCGGCGGCCAGCAGGCCGGCCAGGATACGCAGCATCGGCGCGTTGCGCCGCATCCCGATCGAGGCGAACAGGCCCGTGCCGATCCAGCTGCTGGCGGTCACCAGCGATTCCAGCAACTGCTGGCTCTGCATGTCCTCGGGCCGCAGGCCGATATTGCCCTGCCAGGCCTCCAGCCGCGGGAACAGCATCTGCAGCACCTGCATCGGCCACGATTCCGGATCGGTCAGCCATTCGCGCACGATGCTGCCCATGCCGAACAGGTGCTCTTGCGGAAACACCTGGGCAAACGGCCACAGCATCAGCAGGATGATGGCAAAGCTGGCATGCGGCTCGAACCAGGCCTGGCGCAGCCGCGTCAGGCGGCCGTCGTCGATCAGCATGTGCGTGAACGGCGCCACCACGGCGCCGCCGAGCAGCGCGCCCAGCGCGTTGGTGATCAGGTCGATATTTGACGAGATGCGGGTTGGCAGCCAGGTCTGGAGGGCTTCCATGCAGGTCGACAGCAGCGCCCCGGCCACCAGCGCCACCAGCGTGGCGCGCCCGCCCGACATGCGCGGATGCAGCGAAAGCACCACCAGCGCGCCGAACGGGACGTACCCCAGCACATTGGTGAGCAGGTCGAACTCTGTGATGTAGCGCGGCTTGGGCGCGGTCAGGAAGGCAAAGGGCGAGACGCCGTTGTCGACCCACCCCGAGAACGGGTACAGGCTGGCGTACACCACCAGCAGCGTGAAGCAGAGCAGCCCCACGCGGGCCAGCGGCGAGTGCTGCGGGCCGGAGGGTTCAGGCGTTGGCTGAGCCGCCGGGGGCGGCGCGGAGGGCGGCGGGGGAGCCGGCTCCATGGCAATTCTCCTTGCAGTTTTACTTTAGCTCCAGCGTGCCGGTCCAGTCGAGCAGCGCCTCGATCACCGCGTCGCTGGCCTCGGCCAGCGCCTTGGCGCCGCTGGCGCCATCGGCGCTGCCTGCGGGTCGGCGCGCCTCGAAGGTCTGCTGGCCGATCATGCCCTGGCGGTACACGGTGGCGCGCAGGCGCACCACGCCCTGGCTGGTGGTGGCGCTGTCGAACACCTGCTCGAACGCCAGCAGGTCCACCTTGAGGGCCGGCACGCTGGTGTCGCCGGACCAGGCCAGAGCGCCCTGCGCCGACACGGCTTCGCGCAGCCGGCTGTCGAACAGGCGTGTGGGCGACATCACCCAGCGCTGCGTGGCGTAGGCCTGCAGCCGCTGCGCCTGCGCGTACTGCAGCCGGTAGTAGAGGGCGTTGCCCTCCAGCCAGTCCGGGCCATCGGTCTGCGCCACCCGCAGCTTGGGCAGTTTTGCCGCCGCGGCGTTCCCGGCGGCGGCCGGCGGACCCAGGTCGTAGGTTACCGTGGGCGTGCCGTGTGTCAGCGCGCAGCCCGGCAGCGCGAGCGCGGCGGCGGCGACCAGCAACGCGACAAGGCGGACTGGCAGGAAAGAGGGAGCGGGTCGGCGCAGGCTTGGCATCTCGGTCGCAAGGGTCACGGCGATGTCTCGGCAGTGGCGATTGATGGAGGCGCGCACACGGCTATGGCGCGTGGAAGCCGGGTTCGCCCGGGCCCGGCGTGGGCGCGGGCGCGCCGAACAGCACGCTGCTCGGGCTTTCGTCGAAGCGGCCGGCGGCGCGCTCGAAGCTGCGCGCGGTCTGCCGTGCGTCGCGCGCCAGGCCGTTGAGCTGCGGCAGCGTTTCCTGGCTGATATTGCCGGCCGCCGACTGCACCGAGGCGGCCGCGCCCTGCATGTCGCGCCCGACGCTGTCAACGGTGCGCATCACCGTGCCGTTGGGGCTGGCCACTTCCTGCGTCAGGCGCCGGGTCGATTCCAGCGTCGCGTTCAGGTTCTCGGCCACTTGCGGCAGCCGGTTGGCGGCCGGGGCCAGGGTATCGGACAGCCGCGAGTAGTCTTCGGCGGTCTTGTGCACCGAGCGGATCGCCGCCATCAGGTCGTCCCGGTTGGCGCCCTGGAACATGTCGTTGAGCGAGGACATCATGGTCTCGACCTGCGTCAGCAGCGAGTCGCCGCGCTTTTCCAGTTCTTCGAAGAAACCCGGCCGCATGGCGATGCGGGCCACCGCCTTGGGCGAGGTCGGCAGCGGCGGCGAGGTCCCGGCGCCATCGTGCGCGGCGGAGTCGTCGAGCTGCACGTAGGCAATCCCGGTCACGCCCTGGAAGCCAAGCGTGCCATAGGTGGTGCGCGTGATCGGCGTGTCCTTGTTGACGGTGATGCGCACAATGATCTGGCCCGGCACCTGCGGGTCGAACTTGATCGACTCGACCTTGCCCACCTCAAGCCCGCGGTATTTCACGTCGCCCTGCGGCTGCAGGCCGTTCACGGTGGAACGCGTGATCAGGTCATACGGCACGCGCACGGCATGCTCGCTGCTGAACCAGAAGATCGCGAACAGCACCAGCACAGCCAGGCCGATGGTGAACACGCCGGCAAGGAATGCGTGTGACTTGTTTTCCATCATGCTTCTCCAGGGGGCGCCATATCCCGTGACTGCGGCTGCCCGTGCGGCGGCAGCGCCTGCATGGCGCGCTGGGCGCGATCGCCCAGGAAATACTCGCGGATGAAGGGGTGGTCCACCTTCACCACTTCCGGAATCGGCGCGGCGGCGATCACCTTGTGGTCGGCCAGCACCGCGACCCGGTCGGACAGCGCCACCAGCGTGTCCAGGTCGTGCGTGATCATCACCACGGTCAGGCGCAGTTCGCGCCGCAGTTCGCGGATCAGCGCCACGTAGTCGTCCGAGGCCATCGGGTCCAACCCCGCCGTGGGCTCGTCCAGGAACAGCAGTTCGGGCTCGAGCGCCAGCGCGCGCGCCAGCGCCACGCGCTTGATCATGCCGCCTGACAGGTCCGACGGCATCTTGTCGGCATCGCGCGCCGACAGGCCCACCAGCTGCAGCTTGAGCAGGGCTGCCTGGCAGATCAGGTTGTCGGGCAGCGCGCGCAGCTCGCGCAGGGGCAGCGCGATATTGTCGATCACCGACAGCGCCGAGAACAGCGCGCCGCGCTGGAACTGCAGCCCCCAGCGGTTGCGCAGCACTTGCAGTTGCGCCGGGCGCAGCCGGGTCGGGTCTTCGCCGAACACCTTGATGGTGCCCGAGGTGGGCCGCTCCAGCCCCACGATCTGGCGCAGCAGCACAGTCTTGCCGCTGCCCGAGCCGCCCACGACCGACAGCACCTCGTCGCGGTAGACGTCCAGGTTTACATGGTCATGCACCACCGCCTTGCCGAAGCGCTTGACCAGGTCGCGCACCTCGATGACCGCGGTGCGGTCCGTGTGTCCCGGGGCAGCGTTCGCTTGCGCCGCGTTCACAGGCCCACGTCCTTGAACAGGATGGCGAAGACCGCGTCGGCCAGGATCACGATGGTGATCGCGGTCACCACCGAGGCGGTGGTGCCTTCGCCCAGGCTTTGCGTATTGGGCTTGATGCGCAGCCCGAAGTGGCACGCGGTCAGCGCGATCAGGATGCCGAACACCACACCCTTGCCCAGCCCCAGCCACAGGTTGGCTACCGGCACCGCATCGGGCAGCTCGCGCAGGAAGAAGGTGGCGCTGATGCCCAGTTGCGCGCGCGCGGCCAGTATGCCGCCGGCCAGCGCCATCACGTCGGTCCAGGCCACCAGCAGCGGCATGGCGATGGCCAGCGCGATCACGCGCGGCATGATCAGCCGGAAGCCGTGCGAGATGCCCATCACGCGCATCGCATCCAGCTCCTCGGTCACGCGCATCACGCCGATCTGCGCGGTGATGGCCGAACCCGAGCGCCCCGCGATCAGGATCGCCGCCAGTACCGGCCCCAGCTCGCGGATCACCGCCATGCCGAGGATGTTGACGATGAAGGTGCTGGCGCCAAAGATGCGCAGCTGGTTGGCCGACAGGTATGACAGCACGATGCCGATCAGGAAGCCCACCAGCGCCGTGATCCCCAGCGCCTTGTAGCCGACGTTGTAGATATTGGCCGAGATCTCGCGCCACGGGCCCCGCTGCGGCATGCGCGCAAGGCGCAGCAGGTCGAAGGCCAGCTGGCCCAGCATGGTGATGCCGTTACGCAGCTGCGCGCCGAACGACAGCACGTTGGCGCCAAACAGCGTGACCGGGTTGAAGCGGTCCACCATGTGCTTCTTCCAGCCCTCGCTCTGCACTGCGGCGATGCGCGCGAATACGCGGCGCTGGCCCTCGCTCGCGTCCAGCCGTTGCGGCAGCGCGCCATTCCATGCCTGCCACAGCAGCTGGCCGCCGATATGGTCCAGCCGCTCGACCGCGGCCAGCGACCATTGCGCGCTGTCCGGCGTCTCTGCCAGTTCGTGCAGTTGCGCGCGCAATTGCCGCGCCTGGTGGCAGCCGGCCAGCGCGAGCGCGGTCCAGTCGCCACGCAGCGCTACGCTGACGGTTCCGTCCCCGCGCGTGATATCGAAATCTGGCGTCGTCTGGCGTTCCAAGGGCATGCGATGTGATGGCCGAGTCTCGATTCTAAGCCACCCGCCCCGCTGGCGCGACCGCGTCGTGCCGAAGCTGCGGCACGGCTACAATGCGGCATCTGCCGCAGGCACGCGGGCCGCACCTTGTCCGTGCCTGTGTTTTCCACGATCGCCATCGATCCCAGTCCTTTGCCGCGCATGTCCGCCGTTCCTCCGACTCCATCCGATCTTCCCGCCGGTCCCTGGCGCATCGATGCCGGTGCGCTGCGCGCCATGCTGTCGCCCACGCTGCACGACTGGACGCTGGAGCTGGTCGAGGAAACCGGCTCCACCAATGCCGATCTCACCGCGGCCTGCCGCCAGGCACCGTGGTCCGACGCCGGCAGGCTGCGCCTGGCCTACCGCCAGACCGCCGGGCGCGGACGCCAGGGCCGGCCATGGCAGGGGCAGGCGGGCATGACGTTCTCGGTGGCGCTGCCGCTGGCATTGGCCCCGGCGCAACTGAGTGGCCTGAGCCTGGCCGTGGGGCTGGCGCTGGCCGAGGCCCTGGGCGATGTCGATGCCAGGCTGGGCGCGCGACTCGGCCTGAAGTGGCCCAATGACCTGCAGATCGACGGCCGCAAGCTGGCCGGCATCCTGATCGAGTCGGTGCCGGCCGGGCCGCGGCAAGTCTGGGCCGTGATCGGTATCGGCCTGAACCTGGTGCGCGATCCACAGATGGAAGCGGCGCTGGGCCGCGAACTGGCGGGCGTTGCCGAAGCCATGCCCGGCTTCGATGCGCAGCGCGATGCGCCGCGCCTGCTGGCCGCGCTGCTGGAACGGCTGGCGGCGATGCGCACGGACTTCCTTGCACACGGCTTCGGGCCGATGGCGCGGCGCTGGTCCGCCGCCGATGCCTATCGCGACCAGCCGGTGCGGCTGCTGCACGACGGCAAGGTGATCGCCGAAGGCATGGCCCGCGGCGTCGACGAGGCCGGCCACCTGCTGCTGGAAACGCCGGCCGGGCTTGAGCGCATTGCCAGCGGCGAGCTGTCGCTGCGGCCCGCCCCGGGGCAGGGAGATGCCGCGTGAGCGCGCCGCGGCTGCTGATCGATATCGGCAATACCCGCCTCAAGTGGGCCTGGTGTGAAGCCGGTGCGGCGTTGCCCGCCACGGGCGCGCTGCCCACGCCATGGCAGCACGGCGGCGCGGTGGCGCATGCCGATGAGGGCGCGCTGAAGACGCTGGCGGCTGAGCTGCGCGCGCTGCGCGCAAGCGGGCCGATGCCGTCGGTGTGGATCAGCAATGTGGCCGGGCCGGTGATTGCCGCCGCCGTCGATGCCGCGCTGGTCGAAGCCTTCGGCGGCTGCGCGCCGGTGCAGTGGGTGCGCAGCGCCGCCGCGCACGGCAACCTGGCCAATGGCTATCGCGAACCCACCCAGCTGGGCGTGGACCGCTGGGTCGGCGCGGTCGGCGCGCACCGCTGGCTGCCGCACGACACGCTGCTGGTGGTGACCGCGGGCACCGCCACCACGCTGGATATCGTCACCGTGGCGGCCGATGGCAGTGCGCGCTTCGAAGGCGGCCTGATCCTGCCAGGCCTGGCGCTGATGCTGGGCACGCTGGCGCGCAATACGGCGCAGTTGCCGGCGCTGGACGTCGGCGATGCCGGCAGCGTGGCCGGCGCGCAGCGGCGCTGGGCCGACAACACGCACGACGCCATTGCCGCGGGCTGCCTGGCCGCGCAGGCCGGCGCCATTGAGCGCACGTGGCGCGCGCTCGGTGAGCGCGGCCCCGCTGGTGGTCCCGCTCGCCGCCCCGCGCGCTGCCTGCTGTCCGGCGGGGCCCGCCATGCGCTGGCGGGGGCGCTCGCGGTGCCGTTCGAGATGCACGATAATCTGGTGCTGCTCGGGCTGCATGCGATGGCCCTGGCCGGCGCCTAGACATACCTGCGCACGCGCGTACCTACGCACATCCACACGCACCGTTCCGGCCCCGAATCATGACCACACCCGGCCAGCCCGACCCGCCACGCTCGCTGCGCATTGCGCTGCTGTTGCTGCTATGTGCCAATGCCTTGCTGCTGGCGGCGGTGCTCGGCGCCTTCGGTGCGAACCCGCTGTCCGGATGGTTTGAAACGGCGCGTGAGCCGCAGCGGCTGGAGCAGCAGGTGCGCGGCGAACGGATGCAGCTGCAGCCGCCGGGATCCGTGCCGGCACGGGCGCCGGCACCGTAGGCTCAGCCGCCCTGGCGCACCTTGCTCAGCAGCTTGGTGGTCGAGCGGTCGTGCAGGAAGGCGATGGCATAGGCCTGGCCGCCCCAGCTGCGCACCAGCCGGGTTTCTTCCAGCGTGTCGATATCGTAATCGCCGCCCTTGACGTAGATGTCGGGGCGGACCAGGCGGATCAGCTCCACCGGCGTCTGTTCGCGGAACATCGCCACCAGGTCGACCGATTCCAGCGCGGCCAGCAGCGCCATGCGGTCCGATTCATGGTTCAGCGGGCGGTCGTCGCCCTTGCCCAGCATCTTCACGGAAGCATCGCTGTTGACCCCGACCACCATGCTCGCGCCCAGCGCGCGCGCCTGTGCCAGGTAGGTGGCATGGCCGCGATGCAGGATGTCGAACACGCCGTTGGTGAACACCAGCGGGCGCGGCAACGCAGCGATGCGCGCGGCCAGCGCGGCGGGGTTGTCAGGCAGGGTCAGCTTGGATTCGAAGGCGGGAACGGACATGGATCGGCATCTGAAGGTGGAGGCCGGCCCCGTCGCGGAGCCGGCATGCTTGCCCGAATGGTACCCGTTCTTGACGCGTGCCAGCCGGCCACGCCCAGCGCGATGACCGCGTCGTTGGCGACCGGCGGCCGCACCGACGCGGCGGCAATGCCGCGCAAGGCGTCCAGCAGCGCCTGCCGTACGGCGTCGATCTGCGCGGCCCGGGCCCGCTGGCGCCATCGATCCTCGCGCAGCTTGCGGATGGCATACGCCGCCTTGCGGTTATTCCGATGCTATCGGAAGTGTGAGGTATTACACCACGAATTAAATGCGGTCGTAATGCCGGGATAATTGCAGCGTGATTTGAGTATTTTGTTTTTCGATATGGGTATATTAGACAAAGGAGCGCCTGGCGTGGATTGGCACATTGCTGTGCGGCAATGCAGGCGAAGGGAGTGGAATGATGTAGTAACCGGCTACTACCTGCGTGGCGGCCGGTTCGCCTATCATCGCGGGCACCGGATTTCCGGGATAAGGAAAACGGCATCGCAAATATCCGCCAATACCGGACCAGGTCCGGTGTGCCGTGGCGGATCGCATTTGTCGGGAATGCGTCAGGTAGAAAAGGCAGAAAAAAGCCCCGCTGCGGCGGGGCTTTTTTTCGTGCTGCAGGACTGGTGTCAGGCTTGCGCCGGCTGGGCGCCGCCGGTGCCTTGCAGGCTGGCGTTCAGTTCCTTGCGGTAGCGGTTCAGGTCCTGCACGGTCTCGAAGGTGCGTTCGAACAGCAGCGACATGTTGTGCAGGATCCGTTCGATGACCTTCTTTTCCCAGCCTTCGTCGAAGCGGATCTGCTCGTCCAGCCAGTGCTCGAGCCAGTCCGGATCCGGCAGGCGCGACTGCACGGTGTCGTTGGGGAACAGTGCCTTGTTGACGTGCAGGTTGGTCGGGTGCAGCGGCTTCTCGGTGCGGCGCGCCGATGCCATCAGCACGCCGATCTTGGCGAAGGCGGCGCGCGCGCTGTCGCCGAACTGCGCCAGGTACTTCTTCATGTAACGCAGGTAGGCGCCGCCGTGGCGGGCTTCGTCCTGCGACAGGGTGCGGTAGATATGCTTGATCACCGGCTCCGTGTGCCATTCGGCGGCGCGGCGGTACCAGTGGTTCAGGCGGATCTCGCCGCAGAAATGCAGCATCAGCGTTTCCAGCGGCGGGGCCGGGTCGAACTCGAAGCGCACCGCGTGCAGTTCTTCCTCGGTCGGCACCAGGTCCGGGCGGAAGCGGCGCAGGTACTCCATCAGCACCAGCGAGTGCTTCTGTTCCTCGAAGAACCAGATGCTCATGAACGCCGAAAAGTCAGAGTCGTGCCGGTTGTCGCGCAGGAACATCTCGGTCGCGGGCAGGGCGGACCATTCCGTGATCGCATTCATGCGAATGGTCTTGGCCTGGTCCTCCGTCAGCATGCTGGCGTCGAAGGATTCCCAGGGGATGTCCTTGTCCATGTGCCAGCGGACGGCTTCCAACGATTTGAACAGTTCGGGGTAGAGCATGGTAAGCCTTTGAAATTCCGGGCAGATTCTACCAGATGCGAATTATTCTCTTCTCCTTTTTTAGCCCGGATCGGGGCAAATGCAACGCTTTTTGACGGGGTTTGGCGCAACCGTGCCCATTCTGCGGGCGATTAACGGTGTGCCGGCGCGCCAAAGTGCCAGTCGCGGCGCCTGGCTGGCCGCCATGTGATGGTCGGGGCTCACGGGGAAAGGGCCTGTTCGTCCGTGCGCTCGCCGGTGGCCGGCGAAGCCGGCGCCGTGCCCGGAACGATACCGTACAGGAAGGCCGCCAGTTCGTCGGCCTGGGCCTCGGCGTCGTGCTCGCCCAGGGCCATCAGGGCCTGGGTGAAGGCCGGCTCGAACAGCAGGTAGCTGGCAAAGGCGGCGCCGCGCGCCTCGGTGCCGCCCAGCGGCGCCAGCAGTGCGCGCACCGTGCGCGGCAGCTGCTTTGTGTGCTCGGCGGCGATGGCTTCGATCGGCTCGCTCGGCGCGACCGTCATCACCTGCACCGGGCGCCAGCCTTCGCGGTCGCCGGCGATTTCGGGCATGCGCGCCAGCAGCCGGTTGATATGCAGCAGCCGTTCCAGGTCGGCATTGAGGCCGTCCAGGAAGATGCTGGCCAGCGCCTGGCCGCCCACCTGCGCCAGCGACGGATAGCCGCCCGCCGGCATGGTGTCGAACCAGCCCGAGCGCTGCCGCGAGGCCGCCCCGATCGCCAGGATGCGTGATGCGCCGAGGTGGATCGCCGGCGACAGCGGCGACATCTGCCGCATGGTGCCGTCGCCGAACCACTCATGGTGGCCATCGAGCTCCAGCGCCATGGCCGGGAACAGGAACGGGATCGACGACGACGCCAGCAGGTGGTCCACCGTGATCTGCGCCGGCACGGCCAGGCGCTGGCTGCGGTGCCATGGATGGATGCGGTGGTGCGACTGGTAGAAGGTCACATGGCGCCCGGTGCTGTACGACAGCGCCGTGACCGCGAACGCCTGCAGCGCGCCGCTGTCGAGGCTGGCCTGCACGCGCGCGGGCTCGAACAGCTCGCCCAGCATGCTGCCCAGCGGCGTGTTGTCGAACAGCGCGCGTGGCGCGCGGCGCTGCGTGGCCCAGCCCAGCGCCAGGGTCGACAGCCAGCGCGCGCCCGATATGCCCACGCGCAGCACGTCGGTGCGGTAGACGTCGTCGGCATGGATGCCGTGCCAGAGCGCGCCCAGGCTCTGCGTGGCGGCCTGGAAGTTCCCCGCCTGGATCGCCAGCCCGGCGCCGTTGACCGCGCCAGCCGAGGTCCCGGCAATGATGCCGAACGGCATCGCGCCATGGCCCTTGCCGACCCGTTCGGCAATGCGGGCCAGCCCGTTCAGCACGCCCGCCTGGTAGGCGGCGCGCGCGCCGCCGCCCATCATGATCAGCGCGGTGGCGGCGGGGTCGGGTCCGGATTTCGGCGCGGAGTGGCCTGCCGGGAAGGGCTCGCGGTGCATTGCGTCGACGTGGACGAAGGGTCGGGTGTCCTGACTGTCAGGTTGTACCGCTGCCGTTGGTGGTGTTGCTGCCACCGTTCCCGGCATCGTCGGCGCCGTTGCCCGCGTCCTTCGCCGGCCTGGCCCCGGCAGGCTTCCTGGCTGGTGCCTTCTTCGCCGGCGCCTTCTTGGCGGCGGGCTTGCCCGTGCCGGTGGCAGCGGCCTTGCCTGGCGCGGCGGTCTTCGGTTTCGCCGCGCTCGCCTGAGCCGCGCTGGCACCGCCGGGTGCGCCGAAGCCGCCCATCCCGAACGGTGCGATGCTGGCCGCGGCGGCGCTGCTGGCGATCTGGTTGAATTGCTGCTGCAGCATGTCCCACCACAGCCCGGCGTTGGGCGGCAGGGCGGACCCGGTGTCGCTGGCGGCCGCTTGCGCGGGCTCGGCGGCAGGCGGCTCTGGTTGCGCACTGCTGCCGGTATCCGCGCCGGTGCGTTCCGGTGCCGCGGCGCTGGGCGTGTTGGCCGCGCGCGCGACGTTTTCCATCGCCGACTGCATCGCCTCGGGCGACAGGGCGTTGCCGAAGGTCTGCAGTGCCACCAGCGTGGCGCGCTGCACTTCCAGGCCCTGGATGGTGGTGCGCAGCAGGTTGGTGTTCAGCTGCAGCCAGCTCTCCACGGCCTTCAGGTCGGCGATGCGCTTGTCGAGGTCGTCGAGGTCCATCGGCGGGGTCATGGCCTGCAGGCCGGGCATCATGCCCGCGGACATGCCGGTGCCGCTGCCCCACAGCCGGCGCATGAAGTCGAAGCCGTTGGTGAAATCTGGAATCTGTCCGAACATGGTTGCGCGCTCCGTGTGCGGCGCAGCCCCGGGATTGGCCAGGAGGGCCGGTCGGGCCGGCGGCTGCGTCGTCGTTATCTGAACTGTGGCGGCCGCTTCTGGCGCAGGCTCGCCATGCCTTCGTGCACGTCGGGCCCGGCAAAGCCCATGAATTCAAGCGCCAGCGAGGTATCGAAAGCGGGGCCGGCCATGCGCAGCCAGTTGTTGAGGGCGTACTTGGTCCAGCGGATCGCGGTCTGCGACCCCGCTGCCAGCCGGTTGGCCACCTCGAAGGCGCGCGCCACCAGTTCATCCTCTTCCACCGCCAGCGAGACCAGGCCGATCCGCTCGGCCTCTTCGCCGCTGACCGACTCGCACAGCATCAGATAGTACTTGGCCTTGGCCATTCCGCACAGCAGCGGCCACACGATGGCGGCATGATCGCCGGCGGCCACGCCCAGCCGGGTATGGCCGTCGACGATGCGCGCCGTCCTGGCGGCGATCGAGATATCGGCCAGCAGGCCGGCCACCAGCCCGGCACCCACGGCGGGACCGTGCATGGCGGAGACCACCGGCTTGTCGCAGTTGATGACGTTGTAGACCAGGTCGCGCGCCTCGTGCCAGACGCGGGTACGGGTCTCGAAATCGTTGGCCATGTCCTCGACCAGGGCCAGGTCGCCGCCGGCCGAGAAGCCCTTGCCCTCGCCGCGGATCAGCGCCACGCGCACCTCGGGGTCGGCGGATACGTCGCGCCAGATCTCGGCCAGTTCGCGGTGCATGTTGGCATCGGCCGTGGCCAGCTTCTGGTTGGCCGACTGGGCCGCGCCCATGATGATTTCGAGGATGGGGCCGTGGCGGCGCAGCGTCAGGGCGCGATAGCGCTCGTAGCGGGGGGAGAGGGGTGTGTTGTCAGCGGTGGGGGTAGTCATCGGGGGCCTGTGAAGTCGTGGGTCAGCGGGGCGCCGGAGGCATCGTCAATTTACCAACCGATTGGTCGGTTAATTATATGCATATCCGGCACGCCGCCGCACGCGTGGCCCCCGCGTGCCTCAGGCCGCCGCCACCAGCTGGTCGATCGCGCCGAACACCGAATGGCCCAGCGCATCGAACATTTCGATCTTGACCGCGTCGCCGAACTTCATGAACTCGGTCGACGGCTTGCCTTCGTCGATGGTCTCGAGCATGCGCTTCTCGGCGATGCAGCAGTAGCCCTTCTTGCGGTCGACATTGGAGATCGTGCCCGATCCCACGATGCTGCCGGCGCGCACATTGCGGGTCTTGCAGATATGGGCAATCAGCTGGCCGAAGTCGAACACCATGTCGGTGCCGCAGTCGGGCTGGCCCACCTTCTTGCTGTTCCAGTGCACGGTCATCGGCAGGTGCACCTTGCGCTCGCGCCAGGCTTCGCCGAGTTCATCGGGCGTCACTGCCACCGGCGAGAACGCCGTGGCCGGCTTGCTCTGGAAAAAGCCGAAGCCCTTGCCCAGCTCGGCCGGGATCAGGTTGCGCAGCGAGACATCGTTGGCCAGCATCACCAGCCGGATGGCTTCGCCGGCCTGCTCGGGGGTGGCGCCCATCTTCACGTCGCCGGTGATCACGGCCACTTCGGCCTCGAAGTCGATGCCGAACGCCTCGCTCGCGCAGACGATATCGTCCTGCGGACCGACGAAGTCGTCCGAGCCGCCCTGGTACATCAGCGGGTCGGTCCAGAATTCCGGCGGCATCTCGGCGCCGCGCGCCTTGCGCACCAGTTCCACGTGATTGACGTAGGCCGAGCCGTCGGCCCACTGGTAGGCGCGCGGCAGCGGCGCCATGCAGTCCCTGGGCGCGAACGGGAAGGGGTGGCGCGCGCGGCCGGCGTTGAGTGCGTCGTACAGGTCCTGCAGTTGCGGCGCGAAGAACTGCCAGTCGTCGAGCACGGTCTGCAGCTTGCCGGCGATGTCGCTGGCGGTGTGGGCGGTCTTCAGGTCGCGCGACACGACCACCAGCTGGCCGTCGCGCGAACCGTCCTTCAGGGTTGCGAGTTTCATGAATGCAGTGCGGTAGGGATCGGGGGAGGGCGCCCGCGGGGCAGGCGCAATGGCCGCTAGTCTAGCGCCTAACCTGGCGCGCCAAGCCCGCGCGTGCCCAGTCGACCGGCATGCCCCTGGCCCTGACCAGTTTTGGTAAATCGATTTCGCTATAGTAAATTCACCAGCTCACTCACGCCTCCGGGAATCGCCCATCCGTCGCCGCATGTCAGAGATCGAAGAAGAAGACGCCAAGCTGCGTTCCGGCATCCAGTCCATCGAGGTGGGCTTCAGGCTGCTGCAGGCGCTGGCGGCATCGCCGCGCGCGATGATGCTGCGCGACCTGGCCGCCGCCGCCGACATGAACCCGGCCAAGGCCCACCGCTACCTGGTCAGCTTCATGCGGCTGGGCGCGGTGGCGCAGGACCCCGTCAGCGGGCGCTATGACCTGGGGCCGTTCGCGCTGCAGCTGGGGCTGGCCGGGCTGAACCGGCTCGACCCGGTCAAGAAGGCGCGCCCGATCCTGTCGCAGCTGCGTGATGAACTGGACCTGACCGCCGGCATTGCGGTGTGGGGCAACCACGGTCCCACCGTGGTGCACTGGGAGGAATCCAGCCATCCCGTCACGGTCAGCCTGCGCCTGGGCGATGTGATGCCGATGCTGAACTCCGCCACCGGCCGGCTCTATGGCGCCTACCTGCCGCGCAAGCAGACGCTGCCGCTGATCGAGCGCGAACTGGGTGCGCGTGGCAATGACGGCGTGCCCGACATGCCGCGCACGCTGGCCGAGTACGACGCCATCTGCGCCGAGGTGCGCGCGCATGGCGCTGCGCGCACGCTGGGCGGCGTGCTGCCCGGCATCAATGCTTTCTCGATGCCGGTGTTCAACGCCAACGGCCACCTCGCCATGGGACTGATCGTACTGGGCGCGCAAAGCATATTCGATGCAGAATGGGGCGGTACGATGGAATGTCGCATCCGTGACATCGCCCAACAGCTCTCATCGGAACTCGGCTACCTTGGTGCCGCCACCCCGGCCGGACAAACCGGCCAATCCTAGTTCCCACGCCCGGTCCGGCGCGGATCCTCGCGTCCGGCGCCGGCGGCGCTGGATCCTTGTGATTGCGCTGGTGCTGCTGGTCCACGTGCTGGCCGTGGTGGGTTTTGTACGCATGCCGGGACCGCTGATCCCGGTCGATGTCAGCCACACGCCCACGCTGGAAGCGGTGCTGCTGCCGCCGCCCGCGCCGCCGGCTCCGCCCACGCCGCGGCCCATGCCCCGGCCGCGGCCGCAGCCCCGGCCGGCCGCGCCGGCACCCCGGCCCGAATCGAAGGCGGCGCCCGCCCCGCCGCCCGCACCCCCGCTCGCCACCAGCCCGCAAGGCCCGGCCGAGATGGCCTCCGGCAACGGCGGCGAAGGCAGCGCTGCCAGGCCTGCCGCGCCTGCGCCGACCCCTGCGCCTCCCGCGCCCTCGGGCGGACCGCAGGGTGGGGTCGACGGTGTGCGCTACAACGCGCCCCCGTCGGCAACCATGCACTACGCCAGCTATGTCAACGGGGTGCAGAACCCCGATGGCCTGATCCGCTGGGAGCAGGACGGCGGCCACTACCGGCTGGCGGTCGAAACCCGCGTGCTGTGGTTCCGCTTTGCCTTCCAGAGCAGCGGCGCGATGACCGAGCAGGGCCTGTTGCCGGAGCGCTATGAAGAACGCCGCCGCAACAAGTCGGAGGCGTCGCGCTTTGACGGCGCGGCCGCCACCGTGGTCTTTGCCTCGGGCACGCAGGCGCCGTTCCCGCCCGGGGCGCAGGACCGCTTCAGTGTGTTCCTGCAACTGGTGGGGCTGGCGCGCGGCAATCCACAGCGATATGCCACCCCCGGTGTGACGGAAACCTTCCAGGTGGCCGACACGCGGGATGTGGAACCCATGCAAGTGCAGTATGTTGGAGAGGACGAGATCGACACCGGCCAGGGCATGGTGCGCGCAAAGCACTTTGTGCGGTTGCCGCGCCGTGCCAACGACCGGCGCCGCGTCGAGATCTGGCTGGCGCAGTCACTGGGCTGGATGCCGGTGCGCCTGCGCCAGACCGAGCCCGACGGCACCCAGATCGAGCTGGTGTACCGCGGCAAGGAAGGACAGTAGAGCCGCCGCGTGCGCAAGACCGACGCATGCTTAACCGAAAGGAGCCCAGCCATGACTGTTGCCACGCCACCCACCGAAACCCGGCGCATCCACGCCGATGGCGCCGACCTGTACGTGCGCGTGGACGGGGCTGACGGGCCGTGGGTGATCCTGGCCCATGCCCTGGCCGCCGACCATACCTTGTGGGACGCCACCGCGCAGCACCTGGCAGGCCGCTACCGCGTGGTGCGCCCGGACCTGCGCGGCCACGGCGCCAGCGATGCCCCGCTCGGGCCCTACACCATGACGCGGCTGGCCGACGACGTGGTCGCCGTGATGGACGCGCTGGAGATCCCGCAGGCGCATTTCTGCGGCATATCGGTAGGCGGCATGGTCGGGCAGACCATGGGGCTGCGCCATCCCGAGCGGCTGTTGTCGCTGGCGCTGGTGGCCACCAACAGCCAGACGCCGATGGAAGCGCACCCGATGTGGCACAACCGCATCGGCCAGGCCGAGGCCCACGGCATGGCCGGCATGGCCGATGCCACGCTCGGGCGCTGGCTGACCCCGGCCTTCCATGAGGCGCACCGCGACGAAGTGTCGCGAATTCGCAACATGCTGATCGCCACGCCGGTACGTGGATACGTGGGGGTGGCCGAGGCAATCATGGCTTTTGACCTCGCCGGCGCGCTTTCCCGCATTCATTGTCCTACGCTGGTAATAGCGGGCGAGCAGGACCAGGGAGCAACGGTGGCGATGGCACAGAGCATCGCCGCGGCCATCCACGGCGCCAGGCTCGAGGTAGTGCCGCAAGCGGCGCACCTGGTGCACGTGGAGCAGCCCGAACGCTTCCACGCCGCACTGGACGCCTTTCTCGGGAGCGCCGCATGTGGGGGCCAGTGCGATGTTCCGTGACCAGCAACACACTGATGTTCCAGGCTCAAGAAACTTGTTGCATTGGCCGATGCCCAACTTATGTAAGGCAGAAAATCGTGGCAACGTGGTGACCGGCACCAATAACTTGATTTCCCGCCGGTCACCCCAAGTTTGGAGGTAAAGCCGCGGCGCCCCCTCAAGGCATCAACTGAGGCGAGAACCAACAAGGGCATGCCGCCCATCCATGACGCCCAGGAGGTGTGCCATGCAAATGATCTACAACAGCGACAACTACTGCATCGTGGAATTCGGTGCGGATGTCGATCAGGCGCCGCTTGAGTTCGGTGGCTATGAAATCGTCGACAAGAACCTGAAGCGCGAAATCTTTCTCGGCGGCCATCTTGCCGAGAGCTTCCGCGCCGACGTCAAACGCCTGATTGAAAGCGAGCCATCCGTGGAGGAAGTCGACGACTTTCTCGGCAAGTTCGACAATGTCATGACGCACCCGCTGGTGATGCACTGAGCGGCTTTGCCTGGAACGATCACGCCCGCTTCGGCGGGCGTTTTTGCTGGTTGGCGGTGCTGACGGCTGTCTTCAGTACTGTTCCCACGGCAGCCCGTCATGGCGCCAGCCGTTGAGCGTATTGCGGTGGCGCTGCGCGTCGAGGTCGCCCTCGAAGCCGTGCAGCACGAACTGGACGTTGGTGAACCCGGCGCCTTCCAGCGCCCGTGCCGCCGCCGACGAGCGGTTGCCGCTGCGGCAGATCAGCAGCACCGGCCGCGCCGAGGCCTGCCCGGCCAGCTTCTTCACCATCTGCACGAAATGCGGGTTGACCTCCCAGTCGGGGCCGTCGTTCCAGGGCACGTTGTGCGCCCCCTTGGGATGGCCGACGAACAGGTATTCCATCTCGCTGCGGCAGTCGATGAAGAGGGTTTCGGGCGATTGCGCCAGCAGGTCCTGGGCGGCGGCAGGGGCAAGGTGTTGCATGGTCGGGTGGGAGCAGGGCGCCGGGGCGCTTGTTGTCGATGGCGCTGTCGGCGACGCCGTTGGTGATGGTTACGCCTCTCAGTGTAGGCGCCAGGCCGTCCGCCAGGCAACCGAAGGCGACCGCAAGGCCTTGATACACCTGATAAAATCGCACTTCCTTGGCCGCCATCGGCCACCGCGGCCTACCGTCGAAGCTCCGCCGGCCCCGCCTTTCCAGAGTTCCCCGCCATGAGTGCCCCTGAATCGACCGCGGCCGCGCCGCGCCCCTACACCCGGGCTGCCGAATTGCCCCGGCTGCTGCAAGAACGCATCCTGATCCTGGATGGCGCCATGGGCACCATGATCCAGCGCTACAAGCTGTCCGAGGCCGATTACCGCGGCGAGCGTTTCGCGGAACACAAGGTGGACGTCAAGGGCAACAACGAACTGCTGCTGCTGACGCGCCCGCAGGTCATCAGCGAGATCCACGAGCAATACCTGGCCGCCGGCGCCGACCTGATCGAGACCAACACCTTCGGCGCTACCCGCGTGGCGCAGGAAGACTACAAGATGGCCGACCTGGCGTACGAGATGAATGTCGAGGCCGCGCGCCTGGCACGCGCCGCCTGCGACAAGTACAGCACGCCCGACAAGCCGCGCTTTGTCGCCGGCGCCTTCGGCCCGACCCCCAAGACCGCCAGCATCTCGCCCGACGTGAACGACCCGGGCGCGCGCAACGTGTCCTTCGAAGAGCTGCGCGCGTCGTACTACGAACAGGGCAAAGCCTTGCTGGAGGGCGGCGCCGACGTGTTCCTGGTCGAGACCATCTTCGACACGCTCAATGCCAAGGCGGCGCTGTTCGCCATCGACCAGCTGTTCGAGGACACCGGCGAACGCGTGCCGGTGATGATCTCCGGCACCGTGACCGATGCCTCGGGCCGGATCCTGTCGGGCCAGACCGTGGAGGCGTTCTGGAACAGCCTGCGCCACGCCCGGCCCGTCACCTTCGGCCTGAACTGCGCGCTCGGCGCGACGCTGATGCGCCCGTATATCGCCGAGCTGGCCAAGATCTGCGACGCCGCGGTGTCGTGCTACCCGAACGCGGGCTTGCCCAACCCGATGAGCGACACGGGCTTCGACGAAACGCCCGAAGTCACCTCCTCGCTGGTGGAAGAGTTCGCCGCGTCCGGGCTGGTGAACCTGGTGGGCGGCTGCTGCGGCACCACCCCCGAGCATATTGCCGCGATCGCCCAGCGCGTGGCCAACAAGACCCCCCGCACCTGGCCCGGCCAGTACCGCGACGCCGCCTGAGCCCGGAGCCCCTGAACATGAGCGACAACAAACTGCCCCCGCGCCCGATGCGCCTGTCCGGCCTCGAGCCCTTCACCATCGACGACGACACACTGTTCGTCAACGTCGGCGAGCGCACCAACGTGACCGGCTCCAAGGCCTTCGCGCGCATGATCCTGAACGGCCAGTTCGACGAAGCGCTGGCGGTGGCCCGCCAGCAGGTCGAGAACGGCGCGCAGATCATCGACATCAACATGGACGAGGCCATGCTGGACTCGAAGGCCGCCATGGTTCGCTTCCTGAACCTGATCGCCTCCGAGCCCGACATCGCGCGCGTGCCGATCATGCTGGACTCGTCCAAGTGGGAAGTGATCGAGGCCGGCCTGCAGTGCGTGCAGGGCAAGCCCGTGGTGAACTCGATCTCGCTCAAGGAAGGGGAAGAACAGTTCCGCCACCACGCCGAGCTGATCCGCCGCTATGGTGCGGCAAGCGTGGTGATGGCCTTCGACGAGAAGGGCCAGGCCGACACCTTCGCGCGCAAGACCGAGATCTGCAAGCGCAGCTACGACATCCTGGTCAATGAAGTCGGCTTTCCGCCGGAAGACATCATCTTCGACCCGAATATCTTCGCGGTCGCCACCGGCATCGAAGAGCACAACAACTACGCGGTGGACTTTATCGAGGCCACGCGCTGGATCAAGCAGAACCTGCCGTATGCCAAGGTCAGCGGCGGCGTGTCCAACGTGTCGTTCTCGTTCCGCGGCAACGACGTGGTGCGCGAGGCGATCCACACCGTGTTCCTGTACCACGCCATCGGCGCGGGCATGGACATGGGCATCGTCAACGCGGGCCAGCTCGGCGTGTACGACCAGCTTGACCCAGAGCTGCGCGAGCGCGTGGAAGACGTGGTGCTGAACCGCCGCGAGGATTCCACCGACCGCCTGCTGGAGATCGCCGACCGCTTCAAGGGCGGCGGCGCCAAGAAGGAAGAAAACCTCGCCTGGCGCGGCACGCCCGAGCAGCCGGTGCCGGTGGGCGCGCGCCTGGCGCACGCGCTGGTGCACGGCATCACCACCTTCATCGTCGAAGACACCGAAGAAGTCCGCCAGCAGGTCGAGGCGCGCGGCGGCCGTCCGATCGAGGTGATCGAAGGCCCGCTGATGGACGGCATGAACATCGTCGGCGACCTGTTTGGCGCCGGCAAGATGTTCCTGCCGCAGGTGGTCAAGAGCGCGCGCGTGATGAAGCAGGCGGTGGCGCACCTGCTGCCCTACATCGAGGAAGAGAAGCGCCTGCTGGCCGAGGCCGGCGGCGACGTCAAGGCGCGCGGCAAGATCGTGATCGCCACCGTGAAGGGCGACGTGCACGACATCGGCAAGAACATCGTGTCGGTGGTGCTCCAGTGCAATAACTTCGAAGTGGTCAACATGGGCGTGATGGTCCCGTGCAACGAGATCCTGGCGCGCGCCAAGGTCGAGGGCGCGGATATCGTCGGGCTGTCGGGGCTGATCACGCCGTCGCTGGAAGAAATGGCGTATGTCGCGTCGGAAATGCAGCGCGACGACTACTTCCGCGTGAAGAAGATCCCGCTGCTGATCGGCGGCGCCACCACCTCGCGCGTGCATACCGCGGTCAAGATCGCGCCCAACTACGAAGGCCCGGTGGTGTACGTGCCGGACGCCTCGCGCTCGGTGAGCGTGGCCTCGAGCCTGCTGTCCGACGACGGCGCGGCAAAGTACCTCGACGATCTGAAGTCCGATTACGACCGCATCCGCACCCAGCACGCCAACAAGAAGGCCACGCCGATGGTGACGCTGGCGCAGGCGCGCGCCAACAAGACCCCGATCGACTGGAGCACCTACGTGCCGCCGAAGCCCAAGTTCATCGGCCGGCGCGTGTTCCGCAACTATGACCTGGCGGAGCTGGCCAATTACATCGACTGGGGCCCGTTCTTCCAGACCTGGGACCTTGCCGGCAAATTCCCCGACATCCTCAACGACGAGATCGTCGGCGAATCCGCGCGCCGCGTGTTCTCGGACGGCAAGGCCATGCTGTCGCGCCTGATCCAGGGCCGCTGGCTGACCGCCAATGGCGTGATCGCGCTGCTGCCGGCCAACACGGTGAATGACGACGATATCGAGATCTACACCGACGAGACCCGCAGCAAGGTCGCGCTGACCTGGCACAACCTGCGCCAGCAGAGCGAGCGTCCGGTGGTGGACGGCGTGCGCCGCCCCAACCGCTGCCTGGCGGACTTTGTCGCGCCGAGGGACAGCGGCATCGCCGACTACATCGGCCTGTTCGCCGTGACCGCGGGCCTGGGCGTGGAGAAGAAGGAGGCCCAGTTCGAAGCCGACCATGACGACTACAGCGCGATCATGCTCAAGGCGCTGGCCGACCGCTTCGCCGAAGGCTTTGCCGAGTGCCTGCACGAACGCGTGCGCCGCGACCTGTGGGGCTACGACGCCGCCGAGCAGCTCAGCAACGAGCAGCTGATCGCCGAGTCGTACCGCGGCATCCGCCCGGCGCCCGGCTATCCGGCCTGCCCGGAGCACACCGTCAAGGGCCCGATGTTCGAGTTCCTCGACGCGGCCGAGATCGGCATGGGCATCACCGAGTCGCTGGCGATGACGCCGGCCGCGTCGGTGAGCGGCTTCTACCTGGCGCATCCCGAGTCGACCTACTTCACCATCGGCAAGATCGGCCAGGACCAGCTCGACGACATGGCGGCGCGCCGCCACGAAGACCGCGCCACGCTGGAGCGCGCGCTCGCACCCAACCTGTAACCGGGTGCGACGGCAGGGCGGCGGCGGCGGCGGTAGTGCCCCGCCGCCAGCCCGTTGATGCGGCAGGGAAAAGCGCTGCGGGCGACCTGCCAGGCCATGCCGGGGAGCCGTGTACGGCGCCTCACAACTCCTTACAGAGCCTTTCAACTGCTCACAGACCGGCGCGGTCCGGCTCCCTAGACTGAGGGCTCGATACACGCAATCACCAGCGTGATCACCGCGGCGAATGTTTCGCCGTGGGGCATCCTGAAAGGAGTCTGTCCATGAAGAAACTGCTGCTCTCCCTGTCCGTCCTGTCGATCGCCGCCGCTTCCTCGCTGGCCATGGCCCAGGGCACCGGCGTCTCGGTTGGCACGAAGGCCGATGTCGGTGCATCCGTGAGTACCCCCTCGCCCGCCGCCGCGGCGCACGGTGGCCTGAATACCGCCGGCAGCGCCGCGACGGGTGCCGCAGGCGCGGCTGAGAAGGGCCTGTCCACCGCCGGCTCGGCCGTCGACAAGAGTGTGGGCACCGCCGCCGACACCGCCGATGCCGCCAAGGCAGACGCAGGCAGCGCGGCCAAGCATGGCAAGCACGCCGCCAAGTCGGCCAAGAAGTCGAAGGCCGACGTGGGTGTCAGCGCTGGTGCGGAAGCTGGCGCCAAGGCGCAGTAACCTCGCCAGTCAGCGCACCGCAGTAAGCGCCAATAGTCTCTTGCAGTACTAGCCCCAGCCTCAACCGGTGCCGGCCGCGCCGGGCCCCCTCCAGGGATGTCACGGGCCTGACGCGCCGCAGCAAAGCGGGACGGATCTTATCCGTCCCGCTTTGCATTGGTGCGCGGAGAACGCGCGCCGGGTGCGCTGCTGCCGCCTCGCATTGTCAGCCTGACACCGACATCCTGCGCGCGCGCCCGGCACTACAATGACATCATCGCAAGCGGTTCCGCCTGCACCCGACGTGCACCGGGCTGATGTGCCGGGCCGCTCAACCCGTGGAGCCCACCATGATCCGTGTCCTGATCGCCGATGACCACGAGATTGTGCGTGCCGGGCTGCGCCAGTTCATTTCCGAAGAGCCCGATATCCAGGTGACGGGCGAGGCCGGCAGCGGCGACCAGGTCATGGCGCAATTGCGCGATGCCGAGTTCGACGTGCTGGTGCTCGACATCTCCATGCCCGACCGCAACGGCATCGATGTGCTCAAGCTGATTCGCCAGCGCAAGCCCGAATTGCCGGTCCTGATCCTGTCCACCTACCCGGAAGACCAGTACGCGATCAACCTGATCCGTGCCGGCGCCTCCGGCTACCTGACCAAGGAAAGCGCCCCTGACGACCTGGTCAAGGCGATCCGCACGGTGGCGCAGGGCCGCCGCTACGTGAGCGCCGTGGTGGCCGACCTGCTGATCGGCGGGCTCGACAAGCCGACCGAGCAGCCGATGCACCAGATGCTGTCCGAGCGTGAATTCCAGATCTTCTGCAAGCTGTCGCGCGGGCAGTCGGTGTCGGTGATTGCCGACGAATTGTTTCTCAGCGTCAAGACCGTCAGTACCTATCGATCCCGGATCCTGGAGAAAATGGGCATGAAGACCAACGCTGACCTGACCTACTACGCAATCAAGAACGGCCTGGTCGAATAGGGGGGCCGCAAACTGACTGTATGGCGAACTGCATCACGGACCACGTTGGCCCGCACCGGACGAGAACCAGCAATACTGAATATGTCGGAGCAGGCTTCCAACACTTCCTACCGCGCGCTGAGCATACTGCTGATTGAAGACTCGGCGGTCCTGCGAGGCATGTTGCTCGAATACCTGAAGGATTTCCCGTTCATCGAGAACGTGGACTGGGCCGACACCGAAGCCATGGCCCTGCGGCTGCTCGCCGCCGGCAAGTACGATGTGGTGATCGTTGATATCCAGCTGCGCCAGGGCAACGGCATCAATGTGCTGCGCGCGATGCAGCGCAACGGCTCCGGCGCGGTGCGCATCGTCTACACCAACCACGCCCAGGTCAGCATGTACCGGCGCCAGTGCACCGAGGCCGGCGCGGACTACTTCTTCGACAAGTCGCTCGAGCTCGAGCAGGTGTTCCGCGTGATCGAAGAGCACGCTGCGCCAGCGCCCTGAGCCGGCCGGCACGCGTCAGGCGCGCGCCGGTTCCTGGTTTTCCGGCGCCTCTGCCGGCGCCAGCACCGCGTCTGTCAGCGGCACTTCGATGCGGATGCGCACCCCCGCCTGCGCCGAGGAATCGATCCGCATGCTGCCGCCCAGTGCGGTGACGCGCTGCTCCATGCCCAGCAGCCCGTGGTGGCCGGCGATGCTGCCTGCGTCGAAGTCGGGCGGCAGGCCCTTGCCGTTGTCGCGCACGGTCAGCGTCAGCAGGCTGTCCTGGCAGGCCAGGCTGACATCGATATGCTTGGCTTCAGAGTACTTGCTGGCATTGGTCAGCGATTCCTGCACGATCCGGTACAGCGCGATCGCCGCCTCGTCGCGCAGCGGCGGCAGGTCCTCCGGCACGCTGACCTCGGTTTCCCAGTCATTGCGCGCGCCCACTTCCTCGACCAGCTGGCAGACCGCCGCGCGCAGGCCCAGGTTCAGCAGCACGGTGGGGCGCAGGTCTTCGATCAGGCGGCGCTTGATCTGGATGCCCTGGTCCACGTGCAGCATCACGCGAGTCAGGCGCTCGGCCGCCACCGGATGGTCGTCCTGCACCTTGCGGCGCACCCAGTGCAGGTCCAGCTTGATCGCGGTGAGGATCGCGCCCAGTTCATCGTGCAGCTCGCGCGCCAGGCGTGTCTTCTCGTCCTCGGTCACGCGCTGCAGGTGGGCCGCCAGCGCCGACAGCTGGCGCGTGCGCGCGCGCACCTTGCGGTCCAGCCGCACGCCTTCCTCTTCCAGCTGGGTGCGCACCGCCTCGGCCATGGCCAGGCGCTTGGCATGGCCGAATCCCACCGCCATCATCAGGATGATGTTGATGGCGGTGAGCAGGGCGATGCCGTAGCGCGACAGCTGCACGTCATTGTCGGCGCCCTCCAGCCGGTGCGAGACCGTGCCGGCTTCGCGCGCCTGCAGCTGCTCCAGCCCGCGGCGCGCGTTGTCCATGGTCTGCTTGCCGTAGCCGGTGCGGATCAGGTCCAGCGCCACTTCCAGGTCGCGCTTGCCGTACACCAGCGTCAGCGCCATTTCGTTGAGCTTGCTGTTGACCAGCTTGGAGGTGTCGCCGAACTGCTTCAGGCCCTCGGGGTCATTGGCGTAGCCCGCGCGGATCTGCGCCATCAGCTCGGCGATGCGCGGCAGTGCCTTGTAGTACGGCTCCAGGTAGTTTTCCTTGCCGGTCAGCAGGAAGCCGCGCTGGCCGGCCTCGGCATTGACCAGCTCGCCGTTGAGCGCGGCCAGCTCGGTCTGCAGGCGCTGCGAGCGGATCACGTCGGTATAGCTTTCGCGCAGGCGGATATTGCCGGTTTCCGACGCCACCAGCACTGCCAGCGTCAGCAGGATGCCGCCCGCCAGCAGCAGCGTATGGGGGAGAAAGGACTGCTTGAACATGGGGCAATTCCTGTAAGGACCCGTTTCATCATGAAACAGGGGCGCGAAGGCTGCTGCCGGGCCGCAGGGCTAGGCGTGGCCGACGCCGCGTGGTTACTCCACGCAAGGAGGCCGCAACAACGCCATGCGGCCCGGCAGCAGCCTTCCCTGCGGGTTCAAGCCAGGCGCGGCGCATGCGTCGTTGCGGGCCTTGACCTTGGAATGACCAAGGCCGGCGACCCGCGCCTAGCCTGCGCCGCGCCTGGCTTGAACGCGTCCCCTGTTTCATGATGAAACGGGTCCTAAGGCGCGCCGCTCGCCCGCCGCAGCGCCAGGGAGCGCCCATGGAATCACATCGAACACCAGGGGTCAACCTGGAAACTGCGCCCGCGCGGGCGTTGTCCGGGTGCCTGTAGGACTCCGCTGACAGTGGAATCGGCTCGCTGTCAGTATTGGTGCGCGTGCCGGCTTTCTACGATGAGGCTATGAGCTTGCACCGCTTGGCGCAAGCCCTCACACGGGCCCAGCCGGTGCGCCTGGCGTGGTCCGATCGCTCGGGAGCGTAGCCATGCTGCAATATGCACTCGTATTTTTTGTTATCGCGCTGATCGCCGCGATCTTCGGCTTCGGCGGCATTGCCGCCGGCGCCGTGGAGATCGCCAAGATCCTGTTCTTCATCTTCCTGATCGTGGCGCTGGTCGCCGCGGTCATGGGTCTGGTGCGCAGGGGACGATAGCCGGCGCAGGCCGGCATTGCCCCGCACCGACCGAACCTGAGGAGACCGTATGCTGACGCAGAACCCGAAAGTCCGGAAGGAACTGAACCATCTGTCCGACAGTGCCGACAGCGCCATCCGCCATATCAGGCACGCCGCGCGCGACACGCGCGACGCGGCGGCGCCGGTACCTGCCGAGGTCAGGGCGCTGATCGCCCAGCTGGAGCACACCATCGAAGTGCTGGCGCGCGAGGGCTCTGCGGAGAGCATGCGCGCCGGGCAGCGCCTGCGCGAGCGGGCCAGCGACATGGCGCAGCGCCTGCGCGCCCAGACCGCAGACGGCATGATGCGCGCCCGCGAGCGCATGGACGGCGCGGTAGAGCACGCCCAGCACCGTGTGGCGGAGTCGCCGCTGATGGCGGTGGCGCTTGCCGCGGCAGTCGGTGCGCTGATCGGGCTGCTGCTGGCCAATGGCCGGAATCGCTCAGAGGAGGACTAGCCAGTCTGGCTGAAAGACGTCAAGACCTGCACCGGTATCCGCCTGGCATGCCAGGCGGGTTCCGCAGGGATTTCCCCCTTTTCCGGAATCCTCGTCCGGAAGCCCGGCAGCCTACTGCGGTGCCGGGCGTTTTTTTGCGCGCGGCACGCAGAGGCAAGGCGGCGTCAGGGCGGGTCAGACACCCCAGAGCACGTTGGCGCCCTCGCGTTGCGAGGCACGCAGCATGTCCAGGAACGGGTAGGCGCGCTGGCCCAGGTGCAGCGGTTCCTCTTCTTCCTCGGCGGCGGGCTGCGTTTCGACCGCGGCGTCGGCGGGATGGGCGCGCCGGGCATCGGCGACGGCCGCTTCCAGCTTGTGGATCGCGTGCGGCAATTCTTCGACCGTGATCACCCCTCGCTCCCCAAGACGCTTGCCGATGATGCCCAGCAGCGTCACAGCCAGATCCTTCATCATGATCAGGTCCTGCGCAGCGTGGGATTTGAAGGTGATCAGCATGATGGTTTTTCCTTTCACGGATGGCCGGTCTGGCCAGGATTTGTGGCCCGGATTGTGGTCCGCAGCCATCCTCGCGCATGATGTCAGCATAGCACCTGATAAAATTCCGCGTTCCCGATTCCCATGCCTGTCACGCGGCGCGGCGTTGATTTGCCGTCACTTGCCGTATTCCGGGCGCCGGCGCTGCCCCAGGGCTGCGCCTGAATACCTTGCCCACAGGGCTTCCGACATCCATGCTGCCTGTTCAGACCTCCAATCTTGCCGCCGCGTTCACTGAAGCGGTGCGCGCGCTCGCCCCGGCCGATGCCACCCTGCCCGCCGTCACCTTCGAGCGGCCCAAGGTGGCCGCCCACGGCGACCTTGCCTGCAACATCGCCATGCAGGTCGCGCGCGCGCTCAAGAGCAATCCGCGCGAGCTGGCGCAGCGCATCGTCGATGCCGTGCAGGCCGACGCGCGCGCGCAGGGCCTGGTCCAGGCCATGGAGATCGCCGGCCCCGGCTTCATCAACCTGCGCCTGACCCCGGCCGCCAGGGCCGACGTGCTGCGCGCGGTGCTGGCCGAGGGCGACCACTACGGTGCGCGCGAGCGCGGCGTGCATGGCCAGGTGCTGGTGGAATTCGTCTCGGCCAACCCGACCGGCCCGCTGCACGTCGGCCACGGCCGCCAGGCGGCGCTGGGCGACGCGCTGGCCAACCTGCTGTCGTGGCAGGGCTGGCACGTGCACCGCGAGTTCTACTACAACGACGCCGGCGTGCAGATCCAGACCCTGGCGCTGTCGGTGCAGGCGCGCGCGCGCGGCCTGAAGCCGGGCGACGCCAGCTGGCCCGAGGCCGCCTATAACGGCGACTACATCGCCGACATCGCCGCCGACTTTCTGGCCGGCAAGACCGTCAGCGCCTCGGACGGCGAGCCCGTGACCGCGTCGGGCAACGTCGAGGACATCGACTCGATCCGCAAGTTTGCCGTCACCTACCTGCGCAACGAGCAGGACATCGACCTGCAGGCCTTCGGCGTCAAGTTCGACCGCTACTACCTGGAATCGTCGCTGTACAGCGACGGCCGCGTCGAAGCCGCGGTGCAGTCGCTGATCGGCAAGGGCAAGACCTACGAGAGCGAGGGGGCGCTGTGGCTGCGCACCACCGACGACGGCGACGACAAGGACCGCGTGATGAAGAAGAGCGACGGCACCTATACGTACTTCGTGCCGGACGTGGCCTACCACACCACCAAGTGGGAGCGCGGCTTCACCAAGGTCATCAACGTGCAGGGCAGCGACCACCACGGCACCATCGCCCGCGTGCGCGCCGGCCTGCAAGGCCTGGACATGGGCATCCCGCAGGGCTACCCCGACTACGTGCTGCACAAGATGGTCACCGTGATGAGGAACGGCGAGGAGGTCAAGATCTCCAAGCGCGCCGGCTCCTATGTCACCGTGCGCGACCTGATTGAATGGTCCAATGGCCAGGATGACACCTGCGAGACCATCCGCGGCTGCCTGGACGCCGGCGTGGCCGACTGGCCCGCGCACTTCACCCGCGGCCGCGACGCGGTGCGCTTCTTCCTGCTGTCGCGCAAGGCCGATACCGAGTTCGTGTTCGATGTCGACCTGGCGCTCAAGCAGAACGACGAGAACCCGGTGTACTACGTGCAGTACGCCCACGCGCGCATCTGCTCGATCTTCGAGTCGTGGGGCGGCGCGGACTGGGACGCCCGCCTGGCCGAACTGGCCGGCGCCGACCTGTCCGCCGTGACCGGACCCGAAGCCAGCGCCCAGGCGCAGGCGCTGGGTCGCCGCCTGGCCGAGTTCCCGGACATGCTGTCGGCCGCCGCGGCCGAGCTGGCGCCGCACGCGGTGGCCTTCTACCTGCGCGACCTGGCCGGCGACTTCCACGCCTTCTACAACGCCGACCGCGTGCTGGTGGACGACGAGGCCGTCAAGCGCGCCCGGCTGGCGCTGCTGGCCGCCACGCGCCAGGTGCTGCGCAACGGCCTGGCGGTGATCGGCGTGTCCGCCCCGCGCCGCATGTAAGCAGGCGTCTGGCGTCCCCCGCGCGGGACGCACGGGGCCATCCGGCCCCGGGGACGATGCCAGTGCGGCCGTTGGCGGCACTGGCCCTATAATCCCGGCATCACCGAAGAGGACTTCATGCAACAGCAACGCAAGCGCGAGTCGCGCAAGGTCCGCCGCAACCAGCAACGCGGCGGTACGTTCCTGGGCCTGGTGCTAGGGCTGATCGTCGGGCTGGCCATCGCCGTGGTGGTCGCCCTGTACATCACCAAGTCGCCGACCCCGTTCCAGCAGAAGAATGCCCCGCGCCCGAGCGAGCCGGGCAATGTCGCCAGCCAGCTGCCGCCGCCGGCCCAGCGCGCCGAGGAGGCCCCGAGCGACCCCAACAAGCCGCTGTGGAGCAAGACCCCGGCCAAGCCGGTGGGCCAGCCGCCGGAGCCCGAACCGAAGCAGAACGGCCAGTCCCAGCCCCCGGTGGCGGTGGCCCGCCCGGCCGAGAAGCCGGTGGAAAAGCCCGCGGAACGGCCCGTGGAGAAGCCGGCTGACAAGCCTGTCGCCAGCAAGCCGGCCGAGAAGCCCGCCGAGAAGCCGGTGATCGACCCGATCGCCGAGATCGCCCAGGCCGACGCGCACAAGGTGGGCTACCTGCTGCAGGTGGGGGCGTTCCGCTCGTCGGACGACGCCGACCGCCAGAAGGCCAACCTGGCGATGCAGGGTTTCGAGGCCAAGATCACCGAGCGTGACGTGAACGGCGTCAAGATGTACCGGGTGCGCCTGGGGCCGTACAACCGCATCGACGATATGACCAAGGCGCGCGACCGGCTGCAGTCGTCGGGCTTCGAGTCCTCGGTGATCCGCTTTACCAAGCAGTAAGCCGGACCGCAGGGTCGGGCGTTATCCGGTTATCCCGGGCGGGCGCGGCGGATTGCCGCACCCACCGCCGGATGCCCGGTAACAGCCGCAACACGTTGTCACCAGACGCGGCCGGCGTTTCGCTGAACCGGACGCCGCCGCCGCTGTCATACGCTCATCGTCCAAACCGCAAGGCCGCTCCAAGATGAAAAAACTCGCCGCACTGTTCGCCATGTTCGCCGCCGTGGGCGGCCTGCTGATGTCCGCCCCGTCCCGGGCGGCGCCCGCCGAGGGCAAGGAATACCAGGTGCTGAAGGCGCCCCAGCCGGTCGCCGCGGGCAAGGTCGAGGTGACCGAATTCTTCTGGTACGGCTGCCCGCACTGCTTCGATTTCGAGCCGGAGCTGGAAGCCTGGGTCAAGAAGGAGGGCAGCAACATCGTGTTCAAGCGCGTGCCGGTCGCGTTCCGTGAAGACCTGTTGCCGCACACCAAGATCTTCTATGCGCTGGAAGCCATCGGCAAGCTCGACGCCATGCACACCAAGGTCTTCAACGCCATCCACGTGGACCGCAAGCGCATGACGGACCCCAACGAGATCGCTGACTTCATGGCCAAGAACGGCGTGGACCGCAAGGCCTTCCTGGATGCCTACAACTCGTTCACGGTGACTACCAACTCGCAGCGCGCCAACAAGATCGCCGACGCCTACAAGGTCGACGGCGTGCCGACCGTGGTGGTGCAGGGCAAGTACGTGACCTCGCCGTCGATTGCCGGCAACAAGCAGGGCGCGATCCAGACCATGGATTACCTGGTTGATCAGGTGAAGGCCAGGAAGATGTAATTTGCCGGCGACCTTCGCAAGCCGAGGGTGATCGAAGACCTGTAGCAAGCCAGACGGCTGGTATCCTGTACCAGCCGTTTTCTATTTCAGACTGCATTCCTGCCTTCATGCGCCCCCTCAAAGTCTTCCTCACCGGCGCCTCCAGCGGACTGGGCCAGGCCCTCGCGCGCGAATACGCGGCGCAGGGCGCCATCCTCGGGCTGGTGGCGCGCCGCGAGGACGCGCTGCGCGAGTTCGCCGCCACGCTGCCCAACCCCGGCGCGGTGCGCGTCTACGGCGCCGATGTGCGCGACGCCGACGCCATGGCGCGCGCCGCCGAAGACTTCCTCGGCCATTTCGGCTGCCCGGATGTAGTCATCGCCAATGCCGGGGTCTCGGTCGGCACCGTCGCCAGCGAGCGCGAGGACCTCGACGCCTTCCGCCGGGTGATGGATACCAACTGGTTTGGCGTGCTCACCACCTTCCAGCCCTTCATGCACGCGATGCAGGCGCGCGAGCCCGGCCACTTCGGGCGCCGCGGCACGCTGGTCGGCATTGCCAGCGTCGCCGGCGTGCGCGGCCTGCCGGGTGCGGGTGCCTACAGTGCGTCCAAGTCGGCGGTGATCAAGCTGCTGGAAAGCCTGCGGCTGGAGCAGCGCGGGCACGGCATCCGCGTGGTCACGATCGCGCCCGGCTATATCCGCACGCCGATGACCGCCCGCAACCCGTACCGCATGCCGTTCCTGACCGATGCCGATGTGTTCGCGCGCAAGGCCGTGCGCGTGATCGCGGCCGGCCGGCGTTTCCGCGTGATCCCGTGGCCGATGGGCGTGGTGGCGGCGCTGCTGCACGTGATGCCGCGCTGGCTCTACGACGCGCTGGCCGCGGGCGCGCCGCGCAAGCCGCGGCGCGCCGATCCGCCGCAGGGGTCCTGACCATGTGGCGCGACGCCATCGGCCAGCAGCATGCCGCCGCCACCGGCGTGGTGCGGATCGCATCGCTGGTGCCGTCGGTGACCGAGCTGCTGTTCGCGCTTGGGCTGGCGCGGCAGATGGTGGCGCGCACCGGCTTCTGCATCCACCCGGAACCGGCCGTGCGCGCGTTGCCCAAGGTAGGCGGCACCAAGGACGTGAACGTGGCGCGGCTGCGCGAACTCGCCCCCACGCACGTGGTGGTCAATATCGACGAGAACCGGCGCGAGACCGTGGAAGAGATCCGCGCCTTCGTGCCCAATGTGATCGTCACCCACCCGTGCGCGCCGGAAGACAATTTCGGGCTGTACCAGTTGCTGGGCGGGATCTTCGGCTGCCATGCCGAGGCCGAGGCGCTGTGCACGGCGCTGCAGGTGCAGCTGGACGCCATCCGCGTGCGTCCGTGGCCGGCGCGCCGCGTGCTGTATGCGATCTGGCAGGATCCGTGGATGACGGTGTCGCGCGACACCTATATCAGCCGCATGCTGGCGCTGGTCAACTGGCAGACCTGGCCGGACGGCAGCGCCGCCTTGCAGGCCTGTGCAGGTGGCGATTGCAGCCGCCCGAACGCGCCCGGCGAGCGCTATCCCAGCTTCCGCTGGAGCGATGCGCTGGTGCGCGAACTCGACCTGGCGCTGCTGTCGACCGAGCCCTACCGCTTCACTGAGGACCACGCCGACGCGCTCGAGCGCCAGCTCGGCAAGCCGGTGCTGCTGGTCGATGGCGAGATGCTGTCCTGGTACGGCAGCCGCGCCATCGACGGCGTGCGCTACCTGGCGGCGCTGGCGGCCGCCAACTAAGGCTCGGCTAAGCCATTCAGGCCGCGCGGAAGCGGATCACGCCGTCGTCGCCGGTTTCGCGCACCAGCTCGCCGCGGTGCCACAGGCAGTGCAGGTGGGCCAGCGACTCGCCCATGGCGAAGGTCATCTGGTGGATGTCGAACTGGCGCCTGAAGATCACGCTGACGATGTCATGCGCGCTGCAGGCCTTCTCGCGGCAGGCTTCGAGCGTTTCGGCGAGGCGGTCGACATGGTGCTCGCGCAGCTGCATGATGCGGGTATGCAGGTTGCGGAAGGGGCGGCCGTGCGAGGGCAGGATCAGCACGTCCTGCGGCAGCGGCTCGTACTTGCCAAGCGAATCCAGGTAAAGCTGCAGCGAATTGCCCTCGGGCTCCATGTCGAACACGCTGACATTGGTCGAGATGCGCGGCAGCACCATGTCGCCGGAGATCAGCACGTTGGTGGCTTCGTTGTACAGCGCCACGTGCTCGGGCGAATGGCCGAAACCGGTGATCACGCGCCAGCCCGAAGTGGCCGCATCGGTGCCGATCCGTACCGTGTCGCCCTCCATCATGCGGCGGTACTGTGCCGGCAGGTCCGGCACCAGCGACGGGTAATAGGTCTTGCGCGCGCGCAGCTTTTCCTGGCTGTCGGGATCGGTCAGCCCATGCAGCGCGAAGTGCGCGGCGGCGGCTTCGCCGCCCGCGCTGGAGCCGGCGCCGGTGCCGCTGCCCATCACGCGCGCGCTCATGTAGTCGCCCAGGCTCATCCACAGCCGCACGCCGAAGCGCTTGCACAGCCAGTGCGCCAGGCCGACGTGGTCGGGGTGGCTGTGCGTGACCAGCACGCGCAGCACCGGCAGGCCTTCCAGCTCATTGGCGAAGATGGTTTCCCAGTGGCCCTTGATGACATCGTTGGTGATGCCGCAGTCGATGATGGTCCAGCCGTCGCGGCCGTCCAGGCGGTCGCGCAGCAGCCACAGGTTGATATGGTCGAGCGCGAACGGCAGCGGCATGCGCAGCCAGTAGACGCCGGGGGCGACTTCCTGCTTTGCGCCGGGCTCGGGCATGGTGTCGCCGAACGGGTATTGGAGCTGGTGTTCGAGTGCGTTCATGAGGAGTCTCGTGGTCGAAGCCTGGCGCGGGGCGCGGGCTTTCTCATTCTGCCGCCACGCCGGTCTGCATGAGCAGGAGCGTGAAAGCACCGGTTGCCAGCCGTCGTGGTTGACGCTAACGTAAACGTCAATCATACGGCTCGTTTCCATCTTAAGCGAAAACTTGACTTCGCAACGAACGACCGTTCACTTTCTTTGGGCAGGCTATGTCAGCGACGCCAGCGGCGGCTTCCGCCACTTACACCATCACCGACCTTGCGCGTGAATTCGACGTCACGCCGCGGGCCATCCGCTTCTATGAGGACCAGGGCCTGCTGTCGCCGGAGCGTGAAGGGCCGGGCGGGCGCAAACGCGTCTACAACGGCCGCGAGCGGACCCGCCTGAAGCTGACGCTGCGCGGCAAGAGGTTGGGGCTTACTCTCAATGAGATCCGCGAGATCCTTGACCTCTATGAGTCGCCGCGCGATACCGCCCCGCAACTGGAGCGCTTCCTGCACTCGCTGGCGGCGCACCGGAGCGCGCTCGAACGGCAAATGGAAGACCTGCAGGCGCAACTGGCCGAGATCGACCAGCATGAGCGCCAGTGCAAGGCCCTGCTGGCGGCGCAGATCGGCAAGCCGCCAGCGGACTCGGAAGGCGGCGATGCGCCGGCCCGGACCACCGCCGCCTGAAGCGCCACTTTCACTGGCATCCGTGCCGCCCGGGATTGACGTTTACGTAAACGTAAATAGAATAGCCGGACGGCGCGCCACACTTGTGCGCTGCCCGGCAATCCAAGCTCCTCATCCGGAACCCTGCCATGACCCCATCGACCGCCAGTGCCGTACCCGCTGAACCGGAATCGTTGTCCGCCGCGCGCGCCGACGCCATCGCCACCAGTTTCTCGCGCCAGGGGCTGATGACCACCTTCGGCGCGACCCTGCAGCGGGTGGATCGCGGCGAGGTCGAACTGGCGATGCCATGGTCCGAGGGCGTGACCCAGCAGCATGGCTTCTTCCACGGCGGCGTGGTGGGCGCGCTGGCCGACAGCGCCTGCGGCTATGCCGCGCTGACGCTGGTGGGTGAGGATGAGGCGGGCCTGACCGCCGAGTACAAGATCAACCTGCTGTCCCCCGCCCAGGGCGAACGCCTGGTGGCGGTGGGGCGGGTGCTCAAGCCCGGGCGCACGCTGATCGTGGCGCAGGGCGATGTCCATGTCGAGCAGGACGGCCGCCGCAAGCAGGTGGCCACCATGCTGATGACGCTGTGCGTGGTCAAGACTCTGGGCCACGTCTGAACCGATTGATCCGGGCAATCCGTCCGGAAACCCGACACACACCGATTCCTAAGGAGACCATCATGACCGAACTGCCAGGCCTGAAATTCGATCTGGGCGAAGACATCGAGATGCTGCGCGGCGCCGTGCGCGACTGGGCGCAGGCCGAACTGGCCCCGCGCGCCGGCGAGATCGACCGCACCGACCAGTTCCCGATGGACGCCTGGAAGAAGATGGGCGACCTGGGCGTGCTCGGCATCACGGTGGCCGAGGAATACGGCGGCGCCAACATGGGCTACCTCGCGCACATGATCGCGATGGAGGAAATCAGCCGCGCGTCGGCGTCGGTCGGCCTGTCCTACGGCGCCCACTCCAACCTGTGCGTGAACCAGATCCACCGCAACGGCACCGCCGCGCAGAAGGCTAAATACCTGCCCAAGCTGGTCTCGGGCGAATGGATCGGCGCGCTGGCGATGAGCGAGCCCAATGCCGGCTCCGACGTGGTCAGCATGAAGCTGCGCGCCGAGTTCAAGGGCGACCGCTACGTGCTCAATGGCACCAAGATGTGGATCACCAACGGCCCGGACTGCGACGTGCTGGTGGTCTACGCCAAGACCGAGCCCGAGCTGGGCGCGCGCGGCATGACCGCCTTTATCGTCGAGAAGGGCATGAAGGGCTTCTCGGTGGCGCAGAAGCTGGACAAGCTGGGCATGCGCGGCTCGCACACCGGCGAACTGGTGTTCCAGGACGTGGAAGTGCCGGCCGAGAACATCCTGGGCGCCGAGAACGGCGGCGCCAGGGTGCTGATGAGCGGGCTGGACTATGAGCGCGCGGTGCTGTCCGGCGGCCCGGTCGGCATCATGCAGGCGTGCATGGACGTGGTCACCCCGTATATCCACGACCGCAAGCAGTTCGGCCAGAGCATTGGCGAATTCCAGCTGATCCAGGGCAAGGTGGCCGACATGTACACCACGCTGCAGGCCGCGCGCAGCTACCTGTACACGGTCGGCAAGAACCTGGACGCGCTCGGCAGCGACCACGTGCGCCAGGTGCGCAAGGACTGCGCCGCGGTGATCCTGTACACCGCCGAGAAGGCCACCTGGATGGCGGGCGAGACCGTGCAGATCCTCGGCGGCAACGGCTATATCAACGAATACCCGGCCGGCCGCCTGTGGCGCGACGCCAAGCTGTACGAAATCGGCGCCGGCACCTCGGAGATCCGCCGCATGCTGATCGGCCGCGAGCTGTTCGCGGAAACCATGTAAGCGCAGCCCGGGGGCGCCGAAATCACCCGGAGCCCCCGCCCGAACCCCATTACAATCACACTACCTGTCGCAAGACCTCTCGCCGCACTGTCGCCCCCGGCCCCCGTCGACCCATGTCCCACTTCCCCAAACTGCTCTCTTCGCAGATTGCCTTCGATGTGGCGAGAACGATGCTCGACGGGTTCGACAAGCACTACCGCCTGTTCCGCGAGGTCAGCCACCAGGCCAAGCTGAAGTTCGAGGCCGGCGACTGGCACGGGCTGCAGCAGATCCAGCGCGACCGCATCGCGTTCTACAACGAGCGCGTGCGTGAATCGAGCGTGATCCTGGAAGACGAGTACGACGCCGAGAATATCGAGGACGAGATCTGGCAGCAGATCAAGCTGCACTACATCGGCCTGCTGACCAACCACCACCAGCCCGAGCTGGCCGAGACCTTCTTCAACTCGGTCTGCACGCGCATCCTGCACCGCTCGTACTTCAACAACGATTTCATTTTCGTGCGCCCGGCGATCTCGACCGAATACATCGAGAACGAGGAGTCGCCCACGCGCCCGACCTTCCGCGCCTACTATCCGGGCAGCCGCGAGGGCATGGCCGCGTGCTTCGAGCGCATCGTGCACAACTTCCAGCTGGAGCGCCCGTTCGAGGACCTGCCGCGCGACATCGGCTATGTGGTGCGCGCGGTCAGCGAGCATTTCGGCGACCTGCGCATCGCGCCGAATTTCCAGATCCATACGCTGTCGTCGCTGTTCTTCCGCAACAAGGCGGCCTTCATCATCGGCCGCATCCTGAACGGCGACCACGCGTTTCCGCTGGCCATCCCGATCCTGCACGGTCCCGGCGGCAAGCTGACGCTGGACACGGTGCTGCTGAAGAAGGAACAGCTGCTGATCCTGTTCTCGTTCACGCACTCCTACTTCATGGTCGACATGGAGATCCCGTCGGCCTACGTGACCTTCCTGCGCGACATCATGCCGCGCAAGCCGCGCGCGGAGATCTATACCGCGCTGGGTTTGCAGAAGCAGGGAAAGAACCTGTTCTACCGCGATTTCCTGCACCACCTGCAGCATTCGTCGGACAAGTTCATTGTCGCGCCCGGCATCCGCGGGCTGGTGATGCTGGTGTTCACGCTGCCGTCGTACCCGTACGTGTTCAAGGTCATCCGCGATTTCTTCCCGGCGCCCAAGGAAACCACGCGCGAGCTGGTCAAGTCCAAATACCAGCTGGTCAAGCAGCACGACCGCGTCGGCCGCATGGCCGATACGCTGGAATACTCCGACGTGGCCTTCCCGCTGTCGCGCTTCGACGAGGACCTGGTGCGCGAGTTCGAGCAGCACGCGCCGTCGATGATCGAATACCAGCGCGGCAAGCACGGCGGCGAAGAGATCGTGGTGCGCCATGTCTATATCGAGCGCCGCATGACGCCGCTGAACATCTACCTGACGGAGGGCTCCGACGCGCAGGTCGAGCACGGCGTGATCGAATATGGCAACGCGATCAAGGAGCTGATCGCCGCCAACATCTTCCCGGGCGACATGCTGTACAAGAACTTCGGCGTCACGCGCCACGGGCGCGTGGTGTTCTACGACTACGACGAGATCGAGTACCTGACCGACTGCAATATCCGCCACGTGCCGCAACCGCGCAACGAGGAAGAGGAGATGTCGGGCGAGGTCTGGTACACGGTGCGTCCGCACGACATCTTTCCCGAAACCTACCGCACGTTCCTGCTGGGCAATCCGCGCGTACGCGCGGCGTTCCTGCGGCATCATGCGGATTTTTTCGACCCTGCCATGTGGCAGAGTCACAAGGACCGGCTGCTGGCCGGACACGTCCATGACTTCTTTGCCTATCACAGTTCAGAGCGATTCATTCACCGTTACGGCGTCGCTGCCGTTCCCGATCCTGGTCCTGCAAGGAGAGTCGCATGACTGACGCCATCGCACAGCTGTTCCGCAACAACCGCGAGTGGGTCGACCGCGTCAACGCGGAAGATCCGACCTTTTTCATGCGCCTGGCCAACCAGCAGGCGCCCGAGTACCTGTGGATCGGCTGCTCCGATTCGCGCGTGCCGGCCAACCAGATCCTGGGCCTGGCCCCGGGCGAGGTGTTCGTCCACCGCAATATCGCCAACGTGATCGCGCACAGCGACCTGAACGCGCTGTCGGTGATCCAGTTCGCGGTGGAGGTGCTCAAGGTGCGCCATATCACCGTGGTGGGCCACTATGGCTGCGGCGGCGTCAAGGTTGCGCTCAAGCGCGAGCGCATCGGCCTGGCCGACAACTGGCTGCGCCATGTGCGCGACGTGGCCGACAAGCATGAGGCCTATCTGGGCACGCTGCTGCGCGAGGACGACGCCCATACCCGGCTGTGCGAGCTCAACGTGATCGAGCAGGTCAATAACATCTGCCAGACCACGGTGCTCCAGGACGCCTGGGACCGCGGCCAGGCCGTGACCGTGCATGGCTGGGTCTACGGCGTGTCCGACGGCCTGCTGCGCGACCTGGGCATGGCCGCCAGCAACAACGACGAGCTGCACGAGCAGCTGGCCGCGGCCTACCGCCAGTACGGCGACCCGCCGCAGGCGTCGATCCGCTGACCGGCGCACCGAACACCGCTTCCTCATACACCGATCCAGGAGACCCGACATGGAAGAGATCGTCATCGTTTCAGCCGCCCGCACGCCGATGGCTGCGTTCCAGGGCGAATTCGCCAGCGTCACCGCGCCGCAGCTGGGCGCCGTGGCCATCCGCGCCGCCGTCGAGCGCGCCGGCCTGAAGCCCGAGCAGGTGGAAGAAGTGGTGTTCGGCTGCGTGCTGCCCGCCGGCCAGGGCCAGGCCCCGGCGCGCCAGGCCGCGCTGGGCGCCGGGCTGCCGCTGGGTGTGGGCTGCACCACTGTCAACAAGATGTGCGGCTCGGGCATGCGCGCGGCCATGACCGTCCATGACGGCCTGATCGCGGGCTCGTTCGATATCGCTATCGCCGGCGGCATGGAGAGCATGACCAATGCGCCGTACCTGATCCCGAAGGGCCGCGGCGGCTACCGCATCGGCCACGGCATGGTCTACGACCACATGATGCTGGACGGCCTGGAAGACGCGTATGACAAGGGCCGCGCCATGGGCACCTTTGGCGAGGACTGCGCCGCCAAGTACGGCTTCACCCGCGAGCAGCAGGACGCGTTTGCGATGGAAAGCGTGCGCCGCGCCCAGCAGGCCACCGAGAACGGCGACTTCCGCTGGGAAATCGCGCCGGTGACCGTGTCCGGCAAGGGTGGCGACACCGTGATCGACACGGACGAGGGCCCGCGCCGCATCAAGCTCGACAAGATCCCGTCGCTCAAGCCCGCCTTCGCCAAGGACGGCACCATTACCGCCGCCTCGTCGTCGTCGATCAACGACGGCGCCTCGGCGCTGGTGATGATGCGCGCCTCCACCGCGAAGCAGCTGGGACTGCAGCCGATCGCGCGCATGCTGGGCCACACCACCCACGCGCAGGCGCCGGGCTGGTTCACCACCGCGCCGGTCGAGGCCATCGCCAAGCTGTACCGCAAGCTGGACTGGACCACCGACAGCGTCGACCTGTTCGAGATCAACGAGGCCTTCGCCGTGGTGCCGATGGCGGCCATGCACGACCTCAAGATCCCGCGCGACAAGGTCAATATCCACGGCGGCGCCTGCGCGCTGGGCCACCCGATCGGCGCCTCGGGCGCGCGCATCATGACCACGCTGATCGGCGCGCTGCGCAAGACCGGCGGCAAGCGTGGCGTGGCCAGCCTGTGCATCGGCGGGGGCGAAGCCACGGCGGTGGGGATCGAGATCCTGTAAGGCCCTCTCTCCGGCTAGTTTTCTCCCCTCTCCCGCAAGCGGGAGAGGGAGCAAGACAGAGGCACTTTGCTTAACCCGCGGAGCACCACGTTCCGCCCGACAAAGGAGCACAGCCTTGCCAACCGTCCTGATCCTCGGTGCCTCGCGCGGCATCGGCCTTGAATTCGTGCGCCAGTACCGTGCCGACGGCTGGCGCGTCATCGCGGCGGCGCGCACGCCCGAAGGCGTGGGCGCGCTGCAGGCACTGGGCGCGGAAGCCCACCAGGCCGACCTGTCCGATGCCGGCGCGGTCGCGGGCCTGGGCTGGAAGCTCGATGGCGAAGCCCTCGACGTGGCGATCTACAACGCCGGCGTGCTCGGCCCCCGCACCGAAGGCGCGCAGCCGGTCACGCCGCAGGAGTTCGACCAGGTGATGCATGTCAACGTGCTGGGCCCGATGATGGCGCTGCCGCTGCTGCTGCCCTACGTCGAAGCCGGCCAGTCCGGCCACGGCGGCGTGCTGGCGGTGCTGTCCTCGCGCATGGGCAGCATCACTGCGATGGAGCACAACGCCAGCTGGCTGTACCGCGTCAGCAAGGCCGGCGCCAACGCGGCGCTGCGCGCGGTCTCGCTCGATGCGCGCCACGCCACCTGCGTCGCGCTGCACCCGGGCTGGGTCAGGACCGACATGGGCGGCCAGGAGGCCGACCTGACCGTGCAGCAGAGCGTCAAGGGCATGCGCCAGGTGCTGGCCAGCGTCAAGCGGCGCGACAACGGCACCTTCCACAACTACGACGGCACGCCCATCCCCTGGTAGGCGCGCCCGCACACCTCATCACCGAACCGACATGCTGCTGACTCCCGAACAGGAAATGATCCGCGACGCCGTGCGCCAGTTCGCGCAGGAAGTGATCGCGCCGCAGGCTGCGCAGTGGGACCGCGACAAGACCTTCCCCAAGGACGTGCACCGCGAACTGGCCGGGCTGGGCGCCTATGGCGTGGCGGTGCCGGAGGAATATGGCGGTGCCGGCCTCGACTACCTGTCGCTGGCGCTGATCCTGGAAGAGATCGCGGCCGGCGATGGCGGCACCTCCACCGTCATCAGCGTCAACAACTGCCCGGTGTGCAGCATGCTGATGTCGTTCGCCAGCGAGGCGCAGAAGCAGCAGTGGCTGGTGCCGCTGGCGCGCGGCGAGATGCTGGGCGCGTTCTGCCTGACCGAGCCGCATGTGGGCTCGGACGCGTCGGCGCTGCGCACCAGCGCGGTACGCGACGGCGACCACTATGTGCTGAACGGGGTCAAGCAGTTCATCACCAGCGGCCAGAACGCCGACGTGGCGATCGTGCTGGCGGTGACCGACAAGGCCGCCGGCAAGCGCGGCATCAGCGCCTTCATCGTGCCGACCTCGACCCCCGGCTACGTGGTGGCGCGGCTGGAGGACAAGCTCGGCCAGCATTCGTCGGACACCGCGCAGATCCTGTTCGAGGACTGCCGCGTGCCGGCGGCCAACCTGCTGGGCGACGAGGGCGGCGGCTACAAGATGGCGCTGTCGGGGCTGGAAGGCGGGCGCATCGGCATTGCCTCGCAGAGCATCGGCATGGCGCGCGCCGCGTTCGAGGCAGCGCTGGCGTACGCCAGGGAACGCGAGAGTTTCGGCCAGCCGCTGTTCCAGCACCAGGCGGTCCAGTTCCGCCTGGCCGAGATGGCTACCCGCATCGACGTGGCACGGCAGATGGTGTGGCACGCCGCCGCGCTGCGCGACGCCGGCCGGCCCTGCCTGAAGGAAGCGGCGATGGCCAAGCTCTTTGCCAGCGAGATGGCCGAGCGGGTGTGCTCGGACGCGATCCAGGTGTTCGGCGGCTACGGCTACGTCAGCGACTTCCCGGTGGAGCGCATCTACCGCGACGTGCGCGTATGCCAGATCTACGAGGGTACCAGCGATATCCAGAAGATCCTGATCGCGCGCGCGCTGGCGTGATGGTGGTTTCAATGGCGGCGCCAATGGCGATGCAATAGGCGTAGGATGGCAGGACGTGCCGCAGGCGCCGCAGGCGTCGGCGGCGCACCCTCCGCGACCTGTACCGGCAATACAAGAAAAAGGGGCCCTCGACATGACCGCAGCAATCGACTTCTACTTCGACTTTTCTTCACCCTACGGCTATTTCGCCAGCACCCGCATCGACGAGCTGGCGCAGAAATACGGGCGCATCGTCGCCTGGCATCCGGTCCTGCTAGGCGTGGTGTTCAAGACCACCGGTGCCTCGCCGCTGCCTCAGATCCCGATCAAGGGCGAGTATTGCTGGCGCGACTTCGAGCGCACCGCAAGCTTCCACGGCATAGAGTACAAGCGCCCGAAACATTTCCCGCTGCCGACCACGCATGCCGCCCGCGCCATGCTGTGGCTGCAGAACCATCACGGCGATGACATTGCAGCGGCCTTTGCCAAGTCGGTGTACCGCGCGCTGTTCGTCGACGACATCAATATCGCCGAGCCGGCCGAGATCATGAAGCTGGCCGAGCCGCTGGGCATCGACGTGCAGGCCATGGATGCCGGCGCCACCAGCTACCAGATCAAGGACCAGCTCAAGGCCGAGATCGACGTGGCCATGGCCAAGGGCGTGTTCGGCTCGCCCTTCGTCATCGTCGACGGCGAGCCGTTCTGGGGCTTCGATCGCTTCGAACAGCTCGAGACCCACCTGAAGAGCCGCCGCCAGACCGAGCTCCGGGCGGTACCCAATGTCCCCGACCTGGAAAACAAGGAAAAGAAACCCGCATGACCGCAGTAACCCAAGGCCACTCCGGCCGATTCGATTGTGTGATCTTCGACTGCGACGGCGTGCTCGTCGACAGCGAGCCCATCGTCAACCGCGTGCTCAACCAGATGCTGAACGAGCTCGGCATCGAGATTTCGCTGGAAGACTCCACGCGCCTGTTCCTGGGACGCGCCGTGCGCGAGGAGCTGGACATGATCGCGCGCATGCGCGGCGCACCGCTGCCCGAGAACTGGCTGTCGACCTGGCTGGCACGCCGCAACGCGGTGCTGGAAGAGGAGGTCGCGGCGGTGGCGCACGTGCGCGAGGCGATCCGCGCGGTCGCCGCGACCGGCATGCCGGTATGCGTGGCTTCGGGCGCGGACCGTATCAAGGTCAAGCTGCAGCTGACCAAGACCGGGCTGGTGGAACTGTTCCAGCAGGATGAGCGCGAGCATATCTTCTCGGCCACCGAAGTGGCGCGCAGCAAGCCGGCACCCGATGTGTACCTGCTGGCCGCGCGCACCATGGGCGTCGAGCCCGCGCGCTGCGCCGTGGTGGAGGACAGCCCGACCGGCGTGACCGCGGGCGTGGCCGCCGGCATGACCGTGTTCGGCTACGCCGAGCGTAACGATGCCGCGCTGCTGCGCGAGGCCGGTGCGCACACCATCTTCACCGATATGCGCGACCTGCCGGAGCTGGTGAGATGACGGCGAAGGCGGCACGCCGCCTGCCCAAGGCCGGTCCCGTGCCGTGCCCGTGCGGCAATGCGGACTATGCCGCCTGCTGCGGCCGCTTTCACCGCGGCGAGGCGCTGCCGCCCAATGCCGAGGCGCTGATGCGCTCGCGCTATAGCGCTTATGTGCTGAACGACATGGAATGGCTGCGGCAGACCTGGCATGCGTCCACCTGCCCGGCCGACCTGGTGCCCGACACCGCCACGCGCTGGCTGGGGCTGGCGGTCAAGGCGCATGCGCAGCAGGACGATACGCATGCCGAAGTGGAATTCGTGGCGCGCTACAAGGTGGGCGGGCGCGCCTGGCGGCTGCATGAGCGCAGCCGCTTCGTCTGCGAAGCGCGCGCGCCCGGCGAGGCGCCGCGCTGGCTTTATGTGGATGGTGACATGATCGGGGAGGCACCATGAGCGTCGAGAAGCGGAAAGAGCCGGAGTACCTGCTGTATTGCTTTGCCCAGTCCGGCAATGCCTACAAGGTGGCGCTGCTGCTGGAAACCGTTGGCGTGCAGCGCGGCCAGCAGCTGTGGCAGCCGCGCTTTGTCGATTTCTTCAATGGCGAGACCCGCACGCCCGAGTACCGCGCCATCAATGTGATGGGCGAGGTGCCGGTGCTGGAATTCGCCGGCCAGCGCCTGTCGCAGTCCGGCGCCATCCTGGAAACGCTGGCCACGCGCCTCGATGCCTACGGCGCGCGTGACGAGGCCGAGCGTGCCGAGGTGCTGCGCTGGCTGCTGTTCGACAACCACAAGTTCACCTCGTATACGGCCACCTACCGCTTCATGCGCAACTTTGCCAAGGCCCCGGATCCGGCCGTGCTGGAGTTCTTCCGCGCGCGCTGCGAAGGCGCGTGGAACGTGCTCAATACGCACCTGGCAGGGCGCGGCTTCCTGCTGGGCGAGCGCACCACCATCGCGGACTTCTCGCTGGCGGGCTACGTCTTCTTCGATGACGAGATTGGTGTGCACTGGCGCAAGGAGTATCCGCATATCCACGCCTGGACCGAGCGTATCCGCGCATTGCCGGGATGGAAGCATCCCTATGACCTGATGCCCGGGCATCCATTGCCGAAGGCAGCAGGCTGAGTCCTGCCGCAGGCGGGACGGCACAAAGCGGCACCAACCAAAGCTAGCAGGAATACCGAGATGCCTACGCTGGAAACCAAACTCAACGCCCGCTCGGAATCCTTCAAGGCCAACGCCCAGGCGATGCAGGCCCTGGTGGCCGACCTCAAGGCCAGGATCGCGAAGCTGGCCGAAGGCGGTGGCGAGGACGCGCGCAACAAGCACCTGTCGCGCGGCAAGCTGCTGCCGCGCGAGCGCGTGCAGCAACTGCTCGATCCGGGCACGCCGTTCCTGGAACTGTCGCAGCTGGCCGCGTACGACATGTACGACAATGCCGCACCCGGCGCCGGCATCATCACCGGCATCGGCCGCGTGGCCGGCCAGGAATGCGTGATCGTCTGCAACGACGCCACCGTCAAGGGCGGCACCTACTACCCGATGACGGTCAAGAAGCATGTGCGGGCACAGGAGATCGCCGAGCAGAACAACCTGCCATGCATCTACCTGGTGGATTCCGGCGGCGCCAACCTGCCGAACCAGGACGATGTATTCCCCGACCGCGACCACTTCGGCCGCATCTTCTACAACCAGGCCAACCTGTCCAGGCAGGGCATCCCGCAGATCGCGGTGGTAATGGGCTCCTGCACCGCCGGCGGCGCCTATGTGCCGGCGATGAGCGACGAGTCCATCATCGTCAAGAACCAGGGCACCATCTTCCTGGGCGGCCCGCCGCTGGTGAAGGCCGCCACCGGCGAGGAAGTCAGCGCGGAAGACCTGGGTGGCGCCGACGTGCACACCCGCCTGTCCGGCGTGGCCGACTACTTCGCGCAGAACGACCATCATGCGCTGAGCCTGGCGCGCAATATCGTGCAGCACCTGAACCGGCGCAAGCCCGACCAGATCCGCCTGCACGAGCCGGTAGAGCCGCTGTACCCGGTGCAGGAGCTGTACGGTGTGATCCCCACCGACACGCGCAAGCCCTACGACGTGCGCGAGGTGATCGCGCGCATCGTCGACGGCTCCGAGTTCGACGAGTTCAAGGCGCGCTACGGCACCACGCTGGTATGCGGCTTCGCGCGCATCTGGGGCTACCCGGTCGGCATCATTGCCAACAACGGCATCCTGTTCTCGGAGTCCGCACTCAAGGGCGCGCACTTTATCGAGCTGTGCTGCCAGCGCAAGATCCCGCTGGTGTTCCTGCAGAACATCACCGGCTTCATGGTGGGCCGCAAGTACGAGAACGAAGGCATTGCCCGCAACGGCGCCAAGATGGTGACGGCGGTGGCCACGGCGCAGGTGCCCAAGTTCACGGTGATCATCGGCGGCTCGTTCGGCGCGGGCAACTACGGCATGTGCGGGCGTGCGTACTCGCCGCGCTTCCTGTGGATGTGGCCGAATGCCCGCATCTCGGTGATGGGCGGCGAGCAGGCGGCGAGCGTGCTGGCCACGGTGCGCCGGGATGGTATCGAAGCAAAGGGCGGCAAGTGGAGCGCCGAGGAAGAAGACGCCTTCAAGCAGCCGATCCGCGACCAGTACGAGCACCAGGGGCATCCGTACTACGCCAGCGCGCGGCTGTGGGATGACGGCGTGATCGACCCGGCGCAGACGCGCACGGTGCTGGGGCTGGGTCTGTCGGCCAGCCTCAATGCGCCGATCGACGACATGAAGTTCGGCGTGTTCCGCATGTAGTCCCCGGCCACGCCATTACCGCCTTCCACCCCATGCGCCGCGTCGCCCGCCTGCTTTGCAGCCTCGCCCTGGTCACGGCGTTCGCCATGCTGGCGCCGCTGTGCGGGCATGCGCAGACGGCGAACGGCAATGGCCACGCGGTGCCGCGCATGCGCTTCCAGGAGCAGGTGGTGATGCTGCCCAAGGCGGCGATCCCGTCGCGCATCGACCTGGAGGCCACCGTGTTCAAGCCGGCCGGCGAAGGGCCGTTTCCGCTGGTGGTGATCAACCATGGCAAGGCCCCGGGGCGGCCCGGCATGCAGGGGCGCGCGCGCTTTCCGGCGCAGAGCGTGGAATTCCTGCGCCGCGGCTACGTGGTGGTGCTGCCGATGCGGCAGGGCTTTGCGCGCTCGGGCGGCGCCTACGTGGGCGGCAGTTGCGATATCGAGACCAACGGCATGATGCAGGCCGACGATGTCGTCGCCACGCTCGACTTCATGGCCACGCAGCCCTATGTGGACATGGAGCGCATTGTCGTGATCGGCCAGTCGCATGGCGGGCTGACCGCGATGGCCTTCAGCACCATCGGCTATCCGGGAGTACGGGGCGTGGTCAACTTTGCCGGCGGGCTGCGCAACCTGAACTGCCCGGACTGGGAAGAGCGCCTGGTCGATGCCTTCGGCAACTACGGCAGCCTGGCGCGCTACCCGTCGCTGTGGGTCTACGGCGACAACGACAGCTACTGGCCGGTGCCATTGCCGAGCCGTATGTTCAACGCCTTCAAGGCGCGCGCCACCGGCCCCGCCGCCAAAGCCCGGCTGATCGACGTGGGCGAGTTCGGCGCGGACTCGCACCGCCTGTTCAGCGCGCGCGAAGGCATCCAGGTGTGGCTGCCGGAGGTCGGCAACTTCTTCCGCGCGCTGGGGCTGCCGTTCGACACTGGCACCTGAGCGGCACCTGAACCGCACCACACAACCATCCGCCAACGGAGCGAACCATGGAATTCACTGCCCTGACCGTCAATATCGCCAACCACATCGCCACCGTCACGCTGAACCGGCCCGACGTGCGCAACGCCTTCAACGAGACCGTGATCGCCGAACTGACCGGCGCCTTCCGCGCGCTGGGCGACATGGACGAGGTGCGTGCCATCGTGCTGGCCGGCAACGGCCCGGCCTTCTGCGCCGGCGCCGACCTGAACTGGATGAAGAAGATGGCCGGCTACTCCGACGACCAGAACCGCGCCGATGCGCTGACGCTGGCGCAGATGCTGCACACCATCTGGTCGTGCCCGCGCCCGGTGATCGCGCGCATCCAGGGCGACACCTACGCCGGCGGCATGGGCCTGGTGGCAGCCTGCGATATCGCGGTGGCGGCCGAGCACGCGCACTTCTGCCTGTCGGAAGCGCGCCTGGGCCTGCTGCCCGCCACCATCAGCCCGTATGTGATCCGCGCGATGGGTGAGCAGGCCGCGCGCCGCTACTTCATTACCGCCGAACGCTTCGACGCGGCCGAGGCGCTGCGGCTGGGCTTTGTGCACACGGTGGTGCCGGCCGAAGCCCTGGACGCCAAGGTCACCGAACTGGCGACCGCGCTGGTGGCCAACAGCCCGAATGCCGTGCGAGAGAGCAAGCGGCTGGTGCAGGACATCTCCGGGCGCGTGATCGACAACGACCTGCTGGCCGATACCGCGGACCGGATTGCGAAGATCCGGGCGTCGGAAGAGGGGCGTGAAGGGGTGAAGTCGTTCCTGGAGAAGCGCTCGCCGTCGTGGCGGCCCGCCTGAGTCACACCTGCGGCCTGCCGCAGTGAAAAAAGACCACCGGCAGGTTGCGTGGAGATAGCGGCACGCTAGCGACAAGGATGGCTCTTTATGCCGATAACGTTCGGCAAGTCCGGTTAATGCGCAGCTAACGCTAAATGTTCGGCTTCATTGCCAAGCCCGGGAAGACATTCCTAACATGACCCTCCCAAACCTGTCCGCCACTGTCGCACTGCCCGGCCCCGCCGGCAGCGGCGCCCGCGCGGACGGTCAACAAAGGAGGGCTATCTTGGATCACCTGTCCCTTTCCCCAGGCAGCGGCGCGCCGGCACTTGGCCAGCGCAGCCGCAACGCCGTCTGGCACCCCTGCACGCGCCTGCGTCCCGACGACGATGCGGTGCCGCTGGCGATTGTGCGAGGCGTTGGCCCGTGGCTGCACGATGCCGACGGCCGCCGCTATTTCGACGCCACCAGCTCGTGGTGGGTCAACCTGTTCGGCCATGCCAATCCGCGCATCAACGCCGCGCTGGCAAAGCAGCTGGAGACGCTTGAACACGTGATGCTCGCCGGCTGCACCCACGCCCCGGCGGTGGAGCTGGCCGAGCGCCTGTCGGCGCTGACCAGCGGCGCGCTCGGCAATGTCTTCTACGCCTCGGACGGCGCCTCGGCGGTCGAGATCGCGCTGAAGATGAGCTTCCATTACTGGCGCAATACCGGCCTGCCGGCCAAGCGCGAGTTTGTCTGCCTGCGCCACGGCTATCACGGCGAAACCGTGGGTGCGCTGGCGGTGACCGATGTGGAGGTCTTCCGCGATGCCTACGATCCGCTGATCCGCCGCGCGCATGTGGTGATGTCGCCGGACGCACGGCAGGCCGCACCCGGCGAGAGCGCCGCGGACGTGGCCGCCCGCGCGCTGGCCGAGCTGGAAACGCTGCTGCGCGAGCGCGCCGGCCAGATCGCCGCGCTGATCGTCGAGCCGCTGGTGCAGGGCGCGGCCGGCATGGCGATGCATGACCCGTCGTATCTCGACGGCGCGCGCGCATTGTGCGACCGCTACCGCGTCCACCTGATCGCCGACGAGATCGCGGTCGGCTGCGGGCGCACCGGCACCTTCTTTGCGTGGGAGCAGTCCCGCGCCGGCGAAGCACCGCTGCCCGCGCACCTGTGGCCCGACTTCCTGTGCCTGTCCAAGGGCATCAGCGGCGGCTACCTGCCGCTGTCGCTGGTGCTGTCGCGCCCCGGGATCCAGCGCGCCTTTGTCGCCGACGAGCTGGCGCGCAGCTTCCTGCATTCGCATTCGTACACCGGCAACCCGCTGGCCTGCCGCGCCGCGCTGGCCACGCTGGACCTGTTCGCGCAGGACGACGTGCTCGCGCGCAACCGCGAGCGCGCGCACTGGCTGGCCGACGGCATGGCCGCGCTGGCCGCCGACGCGCGCCTGCTGCACGTGCGCCAGCGCGGGCTGATCTGGGCCGCCGATGTGCGCGATGACGTGGCCGGCGCCGACTTCGCCTCGCGCTTCCACCACGCCGCGCGCGCCCGCGAATTGCTGGTGCGCCCGATCGGCAATACGCTGTATGTGATGCCGCCCTATATCTTCGATGCCGCGCAGGCGCGCTGGCTGGGCGAGCAACTGCTGGCGACGCTCGACGATGTGACCACCGATGTGAACACGAGCGGGGAGGTGCGCCATGCTGCTTGAACAACTGAAACAGGCCGCCGCACAGCGCCACGCGCTGGCCCTGACGCGCCGCCGCCGCATCGCGCACACGGCATGCGCGCCGCACCAGGCCGTGGGCGAGGACGGCGCCGGTCCGGAATCGCTGCTGACCTTCTGCAGCAACGACTACATGGGGCTGGCCAACCACCCGGACGTGATCGCCGCGCTGGTGGAAGGCGCGCAGCGCTATGGCGCGGGCAGCGGTGCCTCGCACCTTGTCAGCGGCCATTCGCTCGCGCACGCGCAACTGGAGACCGAGCTGGCGCGCTGGCTCGCGCCGCATATCCCGCACGCGCGCACGCTGTATTTCTGCACCGGCTACATGACCAACATGGCGGTGCTGACCGCGCTGGGCACGGCGGGTGCCACGCTGTTCTGCGAATCGCTCAACCATGCCTCGCTGATCGATGGCGCCCGCCTGGCGCGCGCCGACGTGCAGCGTTACCCGCATTGCGACACCGCCGCGCTGGAAGCGCTGCTGGCGGCCAGCACCAGCGAACGCAAGCTGATCGTGACCGACAGCGTGTTCAGCATGGACGGCGATGTCGCGCCGCTGCGCAAGCTGCTGGAACTGGCCGAGCGCCATGACGCGTGGATCATCGTCGACGATGCGCACGGCTTCGGCGTGCTGGGCGAGCAGGGCCACGGCGTGCTGGAGGCGCTGGGCCTGTCGTCCGAGCGCTTCATCTACATCGGCACGCTCGGCAAGGCCGCGGGCGTGGCGGGCGCCTTCGTCGCCGCGCACGAGACCATCATCGAACACCTGGTCAACACCGCGCGGCCCTATATCTACACCACGGCCGCGCCGCCGGCGGTCGCGCATGCGCTGCTGGCCAGCCTGGCGATCATCGAAGGCGAAGAGGGCCGGCAGCGCCGCGCGCAACTGACGCGCTGCATCGCCATGCTGCGCGAGGGGCTGGCCCGGCTCGCCGCGATGGCGGGCTGGACGCTGGGCGACAGCGAGACCGCGATCCAGCCGCTGATCGTCGGCGACAACGGCGCGTCGCTGTCGCTGTCGGCCACGCTGGAGGCCGATGGCATCCGCGTCGGCGCGATCCGGCCGCCGACCGTGCCCGAGGGCACCGCGCGGCTGCGCATCACGCTGTCGGCGTCGCACACCGAAGCCGACGTGCAGCGCCTGCTGGATGCCCTGAACGCCGCGGTGGCGCAGCGGGAGGCCGCATGAGCACGCGCGCGCCCTTCCCGCCTTTCGCCTGCTTCGTCACCGGCACCGATACCGGCATCGGCAAGACCCACGCCAGCGCCACGCTGCTGCACGCGCTCCATGCCGCCGGCTACCGCACCGCGGGCATGAAGCCCGTGGCCAGCGGCAGTGAGTGGCGCGACGGCCACTGGCACAACGACGACGTGGCGCAGCTGCGCGCCGCCAGCTCGGTGGCGGTGCCGCTGGGGCAGACCTGCCCGTTCCTGCTGCGCACGCCGTGCTCGCCGCACCTGGCCGCCGCGCACGAGGGCGTGCGCATCACGCGCGCGCCGATCCGCATGGCCTTCGACGCGCTGCGCCGCCAGGCCGATGCCGTGGTGGTCGAGGGCGTGGGCGGCTTCAACGTGCCGCTGGACGCCGGCGCCGTGCGCTGGAACACCGCCGACCTGGCGGTGATGCTGGCGGTACCGGTGGTGATGGTGGTCGGCATCCGGCTCGGCTGCCTGAACCACGCCGTGCTGACCGCCGAAGCCATCCGCGCGCGCGGCCTGCCGCTGGCCGGCTGGATCGCCAACCGGGTCGACCCGGACATGCTGCTGGCCGACGAGAACATCGCCACGCTGCACGCGTCGCTGGACGCGCCTTGCCTGGGGGAACTGCCCTGGCAACTGGCGCCCGCCGCCGCCGCGGACCGGCTCGACCTGGCGCCGCTGTTCGCCGCCACCACCCAATACCAGGCCGAGGCCGCCGGCCTTGCTGCCTGAACCAGAATCCGACTGATCATGACCCAAGCTCACACCGTTACCACCATCTCCGCCGAAGCGCTGCGCCAGACCGCGCGCCAGCATGCCCTGCCCGAGGACGCCGCCTGGCGCGTCGACGACGTCGCCGCGCTGTTCGCGCTGCCGTTCAACGACCTGCTGTTCCGCGCCCAGCAGGTCCACCGCGAGAACTTCGACGCCAACACCGTGCAGCTGTCCACGCTGCTGTCGATCAAGACCGGCGGCTGCGAAGAGGATTGCGGCTACTGCCCGCAGAGCGCGCACCATGATGCCGGCGTGAAAGCCGAGAAGCTGATGGCGCTGGACGAAGTGCTGGACGCCGCGCGCGCGGCCAAGGCCAACGGCGCCACGCGCTTCTGCATGGGCGCCGCCTGGCGCAGCCCCAAGGACCGCCACCTGGAGCCGGTGATGGACATGGTGCGCGAAGTGAAGGCCATGGGCCTGGAGACCTGCGTCACGCTGGGCATGCTCAAGGCCGAGCAGGCGCAGCAGTTGAAGGATGCCGGGCTGGACTACTACAACCACAACCTGGATACCTCGCCCGAGTTCTACGGCAAGATCATCACCACGCGCACCTACCAGGACCGTCTGGACACCATTGGCCATGTGCGCGACGCCGGCATCAATGTCTGCTGCGGCGGCATCGTGGGCATGGGCGAATCGCGCGAAGCGCGCGCCGGCCTGATCGCGCAGCTGGCCAACATGGACCCGTATCCGGAGTCGGTGCCGATCAACAACCTGGTGCAGGTCGAGGGCACGCCGCTGGCGGGCACCGAGGCGCTGGATCCGTTCGAGTTCGTCCGCACCATCGCCGTGGCACGCATCACCATGCCGCGCGCCATGGTGCGCCTGTCCGCCGGCCGCGAGGCCATGGACGAAGCGTTGCAGGCACTGTGCTTCATGGCCGGCGCCAATTCCATTTTCTACGGCGAGAAGCTGCTGACCACCGGCAACCCGCAGGCCGACCGCGATCGCGCCCTGCTGGCCCGTCTCGACATCCGCGCAGAGGGTTACGCGGGATAACGATGCGGAAATGACCCGTTGGACAGCTCGCCGCCGTAAGATCCCGATAACAGGGATAACAAGGAGGGAGCGATGTTCAGCAAGATCCTGATCGCCAACCGCGGCGAGATCGCCTGCCGCGTGGCCGCCACCTGCCGCCGGCTCGGCATCCGCACCGTCGCGGTGTACTCGGATGCCGACGCCGATGCGCGCCACGTCGCCTTCTGCGACGAGGCCGTGCATATCGGCGGCGCGGCCGCGCGCGACAGCTACCTGCGCGCCGACCATATCATCGAGATGGCGAAGGAAGCCGGCGCCCAGGCCATCCACCCGGGCTACGGCTTCCTGTCCGAGAACGAAGCGTTTGCCGAGGCCTGCGCCGCGGCGGGGCTGGTCTTCATCGGCCCGCCGGCGTCGGCCATCCACGCGATGGGCAGCAAGAGCGCGGCCAAGCAGTTGATGGAAAAGGCCGCGGTGCCGCTGGTGCCGGGCTACCACGGCGAGGACCAGGATCCGGCGCTGCTGCGCCGCGAGGCCGACCGCATCGGCTACCCGGTGCTGCTCAAGGCAAGCGCCGGTGGCGGCGGCAAGGGCATGCGCGTGGTCGAGTCGGGCGACGGCTTCGAGGCCGCGCTGGCCTCGGTCAAGCGCGAGGCGTCGGCCAGCTTCGGCGACGACAAGGTGCTGGTGGAGAAATACCTGACGCGCCCACGCCATATCGAGATCCAGGTATTTGCCGATACCCACGGCAACTGCGTCTACCTGTTCGAGCGCGACTGCTCGGTGCAGCGTCGCCACCAGAAGGTGCTGGAAGAGGCGCCGGCGCCAGGCATGACCGGGGAGCGCCGCCGCGCGATGGGCGAAGCGGCTGTCGCCGCGGCCAAGGCCGTGGGCTATGTCGGCGCCGGCACGGTGGAGTTCATCGCCAACCAGGACGGCTCGTTCTACTTCATGGAGATGAACACGCGCCTCCAGGTGGAGCATCCGGTCACCGAGATGATCACCGGGCAGGACCTGGTCGAATGGCAGCTGCGCGTCGCCGCCGGCGATGCGCTGCCGCTGACGCAGGAGCAGTTGCGCATCGACGGCCATGCGCTGGAAGCGCGTATCTACGCCGAGAATCCCGACAAGCAGTTCCTGCCGTCCACCGGCACGCTGCGCTTCCTGCGCACGCCGCCGGCGGTGCAGTTCATGCGTGGCGAGGATGCGCACGGCCCGGCGGGTATCCGCATTGACGCTGGCGTGCGCGAGGGCGACACCATCAGCCCGTTCTACGACCCGATGATCGCCAAGCTGATCGTGTGGGGCAAGGACCGCGACGAGGCGCTGGCGCGCATGCGCCAGGCGCTGGCGGCCTACCACGTGGTGGGGCTGTCGACCAACGTGGCCTTCCTGCAGCGGCTGGTGTCGTCACAGGCCTTCCGCACGGCGGATCTCGATACCGGCCTGATCGAGCGCAACGAGAAGATCCTGTTCCCGCCGCCGGCGCCGGTCGGCATGGAGATCATCGCGCTGGCGGTGGCGGCGCTGCTGGACCGCGAGACGCGCGAGCGCCGCATCGATGCCGCCGACCAGCATTCGCCGTGGACCCATGGCGGGGCGTGGCGGCTGAACGGCGGCGTGTCGCGTACGCTGCGGTTCGGCTATGGCGATCACGTGCTCGACGTGACGCTGAACACCAACGATCGTGGCAGCACGCTGATCTATGCGGACCAGGCCACGCCTTTCGCGTTTACCTGCCAGGCCGACGATATCCGTATCAACCTCGGTACCCGGCGCGCGCATGGACAGGTGCATGCGGATGGCGAGAATTTTCACGTTTTCTATGCCGGGCGGCATGTGAGCCTGGCGTGGCTCGATCCGCTGGCGCATGCCGGCGAGTCCGAAAGCGAAGGCGGCAAGCTCACTGCACCGATGCCTGGGAAGGTGATTGCGGTGATGGTCGAGGCCGGCAGCGCGGTCACGCGCGGGACGCCGCTGCTGGTGATGGAGGCGATGAAGATGGAGCACACCATCAGTGCGCCAGTGGATGGGGTGGTGAGTGAGGTGCTTTTTGGGGTAGGGGAGCAGGTGGCGGAGGGGGCGCAGCTTCTGGCGTTCAAGGGGGAATAAGGACGGGTTTTGGCGTGTCGCCATGCGGTCGGTTTGCGGCTCTGCCAAAATACCCCTTTCACCCCACCAGAATTCCCCTGGAGACAAAATGAAGTTGCAGCTGTACGTCCCCGATGGCCGCTACGATCCCTGGATCGCAGGCTTCGCCGAGGCACTGCCCGAAGCCCGGTGCGTGACCTGGGAGGACAGCCGTGGCGAACCGGCCGATTACGCCGTGGTCTGGCGCCCGCCCGTGGAGATGCTGCGTGGCCGGTCCGACCTGAAGGCGGTCTTCAACCTGGGCGCCGGGGTCGACGGCATCCTGCGCCTGCGCGATGAGGCCCCGGATGCCTTGCCCGCGGGCGTGCCGATCGTGCGGCTGGACGATGCCGGCATGGCCGCGCAGATGGCGGAGTACGTCACCCACGCGGTGCTGCGCTATTTCCGCAAGCTCGATGCCTACGACGGTCAGCAGCGCGCGGGCAACTGGAAGTTCCTCAAGCCGCATCGCCGCGCGGACTTCACCATTGGCGTGATGGGGGTGGGTACGCTTGGCACGCATATCGCCCGCACGCTGGCGGGGTTCGGCTTCCCGGTGCGTGGCTGGAGCCGCACCGCGCGGGTGATCGAGGGCGTGAGCGGCTTTTATGGCGATGCCGGGCAGGCGCCGTTCCTCGACGGCCTGCGCGTGCTGGTCAATGTGCTGCCGCTGACGCCGCAGACCGAAAACATCCTCAATGCCGGGCTGTTCGCGCGGCTGGCACAGGGCGCGTATGTGATCAACGTCGCGCGCGGGCAGCACCTGGTCGAGGACGACCTGCTTGCCGCGGTGCAGTCGGGACAGGTCGGCGGCGCCACGCTCGACGTATTCCGCACCGAGCCGTTGCCCGCCGAACACCCGTTCTGGCAGGAGCCGCGCATCACCATCACGCCGCATATCTCGGCGCTCACGCTGCGCGAGGACAGCATCACGCAGATCGCCGGCAAGATCCGTGCGTTGCGCGCGGGCCAGCCGATCGCGGGCGTGGTCGATGTGCAGCGGGGCTACTGAGCGCCCCGACCGGAACGAACCAACACAGGAGACAGCCATGACCATGCCGAACTACGTGAAGATCGTTGAAGTCGGCCCGCGCGACGGCCTGCAGAACGAGAAGGCGATGGTGCCGACCGAGGTCAAGGTGGCGCTGATCAACCAGCTCACCGATGCGGGTTTCGTCAATATCGAGGCCGCATCGTTCGTGTCGCCGAAGTGGGTGCCGCAGATGGCCGATGGCGCCGAGGTGATGGCGCGCATCCAGCGCCGCGCGGGTACGCTGTACTCGGCGCTGACGCCGAACATGAAGGGATTCGAAGGCGCGATCGACGCTGGTGCCGACGAGGTGGTGATCTTCGGCGCGGCCAGCGAGGCGTTTTCGCAGAAGAACATCAATTGCTCGATCGCCGAATCGATCGCGCGCTTTGCGCCGGTGGCCGCCGCCGCCAGGGAAAAGGGTGTGCGCCTGCGCGGCAGCATCTCGTGCGCGCTGGGCTGCCCGTACCAGGGCGAGGTGCCGGTGCATGCGGTGGTCGACGTGGTACGGCGCATGCGCGAGCTGGGTTGCGACGAGATCGATATCGCCGACACCATCGGCGTGGGCACCCCCGTGCGTGTGCAGGAAGTGATGCGCGCCGCGGCGGCGGAATTTGCGCTGGACCGCCTGTCGGGCCATTTCCACGATACCTACGGGCAGGCGCTGTCCAATATCCTGGCCAGCCTGGAAGTGGGCGTCTCGATCTTCCATGCGTCGGTGGCGGGGCTGGGCGGTTGTCCGTACGCCAAGGGCGCGACCGGCAACGTGGCGACCGAAGACGTGCTGTACATGCTGCACGGCATGGGCATCCACACCGGGATCGACCTGGAGGCGGTGGTGCGCACCGGCGACTACATCTCGCAGGCGCTTGGCCGCGCCAACAGCTCGCGCGTGGGCAAGGCCCTGCTGACCAAATGGGCCGCCGCCAGCGATGCGGCGCCTGCCTGCGCGTGAGTGCGTACCACGCGCGGGCCACGGAACAAGGAGAAAGACGCATGACGGTGAATGACGAAGCGCTGCCCGAATCCGCGCAGCGCGTGGCGGACCTGCTGGCCGGACTCGGCCACGACCGGCCCGTGGTGATGCTGCCGGCCACCGGCAAGACCTCGGCCGAGGCCGCGGCGGGGCTGGGCTGCAGCGTGGCGGAGATCGCCAAGTCCATCATCTTCCGGCGCGTGGCCGACGATGCGCCGGTGCTGGTGATCGCCAGCGGCAGCAACCGTGTGGACGAAGCCAAGGTGGCCGCGCGCGTGGGCGCGCTGGGCAAGGCCGATGCGCGCTTCGTGCGCGAAAAGACCGGCTATGCCATCGGCGGCGTGTGCCCGATCGGCCATGCGGTGGCGCCGGTGATGCTGCTGGACCAGGACCTGTTCCAGTACGCGAGCCTGTGGGCTGCCGCCGGCCATCCGCATGCCGTGTTCAATCTGACGCCGCACCAGCTGCAGCAGATGACCGGCGCGGAAGTGGCCGACGTCGCGGCATGAGTCCCGACCTGCGCCCCGGCCTGACCTTCAACTGGCAGTACACGGTACCGCCCAAGGCCACGGTGCCGCGCCTGTACGACGATATCCCGGGCTGCTCCGAGATGCCCGACGTGCTGGCCACCGGCTATCTGGTCGGCATCATGGAGTGCGCCTGCCTGCAGATGCTGCGCGGGCACCTGGACTGGCCACGCGAGCAATCGCTCGGCACGCTGGTCAGCTTTTCGCACCTGGCGCCGACGCCGCCGGGCATGACGGTGACGGTCAAGGGCGAACTGGTCGAGGTGGACGGGCGCCGCCTGCGCTTCCAGCTGAGCGCATGGGACGGCGAGGACAAGATCTCCGAGGGCGTGCACGAGCGCCACCTGATCGACGCCGGCCGCTTCAATGAGAAGGTGGCGGCCAAGGCCGCGCGCGCGGCAGGCTGAGCGCTGTCCGATGGCCACCATGCCCACGCCCGTCCCTTCCGCGGCTGAACTGGCGGCGCAAGCCGACCTCGCGCTGCGCGCGTCGCCTGTGCCTTCGCCGTGCCGCAACATTTGCCACATGGACCCGTTCAGCGGCTACTGCGCAGGTTGCCTGCGCACGATCGACGAAATCGCCGGCTGGTCCTCGGCCAGCGACGAAGACAAGCGCCACGTGTGGGCGCAACTGCCGCAGCGCGCCGCTTGGCTCGCGGGCGAGGAGGCATCCCCTTGAGCGAACCACCGGTCCCGCGGTTGCCGGCCACCATGCGCGTGTTCGAGCGCGGCTGGCTGTCGGCCAACAATATCCTGTTTGCCGATGGCGTCGATACGGCACTGGTCGATACCGGCTACGTCACCCACGCGCCGCAGACGGTAGCGCTGGTGGCGGCGGCCTTGCAGGGCCGGCCGCTCGCGCGCGTGATCAATACCCATCTGCACTCCGACCACTGCGGCGGCAACGCCGCGCTGCAGGCGCGCTGGCAGCCGCGCACCGCGATCCCCGCGGCCGAGGCCGCAGCCGTTGCCGCGTGGGATACGGAGGCGCTCAGCTACAAGGCCACCGGCCAGGAGTGCGACCGTTTCACCTTCGACAGCGTGCTGAACGACGGCGACACGCTGCGCCTGGGCGGCATGGACTGGCAAGTGGTGGCCGCCCCCGGCCATGACCCGCACGCGGTGATGCTGTTCGCGCCGGCCGGGCGCATCCTGATTTCCGGCGACGCGCTGTGGGAGAACGGCTTTGGCGTGATCTTCCCCGAGCTCGACGGCGAAAGCGGCTTTGCCGAGCAGGCGGCGGTGCTGGAGCGCATCGCGCAACTGGACGTGCGGCTGGTGATTCCCGGCCACGGCCGGATGTTCACCGACGTGGCGGCGGCGCTCGAACGCGCGCGAGGGCGCCTGGGCTACCTGAGCGCCGATCCCGCACGCAATGCCAGCCATGCGGTCAAGGTGCTGGTGAAATTCAAGCTGCTGGAGCAGCAGCGCATGACGCAGGAGGCGCTGGTGGCATGGATGGAGGCCGCGCCGCTGATGGTGCGCATGCGGCAGCGGTTCATGCCGGGGCTGGAGATGGCCGGGATCTGCGCGCAGACGCTGCACGCGCTGGCGGGGGTGAAGGCGCTGGCAGTGGAGGGGGAGTGGGTGGTGAACCGGGATTGATTCACCACGCCGCCGGCCTCCCTCAGAACGACGTCCTGAACCCCACCTTCACGCTGCGCCCGCCCAGCGGCGCGATATCCCGCAGGATCGACGCTGCATTGCGTGCATCCTGGTTGGTCAGGTTGTCGCCGCGCAGGTACACCAGCGTCTGCGTGCCCGCCACCTTGAACTTGTAGGTCAGCGCCAGGCTCAGCAGCGTATAGGCGTCGGTCGGCGTGTCGTTGCTTGGCACGCGGGTCTGTTTCGCGGCGTAGGTCACGTCGACGCGCGCGCCCCACGGGCCGGCACCATACACCAGGGCGCCGCCCAGCCGCAGCGGCGCGAGGCGCGGCAGCGGTTCGCCGGTATTGCGGTTCTCGCCGCGCACGTAATCGGCGCGCGCCTCGAAGTCGAGCGTGTCGCTGGTGGTCAGCATTTTCTGCAGCAGCCGCGTCTTGCCTTCCGCCTCGAAGCCGTACAGCGTGGCCGGCACGCCCAGGTACTGGAATTCCGGCAGCGCACCCGGGCTGCCCGCGGCGACCACGTCGCCCGCCTCGTCGCGCGCGCGGCCGGTCGCGTTCAGCGCCAGGTAGTTGGCAAAGCGGCTGTAGTAGCCCGACACGCCGGCGCTGTGCGCGCCGGACTTGAAGCGCACGCCCAGGTCGATCGAGGTGGCCCGTTCCTTGTTGGCATTGGGGTCGCCCAGTTCCCAGGCGCCGGTGGCCACGTGGGGACCGTTGGCATACAGCTCGTAGAAGGTCGGCGCGCGCTCGGTGTACGACAGGTTGCTGGTCAGCGACCACACCGGGTTGACCTTGTAGAGCAGGCCCGCCGAGGCGCTGGTCGCGTTGAAGCTGCGGCTGGCGTCGGTGAAGCGGTCGTTGCCGTTGGCGCTGGCCTTGACGCTGCTGTGGTCCAGGCGCCCGCCCAGGTTCAGCTTGAGGTCGCCCGAGGCCGTCAGCGGCAGTTCCTCGAACACGAACAGCGCGGCATTGTCGGTGTTGGTGCTGGGCACGAATGCCTCGTCGCCCAGCGCCGAGAAGTCGGTATGGCCGAACTGCGTGCCGATCACGCCGGTCATGTTGCCGATCTTCGCGTGCCGGGCCTCGAAGCGCGCATCCCAGCCCCGGTTCTTGAAGACCGTGCCGGTCTCGCCGCCCGAGATCTCCCGGTGCTCGTAGTCGGTGTAGCTGAACTTGCCCTTGACCGATTCAAACCAGCCGCCAGTAGTGCCGGCGAGGTTGCGCGCTTCGCCTTCCAGGGCAAAGCGGTCCTGGCGCATCTTCAGCCGCACGTCGTCCTCGGCGGGCGTGCCGTACTCGTTGCGGTAGGCGCTGTAGTTGGCGCCGACAAAGCCGTCGGCCCAGGTGTAGGAGCCACCCATCGAGCCGCCTTCCTGCTGTGCGCTGGTGTTGGGCAGGCGGCCGTAGGCCTCGCTCTCGCCCGCGGGCAGCGGCTCGGCCGCGCGCAGGCGGTCGCTGCGCGCAAAGCCGGGGATGCGCAGGTCGCTGGTCTTGCGCGCGAAGGCGTCGGCATGCACGGCGAACTTGCCGTTGCCGGCCTCGATCAGCGCACTGGCGTTGCGCGCCTGGTCGCCGCCCGCGGTGGCGCTGGCATCGACCGCGCCGCCGATGCCCTCGATCGGCTCCCTGGGAATGCGGTTGTCGATCACGTTGACCACGCCGCCAATGGCGTTGCCGCCGTACATCAGCGCGGCCGGGCCGCGCACCACCTCGATGCGCTCGGCCACCAGCGGGTCCACCGGCACGGCGTGGTCATAGGACAGCGTGGAGGCGTCGACCGTGGTGCCGCCGTTCTGCAGCACCTTGATGCGGTCGCCGTCCAGGCCACGGATCACCGGCCGGTTGGCATTGGGGCCGAAATAGCTGGACGAGACCCCGGGCAGCTTGTCGAGCGTGTCGCCCAGCGTGCTGCCCTGGCGCACGGCCAGGGCGTCGCCGCCCAGGGTGGATACCGGCGCCACCATGTCATTGAGTTCACTGCCCAGCGGGTTGGCGGTGACCACGACTTCGCGCAGCGTGGCGGGGGCTGGCGGTGTGGCGGTGGCCGCGGCGGGTGCGGTATCGGTGGCAGGCGCCGTGGCGGTCTGTGCCAGCGCGGCGGGCGCCACCAAGGCTGTCGCCATGGTGGCGGTGAGGGAAGCGGCAAGGGCCGCCAGCGGGGTCAGGCGCGGTGCGCTGGTTGGTGCGGTGTAACTGTGTTTCTGGTTCTTCGACATGGCGCGCGGAGCGAGGCAATCGCAATCGGCCCGGCTGGCACGGCACTGCCTGGCACGGCGCCGGCCACGCGCGATGGGCGTGGCCGCGCAGCCGGAATGGGCAGGCGTTCAGCTCGGAATTGGTAAGGCCGGGGGCGCGGCGAGGGCCGCGTCCCGGATCAGGCGAGGGCGATGGCCGGCGCCGGTGGCGCGCGCGACCGGAAGGGGTGGGTAGCGGGCAGGTCGGGCCAGCGCCAGGCCAGGTTGGCCGGCTTGACCGGTTTGCCGAAGTCAAGCTGCGGCAGCGGCAGCTTGCCGCACAGGGTGTCGGCAATGGTGGCGCCATCGAACAGCACGCACGAGTGGCCGCTGAGTTTCTGCGCCAGCGGGTGCCGGTCGGTGTCCGCGACTGCGCTGCTGCCGGCCGTTGCCGCGATGGCAGCCGTCGCGGCCGCCGGCGTGAGCAAGCCCCCGTGCACGATGCGGTGGGTCAGCCCGGCATGCTGCGCCAGCAGCAGGCACAGCGCCAGCCACAGCGCGGACCAGAGGCCCGGGCCGCGCGCGCGCAGGCCGGCGAACCAGTCAGTGCGCATGCGGATGCCCGCCGTGGTTGCCATGTTCGTGCCCGGGGTCGCCGCAGCCACAGTCATCGCCATGGTCGTGGCCATGGGCATGATCGTGGTCGTCGTCGAATTCATCGACCCAGCCGGGGAAGGGGTCCGCATAGGTGGCCCAGGCTGCCGCGCCCGCGGACATCTCGGCATCGGTCAGCAGGCAGGCGTCGAGCCGGGCCTGCAGCGCTGCCTGGTTCAGGTCCAGGCCGATCAGCACCAGTTCCTGGCGGCGGTCGCCAAAGGGCGCCGGGGCACCGCCGATCTGCATATCGGCTTCCACTTCGGCGCGCTCGGCGGTGTCGGCCGGCCATTCGGCCGGATCCAGCGCGGCCCACCACGCGCCGGCACCGCCATGGCGGCACACGCCGCCCGACTGGTTCCAGTCGCCAGCGGTGTCCATGCGGCTGGCCAGCCAGAACAGGCCCCTGGAGCGCAGCACGCTGCCGTGCTCGCGCAGCCATTCGGTATGGATCAGGTCGGCGAAGCGCTGCGGGTGGAACGGGCGGCGGCGGCGGTAGACCAGCGTGGAGACGCCGCTGGCGCTGCCGGCGCTTACGGCCGGCACCTCGCCGCGCAGCGCGGCAAGCCAGCCCGGGGCGTCAGCGGCGGCTTCAAAGTCGAAACGGCCGGTGCCCTGCACGTGCTCGGGCGGGACCTTGCCGAAGCTGGCCTCGACGATGTCGGCGCGCGGGTTCAGCGCCTGCAGCACGGCGCGCAGCCGCACCAGGTCGGCGGCGCTGGCGAGGTCGGCCTTGTTCAGCACGATCACGTCGCAGCATTCGACCTGCGCCACCAGCACTTCGGCCACGGTGCGGTCATCGTCCGGGCCCTGCGCCAGGCCGCGGTCGGCCAGGAACTCGGCTTCGTTGAGATCGTGCAGGAAGGTGGCGGCATCGATCACCGTCACCAGGGTGTCGGCCTGCGCTGCCGCCTCGGGCCCGGCGCCGTGCTCGGCCTCGAACAGGAAGGCTTCGGCAATGGCCAGCGGCTCGTCCAGGCCGCCGGCTTCCACCAGCAGGGCGTCGAAGCGGCCTTCGGCGGCAAGCCGGGCGGTTTCGGCGAGCAGCGCCTCGGCCGACGGCAGCACTGTGGCCTCGCAGCCGGGCGGCAGCGGCGCCAGCGTCTGTCCATCCTGCGCGCCGCAGACCAGCACGCCGATACGGCCGCCCGCGCCATGCGCGAGCAGGTGGTTCAGCAGCGTGGTCTTGCCGGCGCCGGGGAAGCCGGACAATACGGTGACGGGCAGGCGATCAGCCATGGCAGGAAAGCAGGAAGGTTACGACGCTAAGGGGGACACCGCACGGCGCGCCCTGGCGGCGGCGATCCGTTGTTGCAACAAAGTTGCGAATTTACCAGAAAGGCCGGGTCGGCAACAGCGGGACGAGTCTCAATGGTAGGCCGTGGCAGCGGCACGACAAAGCGTGCGCAGCCTGCTGCGGCGCGCCCGCCCACAAAAGCAAACGGCCCGGGTACCCGGGCCGTCACGTCACGCCTGCCGCGCCGGCGCTTCAGTCGCCGAACAGCTTCTGGCGCAGTTCGCGGCGTTGCTGGGCTTCCAGCGACAGCGTGGCCGTGGGACGGGCCAGCAGGCGCGGCACGCCGATCGGCTCGCCGGTTTCCTCGCACCAGCCGTAGTCGCCGGACTCGATGCGCTGCAGCGACTGCTCCACCTTCTTCAGCAGCTTGCGCTCGCGGTCGCGCGTGCGCAGTTCCAGCGCATGCTCTTCCTCGATGGTGGCGCGGTCGGCCGGATCCGGCACGATGACCGTTTCGCGCAGGTGTTCCGTGGTCTGGTCAGCGTTCTTCAGGATGTCGTCGCGCAGCTGCTCAAGGCGGTGCTTGAAGAAGGCGAGCTGCGCTTCGTTCATGTAATCCTTGTCGCTCATCTTCAGGATTTCAGCTTCAGTCAGAAGTTTGTTGCTGCTCATGGTTGCTGCTGATTCTCTTGTTGATGCGGCCGGCGGCGTCTGGGTCCGCTCGGGTGCGCTGTCCGCGCGCTTGCGCGCCTCGGTTGTTTCACTCTGGCTGGCTGCAGTCTTGCTGCTTCGCGGGCCTCCCTTCGTCGCGCCCGCTTCGGCGTTCGCCGTACTGCCGCGGGGAGCGGGCGCGGCCTTCACAGGCTGCGCCTTGAGCGTCTCTGCCGCTGCACTACCTGTCTTGCTGCGGCTTTCTTTCGTCTTCGTTGCGGCTGTCATGGGGACACCTCTCTCTCGCGTCAGTCAGTGACGGCGCGCGTCGGGGCACCCCAAGCGGAACAGGCGGTCTCCGCACGAAGCACTGCGACCGCACCTGCCGGCGGCCTGCCTCATGCTGACGACGACCGCCGCCCTGCTGATACTGGCAGCGGGAAAAAGGTGCGCCACCGGTATCAAATCCGGCCTATTGTACTTGAACAAATTTTTCCGAGATACGGGGAAAACCGGCTGACGCTTCGGTATTTCCCCGGTACCCCGAACGGGGGGCGGCCGCGGAGCGGTGACTGGAAGGGCGCCGCCCATGCGGCGGCGGGTGCACTCAGGCCAGGCAGTTTTCCAGGCCCTTGAGGATGGCGTCGCGCGGCAGGTCCACGCCGATGAACACCATCCGCGTGCCCGGGGTCTCGTCATCCCACTTGGCGCCGATATCGCTGCCCATCAGCTGGTGGACCCCCTGGAACACCACTTTGCGGTCCACACCCTCCATATATAGTACGCCCTTGTAGCGCAACAGTTTTTCCCCGTACACGGCCAGGATGCCGGACAGGAATTCCTCCAGCTTGCCGTAGTGGAAGGGCTTGTCGCTGCGGAAGACGAACGACGCGATGCGGTCGGTATGGTTGTGGTGATGGTGATGGTCGTGCGCGTGGCCATGGGCGTGGTCATGGTCATGACCGCAGTCATCGCCGCAGTGCTCGCCGTGCGCGTGGTCATGATCGTGCTCATGCTCGTCGGCGCGCAGGAATTCCGGGTCGATCTCCAGCTTGGCGTTCAGGTTGAAGCCGCGCAGGTCAAAGATAGTGTCGATCGGCGCCTCGCCGAAGTTGACCAGGCGGATCGGCGCGCGCGGGTTCATGTGCAGCAGCCGGTGGCGTAGCTCGGCCACGTCGGCTTCGGTGACCAGGTCTGACTTGGTGATGAAGATGGCGTCGGCAAAGCCCACCTGGCGCTGCGCCTCTTCCTGCTGGTCCAGCTGCAGGTGCGCGTGCTTGGCGTCGACCAGCGTGATCACCGCGTCGAGCAGGTAGCGCGAGGCGATTTCCTCGTCCATGAAGAAGGTCTGCGCCACCGGGCCCGGGTTGGCCACGCCGGTGGTCTCGATCACCACGCGGTCAAAATCGATCTCGCCGGCGTCGCGGCGCGTCAGCAGCGTGGACAGGGCCTGCACCAGGTCGCCGCGGATGGTGCAGCAGATGCAGCCGTTGCTCATCTGCACGATCTGCTCGCGGCCGTCCTGCACCAGGATCTCGTTGTCGATGTTTTCTTCGCCGAACTCGTTCTCGATGACGGCGATCTTCATGCCGTGCTGCTCGTTCAGGATGCGCTTGAGCAGGGTGGTCTTGCCGCTGCCGAGGAAGCCGGTCAGGATCGTGACCGGAATCAGTTTGGACATTATTGTTCTCCGGGTATGAGAGAAAGCCGTTCAGAGCGAGGCGTCGCCAGGCGCGGCGGGCGTACGCTTGCCGCACTCGGCGCAGACGCCGTTCACGGTCAGTTCGACATGTTCGATGGCAAAGCCGCTGGGCACGCGCGGCGCGGCCGGCTGCACCGGGGCGCTGGCGTCGTCCAGGCAGAAGGTGCGGTCGCAGCGCGTGCAGTGAAAATGGCTGTGCTGGCGGTGCTCCTGCGCGCGCGCGGCTTCATGCTCGACCAGGCTGAAGCGGAATACGCGGTCGTTGCCGGCGCGCTTCTGCGCCACGCCCTGGTCCACCAGCCAGTCCAGCACGCGGTAGACGGTGACGCGGTCGATGGTCTCGCCCGCTTCGGGCAGGCGGTCGATCACGGCCTGGTGGGTCAGGGCCTCGTCGCTGCCGATCAGGCAGGCCAGGATGCACAGCCGCGGCTGGGTCACGCGCGCGCCCAGCTGGCGCAGGCGTTCATGGGCGGCCGCCAGGGCCGCCGGGGTCGGGATTGCCGGTTCCGGCGCCAGGGCCGGCCGGTCCGGACTGGAACGGGTCATGGCCGGATTTAACCATAGGCCTCGGGTTGATGCAATTCAGTTGCGTCAGCCGGGGCGGCAGTTTGCGCCTATGATCGGCACAGGACCACCCCAAAAGCGGAGACTACCCATGCTGAACGACGCCAGCGCGCTGCTGTTCCCGAATTTCGAACCCTTCCGGCAGCATGTCGGCGAGGTCGAGATCGCTGGCGTGCGCGGCGGTTCGGGGCCGCCGCTGCTGCTGCTGCACGGACACCCGCAGAGCCACCTGATCTGGCACCGGGTGGCGCCGGTGCTGGCTGACCACTTCACGGTGATCGCCACCGACCTGCGCGGCTACGGCAGCAGTTCGGCCCCACCGGGCAATGCCGGCCACGAGCACTACAGCAAGCGCACCATGGCGCAGGACCAGGTGGCGCTGATGGCGGCCTTCGGCTTCGGGCAATTCGCGCTGTGCGGGCACGACCGGGGCGCGCGCGTCGCGCACCGGCTGTGCATGGACCATCCGGAGGCGGTCAGCCGCGCCATGCTGCTGGACATCGCGCCCACGCTGGCCATGTACGAGCGCACCAGCATGGCCTTTGCCGCCGCCTACTGGCACTGGTTCTTCCTGATCCAGCCGGCGCCGTTCCCCGAGACGCTGATCAATGCCGAGCCGGACTTCTATATCCAGAAACTGATGGGCCTGCGCCACGCCGGCCTGGCTGCCTTTGCTCCCGACGCGATGGCAGCCTACACCGCGGCGATGCGCGACCCGGCCCGCGTGCACGCCATGTGCGAGGACTACCGCGCCGCCGCCACCATCGACCTGGAGCACGACCGCGCCGACCGCGAGGCCGGGCGCAGGCTGGCGCTGCCGCTGCGCGTGCTGTGGGGCGAGCACGGCGTGGTGGCGCGCTGCTTCGAGCCGCTGGTGCTGTGGCAGGAGGTGGCCGCTGAGGTCAGCGGCCGCGCGCTGCCCTGCGGGCACTACATCCCGGAAGAGGCCGCCGAAGCGCTGCTCGAGGAAATGCTCGGTTTCTTCCGCTAAGCCGTGCCTGGTGTCACAAACGCATCCCTTTGTAGCCGATCTCTGCCATATCTCCACGCTTTCCCGCCCTATGCGGCTGATTGCAGGCGGGTTAGCCCCTATACCTGCCTATTGTCTGCTGTTGCTAACATCAACCCCCTTTCTTGCCGTTTACGGCAGGGGAAGCGGAGCCGGCCGGCATGGTCCGGGAGCGCGGCCAGAAGGACCGCGCCAGAAGCGCCCCCGCACCAGCGGGGGCCGGGCCGGCGGCAACGCATTGCAGACGGGTATGACAGGGAACCAGGAGAAGAAAGCATGAAACGAGTGGCAAAGATGGTCGCGGCCGCGCTGGCAGTCAGCGCGATGGGCGTGGCGGCGGGCGCGTATGCCCAGGACTATCCGGGCGGCAAGCCGGTCTCGGCCGTGGTGCCGTTCGCGGCGGGCGGCCCCACCGACAAGGTCGCGCGCGAACTGACCGCGATCATGTCCAAGCAATTGGGCACCACCATCGTGATCGAAAACCTGGGCGGCGCCGGCGGCACCATCGGCGCCAAGAAGGTGGCTCAGGCCAAGAATGACGGCTACACCATCCTGATCCACCATATCGGCATGGCCACGGCCCCGGCGCTGTACCGCAACCTGGGCTTCGATCCGCTCAAGGACTTCGAGATGGTCGGCGAAATCGCCGACGTGCCGATGATCCTGGTCGGCAGCAAGCAGCTGCCGCCGAACAACTTCAAGGACCTGCTGCCGTACATCAAGGCCAACGCCAGCAAGCTGTCGCTGGCCAATGCCGGCATCGGCTCGGCCTCGCACCTGTGCGGCCTGCTGTTCCAGAGCGCGATCCAGACCGAGCTGACCACCGTGCCGTACAAGGGGGCGGCGCCGGCACTGACCGATATCCTGGGCGGCCAGGTCAACCTGCTGTGCGACCAGACCACCAACCTCGCCGGCCATCTCAAGGCCAGCTCGGTCAAGTCGTACGCGGCCATGCAGGGACGCCGAGTGGAAGCGTTCAAGGATGTCCCGACCGCGGCCGAGCAGGGCATGCCGGGCGTGGAAGTCAAGGTCTGGCACGCCATGTACGCGCCCAAGGGCACGCCCAAGCCCGTGATCGACAAGCTGTCGGCGGCGCTGCAGAAGGCCGTGGCCGATCCGACCTTCCGCGCCAAGATGGCCGAGCTGGGCGCCGAGGCCGTGCCGGCGCAGCGCGCCACGCCGGATTCGCTGCGCACCTACCTGAGCGCCGAGATCAACAAGTGGACCCCGGTGATCAAGAAGGCCGGCGTGTACGCCGACTGATCCATTGGGGTGATGCATGAGGCGCGCGGGCCGCAGGCCTGCGCGTTGCGGACAAGGGCCATGCGGCAGCGCATGGCCCTTTTTGCTTTCCGGCGGGGCGTCCGGCAGCCCGCCGGCAGGCATCCTATATTGGGTCAGACCGGCGGCGCTTCGCGGTGCGCGCGAGAGGCCTTGAAACCGGCCGGGAGCGTCGCCAACTACGGTCCTGACATATTCACGGAAGCCACCATGGAACAGTATCACGGCACTACCATCGTCAGCGTCCGCCGCGGCAATCAGGTCGCACTGGGCGGTGATGGCCAGGTCACGCTCGGCAATATCGTGATGAAGGGCACCGCGCGCAAGGTGCGCCGCATCTACAACGGCAAGGTGCTGGTAGGGTTTGCCGGCAGCACCGCCGACGCCTTCTCGCTGCTGGACCGCTTCGAAGCCAAGCTGGAAAAGCACCAGGGCAATCTCACCCGCGCCGCGGTGGACCTCGCCAAGGACTGGCGTTCGGACCGCGCGCTGCGCCGGCTGGAGGCGATGCTGATCATCGCCGACCGCGACACCACGCTGGTCCTCACCGGCAACGGCGACGTGCTCGACCCCGAGGGCGGCATCGCTGCGATCGGTTCGGGCGGCGCATACGCGCAGTCGGCCGCCAAGGCGCTGATCGAGAACACGGACCTGGCGCCCAGGGACGTGGTCGAGAAGTCGCTGGGCATCGCCGGCGAACTCTGCATCTACACCAATACCAATTTCGTCATCGAGACGCTGGAATGAGCGATGGCCGGCCGCCGCACAGGCAGCCGGCGCGCCCCACTGAACGGATACCATGTCGCACACCATGACCCCGTCGGAAATCGTTTCCGAACTCGACAAGCACATCATCGGCCAGAACAAGGCCAAGAAGGCCGTGGCGGTGGCGCTGCGCAACCGCTGGCGCCGCCAGCAGGTGGCCGAGCCCCTGCGCCAGGAAATCACCCCCAAGAACATCCTGATGATCGGCCCGACCGGCGTCGGCAAGACCGAGATCGCGCGCCGCCTGGCCAAGCTGGCCGACGCGCCCTTCATCAAGATTGAAGCCACCAAGTTCACCGAGGTGGGCTACGTCGGCCGCGACGTCGACACCATCGTGCGCGACCTGGCCGAGATGGCGATCAAGCAGACGCGCGAATCCGAAATGAAGAAGGTGCGCACCAAGGCCGAAGACGCGGCCGAGGACCGCATGCTCGACGTGCTGCTGCCGCCGCCGCGCGATATCGGCTTCTCGCAGCCGGAAGAGAAGGATTCCAACACCCGCCAGGTGTTCCGCAAGAAGCTGCGCGAAGGCCAGCTCGACGACAAGGACATCGAGCTGGAAGTCTCCGCCGGTATGCCGAGCATGGACATCATGGGCCCCCCGGGCATGGAAGACATGACCGAGCAGATCCGCACCATGTTTGCCGGGCTGGGCCAGGGCAAGAAGGCGCGCCGCAAGATGAAGGTCAGGGAAGCCTTCAAGCTGCTGATCGACGAAGAGGCCGCCAAGCTCGTCAACGACGAGGAGCTCAAGCACAAGGCCATCGCCAATGTCGAGCAGAACGGCATCGTGTTCCTGGACGAGATCGACAAGATCGCCAGCCGCAGCGAAATCGGCGGCGGCGAGGTCTCGCGCCAGGGCGTGCAGCGCGACCTGCTGCCGCTGGTGGAAGGCACCACGGTGAGCACCAAGTACGGCATGATCAAGACCGACCACATCCTGTTCATTGCCTCGGGCGCGTTCCACCTGTCCAAGCCGAGCGACCTGATCCCCGAACTGCAGGGCCGCTTCCCGATCCGGGTCGAACTGGATTCGCTGTCCGTGCAGGACTTCGAGGCCATCCTGACGCAGACCGATGCCAGCCTGACCAAGCAGTACCAGGCGCTGCTGAGCACCGAAGCGGTCAACCTGGTGTTCGCGCCGGACGGCATCCGCCGGCTGGCCGAGATCGCCTTCTCGGTCAACGAGAAGGTCGAGAACATCGGCGCGCGCCGCCTGTACACGGTGATGGAGCGGCTGCTGGAGGACCTGTCCTTCCACGCCACCCGGTCGTCGGGCGAGACCGTGACGATCGATGCGGCGTATGTCGACGAGCGTCTGGGCGACCTCGCCGGCAATGAGGACCTGTCGCGCTACGTGCTGTAAAGCCAGCGCGGTCATGGCATGAGGGGGCGCACCACGGTGCGCCCTTTCTTATTGGCTTCCTCGCAGAGGCCACGTGACCCGCACAGGGATCACATGGCCGGGTCACCCGCACGGACGGGATTTTGATGTCAGTGCGTTTCCACCTGCCACACCCCGGTAACCCTCGTAAGCATTGGTAAGCCCGCTGGCGCAGCCCTGCCGGGCGATGCGACCCTTGCGCACCTTGACGGTCGATTGACCGGTGCGGGAGCCACCGCATCCCCATCAACTCACTGGCAGGAGAAATCAGATGGTCATCTACAAGACCCGCCGGGTTGTATTCGCCACGGGCGGCTTGCTGGCCGCGCTGGCCGCGGCGACCGTATTCCTGTGCATCCGCCCGGCCATCCCGGCCGCCGAAGCGGCGCAATCGGGCAACCTCGGCGCGGCCGCTGCCGCGGCGGCGACGCTGGCGCTGGATTCAGGCGCGCTGGTCACGCTGGCGGACCGCCATGCCGGCGATGCCATGCGCATCGCCGAAGACGGCACGGGGCCGGACGGTGCCGAGGGCCTGGACTGGGACTACGTGCAGCTGCGCCTGTAACCGGGTGCCATCCGGCAGCAAGGTTCAGCGCGACACCGGCCGCTTGCCCAGCTTGCGCTGCAAGGTGCGCCGGTGCATGTTCAGCGCCCGCGCCGTGGCCGAGATATTGCCGCCATGCTCGGCCAGCACGCGCTGGATATGCTCCCATTCCAGCCGGGCCACCGACAGCGGCACCGGTTCTTCCAGCGCGGCCTGCGCCGCATCTTCAGACACGCCTGCCATCAGCGCGGTCAGGATCGAATCGACATTGGCCGGCTTGGCCAGGTATTCGTCCGCGCCTTGCTTGACCGCCGCCACCGCGGTGGCGATGCTGGCATAGCCGGTCAGGATCAGGATGCGCGCGTCGGGCAGGGCCTGGCGCAGCGGCGACACCAGCTGCAGCCCCGATTCGGCGGGCGCCGTGCTGCCGGCTTCCGGCGGCGGCTCCAGGTGCAGGTCCAGCGTGACATAGGCAAATTCGGTGCGCGCTGCCAGCGCGAGCGCGCTGCGGCAGTCGTGCGCCACCTCCACGGCATAGCCGCGGCGCGTGAGCGCGCGCGCCAGCGTGCCGGCAAAGACTTCGTCGTCGTCGATGACCAAGAAGGGCGTGCCAGCCGGTGCGGTGGCTTCGGGTACCGGGGTATGGGTGTCGGTCATGGGGTGGGTTGCGCGGTGGCGGCGGTGGCCGCGGATGCGGAAAGGTTGGAGAGCGCGGGCAGGCGCAGCTCGGCGACGGTGCCGCCGCCGGGGCGGTCATGCCAGGCCAGTTCGCCGCCCATCTGCCGGGCGGCGCTTTGCGCCAGGTACAGGCCGATGCCCTGGCCGCCGTGCTGGCTGGCCACCGGGGTTTCGCCCAACTGGCCGCGCAGCGCTTCGGGAATGCCGTCGCCGAGGTCGGCGACACGGAATGACAGCCACGGCGCGGTATTGCCCGGCGCCATCGCGATCTGCAGCTGCAGCGGCTGCGTGCCGCGGCCGGCGGCCTGCTGGCTGCGCGCGGCGTTGTCCAGCAGGATGGTCAGGATCTGGCCCACGCGCGCGGTTTCCACCGCCTGCGCGCCGGCGCCCGGTGTGGCGATGGCCTGCAGGCTGGCATTGGGGTGGCGCAGCTGCCAGCGCTCGGCAAAGGCCGGCAGCCAGCCGTCGATGCGCTGCGGCGCCAGCGTGGCCGGGTCTTCGCGCAGCCGCGAAAGCGTAGAGCGGCACAGCGCCAGCTGCTGCTCCATGGTCTGCAGGTCGGGCAGGTAGGCGTGGATCGCGGTGGCGCCGCGGCCCGGCTCGGAAGCATCGGCACGCAGCTCGCCGGCGATGACCGCCAGTGTGGCCAGCGGCGTGCCGATCTCGTGCGCGACCGCGGCCGCCTGGCCGTTCAGGTCTTCCACGCGCGCTTCGCGCAACAACTGCTCGCGTGCCAGGTTCAGCTGCGCCTCGCGCTGGCGCAGCACGCCGGACAGGCGCGCCACGAACAGCGCGATCATCACCGCGCTGGCGACAAAGTTCAGCCACATGCCGGCCAGGTGATAGTTCACCGCGTTGTCCGGGTTGTGCAGGTCCAGCGGCACATATTCGATCAGCAGCACGGTGTAGCAGGCCAGCGCGTACAGCGCCAACGCAATCACCTGGCGCCACGGCAGGATGGCCGCGGCGATGGCGAGCCCCGGCAGGTAGAACGAGACGAACGGGTTGGTGGCGCCGCCGGTGTAGAACAGGATGGCCGACAGGGCCGTCAGGTCCACCAGCAGCTGCCCCATCAGTTCGGCCTCGGCGGGGGCGCTGTTGCGCCGCGTGTGCTGGCGCAGGCGCAGGCCGGTCAGCAGGTTGAACAGCGCCTGCAGCCCGAACACCACCAGAAGCGGCCCGTAAGGCAGGCGGATGCCGGCGATGGGTTCGCAGCACAGCACCGTCAGCGCCTGGCCGGCCAGCAGCGCCCAGCGCAGCCAGAACAGCCGGCGCAGCGTCACCTGGCCATGGCGGGCGGAGGTGGCGGCCGGCATTGGCGACAGGAAGGGGAGGTCGGGCAAGCGGGTCACGGCGGCGGCGGTGGTCATGGCGCGAGTGTATCAATGCGGCCGCGGGGCACCGGTGCGTGCGACACCTTGCCGCATTGGCGCGGCGCCGCGCGGCCTGCCAGACTAGTCGGCTGCCTGCCGCACGGCAGCCATGCCAGGCGCATGCACGGCCCGGCATGCCATGGTCTAATGTCTGCTTTCAGGAGAGCCTTTCATGCAAGCCAAATTCCGCTCGGCCACGCTGGCCGTGTCGATCGCCCTCGCAGCCGCGCTGGCATCCGGCGCCGCATTGGCCCAGGTCGATGTCAGCAAGGCCTGGGTGCGCGGCACGGTGCCGACCCAGACCGCTTCCGGCGCCTTCATGGTGCTGCATGCGCACGAGAACGCGAAGCTGGTCGGCGTGTCGTCGCCGGTGGCCACGGCCGAGCTGCACGAGATGAAGATGGAAGGCAATGTGATGCGCATGCGCCAGGTCAAGTCGCTGGACCTGCCCGGGATGCAGGACGTCGAACTGAAGCCGGGCGGCTACCACGTGATGCTGATGGGCCTGAAGTCGCAGCTCAAGGCGGGCGACACCGTGCCCATCACGCTGAAGATCGAGCAGGGCGGCAAGGTGACCGAGCAGAAGGTCACGGCCGAAGTGCGCGACATGGTGCCAGCTGCCGCCAGCGGCAGCCACGGCGACCACAAGCACTGACCAGCCCGGCCGCCAGCGCCGGGCTGACCGCATCCGACATCATGGCCAACAAGCAGCACGGTACCCGGCAGAAGCTGGTCTTTCGCGGCCAGGCGGGGACCGGCAAGCCACCTGCCAGCCCCGCGCCGCGGCGTGAGCCACGGCCGCCGGCGCCCGCCGGGCCAGCGGTGCGCCGTCAGCCGCGCAAGCTGATCGGTTCTTCCGATTCCTGACTGGCCGCCGCGGCCAGCACGCGCTCGCGCAGCCAGGTGAGGGCGGGATCGGCCTCGGTGCGCTCGTGCCAGATCATGCTGAAGGTGAAGTCTTCCAGCGCAAACGGCGGCGCGAACACGGCGTAGCGCGGATCCTGTTCCAGCGCGGCCAGGCTGCGCCGCGCCGTGGTCAGCACCAGGTTGGTCCCCGCGATCAGTGCCGGCGCCACGCTCCAGTGCGGCACCACGCAGGCGATCTTGCGCCGTCCTCCCAGCCTGGCCACGGCGGTGTCGATCGCGTCCATGCGTTCGCTGTGCGTGGCCACCAGCACGTGCGAGCGCGCCAGGTAGGCCACCTGGTCGAGCCGGCCGGTGTCGCGCACGGTGGCGGCATCCACCGCGCACGCATAGCCCTCGCGGAACAGCTCGGCCGACTTCACGTCTTCCGGCTGGTGGGTGAACACCCCCAGCGCCATGTCGATCTCGCCGTCGGCCACTTGCGCGGTCATGCCTTCGCGGCTGGCCTGCGACACCACCAGGTCGATATTGGGCGCGGCCTTGCGCACCGCGCGCAGCAGCCGCGGCAGCACCACCAGCGCGCCGTAGTCGGACATCGCCAGCCGGAAGCTGCGCCGCGCGGTGGCCGGCTGGAAGCCGCCGGGCCCCAGCAGGATGCGCACCTGCGCCAGCGCCTCGGCCAGCGGGCCGGACAGCTCGTGCGCACGCGCGCTCAGCACCAGGCCGCCCTTGCCGCGCACCAGGATGGGATCGTCGAGCAGCTGCCGCAGCCGCCCGAGCGCGTGGCTGACCGCCGGCTGGCTCAGGTGCAGCCGCAGCGCGGCGCGGGAGATATGGCGCTCGGCCAGCAGTGCTTCCAGCACCACCAGCAGGTTGAGGTCGATTCCGCGTAGGCTATTCATTCGGCGAATAATAAACGTACGAAAGCAGAATTGGAAATTCGCATTGCGATATTTCAAACTGTTGGCATCGCATCTTGCCCGATGGAGCGCGCAATGTCAGGCATCCAATTGCCGTTTTCGATCCCTGTTTCACTCTGGCTGCCGCTCGGCACCGCTGTGCTGGCCGGCGCGGCGATCCCGTTCCAGGCGGGCGCCAACGCCACCCTCGGGCGCACGCTGGGGCATCCGCTGTCGGCCACGCTGGTGTCGCTGCTGGTCAGCCTGGTGGCGCTGCTGCCCGTGCTGTGGCTGATGCGCGTGCCGCTGCCGGCGCCGGCGGCACTGGCGCGCGCGCCGGGCTGGCTCTGGAGCGGCGGGGTGCTGGGGGTGTTCTATATCTCGGCCGCGCTGATGATGGCGCCGAAGCTGGGCGCCGCCGGCTTTATCGCCGCGGTGGTGGCGGGCCAGGTGCTGGCCGCGCTGCTGGTGGACCAGTTCGGGCTGGCCGGCTTCGCGGTGCGCGTGCTCACGCCGGCGCGGCTGGCGGGCGCGGCGCTGATCGTGGCAGGAATGCTGGTGATGCAGTGGGGCAGCGCGGCGGCGCCGGCGGCACCTCAGCCAGTGGCGGGATCGGGCGCCTGAGCCGCCTGCCGGCGCGCCGCCAGGCAGGCGGGGCACAGGCAATGCTGGCCCGGCACGATCTGCCGCGCCGGCAGCAGCGGCTGGCTGGCGCACCAGCACTCGGGCAGCCCTGCCACGTAGCCGCAGACAAAGCCCGCGCCGCAGTGGCTGCAATGCTCGACCGGGCGCAGCTGGCCGGCCAGCACGGCCGAGGCGTCGCTCATGGGCGGCTCCCGCGTGCTGGCGGGAAGGCGGGGGTTCGGGCCGGTGGCATGCGGTTGGCGTCAGGCATGATGGTCAGGACTGGGGAACCGCTGCGCCAGGGTGCAAGCCAAACGGTTCAGGCGAGAGCGTTGTTGCGCGGACGGAACGCCGGCATGCTGCCTGGTGCCCCGTGGGGCGCTTGCAGGCCGCTTGCAGGCCATTCACAGGGCCGCGTTCGGCCGGTTGGCTCGCGCCCCGCGCGGTTTCTTGTAAAATCGGCGCCTGCCGTGGCCGGATGGTGCACTTTCGGGCGATCCCCGTAGGTTACCGCCGGCTACGCGGCCGATTAGCCATCATACCTGTTGATTCTCACGGATGTCCCCCATGAACGCCGACAACCCCGGGCCTGCCGCAACCACGGTGGCCGCCATTGCTCCCGCGCTGAAAGCCGAGATCCTCGCCGAGGCCCTGCCGTATATCCGCAAGTTCCACGGCAAGACCATCGTGGTCAAGTACGGCGGCAATGCCATGACCGAAGAGAAGCTCAAGCACGGCTTCGCGCGCGACGTGATCCTGCTCAAGCTGGTCGGCATGAATCCGGTGGTGGTGCACGGCGGCGGCCCGCAGATCGACGAGGCGCTGAAGAAGGTCGGCAAGGTCGGCACCTTCGTGCAGGGCATGCGCGTCACCGACGAAGAGACCATGGAAGTGGTCGAGTGGGTGCTGGGCGGTGAAGTCCAGCAGGACATCGTGATGCTGATCAACCAGTACGGCGGCCAGGCCGTGGGCCTGACCGGCAAGGACGGCGGCCTGATCCGCGCCAAGCGCCTGCAGATGCCCGACCGCGAGAACCCGGGCGCCTTTATCGATATCGGCTACGTCGGCGACATCGAGGCGATCAACCCGGCGGTGGTCAAGGCGCTGCAGGACGATGCCTTCATCCCGGTGATCTCGCCGATCGGCTTCTCCGACGACGGCCAGGCCTACAACATCAATGCCGACGTGGTCGCCGGCAAGATGGCCGAGATCCTGAAGGCCGAGAAGCTGGTGATGATGACCAACATCCCGGGCGTGATGGACAAGAAGGGCAACCTGCTGACCGACCTGTCCGCGCGCGAGATCGAAGAACTGTTCGCCGACGGCACCATCTCGGGCGGCATGCTGCCGAAGATCTCGTCGGCGTTGGACGCGGCCAAGAGCGGCGTGCATTCGGTGCACATCATCGACGGCCGCATCGAGCATTCGCTGCTGCTGGAAATCCTGACCGAGCAGGCCTTCGGCACCATGATCCGCTCGCACTGAGCGGAGCCCCGGGGCGGCGCTGGCCAGGGCCAGCCGCCCCGGAACATCCCATCATTCTCCGAGCTGCCCGGCGTGCCTTCCAGTCTTCCTCATCCGCGCCGTGTCCGCGCTCGCCTCTGCCGCCGCCCCGCTGGCAATACCTCCGGCGGCACCGTCTGGCTGTTCGATCTCGACAACACGCTGCACGACGCCTCGCACGCGATCTTCCCGGCGATCAACCGGCTGATGACCGCCTACGTGGCGCGCGTGCTCGGCTGCGACGAGGCCAGCGCCAGCCGCGTGCGCGTGGACTACTGGCAGCGCTATGGCGCCACGCTGCTCGGCATGATCCGGCACCACGGCGTGGACCCGGCCGACTTCCTGCGCGCCGCGCATGAATTCCCGGCGCTGGCCGACATGGTGCGGGTGCGGCGCGGGCTTGCCGCGCACCTGCGGCGCCTGCCCGGGCGCAAGATCCTGGTCACCAACGCCCCGCAGGATTATGCGCGCGCGGTGCTGGAGATCGCCGGCATCCGGCATTGCTTCGAGCGCGTGGTGGCGATCGAGCAGATGTGGGTGCATGGCCACCTGCGGCCCAAGCCGGACCGCCGCATGCTGCGCCGGCTGCTGGCGCAGGCGCGCGTCGCGCCGCATCGCGCGGTGCTGGTGGAAGACACGGTGTCGCACCTCAAGCGCTACGCGGGCACCGGCATCCGTACCGCTTGGGTGACGGGCTACCTGCGCACGATCGCGCCATCGCGTCCGCATGACGTGCCTGCCGGATCCACCGCGATCCGCGACGACGGCAGCCGGCGCGATGCCGCGGTACGCTCGACGCTGGACGCGGAGGACCGGCGCCATGTCGGCCACGCCGCGCAGGAACAGTCGGTTACGCTGGTGGCCGCCGAGTCCCAGGCGCCGCAGGCACAGCCCGACAACGTGCCGCGCGTGCGCGCCCGCGTGCCGAACCGCCCGGCCTATGTGGACATAAAAGTACAATCGATGCATCAACTCCAACGACGAATGCGGAGAATCGGGTCATGACGCAAAGCAACGGGCGCGAGCCAGGGGCGGTCATTTCAGGCAGTGCGCAGGAGGCGCAGGACGCTGACCAGCAGCCGGCCGCGCCGGTGCGCAAGCGCCCGCGTCCGGGCGAGCGCCGCGTGCAGATCCTGCAGACGCTGGCCACCATGCTGGAGCACCCGCGCGGGGAGAAGATCACCACCGCCGCGCTGGCCGCGCGCCTGAGCGTGTCCGAGGCGGCGCTGTACCGGCATTTCGCCAGCAAGGCGCAGATGTACGAGGGCCTGATCGGCTTTATCGAGCAGACCGTGTTCGGCCTGATCAACCAGATCACCGACAAGGAAGAGCACGGCCTGCGCCAGGCCCACGCGATCGTGCGCATGCTGCTGTCGTTTGCCGAGAAGAACCCGGGCATGACGCGCGTGCTGACCGGCGAGGCGCTGGTGGGCGAGCATGAACGCCTGCAGGAGCGCATCAACCATTTGGTGGACCGCATCGAGGCGTCGCTGCGCCAGTGCCTGAAGATGGCGGTGACGCAGGCCGCCTTCCCGGCGGATGCCGATATCCCCGCGCGTGCCGCGCTGATCATGGCGGCGGTGCAGGGCCAGTGGCACCGCTATGCCAAGAGCGGCTTCCGCAAGTCGCCTTCAGACCATGCCGAGGCGCACCTGCGGGTCTTGCTGGGCTAGGAACCCATTTGGGTTCCAATTCAACACACCGGGCCGATTGCTCTATAATTGCCCGGTCGCGCCGATTTGATGACTGGCTTGCGGGCGCGCGGCAGCCACGGGACCACGGTCCGGGGGCTTGCCACTATAAATGCGGCTAAAGAGGTTGGGTCGGCGCCCCATGCCACCACGGTAGTGGATGGCGCCGGCACGCGGAATCCCGCAAGGAATCCAGCGAATCCCGACTTGGCTGCGAAGCTTGATACGCAAATGCCGGTCGGGTTTTTTTATGCCCGTTCGCCACGGGCCGGATTCCATGACTGATGTCGCCCTGCCGACCGCTGCGCCTGCCGCGTTCGACCTGCCGCCCGATTCGGTTGGCGTGGTCGCGCCGCAGCGCATGCACTTTGCCGAGCCGCTCAAGCTGCGCAACGGCTCGTCCATTGCCGGCTACGACCTGATGGTCGAAACCTACGGCACGCTCAACGCTGCGCGCTCCAACGCGGTGCTGGTGTGCCACGCGCTCAATGCCTCGCACCATGTGGCGGGCGTCTATGCCGAAGACCCGCGCGATGTGGGCTGGTGGGACAACATGGTCGGTCCCGGCAAGCCGCTCGATACCAACCGCTTCTTTGTCATCGGCGTGAACAACCTGGGTTCGTGCTTCGGCTCGACCGGGCCGATGAGCACCAACCCGGCCACCGGTACGCCCTACGGCGCTGCGTTCCCGGTGGTGACGGTGGAAGACTGGGTCAATGCGCAGGCGCGCGTGGCCGATGTGTTCGGCATCACGCAGTTCGCCGCGGTGATGGGCGGCAGCCTGGGCGGCATGCAGGCGGTGGCCTGGAGCCTGATGTACCCGGAGCGCCTGCGCCACTGCATCGTGGTCGCGTCCACGCCCAAGCTGTCGGCGCAGAACATCGCCTTCAACGAGGTCGCGCGCAGCGCCATCCTGTCCGACCCCGACTTCCACGGCGGCAACTACTACGCGCATGGCGTCAAGCCCAAGCGCGGCCTGCGCGTGGCGCGCATGATCGGCCATATCACCTACCTGTCGGACGAGGACATGGCCGAGAAATTCGGCCGCGAACTGAAGAGCGAGGACATCCGCTTCTCGTTCGATGTCGAGTTCCAGGTGGAAAGCTACCTGCGCTACCAGGGCGACAAGTTCGCCGAGTACTTCGACGCCAATACCTACCTGCTGATCACGCGCGCGCTCGACTACTTCGATCCGGCGCTGGCCTACGGCGGCGACCTGACGCGTGCGATGGCGCAGACCCGGGCGAGCTTCCTGGTGGCCAGCTTCGGCACCGACTGGCGCTTTGCGCCGAGCCGCAGCCGCGAGCTGGTCAAGGCGCTGCTGGACAACAAGCGCCCGGTCTCGTACGCCGAGATCGACGCGCCGCACGGCCACGATGCCTTCCTGCTCGACGACCCGCGCTATCACAACCTGATGCGCGCCTACTACGACCGCATCGCTGAGGAGATCGGCGCATGAACGCCCCGGCCAATCCCAATATCCTGGCGCTGCGCCCCGACTTCCGCGCGATCGCGCGCTGGATCGAACCCAATTCGACCGTGCTCGACCTCGGCTGCGGCGACGGCAGCCTGCTGCGCGTGCTGCAGGACGAGCTGGACGTGCAGGCCTACGGTATAGAGATCCGCGACGAAGGCGTGCTGGCGTGCGCGCAGAAGGGCGTGCATGTCATCCAGCAGAACCTGGAAGGCGGCCTCGCGCTGTTCGAGGACAAGAGCTTCGACACCGTGATTCTGTCGCAGACGCTGCAGACCATCCACAACACCGCGCAGGTGCTGCGCGACACGCTGCGGGTGGGGCGCGAGTGCATCGTGTCGTTCCCGAACTTCGGCTACTGGCCGCACCGGCTCTCGGTGTTCCGCGGCCGCATGCCGGTGTCGGAATCGCTGCCTTACCAGTGGTACAACACGCCCAACGTGCGCGTGCTGACCATCAGCGACTTCGAGGCGCTGGCGCCCAAGGTCGGGCTGCGCGTGATCGACCGCGTGGTGATGCACGAAGGCGTGACCGTCAACTGGGGCGGCAACTGGCGCGGCAGCCTGGCGGTGTACCGGGTCTGCGCGGCCTGAGCCGGGCCGCAATCGCCGCCTTCTAGCCGGGCAGCGCGCCGGCCTGGTACTGCACCGCAAATTCTCCCGACGGCGGGATCGGCTTGATGATGTCGATCAGCACGCCGTTCGGGTCGGCGGTGATGAAATGGCGCTGCCCGAAGGCCTCGTCGCGCAGCGGCAGCAGGATCGGCAGCCCGGCCGCCCGCAGGCGGTCATGCACCGCATCCGGGTCCTCCACCTCGAAATTCAGCAGCAACCCCTTGGCGCACTGCCCGCGGGCCGGGGCGGGGATGGTCTCGTGGCAGCCATCCAGCACGGCCAGGTTGACCGAAGGCTCGTCCGCCAGTTGCAGGTGCACGTACCAGTCGCTGGTGAACAGCGCCACAAAGCCGAAATGCCGCTGGTAGAACGCGGCCGTGCCGGCAACGTCGCCGGTCATGATGACGGGGTAGTAGCTGGTGACCTTCATGGATGCTCCTTTATTATTGAGATACATACAGCCTGTATGTAAAAAGCATATTAAGATACAGACTGTATGTATGCAAGGAGGCAATGCGTGGCCCGATCCAACCGCGAACGTACCGAGGCAACCCGCCAGGCGCTGACCGATGCCGCGCGCGCATTGTTTGTCAGCCGGGGCTATGGCGAGACCTCGACCCCTGACGTCTGCGCCGCCGCCGGCATCACGCGGGGCGCCCTGTACCACCATTTCGCCGACAAGCGCGATCTGTTCCGGCACGTGCTGGCCGAGGAAGCCGCGGCAGTGGCCGCCGATATCGAGGCCGCCACGCCGGCGGGGCGAGACCCGGCCGACGCGCTGCTCAGCGGGGCGCAGGCCTACCTGGAGGCGATGACGGTGCCGGGCCGCACGCGCCTGCTGCTGGTGGAAGGGCCGGCCGCACTGGGGCTGCGCGAGATGCTGGCGCTGGACGGGGCCAATGCCGCCCGCACCCTGCGCGAGGGGCTGGAAGCCGCGGGCGTGGACCCGCAGGGCGACGTGGCGCCGCTGTTGTCGGCGGCGTTCGACCGCGCCGCGCTGGAGATCGAGGCCGGGGCCGAGGCCGCGCGCGTGCGCGACGCGATGCTGTGGCTGTTGCGCCGCGTCCTGGCGAAGGCGCCCGGCTGATCAGCGCGGTGAGTCGCCGGCGGTGCCGGCCAGGTGGTCGACAAAAGCGCGCACCTTGGGCGGAACGTGCCGCGTGGGCGTATAGACCGCGAAGGCCGTGCCGATATAAGGCTCGAGGATGTCCCAGTCGGCCAGCACGGTGACGACACGGCCGTCGTCCAGCGCGCTGCCCAGCGAGAAATCCGGCACCAGCCCGATGCCGGCATCGCGCTCCACCATGCTCATGATCGCCAGGCTGTTGTTCAGTGTCAGCCGCGGCGGGATGCGCACCTCCACTTTCTCGCCGCCGGCCTGGTGGCGCAGGGTCCAGCGCTCACCGAAGTTGCCATAGCCCAGGTACAGGCAGCGCGCGGCCGGCAGGTCACCGGGCGTGGCCGGCGTGCCGTGGCGGGCCAGGTAGCCGGGCGAGGCCACCAGCCGGTAGCGCACCTCGCGCAGCGGGCGCGCCGCCAGGCCCGGGGCCAGCTCGCGCGCGATGCGCACCGCCACATCCAGGCCTTCTTCGACCAGGTCGACCATGCGGTCGGCCAGCGTCAGCTGCAGGTCCAGTCCCGGGTATCTGGCCAGCAGCGCCGGCAGCCGCGGCGCCAGCCAGGCCTGCCCGAACGAAACCGGCGCGCTGACGCGCAGCACCCCGTGCGGCGTGCCGCCGTGCTCGCCGGCCAGCGCGGTGACCTCGCGCGCGGCGGCGGTCATGCGGGCGCAGGCGGCGTAGACCGACTGGCCCAGTTCGGTCAGCGCAAAGGCGCGCGTGGTCCGCTGCAGCAGGCTCGCGCCGAGCGTGGTTTCCAGCCGGGAGACGTGCCGGCTGACCGCCGAAGGCGTCATGCCCAGGTCCCGGGCGGCGGCCGAGAAGCTGCCGCACTCGACCACGCGCGCAAACACGGCCATCGCATTAAGTGGCATATCCGGCATTACGCATCCTCAATCTTTGACTCCAGGTCAAATACTAATTGAGTGATGACAGGATTGTTGAGCAGATCGCATGGTGGAACAATGCGCCCATTGTCTGACCGGAGTCCGTCATGCCCTCCCAACAACCCTTGCCAGGCGGCGCCTGGCGCATGGTCGCGGCCATGCTGCTGTCCGGCACCATCGGCTGGTTCGTGGTCACCAGCGGCCAGCCGCCGCGCGATGTGGTCTTCTTCCGCTGCCTGTTCGGCGGCGCGGCGCTGCTGGGCGCGCTGACGCTGCAGCGCGGCTGGGTGCGGATGACCCGCGCGCAGCTTGGCTGGCTGGCGCTGGGCGGCGTCACGCTGGTGCTCAACTGGCTGGCGCTGTTTTCGGCCTACGCGTACAGCGGCATTGCCATTGCCACCGTGGTCTATCACACCCAGCCGTTCTTCCTGCTGCTGCTGACCTCGGTGATCCAGCGCGAGCCGTTCCCGTTCGCGCGGCTGCCGTGGCTGGCGCTGGCCTTTGCCGGGGTGATGCTGATCACGGGGCTTGAGCACGGCGCCACCCGCACGGCGATGCTGGCCGGCATCGGCCTGGGCCTGCTGGCGGCACTGCTGTACGCGGTGACGACCCTGGCCACGCGGCGGTTGCAGGGGATCCCGCCGGGCCAGATCGCCGGGCTGCAGATGGTGCTGGGCGTGCTGATGCTGGCGCCGCTGGCCCATCCCGTGGCCGGCAGCTATGGCACCGGCACCTGGGCCGCGCTGCTGGCGCTCGGGCTGGTGCATACCGGTGTGATGTACACGCTGCTGTATGGCGCGTTCCAGCGGCTCAACGTGGTGTCGATCGCCACGTTGTCTTTTATCTACCCGCTGGTGGCGATCGTGATCGACGTGATGGTGTTTGGCGTGGTGCTGGGGCCGCTGCAGATCGCCGGCATGGCGCTGGTGCTGCTCGGCGTGGTCGCCAACCAGCTGGGCTGGAGCCTGCCGCTGCGGCGGCGGGCGCAGGGATGATGCTGCGCCACGGAGGCAAAGGCTGGCCGCTTGCCGTATTGACCCGAACGCTGACTACGGTTAGTGTAGGCAGAAGATCGAACGATCGTGCTATTCACTGCGTGCCAACGACCCACACCTGCCATGTCCACTGCGCCCCAGACTCAGACGGCCACTGCCGCCAGCCCGCTCCACCCCTTTGACGACGCGCTGGCGCTGGAGCCGGCCGGCGAACACCGCTTCCTGGGCCGCACCACGCCAGCGTACTGGAACATGATCGGGCCATTCGGCGGCATCACCGCCGCTACGCTGCTGCAGGCGGCGCTGGACCATCCGCAGCGCCTGGGCGACCCGGTCTCGCTGACAGTCAACTTTGCCGGGCCGATCGCGGAAGGGCCGTTCGAGATCGAGGCGCGCCCGGTGCGCACCAACCGCTCGACCCAGCACTGGACGCTGGAACTGCGCCAGGGCGATGCCGTGGCCACCACCGCCACCGCCATGTTTGCTGTGCGGCGCGAGACCTGGGCCTGCGGCGAAGCGGTGATGCCCGAGGCGCCGGCCGCCGGCACCCTGCCGGCAATGGGCGGGTTTGCGCCGGTGCGCTGGCTCAAGTCCTACGACATGCGTCCGGTGCGCGGCGCCAGGCCGACCGCCGAGGCCGGCACCGAGCATCCCGACAGCCTGACGCAGTTCTGGCTGCGCGACGCACCGGCGCGCACGCCGGACTTTGCCGCGGTGGCGGCCTGGGCCGACAGCTTCTACCCGCGCATCTTCCTCAAGCGCGCGGGCTTCGTGCCGGCCGGCACGGTGTCGATGACCACGTATTTCCATGCCGATGCGGCCACGCTGGCGGCGCTGGGCGACAGCCACGTGCTGGCCAGCGCGCAGGCACAGGTGTTCAGGCAGGGCTTCTTCGACCAGCGCGCGCAGCTGTGGAGCGCGGCTGGCGAGTTGATCGCCAGCTCGCACCAGATCGTCTACTACAAGGAATAAGTCCGGCCGGGGTCAGGCGGTGGCTTCGCGCGCCTGGGCCTCGTAGCGGTGCACGGTGTGGCGCATCGCCCAGAGCAGGATCACGCCGGGCAGCGCCACCACCACGGTCCCCAGGTAGAACGGCGCCCAGCCCCAGGCCTCGACCATATAGCCCGAAGTGGGCCCCACATAGACCCGGCCCACGGACGCCAGCGCCGACAGCAGCGCGTACTGCGTGGCCGAGAACGAGCGGTTGCACAGCGTCATCAGCAGCGCGACGAAGGCCGCCGTGCCCATGCCGCCGCACAGGTTCTCGACCGCAATGGTCGCCCCCATGGACCACAGGTGCGGCGGCGTCACCGCCAGGATCCAGTAACCGAGGTTCGACACCGCCTGCAGCACGCCGAACAGCATCAATGAGCGGTACAGGCCCAGGCGCACCATCAGCGTGCCGCCGAACAGCGCGCCGACGATGGTGGCGACCAGCCCCAGGGTCTTGTTGACGATGCCCACCTCGCCCGCCGAGAAGCCTACGCCGCGGATCAGGAAGGTGGTCGACAGGCTGCCGGCAAAGGCGTCGCCAAGCTTGTACAGCACGATCAGCAGCAGCAGCCACCATGCGCCCGGGCGTGCAAAGAAGTCGCGCAGCGGGCCCACCACCGCTTCTTCCAGCGAGCGCGGCGCACGGGCCGGCACGTCGGGCTCCGGCGCCCACAGCAGCGTGAGGATGCCCACACCCATCAGCGCCGCCATCAGCAGGTAAGTCTGCTGCCAGCCCAGCACACGGTCGGCCAGCCACAGTGCCAGGCCGCCCGAGACCAGCATCGCCAGCCGGTAGCCCAGCACCTTGACCGCCGCGCCGGCGCCGCGCTCGGGCGGGCGCAGCACGTCGGTGCTGTAGGCGTCGAAGACGATGTCCTGCGAGGCCGACAGGAAGGCCACCAGCGTGGCCAGTGCCGCCAGCGCCCACAGCGCCTCGCGCGGCGGGCAGAAGGCCATGGCGGCGATGCCCAGCACCAGCCCGATCTGCGTCACCAGCAGCCAGCCGCGCCGGCGCCCCATCAGCGGCGGCGTGTAGCGGTCCATCAGCGGCGCCCACAGGAACTTGAAGATATAGGCCTGGCCGACCAGCGAGAAGAAGCCGATGGTCTTGATATCCAGGCCCTCGACCGTCATCCATGCCTGCAAGGTGCCCGACGTCAGCGCCAGCGGCAGCCCGGAGGCGAAGCCCAGCGCCAGCATGGCGCCGATGCGGCGGTTGCGGAAGATGTCTAGATAGGTCTGGAAATTCATGAATGGGGCAGCCGTATGCTGCCGCGCGGCCGCGCGGGTGCCGTGTATTATTGCATCACCTGTTTGCCCGCTCCCCGATTGCGCCCAAGGAATCGCACATGCTCCGCCGCCTGCAAGGTGTTCAGCGTCCCACCCGCCTCCGGCTGGCCCGTGCGCTGGCACTGGCCGCGGCAGCATTGCCGCTCGGCTGGGGCTTGCCCGCGCAGGCACAGGACAGCGATGCCGGCGGCATCAGGCTGAATCCCGGCGGTTCGGCGGTGCGCACCATCGTGCCGGTCGAGGCCATCGAGCAGCAGGCAGCGCAGGAATACGAGCAGCTCAAGCAGGAGGCCATCGCCAAGCGCGCCCTTGCCGCCGACAACAACCCGCAGCTGATGCGCCTGCGCGCCATTGGCAAGCGGCTGCTGCCGCAGACCGCGCGCTGGAACGAGCGCGCGCGGCAATGGCAGTGGGAGATCAACCTGATCGGCTCCAGGCAGGTCAATGCCTTCTGCATGCCCGGCGGCAAGATCGCCTTCTACACCGGGCTGCTGGACCAGCTCAAGCTGACCGACGAAGAGATCGCCATGGCGATGGGCCATGAGATCGCCCACGCGCTGCGCGAGCATGCACGCGAGCGTGCCGCCAAGTCCGAGATCACCAACCTGGGCGCCAACGTGATCTCGCAGCTGTTCGGCTTCGGCAACCTTGGCAATATGGCGCTCGGCACCGGCGCCCACCTGCTGACGCTGCGCTTTTCGCGCGCGGATGAGTCCGAGGCGGACCTGATCGGCATGGATATCGCCGCGCGCGCCGGCTACGATCCGCGTGCCGCGGTGTCGCTGTGGCAGAAGATGGGCCAGGTCACGCAAACCGGCGCCGAGTTCCTGTCGACGCACCCTTCCGGGCGCAGCCGCATCGCCGACCTGGAAAAGCACCTGCCCGAGGTGCTGCCGCTGTATGCGCGCGCGACCAACACCACGGTGGACAAGCTGCCGGCATACCGCGCCAATATGGCGGGGCTGGGCGGCGCGCCGGTGGACAGCGGCGACGACGACCGGCAGAAGCCGCTGCAGCGCTGAGCGGCCTGCAGGCGCAAAAGAAAGAAGCCGGCATTGCCGGCTTCTTTGCGTTCAGGGCGTGGCCCTGTCAGGCGCGCAGCCCCGTGGCCTCGTCGGCGCCCACATGCACGTTCATGCACTGCACCGCCGCGCCGGCTGCGCCCTTGCCCAGGTTGTCCAGGCGCGCCACCAGGTTCAGGCGCTCGGCATTGCCGAACACGAACAGGTCGACACGGTTGGTGTCGTTGTTGGCCTGCACGTCGAAGAAACCGCCGTCGAGGTTGTCGGCGCTGTTGTACGGCATCACGCGCACGAACTGCTCGCCTTCATAGTGCTTGCGGTAGATCTCGACGATCTGCTCGGCGCTCACCTTGCGTGCCAGCCGGTCGGTGAACACGGGCACCGTGACCGCCAGGCCCTTCAGGAAGTTGCCGACGATCGGGTTGAAGACCGGCGCCTGCGCCAGGCCGGCCTGCACGCGCATTTCCGGCAAGTGCTTGTGTTCCAGGCCCAGCGCGTACGGGCGCGGGCTGTCCAGCTTCGGGTTACCGCCGGCTTCGAATTCGGCAATCATCGACTTGCCGCCGCCGCTGTAGCCGGTCAGGGAGAACGCCGAAACCGGGTAGTCGGCCGGCAGCACGCCGGCGTCCACCAGCGGGCGCACTGCCAGCACGAAGGCACTGGCGTGGCAGCCCGGCACCGCGATGCGCTTGCTGGCGCGGATCTTCTCGCGCTGGCCGCGCACCAGCTCGGGCAGGCCGTAGGCCCAGCTGTCGGTGGTGCGGAACGCTGTGCTGGCGTCGATCACGCAGGTGTCCGGGTTGGTCACCAGCGATACCGCCTCGCGCGAGGCCACATCGGGCAGGCACAGGAAGGCGACGTCGGCGGCGTTCAGGAATCGTGCTCGTTCGGTCGGATCCTTGCGCTTGTCATCGGCAATGCGCAGCAGTTCCACGTCGGAACGACCGGAAAGATAGTCAAGCAGCCGGAGACCGGTGGTGCCTTCCTGACCATCGACGAACACTTTGAAAACCATGGCTGACTCACTCAATGGGGTGCGGGAAATGCCGCTGGGAATGCGAAACGTCCCCTGCCGCATGCGGTAGGGAACCTGCATTGTAGCGGGGATGGGGGCGGGTCGCAGGGGTTTGTACCAATGGGCTGATTGCGATTTCGCACAGTTCCAGGCTTGCAGGATATAACCAAGTAGGTTAATTTCCATGGAAAAGGGGACCGCGCATTACCCGCTCTGGCGGGTCAGGGAGTTGATTGGAGCAAGGCGGGTGCGCGTGACCCGATGCGCGCGCGACGGCGCCACGGCACTCGGCTTCGACATGGCCGGGCTGGCGCAGGTGGTCGCGGGCCTGAGCGGTGCCGACTTCTACAAGAGCATGACGGCCTACGCCGACCACACCGTGTGGCAGGACGTCTATCGCCCGGTGACACCGTACGGCGGGGTGTACCTGAAACTGACCGTGACTGAAGACCTGCTGATCGTGTCGTTCAAGGCACGATGAAAGGAGCTGAGCAAAATGAAATGCCCCGTGTGCGGCGCGGCTGAACTGGTGGCCGACGTGCGCGATGTCCCCTACACCTACCGTGGCGAAACCACGGTCCTGGAATCCGTGCGCGGCGAGTTCTGCCCGGCATGTGGCGAATCCGTGACCGACTGGCACGAAAGCGACCGCATCATGAAGCTGATGAACGCGTTCAACCGCCAGGTCAACGCCGCATTTATCGAGCCTTCCTACATCACTGGCGTGCGCAAGAAACTCCGCCTCGACCAGCGCGAGGCCGCCGAGATCTTCGGCGGCGGGGTCAATGCCTTCTCGCGCTACGAGACCGGGCGGACCAAGCCGCCGCTGGCGCTGGTGAAGCTGCTCAAGCTGCTGGACCGCCACCCGGAACTGCTTGAAGAGGTCCGGGCGGCGTAGGCGCGTGACTCAGAGCGGGAAGTCGTAGTCGATCGACAGCGGCGCGTGGTCGCTGAACTTCTCGTCCTTGTAGATCGAGCACAGGTGCGCGGTGTCGGCGATCTTCGGCGTGGCCAGGTGGTAGTCGATGCGCCAGCCGACGTTCTTGGCGTAGGCCTGGCCGCGATTGCTCCACCAGGTGTACTGCTCGGGGCGCGGATCCAGCTTGCGGAATACGTCGACATAGCCATGGGTGTCGAACAGCTCGCCGATCCAGGCGCGCTCTTCCGGCAGGAAGCCCGAGTTTTTCAGGTTGCCCTTCCAGTTCTTGATGTCGATTTCCTTGTGCGCGATGTTGACGTCGCCGCACAGCACGATCTCGCGCCCGGAGGCCTTTATCTGCAGCAGGTGCGGCAGGAAGGCCTCCATGAAGCGGAATTTGGCCTGCTGGCGTTCTTCGCCGCTGGAGCCGGACGGCACGTACACCGAGATGACCGCCAGGTGCGGGTACTGCACTTCCACATAGCGGCCTTCGTTGTCGAACTCGGGGATGCCGAAGCCCGTGATCACGCGCTCGGGCTTGTGGCGTGTGTACAGCCCTACGCCGCTATATCCCTTCTTCTCGGCGTAGTGGAAATAGCCGTGATAGCCATGTGGCGCAAGGAACGCTTCCGTCATGTCGGCGGCCTGCGCCTTCAGTTCCTGCACGCAGACCATGTCTGCGTCCTGCTTGCCCATCCAGTCGAAAAAGCCTTTCTTCGACGCGGAGCGGATGCCGTTGAGGTTGGCGCTGATAATCCGTAACATTCGGGGAAATTTTGAATTCAGAGAGAAATGATGACGCAGCAGAATCCGCCCGCGGGTACCGATCTCAGCCAGACCTTTATCCGCTTTGCGCTCGATGCCGGCGTGCTGTCGTTTGGCGAGTTCGTCACCAAGGCCGGCCGCAAATCGCCGTACTTCTTCAACGCCGGCCTGTTCAACCAGGGCGCGATGCTGGGCCAGGTGGCGCAATTCTATGCCAAAACCCTGCTGGCCTCGGGCGTGCAGTTCGACGTGCTGTTCGGACCGGCCTACAAAGGCATCACGCTGGCGTCGGCCACCGCGGTGGCGCTGGCGGGCATGGGACGTGACGTCGGCTTCGCCTACAACCGCAAGGAAGCCAAGGATCACGGCGAAGGCGGCACCCTGGTCGGGGCAAAGCTGCAGGGCAAGGTGGTCATCATCGATGACGTGATTTCCGCCGGCACCTCCGTGCGCGAATCCGTGAACATGATCCGCGCCGCCGGCGCCGAGCCCGCTGCGGTGCTGATCGCGCTGGACCGCATGGAAAAGAGCGGCACCGCCGAGCAGGTCGGCACGCATTCCGCCGTGCAGGACGTGCAGCGCGAATTCGGCATCCCGGTGATCGCGATCGCCAGCCTGAAAGACCTGCTGGCCTATCTCGATGCCTCGCAGGACCCGGCGCTGGGAGCTTCGCGCGAGGCCGTGGCGGCCTATCGTCAGCGCTACGGCGTCTGAACCCGTTGAAGACGGCGGGCGCTGCCGGCCAGCGCCCATTCCACAATTTCGGCGTGCAGCGGACAGACGGCTGAGTTTCAGACTGGGAGGAAGCGCGGCGTGGCGGCAAAAGAGCGGCAGGAACGGGCAGGGCGGCAGGCGGCAACGCCATCCACAACCGCGGAATCGGCCGGCAACGGCGAGTCGCTGGCCGAGCGCGGCGCGCAGGCGCACCCGCGCAAGCCGGTGCGCCAGGCCGCCAAGGCCCCGGACCGGCCGGCGCACGAGGCCTATGCCGTGCGCGCGCTGGTGCTGCAGGGCGGGGGCGCACTTGGCGCCTACCAGGCCGGCGTGTACCAGGGCCTCGCTGAAGGCGGCATCTACCCGAACTGGGTCGCGGGCATATCCATCGGTGCGCTGAACGCGGCCATCATTGCCGGCAATCCGCCGCAACGCCGGGTGGAGCAGCTGCGGGCGTTCTGGGAGTACATCTGCGCGCAGCCGTGGCTGCCAAGCCCGTCGCACACGTGGTTTGCCGACCAGGCCGAAAGCTGGCCCGAGCCGATGCGGATCTGGTTCGATGGCCTGTATGCGGCGCGCGCGATGTTCGAAGGCCAGCGCGGCTTCTTCCAGCCACGCAGCTGGCCGGAGCTGATGTCGCGCTACGAAGACCCGACCCGCGCCAGTTTCTACGACACCACGCCGCTGAAGGCGACACTGGAGCGTTTTGCCGACTTCGACCTGATCAACCACCGTCCCGACCTGATGCGCGTCTCGGTCGGTGCGGTCAATGTGCGTACCGGCAATTTCGCTTACTTCGACAATACCCGCGACAAGCTCCGCCCCGAGCACTTCATGGCCTCGGGCGCGCTGCCGCCGGGGTTTGGGGCGGTGGAAATCGATGGCGAGTACTACTGGGACGGCGGGCTGGTGTCGAACACGCCGCTGGCCGAGGTGCTGACGGCGCAGCCGCGGCGCGATGCGCTGATCTTCCAGGTCGACCTGTGGAGCGCGCGCGGCAAGCTGCCGCACAACCTGGTCGACGTGGCCGAGCGCCAGAAGGACATCCAGTATTCCAGCCGCACGCGGGCCATTACCGACTATATGCGCGAGCAGCAGAACCTGCGCCGCATGCTCAACGAGGTGATGGCGCTGGTGCCGCAGTCAAAGCGCGACAACGACTGGTACCGCCGCGCGGCCGAGCACTCGTGCGATGCGCGCCGCAACGTGATCCAGCTGATCTACCGCGACAAGTCGTTCGAGAGCCTGGCCAAGGACTACCAGTTCGGCCCGCTGACCATGCATGAGCACTGGACCAGCGGACTGGAAGATATCCGCCAGACCCTGCGCCATCCGCAATGGCTGGCGATGCCCAGCCTCGAGCACCCCTTCGTCACGCACGACGTGCACCGCGGCAATGGTAGCTGAGGGCGGCTGAGGCGCGCGGAACTCAGTCGACCTTGAGCTTGGCCAGTTCCGGCCGCGCCGGCGGATAGGCCGGCTTCAGGTCCGCGAAGACCCGGGTCAGGATCTCGGCCACCATCAGGTTGCGGTGCGTCTTGGAATCGGCCGGCACCACATACCACGGGCATTCGGGCGTGCTGGTCGCCATGATGGCGGCCTCGTAGGCATCCGCGTAGGCCTTCCAGTGCTTGCGCTCGGTCAGGTCGGTGGTGTCGAATTTCCAGTGCTTCTGCGGGTCGGCCAGGCGTGCTTCGAGCCGCGCCTTCTGCTCGTCGCGGGAAATATGCAGGAAGCACTTGACGATGGTGGTGCCGGTCTCGGTCAGCATGGCCTCGAAGTCCCGGATCTGGCGGAAGCGCCGCTCGCATTCGGCGGCGTCGATCCAGTCGTGCACGCGCGTGATCAGCACGTCTTCATAGTGGCTGCGGTTGAAGACCACGATCTCGCCCGCCTTCGGCACCTGCAGGTGGACACGCCACAGGTAGTCGCGCGCCAGTTCCTCCGGCGTCGGGGCCTTGAAGCCGACCACGCGGATGCCCAACGGATCGAAGCTGCGGAACACGCCGCGCACGGTGCCGTCCTTGCCGCTGGTATCCATGCCCTGCAGCACAACCAGCAGCTTGCGGCGGTGCTCGGCATAGAAGATGTCCTGCTGCGCGTCCAGGGCGTTGCTCAGTTCGACGATGCGGGCAAGGTCTTCCTCTTTCTTGCCGCAGGACAGCGGCTTGCTGCCCGGGTCGAAGTCGGCAAGGCGGAATTGCTTGCCCGAGGTGATGCGGAAATCGTCCAGCGGCATGGGCGCTCCAATCGGTCTGACCTGCAGGATCAAGGGAGTGGGCGCCCCCGCCAGGACTCCGTTGCAAGGGACGCCGGGAGTGCGGAAAGGGGCGCGCAGCCCGTATGGTCAGGCCGGCAGGGCCGCCAGGTCAATGCTGCCTTCGAACACGGTGGTGGCCGGGCCGGTCATGCGCACCGATTCAGCGCCGCCGTCCCAGGCAATGTTCAGCTCGCCGCCATGGGTGTGGACCTGCACCGGCGAATCCAGCAGGCCGCGCCGGATGCCGGCCACCACGGCCGCGCAGGCGCCGGTGCCGCAGGCCAGGGTCTCGCCCGCGCCGCGCTCGTAGACGCGCAGGCGAATGGCGTGGCGATTTTCGATCTGCATGAAGCCGGCGTTGACGCGGTTCGGGAAGGCGGGGTGGTATTCCACCACCGGACCGTCCTGCAGGACCGGGAAGTTTTCCACGTCGTCGACCACCTGCACCGCGTGCGGGTTGCCCATCGACACCGCCGAGATCCATTCGGTGCGGCCGTTGACCTCCAGGCCGTACAGCGTGTCGGCGGCTTCGGCGCGGGTCGGCAGGCCCTGTGCGCGGAACGGCACGCGCGCCGGTTCCAGCTCTGGCGCGCCCATGTCCACCGTGACCTGGCCATCGTCCTGCAGCGTCAGCGTGATCACGCCGTTCATCACCTCCACGCGCACCGAGCGCTTGTCGGTCATGCCCTTGTCCGTGACAAAGCGCACGAAGCACCGGGCGCCGTTGCCGCAGTGCTCCACCTCGCTGCCGTCGGCATTGACGATGCGGTAGCGGAAGTCGACGTCCGCGCGGGTCGGTTTCTCGACGATCAGGATCTGGTCCGCGCCCACGCCGAAATGCCGGCTGGCAAGGGCACGCCACTGCGCCGGGGTCAGGTCGATCTGCTGGTGGATGCCGTCGAGCACGACAAAGTCGTTGCCGGCGCCGTGCATCTTGGTGAACTGGAGTTTCATGGTGGGGATTGTAGCTGCGGGGCGCCGGATGCGTTGGACGTGCCGGACGCGCTCAGTAGATCGCGGGCTCGCCCGGCATGCGGTTCTTGAAGCGCTTGTGCACCCAGTAGTACTCGGGCACGCGCGGGCGGATGCAGTCCTCGAAAAAGGCATTCATGCGGCGCGTGTCTTCAGTCACGCTCGCGCCCGGGTAGTGCTCCCAGGCCGGCAGCACGCGCAGCACATAGCCCTGGTAGTCGGGCAGCATCTCGGTGTAGATCGGCACCACCTTGGCCCCGGTCAGCCGCGCCAGCCGCGATACCGACGTCAGCGTCAGCGCCTGCGCGCCGAAGAACGGCACGAACTCCGAATCGCGCTCGCCGAAGTCCATGTCGGCGATCAGCTGCATCGCCTCGCCCTTCTTCAGGCAGCGCAGGATGTCGCGTGCGCTGTCGTTGCGCGAGATCATGTTGGCGCCGAAACGCCCGCGGGCGTGCTTCAGGAAGCCGTCGAACAGGGCGTTCTTCTGTCTCGTGTAGAGCGAGGCGCCGGAGCGGCCGACATGCTCGCGCAGGTGGATGGTGAGCCGGATCGCGCCAGCTTCCACGCCCGACAGGTGCAGCGTCACCAGGATATGCGGGGTGCCGTCCAGCGCCACCAGGTCAGCCTCGTCATCGATCTGCACCCAGCGGCGCATCTGTGCCTCGCTGCCGGTCCAGAAGATGCCGCGCTCGGCAAAGCTGCGGAACAGGATGCGGAAGCTCTGGCGCGACAACGCGTCGATCTCGGCCTCGGTGCGCTCCGGGAAGCACAGGCGCAGGTTGGCCTGCACCACGCGGCGCCGTTCGCTGGGCAAACGGTACAGCAGGCCGCCGAGCGCCTCGCCGAAGCGCGCGACGAAGGGATATGGCAATTTGCCCAGCACCGTCAGCAGGCCGATGCCGAGCCAGGTGAACACGCGGCTCATGAAATCGATTGATCAGTGGCCGGCTCGGTATGGTTGCCCGGGGTGCCTGGCGCATCCGGGGTGCCCGCTCCGGCGGGTTGCTTGTAGCGGTTGTAGCCCCACAGGTATTGGGTGGGGGACAGGCTTACCAGTTCTTCGATGGTCCGGTTGATGGCAGCGGCGGCGGCGGCGGGATCGTCCGGCAGCATGCCGCCGTCGTTGATCACGCGCAGATGGCCGCGATAGCCGGCGCCGCGCGGCAGGCGCTCGGCAAAGACCGCCACCACCGGCGCGCCGGTCAGCTGCTGCAGCCGGTGCACCAGCGCCATCGTATAGGCGGGCTTGCCGAAGAACGGCGCCCAGTTGCCTTCGCCGCCGCTGGGCACCTGGTCGGGCAGGATGCCCACCGCCTGGCCGCGCTTGAGCGCCTTCACCAGCATGCGCACGCCGCGCGGCGTGGCCGGCGCCATATGCATATTGGGGCGAGTGCGCATTGTTTCGATCCACTCGCGCAGCCAGGGCTGGTGCGGCGGCTTGAACAGCGCGGTGACCGGGCGATGCAGTGCGTGGGACTGCGGCAGCACTTCAAAGCAGCCCAGGTGCGGGGTCAGGATGATGATGCCCTTGCCGCGCGCCTGCAGCTTCCCGAGCTCGGGCCACAGGTAGTCGTCAAAGCCGTACAGCTTTGCGCCGATCCTGCTGCGGCTCCAGAAGTAAGGCATCTCGATGATCATGCGCCCGGTCGAGCGGGCGGCCTCGTCGATCATCGCCTCGGTGGCATCCGGGAAGGCCAGTCGGAAGTTTTCCCGCAGGCGCTGGCCATAGCGGCCGGGCAGGCGCGCAATCAGCAGGCCGATGGCGCCGCCCACGGCTTGCAGCAGCCGCAGGGGGAATCGGGAGATCAGCCAGAATAAAAAGGTCATCAGGCGCGAAAAACAGGTCTGTCGCAGGTCCGTGCCGGGAACAGACGGGCAAGCAGGCGTTTTTTTCGATGCGGTATTCAGTTCCGCACGCCGCGTGCCGTCAACAGGGACCAGCACGGGCACAGCGCCCCGGCGTGCCGGCAAGTGTTGTACCGCACCAATGGCGCGCTGCAACGAAGCCGGCAGGCGCGTATAATAGCGTGTATCGCCGAGTTAACTGACAACTTGCGGGGCGATGCGGCTCAAACCGGGCTGCCTGAAATACCGCTAAAGCGTCGCCGCCATGAACCGAACAGGCTGGCACGCAATAGCCAACCTGGAGAATAAGTTCGTGGCAAACGACTTCCTTTTTACTTCGGAATCCGTCTCCGAAGGCCATCCCGACAAGGTCGCTGACCAGATTTCCGACGCCGTCCTGGACGCCATCCTGGCCCAGGACAAGTATGCGCGTGTGGCAGCTGAGACGCTCTGCAACACCGGTCTGGTGGTGCTGGCCGGGGAAATCACCACGACCGCCAATGTCGACTACATCCAGATCGCGCGCGACACCATCAAGCGCATCGGATACGACAACACCGAATACGGCATCGACTACAAGGGCTGCGCCGTGCTGGTGGCTTATGACAAGCAGTCGCCCGACATCGCCCAGGGCGTGGACCGCGCCTCCGACGACTACCTGAACCAGGGTGCCGGCGACCAGGGCCTGATGTTCGGCTACGCCTGCGACGAGACCCCGGAACTGATGCCGTTCCCGATCTACTACGCCCACCGCCTGGTCGAGCGCCAGTCGCTGCTGCGCCGCGACGGCCGCCTGCCCTGGCTGCGCCCGGACGCCAAGTCGCAGGTCACGGTGCGCTATGTAGACGGCAAGCCGCACAGCGTGGACACCGTGGTGCTGTCGACCCAGCATTCGCCCGACATCACCCAGGCCCAGATCCGCGAAGCCGTGATCGAAGAGATCATCAAGCCGGTGCTGCCGGCCGAGATGCTCAAGGAAACCAAGTACCTGGTGAACCCGACCGGGCGCTTCGTCATCGGCGGCCCGCAGGGCGACTGCGGCCTGACCGGGCGCAAGATCATCGTCGACACCTACGGCGGCGCCTCGCCCCATGGTGGCGGCGCGTTCTCGGGCAAGGATCCGTCCAAGGTCGACCGCTCGGCCGCCTACGCCGCGCGCTATGTGGCCAAGAACGTGGTGGCCTCGGGCCTGGCGCGCCAGTGCCAGGTGCAGGTCAGCTATGCCATCGGCGTGGCCCGCCCGATCAACGTGACGGTCTACACCGAAGGCACCGGCAAGATTCCCGACGCCAAGATCGCCGAACTGGTGCAGGAGCATTTCGACCTGCGCCCGAAGGGCATCGTGCAGATGCTGGACCTGCTGCGCCCGATCTACGAGAAGACCGCCGCCTACGGCCACTTCGGCCGCGAAGAGCCGGAATTCTCGTGGGAAGCCACCGACAAGGCAGCTGTTCTGCGCGCCGCGGCCGGCCTGTAAGCGCCACCCGCGCCAGCTGCACTGACGGCAAGCCCCGCCGGCCCGCAAGGGCCCGCGGGGTTTTTTCATGCGGGTTTGATCCTGGTCCAGTCGCCGCGTGACGCCGGCGCCACGGCTGGCGGCAGGGAGTAAAATCCCGCCATTCCCAGCCGCCACGCCGGCGGCCGACCCCAAACACTGGTGACCGTTTCCAGAGGATGCCATGTCCGAAGCGCCTGTCCTTGCCCCGTCGACCTCAGCCCAGCCTGGCGCCGCCGGCCAACTCAACCTGATCCGTCCGCAGCCCTATACGGACTGGGCTCCCCAGGTCACGGCCGAAGAACGTGCCACGCTGCGCCGCGAACTGGAGCAGGGAGCCGTGCTGTACTTCCCGCACCTGAATTTCCGCTTCCAGCCGGGCGAAGAGCGCTTCCTGGACAGTCGCTATTCGGACGGCAAGTCCAAGAACATCAACCTGCGCGCCGACGACACCGCGGTGCGCGGTGCGCAGGGCAGCCCGCAGGACCTGGCGGACCTGTACACGCTGATCCGCCGCTACGCCGACAACAGCGAGGCGCTGGTGAGCACGCTGTTCCCGGAATATACCCCGCACATGACGCGCGCCGGCACGTCGCTGCGGCCCAGCGAGATCGCCGGGCGCCCGGTCAGCTGGCGCAAGGACGATACCCGCCTGCACGTGGACTCGTTCCCGTCCAACCCGATGCTGGGCAAGCGCCTGTTGCGCGTGTTCCACAATATCGACCCGGCCGCACCGCGCGTGTGGCGCGTGGGCGAGCCGTTCGGCGATTTTGCACGGAAGTTCGTGCCCAAGACCCATGGCATGTGGCCGGGGCAGGCGTCGCTGATGAAGCTGCTGCATATCACCAAGCGCAAGCGCTCGGAATACGATCACCGCATGCTGCAGCTGCACGACCTGGCCAAGGCCGACCTGGATTACCAGGCCAACGTGCCGCAGCAGGAATTCCAGTTCCCGCCGGGTTCGACCTGGATCGTCTTCAGCGACCAGTTGCTGCATGCCGCCATGCGCGGGCGCGCGATGATGGAGCAGACCATCTACCTGGCGCCGCAGGCGATTTCCGACCACACCCACTCGCCCGAGGCCGTGCTGTCGCGCATGCTCGGACGGCCGATGCTGGTGTCCTGACCAGCGCAGGAGCAGCCGCAGCCGGGTTGCGCCCGAGCACACGCGGCCCGTCCGACGTGCTTGCGCGCGTGCCTTGCCGCCGTCCTTCTCCACCCCTCCGGCTAACGTCTACACTGAATCTCACGGCTTGCCATCCGCTGGACGGACAAGGGCGGGCGCACCGGCGCAGCCCGGCTCACGCATGCGCGCCGCCTGCGGACTCGCGGGGAGACAGATGGAAACCACCTATGACTACGTCATCGTCGGTGCGGGCTCGGCGGGCTGTGCGCTGGCGGGGCGGCTTGCCGACAGCGGCGACGACGCCATCGCGCTGGTCGAGGCCGGGCACCACGATCACCATGTGCTGATACGCACACCCGCCGGGATGGCCGCGTTGCTGCCGCGTGCCGGGGCCCGCAACTATGGCTTCCAGACGGTGCCGCAGCCGGGCCTGAACGGCCGCCGCGGCTACCAGCCGCGCGGGCGCGGCCTGGGCGGCAGTTCTTCGATCAACGCCATGATCTACACCCGCGGCCGCCCCGCCGACTACGACGCCTGGGCCGACGCCGGCTGCGACGGCTGGTCATGGGACGACGTGCTGCCTTACTTCCGCCGCGCGGAATGCAATGAACGCCTGGCCGGCAGCGACGACGACCCGCTGCACGGCGGCAACGGTCCGCTCCATGTCAGCGACCTGCGCACCCCCAACCCCTTTGCCGAACGCTTTATCGAAGCCGCGCAGCAGGCCGGCTTTCCGCGCAACGACGACTTCAACGGCGAAGAGCAGGAAGGCGTGGGCTGGTACCAGGTCACGCAACATGCCGGCGAGCGCTGGAATGCCGCGCGCGCCTACCTGCACGGCGGCAACGTGCGCGACCGCGCCTGCAATGGCGGCCGTGCGCGGCTGCACGTGCTGACCGACACGCAGGCGCTGCGCATTGTCTTTGAGGGCCGCCACGCAGCCGGTGTGCGGGTGGTGCGGGATGGCCGCCAGCAACTGCTGCGCGCGCGCCGCGACGTGATCGTGTGCGCGGGCACGTTCGGCTCGCCGCAGTTGCTGATGGTTTCGGGGGTCGGCCCTGCCGCGCTACTGCGCGAGCAAGGCATCGGCGTGGTGCACGACCTGCCCGGCGTGGGCGCCAACCTGCAGGACCATCTCGACATCGTGCTGCACAAGCGCACCGCCGTGCCCGAGCTGTTCGGGGTGTCGTTCGGCGGCCTCGCGCGGCTGGTGTCCGAAATGCTGCGCTACCGGCGCGAGCGCACCGGCATGCTGTCGAGCAATTTTGCCGAGGCGGGCGGCTTCCTGCGCAGCCGGCCGGAACTGCCCGAGCCTGACCTGCAGCTGCATTTCGTGGTCGGCATCGATGACGACCACATGCGCCGGCTGAACTCCGGCCACGGCTATGGATGCCATGTCTGCCTGCTGCGCCCGCGCAGCCGTGGCGAGGTGCGACTGGCCTCGGCCGATATCCGGCGTGCGCCGCTGATCGATCCGAAGTACCTGAGCGATATGCGCGACCTGGGCGATCTGGTGGCCGGTGTGCGCATCGTGCGCAGCATCCTGTCGCAGCCGCAACTGGCATGCTTCGGCGGGCGCGAGCTCTATTCGGCCGGCCTGCGCGCCGACGGCAGCGACGATGCAGCCGTGCGCGAGCTGATCCGCGAGCACGCCGATACCATCTATCACCCGGTCGGTACCTGCCGCATGGGCATGGATGCGATGGCGGTGGTGGACCCGCAGCTGCGCGTGCGCGGCGTTGAGGGCCTGCGCGTGGTCGACGCGTCAGTGATGCCGACCCTGATCGGCGGCAACACCAATGCACCCGCGATCATGATCGGCGAGCGCGCGCACGACCTGATCCGCTATGCGCCGCGCGTGATGCTGCGCGTGCTGGAATCGATGGAGGCTTGACGGGAGGTGTGAGCCCTAGCCTTCGAAGCCGCGCGAGAACACCCGCTTGAGCACATCGGCATCCGCATCCAGCGTGCCGAAGACGCGCCCATGCTGCCGCCCCAGCCGGCTGGCGACGAACAGCTCCGCACTCTCGGTATCGGCATGCGCCAGCATCAGCGCGGCCTGCGCGGTCAGCACCAGTCCCTGCGCAAAGCGGCGCGCGTTGGCTTCCAGCAGTTCGGGGGGCTCGCGCAGCAATGCCTGCAGCGAGGCCAGTTCCGCGCGCACCGCCGGATGGCCGCCGGCGCGGCGCGACAGGTCCTGCAGCAAGCGCGCGGCATCGTCCGGATTGCGCTGGATCGCGCGCAGCACGTCCAGGCACATGATGTTGCCCGAGCCTTCCCAGATCGAATTGACCGGCGCCTCGCGATACAGCCGCGCCATCGGGCCTTCTTCGACGTAACCGTTGCCGCCCCAGACTTCCATCGCTTCGCCGGTGGCTTCCAGCGTGCGCTTGCAGACCCAGAACTTGGCCGCGGGCGTGACCACGCGCTTCCAGGCCGCCGCGAGCGGATCGTCCTCGGCATGCTCGAAGGCATGGCCCAGCTCCATCATCAGCAGCGTGGCGGCTTCGGATTCCAGCGCCAGGTCGGCCAGCACATTGCGCATCAGTGGCTGGTCGGCCAGCAGGCGTCCGAAGGCGCTGCGGTGGCGCGTATGGTGCAGCGCCTGCACAAAGGCCGCGCGCAGGATCGCGGCGCTGCCGATCACGCAGTCGAGCCGCGTGCTGGTGGCCATCTCGATGATGGTGGGGATGCCGCGGCCTTCCTCGCCGATCAGGATGCCGGTGGCATCGCGGAACTCGACCTCGCTGCTGGCGTTGGAGCGGTTGCCGAGCTTGTCCTTCAGGCGCTGGATCTGCACCGCGTTCCTGCTGCCGTCGTCGCGAAAGCGCGGCACGAAGAAGCACGACAGCGGGCCGTCTTCGGCGCCCATGCGCGCGACCACCAGGTGCGCATCGCACATCGGCGCGGAGAAGAACCACTTGTGGCCGGTCAGCGCATATTCCGCGCCGCGGCCTTCGCCGCCCACCGCGCGCGCCACGGTGGTGTTGGCGCGCACGTCCGATCCGCCCTGCTTCTCGGTCATGCCCATGCCGATCATGATCGCGGTCTTGCTGCGCCACGGCAGGTCGCGCGCATCATGCTCGGTGGCATACAGGCGCGGCTCCAGCTCGGCAAACAGCGCCGTTTCCTTGCGCAGCACGGGGATGCTGGCAAAGGTCATGGTCGGCGGGCACAGCGAGCCGGATTCCACCTGTGCCTGCAGGAAATACCCAGCCGTGCGCGCCGCCCATGCGCCCGCGCGCGGCTGCGCGAAGGGCAGGGCCTGAAGCTGCTGGCTGCGCAACAGGCCCAGCAGCGCGTGCCAGCTCGGGTGAAAGTCCACTACGTCGATGCGCTCGCCGGTGCGGCTGTGGGTGTGCAGTTCTGGCGTGAAGTGGTTGGCGTCGGCCGCCCATTGCTGCACTTCAGGCTCGCCCAGCCGCGCGCCGAACTGCCCGAGCGCGTCGGCATGCCAGCCGCCGGCAAGGCGTTCCAGCGCGGCGCGCACGGCGCGGTCGCAGCCAAACAGGTTGTAGTGGGCGAGATCCGGCACCTGGTTGAAAACGCGGTGCGTGGCGGCGTCGGTCATGATGTCTCCTGGATCGGTGCTTGCCGTTTGCTTGCATGGTAGATCACGTACCCGGTGTTTGAGTGCACGGTCGTCCCCTTGTTGGCGATTTTGCGGCGCAGCATGCGCGATTCGATACCTTTTCGCACAGGTGTGGCACCACAATCGGCAGGGAACTGGCACTGGCGCCCGCCGGCACCTTGTGCTTAAATTCACCCCGTTGGATGAAACAGGGGTGCCGTACGGATGGGCCGTGCGGCTGAGAGAGTCCCTTCGAACCCGATCCGGCTAGTACCGGCGTGGGAAGTTTCACAAGACCAAGTCTCCAGTCCCTCCGGGACTCGCCGCCCCAGGCTTCAGGCCCCAGGCAGCGCTCACAAGGCTCCTGGTTTCGTCCACCCCCGCAAGAGAGAGGACGACACCCATGGCCCGTACTGCCCCCGCTGCATCCTTCGAATCGCTTGAAAGCGACCTCGACCAGAAATTCGCCTATCCGGCTTCCAGCAAGACCTACCTGACCGGCAGCCGCCCAGATATCCGCGTACCGCTGCGGACCATCCTGCAGACCTCGACGCGCACCGAGAAGGGCGACATGCCCAATCCGCCGATCCCGGTGTACGACACCTCGGGCCCCTACAGTGACCCGGACGTGCATATCGACCTGAAGGCCGGCCTGCCGGCGCTGCGCGCCAAGTGGATCGAAGAGCGCGGCGACACCGAGGTGCTGTCCGGCCTGTCGTCGGAATACGGCCGCGACCGTGCCAACGACCCCGCCACCGCGCACCTGCGCTTTGCCCAGCTGACCAACCCGCGCCGCGCCAAGGCCGGCGCCAATGTGTCGCAGATGCACTATGCGCGCCGCGGCATCATCACGCCGGAAATGGAATACGTGGCCCTGCGCGAATCGCTGAACCTGCAGGCGCTGTACGACAAGCCCGAATACAAGGCGCTGCTGCGCCAGCACCCCGGCAACGCGCTCGGTGCCGGCCTGCCGCTGCGTCCGGAAGACATCACGCCGGAATTCGTGCGCCAGGAGATTGCCTCGGGCCGCGCCATCATTCCCGCCAACATCAACCACACCGAGCTGGAGCCGATGGCGATCGGGCGCAATTTCCGCGTCAAGATCAACGGCAACCTGGGCAACTCGGCGGTGACCTCGTCGCTGGCCGAGGAAGTGGAAAAGATGGTGTGGTCGATCCGCTGGGGCGCCGACACCATCATGGACCTGTCCACCGGCAAGCACATCCACGAAACCCGCGAATGGATCCTGCGCAACTCGCCGGTGCCCATCGGCACGGTGCCGATCTACCAGGCGCTGGACAAGACCGGCGGCATCGCCGAGGACCTGACCTGGGAGATGTTCCGCGACACGCTGATCGAGCAGGCCGAGCAGGGCGTCGACTACTTCACCATCCACGCCGGCGTGCTGCTGCGCTATGTGCCGCTGACCGCCGACCGTGTCACGGGCATCGTTTCGCGCGGCGGTTCGATCATGGCCAAGTGGTGCCTGGCGCACCACAAGGAAAACTTCCTGTACACGCACTTCGACGAGATCTGCGAGATCATGAAGGCCTATGACGTGTCGTTCAGCCTCGGCGACGGCCTGCGTCCGGGCTGCATCGCGGATTCCAACGACGACGCCCAGTTCGGCGAACTGCGCACTTTGGGCGAGCTGACCGCCAAGGCGTGGCAGCACGACGTGCAGGTGATGATCGAAGGCCCGGGCCACGTGCCGCTGCAGCGCATCCAGGCCAACATGGACGAAGAACTCAAGCATTGCTACGAGGCACCGTTCTATACGCTGGGACCGCTGGTAACGGACATCGCTCCCGGCTACGACCACATCACCAGCGGCATCGGCGCGGCCAATATCGGCTGGATGGGCACCGCCATGTTGTGTTACGTCACGCCCAAGGAGCACCTGGGCCTGCCGGACAAGGAAGATGTGCGCGAAGGCATCATCACCTACAAGATCGCCGCCCACGCCGCTGACCTGGCCAAGGGCTGGCCGGGCGCGCAGCTGCGCGACAACGCACTGTCCAAGGCACGCTTCGAGTTCCGCTGGGAAGACCAGTTCAACCTGGGCCTCGATCCGGAACGCGCGCGTTCGTACCACGATGCCACGCTGCCGGCCGAAGGCGCCAAGATCGCCCACTTCTGCTCGATGTGCGGGCCGAAGTTCTGCTCGATGAAGATCACGCAGGAAGTGCGCGACTATGCGGCATCGCTGCCCAAGGAAGCGCAGCAGGGCATGGAAGAGAAGTCGATCGAGTTCCTGAAGAAGGGCAGCAAGATCTACTCGTAAGGCAGTGACAGGCAGTACGGGCATGGCTTCGCAACCCATGCCCGCGCATGATCCGCCGCCGCGCTGCGCCCCGCGCGGCGGCACCGACATAGGAGGCCGGACGCGGCCGCATGGCGCGTCCGGCACAACACCCCTCATGACAGCAGTGCAGTCGTTTGACGTCGCCATCCTCGGGGCCGGTCTTGCCGGCCGCCTGGCCGCCTGGCAACTGGTCCGCAGCGGCGCCCGCGTGGCGCTGGTGGAGCGGGCCGGCCCGGACGGCGCGGGCTCGGCCGCCTATGTGGCCGCCGCCATGCTGGCGCCGCTGGCCGAGTCGGCCATTGCCGAGCGCCGCATCGTCGACCTGGGCATTGCCAGCGTCGACCTGTGGCGCGCGTGGCTGGCCGAGTTGGCGGAGCCGGTCTTCTTCCAGGAAGACGGCACGCTGGTGGTCTGGCATGCGCGCGACCGCGCCGAGATGTCGCTGTTCACCAGCCGCGTGCGTGCCGTGGCACCGCCGGAGCTGGTGGCGCAGCGGCTGTGCGCGCTCGACGCGAAGGGCGTGGGCGAGGTCGAACCCGCGCTCACGGGCCGCTTCCCGCAGGGCCTGCTGCTGGCCGGCGAAGGCCAGCTCGACAACCGCGGCGCGCTGCGCGCGCTGCTGTCGTGCGCGGTCAGCGAAGGCGTGCATTGCGTCTGGGAGGCCGGCGAAGTCGACGCCCGCTCGCTGCCCCAGCTCGGCATCCGTGCCGACGTGGTACTGGACTGCCGCGGCCTGGGCGCGCGCGCGGCCTGGCCTGTGCAGCCCGGCGGCACCCGGCCGGGTCTGCGTGGCCTGCGCGGCGAAGTGGTGCGCGTGCACGCCCCCGACGTCAAGCTGCACCGGCCGGTACGGCTGCTGCATCCGCGCTATCCGATCTATATCGCGCCCAAGCCCAACGACCTGTACGTGATCGGCGCCACCGAGCTGGAAAGCGAGGACGAGTCGCCGATGAGCGTGCGCTCCGCGCTGGAGCTGCTGTCGGCGGCGCATTCGCTGCATCCCGCCTTCGGCGAGGCGCGCGTGCTGGAACTGAACGTGCAGCGCCGCCCGACGCGCCCCGACCACCTGCCCGCGATCCGCGTGGACCAGCGCGCGCGCGTGGTGCGCGTCAACGGGCTGTACCGGCATGGCTTCCTGATCGCGCCGGCAGTGACCGAGGCCGCCTGCGCGGTGGTCGGTGCGCTGCTCAGGGGCGATCCCGCGGCCCATGCGGTGCCGGCCGCGCTGCGCTGGCCCGGCATGATCGAAGCCGTGACCGATGCGCCCGCCACCACAGCCATGGCCGCGCCTGGCGGGCTGCTGCACTAACGTGAACGACATGGATATCCTGCTCAACGGCCGACCGCTAGCCCTTGCCGATTCCGCCACGCTGGCGGACGCGGTGAGCGCGGCGCAGATCGCGCCCCCCTTTGCCGCGGCGGTCAACGGCCAGTTCGTGCCGCGCGGCGCCCACGCCAACACCCCCCTTGCGGCCGGCGACCGCATCGACCTCGTGCAACCCGTGACGGGAGGCTGACCCATGACCTTCGAACCCTCCGAAACCTTGCGCGACCCGTTCGTGCTGTATGGCGAGTCGTTCGGCTCGCGCCTGCTGCTGGGCACCGCGCGCTACCCGTCCCCGGCCACGCTGGAGGCGGCCGTGCAGGCGTCGAAGCCCGCCATGATCACCGTCGCGCTGCGCCGCCAGGGCGCGGTCGGCGATGGCGAGGGCGGCCAGGCCTTCTGGCAGATGCTCAGGGCCATGGACGTGCCGGTGCTGCCCAATACCGCCGGCTGCTTTACCGCGCAGGAGGTGATCACCACCGCGATGATGGCACGCGAGGTCTTCGAAACGCCGTGGATCAAGCTCGAGCTGATCGGCGACGACTACACGCTGCAGCCCGATACGCTGAACCTGCCGGCCGTGGCCGAGACCCTGATCAAGGAAGGCTTCAAGGTGCTGCCGTACTGCACCGAGGACCTGGTGCTGTGCCGCCGCCTGCTCGACGTGGGCTGCCAGGCGCTGATGCCGTGGGCCGCCCCGATCGGGACCGGCCGCGGCGCGGTCAACCCGCACGCGATGCGCGTGCTGCGCGAACGCCTGCCCGACACGCCGCTGATCGTCGATGCCGGCCTGGGCCTGCCGTCGCACGCGGCGCAGGTACTGGAGTGGGGCTACGACGGCGTGCTGCTCAACACCGCGGTGGCGCAGGCTGCCTACCCGGTCAACATGGCACGCGCCTTTGCGCAGGCCGTGGAAGCCGGCCGCACCGCCTACCTGGCCGGGCCGATGCCCGAGCGCGAGGTCGCGCAGGCCAGCACGCCTGTCGTCGGCATGCCGTTCTGGCACGCCGACAACACGGAGCAGCGCGCATGACCCGCCGCGCGGTGCATGCCGCCAGCGACGGCCCGCTGCGCCAGGCGGTGCTGGAACATTATGGCGAGACCTTTGGCGTCGATGACAAGCCGTGGCAGGCCTGGCGCCTGGCCGACGCGCCGGCGCAACCCGGCGCCCACGATGTGCTGCTGTCCGACGGCGAAGCCGACGAAGCCGTGATCGCGCGCGTTGCCGCCGCGGGCGCCACGCTGATCGAGACCGACCGCGAGGGCGGCCGGTGGATCGACACCGTGCGCTCGCCGATGGGCACGTGGGTCTTCTCTGTGGCCGCCGACACCGGCCAGCCGCATTCGCCCGCTTTTGTCGCGGTGCTGCTGGCCTGCCTGTCGCTGCATTTCCCGGCGCACGACGCGCTGTGCCTGGCACGCGCCTGGGAGCCGGGCTCGGCCGACTGGCCGTCCGACTTCGCGCGCTTCCCGCATGTGCGGCACGCCGCGCTGGTGGCGCCCGAGCAGGCTGCGGCGCCGTTCGCGCCGTGCCCCGCGCTGGGCCTGTATGTGGTGGTGCCGAGCGCCGAATGGATCGAGCGCCTGGCGCCGCTGAACGTGCCGACGGTGCAGCTGCGCTTCAAGTCCGACGACCCGGCCGCGGTGCGCGCCGAGATCGCACGCGCGGCGAAGGCCATGCAGGGCTCGTCTTCGCGCCTGTTCATCAACGACCACTGGCAGGCCGCGATCGATCACCGCGCCGCCACCGGCGGCGAGCAGAGCGGCATCTACGGCATCCACCTCGGCCAGGAAGACCTGGACGATGCCGACCTCGATGCGATCCGCGCGTCGGGGCTGCGGCTGGGTGTTTCCACCCACGGCTATGCCGAAATGGTGCGGGTGGCCGCGATCCGCCCCAGCTACCTGGCGCTGGGCGCGATCTTCCCGACCACCACCAAGGTGATGCCGACCCAGCCGCAAGGCATGGGCCGTTTCCGCGCCTATGTGAAGCTGATGCAGCCGGTGATCCCGTCGCTGGTGGGCATCGGCGGCGTCAACGCCGCCAATATGCGCGAGGTGCTGGCCGTCGGCGTCGGCAGTGCCGCCGTGGTGCGGGCGGTGACCGAGGCAGGCGACGTGCCGGCCGCGGTGGCGCATCTGGTCAGTTTGTTTCCGGTCGGCTGAGCTGTCACAGGTTCTCTGACCCTGCGGTTTGCTCTCCTCTCCCGCAAGCGGGCGAGGGGAGCCTGGTTCGCACGGCGTTGGCTACGGCTGGCTGGCTTGCATAGCCAAGATTTGTGCGACATTCGCCCAGCCGCGGAAACCGAACCGGACCCCGTCGCTATGATGTCGGGCAGCATTCCCCGCCAATCACCCAGCATCGCCCACCATGTCCAGCCAGCCCGTCCCCGAAATCATCCCCGCCGCACCCGGCACGCCGGAGAAGCCCTACTTTGGCATCGACATTCCGCTGATGCGATATTTTGGCCTGCAGCCGGTGCATATCGAGGAAGGCCTGTGCCGTACGCGCTTGCCGGCGCATCCGTCGCTGGTGAACAGCCGCGGCGATGTGCACGGCGGCACGCTGATGGCGACGCTGGACTTCACGCTGAGCGGCGCCGCACGCTCGCATGCGCCGCTGGACACCGGCGTGATCACCATCGACATGTCCACGCATTTCCTGGCGGCCGCGCGCGGCGAGCTGACGCTGGAGGCGCGCTGCCTGCGCCGTGGCGCGCGCATTGCATTCTGCGAGGGCGAGGTCAAGGATGCGGCCGGCACCGTGGTGTGCGTGGCGCGGGCCGCGTTCAAGCTGGTGCCGCTTTCCGCCGGCGGCAACTGATCCCGGCGTTGGCCGGGCCGCTCAGTCCTGCAGCGGCCGGTACACCTGCTCGAAGCGCGCGCGCTCGGTGATGCCATAGTCGCCGGGCGCGTATTGCATCAGCCAGTCGCCCGGCTTGCCGTGCAGCACGTCGCCGCCGGCGCTGCGCGCGATGCTGAAGGCCTCGTGCATCTCGCGCGCCAGTACCGGGATCGGCTTGTTGCGGTAGGCGCCGTCCTGGCCGTGCGCCAGCGGCGGCACCGCTTCGTACTTGGGGTCGAAGCGGTCGCGCGACACGCACCAGCGGTCACCGCCGCGGCTGGTGACCAGCGCATCGCCGGGCTGGTAGCGGTTGGGCCCCTCCCGGCTGATCAGCTCGCCGGGCCCGGTGGCGAACACCACGTCGACGACTTCATGCTTGAGGTAGAACGCGGCAGCCGGGTCGCTGCGCAGGTCGATATCGGTCAGCATCGTCATCTCCGTCACCCCAGCGCGCGCGGCGCGAAAAAATGGTTCAGCGGCCCGTTGCCAGCGCCCAGCCGCAGCCCCGCGCCCGCCGCGATGGCCTGCGCCACATAGTCCAGCGCGGTGGCCACGGCTGCCTCCAGCGCATCGCCGCGCGCCAGTTGCGCGGCAATCGCGGCGGCCAGCGTGCAGCCGGTGCCGTGCAGGTTGCGGGTATCGACACGCGGGTGCGTGAACACGCGCACGCTGCCGTCGGCCAGCATCAGCAGGTCGTCCAGGCCGCCGGCACCGGTGTCGTCTTCAAGGTGGCCGCCCTTGAGCAGCACGGCGGGGCAGCCCATGGCGATCAGGTCGGCGGCGGCCTGCTCCATCCCGGCGCGGCGCGCGATCCTGCGCCCCAGCAGGTACGAGGCTTCGGGCAGGTTGGGGGTGACCAGCAGCGCGCGCGGGAACAGCAGCCGCACCATGGCCTGCGTGGTGGCGTCGTCGGACAGCGTCGCGCCCGAGGTCGAGATCATCACCGGATCCACCACCAGCTTGCGGATGCCGTGCCGGTCCGCCGCCGCGGCCACGGCCTCGACGATGGCGGCGGTGCCCAGCATGCCGGTCTTGGCCGCGTCTACGCCGATATCGCCGGCCACGGCATCGATCTGCGCGGCCACCATGTCGGCGGGAATGGCGTGCACGCCGGTCACGCCCTGCGTGTTCTGCGCGGTGATGGCGGTGATGGCGCTCATGCCGAAGCAGCCCAGCGCGGAAAAGGTCTTCAGGTCGGCCTGGATGCCGGCGCCGCCGCCGGAGTCGGAGCCGGCGATGGTCAGGGTGCGGGGTGGCGTTGGGATCATCTGTGCAGGAATCGGAGGGATCCGGTGCGCAAGGCGCCCGGGCACGCTACAATACCGCCACTCGTGCGACACGGCGCGCTCCGTGAAGAGGTCAGGCCCTCTATAACACCCTGAACCCAAGCTTGGTAACGCCGTATATCAAGGCAGCTATTGGGATTAACGGCAGAAAGCGAAACACCGTTCAGCGCAAGTCATGACGGTGAACCGGCAGTATTTTAGCTGGTTATGTAAGCCTTAAAACCCCTTCTGGGGTATCGACCTCTATCGATTCCGTGACGATTGCCTTGGCAGTTGTTGCGCAGAATCGACATCTCGCGACTATCCCCCTCTTCAGTTGGGGGTGTCAGATCGGACCACAGTACCGGTCCCGGTCTGGCCTGCAATCTGCTGAACCACAAATCAGCCACTGCCCGAAGGCGGAAGTTCGCCTATGGGCGAGCTTCCATGCGCGTTCATCCCTGCGATGAAAGTTCAATATGCCCAAGGGGCGAATGGTCCGCCATTCGTCAGGCGCTCGCTTGCCCAGGAGCACTACAAGGTCGTCACGATGAGGTCGGGAGCGCAAGCTCTACGCGTTATGGTTCGACCTGAGCACTGCCGTGAGGCAGCCTTGGATAGAGAACCTGCTATGCGACTAGCAGTAGCCTAGGGAGACGTGCGTCACTGGTAACGGTGGGGTGCGAAGCTCTCCTGACAATGTATCCCCCCGACGTCTGGGTATTAGTGAGCCGCGAGGCTGACTGGTAGAGACTCCGAGCAGCAATGGGGTTGAGGGGCTAGGCTGGCCGGTATGGGCAACATAAGTGAATCGCTATTAAACACCGTGAGTATTACGGTGCCTAAGCTGCTGACAGGCACTAACCAAATGGTACGTGGTCGGATATCCCGCTGAGTGGTCGGGATACGTCGTCAATAGACCACCGGTGAAGAGGCGGGTCCTAACCCGGTCGTGTAACGTGTAGGGAACGTGGTAAGCCCGTATGGCTGCCGGGGCGCAGTACGGCTCAGGCAGGCGGACCGCAAGGAACGCTGTTGGCTGTGCGGGTATGGGAGGTTGGAAAAAGCGAACGCCGGGGGTAATGCCCCGGATAGAGGCTCGTTCCTCACGCGAAAGCGGGCAGACTTCCAACTGGTCGATCGTCGCAGGACGGCTGTCAGACCTCTACAACTTGAGGTGAAAGACGACCTTCGGGTCATCCGACACCAATCAATGACCCCCCGCGCGGGAGCGCAGTTTTTCTCCCGCGAGGGGGAAAGCTGTGTCCTCGCGTCTGGGATCGTTTGATCTTTCAGAACAGGAGAGCAGCATGAAAGTATTGATCGGCGGTACAGATCGATCTGCGCTTTCCGGCAGACCGCAAGCATGGGGCGATATTGATTGGCGCCGCGTCGAACGGAATGTCAGGGGAATGCAGTTTCGAATTGCGAAGGCAACGCAGGAAGGCAAATGGCGCAGGGTCAAGGCCCTGCAACGGATGCTGACCCGCTCGTTCGCGGCCAAGGCATCGGCAGTGCGACGGGTGACGGAAAACCGAGGCAAGCGGACACATGGCGTGGACCGCGAGTTATGGGACTCACCTGAAGTTCGATGGGAAGCCATCGGACGGTTGAAGCGTCGGGGGTACCGACCCATGCCATTACGGCGGGTCTTCATCCCCAAAGCCAACGGAAAGGAGCGCCCGCTGGGCATCCCGACTATGTTGGACCGAGCCATGCAGGCGCTGTACCTGCTGGCGTTGGAACCGGTGTCCGAAGGCACGAGCGATCCGAACTCTTACGGGTTCCGGATCAATCGGTCCACGGCGGACGCCATGTCCCAGCTATTCGTGTCCCTCTCCCAGAAGGCCTCGGCCCAATGGGTACTGGAGGCGGATATTCGAGGATGTTTTGACCATATCAGTCACGCGTGGCTGGAGCGCAATGTCCCTATGGACACGGCAATCCTGCGCAAATGGCTGAAAGCTGGCGTGGTATTTCAGGGCCAGTTTCAGGAGACTGAAGCCGGAACACCACAGGGAGGCATCATTTCCCCGACTCTGGCAAACGTGGCACTCAACGGGCTGGAACGACAACTGATAGCGTTTCTACAAACGACATTGGGCGTCAACCGCACGAAGAAGCTGAAAGTGAATGTTGTGCGCTATGCGGACGACTTCGTGATCACCGGCGACACGCCGGAGCTGTTAGAGAACGAAGTGAAGCCGTGGGTGGAGCAGTTCCTTGCCGTTCGAGGGCTGTCGCTGTCCACGGAGAAAACGCGGATCGTCAATATCGCGGAAGGTTTTGACTTTCTGGGGTGGAACTTCCGGAAGTACTCGGGACGACTGCTCATCAAGCCGAGCAAGAAGAACGCCCAGGCGTTCTATCGCAAGGTGAAAGAGGTCATTGCCGGCCACAAGACGGAGAAGCAGGAGGAATTGATCCGACTGCTGAACCCGATGCTACGAGGTTGGGCGCAGTATCACAGCCCGGTGGTTGCGAAAGCGATGTTCAGCAAGCTGGAGCGTTTGATTTTCAACGCACTATGGCGCTGGGCGAAACGGCGACATCGAGGGAAGAACGCTGAATGGGTGCGGAAGAAGTACTTCGCCTCGGACGGTGAACGACACTGGGTGTTTGGTACTCGTGTAGTGGAAGTGAACGGCAGTATCAGCTGGTGGGAGTTGTACGCGCTCTCGCGCAGGCCCATCCAGCGGCACAAGAAAATCAAGGGGGACTACAACCCCTTTGACCCGGACCAGGAAAGGTATGGTGAGACCTTGCGACAGGAACGCTTGTTGAAAAACATGGCGCACCGGAAGCAATGGATCAAGCTGTACATGTCCCAGAAAGGCTTGTGTGCGATGTGTCGGTGCAAGATCACCAAGGAGACGGGATGGGAAGACCATCACATCGAGTACCAGATGTACGGTGGCTCGGACGCTCTGGGGAATCGCGTGCTGCTGCATCCGAACTGTCATAAGCAGGTCCACAGCCGCAAGTTGACTGTTGCGAAACCGGTGTTTGAAGAAACACTTTGAAAGGCTTGAGCCGTATGCGAGGAAACTCGCACGTACGGTTCTTAGGGGGGAGTGGACCAGAAATGGTACACTCCTACCCTCCCGAGGAGCGTTGCAACGGATGGAGGCCTGCGAAGCACATCGCGCGGCCGGCGGCACAGCCGCCCCATGCCATCCGCCAGGCTCGGACTGTCTTCAACGGCGCTCGCTGATCCGTGGTCCGCACGGAGGCGAGTCGACCTATCCGCGTGCTTTGCATGTGCCCCCGGGCCATGCCACAGCTGCCAGATTCCCGTACTCGTCATCTGCGTGCCACTCTTCACCGGGAGTGAAACATGAACGCTGTGACCGACCTGAAGCAAGACTACCTCGTCGCCGACATCAAGCTGGCCGGCTGGGGCCGCAAGGAAATCGCCATTGCCGAGACCGAAATGCCCGGCCTGATGGCGATCCGCGACGAATTTGCCGCCGCGCAGCCGCTCAAGGGTGCGCGCATCGCCGGCTCGCTGCACATGACGATCCAGACCGCCGTGCTGATCGAGACGCTCAAGGCACTGGGCGCCGACGTGCGCTGGGCCTCGTGCAACATCTTCTCGACCCAGGACCATGCCGCCGCCGCGATCGCAGCCGGCGGCACGCCCGTGTTCGCCTTCAAGGGTGAATCGCTGAAGGAATACTGGGACTTCACGCACCGCATCTTCGACTGGGCGGACGGCGGCACCCCCAACATGATCCTGGACGACGGCGGCGACGCCACGCTGCTGCTGCACCTGGGCGCGCGCGCCGAGAAGGACGCTTCGCTCATCGCCAACCCGGGCAGCGAGGAAGAAACCTACCTGTTCGCCGCCATCAAGGAAAAGCTGGCCAGGGACCCGAGCTGGTACAGCCGCAACCTGGAAGCCATCCGCGGCGTGACCGAGGAAACCACCACCGGCGTGCACCGCCTGTACCAGATGGCTCAAAAGGGTGAGCTCCGTTTTCCGGCCATCAACGTCAACGACTCGGTGACCAAGAGCAAGTTCGACAACCTGTACGGCTGCCGCGAGTCGCTGGTGGACGGCATCAAGCGCGCCACCGACGTGATGATCGCCGGCAAGGTCGCGATCGTCGCGGGCTACGGCGACGTGGGCAAGGGCAGTGCACAAGCGCTGCGTGCGCTGTCGGCGCAGGTGTGGGTGACCGAGATCGACCCGATCTGCGCGCTGCAGGCCGCGATGGAAGGCTACCGCGTGGTGACCATGGACTACGCCGCCGAGCATGGCGATATCTTCGTCACCTGCACCGGCAACTACCATGTCATCACCCATGACCACATGGCAAAGATGAAGGACCAGGCCATCGTCTGCAATATCGGCCACTTCGACAACGAGATCGACATCGCCTCGATCGAGAAGTACGAGTGGGACGAGATCAAGCCGCAGGTCGACCATGTGAAGTTCCCGGATGGCAAGAAGCTGATCATCCTGGCCAAGGGCCGCCTGGTGAACCTGGGCTGCGCCACCGGCCACCCGTCGTACGTGATGAGCAGCTCGTTCGCCAACCAGACCATCGCCCAGATCGAACTCTGGCAGGAACGCGACAGCGGCAAGTACCCGGTCGGCGTCTACACCCTGCCCAAGCACCTGGACGAGAAGGTGGCACGCCTGCAGCTGCGCAAGCTGAACGCGCAGCTGACCGAGCTGACCGAACAGCAGGCCGCGTATATCGGCGTGAAGAAGGAAGGCCCGTACAAGGCCGACCACTACCGCTACTGATCCGCGCGGGAAGGCAGGACTCTCCTCTCCCGCTTGCGGGAGAGGGGGAAACCACATTCAAGGAACCGTCATGAGACTACTGGTCGTCTGGGTCATCAACGCCGTTGCGCTGTTCGTGCTGCCGTACCTCGTGCCGTCGATCCACATCAAGAGCTTCGGCTCGGCGATGCTGGCGGCGCTGGTGCTGGGCCTGGTCAATACGCTGATCCGTCCGATCCTGGTGATCCTGACGCTGCCGGTCACGCTGCTGACGCTGGGGCTGTTTATCTTCGTCATCAACGCGCTGCTGTTCCTGTTCGTCGGCAACCTGCTGTCGGGCTTTACCGTCGTCGGCTTCTGGGCGGCCCTGCTGGGCTCCATCCTGTACAGCGTGATCTCGTGGCTGCTTGCCAGCCTGCTGCTGGGCGAACGCACCGCCTGAAGCCGGCTGCTTCACCACGGATCCCATCTCGCGCGCCGCGCCAACGCGGCGCGCCACCATCATGCAAGACCGCTACTTCAGCTTTGAATTCTTCCCGCCCAAGACGGCGGAGGGCACGGAGAAACTGCGCAACACGCGTGCGCAGCTGGCCCCGCTCAAGCCCAAGTACATCTCGGTGACGTTCGGCGCCGGCGGCACCACGCAGCAGGGCACGCTGGACGCGGTGCTGGAAATCCAGCGCGAAGGCATCGAGGCCGCGCCGCACCTGTCGTGCGTCGGCTCGTCGCGCGAGAGCATCCGCGCCGTCCTGCAGCAGTACCGCGACGGCGGCATCCGCCATATCGTCGCGCTGCGCGGCGACATGCCCTCGGGCATGGGCGAGATCGGCGAGTTCCGCTACGCCAACGAACTGGTCGAGTTCATCCGGGCCGAAACCGGCGACTGGTTCAATATCGAAGTCGCGGCTTACCCCGAGTACCACCCGCAGGCCAAGTCCCCGCGCCACGACCTGGACAACTTCGTGCGCAAGGTCAAGGCCGGCGCCGACTCCGCCATCACGCAGTACTTCTACAATGCCGACGCCTACTTCCGCTTTGTCGACGACGTGCGCGCGCTGGGCGTGGAGGTGCCGATCGTGCCGGGCATCATGCCGATCACCAACTACTCGCAGCTGATGCGCTTCTCCGAGATGTGCGGCGCCGAAGTGCCGCGCTGGGTGGCCAAGCGGCTGGAGAGCTTCGGCGACGACCGCGAATCCATCCGCGCCTTCGGCCTGGACGTGGTCACCGCCTTGTGCGAGCGGCTGCTGGCCGCCGGCGTGCCGGGGCTGCATTTCTATACGCTCAACGCGGCCGGCGCGACCAAGGCGATCTGGCAGCGGCTGAAGCTGTAAGAACCCACCATGGCCACGCGCCGCCCGGATCCCTTCATCGAACACCTGCTCGAGCTGATGGGGCCGCTGGCGGCGCGCATCGGCCCCGTGACGGCCAGGCGGATGTTCGGTGGCCATGGGCTGTTCTATGACGGGCTGATGTTCGCGCTGGTGTCGGGCGGCACCTGCTACCTGAAGGCGGATGACGCCACGCTCGGCAAGTTCGAGGCCGAGGGCAGCGAGCCTTTCCGCTACCAGTCGGCGAAGCGCGAGGTCACCATGCGCCACTACCTGAGCCTGCCGCCGGCTGCGCTGGAATCGCCCGGGGCGATGACGCCGTGGGCCAGGCTGGCGGTGGAGGCGGCGCTGCGGCTGGGGAATGCGGGCTGAGGCAGGCTTGCACTATCGCGCCAATCCGCCGACGGTGCCATACTCGGCACCATGGTCACCGCCACCTTCCGCTTCTACGAGGAACTGAACGACTTCCTCGCGCCGGACCAGCGCCGGCGTGACCTGTCCTGCGCCTGCGCGCGCGCCGCCACGGTCAAGCACATGATCGAGGCGCTGGGCGTGCCGCATACCGAAGTCGAACTGATCCTGGTCAATGGCGAGTCGTCCGGCTTCGAGCGGCGGCTGCGCGATGGCGACCGGGTCTCGGTCTATCCCAAGTTCGAACGGCTCGACGTGTCCCCGCTGCTGCGGGTACGCGGGCAGCCGCTGCGGGTGATGCACTTTGTCGCCGATGCCCACCTGGGCGGGCTGGCGCACCTGCTGCGCATGACCGGCTTCGACACCCTCTACGACAACCATTTCGAAGACAGCGAGATCGAGCGCATTGCCGTCGACGAGGGCCGCATCGTGCTGACGCGCGACCGCGAGCTGCTCAAGCGCCGCGGCATCACCCACGGCTGCTATGTGCGGGCGATCAAATCGCAGCTGCAGGTGCGCGAGATCTTTGCGCGGCTGGACCTGGCGCGCAGCGCGCGGCCGTTTTCGTTATGCCTGGACTGCAATGCGCCGCTGCGGGCGCTGGATGCGGCGGGCGCGGCGGGGCGCGTGCCGCCAGGGGTGCTGGAGCGCCATCGCAGCTTTGCCACCTGCGACCGGTGCCGGCGCGTGTTCTGGGAGGGATCGCACTGGCGCTGCATGCGTGCGCTGGTGGATGAGCTGGTGCGCGGCGCCGGGGCAGACCCTAAAACGCCCCCGACTCGGTGACGATCCACTCCATTGCGATGTCGTGCGCCTGCGCCTGCAACGGTACGCGGCAGGCCTCGTAGCCAATCCCGATCGCCAGCGGCCGCGGCGCCAGGGCCGCCAGGGTGCGGTCGTAGAAGCCGCCGCCGTAGCCCAGGCGGAACTTGTCCGGGCTGAAACCGACACAGGGTATGAGCAGCGCATCCGGCGTCGCGGCCTCGGTGCCGTCGGGCACCGGGATGCCGTAGTGGCCGGTGGCCATGGGCGTGTCCGGGGTCCACAGGTGGAAATCCAGCGGCGCGCCCGGGCGGCTGACCGCGGGCAGCGCGGCATGCCGGCCGGGCTCGGCGGCAAGCCACTGCGCGACCGCGCCGCGCGCGTCGAATTCCTGCTGGATCGGCCAGTAGAAGCCCAGGCAGCGCACGGCCAGGCCGGCCAGCAACTCGGACAGCGAGGCGGCGATGCGCGCGTCGGCTTCGGCACGCGCGGGCAGGGCGGCGCGTTGCGCCAGCAACTGCGTGCGCAGTGCGCGGCGGCCGTTGTCGGCAGGGGCAGGCGGTGCGGTGGCGGGTGTAGAAGACATGGCGTGGGATAATGACCCTCGTCCGAACCAACACGGACGGCGGAGCCGCGGCTGGGCACAGGTTGCAAGCGCCAGCGCCGCCGTCATCGACAAGGAAGAAGAATGCTGAAGGGAGTATATCTGCAGCGTGCCGGCCGGGCCGCCTGGATGGCGCTGGCATGTGCACTGCTTGTCACGCCTGTCCATGCGCAGAAGCGCCCGCAGGCAGTGTCGCGCCCGCAGGCGGCGGCGATCCCGAGCGATCCTGACGAGGCCTTCACCGCGTTGCGCGAAGCCGCGCGCAAGAACGACGTGGAGCGTGCCAGCGCGATCTCGGCCACGCTGGTGGACTATCCGGTGCCGTCCTATGTCGAGTACTTCCGCATCAAGCCGCAGTTGTTCGACGCCAGCGGCCTGGCGCGCACCGATGCGCCCGACGACCAGGTGCGCGCCTTCCTGCAGCGCTACAAGGGCGACGCCATTGCCGACCGCATGCGCAATGACTGGCTGCTGGTGCTGGGCAAGAAGCGCGACTGGGCCAATTTCGATGCCGAATACCCGCAGTTCGTGCTCAAGGACGATACCCAGGTCGAGTGCTATGCACTGCTGTCGCGCGCGCTCAAGGGCCAGAACGTGGCCGCCGATGCGCGCAATGTGCTGAGTGACCCCAGGTACTACGGCGAAGGCTGCGTCGACCTGATCGGCTACCTGGCGCAAAGCCAGCAGATCCAGCGCAGCGATGTTGCCTTCCAGGCGCGCCTGGCGCTGGAGCAGAACTACCTCACGCTGGCCGGCAAGATCGCCGCGCTGCTGCCTGACGCGCGCGTGGACGGCGATACGCTTGCCACCATCGTCAAGATGGCGCGCAACGACCCGTCGCAGGCGGTGGCCTACCTCAGCACGGCCCAGGGCCAGTTGTCGCGCGACGAGCAGGGCGCGGCCTGGGGCGTGATCGGCCAGTTCGCGGCCAAGAAGCTGCTGCCCGAGGCGGCCGGCTACTACCGCCGCCAGATGGACCTGGGCGGCAACCAGTGGCTGTCCGACGACACCCAGGAATGGCGCGTGCGCGCCGCGCTGCGCCAGGGCGACTGGAAGCAGGTGCGCCAGGCAGTCGAACTGATGCGTCCTGAACTGCGCGCCAAGGATCCGGCCTGGCTCTACTGGTATGGCCGCGCGCTCAAGGTCGACGGCCGCGATACCGAGGCCCAGCAGAACTTCCAGCAGATTGCCGGCCAGTTCAATTTCTACGGCCAGCTGGCCAGCGAAGAGCTGGGCAACCGCATCACGCTGCCGGCGCGCACCACCGTCAGCGACGCCGAGGCCATGGCCATGCGTTCGCGCCCCGGTTTTCAGCGGGCGCAGAAGTTCTATGCCATGAACCTGCGCTTCGAGGGTAACCGCGAGTGGAACTGGGAACTGCGCAATATGAGCGATCGCGAGCTGCTGGCCGCGGCCGAATACGCACGCCGCCTGGAGCTGCTGGACCGCACCGTCAACTCCGCCGACCGCACCCGCAACGAGCATGATTTCACGCTGCGCTTCCTGATGCCGTACCGCGACATCATGCAGCGCGCCACCGACGACGTCGGCCTGGACATGGCGTGGGTGTACGGCCTGATCCGCCAGGAATCGCGCTTCCTCATGAATGCGCGTTCGTCGGCCGGGGCCCATGGCCTGATGCAGGTGATGCCGGCCACGGCGAAGTACGTGGCGCGCAAGATCGGCATGGCCGACTTTGCGCCGTCGATGATGGGCGATCCCAATATCAACATCCTGCTCGGCACCAACTACCTGAGCATGGTGCTGACCGACCTGGACAGCTCCTGGACGCTGGCCTCGGCGGCGTACAACGCGGGCCCGGGCCGGCCCAAGGCCTGGCGCAGCACACTGTCGCGGCCGGTGGAAGGCGCGATCTTTGCAGAGACCATCCCGTTCAATGAAACGCGCGGCTATGTGAAGAATGTGCTTTCCAACGCTACGTACTATGCTGCATTGGTGAGTGGCCGGCCGCAGTCGCTGAAATCGCGCCTCGGCATGGTCGCGCCGTCGGCGGTGACCACCACCAGCCTGCCCTGAAATCGCCCCTTTCAAAGGGGTATTACGGGCCCTGCCGGGAGCACCCGGCGGGCCCGGGCTGGCGCGCGGTGCCGTGACGTGCGGTTTTCGTGGCACGGAGGCATCATGCAGACCAGCAACGTCCTCGTTATCGGTGGCGCCGGCTTTATCGGCAGCCATCTCGTCTCGCGCCTGGCCGGGGCCGCCTCGGCCTCGGGCGCGCCGCTGGAACCCGGCGCCATTCCCGATTCCCCGATTGCCCCGGAGCGCATCGTGGTCGGCACGCGCAGTGTCGAGCATGCGCAGCACCTGCTGTTGCTGCCGCGCGTCGAGGTGGCGGAGCTGGGGCTCGCCGACAATGCCGCCCTTGACGACGCCATCGGCTCGCTCGGCGTAGACGGCATTGTCGTCAATCTGGTGGGCGTGCTGCACGGCGAGCGCGCCGATCCCTATGGCGAAGCCTTTGCCAGCGCGCATGTGGAACTGGTGCGGCAGATCGCGGCGTCGTGCCTGTCCACCGGGGTGCGCCGGCTGTTGCATATGAGCGCGCTCGGCGCCGACAGCAACGGGCCGTCGATGTACCTGCGCAGCAAGGGCGACGGCGAGCGCATCGTGCGGTCCAGCGGGCTGGACTGGACCATCTTCCGGCCCTCGGTGGTGTTCGGCCCTGACGATCACTTCCTGAACCTGTTCGCCCACATGCAGCAGATGGCGCCGGTGGTGCCGCTGGCGTGCGCGCATGCGCGCTTCCAGCCGGTATTCGTGCAGGACGTGGTGCAGGCCTTCCTGAATGCCATGGTCAACCCGGCCACGATCGGCCACGGCTATGAACTGGGCGGCCCGCAGGTCTATACGCTGGAAGAACTGGTGCGCTTTGCCGGCCGCGCTTCCGGCCATCCGCGCCCGGTGATCGCGCTGCCCGATGCGCTGGCCCGGGTGCAGGCCAGCATCATGGAGCATATGCCGGGCGAACCGCTGCTGTCTCGCGACAACCTGGACTCGATGCGGCTCGACAATGTGCTGGAACACCCGGTCGCACCCGAGCTGAACCTGCATCCTGCCAGCCTGGAGTCGGTCATGATCGACGCGCTGGCCGGGCGCAGCCGCGATACCACGCTGACGCATATGCGCGCGAGCGTGCACCGCTGACAGGCCTGCGGCCCGATGTGCCCTATGTGACCAGATTTCATATCGGTTGCTAGCGCAATTCACTTTGACGCGGGCGGCCGCGCTGGCAGAATGACCAGTCCGGCGCGCGGCCGTCACACCGGCCTGCTGCCCCACTGCCCAACAGGCCGCGGGCGCCGCGCCTGCGCCGTCTCCCCCTGTTTCCTCCCCCAAGGACCCACGATGAAGCTAGTCATCGGCAACAAGAACTATTCCTCCTGGTCGCTGCGTCCCTGGCTGCTGCTGCGCCAGGCCGGCATTGATTTCGAAGCAGTGCAGGTGCGCCTGTTCACCGGCAGCTTCGCCGCCGAGATCGCGCGCTATTCGCCGGCGGGCAAGGTGCCGGTGCTGGTCGACGGCGAGGTCACGGTGTGGGACTCGCTGGCCATCTCCGAATACGTGGCCGAGCGCTTCGCGGAAAAGCACCTGTGGCCGTCCGACCCCGCCGAGCGCGCGGTGGCGCGCGCCGTCTGCGCCGAAATGCATTCGGGTTTCGGCAACCTGCGCAACCAGTTGCCGATGAACGTGACCGCGGTGCTGCCCGGGCGCGGCTGGAACGTGGCCGTGCAGCGCGACGTGGAGCGTATCGCCGCGATCTGGGACGGGCTGCGCAAGCAGCATGGCGCGCGCGGGCCGTTCCTGTTCGGCGAGTTCACGGTGGCCGACGCGTTCTTCGCGCCGGTGGTGAGCCGCTTTGCCACCTACGGCATTTATCTGCCGGATGGTGCCGAGGACGCCAAGGCCTATGCCGACTTCATGCTGGCACTGCCGGCCATGCAGGAGTGGATTGCCGGCGCGCGCGAGGAACGCGACTTCCTGGCCGACGACGAGCCGTACCGGCTGGTCCCCGACCGTCCCGATGCGATAATCGTCAACCACTAGCAACATCACCGGCGCCGGACTTCTGCACGGCGCCGGCCCATGACGAGGCCAGAACGATGCAGGTGTATGCCGTCGGCGGCGCGATCCGCGACGAATTGCTGGGCAAGCCCAGCCAGGACCGCGACTACGTAGTCGTCGGCGCGACCCCGCACGAGATGGAAGCGGCGGGCTATCGCCCGGTCGGCAAGGACTTCCCGGTCTTCCTGCATCCCGCGACCCATGAGGAATACGCGCTGGCGCGCACCGAGCGCAAGACCGCAATGGGCTACAAGGGCTTTGCCTTCTACTGCGAGCCCGATGTCACGCTCGAGGACGACCTGGTCCGGCGCGACCTGACCATCAATGCGATGGCGCGTGCCGTCGACGCAGGCGGCAACCTGGTCGGCCCCGTGATCGATCCGCACGGCGGCCAGCGCGACCTGCAGGCCCGGCTGTTCCGCCATGTCTCCGACGCGTTTGCCGAAGACCCGGTGCGAATCCTGCGGCTGGCGCGCTTTGCCGCGCGCTTCCATGATTTCAACGTCGCCGCCGAAACCATGCGGCTGATGCGCGAAATGGTCACCGCCGGGGAGGTCGACGCGCTGGTGCCCGAACGCGTGTGGCAGGAACTCGCGCGCGGGCTGATGGAGGCGCGCCCGTCGCGCATGTTCGAGGTGCTGCGCGAATGCGGCGCGCTGGCACGGCTGCTGCCCGAACTGGACCGACTGTGGGGCGTGCCGCAGCGCGCCGACTACCACCCTGAGGTTGATACCGGCGTGCACGTGATGATGGTGATCGACTGCGCCGCCGCGCTGGGCGCACCGCTGCCGGTGCGTTTTGCGGCACTGGTGCACGACCTCGGCAAGGGCACCACGCCCGAGGACGTACTGCCACGCCATATCGGCCATGAAATGCGCAGCGTCAAGCTGCTTGAAGCCGTCTGCGCGCGGCTGCGCGTGCCCAACGACTGCCGCGACCTGGCCGTGGTGGTGGCGCGCGAGCACGGCAATATCCACCGCTCGCTGGAATTCAGCGCGGCCGCCGTGGTGCGGCTGCTGGAGCGCTGCGATGCGCTGCGCAAGCCGGCCCGCTTTGCCGAAGCGCTGCAGGCCTGCGAGGCCGACCTGCGCGGGCGCAAGGGCTTTGAAGCCAACGCGTACCCCCAGGCGGCGCGCCTGCTGGCGGCGCTGGACGCAGCGGTGGCCATCGACGCCGGCGCCATCGCGCGCGCATGCGCCGACGATGTCAGCCAGATCCGCGACCGCATCCATGCGGCGCGCGTGGCGGCGGTGGCGCAGCGGCTCGGTTGCTAGCGCTCGGTTGCTAGCGATAGACCAGCACTGGAATCTTCGTGTGGGTGAGCACCTTGTGCGTCTCGCTGCCGATCAGCAGTGCCTGCACGCCGCGCCGCCCGTGCGAGGCCATCACGATCAGGTCGCATTGGCGGCTTTCGGCCGCGTCGATGATGGCCTGGAAGATGTGGTCGCCGGTGACGCAGGCGGTATCGCAGCTCACGCCGGCCGCGGCGGCCTCCTGCGCAATCGTCGACAGGTAGGCCTCGGCCTGCCGGTAGGCTTCCTGCATGTAGCGCTCCCGGGTTTCGCGCAGCATGGCGGTCTGCAGGCGCATCACGTCATAGTGCGCAACCACCTGGACTGCGGTGATGCCGGCCTGCAGCGGCCGGGCCAGCGCGATGGCTTTGCGGTACGCGGTATCGGACAGGGGCGAGCCGTCGACCGCCACGAGCAGATGCTTGAACATTTTGATCTCCTTGCAAGCTGGTGCCCGACCGCGGGTGTCGCTCAGGCACCGAGAAACAGCCGTCCGACCTCCGGGTCCCGGCTCAGTTCGCCGCCGGTGCCGGCCATGGCCAGCTGCCCGGCCACCAGGACATAGCCGAGGTCGGCGAATGCCAGCCCTTTGCGGGCGTTCTGCTCGACCAGGATGATGGTCTTGCCCTCGTCCTGCTGCAGCTGGCGCAGGAGTTCGAACACCATCTCGACATAGCGCGGCTGCAGCCCGATCGAAGGCTCGTCGACCAGCAGCACGGCGGGATCCATCATCAGCGCGCGCGTGATTTCCAGCAGCCTGCGCTCGCCGCCGGAGAGCACGCTGGCGCGCTGGCCACGCCGTTGCGCGAGCACGCCATGGCGCTGGAAGATGCGCTCGGCGGCGGCCGCGGCGTCTCGCGGGTGCGGCATCAGGTACCCGCCCATCAGCAGGTTCTCTTCGACCGTCATGTCGGGGAAGAGCGAGCCCTCCTGCAGCACATAGGCCATGCGCGCCTGCCGCAGCTTCTGCTCGGCACGCAGGTGGGTGACCGGGGCGCCGGCCACGGCGATGGTCCCCGACATGACCCGCGCGAGGCCGTAGATGGCGCGCAGCACCGTGGACTTGCCCGCGCCGTTCGGGCCGATCAGGCACAGCGAGCCGCCGCGCGCCACGCGCAGGCTGAAGCCGTGCAGGATCTCCATGCCGCCATAGCCGGCGACCAGGTTGTCCACGGCGACCATCGGCGTGCCGCCGGCCAGTTGCGCAAGTTGCGCCACGGTTGGCCGGGGGCGCGAGAGCGCCGCGCCGAGCGTGGTGGCTGGCGCGGCGGCAACCGGCTGGGGCATGGTGTGCGCGCTGATCATGGCTGTGCGCCCAGGTAGGCCTCGACCACGGCACGGTCGGCAGTGATCCGTGCCGGCGCCCCCTGCGCCAGCACCTCGCCATGCGCCAGGCAATAGACGTGATCCGCCAGCTGCATCATGACCCGCATATTGTGTTCGATCACCAGCAGCGCGATGCCGAGCCGCGCGTTGATGTCCCTGAGCAGGGCGACCAGGCTGTCGATCATCACCGGGTTCACGCCGGCGGTCGGCTCGTCGAGCAGCAGCAGCCTGGGCTCGTTCATCAGGGCCATGGCAATCTCGAGCAGTTTCTGCTGCCCGAACGACAGGTCCGCGCCGCGCTGGTCGGCGCAGTCCCGCAGCCCGACCATGCGCAGGACCTGCCGGGCCCGTGCTGTCACCGAGGGTGGCTGCAGCGCGCACATGGCGGCGAGGCCTTCATGCACATGGGGCACGCTGACCAGCAGGTTTTGCAGGCAGCTCATCTTGCCGAACACCCGCGTCTGCTGGAAGGTGCGCGCGAGGCCCAGGCGCGCGATCGCGGCAACGCGCAGCCGCGAGATCTCGCGCCCGTCGAATGCGATCGATCCGCCGTCGATCGGGTGGTATCCGGCGATCGAATTGAACAGGGTCGTCTTGCCCGAGCCGTTCGGCCCGATCAGGCCCACGATGCTGCCGTGCGGCACCTGCAGGGAGATCTCATGGTTGGCGACGACGCCGCCGAAGCGCTTGGTGACGCCGCGCACCGCAAGCAGCTCGGTCATGGCGCGGCACTCCCCGTCATGCGGCGGCGCCCTGCGCTGGTTTCATGCAGCCAGCCCATGATGCCGGTCGGGAACAGCACCACGATCACCACGATCAGCAGGCCCAGCGCAACGCGCTGCCAGTTCAGCAGGTAAGTCCAGAACAGCTCCTGGGTGAGATGGAACAGCGCGGCGCCGAGCACCGGCCCCCACAGCGTGCCCTTGCCGCCCAGGATCGCCATCACCACCATCCACACGCCGAAGGTGGCGCTGGCAAAGGCCAGCTCGCGCGGATCGATGAAGCCCACCAGGTTGCCCGTCAGGGCGCCCGCCATGCCGAGGAAGACGGCGCAGACGCTCCAGGCCAGGATCTTGTAGCGCGTGGTGTGCAGGCCGAGCGCCTCGGCCTTGTCCTCGTCGTCGCGGATGGCATTGAGCGCGAGCCCGAACGGGCGCGCATAGAGCCAGCGCAGCGTCAGCAGGGTAGCCACCGCCAGCACCAGCATCGCGTAGTAGAAGAACGGCTCACGGCTGCCGGCCGCGCCCGGGAACAGCGGCAATGTCATGCCGGATCCCGCGCCGATGAAATCCCAGCCGGCGGCGGCATCGGCAAAGGCGATGCCCAGTCCCAGCGTGCCGATGGCGAAGTAGTGCCCGCGCAAGCCCAGCATGGCCGGGCCCAGCGCCAGCGCGGCAGCCACAGCCGCCAGCGCCGCCAGGCCGGTCCCCGCCGCCAGGCCGGCGAAGTAGCCCAGCCCGAAGTCGCGCTGCGCCACCGCGCAGACATAGGCGCCCACGCCGAAGAACACGATGTTGCCAAAGGAGTTATAGCCCATCTGCCCGCCCGTCACGTCCCACGTCAGCGCGAACAGCACCATCAGCCAGAGAAAGGTCAGTTGCGTGGTGATGCCGGCGAACAGCCACGGCGCTGCCAGCGTGGCCACGCTGCCTGCAAGCAGCGCCAGCCGGGTAGCGGTGGCGGGCCGGGCATCCGGTTCGGGCCGGCGCGCGCCGCGCAGGTGCGGGTTCATCGCAGGTAACCTCGCCGCCGGCGCAGCATCAGGTTGCGGCCCACCAGGATCGCCACCAGCAGGGCGTAGAGGAAGGCGGTCTGGTATTCGGTGCCGAGCAGGAAGCCGGCGTAGTTCTCGGCAATGCCCAGCCCGCCCCCGGCGCCTAGCACCGGCAGCATGCTGCCCAGCCCGGCCACCACCACGATCATGAAGGCGCGCACGGTATAAGGCAGGCCCAGGTAGGGGTGGATGATCCAGGTCATTGCCACCAGGCCGCCGGCCGCACCGCAGATGGCGGCATTCAGGGCGAAGGTCGCGGCGTAGATGCGATCGGCGTCCACCCCCAGCACACGGGCGGCGCGCGCGTTCTGGGCGGTAGCCCGGATCGCCTGGCCGCGGCGGGAATGCCTGAGGAACAGCATCAGGCCGGCGCCCAGCGCCAGGGCCGCGGCGAACGCGGCCAGCTTGATCTTCGGCACCACCAGCCCGCCCGGCAGGAACAGGCTGCCCAGCCCCGCATCGACCGTGCGCACGTTGGCGCCGAAGGCCAGGTTGGCGAGCTGCTGCAGCACGATGCTCAGGCCGAAGGTGGCCAGCACCGAGACAAAGAGATCGCGCTCGATGAGCCGGAAGATGACGATGCGATAGAGCCCCCAGCCGACGCCGTACATTGCCGCCGCGGCAACCGGAACGGCCAGCAGCGGGGGCACGCCCTTGCCGGCCAGCCAGATCACGATATAGCCGCCCAGCATCACCAGCTCGCCCTGGGCCACGTTGATGAGGTTCATCACGCCCCAGACCAGCGCCATGCCGTAGGCGGCCAGCGCGAAGATCGCGCCGGCCAGCAGGCCATCCACCACCAGCTGCAGGTTCAGCTCGGGACTCTGGAACAGGACCGTGAGATCGGTCATCGGCATCAGGCCGCCGTGCGGCGGCCTCCTATTTGCGCCGCGCCCACGCAGGTGCCGGATAGATGACATCCGACGATGCCCACCTGGCCGGCGCGACCACCTTGAACTTGCCGTCCTGCACCTGGTACAGCACCATGGACTTGGCGATGTTCTTGCCGCTCTGGTCGAACCTGAGCGGGCCGTAGAACGTCATCAGGTCGGTCGCGGCAAGCGCCTCGCGGACCTTTTCCGTATCGAACGAGCCGGCGCGCTCGAAGGCGTCGACGAAGGCCAGCACCGCGGCGCTGGATTCGGCCGCCTGGTAGGGGGCCTCGTAGTGAAACGCCTGCTCGAAGCGCCGCGCATACTGGTCGGCCGTGCCGAACCAGCGGTCCTTGTAGTTCAGCGAGCGGTCCCATTGCGAGCCGCACACCGCGAATTCGGCGCTCTTGCCGAACTTCTCGATGATCTGCGCGGAGTCGCAGTGGGTCAGGGCCAGCATCGGCACATCGATCCGCATCTCCGCCACCTGCCGCACTGCCAGCGCCGCGCCTTTTTCATGGCCCGATACCACCAGGATGTCCGGCTTGAGCGCTTTCACCTTGGCCAGCGTGACCGACATGTCGTTCAGCTCGGGCGGCAGCTTGTCGTCGATCACCACCTGGATGCCAAGGCGTTTCGCATCCTCTTCCACGCCGTCGCGCACGTCCTGCGAGAAGTTGTCGTTCTCGATGGCGATGGCCAGCTTGAGGCTCTTCGGCGACCTGCCTGACTGCCGTGCCTGCTCGGCAGCAAGGTTGATGGCGGCGCGCAGGTAGTAGTCGGAGGTATTGAGCACCGCGAACATGTAGCGGTAGCCCTGCGTGAACAGGTTGCGGTCGGCGCCGTTGCCCTCCACCATCGGGATCCGGTACTTCTCCGTGACCGGCGCGATCGCCTTGGTGAGCCCGGAACTGTAGGGCCCCAGCACGAACTTCACGCCGTCCTGGCTGATCAGCCGCTCGGCCAGTTGCGCGCCGCGGGCCGAGGTGGATTCGTCGTCGTAGAAGATGATCTTCAGCTGGTAGGCCTTGCCGCCGACCCTGACGCCGCCGGTCTCGTTGATGCGCCTGGCGGCAAGCGTGTAGCCGTCCTGGGTGTTCTTGCCGTTGGTGGCGTATTTGCCGGTGAGCGAGACCGCAGCGCCGAGCACGATGGTGTTGCCTTCCACCTTGGCGGCGGCGGGCCAGGACAGCGCCAGTCCCAAGCCGGCCAGGGCGCAGACGGTGGCATCGCGTATCCGGGTAGCGGACCCGGACCTGGCACCAGCCGCAAAGCTGTTTGCGGATGCGGTTTCCATGGCACCTCCTCACTCTTTCCAGCTTAGGCTTCATTTCTGAAAGGGGAAGGGACGGCATGTCACGATTCCATCACTTCATGACATGTGCCGGGATTTCCTATTCATGAAATGAAGCCTACCCTTAAGAACAGGGTAGCTGGCTACCTGAACCGGGGTGGGAGCCGACCGCTTTCTCGTACAAGGAGATAGCCATGGCCAAGGCAACGCATCCAGGTGGTACCGATACTGCAGTCGCCACCAGCACCTATGCGGACACTGACACCGCGGACACCAACACCGGCAGGCGCAGATTCATCCGGACCACGGGCGCCGTCGGGCTTGCGGCCGGCCTCGGACCCTTCCTGATCCCCAGGCATGCCCATGCGGCAAAGCACACGCTCAAGATCCTGCAGTGGAACCACTTCGTGCCGGGCTATGACAAATGGTTCGACGACACCTATGTGAAGCAGTGGGGCCAGAAGAACGATACCGAGGTGGTGGTCGACCACGTCGGCATTCCCGCGCTGGCCACGCGTGCCGCCGCCGAAGTCTCGGCGCAGAAGGGGCATGACCTGTTCATGTTCCTGTCGCCGGCGCCGGTCTACGAGGAGCAGGTGATCGACCATCGCGAGATCTACGAGGAATGCCAGCGCAAGCATGGCAAGCCGGTCGAGCTGGCGATCCGGAGCACGTACAACCCGAAGACGAAGAAGTACTTCGGCTTCTCCGACAGCTTCGTGCCGGACCCGATCAACTACCGCAAGGACCTCTGGGACGACGTCGGCATGAAGCCGCCGGACAGCTGGCTGGACGTGCTGGCCGCCGGCCGCAGGATCAAGGCCAAGCGCGGCATCCCGGTCGGCATCGGGCTGTCCGCGGAACTCGACACGGCCATGGCGATGCGCACCATCCTCTATGCCTTCGGCGGTTCGATTCAGGATGAGCGGCACACCGTGGTGCTGAACTCGAAGAACACCCTGGAAGCGGTGAAGTTCGTCAAGGCGCTATACCAGGACACCATGACGCCGGAAGTGCTGGCATGGGACCCGTCGTCCAACAACCGCGCCATGCTGGCGGGCAAGATCTCGCTGTGCCTGAACGCCATATCCATCACCCGCGAGGGCGAGAACAAGAACATCCCGGTCACCCCCGACATCTGGCTCACGCAGGCCCTGCAGGGGCCGGTGCGGCGCATCGGGCTGGAGCACGTGATGGATTGCTACGTGATCTGGAAATTCGCCGAGAACATGGCTGGGGCAAAGAAGTTCCTGGTCGACTATATCGACAACTTCCGGCAGGGCTTCCTGGGCAGCGAGTTCTACAACTTCCCCTGCTTCCTCAGCACCGTGCCCGACCTGCAGAAGCTGATCGCCGATGACCCGAAGGCCATGCCGCACGACAAGTACAAGGTGCTGGGCGCGCTGATGAACCAGGCGACCAATGTCGGCTATCCCGGCTACGCCAACGCGGCCATCGACGAGATCTTCAATACCTGGGTCCTGAACACCATGTTCGCCAAGGCCGCTACCGGCGACGAGACACCGGAGGACGCAATCCGTCTTGCCGATGCCGCGTGCAAGCGCATTTTCGCCAAGTGGCGCGACAAGGGCATGGTGTAGCGCGTGGCTGGACATGGCTTCCGTAGAAGTTCGCTCGCTCAGCAAGCATTTCGATGGCGTCAACGCGGTGGACAACGTCGACCTTGGCGCCCGCGATGCCGAGTTCCTGGTCCTGCTGGGGCCGTCAGGCTCCGGCAAGACCACGCTGCTGCGCCTGATTGCCGGGCTCGAGGCGCCCAGCGGCGGCGATGTGCTGGTGGATGGCCGCGTCGTCACGGCGCTGCCGCCCAGGCTGCGCAATATGGCGATGGTGTTCCAGAGCTACGCCCTGTACCCGCACCTCAATGTGTTCGACAACATCGCCTTCCCGCTGCGGGCCAGGCATAGGCCGCGCGAGGAGGTCGGCCGCCAGGTGGACTGGGCCGCGCAATTGTTCGGAATTGGCCCGCTGCTGCAGCGCAAGCCGCGCCAGCTTTCCGGCGGCGAGCGCCAGCGGGTGGCGCTGGCGCGCGCGGTGGTGCGCGAACCGGTGGCGTTCCTGCTCGACGAGCCCCTGTCCAACCTGGACGCCAAGCTCCGGACCTCGGCGCGCGACGAGCTGCAACGGTTCCAGCGCCGGCTCGCCATCACCACCATCTACGTCACCCATGACCAGATCGAGGCGCTGGGACTGGGCGATCGCATTGCCATCCTCGATCACGGCCGGATTCACCAGGTCGGCACGCCGCGGCAGGTCTACGAACATCCCGCCAATCTCTTCGTCGCCACCTTTATCGGCTCGCCGCCGATGAACCTGATCGAGGCCGACGGGGTCGTGACCGGCTTCCGGCCCGAGCATTTCCTGCCGCGCGAAGCCTATCCCGCGGAGGATGCGCTGCGCGCCTTTGCCGTGGACGTGACGCGCATCGAGAACCTGGGCTCGGACCGCCTGGTGTACGGCAGGCTGGAAGCGCCGCTGCCGCCTGCCAGCGTGGTTTCGCGCATTCCGTGCACGGTGACGGTCCCGATCGAGGCCGGCGCCGGCCACCGCTTTGTGGTGCGCGAGCGCGACCTGCGCCGCTTCGATGCGAAATCCGGGGCCAGCCTGGGAGCCGCGCCGTGAAGCCCCTGCGCATCGCCACCGGGCAGCCGGCGACGGATCTGGCGTTGCCGCCCGCGCAGCGCCTGAGCGACGACGACCGCTGGCTCGGCCGCGCCATGCTTGCCCCGGCGGTGATCTACATCGCCTTGCTGGTCGGCTTTCCGTTCCTGCTGTCGGTCTACTACAGCCTCTCTGATGCCACGGTGGGCAGCCAGGCGCTGCACTTCGTCGGCCTGGAGAACTTCCGGCGCGTGCTGGAGAGCAGCACGTTCTGGCGTTCGCTGCGCAACGCGCTGGTCTTTACGCTGGTGTCGCAGGCGCTGGTGGTGGTGCTGGCCAAGATGCTGGCGCTGGCCCTGTACCGGGACTTTCGCGGCAAATGGCTGGTGCGCCTGCTGATCCTGCTGCCGTGGGTGGCACCGATCTCGCTGGGCACCATCGGCTGGCTGTGGATCTTCGATCCGGTCTACAGCATCATCAACTGGACCCTGGCCGCGGTCGGCGTGCTGGGGCCGCAGAACTGGCCGGTATGGCTCGGCCAGCCGGAGCTGGCGATGGTGTCGGTCATCATGGTGGATGTCTGGCGCCTGCTGCCGCTGGCCACGGTGATCATCCTCGCCGGGTTGAGCGGCATCCCGCAGGACATCCACGACGCCGCCGCCATGGATGGCGCCGGCTTCTGGCGGCACCTGTTCCTCATCAACATTCCGCTGGTGATGCCCATCATGCTGGTGGCGCTGCTGTTTGGCATCGTGTTCACCTTCACCGACATGATCATCATCTACGTGCTGACCCGCGGCGGGCCGTACGACACCACCCAGGTGCTGGCCAGCCTGGCGTTTTTCACCGGCATCCAGGGCGGCGACCTGGCGGAAGGGGCGGCCATCTCGCTGTTCCTGTTCCCGGTGCTGGTCGCGGTCGTGATCGTGCTGCTGACCGTGGCGCGCCGCGCCGAGGTGACCTGAAATGCGCCCCGCGGCCATCGCCTGGCGGCGCTGGGCGGCGCGCGGCGGCCATTTCGGCGTCATTGCCGCGTTTGCGACGTTCTGCGCGTTCCCCTTCTACTGGATGCTGATCACGACCTTCAAGGATGTGCACGACCTGATCAACACCGCCAACAACCCGTTCCTGTTCAACCTGCCGCCCACGATGGAGAACCTGCGGATCCTGTTCGGCGAGACCCGCTACCTGCGCTGGGTGCTCAATACCCTGGTCGTGGCCGTGGGCGTGGTGCTGGTCACGCTGCTCCTGGCCGTGCCCGCCGGCTACAGCCTGGCCCGGCTGTCGGGCCGCTGGGGCCGGCAGTGGGCCATCGGCATCTTCCTGACCTACCTGATTCCGCCCACCATCCTGTTCATCCCGTTCTCGCGCATCATCGGCGCGCTGGGCCTGCAGGATTCACTGTGGTCGCTGGTGCTGGTGTACCCCAGCTTCACCGTGCCGTTCTGCAGCTGGCTGATGATGGGGTTCTTCAAGGCGGTGCCGCGCGACATCGAGGAAGCCGCGATGATGGACGGCCTGAGCCGCTTCGGCGCGTTCCTGAAGGTGGTGGTGCCGCTGTCGTCGAGCGGCATACTGACCGTGGTCATCTTCAGCGCGACGCTGGCGATGCAGGAATTCGTCTATGCGCTGACTTTCATCACCAGCTCGTCGCAGTACACGGTAAGCGTGGGCGTGCCGACCTTCCTGGTGCGGGGCGATGTCTATTTCTGGGGTTCCCTGATGGGCGCCTGCCTGATCGTCAGCGTGCCCGTGGCAGCGCTCTACAACAGCTTCCTCGACCGCTTCGTCGCCGGGTTTACCGTCGGCGCGATCAAGTGATTGATCGGGAAAATGGCGCTAAAGCAGTTTGCCGATCACCAGCGCCACCATCGACAGCAGGATCGTCGAAGCAAACGGCAGAACAAAGTCGCGCCCGAACAGCCGGAAGCGCACATCGCCCGGCAGGCGTCCCAGCCCGATCTTCTGCAGCCACGGCAACGCCGCGGACAGCACGATCACGCTGAAGAAAATGGTAAAGGTCCAGCGCAGCATGGCGGGCCTACAGCGCGTGGCAGCGGTCGCCGCGGGCGAAGCCCGCCAGCGGCTCGCTGTCATCCAGCCCGCGCGTCAGGGCAATGACCTTGAACAGTTCGCCCATTTCCGCTTCGGACAGCAGCTTCTGCACCGCATTGGCCTGCGGCAGGAAGGCGCGCGCGTCGGACGGGTCCAGTTCCATCAGCAGCTCGGTGATGCCCGCGTTCATCAGGAAGCGCGCCTGCGAGGCGAAGCCCGCCACGGTCAGCCCCGCATCCACGGCGGCATGCGCGATGCCGCTGAAATTCACGTGGGCGGTGATGTCCTGCAGGCCGGGGTACAGGAACGGGTCCGGGTGCGCATGATGGCGGTAGTGGCACATCAGCGTGCCGCCGGCGCGTTGCGGGTGGTAGTACTCGCCCGCCGGGAAGCCGTAGTCGATAAAGAAGGCCGCGCCGCGCGCCAGCATGGCGCCGATGGCGCGCGCGAAGCCCTCGGCCTCGGCATGGGTCTCGGTGACGAGGTCGTGGTCGCCGGGAATGGCGTGCAGCGCCTCGGGCACGTCGGCATCGGCCAGCGGACGGTCCTCGAAGCGGAAGGCGGGCTCGCCGACATGGCTGCGCACCACGCCGCGCTCATGCCAGCGGCCGCCGCTGCGCGCATAGAGCTGCACCGGCATCGCGTCCAGCACCTCATTGCCGACGATCACGCCGTCGAAGCTGGCAGGCAGTGTATCGAGCCAGGTGACCCGGTCCGCCAGGTGCGGCGCCCGCTGCGCCAGCGTGGCCTGCTGGCGCGCGCGCAGCTCGCCCGACAGTTCGACGATGGCGTATGTTTGCGGCAACTGGCCTTCCTGCTCCAGCCCCAGCAGCAGGTCCGCCGCCAGCCGGCCGGTGCCGGCGCCGAACTCCAGCAGGCGCGGCAAGCCCTGCGCCAGCAGCGGCGCGAACTGGCGTGCCAGCGTACGGGCGAAAAAGGGGCTCAGTTCCGGGGCGGTGATGAAGTCGCTGCCGTCGCGGGCATCGCGCCCGAACTTGGCCGAACCGCCGCTGTAATAGCCCAGGCCGGGCGCGTACAGCGCCAGCGCCATATAGCGGTCAAAACCGATCCAGCCGCCGGCCGCGTCGACGGATTCGCCAATACGGGCCGTAAGGGTATCGGAAGCGGCCTGCGCGTCGGCGGGGGGAAGGGGTAAACTAGCGGCTTTCTGCATCCTGCAATTGTAGCAATGCCCGCATCGAATACCCCTGCCAGCCAGACCCGTGATCAAACCGGTGGCCAACGCGCCACCGCCCGCGGCGTGGCGCTCGTGACCGGCGGCGCGCGCCGCCTGGGTCGCGCCATTGCGCTTGAACTGGCGGCGCAGGGCTGGGACGTGGCGGTGCACTGCCATCGCTCCGTGGATGAAGCCGAGGCCCTGGCCACCCAGATCCGCGCGCTGGGCCGCCGCGCCGCGGTGCTGCGCGCCGACCTGGCCGACGAGGCCGCCACCGGCGGCCTGGTGGCGGACTGTACCGCCGCGCTGGGCGTGCCCACCTGCCTGGTCAACAACGCGTCGCTGTTCCAGTACGACGTGGCAACCAGCTTCTCGTATGCGTCGCTGGATACGCATATGCGCACCAACGTCGCCGCGCCGCTGCTGCTGGCGCGCGAACTGCACAAGGCGCTGGGCGCCGCTGCCGGTGGTGCCGACAAGGCCGAGCCGCGCGGCGTGGTGATCAACCTGCTGGACCAGAAGCTGGACAACCTGAACCCGGACTTCCTGTCGTACACGCTGTCCAAGGCCGCGCTGCAGACCGCCACGGTGCAGCTGGCCCAGGCCCTGGCGCCGCGCCTGCGAGTGGTGGGCGTGGCCCCGGGCATCACGCTGGTGTCGGGCGAGCAGTCCGAGCAGAGCTTCCGCCGCGCGCATCGCGTGACGCCGCTGGGCCAGTCGTCCACGCCCGAGGATATCGCCCAGGCGGTGGCCTACCTGGCGCAGGCGCGCGCCGTGACCGGCACCACGCTGTACGTGGACGGCGGCCAGCACCTGATGCCGCTGGCGCGCGACGTGATGTTCCTGACCGAGTAAGCTGGAAGCCAGCAACCGAATACCGTAGTCCCTGATGTGCCGCGCCCGCCGGGCGCGGCTTCCTTTTTCTCCTCAGCAGCCCGCTCATGACCATGCTCGCCGCCCTTTCCCACCCCAGCCTGCAAGACTGCCGACGCATGTTCCTGCGCAACTACGAAGTGCAGATCAATATCGGCGTGCACGAATTCGAGAAGAAGGGCGAGCAGCGGGTGCTGATCAATATCGACCTGTTCGTGCCGCTGGCGCAGAGCACCCCGCAGGCCGACAAGCTCGACGAAGTGGTCGACTACGACTTCATGCGCAATACCGTGGCCGAGCGCATGGCGCAGGGCCACGTGCACCTGCAGGAAACGCTGTGCGACGACGTGGCGCGCGCCATGCTCAAGCACCCCAAGGTGCGCGCGGTGCGCGTGTCGACCGAGAAGCCCGACGTGTACCCGGATTGCGATTCGGTCGGCGTCGAGGTATTCCATATCAAGCAGGCCTGAGCGGTCCTGCCCGCGCCCCTGCAGCTTGCGGGCGCCTAAAGTAAAATGTTGCCCCTTCGCGCCGCGCCGGCCATTCCATCCGGCGGGCGCCACGCAACAGGATGCTCCATGAGCCACTCGAACAACTTCTACCGCCTCGAGACGAGGCTGCAATCGCAAACCGGCAAGGCCATCGGCGACTTCGGCATGATCGAGGACAGCGACACCGTGCTGGTCTGCATGAGTGGCGGCAAGGACTCGTACACCATGCTGTCGGTCCTGATGGCGCTGCAGAAGCGCGCCCCGATCCGGTTCAAGCTGATCGCGATGAACCTGGACCAGAAGCAGCCCGGCTTCCCGGAACACATCCTGCCCGAGTACCTGAAGTCGGTCGGCGTGGAATATGTGATCGTCGAGGCGGATACCTACTCGATCGTCAAAGAGAAGGTGCCCGAGGGCAAGACCACCTGCTCGCTGTGCTCGCGGCTGCGCCGCGGCGTGATCTACCGCACCGCCAAGGAACTGGGCGCCAACAAGATCGCGCTGGGCCACCACCGCGACGACATCGTCCAGACCTTCTTCCTGAACATGTTCTTCGGCGGCAAGATGAAGGCGATGCCGCCCAAGCTGTCGACCGACGACGGCCAGCACATCGTGATCCGGCCGCTGGCGTATTGCTCGGAGAAAGACATCGCGTCGTACGCGCGCGCGATGGAATTCCCGATCATCCCGTGCAACCTGTGCGGCTCGCAGGAAAACCTGCAGCGCAAGAAGGTCAGCGAGATGCTGCAGGACTGGGAGCGCCAGAACCCGGGCCGTATCGACAATATCTTCGCGGCGCTGCGCAACGTGGTGCCGTCGCACCTGGCGGATACCGATCTGTTCCCGTTCACCGGGCTGGCCACTGGCCTGGCCAAGGTGGATGAGGCGTCACTGTTCGGCGAGACCACCTTCCAGCAGCAGCCGCTGACCTTCGCCGGCAGCGTGGAAGAGAACCGGATGGAGTTCGTGCGTTTCGAGCGCTCGCCCGCGGCCGCCGCTGCGCCGGCTGCGGAGCAGGCCGGCACGCAGTAAGGCCAGCGCGCCGGCTGCACGGAAAGCCGCCCGCTTGTGCGGGCGGTTCTCGTTTGCGGCGGGCTTCAGTTGGTCGCCGCCGACTGCACCGGCGCGTTTGCCTTCTCGCGCATCAGCGCATGGGTATCGTCGATCCACTTCTGGAAGCGGTCCTGCGCATGCGCCTTCTGCTGCGGCGTGGTCATGTTGGCGATCGCCACGGTCAATGCGACGCCGGCATTGTTGCTGGCTTCGTGGCTGGCAGCCTGCATGGCGGGCGGGTTCTGCCAGTATTCGCGGAAGCGGCGCAGCAGGTCGATCACCTGCGCCCTGGGCGGCTGGGTGGCCTGCACGTAACGCACCATCCTGAGCCATTCCTGCTGGCGGGCCACGCGCTCGGCGTAGCGCGCCTCGGCATTCTGCACCACCGGTCCCACCTTGGCGCGGATAGCCTGTTCCTGTTCGCCGGAGAAGCTGCCGTAGATCAGCCGGGCGTATTCCATTACCTTGTCAAAGCGCGCAGCCTCGCGCTCGGCCGGGTCGGTCTTCAGGAATGTCTTGCGGTACTTGGCGTTGCCCTCGGCAAACTTCTTTTCCATGCGCGCGATCTGGTCGGGCGTGAGCGTCAGCAGCAGGTCGGCCGTATCGGGCATGGCCTGTTCGAACGACCGGCGTGCCAGCGCCTGCGAGGCGTCCTGGAAGTGCTCGACCATGGCCGGCGTGACCGGCTGGCGCACCTCCGCCTTGGCCTGCTGCAGCAGGCTGGCGATTTCGGGCAGCTGGGACTTGCGGTGCCAGGCGAAGAAGCGGGAAATGGCCTCGCGCGTCGGCGGCTCCTGGGCCGCGGTGACGTCGACATAATTGTCGATCCACCAGTACGCCAACCGGTCACCCTGCTGGTATCCCAGCTTCATCGCGCTGCAGGCGCACAATGCCGCCGCGCCCAGAATCGCGAAAATCCGCCGGGCCCGGGAATTGTGAAAATCCGAAACCGCAATCCGTTGCGCAGAAACCGCCATGTTAAAATCGGCGCGCATTGCGACCGGGCCGCCCTGATGACCGCCAGCCAAGTCCTGGCAAGGGTTTGCGGGATTATGCGCAGGCTTGGCGGCAGCGTTCCGCCAAGCCCGGTCGCGCAGCCGGCCAAACGCCCGGCCGGCGCTTTCCAGAATATTTTCGGACACACTCACTTAGGGGTCTCCTTGTGAATATCGTCATTCTCGCCGCGGGCATGGGCAAGCGGATGTATTCCGATTTGCCCAAGGTGCTGCACCCGGTAGCCGGGCAGCCCATGCTCGCGCACGTCCTGGATACGGCACGCGCCCTGTCGCCGTCGCGGCTGGTGGTCGTGGTCGGCCATGGCGCCGCGCGCGTGCGCGAGGCCGTCGCCGCCGACGATGTCGCCTTTGCCGAACAGGCCCAGCAACTGGGCACGGGCCATGCGGTGATGCAGGCACTTCCCATGTTGGACGACAGCCAGCCCACGTTGGTTCTGTACGGTGACGTGCCGCTCACCAGCGTTGCGACGCTCCAGGCACTGGTGGCCGAAGCCGGCGCCCGGCGCTTTGGCGTGCTGACCGTGGAGATGCCTGACCCGACCGGTTATGGCCGCATCGTGCGCGACGCCGCGGGCAGCATCGTCCGCATCGTCGAGCAAAAGGATGCCACCGAGGCCGAGAAGGCCATCCGCGAGATCAACACCGGCATTATCGTGTGCCCCACCGGCCACCTGCGCAAGTGGCTGTCGACGCTGCGCAACGACAATGCCCAGGGCGAGTACTACCTGACCGATACCGTCGAGCGTGCCGTCGCCGACGGCGTGGAGACCGTCTCGGCCCAGCCGGCCGCGATCTGGGAGACGCTTGGCATCAACAGCAAGCTGCAGCTGGCCGAGGTCGAGCGCATCCACCAGGGCAACCAGGCCCGGCGCTTGCTCGAGGCTGGCGTGACCCTGCTGGACCCGGCGCGCATCGACGTGCGCGGCGAGCTGAGCTGCGGGCGCGATGTCACCATCGATGTCGGCTGCGTGTTCGAAGGCCGCGTGCACCTGGAAGACGGCGTGCGCATCGGCGCCCATTGCGTGATCCGCAACAGCACCATCGGCGCCGGCGCGCAGGTGCACCCGTTCTGCCACATTGATGAGGCCAGGGTAGGTCCGGCCGGCCGCATCGGTCCGTACGCGCGCCTGCGCCCGGGCACCGAGCTGGGCGAGGATGTGCATATCGGCAACTTTGTCGAGATCAAGAACGCACAGGTGGCGGCACATAGCAAGGCCAACCACCTGGCCTATGTGGGCGACGCCACGGTGGGGTCGCGCGTCAATATTGGCGCGGGTACCATCACCTGCAACTATGACGGGGTGAACAAGCACCGCACCGTGATCGAGGACGATGTCTTTATCGGCTCCGACACGCAGCTGGTGGCGCCGGTGACGGTGCGACGCGGCGCCACGCTCGGCGCCGGCACCACGCTGACCAAGGAAGCACCCGCGGACAAGCTGACGCTGTCGCGGGCCAAGCAGATGACTATCGACGCCTGGCAGCGTCCGGTCAAGCAGCCGAAGCAGTAAGCGTCAGGGGCCGCCCGCGGGGCGGCCAGGGCATGCGCCGCCTCGGCGAGGCGGCGCCACAGGATTCATACCGGCGCCACAGGTCTACGGGCAGGCGCCAGAAAACGGGGGTTCAGCATGTGTGGCATCGTCGGCGCGGTTTCCACGCGCAATATCGTTCCGGTCCTGATCGAAGGGCTGCGCCGCCTGGAGTATCGCGGCTATGACTCGTGCGGCGTTGCGGTCGTGCGCGACGATGCGGTCGAGCGCGCGCGCACCGTGTCGCGCGTGGCCGACCTGGACGCGCAGACGCAGGCGTCGGGCCTGTCCGGCTTCACCGGCGTGGCGCATACGCGCTGGGCCACGCATGGCAAGCCCGATACCGTCAACGCCCACCCGCACCTGTCGGGCGAGACCATCGCGCTGGTGCATAACGGCATCATCGAGAACTACGAGCCGCTGCGCGAAGAACTGCGCGCGGTCGGCTACGGCTTTGAGTCGCAGACCGATACCGAGGTCGTTGCCCACCTGATCCACCAGGCCTACACCTACCCCAGCAGCGCCACCCGCGGTGATCTGTTTGCCTCGGTGCGCGCGGTGACCAAGCGCCTGCACGGCGCCTACGCCATCGCCGTGTTCGCCAAGGACCAGCCGGGCCGCGTGGTCGGCGCGCGCGCCGGCTCGCCGCTGGTGGTGGCGCTGGGCGAGAACGAGTCCTTCCTGGCCTCCGACGCGCTGGCCGTGGCCGGCACCGCCAACCGCATCATTTACCTGGAAGAGGGCGATGTGGTCGAGATCACGCTGGACGGCGTGACCATCCACGACGCCGACGACCATCCGGTCGAGCGGGAAGCGCGCGTGGTCGAAGCCCATGCCGCTTCGGTGGAGCTGGGCCCGTACCGCCACTTCATGCAGAAGGAAATCTTCGAGCAGCCGCGCGCGCTGGGCGACACGCTGGAAGGCATCGAAAGCATTTCGCCGGCGCTGTTCGGCAGCGGCGCCGCCGAGGTCTTTGCAGGCATCGACAGCGTGCTGATCCTGGCCTGCGGCACCAGCTACTACTCCGGCTGCACCGCCAAGTACTGGCTGGAGAGCATTGCGAAGATCCCGACCCAGGTCGAGGTCGCCAGCGAATACCGCTACCGCGAGACCGTGCCCAACCCGCGCGCGCTGGTGGTGGTGATCTCGCAGTCGGGCGAGACCGCCGACACCATGGCCGCGCTGCGCCATGCGCGCGCGCTGGGCCATGTCCATACCCTGGCGGTCTGCAACGTGGCGACCAGCGCCATGGTGCGCGAGACCGAACTGCGCTTCCTGACCCGCGCCGGCACCGAAATCGGCGTGGCCTCGACCAAGGCCTTCACCACGCAGCTGGCGGCGCTGTACATGCTGACCCTGGCGCTGGCCAAGGTGCGCGGGCTGCTGACCGAAGACACCGAGGCCAAGGCCCTGACCAACCTGCGCCACCTGCCCGCCGCGCTGCATGGCGTGTTGGCGCTGGAGCCGCAGATCATCGCGTGGTCGGAAGACTTTGCCCGCCGCGAGAACGCCCTGTTCCTCGGCCGCGGCCTGCACTACCCGATCGCACTGGAAGGCGCGCTCAAGCTCAAGGAAATCTCGTATATCCATGCCGAGGCCTATCCGGCCGGCGAGCTCAAGCACGGCCCGCTGGCACTGGTCACCGAAGCCATGCCGGTGGTCACCGTCGCGCCCAACGACGCGCTGCTGGAAAAGCTCAAGTCCAACATCCAGGAAGTGCGCGCCCGCGGTGGGCGCCTGTACGTGTTTGCCGACAGCGACACGCATATCCAGTCGTCCGACGGCATCCAGGTGATCCGCCTGCCCGAGCACTACGGCGACCTGTCGCCGATCCTGCACGTGGTGCCGCTGCAGCTGCTGGCCTACCACACGGCCTGTGCGCGCGGCACCGACGTGGACAAGCCGCGCAATCTGGCGAAGTCGGTGACGGTGGAGTAAGGCACGCCTGCAATTGTCAGATTTGCCGGCAACTTTAGTTGCTTGTTGCCACGCACCTGGCGAAGTTGTTGCGACGTTTGTGAAAGCCCCTTTTGATCAAGGGCTTACAGCGTCGCAACAATTTATTGGTGCGAATTTTGATGCACAAGGAGACGCAGGGTAGCAGCCTGGCCAATCCGCGGACCCCTGCTGCCTTCAATGCCCGGCTTTGCACGTCGTCCTGTTTGGCCCGCAGGGCAGTGGCGCAATAAAATCGAGGTGGGGCAACAGCGCCTGTGTCTGGCGAATCATTCATGCAGCCTGAGCAACCCTCTCCGCAAAGCGACTTCCTGAACACCGCGCGCAAGGAGCGCAGGCCGGTTGAGGTCTACCTGCTCAACGGCGTCAGGCTGGTCGGGTCCATTGCGTCGTTCGACCGGTTCATGGTGGTACTGAGCGCGTCCGGTGGCATGCAGGCCATTTACAAGAGCGCGATATCGACTATCCAGCTTCAAGGGCCGGTGCGGCAACCGGGGGCCAGAATGCGTCCCGCGCGAGATGAGGCCCCCAACAAAGAGGCTGCGCCTCGCGTGGTCATGCGAAAGCGTCGCCATGCGACGCCGGGCGGCGAAGCAGAGTGATCCCGTCACTCCTTCGGCAGGCTGCCGAGCAAACGATGCAAACCGCGGAAGGCAGCTTTGACGCTGCCGGGTATGCAGTCTCCAATGCCATTCAGCACTCGGTCGAACAGGTACCTCAGGAGGCCGAATAGTGGTTCAGTGGGTACGGCGGGGTGGTTCGGGGCGCTGTCACGTCGGCTAATCGATGCTCCGCGATGTTTCCCCCCCATATCGCGAAGCGCGCATAGCCATGATGCGCCTTCGCCGACGTTCTCTCACCAGTGGCACTACGCTGTTACCAGCGTGACAATGCGCACGAGTACCAATCCAGCCGCGACCAGCAGATAGCCCCGCAAGACCATCATCCATACGCGATTCAGCAGGGTGAGCTTCAGCGCTGGCAGTTCAGCGAGCGGGGGCATGGTCCAACCTGCCTTGTCGTCCACCGATGGCAGCGTGGACGGCAGCGGTGTGTTATGGCGGCGCCTCTCATAGCGCTTCACGAAGAGCGAGGCGATCAGCGCGAGGCCCGTTGCGCCGAGCAGGATGCCAAGAATCTCTCGCTCGCCAATCTGCGGGAATAGCACCGATGTCGTCAGGATGATGGAGAGCATGACCAGGCCCGCCACCACCATTCCCGTGAACAAGTTCGTCCAGCGTCCATTTACCCACGGTCCGAGCACAGCCTTGTCATTACAGAGCAACAGCAGGAAGACCGTGGCGCTGGGCAGGAGTATGCCGGCCAGCGACTGGACCGCATTGGTGAGCAGGCCTAACGGCACGCCTGGCGTCAGTACCAGCCCGGCTGCCAGCATGGTCAGCCCGAAGTAAACCGCGTAGAAGCCTTTGGCTTCCGTTGGCTTGCGGTGCAGGGAATGGCGCACGGCAAAGACATCCCCCAGCGCGTACGCCGTAGACAGCGAGACGGCGCAGGCGCCGATGATGCTCGCGTCCAGCAATGCGATGGCGAAAAGAACACCGGTCAGCCGGCCCGAATGCTTCTCAAGCCCGACCGCCGTGCCAAGCGCATCGGTGTAGTTGCCGAACGCCGTCGTACCATGAAACGCCTCGGCACTGAAAGCAATCATGGCCGCCGCGCCGGCGATGACGAGGGCAATGCCCAGCCAGAGGTCGGCCTTCTCATAGCGAATGAAGCGTGTCGTAATCCGCTTGTCGATGACGTAGCTCTGCTGAAAGAATAGTTGCCATGGCGCCACAGTGGTGCCGACGATGGCGATGATGAGCAGCATGACCTCGCTCAGCGGCGCTTGCGCGGGCATTGCGGGGACGAAGAAATCCCGGGCGACCTGGCCCAGGGGCGGATGCACAAGCAGGAAGACAGGAATCAGTGTGAGGCTCCCCGCGACGAGTCCCATGGCGAACCGCTCAAAGCGCCGGAGATCTCCGGTCGAAGCGGCCAGCATCACCAGCAGCGCCGAAGCGCACACGCCCCATTGCCGGGGGATGCCCAGATACTCCAGCGCAAGGCTGATGCCGATGAACTCGGTTACCAGCGTCAGCGCATTGACGAGAAACAGGTCAATGACGCTGAAGCTGCCCCACAGCTTGCCGAAGCGCTCAAAGATGAGCCGAGCGTGACCCACCCGCGCCACGGCGCCCAGCCGCACCACCATCTCCTGATTGACGTAGAGCACGGGTATCAACAGCACCAGCGTCCACAGCAGTGTCGTGCCGTAGTTTTGCCCCGCCTGTGTGTAGGTGCCGAAGGCCCCTGCGTCGTTGTCCCCCACCATGACGATGAGCCCGGGGCCCAAAATGGCGAGCAGAGTACTGAATCTGTCGCGCCATCCCTTGCGCGGGCCGGTGTCGTGCTGGCCAATCGTCCCGAGCGCACCGCGAATGTCCCCGGCGTGAGCCTCATCGAGCACTCCCTGCTGTGGCGGGGCGGTCATCTCTGTTGTGAAATTGACCATTTTTTTTCTCCTCAAGACTTATCAAGTGCTTGTGGGCGATGCCGGCACCGGGCTCGCAAGGACAGTTACCAGAGGGTCCGGCACGTCCGGATGGCGGCGTCGGCGAACTCCCGATTGGTCTGCGGCGCATGTGCGCCTGAATGGCGCGAATCCGGACCTCTGGTGGGCGCCATGCTGGAGGTGCCTGGTTCAATCTGGCGCAGGAACGGGGACGTCATCCGTGCGGTGAGGGAGGTCATCCGGCGGAACGGGGTGAGAATTCTGCGCATGTCCGACTCCTCGCCGCCCTGCAGCGCGGTTCGCAGGGCAGCACAGCGCCAGGCGGTTCTGGCGGAATACAACAAAGGAGCGGAGCTGGCCGAATGGCCTGATGACACCGCTGCCTTACCTGTCAGGCAAGACAGCGGTCGGGGAACGACTGATGGCTTGCCTAGAAACGATGCAAAGGTCGACTAGAACAACTGTCCACTTGATTTCCTTTTTCGGCACCAATGCCAAGCCCGGGTTGCCTGCGTGAGCGCGAACCCGCACTCAACTTTTGACGTCTATGGCTCCTCAAAATTCCCTGTGAAAGCGCATGCCGATGAATTTCACCGGCCCCCGGTCACGGCCGGCGGCCACGCAGGCGCGATGGTTGGGAACGCGAGGCTCCGCCGAAAACGCGAACCACTCTGATTCCTCCCATCATTGGCAAAAACTAATGAAAATGCGAAATTGATTTTTTGGGGCTATTATTCGGGCTGCCGCCCTTCCAAGGCACCCACGATGAAAGCCCTGTTCCACATCCGTCATAGCCTGTGCATGTGGCCTGTGTTGCTGTGCCTGTCGACTCTGCCTGCCTGGGCGGCGCTTCCCGATGAAATCCAGGTCTACGCTGGCGACATCAATGCACCGGGCGAATTCGGCCTGGAGCTGCATCTGAACACCACCCCAAGCGGGCATTCGCAGCCGGACTATCCAGGCGAGGTCACCACGCCGCACGCCTGGCGGGCCACAGCCGAGTTTTCCTACGGGCTGACGCCGTCAGTGGAGCTTGGCCTGTATATCCCGACCGTACTGTCTCGGGACAACAGCTACTACGTAACCGGCCCCAAGTTCCGAGTCAAATGGTTGCCGCTCCGTACAGTCGATGGCGTTGGTTACTTTGCGGGTCTGAACGTTGAACTGTCGCGCGTCGCGCAACGCTTCGAGACTTCCACCAGGCATCTGGAGCTCCGGCCGATTTTCGGCTACCAGGATGAACGCTGGCTTTTCGCTGTCAATCCCGTGCTGGGATGGGACCTCGCCGGCCCCGGCAAGAGCGGGGTGCCAGGCGCCGCGCCCAATTTCAAGGTCGGCCGCACGGTCCTTGCAGGCATACGTGCCGGCGCCGAGTACTACACCGACCTGGGTCGCATCGATCATCTGGCGCCCTGGTCGGAACAGCAGCAAACGCTATACCTCGCGTTCGATGTCAACCGTGGCCCCTTCGTGTTCAATTTCGGTATTGGCCGGGGGCTCACGCGGGCGACCGACCGCTGGACGCTGAAATGGATATTTGAAGTGCCGTTCTCCTGACCGCCAAACCTCGTTCCATTTGAACAGTCTGCTGCTGCCGCTCAGCGGACCATCTCTTTAGCTGGGGTACTTCGTGACCAAAAAGCAGGCCGCCATTCACCGCTACCGCGCTAACCTCCAGGACGAGCTCGACGGCGCCGAGCTTTATCGCGTGCTGGCAAGCGTTGAGCAGGACCGCAACCGGCAGGACGTCTTTCTGCAGCTCTCGGCTTCCGAACTGGAGCACGCCGAGGTATGGCGCAAGCGCTTGCGCGAGCAGGGCGTGGAACCGTCGGCATTTCAGCCAGGCACAAAGACGCGAGTGCTCGGCTGGCTGGTGCGCCGTTTCGGTCCTCGCTTTGTACTGCCGGCGATTTCCGCCAACGAGTTCATGGACCGGGACAAATATGCTCGCCAATCCGATGCGCGAGCGCTGGCCAGCGAGGAGCTGGGGCACGTGGAGGTGCTGCGCGCGGTGGCGCAAAACAGCGCATCGCCGGGGCTCGCGGGTTCTGACATTGCCGGTGCGGAGGCATGGCACCGCAGGGGGTCTGGCAACGACCTGCGCGCTGCCGTGCTCGGCGCCAACGACGGATTGGTCTCCAATTTCTGCCTGCTGATGGGCATTGCAGGCTCGGGGGCGCCAGCAAAGGCCGTTATCCTGGCCGGTACTGCTGGCCTGATTGCGGGTGCGTTCTCCATGGCCCTGGGTGAATGGCTATCGGTCGCCAACGCCCGGGAGCTGGCGCAATCCCAGATTGCCAAAGAGGCCGAGGAACTCGAGCACACACCATTGGCCGAGCAGCACGAGCTGGCGCTCATCTACCAGGCAAAGGGCCTGGACAAGTCTGATGCGATTCGCGTTGCTGAACGCGTCATGCAGGACAAGGGACGGGCGCTCGACACGCTGGCTCGTGAGGAACTCGGCATTGACCCGAACGAGTTGGGCGGGAGTCCGTGGTCGGCGGCGGCGATATCGTGCGCGCTGTTCGCTTTCGGTGCCGTCGTCCCGTTGCTACCCTTCCTGTTCCTCTCTGGATTCACGGCGGTCTCAGCCAGCATTGCATTTGCCGTCCTGGCCCTGGCTGGCATCGGTGTACTGACTTCTCTTTTCAATGGGCACTCCGCCCTCTATTCGGCCATCCGTCAAATTGTCATTTGCTGTGTTGCGGCCGCCGTCACCTTTGGCGTTGGAATGATTCTTGGTGTATCGCTGGCGTGACGGGAGCATGCCAGCAGATTCATCGCCGGTCATGCGAGGCGCTCCGAAATTGCGCAAGCAGATTCCGCCGACCATGGCCGCCGAAGACAGCCGGTAAGCGAAGGCCTGCTTTGCCTCCTACGGGATTTGCTCCTATCGTGAATGCGCGAGTCGCTCTTTTTTTATATATCCGAACCGGTGTGGATTTTCTGAGCTGAAAGGTGTTGCATACGGCACTCGTCAGCGGCGGAACAAGGGTGCCAGGGCAAGAATGCATTGACCTTGTCAGGTTTGGGCGCCTGGGACGACGAACGTGGTGAAGAAGGCGGTCACCGACTGGCCGCCTGGCGTCGGAGAAAGCAAGTGAAAAATGCCCACCAGGTGCCGCCCCGGAAGCTGGCGCCACAAGGCCAGCCCATCCAGCCTGCATGGGTTCGCATCACGCACTGGCTGAATGTCGTTGCCGTACTCGTCATGATGTTCAGCGGCTGGCGCATCTACAACGCATCGCCGCTGTTCGGCTTCCACTTTCCCAATGCGATCACCCTGGGCGGCTGGCTTGGGGGAGGGCTGCAGTGGCATTTCGCGGCGATGTGGCTGCTTGTCGCCAATGGCCTGTTCTATCTGGTGATGAATCTCGCCACGGGCCGTTTCCGGCGGCGCTTCTTCCCGCTTTCCGTCCCGGCGGCATTGGGTGACGTGGCTGCAGCCATGCGAGGCAAGCTCGCGCACCCCAATCTGGCGGAATACAACGCTGCCCAGAAGCTGTTCTACGCGGGCGTGGTGGTGGTGATTGTGCTGACGGTGCTGTCTGGCCTGGCAATCTGGAAGTCGGTTCAGTTTCCCACGCTACGTGTGCTGATGGGAGGTTACGACGCCGCGCGCTGGGTTCACTTCATCGGCATGAGCGCGATTGCGCTATTCCTTGTCATCCATGTGGTGATGGTGTTGCTGGTACCTCGCACACTCATCATCATGCTGCGCGGACGCTAGTTCTCGATGCGGAGAATGGTCATGAGCAAAGCTGAGCGAATCGTCAAGCTTGACCGCAAGCTGATATTGCACGATGCAACGCGCGAGTTGAGCATGCCTTCTCGCCGGCTGTTCGGAAAGCGTGCCATGACGCTTGGCGGCTTGCTGCTGTTGACCGGCTGCAGCATGACCGACGAACCGTCGGTTGAGTCTTTCCTGATGGCAGTCTCGCGCTTCAATGACCGGGTGCAGGGATGGCTGTTCGATCCTGACCGGCTGGCGCCGACCTATCCCGAGTCACGGCTGACACGGCCGTTTCCGTTCAATGCCTACTACGGCCTTGCTGACGTGCCGGAGGTAGATGCCAGCGAGTATCGACTGGAAGTCGGTGGACTGGTCTCGCGCAAGGCGTCATGGACCCTGGAAGAACTCTACGCGTTGCCGCAGACGTCGCAGGTGACTCGCCATATTTGTGTGGAGGGGTGGAGTGCCATCGGCAAGTGGGGCGGTACGCGCTTCTCTGATTTTCTCAAGCGCGTCGGTGCCGATACCACGGCCAAGTACGTGGGCTTTGTCTGCGCCGATGACTACTACACCAGCATCGACATGCCCACGGCGCTGCATCCGCAGACCTTGCTTACCTTCACCTACGACGGCGAACGCCTGCCGCCCAAGTATGGGTTTCCGATGAAGCTGCGCATGCCCACCAAGCTCGGGTACAAGAACCCGAAGCACATTGTCGCGATCTACGTCACCAACAAGTATCCCGGCGGTTATTGGGAGGACCAGGGATACAACTGGTTTGGGGGATCCTGACCCCCCGAAACCTGGGCGGCAAGTCTGCCGGTTTCTCCCTATCAATCAATCCAATCAAGGAGCACAACATGAACAAACGCCTGGTTTTGCTGCTTTCCTCCGCAGTGTTGCTGGCCAGCCATGCATGGGCACAGGATGCAATGAAGAAGGACGACATGGGCAAGGGCGCCATGGGCGCCAGCGGCAGCATGGCGAAGGACTCCATGGGGAAGGACGACATGGACATGAAGAAAGACAAAATAAGCAAGAGTCACGCCAAGAAGCCCCACGAAAAGAAGGAAGGCATGAGCAAGGATGCGATGGGGAAGGATGCGATGGGCAAGGATGCAATGAGCAAGGAAGCCCCGAAACAATAGTAAGCCTTACGCGCGCTCGATCGCCCTGGGCGATCAGGCAAAGGAAGCCTCAGCTTCTGTCAGACGACAGCGGTTGAGGCTTTCATGCAGCAGACTGCCCGTGGAGCCGGACGGCCTCGTGACGCATGTTTGCTGGTTGCAGAACTTACGGATTGTCACGACTTGTGGGTCAACTCGGATGCCGACCGTACCGTTTTTTCCGGTAAGCAAGGCGCATTGCCGAGCTGCTTGATTTATCCCAGGAGTCCACGTCATGAAGAAGCTGTTCGCTGCACTCGCCTCCGCCGCCCTCGTCGGCACCGTTTTCGCCCAGACTGCTGTGCCAGCTTCCGCGATGCAGCCGCAGAAGAGTGCCGGCACGCAGGGCAATGAAGTAAAGGCCCAGGTCAGCGCCACCAAGGAGAAGGCTGACGCAAAGGCCGATGCCGGCAAGTCAGCCGCCAAGGGCACCCACCACAAGGCGAAGGCCGCCCATACCAAGGCCGGTATGACGAAGCCCGGCGTCGCGAAGGCCGCGACCAGCATGGACAAGACGAAGAACCAGTAAGCTGCTCCCATCGGGCGAACCGAGGGGCCGTTGCCAGGGCGAAGGCCGTGGCAATGTAGCCTGAGCGCAGGAGCTTTGCGGAGAGTGCAGGTTAGCTGGAATGCCAGCCTGGCCTCTCCGCATTTGTCACGTCTGGCGAGCTTTCACAAGCCGGTTCATGACGTCGGGGCTCGCCGACCGCATGGCGGAGTTCGCGGTCTTCGATGATGCCTTCGCCGCATGCGGGGCACTGCATCGCCTTCAGCACAATGGTCTTGTTTGGCTCGGGAGTTTCCAACTCCAGCGTTACGGCAATCAGATCAGCCTTGTCGCACGCGGGGCATAGCATGATGGCGCAGTGGAGTTGTGGCGAGTCAGTCAGCGGTGGGCGCGCTGGCCGGCGAGCAGCATGAACCCTGCCGTTGCTGCATAGGCGGGCACTTGTTGGTGCCATACGAGCAGAACACACAGCAGTCGCCCGCCCTGGGCCGAAGCACCGTTCCGCAGCCTTCGCATTCGTAGAACCACTGGCAGGCATCGATCGGCATCGTCTCAGTCTTGCGGTGGCCGCAACTGGGACAGGTGATGGTGGATTTCAGCTCGAAGGTGCGCATAGTTTCCCCTGCCTGACAGTCGCCATCGGCCTGCCATCAAACTTCCTTTTCGAGCCATTTACACGTAGTCTAGGTCCGTACCTGAGTACGGAGTCAAGTGATGGGGGCGACCCTGACAATCGGGCAGCTGGCCAGGGCGGCCAAGGTTGGCGTGGAAACGGTTCGCTATTACCAGCGATGCGGATTGCTGCCGATACCCGAACGCGTGCGCGGCGCCATTCGTCAGTATGCCGAGGACAGCTTGCAGCGGCTTCATTTCATTCGCCGGGCCCAGGCACTTGGGTTCACCCTGGACGAGGTTCGTACCCTGCTGCAACTGAACGACGGCAGCCAATGCGGAGCTGCGCGCGCGCTGGCCGAACAAAAGCTGCAAGTCGTCGAGGAACGGCTGCGCGATCTGCGGATGCTGCGGACCGAGTTGAGAAGTCTTGTCGGGCAATGCCGCGACAATGGCGAGGTCATTTGTCCGTTGATTGCCAACCTGTGCAAGGGCAAATGGCCAAAGTAGCCGCGGCTCGGGCCCTTGTGCGCCGTGTTACGTGGCGAGGGCCGGCCATCATGACACGTACGACAGGAACGCCCGCGCCATCTCGCTGTCCAGCCGCCGGTCCGACAGCGCGAAGGTGCTCTCGCGGTTGATCAGCGCATACAGCAGCGTCCCGGCCAGCGCCTGGTGCGCAAAGCGGATGCGCAGTTCCAGGTCCGGCGAGGCGCCCGCCGGGTGCAGCCGCGCCAGGCGCACGGCCAGGTCGTCCATGTACTGGCGGTTGAGCTGCCGGATCGGGTCCTCGCCAGTGGTGGCGCGGGCCACCAGCGACGCGCGCAGCACCCCTGCATTGCGATAAGTCCAGATGCGGCTGTCGCGCGCCAGCGTGTGGACGGCGTCTGCCAGCGGCGGCCGGCGTGCGTCGAGTTGCGCGAGTCGCTCCGCCATGGCCTTGCGCAGCATCGCCAGCGCCAGGGCCTGCAGGGCCTTGAAATAGCTCTCCTTGCCCTCGAAGCGGCTGTAGAACGCGCCCGTCGTGACGCCGGCGTGCGCGCAGATCTCCTGGATCGAGACCTGTTCCAGCGTGCGCTCGCGCAGCAGCCGGCGGCCGGCTTCCAACAGCGCCACGGTGGTGCGCAGGCCACGTGAATAGCGCGGCGCGGCATAGCCCGCGTGGCCTTCCAGCCCGGTCAGCTTGTCTTCCATGATGACCCATTCTCCCGGCGGGGCGTGGCGGGTGCCCGCCCCGTCTTGTCGGTGTTTCTACGGATGTCGTGAACGGTATCACGCCAACATACTGGCTCGAAAACATAATCCATATTACGAATTGGCCGGCGCCGTGCCTATCGGGTGCCGCCCGGATACCGATGAGCGCCCTTCGGGAGACCGCGCATGACCACGTCCTACCAGCCGCGCCGCGCGTGGCTGACCGCAGTACTGTTGTTCTTCTTCCTGGTGGTCAACGCCATGGACAAGATGGTGGTGGGCCTGCTGGCCGCGCCGATGATGGATGAGCTGGGCCTGACGCCGGCGCAGTTCGGCCTGGTCGGCAGCAGCTTCTTCTGGCTGTTCGCCGTCTCCGGCGTGCTGGGCGGCTTTCTGGCCAACCGCACACCCACCTCGCGCCTGCTGGTCCTGATGGCGCTGGCATGGTCGCTGTGCCAGATCCCGCTGGCGCTGTCGTCCAGCCTGGCGGTGCTGATCGTCTCGCGCATCCTGCTTGGCTTCATGGAAGGGCCGGCCGCGCCGGTGGCGATCCACGCCTGCTACAAATGGTTTCCGAACAGCCGGCGCAACCTGCCCGTTGCGGTGCTGACGCAAGGTGCCGGCATTGGCATCGTGCTGGCGGGCCTGCTGATCCCGGCAGTCGCCGCGCACTGGGGCTGGCGCAGCAACTTCTACCTGCTGGCGGTGCTGGGCGTGGTGTGGGCGTTGGTATGGCTGGCGCTCGGGCGCGAAGGGACACTCGACGAACGTCCTGCCGCGCATGGCGTCCCGGCCGGCAGCGCGCCGCAGCGCCTGCCGTACCGTGTACTGCTGAGCGATCCCACGGTGCTTGGCTGCTTCGCGCTGCGGCTGGCAGCGTACTGGGGCCTGGCGCTGTGCCTGACCTGGATCCCGGCCTACCTGCAGAGCGGGCTGGGCTTCGATCACGCCGTCAGCGGCAAGTTGTTCGCGCTGATCATCGGCACCAACCTGCCGCTGACGCTGGCCATCGCGTGGTTCTCCGAGCGCCTGCTGGCGCGCGGCGTGTCGTCGCGCGCGGCGCGCGGGCGGATGTCTGCCGGCATGCTGCTGCTGGCAGGCGGCTTCTTCCTGTTGCTGCTGTGGCCGGGGGCCACGCCGGCCACGCGGGTGGGCCTGCTGGTGCTGGCCTGCGTCTGCGCGCCGGCGATCTATTCGCTTGGGCCGGCGATCCTGGCCGAGGTAGTGCCCGCCGGACAGCGCGGCGCGGTCCTGGCCATCGATGCCTCGGTGTCGTCGCTGGCCGGCGTGCTGGCGCCGCTGGTGACGGGTGTGCTGGTGCAGAACGTGCCGGGCGCACGCGGTTTCGAACTGGGCCTGGCCCTTTGCGGCGCGATCATGCTGGTGGCGGCGCTGGCCGGGCTCTACGTGGTCAACCCCGAGCGTTCGCGCCGGCGGCTGGCCGAACACCTGCCATCGCATGCGGACGCGGGGCAGCCTGCGGTAGCCGCTGGCTGAACGCGGCGCATCGGGTCTGCGACGGCGCGGCAATTGCCGCGTGCGCCCGCTTGGATATTTCCATCATGCCGCACGAAGCGCTTCTGAAAGCCGAATGGAAACCATTGGTATTCGCATCCTCAATGGTGCGTGAAAACCCCGCAAGAATGCGGCGGCGAGGCCGAATTTGCTTGATGTCTGCGCTTGCAGGGCTACGATGACAATCGCGGCGGGAGAATCACTGCGCGTTTTCGTGATTGCGAGAACGAGGGTGAGTTCAATCGTTTCGAGGGTCGTTGGGGGTAGTCATGAAAAGCGACAAGAAGGTGATCCAGTTGCTCAATGGCCAGCTCAGGCATGAACTGACCGCGATCAACCAGTATTTCCTGCATGCCCGCATGTACCGGCACTGGGGGCTCAGCGCCCTGGGCAAGCATGAGTACGACGAATCGATCGAGGAAATGAAGCACGCCGACAAGCTGGTCGAGCGCATCCTGCTGCTCGATGGCTTGCCCAACCTGCAAGACCTGGACAAGCTGCTCGTGGGCGAGAACACCGAGGAAATGCTCGGCTGCGACCTGAAGCTTGAGCAGGTGTCGCAGGCCAGCTGCAAGGACGCGATCAAGTATTTCGAGTCGGTTGGCGATTATGTCTCGCGCGAAATTGTGGTCGATATCCTCGCGGATACCGAAGCCCATATCGACTGGCTGGAAGCACAGCTGGAACTGGTGGGCAAGGTCGGGCTGCAGAATTACATCCAGTCCGCCATGGGTGGCGTCGGCTAGCGCGGCCCGGTCCCGGCGCGGTCTCCTGCAAGGATTTCAATTTCCCGCTACACTGCGGCCCGCAGCACGTAGCGTCGCTCAGGCGCGGCGTCAGCGGCGGGGTGGCAGAGTGGTTATGCAACGGCCTGCAAAGCCGTGTACGACGGTTCGATTCCGGATCCCCGCCTCCAGTCTTCCTTGCCCGGCTCATGGAGCCGGGCATGCCGGCGCGTCCGCGCAACTTCCCTGATATTCATGCGCCTGCCAGCGGGCCTTCGCCATACCGGCGACCGGCCTGTGCCGCGCGCGCCCTGAGCGGCATGCCGCAGGCCATTCCGGACACACATTCACCGTTACTTCCCCAATGGATCAACGACCCCGAATCGGGTAGTGTTGCCCGACAGGCCTGCCGGCCTGCGTGCAACCCGTGCCGCCGGATGGCGGCGCAGCCATGTCCGGGCTTCCATGGTGTTCCCGTCGCGAGGTAATGTGAAAAAGAGAGGCTCCAGATGATCAAAGACCTGCGGATCCGGGCGGCGGTGCCCCCGGACGCGCCAGCCGTGGCAGACGTGCTGGAACGCTGCGGGCTGCCGGTGGACGACGTGCCGCGCCTGCTGGACCATTTCCACGTGGCCGTGCTCGGGACGCAGATCATTGGCTGCGCCGCCGGCGAGCGCTGTGGCGAGACCGTGGTGATCCGTTCCGTCGCGGTGCTGCCCGAGCACCGTGACCAGGGCGTGGCCACGCACGTGGTGCGCGCCGCGCTGATGCGCGCACGCGCCAATGGCGTGCGGCGCGCGGTGCTGCTGGCGTCGAGCTGCCCGAGCTATTTCGCGCGCTACGGCTTTACGCTGGTGCCGGCCTCGAAGCTGCCGCCAGAAGTCATGGCATCGAGCGAATTCCACCGCCGCGCCGACACGCCGCCGCTATGCATGTGGTGCGAGCTGAGCTGAACCCGGCGAATCCGGTGGCGCGCCTCGGTGCGCGCCGCGGTGACCGTCTCAGTGCGCGCCCTCGCAGCGGCTGATCTCCACCGTCACGTGCACCAGTTCCTCATGCACGGACAGCGCCTGGCGCACGCGCTGCGGCGTCAGCGCGGTGTCGTGCGTGACCAGGCAGACGATGCAGGCAAACTGCTGCCGGCCCACGCGCCACACATGCAGGTCTGACACGCGGGTGCTTTCGTCGCCGTGGTCCAGGCCTGCCAGCACCTCGCGCACTTCCTCCACCACCGGGTGATCCATCTCGCGGTCCAGCAGCACCGTGCCGCTCTGGCGCAGCAAGCCGATGGCCCATCTGCCGACCAGCACCGCACCCACCAGGCCCATCACCGGATCCAGCCACGCCCAGCCCAGCCACCAGCCGCCGGCCAGCGCGACGATCGCCAGCACTGAGGTCGCGGCATCGGCCAGCACGTGCACATAGGCGGCGCGCAGGTTGATGTCGTGGTGGTCTCCATGATCGTGGCCATGATGGTGGTGGCCATGCTCATGCCCGTGGTCGTGTCCATGCGCATGGCCGCCCAGGATCAGCGCGCAGCCCAGGTTGACCAGCAGGCCGAGCACCGTCACTGCCATGGCTTCGCGATAGTGGATGGCTTGCGGCGTGAACAGCCGCTCGACCGAGCCCGCCGCCATCAGCGCGGCGATGCCAAGCAGGAACACCGCGCTGGCAAAGCCGGCCAGCACTTCGATCTTCCAGGCGCCGAAGGCAAAGCGCCCGTCGCCGGCATAGCGCCGCGCGGCGCCATAGGCAAAGGCGGACAGGCCAATGGCCAGGGCGTGCGAGCTCATGTGCCAGCCATCGGCCAGCAGCGCCATCGAATTGAACCAAAGCCCGGCGGCGATCTCCACCACCATGGTGATGGCGGTGATCACCATGACCAGGCGCGTGCCGCGCTCGGCGGCACGGTTGCCGGCGTCGAAGGCGTGGCTGTGGGTCCAGGCGGACAGGTTGTGGGTATGCATCGTGGGTCCTGTGGTGCGCTTGAGGTCGTGCGGCTGGCCTGGCATCAGGCCGGGGATGCGCCAAGGGTAGCAGAGGACCGGCCGCCTGCCTGTGGCGTCCCTGATGGCGGCAGGGGCGCAAGGCCGATGTGTCCGCCGTCCCCGGGCGGTCCGAAAAGTGCTGCCGGCATTGCGAAAATCCCCGTATGCCGCACGCAGACTCCACTTTGCTCTTACATACATTCATGAATGGATGTATGATTCCGCAAATAATTCACATGCCCATCACATATTTGTTGCTGATTCTGAGATGAGTTATCGCTTTATCGCTACCTGTCTTGCCGCCTGGTTAGGCGTTTGCGCCACCGCGGGCTGGCTCGTCGAGCGCCTCTGGAGCTGACCCCCGGCCAGCCGGCCCAGGGCCCGAATCCATCCCCGTCAGGCCGCGCGCTGCGCCTGCGCCAGGCTGTCGAAGAACTGCCACAGTTGCGGCGCATCGCCGGTGGCCACGTTGAAGCGGATCCACGGCGAGTCGGTTTCGTCCGGCTCGAAATACGAGCCCGGCGCCAGCCAGATGCCATGTTCCAGTGCCAGCGTGGCCAGGCGGTTGCCGTGCAGCGGTTCGCCGCGGCGGCCGGCCAGCCATTGCGCCTGCACGGTCTCGTTCAGGCGCGCCCACGCGAACATCCCGCCCTCCGGGCGCAGCAGCACCTCCAGCCCGTGGGCTTCCATCCGCTCCGTCACGCGATCCTGCTGCGCGCGCAGCCGCTCGGCTAGCGCCGCCACGTGGCGGCCGTAGTGGCCGCTGGTCAGCACGGAATAGACCAGCCGCTCCGTCACCTCCGATGAAGTGAGGCCGACCGCCATCTTGGTGCGCGCGAAGGCCTTGGCCAGGTCCGGGCTGGCCGCCAGGTAGCCGACCCGCAGCGAGGGCGTGATGGTCTTGGAAAAACCGTTGATATAGACCACCTGCGACAGGCCGTCCATGGCCGCCAGCATCGGCGAGCCGGCCGGCGCCAGTTCGCGGTAGATATCGTCCTCGACCACCAGCAGCCGGTGTTGCTCGGCCAGCTGCAGCACGCGGAAGGCGTTCATGCTGCTCAGGCTGGCGCCGGTCGGGTTCTGCAGCACGGTGTTGATGAACAGCGCGCGCGGGGCGTGGGCGCGGATCGCATCGTCCAGGGCATCGGTGTCCAGCCCCGCAGCGGAGCGCGGCACGCCCACCACGCGCAGCCCCGCCAGCCGCAGGATCTGCAGGAGGTTGCAGTAGCAGGGCGATTCCACCAGCACCGTATCGCCGGCGCGCAGCAGGGTGCGCACCACCAGGTCCAGCGCCTGCGTCGCGCCCTGGGTCAGCACCACCTGCTGTGCCTGCAGCGGAATGCCGTACTGGCCCAGGCCCGCGGCGATATGCTCGCGCAGCGGCGCAAAGCCGTAGGGATGGCCGTAGCCCGACAGCTGCGCCGCCGGCACGCGCGCCGAGGCGCGCATGGCCTGGTGCAGCCCCTCCTCGTTGAGCCAGTCGCCGGGCAGCCAGCCCGCGCCTGCCTTGATCGGCACCGAATGGTCGGCAAACACGTCCGACAGCAGCCATGCCGCATTCAGCCCCGGCGCTTCCCATTGCGGCGCGCGCGCGTGTCCGGACGGGGCATGGCGGTGGGCCACGGTATAGCCCGAGCCCGGGCGCGCCGCCAGGTAGCCCAGCGCGGTCAGCCGGCCGTAGGCCTCGGCCACGGTGAAAGTGCTGACGTGGTGGTGCTGCGCAAAGCGGCGCACCGAGGGCAGCGCGGTGCCGGCGCGCAGCGCGCGCTGCTCCACCAGCGCGGCGATGCCGGCGACGATCTGCTCGGTCAGGGTCTCGCCGTCGCGGCGGCTGCGGGTCAGGTTCAGGGTCAGCATCAGGCACTCTGGCAGGCGTGAACCTGTACAGTTTAGCGGCTGCCGGTGGGCCCGCGCGCAGTGGCTTTCCATTACGTGAAATTTGCCGCAGTGCAGCGTGGCGTGGCGCACCGCGAGCCGATGCCAGTCGTGGCAGCGTGCATGAAGCGGGCGCCGCAACGATGCTTGCCTGTACGGTTTGGTGTGATCAAACTGTACGGTAAGGCGGGGTTGTCCTGACTGTATATTTTGTCGGCAAGAAGCCGCCGGTAGAGTGGCCGTCATTGCTACCGCGCTGACCGACAGCGCGCCACCCGCCAATCCGACCCGATCGACCCGATCGACCCGTTTGCCCCTAGGAGGACGTATGGACGCCGCCAAGACCGTGATTCCCGATCTCGATGCCCTGTGGATGCCCTTTACCGCCAACCGCCAGTACAAGGCGGCGCCGCGCCTGCTGGCGTCGGCCAGCGGCATGTACTACACCACCCACGACGGGCGCCAGATCCTGGACGGTTGCGCCGGCCTGTGGTGCGTGGCCGCCGGCCACTGCCGCAAGGAAATCGCCGATGCGGTGGCGCGCCAGGCCGCCACGCTGGACTATGCGCCGCCGTTCCAGATGGGCCACCCGCTGTCGTTCGAGGCCGCCACCAAGGTCGCCGCGATCATGCCGCAGGGGCTGGACCGCATCTTCTTCACCAACTCGGGCTCGGAGTCGGTCGACACCGCGCTGAAGATCGCGCTGGCCTATCATCGCGCGCGCGGCGAAGGCCAGCGCACGCGCTTTATCGGCCGCGAGCGCGGCTACCACGGCGTGGGCTTCGGCGGCATGGCGGTGGGCGGCATCGGTCCCAACCGCAAGGCATTCTCGGCCAACCTGATGCCGGGCACCGACCACCTGCCGGCCACGCTGAACATTGCCGAAGCAGCCTTCTCCAAGGGCCAGCCGCAATGGGGCGCGCACCTGGCCGACGAGCTGGAGCGCATCCTGGCGCTGCACGACCCGTCCAACGTCGCCGCCGTGATCGTCGAGCCGCTGGCCGGCTCCGCCGGCGTGCTGGTGCCGCCGGTCGGCTACCTGGAGAAGCTGCGCGAGATCACCAGCAAGCACGGCATCCTGCTGATCTTCGACGAGGTGATCACTGCCTTCGGCCGCCTGGGCGCCGCCACCGCGGCCGAGCGCTTCAACGTCACGCCGGACCTGATCACCATGGCCAAGGCGATCAACAACGCCGCGGTGCCGATGGGTGCCGTCGCCGTGCGCCGCGAAGTGCATGACACCGTGGTCAATTCGGCTGCGCCGGGCGCGATCGAGCTGCTGCATGGCTACACCTACTCCGGCCACCCGCTGGCCGCCGCCGCCGCCATTGCCACGCTGGACCTGTACCAGCGCGAAAACCTGTTCGGACGCGCCGCCGAACTGGCACCGGTATTCGAGGCCGCGGTCCACGGCGTACGCAGCGCGCCGCACGTGAAGGACATCCGCAACTACGGGCTGGTCGCCGGCATCGAGCTGGAGCCGCGTCCCGGCCAGCCTGGCGCGCGCGCCTACGAGGCCTTCCTGAAGTGCCTGGAGCAGGGCGTGCTGGTGCGCTACACCGGCGACATCCTGGCGTTCTCGCCGCCGCTGATCATCTCCGAAGCGCAGATCGGCGAAATGTTCGATACCGTGAAGAAGGCGTTGCGGGACATCAAGTAAGCGGCGCACGCCGTATCGCATGGCTGCCGGACCTGCGGGTCCGGCCTCCCTGGTCACAGGCCGCGGCGCGCTGACGTGCGCGCCGCGGCAACCGAAGGAAATCCCAAGTGAGCATCGCAGAAAACCGGCAACTGGCCGAAATCCACCATTTCATCGGCGGCGCCGTGCGCCGCGCCAGCGGTCAGCGCCTGGCGGAAGTGTTCAACCCCGCCACCGGCGAAGTTGCCGCGCGCGTGGCCATGGGCACCACGCAGGACGTGGCCGACGCCGTCGCCGCCGCCAAGGCCGCCTTCCCGGCCTGGGCCGACACCCCGCCGCTGCGCCGCGCGCGCATCCTGTTCAAGTTCAAGGAACTGCTCGACCAGCACCATGACGACCTGGCCGCGCTGATCACGCGCGAGCACGGCAAGGTGTTCTCCGATGCCAAGGGCGAAGTCACGCGCGGCATCGAAGTGGTCGAGTTTGCCTGCGGCATTCCCAACCTGCTCAAGACTGATTTCACCGACAACATTGGCGGCGGCATCGACAACTGGAACCTGCGCCAGCCGCTGGGCGTGGTGGCCGGCATCACGCCGTTCAACTTCCCGGTGATGGTGCCGATGTGGATGTTCCCGGTGGCGCTGGCGTGCGGCAATACCTTTGTGCTGAAGCCGTCGGAACGCGATCCGTCGCCGAGCCTGCTGATCGCCGACCTGCTGCGGCAAGCGGGCCTGCCTGACGGCGTGTTCAACGTCGTGCAGGGCGACAAGGAAGCGGTGGACGCGCTGCTCGTGCATCCGGACGTGCAGGCGCTGTCCTTCGTCGGCTCGACGCCGATTGCCGAGTACATCTACACGGAAGGCACGAAGCACGGCAAGCGCGTGCAGGCACTGGGCGGCGCCAAGAACCACCTGGTGGTGATGCCCGATGCGGATCTCGAACAGGCCGTGGATGCGCTGATCGGTGCCGCGTATGGTTCCGCTGGTGAGCGCTGCATGGCGATCTCGGTCGCAGTGGCGGTCGGCGATATTGCCGACAAGCTGGTACCGCGCCTGGCCGAACGCGCCCGCACGCTGAAGATCCGCAACGGCATGGAGTCCGATGCCGAGATGGGCCCGCTGGTAACCGGTGCGCACAAGGCCAAGGTCGAAGGCTATATCGCGAAGGGCGTGCAAGAGGGGGCAACGCTGGTCACGGATGGCCGCGGCCACAAGGTCGAAGGCCATGAGAACGGCTTCTACGTGGGCGGCACGCTGTTCGACAATGTGAAACCTGACATGACGATCTACAAGGAAGAGATCTTCGGTCCGGTGCTGTCGGTGGTGCGCGTGCATGACTTTGCCGAGGCGGTGTCGCTGATCAACGCGCACGAGTACGGCAACGGCGTGTCGTGCTACACCAGCGACGGCGGCATCGCGCGCGCGTTTGCGCGGCAGATCCAGGTGGGCATGGTCGGCATCAACGTGCCGATCCCGGTGCCGATGGCGTGGCATTCGTTCGGCGGCTGGAAGCGCTCGCTGTTCGGCGACCACCATGCCTATGGCGAAGAGGGCGTGCGCTTCTACACGCGCTACAAGAGCGTGATGCAGCGCTGGCCGGATTCGATCGCCAAGGGTGCCGAGTTCACCATGCCGGTGGCGAAGTAACGACAGGCGCCCGGGCCCGGGCTTTCCTATCATTCCTGCAATGCGGTGACGCAGTGCCCCGGCGCAAGTGATGCTTGCGCCGGGGCACTGGCGTAAACTACCGCCCTTTTGCCGCGCGCGCGCCTTGCCGCCGCGTGCCCGGCCACCGTTTGCAGGGAGTCTGAATGAGCTTGTTCCGCACCAAGGACATCGACGCGATGCTGGCCGTCGCGCGCGATGACGGCCTGAAAAAGGTGCTGGGTCCGATCGACCTGGTGATGATGGGCATCGGCGCCATCATCGGCACCGGCATTTTCGTGCTGACCGGCACTGGCGCGCTGACCGCAGGGCCGGCGCTGACGGTGTCGTTCGTGATCGCGGCGCTGGCGTGCGGGTTTGCCGCGCTGTGCTACGCGGAGTTTGCCTCGGCGATTCCCGTGTCGGGATCGATCTATACCTACAGCTACGCCACGCTGGGCGAGATCGTCGCGTGGATGATCGGCTGGGACCTGCTGCTCGAATACGGGCTGGCCACGTCCGCCGTGTCGGTGGGCTGGTCGGGCTACTTTCAGTCGCTGATGGCGGGCTTCGGGCTGAAGCTGCCGGCGGCGCTGACTGCCGCGCCGGGTTCGGTGCCGGGGCTGCATACCGTGCTGAACCTGCCGGCGTGCCTGATCATGCTGGCCATCACCTGGGTGGTGTCTTACGGCGTGCGCGAATCCACGCGCATCAACAACCTGATGGTGGCGGTCAAGATCGGCGTGGTGCTGCTGTTTATCGCGGTGGGCGTGTGGCATGTGCAGCCGGCCAACTGGCAGCCGTTTGCGCCCTTTGGCCTCACCGGCATCTTCAATGCGGCGGCGCTGGTGTTCTTTGCCTTTATCGGCTTCGACGCGGTGACCTCGGCCGCGGAAGAAGTGCGCAATCCGCGCCGCGACCTGCCGATCGGCATCATTGGTTCGCTGGCGGTGTGCACGGTGCTGTATGTGGTGGTGGCGGCGATCATGACCGGCATCGTGCCGTTCGCGAAGTTTGCCGGCGTGGACCACCCGGTCTCGCTGGCGCTGCAGTTCGCGGGGCAGAACTGGGTGGCGGGTTTTGTCGACCTGGGCGCGATCCTGGGCATGACCACGGTGATCCTGGTGATGACCTATGGCCAGACCCGCGTGATCTTTGCGATGTCGCGCGACGGCCTGCTGCCCGAGCGGCTGTCAGCGGTGCACCCGGTGCATGCCACGCCGTATTTCGCCACCTGGACCGTGGGCATCGTGTTTGCCGCGATTGCCGCGTTGGTGCCGCTGAGCGTGCTGGCCGAGCTGATCAATATCGGCACGCTGGCGGCCTTCACGCTGATTTCGGTGGCAGTGCTGGTGCTGCGCAAGACCCGGCCCGAGCTGCCACGCGCGTTCCGCTGCCCGGGCGTGCCGGTAGTGCCGCTGCTGTCGATCGGCTTCTGCCTGTTCCTGATGGCGCACCTGCAGGCGCTGACCTGGGCCGCCTTCCTGATCTGGCTGGCGGTGGGGCTGGTGATCTACTTTGCCTACGCGCGGCGCAATGCCGTGCTGCATAACCACGGGGGCTGAACCGCTTCAGCGCCGCCCTCAGCTGCCGCGCTCGGCCGCGGCCTTCATGAAGGCCACCGCGCGCGGCTCGTTGGCATAGGCGGCGTTGATCCGGATCCATGCCGAGGTCTCGCCGCCCGGGCGGAAGTAGTTGCCCGGCGCCAGCGTCACGCCGTATTCCTCGCCCAGCTTCACCAGCTCGCGCGAATCCGCGATGCCGGGCGGGCGCGCCCACAGGAAGTTGCCGCCCGAGGGCTGGCAGAACACCTCCCAGCCGTTGCCGGCGAGCTGCCGCACTGCATTGGCCGAGGCCTCGCGCACGCGCAGGCGCAGCCGCTCCACAAACTTGCGGTAGCCGCCGCGCTCCAGCAGCGCCGCCGTCACCGCTTCCGCAAAGTGCGAGCCGGCCACGCTGGTCAGCACCTTCACATCGACCAGGTCCTTGATCAGCGCCTTGTCGGCCACCAGGTAGCCGATCCGCAGCGAGGCCGACACCGTCTTGGAAAAGCCGCCGATGTAGATCACGTGCTCGAGCTGGTCCAGCGTGGCCAGCCGGTCGGTGAAGTGGGTCTGGAAGTCCGAGAAGATGTCGTCCTCGACAAAACGGAAGCCATGTCGGCGCGCCAGCTCCAGCAGCCGGAATGCCACCGGCGGCGCCAGCGTCGATCCGGTCGGGTTCTGCAGCACGCTGTTGGTGAAGAACAGCTTGGGCTTGTGCTGGCGCAGCAGCGCCTCGGTGGCGTCCGGGTCGGGGCCGTCGGGCGTATGCGGCACGCCCACCAGCTGCACCCCGTGCAGCCGCAGCAGGCCGAACAGGTTGTAGTAGCCGGGGTCTTCCACGAACACCGTATCGCCGGGCTTGAGCAGGTGCCGCACCACCAGGTCCAGCGCCTGGCTGGCGCCGGTGGTGATCAGCACCTGCGGCAGTTCGGCGGCGATGCCGAGCTGGCGCACGCGCAGCAGCACCTGGCGGCGCAGTTCCGGATGGCCCATCGGCGTGGCGTAGTGGATCACGCTGTCGATCTCGTTGCGCGAGATCGCGCGGATCGCCTGCGTCAGCCCTTCCACGTCGCGCCAGGTCTCGGGCACGAAGCCGCCGGCCAGCTTGAGCGTGCCGCTGGGGTGGTTGAACTGCTCGATGATGTGGTCGGACAGGTCCTCGGCCAGGCTTGGGTCTGACCAGCCGCGTGCCGAGCGTCCCGCCAGCGGACTGTCCGCCACATAGAAGCCCGACCCCTGGCGCGAATCCAGCAGCCCCTGCGACACCAGCCGGTCGTAGGCCTCGATGACAGGGAAGCGGCTGATGCCGTTTTCGGCGGCCAGTTGCCGGATCGACGGCAGCCGCGCACCGGGGCGCGCCTCGCGGTTGCTGATCCACGACTTCACGCCCGCGACGATCTGCTCGGTCAGTGGAATGCCGGTGGAAGCATCCAGGATGAGTTTCATGAGCGGGCTCGCGGGGGAGGGTTGGCGGGGGGGCACAACTGTCAGGAAAAACTACTGAACAGTTCATCGAAAACTGTTCACAACTGTACATGGGATTGTAGTAACAGATGCGAATAATGGAAGCATGGCGGAGGAGGGCGCCGGCGACCGTGACGACATGGCATCCACGGGCCGGCGCCCGACGCGACCGCCGGGCTGAAGAGGAGCAGGACATGCGCGAACTACGGACTTTCGAACTGGACAAGCCTGGGCACCCGGTAAGCTGGCGCGTCGGTTACGGCCAGACCGTCCGCGCGGTGGCGGGCAAGCTGTGGGTGACGGTCGAAGGCAACCCGAACGACATCTGGCTGGAGCCGGGTGCCGAAATTGCACTGCCGGAGGGCTACCGGGTGTGGCTGTCGAGCGATGGCGCGGGGGCGCGCTTCACGCTGGCGCAGGTGCCGGCGCCATGGTCGCTGCGCCGGCTGGCGGCGTGGCTGCGGGTGATGCGGCACCGGGCTGAGGCGCACAGCACGGATGCGTTCGGGGAGTGCCCAAGGATCTGGGCCTGAGCGACCGCTCACTTTTTTGCCGGACAGGCCACCGCATGGTGGCCTTTTGTCTTTCAGGGGCGCCTACTCTATAGGGGCAGGACCCGCCCGGCCTTGGGGTTCCGCCCCATTGATTGACGTAAACGTCAACGCCATATAATCGACCGGCCCCAACCGCGGGGCCCAGCCCGCGCGCGCAGCCAGGCCGGCACAGAACGGCACGGAGCGGCACTTCCGGCGCACGCCGCGGTGGCAGCCAACACCAGAGACGGTGGAGACCATGACCGACCTTTCCGATGTGCAGGATGTGCGCCGCGGGGCGCCCCAGCCCAAGCCCGCCGCGCAGGGCCGCGGTCCGGTCAACAAGGTGCGCTTTGTCACGGCGGCGTCGCTGTTCGACGGCCATGACGCCTCGATCAACATCATGCGCCGCATCCTGCAGTCGCACGGCTGCGAGGTGGTCCACCTGGGGCACAACCGCTCCGTCGAGGAAGTGGTGACGGCGGCGCTGCAGGAAGACGCGCAGGGCATTGCGATTTCCAGCTACCAGGGCGGCCATGTCGAGTTCTTCAAGTACATGGTCGACCTGCTGCGCGAAAAGGGCGGCGAGCATGTGCAGGTGTTTGGCGGCGGCGGCGGCGTGATCGTGCCGGACGAGATCCGCGAGCTGCAGGCCTATGGCGTGGCGCGCATCTACAGCCCGGAAGACGGCCAGCGCATGGGCCTGGCCGGCATGATCGCCGACATGGTCCAGCGCTGCGATATCGACCTGTCGCGCTATGCGCCCGCCAGCCTGGACCCGGTTGCCGCAGGTGACCGCCGCGCGCTGGCGCAGCTGATCACAGCGCTGGAGAACGGCAAGGCCGACCCGGCGCTGGTGCAGGCCATGCATGCACAGGCTGCCAGCGCATGCATCCCCGTGCTCGGCATCACCGGCACCGGCGGCGCCGGCAAGTCGTCGCTGACCGACGAGCTGATCCGCCGCTTCCGGCTGGACCAGCAGGATGCGCTCTCCATCGCCGTGATTTCCATCGACCCGTCGCGGCGCAAGTCGGGCGGCGCGCTGCTGGGCGACCGCATCCGCATGAATGCGATCAACCACCCGAACATCTTCATGCGCTCGCTGGCCACGCGCGAGGCGGGCTCGGAGATCTCGCAGGCGTTGCCCGATGTGATCGCCGCGTGCAAGGTGGCCGGCTTCGACCTGGTGATCGTCGAGACCTCGGGCATCGGCCAGGGCGATGCGGCCATCGTGCCGCACGCGGACCAGTCGCTGTATGTGATGACGCCCGAATTCGGCGCGGCCAGCCAGCTCGAGAAGATCGACATGCTGGACTTTGCCGACTTTGTCGCCATCAACAAGTTCGACCGCAAGGGCGCGCAGGACGCCTGGCGCGACGTGGCCAAGCAGGTGCAGCGCAACCGTGAACAGTGGCACGGCAAGGCCGAGGACATGCCGGTCTATGGCACGCAGGCGTCGCGCTTCAATGACGATGGCGTGACCATGCTGTACCAGGGGCTGCGTGACGCGCTGGCCGGGCGCGGCCTGACGCTGCAGCCGGGCGTGCTGCCGGCGCAGGCGGGGCGCATCTCCACTGGCCAGAACGTGATCGTGCCGCCAGCGCGCAGCCGCTACCTCGCCGAGCTGGCCGATACCGTGCGCGCCTACCATCGCCGTGTGACGGATCAAAGCCGCATCGCGCGCGAGCGCCAGCAATTGCGCGAATCCAGCCGCATGCTGCAGGCCGCGCAAGGCGACGGCGCCGCGCTGGACGCGCTGGCCGCCGAACGCGACGGCGCGCTGGGCCAGGTCGAGCGCAAGCTGCTGGCGATGTGGCCGCGCATGCGCGAGGCCTACAGCGGCGACGAATACGTGGTGAAGATCCGCGACAAGGAAATCCGCACCGGGCTGGTCACCACCACGCTGTCGGGCACCAAGGTGCGCAAGGTGGTGCTGCCGCGCTTCGAGGACGACGGCGAGGTGCTCAAGTGGCTGATGCGCGAGAACGTGCCCGGCAGCTTCCCCTACACCGCCGGCGTATTCGCCTTCAAGCGCGAGAACGAGGACCCCACGCGCATGTTCGCCGGCGAGGGCGATGCCTTCCGCACCAACCGGCGCTTCAAGCTGGTGTCGGAGGGGATGGACGCCAAGCGCCTTTCGACCGCGTTCGACTCGGTCACGCTGTATGGCGAAGACCCGCATGTGCGCCCCGACATCTACGGCAAGGTCGGCAACTCGGGCGTGTCGATCGCCACGCTAGACGACATGAAGGTGCTGTACGACGGCTTCGACCTGACCAGCCCCAGCACCTCGGTGTCGATGACCATTAACGGCCCGGCCCCGACCATCCTGGCGATGTTCATGAACACCGCCATCGACCAGCAGCTCGACAAGTTCCGCGCCGACAACCAGCGCGAGCCCAGCGCCGACGAGGAAGCCAAGATCCGCGCCTGGGTGCTGCAGAACGTGCGCGGCACGGTGCAGGCCGACATCCTCAAGGAAGACCAGGGCCAGAACACCTGCATCTTCTCCACCGAGTTCTCGCTCAAGGTGATGGGCGATATCCAGGAGTACTTTGTCCACCACCAGGTGCGCAATTTCTACTCGGTGTCGATCTCCGGCTACCACATCGCCGAGGCCGGAGCGAACCCGATCTCGCAGCTGGCGTTCACGCTGTCCAACGGCTTCACCTATGTGGAGGCCTACCTGGCGCGCGGCATGCATGTCGACGACTTCGCGCCCAACCTGTCGTTCTTCTTCTCCAACGGCATGGACCCCGAGTACAGCGTGCTGGGCCGCGTGGCGCGCCGCATCTGGGCGGTGACCCTGCGCGACAAGTACGGCGCCAACGAACGCAGCCAGAAGCTGAAGTACCACATCCAGACCTCGGGCCGCTCGCTGCATGCGCAGGAGATCGATTTCAACGATATCCGCACCACGCTGCAGGCCCTGATCGCGATCTACGACAACTGCAACTCGCTGCACACCAACGCCTACGACGAGGCCATCACCACGCCCACCGGCGAGTCGGTGCGCCGCGCGCTGGCGATCCAGCTGATCATCAACCGCGAATGGGGCGTGGCCAGGTGCGAGAACCCCAACCAGGGCAGCTTCCTGATCGAGGAACTGACCGACCTGGTGGAAGAGGCGGTACTGCAGGAGTTCGAGCGCATTGCCGAGCGCGGCGGCGTGCTGGGCGCGATGGAGACCGGCTACCAGCGCGGCAAGATCCAGGAAGAGTCGCTCTACTACGAGCAGCTCAAGCACGACGGCACGCTGCCTATCATCGGCGTGAACACGTTCCGCAACCCGGACGGCGACCCGATCCCGCAGAAGCTGGAGCTGGCACGGTCCAGCGAGGCCGAGAAGCAGAGCCAGCTTGACCGCCTGCAGGCCTTCCAGCAGGCCCACGCGGCCGAGGCGCCGGCCATGCTGCAGCGGCTGCGGCAAGCGGTGATCGACAACCAGAACGTGTTCGCGGTGCTGATGGATGCGGTGCGGGTCTGCTCGCTGGGGCAGATCACGCATGCGCTGTTCGAGGTGGGCGGCCAGTACCGGCGCAATATGTAGACCCGGCTGCACCGCGCCTCAGGCAGTGCCCGATTACCGCGCAGGGCGGCCGCAGTGAAGGGCCGCCCTGCGTTACACTCAAAGGCTGCGCCGGCGGCCGCGCCACGGCACATCGCATTCGAGACCACAGCAAGCCAGAGATCATGGACACCCAGTACAACCCGAACAATATCTTCGCGAAGATCCTGCGCGGCGAGATGCCGTGCCTCAAGGTGTACGAGGACGTCGACACCATCGCCTTCATGGACATCATGCCGCAGGCCGACGGCCATACGCTGGTGGTGCCCAAGGAAGCCGCGGTCAACCTGTTCGACCTGTCCGAGCAAGGCGCGCAGGCCGCCATCGTCGCCACGCAGCGGGTGGCGCGCGCGGTGCGCGCGGCGTTTTCTCCCGACGGCATCTCCATCGGCCAGTTCAACGGCGCGGCCGCGGGCCAGACCGTGCCGCACGTGCATTTCCACATCGTGCCACGCTATGCCGACAGCGCCCTGCGCGGCCACGCGCGCGAGATGCAGGACCCGGACCTGCTCAAGGGCCACGCCGAGCGCATCATCGCCGCGCTGCGCGCGCAGGGCGACTGAACCGCGGCTGAACCGCGCCTGAACCGATTATTCAACGATCCAACCAAGCAGAGGAAGACAAGATGAGCATCAGGACAGTGGGCATCGTCGGTGCCGGCACCATGGGCAATGGCATCGCCCAGGCCTGCGCAGTGGCAGGTCTCGACGTGGTGATGGTGGACATCAGCGACGCCGCCGTGCAGAAGGGTGTCGCCACCGTGGCGGGCAGCCTGGACCGGCTGATCAAGAAAGAGAAGCTGACCGAGGCCCAGAAGGCCGCCGCGCTGGCGCACATCAAGGGCAGCACGGCGTATGACGATCTCAAGGCCACCGACATCGTGATCGAGGCCGCCACCGAGAACTACGACCTGAAGGTCAAGATCCTCAAGCAGATCGACGGCATCGTCGGCGACAACGTGATCATCGCGTCGAACACCTCGTCGATCTCGATCACCAAGCTGGCCGCCGTGACCGCGCGCGCCGACCGCTTTATCGGCATGCACTTCTTCAACCCGGTGCCGGTGATGGCGCTGGTGGAACTGATCCGCGGCCTGCAGACCAGCGACGCCACCCACGCTGCTGTCGAGGGCCTGTCGAAGCAACTGGGCAAGTACCCGATCACGGTCAAGAACAGCCCGGGCTTCGTCGTCAACCGCATCCTGTGCCCGATGATCAACGAGGCCTTCTGCGTGCTGGGCGAAGGCCTGGCGTCGCCCGAAGAGATCGACGAAGGCATGAAGCTGGGCTGCAACCACCCGATCGGGCCGCTGGCGCTGGCCGACATGATCGGCCTGGACACCATGCTGGCCGTGATGGAAGTGCTGTACACCGAGTTCGCCGATCCGAAGTACCGCCCGGCGATGCTGATGCGCGAAATGGTGGCCGCGGGCTACCTGGGCCGCAAGACCGGCCGCGGCGTGTACGTCTATAGCAAGTAAGCCGCCCGGCACTTGCCGCGTGATGCCGGCGGCCGCCTTCGGGCGGCCGCTGCCGTTTCCGGGGGCCGGACCCGGCGCCGCCAAATCCCGCTTACACGGCGTTATATGCCGAAACACTCCGCCGCATCCGGTAACAGGAATGCGCGGTAAAGTGCACACCTTCTGATTACCACAAAGAAGAATGCCAATGTTGCCTCCGGTTCTCGTTGCCGCCCTGCTTGCGGGTGCCATGTCCCTGTTTGCCGCCCGCTCGGCGATGGCTCATGGCGATGTCGGTGTCCAGGTCGGTACGCCCGCCCCGGTTTATGCGGCCCCGGCTCCGGTGTATGTGGCGCCGCCGCCGCCGGTGGTGTACGCGCCGCGCTACCACGGCTGGCATGGCGACCGTTACTGGGATGGCCGCCGCTGGTATGGGCGGGATGCGTGGCGCTATCGGCGCGGGTATCGCGAGTACCGTGGCGATCACCATCACGGGCATGGCCACGGCCATCATCACTGATGCGGCGGCGCGAATGCGCCGACGGTTTGCTCAGCGCAGCAGTACCAGCCTGGGCACCGCATCCGCGCCGCACCACACCACCGCGTTCTGCCCGTACTTCTCGCCCAGCGCGCGCGCATCTTCCAGCGACAGCCCGGGCACCAGGTAGCTCGGCTCCGCCGGCCAGCCGTTGGACGGGTGCTCGCCGGCGCCGTCGATCGTCTCCAGTCCCAGCCTCACCAGGTCTTGCGCCAGCGCCTGCTGGCGCGTGGCGTTGGCGCTGTCATCACAGCGCTGGCTGAACGGGTTGGCGGCGGTAATGAAGGCGCTGCATGCGACCCCAAACGCGCTGTGCAGCGCCGCCAGCCGCGTACTGGGAGCGTCGATGCGCAAGGTCATCGGCACGTCGCCAAGCACGCGGTAATGGGTTTCGCGATAAGCCTGCAAGGTGGCCGCGTCGATGGCGCTGGCCACGCTATTCCCCGTACTGCCGCAACCCATCCAGGTCCAGCACCTCGATCACGCCGTAGTCCACCCGCACCAGGCCCTGCTGCTCCAGCACCTTGAGCGCCTGGTTGGCGCGCTGGCGCGAGATGCCCGCGAGCAGGCCGATCTCTTCCTGCGAGATCTCCAGCGTCTTGCCGATTCCCGGATACAGGTGCTCATTGAACAGCGACGACACCGCGCGCGCCACGCGCGAATCGATATCGAGCAGCCGCTCGTATTCCACCGCCGCGATGAACTGCCCCAGGCGCTCGTTGAACTGCGTCAGCAGGAAGCGCGAGAACGGCAGGCTGGTATCCAGCAACCACTGAAAAGTGTCGCGCGGCAGGAAGGCGATGGTGGAGCGGCGCAGCGCCATCACGTCGTACTTGCGGATCTCCGACTTGAGCACCGCGCCTTCGCCGAACCAGCCGCCGGTGGGCACGCCGGTGAAGGTGACCGACTTGCCCGAGGGCGACACCGTGGTGATCTTGACGATGCCTTCGAGCACGCCCATCCAGTGCTCGGCGATATCACCCTTGTGGCAGACGTAGTCGCCCTGGCTGTACTCGTGCACGAACATGGCGCGGCGCACGCGTTCGCGCTGCTCGGGGCTCAGGTCTGCTGCCCACACGCAGCGGTCGACAAAATCGTTCAGCATGGCCTGCGGAAGCTCCGGTAGGGATTAACCCGGAATTGTCACCGGCGTGACAACCGGGGTGGTTGGCATGGGCTATCGTACGATCACAACGGAACCGCGGGTGCCACCAGCGGCACGCCGGGGAGGGCGGAAACGCTGTCCCGGCGCCCTGAAAACAGGCACGAACGGGCTTGATGCGATGCGGCAGATGCCGCCGGGCAAAGCAAGCCAAGTATAACGACCGGACCGGCGCTTGACACCGGGCGTGGACCCCCACGCCGGAGGGACAGGAGACAGCGATGCAGGAATCGTCGGCGACGACCTTCCCGCGATGGCTGCTGGCGCACGCCCAGCAGCGGCCGGATCATCCGGCGTATCGCGAGAAGGATCTCGGCATCTGGCAGACATACAGCTGGGCCCAGGCGGCGCAGCAGGTGAGGGCGCTGGCTTGCGGGCTGGCCGCGCTCGGTTTCAGGCGCGGCATGAACCTCGCGGTGGTGGGCGACAACCGCCCGCGGCTGTACTGGGCCATGACCGCGGCGCAGGCGCTGGGCGGCGTGCCGGTGCCGCTGTACCAGGATGCCATCGCCAACGAGATGGTCTATGTGCTCAACGATGCCGAGATCGAGTTCGCCATCGTCGAGGACCAGGAGCAGGTCGACAAGCTGCTTGAAGTCGATCCGCAGCTGGCCGAGTCAGGCCGCCCCGTGCGCCACATCATCTTTGAGGACCCGCGCGGCCTGATGGACTACGACCACCCGTCGCTGATGTCGTACGCCCAGCTGCAGGAACTGGGCCGTGAATTCGACCAGGCGCACCCGGGCTTCTATGACGAGGCCATTGCTGCCGGCCAGCCCGACGACACCGCGATCATCCTCTATACCTCCGGCACCACCGGCAAGCCCAAGGGCGTATGCCATTCGCACTACGGCCTGATCGGCGCTGCGCGCAACGGCTGCGCCTTCGACAAGCTCAGCGCGGACGACGACGTACTGTCCTACCTGCCGATGGCGTGGGTCGGCGACAACCTGTTCTCGTATGCGCAGGCGATGGTGGCGGGCTTCACGGTGAACTGCCCGGAATCGCGCGAAACGGTGATGACCGACCTGCGCGAGATCGGCCCTACCTATTACTTTGCGCCGCCGCGCATCTATGAGGGGCTGCTGACGCAGGTGATGATCCGCATGGACGACGCCGGCTGGATCAAGCGCAAGCTGTTCCACTGGGCTATGGACGTGGCGCGCCGCTGCGGCACCGATATCCTCGACGGCCAGCCGGTGTCGCTGGCGAGCCGCATGCGCTATGCGCTGGGCGAGGTCCTGGTCTACGGTCCGCTGCGCAATGTGCTGGGCATGAGCCGCATCCGCGTGGGCTATACCGCCGGTGAGGCGATCGGCCCCGACCTGTTCCGCTTCTATCGCTCGATCGGCGTGAACCTGAAGCAGTTCTACGGCCAGACCGAGACCTGCGCCTATGTGTGCCTGCAGCCCGACGGCAAGGTCAAGTTCGATTCCGTGGGCCCGGCCGCGCCCGGCATGGAGATCCGCATTGCCGACAACGGCGAGGTGCTGGTGCGCGGCGTGGGCCTGCTCAAGTCCTACTACAAGCGCGACGACGCCACGCGCGAGGCCATCAACGACGAGGGCTACTTCATGACCGGCGACGCCGGCGTGATCGACGCCGACGGCCACCTGAAGATCATCGACCGCGCCAAGGACGTGGGCAAGCTGGCCGATGGCTCGATGTTCGCGCCCAAGTACATCGAGAACAAGCTCAAGTTCTTCCCGTACATCAAGGAAGCGGTGGCCTTCGGCAGCGGCCGCGACCAGGTCTGCGCCTTTATCAATATCGACTTCGAGGCGGTGGGCAACTGGGCCGAGCGCCGCCACCTGCCGTACGCAGGCTATGTCGACCTGGCCGCGCAGCCCGACGTGCTGGAGATGATCGGCGAGTGCGTGAACCAGGTGAATGCCGACCTGGCCAACGACCCGATGCTGGCCGGTTCGCAGGTGGCGCGCTTCCTGGTCCTGCACAAGGAACTGGACCCGGACGACGACGAACTTACTCGCACGCGCAAGGTGCGCCGCGGCTTTATCGCCGAGAAATACGGCGTGCTGGTCGAGGCGCTCTACGCGGGCAAGTCCGAGCAGTTCATCGAGACGCGCGTCAAGTTTGAAGACGGGCGCGAGGGCAGCGTGTCGGCCACGCTGAAGCTGGTCAATGCGAAGCGCCTGCCGGTGGCGGCGCGCGCGGCATGAGCGAGGGCAGCAAGATGACGCAAGTAGCCTGGCAAGGCGCGGGGCAGCGCGAATGGGCAGGGACGGCACGCACGGATGCCAGCGGTGCGGGCAGCGGCGGCGCGATCGCCCCGGCGGGCCCGATGTCGCCCGCGGGCCTGGCCGATGACAGCGGCGCGCATCCCGGCACGCAGCGCGCGCAGCGCGCCGGCGAGCAGGCGCGCACCGGCGGCGAGGTGATCCTGGACCTGCAGCATATCTCGCTGTCGTTCGGCGGGGTCAAGGCGCTGACCGATATCTCGTTCGATGTCTGCGAGCACGAGGTGCGCGCCATCATCGGCCCCAACGGCGCGGGCAAGAGTTCCATGCTCAACGTGATCAACGGCGTCTACCACCCGCAGCAGGGACGCATCGTGTTCCGCGGCGAGGAGCGCAAGCAGATGCACCCGACCGCCGCGGCGCGCCAGGGTATCGCGCGCACGTTCCAGAACATCGCGCTGTTCAAGGGCATGACGGTGCTGGACAACATCATGACCGGGCGCAATACCCAGTTCCGCACCGGGCTGTTCGCCCATGCGCTGTGGTGGGGCCCGGCCCGCAACGAAGAGATGCGGCATCGCCAGAAGGTCGAGGAAGTGATCGACTTCCTCGAGATCCAGTCGATCCGCAAGACCCCGGTGGGACGCCTGCCGTATGGCCTGCAAAAGCGCGTGGAACTGGCGCGCGCGCTCGCGGCCGAGCCCTCGATGCTGCTGCTGGACGAGCCCATGGCCGGCATGAACGTGGAAGAGAAGCAGGACATGTGCCGCTTCATCCTGGACGTGAACCGGCAGTTCGGCACCACCATCGTGCTGATCGAGCACGACATGGGCGTGGTGATGGATATCTCCGACCGCGTGGTGGTGCTCGACTACGGCAAGAAGATCGGCGACGGCACGCCGGAAGAGGTCAAGGGCAACCCTGACGTGATCAAGGCGTACCTGGGCACTTCGCACTGAGGGTCTGAACCATGACGTTCTTCTTCGAAATCCTGATCGGCGGCCTGCTGTCGGGCCTGATGTACTCGCTGGTGGCGCTGGGCTTCGTGCTGATCTACAAGGCCTCGGGCGTGTTCAACTTTGCGCAGGGCGCGATGGTCTACTTCGCCGCGCTGGCGGTGGTGGGGCTGATGGACAAGGGCCTGCCGATGTGGGCCGCGGTGATCGGCGCCTTCGTGGTGATGATCCTGGTGGGCATGAGCACCGAGCGCTTCGTGCTGCGCAAGCTGGTCAACCAGCCGCCGATCACGCTGTTCATGGCCACCATCGGGCTGTCGTTCTTCCTGGAGGGCCTGGGACCGCTGCTGTTCGGCAATGAAGTGCGCCCGATCAACCTGGGCATCGTCGACGAGCCGATCGAGTCGATCCTGACCAACTTCAATATCGTGCTGTCCAAGTTCGACCTGGCGGCCGCGGCCATCGCGGGCCTGCTGGTGGGGTCGCTGGCGCTGTTCTTCCAGTACACCAAGGTCGGGCGCGCGCTGCGCGCGGTGGCCGACGACCACCAGGCGGCGCTGTCGCTGGGCATCCCGCTGCAGAACATCTGGGCAATCGTATGGGGTGTGGCCGGCTTTGTCGCGCTGGTGGCGGGCATGCTGTGGGGCTCGCGCAATGGCGTGCAGTTCGCGCTCACGCTGACCGCGCTCAAGGCGCTGCCGGTGCTGATCCTGGGCGGCTTCACCTCGGTGCCCGGCGCCATTGTCGGCGGGCTGATCATCGGCGCCTCGGAGAAGCTGGCCGAGATCTATATCCCGCCGGTGTTCCAGTCGATGTTCGGCGGCAACTTCGGCGGCATCGAAGGGTGGTTCCCGTATGTGTTCGCGTTGCTGTTCCTGCTGGTGCGGCCCGAGGGCCTCTTCGGCGAGAAGCACATCGACCGCGTCTGACCGACTTCGCACAGGAGACTTGCCATGTTTTATCGTGAAGCCGGCCAGTTCAAGACCAGCTACGTTGCCGACAGCCAGATCTTCCCCATTCGCCAGGACCGCATCGGCTTTGCCGTGCTGATGGCCGTGGCCTTCGTGGCGATCCCGTTCGTCGGCTCGGAATACTGGTTCTCGGCCATCCTGGTCCCGTTCCTGATTTTCTCGCTGGCGGCGCTCGGGCTGAATATCCTGACCGGCTATGCCGGCCAGCTGTCGCTGGGCACCGCGGCCTTCATGGCGGTGGGTGCCTACGCGGCCTACAACTTCCAGTTGCGCATCGAAGGCATCCCGGTGTTGCTGTCATTCCTGCTGGCCGGGCTGTCCGCCGCGCTGGTGGGGGTGGCCTTCGGCTTGCCGTCGCTGCGCATCAAGGGCTTCTACCTCGCCGTGGCGACGCTGGCGGCGCAGTTCTTCGTGGTGTGGGCGCTGACCAAGTTTCCCTGGTTTTCCAACAACAGCTCGTCGGGCGTGATCACGGCGCAGCGGCTGGACCTGTTCGGCGTTGCCATCGACACCCCGGTGAAGAAGTACCTGTTCGTGCTGGCCATCGTCACGGTGCTGGCGCTGGCGGCCAAGAATATGGTGCGATCGGCCACCGGGCGCGCCTGGATGTCGGTGCGCGACATGGATGTCGCGGCCGAGGTGATCGGCATCCCGCTGATGCGCACCAAGCTGCTGGCGTTCGCGGTCAGCTCGTTCTACTGCGGCGTGGCCGGCGCGCTCTACGCGTTCTGCTACCTGGGCTCGGTCGAGCCCGACGGCTTTTCGCTGGACCTGTCGTTCCGCGTGCTGTTCATGATCATCATCGGCGGGGTGGGCAGCATCCTGGGCTCGTTCCTGGGCGCGGCCTTCATCCTGCTGCTGCCGATCTTCCTGGACAACGTGCTGCCGCCGCTGGCAGCGCTGCTGCACCTGCCGTTCACCAATGCCACCGTGTCGCACATCCAGCTGATGGTGTTCGGCGGGCTGATCATCTTCTTCCTGATCGTGGAGCCGCACGGGCTGGCCCGGCTGTGGCAGATCGCCAAGGAGAAGCTGAGGTTATGGCCTTTCCCGCACTGACGGGGCGGGGTGCCTGTGTTACCGCAGTTCCTGTGTGAAGTTCAGAAGCTTACGCATAACGAAACGCTCCCCTGAGGGCGAAGGAGACTGTCATGACCAAGCTGATTCGCAATGTGCAACGCGCCGTCCTGGTGGTCAGCGCCGCGGCGGCACTGCTGGCGCCGGCGGCGCCGGCCATGGCGCAGAGCAACGAGCAGTTCGTGGCGTTGCCGAGCTACCGCGTGGGGCCGTACGGCGCCAACGGGCAGTCCTGGTATGGCGGCTTCATCGACTACCTCAACTACGTCAATATGAAGGAAGGCGGCGTCAACGGCGTCAAGCTGTCGTGGGAAGAGTGCGAGACCGAGTACAACAACGCCAAGGGCGTGGAGTGCTATGAACGGCTGAAGTCCAAGAATGCCACCACCAAGGGCACGGCCTACCACGCCATGTCCACCGGCATCTCGTACGCGCTGGTCGACAAGACCGCGGCCGACAAGGTGCCGCTGGTGATGATGGGCTATGGCCGCACCGACGCGGTGGACGGCTCGGTGTTCCCGTACGCGTTCCCGCTGGTGACCACCTACCAGATGCAGGTCTCGGCCATCGTCAAGTACCTGGCCTCGAAGAACGGCGGCTCGCTGGCCGGCAAGAAGATCGTCTACCTGTATCACGACTCGGCCTATGGCAAGGAGCCGATCGTGGCGCTGCAGGCCGAAGCCAAGCTCGGCAAGTTCGACCTGGTCGAGATTCCGGTAGCGCACCCCGGCAATGAGCAGGGCGCCCAGTGGCTGAAGATCCGCCAGGAAAAGCCCGACTACGTGATCTTCTGGGGCTGGGGCGTGATGAACCAGACCGCGCTGAAGGCCGCGCAGAAGGTGGGTTTCCCGCGCGACAAGATGATCGGCTCGTGGTGGGCCGGGTCGGAAGAAGACACCGTGCCGGCCGGTGATGCGTCCAAGGGCTATATGAGCGCGACCTGGAACGTGGCCGGCCGCGGCGTGCCGCTGATCGCCGATATCGACAAGGTGGTCTACGGCGCCGGCAAGGGCAATATGCAGGACAAGAACAAGGTGGGCTCGGTGCTGTACAACCGCGGCGTGTCGGCGGCGGTGGTGACGGTGGAAGCGGTGCGCGTGGCGCAGGCGAAGTTCGGCAAGGGCAAGCCCATGACCGGCGAGCAGATGCGCTGGGCCTTCGAGAACCTGAACCTGACCAACGCGCGCCTGCAGCAATTGGGCGCCACGGGCCTGCTGCCCGAGATCAAGACCAGCTGCGACAACCACGAAGGCTCGGGCAAGGTGAAGATCCAGCAGTGGGACGGCACCAAGTGGGTGGTGATTTCGGACTGGATCGAGGGCAACAAGAACCTGATCCACCCGCTGTTCAAGGCGACCGCCGCGCAGTACGCGAAGGAGAAGGGGATTACGCCGGCCTGCATGAAGTCTTGATTGCAGCGACACGGGCATGCGGCGCCTGGCGCCGCATGCCCGCCTGAGCCGAACCGTCTCACCAACACGAGCCGCACCATGAGCCTTCTGTCCGTCAACAATATCGAAGTCATCTACGATCACGTGATCCTGGTGCTCAAGGGCGTTTCGCTCGAAGTGCCGGAAGGCAAGATCGTGGCGCTGCTCGGCGCCAACGGCGCGGGCAAGACCACCACGCTCAAGGCCATCTCCAACCTGCTGCAGGCCGAGCGCGGCGATGTCACCAAGGGCTCGATCGAATATCGCGGCGACCGCGTCGACCAGCTCACGCCCAACGACCTGGTGCGCCGCGGCGTGATCCAGGTGATGGAGGGGCGCCACTGCTTCGCGCACCTGACCATCGAAGAGAACCTGCTCACCGGCGCCTACACGCGCGGCCTGTCGCGCGGGCAGACGCGCGACGAGCTGGAAAAGATCTACGAGTACTTCCCGCGGCTGAAGACGCGCCGCAAGTCACAGGCCGGCTACACCTCCGGCGGCGAGCAGCAGATGTGCGCGATCGGCCGGGCCATGATGGCCAAGCCCGCGATGATCCTGCTGGACGAACCGTCGATGGGCCTGGCGCCGCAGATCGTCGAGGAGATCTTCGAGATCGTGCGCGGGCTGAATTCGCGCGAGAACGTCAGCTTCCTGCTGGCCGAGCAGAACACCATGGTGGCGCTGCGCTATGCCGACTATGGCTACATCCTGGAAAACGGCCGCGTGGTGATGGACGGCGATGCCGATTCGCTGCGCACCAACGAGGATGTCAAGGAGTTCTACCTGGGCGTGGCCGCCAATGACGCCGACGGCCCCGGCCGCAAGTCGTTCCGCGACGTGAAGAGCTACCGGCGCAGGAAGCGCTGGCTGGCGTAGCGCGCCCGATTCCGTCCGGCATCGCCACCACGCGCCCAGCGGCGCGGTGGCGGGCCGCATCCCATTCCCTGACGCACAGCATCATGCCAGAACACTTCGATTCGCTCGAAACCCGCGCGCCGGAAGTCCGCGAGCGGGCACTCCTTGCCGCCCTGGCACGCCAGGTGGCCCACGCGCGCGACCATGCCCCGTACTTTGCCGAGCTGCTGAGCGGCGTCGAGCCGCGCCTGCTGACCTCGCGCGCGGCGCTGGCGGCGCTGCCGGTCACGCGCAAGTCGGACCTGAGCGCGCGCCAGCGCGCGCTGCCGCCGCTGGGCGGGCTCAATGCGACGGCGCTGGGCAAGCTGCGCCATGTGTTCCAGTCGCCCGGCCCGATCCACGAAGTCGACGGCCACGACGCCGACTGGTGGCGCGTGGCGCGCGCCATGCATGCGGCGGGCTTTCGCGCCGGCGAGCTGGTCTATAACACCTTCTCCTACCACTTCACCCCGGCCGGCATGATGATGGAAACCGGCGCGCACCGGCTGGGCTGCTGCGTGTTCCCGGCCGGCGTCGGCCAGACCGATTCGCAGGTGCAGGCGCTGGCCAGCCTGCAGCCATCGGCCTACGCGGGTACGCCGTCGTTCCTGAAGCTGCTGCTCGAGCGTGGCGATGAGCTCGGCACGCCCTGCACCAGCCTGGCCAAGGCGCTGGTCTCGGGCGAGGCGCTGCCGCCGTCGCTGCGCGCGTGGTTCCAGGCGCGCGGGGTGCGCGTGCAGCAGATGTATGGCACCGCCGACGTGGGACTGATCGCCTATGAGACCGAGGGGGGCGACGGCTGGGTGGTGGACGAGGGCGTGCTGGTCGAAATCGTCGAACCCGGCGGCTCGCGCCCCATGCCCGAGGGCGAGACCGGCGAGGTGGTGGTGACGGTGCTGGGCAACGGCGACTACCCGCTGATCCGCTTCGGTACGGGCGACTTGTCGGCCATCGTGGCGGAGTCGCCGCAACGGCCCAGCCCGTGCGGGCGTACCAATATCCGGCTCAAGGGCTGGCTGGGGCGCGCCGACCAGGCCACCAAGGTCAAGGGCATGTTCGTGCATCCGGGGCAGGTGGCGGACGTGCTGCGGCGCCATCCGGAGATTCGCGCCGCACGGCTGGTGGTGACCGGCGAGCCCGGCGCCGACGTGATGACCCTGCACTGCGATGCCACGCGCGAGGATGAGGCGCTGCAGCGCGCGGTGGCGGAGTCGCTGCGCGAGGTGATGCGGCTGCGCGGTGAAGTGGCCTTCGTCGCGGCGGGGTCGTTGCCGCAGGACGGGAAGCTGATCGAGGACGCGCGCAGCTACGATTGAGCCGGGTGGCGGCGGGCAGGTTCGACGTCGCTGATACGCTGGCCCTCTCCCCCGGCCCCTCTCCCGCTTGCGGGAGAGGCAGGGTTAGCGCGCGATACCCAGCCGCGCCTTGGCGTCATCGTACTCCGCCTTCATGCGCGCGACGATCTCGCCGGCGCTGGGGATGTCGTGGATCTGGCCCACGCCCTGGCCTGCGCCCCAGATGTCCTTCCATGCCTTGGTCTTGGAGCTGCCGCTGGAGAAGTCCATCTTGCTCTTGTCGGCCACTGGCAGGTTGTCCGGGTCCAGGCCCGCATTGCTGATGCTTTCGCGGATGTAGTTGCCGTGCACGCCGGTGAACAGGTTGGTGTAGACGATATCGGCGGCGGCCGAGCTGGTGATCGACTGCTTGTACGTTTCCGCCGCATGCGCCTCCTGCGAGGCGATAAAGCGCGTGCCCACGTAGGCAAAGTCCGCCCCCATGGCCTGCGCGGCCAGCACCGCCTCGCCGGTGGCGATCGAGCCCGACAGCGCGATCGGGCCGTCGAAGATCTTGCGCACCTCGCCCACCAGGGCGAACGGCGACAGCATGCCGGCATGGCCGCCGGCACCGGCCGCGACCAGGATCAGGCCGTCGACGCCGGCCTCGAGCGCCTTTTCGGCATGGCGCATGCTGATCACGTCGTGCAGCACGATGCCGCCGTAGCTGTGCACCGCGTCGATCATTTCCTTGACCGGCGCGCGCAGCGAGGTGATGAAAATCGGCACCTTATGGTCCACGCACACCTTCACGTCATGCTCGAGCCGCGCGTTGGAGGTGTGCACGATCTGGTTGACCGCGACCGGGCCCACCGGCGCGCCGGGGTTGGCGGCCTTGAAGGCGGCCAGCTCGCCCTCGATCTGGGTCAGCCACTCGTCGAGCAGCTCAGCCGGGCGCGCATTGAGCGCCGGGAACGAGCCGACGATGCCGGCCTTGCACTGCGCCAGCACCAGCTCGGGGTAGCTGACGATGAACATGGGCGAGGCGATGATGGGCAGGGCCAGGTTCTGCAGGGCCTGGGGCAGTTGCTTGGCGGCGGGCATGGTGTCTCCTGAACTACTGCGGGCACGTGGCAGGTGCCCTAAATGAACGGTCGTTCGATTATAGGGAGTTTCGGCGCGGTCACGTTAGAAGCCCCAGTCTATGCCGGTCCGGTCACCTCGTGGAACTACCCGGCCGGAAGGGTCAGTTCCGCCAGCGCGCCGCCGCCCGGGCGGTTGGCCAGCGTCACATCGCCATGATGCAACGTTGCCACCTCGCGCGCAAAGCACAGGCCCAGGCCAGTGCTCTTGTCCGCACCGTGCGGGCGCGGCAGCGAATAGAAGCGCTCGAACACGCGCGGCAGGGCGTAGTCGGGGATGCCAGGGCCCTGGTCGGCCACGGCGATGGCCAGCGCGCTGCCGCGCTGTTCCAGCCGCACCGTGACCTCGCTGTCCGCCGGGGCGAAGTCGATGGCGTTCTCCAGCAGGTTGGCGATGGCCTGGCGCAGCAGGAACGGATCGCCGGCAACCAGGCCGGGGCTGGCGTCGGCGGCGAATTGCAGGGTGACGCCGCGCTGGCGCGCGCGCGGCTCCAGTTCGCCGCACAGTTGCGCCAGCAACGGCGCCAGCGGCACCGGTTCGCGCACTTCCAGGCGCTGGCGCTGCTCCACGTCGGCCAGCGCCAGCAGCTTGCGGATCATGGTCTCCAGCCGCCCGGACTGCGCCCGGATATTGGCGACGAAACGCTGCCGGTCGGCCGCCGGCATCGCTTCCTGCAGCAGCTCGGCGGCGCCGCCGATCGCGGCCAGCGGGCTCTTCATCTCATGGGTCAGCGTGTGGATGTAGTGCTCGACATACTGCTTGTCTTCCAGCCGCTCGCGCATGCCCTGCACCGCGCGGCCCAGCTCGGCCAGCTCGCTGGCGCCGCGCAGCGGCATCTCGGCGCGCTCGCCGGCGGCCACCGCGCGCGCATAGCCGCGCAGCTGCTTCAGTCCATGCACCAGCCACAGCGTGCAGGCCAGCCCGATCACGCAGGCGGCGCCGATCAGCAGGCCGCCGTAGAGCAGGATCTTGCGCTGGCTGCGCTCGATAAAGGGCGCCATCGCCGCATTGGGCTTGGCCACGGTCAGCGCGCCGATGATGCGCCCGCCGTTGCCGTCGCGGATTGGCGCGGCCACGTGCATCACGGTGCTGGCCTCGTCGTCGGGGTCGGTGCGCGTGCTGCGCGCGCCGTACTTGCCGCGCAGCGTCAGGTAGACATCGTTCCAGCGCGAATAGTCGCGGCCGACGTCGGTGCCGGTGGAGTCGAAGCGCACGATGCCGCTGGCATCGGTTACGTAGACGCGGTAGCCGATGCTGTCCTTGTGCAGTCCCGACACATCGGCATTCACCGGCACGTCGCGCAGCGCCGCCATATGCCGGGCGAAGTCGCCATCGGCGATGCGGCCGGCCTTCATGTCGTCGGCGGCCAGCGCCGCCAGCACGTGCGCGGTATCGATCAGCGTGTCTTCCATGGCCTGGCGCACGCCCGGCTTGACCTCCTGCACGAACACGCGCAGGGTCAGCACCGTGGCCAGGCCGACGATCAGGAAGAAGCCGAAGAAGATGCGCAGGCCGATATGCATGCCGCGCTCAGGGTTCCAGCGAATAGCCCATGCCGCGATGGGTGCGGATGCGCTCGGCGCCTTCGGGGGCGCCGTCTGTGCTGGCCTCCCGCAGCTTGGCGCGCAGGGTCTTGATATGGGTGTCGACGGTGCGGTCGCTGGTGTCGAGCGCGTCTGCCCAGACGCATTCCATCAGCTGCGCGCGCGAGTAGACGCGGCCCGGATGCGCCACCAGCCAGGCCAGCAGCAGGTATTCATAGCGCGTCAGCTCCAGCCAGCGGCCGCGGTAGGCCAGGCGCGCGCCGTCCTTGTCATGGGTGAAGCCGGCAACCTCGTCGCCCTTCGCCACGGTTGCGCCGCCGCCGCGCGCCCGGCGCAGGATGGCGCGCACGCGCGCGGCCAGCTCGCGCGGCGAGAAGGGCTTGACCACATAGTCGTCGGCGCCGATCTCCAGGCCGACGATGCGGTCGATCTCTTCATGGCGCGCGGTCAGGAAGATCACCGGCGCATCGCTGAAGGTGCGCAGCGTGCGGCAGACCTCGGAGCCGCTCAGATCCGGCAGGCCCACGTCCAGGATCACCAGGTCGGCCGGGCCGGCGCGCATGCGCCCGAGGGCGGCGCCGCCCAGCGTGCAGTGCTCGGCCAGCATGCCGTCGGTGCGCAGGGCATAGAGGATGGTGTCGGCGATGGCCTGCTCGTCTTCCACCACCAGGATCCGCGGTTGTTCCATGTCAGGCATTCTAGCCGGTCAGGCGTTGGGTACTGCGCGCGGCGGCGGGGCGGTTTGGTCGCCCCTGCGCTTGTGGAAATAGATCTGTTCCGCGGCCCAGCGCAGCGGCGGCGAGTACAGCATCAGGTCGAAGGGCCAGTCGCACTGGAAGCGGTCGAACATCCAGCGCAGCGCGCGCTTGGCGTGAAAGCGCGGCGCGCTGGCGGTGGCGACGGCCTCCGGGGCCGGGCCGCCGCGCAGCAGGTGCGCGGCCACGGCCTGGCCGACCGACTCGCCATGGGCAAAGGCATAGTGGATGCCGCCGGCAGTGAGCGGCGACACGATGCCGGCGGCGTCTCCCGTCAGGATCACGCCGTCGCGCGCCAGCGGGAAGGCCGGACCGCCGCACGGGATCAGCCCCGCGCGCGTCGCGGCCGGCCGCGCCAGCTGCGGCAGTCCGGCGCGCTCGCGCACATGCGCCAGCAGCCCGTCGAGGTCCGGCGCCCGGCCGTAGCGTGGCAGGTAGCGCAGCGCCAGCCCGGCCTGCACCCCGGTGGGGTTCTGCGCGATCCAGCCGATATAGCCGGGCGCGAAGCGCCGGGTGATAAAGCAATGCAGCGCGCCCGGCTCGGGCAGCGCCAGCCCCGGGAATTCGTACTCCACGCCATACAGGAAGCTGTGTACGCGCCCCAGCCCGGCACACTGCGCCACGCGCGACTTCGCGCCGTCCGCGCCGACCAGATAGCGCGTATTGCCCACGCCCGTCACATGCCAGCCGCCATTGCGCGGTACCGCGCCCACGAATGCCTGGCCCAGGCGCAGTTCGACCCGGTGGCGCACCAGTTCGGCGGCCAGCCAGCGCATCAGCCGCGGCGTGTCGGTGGTGTGGAAGTAATAGCCGGGCGCGCTCAGGTCGATGCTGCGCAGCCCCGGCGAATACAGCCGCACCTGCTCCACGCGGTGCACGCAATCGGCGGGCGCGAGGCCCAGCCAGGTCTGCTCGATGGCTTCCTTGACCAGGATGCCGGTGGTGTGGAGCCTGTCGCCCGGATCGGTCTTGCGTTCCAGCACCAGCACGCGCAGGCCGGCGCGCGCCGCGGCCAGGGCGCAGGCGGCGCCGGCAAAGCTGGCGCCGGCGATGACGAGGTCGTAGTCGAAGGAGGGCATGGCGGTTCCCGGAGGTGGAAGGGCTCCAGTCTGGCCAGCGGGGGTGAGGGGAATGTGTGGGGAGTGTGAAGTGGCGGGGCGGGTGTGCATCACCCCAAAAAAACGCCCCGCATACGCGGGGCCATTAATTACCACGAAGTTTGATACACACGGCGGGCACCTGCCAATGCCGCAGCCGCAAGCGAAGGATAGGCGGTCAATGTGACGGCGGCGTGGCAGCGCAATGAACGCCGCATGACATCACAGGCCGTAGCGCTTGATCTTGTCGTAGAGCGTCGCCTTGCCGACCTGCAGCAGGTCCGCCGCCTGGCTGACCGCGCCGCCAGTGCGCGCCAGCGCATCCGCGATCACGGCGCGCTCGAAGTGCTCCATGCGCTCGCGCAGCGGCGCGGTGTCATCGGGGGCCGCGGCCTGCGCACCCGCCTGGCCGCCTTCGCGCACGCCCAGCACCATGCGGTCCGCGGCATTGCGCAGCTCGCGCACATTGCCCGGCCAGGGCCGCTGGGCCAGGGCCTGGCGTTGCGCCTCGGACAGGATCGGCGCCGGGCGCTGGTAGCGCACCGCGGACACCAGCGAGAAATGCTCGAACAGCGGCACGATGTCCTCGCGCCGCTCGCGCAGCGGCGGCAGGGCGATGGTGACCACGTTCAGCCGGTAATACAGGTCTTCGCGGAAGGTACCCTGCGCCACCAGCGCATCCATGTCGCCCTTGGCCGCCGCGACGATGCGCACGTCGATCCTGACCGAGGCATTCGAGCCCAGACGCTCCAGCGAGCCTTCCTGCAGCACGCGCAGCAGCTTGACCTGCAGCGCCAGCGGCATGCTCTCGATCTCGTCGAGGAAGAGCGTGCCGCCCGAGGCGTGCTCGAGCTTGCCGATGCGGCGCTTGCCCGCGCCGGTGAAGGCGCCGGCCTCGTGGCCGAACATCTCGCTCTCGAAGATGGCCTCGGGCACGGCGCCGCAGTTCAGCGCGATAAAGGGGCCCTCGGCGCGCCCGGACAGCGCATGCAGGCTGCGCGCGACCAGTTCCTTGCCGGTGCCGGTCTCGCCGTTGATCATCACCGGCACGTCGGTGGGCGCGACATTGGCCACCAGCGCGCGCACCTGCTCGATCGCGGGCGAGCGGCCGATGATGCGCGTGCCCGCGGCGGGGCCGGCCAGTTCGCGGCGCAGCGCCTGGTTTTCCAGTTCCAGCGCGCGGCGTTCGAGCGCGCGGCGCACGGTGTCGGTGAGGCGGTCGGCGCCGAAGGGCTTTTCGATAAAGTCGTAGGCGCCTTCGCGCATGGCCTGCACGGCCATGGTGATGTCGCCATGGCCGGTCACCAGGATCACCGGCACGCCCGGCGCGGCGTTGCGGCAGTGCTGCAGCAGGTCCAGGCCGCTGGCGCCGGGCAGGCGCACGTCGGTCACCACCACGCCGGCAAAGGCGCCGTGCAGGTGCGGGATCGCGGCCTCGGCGGTGGGCAGCGCCAGCACCCGGAAGCCGGCCAGCTCCAGGCTCTGCGCGGTGGCCTGGCGCACCAGTGGCTCGTCTTCGACAAACAGGACACGCAGACCGTCTTGCATGGCAATACTCATTGAGAGGCGGAAACCGTGGGCGCGGGGTCGATGGCGGGGGCGCGTGCCAGCACCAGCGTGAACAGCGCGCCGCCGCCGGGTACGTTAGCCACGCTCAGCTGGCCGCCGAACTCGCGCACGATCGACGATGAGATCGCCAGCCCCAGCCCCAGGCCCTGCCCGGTTTCCTTGGTGGTGAAGAAGGGTTCGAACAGCCGCGGCAGCGCGTCCGGCGCGATGCCGGTGCCATTGTCGCGCACGCCGATGGTGACCGCCTGGCCCTCTGCCTGCACGTCCAGATCGATCTGTCCCTGCGCCGGCGCGGCCGCGGCAATCGCGTCCAGCGCATTGCCGATCAGGTTCAGCAGCACCTGCTCCAGCTTGAGCTCGTCGGCGCGCACCGCCAGGCCGGGCAGGGCGTCCAGGCCCGTGACGCTGACCGTGACCGTGCCCAGCCGCGGCGCCAGCAGCGCCAGCACATGGTCGACCGCCGCGCGCAGCGCCACCGGCCGGCGCAGCGGGCGCGCCTTGCCGGCAAACAGCTTGAGCTGGCCGGTGATCTTGCCCATGCGCTCGGTCAGGTCGGCGATGGCCGTCAGGTTGCCTTCGGCCGCGGCCAGCTGGCCGCGCTCCAGCAGCACGCGGGTGTTGTCCGAGAACGTGCGCAGCGCCGCCAGCGGCTGGTTCAGCTCATGGGTGATGCCGGCCGCCATCTGCCCCAGCGCGGCCAGCTTGCTGGCCTGCACCAGTTCGTCCTGGGCCGCGCGCAGCTCGCTTTCGGCGCGGGTGCGCTCGGCCACTTCATCTTCCAGCTTTTCGTTGATCGCCATCAGGTCGGCGGTGCGGGCCTCGACGCGCCGCTCCAGTTCGTCGTAGGCGGCTTCCAGCAGGCGGCGGCTGTACTGCATGTCGCGCGCGCGCTGGCGGCGCTGGCGCCAGTTGACCAGCAGCAGGCAGATGCAGGCGTAGGCCAGCGCCGCCGCCACGGTGGCATTGCGCGCGTTGGCCAGCACGGGGTCGAGCGGTGCCATCACCTGCATGGTCCAGCCGGCCGGGCCGACCTTGCGGCCGAGTTCCAGATAGCGGTCGGCGCGCTCGCTGCCATCCGGCGCGGGCTCGTTGCTGCGCACGCGCACCAGCCGTGCGCCTTCATCGAGCGTGGTGGAGGCCAGCCAGCGCGTGACGGGCGAGGTCAGCGGCTCCAGCGGCAGCGGCGAGACGTCGCGGTCATGGTACTGCCGGGTCTCGCCGAGCTGGGTGTGCAGCTGCGGCGGCAGCGGACGCAGCGTGCGGTACTGCCATTCCGGCACGGAAGACAGGAAGATCACGCCGTGGTCGTCGCTGACCATCAGCGGTTCGGCGCTGCCGCCGCCGGCGCGCTGGAACCACTCCAGGTTGAGCTTCACCACCGTCACGCCGATTACCTTGCCGCCCGCCTCCACCGGCTGCGCGATGTAGTAGCCGGGCTCGTCGCTGGTGATGCCGATGGCGTAGAAGCGGCCCAGCTCGCCACGCGCGGCAATCTGGAAATAAGGGCGGAAGCGGTAGTCGGTGCCGACGAAGCTGCCGGGCTGCCCGTGATTGCTGGCGGCCAGGGCGATGCCGTTGGCGCCGATCACATAGGTGGCCGAGGCATGGGCCCGGCGGTTGACTTCGGCCAGGTAGTGGTTGGCGGCGGCCACGCGCGCCGGATCGGCGGGGGATTCGAGCAGCCCGCGCACGAAGGGGTGCAGCGACACCAGCGCGGGCAGGAATTCGTAGCGGTCGAGGGTGCTTTCGAGCGTGGCGGCGTAGCGGTCGGCACGCGTTGCGGTGGTTTGCTGCAGCGTGGAAATGCCGCGCTGGACCGAGACCAGCCAGGTCAGCGCGCACAGCACCAGCAGCCCCGCCGCCAGCACCACGGCAAAGCCCAGCCACCGGCCGTTCTCGGTGCCCGGCTCGTGGATCTCCGCCCGGGCTGCGGCGGGGTCATGTACGGCGAGAAAATCGTCGGAGTGGGGCATCGGCGCGCGCGAGGGATGTCGCGCCGATGATACCCCCTGGCGGGCGCCGGGGACGGCCGCCCGCGTGGCGTCAGACGTTCTGGCCGGCGTCGGCAAGGACTTCCGCATTTTCGCCACCGTGCAGCAGCACACTGTTGAGCTTCTTGCGGTCAAGCTCGCGCTCCCAGGCCGACACCACCACCGTGGCCACGCCGTTGCCGATGATGTTGGTCAGCGCGCGGCACTCGCTCATGAAGCGGTCGATGCCCAGGATCAGCACCATGCCCGCCACCGGGATGGTCGGTACCACCGCCAGCGTGGCGGCCAGCGTGATGAAGCCGGATCCGGTCACGCCGCTGGCGCCCTTGGACGTGAGCATGGCCACGGCCAGGATGGTCAGCTGCTGCATCAGCGTCAGCTCGATGCCGGTCGCCTGGGCGATAAAGATCACCGCCATCGTCATGTAGATGTTGGTGCCGTCCAGGTTGAACGAGTAGCCGGTGGGCACCACCAGGCCCACCACCGAGTTGGAGCAGCCGAGCTTTTCCAGCTTTTCCATCAGCTGCGGCAGTGCCGCTTCCGACGAGCTGGTGCCCAGCACGATCAGCAGCTCTTCCTTGATGTACGCCACGAAGCGCAGGATGTTGAAGCCGGTCAGGCGCGCCACCGTGCCCAGCACGAACACCACGAAGATGATGGCCGTGAAGTAGAAGGTGCCGATCAGCTTGAGCAGCGGCACCAGCGAGCCCAGGCCGTACTTGCCGATGGTGAACGCCATGGCGCCGAAGGCGCCGATCGGGGCGACCCTGGTGATGACGTGGACGATATGGAAGAAGACCTTGGAGACCTGTTCCACCAGCTGGAAGACGATGCGCGCACGCTCGCCTATTATCGACAGCGCTGCGCCGAAGAACAGCGACACCAGCAGGATCTGCAGGATGTCACCGTTGGCGAAGGCGCTGAAGATCGTGTCCGGGATGATATGCATCAGGAACTCGACCGTGCTCTGGCCGTGCGCCTTGGACACGTACTGGGCGATGGCCTTGGTATCCAGCGTGGCCGGGTCGATATTGAAGCCCACGCCAGGCTTGAGCAGGTGCGCGGCGCCCAGGCCGATCAGCAAGGCAAAGGTGGAGACCACCTCGAAGTACAGCAGCGCCTTGCCGCCGACACGGCCGACCTTCTTCATGTCGCTCATGCCGGCAATGCCGGTCACCACGGTACAGAAGATGATGGGGCCGATGATCATCTTGATCAGCTTGATGAAGCCATCGCCCAGCGGCTTCATGGCGATGGCCGTATCCGGCCAGAAATGGCCCAGCACGATGCCGACGAAGATGGCGAACAGGACCTGCACGTACAGGATCTTGTAGAAGGGTTTTCTCATGATGTCGTCCTCGGTATTGACCGTACCCGGCAAGGTGTCGCGCGGGCGCGCGCCGTCACGGTTGCGGCGCGTTCAGGAGGGGTATTCGCAACCTGCGTGCCAGTCAAACGCGCATCGATAACTGGTTGATTCCAAAGGAAAGGCTGGCATTGCGCCGGCACCGGGGCTCCGGGATTCCGGAATCCCGGACGGCACGCCTCCGGGGAATCGGAATGCCGGATCCGGCGCAGGTGCGCAAGGCGCCACCCCGGTGGCGGCTGTAGCGAACAGTTACTGGCGCAAACGTGGGCGTTATCACGGCCAGGCCGCCGCGACGCCGTATAATTCCGAGCTTCCGTTCAATGCCGTCCGGGCCGCGCCGCCGTCCGGGGCCGCCATCACACCGTACGCATGAGCAGCTACTACCAGCACCACGTCTTCTTCTGCCTGAACCAGCGCGAGGCCGGCGAGAACTGCTGCGCCGACCACAACGCCCGCGCAATGCAGGAATACGCCAAGAAGCGTTGCAAGGAACTGGGCATCGCCGGCGGCGAAGGCCGGGTGCGCATCAACAAGGCGGGCTGCCTGAACCGTTGTGAACTCGGCCCGGTGCTGGTGGTCTACCCCGAGGCCGTCTGGTACACCTTTGTCGATGAGCACGATATCGACGAGATCATCGACAGCCACCTGATGAAGGGCAAGCCGGTCGAGCGGCTGATGGTGGACCGCTGAACGAACGGAAGCCGGCGCATGCCGGCTTGTTGCTTTACCTGTTTCAACGTTTTGTCTGTCATGCCCGCCGCCCGCCAGCCGGACGGTTTTTTCATTTTTGCCCGGGCATTGCGCCGGGCGCCCGCTTCACTGCCATCCTGACCGCCATCATGAACGCGCATACCCAGGTACTTTCCATCACCGGTCCCGCCGGTGCGATCGATCTCTCGGTAGACCTGCCGCAAGGCGAGCCGCGCGGCCTGGCGCTGGTGGCGCATCCGCATCCGCTGTTCGGCGGCACCAAGGACAACAAGGTCGCGCAGACCCTGGCGCGCAGCTTCGTGCAGCTGGGCTATGCCACGGTGCGCCCGAACTTCCGCGGCGTGGGCGGCAGCGCCGGCGAGCATGACAACGGCATCGCCGAGCAGGACGACCTGCTGGCCGTGGTGGCCTGGATGCGCCAGCAGACCGCGTGGTCGGCACAGGCCGCGACGCTGCCGCTGGCCATGGGCGGGTTCTCGTTCGGCAGCTTCGTCACCACCCACGTGGCGCGCCGCCTGGCCGAGGCCGGCACGCCCGCGCAGCGCCTGGTGCTGGTGGGCACCGCCGCCAGCCGCTGGCAGGTGGCCGAGGTGCCGGCCGACACCATCGTGATCCATGGCGAGCAGGACGACACCGTGCCGCTGGCCAGCGTGTTCGACTGGGCCCGCCCGCAGGAGCTGCCGGTGATCGTGATCCCCGGCGCCGATCATTTCTTTCACCGCAAGCTGCACCTGATCAAGCAGCTCGTCGTCAATGCGTGGGACCGGTAAGGCCGGCACGCCGCCACGCCGGAACACCCCCGCGCCACCTTCTTACTGTCGGAACACAGAAACATGCTGAATAGAGCCACGACACGCCTTTCGTCCGCTTTTGCTCCCGCTGCCATCGCCGCCGCCGTCGTGCTGGCCGCCGCGCCCGCCGCCGTCGTGGCGCAGGGCGTGCCGGTGCCGCAGGTCGCGGCCAAGTCGTGGATGCTGTATGACGTGACCAGCGGCCAGGCCCTGGCGTCGCAGAACGCAGACCTGCGCATCGAGCCGGCTTCGCTGACCAAGCTGATGACGGCCTACCTGGCGTTCGAGGCACTCAAGGAAAAGCGGCTGACGCTGGACCAGGCCGTGGTGCCGACCAACCTGGTGCTCAAGGTCAAAAGCGACGAGTCGCGCATGTTCATCGAGCCCAACAAGCCGGTCACCGTGCGTGACCTGCTGCTGGGCCTGATCGTGCAGTCGGGCAACGACGCCGCGCTGGCGCTGGCCGAGGCCGTGGGCGGCTCGGAAGAGGGCTTTGTCGCGATGATGAACCGCGAGGCCCAGCGCATGGGCATGAAGAACACGCACTTCACCAACACCGACGGCATCCCCGACCCGAACCATTACACCACCGCGGTGGACCTGGCGACGCTGACCACGCGCCTGATCAAGGACTTCCCCGAGTACTACAGCATGTACTCGCAGAAGGAGTTCACCTATAACAAGATCAGGCAGCCCAACCGCAACCGCCTGCTGTACATCGACCCGACCGTGGACGGCGTCAAGACCGGCCACACCAAGTCCGCCGGCTACTGCCTGATCTCGTCGGCCAAGCGGCCGCTGGCCAACGTGCCGGACGGCTCGCGCCGCCTGATCTCGGTCGTGATCGGCACCACCACCGAACAGGTGCGCACCCAGGAAAGCCTGAAGATCCTCAACTACGGCTTCCAGTTCTTCGACACGCTGCGCCTGTACGACAAGGGCCAGGTGCTGGCCACGCCGGACATCTACAAGGGCAAGAGCGGCACGGTCAAGATCGGCGTGCAGAACGAGACCTTCGTCACCGTGCCCAAGGGCACCGGCGGGCGCCTGAAGCCGGTGCTGGAGCGCCAGGAACTGCTGATCGCGCCGATCTCGGCGGGCCAGCAGGTGGGCATGGTCAAGCTGATGGACGGCGCCAACAAGGTGGCGGAGTTCCCGGTGGTGGCGCTGGAGGAAGTGCCCGAGGCCGGCTTCTTCGGCCGCCTGTGGGACACCATCCGCCTGTGGTTCAAGCGCAAGTGACCTGAATGCGCGCAAGCCGGTGCGCCCCGCGGCGCGCCGGTTTCGTGCCGGAGCATCCGACATGACAACCGATAACCAAGGCAGTGGCGGCAAGCCGGGCGATATCCCGCCGGAACAGTCGCTGATCGAATACCCGTGCCACTTCCCCATCAAGGTGATGGGCACGATGCAGGACGGCTTTGCCGAAGCCATCGTCACGCTGGTGCAGGAATTCGACCCGGACTTCCATGCCGGCAAGATGGAGATGCGCCCGTCGAGCGGCGGCAAATACCTGGGGCTGACCGTGACGGCCTGGATCACCAGCCGCGAGCAGCTCGACGATTTGTACCGGGCGCTGACTTCGCATCCGATGGTGAAGGTCGTCCTCTAACACGACATTCCCGCATTGTTTTCTCCCCTCTCCCGCGCGCGGGAGAGGGGCCGGGGGAGAGGGCAGGCCTGTGCATGCCGACACGCGCCACTTCGTCGACGCTCCCGCCCTCTCCCCCAACCCCTCTTCCGCCATGCGGGAGAGGGGCGCCCGACCGCTGCGCGAGAAGCGTTTCCGCAGCGGCATGCCTCCTCCCTGATCGACATGAACACCATCACCCTGAAACCCGGCAAGGAAAAATCCCTGCTGCGCCGCCACCCGTGGATCTACGCCACCGGCATTGCCACGACCGAGGGGCGCTGCGAGCCGGGCGCGACCGTGATCGTGCGCGCCGCCGACGGCCGCTTCCTGGCCAAGGCCGCCTACAGCCCCGAGTCGCAGATCCGCGCGCGCGCGTGGACCTTCGACGAGAACGAGCCGGTCGACCACGCCCTGTTCAAGCGCCGCGTGGCCGCGGCCATTGCCTACCGGCGCCAATGGGTGAAGGACAGCAACGCGGTGCGGCTGATCTTTGGCGAATCCGACCGGCTGCCCGGCCTGATTGTCGACTACTACGGCAATGGTGAAACGGGCCAGCTGGTGTGCCAGTTCAATTCCGCCGGCGTAGAGCACTGGAAGACCGCGATCGTGCAGGCGCTGGTCAAGGAGACCGGCTGCCCCAACGTCTACGAGCGTTCCGACGCGGCCGTGCGCCAGCGCGAGGGCCTGGAGCTGGTGACCGGCGTGCTGGCCGGCGCCGAGCCGGACCCGGCACTGTCGGTCACCGAGCACGGCGTGCGCTATTACGTCGACGTGCGCAACGGCCACAAGACCGGCTTCTATGTCGACCAGCGCGACAACCGCAAGCTGGTGGGCGACCTCGCCGCGGGCCGCGAGGTGCTGAACTGCTTCTGCTATACCGGCGGCTTCTCGCTGGCGGCGCTGCGCGGCGGCGCCACCTCGGTGACCTCGATCGATTCGTCGGGCGAGGCGCTGAAGATCGCCGCGGGCAATGTCACGCTCAATGGCTTCGAGCCGGAACGCGCCACCTGGCTCGATGCCGACGTGTTCAAGACCCTGCGTGAATTCCGTGCCGAGGGCCGCCAGTTCGACCTGATCGTGCTGGACCCGCCCAAGTTCGCCCCGTCGGCGCAGCATATCGACCGCGCCGCGCGCGCCTACAAGGAAATCAACCTGGTCGGCACGCAGCTGCTGCGCCCGGGCGGGCTGCTGTTCACCTATTCGTGCTCGGGCGCGATCAGCATGGAGCTGTTCCAGAAGATCGTGGCGGGCGCGGTCACCGACGCGCGCGCCGATGCGCGCATCCTGCGGCGCTTGTCCGCCGGCACGGATCACCCGATGCTGGCGGCGTTCCCGGAAGGCGAATACCTGAAGGGCTTGCTGCTGGAGAAGGTGGCGTAAGACGGATGGGTGGCGCTGGTCAGCGCCACATATTCCGCATCCGGCTGGCCAGGTCCACCGGCGCCAGCGCGGGCCTGGCCGGCCCCTCGCCCGGCATCGGCGGGGGCGGCCAGGAGCGGCTGTAGAAGTTGGGCATCACGCGGTTGGGCAAAAAGCGCGTGCGCGACGCATACACATGGCGGTCGCCGAAGCCCACCTGCTGGTGCACGTAGAAGCGCTGCGGCACCACGATGTCCAGGTGGTCTTTCGCCCGCGTCATGGCCACGTAGAGCAGGCGCCGTTCTTCCTCGATCTCTTCGGTGGTGCCGGTTGCCAGGTCGCTCGGCATGCAACCGTCGACGGCATTGAGCACGTACACCGCCTTCCACTCCTGGCCCTTGGCCGAGTGGATGGTCGACAGGATCAGGTAGTCCTCGTCGCGCGAGGGCACGCCGGATTCGTCGCTGGAGGCGCTGGGCGGGTCCAGCGTCAGCTCGGTCAGAAAGCGCTCGCGCGCGCCGTAGGTGGCGGCGATGCGCTCCAGCTGCTGCAGGTCGGCCTGGCGCGCGGCGGCATCGTCGTGCAGGCGTTCCAGATGCGGCGCGTACCAGGCCAGCACCTGCTCGAACTCCGACGGCCACGGCGAGGTCGGCGCCATCAGCGCGCGAGCCAGTCCTAGCAGGTCGGCCCAGGCGGGCACGGCGGCCGGTGGCGGCTCAAATTCCTCCAAAGAGAACTGCGGCTCCGTGGCCAGCGCCAGCGCATCCAGCACGCGCGCCGCGGTCTTGGGGCCGATGCCGGGCAGCAGTTGCAGCGTGCGGAAGCCAGCCATGCGGTCGCGCGGGTTTTCCAGCCAGCGCACCACCGCCAGCACGTCCTTGACGTGGGTCGATTCCAGGAATTTCAGCCCGCCGAACTTCACGAACGGGATATTGCGCCGGGCCAGCTCGATCTCGACCTGCGCGCTGTGGTCGGCGGCGCGGAACAGCACCGCCTGCGCCATCAGCGTCAGGCCCGCCTCGCGCCGCGCCAGCACCTGCTCGACCACGTAGCGGGCCTGGTCGGCCTCATCGTTGACCACGATCACGCCGGGCTTCTCGGCCGACGCGCGCTCGGACCACAGGTCCTTGGTATAGCGTTCGGCGGCCAGCCCGATCACCGCGTTGGCGGCCTGCAGGATCGGCTGCGTCGAGCGATAGTTCTGCGACAGCGTGACCTGTTGCGCGGTGGGCGTGAACTGCGCCGGGAAGTCCAGGATATTGCGCACGGTGGCGCCGCGGAAGGCGTAGATCGACTGCGCGTCGTCGCCCACCACGGTCAGGCCGCGCCCATCCGGCCGCATGGCCAGCAGGATCGACGCCTGCAGCGCATTGGTGTCCTGGTATTCGTCGACCAGGATATGGTCGAAGCGCGCGCCCATGTCCTGCGCGATGGCGGGTTCGGCCATGGCCTGCGCCCAGTACAGCAGCAGGTCGTCATAGTCCAGCACATGCTGCTTCTGCTTGGCCTCGACATAGCCGGCGAACAGCGTGCGCAGCGCATCGGCCCACATCGCGTAGCGCGGGAACTGCTGCCTGAGCACGTCTTCCAGCGGCGCCTGGGTGTTGACCACGCGCGAGTAGATCGCCAGGCAGGTTTCCTTCTTGGGGAAGCGGCTGGCGGTCTCGGACAGCCCCAGGTCGTGGCGCACCACGTGCATCAGGTCGGCGGCATCGCCGCGGTCGCTGATGGTGAAGGCGGGCGACAGGCCCAGGGTCTCGGCGTATTCGCGCAGCAGGCGCGCGCCGATGGCGTGGAAGGTGCCGGACCACTGCAGCGCCGCGCGCCCCGCGCCGGTCTGGGCGCCCAGCGCCTGGTCGACGATGCGCTCGACGCGGCGCCCCATCTCTGCCGCGGCGCGGCGCGAGAACGTCAGCAGCAGGATGCGGCGCGGGTCGGCCCCGCCCAGCACCAGGTGCGCGACGCGGTGCGCCAGCGTATTGGTCTTGCCCGAGCCGGCGCCGGCGATGATCAGCAGCGGCGCGTCGCTCACATGCTCGACCGCGGCGCGCTGCTCCGGGTTGAGCCGCGACAGGTAGGCGGGGACCGCGTCGGCGTCTGGGGCCGCAAGGTCGGCAGCGGGGGCAAGGTCCAGGGTCACAGGGAAAACGCTCGGAAAAAGGCTGGCGCCAACTGTATATCCATACAGGGTTGGCGCGCAACCTGCCGCGCTGACGATCGGACGTAAAAACAAAAAAAGGTGCTCGATGAGCACCTTTTCGCTGCACTTGCTGTCAGGACCGTTACGCCGACTTTGCCAGTGCGCCGTCCAGCAGCTTGTGCAGGGCATCCCACTCGGGCTCGCCCACATAGCGCTTCAGGATGCGGCCGTCCTTGTCGACCACGAAGGTGGTCGGCGTCAGCTGCACATTGCCGAAGGCCTTGGCCGCGGCGCCGTCGGAATCCATGGCCACCTTGAACGGCAGCCCGCGCGTCTTGGCATAGTTCATCACATACATGGGCGGGTCGTAGTTCATCGCCACGGCGACGAACTCCAGGCCCTTGCCCTTGAACTGCTCGTAGGTGCGGACCATGTCCGGCATCTCCTTGACGCAGGTGGCGCAGCTGGTGGCCCAGAAGTTGATCAGGTAGACCTTGCCCTTGAGGTCGGCGGTGCTGACCTTCTCGCCCGACAGCAGCGTGAACGTGGCGGGGGGCACGGCGTTGGCCGGCGACAGCGCGCGGTAGCCGAACCAGCCCAGCAGTGCGAGCACGACCACGGCCGCGACGATGGGCCAGGGCTTGCGGGAGGTTTTGGTGGCGGGGGCAGCAGTGGTCATGGGATCCGGGTCGGGCAGGTTCGGTCAGCAATGGGACATTCTAATGCCGCGGGCGTTCGCGCGCTGCGCGAGGCCGGGCTGCGGCAATCCGTCGCAAGCGCTTCAGTCACTTCCGTCACTTCAGCGCCGGGAGGCGACAGCGGCGCGTGCCTGGTGCAGCGCCTGTTCCAGGTAGGCGCCGTAAAAATCCGGCTGCATGCCGCGCAGCGGGCTGGCGGCGGCGCGGCCCTGGCGGTCCAGGAACAGTACCGTCGGCGCCACCTGCACCTGGTGCGCCCGGGCCCAGGCGCGCGCCGTGGTCAGGCTGCCGTCGGCATCGCGCAGCGGGGTGTCGGCGGTCATGTCGAGCTCGCGCACGGCAATCTCGCCGGCGGCGGCCTGCGGGCCCAGGTAGTTGCGGCGCACCGCGTCGCAATAGCTGCAGCCCGGCATCGACACCAGCACCACCAGCGGCTCGCCGCGGCGCGCGGCCTCGGTGCCGTGGGCGGCGAGGTCGGTGGCCGGCGGCAGGTGGGCCGGGCTGGCCGGGGCGGGCATGGCAGTCGCCGCCAGCAGCACGCCCGCGGCCAGCCAGCGCAGGCTGGTCAAGGCGGCAACGGCGGGAATGGCGAGGCGGGCTGCAGGCATGGCAGGGACGGTGGGGCAGTGGGGCAGTGGGGGCGGCGCGGCAAGCACTGGCGCGCCGCTTCCGGGATAATACCGGTTTCCGCCCGCAGGCGATGGCGCCCGCCCGCGCCGTTCCCCACATCGCCTTCCGCCCGATTTCCCGATGCGTCCCGTGCTGCCCCCGCTGAGCTGTCCCGCCGCTGTCCGCCGTCCGCTGCTGTGCTGCGCCGCCGTGCTGGCACTTGCCCTGTGCGCCTGCTCGCCGCGCTATGACTGGCGCACCATCCAGTCGGGCGAGGGCGGTTACGCCGCGCTCTATCCCGGCAAGCCCACCAGCGCCGCGCGCGACGTGGCCATTGCCGGGCGCAGGCTGCCGATGACGATGGAGGCCGCGCGCGTCGACGACACGCTGTTCGCCGTGGGCGTGGTGACGCTGCCCGCCGACGATGAAGCCCTGCGGCGCGAGGCCCTGGCGGCGATGCAGGCCGGCCTGCTGGCCAACCTTGGCAAGCTGTCGGGCGAGCCGCGCACGCGGCCCGTCACCGTCATGACCTCGGACCGGCCGGGCCGTCCGCTTGCCGGGGTGGAAGTGCAGGCCAGCGGCGTGTCGCCGCAGGACCAGTCGCCGCGCCGGCTGAGCGCGCGGCTGGTGGCCGTGGGCGTGCATGCCTACCAGGCCGTGGTGCTGGAATCCGGCGATGCGGCGCGCGATGCGCGCCAGGCCGAGCAGGTGGAGCAGTTCCTGGGCGGCTTCCACCCGCTCTGACGCGCGGTGCCGCGCGACTGGAAAGATTCACAGGTGCCGGGGCGGCGATCGCGAGCCCCGGCATGGTTGTCGTCAAAGGAGAGTTGGAATGCGTTGGGAAGTCTGGTTGGCCTATTTCGCCGCGTGCTGGGTGATCGCGGTATCGCCGGGGTCGGGCGCGGTGCTGTCGATGAGCCACGGGCTCTCGTACGGGCTGCGCAGGACCACCACCACCATCTTCGGCCTGCAGGCCGGGCTGGTGATTGTGCTGGTGGTGGCCGGCGGCGGGCTGGGCGCGCTGCTGCTGGCCTCGGAGCAGGCCTTCATGGTGGTCAAGACGGTTGGCGCGCTGTACCTGATCTATCTGGGTATCCAGCAATGGCGCGCGAAGGTGGAAAGCGGCGCGGACCGTGGCAGCGCACACGGTGAAAACGCCGCGCCCGCGCGCGTGGCCGTGTTGAGCCGGCGCCGGCGCTTTGCCACCGGGTTGCTGACCAATGTGACCAACCCCAAGGGCATCATCTTCATGGTCGCGGTGCTGCCGCAGTTCATCGATCCCAACCGGCCGCTGGCGCAGCAGCTGGCGGTACTGGCCGCCACCATGTGCTGCGTGGACCTGATCGTGATGCATGGCTACGCGCTGCTGGCTTCGCGCATGCAGGGGTTGTTCCGCAATGCGCGCGCGGTGCGCTGGCAGAACCGCTTTTTCGGCAGCGTGCTGATGGCGGTGGGCGCGGCACTGTTCTTCGTGCGGCGGCAACACGCCTGACCGGCGTTGCATCTACAACTGGCGTGTGCTGGCCGGGTTTGCTTCAATGAGGAGGAAACCCGGCCACGGAGACCCCGCATGCCCGCCTCGCTGAATCCCCACGCCGGTGCGCGCCTGCAGCCGCGCCATACCGTGCCCCCGGTAGAAGAACCCGGGCCCCCGGGCATCCCGCCAGACCTGCCGTTGCCGCCAGAGGAAGACCCGACCCCGCCGCCGGTGGAGCCGCCCGTGGCCGTCCCCGCCGGGCGCTACTGCTTGAGCTCGTAGAAGTCGTTCAGGCAGTAGGCGTCGGTCAGTTCGACCGGCTTGTCGCCATGGGTGTAGCCGATGCGCCGGATCTGCAGCAGCGGCTCGCCCGGCTCGATGCCCAGGCGCGCGGCCAGTTCCCCGGTCGCCACGATCGCGCGCAGGGTCTCGGTCACGCGCAGCACCGGCTTGCCGATCCGTTCCAGGTAGGCGTACAGCGATTCGCCGATGGCGCTGGCATCCGGCAGCACGGCCAGCGCCAGCGTGGTCACGTCCATCCAGTAGATCTGCCCGTCGGCCTTGCGCAGGCGGGTCAGCCTGACGATCTCGTCGCCTTCCGGCAGTACCAGCGCCGCGGCTTCCTGCGCCGTGGCACGGCGGCGCTCGAACGCCACCAGCTCGCTGGCCGGCGTCATGCCGCGCCGGCGCGCCAGCTCGCTGAAGTTGTCCAGCCGCGCCGGCTTCTGCTCGCCGCGCGGCGCGATAAAGGTGCCCGCGCCGCGGCTGCGTGTGATCGCGCCTTCCTCTGCCAGGACCTGTAGCGCGCGCCGCGCCGTGACGCGCGAAATCCCCAGCGAATCGACCAGCGTGCGCTCGGACGGCAGCGCATCGCCCACGCGCCATTGGCCGGCCTGGATGGCCGCGGCCAGCTTGCGCGCCACCTGCAGGTAGATCGGCGTTGCGTCCGCCTCGTCCGGCCTGAGGGTCTGCAGCCGTTGATCCATGGGAATCCTCGTAGGTACCAAAGTTTGCTGTGGATGATACCACTTTAGGACATCTATCGATGACGCGGGCAAAATTGTGTGGGTCGCCTTTCGAATTCGCCATGCGCCTGCTTTCCGTCAATTGGTATCTAAAAGGTTTGTCGTCGCATGAGACGGGAAAATGACTTGATCGGCCAGAAAAATCCTAGATTTATCCGATAGTTGTGTGATGAATCAGGCGGTTTCACAGGGGCTGTAAGTGCCACTTTGTTTTGGCTCAATAAAGATGCCACTTAGATACAAATATGGCGTAGTGGTTTTCACTGGTATTTTTATTGTCAGTGGCCGTCTATCTTTCCCGTGACGCTGGCGCCGTCGCATTCCCGCACCGGCTGCCCCGATTCCTGGAAGCGAGATGGCTGAGACGAGCGAAACCCTGTTGCTGCGGGCTCCGGTGAGCGGAGTGCTGCTTCCCCTTGCGGCGGTGCCGGACCCGGTCTTTGCCGACGGCATGTTCGGCGACGGCCTGGCCATCGACCCGCTGGGCGATACGCTGGTGGCGCCTTGCGACGGCACTGTCGTGCACCTGGCCGCGACCGGCCACGCGCTGACGCTGCAGGCGCCATGCGGGGCGCAGGTGCTGCTGCATGTCGGCATCGATACCGTGTCGCTGCGCGGCGAAGGCTTTGCGCCTTGCGTGGCCCAGGGCGCCGCCGTGCGCCAGGGCGACGCGCTGATCCGCTTCGATGTCGACCGCGTGGCGCAGCGGGCACCCAGCCTGGTGACGGTGATGGCAATCGCCAACGGCGATGCCTACACCGTCACTGGCCGCACCGACGCGGCCCAGGCCGAGGCTGGCTGCACGGTGGTACTGCAAGTCCGTGCCGCGGGTGCTGCAGCGCGCGCGCCGCAAGCCGATAGCGCGGCTCCGGCCGAACAACGGCGCACGGTCACGTTGGCCTGCCCTGGCGGCCTCCATGCCCGGCCCGCCGCACGGGCGCGCGAAGCCGTGCGCGGCCTGGACGCCACCGTGGCGCTGCACTACGGCGGGCGCCAGGCCAGCCTGGCCAGCCTGGTGGCGCTGATGGCCCTTGCCGCCGGCGAGGGCGCCGCCGTCGAGCTGGTCGCCAGCGGGCGCGATGCCGGCGCCGCGCTCGACGCAGTCGCGCATGAACTGCAGCGCGCCGGCGCGGGCGAAGAGGAAGCCGTAGCCACGATCGACGCAGCGCCGGCCCAGCCAGGGCCTGGCACTGATTTGCCGCCGGGATGCCTGGCCGGCGTGGCCGCCGCCCCCGGCATCGCCATCGGCCCGCTGCACTGGTGGCGCGAGGCGGTCCAGGAACCGGACGAGGCCGGCCAGGGCGCGGGCGCCGAGCGCGCGGCCCTGCGCGCCGCGCTGGCGGCGGTGGACGCCCGGCTGGCGCACGAGAGCGAAGCCGCCAGCGCGCGCCGCGCCGGCGCCGAGGCCGGCATCCTCGCCATGCATCGCGCGCTGCTGGACGACCCGGCGCTGCTCGCCGCCGCCGATACCATGATCGAAGCCGGCAAGAGCGCGGGCTTTGCGTGGCGCGAGGCCACCCGTGCCGAAGCCGCGACGCTGTCGGCAATGGCCGACCGCCGCATGGCCGAGCGCGCCGGCGACCTGCTCGACTTGCAGAAGCGCGTGCTGCGCGCGCTGGCCCCGGCGGGCAGTGCTCCCGCCCATCCCGCCAATCTTCCCGCGGCCGCCGACGGCCAACCCGTCGTGCTGGCGGCCGAAGAATTCACGCCCTCCGACCTGACCGGACTGGACCGCGGCCGCGTGGCCGCGCTGGTGATGGTGCGCGGGGGCCCGACCTCGCACGCCGCCATCATCACGCGCCAGCTCGGCATGCCGTGCCTGGTGGCGCTGGGCAACGCGCTGGAGCGCTTGCCGGACGGTACGCCGGTGATTGCCGACGGCGACAACGCGTGCCTGCAAGCCAGCCCGGATCCGCACCTGCTGGCCGCCGCCGCCGGTGCGGTCAAACTGCGCACGCAGCAGCGCGAGGCCGACCTGCGCGCCGCGCACGCCGCGGCCAGCACGCGCGACGGCGTGCGCATTGAAGTGGCCGCCAATATCGCCAGCGTCGACGACGCCCGCGATGCGGTCGCGCATGGCGCCGATGCCGTCGGCCTGCTGCGCACCGAGCTGCTGTTTCTGCACGGCGACGCCGCGCCCGCTGCGGCCGACCACACCGCCAGCTGCCAGGCCATCGCCGATGCCCTGGACGGCCGCAGCGCAATTGTGCGCACGCTCGATATCGGCGGCGACAAGGACGCCGCCTGGCTGCACCTGCCCCCTGAAGACAACCCCGCGCTGGGCCTGCGCGGTGTGCGCCTGGCGCAGGTGCGCCCGCAGCTGCTGGATGAGCAACTGCGCGGCCTGCTGGCCGTGCGCGCGAAGGCGCCGCTGCGCATCCTGCTGCCGATGGTCAGCGAGGTCGGCGAACTGCTGGCCTGGCGCGAACGCATCCGCGCGCTGGCGGCCGAAGCGGGCGCCGATCCCGCCATCGAGGTCGGCGTGATGATCGAAGTCCCGTCCGCCGCGCTGCTGGCCGACCAGCTGGCCGAGCACGCCGACTTCTTCTCGATCGGCACCAATGACCTGACCCAGTACACGCTGGCCATGGACCGCTGCCAGCCGGAACTGGCGGCACGCATGGATGGCCTGCATCCCGCCGTGCTGCGCATGATCGCCGCCACCACCGAGGGCGCCGCGCGCCACGGGCGCTGGGTGGGCGTGTGCGGCGCGCTGGCCGGCGACCCGCTGGCCGTGCCGGTGCTGGTCGGGCTGGGCGTGACCGAGCTTTCCGTTGACGCCGGGCTGGTGCCGGGCGTCAAGGCGCGGGTGCGCACGCTTTCACACGAGGACTGCCGCCAGCGCGCTGGCGAACTGCTGCGGCTGCCATCGGCTGCCGCGGTACGCGATGCTTGCCGCGGCTACTGGCCGGCCTGAGCGCCGGTCCACCCAAGCCAACACGCGCCACAAGCGCACAGATTCGGAGAACGCCAATGAAGATGGACCTGTTACCCAGGGTGCAGCGCCTGGGCGCCACGCTGATGCTGCCGATTGCGGTGCTGCCCGTGGCCGGCCTGCTGCTGCGCCTGGGCCAGCCCGATGTGTTCGACATCAGGCTGATGGCCGAGGCCGGCAACGCGGTCTTTGCCAACCTGGCGCTGCTGTTCGCCATCGGCGTGGCGGTGGGGTTTGCACGCGATAACAACGGCGCCGCGGCGCTGGCCGGCACCATCGGCTACCTGGTGCTGACCACGGTGATGAAGACCATCGACAAGTCGCTCGACATGGGCGTGCTGGCCGGCATCGTCGCCGGCGCGGTGGCGGGCGGGCTCTATAACCGCTACCGCAATGTCAACCTGCCTTCCTACCTGGGCTTCTTTGCCGGCAAGCGCTTCGTGCCCATCGTCACCGCGCTGTGCTGCCTGCTGCTGGGCATCGTGCTGGCTTACGCGTGGGCGCCTGTGCAGACCGGCATCAACGCGGCCGGCACGTGGCTGACCACGGCGGGCTCGGCCGGCGCCTTTGTGTTCGGGCTGCTGAACCGGCTGCTGCTGGTAACCGGGCTGCACCACCTGATCAATACCCTGGCGTGGTTCGTGTTCGGCAGCTATGCCGACCCGGCCACCGGCGCGGCGGTATCGGGCGACCTGTACCGCTACTTTGCCGGCGACCCGGGCGCGGGCCTGTTCATGACCGGCTTCTTCCCGGTGATGATGTTCGGCCTGCCCGCCGCCTGCCTGGCGATGTACCACGAGACGCCGCCGGCGCGGCGCGCGCTGGTGGGCGGCATGCTGTTCTCGATGGCGCTGACCTCGTTCCTGACCGGCATCACCGAGCCGATCGAGTTCAGCTTCATGTTCCTGGCGCCGGCGCTGTACGGCCTGCATGCGCTGATGACCGGCCTGTCGATGGCGCTGTGCCATGCGCTCGATATCCGGCTGGGCTTCACCTTCTCGGCCGGCGCGATCGACTATGTGCTGGGCTACGGGCTGTCCAGCCGCGGCTGGCTGGCGATTCCGCTGGGGCTGGCCTATGCGCTGGTCTACTACGGGCTGTTCCGCTGCTTCATCCGCCGTTTCAACCTGCTGACGCCGGGCCGCGACGAAGCCGTGCCCGTGGCGCCCGCTGGCGACGCCGCGCACCCGACCGCCGGCAGCGAGGCGCAACGCTATGTCGAGGCGCTGGGCGGTGCGGCCAACCTGGTCGTGGTCGATGCCTGCACCACGCGGCTGCGGCTGAACGTGGCCGATATCGGCGCGGTTTCGGAGCCGCAGCTCAAGGCGCTGGGCGTGCGCGGCGTGCTCAGGCGCCCGCCCAATGTGGTGCAGGTGGTGATCGGGCCGCAGGCCGAGCAGATTGCCGGCGACATCCGCGCAGTACTGCAGCAGGCGCCCCAAGGTACGGCTGTCGCCGCTGCGCCCGCAGCCGCAGCCGCAGCGCAGGCGCCGGCTGCCGGCGCTTTCGATCCCGCCTGGTGGATCGACGCGCTCGGTGGTGCCGCCAATATCGCCTCGGTCGGCGTGGTGGCACTGACGCGGCTGCGCGTGGTGGTGCGCGAACGCGGGCAGGTGCGTGCCGACCACCTTGCCGGCAGCCAGCTGATGTGGATCGGCGAGGACATCGCGCATATCGCCTTCGGCCATGCGGCGGACGGACACGCGGCCGCCTTCGCGCGCGCGCTGCAAGCCATGCCCACCTGACCCCCGCCGCCGCAGCCGTGCGCGGCTGCGGTCGAACCTAGCCATCGGCCAGAACACCACGGCGGCCGCGACGACAGCCGCGCCGGTGGATACCGTTTGCCTATCCAGGAGCCATTGATCGTGAAACGCATTGCAATGACGGCGCTGCTCGCAGCGTCCGCCGGGGGCGCCTGCGCCCAGTCCGCCGGCACCGGCATCACCCTGTACGGCCGCGCCGTGGCCGGCCTCGACTATGTCAACGGCATCGCCCGTCCGGGCGGCGACGTCGATACCTTCCGCTTCGGCAGCAACCAGTACGGTGTCAGTTTCTGGGGCATGCGCGGCGCCGAAGACCTTGGCGGCGGCCTGCGCGGGGTGTTCAACCTGGAGGGCATGATCACCTCCGGCACCGGGCGCTCCGATCCGCTGTTCAACCGCCGCGCGCAAGTGGGCCTGGCCAGCAACGACTGGGGCACGCTGCTGCTGGGTCGGGCCATGAGCCTGACCGACGACGAGAGCGGCGCGATCGACCCGATGGGCCTGCAGGCCAGCTCGGTCGCCACCCTGGTCTATGGCCGCAACTGGGGCTCGCGGCCCAATGCCGTGACCTACAACTCGCCGGTGTGGGGCGGCCTGAGCGTGCGCGCGCAGGCCGGCAGCGACGGCGTCCCCGGCAGCTTCAACAGCAGCAAGCAGCTCAGCGCCGCCGTCAAGTACGCGCAGGGAAACCTGAGCCTGACCGGCATCTATGAAGAGCTGCGCGACGCGCAGGGCCGCATGGACAACCTGTACGCCAGCTCGCGCCAGTACACGCTGGGCGGCAGCTACGCGCTGAACAACCTGCGCCTGTTCGCCGGCTACAACCTGACGGTGTCCTCGGGCGATACCGTGGCCACGCCGGAGAACCCGTACGCCGCCACCCGCAGCCAGATGGCGTGGGTCGGCGCCAATTACCGCGTGCTGCCGGCGCTGACGCTGCTGTCCGGCGTCTACTACGCCACCCTGAACAAGAGCGGGGGGCATGGCACGCTTGTCACACTGGGCGCAAAGTATGACTTGTCGAAGCGCACCTCGCTGTATGGCACGGTGGCGTCGGTGTTCAACTCGCGCAATGCCACCTTCTCGGTGGAGGCGTCGCCGGACACCATGCCGCGCGCCGGGGCCAACCAGCAGGGCGCCTATGCCGGCATCATCCACCTGTTCTGACGGTGGCTGGCCGGTGATGCAGATGAATTGGAGAGCATCGCCATGAAAGGAAACATCCTGACGCCGGCCGGCTGGATCTTCGGCGAGATCCATGCCGGTCCGGACGGACGCATCGCGCGCATCGAGGGCGTGCCGGTCACGCCCGCGGGCAACGATGCCCCGTACCTGCTGCCGGGGTTTGTCGACCTGCTCAACCACGGTGGCGGCGGCAAGGACTTCATGGATGGCGAGGCCGCGGTGCCGGTGATCCTGCGCGCGCATGTGCGCTTCGGCACCACCAGCCTGCTGGGCAGCACCATGACCGCGCCGCACGACGTGCTGCTGCCCGCACTGCAGGCGCTTGACCGCGCCTGCGCGCAGCGCCCGGCCGGCGCGGCGCGCATGCTGGGCGTGCACCTGGAGGGGCCGTATATCAACCCCGGCAAGCTGGGCGCGCAGCCGGATACCTCGGTGATCGCCACGCCGGAAGAACTGGAGCAGTACCTGGGCGCCGCGCCGCTGAAGGTGGTGACGCTGGCGCCCGAACTGCCGGGGCATCTCGACATCATCCGCGTGCTGGCCACGCGCGGCGTGCGCGTGCAGCTGGGGCACACGCTGGGCACCTACGAGGACGCAGTGGCCGCGCTGGACGCCGGCGCCAGCGGCTTCACCCACCTGTTCAACGCGATGACGCCGCTGCAGCACCGCGCGCCCGGCGTGGTGGCGGCGGCGCTGGCGCATGCCGAGTTCGCCGAGCTGATCCCCGACCTGCTGCACGTGCACCCCGGCGCCATCCGTGCCGCGCTGCGCGCGATCCCGCGGCTGTACGCGGTGACCGACGCCACCGCCGCCGCCGGCATGCCGGACGGCGTGTACCACCTCGGCAGCCAGACCGTCTACAAGGCCGGCGGCAGCGTGCGCCTGGCCGACGGCACGCTGGCGGGCAGCGTGCTGACCATGGACCAGGCCCTGCGCAACTTTGTCTCGATCGGGCTGGACCTGGCCGACGCGTCGCGCCGCGTGTCGCTGTATCCGGCCCAATACCTGGGCATGGCCGACCGCGGCATGCTCGCGGAGGGCTGCTGGGCCGACGTGGTCGTGCTGGACCGCGCGCTGTCGGTGCGTACCGTTTATGTCGAAGGAGAATGCTGTGTCGAGAATGCTTGAAGAAGCGCTGAGCGCGCCGGCCGTGGTGGCCGCGCAGTTGGCATACGCGCCCCGCGTGGCGGCGCTGGCCGCGCAACTCGCTGCGCAGGCCTGGCCCGCCGCGCTGACCGTGGCGCGTGGCAGTTCTGACCACGCCGCCAGCTACTTCGCCACGCTGGTCACGCGCCGGCTGGGCGTGCCGGTGGCCTCATTGCCGATGTCGACGGTGACGCTGCATGACAGCGCGCTGCGCGTGGCCGGGCAGCTGGCGGTGGCGTTCTCGCAGTCGGGCCGCAGCCCGGACCTGGTCGAGACCATGCAGGCGCTGCGCGATGGCGGCGCCACTACCGTGGCGCTGGTCAACGCCCCGGATTCGCCGCTGGCGCAGGCGTGCGCGCATGAATTGCCCTTGCTCGCCGGCCCCGAGCAGAGCGTGGCCGCGACCAAGAGCTATATCGCCATGCTGTCGATGTCGGCGCTGCTGGTGGGGCATCTCGAAGCCGCGCGCAGCGGCGAGCGCGAGCTGCTCGACGCCTGCAACGGCTTGCCGGCGGCCCTGACGGAAGCGGCCGCGCAGGACTGGTCGGCGCTGGTGCCCGCGCTGCGCGGCGCCGAGCGCATGATCGTGCTGGGCCGGGGCGCGGGACTGGCGATCGCGCAGGAAGCAGCGCTCAAGCTCAAGGAGACCTCCGGCATCCAGGCCGAGGCCTTCTCCGGTGCCGAAGTGCGGCACGGTCCGATGGAAATCATCGGCGACGGCTACCCGCTGCTGGTGTTCGCGCCGCGCGGACCGGAGCAGGCCGGGCTGCTGGCGCTGGCCGCCGAGATGCGCGCACGGGGTGCGCGCGTGCTGCTGGCGGCGCCCCCTGGCACGGTTGATGCGGGGCAGCCACTGGAGTTGCCGCTTACGCCGGCCGGCCATCCGTTGCTCGATCCGGTCTGCGCCATCCAGAGCTTCTATATCGCCGCGCAGGCGCTGGCCCTGGCGCGCGGACGCAATCCCGACCAGCCACAGTACCTGCGCAAGGTGACAGAGACGCGCTGAACCGGCCCATCCTGCCCCGATACCACCCCACGCCGTCCCCGGCAAGCAAGGAGTCCGTCATGCAAACCACCCGTACCGCCACTGCCGACGCGCGGCCGCTGGACCTCGTCATCTTCGGCGGCGCCGGCGACCTGTCGGCGCGCAAGCTGCTGCCATCGCTCTATATGTGCCACCGCGACGGCAACCTGCCCGACGGCACCCGCATCATCGGCGTGGGCCGGCACCGCTGGGACCGCGAGGCCTTTGTCAGTTTTGCCGACCAGAGCGCGCAACCGTTTGTCGATGCGCGTTATCTGGAGCCTGCCAAATGGCAGACCTTCCTGCAGCGGCTGGAATTCGTGCACCTGGACGCCGCGCAGTCCGGCGACTATCCGGCGCTGGCCGAGCAGTTGCGCCCGGACGCGCTGCGAATCTACTACATGGCGATGCCGCCCGGATTGTTCGCGGCCACCTGCGACAACCTCGCCGGCCATGGCCTGATCGCCAACGACACGCGGCTGGTGCTGGAAAAACCGCTGGGCGTGGACCTGGCCTCGGCCATCGGCATCGGCGAAGTGGTCAGCCGCTATTTCAGCGAGGACCGCACCTATCGGATCGACCACTACCTCGGCAAGGAAACGGTGCAGAACCTGATGGCGCTGCGCTTCGGCAATTCGATCTTCGAGCCGCTGTGGCGCGCCCCGTTCGTGTGCAGCGTGCAGATCACCGTGGCCGAGACCGTGGGCGTGGGCACGCGCGGCGGCTTCTACGACGAGGCCGGCGCCATGCGCGACATGGTGCAGAACCACCTGCTGCAACTGGTCAGCATCCTGGCGATGGAGCCGCCGGCATCGCTCACCTCCGACGCGGTGCGCGATGAGAAGCTCAAGGTGCTGCGCTCGCTGCGGCCGATGTCGCCCGAGGACGTACGCCGTAACACTGTGCGCGGCCAGTACACCGCGGGCGCCATCGCCGGCGAACTGGTGCGCGGCTACCTGCAGGAGGAGGGCATTCCAACGGACAGCCGCACCGAGACCTTCGTCGCGATGCGCGCCGAACTGGGCACGTGGCGCTGGAACAAGGTGCCGTTCTACCTGCGCACCGGCAAGCGCATGCAGGAGCGCGTGACCGAGGTGGTGATCAACTTTGCCGGGGTGCCGCATTCGATCTTCGATGCCGGCAGCAGGCTGCAGCCCAACCGCATGGTGATCCGGCTGCAGCCGGAAGAGTCGGTGCGGCTGACGCTGATGGTGAAGCAGCCGGGCGAGGGCATGAAGCTGAAGCCGCTGAGCCTGGCGCTGAACCTGGACTCGGCCTTCACCACCCGGCGCGCCGAAGCCTATGAGCGCCTGCTGCTCGACGTGATCCGCGGGCGGCTGGCGCTGTTCGTGCGGCGCGACGAACTGCAGGCCGCCTGGACCTGGGTCGACCCGATCCTGGAAGCGTGGCGCCAGCAGGATGAAGGCCCGCGCCCCTATACCGCTGGTACCTGGGGGCCGGCGGCATCGTCGGCGTTCATGGCGCGCGAGGGCGTGCAGTGGTCGGAGGAGGCATGATGCGGTTGACCGAACGCCCCGCATGGCGGGCTCTCGCCGCGCTGGCGGCGCAGCCGCTGGCGCATCTGCGTGAACTGGTGCACGAGCCGGGCCGCGGCGACTACGCGTGCTTGTCCGCAGCCGGCATCGAACTGGACTTCACGCGGCAACGGATCAACCGCGCCGTTTATCAGGCGCTGCTGGCGCTGGCGCAAGACGCGGGCATCGAAGCGCAGCGCGACGCGATGTTCGCCGGCGAGCCCGTCAACGCCACCGAAGGCCGTGCGGTGCTGCACGTCGCGCTGCGCGGTGGCGCCGACGCGCATCCCCCCTGGGGCGGCCAGCTCGCGGCGGCAATCGACGCCGAACTGGCGCGCGCCTGTGATTTTGCCGATGCCGTGCGCGAAGGCCGCGTGCGCGGCTTCGGCGGCGCGCCGATCCGGCATGTAGTCAGCCTCGGCATCGGCGGCTCCGACCTGGGGCCGCGCATGGCCTGCGAGGCGCTGGCCGCGCACGCGAGCCATGCCGTGCAACTGCACTTCGTCTCCAACCCGGACCCGGCGCAGCTATACGCCGTGCTGCGCCAGGCCGAGCCCGCCGCCACGCTGTTCCTGGTCTCGTCCAAGACCTTCACCACGCACGACACGCTGATCAATGCCGCCTCGGCGCGGCAATGGCTGCTGGACCACGGCTGCCCGGCGCAGCAAGTGCCGGCGCAGTTCGCCGCGATCACCGCCAACGCCGCGCGTGCCGCCGCCGAGGGCTACCTGCCGCAGCAGGTGTTCCGCTTCTGGGACTGGGTCGGCGGGCGCTATTCGCTGTGGTCGGCAATCGGACTGCCGGTGATGATCGCCGCCGGCCCGCGCCAGTTCCGCGCACTGCTGGACGGCGCGCACGCCATGGACACGCACTTCCGCAGCGCGCCGCTGGCGCGGAACCTGCCGGTGGCGATGGCACTGTGCGGCATCTGGAACCGCAATTTCCTGGGTGCCCCCACGCAACTGGTCGCCCCCTATGCGGCCCCGCTCGCCAGGCTGCCCGCCTACCTGCAGCAGCAGGACATGGAGTCGTGCGGCAAGCGCGTGGACGCAAGCGGCAGGGTAGTGGACCATGCCACCGGCCCCATCGTCTGGGGCGGCCTGGGCCTGGACGGCCAGCATGCCTACTTCCAGCTGCTGCACCAGGGCACCCACCTCGTGCCCGCCGACCTGATCGGCACCCGCCACTGCGACGTGCCGCTGCCACAGGCCCGGACCCATCACCAGCTGGTGCTGGCCAACCTGCTGGCGCAAGCCAGCGCCCTGTCCAGCGGGCGCACGCAAGACGAAACCCTGGCCGCGCTGTCGGCCTCCGGCCTGCCGCCGCATGAGGCCGCGCGGCTGGCGCCGCATCGCACCTTCCCCGGCAACGTGCCGGTCAGCCTGCTCTGGCTCGTCACGCTCGACGCCGCATCGCTGGGCGCGCTGATCGCGCTCTACGAGCACAAGGTCTTCGTGCAGGCCGCGATCTGGGGCATCCACGCGTATGACCAGTGGGGCGTGGAGCTGGGCAAGACCATTGCCTCGGACATGCAGGCATGCCTGGCGCGGCGCGAGGTGCCGAAGGAGATGGATCCGGTGGCAGCGGCGACGCTGGCGTCGCTGGTGGGTTAGGGCGAGGCCTTCACCCGCCCGCCATCCGCAACGCCCGCCGGTACTGGATCGCCTCGCCCACATGCGCGGCGGTCAAGACCTCGGCGCCTTCCAGGTCCGCGATGGTGCGGGCCACCTTCAGCACGCGGTAATAGGAGCGCGCCGACCACGCCAGCCGTGTCATCGCGCCGCGCAGCAATGCCTGCGCCTGCGGTTCCATCGCGCAATGCTGTTCGATCTCCCGTCCGCTCAGTTCATTGTTGGGCTTGCCCTGCCGGGCTAACTGGCGAGAGCGCGCGGCCAGCACGCGCTCGCGCACCGTGGCGCTGGGTTCGCCGGGCGGGCCGTCGAGCATCTCGCCCTGGTCCTGCGCGGGGACTTCCACCTGCAGGTCGATGCGGTCGAGCATGGGGCCGGAGATGCGGGACTGGTAGCGCCGCACCTGGTCGGGCGTGCAGCGGCAGGGGCGGTCGGGATGGCCGAGGTAGCCGCACGGGCAGGGGTTCATCGCCGCCACGAACTGGAAGCAGGCGGGGAAGTCGGCGTGGCCCGCGGCGCGGGCGATGGTGATGCGGCCGGATTCCAGCGGCTCGCGCAGGACTTCCAGCACCCTGCGGTCAAACTCGGGCAGCTCGTCCAGGAACAGGACGCCGTGATGCGCCAGCGAGATCTCGCCCGGGCGCGGGTTGCCGCCGCCGCCGACCATGGCCGGGCCCGAGGCGGTGTGGTGCGGCGAGCGGCAGGGGCGTTGGCCCCATAGCGCGGTGCGGAAGCCGCCCGGTGTCAGGCTCATGATGGCGGCGGTTTCCAGGGCTTCCTGCAGCGACATCGGCGGCAGCAGCCCGGGCAGGCGCTGCGCCAGCATCGACTTGCCGGTGCCGGGCGGGCCCACCAGCAATGCCGAATGCTGGCCGGCCGCGGCGACTTCCATGGCCCGGCGCGCCTGGGCCTGGCCGCGCACGTCGCGCATGTCGGGGCCGCGCTCCGTGGTGGCGGGCAGCAAGGGCGGCATGGCACGGGGCAGGCGCGCGTCGGGCAAGGGGCAGAGGTGGTCGCAGGCCTGGCGCAGCGTGGCGGCGGCGTGCACGGCCAGGTCTTCGATCAGCGCGGCTTCGGCGCCGTTGCCCTCGGCCACCAGGAAGGCGCGTGGCGCCTCGCCGGCGGCCGCGCGGGCGGCGTTGTCGCGCGCCAGCCCCATCGCCATGGCCAGCGCGCCGCGCACGGGGCGCAGCTCGCCGGACAGGGACAGCTCGGCGGCGAACTCATGCGCATCCAGCGCCTCGGACGGGATCTGGCCGCTGGCGGCCAGGATGCCCAGCGCGATGGCCAGGTCGAAGCGGCCCGATTCTTTGGGCAGGTCGGCCGGAGCCAGGTTGACGGTAATGCGGCGATTGGGGAACTCGTAGCCGCTGTTGAGGATGGCGGCGCGCACGCGCTCGCGGCTTTCGCGCACGCCGGTGTCGGCCAGGCCGACGATGGTGAAGGCCGGCAGGCCGTTGGCAAGGTGGGTCTCGACCCGCACCGGCGGGGCGGCGATGCCGGTCAGTGCCCGGCTGCGAAGGACGGCAAGGCTCATGTCATCGAACTGTTAACGAAAAAGGCCGCCATGACTGGCGGCCTTCAGACAGGCTGGGGGAATCGTGCCGGACCGGCGTGCTCACGCGCCCCCGGTCGAGTCTACCGAACCAGCGCCGGGCGGGATGCCGGCGCGGCGCTCAAGCTCCGCCACGCGGCCTTCCAGTTCCTCCAGGCGGGCTCGGGTGCGGGCCAGCACTTGCGACTGGACGTCGAATTCCTCGCGCGTCACCAGGTCGAGCCTGGCAAAGCCCTGGGTCATCATGCTGCGCACGTTTTTTTCGATGTCCCTTGCCGGCGAGTTGCGCAGCGCCTCGCTGACCTTGTTCTGCAGGTCGTTGAAGAGATCGGTCGGTTTCATGGTTTCTCCTTTGTGCACCTAACTGGTGCCAATCCGGGTGGGCATCTGGCGTATAGCACGCTTTCGCACAGGAATTGGGCGCCCTGAATGCGGGCGAACCCTGTATGCGTTGGCGCTACGCAGCCACCGTCAGGACTCGATTATCGCCCCAGAGCCACGTGGGCGAAAGCTCCGGCGCCCCCGCGTTCACACCTTTTAACCTGATTTGGCTGCACTGCAGCACAGATTCAAGTCTGGCTCTGGTCACGGGCGGGCCACGGCCCCCGCATGGATCGCCGTTTTCCGAGGGGTTGGCACGGCAGTTGCAGTAGTGATGCCGAACTGCCTCAACGACTCACCGAAATCCAACAAACGAAATCCGAGCCAAGAATAGGAGAATAAATCCATGAAGAAGTTGGCCCTAGCAGTCAGCGCGGTTGTCCTGGCCAGTGCCGCCGCCGGCGCCCTGGCGCAGAGCACGGACGCGGCGGCGCCCTCTGCCGCGCCTGCCGCTGCCCCAGCGGCCGAGCCGGCGTCGCCGCATACGTTCACGGCCAACGTGTCGGTGGTCTCGGACTACCGCTATCGCGGTCTGAGCCAGGGGAATCGCCGTCCTGCCATTCAGGGCGGCTTCGACTACGCGCACGAAAGCGGCTTCTACATCGGCAACTGGAACTCCAGCATCAGCTGGATCTCGGATGCCGACAAGTCGGTGTCGGCGCCGATCGAAATGGATTTCTACGGCGGCTACAAGAACACCTTCAAGGTGAACGAGCTCGAGTTCAACTACGACGTCGGCGCGCTGCAGTACTTCTATCCGGGTGGCTACACCAGCACGCGTCCTTACACCACCGAACTGTATGCCGGCATTGGCTACGGCCCGGTGTTCCTGAAGTACTCGCAAGCGTTGACCAACCTGTTCGGCATCCCGCAGAGCAAGTACAGCAACTACGTCGACCTGAGCGTCAACTGGCCGCTGAACATCTGGGACCTGACCCTGAACGCGCATGTCGGCTACCAGACCGTGCAACACGTCAGCGGCGCTTCGTACCTGGACTGGAAGCTCGGCCTGACCAAGGACCTGGGCAAGGGCTTCTCGCTGGCACTGGCCTATATTGGCACCAACGCCAAGGACTCGTTCTATACGAACAGCTACAACCACAACGTCGGCAATAACACGGCGTGGGCTTCCCTCACCAAGACTTTCTAACTGAGCGTCAGCGCGGGCGGGCCGCAGTAGGCCTGCCCACAGGAGAATCCGATGAAACTGATCATCGCAGTCATCAAACCGTTCAAGCTCGACGAGGTGCGTGAAGCGCTTTCCGACGTTGGTGTCTCGGGCATCACCGTGACCGAAGTCAAGGGCTTCGGTCGCCAGAAGGGCCACACCGAGCTGTACCGTGGCGCAGAATACATCGTCGACTTTCTGCCCAAGGTGAAGATCGAGGTGGCGGTGCCCGACGACGTGGTCGAGCGCGCCATCGAGGCGGTCGAGAAATCGGCCCGTACCGGCAAGATCGGCGACGGCAAGATCTTCGTGGCACCGATCGAGCAGGTCATCCGCATCCGCACCGGCGAGACCGGCGGCGATGCCCTGTGACCCAAGACAACATAGAGACAGAGGTTAATCACATGAAAACCTGGATCAAGCGATTCCTGACGGCCGGCGCGATGGCGCTGGCCATCGGCACGGCCGGTGTGGGCGTGTCCTCGCCGGCCGCCGCGCAGGACAAGCCGGCGGCAGAGGCTTCGGCCCCGGCGGCTGCCGCCGCCCCTGCAGCAGCCCCGGCTGCGGCCGCCGCCGCAGCTCCCGCCGCCGCGCCGGCAGCCGCCGCGCCCGCACAGGCAGCCGCTGCTCCGGCGGCGCCGGTTCCCAACAAGGGCGACACCGCCTGGCTGCTGGTCTCGACGGCCTTGGTCATCCTCATGACGCTGCCGGGCCTGGCGCTGTTCTACGGTGGCCTGGTGCGTTCGAAGAACATGCTGTCGGTGCTGATGCAGTGCCTGGTGATCTTCTCGCTGGTGATGCTGCTATGGGCCATCTACGGCTACAGCTTTGCCTTCACCGAGGGCAATGCCTTTTTCGGCGGCATGGACCGGCTCTTCATGAAGGGGCTGAACGCCGACGCGGTGGCAGCCACCTTCAGCAAGGGCGTGGTGGTGCCTGAGTTGGCGTACTTCGCCTTCCAGGGCGCCTTCGCGGCGATCACCTGCGGCCTGATCATCGGTGCCTTTGCCGAGCGCGCCAAGTTCTCGGCGGTGCTGGTCTTCGTCGTGCTGTGGTTCACCTTTGCCTACCTCCCGATTGCCCACATGGTCTGGTTCTGGCCCGGTCCGGATTCCTACACCGACGCTGCCGCCGGCGCTGCCGCGACGGCCAAGGGCGGCTGGCTGTTCCAGAAGGGCGCGCTCGATTTCGCCGGCGGCACCGTGGTGCACATCAACGCCGCCGTGGCTGGCCTGGTGGGTGCCTTCATGTTCGGCAAGCGCATCGGCTTCGGCCGAGAGGCGATCCGTCCGCACAGCCTGACCTTCACCATGGTTGGCGCCTCGCTGCTGTGGTTCGGCTGGTTCGGCTTCAACGCCGGTTCGGCGCTGGAAGCCAACGGTTCGGCTTCGCTGGCCTTCGTCAACACGCTGCTGGCCACGAGCGCCGCGGTGCTGGCCTGGACCTTCGGCGAGTGGATCGGCAAGGGCAAGCCGTCGATGCTGGGCGGTGCCTCGGGTGCGGTGGCCGGCCTGGTGGCGATCACCCCGGCGGCAGGCTTCGTCGGCCCGATGGGCTCGATCGTGATCGGCCTGGTCGCCGGCCTGCTGTGCCTGTGGGGCGTGACGGGCCTGAAGCGCCTGCTGGGCATGGACGACTCGCTGGACGTGTTCGGTGTGCACGGCGTGGGCGGTATCCTGGGCGCGCTGCTGACCGGCGTCTTTGCGTCGCCGAGCCTGGGCGGCACCGGCATCTATGACTATGTGACCAACAAGGTGGCGGACGACTATTCGATCGCCGGCCAGCTCTGGATCCAGTTCCAAGGCGTGCTGACCACCATCGTGTGGTCGTCCGTGGTGGCCTTCGTGGCCTACAAGCTGGTGGACATGCTGATCGGCCTGCGGGTGCCGGAAGACGAAGAGCGCGAGGGCCTGGATATCACCTCGCACGGCGAGACCGCCTATGAAGTCTGACCGCCAAGGGGTTGTGCTGGAGAGCTGATTGGGAATCTTCTCTCAGGAGTTTTGCCCGGCAACGTGCCGGGCTTTTTTCTTTCCGGCGTTGCGTGCGATGGCAGACATTTGGTGGCTGGGCCGGGGCTGGCAACGCATGCGCCGAACGCTTCGGCAGGAGTTCAGTGGCGCCTGGCAAAACCCGCCAGCGCAGCCCCGGCAAGGGCTGGCTGGCGATCCCCCCGCACCGCGCGCGGTTTCTTCGCTAAGTGCTTAACTCCGATCTTAAAAAGCTTCAATTGTCTTTAATGTGCGGGGCACATACATTGCCCTTGAGGCAGTTTCCTCCACCTGCAGAACGCTCCCCGTATCTGTCAGGCCATTTCAAAGCGCGGCATCGTCGCGCTTTCTTTTTTGCCTGCTGCCCGGCTCTTTATTTCGCGCCACCCGTCCCCATATCGTTATCCCTTATGCCAGGCACTGCATATCCTTATAAAGGGTGTGCCAGCGCCTGTTTGGCCGTTCCTCTACAATCTGGGCGAACGATTAAGACGATCTATAGGATGGATATGGTCCCGCATCTCATCACCGCGCTGAACGGTCCGCTGCTCGAACTGGAAAAGAAGATCCTGGACGCCACCCCGTCCATCGAGCGCTGGTTCAGGCTGGAATGGCAGGAGCATACGCCTCCGTTCTATTGCTCGGTGGACCTGCGCAACGCCGGCTTCAAGCTGGCGCCGGTCGATACCAACCTGTTCCCGGGCGGCTTCAACAACCTGGCCCCGGAAATGCTGCCGCTGGCGGTGCAGGCGGCGATGGCGGCGATCGAGAAGATCTGCCCCGACGCCAAGAACCTGCTGCTGATCCCCGAGCGTCACACGCGCAATATGTTCTACCTGCAGAATGTTGCGCGGCTGTCGCTGATCATGCGCCAGGCTGGCCTGAACGTGCGCCTGGGCTCGCTCTCGGAGGAAATCACCGAACCGACCCCGATCGAGCTGCCCGACGGCCAGACCCTGGTGGTCGAGCCGCTGGCGCGCCTGGGCACCAAGGGCCGCCGCCTGGGCCTGAAGGACTTCGATCCCTGTTCGATCCTGCTCAACAACGACCTCTCGGCCGGCATCCCGCCGATCCTGGAAAACATCAACGAGCAGTACCTGCTGCCGCCGCTGCACGCCGGCTGGTCCACGCGCCGCAAGAGCAGCCACTTTGCCGCCTACGACGAGGTGGCCAAGAAGTTCGCCAAGCTGATCGACATCGACCCGTGGATGGTCAACCCGTACTTCGCCCGGTGCACCGGCGTGGACTTCCACGAGCGCGTGGGCGAGGAAGAGCTGGCCGATGCGGTCGAGGGCGTGCTCAAGAAGGTGGCCAAGAAGTACCGCGAGTACGGCATCAAGGAAACCCCGTACGTGGTGGTCAAGGCCGATGCCGGCACCTACGGCATGGGCATCATGACTGTGCGCGATCCGTCCGAGGTCAAGGGCCTGAACCGGAAGGAGCGCAACAAGATGAGCGTCGTCAAGGAAGGCCTGGAGGTCAGCGACGTCATCATCCAGGAAGGCGTGCACACCTTCGAAAAGGTCAACGAAGCGGTGGCCGAGCCGGTGGTGTACATGATCGACCGCTACGTGGTCGGCGGCTTCTACCGCGTGCACACCGGCCGCGGCAACGACGAGAACCTGAACGCCCCGGGCATGCATTTCGTGCCGCTGGCGTTCGCGCCCAACGGCATTCCGGACAGCCACGCCAAGCCCGGCGCGGCGGTGCCGAACCGCTTCTACATGTATGGCGTGGTGGCCAGGCTGGCCTTGCTGGCGGCGTCGCTGGAACTCGAGAAGACCGACCCGAACCCGATTATCTGAGCCCCCATGCGCATCCTCTTCATCACCGATCCGCTGGAGACCTTCAAGACCTACAAGGACTCCACCTACGCCATGATGACCGAGGCCGCCGCGCGCGGCCACGAGCTGTACTGGTGCCTGCAGCCGCAACTGGCCCTGTCCGGGCGCACGGTTGAAACCGTGGCCACGCGCCTGCACCTCACCGGCGAGACGGGCGATGGCGGCCACGGCGCCTGGTACCGCGAGGGCAACAGCGCGCTGGAGCCGCTGTCGGCCTTCGACGCCGTGCTGATGCGCAAGGACCCGCCCTTCGACATGGAGTACGTCACCAGCACCTGGCTGCTGGAGCTGGCCGAGTCGCAGGGCGCGCGCGTGTTCAACAAGCCGCGCGCGATCCGTGACCATTCCGAGAAGCTGGCGATTGCGCAGCATCCGGAATACATCACGCCGACGCTGGTCACGCGCGACCTGGCGCGCATCCGCGACTTCCACGCCGAGCATCGCGACATCATCGTCAAGCCGCTGGACGGCATGGGCGGCATGGGCGTGTTCCGCGTCGGCCAGGATGGCATGAACCTGGCTGCGATCGTCGAGACGCTGGGCCAGGACGGCGCCCGAACGCTGATGGTGCAGCGCTATATCCCGGCGATCAAGGACGGCGACAAGCGCATCCTGCTGATCGGCGGCGTGCCGGTGCCGTATTCGCTGGCGCGCGTGCCAATGGCCGGCGAAGTGCGCGGCAACCTGGCTGCCGGCGGCACCGGCCGTGCGCAGGAGCTGAGCGCGCGCGACCGCGAGATTGCCGAGGCGCTGGCGCCGGGCTTGTGGGAGCAGGGCCTGCTGCTGGTGGGCCTGGACGTCATCGGCGACTACCTGACCGAGGTCAATGTGACGAGTCCGACCTGTTTCCAGGAGATCACCCAGCAGACCGGCTTCCATGTCGCGGCGATGTTCATCGACGCGCTGGAGCACGCCGTGGACGCGGCCGGGCGCTGAGCCTGACTGCCCCGCCGGCGGCTGGAGTGCGGGGGCCGCCTGCTACAATCGGGGCAATCCAACGGATTCACCATCATGGCAGGCATTCTGATCATCGCGCACACCCCGCTGGCTTCGGCCTTGCGCGATTGCGCCGCCCACGTCTACTGCGGCCCGCCGCAGCGGCTGGAAGCCATCGACGTCCTTCCCGACGCGGACCCCGCCGTCGTGCTGGCCGAGGCCAGGCGGCGCCTGGCGGCCATCTGCGAAGACAACGGCGCGCTGGTCCTCACCGACATTTTCGGCGCCACTCCCGCCAATATCGCCGCGCGCCTGGCCGAGCCGGGCCGCGTGCGCGTGCTGGCCGGCGTCAACCTTCCCATGCTTGTACGCGCCATCTGCTACCGGGCCGAAAAGCTGGACCAGCTTGCCACCAAGGCACTGGCCGGCGGCTCGCAGGGCGTGCTGCAGGTCGGCACCACCACAGTCCAGAACCAAACCGCCAATCATCCCGACAAATATGCTGCAGAGGGACACCACCATCATCAATAAACTCGGACTGCATGCACGTGCGTCCGCCAAGTTGACCCAGCTCGCCGGCAGCTTCGTCAGCCAGGTCAAGATGTCCCGCAACGGACGCCAGGTCGATGCCAAGAGCATCATGGGCGTGATGATGCTGGCCGCCGGGATCGGCTCGACGGTAACCCTGGAGACCGAAGGGCCAGACGAGCAGGAAGCGATGGACGCGCTGCTGGCGCTGATCGCCAATCGCTTTGGTGAGGGAGAGTGAGGCCGGGGGCCTCGACCCGAATTTATAAACGTTCCTGACGGAGCGGTACATGCCTTTCGCCCTGCACGGCATCCCGGTCTCGCGCGGCGTCGCCATCGGGCGCGCGCACCTGCTTGCGCCCGCGGCGCTGGACGTGTCGCACTACCTGGTCGATGAAGACCAGCTCGACGCCGAGGTCGAACGGCTGCGCGCCGCGCGCGCCGCGGTGCGCGCGGAACTGGCCGCGCTCAAGCGCGACCTGCCGCGCGAGGCGCCCGAAGAGATGGGCGCCTTCCTGGACGTGCACGCGATGATCCTCGACGACGAGGCGCTCGCGCGCGAGCCCGAGGCCCTGATCCGGGGCCGGCGCTACAACGCCGAGTGGGCACTGACCACGCGCCTCGAAGAGCTGATGCGCCAGTTCGACGAAATCGAGGACGAGTACCTGCGCGAGCGCAAGGCAGATATCCGGCAGGTGGTGGAGCGCATCCTGAAGGCGCTGGCGGGCGCCCCGGTGCTGGTGCCCGCGCCGGTGCCGGCGCTGGCCGCCGACGGCGAGGCCGCGCCCGGGGTGATCGTGGTAGCCCACGACATCGCCCCCGCCGACATGCTGCAGTTCCGCCACACGGTCTTCCATGGCTTCGTCACCGACATGGGCGGGCGCACCTCGCATACCGCCATCGTCGCGCGCAGCCTGGACATCCCGGCCGCGGTCGGGGTCCAGAGCGCGAGCGAGCTGATCCGCCAGGACGACTGGATCATCATCGACGGCGACGCCGGCCTGGTGATCGTCGACCCGACCGCCATCATCCTCGAGGAATACCGCCACCGGCAGAGCGAGCGCGTGCTCGAGAAGAAGCGCCTGCAGCGCTTGCGGCATACCCCGGCGGTGACGCTGGACGGGATCGAGATCGAACTGCTGGCCAATATTGAGATGTCCGAGGACGCCGGCGCGGCGCTGGCCGCCGGCGCGGTCGGCGTGGGCCTGTTCCGCTCGGAGTTCCTGTTCATGAACCGGCGCGACGAGCTGCCGGGCGAGGACGAGCAGTTCCTGGCCTACCGCGGCGCGGTCGACGCCATGCACGGGCTGCCGGTGACCATCCGCACCATCGATATCGGCGCCGACAAGCCGCTCGACGCGCGCGGCGACGGCCGCGGCGATGATTTCGAGACCGCGCTGAACCCGGCGCTGGGCCTGCGCGCGATCCGCTGGTCGCTGTCCGAGCCGGGCATGTTCCTGACCCAGCTGCGCGCGCTGCTGCGCGCCTCGGCCTTCGGCCCGGTGCGGCTGCTGGTGCCGATGCTGGCGCATGCCAGCGAGATCGACCAGACCCTGGCGCTGATCGCCAAGGCCAAGCGCCAGCTCGACGAACGCGGCGAGCCGTACGACCCCGGCATGAAGGTCGGCGCCATGATCGAGATCCCGGCGGCGGTGCTGCTGCTGCCGCTGTTCCTGCGCAAGATGGACTTCCTGTCCATCGGCACCAATGACCTGATCCAGTACACGCTGGCCATCGACCGCGCCGACAACGCGGTGGCGCACCTGTTCGACCCGCTGCACCCGGCGGTGCTGCAGCTGGTGGCGCGCACCATCCGCGAGGCCAACCGCGCCGGCGTGCCGGTGGCGGTGTGCGGCGAGATGGCGGGCGACCCGTCGATGACCCGGCTGCTGCTGGGCATGGGCCTGCGCGAGTTCTCGATGCACCCGGCGCAGCTGCTGCGGGTCAAGCAGGAGATCCTGCACGCCCACTGCGAGCGGCTCGAGCCACTGGTCGACCAGGTCCTGCAAGCCTACGATCCCGAGGAGCAGGCCGCGGCCCTGCGGCAGATCGCACGACCCTGACGACATCAGGGTTTTCTGAGCCTGACAGGCGGCTGACGCAGCACTTATTTAGGTGGGAAAGTGCTGCGCCAGCCGCCTTCTTTTTGTGCCCTGTGACGTTCACCCGACCTTGTCCCATGTGCCTTAATGGGAATTGTTATCATTATTGATCTCTGATATTCTGACGTTCATTCGCGAGGACATGCCGGTGTCCCGCGCCCCAACGGAGGGACTTGTGTACGTCTGCATCTGCAACCAGATCACCGATCGTGAGATTCACGGTGCCGCGCACCTGGGCGTCGAGACCCTCGACGAACTGGCTGAAACGCTTGGCGTCGGCACGTGCTGTGGCCGCTGCCGCGAGTGCGCGCAGCAGGTGTTGCAGGAGGGCGTGGCAGCAGTGCGCAACGTCACCGTGGCGACCCTCGCCAACATCCAGGTTGTGGAGATTTCTTCCTGTTCCGCATCGGGCCCATGTACCATAATGGACACTCGGGACCCGGCAGTCGCGAACGACCAGCGCAAGGCGCTGGTGGCCTGAACGCGCCCATGAACTGAAAATCCGGTTCACGGCGCGCTTTTGCGCTTTTCACTTTTTCACTGACTGCACGGCGCCTTTGGCGCCGTTTCGTATTTTTGCGCGGGCCCGATGCAACAGGAGCCGCCAATGAAAGGTGACAAGAAGGTCATCCAGCATCTGAACGCCCAGCTCAAGAACGAGCTGACCGCGATCAACCAGTATTTCCTGCACGCCCGCATGTATCGCCACTGGGGCCTGAAGAAGCTCGGCGAGGTGGAGTACAAGGAATCGATCGGCGAGATGAAGCACGCCGACCGCCTGATCGAACGCATCCTGATGCTGGACGGCCTGCCCAACCTGCAGGACCTGCACAAGCTGCTGCTTGGCGAAGACACGCCCGAGATGCTCAAGTGCGACCTGAAGCTGGAACAGACCGCGCATACGACCGTCAAGGAAGGCATTGCCTACTGCGAATCGGTCGGCGATTACGTCAGCCGCGAAATCCTGGTCGATATCCTCACCGATACCGAGGAACATATCGAATACCTGGAAACGCAGCTGGACCTGATCGACAAGGTCGGCTTGCAGAACTACCTGCAGTCGCAGATGGAGCCGGGCGAGCAATAAGCCGCCGTCTCCGGCGTGGCCGCCCGTGACGGGCGGCCCGCCCCAGCGCGCGGCGCTATCCTGCGCTGCCACAACGTTTGACGATTTGCAGTAACCCTTCTCATTCCAATTCCTGTCTTCATCCAGGCGTCGCTGGCGGGGCAATGGCTCCTGACCCGCCAGGGCGCCGCGCGGAGCCCATGACATGACCACCCCCATCCGCCTGACGCAGTACAGCCATGACGCAGGCTGCGGCTGCAAGATTTCCCCGAACGTGCGCCACATGATCCTGGCCGGCAGCGGCGCGCTGCAGGTGGCGCGCGCGGCGCTGGCGGCAGAGATCCGGTGATGCGCCCTGACACCACGGACTACCGCAGCCTGTTCCTCAGCGGCGTGGCCATGCTGGACGTGCGTGCGCCGCTGGAGTTCGCGCGCGGGGCGTTCCCCGGTGCGGTCAACCTGCCGCTGATGGATGATGCCGAGCGCCACGAGGTGGGCCTGTGTTACGCGCAGAAGGGCCAGCAGGCGGCGATCGAGCTGGGCCACCAGCTGGTGTCGGGGTTGCGCAAGGCAGCGCGCACCGCCGCCTGGGCCGAGTTTGCGCGCGCGCATCCGGACGGCTACCTGTATTGCTTCCGCGGCGGGCTGCGCTCGCAGCTGGTGCAGCAGTGGCTGCATGCGGCCGGTATCGACTATCCGCGCGTGACCGGCGGCTACAAGGCCATGCGCGGCTTCCTGATCGAGACCATCGATACGGCGGCGGCACGGCCGCAGTGGTTCGTGCTCGGCGGCCTGACCGGCACCGGCAAGACCGATGTGCTGGCCGACGTGCCCGCCGCGATCGACCTGGAAGGCCATGCGCGGCACCGCGGCTCGGCCTTCGGCCGCCGTGCGCTGGCGCAGCCGCCGCAGATCGGCTTCGAGAACGCGCTGGCCATCGATATGCTGCGGCATATTGACGCAGGCTGGCGCGTGCTGGTGGTGGAGGACGAGGGCCGCTTCATTGGCAGCCGCGACGTGCCGCAGGCGCTGTCGCAGCGCATGCAGGCCAGCCCGCTGGTATGGCTGGAAGCATCGTTCGAGCAACGCGTGGAGCGCGTGCTGCGCGACTACGTGCAGGGGCTGGCGGCCGAGTTCATCGCCGAGACGGGCAGCGCCGAAGGTTTCGAAGCCTATGCCACGCGCCTGCGCGATGCCATGGCCGCGATTGCGCCGCGCCTGGGCGGGGACCGCTACGGCAAGCTGTCAGCGCTGCTGGACCAGGCGCTGGCGCGGCAGGCGGAACACGGCGAGGTGGCGCTGCATCGCGGCTGGATCGAGGTGCTGCTGCGCGAGTACTACGATCCGATGTATGCCTTCCAGCGCGAGCGGCGCGAGGCGCGCATCGTTTTCCGCGGCGACCGCGCCGCCGTCACCGACTGGCTGCGGGCGCATACGGCGCAAGGCTAGCCTGCTGGTTCAGTGGCTGCCGCAGACCGGGCAATCCGGTGTGCGCGCCAGCCGCATCGTGGTCCATTCCATCGACAGCGCATTGACCATCAGCAGCCGGCCCGCCAGGCTGTCGCCGACGCCGGCGAGCAGCTTGAGCGCCTCGGCCGCCTGCACCGTGCCGACCATGCCGACCAGCGGCGCGAACACCCCCATGGTGGCGCAGGCCACTTCCGGCGCGGGTTCGGCTGGCGGGAACAGGCAGGCGTAGCAGGGCGCGTCCGGCCGGCGCCGGTCGAACACGCTGATCTGCCCGTCGAAGCGCAGCGCCGCACCCGACACCAGCGGCACCTGGTGGCGCACGCAGGCGCGGTTGACCGCCTGGCGCGTGGCGAAGTTGTCGCAGCAATCGAGCACCACGTCAGCCGTGGCGACGAGCTGGTCGAGCTCGGCATCGCCCACGCGCGCGGGCACCGTGACGATCTCCAGCCCCGGGTTGATGCGCAGCATGCCTTCGCGCGCCGAATCCACCTTGCGCCGGCCCACGTTGGCGGTGGTGTGGATGATCTGGCGCTGCAGGTTGGTCAGGTCGACCTCATCGTTGTCGACAATGGTGATGCGGCCCACGCCGGCGGAGGCCAGGAAGGGCAGCGCGGCCGCGCCCAGGCCGCCGGCGCCGATCACCAGCGCATGCCCGGCCAGCAGGCGCCGCTGGCCCTCGATGCCGAGCTCGTCGAGCAGGATGTGGCGCGAGTAGCGCAGCAGTTGTTCGTCGTTCAGGCCGTCGTTCTGGTCGTCGTTCATGATGGCTGGCGCAGGGCTGGTGCGGCGCTTCGTGTTGCGGTGAGGGCGGCAGGGCCGGGCAGGTCACGCCTGGCATTGTGCTCCAACTTGCATTCCCATGCCGCGCGGGCGGGAATGAAAAAAGCGGCCCTGCAGGGCCGCTTCTGGTGGGGCGCAGGCTCCGGCTTCAGGGTGCCTTGCCCGTCGGCGTGCCCAGCGGCTCGCCGATCGGCGCGCTGGCCGGCGGCTGCTTGGCCGGGGCCGCCGGTTTGGCCGCCGGTGCGCTGGCGCCCTTGGCACCGCTCTTGGCGGACGGCTTCGCCGCCTTGCCGTTGTCGGCCGGCGGGTTGGTCTCCAGCTTCGACTTGGAGCGCTTGACCGGTTGCCCGTTGAGCTGGGCGATGGCCTGCTGCAGCATGAAGTCGTCGGCCGAGCCGAACTCCACCGGCTTCTTGCGGCGGTCCTTCTCGCGCTCTTCCGGCGTCTTCTTCGCGTTCTCTTCTTCCAGGCGGCGCAGCTCTTCCACGCGGCGCTGCTCGCGCTCGGTCATTTCCGGCTCTTCCGATTCCTGCTTGTTGTGCAGGTGGCGCTCGGTGTCGATCTCGCGCGTGATCAGCGCGTCGTCCGGATCGCCTTCGGGGTTCTGATCGACCGGGATATCCGGGCGGATGCCCTTGGCCTGGATCGACTTGCCGCTAGGTGTGTAGTAGTACGCGATGGTCAGCTTGATGCCGGTGTCGTTGGTCAGCGGGCGCACGGTCTGCACCGAGCCCTTGCCGAAGGTGGTCTTGCCCATGAGCAGCGCGCGGTGGTGGTCCTGCAGCGCGCCGGCCACGATCTCGGAGGCCGAGGCCGAGTAGGCGTTGGTCAGCACCACCATCGGGATCTTCTTGTAGAGCGCGGGCAGGTCCTTGAGCGGATCCTCCTCCACCGACGACAGGCGGTAGTTGTTGAACGATGCCTTGTAGACCCGCTTGGCGTCAGGCACCTGGCCGTTGGTGGACACCACGGTGGCATCGTCCGGCAGGAACGCCGCGGCCACGCCGACCGCGCCCTGCAGCACGCCGCCGCCGTTGTTGCGCAGGTCCAGCACCAGGCCCTTCATATTGGGGCTCTTCTGCGCCAGCTCGGCCAGCTTGCGGGCCAGGTCGGAGACGGTGCGTTCCTGGAAGCTGGTCAGGCGCACCCAGCCGATATTGTTGTCCAGCATCTTGGCCTTGACCGACTGCACGCGGATCTCGGCGCGCGTGATCGAGACCGGGAAGGTGCGTTCCTCGCTCTTGCGGTAGATGGTCAGCGTGACCTTGGTGCCGGGCTCGCCGCGCATGCGCTTGACCGCCTGCTCCAGCGGCAGGCCGCGCACGGGCTTGTCGTCGATGCGGGTGATCAGGTCGCCCGGCTGGATGCCGGCGCGGAAGGCGGGGGTGTCCTCGATCGGGTTGATCACCTTGACCAGGCCTTCTTCCTGCGAGATCTCGATGCCGAGGCCGGCAAAGCGCCCGCGCGTGCCTTCCTGCAGTTCCTTGAAGTCTTTCTCGTCGAGGTAGGCCGAATGCGGGTCGAGGCTGGCGACCATGCCCTTGATGGCTTCGGTCAGCAGCTTCTTGTCATCGACGGGCTCCACGTACTCGCGCTTGATCTGCCCGAAGATATCGGCCATCAGCCGCAGCTGGTCCAGCGGCAGGGGCCCCGATGAATTCTGGGCGGTCGCTGAAATCTGCAGCGTGGCGAGCACGCCGGCGACGAGGCCGACAGAAACTAGGCTGATGTTCTTGAGCGTCTTGCGCATGAGGGCTGCCTGAACGTGTACTGGAAGTACTGGTGTACGGTATGGGGATTATGCCGGCTGCGGCCGCCCGGCGCCGGGCGGTTTGTCCGACAGTATAAGTGCGAGAGGAGAAACGGGCCTGTCCCGTCCCGGCTCAGGGTGGGCGGCCGCACATCTGCGGGCGGCCACCCCGGCCGCCCCGGCGGCTTTCAGCGTGCCTTGCCCTGGCTGGCCACGGCCGCCAGCGAGGCGGCGATGGCGTCCTGGTCACCCAGGTAGTAGTGGCGCTGGGGGCGCAGTTCGGCGTCCAGCTCGTAGACGAGCGGGGTGCCGTTGGGGATATTGAGTCCGACGATATCGTCATCCGAAATCTGGTCCAGGTATTTCACCAGCGCGCGGATACTGTTGCCATGGGCGGCAATGACCACGCGCTTGCCGGATTGGATGTCGGGGGCGATGGATTCGTTCCACAGCGGCATCACGCGGGCCACCGTATCCTTCAGGCATTCGGTCAGCGGGATCTCGTTGCGCGGCACATTGGCGTAGCGCGGATCGTCGTACGAGGCACGCGGATCGGCCGGCTCCAGTGCCGGCGGCGGCGTGTCATAGCTGCGGCGCCACACCAGCACCTGCTCGTCGCCGAACCTGGCGGCCGTTTCTGCCTTGTTCAGGCCGGCGAGGGCGCCGTAGTGGCGCTCGTTCAGGCGCCATTCGTTGCGCACCGGGATCCACATCAGGTCCATTTCATCCTGCACGTGCCACAGCGTGCGGATGGCGCGCTTGAGCACCGAGGTGTAGGCCACGTCGAAGCCCAGGCCGGCCTCCTTGAGCAGCTTGCCGGCCTGCCGCGCCTGGTCGGCGCCGGTTTCGGTCAGGTCAACGTCGACCCAGCCGGTAAAGCGGTTTTCAAGGTTCCACGTGGATTCGCCGTGGCGGATGAGGACAAGCTTGTACATGCTGCTGCTTCCAGAGAGTAGGTAACCTGCATGCGTCCGCGCCGTCACCTGGACGGGGCCGAGGGGCCCCTTGTGGACATCTCATGTCTCAGACAGGCGACAATGGTGGTTGGCCATGCGACGGCAGGGCCTGGACGCCAAACCGCGTATTTTATAATGCCGCCGACCCAACCTACCGGAATGCCAACGTGAATTTCTTCGCCGACTACAACAACCTCGCTCTGATCGCCCTTGCCGTGGTCTCGGGCGGCCTGCTGGCCTGGCCCACGATCTCGCGCAGCACCCGCGGCAAGTCCGTCAATACGGCCACCGCGACCCAGCTGATCAACAAGCGCGGCGCGGTCGTGGTCGATATCCGCGAGCCCGCCGAGTATGCCAAGGGTCACCTGCCGCAAGCCAAGAGCGCGCCGCTTGCCGACCTGCCCGCGCGCGCGGCCGGCCTTGCAAAGGACAAGGCCGCCCCAATCATCGTGGTGTGCCAGAACGGCCAGCGCTCGGGCAAGGCCCAGGCAGCGTTGAAAGAAGCCGGTTACAGTGAGATCTACGCGCTCGAGGGCGGCATCGCCGCCTGGCAGCAGGCAGGCCTGCCGCTGGTGAAGTAAGCACCGGCAACGCTGCCGTATCCGTCACAGCGCGCGGCCCGCACTTGCGGGGCGCGCGCATTGCATTCAAGGAGAACCCGCATGGCCCGTGTCGTCATGTACAGCACCGTGGTGTGCCCGTATTGCCAGATGGCTGAACGCCTGCTCAAGTCGAAGGGCGTGGAAACGATCGAGAAGGTCCTGATCGACCGCGAACCCGGCAAGCGCGAGGAGATGATGAGCCGTACCGGGCGCCGCACCGTGCCGCAGATCTACATCGACGAGACCCATGTGGGCGGCTTCGACGACCTGTCGGCGCTGGACCGCCAGGGCGGCCTGGTGCCGCTGCTGGCCGCCTGAGCTGCTTGCGGATCTTGCGCTTGCGCCGGCCTTTGCTGGGAATTTTCTGATTCCGGGCCGGGCCGGCCCCGGCACACCCCCGGCGCGGGTGAATTCGCCATCCGCGTCATGTACCATATGCGTTTTCGTGCGACACGCACTCTCGTGTCCGGGTAGCTCCAACGTAAGGAGCATCGACCTTGTTGGGACAAGGTGAAGGCTTCGGCCAGAACCGTCCAATCCCAACCATTTCTTGCTTAGACGAACCCGGCCGAACAGCTAGGGGGAGTCCGATGTGTTGTGAGGAAGCCAGAATATCGGCCCCTTACAGCTTGCTTCTGCTGGATGGATTTCCAGCCATTGCCCAAGGGCGGGGACGCTCGCCTTTGGGCGAGTTCTCTGTAAACACTCCTCCGAGGAGGGGCGGGCGGTCGTGCAGCGGCATCTTTGTTGCGCAACCGTTACATAGCATTTAAACCGATCCAGGCGGATCGGCGCTACTACGCCTTGGGACGGCGGCCGGGACTCGCAAGAGTCGGCCATCGTCAAGCGCTCGCTAGGACAGGAGCACATGAGTAAGGAAGTGAGGCCCGGAGCGTAAGCTCTGCGCGTTATGGTTCGGTCAGGCACGCCCGTGAGGGCGCTTTGACAGAGAACCTGCTATGCGACTAGCAGTAGCCTAGGGAGACATGCGTCACTGGTAACGGTGGGGTGTGAAGCTCTCCTGACAACGTAGCCCCCGCAAGGGTGCCCAGGGACCGTGAGGTCCGTGGGTAGTAGGCCGAAGTAGCATCGGTCGAGGAGCTAGGCTGGCTGGTATGGGCAACATATGTGAACTGCTGATAAACGTCGTGAATATGACGGTGCTTAAGCTACTAAGTGGCACTAACCAAAATGGTACGTGGTCGGTTATCCCGCTGGAAACTCGGGATACGTCGTCAATAGACCACCGGCGAAGAGGCAGGCCCTAACCCAGTCGTGTAATGCGCAGGGAACGTGGTAAGCCCGTATGGCTGCCGGGGCGCAGTTAGGCTTCGGCAAGCGGACCGTAAGGCACGCTGTTGGCTGTGCGGGTATGGGAGGTTGGAGAAAGCGAATGCCGGACTGTAATGGCCCGGATAGGGATTGAAACATCATCCCACGCGAAAGCGGGCAGACTTCCAACTGGTCTTCTCGTCGCAAGACGGCTGACTGAACTCGCTTGTTTAAATTTTCTTCCCTTGAGGGGCAACCTGTCCCTCAAGGGGCATGTTGTCTCTCGATGTTGGGGAAGATCCTCAAGATAGGAGGGCAGCATGGAAGCATTGATCCGCAAGGATGAATCTGCGCCTTCCGGCGTACCGCAAAGGTGGGGCGACATTGATTGGCGCCGCGTCGACCGGAACGTTCGGGTAATGCAGATTCGAATTGCGAAGGCAACACAGGAAGGGGATTGGCGCAGGGTGAAAGCCTTGCAGAGGTCTCTGACCCGCTCGTGGTCCGCCAAGGCATCGGCGGTGCGGCGAGTGGCGATGAACCAAGGTGCGCGGACGGCGGGAGTTGATCGCGTAAAGTGGGAAACGTCTGAAGCCCGGTGGGAAGCCATCGGGCGGTTGAGGCGCCGGGGGTACAGACCACTGCCTTTACGGAGGGTCTACATCCCCAAGTCGAATGGGAAGAAGCGCCCTCTGGGCATTCCGACCCTGCACGACCGAGCCATGCAAGCGCTGTATCTGCTGGCGCTGGAACCGGTGTCCGAAGGGACGAGCGATCCGAACTCTTATGGGTTCCGGCTCAATCGCTCGACCCATGATGCCATGTCTCAGCTATTCGTATCCTTGTCCCGACGTATTTCCGCGTCGTGGGTCTTGGAGGCGGATATCAAAGGGTGCTTTGACCATATCAGTCACGACTGGCTGGAGCGCAATGTCCCGATGGACAAAGCAATTCTTCGGAAGTGGCTGAAGGCTGGCGTGGTATTTCAGGGCCAGTTTCAGGCGACCGACGCTGGAACACCACAGGGGGGCATTATTTCCCCGACTCTGGCAAATGTGGTGCTGAACGGGTTAGAGGCGCAGCTGACGAAGTTTCTCGAAACGACGTTGGGTGTTAATCGAACCCGGAAGCTGAAGGTAAATGTAGTGCGCTATGCGGACGACTTCGTCATCACCGGCAACACACCGGAGGTACTAGAGAACGAAGTTAAACCGTGGGTGGAACAGTTCCTCGCAATACGAGGACTGACGCTATCGACGGAGAAAACGCGGATCGTGCATATCGCCGAAGGCTTCGACTTCCTCGGATGGAATTTCCGGAAGTACTCGGGAAAACTGCTCATCAAGCCGAGCAAGAAGAACGTGAAAGCGTTCTACAGCAAGGTAAAAGAGGTCATCAGTGTCAACAAGGGGGCCAAGCAGGAGAAGCTGATTCGACTGCTAAACCCGATGCTCAGAGGCTGGACGCAGTATCACTGTCCAGTGGCAGCAAAGGCGGCGTTCACCCGAATGGGGAACCTGATTTTTAGGGCTCTGTGGAGGTGGGCAAAACGGCGACATCGAGGGAAGAATTCCGAATGGGTGCGAAAGAAGTATTACGCCTCAGTTGGGGATCGGAACTGGGTGTTCGGAACCACTGCTGTGAACAAGGCAGGTGAACGCTACTGGATGGAGCTGTATTCGATTCCGAGTACGCTCATCCGGCGGCACAAGAAGGTGCGGGCGGACTACCATCCGTTCGACCCGGCGCAGGAGATGTATGGCGAGAAATTGCGGCAGGAACGCATGGCAGATCGCATGTCGTACCGTAAGCAATGGGCAAGGCTGTACGTTTCTCAGCGAGGCTTGTGCGCGGTGTGTCAAGGCGCGTTGAACGACGAGACTGGATGGGATGACCATCACATCGAACCCCGGATTCTTGGCGGCTCCGATGCTCTAGGAAATCGCGTATTGCTGCACCCCGATTGTCATGTCCAGGTTCATCACTACGGTAAAGTTGCTGTGAAACCGGTGTTTGAATAAGTTCAATCACTTTGCAGGGGCTTGAGCCGTATGCGGGGAAACTCGCACGTACGGTTCTTAGGGGGGAGTATCACCAGCAATGGTATACTCCTACCCTCCCAACCGGGCACCGGCCAGCCTTGCAGGCTGCAGCCGAAGCGCCCAACGCCCATCCTCCCGGAAGCCTTTCATGAGCGACCAGCAAAACACCCAGCAGGACGATCAACCTTTCTTCAATATCCAGCGCGTCTACCTGAAAGACATGTCGCTGGAGCAGCCCAATTCGCCCGGCATCTTCCTTGAATCGGAAGCCCCGTCGGTGGAAGTGCAGGTCAACGTCGGCGCTTCGCAGCTGCAGGAAGGGATCTTCGAAGTGGTGGTGACGGGCACCGTGACGACCAAGGTGCAGGACAAGGTTGCCTTCCTGGTGGAAGCGCACCAGGCCGGCATCTTCGATATCCGCAACGTGCCGGTGGAGCAGCTGGACCCGCTGCTGGGCATTGCCTGCCCGACCATCCTGTACCCGTACCTGCGCGGCAATATCGCCGACGTGATCACGCGCGCCGGCTTCCAGGCCATCCACCTGTCGGAAATCAACTTCCAGGCGCTGTACGAGCAACGCCTGCAGGCCGCCATGGAAGAAGCCCAGGGTGCCCAAGGCGGCAACAGCGGCATCGTGATGCCCGACGGCAGCCAGGCCCGCCACTGATTCCGGCGTACTGAACCATCATCGAAACGGGGCTGCGGCCCCGTTTTGACTTTGGACTACCATGGGTGGCGTCAACCTCTGCGCCATCTTCTGTTCGAGCTGCCATGAAACTGACCTTCCTCGGTGCCGGTGCCTGGGGTACCGCCCTCGCCAGCCACGCCGCGGCCACCAACGACGTGGTGCTATGGGGGCGCGACCCCGCGCAGCTCGCCGCGATCGCGGCCACGCGCGAGAACGCCGCCTACCTGCCCGGCGTGACGCTATCCGAGCGGCTGGCGGTGCAGGCGGATTTCGAACAGGCCGTGGCGCACGCCGCGGACGACCCGGACGGCATCGTGGTGGTGGCCACGCCGGTGGCGGGGCTGCGCGAGATGACGCGCCGGCTGGCCACGCGCGGCGCCAGGCCGGTGTCGATGCTGTGGCTGTGCAAGGGCTTCGAGTCCGGCACCCACCTGCTGCCGCACCAGATGGTGCGGGCCGAGCTCGATGCCGCCGGGCGCACCGAGGGCTTTGCCTACGGCGTGCTGACCGGCCCCAGCTTCGCGCGCGAGGTGGCGCTGGGGCTGCCGTGCGCGCTGACCGTGGCGGGCAATGAGCCGTCGCTGGCCGATCGCGCGCAGGCGGCATTCCACCACCATGCGATGCGTATCTACGGCAGCGACGACCTGACCGGCGTGGAGGTCGGCGGCGCGGTCAAGAACGTGCTGGCCATCGCCACCGGCGCCAGCGACGGGCTGGGCCTGGGCCTGAACGCGCGCGCCGCGCTGGTGACGCGCGGGCTGGCCGAGATGACGCGCCTGGGGCTGGCGCTGGGCGGCCGGGTCGAGACCTTCATGGGCCTGGCCGGCGTGGGCGACCTGATCCTGACCGCCACCGGCGACCTGTCGCGCAACCGCAAGGTCGGCCAGCAGCTGGCGGCGGGGCAGAGCCTGGAACAGGTTCTGGCCGGGCTGGGGCATGTTGCCGAGGGCGTGCGCTGCGCCCAGGCGGTGGCCGAGCTGGCCGCCACCCACGGCGTCGAGATGCCGATCGCCCGCGCGGTCTGCGCCGTGCTGTTCGACGGGCTGAGCGCCGCCGATGCGGTGGCGCAGCTGCTGCAGCGCGACGCACGCGACGAATGACCGCCTGCGACCAACCTTCCTGACCCTCCACACCGCATGCCCACACGACGACAAGCGCTGATCGCGCTGGCTGCCGCCTGCGCCGCCGGGACTTCCGGCAGCGCCTTCGCCCAACCCTGGCCCGCGCGGCCGATCCGCATGGTGGTGCCGTTTCCGCCGGGCTCTTCGCCCGACCTGATCGCCCGCATCGTGACCGAGAAGCTGGCCACCGCGCTGGGCCAGCCGGTGCTGGTGGAGAATCGCCCGGGCGCCGGCGGCAATATCGGCACCGGCATGGTGGCGCGCGCCGCGCCCGACGGCTATACGCTGCTGTTCACCATCAACGGCCCGCTGGTGACCGCGCCGACGCTGTCGCGCAACCTGAACTACGACCCGTTCCGCCAGCTGGCGCCGGTTACGCTGGTGGCGACTTCGCCCAATGTGCTGGTGGTGGATGCGCGGCTGCCGGTGCACAACCTGCGCGAATTCGTCGCGCTGGCACGCTCCAGGCCGGGTGAACTGAACTATGGCTCGCCCGGCAACGGCAGCGCCTCGCACCTGGCGATGGAGCAGCTGAAGGCGGTGGCGGGCATCGACCTGCAGCACGTGCCGTATCCCGGCTTCCCGCAGATCACCACGGCGATGGTGGGCGGGCAGGTGCAGGCGGGTTTCATGGTGCCTGCAATCGCGATGCCGCAGGTCAACGCGGGCAAGCTGCGCATGCTGGCCGTGACCACCACGGGCCGCACCGCCGTGCTGCCGTCGGTGCCGACCGTGGCGGAGTCCGGCTATCCGGGCTTCGAGGCGATTTCCTGGCAGGCGGTGCTGGCGCCGGCGGGTACGCCGCAGGCCGTGATCGACCGGCTCTACCGCGAACTGGTGGCGATCATCGGCAGCGCCGACGTTCGCGACAAGATGCGCGCGCAATATTTCGTGCCGGCCGGCACCGCGCCGGCCTCGCTGCGCCAGACCATGGTGAGCGAGAAGGCACGCTGGGACAAGGTGATCCGCGCGGCCGGGGTGCAGCCCGAGTAGAAGTCAGTTGCCGCCCTCGAAGCCGTTCTGGCGCCACGCCTCGAACACCACCACGGCGACCGTGTTCGACAGGTTCAGGCTGCGGTTGTCGGGGCGCATCGGCAGGCGGATGCGTTGCGCGGACGGGAACCACTCGCGGCGCTCGGGCGACAGCCCGCGCGTCTCGGAGCCGAACACGAACCAGTCGCCGGGCCGGAACGCCACCTGGCCGAACGGTGTCGACCCGCGTGTGGTCAGCGCGAACATGCGCGTCGGGTCGGGCTGTTCGCTGGCCATCAGCGCGCCCCAGCTTTCATGCACGCGCATGGTGGCGTATTCGTGGTAATCCAGTCCCGCGCGGCGCATGCGGGCGTCTTCCAGCGGAAAACCCAGGGGTTTGACCAGGTGCAGCTGCGCGCCGGTGTTGGCGCACAGGCGGATCACATTGCCCGTGTTGGGCGGGATTTCCGGTTCGACCAGGACGACGTTGAACATGATGCGGGGAGGATGGCGGGCGCACTGCGCCCTTCGTCAGAACGGTGCGCAGCTTACCGCGCGCACCATCCCCTGTCATCCGGGCACTACGGCGTGCGCAGCGCGACGATCACGCTGACCCGTGCCACGCCATGCGCCTTGAGCACGCCGGCGGCCTCGTGCAGGGTCGCGCCGGAGGTCATCACATCGTCGACCAGCGCCACGTGCAGTCCGTCCAGCCGCGCGGCGCGCGTCAGCCTGAAGGCGCCGCGCAGGTTCACCTGCCGGGCGGCCAGGTCCAGCGCGCGCTGGCTGCCGGTGTCGCGCTGGCGCTGCAGCAGCACCGGGTCGGCACGCAGGCCCAGGCGGCGCGCCAGCGGCCGCGCGATTTCCCAGGCCTGGTTGAAGCCGCGCGCGGCCAGCCGCTGCGGCGACAGCGGGATCGGCGCGAGCAGGTCCGGCGCACCTTCCCGGGCCCAGGCCCCTGGCAGTCCGGCGGCCAGCCTGGCCGCGAGCCAGCCCGCCAGCGGCAGGGCGTGGCCGAACTTGAGCGCCAGCACCAGCTGGTCCTGCGGCGAAGCGTAGTCGCCCAGCGTGTGGGCGCGATCGAAGGCTGGCGGCGACGCGGCGCAGGCCGGGCAGTGGAAGTGGCGCCCCAGCGCCAGCGCGCAGGCGGGGCAGCGCCGCACCGGGCGCAGCAGGTCGGCGGCGCAGGCTGTGCAGACCACCTGCCGCTGCACCGCCCCGCACAGCGCGCAGGCACTTGGCAGCAGCAGTTCGCTGGCGCCGGCCAGCGCGCGGCCGGCGGCGCCGGCAGCCAGCGCGGCGCGCGCGTATACTTGCCGTCCGGCCGCGGCCCATCGGGCGCGGCGGCCGCGTTCGTCCGGCGCCGGGGCCTGATCGTGTATCTGTCCCCGCGCCGCTTCCTGGTCTTCTTGCTGCCCTGTCTGCCTGTGTCCCTGCATGCCGCCCATTCCTCCACTGGCCCCGATGCCTTCCTGCCGCCCGCGCGCCTGACCCGGCTCGCCTTCGACCGGCGCAGCCGCGGCTTCGGCCAGCTGGACTTCCTGCTGGGCGAGATCGGCCGCCGCATGCAGGAGCGCATGGAGGTGATCCGCCTGGCGCCGCAGCGCGCGCTGGATATCGGCTGCGGCCACGGCCAGGGCCTGGCCGGGCTGCGCGCGCGCTTTCCGGATGCGCAGATCGCCGGCCTGGATATTTCCGGCGCGATGCTGGCCGAGGCCGGCCAGCGCGACCCGCAGCGCCGGCCCGGCTGGATCGGCCGCATGCTGGGCAAGCGGCCGCTGTTCGACCTGGTCCAGGGCGATCTTGCCACACTGCCTTTTGCGCCCGCGAGCTTCGACCTGCTGTGGTCCAACCTGGCGCTGCACTGGCATCCGGAGCCGCACCGCGTGTTCCCGGAGTGGCACCGCGTGGCGCGCGACGAAGGGCTGGTGCTGTTCTCGCTGTTCGGCCCGGACACCCTGAAGGAGCTGCGCGCGGCCTTTGCCGAGGTCGACGATGCGCCCCATACGTTGCGCTTTGTCGACATGCACGACATCGGCGACATGCTGGTGCACAGCGGCTGGTCCACTCCAGTGATGGACATGGAGACCCTGACCGTGACCTACGAGTCGCCCGCCAGGCTGCTGCGCGAGGTGCAGGCCTTCGGCGGCCTGCGCGGGCCGGCCGGGGCGCTGCCGCAGGGCCTGCGCGGCCGCGGCTGGTACCAGGCGCTGAGCCAGGCGCTGGAGCGGCGGCGCAACCCCGACGGCGTGATCCCGCTGACCTTCGAGATCGTCTATGGCCATGCCTGGAAGCTGGCGCCGCGTGGCGGCCAGGCAGTCGACGACCAGGGCCGCGCGGTGGTGCCGCTGGACCAGATCGGCCGTGCCAGACCGCGCCGCGCAAGTTAAAACAGTGTTAACTTGCGCCACTGCGGGATTGCCGCAAACATAGCGCCGGCGCGGCGGGCAGGGCGGTCGTGAGGATTGCGCCTATGCACAGAATCAGGCGGCGCGCAAGCCTTGTGGTCAAGGCGCGCCCTTGTCCGTGTATGGGAAGCGCCCTATAATGCGCCAGTTTGTCGCAGTGGTCCCCTGGCACAAGAACGTCCTGGTTTGCACGCACTGTGCGGTCCGGACGCCATCGTCCCGGGTGTGCATCCGATGCAGAGTGGTTGGCGATGCAAGACTTGGGTATCGCATTCCAGACGGCAGGTGGTGACTCCGGCGGAAATCTCGACGGACCTCCCTCCTTGCCCCACGACTGGCTGATGAAGCGGAATTGCTCGCTGAGTCCACGCCAGGTCGGCTGGTTTTACCTCTCGATCCTTACGGTTTCGCTTGCCATCGCGTTGTTTTTTGCGTGGCAAGGGTCGTGGCTCGTGCTGCCGTTTGCCAGCATCGAGCTGATCGGACTGGGGATCGCCCTGCTTGTGTATGCGCGCCATGCGACAGACTATGAGCGCGTCAGCATCACCGACGGCACGCTGGTCGTGGAGACAGCCAGCGCCGGACGGGTGACGCGCCAGGAATTCAATCCGTGCTGGGTGCGGATCGAACTGGGTGAATCGTTCCGCGCGCTGGTGACGCTGCGCTCGGGCGTGCGTGTGGTACAGGTGGGGTGTTACGTGGACCCGTACCGGCGACGCAAGTTCGCGCAGGAGCTCGCAGCGGCCTTGCGCTGCCTCTGAGAGGCGGCGGGAGCGGCGGCGGGGACAGATTTGAATCTGTAAATTGGGTAGATAACAAATGAAAATGTGGAAGAAGGCATCCGCAGTTTGTCTGGCCGGGGCGTCCCTGCTTGCCAGCCAGGCGGCGTCCGCGGTCAGCGACATGCCGGGCGGCCCCGCCGTGCGCCAGCTCAACCTGACCGAGCCGGTCACCAAGATCGCCGAACAGATTCACTGGCTGAACTGGATGATGCTGATCATGTGCACCGTGATCTTCGTCGCGGTGTTCGGCGTGATGTTCTATTCCATCTTCAAGCACCGCAAGGCCAAGGGGGCCAAGCCTGCTGCCTTCCACGAAAGCATCACGGTCGAAGTGATCTGGACCATCGTCCCGTTCATCATCGTGATCGCCATGGCCCTGCCGGCCACCAAGACCGTGGTGGCCATGAAGGACACCACCAATTCCGACATCACCATCAAGGCCACCGGCTACCAGTGGAAGTGGGGGTATGACTACCTGAAGGGCGAAGGCGAAGGCATTTCCTTCGTGTCGACCCTGACCACGCCGCGCGAGCAGATCAACAACGAGCAGCCCAAGTCGAACACCTACCTGATGGAGGTGGACAACGAACTGGTGGTGCCCGTCAACAAGAAGATCCGCATCGTCACCACCGCCAACGACGTGATCCACGCCTGGATGATCCCGGCCTTCGGCGTCAAGCAGGATGCGATCCCCGGCTTTGTGCGCGACACCTGGTTCAAGGCCGAGAAGATCGGCGTGTACCGCGGCCAGTGCGCCGAGCTGTGCGGCAAGGAACACGCCTTCATGCCGATCGTGGTGCGCGTGGTTTCCGACGGCGACTACGCCAAGTGGGTCGACGGCAAGAAGAAGGAGCTGGCGGCCAAGGCCGACGATCCCAACAAGACCTGGACCCTGGACGAAATGAAGGTCCGTGGCGAGAAGGTCTATGCCGCCAACTGCGCGGTCTGCCACCAGCCGAACGGCAAGGGCGGCGGCGCATTCCCGGCGCTGGACGGCTCCAAGATCGTGAACGGCCCGAAGGCCGGACAGATGCACATCCTGCTGGAAGGCAAGAACGCGATGCCGATCTGGAAGCACCTGTCCGACACTGAACTCGCATCGGTCATGACCTACACCCGCAACAGCTGGGGTAACAAGACCGGCGAAGTGATCCAGCCGAGCGATTTCGTCAATGCCCGCGCGGGCAAGTTCCCGGAAGGCGGCGGCGCTGGCGGCGATGCTGCCCCGAAGGCAGACGCCAAGCCCGCAGACAAGGCAACGGACAAGCAGGCCAGCCTCGCGGGCAACCGCGCAGCAGGCTGACTCGCTGAAGAAAGAACAGGATTAGAGGAGCATTTGCGATGAGTACTGCTACCCCGGACGCGATCGCCCATCCGCACGACCACGCGCATGATGATCACGCCCACGATCATCCGCATGGCTGGCGCCGCTGGCTGTTTGCCACCAACCACAAGGACATCGGTACGCTGTACCTGCTGTTCTCGTTCACCATGCTGCTGTCGGGCGGCGTACTGGCGCTGCTGATCCGCCTGGAGCTGTTCGAGCCGGGCCTGCAGTTCTTCCGCCCCGAGCTGTTCAACCAGTTCACCACCATGCACGGCCTGGTGATGGTGTTCGGCGCGATCATGCCGGCCTTCGTCGGCTTCGCCAACTGGATGATCCCGCTGCAGATCGGCGCGTCCGACATGGCGTTCGCGCGCATGAACAACTTCAGCTTCTGGCTGATGCCGCCGGCCGCGCTGCTGCTGGCCGGTTCGTTCTTCGCCCCGGGCGGCGCCACCGCCGCCGGCTGGACCCTGTACGCGCCGCTGTCGGTGCAGATGGGCCCGGGCATGGACATGGCCATCTTCGCGATGCACATCATGGGCGCGTCGTCGATCATGGGCTCGATCAACATCATCGTGACCATCCTCAACATGCGCGCCCCGGGCATGACGCTGATGAAGATGCCGATGTTCTGCTGGACCTGGCTGATCACCGCCTATCTGCTGATCGCCGTGATGCCCGTGCTGGCCGGCGCCATCACCATGGTGCTGACCGACCGCCACTTCGGCACGAGCTTCTTCTCGGCTGCCGGCGGCGGCGACCCGGTCATGTACCAGCATATCTTCTGGTTCTTCGGCCACCCCGAGGTCTACATCATGATCTTGCCGGCGTTCGGGATCATCTCGCACGTGGTGCCGGCGTTCGCCCGCAAGCGCCTGTTCGGCTACAGCTCGATGGTGTACGCCACCGCCTCGATCGCCATCCTGTCGTTCATCGTGTGGGCCCACCACATGTTCACGACCGGCATGCCGGTGACCGGCCAGCTGTTCTTCATGTACGCGACCATGCTGATCGCGGTGCCGACCGCCGTGAAGATCTTCAACTGGATCGCCACCATGTGGCGCGGCTCGATGACCTTCGAGACCCCGATGCTGTTCGCGATCGGCTTTATCTTCGTGTTCACCATCGGCGGCTTCACCGGCCTGATGCCGGCCGTGGCCCCGATCGACATCCAGCTGCAGGACACCTACTTCATCGTGGCGCACTTCCACTATGTGCTGGTGGCCGGCTCGCTGTTCGCGCTGTTCGCGGGCTTCTACTACTGGGGTCCGAAGTGGAGCGGTTTCATGTACAACGAAACCCGCGGCCAGATCCACTTCTGGGGTTCGCTGATCTTCTTCAACGTGACCTTCTTCCCGATGCACTTCCTGGGCCTGGCCGGCATGCCGCGCCGCTATGCCGACTACCCGACCCAGTTCGCGGACTTCAACGCGATCGCGTCGATCGGCGCGCTGGGCTTCGGCCTGATGCAGGTGTATTTCTTCTTCTTCGTGGTGCTGCCGTCGTACCGCGGTGGCGAGAAGGCCGCGGACAAGCCCTGGGATGGCGCCGAGGGCCTGGAGTGGACCGTGCCGTCGCCGGCACCGTTCCATACCTTTGAAGTGCCGCCGCAAGTCCGTTAAACGGCGCGCCACGCAACAAGGCTTCGGAGGCGGACCGCCGGTCCGCCTCCCGAGCCGGCAGATGAAGGCAGTAGCAGCAATGACGCAGGCTCCAGACAAAAACCCATCCCGACCGGACCAGAAAGCCGCCAACCGGCGCCTTGGCCTGATCCTGTTTTCCATCGTGGTGGTTTTCTTTTTGGGGTTCTTCGCCAAGATGGTGTTCCTTGGCTGAAGCTGCAGGGTAGTGAGATGAGCGTCGACCAGCAGGACCAGGCAAGCCGGGAAGCCGAGCAGCGATTCAACCGCGGCATGATGCTGCGGCTGATCGTGATCGTGACGCTGATGTTCGGCTTCGGCTACGCGCTGGTGCCGCTGTACAAGAAGATCTGCGACATCACCGGCCTGAACGTGGTGACGACGCGGGACCTGTACGGCGGCTCGCTGAAGAACACGCAGGTCGACAAGAGCCGCACCGTTACGGTGGAGTTCGACTCGAACGCGCGGGGGCCTTTCGCCTTCCGGCCGGTGAAGAACAGCATGGAAGTGCACCCGGGCGAGATGACGACGATCGTCTACGAGGTGGCCAACGGGCAGTCGCGCGATATCTCCGCGCAGGCAATCCCGAGCTACGCGCCCAAGCAGGCGACCGAGTACTTCAAGAAGCTGGAGTGCTTCTGCTTCAAGCAGCAGACGCTCAAGGCGAAAGAGGCGCGCGAGATGCCGGTGGTGTTCGTGATCGATCCCGCGCTGCCCAAGGATGTGAAGAGCATTACGCTGTCGTACACCTTCTTCGAGGTGGGCGCGCCGGTGGCGCAGGCGCCCGAAGGCCAGCTGGCACCGCAGCCGGCACCGGCGGGCAAGGGCATCTGAAGCGGGCCGCCGGCCAGGCCGGCAATGCGGAGGACGGGCGATGGACGAGATGAAGGACGCGGTCAGGCGCAAGATGTCGTTTGCGCAGACCATGCGCGCGGTGCTGTGGTCGTTCATCGGCCTGCGCAAGGGCGCGGAGCACGAGCGCGACATGGCGCGGCTGAACCCGGTGCACGTGGTGATCGCCGGCCTGATCGCGGCGGCGGTCTTCATCGCGATCCTGGTGGTGATCGTGCGCGTGGTGGTGAGCCAGGCGGCAGCGTAGCAGGGCAGGAAGGGTAGACAACAAAAGCAGTCGCAGAACAAAGCAACCGCGGCGGCGGGGCCGGCCCACAGGAGGCGGGTGGCCTGCAGTGCCAAGGCGGGGACAACGATTACTGAATCAAAGACTCTGAGCTGGAGATAAAAGAATGAGTGCGAACCGCGCAAACGCTCCGTACTACTTCGTACCGGGCCCGTCGCGTCACCCGATCACGGCAGCCTTCGGCCTGCTGATGACCGGCGCCGGCGCAGCCGGCTGGGTGAACGGGCAAGGCTGGGCGCCGTACCTGTGCGGCTTCGGCCTGCTGTGGTTCCTGTTTGTGCTCAAGAGCTGGTTCGGCGACGCCATTGGCGAATCGGAAGGGGGCCAGTACGGCAAGAACATCGACCTGTCGTTCCGCTGGTCGATGGGCTGGTTCATCTTTTCCGAGGTGATGTTCTTCGCGGCCTTCTTTGGCGCGCTGTTCTATGCCCGCACCATCGCCATGCCGTGGCTGGGCGACCTGAACAACAAGATCCTGTGGCCCGACTTTGCCGCCGTGTGGCCCAACAACGGCCCGGCCGGCGTGGTGGAAACCTTCCAGACCATGGGCCCGTGGCCGATCCCGACCATCAACACCGCGCTGCTGCTGATGTCCGGCCTGACACTGACCTGGGCGCACCACGCGCTGCTGGCCGGCAAGCGCAGCCAGCTGATCCAGGGCCTGGTGCTGACCATCCTGCTGGGCGCGATCTTCATGTGCTTCCAGGCGTACGAGTACATGCACGCCTATTCGGAGCTGAACCTGAAGCTGACCTCGGGCATTTATGGTTCGACCTTCTTCCTGCTGACCGGCTTCCACGGCTTCCACGTGACCATGGGCGCGATCATGCTGACGGTGGTGCTGATCCGCGTGCTGAAGGGCCACTTCACGCCCGATCATCACTTTGCGTTCGAAGGCGCCGCCTGGTACTGGCACTTCGTTGACGTGGTGTGGCTGTTCCTCTACGTCGTGGTGTACTGGCTGTAAATCAGGCTGCCGTACCCGCCGGCGGGCCCAGGGGACAGACCCGGGCCGCCGGCGCCAACGCAAAAGAGAAACGCCGCAGAGGTTGTCCAGCCTGCGGCGTTTGTCTTTTGCGAGCCCGGCGCGGCCGGGGACTCAGGGCGCCACGCGGATACCCGTGCTGTGGATCCAGCCCATCCAGTTCGAGAACAGGATGAACAGGAACAGCGCCACCGAGAAGCCCACGCGCAGCATCAGCGAGCGCATCATGTTGGGCGTCTTGCCGCGGTCGCGCATCATGAAGAACAGGGCCGAGGCCAGGCTGGCGATGATCAGGATGAAGGCAATGATGATGACAATGCGCATGGCGGGGCGGGTTGGCGGAAAGCGCGGCGGAAAAGGGCATTATCGCACCGGGCCGAAATTCGCAGTGCCGGTGGGACGATGACCTTGCGCCGCTTCTTCAGCCCGCTGCCGCTGGCCGCCGCGCTGGTGGTGATCACCGTGACCTGCGCGCTGGGCAACTGGCAGCTCAACCGTGCGCACGAGAAGGAAGCCCGGGCCGCGCGGCTCCAGGCGCTGTCGGCACTGCCGCCGGTGGTGCTGGGCACGGCGCCGCTGTCACAAGTTGTGACCGACCGCACGGTCCGCGTGACCGGGCGTTTCGACACGGCCCGCACGGTATTGCTGGATAATCGCCCCCACGGCAATGGCAGCCAGCCCGGGGATAGCCGCGCCGGCTTCCTGGTACTGACGCCGTTGCGGATTTCCGCTTCCCCGACCGCCCCGCCAGGTGCCGATGGCGCCATCCAGGCGGTGCTGGTGCTGCGCGGCTGGCTGCCGCGCGATGCCCAGGACCGCACCCGGATTGCGCCGTTCCCGACGCCCGACGGAGAAGTCACCATCGAAGGCACGGCACTGGCGGCCGTGCCGCGGGTCTATAGCCTGGGCCACGATGCCGCCGGCAGCAAGATCCGCCAGAACGTGGACCTCGCCGCCTATGCCGCCGAATCCGGCCTGGCGCTGCATCCGCTGGTGCTCGAGCAGCGCAGCGATACCGGCGATGGCCTGGCGCGCGACTGGGCCCCGGCTGACCTGGGCGCCGACCGGCACTATGGCTATGCCTTCCAGTGGTTCGGGCTGGCCGCGCTGACGGTGGTGCTGGTGATCGTGCTGGGCTGGCGCCGCGCGCGCCGGCTGGCGGCACCTTGATCGAATGACATGACCGCATGCGCCCCGAACAGGCGCATGCGCTCGCCGAAGACAAAGGACAGACGTACTCCATGGCACAGCAAGACTCCACTCCGGCCGCCGCGGCCTCGCCCCCGGATCCCCGCATCGATGCGGGCACGCACCGCGGCCGCCTGCAGATGCTGATGCTGCTGCTGGTATGCGCCTCGCCGGTGATTGCCTCCTACTTCACCTACTACGTGATCAAGCCGCGCGGCGGTGCCACCAACTACGGTGCGCTGGTCGAGCCGCAGCGGCCGATGCCGCCGGTGCGCGTCGCCGACGAGCGTGGCCAGGCGGTGCCGCTCGAGCAGTTCCGCGGCAAGTGGCTGCTGGTGAGCGCCGATCCGTCCGCCTGCGACGAGGCCTGCGCGAAGAAGCTTTTCACCATCCGCCAGATCCGCGCCGGGCAGGGGCAGGACCGCGAGCGCATCGTGCCGGTGTGGCTGGTCACGGACGACGGCAAGATCGACGAGCGCCTCGTCGCCGCCTACAACGAGCCCTATGCCGGCGTGCGCTTCCTGCGCATCGACCGCCAGGCCGCCCGGCAGTGGCTGCCGGCAGAGCCCGGCAAGCGCGCCGAGGACACGCTGTACCTGGTCGACCCGCTGGGCAACCTGATGATGCGTTTCCCGCAGGACCCGGACCCCAAGAAGCTGAGCGGCGACCTGAAGAAGCTGCTCAAGGTCTCGCGCATCGGGTGAAGGGGACGGCATGCTGCTGCAACTGGCCATCATCGGCATCCTGATCGCGCTGTTCCCGCTGTCCTACGTGCTGGTGAAAGGGGACCGCGACAAGTACCGCAAGCTCGCCTGGATCACGGCGTTCCTGACGCTGGACCTGATCATGTTCGGCAGCTTCACGCGGCTGACCGACTCCGGCCTGGGCTGTCCTGACTGGCCCGGCTGCTACGGGCATTCCAACCCGCACGCCGCGATGGAGCCGATCCACGCGGCCGAGACCGCGCTGCCCAGCGGCCCGGTAACGCTGGCCAAGGCGTGGATCGAGATGATCCACCGATACTTCGCCATGGCGGTGGGCGTGCTGATCATTACGCTGATGGTGCTGGCGTGGGTCAGGCGGCGCGAGCTGAAGCAGTCGCCGTGGTTCGCTACCGGGGTGCTGCTGCTGGTGTGCGTGCAGGGCGCGTTCGGCGCCTTCACCGTGACCCTGAAGCTGCAGCCCGTCATCGTGGTCACGCACCTGATGCTGGGCATGGCCCTGCTGGCCGTGCTGATCCAGCTGGGCTCGCGCAACGATCCGCCGCACGCGGTCGCGGCGCAGGCCGCGCGGCTGCGCTGGCCGGTACGCATCGGCCTGCTGCTGCTGGTGATCCAGATCTTCCTGGGCGGCTGGGTCAGCACCAACTACGCCGTGCTGGCCTGCACCGACTTCCCGCTGTGCAACGGCCAACTGGTGCCCGAGATGGACTTCCGCCACGGCTTCACGCTGTGGCGCCAGCTGGGCATGACAGCCGACGGCGACTACATTCCGCACGCTGCGCTGGTGGCGATCCACTGGGTGCACCGCGGCTTTGCCTTTGTCGTGCTGGGCTACCTGGCGTGGTTCGGCCTGCGCGCGCGCCGGCTGGAAGGGCTGGTGCGTGCCGCCGGCTGGCTGCTGGCCGTGCTGGCGCTGCAGCTGGCGACCGGGATGTCCAATATCGTGTTCGACTGGCCGCTGGTGGCCGCGGTCGCGCACAACGGCGGCGCGGCGGTGCTGCTGCTGCTGCTGGTCCGCCTCCACTACAATATAGGGCTCGCTGGGCTTACGGTGCGGGCCGCCGGCGCCACAGCCGCCGCGCCGAACGCCGCCCGCGCCACATGAAAGACAAGACCCCTTCCGTGGTTACCGCTACACACCCCCATCCCCTGGGCAAGTTGAGCCGAATGCGGCACCTTGCCCGGCAGTATGCCGCCCTGACCAAGCCGCGCGTGACGCAGCTGGCCGTCTTCTGCGCCATCATCGGCATGTTCCTGGCCACGCCGGGGATGGTGCCATGGCGCGTGCTGATCGGCGGCGCCGCCGGTATCTGGCTGCTGGCCGGCGCCGCCTTCGCCATCAATTGCCTGGTCGAGCAGAAGATCGACGCGCTGATGCGCCGCACCGCGTGGCGCCCGTCGGCCACCGGCGAGATCACCACGCCGCAGACGCTGGTGTTTTCCGCCATCCTGGGCGGCGCCGGCATGTGGCTGCTGCACGTCTACGCCAACGACCTGACCATGTGGCTGACCTTTGCCACCTTCCTGGGCTACGCGGTGGTCTACACCATCCTGCTCAAGCCGGCCACGCCGCAGAACATCGTCATCGGCGGGCTGTCGGGGGCGATGCCGCCGGCGCTGGGATGGGCCGCGGTGGCGGGCGAAGTGCCGGCCGAGGCCTGGTTCCTGGTGCTGATCATCTTCACCTGGACCCCGCCGCACTTCTGGGCGCTGGCGCTGTACCGCCGCGCCGACTATGCCAAGTCCGGCCTGCCGATGCTGCCGGTCACGCACGGCGAGCGCTACACGCTGCTGCATATCCTGCTGTACACGCTGATCATGATCGCGGCGACGCTGCTGCCCTTTGTCTACGGCATGAGCGGCTACATCTACCTCGCCGCCGCGCTGGCGCTGGGCGCCGGCTTCCTGGCCTACGCCTGGAAGATGTACCGAAACTATTCCGACGAACTGGCGCAGCGCACTTTCCGTTTCTCGATCCTGTACCTGTCGCTGCTGTTCGCCGCGCTGCTGGTCGACCACTACTTCAAGTTCGTGCCGCAGGTCTGACCTGTGCCACCGGGCCTAGCCGGCTGCGGCATCTTGTCGCGGCCGGCGCGGCGCCGCGGCACGATCGGCGATACTGCGTGCTGTATCCCTCCCACCGCTGACCGGTTTCCTCCCCATGCCCCGCCCAAGCCCCGCCTCTGGCCTGTTCGCCGCCTTCCGCCGCTTCTCCCTGCTGGCCGTGCTTGCGCTGGCCGTGGCCGCCTGCGGGCAGCAGAAGGCTTCGTTCCGCAATGTCGACATCACCGGCGCCGCTGACTTCGGCAAGGACTTCTCGCTGACCGACCACACCGGCAAGGTGCGCACCCTGGCCGACTACAAGGGCAAGGCCGTGGTGATGTTCTTCGGCTACACCCACTGCCCGGATGTCTGCCCCACCACCATGGCCGAACTGAAGGCCGTGATGGAAAAACTGGGGCCGGACGCCGACCGTGTGCAGGTGCTGTTCGTCACGGTCGACCCGGAGCGCGACACGCAGGCGCTGCTGGCCCAGTACGTGCCCGCCTTCGACGCGCGCTTCGTGGGGCTGCGCCCGGCCGACGAGGCCGCGCTGCAGAAGGTGACCAAGGACTTCAAGGTGTTCTACGCCAAGGTGCCGGGCAGCTCGCCCGGCAACTACACCGTGGATCACTCCGCCGGCAGCTATGTATTCGATCCGCAGGGCAAGCTGCGGCTGTTTATCCGCCATGGCCAGGGTCCGGAACCCATTGCCCACGACCTGAAACAGCTGCTGTCGTGACGTAAGGGGGCGCGAAGGGGTGCGGCATAACGTCGCACCCACCGCGTCGCGGGCAACAAAAAGGCCGGTCCAGTGGACCGGCCTTTTGCATGGCTGGGAGCAGGTCAGGCAAAGGCCTGCAGCGCACCCTTCATCTTCTTCATTGCCGCGGCTTCGATCTGGCGGATGCGCTCGGCCGACACGCCGAACTCGTCGGCCAGTTCATGCAGCGTGGCGCCGCCCGAGCCGTCGTCCTCGACATTGAGCCAGCGTGCCTCGATGATGCGGCGGCTGCGCTCGTCCAGCTTGCCCAGGGCCTCTTCCAGCCCCTCGACCTGTATGCGGTCCTGACGCTTGGCCTCGAGCACGCGGGTGGGCTCATTGTGGTTATCCGCCAGGTAGGCGATGGGGGCGAATTCTTCCTCGCCGTCGTCGACCTGGCCTTCCAGCGCCAGGTCGCCGCCCGACAGGCGGGTTTCCATCTCCATCACTTCTTCGGGCTTGACGTTCAGCTCGCGCGCCACGGCCTCGACCTGCTCCGGCGTGAACGTGTGCGCGCCTTGCTTGTGGCTGCGCAGGTTGAAGAACAGCTTGCGCTGGGCCTTGGTGGTGGCCACCTTGACCATGCGCCAGTTCTTCAGCACGTACTCGTGGATCTCGGCCTTGATCCAGTGCATCGCGTACGACACCAGGCGCACGCCTTGCTCGGGATCGAAGCGCTTCACGGCCTTCATCAGGCCGATATTGCCTTCCTGGATCAGATCGGCGTGGGGCAGGCCGTAGCCCAGGTACTGGCGGGCGATCGACACCACCAGGCGCAGGTGGGACATCACCAGCCGGCGGGCCGCATCAACGGAATCGTGGTCGCGCAGATCGCGCGCCAGGCGTTGCTCTTCCTCCGCGGTCAACAGCGGAATCCGGTGGACAGCCTGGATATAGCTGTCGAGGTTGCCTACAGTCGCCGGGAAGGTCAGCGCAAAGCTGCCCGGGTTCCGGGGCGCCGTCGGCAGACGGTTGTTCGACAGGGTTTGATCAGCAGACAAGACTGCGTTCACTCAATGGCTCCTTTCGCATCCGGCGGTTCGGTTGCCGGTGCGCCGCGCCTCCTCCTGGGAGTCGGCGGCACTGCAACGCATCTTAGCACTCAGGCCGGGTGAGTGCTAATTGGAGTCTCGATTGTCTTCATAGTTCCCATCAATCAATTTTTACTATTGATAGCTATTAGTCACTTCGAGGGACGGAAACGATACCCCGGCACCGCATACCTGTACTTAGAGCGGCGCCAGGCAAGGGGGTTCTGCCCACTGCTGGAATGATTTGTTGCAGCAGCGGCTACACTCGACCAAGCTGCAGCACCTTGCGAGCCTCGCTTATTCCACCGGAGGAGTTATGTCTGCTATCGAACACTTGCTCAAGCCGCATGTGCGCGACCTGGGCGATTTCACCGTGCGCCGGCTGTTGCCGGCCGCGGCGACCCAGACCGTCGGGCCGTTTATCTTCTTCGACCATATGGGCCCGGTGCAACTGCCACCTGGCCAGGGTGCGGATGTGCGTCCGCATCCGCATATCGGGCTGGCTACCGTCACCTACCTGTTCGAAGGCGAGATCATCCACCGCGACAGCCTGGGCAGCGACCAGGCGATTCGTCCGGGCGATGTCAACTGGATGACCGCCGGCCACGGCATCGTGCATTCCGAGCGCTCGCCCGAGCATGTACGCGCCGCCGGCGCCCGCCTGCACGGCATCCAGACCTGGGTGGCGCTGCCGCAGGAGCAGGAGGGCGCCGAGCCCTCGTTCTTCCACCATCCCGCCGCCACACTGCCGCGCATCGAGCGGCCCGGCGTGCGCATGGTGGTGATCGCTGGCGATGCCTTCGGCCAGACCTCTCCGGTCAAGGTCTTCAGCCGCACGCTGTACGTGGCGATCGAGCTGGACGCGGGCGCCAGCGTGGAGATCCCGGCCGAGCATGCCGAGCGCGGCATTTATCCGGTCGACGGCGCGGTGGCGCTCGACGGCGAGCCGCTGCCGGCCGAGCATATGGTGGTGCTCACCCCGGGCCAGCCCGCGACGCTGACGGCCACGGCGCCGTCGCGCGTGATGCTGCTGGGCGGCGACCCGACCGACGGGCACCGCTTTATCTACTGGAATTTCGTGGCCAGCAGCAAGGCGGCGATCGAAGCCGCCGCCCATCGCTGGGAGGAAGACCAGTTCCCGCACGTGCCGGGCGAGACCGAGCGCATCCCGTTGCCCCCGCGCAAGCCCTGACGGCGGTCCCGGGGCTGGCTCAGACCGGGCTGGCCCAGGTCACGCGGGTGCCTTGGCGCAGGCATTCGCGGATGGCATCGACCTGGATCGCGATCGGCGCCGGCACCGGCACCGCGCCGTCCAGCACGCGGCGGATCCAGGCCACGGTCAGGCCGGCATCACTGCCGGGCGGCAGTTCCGGGACTTCGGCCAGCGAACCCACCGCCGGATCGACCAGGGTCTGCTGGTGGCCTTCATGCATCCAGTCGATGCGGCTGGTGCGGCGTGCGTCGGCCACCACTTCGCCTTCGGTGCCACGCGCCAGCAGCACGTTGGCGGGTTCGTGCGAGAAATAATCGGTCAGCGTCTCGCGGTATTCGGGGTGGGTGTAGCTGTACAGCCGCAACCCTTCCGCCGGCGAATGCTCGCCGACCGGCTGCAGCATCTTGGCCACCGTATGCGCTGAATTGCGCAGGCCGATCACCGTGCGCCGCTCCAGCAATTGCGACAGGCCGGGCGACAGCACGTCCACCGGCAGCACCGCCAGCGGCCCGGGGCCGGCGCCGTTCCCGTCATGCAGCCGCGCCGAGGCCTCGGCGGTGGTCGCGCACAGGGGCATGCCCAAGGCTTCGAACAGCGCCATGGTGGTCACGCGGCCACTGAAGACGCGCGTGCCGTGCACCAGCACGGGGATGTCCTCGCGCGCCAGCAGCAGCGCCAGCAGCGGCACCAGGTTGGGCTGCTTGCGCGCGCCGTTGTAGCTGGGGATCACCACCACCTGCCGCTCAGGCGGTGCTTCCAGCGGCTGGCAGTGCGCATGGGCGGCTTCCAGCATGCCGGCCAGTTCGTGCGGCGCCTCGCCCTTGATGCGGTAGGCCATCAGGATGGCGCCAAGCTCCAGGTCAGAGACGCGCCCGGCCAGCATGGCGTCGAACAAGGCCTGCGCGTCCTCGCGCGGCAGCGCCCGGGCGCCGTTGACGCCGCGGCCGATCTCCTTGATATAGCGGGCGGCGGGAAAGGGGGCGGCTGATGTGGTCATGGCGGCGTGGGGTAGTCTGTTCTGGGTTCATGATAGCGGAGCAAGGCCGCCGCGCCCATTGCCGCCAACGGCGGGCGCGGCGGGCAAGCGCTAGGCGGCTTCCTGCAGCGCCGGGTTGCGCTGCTTGCGGTAGAGGAAGTCCAGCACCGCGGTGCGGCAGGCGTGGTAGGCCTTGTCGTCGGCCAGCGCCACGCGGTCGCGCGGGCGTGGAAGGTTCACCTTCAGGATTTCGCCGATGGTGGCGGCCGGGCCGTTGGTCATCATCACGATGCGGTCGGCCAGCAGCACGGCCTCATCGACATCGTGGGTCACCATCACCACGGTGCTGCGCGTGCGCGCCACGATCTTGATCAGCTCGTCCTGCAGATGCGCGCGCGTGAGCGCGTCGAGCGCGCCGAAGGGCTCGTCCATCAGCAGCACCTTGGGCGCCATTGCCAGCGCGCGGGCAATGCCTACGCGCTGCTTCATGCCGCCGGAGATTTCGTGCGGGTACTTGTTCTCGGCGTGCGTCAGGCCCACCAGCGCCAGCGTGTCGTGCGTGCGCGCCTTGAGCTGCGCCTTGCTTTCACTGGCCGTGAACACGCGCTCCACGCCCAGGTAGACGTTCTCGAAGCAGGTCAGCCACGGCAGCAGCGAATGGTTCTGGAACACCACGGCACGCTCCGGCCCCGGGCCGGCAATCTCGCGGCCGGCGCAGATCAGGGCGCCGGCGGTGGGCGTGGCCAGCCCCGCGACCAGGTTCAGCAGCGTGGACTTGCCGCAGCCGGAATGGCCGATCAGCGTGATGAACTCGCCCTCGGCGATCTGCAGGTGGATATCGCGCAGGGCGACGAACGGGCCCTTGCGGGTCTTGAAGGTCTGGCCGACGCTTTCGATGCTGACGAACTTGTCCATGGCGTTGCTCCCCGCGTATCAGTTGGTGCCGTAGCTGAAGCGCCGGGCCAGCGCCAGCAGCGCATGCTCCAGCAGCAGGCCGATGATGCCGATCACGAAGATCGCGATCACGATGTGCTCTACCTTCAGGTTGTTCCATTCATCCCACAGCCAGAAGCCGATGCCGGTGCCGCCGGTCAGCATCTCGGCGGCGACGATCACCAGCCACGCGGTGCCGATCGACAGCCGCACGCCGGTCAGCATGTAGGGCAGCACCGCGGGAAACAGCACCCGCGTGAACACCTTCCATTCCGACAGGTCGAGCACGCGCGCCACGTTCAGGTAGTCCTGCGGCACGCGCGTGACGCCCACCGCGGTGTTGATCACCATCGGCCAGATCGAGCAGATAAAGATCGCCCAGATCGCGGCCGGGTTGGCCGCCTTGAACAGCAGCAGCCCGATCGGCAGCCACGCCAGCGGCGAGACCGGGCGCAGCAGGCTGATCACCGGCGCGGTCATCGCATTTAGGAAGGCAAAGCGTCCGATCAGGAAGCCGGCCGGGATGCCGATCACCGCGGCCAGGCCGAAGCCCGCCGCCACGCGCGCCAGCGACGCCAGCACGTTCCAGCCGATACCCTGGTCATTGGGCCCGTTGCGGTAGAACGGGTCGGCAAACAGCGGCACCGCGGCGTTCCAGGTTGCCCCCGGTGTGGGGATGGCCGGGATCATCGTGGCGATGCCGTGCCAGGCCAGCACGAACAGGGCAAAGCCCAGCACCGGCGGCACGGCCTTGAGCACCAGCGCGGCGACCGCCTCGCGCCGTTGCGCGCGTCGGGCCTGCGCGGCGATTTCCCGCTCGCGCCGGCGCGCCCGCTCCTTGGTGTCGGGGTCGGCGCTGGCGGCTACGGTTGCACCATCGGGCGTAGGGTGGGCAATGGCATTCACATCTGGCTCCTTTTTGTCAGGGGCACTGCGAATCAGCGGGGGAGGGCCTGCATCAGGCCTTGATCTTGAAACCATCGGCGTAGGCCTTGGGGTCCTTGCCGTCCCACACCACGCCGTCGATCAGCTTCGCGCTGCGCATGTCGGACTTGGGCAGCGCCACTTGCGCCGCGGCGGCAGCCTGCTTGTAGACGTCGATGCGGTTGACCTGCTTTGCCACGGCGAGATAGTCCGGATGTTCCTTCAGCAGGCCCCAGCGCTTGTGCTGGGTCAGGAACCACATGCCGTCGGACAGGTACGGGTAGTTGGCGCTGCCGTCCTGGTAGAACTTCATCGCGTCGGGGTCGTCCCAGGTCTTGCCCAGGCCGTTGGTGTAGCGGCCCAGCATGCGGTCCAGGATGATGTCCATGTCGGTGTTGACGTAGGACTTGGCGGCGATGGTCTCGGCAGTCTTGCGGCGGTTCGAGGCTGACGCATCGATGAACTTGGATGCCTCCAGCACCGCGGCCACCATCGCGCGCGCGGTGTTGGGATGCTTCTGCACGAACTCGGCGGTGGTGCCCAGCGTCTTCTCGGGGTGGTTCTTCCAGATCGACTGCGTGGTCTCGGCGGTAAAGCCGATCTTGTCGGCAATGGCGCGCGCGCCCCAGGGCTCGCCCACGCAGAAGCCATCCATATTGCCCACGCGCATATTGGCCACCATCTGCGGCGGCGGCACCGTGATGGCCTTGGCGTCCTGCATCGGGTTGATGCCGTTGGCGGCCAGCCAGTAGTACAGCCACATCGCGTGCGTGCCGGTGGGGAAGGTCTGGGCGAAGGTGTAATCGCGCTTTTCCTTCATCATCAGCGCCTTCAGGCTGGCGCCGTCCCTGACGCCCTTCTCGGCCAGCTTGGACGACAGCGTGATGGCCTGGCCGTTGTGGTTCAGGCTCATCAGCACGGCCATGTCCTTCTTCGGGCCGCCGATGCCCAGTTGCACACCGTAGATCAGGCCATACAGCACGTGGGCCGCGTCCAGCTCGCCATTGACCAGCTTGTCGCGCACGCCGGCCCACGAGGCTTCCTTGGTCGGCGTGATCTTGATGCCGTACTTCTTGTCGAGCCCGAGCGTGGCCGCCATCACCACCGAGGCGCAGTCGGTCAGCGGGATAAAGCCGATGCGCACGTCGGTCTTCTCCGGCGCGTCAGAGCCCGCCGCCCACGCGCCGGCGCGCACCAGCGGGTCGACCAGGGTCATCACGCTGGCGCCGGCAATGGTGGCCAGCGCGCGGCGGCGGCCGGTGCTGGCCGGCACGGCGTCGGCAGCCGAGTCGGAATCCTGGACGGCTGCGTGCAGCGGCTTGGCAAACCTGAGGCGAGAGGGCATTGCATGGCTCCAAGAAAAAGGCGTCCCCTTGCGCAGCCGGCTTCGCCAGAAGACCGTTGCGGTGCAGGGACGCCGTTGTCCGAGGCGTGGCGCGGCCTGCGTTGGCCGTGTCCGCCTGAATGGTCGGTCGGCCGCCGTTGGCCGATACCTGCATGACGCAAGGCGTGTGCCAGCCTGTGCGGTGCAACAAATATGGGCGGCTATGTCCCGGATCGGGGCGAATTGGGCGGACGCGGTGCGCGCGGAGAGGAGGCCGCCGCATACGGGTGGCAGGGGCGCCGGGGCGGCTCTGGCGGTAAGCGCCAGGAGTGTGCGGTGCACCAAGCGCGTGCGGCGGCGCACCGCGAGCGCCAGGCGAGAGCGGCTCAGCCCATCACGTCGATCACGCGCTGGGCGGCGTCCACCAGCTTCAGGCCGCGCTCCATCGCCATGCTGCGCAGGCGCTTGTAGGCCTCTTCCTCGCTGAGGCCGCGCGCCTGCATCAGCAGGCCCTTGGCGCGCTCGACCACCTTGCGCTCGGCCAGCTTCAGCCGCGTGGCGTCGAGTTCGGCGCGCAGCTCCTGGTCCAGCTCGAAGCGCGCGTAGGCCACGTCGAGCACGGTCTTGACGCGCTCGGCGCGCAGGCCGTCGACGATATAGGCGGTGATGCCGGCGGTCAGCGCCGCCTTGATGCGCTGGCTGTCGTCGTTGTCGGTGAACAGCACGATCGGGCGCGGCGCGTGCTGGGTCGAGACGCAGACATGCTCGATGGTGTCGCGCGCGGCGGACTCGGACGCGATGATCAGCATGTCGGGCTGGGTGGCCGTGATCACATCCGGCAGGCGCAGGTCGGCATCGACGATCTGGATCTCGGTAAAGCCCGCGCTCACCAGCCCGCCGCGGATGGTCTCGACGTTCAGCGGGTCGGCGTCAAGCGGGTCGCGCACGAGCAGGATGCGCAACACCCGGCCTCCGGCGGCGGGCGTGGCGGGCGTCGTGGGCGAAGGGGGCGGATGGCGTCGTGTCATGGCTGGGCTCTGTTGCAGTGCGCCATGCAAGATTCGCGCCGGGCAAGTATCGGGTCACCTGCGCCAGTCCGGTGCGGCGGCGCTGCGAGGATGCCTGTTTCATTGTATGCGGTCGTACGCAGAGCCAACCTGCGCGGTGTATCCTGTTGCCCTGCTGCGCCGGGCGCGTCTGCTGGCGACGCCGCAGGGGGCTGCCTCCGGCAACCCTGCATCCCCGCGCCGCAGCACCGATGAGAACAAATCTGGAGAGATGCATGACCGAATTCGTGTTCGCCCCGCCCGCGCCCGTTGGCGTGCCGGTGCGCGGCGGCAACGCTAGCTTCCCGGTCCGGCGCGTGTACTGCGTCGGCCGCAACTATGCTGCCCACGCCCGTGAAATGGGCTCGGACCCCGACCGCGAGCCGCCGTTCTTCTTCTGCAAGCCGTCGGATGCGGTCAGCTACGTCGCCGACGGCACCGAAGGCGCCTTCCCGTACCCGCCGGGCACCAGCAACTGCCACTATGAAGTGGAGCTGGTGGTGGCGATCGGCAAGGGCGGCCGCGACATCCCGGTCGACCAGGCTGCCGGCCACGTGTTCGGCTATGCCGTGGGCCTGGACATGACCCGCCGCGACCTGCAGAACGAATCGAAGAAGACCGGCCGCCCCTGGGAGACCGGCAAGGCCTTCGACCAGTCCGCGCCGATCGGCCCGATCGTGCCGGTATCGGCCATCGGCCACCCGGAGAAGGGCGAGGTGACGCTGACGGTCAACGGCGTGGAAAAGCAGCGCGGCGACCTGTCCGACCTGATCTGGTCGGTGCCGGAGATGGTGTCCTACCTGTCGAAGCTGTTCGAACTGCAGCCGGGCGACCTGATCTTCAGCGGCACGCCCGAGGGCGTGGGCCCGGTGGTCAGGGGCGATGTCATGCAGTGCCACGTCGGCGGCGTGGGCGACCTCACCATCAAGGTAGTCTGATCCGATGCTCAAGCTTTACAGCTATTTCCGCAGCTCGGCCTCGTTCCGCGTGCGCATCGCGCTGGAGCTCAAGGGGCTGACCTACGACTATGTGCCGGTGCACCTGCTCAAGGAAGGCGGCCAGCAGCTCAAGCCCGAGTTCCGCGCGGTCAATCCGGACGGCCTGGTACCGGCGCTGGCCGACGGCGAACACGTGCTGCAGCAATCGCTGGCCATCGTCGAGTACCTGGACGAGGTCCACCCCGAGCCGAAGCTGCTGCCCGGCACGGCGCTGGACCGCGCCTATGTGCGCGGCCTGGCCCAGGAGATCGCGTGCGAGATCCACCCGCTGAACAACCTGCGCGTGCTGAAGTACCTGAAGCACACCGTGGGCGTGACCGACGAGGTCAAGGACGCGTGGTACCGCCACTGGATCGAACTGGGCTTCGCGTCGCTGCAGACCAACCTGGAGCGCGGCGGCAAGGCCGGCCGCTTCTGCTTTGGCGACACGCCCACGCTGGCCGATCTCTGCCTGGTGCCGCAGGTGTTCAACGCCAAGCGCTTCAATATCGACCTGAGCAGCTTCCCGGCGATCGCGAAGATCTACGACGCCTGCATGGAACTGCCGGCGTTCCAGAAGGCGCAGCCGAAGTCGCAGCCGGACGCGGAATAGCCGCAGGCAGGACCGCAACGCAAAACGCCCCGGCACTGCCGGGGCGTTTTGCGTTGTCGCGGTGCGGGGGCTTAGCCCAGCAGCGCCTCGGCGAACTCCTCCGCCTTGAACGGCTGCAGGTCTTCCACCTTCTCGCCCACGCCGATGAAGTAGACCGGCACCGGGCGCTGGCGCGCGATCGCCGCCAGGATGCCGCCCTTGGCGGTACCGTCGAGCTTGGTCACGATCAGCCCGGTCAGGCCCAGCGCATCGTCGAAGGCGCGGGTTTGCTGCAGGGCGTTCTGGCCGGTATTGGCGTCGATCACCAGCAGCACCTCGTGCGGGGCGCTGGGCATGGCCTTGCTGATCACGCGCTTGACCTTCTTGAGCTCTTCCATCAGGTGCAGCTGGGTCGGCAGGCGGCCGGCGGTGTCGGCCATGACGATGTCGATGCCGCGCGCCTTGGCCGCGTTGACGGCGTCGAAGATCACCGCCGCCGGGTCGCCGCTTTCCTGCGCCACCACGGTGACGTTGTTGCGCTCGCCCCAGATCGTCAGCTGTTCGCGCGCGGCGGCGCGGAAGGTGTCGCCGGCGGCCAGCAGCACCTTCTGCTCATAACTCTGGAAGTGCTTGCACAGCTTGCCGATGCTGGTGGTCTTGCCGGCGCCGTTGACGCCCGCGATCATCATCACGAGCGGCTGCTCGCGGCCCAGCGCCATGGTCTTTTCGAGCGGGCGCAGCAACTGCGTCAGCAGCTCGCGCAGCGCCGCCTTGACGCCTTCGGCGGTCTCGATGCGCTCGGCCTTGACGCGCTTGCGCAGTTCGCCGAGCAGGTACTCTGTGGCTTCGACGCCGGCATCGGCCATCAGCAGCGCGGTTTCCAGTTCCTCGAACAGGTCCTCGTCGACCTTGACGCCGACGAACAGCGTGCCGATGTTGCGGCTGGTCTTGGACAGGCCGGTACGCAGGCGCTGCATCCAGCCCAGCTTCGATTCCGCGGTGGGGGCCGGGGGCGGCACCAGTTCGAGCGCCTCAGGGGTGGGCCCCGGCGCAGGCATCGAAGCCGCCACCGGCGCCGGGACTGGCGCAGGCGTGGGGGCCGGTGCAGCAGCGGGTGCGGGAACCTCGACCTGAGCGGGGGCCGGGGCTGGCGCCTCGACGGGCGCGGGCTCGGCCTTGCGCTTCTTCCAGAAACTAAACATTGGGGAATGGGGTCAATACCGGGGCCGATACCCTGGCGGCAGCCAATGCCAGCAGGCAACCGGTTATAAATCAATGGGTTACGCAGACATCGCGAAGGCTGGGGAGAAACCGTTGTGGTCCCGGCCGGCGATTGCGTATAGTTCGCTACATGGGAGATTCATGCGCGCAGCCTTGCGCACGTGAGTCAATCGGCAAAATTCTAGCAGACGGGGTCGCATGAACCATTGCGCTGTCCTGACCGCAGCGGGCGCACCAGACACCAAGGCCTGGGCCCAAACGCGCATCCAACGCCACGCACCATCTTCCCAACCATCTCTTTCCACGCACGCTGCCCGCGCCGCGCGACTGGCGCGGCGAGTCATTCCCACGCTGCTGCTGGCCATGCTGCCCTGGTCGATGCCGGCAGGGGCGCAGGAAGCCGTGGCCTCGCCGAAGCCCGGCACGCAGACCGCACTGGCCGGCGCGACCGAGCAGGGCACGACTGAATACCGCCTGTCCAACGGGCTGCGGCTGATCGTCAAGGAAGACCACCGGGCCCCTACGGTGGCGCACCAGATCTGGTACCGCGTGGGCGGCATCGACGAGGTCAGCGGCACCACCGGCGTGGCCCACATGCTCGAGCACATGATGTTCAAGGGCACGCCCAGGGTCGGCGTGGGCGAGTTCTCCAAGCAGGTGGCGGCGCTGGGCGGGCGTGAGAACGCCATGACCAACCGCGACTTCACCCTGTACTACCAGCAGATCGGCAAGCAGTACCTGCCCAGGATGATGGAGCTGGAGGCCGACCGCATGGCCAACCTCATCATCACCAAGGATGAGTTCGAGCGCGAGATGAAGGTGGTGATGGAGGAGCGCCGCCTGCGCACCGACGACTCCGCGCGCGGCACCGTCTACGAGCAGTTGCTGGCCACGGTCTACACCGCCGCCGCTTACCGCCACCCGGTGATCGGCTGGATGGACGACCTGGTCAATATGCGCGTGGACGACGTCAAGGACTGGTACCGCCAATGGTATGTGCCCAACAACGCCATGGTGATCGTCACCGGCGACGTCAAGGCCGAGGAAGTGCGTGCGCTGGCAGAGCGCTACTACGGCAAGCTCAAGCCGCGCACGCTGCCGCTGCGCAAGGACCAGGAAGAGCCGGAGCAGAAGGGCATCAAGCGCATCTGGGTCAAGGCACCGGCCGAGAACCAGTACATGGTGATGGCCTACAAGGTGCCGCGCCTGCATGATGTCGAGAAAGACGTCGATCCCTACGCGCTGGAGGTGCTGTCGGCCGTGCTCAACGGCTACGACAATGCGCGCCTGACGCGCGAACTGGTGCGCGAGCAACGCCTGGCCGACGACGTCAATGTCGGCTACGACAGCATCAACCGCGGCGAGTCGCTGTTCGTGCTCGACGGCACGCCGGCCGCGGGCCACAACACCGACGAGATCGAGCGCGCGCTGCGCGCCGAGGTCCAGCGCATCGCCAAGGAAGGCGTGTCGCCGGAGGAGCTCAAGCGCGTCAAGGCGCAGGTGGTGGCCGGCCAGATCTACAAGCGCGATTCGGTATTCGGGCAGGGCATGGAGATCGGCGTGTCGGAGATCTCGGAGATCTCCTGGCGCCGGATCGACCGCATGCTCGACAAGATCAAGGCCGTCACGCCGGAGCAGGTGCAGGCCGTCGCCGCGAAGTATTTCAACGACGACAACCTGACCGTGGCCACGCTGGTGCCGCAGCCGATCGATCCGAACAAGCCCAAGTCCCAGGCCCCGGCGGGCCTGCGCCATTGAGGAAAGGCGATGACTGAATACGTCAACACCCCGCAGCGTGCGCTGCGCAAGTTCGCCGGCGCGGCGCTGGGCGCCGCCATGCTGCTGGCCGCGCAACTGGCACAGGCCGCGATTCCGATCGAGCACTGGACCGCTTCCACCGGCGCCCAGGTGTTCTTCGTGCACAGCCCGTCGATCCCGATGCTCGATATCAATATCGACTTCGACGCGGGCAGCCGCTATGACCCGCCGGGCAAGGCCGGGCTGGCTACGCTGACGGCCGCGCTGCTGGACAAGGGTGCCGCGGCGCAGGACGGCCAGCCGGCGCGCGACGAAGCGAAGATCGCCGACGCCTTTGCCGATACCGGTGCCGCCTTTGGCGGCGCGGCCGGCGGCGACCGCGGCGGCATCGGGCTGCGCACGCTGACCGCGCAGCCGGAGCTGGACCAGTCGGTCGCGCTGGCCGCGCAGCTGATCAAGGCGCCGACCTACCCGGACGCCGTGGTCGGGCGCGAGAAGCAGCGGCTGATCACCGCCATCCGCGAAGCCGACGCCAAGCCCGGCGTGATCGCCGACAAGGCGCTGGCCAGGGCCATGTATCCCGACCATCCCTATGGCGTGGCCGCGACCCCGGACAGCGTGACGTCGATCCGGCGCGATGACGTGGTCAAGTTCTGGCGCGACAACTACGGCGCGCAGCGCGCGGTGGTGACGCTGATCGGCGCGGTCGACCGCAAGCAGGCCGAAGCCATTGCCGAGCAGCTGACGCGCGGCCTGCCGCCGGGCAGCGCGGCGCCGGCGATGCCGCAGGTGCGCCTGAAGATCGCGCCCAGCGAACAGCGCATGCCGCACCCGGCGCAGCAGGCCAGCGTGGCGATCGGCCAGCCGGCCATCGCGCGGGGCGACCCCGACTATTTCGCGCTGCTGGTGGGCAACTACGTGCTGGGCGGCGGCGGCTTCAGCTCGCGCCTGACCGACGAGGTGCGCGAAAAGCGCGGCCTGACCTACGGCGTGGACAGCTACTTCGCGCCGTCCAAGCAGCCGGGGCCGTTCGGCATCAGCCTGCAGACCAAGAAGGCGCAGACCGACGAAGCGCTGGCGCTGGTGCGCCAGGTGCTGGCGCGCTTTGTCGCCGAGGGCCCCACCGACAAGGAGCTGCGCGCGGCCAAGGACAACCTGATCAACGGATTCCCGCTGCGCATCGACAACAACCGCAAGCTGCTGACCAACGTGGCCAATATCGGCTGGTACGGGCTGCCGCTGGATTACCTGGACAGCTGGACCGCGCAGATCGGCAAGGTCACGCGCGAACAGGTCAAGGCGGCTTTCCAGCGCCATGTGCACCCGGACAGCATGGCGACGGTGATCGTCGGCGGCCCGGTTGCCGCGTCCGCAGCCGCGGCCGGACAGTGATGCCGGCGCCCCCTGCGGCGGACCGGCCCACAGGCTCTACAATCACGGCATGAATTCGCGTTCCCGATTGCCTTCGCCCGCCAATGGCGGGCGACCTCCCGTCTCCGCAGTGCCGCGCCAGGCACCTTCCCAGGTCCGCATCATCGGCGGCCGCTGGAAGCGCACCCTGCTGCCGGTTCCCGACGCCCAGGGCCTGCGGCCCACGCCCGACCGCGTGCGCGAGACGCTCTTCAACTGGCTTGGCCAGGACCTGTCCGGGCTGGAATGCCTGGACCTGTTCGCGGGCTCCGGCGCACTTGGCTTCGAGGCCGCCTCGCGCGGCGCGGCCGCGGTGACGCTGGTCGAGTCCAATGCGCGCGTGGCCAGGCAGTTGCGCGACAACCAGTACCGGCTCGATGCGTCGCAGGTGCGCGTGATGCAGGGCGATGCCTTCGCCATTGCCGCGCAGCTGCCCGATGCCAGCTTCGACGTGGTCTTCCTGGACCCGCCGTTTGCCGAGGACTGGATCGGACCCGCGCTGGAACACGCAGCACGGCTGTCGCGCCCCGGCGGCGCGGTCTATGTCGAGACTGACCACGCACTGACCGGTGCCGACGCGCCCGTGCCGGCATCGCTTGAGATCATGCGGCACGCGCGTGCCGGCGCGGTGCATTTCCACCTGCTGCAGCACCGTGTGGCGGGCAACGGCGCCGCCTGATACACCCGTCCGGGGTGCCGCCCCGGCCACCCTCGTTTCCAGAATGGGGAAGGTCGCCTTCCTCATTTAGCAACGGCTTCTTAGCTGCACTGCCGCAAAACGGTGCGCCGGACGACTTCCAAGCGGCGCATTTAGGGTTACACTACGCCGCTGTCACAACGCTCGCGACGCAGCACCCACACCGGCCCGGCCGGCGCAAGAGGCGGTCCTTCCAGGGCCGGCAGCGGGCAGATCAAGGAGGAAGTATGGTCATCGCGGTCTATCCCGGCACCTTCGATCCAATGACCCGGGGACACGAGGATCTTGTCCGCCGTGCGTCGAACATTTTCGACGAACTGGTGGTCGGCGTGGCGCATAGCCCCAACAAGCGCCCGTTCTTTTCGCTCGAAGAGCGCATCGGCATCGCCCGTGAAGTCCTCGGGCACTATCCCAATGTGCGCGTCGAAGGCTTTTCCGGCCTGCTCAAGGACTTTGTGCGCAATAACAATGCGCGCGTGATCGTGCGCGGCCTGCGTGCGGTGTCCGACTTCGAGTACGAATTCCAGATGGCGGGCATGAACCGCTACCTGCTGCCCGACGTGGAAACCATGTTCCTGACGCCGTCGGACCAGTACCAGTTCATCTCCGGCACCTTCGTGCGCGAGATCGCGGTGCTGGGCGGCGACGTCAGCAAGTTCGTGTTCCCGTCGGTGGAACGCTGGCTGCAAGAGAAAATCGGCAAACCGGAATAAAATACTGGCTTCAGATACGTCGATTCGCGGCCAGTCGGGCGCGGGCGTGTCCGCAGGAAGGAAACACCATGGCGCTGATGATCACTGACGACTGCATCAACTGCGACGTTTGTGAACCCGAGTGCCCGAACGAAGCCATTTCGATGGGGCCCGAGATCTATGAAATCGACCCCAACAAGTGCACCGAGTGCGTCGGGCACTTCGACGAGCCGCAATGCCAGCAGGTCTGCCCGGTCGCCTGCATCCCCAAGGATCCGAACCGCGTCGAGACCCACGAGGTGCTGATGCAGCGCTACCGTCTGCTGACGGCGGCAAAGCACGCGGCCTGAATCCGGCAGCTTCCGCCAGGCAAAAAACCCCCGGCGCCGCAAGGTGGCGGGGGTTTCATTTTTTCCCGGTCGCTACGGGTACGGCCTGCAACACTGCGCGGCTACGCCTCCGTCGGCTTGCCCGGGGTGTCGATCAGCGCGCGGTATGCAGCTGCGCCATGGCGCGTTCGGCGTCGCCGCGTGCCAGCAGGCCGAGCGGGTCGATGCAGCGGTCGATGGCGGCATCGATGGCTTCCTGCTCCTCGCGCCGCGGCGGCTTGAGCACGAAATTGACCACGTCCTCGCGGCCGGCACCGGCGCCGCCGGGCGCGTTGCGCGGATGGCCCACGCCCAGGCGCAGGCGCCAGTAGTCCTGCGTGGTCAGGTGGGCCGAGATGTCCTTCAGGCCGTTATGGCCACCCGCGCCGCCGCCGCGCTTGAGCTTGGCGGCGCCTGCCGGCAGGTCCATCTCGTCATGGGCGACCACGATCTCGTCGGGCAGGATCTTGTAGAAGCGCGCCAGCGACACCACGGCCAGCCCGGAGCGGTTCATGAAGGTCGACGGCTTGAGCAGCCAGATGTCCTGGTCCCAAAGCCGCGCGCGCGCGGCCAGGCCGTGGAAGCGGCCTTCCACGCGCATCGTGGTGCCGCCCATGCGGGCCAGCTGGTCCACCAGCCAGAAGCCGGCGTTGTGTCGGGTGGCCTCGTACTCCGCACCGGGATTGCCGAGGCCGACAATGAGCTTGATCATGCGTTTGACTGTGTCGTTGGCGCGCGGGACTGCGCCACTGGCGCCAAGGATACCGAAAAACCGGCAGACGGCTGCCGGGCGAAAAAAAACCGCCGCAAGAGCGGCGGTTTCTTCGTGGTGCGGCCCGTGGGCCGCAACCGCTGCTGCAGCTTAGGCAGCCGGCGTTTCGCCAGCGGCTTCGCCGCCTTCGGCAGCTTCCGACACGGCGCCAGCCGGTTGCGAGATGCTGGCGATGGCCGGGTTGTCGTCACCGTGGGTGATCACGGTCACGCCCTTCGGCAGCTTGAGGTCCGACAGGTGGACGGTCTGGTTCAGCTCGACGGCGGCCAGGTCCACTTCGATGAACTCGGGCAGGTCGGCCGGCAGGCACGACACTTCCAGGTCGTTCACGATGTGGTTGACGATGCCGTGGCCCAGCTTCACGCCAGGAGCGGCTTCCTGGTTCATGAAGTGCAGGGGCACCTTGACGTGGATCTTGTCGTTGGCCGACACGCGCTGGAAATCGACGTGCAGCACCAGCGGCTTGAACGGGTGCATCTGGAATGCACGCAGCAGGGCCTGTTCGCTCTTGCCGGCAACTTCCAGGTCCAGGATCGACGAGTGGAACGCTTCCTTCTTCAGGGCGTGCCACAGGGCGTTGTGATCCAGTTCGATCATCTTCGGCTCGGCGGCACCGCCGTAGATGATGCCGGGGGTCTTGCCCGAATTGCGCAGGCGGCGGCTCGCACCCGTTCCCTGTACGCTACGCTCGAAAGCGACAACTTTCATGATGACTCCAAAAGTAAGAAGGCTGTCCGCGACCAGACAGCCTCGTTGCGGCGCAAATGGAAAGGTATGCGCCGATCAAGTCACGTTGATCGCTAAAAGGCGGCGATCAACGCAGTAAAACATTAAATTCTATCAGGAACCCGCAAACAGCGACATGATCGAGTCGCCCTTGACGATGCGGGTGAAGGTCTCGGCCAGCAACGGAGCGGTCGAGAGCTGACGGATCTTGGCGCATTTGGCGGCTTCTTCGGACAGCGGGATGGTGTCGCACACCACCACTTCGTCCAGCGCCGAGTCCGCGATGCGGGCTGCCGCGCCGCCCGACAGCACGGGGTGCGTGCAGTAGGCGAAGACCTTCAGCGCGCCGCGCTCCTTCAGCACCTGGGCGGCCTTGCACAGCGTGCCGCCGGTGTCGATCATATCGTCCATGATGACGCAGTTGCGGCCGTCGACTTCACCGATGATGTTCATCACCTCGGCCACGTTGGCCTTGGGACGACGCTTGTCGATGATCGCCAGGTCGCAGTTCAGTTCCTTGGCCAGCGCGCGGGCACGGACCACGCCGCCGACGTCCGGCGACACTACCAGCAGGTCGCCGTAGTTCTTCTCGCGCAGGTCGCCCAGCAGAACCGGCGAAGCGTAGATGTTGTCGACGGGGATATCGAAGAAGCCCTGGATCTGGTCGGCGTGCAGGTCCATCGTCAGCACGCGCTCGACGCCGGCGACTTCCAGCATGTTGGCCACGACCTTGGCCGAGATCGCCACGCGCGCCGAACGCGGGCGACGGTCCTGGCGGGCATAGCCGAAGTAGGGCATGGCGGCGGTGATGCTGCGTGCCGAGGCGCGCTTGAGCGCGTCGACCATCACCATCAGTTCCATCAGGTTGTCGTTGGTCGGCGCGCAGGTGGACTGCAGCACGATGACGTGCTTGCCGCGAACGTTTTCCTGGATGTCAACCTGAACTTCGCCGTCGGAGAAACGGCCAACGAGTGCCTTACCCAGCGGAATGCCGAGGTGCTGTACGACAGCCTCCGCGAGTTTGGGGTTGGCGTTGCCGGTAAATACCATCAAGCCTTCGCTGCTCATTCGGGGCACCTGTCTTGCTGCTGGGGGAGCTTGGCGTCACCGGCAAAGCCGGTGACTGATACTGAGGGTCCGTAAGGACACTATAGGAATGTAATGGCAGGGGAAGAAGGATTCGAACCTTCGAATGCCGGAATCAAAATCCGGTGCCTTGACCAACTTGGCGACTCCCCTACACAACCGGGCCGTTCATCGTGGTACCGGACTGCCGTACCGCGCGGAACGAAAAACTTGCTACGCGAGCGCTGCGAGCGGATGACGTGCCAGACTGCGCACACACCTGCCATCCCACTCGGGAGGCAACCTTTCCAAAACCTTCTGTGCCGTTGTTGCGTCTGAAAAACGCGCAAACACGCAGGCTCCGGATCCGGTCATCCTGGCATGCTGATTGTGTTGCTTCAGCCATGCTAGGGCTCGGGCGACTTCGCCGAACTTCGCTGTTGCTATCGGTTCCAGATCGTTGCGACCGAAATCGAATTTGTTTGTGCGAGCAGCGAAGACCGCAATTATGGAGAGGGGCGTATCCCTTGTCAAGCACTCGTCCGAAAAAATTTCAGCAGTGGGGACATGCTGTTTCGGGTGGATAACCACGAACCAGCTGTCGGGCAACTCGACCGGCGTCAGGTCCTCGCCGATGCCTTGCGCGAAGGCGTTCTCGCCGAACACGAACACCGGCACGTCGGCGCCCAGCTTCAGTCCGATCTGCATCAGCTCGGCGCGCGTCAGGCCCAGGCCCCACAGATGGTTCAGCGCCAGCAGCGTAGTGGCGGCATCGGACGAGCCGCCGCCGATGCCGCCACCCATCGGCAGCACCTTGTCGATGGCGATATCGGCGCCGAACGCGGTGCCGGTGGCGGCCTGCAGGGCGCGCGCGGCGCGCACCACCAGGTCGGTCTCGGCCGGTACGCCGGGCACTTCGGTGACGCGCGCGACCACGCCGTCTTCGCGGCGCCGGAAATGCAGCGTGTCGCACCAGTCGACCAGCTGGAACACGGTCTGCAGCGTGTGGTAGCCGTCGGCGCGGCGTCCGGTCACGTGCAGGAACAGGTTGAGCTTGGCCGGCGCGGGGCAGTCGCGCAATTCGGGCGGGGGCAGGGGATGGCTGCTGCGCATGGCGTGGTTCATGGCGTCTGGGGATCGATCACGAGGCGCACCGAGAGCGGATTGCTGCCGGCGTCGCGCGCCAGGTCGATGCGGCGCGGCACCTGGGTTGCAGCAGCGCCGGCGGCGGGCGCATCTTGCCAGGCGACGTAGCGCACGGTCCAGCCGTTCTGTGCCAGCGTGGCCAGGCGGCCCTGCTCGTCGCGCGTGGTGCGCGCGGGCGCGCCCTGGGTGGCACGCCCGTGCAGCCAGTCGCGCATGCCGGCCACCGGCAACGCGAAGCCGAGCGCTTCCTCCATCAGGGTGTCGACTTCGGGTGCGTTGCGCGGCGGCTGGTTGGGCAGGTCCAGCGTGGCGCCGGACGGCGTGGCGGTGACCACGGCCAGGGTCTGCCCGAGCGGAGACACCAGGTCCAGCCGCACGTTGCGGCCCTGCTCTTCCCAGCGGAAGCTGCCCTGCACGCCCTCGTCGCGGCCATAGCGCACGTAGTTGGCGGAGAAGCGGCCGGTGTATTGCTGGCTGACGGCGCTCGGGTCGACATCAAAGCTGCGCGACGGCGCCACGCTGGCGCACGCCTGCAACAGCAGGGGCGCGCCCAGGCAAAGCAGCGCCAGGCGTCGGGATCGGTTCATGGGCATGGTCGTGAGGACGGCGGCGCGGCGGCCGCCGGCTGACGGGAATCCGGCGCCGCGGGCCCGGGCTTCGGGTGCGCGGCGCGCGGGGTTACTTGGACAGCTGCACGTTGACCTTGTAGCGGCGCAGCGTATCGACCAGGGTCTCGTTATCGGGGTCGATGCGCACGGCTTCGGTCCAGGTCTTGCGCGCCTCGTCGCGCTCGCCGAGTGCCCACAGCACCTCGCCCAGGTGCGCGCCGATCTCGGCCTCGGGCGCCTTCGAATAGGCGTTGCGCAGCAGGTCGGCCGCGGGGCGCAGGTCGCCCATGCGGAATTTGACCCAGGCCAGGCTGTCCATGATGTAAGGATCGTCCGGCCCCAGCTCGGAGGCGCGCTCCAGCAGCTTGAGCGCCTCGGGCAGGCGCTCGTTGCGGTCGGCCAGCGAGTAGCCCAGCGCGTTGTAGCCCTGCTTCTGCTGCGGCTGCAGCGCGATCACCTTGCGCAGGCCTTTTTCCATGCTGTCGTAGTGCTTCTGGCGTTCGTCGAGCATGGCCAGCTCATAGATCCAGTCGGCGTTGTCGGGCTCGGCGCTAACGCGTTCGTCGAGCACCTTGCGGGCGCGGTCATAGGCCTTGCTTTCCATCAGCGTGGCCACTTCGGCCTGGCGGATGGCGATCACGCGCTGCGTGCGCTGGCCCGGATCGGGGATGTCGTCGGCATCGCTGAGCAACTCGCCGAAGAGCGCCTGCGCCTCGTCGAGCTTGCCCATACGCGCCAGCAACTGCGCGCGCTTGGCGGTCGCCGCCGGCGCGAGGCGGACATCCTCGATGCGGTCCAGCCAGCGGATCGCACCCGCATAGTCCTTGCGCTCCTCGGCAATCTGCGCCAGGTACTGGTAGGCGATGTCGGGGTTGGCGGTGGGTTGCTTCTCGACCAGTCGCAGGTATTCCTGCAGGTACTGCTCGGCCTCGTCGTAGTTCTTGGCCTGCAGGCTGGTCAGGCCAAGCGCCAGCGGCACGCGCGGGTCGGCAGGGGCCACCTTGCGCAGTGTCTCGAATTCCGCGCGGGCCGACTGCATGTCGTTCTTCAGCAAGTACAGCCGCGCCAGCGTGATATGGCCGTTGACCGAATCGGGCGACTTATCGAGGAAGCGCCTGAGCACCGCGACGGCATCGTCGGGCTGCTTCTCCGCACGCATCTCGGCCGACATCAGCGCGGCCGCTTCATAGCCGGGGCGCAGCAGCAGCGCCTGGTCGAGGGCGGCCAGCGCGCCCGGCTCGTCGCCGGCGATTTCGCGCGCGCGCGCCAGGGCCAGCTGCGCTTCAGGCAGCCTGGCTTCATTCCTGGTCAGGTCCTGCAGCAGCGCGGCTGCGCCGGCCGGATCGCTGGTGCGCGACAGCTGCTGCTGCAACTGCAGGATGGCATCGCCGCGATGGTTGGCCGGCACCGCGGCCAGCTGTTGCTGCAGCAGCGGCCGGGCGTCGTCCCAGCGGCCGTTGAGCACCAGCAGCGTCGACAGCACCTGGGTTGCCGCGGGTGAGGTCGGGGTGATGTCCTTCCACAGGCGCGCGGCGTCAAGCGCCTGCTGCGGGATGCGCGCGTTGAAGGCGATCTCGGTGGCGCGCTGCGCGAAGCGCGGGTCGCGGGTCTGGCGCGCCAGTTCCAGGTAGGTGCGGTAGGCCGGGCCGACCAGCCCGCGCTGCATGGAAATCTCCGCGGCCAGCACCATATAGACGATATCGTCGGTCAGCTCCAGCGACGGCAGCGGGGTGCGCGCCGCCTTGCCGGCGGCAGGGCGTTCGCCCTCCGCCGCGGCCAGCTGCAACCTGGGCATTGGCCCCGCGTCGACCGCTGGCGCCGCATGGCTAGCGCCAGCGGCCATGGCCAGCACCGCAAAGGCGGCCAGCGCACGCGCGTGGCGCCGTGGCGCCTGGCACAAGCGGGCAAAAGCACCGGCTGTGCGCGACCCGGCGCCCGGCAATGTGGCCAGGCGGCCGCCCGCGGTGGCTTGCAACGTGGAGTCCGGCATCAGGTCCGGCTTGAGGTCCGACATGTATTGAGTGCTCCGGCGCGCGCTGGCGAAGGATAGGAGATTGCGCATTGATAAGGGCATTGTAGCCTGCCGCTACAATGCGCTGCTTGGCGCAGCAGGACGGTGCCCGCAGGCGCGGCAGAAGTTTTGAGCGGTAACCAACGGAGAGGTTCGATGCCAGAATTGCCCGAGGTCGAAGTGACCCGGCGCGGCTTGCTGCCGCATGTGGTGGGACGGCGCATCGCCGCGGTCACGGTGCGCCACCGCGGGCTGCGCTGGCCGGTCGATCCCGAGCTGGAAGCGCGCCTGGCGCGGCGGCTGGTGCGCCGCATCGAGCGCCGCGGCAAATACCTGCTGCTCGAGTGCGTCAGTGCCGATGCGGGGGAGCCCGCTGGCTGGCTGCTGGTGCACCTCGGCATGACCGGAACCCTGCGGGTGCTGCCCGATGCGCCGCCGCCCGGTGCGCACGACCACCTCGACCTGGTGCTGGCCCCGGAGCCGGGCACCACGCCTGACGCCACACCGCAGCCCGGGCAGGGCACGATCGTGCTGCGTTTCCGCGATCCCCGCCGCTTCGGCGCCATCCTGTGGACGACCCTGCCCGAGGCGGAACTGGCGTCGCATCCGCTGCTGCGCACGCTCGGCATCGAGCCCTTCGATCCCGCCTTCGACGGCGCCTGGCTGCATCGCCACACGCGCGGGCGCAGCGCCGCCATCAAGACCGTGCTGCTGGCCGGCGGTATCGTGGTGGGGGTGGGCAATATCTATGCGTCCGAAAGCCTGTTCCGCGCCGGCATCCGCCCGACCACCCCGGCCGGGCGCCTGAGCCGCGCGCGCTGCGACCGCCTGGCGCAGGCCGTGCGCGAGACCCTGGCGCAGGCCATCGAGCGCGGCGGCAGCACGCTGCGCGATTTTGTCGGCAGCGATGGCGCCAGCGGCTACTTCCAGCTCGATTGCTTTGTTTACGATCGCGCCGGCCAGCCGTGCCGGGTCTGCGCCACCCCCGTGCGCCAGATCGTGCAAGGCCAGCGCTCCACCTTCTACTGCCCCAACTGCCAGCACTGAGTCTTGCCGGCCCCCCGGCAAGCCCGGCAGCAGGCGCCGTGTGGCGCACAAAGCGCGCCACAGGCCATTGTCGATGGGTCGGCGCAACACTCCTGGCGCCGCCGCCGCGCACGGGGCGCGAATTCCACAAAACCGCCGTGGAAACCTGTATCGTGTGCGCAGACATAAAAAGTTACAAAATGGCCCAGCCGCTTGCCGGGTAGACGCAGTTGCGGACCGGCATTGCGTGAACACGGGCGCACCGCGAAGGCGGCGAACCCCGAGGTAAAACCGAGTCAGCCGAACAGCTCCATGACAACGCTCGCCCACCAATTCGAACAATACGGCGCCTGGAGAACCGGGGTCCTCCAGTCACTGGCCGAATTCCAGTCCTGGCTGCAGCAGCACGACCTGTACGATGCCCAGGCCGACGACCGCGTGCAGCGCATCCAGAGCGTGCTGCGCAGCGACCGCCTCAAGGTTGCATTCATTGCCGAGTTCTCGCGCGGCAAGAGCGAGCTGATCAACGCCATCTTCTTTGCCGATTACGGGCGCCGCATCCTGCCATCGTCGGCGGGGCGCACCACCATGTGCCCGACCGAGCTGCGCTACGACGAGGCCGAGCCGCCCAGCATCCGCCTGCTGCCGATCGAGACGCGCCTGCAAGAGGCCTCGACCGCTGACTTCCTTGAGGCCGGCACCTCGGCTTCGCACTGGCATTCGGTGCCGCTGGACCCGTCTTCGCCCGAGGGCATGCTGGAGGCGTTCCAGCACGTGGTGCAGACCATGCGCGTGCCGCCCGAGCAGGCCGAGGCGCTGGGGCTGTACCACGAGAACGATCCCGACGCCGCGTACGCGGTCGATGCCGAGGGCATGGTCGAGATCTCGCGCTGGCGCCACGCCGTCATCAATTTTCCGCACCCGCTGCTGCGCCAGGGCCTGGTGATCCTCGACACGCCGGGCTTGAACGCGATCGGTACCGAGCCCGAGCTGACGCTGCGGCTGATCCCGGATGCGCACGTGGTGGTGTTCGTGCTGGCCGCCGACGCCGGCGTCACCAAGAGCGACCTCGATCTGTGGCGCGGCCATGTCGGCGCCGGCCACCGGCGCGGCTGCCTGGCCGTGCTCAACAAGATCGACGGGCTGTGGGATCCGCTGCGCCAGCCGGGCGAGATCGCGCAGGAGATCGCGCGGCAGGTGTCGACCACCGCGCAGGTGCTGGGCATCGAGCAGTCGCGCGTGTATCCGGTATCGGCGCAGAAGGGCCTGGTGGCCAAGGTCACGCATGACGACGCGCTGCTGGCGCACAGCGGGCTGCCCGAATTCGAGCACGTGCTGTCCGAGCAGCTGATCCCGCGCCGGCGCGAGATCGTCTCGGACCAGGTGCACCGGCTGGTGCAGGACATGGCGCGCGCCGCGCAGCAGCTGCTGCAGATCCGCCGCCGCGATATCGTCGAGCAGCTGTTCGAGCTGCGCGGCCTGCGCGGCAAGAACCATGCGATGGTCAAGCACATGCTGATGCGGGTGCAGGGCGAGAAGGACGAGTTCGAGCAGAGCATCAGCAAGTTCCAGGCACTGCGCATGGTCTTCGGCCGCCATAGCGCCGACATCATCAAGAGCCTGCAGCTGCGCGACGTGCGCCGCACCATGCGCACCGCGCGCGAGCAGATGAAGGAACGCTTCTTCTCGCGCGGCCTGCGCGAGGACATGGACGCATTGTTCGCGCAACTGACGGTGCTGGTGACCGATGCCGACAACAAGATCGGCCAGCTGTACCAGCTGATCGAAAGCATGTACCGGCGCTTCAATGCCGAGCACGGCTTCACGCTGCCCGCGCCAATGCAGTTCACCGCCGAGCGCTACGTGGCCGAGCTGCAGGAGACGCTGCGGCTGGTGCACGCGCACTTCGGCACCGTCAATATGCTGACGCGTTCGCGCCCGCAGCTGGTGCAGAGCGCGTTCAACACCATGGCCAGCCGCGTGCTGGAGAATTTCCGCGACCTGAACCGCGATATCGAGGTCTGGCTCAAGTCGGTGATGACGCCGCTGGAAGCGCAGGTGCGCGAGCACCAGAAGCAGCTGCGCCGGCGCGTCGATTCGATCGAGCGCATCCACGAGGCGACCGACACGCTGGAAAGCCGCATCGCCGAGCTTGAGGAGGTGCTCAACGGGCTCGATGAGCGCAGCGGGCGCATCGAGGGCTATGCCGAGCGGCTGATGCGGCCGGCTGCCGGCGAGGACAATGCGAGCCTTGCGGTAGCCTAGCCCGGGTCCCCGGCCGGTATATCATGTGGCGCCGCGCTTTGCGGCGCCTTTTTCTTTGGTGCGCCGCCGCGCCCCAGCGCTTCAGATCGTTTTACCCACATGCCCCGCAAACCAGCCCCCCGCACCGTCCCCGCCATGCCCGACGACATCCTCGTGCCGCCCGACTTCGGCGCGCGCGTGGTCGACTGGCAGCGCCGGCATGGCCGGCATGACCTGCCGTGGCAGAACACGCGCGACCCGTACCGCATCTGGCTGTCGGAGATCATGCTGCAGCAGACCCAGGTGAGCGCGGTGATCGACTATTTCCAGCGCTTTGTATCGCAGCTGCCCACGGTGCAGGACCTGGCCGCGGCGCCTGCCGACCAGGTGATGGCGCTGTGGGCGGGCCTGGGCTATTACTCGCGCGCGCGTAACCTGCACCGCTGCGCCATGCAGGTGGTCAGCGAGCACGGCGGCTGTTTCCCGACGGATCCCGCGGTGCTGGCCACGCTGCCAGGCATCGGCCGCTCCACCGCGGCGGCGATCGCCGCGTTCAGTGCCGGCGTGCGTTCGCCGATCCTGGACGGCAACGTCAAGCGAGTGTTCGCGCGCTGCTTCGGCATCCATGGCCATCCGGGCGAGCGCGCGGTGGAAACGCGCATGTGGCAACTGGCCGAGGTGGCCTTGCCGGCGCCCGGCCCGCGCCAGGCCGAGGACATGATCGCCTATACGCAGGGGCTGATGGACCTGGGCGCAACGGTGTGTTCGCGCGGCAAGCCGGCCTGCCTGGCCGACGCCGGCGCGTGCCCGCTGTCGGCCGGTTGCGTGGCGCGCCGTGACGGGCTCACCGGCGTGCTGCCCACGCCCAAGCCGCGCGCCGCCATCCCCGAACGCAGCACGGTGATGCTGCTGGTGCGGCGCGGGCGCGAAGTACTGCTGCGCCTGCGCCCGGGCAGCGGCATCTGGGGCGGCCTGTGGAGCCTGCCGGAGATGCCGGTCGATACCGTGCCCTTCGATGCGGAAGCCGCCGAGGCGGCGGCGCTCGACTATGCGCGCGCCTTCGGCAAGCCCGCGCGCGCCACGCTGACCGGCGAGCTGACCCATGTGTTCACGCACTTCCGCCTGCTGATCCGTGCCATCCGGGTCGATGTGAGCGCGGACGGCGCAAGCCTGATGGTGCAGGACAGCGCCGGGGAAGCCGCGCAACGCTGGCTCTCGCTCGACGATCTCGATGCGGTGGGGACGCCCGCGCCGGTGCGCCGGCTGCTGGACGACCAGGCCCGCGGCGGGTTGTTCTGAACGTGACGGAAAACCGCGGCTAGAGCATGTGGTTCTGGCGCATATAGCGGTGCACGATCTCGACCCGCATGCCCGCGTCGGGCAGCGCCATCAGCATCTGCTTGGCCTTGAGCGGCACCGGCAGCAACTCGCACAGCCGGTTGGCAACCCAGCTCGGGTCGTCCCACAGGTAGGGCTCGTCGAACGGCAGGCGGTCGGGTTGCTCGGCGTGCAGCCGCGTGACAATGCGCCGCAGCGCATCCAGGCATTCGCCCAGCAGTTCCAGCTTGCAGTCGATGATGTCGGGGGGGAGGACTTCGGCGCGTGCCACCAGCAGGCCGTCGTCGCGGGTCTCATGGCTGGCGATATGGAAGCGCTCGCGGCCGCGCGCGCGGATCAGCAGCACGCCGAGCTGCTCCATGTTGCAGTCGACGATCTCGGCCAGGCAACCGACCGGCTCGGGCACGGTGGGCTGGTCCGGGCGGGCCACTTCCTCGCCGCTTTCGATCAGGCAGACGCCAAAGGGCGTGCTGTCGCGCAGGCAGTTGCGCACCATGTCGACATAGCGCGCCTCGAACACGCGCAGTGGCAGCCGTCCACCGGGAAACAGCACCGTGTGCAACGGGAACAGCGGCAGGTTGTCGAGCGTCCGTGGCGGAGCTTCTGAAGCCGTGGGACGGTAGAGGTCGGTCGAGGACATGCAGTGCCAGCTTGGGTATCGCGCAGCAAAGGGCCAACAGGCCGACGCTGCGTGCGGATGCCGGTGGGCAGTCGCGCCTGCGTCAGCCCGCCGGTGCGAGCTCTCGGTGTCTCACCAGCACATTACCATGCGCCCGGAAATAGTTGGCGAGCCTTTCCGCAATATAGACCGAGCGATGCTGGCCGCCGGTGCAGCCGATGGCCACCGTCAGGTAGCTGCGGTTGTCGGCAATGAAACTTGGCAGCCACTTTTCGACGTAGGCGCGGATATCCTCGGCCATCGCCAGCACCATCGGCTGGGCCTGCAGGAAGTCGATCACCGGCGTGTCACGGCCCGTCAGCGGGCGCAGTGCCAGGTCGTAATAGGGGTTGGGCAGCGAGCGCACGTCGAACACCAGGTCGGCATCGCTGGGCACGCCGTGCTTGAAGCCGAACGACTCGAACAGCAGCGTCAGGTGCTGGCTGTCGTCGCGGATCAGCTCCTTGATCCAGCTGCGCAGCGTATTGGTGCGCACATTGCTGGTGTCGATACGGTGCGCGGCCTCGGCCAGGGGGCTCAGCAGCGCGCGCTCCATCTCGATCGCTTCCATCAGCGCGGTGTCGTTGAAGGCGGGTTCGCCCCCCGGGCCGGTCACGCCGTCGGTGCGCACCGACAGCGGATGGCGGCGGCGCGTCTCGGAATAGCGTTGCACCAGGGCATCGGTGCTGGCGGTCAGGAAGACCACCTCGACCTGGTGCTCGGCGGCCAGCGCGCGCACGGTGTCCGGCAGCTGGTCCAGGGACTCGCGGCTGCGGATGTCAGTGGCCACGCCCAGGTGCGTATAGCCCTGGCTGTCGAGATAGCGGGTCAGTTCAGGGATGAACTGGGCCGGCAGGTTGTCCACGCAGTAGTAGCCTGCATCTTCCAGGACGTTCAGTGCGACGGACTTGCCGGAACCGGATATGCCGGTGATGAGGATGATGCGCATAGCACTTGAAGCATAGCATCAGGTGCCGGCTGCGTCATGACAGTGCGTTTACAAAGCAAAATGGCGAACCTCCCGGTTCGCCATTGCATCTGCAGCTGGTGCCGCCGTTCAGGCTGACTTGGACAGGCAATCCTTCATGTAGGCTTTGTATTCGTCGCCCTTCTTGCCCTTGCCCGACTTGCTGCAGGAGGCCATTTTCTCCTGCTGGGTCATGGGTGCGCCGCCCTTGGACAGGCATTCCTTCATGAACGCCTTGCGTTCGTCGCCCTTCTTGCCGGAGGCCTGGGTATTGCAGGCCTTCATCTTGTCCTGCTGGGCGTTGGCCGCGGGCTTGGCCGGGGTGGCCGGCGTAGCGGACGTGGCAGGCATCGCCGGGGCGGTCGCCGCCGGCTTGGCCGGGGTGGCGGGGGTGGCCGGCGTGGCGGCGGTCTGCGCAAAGGCGCTCGCGGCGATCATCGGGGTGACCAGCGCGCACATCGCGATCAGTTTCTTCATGCTTGCTCTCCTCGGTGTGGAAAACTTCATGGCCGCGCACCATTGCCGGCGTTGCAGCTTCCGTAACGGGCGTGATGCCCATTACAGCACAAAACGGAGCATGCCTGAGAAACGTTGACGTTTTGAGTCCGTCCCGTTGTAAGCAATTGAAAACGCCGGGCTTACAGCAGGCGGCCCTGGCCGCGCGACACGACGTCGGCCTGCATGGCGGCGCGTTGGCGGTCCATGAAGTCGCGCAGCGTGTCGATGCCGCGCAGGCGCAGGATGGTGTTGCGCACGGCGGCCTCGACCAGCACGGCGAGGTTGCGGCCGGCCGCCACCTGGATCTTGACCATGTGGATCGGCAGGCCCAGCACGTCCAGGTACTGCGAATCGAGCGGCAGCCGCTCGAACTCGCCGTCGTTGCGCCGCACCAGCTGCACCACCAGCTTGATCTTCATCTTCCGGCGCACCGCGGTCTCGCCGAAGATGGTCTTGATATCGAGCAGGCCCAGGCCGCGCACTTCCAGCAGGTTCTGCAGCAGCGGCGGGCAGCGGCCCTCAATGAAATCCGGCCCCAGCCGGACGAAGTCGACCGCATCGTCGGCCACCAGCCCGTGGCCGCGCGAGATCAGTTCCAGGCCCAGTTCGCTCTTGCCCAGTCCCGATTCACCCATGATCAGCACGCCCATGCCCAGGATGTCGAGGAACACCCCGTGCATGGTCACGCGCGGCGCGGAGATGCGCGACAGGTACAGGCGCAGGTGGTCGATCACCGCCGCCGACGATACCGGCGTGGTGAACAGCGGCGTTGACGAGCGCGTGCAGCGCAGTTCCAGGTCGGGCGGCGGCTCCATGCCGTCGGCGATCACCAGGAAGGGCGGCTCCAGCAGGATCAGCTCGCCCATCTGGCGCTTGCGGGTCTCGTCGTCCAGGCGCTGGTAGTAGGTGATCTCGGGTTTGCCGAGCACCTGGATGCGGTTCGGGTGGATCAGGTTCAGGTGGCCCACCAGGTCGGCGGCGGAGGTGGCTTCGCGGGCGAACTCCACGTCAAAGGCGCGGTCCGCGCCCTCCAGGCCGGCCACCCACGAGAGTTTGATGTCGGCTGCGTTGTCGTCGAAGATGGACTGGGAGGTGACGCCGGTGAGTTCCATGCGGTATGACTGGTAGGGCGGTGTGCGAAGCGCGTGGCGCCTGCCCGGTCTGTGCCGGCCCGCTTTGGGGGATCAGGGGATCAGGGGTGCCATGCGATCAGCAACTCGTGCACCGCATCGGGCGTGGGCAGTGTCGCCAGCCCTTCGCGCATGTCGCGGTCCGAAAGCAGTTGCGCGATCTCGGACAGGATTTCCAGATGCTGCTGCGTGGCCTGTTCGGGCACCAGCAGGAAGATCAGCAGCGATACCGGCTTGCCGTCGGGCGATTCGAACGGAATCGGCTCGGCCAGGCGCATGAAGGCGGCCAGGGGATGCTTCAGTCCCTTGATGCGGCCGTGCGGGATCGCCACGCCGGCGCCCAGGCCGGTAGAGCCCAGCGACTCGCGTGCGAACAGGTTGTCGGTCACGATGGCGCGCGCGACGCCATGGTTGTTCTCGAAGAGGAGCCCGGCCTGCTCAAACACACGCTTCTTGCTGGTGACGCTGACGTCGAGATTGATGTTGCCGGGTGGCAGCAATTTGGCCAAACGATTCATGGGCGATGCGCAGGATTTCAGTTAGCGGGCGGATCGTTCCGCCGGGCAGGGGGCCGGCTCCGGGCTGCCCCTGGCCTGGCCGGAGGCGTCCGGCCCATTATAGAGCAGCGGCCACCCTCGGATTGTGCGGTGCAGCGGAGCAAGCTGGTGCAGAACGATACATGGCGATGCAATCGTGCCTCCGGGCCAAGAGCCGTCGCACCGATGCAGGGCGCGGCCAGGATTCCCCTCTCTTTGTATGGCGCAGCATACACCTTGCCGCCGCGCTTGCGAACACTCTTGCTCATTCGGGTGAAAAGCGTTTGCTCCGATGCCACAGCACGCCGCGGCGCCAGTCCAGGCCCGGCCTGGCTCTGGCCGGCGCAACGCGAGGGCGCAAAAAAGCCGCGCTTCGTGGCGCGGCTTGCCTGTTCAATCCTGAGTCAGCAGCCCTCTGCGGGGCTGCCGGGCACGGTCATTGCTGCATTTGCGCTGCGGCCATCTGGTACTTGACCGCTTCGCGGTCGTGGCCTTGCACGCGATCCTTGTAGCGGATCACCTGACGGTCCAGCTTGTCGACGAGTGCGTCGATCGCCGCATATAGGTCTTCGTGATGCGCCTCGACAAAGATGTCCTTGCCCTTGAGATGTAGATTGATTTCTGCGTACTGACGCCGGTCCTTTTCCTTGTGATTGTCGACAGAGAGCAGCACGCTAACGCCAATGACCTGATCGAAATGCCTGACGATTCGCTCCAGCTTCGTTTCCACGTACTCACGCAGAGGGGGCGTGATGTCCAGGTGGTGTCCACTGATCTTGAAGTTCATAGCGCTTCTCCTTCTGAAAGAGCCTCACCAGGCAGGCGGTGGGCTCGGCTACAAAGACTTGCGGAGATTGACTGCGGGGATCTTCAGGGCCTCGCGATACTTGGCAACGGTGCGTCGTGCGACAACGAAGCCTTGCTCACCCAGCAGTTCGGCGATGCGACTGTCGGAAAGGGGATTCCTCGGGTCTTCGGCTCCTATCAGTTGCTTGATCAAGGCGCGGATGGCCGTTGATGAAGCCGCGCCACCGGTTTCGGTGGACACGTGGCTGCCGAAGAAGTACTTCAGTTCGAAAGTACCCATCGGCGTTGCCATGTATTTATTGGTCGTCACCCGGGAGATGGTTGACTCGTGTAATCCCAGTGTATCGGCAATCTCCCGCAAAACCAAGGGGCGCATGGCGATTTCACCGTGGGTGAAAAAGTTCTTTTGACGCTCGACAATGGCTTGCGAGACACGCAGGATCGTATCGAACCTTTGCTGGATGTTCTTGATCAGCCAGCGTGCCTCCTGCAGTTTCTGCTGCAGCCCCGCGGTGCCGGTTTCCCCTTTTGCGCCACGCAGGATTTGTGCATACATATCGTTGATGCGCAGCCTTGGCATCACATCCGGGTTGAGCTGCGCGATCCAGCCGCCGCCGCTCTTGCGCACGAACACATCCGGCACCACGAAATCGGCTTCCGGTCGGCTGTAGGCATGGCCCGGGTAGGGCGCCAGCGAGCGGATCAGGTCGTGGGCTGCCTTCAGCGCCGCTTCATCGACCTGCAGCGCCTTCTTCAGCCGCGTGTAGTCGCGTACCGCCAGCAACTCCAGGTGATTGGTGACGATGTTCAGCGCCAGGTCGCGCTGCGGGTGGGTCAGGCGGCGCAGCTGCAGCGCCAGGCATTCGGCGGCATTGCGCGCGCCCACGCCCGGCGGGTCGAAGCTCTGCAGCAGTGTCAGGATCGCGTGGACTTCGTCGAGCTCGAATTCGAGTTCTTCGGGCAACTCCATGCAGATCTCTTCAAGCGATGCGCTCAGGTAGCCATCGTCGTCGAGCGACTCGATCAGGAAGATGGCCAGGCCCTTGTCGCGCGCCGAGATCTTCAGCGGCGTCAGCTGCTCCATCAGGTATTCGCGCAGCGTGGGCTCGGCTTCGCGCAGCTGCATCGGCGTCTTTTCGTCCTCGTCGCCTTGCGGACGGCGGGCAAAGTCGTCCAGGCTCCAGTCGCTGCTGCCGTAGTCGTCGCCGCTGCTGTTGTCGCCAAAGCTGTCGTCGTCACCCGCGCCGTCGGCACGGGCGTCGCCATTGCCCTGGGGTTCGGCGGGGGCGGGCGCGGGTGCGCTCTGGACATTGACCGAGCCATCCGCGGCCACGCGCAGCGGGCTCTCGATCCAGTCGTTCTCACGCTCGAGCAGCGGGTTTTCCGTCAGGGCCTGTTCGACTTCCTGCTGCAGTTCCAGCGTGGAAAGCTGCAGCAGCCGGATCGACTGCTGCAACTGCGGGGTCAGTGCCAGATGCTGGGAGAGGCGGAGCTGTAGCGACGGTTTCATGCGACCTATTTTATGCGCATCTTTCCGATGTTGGAACGGAAATTGCTATCGCTGATGGACTCCGATCGACGCTGGCTGTGGGGCGGCTGCGCGCGCCCCGCCGGAATGCCTGCCGCGCAAGGGGCAGGCCGTCATGTCACATGCGGAAGTTCTCGCCCAGGTAGACGCGCCGCACGGCGTCATTGGCGATGATTTCCTCGGGCTGGCCCTCGGCCAGCACCGCGCCTTCGCTGATGATGTAGGCGTGATCGCAGATGCCGAGCGTCTCGCGCACATTGTGGTCGGTGATCAGCACGCCGATATTGCGCGCCTTGAGGAAGCTGACGATGCGCTGGATCTCGCCCACGGCGATCGGGTCCACGCCGGCGAAGGGCTCGTCCAGCAGGATAAAGCGCGGCGACGACGCCAGCGCGCGTGCAATTTCCACGCGGCGGCGCTCGCCGCCCGACAGCGACAGCGCGGGGTTGTTGCGCAGGTGCGCGATCTGCAGGTCGTCGAGCAGCGAATCCAGGCGGCGCTCGATCTCGGCCTTGGCCAGCGGCTTGCCCTTGTCCAGCTGCAGTTCCAGCACCGCGCGGATGTTCTCCTCGACGTTGAGCTTGCGGAACACCGAGGCTTCCTGCGGCAGGTACGACAGCCCCATGCGCGCGCGCTCGTGGATCGGCAGGCCGCTGATATGGTCGCCGTCGAGCACGATATCGCCCTCGTCCAGCGCCACCAGGCCCACGATCATGTAGAACGACGTGGTCTTGCCCGCGCCGTTGGGGCCGAGCAGCCCGACCACCTCGCCGCTCTTCACGTCGAGCGAGACGTCCTTGACCACCGTGCGCGAGCCATAGCGCTTCTTCAGGTGGCGCACGACCAGCGTGCTGCCGCCGGGAAGGACGGTGGAGGCTTCGACGGAAGGCTTGTCGGCGATGGTTGCGGTATCGGTCATAGGCACAGTCAGGCGTTCGGGCGTTTCAGGCGCGGGCGGGCAGGTCCGCGCCCGGCGTCATGGTTTGTTGGCGGGCGCGGGGGCCGGCTTCAGGTCCAGCGGCGAGCCGCCGCTGCCCGGGGTGCCGGCCTTCGGGTCCTGGCGCGGCGACAGTACCGCGCGCACGCGGCCGGACGAATTGGCGGCGGCGGCGTCGCCGCTGCCGCCGGCGGCCGTGTAGAACTCCTTGCGGCTGTCGTAGGTCAGCACCGCGCCGCGGATCTCGTCGACCAGCTTGGCACCCTGCAGGCGCGCCATGCGGGCATTGCCGATCAGCTTGGAGAATTCCTGCTTGCCGTCGTATTCGATGCGGTCGCCCCAGCCGTCGATGTATTCGTCGACGCCTTCGCGCTTTTGCCGGATGTAGGCCTGCTTGCCCGGCTTGGCGGTGGCCACCGCGAACTGGTAGCCCTCGGGGTCGGTGCGCAGCTCGGCGGCGTCCGACTTCAGGATCATGGTGCCCTTGGTCAGCACCACATTGCCGGTCAGCGTATAGATCTGCTTGACGTCGTCGTAGCTGGCGTTGTCCGCCTCCAGCACCATCGGCTTGTCGCGGTCCGCGCGCTCGGCAAGGGCAGGCTGGGCCAGCAGGCCGAAAGCCATGGCCAGCGCGAGCAGGGCCGGGGCGGTGCGTCGACGGGACGAAGTCGTCAGGGAAGCGGTCATGTTGGCAGGGTTGCTTGAAGGCGTCGGGATACTTGGTGGTGCGGTTTCACGCGGGTTTGCACGGGTCTGCATGCGTTCGTGCGTGCCGGCGCCGCGTGCGCGGCCCCGCTGGGCCAGGGTTCAGGAACCCGGCGCGCGGGCCGGCGACGGCCCGGTGACGATAGTGCCGCGCACATTGCCGAGCAATTGTACTTCGCGGGTGACGTTGTTGAAGATCAGGCCGTTGGCAGTCATCACCGAGGGGCCACGCGTGAGCTTGACCGGCTTGTCGGTCTTGACGATGTCGTCGTTGATCAGCAGCTGGAAGTAGCTCGAGGCCGCGGTAAGCTGCGGGTCCTTGGACGCGTCCGCGCCCTGCTGGCGCAGCACGAAGCCGTTGTCGTACAGGTCGATCACCGAGCCTTCGGCGTTCATGCGGCCGATGTCGGCGCGGGCGGTCACCGGCGGGCGCTCCGGCTGATACGCGCGCATGGCGGGACGCGTGACCTCGTAGGTCTGGTCGTCCTCGAAATGGACCATGCGATCGCCGGTGAAGCGAATCTTGGTGCTGCCGTCAGGCGCCAGCTCGGTGGCCGAGAAGTGGTCCATGAAGTAGTCAGGCTCGTGCTTCTTGGTGTTCTGCGCGGCCTGGTCTTCCTTGGGGGAGTTGATCTGGACCAGCCAGAACGTGCTGCCCGCCACGATGGCCATCAGCAGCAGCGGCAGCAGCCGCATGACGATGCCGCTGAGGGAGGCGAGGAGTGCCTGCATGGTGTCCTTGGCGTTGTGCCGGTTGTGGCGGGCCCGCGCCCGCTCAGATGACCTTGGCGCGCGTCAGGTCGTGGATATGCAGCGCGCCGGTCAGGCGGCCGGCGTCATCCACCACCAGCAGCTGGTTGATGCGGTTGGCTTCCATCACCTGCACCGCTTCCACGGCCAGCTGGTTCTCGTTGACCACGCGCGGGTTGCGGTGCATGACCTCGCCGATGGGCACGGTCTTCCAGTCGCGCGGGGTTTCCAGCAGGCGGCGCAGGTCGCCGTCGGTGAACACGCCGATGGCGTGCCCGTCCGGGTCGACCACCGCGGTCATGGCCATGCCCTTGCGGGTGATTTCCATCAGCGCCTGGGCCAGCGGCGTGTTCTCACGCACCTCGGGCACGGCGTTGCCGGTGCGCATCACGTCGCGCACATGGGTCAGCAGCTTGCGCCCGAGCGCGCCGCCGGGGTGCGAGCGGGCGAAGTCTTCCTCGCCGAAACCGCGCGCGTCCAGCACCGCCACCGCCAGCGCATCGCCCAGCGCCAGCGCCGCGGTGGTGCTGGCCGTCGGCGCCAGGTTCAGCGGGCAGGCTTCCTTCTCGACCGCCGCGTCCAGGTGGACGTCGGCCAGCCTGGCCAGGTTGGAGTCGGGGTTGCCGGTGACCGAGATCAGCCGCGCGCCGATGCGCTTGACGATCGGGATGATCGACAGCAGCTCGCCGGTCTCGCCCGAATTGGAAAAGGCGATCAGCACGTCGTCGCGCGTGACCATGCCCAGGTCGCCGTGGCTGGCTTCGGCCGGGTGCACGAAGAACGCCGGTGTGCCGGTCGAGGCCAGCGTGGCAGCGACCTTGCGCCCGATATGGCCGGACTTGCCGATGCCGGAGACGACGACGCGCCCGGTGCATTGCAGGATCAGCTGCACGGCACGGGCAAAGTCGCCGTTCAGGCGTCCGGAAAGTGCGGAAACCGCGTCGGCTTCAGTCTGGAGGGTGTCTCGGGCGAGCCTGAGTGCTCGATCCGCATCGAAATTGGCTATCATGGCGACGAAGTATACCAACGAATGCGATGGCGCCTGGCCCGACCCCATGGCGCACATCGTGCTTGCCGTGCTCGCCGTATTTTGCCGGCAGGGTGCCCGTGCCGGGTCGGACGCGCGCCTGGCCGGTCACCCAGACCTCCTGATGCATTCTCCGCTGGAACTGACCCTGGTGCTGCTGGCCGCCGCCGTCTTTGGCGTGGTCGCATTCCGCATGCTGCAGCTGCCGCCGATGCTGGGCTACCTGGCCGTGGGCATCCTGATCGGCCCGCACGCGCTGGGGCTGGCCAGCGACACCGCGCAGACCAAGTACCTGGCCGAATTCGGCGTGGTCTTCCTGATGTTCTCGATCGGGCTGGAATTCAACCTGACCAAGCTGCGCTCGATGAAGCGGCTGGTGTTTGGCATGGGCGGCTCGCAGGTGGTGCTGTCGCTGCTGGCGGTGGTGCCGGCCAGCTGGGCGTTCAACTGGCTCTTTCCGCTGTCCTGGCAGGCGTCCGTGGCGCTGGGCGGGGCGCTGGCCATGTCTTCCACTGCGATCGTCTCCAAGATGCTGTCCGAGCGCATGGAGCTGGAGAGCGAGCACGGCCGCAATATCATCAGCATCCTGCTGTTCCAGGACCTGGCGGTGGTGCCGCTGCTGATCGTGATTCCGGCGCTGTCGCGCGATCCGGGCGACCTGATGGCGGCGCTGGGCCTGGCCATGCTCAAGATCGTGGTGGCACTGGGCGCCATCTTTTTCCTCGGTCAGCGCCTGATGAGCCGCTGGTTCCATGTGGTGGCGGCGCGCCGCTCGCAGGAACTGTTCATGCTGAACCTGCTGCTGGTGACGCTGGGCATGGCGGCGCTGACCGAGCGGCTGGGCCTGTCGATGGCGCTGGGCGCCTTCATGGCGGGCATGCTGATCTCCGAGACGCCCTACCGCCACCAGGTGGAAGAGGACATCAAGCCGTTCCGCGACGTGCTGCTGGGGCTGTTCTTCGTCACCATCGGCATGCTGCTCAATATCCGCGTGGTGCTGGACCACGCGTGGCTGGTGCTGGCGCTGCTGGTGGTGCCGATACTGTTCAAACTGGTGCTGATCTCGGTGTTGGCGCGGGTCTTCGGCTCGCGCCAGGGCGTGGCCATCCGCACCGGGCTGGGGCTGGCGCAGGCGGGCGAATTCGGTTTCGTGCTGCTGAACCAGATCGACGGCCTGAACCTGGTCGACCCGGTGCTGATCCAGGTGATCCTGGCGTCGATGCTGCTGTCGATGCTGGCGGCGCCGTTCCTGATCCAGTACAGCGACGCCATCGTGCTGCGCTTTACCGCCAACGAATGGCTGCTGCAGTCGCTGAACATGACCCGCATCGCCGCGCAGAGCCTGCAGACCGAGAAGCACGCCATCATCTGCGGCTTCGGCCGCAGCGGGCAGAACCTGGCGCATATGCTGGAGCGCGAGGGCATCAACTATGTGGCGCTGGACCTGGACCCCGACCGGGTCCGTGAGGCCGCCGCCGCCGGCGATACCGTGGTCTACGGCGACGCGGGCCGGCGCGAGGCGCTGATCGCCGCCGGCATCCACCGCGCCGCCGCGCTGATCGTCACCTATGCCAACACGCCGTCGGCGCTCAAGGTGCTGCACCATGTCCAGGAAGTGGCGCCCGCGCTGCCGGTGATCGTGCGCACGGTGGACGATTCAGAACTCGACACGCTGCAGAAGGCCGGCGCCACCGAAGTGGTGCCTGAGATCATCGAGGGCAGCCTGATGCTGGCCTCGCACGCGCTGGTGCTGCTGGGCGTGCCGATGCGCCGGGTGGTGCGCGGCGTGCAGCAGGCGCGCGACGCGCGCTACAGCCTGCTGCGCGGCTATTTCCACGGCCGCGACGATGACGAGGACATGGTCGAGCGTGATTCGGTGCGGCTGCATTCGGTGTCGCTCGGGCCGCAATCCACCGCGGTGGGGCGTCGCCTGGGCGTGCTGGGGCTGGACCGGATCGGGGTAGAGGTCACCGCGGTACGCCGGCGCGGCATCCGCGCCTTCGATCCGCAGCCCGAGACCGTGCTGGAACCGGGCGATATCGTGGTGCTGCGCGGCCCGCCAGAGGCGCTGGAGGCCGCGGAAACGCGCATCCTGAACGGCTGAGCCAGGCCGGGTGCGGGCACGTCAGTGGGGACGCGCCTCGACCCAGGATTCCGGCAGGTTGTCCAGCACCGCGCGCGCGTCCAGCGAGCGGATCGGCACGCTGGTATCGGCCGGGATGCGGCCCTCGCCCTGCAGCATCAGGTAGCGCAGGCAGCACACGCGCAGGAAGGACGAGAAATTGCCCGCCACCGCCTCGCTGCCGCGATGTTCGGTCAGTTCATCGTGCAGGCGCGTGATCAGCTGGTTGACAGTCATGCCGTCGCGCTGCGCCAGTTCTTCCAGCACTTCCCAGAACAGGCTTTCCAGCCGGATGCTGGTGGCCACGCCGTGCAGGCGCAGCGAGCGCGACTGGCTTTGGTACGACGCCGGATTGGCGCGGATAAAAATTTCACACATGGATGCTCCCGTGCGGGCGGCGCTGCCGGCAGGCATGTGCATGGCTCGCCGCATGGGAGCGAGCCGTGCCTTCACGCGTGGGGGCGCCGCGTGCGGAAAGCTCTAATGTACGATCCGCGTGCCCAGCACGGCAAGAAACTGCGCCAGCCAGGCCGGATGCGCGGGCCAGGCCGGGGCGGTGACGAGGTTGCCGTCGGTATGGGCCTGGTCGACCTGGATATCGGCATAGGTGCCGCCGGCCAGCTTCACCTCGGGCGCGCAGGCGGGGTAGGCGGAGCAGGTCTTGCCTTCCAGCACGCCCGCCGCGGCCAGCAGCTGGGCGCCGTGGCAGACCGCGGCGATCGGCTTGTCGGCCTGGGCGAAGTGGCGCACGATCTCCAGCACGCGCGCATTCAGGCGCAGGTATTCGGGGGCGCGGCCGCCGGGGATGACCAGCGCGTCGTACGCGGCCGGGTCGATCTCGGCAAAGGTCGCATTCAGCGTGAAGTTGTGGCCGCGCTTCTCGCTGTAGGTCTGGTCGCCCTCAAAGTCATGGATGGCGGTGGCGCAGGCGTCGCCCGCCCGCTTGTCGGGGCAGACCGCGTGGACGGTATGGCCGACCATCTGCAGTGCCTGGAACGGCACCATGGTTTCATAGTCTTCGGCGTAGTCGCCCACCAGCATCAGAATCTTCTTTGCCATCGCGGTCTCCTGTATGGTTACGGGTGTCCGGCGGGTGCCGGATGCGGCAGGCCGGCCCAGGCAGCCTGTCCGGCCGGCAGGACCATTGTGCTGGCGGCCCCGGCGGCGCGGGTGGTAACTGGTTACCGCGCGCGCCTGACCCGGGATACGTCCCCCTTTTTTACCGGCGCGCCACGCCGCGCGCCTTCCGTTTGCAGACCCCTATGGCAGATTCCATCATCCAGTCCCCCGAACTCGGCGACGTCACCGGCTACCTGCGCGAGCGCATCCGGACCGTGCCGGACTGGCCCATGCCGGGCGTGATGTTCCGCGACATCACCCCGCTGCTGCAGAACCCCAAGACCCTGCGCGTGCTGATCGATGTCTTCGTGCACCGCTACATGGACGCGCAGCTCGACCTGGTCGCGGGCATCGATGCCCGCGGCTTCATCCTGGGCGCGATCGTCGCGTATGAACTGAACCTGGGCTTCGTGCCGATCCGCAAGAAGGGCAAGCTGCCGTTCCAGACCGTGGCCGAGGAGTATGAGCTGGAATACGGCAGCGCCACCGTCGAGATCCATGCCGATGCCTGCAAGGCCGGCGACCGCGTGCTGCTGGTCGACGACCTGATCGCCACCGGCGGCACCATGATGGCCGGGCGCAAGCTGCTGGAGCGCCTGGGCGCGACGGTGGTGGAGGGCGCCGCCATCGTCGACTTGCCTGAACTGGGTGGCTCCAGGCTGCTGCAGGACGGCGGCCTGCCGCTGTTCACCGTGTGCAAGTTCGAGGGGCACTGAGCCGCGTTGACAGACCCGCAAGATTTCCACGCAAGGAGACCCCATGCCTGACCTGCTGCTGTTCCTGCTGACTTCGATTGCCGTGACCGTGGCCCCGGGGCCCGACAACCTGCAAGTGCTGGCGCGCGGGATGGCGCAGGGACGGCGCGCCGGGCTGGTGGCGGCGCTGGGCTTCTCGGTCGGATGCCTGTTCCATACCATGATCGCCGCGGTGGGGCTGGCGGCGGTGCTGCGCTCGTCGCCGCTGGCGTTCCAGCTGATCAAGTACGCCGGCGCGGCCTACCTGATCTGGATCGGCATCCAGGCGCTGCGCGCGAAAGGCGGGCTGGCGCAGGGCGGTGAGGTCGATGCCGTGCCGCTCGCGCGCGTGTTCCGCCAGAGCGTGCTGGGCAACATGATGAACCCCAAGGTGACACTGTTCTTCCTGGTGTTCCTGCCGCAGTTCGTGCGCGCCGATGCCGCGCACCCGGGCCTGCAGTTCCTGCTGCTGGGCGTGGTCTTCATGCTGCAGACCGCGGTGGTGTTCTCGCTGTTCGGGCTCTGTGCCGGCTGGCTGGGCGCCTGGCTGCGCCGCCGCCCGGCCACCGGCCGCTGGCTGGACCGCGCCGCCGGGGCGATCTTTGTCGGGCTGGGGATCAAGGTCGCGCTGCCCTGAGCGCCGCCGCTGGCGCGTGCGTGGGCGCCTCTGCAGGCGCTGCGCCGCGGCATGCGCCGCCGGTGCAGCCTGTTGCCAGGATGCCGCACCCACGCCGTTGCCGCTGTCGGGTGGCGGGCGCATAATGCCCCATTGACAACTACACGATGACCGGGCCGAGCCCCCAGGGTTTTGTCGGCACTGGTCACACAAGGGCGCACAATGGGCGTACTCCTTCACCTGTTATCAGGCGTTGCCCTGCTCGTCTGGGGCACCAATATCGTCAAGGTCGGCATCCTGCGCGTCTACGGCGCGAACCTGCGCCATGTCCTGTCGACCAGCGTTTCCAACCGCTTCACTGCCTTCCTTGCCGGGCTCGGCGTTACCGGGCTGGTCCAGAGCAGCAACGCCACCGCGGTCATCGTCAGCTCCTTCGTTGGCCAGGGCCTGATCGCCGTGGCGCCGGCGCTGGCCATCATGCTCGGCGCCAACGTCGGCACCGCGCTGATGGTGCAGGTGTTCTCGCTGGACCTGTCCTGGCTGTCGCCGCTGCTGATCTTCATCGGCGTGATCTGCCACCTGACCTGGAAGGGCAGCAGGCCCGGCCACGTCGGCCGCGTGCTGATCGGCCTGGGCCTGATCACCCTGGCACTGGAACTGATTTCGATCGCGACCCGTCCCGTGGTGCAGGCCGCCGGCGTCAAGGTGCTGTTTGCCTCGCTGACCGGCGACTCGGGGCTGGACATGCTGGTCGGCGCCTTCCTGACCATCCTGTGCTATTCCAGCCTGGCCGTGGTGCTGTTCTGCGGCGCGCTGGCCTCGGCCGGCGTGGTGTCGATCCACGTGGCGCTGGCGCTGGTGCTGGGCGCCAACCTGGGCTCGGGCATTTCGGCGCTGCTGACCACCTCGGGCAACAACCAGCCGGGCAAGCGCGTGACGCTGGGCAACCTGCTGTCGCGCCTGCTGGGCTGCCTGGTCGCGCTGCCGCTGCTGACGCAGGCGGAGGAACTGCTGGCCCTGGTCGACAATGACCCGCAACGGCTGATCGTCAACTTCCACCTGCTGTTCAACGTCACGCTGGCCGTGCTGCTGCTGGGCGCCACCGCGCCGCTGGCGCGGCTGTGCGAGAAGGTGCTGCCCGGGCGCAATACCGGCGACAGCCAGGTCACGCCGCGCCATCTCGATACCGCCGCGCTGACCACGCCCACGCTGGCGCTGTCCAATGCCGCGCGCGAGGTGCTGCGCATCGGCGACCGCATCGAGCAGATGCTGGACAATATGCTGCGCGTGCTGCGCACCAACGACGCCAAGCTGGCCACCGCCACCTGCCGCATCGACAACGAGGTCGACGACCTCTACACCGCGATCAAGCTCTACCTGACCCGCATCAGCCTCGAAGCGCTGGACGAGCGCGACGGCCAGCGCTGGACTGAAATCATCTCGCTCACCATCAACCTGGAACACGCGGGCGATATCATCGAGCGCATCCTGCTCGATACCAAGGACAAGAAGATCGCCCACAACCTGATGTTCTCCGAGGCCGGCATGCAGGAGATCGCCGAGATGCACGCGCGCCTGGTCGCCAACCTGCGGCTGGGCCTGTCGGTGTTTCTCAACGGCGACCTCAAGAGCGCGCAGGCACTGATGGCGGAGAAAGCCAACTTCCGCGAGCTGGAGCGCAAGTACGCGCGTACCCACCTGCAGCGCGTGGCCGTGCAGACCGCCGAGAGCATCGAGACCAGCTCGCTGCACCTGGACGTGATCAGCGAACTGAAGCGCCTGAATTCGCTGTTCTGCGCCACCGCCTACCCGGTGCTGGAGCAGGCCGGCGTGCTCAACCGCAGCCGCATGAAGGAAGACGACCTGCCGCCGGTGCCGCGCGTACCGGCGGCGCAGCACTGACAGCCGGCGTCAGAGCTTGTAGCCGAACTTGCGCAACAGCGCCTTGCGCTCGGCCACATCCGCATCGGTTTCGATCCCCAGCGGCGAGGCGCCATCGATCACGCCCACCACGCCGCGCCCGGCGTCGGTCTGGGCGACCAGCACCTGGGTTGGGTTGGCGGTGGCGCAGAAGATGCGGCACACCTCCGGCACCGCCCGCACCGCGGGCAGCACGTTCACCGGGAAGAAGCCGTCGCCTAGGAAGATCAGGAAACTATGCCCGGCGCCGATGGCGCGCGCATTCTCGCAGGCGAGGTCGATCAGGCTCTCGTCGGTGCCCGACCAGCGCACCAGCCGCTTGCCCGAGGCCTCGCAGAACGCCAGCCCGAAGCGGATGCCCGGCACGGTGCTCACCAGCGCCTCATGCAGGTCTTCCACGGTCTTGATGAAATGGGACTGCCCCAAGATGAAGTTGGTGGCTTCCGGCTTGGTGACTGGTACGGACAGGAGTTCCATGGTGGGGCCTCCACGCGTTGGCTGAGACGGCCGTCATGGCCGTCGCCGTCCATGGTAGGCCCTGCGGCACCGAATGCAAGCCGGTGCCGCGCGTGCCTTGCGGCAGCAGTGCAGGGGCCACGTATTCGCAACCTGGATTGCCGCAAATGGTAGGGACTGAAGTCCGTCGGGCTAGACGCTTATGGTGGGAATGACCGCGGAGGAATGTGGGGCCAGCGAGCTCTCTTGCTCTGGCGCCATCCGCGGGCGCTCCGGAATGATGAAGGGAGCCTTCTCCATCTCAGTGTCGGGCGAGATGATGGTCTGGTTGGGATTCTTTGGAACATATGCGCCGGAGAATCCCGGCACCGAAGGGTCAAGTCGCCGACAGATGACCGCGTCTAACGTTTTTCCGCCGAGCGTCAGATCCCCTTCGTTTGTAACGTCCACCCCGCCGTGCATTTGACACCAGCGCGCGTGGCGCTCGTTGGCCTCAGGCAGTTGTTGCGACCTCAAAATGGTCCGTGAGCCATCTGCATTGGGTATCGCGTTGTCAGGCGCATTCTGTGCATTGGTGGTGCTCGCGCTTACAGCAGCCCCAAGGGTAGCCACCCTGACCACATCCCGAATTCGAAACTGCATCGGTGTCTCCTCGTCGTTGTGAAAAGGGAAGACGTGATTTGTCGCGTCCGTCCTTTCAGCCTAGGGCATGGAAAGGGCGGCCGATGCAGTTTGACGGCTACGAAGACAACAATGTCACCTCATATTGATACACCTCAACTAGTACCATTGCTTACGTAAGCGAGTCGCGACATTTCTTGCCGGGCCTGTAGCTGAAAATTCCTAAGGCCTTACCGCTCCAGCAACGGCTTCAGGTACTTGCCGGTAAAGCTCGCCTTGCTCCTGGCGACATCCTCCGGCGTGCCGCGCGCGATCACCTGGCCGCCGCCGGCGCCGCCCTCGGGGCCCATGTCGATGAGCCAGTCGGCGGTCTTGATGACGTCCAGGTTGTGCTCGATGATGACCACGGTATTGCCCTGGTCGCGCAGCTTGTGGATGACCTTGAGCAGCAGCTCGATGTCGTGGAAGTGCAGCCCGGTGGTGGGCTCGTCCAGGATATAGAGCGTGCGCCCGGTATCGCGCTTGGACAGCTCCAGCGACAGCTTGACGCGCTGCGCTTCGCCGCCCGACAGCGTGGTCGCCGACTGGCCCAGCCGGATGTACCCCAGGCCCACGTCCAGCAGCGTCTGCAGCTTGCGCCGCACCACCGGCACGGCGCTGAAGAACTCGTGCGCCTGCTCGACGGTCAGGTCCAGCACCTCGGAGATGTTCTTGCCCTTGTACAGGACTTCCAGCGTCTCGCGGTTGTAGCGCTTGCCGTGGCAGACGTCACATGGCACGTAGACGTCGGGCAGGAAGTGCATCTCGACCTTGAGCACGCCGTCGCCCTGGCAGGACTCGCAGCGCCCGCCCTTGACGTTGAACGAGAAGCGGCCCGGATCGTAGCCGCGCTCCTTGGCCGACGGCACGCCGGCGAACAGCTCGCGGATCGGCGTGAACAGGCCGGTGTAGGTGGCCGGATTGGATCGCGGCGTGCGGCCGATCGGGCTCTGGTCGACGTTGATGACCTTGTCGAAATGCTCAAGCCCCTCGATGCGGTCGTGCGCCGCCGGCTCCGCCGTGGAGCCGTACAGGTGGCGCGCCACCGCGTGGTAGAGCGTGTCGTTGATCAGCGTCGACTTGCCCGAGCCGGACACGCCGGTGATGCAGGTCAGCAGGCCCACCGGCACCTCGGCGGTGACATTGCGCAGGTTGTTGCCGCTGGCGTTGACGATGCGCAGCAGGCGCTCATGGTCCGGCGCGGCGCGTTCCTTCGGGACTTCGATGCGGCGCTGGCCGGACAGGTACTGGCCGGTCAGCGACGCCGGCGATTCCTCGATCTGCCGCGGCGTGCCCTCGGCCACGATCATGCCGCCGTGCACGCCGGCGCCCGGGCCGATGTCGACCACGTAGTCGCAGGCGCGGATCATGTCCTCGTCGTGCTCGACCACCAGCACCGAGTTGCCGATATCGCGCAGGTGCTTGAGGGTGCCGATCAGGCGGTCGTTGTCGCGCTGGTGCAGGCCGATCGAGGGCTCGTCCAGCACGTACATCACGCCGGTCAGGCCCGAGCCGATCTGCGAAGCCAGCCGGATGCGCTGGGCCTCGCCGCCCGACAGCGTATCGGCGCTGCGCTCCAGCGACAGGTAGTCCAGCCCGACGTTGTTGAGGAAGTTCAGCCGCGCGGTGATCTCCTTGACGATCTTGTCGGCGATCTCGCGCTTGGCGCCGTGCATGTCCAGCGTCAGGAAGTAAGTCAGCGCGTCGCGCAGCGGCCAGCCGTTGATCTCGAAGATCGCGCGCGCCTGTTCGCCCTCGCCCAGCTTGACGTGGCGCGCCTCGGTGCGCAGGCGGGTGCCGTGGCAGGCGGGGCAGGGCTGGTTGTTCTGGTACTTGGCCAGCTCCTCGCGCACCGCGACCGAATCGGTCTCGCGATAGCGGCGCTCCAGGTTGGGAATGATCCCTTCGAACACATGCTCGCGCACCGTGGTGCGGCCGCGCTCGTTCATATAGGTGAACGGGATTTCCTGTTCGCCGGAGCCGTGCAGCACCACCTGCTGCACGTTTTCGGGCAGGTCTTCGAACGCGGTCTCGGTGTCGAAATCGTAGAACGCCGCCAGGCTCTGCAGCATCTGGAAATAGAACTGGTTGCGGCGGTCCCAGCCCTTGATCGCGCCCGAAGCCAGCGACAGGTTGGGGAAGGCCACCACGCGCTTTGGGTCGAAGAAGGTGATCTGGCCAAGCCCGTCGCAGCTCGGGCAGGCGCCCATCGGGTTGTTGAACGAGAACAGCCGCGGCTCCAGCTCCTGCAGCGAATACGAGCAGATCGGGCAGGCAAACTTGGAGCTGAACATATGCTCCTTGCCGCTGTCGAGTTCCAGCGCAAGCGCGCGGCCATCGGCCAGGCGCAACGCGGTCTCGAACGACTCGGCCAGGCGCTGCTTGATGTCGGCGCGCACCTTGACGCGATCCACCACCACTTCGATGGTGTGCTTCTCGGTCTTCTTCAGTTTCGGCAGCGCGTCGACCTCATAGACCCTGGCCTCGGCCTCGTGCGCGGCGCCGCCGCCCGAGCGGATGCGAAAGCGCACGAAGCCCTGCGCCTGCATGCTGTCGAACAGGTCCATGTGCTCGCCCTTGCGGTCGGCCACCACCGGCGCCAGGATCATCAGCTTGGTGTCTTCCGGCAGCGCCAGCACGGCGTCGACCATCTGCGACACGCTCTGGGCTTCCAGCGCCAGGTTGTGGTCGGGGCAGTAGGGCGTGCCGGCGCGGGCGTACAGCAGGCGCAGGTAGTCGTGGATCTCGGTGACGGTGCCCACCGTCGAGCGCGGGTTGTGGCTGGTGGCCTTCTGCTCGATCGAGATCGCCGGCGACAGCCCCTCGATCAGGTCCACGTCCGGCTTTTCCATCAGCTGCAGGAACTGGCGGGCATAGGCGGACAGCGACTCCACGTAGCGGCGCTGGCCCTCGGCATAGAGCGTGTCGAAGGCGAGCGAGGACTTGCCCGAACCCGACAGGCCGGTGATCACGATCAGCCGGTTGCGCGGCAGGTCGAGATTGATGTTCTTCAGGTTGTGGGTACGCGCCCCACGGATCTTGATTTCTTCCATATGCCGAAAAGTCGTCGCCAGACAGGCCGCCCCGCCAGGCTGGCAGGGCTGTCTGAAGGAATCGCAGAACCCGAAACAAGTACCGAAATTGGCACTTCCGACCGCTGGCGACGGCCGGAATGCGCGCCCGGGCACACGCCCGGGGGCCCTCTGGCATGGCCAGGTGACCCGGGAAGCGCGGAGGAGCAAACCTGTTAATATACCCAACTTCGGTTTCCGGGGTAGCCCGCGCCATGCAGGTGCCCGGCGAAGCCGCCGCAGGCCCCGGGTTCCGGGCGGCAACTTCTCCCCGCGATCCCGATCAAAACTGCCGTTGCCGCGTGCCGCATTACCGGGCTCGGGCAGCCAGCCTGAAAGATTCCACGATCCCACGATCGCAATGCCGTCGATCCAGTCTTCTTCTCCGGGTGCGGGTGCCGCCGACGCATCCCAGGCCCCCGCCCGCGAGCGCATGAGCCGCGTCGAGTTGCGCGCCGCCGTGTCGCTGGCCAGCATCTTTGCCCTGCGCATGCTCGGCCTGTTCCTGATCCTGCCCGTCTTTGCCGAGTACGCGCGCGGCCTGCCCGACGGGCACGACGCCCAGCGCGTGGGCCTGGCCATGGGCATCTACGGCCTGATGCAGGCGTTCCTGCACATCCCGCTGGGCTGGCTGTCCGACCGGATCGGCCGCAAGCCGGTGATGGTGGCGGGCCTGCTGCTGTTCATCGCCGGCGGCCTGGTGGCGGCTTTTTCCGACACGCTCAGCGGCATCATCGCCGGCCGCGCGCTGCAGGGCATGGGTGCGATCTCCGCGGCCATCACCGCCTGCATCGCCGACCTGACGCGCGAGCGCCATCGCACCAAGGCGATGGCGATGGTGGGCGGCAGCATCGGCCTGACCTTTGCGCTGTCGCTGGTGATCGCCTCGCCGCTGCTGCACAGCATCGGCATGTCCGGCATTTTCGGGCTGATGTCGGTGCTGGGGGGGGTGGCGATCGGCGTGACGCTGTTCCTGGTGCCGACCCCGCCGCCGCCGCATCCGGTGCGCCTGCCGTTCCGCAAGGTGCTGCTCAACCCCGACCTGGTGCGCCTCAACGTGGGCGTGCTGGCGCTGCACGCTTCCCAGGTGGCCATGTTCATGGTGGTGCCGGCCATGCTGGCCGATGCCGGCATGCCGCTGGACCAGCACTGGAAGGTCTACCTGCCGGTGGTGCTGGTGTCCTTTGTGCTGATGCTGGGCCCGATGATGGCGGCCGAGCGCTACGGCCGCGTGCGCCCGGTGCTGCTGGGCGCGGTCGCGCTGATGACCGCGGTGCAGCTGCTGTTTGCCACCGTGCACGGGCTGTGGACCATCGTCGGCGTATTGCTGCTCTTCTTTGTGGCCTTCAATGTGCTGGAGGCGATGCAGCCTTCGCTGGTGTCGCGCTATGCCGCGGCCGCGCGCGGCGCGGCGCTGGGCGTGTACAACACGACGCAGGCCCTGGGCCTGTTCCTGGGCGGGGCCGTGGGCGGCTGGCTGCTCAAGCACGAGGGCCGCAGCGCGGTGTTCGTCGGTTGCGCGGCGGTGTTGCTGCTGTGGCTTATAATCGCCTGGAGCATGAAGGCGCCGCCGGCGCGCGGGCAGGAAGCTGCACCTGCTGCACCCGCTACGGCCGCCTGAATCCGCAACCGAGTCCGCATCACTTCGTAAAGAATCTGGCCTGGAAAGGGCCTAGCATGATCGCGCCACCCGACGTCTGGCCGGGGGCGCGATGTTCGTTTACGTCATCGCCGTATCGCGTCACACTACAGTCCGCTTTACCGTCATCGTATTGCCACGCTTTTCAACACAGCGCGTGGCTTTTGGAGAATATTCACATGGCATCGGTCAACAAAGTCATTCTCGTCGGCAACCTCGGCGCAGATCCGGAAACCCGCTACATGCCCAGCGGCGACGCCGTGACCAACCTTCGCCTGGCGACCACCGATCGCTACAAGGACAAGCAGAGCGGCGAGATGAAGGAAGCCACCGAATGGCACCGCGTCTCGATGTTCGGCAAGCTCGCCGAGATCGCCGCGCAGTACCTGAAGAAGGGCTCGTCGGTCTATATCGAAGGCCGCATCCGCACCCGCAAGTGGCAGGACCAGTCCGGCCAGGACAAGTACTCGACCGAAATCGTCGCCGACCAGATGCAGATGCTGGGCGGGCGCCAGAGTGGCGGCGGCGGCGGTGATGAAGGCGGCTACGGTGGCGGCGCGGGCGGTGGCGGCGGCTACGGCCGCGAATCGTCGGGCGGTGGCTACGGCGGTGGCCGCGGAGGCCAGGCGGGCGGCCAGGGTGGCGGCCAGGGTGGCGGCCAGGGCGGTGGCGCTGCGCGCCGTCCGCAGCAGCCGGCATCGAATGGTTTCGAGGATATGGACGACGATATTCCGTTCTGACCTCCGCCCTCCGGAAGCTTCAGGGAAGCGGGACCTGACAAGGCTGAGTTCTGTATTGCACAGGGCTCAGCCTTTTTAGTTTGCGCGGGGAGCGGTCGCGATTGCGCCAGGAACTGGCCTGATTAGCCTGGCCTTTGTCCAAGCGCAATCACGCCTGCTCCGCACAACGCCAACCCGACGCCGACGATGTCATTCCAGGTCGGGGATACCTTGTCGACTGTCCACAGCCAGCCGAGGGCGGTCGCGATATAGACCGCTCCGTAAGTCGCATAGACCCTGCCGCTCGCCGTCGGATGCAGCGTCAGCAGCCAGACGAACACGGCCAGGCTCAGCGCTGCCAGCAGGAGCAGCCAGCCGCTTCCCTTGCCCGTCAGCCAGAGCAGCGGCAGGTAGCATCCGACAAGCTCGGCGACCGCCGTAGCGAAGAACAATGCAAAAGTTCGCGCGAATCCCGTCCAGTCCATGGTCTTACCCGTCTGACTTCCTGAAATCGGCAGATTCTACGCGCCCGCGCCAGGCACCTTCAGGCAAGGGCCGGAAACCCGGCCTCGCGTTCCCACTCGACGCAATTCCTGCCGTTGTTCTTGGCCACGTACAGCACGCTGTCCGCGCGCATCAGCAGCGCTTCAAGGTCTTCGCCGGGCCGCAGCGTAGCCACGCCGAAGCTGGCGGTCACGGTGTGCATGCCCGGCAGGACGTCCATGCTGGTTTGCTCCAGTGTCTGGCGCAGCCGCTCCGCCAGTTGCAGTGCCGCGTCGTGCGGGGTGTCGGGCAACAGCACGACGAACTCCTCGCCGCCCAGCCGCGCGGCGATATCGCAGCGCCGGATTCCCGCAGCGATGACGCGGCCGACCTGCGCCAGCACCGCGTCGCCGGCACTGTGGCCGTAGTTGTCGTTGATGAACTTGAAGAAATCCAGGTCGCACAGCAGCACGCTCAGCTTCTCGCCGGCGCGCGGCGGAATCTGGTGCGCGGCCAGGGTCTCGAGGCTGCGGCGTGTGTGCAGCTGGGTCAGCGGGTCGGTATCGCGTTCATGCCGCAGCCCGTCGATCACGTCCTGCGCGGTGGCGGCCAGCAGTGTCAGCGCCAGCGTGAGCAGCAGCAGGGCCAGCGTAGCCTGCAGCCACAGCCAGTAGGCCGTGCGGGGCAGCTCGGCAGCATCATGGGTCCCCACCGGGACAAGGGTCAGCACCGTGCGTGGCAGGAACTGGAGCGCGAACACCAGGAACACCCAGAACAGCACCCGGTCCACGGTGCGCCCGGTGCGCAGGCGGGCAAGCGGCGCGATGCCCAGCAGCAGGATCAGCGCGATGCCGACATTCAGGATGTAGATGCGGGCGACCAGGTTCGGCTGTACCAGGTCGAACCAGGCCAGCATCCCGAACAGGATGAGCGGCAGCGCCATCAGCGCGCAGCGATCGGGGCGCGCGCCAATGCGTGCCAGCATGCCGCGCAGCAACAGCACGCCGCTGCCCAGGTAGAACGCACCGGTGACGGTGGCGTTGCCGCCGCCGTTGCGCGGCGGCCAGATGATCTGCAGGCCGATCGCGATGGCGTACAGCAGGTAGCAGGCACCGACCTGCAGCAGGTAGTGCCGCGTGCGCTCATGGTTCCACGCCAGCAGGAAGCAGAGCGAAAGCAGCAAGGCGATGGCGGGATTGACCAGGGCCAGGAAATGACCGGCATCGTGCAACACGGAGAGTCCCCTGTTTTTGTGGTTCTCTGGCAGGGATGGAGCCCGCATGCGAAGCGCCGTGAGCAGCGCGTGAGCCAGGGAACGTGGCGAGCCGTTGCGTCGGTGCGGGCGCCGGACCTCGCCGGCAAAAAAAACCGCAGGTCGCGGCCCGCTCAGAGACTGCTCGGCACGCGCTCGTAACAAAGTGTTTCTTTCAGGTGCCATTCTAGTCATGGGTGCCGTCAGAGGCTCCCCCTCGAGGGGTGCCATCCGGCAAACAATTGTGAACAACCTGGCCGCCGCCTCGTGCCTTAACTGCCGCATTCATCAAGGTTGCAAGGGCTGGCGGATCCCCGATTGTCGGTATTTGTGACTAATCTGGTAGATGCTGTCGGATCCTCCGGCAGTTCGGTTTTCCCGTACGCAAGGAGATCACGATGAATATCAAGAAAGCGATGCCGGTGCTGTTGCTGGCGGCAAGCGTGCTGGCGGCGCCGTTCGCGATGGCGCAGGGCGGTGCCAGGTCCAAGCCGATGAAGGATATGGCCGCCTCCGAGCCGGCTGCGCAGACCTCGCCCTATATGCAGGTGCAGCAGTGGAAGAAGGGCGACCGGCTGCCCACCGAGTTCAGGGACCGCCAGTATGTGATCGACGACTACAAGCAGTACAACCTGCCCGCGCCGCGCAAAGGCACGCGCTGGGTCGGGATTGGCGCCGAGTATTACCAGGTGGCGCCCAACGGCGTGATCCAGCAGGTGGGATCGGGCTCCTGAGCCGGCCGGCCGCGGCGCTGTCCGCACGAAATCAAGAAAAACCGCCACGCCTGGGCGCGTGGCGGTTTTTTTCCGGTATCAGATACCCAGGATCTTCTTCGCTTCGAGCAGCGACTTCATCGCTTCGTCATGATTGCCGGCCTTGTGATAGGCCTCGCCATCGGCGCGCAGCCTGGCGACCTTGGCGGCGTCTTCCGGCGACAGGGCCGGCCTGGTCGACAGCTTGGCATCGATGGCCTTCATCTCATTGGGGCAGTTGTGGGCGAACGCCATGCCGGTGGCGCCGCACAGCAGGATTGCCGTGAGGATCGGAAAGAGTTTGCGCATGTTGGCCTCCGCGCAGAGCCGTTGGAGGAGTATTCAGCATAGTGCATCGCGGCCGCGCCGGAGCCTGGCCGGGAGGCGCATGAATGGCTGGTTGCCGCTGCGCTGTCAATATCCCCCATGAAGGGGTAAATGACGATTATTTGTTTCTCTTTTGAACGGGCCAGCGCCGGCTATCGCCAGGCCATCTCATCCGGAACTCAACCATTATTCAACCATCCGGGTGAGGCCACGTCCGGGCTTTGAGGCCTGCGCCGGCATCCATTGCCGCGGCGCCGAGAACGCTGACGGTACCTGGTCCCCGCGGCCTTATCAGCACGCCTTCGCGCTGCCTGGTGCGGCAGCCCAGGCTTTTTCTTGATTATTTTCCGCGGTCTTTTTGCCTTCTAAACGGATGTGCGAATTATCTGGCCTGGCGCAGGATTTCGCTCGTTTCGCCGGTGCGCTTCATTAATGAAACAGCCCATGCGAATGCACGATTTATCGGGGGCGTCGCGATCTCTAGATTTGATTCACCCGGCATCGATCCGGGGATCCAGTTCAAAAAAGAATCCGGGGGGCTTTCTTCATGCGACACATCGACCTCAAACGCGCAGCGATCCCGCTCGCCTGTATCGCCATCCTGCTCGGCGGTTGCGGCGGCGGCGGCGATTCAACATCGGCCAGCGCCGGGCCGTCGGCCAGCGTGCCCGGCCCCGCTGGCGCCAACGGCAAGACCATCCTGTCCGGCACCAATGCGCCGACCGCGGACGTCGGCACGGATGGTGACTTCTACATCAATGTCTCGAGCTCGACGCTATACGGCCCCAAGGCTGGCGGGGCCTGGCCTGCCGGCGTGTCGCTGATCGGCCCGCAGGGCGTGGCCGGTGCGCCTGGCGCGGTGCTGCTGCACGGCGCGGCCGATCCCACCGCGGCGGACGGCGGGGTCGGCAGCTTCTACCTGAATACGACCACCAGCACGCTGTTCGGCCCGAAGACGGCGGACGGCTGGCCGGCCGGGGTATCCGTGGTCGGACTGACGGGACCGGTCGGCCCCGCGGGTCCCGCGGGGGCTGACGGGGCGCCGGGGCCGGCAGGAGCGAAGGGGGACAAGGGCGATACCGGCGCGCAGGGAGCGACGGGAGCGACGGGAGCGACGGGAGCGACGGGAGCGACGGGAGCGACGGGTCCGCAGGGTCCGACGGGTCCGACGGGTCCACAGGGTGCGACGGGTGCGACGGGTGCGACGGGTGCGACGGGTGCAACGGGTGCCACGGGTGCCACGGGTGCCACGGGTGCCACGGGAGCGACGGGGGCGACGGGTCCGCAGGGAGCAACGGGAGCACAGGGTGCCACGGGAGAAAAGGGCGACAAGGGAGATCCCGGCACGGGCGGAACCGTCTACACCGCCAATTTCGCTGTCACCTCACCGCCTGGCGGCAAGGGGACCTACGTCATGACCGGCTCCGGGCTGACGCAGCAGAGTTCCGATCCCTATTTCGGCGCGGTGATGCCCGTGGCCTGCAGCGGCGGCTTTACGCTGACCGCAAGCCTGGCGGGCGCAGTGCCGGCCAACGCGGCGTACACGGTGACGGCATACCGTGTCGCCAGCGGCACGGCGCTGGACCAGCTCGATTCGCTGCCCCTCACCGATGCGTCCCAATGCGGGCTCGACAACGCCAACCGGACCTGCTCGGCGCCGGCCACCACACCGGTGGCGGCCAACGACATTGTCCAGGTGCAGGTCAGCGGCAACAACAGCTTCAACTGGAACGGGGGCTTGTACGTCAACCTGTACTGCAAGTCCTGAAACCGAGCCGCCTGGCGGCCGCACGGCCGCCGCCGGCAACAACCTCTGCCAGGGCTGCCAGCGCAGCAGCGCGCCAGCCACTGACTGCGCCCTGGTTTTCCCGCACGCCTTCCAGTGCTATTTTGGAGGGCGTCGTTTTTTGTCCGCCCCGTTCCGTACCATCCCGCTCGCCCCGACGCCCTGCAGGACCTGCCGCCGCGCATGCGGCCGTCCGGCTGGGCCAGCATGAGCCGGATGGCGCTGGGGCAGATGCGGCGCCACCGCCAGGACTGGCGCCAGGCGGCGCGCGCCCAGGCTGGCATGGCGGGCAAGCCGGGCGGTGGGCCCGCGGCAGGTGGCATCGACCACGCAAAATGCCGAAAATGCCGAAAATGCCGGTAGTGTCAGGCAGGCCGCGAGCGATTAAGCTGGCAGCCCTTGCATAAATTCATCGAGCCACGGGAGAGACGTCAATCATGCCGAGCCGCCAGCGAACCCTGACCCGCATTGCCGCCGTCGCCGCCCTGGCGCTGGCGTGCGGCGCCCATGCGCAGAAGCCGGACGGCGACAGTGCCGCCGCCGCCGCCATCAACGAAGCGGTGCAGCAGGGCACCACACCTTACCGTCCCGACCCGGCCGCGACGCCAGGCAGCATCCAGTCGGACGAATGCCGCGCCCTGGCCGCCCAGATCGCCAATGCGCCCAAGCGCGAATACCGCGCCACCCAGCCGGCCATCGAAACCGCGCAGGGCCGCGTGGTTCCGGAGCTACAGCGTGCCAGGCCGAAGAAGTCGCTGCAGCAGGCGTACCGGGAGAAGTGCGCGCAGTAAGCCGCGCGCGGTCGGCCACCCGGCCTCACCTGGCATCGCACCGCGGGCGGCACAACAGCCGCCCGCTGCTTTTTCTGCCGTTCCCTTCCCACGGCCGTTCCGGCCCGGCTTTTCCCGGCACAGGCCGATCGCCAGGCACCCGTTCGGCGCATGGCTGCCCCATGGCGAAGCACCCGCATGCCGCCAGCCATGTCTGTTTCACCGCGCCGGGGATAAATACATATGTTTCATAGTTATCCATGATGGAACACTTGTTGCTGTTTGCCTAGCATTCCGATGCGAAGGCGCATCGCGCGTACGCCACCCAAGGAGAGCCTGGTATGAAAGCAGCACAAGTCACCTGTCCGCGTAGTTCCCGGCACCGCCGACCCCTCGCGGCGCCGCTTGCCGTCGCCGTCCTGGCGCTGTTTGCGGGCTCGGCGCGTGCCGCCGACGTGGCGGCCAGCCCGACGCTCAGCAAGATCAAGTCCTCAGGCACGATCGCCATCGGCCACCGCACCTCGTCGATCCCGTTCTCGTATTACGACGCCAACCAGAAGGTGATCGGCTTCTCGCAGGACATCTGCGACCGCGTAGTCGATTCGGTGAAGCGCGAGGCCGGCGTTGCCAGCCTGCAGGTGCGCATGGTGCCGGTGACCTCGCAGAACCGGATCTCGCTGGTGCAGAACGGCACCGTGGACCTGGAATGCGGTGTCACCACCAACCTGAAGTCGCGTCAGCAGCAGGTGGCGTTCTCGACCACCTTCTTTGTGGCGGGCACGCGCTTGCTGGTGAAGAAGGGCAGCCCGGTGCGCGACTTTGGCGACCTGTCGGGCAAGGCGGTGGTGACCAACGCCGGCACGACCTCAGAGCGCATCCTGCGCCGGCTCAACGACGAGAAGCAGGCCAACATCACCATCCAGAGCGCCAAGGACTATGGCGAGTCGTTCCTGATCCTGCAGTCGGGCCGGGTGGCGGCATTTATGATGGATGACGTGCTGCTGTCGGGGGCGCGCACGCTGGCGCCCAATCCCGCGGACTGGGCGGTGGTGGGCACGCCGCAGTCGTTCGAGGCCTACGCGTTCATGATGCGCAAGGACGACCCCGGCTTCAAGCAGGTGGTCGACGGCGCCATCGCCGGGCTGATCCGCAGCGGCGAGATCAACAAGCTTTATGCCAAATGGTTCGCCGCGCCGGTGCCGCCCAAGCATGTGAACTTCGAGCTGCCGATGAGCGAGCCACTGAAGAAGGCCTACGCCAATCCCAACGATGAGGCTTTCGATTAAGAACCCGTTTCATCGTGAAACGGGTTCTAAGTCTGCCCGGCCGCCACGTAGGCGCCGGTGCGGTGCAGCTCGCCCTCGGCCTGCTCCAGCGCGCGGATCGCGCCCTTGCCCTTGCGCGCGAGCAGCTGTTCGACCAGCGCCTCGACCACGGCCACGCCGGCGGTGATCGACGGGAAGAACGACGGGCTTTCCACCGAGAACAGCAGCGTGCAGTCCGCCGCCAGCGCGATCGGCGCCACCGTGCTGTCGGTCAGCGCGATCACCTTGCAGCCGCACTCGCGCGCGGCCGCGGCCACGCGGATGCTCTCCTGCGAATATGGGGCGAAGCTGACCACCACCACCGCGTCCTTGGGCGCGAGGCCGCGCAGCTCCATTTCCAGTGTGCCGGCATCGGCGCGGATCAGGTGCACGGAACTGCGGAACAGCCGGTAGACATAGTGGAAGGTGAACGCGATCGGAAAGCAGGAACGGAAGCCCGCCACATGCACGCAGGCCGCTTGCGACAGCAGCTCGGCGGCCTGCGGCAGCGTCTTTTCGTTGCTGGCGGCGATCAGGTCGAGGTTGTGGTGCTGCGCGTCCAGCATCTCGCCCAGCATGCGGCTGGCGCTGCTTTCACGCACCACCTTGCGCGCACGGCGCGCGTACGGCTGGGTGCCGCCGCGCAACGCGTCGACAAACAGTTCGCGCAGTCCCTGCCAGCCCTCGAAGCCCAGATGCTGCGACAGCCGCACCAGGGTGGCCGGCTGCACCCCGGCGCTGGCCGCGATCTTGCGCATCGACAGCACCGGCACGTCCTGCGGATGGTCGAGCAGGTAGCGCGCGCCGCCCTGGAACTGCGTGCTGAGCGTCGGGAAACTGGCGCGCAGCCGGGCAAGCAGGGCCTCCAGGTCTTGCGGCGGGGTGGGGCTGTCGGACGACATTGGTACTCCGGACTGGGTTTGTAACGATTGTTGCACAGCGGGCCGCGGGCAGCATCACCTGGTTGCGTGACTGGCACGCGGTCATTGCTCGGCTTCGCTGCTGATTCCGGACCAGTTCATGTAACGTATAAGCCGCACCGGCTACCTGTTTGCCCCCGAGGAGGGCGGCGTAGTGCCAAAGTACCAAAGGTGCCAAGGCGGCAGGATGTGGCAATCGTCCAACGATTGACGTTGTGCCTTGACAACCTCCTGTCGAGTATTGACACAACTGTATAAAATCCTCAACATCTGAGCCACGTGGCAACTTAGAGAGCCCGTCAATATAAACAAAATAGGCGCTGCCGGCCGCATGCGGCTGCAGCATGCCAGAACGAGGTAATTTTCGGGAAGGACGTGGTAGTTCCGCCGCAGAGTGGAGCGCCAGGTCTGATTGCGCAACGAAAGAAGGGGTCAATATGAAACAGGTCATCAGAGGCGCGTCAGCCCTCTCGTCCGCATATCATCGCTGTCGACGACAGCCCTGAATCCGCCAATTCTTGCGCAACTGAACCCAAATTCCCGGTTCCACAAGAAATCCGTCGCCACTCTGGTGACAGGGCTTTGCGTGTAATCGTTGTAGGCTGGTCCTTGATTGCGCGGCGGACACAATTTTGTCTGCGCCCTTATCAGCGTGCATGCGCCAACCGCAGGCCGTCCAGCGCGAACAGCGTCGTGATCTGAACCGCGTTCTTGTATCAGCCCGCAGTATCTGACCTTCGTGAGGCCGAATTGCTGCTTGATCACCCGGAGCGAATGTTCAACCCTGGCTCGGCCGCGGGCATTGATGCGCCCGAGCCGCCTGGCGCTTCATCTCCGACTCATCGCTCAGGCACACGCATGGCTGCGCTTGCCATCCACTTGACGACGACTGCCGCGCAGAGTGGATCGGTCTGGCCTTGGCGCCATCACAATGAACTATTGAGTCAAGAAAATGCAGAGGCGCTTTAACCGTTACCGAGGTTTTACTCTCATTGAGCTAGCCATCGTGGTCGCCATCCTGGCTATCCTGGCAGCCGTCGCCATACCTTCCTATGAGAGATATGTGAGGAAAGGAAAGCGCGCCGATGCCCAGGCTCTGCTCCAGGCGGCGAGCCTTGCGCAGGAAAAGTATCGCTTGAACAATACCACCTACGCGACTGCGACCTCCAATCTGTCGCCGCCTTGCCCGACTTCAGGCGCCTGCCTCAGCGACCAGGGGAACTATACCCTCGCGACACCAACTGCGGTAACAGGAAGCTCGTACACGTTGACGGCAAACGCCTCATCGACATCGCAACTGGCCGATACGGGCTGCACTGCGATCGTCTATGCCGTTAGCGGAACCACAATCACCTATTCACCGGCCACATGCTGGGGCAAGTGATCATGAGAAGGCATCCCGGTGGATTCACGTTAATTGAGCTGATGGTCACGATTGCCGTGCTCTGCATTCTTGTCACCATGGCATTTCCGAACCTCAGTGATTACCTTGACAAGCAGCGTCTGATCAGCCAGATGCGGGCGATTTCAAATCTGGCACAACTGGCGCGTTCGGAGGCAATCAAGCAGTCATCGTCCGCCGCCTCTGGCTTGAAAACCGTATCCCTGACGGTGGGGCCATCCGCGCCCTGGTATGTCGGCATAGCGAATGGTTCCGCGGCATGCAGTGGGGCCACCTGTTTCATCAATGAAGCGGGAAACAACGTATCGCACACCGTGTCGGCCACCGAATGCACGGGCTGCACCATGACGTCGCCAGCTGCGCAGGCCGTCATCACCTTTGACCTGCGCGGGCTTGCCACCGGCGGCACCGATCAATCGATTACTCTGCAATCTCCCATGGGCAGGCAGCTCAGCCTGAACATCGGGCGACTCGGTCGAATTTCATTGTGCTCTCCAGGCGGGGCGGTAGGCGGGTACCCAATATGCTGAGCCCAATTTCAAGGCAGCAGTCGGGATACAGCCTCATCGGCCTGATGGTGGGCATGGTGGTCTCGTTGATCGTGCTTTGGGGAATGTCTGCGGTCTACCTGAATTTTTCCCGGGGCACACAGGTCACCACAACGGCGACCCAGTTGAACCAGGATATGCGTGCCGTGATGGACATCATGGTCAACGACATTCGACGGGCTGGATACTGGGGAAATGCCACAAAAGGCGCCAATCCGTTCACCGCGGCGGCCACTAACCTCGAGATATCGGGCAGCACCAGCTGCATGCTGTACAGCTACGATGCCACGTTCGCTGGCGGCACACCCGGAGTCGTGGACAGCAATGCCACGTTCATGGATTTCTTCGGGTTCCGGCTTTCGGGAGGCGCGGTGCAAACGCTGCTGCCGACGGCTAATTTAGCTAGTACCAGCACCAGTACGCAGTGTGGGACAGATGCCATCTGGGAGAACCTGACAGACCAGAGAGCCATCACGGTAACGGCTCTGACGTTCAACACCATCGGCTCCAAATGTATTTCATACCTGCCGACGACTTACGATCCGACTGATACCACTACTTTCACAGCCTGGACAACAACAGGTGGAAGTCTGCAGGCGTGCAGCCCGGCCGCGACTGGCGCGCCGGTAACCTATCCGCCTGCCACCAACACTTTTGTAGAAACCCGGCAGATCAATATTAGCCTGACGGCGCAAAGCAAAACCGATTCGACCGTAGTTCGAACTCTGAATGGAACGGTGCTCGTGCGCAACAACCGTGTCATCACGCCATGAAGTCACCTGCCCGGACGTCCCTCCCATTCGCATCGCGACAGCAAGCCACGATTCAACGGGGCGCGGCCACGCTCATCATGACCGTCATTCTGCTGTTGGCGGTGGGACTGATGGTGCTTTATACCAACCGGGCGGCCATCATGGAGCAGCGCCTCTCGGCCAATGAGATACGGACGAAACAGTCGTTTGCGGCGGCCAGTGCGGGCCTTGATCAGGCCCTGGCTTATATGCGCAAGGGCGGGATCGATCAGGACAAGAACGGCGTGCCAGACGTGATCACGCCGAACACGCTGACGAGCAGCAGCGGGACATCGAGTTATTACCAGGCACTTTACTGCGACCCGTTGGATATTCCTTATACGACCTGTCCGACAACCCATGCCACGGCCTTGTCCTGCACGCTGCCACCCGCGGCATTGCCGCAACCGGTCGTACCGATGGATCTGTCACGGGTAGGCATTATCAGCTGTGGCTGGAGCGATGACGACAGTTCGGTCCAGCGCATTGTGCAAATAGCGGGCTTCAGTCCATCTCTCGGCGGCAGCATCTCGACACCGGTTACGTCCAGGGGGACGGCCAATCTATTGACGGGCGGGGCCTCGATCCTCAATTACTTCAACGACCTGACAGTCTGGTCGGGGGGGGCGCTGCTCGGTCAGAGCAACACAGGCAAGACTTTCATTCGCAATGAAGTCAGCAATCCGACAGCCAGCATCAGTGATCCTTATCGAAATGTCGGGAACAGCCCCGGGTGCAATAACCCGCCCACCGGATATCAGTGTTCCACCCAAGGCTCCAACCTTGGTCACGACACGGTGAGCAACGACACAAAGCTTTCAAGCCTGAGCAGCGATGGTTTTTTTCAGTACTTCTTTGGCCAGACGCCCGTAGCGTACCGGGACAGCACAGCTACCTGGGTAGTGGACCCCGGAAGCGTGCTGGCCACATCGAATTCAACCAATCTGAACAGCATAGTCAATATGCAGGACAGCGCTATCTGGGTTGAAGGCAATGCCAGCCTGCCGGGCGATATCGGTACCCAGGATCACCCGGTGGTTCTTATCGTCAATGGTGATTTCAATATGAGTGCCAGTTCCGTGATCAACGGTTTGGTTTATGTGACTGGCAATATTACAGGTAACGGTTCGCCCACCATCTACGGAGCAATTGTGAGTGCCGGTTCCGCCAATGTCACCGGCAATCTGAAGGTTGTCTTCGACCCGAAAGTGCTTGGCGCGGCATCCAATCTTGGCCAGGCCGCAAGGCTGCAAGGCAGTTGGCGCGATTGGTAGGCTGGCTGACATCCGGACGGTTATTTTATGTATATAAGAAAAACTCCGCGCCATCATGGCTTCATCCTGATTGAAGCCATGATTGCGTTAATCCTCATCAGCATCGGTCTGCTCGCGGTATCAAAGTTGCAGACCTTGAGTCTCTCTGGTGCGGGCCAGGCCAAGTCGCGTTCGGAAGCGATGGCCCTGTCGCAGCAAAAGCTCGAGCAAGTTCGCAATATGCTGGTGAAGTCGGCATTCACAGGCACGCCGCTGGTCTCTGGCAATGCGACGGTGAGCGGCAGCAACGCTGCCTATACCATGACGTGGGCTGTATCAACGCCCAGCGGGGGCCTGGAGCAGCGTTTGGTTCAGCTGACGACCACATGGACTGACGGCCAGGGCGTCCAGCAGCGCCTGGATCTGAACAGCGTGGTAGCGTGGGATGATCCTGGCGGGCAGGGCAAGCTGACCGCTGGTTTGGGCGGCTCACTGATCTCGCCTACCGGCTCCGCTCAGCGGGGCAGCGGAACCTATACCGGTACCAGTGTGGCAAATGCTGATGGCACCAAGATTGCCGTTAATAACGGGACCACCTACCTCCTGGACAGCTCGAATAACATCCTGCTTTACCTGCCGCCCAAGAACAATGCCGCACAGTCATTTTCGACCATAACCGGCAAGATATTCTTTGATCAGAACGCCGGCAATGGCGTTCCGAGTTCAGCCAATGTGCGGGTTCGATTGTCAAGCGAAGGTGAGTGCGTCTATAACAATTCGCCAACCCTGATGACCGCTGTCACCAGCGGCAGCAATTCCTACAAATACTACACTTACACCTGCTACGTCGGTCCAGGCTGGTATGGAAACGTAGGCGTTATTATCGATGAGTCGGTCACGGGAAATGCCGCTAGTCCGACCATCTGCGTGGGCGACCCTGGGTTCAACGGTGGCGCGAGTGACGGCACGCTCATCAGCGCAAATCCGCTGGAGTCCTCGACCCGCAGCTATCGGGGGTTCAAGGGCACGGTGGGTGCCTATCTGTCGACCGGAATGGGTACCCAATCGGTCGTCGATCAGTCCGCCAATCCTGTCGTCAACAGGCCGTGGAGCGGAACCAAATACGGGGCATCTTATCAGCCTGATGGAACCGCCATTACCGGCCCATTCGACGGGCGCCCAAGGCCTTCGGCATACCCCAGTTCCTACAGCTCTGTGACGGCAGGCAGTGCGTCCGATTACTTTGAGCAGAACTTTCTGGTCACAAAGGTGACGGGTAACGGCACTTGCAACGCGAAGATGGCCGGCGGGGCATTCACCCGCAATGCAGGCAAATACGTTTGCATCAACCCTGACAACGACCCGGCGGCGGATGTGTGCCCCCCAATCTGGCCAGGCTTCGAGAGCCAGGTCGGCTCCGGCGGCACCAACTACGGCCTGACGGTGACCAAGACAGGAACCGGCACCGGCACGGTCACCAGTACGCCGGCCGGGATCAGTTGCGGGGCGACTTGCTCGGCAACGCTTGCCACAGGCACTTCCGTGACCTTGACGGCAGTGGCTGATAGCGGCTCGACCTTCACCGGCTGGAGTGGCGGGGCTTGTACGGGCATGGGGGCCTGTACTGTCCCAATGAACAGTGCAACGTCCATTACGGCCACCTTCGCATTGGGAGTGACGTTGACCGTCACGCCAGGCGGGACAGGCTCCGGCACCGTAACCAGTACGCCAGCAGGGATTAGTTGTGGGGTGACTTGCTCGTTCGGATTCAGTTCGGGTACGTCGGTGACCCTGGCAGCGGTGGCCAATAGCGGCTCCACATTCTCAGGCTGGAGTGGTGGATGTTCCGGCACAGGCCCCTGTACGCTTACGATGACAAGTGCAACCACAGTCACTGCAACCTATGCCGCGGTGACGAGCTATGCTTTGACGGTGACCAAGGCCGGAACCGGTGCGGGTACCGTGGATAGCTCGCCGGCGGGGATCAGCGGTTGTTCGTCCACCTGCTCGGCCTCTTACGGCGCCGGGACAGTGGTGACGCTGACACCGAAAGCGGCTGGTGGCAGTACCTTCACTGGTTGGAGCGGGGGTTGTACTGGTACCGGCTCTTGCTCGGTGACCATGAGCGCGGCACAGAACGTCACCGCGACGTTTTCCACGAATGCTACTTGCACCACGCCAATCACCGGATCGGCCGCCGACAAGCAAGGCACCGTCACTGCGAGTAGCGGGACTTGCTCGATGGATGGCAATGGCTCTTCTAATTACAGCTGTTCCTTGTCCGTCCCCCAAGGTACTGTTGTTACGCTGACCAATTCAAGAACGAACGGCCAGACGTACACCTATACGAAGACCGTTACCGCAAACTGTGCACCGCAGACCGGAGTGAATTTCCCTTGATCCCCGCGTGCAGCCGGATGCGGCGATGACATCCTGACGTGATTCTTCGACTTCTCATTTCGCTGCTGCTGTCGTGGCAGGCGGCCTCGGCTGCCGCTGCCGCTTCCGGCAGCCCTTCGGCCCACGTCAGCGGCCCGGCATCGGCCCCGCAGGCGGCAAGATCGGAGCGTTCGGAACAGTATGCGTTACGGCCGGCAAATGACGGCCAGGCGCGAGGCAGCTTTGGCCTGAAACTCCGGCCGGGCGGCGCTGCGCGCGATAACGATGGCAGCGCCCGTGACGGGCTTGGCTACCCCGCCAGGTAGAGGGGACGGCAATCGGCGCGGCTTTCCGGTACCCTAGCCATCTACCGCCAAGCCGAAAACGCCCCATGCCCCCCAGTCCCGACCCGACCATCCCCCAGGCCCGCGACACCGTCCGCCGCCTGCGCGCGTCGCGCATCCGTGAAGTCGCCAATGCCGGCATCGGCCTGCCCGATGTGCTGCCATTCTGGTTCGGTGAATCCGACCAGGCCACGCCGGACTTTATCCGCGATGCCGCGGCGCGCGCGCTGGCGAATGGCGCCACCTTCTACACACACAATCTTGGTATTGCTCCACTGCGCGGGGCGCTGGCCGACTACGCCAGCGCCTTGCACGGCGCCACGCGTTTGGAGAATGTCGCGGTTACCAGCGCCGGCGTGAATGGCCTGATGCTTGCGGCGCAGCTTGTGACCGGTCCGGGCGACCGCGTCGTGGCGGTGACGCCGTTGTGGCCGAATCTGGTCGAGATTCCGAAGATCCTCGGTGCGGCGGTGGAAACCGTATCGCTGGATTACGGCCCGCACGGCTGGACGCTCGATGTCGGCAAGCTGCTGGCGGCGCTTACACCCGGCACGCGCGCGCTGATGGTCAACTCGCCCAACAACCCGACCGGCTGGGTGATGCCGCGCGCCGCGCAGCAGGCCGTGCTGGACCATTGCCGCCGCCACGGCATCTGGATCATTGCCGACGAGGTCTACGAACGCCTCTATTACGGCGATGAAGCGGCCGGTGGGGAGCGCTGCGCCGCGCCGTCCTTTCTCGATATTGCTTCGCGCGACGAGCGCGTCATCCACGTCAACTCTTTCTCCAAGGCCTGGCTGATGACGGGCTGGCGGCTTGGGTGGATGGTGCTGCCGGCGTCGATGACAGATGATCTCGGCAAGCTGATCGAGTACAACACCTCGTGCGCGCCGTCGTTCGTGCAGGAAGCGGGCGTGGTGGCGGTACGTGAGGGTGAGCCGTTCACGCGCGCGCTGGTGCAGCGGCTGCGCGCGGCACGCGATCACCTCGTTGGCGCGTTGTCCGCGCTGCCCGGTGTCGACGCGCATGCGCCGGAAGGGGCTATGTACGTGTTCTTCCGCCTGCCGGGCGCGGGCGACAGCCTCGCGCTGTGCAAGCAGCTGGTGCGCGAAGCGCGGCTCGGGCTGGCGCCCGGCAGCGCGTTCGGCGCGGAGGGCGAGGGCTTCGTGCGCTGGTGCTATGCCTGCGATCCGGCGCGGCTGGATGAGGGGGTGCGGCGCCTGCGCGAGTTCATTGGCCGCTGACCTGCTGGTCTTCCTGCCACCACCCCCCACCGAGCGCCTGCAACAGCGCGGCTGAATCCGCCAGCCGGTTCGCGGTTGCCTGCGAGAGATCCAGCGAGGCCTGCCGCGATTGCCGCTCTGCATCGAGCACCGTCAGCTGGCTGACGCCGCCCAGCCGGTACTGCTCTGACGCGATAGCCAGCGTCGCCCGCGCCTGGCGCGCATTGTCGGCGCGGGCGCGCAGGGTGGCGGCGTCGGCTTCCAGTGCGCGCAGGGCGTCGGCAACGTTCTGCAGGCCCTGCAGGACGGCCTGCTGGTAGGCCGCCAGCGATTGCTCGTAGGCGGCTTCTGCCGCGCGCTTGCGCGCCAGCAGTTCGCCGCCATGGAACACCGGTTGCACCAGTCCTGCTGCAAGGCTCCAGACGTTGAGCCTGTTGAACAGGTCTCGCGCCGCGGTGGCCTGCGTGCCGCCGCTGGCGCTCAGCGTGATCTGCGGATACAGGTTGGCGGTGGCTACGCCGATATTGGCCGATGCCTGGTGCAGCAGCGCCTCGGCCGCGCGGATGTCGGGGCGGCGCCGTGCGAGCGTGGATGGCAGGCTGACCGGCAATGTGCCCGGCAGCTGCAGGTCTTCGAGGCGGAACTCGGGCAGCGCGGCAGCGGCGGGAGACTTCCCGACGTAGACGGCAAGCTGGTGCCGCGTGGCTTCGATCTGCTGCTGCAGCCCCGGGATCAGCGCCTGTGTCTGCGCCAGCTCGGAACGCTGGCGCTGCACGTCGACCTGCGCCACGCCGCCGGCGCGCAGGCGTTCTTCGGCAATGCCAAGCTGCCGCTGCTGTGATTCGGCGATGGCCACCGTATCGGCCAGCTGGGCGCGCAATCCGGCTTCGCGGATTGCCGCAGTGGCTACGTTGGCGGCCAGCGACAGGCGGGCGGCTTCAAATTCATAGCGCTGGTAGTCGACGGCGGCCTGCAGCCCTTCCAGCTCGCGCCGCTGGCCGCCGAACAGGTCCAGCACGTACGAGATCTGCACAGTGGCGCCGTACAGCGTGAATGGGCCGGGGCTGGGAATGGCATTGATGCCGAGCGACTGGAAATCGACCTGCTGGCGCGTGGTGTTGAGTTTGGCGTCCACCGTCGGCCAGCGCGTGGCGCCGGTGCGAGCGGAGAGGTTCTCCTGCGCCTCGCGCAGCCTGGCGCGTGCCTGCGCGAGCGTGGGGCTGTCGGCCAGGGCGGCGCGGATGGTCTGGTCGAGCGCGGCGCTGCGGAACAGCGTCCACCACTGCGCGGGCACGTCGGCGCCACTGGCCAGCACCTGCGCCTGTCCGTGCGGCAGGTCGCCCGGCATTTCGCTGGCTACTGTCGTTTGCGGTTGCGGGCCGGCCACATAGCCCGCATCGGCAGGCGCCTGCGGCGAATGAAAGTCGGGGCCAACTGCACAGCCGGCCAGCAGCGCGGCAAACGCCGCTGCGAGTATCGTGGGGGAGCGGAAGGGATACATCGCAGGCTCCTTCAGTCCAGCGTGCGGCGGTAGAAGCGTACCGCGATGGTCATCACGATGGCGATAAACAGCGCCATCGGCCAGACGTTGGGCCACAGCTCGGTCCAGCCGTTGCCCTTGAGCAGGATGCCGCGCACCATGCGGTGGAAATAGGTCATCGGCAGGATGTTGCCGATCCCTTGTGCCCAGCCCGGCATGCCCGCAAACGGGAACATGAAGCCGGACAGCAGGATGTTCGGCAGGAAGTAGAAGAAGGTGAGCTGCATCGCCTGCAGCTGGTTCTGCGCCAGCGACGACAGCGTGATGCCCACCGTCAGGTTGGCCGCGATAAACAGCAGCGCGGCCAGGTAGACCGCCAGCACCGAGCCGAAGAACGGCACCTCGAACACCCAGCGCGCGGCCAGCAGCACGATGGTCGACTGGACCAGCCCGATGAAGATGTACGGGACGATCTTGCCGGTCATCACTTCGATGGGCCGCACCGGCGTGGCCAGCAGGTTTTCCATGGTGCCGCGCTCGCGTTCGCGCGTCATGGCCAGGCCGGTCATCATCACCATCGTCATCGACAGGATCACGCCCATCAGGCCCGGAATGATGTTGTATTGCGTGATGCCCTCCGGGTTGTAGAGCCGGTGCACCTGCACGTCAAACGGGGGCTTGCCGCCGGCCAGCGGCGCCAGCGCTCCCTTCAGGTCCTGGCTGGCCACGCTGAACGGCAGCTGCGACAGCGCGGCGATGGCGGCGCTGGTGGCCGACGGGTCGGTGGCATCGGCTTCCACCAGCAGCGCGGGGCGTTCGCCGCGCAGCAGCCGGCGCGTGAAGTCTGGCGGGATGCTGACGACGAACTGGACATTGCCCTTCATCAGCGCCTCGCGGCCGGCTTCTTCGTCAGGCAGGGTGCCGACCATCCTGAAGTAGGTCGAGTTCTCCATGCCGGCGATAAAGGATCGCGTGAACTCGCTCTGGTCTGCAGCAATGACGGCAGCCGGCAGGTGGCGCGGGTCGGTGTTGATGGCGAAGCCGAACAGCAGCAGTTGCATGACCGGTATCCCGACGATCATGGCAAAGGTGACGCGGTCACGCCGCAGTTGCAGGAATTCCTTCAGCACGATGCTCCACCAGCGCTGCAAGGAAAAAGAGAAGCGGCCGGCTTTCATGTGTGCTCCTTTTTCCTCTGCCCGCCCGCAGCGCTCGCGTTCATATTGTCTTCGGCGCCGCCCATCATGTGGATGAACACGTCCTCCAGGCTGGTCTGGATCTGCTCCATGCGGCGGCCCGGGCCAGCCACGCGCGCAAGTGTTTCGCCGAGCAGCTTGCCGTCGCGCCCGGTGACATGCAGCGCCGTGCCGAACACCACCGTCTGGTCCACGCCAGGCGCACCCTGCAGTTGCGCCGAGAGCCCGGCCAGGTCGTCGCCCTCGATGCTCCAGGTCGAGAGGTTCTGGCTGGCCACCACTTCGTCCGCGGTGCCCTGCGCCAGCAGCTTGCCGTAGGCGATATAGGCCAGCTTGTGGCAGCGCTCGGCCTCGTCCATGTAGTGCGTGCTGACCAGCACCGAGATGCCGCGCGCGGCCAGCTGGTGCAGCTGCTCCCAGAAGTCGCGGCGGGCCTTGGGGTCGACGCCGGCGGTGGGTTCGTCGAGCAGCAGCAGTTCGGGCTCGTGCAGCAGGCAGGCCGCCAGCGCCAGCCGCTGCTTCCAGCCGCCCGACAACGCACCGGCCAGCTGCGCCGAGCGCGTGGCCAGGCCCAGGTCTTCCAGCGCGCGGTCTACGGCCTCGCGCCGGTTCCGCATGCCGTAGACGCGCGCGACAAAGTCCAGGTTCTCGCGGATCGACAGGTCGTCCCAGTAAGAGAACTTCTGCGTCATATAGCCGACGCGGCGCTTGATCTCGTCGGACTCGCTCAGGATGTCGTAGCCCAGGCAGGTGCCCTGGCCGGAATCCGGTGTCAGCAGCCCGCACATCATGCGGATCGAGGTGGTCTTGCCGCTGCCGTTGGGCCCGAGGAAGCCGAAGATCTCGCCGCGCGCGACCTGCATGCTGAGATCGTTGACCACGTGCTTGTCGCCGAAGTGCTTGTTCAGGCCGCGCACGTCGATGGCGAGTTCGGCAGCGCCGCCGTTCGCTCTGGTGTTCATTTCCGCGCCACCTCGACAGGCTGGCCTGGGCGAAGCTTGGGCGCATCGGCCGCGGACGGGCGGGCTTCGACCAGGAACACCAGCTTGCGGCGCGTCTCGTTGCTGTAGATCACCGGCGGCGTGTACTCGGCCTCGTTGGCGACATAGCTGATGGTGGCCGTCACCGGCGCGGCGCAGCCGTCGCAGCGGACCTGCACGGCCTGGCCGTTGCGCAACGCCCCGACCACCGTCTCCGGCACATAGAAGCGCACCTTGATGTTGCCCGGGGGCAGCATGCGCACCACCGGGCTGCCGGCGGGCACCCACTCGCCGAGGCGGTAGGGCGTGTCGTAGACCAGCCCCGCCTGCGTCGTGGCCACGGTCTTGCGCGACAGCTTCCACTCGGCTTGCGCCAGCGCGGCGCGCGCGGCGGCCACCTGCGCGGCCTGCGCGGCTTGCTGTGCATCGCGGCCCGGCAGCCGCGCCACGTCGATACTGCGCTGCAGCTCGCGTACGCGCGCGGCGTCGGCGCTGGCTTGCGCGCGCGATTCGTCCAGCTGCGCCTGCGCGATGCCGCCGATCTCGAACTGGCGCTGGTCGCGCCGCAAGGCCACGGCACTGCGCTGCGCCTGGGCCTGCGCCTGCGCCAGCTGGGCGCGGCTGACCTCGACTTCGACCGGGCGCTTGCCGGTTTTCAGGTCCTGCGACTGTGCTTCGGCCGCGCGCAGCTGGTCTTCGGCCTGCTGTCGCGCCGCGCGTTCGTCGTCGGACTCCAGCGCGAACAGCGCGGCACCCTGGCCGACCTGCTGGCCGCGCTGCACCGACAGCGTATCGAGCCGGCCGGCGAAGGGCGAGGCCACGCTGACGAATTCGCCTTCGACATAGCCCTGCCAGGTGTCGGGCGATTCCTTGCTGCACGCGGACAGCAGGCCGAGCGCGCCGAGCAGGGCGACGATGGCGGCAGGCGCAAGCGGCCGGCGGTGGCCGGCTGGCTGCGAAGGGAATATGGACTGGCGAGCTTGCATGAGAACTCCGGGGCAATCGTATGAGGCGGTGTTCAGGGCCGCGTGGCTGCGTCGCTTGGCCGTGGCGGCGCGAGCCCTTGTGCCAGCAGTGCGCTGACGTGCCGCACCAGCGCTTCGGTATCGACGGCATCGGCGCCGGGCAGACGGCGCCAGATATGCGTGGTGGCCAGCGGCAGCAAGGTCAGGCCGATCAGCGAAGGCATCACCAGTGCCGGCTCCAGTGCGGGATTCAGCTGACCGCCGGCGATCGCCGCCGCGATCGGCCCGCTCAGTGCGCCGGCCCGCTGCATGGCGAAGCGGTTCAGCACCCGGTCGTGCAACTGGCCGTCGACGCCCACCACCTCGCGGATCCACAGGCCTGGAAACCACGGCGTGGCAGCCGCGACGCGGATCAGGCGGCCGGCAATGCCGGCCAGCATGGCGACGGGATCGGCCGGCGCGGCAGGCTCCGCAGCGAAGACCTGGGTCACCAGCGGCTGCAGCCGCTCGTCGACGACGGCATCGAGCAACTGGTCGCGGTCGCGGAAGTAGTAGTGGACCAGTGCCGGGGTGACCCCGGCAGCAGCTGCGATGGCCCTGATCGGCGTGCCGGCGACACCGTGCCGCGAGAACAGGTCGGTGGCGGCATCGAGCAACTGGTCGCGCTGGACGGGATTGCCGGCCGCGGCAGGGCGGCCCGGGCCGCGCCGCTGTCGTGGTCCGGGTGCGTCGTGGGCCGATCGGGGGTTCCTGGAGGCTGCCATGGCATTGCTCGCATCGGTGTCTCAGCTTTATATTAATTTTTAAATTAATTAATTCAAGGCTGGTTACAACGTTGGATCCCGTTGCCTGGCTTGTTGCGTCGCAGCAATGCGCGGTAGACATGTCATATTGGCTTGGCTATGCTTCGTCCGCCGACAGGCCGGGCGCCCGCCCGGCGCAGTCCGTCTTCACAATTTCCCGCTTCCCGATGTTGTCCTGCCGATTCCCAGCGGTGCTGCCGCGCCCTTTCCATGCCAGATGCCTGGCCGCCCTGCTGGCGCTGGCCGGCTGCGTCCCGGCCATGGCGCAGGAGGGGGCGCCCGCCACGCCGGCGGAGCTGGCCACACCTGCGGAGGATGTCTTTGCCTTCCACGGGCAGGCCACCTACATCTGGCAGCGCAAGCCGGCCTTCAATGCCGCTTACTCAGGCCCGAACAGCCTCGACGCCGAACGCGCCAAGAGCTATTCCTTCAGCACCACGCTGGACCTGGGCCTGCGCCTGTGGCGTGGCGCGGAGTTCCATTTCAATCCCGAGGTGACGCAGGGCGTACCGTTCTCCGGACTGCATGGCATGGGCGGCCTGACCAACGGCGAGCTGGCCAAGGTATCGAGCACCAACCCGGTGTTCTATCGCGCCCGCGCGTTCGTCCGGCAGACGTGGGGACTAGGCGGTGGCAGCGAGGCGCTGGAGGCGGATTTCAACCAGTTCGCCCGCACGGTGGACAAGCAACGCGTGGTGCTGACGGCCGGCAACTTCGGCGTGCTCGATGTGTTCGACCAGAACGAGTTCGGCTCGGACCCGCGCACGCAGTTCATGAACTGGTCGTTCCTGACCTTCGGCGCGTTCGACTATCCGGCCGATGCGCGCGGCTATGACTGGGGCGTGTCGCTGGAGTACATCGGCGATGGCTGGTCGGCGCGCGTCGGGCGCTTCCTGCAGCCGCTGGAGTCCAACGGGCTGGAGCTCGACACGCGCATGTTCCGGCACTACGGCGACATCCTTGAGCTGGAAAAGCGCTACACGCTGGCGGGCCGTCCCGGCACGGCACGGCTGCTCTTCTTCCGCAACAAGGCGCGCATGGGCGCGTTCAGCGATGCGCTGCAGTTCGGCATGGCCAACAACACCACGCCCGACGTGGCCGACGTGCGGCGCGAGCACGCCAAGACCGGTGTCGGCCTGGCGTTCGTGCAGCAGGTCACCGATGCGCTGGGCATGTTCGCGCGAGCGAGCCTGTCGGACGACAAGACCGAAACCTATGCGTTCACCGAAGTCGGCAAGCAGGTCTCGCTCGGCGGCGTGCTGAACGGCAATGCGTGGGGCAGGGCGCGCGATGCGCTGGGTGTGGCGGTGGCGGTGAACATGCTCGGCCCGAACCACCGGGCCTATCTCGCGGCAGGCGGGCAGGGGGCGTTCCTGGGGGATGGTGCGCTCAACTACGGGCCGGAGCAGGTGTTCGAGATCTACTACAGCTTCCAGCCCTTCAAGTACCTGAGCATCAGCCCGGATTTCCAGTATGTGCGCAATCCGGGCTACAACCGCGACCGCGGGCCGGCGAAGTTCTACGGGGTGCGGTTTCACGGGGAGTTCTGACGCTCCCCGCCAGCCTTACTGCCGCGCGTTGCGCTTGTTATCCGGCCACGCCGTATTGAAGTTGGTGCGGAACGGATTGATATCGAGCCCGCCGCGGCGCGTATAGCGCGCGTAGACCGCCAGCTTGACCGGCTTGCACTGGCGCATCACGTCCATGAAGATCCGCTCCACGCACTGCTCGTGGAACTCGTTGTGGTTGCGGAACGAGATCAGGTACTTGAGCAGCCCTTCCTGGTTGATCGGCGCACCCACGTAGCGGATCTGCACGCTGCCCCAGTCCGGCTGGCCGGTGACCAGGCAGTTGGACTTGAGCAGGTGCGACACCAGCGTTTCTTCCACCGGGGTCTCTTCCTGGTCCGCGCTGAGCAGTTCGGGCGCGGGCTCGTAGCGGTCCACCTCGATATCGAGCCGGTCCAGCAGCAGGCCGTCGAGCTCGCCCATCTTCTGCTTGCCCAGGTCCGCTTCGGTCACCAGCCGCACCTGCACGGTGCCGCCGGTGGCTTCGGACAGGTCGTGGTGCAGCAACTGCTGCAGCGCCTCGGGCGAAGCAATCTTGGTCTGGTTGAACGAGTTCAGGTACAGCTTGAACGACTTGGACTCGATGATGTTGGGCGTGTCCGACGGGATGATGAAGCTGGCCAGCGCCACCTGCGGCTTGCCCTTCAGGTTCAGCCACGACAGTTCGTACGCATTCCAGATATCGACGCCGAAAAACGGCACCGGCTTGCCTTCGGGCAGGCCGATCTCGGTGCGCTTGGGCTGGCGCGGGATCGGGAACAGCAGCGAGGCGTCGTATTCGGTCTTGTAGGCCGATGGCTTGCCCAGCGGCGAGTGTTCAGGGAGGCTCATGGGGCGCTCAGCAGAGGCGTTCAGCGGGTGTTTCAGGACAGGAACAGCTTGTACACCGGGTTCTCGGTCTCGTCCCAGTGTACGTAACCAAGCGTCGAAAGGAAGGCGCGGAAGGCGCGCTTCTCGTTCTTCGGCACCTGGATGCCGACCAGGATGTTGGAGGTGTCCGCGCCCTGGTTGCGGTAGTGGAACAGGCTGATGTTCCAGTTCGGGCTCATGCTGGACAGGAACTTCATCAGCGCGCCCGGGCGCTCCGGGAATTCGAAGCGGTACAGCAGTTCATCATGCGCCAGTGCCGAGCGTCCGCCCACCATATAGCGGATATGCTGCTTGGCCAGTTCGTCGTTGGACAGGTCCAGCGTGTCGAAGCCGTGCTTGCGGAAGCTGGCAGCGATCTTGTCGTTCTCGGCGCGGCTGGCGATCTGCACGCCAACGAAGATATGCGCCATGCTGGTGTCGGCGATGCGGTAGTTGAACTCGGTCACGCTGCGCGTGCCCACCAGCTCGCAGAAGCGCTTGAAGCTGCCGCGCTCTTCCGGGATGGTCACGGCGAACACGCCTTCGCGCGCTTCGCCCACTTCGGCGCGCTCGGCGACAAAGCGCAGGCGGTCGAAGTTCATATTGGCGCCGCAGGCGATCGCCACCAGGTGCTGGCCCTTGAGCTTCTCACGCTCGGCATAGGCCTTCAGGCCTGCCACGGCCAGCGCGCCGGCCGGCTCCAGGATGCTGCGGGTGTCCTGGAACACGTCCTTCAGGCCCGCGCAGATGGCGTCGGTGTCCACCAGGATGATGTCGTCGACCAGCTCGCGCGTGATGCGGAAGGTCTCCTTGCCGACCAGCTTGACCGCCGTGCCGTCCGAGAACAGTCCCACTTCCTTCAGCTCGACGCGCTTGCCGGCGTCGACCGAGCGCTTCATCGCGTCCGAGTCGACCGTCTGCACGCCGATCACCTTGATCTCGGGGCGCACCGCCTTGATGTACGACGCGATGCCCGAGATCAGCCCGCCCCCGCCGATGGCGACGAACACGGCATGGATCGGGCCCGGGTGCTGGCGCAGGATCTCCATGGCGATGGTGCCCTGGCCGGCGATCACCTCGGGATCGTCGAACGGGTGGATAAAGGTCAGCTTGTGCTTCTTCTCCAGCTCCGCGGCGTGGTTGTAGGCGTCGCTGTAGGACTCGCCGTGCAGCACGATCTCGACCCACTGGCCGCCGCGTTCGCGCACGGCGTCGATCTTCACCTGCGGCGTGGTCACCGGCATGGCGATGATGGCCTTGCACTGCAGGCGCGCCGCGGACAGCGCCACGCCCTGCGCGTGGTTGCCGGCCGACGCGGCGATCACGCCACGCCTGAGCTCTTCGGGCGTCAGCGAGGCCATCTTGTTGTAGGCGCCGCGCAGCTTGAAGGAGAAGACCGGCTGGGTGTCCTCGCGCTTGAACCAGACCGCATTGCCGGTGCGCGCCGACAATTGATGCGCGTAGGTCAGTTCGGTCTCCTGCGCCACGTCGTAGACCTTGGCGGTCAGGATCTTCTTCAGGTAGTCGGGTTTGGCGGCGGACTGGCGGGTCATGGTCTTGGGGCTGGCCGGTGGGGCGCGGGTAGGGGCGCTGGATGGGGCGCCGGTAGGGCGCCGCAAAAAAGCCGGAAATTCTGGCGGAAACCGTCAATGATAAAGGATGGCGGCCCGGCGCACCGGCCAGGGCGGCGCACCCGCCGCCTTGGGCCCCGGTCCGCGCGAGGTTGGATGCGCCATTCGTGTGGATGACGCTTCACTCGCTGCCGGTGCGCAATGCCGGGTGGCGCGGGCTGGCCCCGGACTTGCGCCGACCCCGGGTTGCCCTTGCGCCATGTAGGACGGCGCCCGGTGGACGCCGGTCAAAACGACGTGTTACGGTTTAACGCGATGCCACAGCTACCGCTAATCGAACCCAATACCGCCCTGTTTCTCGACTTTGACGGCACGCTGGCCGACCTGGCCCCGCGGCCCGAACTGGTGCAGGTCGAACCCGAGCTGGTCGGCACGTTGCGCACGTTGTACCAGCGGCTGGACGGCGCGCTGGCCGTCATCTCCGGGCGGCCGATCCTTGAACTCGACCATTTCCTGCGGCCGCTGCAGCTGCCGGCCGCCGGCATCCACGGCGCCGAATTCCGCACCGACGGCGGCATGGTGTCCAAGACCCCGGCCCCCGGCCTGGAGCCCCTGATCCCCCACCTGGAAGCCCTGGTGCGCGCCTACCCGGCGCTGCGGCTGGAGCGCAAGTCGGTCGCGGTCGCGATCCACTACCGGCAGGCGCCCGAACTGGCCGGCATTGTCGACGCGGCGGTCACTGACGTACTGCGCCACGCGGTCGGCCTGGAGGCGCTGCCGGGCAAGATGGTGGTCGAGATCAAGCCCGCCGGCGTCGACAAGGGCGATGCCATCGCGGCCTTCATGAAGGCCGCCCCCTTTGCCGCGCGCGTGCCGCTCTTTGCCGGCGACGACATGACCGACGAACCGGGCTTTGCCGCCGTGCGCAAGCTCGGCGGCCTGGGCGTGCTGGTGGGCCAGCGCGAGACCGTGGCCAGTGTCAGCGTGCCGGGGCCGGCGGCGCTGCGCAGCTGGCTGCACCGTTCTGCGCGCGCACTGGCATCCGCCGGCGTGCCGCGCGAGGCCGGGCCACGCCCGGGCCTGCGCACAACGTCATCCTGAGGGAGGAATCGCCGTGATCAATCCGAGCAGCCCGAGCGAGCCGGGCCAGCCGCCGACAGAAGGCGTGAACAAGACCGTGGACGGCGGCGGCCGCTTTGCCAATCCGTCGCTGTCGCTGGGCATGATCGGCAACTGCGCCATCTCCGCGCTGGTGGACTGCCGCGGGCGCATCGTCTGGTCGTGCCTGCCGCGCTTTGACGGCGACCCGGTCTTCAATGCCCTGCTGGACCCCAGCGAGAACGCGGGCCATTTCTCGATCGAGATCGAGGACTTCCAGTCGTCGCGGCAGTGGTACGAGCCCAATACCGCGGTGCTGCGCACGCGGCTCTCGGACAGCCACGGCAACTGCCTGGAGATCACCGATTTCGCGCCGCGCTTCTTCCGGCTGGGGCGCTATTTCCGGCCGACCGCGCTGATCCGGCGCATCCGTCCGGTGCGCGGCGCGCCGCGCGTGCGCGTGGTGGTGGCGCCGCGCTTCGAGTGGGGCCGCAAGGCGCCGGAGATGACGCGCGGCAGCAGTCATGTGCGCTATATCGGCGGCGACATGACCCTGCGCATGACCACCGACGCCCCGCTGGCCTATGTGCTGTCGCACACGCCGTTCCTGGTCACGCGCGGGTACAGCTTCATCCTGGGCCCGGACGAGACCCTGGCGCACGGCGTGGAGGAGACCGCGCGCGACTTCGAACAGGAAACCACCGCCTACTGGCGCCTGTGGAGCCGCCGCCTGGCGGTGCCGCGCGAATGGCAGGACGCAGTGATCCGCGCTGCCATCACGCTGAAGATGTCGCTGTTCGAAGAGACCGGCGCCATCGTCGCGGCCATGACCACCAGCATTCCCGAGGCCCCGGGCAGCGGCCGCAACTGGGACTACCGCTTCTGCTGGCTGCGCGACGCCTTCTTCGTGGTGCGCGCGCTCAACAGCCTGTCCGAGGTCGGCACCATGGAGGACTACCTGCGCTGGCTGTCCAACGTGGTGATGCAGTCGCAGGATGGGCATATCCAGCCGCTGTACGGCATCGGCCTGGAGCGTGAACTGCCCGAAAGCATGCTCGACCACCTGCCCGGCTACCGCGGCATGGGCCCGGTGCGCGTGGGCAACCAGGCGCAGGAGCACTTCCAGCACGATGTCTACGGCAACGTGGTACTGGGCGCGGCGCAGGCCTTCCATGACCACCGGCTGCTGCATCGCGGCGGCCCGGCCGAGTTCCGCCGGCTGGAGGAGGTGGGCGAGCAGGCGGTGAAGGTGTTCGGCACGCCCGATGCCGGCATGTGGGAACTGCGCACGCGGGCCCGCGTGCATACGTCGTCGGCGCTGATGAGCTGGGCCGCCTGCGACCGACTGGCCAAGATTGCCGACAAGCTGCAGCTGCAGGCGCGCGCCGCCTACTGGCATGACCATGCCGACCGCATGAAGGAACGCATCCTGGCCGAGTCGTGGAGCGAAGAGCGCCAGGCCTTCGCCGAAAGCTTCGGCGGGCGCGAGCTGGATGCCAGCGTGCTGCTGATGGCCGAGGTCAGCTTCATCGACCCGCACGACCCCCGCTTCATCGCCACCGTCAAGGCGCTGGAGACGTCGCTGTGCGACGGCCCCTATATGCGCCGCTACGAGGCGCCGGACGATTTCGGCAAGCCCGAGACTGCGTTCAACATCTGCACCTTCTGGCGCATCGACGCGCTCGCCCGCATCGGCCGCCGCGAAGAAGCGCGCGAGATCTTCGAGGCGATGCTGGCCGCGCGCAACCCGCTCGGGCTGCTGTCCGAGGATACCCATCCCGTGACCGGCGAGATGTGGGGCAACTTCCCGCAGACCTATTCGATGGTCGGCCTGATCAATGGCGCCATGCGGCTGTCGGCGCCGTGGGACACGGTGATCTGAGCCGGCCCGCGGTGCGGCAAACAGAAGAAAGGACTCACGAAAAGCACTTATGCCAAGACTTGTAGCGGTATCCAACCGGGTCGCCGATCCCCGCAACGTGGCGGCGGGCGGCCTCGCCGTCGCGCTTTCCGAAGCCTTGCGCCAGACCGGCGGCATGTGGTTCGGCTGGAGCGGCAAGGCGCTGGAAACCGCCCAGGGCGGCACCCCGGGGGAGGGCGACCTGCACCTGCAGCAGGCCGGCAATGTCACGCTGGCCACCGTCGACCTGAGCCGCGAGGATCACGATGCCTATTACCTGGGCTACAGCAACGGCGTGCTGTGGCCGGTGTTCCACTACCGTCTCGACCTGGCGGATTTCGACTCCAACTTCCTGAACGGCTACCGGCGCGTGAACCAGCTGTTCGCGCGCAAGCTGGCACCGCTGCTGCAGCCCGACGACGTCATCTGGATCCACGACTACCACCTGATCCCGCTGGCGTCCGAGTTGCGTGCGAGCGGCTGCGGGCAGAAGATCGGCTTCTTCCTGCACGTGCCGCTGCCGCCGCCGCTGATCCTGGCCGCCATCCCGCAGCACGAGTGGCTGATGCGGGCGCTGTTCGCCTACGACTTGCTGGGTTTCCAGAGCCATGCAGACGTCGAGCATTTTTCGCGCTACGTGCAAACCGAAGCGCAGGCCGAGCCGATGGGCGAATACCGCTACCGCGCCTTCCATCGCACGGTGCGGGCGCAGGCCTTCCCGATCGGCATCGACGTCGACGAGTTCATGGAGCTGGGCCGCGGCGCGGACGCGCATGAGACCTACGAGATGATGTGCGCGCAGTATGCGCGCCGCCGGTTGCTGCTGGGCATCGACCGGCTCGATTATTCCAAGGGCCTGCCGCAGCGGCTCAAGGCGTTCTACCGCCTGCTGGCCGAGTATCCCGAGAACCGTTCGAGCGCGACGCTGGTGCAGATTGCCGCGCCCTCGCGCGAGTCGGTGGATGCCTACGTCGACCTGCGCCGCGAAATGGAGCAGCTGAGCGGCGCCATCAACGGCGAGTTCGGTGAACTGGACTGGATGCCGGTGCGCTATATCCACCGCACCACCGCGCGCAAGCGGTTGCCGGGCCTGTGCCGCGCCAGCCGCGTGGCGCTGGTGACGCCGCTGCGCGACGGCATGAACCTGGTGGCCAAGGAGTTCATCGCCGCGCAAGACCCGGAGGACCCGGGCGTTCTGGTGCTGTCGCGCTTTGCCGGCGCCGCCGAGCAACTGCGCGAGGCGTTGCTGGTCAATCCCTACGACACGCGCGCCACCGCGCAGGCGATCCAGCAGGCGCTGCACATGCCGCTGGCGGAGCGCCAGCAGCGCCACCGGAAACTGCTGGAGCGCATCCGCGCGCAGGATGTGCACTGGTGGAGCCGCGAGTTCCTGCGCGCACTGACTGAGACCGAAGGGGCCTGAGACGCGGGCTGTCTTCCGGTCGGGGAGCAAGACCATGAGCGAAGATCTGGCAGCGCAATCGTGCACGCCTTGCCGCGGCGGGGTGCCGCCGCTGACGCCGGATGAAGCCGAGGCGCTATTGCAGCAGGCGCCGGGGTGGGAGCTGGCCGATGGCGCGACGCGGCTCGAGCGGCGTTTTACCTTCGGCAATTTTGCCCAGGCACTGGCGTTTGTGAACGGCGTCGGGCAGCTGGCCGAGGCGCAGGGGCATCATCCTGAGATCAGCTTTGGGTGGGGGCATGCCACGGTGTCGTGGCGGACCAAGAAGATCAAGGGGTTGCACCGGAATGATTTCGTCATGGCGGTGAAGACGAGTGAGATAGCGCAGGGGATTGGGTGAGGTTGGTGGGGACCCAGTCACTTCGTCACTTCAAATCCGCGGGGGTGTCAATATCCCGGAAAGCGCCTTCGTCCTCGGTCAGAATCCGCGTAACAGGCTTGTCCTTCAACAACGCCCGCGCCCCCTCATCCCCATCCAGCTTCAGCAATTCCTCACGCCATGCCGCGCCAAAACCAACCGGATGCCCCCGTTGCCCGTTGCGCCAGGGCGCGGCGATGGTATCTGGCGTGGTGATCGTCAATGCCACCGCCCGGATCAGTTCCATCGGCAGCCAGGGCATGTCCGCCAGTGCCACGACCCAGCCGCGGGCCTCGTGCGTGGCCGCCACGGCGGCGCGCAGGGCGGCGCCCATGCCGGCTTCGGCATCGACCGATTCCACCACGCGGCAACCGCCGCGCCGCAGCTCCTCCGCCAGGGCCGGATTGCCCGGACGAATGACGGCGATCGATTGCGGCAGCGCCGCGGCCAGCGTGCGTGCGCTGCGCCAGGCCACCGAGCGGCCGCCGGGCAGCACCTCCAGCAGCTTGTTGCGCTTGCCCGCCGCATCGAAGCGGCGGCCGAAGCCTGCGGCCAGCAGGATGCCGGTGGGCAGGTCGGTGTGGAGCAGGGGGGCGTTGGGGGCGGCGGTCATGGCGGCAGACGCGAGGTCGTCAGGTGGGGTCGGAGGCCACGTCGCAGCTGCTGCCGGTGCCGGCAGCCATCTCGCGCGCGGCCTTGGCGCCTTCCACCTGCAGGATGTCGGGCAGCGATACGTGGTTCCTGGCGGCGATCACCTCGGCGAGGATCGAGATGGCGATTTCCGGCGGCGTGCGGCTGCCGATGTAGATGCCCACGGGGCCATGCAGCCGCGCCAGCTGCAGCTCGGTCAGGTCGAATTCCTTGAGCCGTTCGCGGCGCGCCTGGTTGTTGCGGCGCGAACCCAGTGCGCCCACATAGAAGGCCCGGGTGCGCAGCGCTTCCATCAATGCCAGGTCATCGAGCTTGGGGTCGTGCGTGAGCGCGATCACGGCGCAGCGCTCATCCAGCTTCATCTCGGTGACGGTGTCATCCGGCATGGTGCGCACCATGGTCACGCCGGGGATGTCCCAGGTCTCGGTGTATTCCTCGCGCGGGTCGCACACGGTGACCTGGAAGCCCAGGCCCACGGCGATCTGGCACAGGTATTTGGACAGCTGCCCGGCGCCGATCACCAGCATGCGGTAGCGCGGGCCATGGATGGTCAGCAGCGTCTTGCCGTCGAATACCAGGCCGTCGGTCGCATTGGCCGGGCCCAGCGTGGCGGTGCCGGTAGCCATGTCCAGCGTGCGCGCGACCAGGCGGCCGTTTTCCACGGCGTCGAGCAGCTCGGCGATGCCGCTGGCCGGGGTCAGTGGTTCGGTGACCAGCTCGATGGTGCCGCCGCACGGCAGCCCGAAACGGTGGGCTTCCTCGGCGCTGATGCCGTATTTGATCGCCTCCGGATGGTCGGCGGTGATGCCCTGGCGCCGCACGCGGTCGATGATGTCGTCCTCGATGCAGCCGCCCGAGACCGAGCCCACCACCAGGCCGTCGTCACGCACGGCCAGCATCGCGCCTTCGGGCCGGGGCGACGAGCCCCAGGTCCGCACTACCGTGACCAGCAGCACGCGATGGCCCTGCTGCTGCCACTGCACGCTGTTCTTCAGGACTTCGAGATCCACGCTGTCCATGATCGTTTCCGCTTCGGTTCCTCTGTCGGTTCATTGTCGCCGGCGGCGGCGGGGGCGCCATCGGCCGCTGGCGTGTCTTCTGCTTTGTCCGGCGTCACTGCCTCGGTGAAGCGCGCAAAGAAGGTGTCGGCCATCTTGCGTGCCGCGGCGTCCACCAGCCGCGAGCCGATCTGTGCGATCTTGCCCCCCACCTGGGCCTTGACGGTGTAGGTCAGCACGGTTTCATCACCGTCTGGTTCCAGCCGGACCTGCGCGCTGCCCTTGCCGAAGCCCGCGGCGCCACCCTGGCCGTCGAAACGGATGGTGTAGCTCTCGGGAGCCTGGATGTCTTCCAGCGCCATGCGGCCCTTGAAGCGCGCCTTGACCGGGCCCACCGCGGCCGTCAGGGCCAGCAGGTAGGCGTTGTCGCCGTCGGGCTCGATACTCTCACATCCGGGAATGCATTGCTTGAGCAGCTCGGTGTCGTTGAGCGCTTCCCATGCCACCTGCTGCGGGACCGGCAGGCGCTGGCTCTGGTTCATTTCCATGGCGGGGCTTCCTTGTGAGGCGTGGCGGGGGCAGGGGCGGCCGCCCGGGGCGGGCCGCCGTGGTCGGACAGCAGCGTCTCGAGCGCCAGCAGGCTGTCCAGGTTATGGGCGGAGCGCAGCGCGTCCACGTGCGGCAGGATGGCTTGCACGCCACGCGCCTGCGGGGTGAAGCCGGGGTAGCGCAGCAGCGGGTTGAGCCAGACGATGCGGTGCGCAAAGCGGCGCAGCCGCTTCATTTCATCGCCCAGCAGGTCGATATGCTCATGGTCCAGGCCGTCGGTGACCAGCAGCACGGTGGCGCGCCCGGACAGCGTGCGCCGCGCCCAGTGGCGGTTGAAGCTCGCCAGCGCGGCGCCGATGCGGGTGCCGCCGGCCCAGTCGCGCACCTGGCCGGTGATCACCGCGACGGCCTCGTCGGGGTCGCGTTCGCGCAGCGAGCGGGTGATGTTGGTCAGCCGCGTGCCGAACAGGAACACCGACAGCCGCTCGCGCGACTGCATCAGCGCATGGCAGAAGTACAGCACCGCGCGCGAGTACTGGCTCATCGAGCCGGAGATGTCGAGCAGCAGCACCACCGGCGGCTTGCGCTCGGCATGCTTGCGGAATTTCCAGCGCAGCCATTCGCCATGCTGGCGCACCGCCAGGCGCGCGCTGGCGCGCAGGTCGGCATGCGTGCCGCAGGGGGCGGCGCGCAGGCGGCGGGTGCGCTGCATGGCCAGGTGGGCGCGGCGCGTGCGCACCAGGTGCTGCAGCGCGCGCCATTCCTGCGCGGTCAGGGTCTCGAAGTCGCGCTGCGCCAGCCGTTCCTGGTCGGAAAAGGTCAGCGGCACGTGGATGCGCTCGGCCTCGCTCTGTGCCGGGCGCGACGGCGGCTCGGGCTGGCGCGCGGCCAACGCATCGGCCAGCCGGTTGCTGCGCTTCGGCGGCGGCGCACCGCTGTCGACGCGCGGCAGCAGCAGCGCGCGCAGCTTGCCCTCCCAGTCGGGGTCGCGCCAGAACAGGTCGAAGGCGGCATCGAACAGCGGGCGCTGGTCCGGGCCGGACAGCACCAGCGCCGCCAGCGCGGCGCGCACCTCGTCGCGCTGGCCGATATCGACATGGCGCAGCGCGTGCAAGGCATCGACCGCATGAGCCGGCGACAGCGCGAAGCCGCCGTCGCGCAACAGCCGCATGAAGTGCGTGACGTTGCGCGCCAGCACCGGCAGGGGCGGTGCGGCAGTTCGTACAGCGGCGTGCAGCGTGGCCACCTTCAGCCTCCCGGCGCGGCACCCGCCAGCAGCTCGGCCACGGTGGGGCCGTCCACGCGCGCCAGGTCGTCCTGGTACTTGAGCAGCACGCCCAGCGTGTCGCGCACGGATTGCGGATCGAGCTCGGTCGCGCCCAGCGCGGACAGCGCGCGGCACCAGTCGATGGCCTCGGCGATGCCCGGCGCCTTGAACAGGTCGATGCCGCGCAGCCGGTGGATGAAATCGATCGCCTGGGTCTGCAGCGCCGCGGCGGCCTCGGGCGCGCGCGCGGCCACGATCTGCAGTTCGCGGTCGCGCGCCGGGTAGCCCATCCACTGGTACAGGCAGCGGCGCTTGAGCGCGTCGTGCACCTCGCGCGTGCGGTTGGAGGTGATCACGATCAGCGGCGGGCGCTCGGCACGGATCACGCCGATTTCGGGGATCGATACCTGGAACTCGGACAGCACTTCCAGCAGGAAGGCTTCAAAGGGTTCGTCGGCGCGGTCGATCTCGTCGATCAGCAGCACGCGCGGCACGTCGGGCGCGGCGGGGTCGGGCAGCAGCGCTTCCAGCAGCGGGCGCTTGAGCAGGAAGTCGTCGTGGTACAGCGACTGCGCCTCGGGCCGCTCGCCGCGTGCCTCGGCCAGGCGCAGCGCCATGATCTGGCGCGGGTAGTCCCATTCGTACAGCGCGCTGGCGGCATCCAGCCCTTCATAGCATTGCAGCCGCAGCAGCCGCGTGCCGAGCACCCCCGCCATCGCATGCGCCATGGCGGTCTTGCCGACGCCGGGCTCGCCTTCCAGGAACAGCGGCCGCTGCATGCGCAGGGCGAGATAGAGCACCGTGGCGGTCTCGCGGTCGGCGAAGTATTGCTGGCGTTCCAGCTGGGCGATGGTGTCGTCGATGGAGGTGGGCAGCATGAGCAATCTTTTGTGCCGACGCGGAAAGGGCGCCGGCGGTTTGCTCCCCTCTCCCGCTTGCGGGAGAGGGGAGACAACATGCGGCAGTGGGGAAGCGCTATCCCTTCAGCGCCGCCTCCACCGCCCGCGCCGCCAGCACCGGGATCAGATGCGCCCGGTACTCCGCCGACGCATGCAGGTCGGCGTTCAGCGTCGACGCATCCACCTGCACTCCGCGCGCTGCCTGCGCCGTGAAACTCCCCGACAGCGCCTGCTCCAGCGGCTGGCAGCGGAATACGCTGTCGGCCGCGCCCGTCACCGCCACGCGCACCGTGTTGCCGGTGCGCGCCACCATCACGCCCACCAGCGCAAAGCGCGAGGCCGGGTTGCGGAACTTGGCGTAGGCAGCCTGGTCCGGGATCGGGAAGCGCACCGCGGTGATCAGCTCGTCCGGTTCCAGCGCGGTTTCATAGAGGCCCTTGAAGAAGTCGTCGGCGGCGATGGTGCGGCGGTCGGTGACCACGGCCGCGCCCAGCCCCAGCACGCCCGCGGGATAGTCGGCAGCGGGATCGTCATTGGCGAGCGCGCCGCCGATGGTGCCCATGGCGCGCACCTGGCGGTCGCCGATGCCGCCGGCCAGTGCCGCCAGCGCCGGGATGCGCTGGCGCACCTCGGCGTTCTCGGCCACGTCGGCATGGCGCGCGGCGGCGCCGACCACGATCTCATTGCCTTCGACGCGGATCCCGGCCATGCCGGGAATGCGCGCCACGTCGACCAGCACCGAGGGCTGCGCCAGCCGCAGCTTCATCGCGGCCAGCAGGCTCTGGCCGCCGCCGAGGAACTTGGCGTCGGGATCGGCCTTGAGCGTGGCCACGGCCGCCTTGGCATCCGCGGCGCGTTCAAAATTGAATGCGTACATGTCGGTTTCCTTTGCGGTGTGCGTGGATCACGGCCGGGCGGCCTGGATGGCCTGCCAGACCCGGTGCGGCGTGGCGGGCATCTGGATGTCCTTCACGCCCAGCGGGTCGAGCGCATCCACCAGCGCGTTGATGAACGCCGGCGGCGAGCCGATCGCGCCGGCCTCGCCGCAACCCTTCACGCCCAGCGGGTTGTGCGTGCAGGGCGTGCCGGCGGCGGTCTCGACGGTGAAGTCGGGCAGGTCGCCGGCGCGCGGCATGGCGTAGTCCATGTACGAGCCGGTCAGCAGCTGGCCGCTGTCGTTGTCGTAGACGCACTGCTCCAGCATGGCCTGGCCCAGCCCCTGGCCGATGCCGCCATGCACCTGGCCTTCGACGATCATCGGGTTGATGATGTTGCCGAAGTCGTCCACCGCGGTGAACTTGACCACCTGCGACTCGCCGGTGTCGGGGTCGACCTCCACCTCGCACACATAGGCGCCGGACGGGTAGGTGAAGTTGGTCGGGTCGTAGAACGCGTTCTCGTTCAGGCCCGGCTCCAGCTTGTCCAGCGGATAGTTGTGCGGCACGTAGGCGGTCAGCGCGACTTCGCCAAAGGTCTTGGTGCGGTCGGTGCCGGCCACGCGGAACACGCCGTTGCTGAACTCGATGTCGGTGTCGGCCGCCTCCAGCAGATGCGCGGCGATCTTCTTGGCCTTGGCCTCGATCTTGTCGAGCGCCTTGACGATGGCCGAGCCGCCCACCGCCAGCGAGCGCGAGCCATAGGTGCCCATGCCGAACGGCACCCGGCCGGTGTCGCCGTGCACGATCTCGACCTGGTCCAGCTGCAGCCCGAGCCGGTCGGCCACCACCTGCGCGAAGGTGGTCTCGTGCCCCTGGCCATGGCTGTGCGAGCCGGTGAACACGGTCACGGTACCGGTCGGGTGCACGCGGATCTCGCCCACCTCGAACAGCCCCGCGCGTGCGCCCAGCGCGCCGGCGATATTCGACGGCGCCAACCCGCAGGCCTCGATATAGCAGGAATAGCCCAGGCCGCGCAGCTTGCCGCGCTGCTTCGCCTCGTCGCGCCGGGCCGGGAAGCCCTTGACGTCGGCCAGCTCCTGCGCGCGCGCCAGGCACGGCTCGTAGTCGCCGGTGTCGTAGGTCAGGCCCACCGGCGTGGCGTAGGGGAACTGGCGGATGAAGTTCTTGCGGCGCAGCTCGGCCGGGTCGATCTTCATCTCGTGCGCGGCGGTTTCGACCAGGCGCTCGACCACATAGGTGGCCTCGGGCCGGCCCGCGCCACGGTAGGCATCCACCGGCGCGGTGTTGGTGAAGACCGCCTGCACTTCGGCGTAGATGGCGGGCGTGGCGTACTGGCCGGCGAGCAGCGTGGCATACAGGATGGTGGGCACGCTGCTGGCGAAGGTCGACAGGTAGGCGCCCATATTGGCGGTGGTATGCACCCGCATCGCCAGGAACTTGCCGTCGGCGTCGAGCGCCAGCTCAGCCTTGGTCACATGGTCGCGGCCGTGCGCGTCGGTCAGGAAGGACTCGGACCGGTCGGCGGTCCACTTGACCGGGCGGCCGATCTTCTTCGAGGCCCAGGTCAGTGCCACGTCTTCCGGGTACAGGAAGATCTTGGAGCCGAAGCCGCCGCCCACGTCCGGCGCGACGATGCGCAGGCGCGATTCGGGCAGCCCCAGCACAAACGCGCCCATCAGCAGGCGTTCGACGTGCGGGTTCTGGTTGGCCACATAGACGGTATAGCTGTCGTCCTGGCGCGTGTAGCTGGCATTGACCGCGCGCGGCTCGATCGCGTTGGGGATCAGCCGGTTGTTGACGATTTCCAGCGTGGTCACGTGCGCGGCCCTGGCAAAGGCGGCGTCGGTGGCGGCCTTGTCGCCGTGGCCCCAGGTGTAGCAGGTATTGGCCGGCACCTCGTCATGCACCAGCGTGGAAGCCCTGGCGGCATCCGCGGCGCCGACCACGGCGGGCAGCTCTTCATAGTCGACGTCGATCTTCTCGGCGGCGTCGCGTGCCTGCTGCAGAGTCTCCGCAATGACCAGCGCGACCTGGTCGCCGACGTGGCGCACCTTGTCGTGGGCAATCACCGGGTGCGGCGGCTCCTTCATCGGCGAGCCGTCGATGCTGTGGATCAGCCAGCCGCAGGGCAGGCCGCCGACCTTGTCGGCCGCCAGCTGGTCGCCGGTCAGCACGGCGATCACGCCGGGCGAGGCCAGGGCCTCGGTCTTGTCGATGGAGCGGATGCGCGCATGGGCGTGCGGCGAGCGCAGGAAGAATGCGTAGCTCTGCTGCGGCAGGACGATGTCATCGGTGTACTGGCCGTTGCCGGTCAGGAAGCGATAGTCTTCCTTGCGCTTGACGGGTGCGCCCACCAGGCGCTGGCTTTCGGGTGCGTTCATGGCCGGTCCCCCTTATTCCGCGCTGGCGGCGGTGCCCTGCATGGCCGCCTGGCCCTGCTGCACCGCGCGCACGATATTGTGGTACCCCGTGCAGCGGCACAGGTTGCCTTCCAGGTGCGCGCGGATGGTGGCGGCGTCGGCGCCCGGGTGTTCCCGCACCAGCGCGGTGGCGCTCATCACCATGCCGGGCGTGCAGAAGCCGCATTGCAGGCCGTGGCATTCGCGGAAGGCTTCCTGCATCGGATGCAGGCCGTTGCCGATCCTGTCGCCGGCCAGGCCTTCGATGGTGGTCACGGCGGCGCCATCCGCCTGGACCGCGAGGATATTGCACGACTTGACCGCCCGGCCATCCAGGTGGACCGTGCAGGCGCCGCACTGCGCGGTGTCGCAGCCGACGTGGGTGCCGGTCAGGCGCAGCTGTTCGCGCAGGAACTGGACCAGGAGGGTGTTGGGTTCTACCTGGGCGTCAACGGGCTTGCCATTGACCGTCAGGCGGATAGGAATCGCCATGCTTGTCTCCATGTGGGTGGACGCGCATGGCCAATTTCCCGAAAGGTCACTGCGCGGGACTGGCCACTGCGCGGTACTGCCGCTGGATACGGCTATTTCGTGATATGGGTGCTGATGGTGCGATATTCCCCGCGGCCGGCGAACGATCGGCCGCGACAGGCTCTAACAGTTAATCACAAAACCTGCGGCCCTGCCATGTGGATTGCCCGCAACCCGAAAGGGGGGCGGGCCGCGCTGCTAGAATGACTGCGCGCCATACGTGCGCATGCGAACCCGCTTACATGGAAGCTTTCTTCGCCTGGCTGTTCGAGACCCTTGCCTTGCCGAAGGTGGGGCTGCCTGCCATCTTTATCGTGAGCCTGGTCTCGGCGACGCTGCTGCCGCTGGGCTCGGAGCCGGCGGTGTTCGGCTACATCAAGCTCAATCCGGAGATGTTCTGGCCGGCGATCGTGGTGGCCACCGCCGGCAACACCATCGGCGGAGCGATCGACTGGTGGATGGGCTATGCCGCCAAGCTGGCGCTGGTGCGCTACCACCAGCGGCGCCGGGCGCGCCAGCACGAAGCCGAGCACGAGGCGCAGCGCGAGCATGCGCGCAAGCCGCCCAAGCCCAAGCTGGATGCCCGCTACTTCCGCTGGATGCGCCGGCTCGGGCCGCCTACGCTACTGGTCTCGTGGCTGCCTGGGATTGGTGATCCTTTGTGCACTTTGGCTGGCTGGCTGCGCCTTCCGTTCTGGCCCAGCCTGGCCTGGATGGCGGTAGGCAAGTTCCTGCGCTACCTGTTCATGACCGGCACCCTGCTGTGGATCCCGGACAGCTTTTGGCACAACATTGCGCAAATGTTCAAGGCCTGGTTCTGATCCGGTGCGCTGCCGGCACCGCCGTGTGGCGCCGTTGCCAGGCCGAAATGTCGCCTAATCCCTTGTTCCAACAAGGATTCCTCGATGTTGCGGTGCGGCGAAACCGGGCCTTGCAGTACAATCGCCCTTTAATGAACGATTCGCGCACAGTCCCCGTGCGCAGCAGGAAGCGGTCCCCCAATGAACGCCCCACTCGTGCTCGACGCCAAGCTCGCCGCGCAGGACGCCCCGCCGCGCCTGCGTGAAATTCCCTATAACTACACGTCCTTCTCGGACCGCGAGATTGTCATCCGCCTGCTCGGCGAGGAAGCATGGCGCATCCTGGACGAGCTGCGCAGCGAGCGCCGCACCGGCCGCTCGGCCCGCATGCTGTACGAGGTGCTGGGCGATATCTGGGTGGTCCGCCGCAACCCCTACCTGCAGGACGACCTGCTGGAAAATCCCAAGCGCCGCCAGATGCTGGTGACCGCGCTGCACCACCGCCTGAGCGAGATCGAGAAGCGCCGCGCCGCCGACCGTGCCGAGCACGCCGAGCCCGCCGCCGAGGACCGCTCGCACCGGGTGGAGCAGCTGGTGGTGTTCGCCAAGCAGGCGATCGAGGACTTCAAGAACGAGTTCGCCGCCGCCTACGACCTGCGCAAGCGCGCCCAGCGCGTGCTGGGCCGGGTCACGCAGAAGGACAACATCAAGTTCGACGGCCTGTCGCGCGTCTCGCACGTGACCGACGCCACCGACTGGCGCGTGGAGTACCCGTTCGTGGTGCTGACGCCGGATACCGAGGAAGAGATCGCCGGCCTGGTCAAGGGCTGCTTCGAGCTGGGCCTGACCATCATCCCGCGCGGGGGCGGCACCGGCTACACCGGTGGCGCCGTGCCGCTGACGCCGATGAGCGCGGTGATCAACACCGAGAAGCTGGAGGAGCTCGGCCCGGTCGAGGAAACCGACCTGCCCGGCGTGGCGCGCAAGGTCGCGACCATCTTCTCCGGCGCCGGCGTGGTGACGCGCCGCGTGGCCGATGCGGCCGACAAGGCCGGCCTGGTGTTCGCGGTCGACCCGACCTCGATCGATGCCTCGTGCATCGGCGGCAACGTGGCCATGAACGCCGGCGGCAAGAAGGCCGTGCTGTGGGGCACCGCGCTGGACAACCTGGCCTGGTGGCGCATGGTGGACCCGGAAGGCAACTGGCTGGAAATCACCCGGCTAGACCACAACCTGGGCAAGATCCACGACGTGCCGGTGGCCACCTTCGAGCTGAAGTGGTCCGACGGCAACCGCGCCCCGGGCGAGAAGGTGCTGCGCACCGAGACCCTGGCCATCGAAGGCCGCAGGTTCCGCAAGGAAGGCCTGGGCAAGGACGTCACCGACAAGTTCCTGGCGGGCCTGCCCGGCGTGCAGAAGGAAGGCTGCGACGGCATCATCACCAGCGCGCGCTGGATCCTGCACCGCATGCCGAAGCACATCCGCACCGTGTGCCTGGAGTTCTTCGGCCAGGCGCGCGACGCGATCCCCAGCATCGTCGAGATCAAGGACTTCCTTGACGCAGAGACGAAGAAGCCCGGCGGCGCCATCCTGGCCGGCCTGGAGCACCTGGATGAGCGCTACCTGCGCGCGGTCGGCTACGCCACCAAGAGCAAGCGCAACGCCTTCCCGAAGATGGTGCTGATCGGCGATATCGTCGGCGACGATGAAGACGCCGTGGCGCGCGCCACCTCGGAAGTGATTCGCATGGCCAACGGCAAGAGCGGCGAAGGCTTTATCGCCGTCAGCCCCGAGGCCCGCAAGAAGTTCTGGCTGGACCGCTCGCGCACCGCCGCCATCGCCAAGCACACCAACGCCTTCAAGATCAATGAAGACGTGGTGATCCCGCTGAACCGCATGGGCGAGTACACCGACGGCATCGAGCGCATCAATATCGAGCTGTCGATCAAGAGCAAGCTCAAGCTGGTCGACACGCTGGAAGCGTTCTTTGCGCGCGGCAACCTGCCGCTGGGCCGCAGCGACGACGCCAACGAGATCCCCAGCGCCGAGCTGCTGGAAGACCGCGTGCAGCATGCACTGACGCTCTTGCGCGAGGTCCGCGCGCGCTGGCGCTACCTGCAGGACCACATGGACGTGCCACTGACGCTGGCCAAGGCATCGCTGATCGGGCATGGCCTGGGACTGCTCGGGCAGGAGTTCGACGCGCGCCTGGCGCAGCAGCCGGACGCCACCGTGTTCCATCTGCTGCAGGACCGCACCATCCGCGTATCCTGGAAGACCGAGATCCGTGCCGAGCTGCGCAAGATCTTCAATGGCGGCGAGTTCAAGCCGATCCTGGACGAGGCCCAGAAGATCCACAAGCAGGTGCTGCGCGGCCGCGTCTTCGTGGCGCTGCACATGCACGCCGGCGACGGCAATGTGCACACCAACATCCCGGTCAACTCCGACGACTACGACATGCTGCAGGACGCGCACCGCGCGGTGGCCCGCATCATGGACCTGGCGCGTTCGCTCGACGGCGTGATCTCGGGCGAGCACGGCATCGGCATCACCAAGCTGGAGTTCCTCACCGAGGAAGAGATCGGCGACTTCCGCACCTACAAGCAGAAGGTCGACCCGCAGGGCCGCTTCAACAAGGGCAAGCTCCTGCCCGGCGCCGACCTGCGCAATGCCTACACGCCGTCGTTCGGCCTGATGGGGCATGAGTCGATCATCATGCAGCAGAGCGATATCGGCGCGATTGCCGAGAGCGTCAAGGACTGCCTGCGCTGCGGCAAGTGCAAGCCGGTGTGCGCCACCCACGTGCCGCGCGCCAATCTGCTGTACAGCCCGCGCAACAAGATCCTGGCGACCTCGCTGCTGGTCGAGGCCTTCCTGTATGAAGAGCAGACCCGCCGCGGCGTGTCGATCAAGCACTGGGACGAGTTCTCCGACGTCGCCGACCACTGCACGGTGTGCCACAAGTGCGTGACGCCGTGCCCGGTGAAGATCGACTTCGGCGACGTGTCGATGAACATGCGCAACCTGCTGCGCAAGATGGGGCAGAAGAAGTTCAACCCCGGCACCGCGGCGTCGATGTTCTTCCTGAACGCCACCAGTCCCGAGACCATCAACCTGACCCGCAAGGTCATGATCGACTGGGGCTACAAGGCGCAGCGCCTGGGCAACGACGTGCTGAAGAAGTTTGCGAAGAAGCAGACCGCCCATCCGCCCGCCACCGTGGGCAAGCCGCCGGTGCGCGAGCAGGTGATCCACTTCATCAACAAGAAGATGCCGGGCAACCTGCCCAAGAAGACCGCGCGCGCGCTGCTCGATATCGAAGACAACGAGATCGTGCCGATCATCCGCGACCCGAAGGCGACCACGCCGGAAACGGAAGCGGTGTTCTACTTCCCGGGCTGCGGCTCGGAGCGGCTGTTCTCGCAGGTCGGGCTGGCCACGCAGGCGATGCTGTGGCACGTCGGCGTGCAGACCGTGCTGCCGCCGGGCTACCTGTGTTGCGGCTATCCGCAGCGCGGCAATGGCCAGTACGACAAGGCCGAGAAGATCGTCACCGACAACCGCGTGCTGTTCCACCGCGTGGCCAACACGCTGAACTACCTCGACATCAAGACCGTGGTGGTCAGCTGCGGCACCTGCTACGACCAGCTCGCCGGGTATGAATTCGACAAGATCTTCCCGGGCTGCCGCATCATCGACATCCACGAGTACTTGCTGGAAAAGGGTGTCAAGCTCGAGGGCGTGACGGGTACGCGCTACATGTACCACGATCCCTGCCACACCCCGATCAAGACCATGGACCCGACCAAGCTGGTCAACGACCTGATGGGCGGCAACACCGGCCTGGGCAAGATCGAGAAGAACGAGCGCTGCTGCGGCGAGTCGGGCACGCTGGCGGTGACCCGCCCGGATATCTCGACCCAGGTCCGCTTCCGCAAGGAAGAGGAGATGACGAAGGGCGCCGACAAGCTGCGCGCCGACGGCTTCACCGGCGACGTCAAGATCCTGACCAGCTGCCCGTCGTGCCTGCAGGGGCTGTCACGCTACAACGAGGATGCTTCGGTGCAGGCGGACTACATCGTGATCGAGATGGCCAAGCACCTGCTCGGTGAGAACTGGCTTCCCGAGTATGTCCAGAAGGCCAATGCCGGCGGAATTGAGAGGGTGCTGGTCTGAAGCGCAAGGGGAGCCAGTCCTCGCTTAAGCGAGAACTGGCTCCCGAGCATGTCCCGGAGGCGAGCGCCGGCGCGAGAGAAAGCGTGCCGCTGCGGGGGCTGTTGTACGGCGATTCTGCGCTGCTATTGATAGCTCATGGTAAACGTCGCGGCGGCATTGGCCGTGCCCGGCGTCACCGTGCCTGTACGGATGTAGCGCGCAGTCAGCGGGACTTGCATGTTGCTGACGCCGGTCACCGTGCCGACGGTGAACTGGTGGAGGTTGCCGGCCACTGCCGACCCGGGCCCGAAACTCATCGGCGTGCCGTTGTAGAGGATTTGGTAGGCTACCCCACCGGCACTCGACCCGCTTGCCAGCGACAGGTTGCTGCCTGTGTTGCCGGGCTGCGTGGCATCGGTGAGCGTCATGGCGACGGCAGTCGGACCGGAGCAGCTGAGCAATAGCTTGAATCCGGTCTGACCGGCCGTCGAGCCGGTGGCCTGGAAGGCAGAGGCGCTGACCTTCGGCATGTTGACCGTCACGGAAGGGTTCTGCACGGTGCAGGCCGGGACGATGATCCGCGTATTGCCGCTGATCATCAGTTGGGCGACGGTCAGCGAGCCATAGCTGGCTTGCGCCAGCAGGGCAGGCAGCGTCACGGTGCCCGGCATCACCGGACCCGTGACGATCATTTGCACGCGGTAGCGGCTCATCGGGCCGTATGGGGTCCATACCTGGGTGGTAAGGGCTTGCGAGGTTGGCGGCGATGTCATCAGCGTGATGTCGAAGTTGGGTGAACCAGACATCCCGTTGGTCCAACCTGCCTTGATGCCAATGCCGGTGACAGTGGATTGGTACACATTGCCGTAGCCAGGCGCCAACTGCATCGGACTCGCAAGTCCGTACGTGAGTTGGAAGGTGCCCAGGCATGAAACCGAGACGGGGCCGGCCACGGTCCAGTTGCTGTCGTAGAGCACGGTTCCCACCGGCGTGTTGCGCGGTACACTGATTGTTGCCGGTAGCGAGATGGTTGCAGTGCCGGGATTGCCGCTTGCGACTCCGCAGTCGGCCGCCGCCGGGGAAGCAAGGCTCATGCTCCAGAGCAGGAGTGCGCAAAGTCTGAGGGCGGCGATCCATCGACTTGCCTGTTTGCGGTTCACACAGCCGGTCATGACTACTCATCTGATTGTTGCGGGGAAGCAATCACTATTCCAGCGGCGGAGACGGGAAACAATAAGCGAAGCCTGAAAACCCTGACTGTATTTCGGCACGCTGATTGATCTGCGATATGGCGCCTCCTGCATTCATCTGTATGCCGCCGGCTGGCCGGTTTGGGCGCGACGAGCGGCAGGCGCGGACGTCTTGTTGTCGATCAGTCCAGGTTTGCTAAGATGCCGGCACCGCGAGGCCGCCGTGTGCCTGAGCCGGCAGGCCGGACATGGCGCGGTGGTGGCGGTCCGGTCGCGATGCCGCCGCGACGCCCTTTCCTGAAACGCCTGCGCTTATGCGGAAACGACAGCGAGCCTGGTCGCGAACGGTAAATATCAATGGATAAAATCACCTCATGAGCGGAGTTCCCGACTGCCCCCTTTGCCGGTCCGACGGCGGCGAACTGGTCTGGATGGGCGACCGCGCCCGGCTGATCCTGGTCGAGCATGACCGTTTCCCGGGCTTCTGCCGCATCGTCTGGAACGACCACGTGGCCGAGTTCAGCGACCTGGACGAGGCCGACCAGGCCTGGCTGATGCGGCTGGTCGCGCAGGTGGAGCGGGTGGTGCGCGAGGTGATGACACCGGACAAGGTCAACCTGGCCGCCCTCGGCAACATGGTGCCGCACCTGCACTGGCATATCATCCCGCGCTACCGCTGGGACACGCATTTCCCCGAAGCCATCTGGGCCGCGCCGCAGCGCGCGGCAGACACCGTGCGCGTGCGGGAACTGGCCAGCCGGCTGCCTGCGCTGCGTACGGCGCTTTCGCTGCTCGAAGCGGGCGACGCCTGAGGGGCGCGCGGAACCCGCGCCTGCCCCTGACCGTCTGAATGCTGTTGCCGCCGTGGCCTGCCGCCACGGTATCCAGAACAACAAGCCCGGCCGGCATCCGCTGACGGGCCAAGCGCTGCCGCTATGTCCTCCACTCCGACTTCCGTCACCGTCCCGGGCCCGGCCGTCCCGGCCCGAGCCCTCAAGATCCAGAGCCGGCTGCGCATGAGCGCCACCTGGGCGCTGATCAAGCCTTACTGGAAATCCAACGACCGCGTCGCCGGGCTGGGCCTGCTGGCCCTGGTGGTGGCGCTCAACCTGGGTATCGTCTATATCAACGTGCTGCTCAACGAGTGGAACCGCGTGTTCTACAACGCGCTGGAGCAGCGCGACTACGCCTCGTTCAAGGTGCTGCTGGTGCGGTTCTCCTGGATTGCCGCATTCTTTATCGTCGCGGCGATCTCGCGCCAGTACTACACCATGATGCTGCAGATGCGCTGGCGTACCTGGATGACCGGCCGCTTCATGAGCCACTGGCTCGGGCACCAGGCCTACTACCGCATCGAGCAGACCCATGCCACCGACAACCCCGACCAGCGGATTGCCGATGACCTGCGCCAGTTCACCGATGGCGCGCTGTCGCTGTCGCTGGGCCTGCTCAATTCCGTGGTGACGCTGCTGTCCTTCGTCGGCATCCTGTGGACCGTGTCCGGCCCGATCAGCTTTGCGCTGGGCGGCACCGAATGGACCATTCCCGGCTACATGGTGTGGTTCGCGGCGGGCTACGCGGTGATCGGCTCGCTGGTGGCGCACGTGGTCGGCCGCCCGCTGATCGGCCTGAACTTCCAGCAGGAACAGTACGAGGCGGATTTCCGTTTCACGCTGGTGCGCCTGCGCGAGAACAGCGAGCCGGTGGCGCTGTACCGCGGCGAGCCGACCGAGCAGGCCGGCCTGCGCGCGCGCTTCGACCGCATCCGCGCCAACTGGAACCAGCTGATGCGCTATACGCGGCGGCTGACCTTCGTCAGTTCCGGCTATGCGCAGTTCGCCATCATCTTCCCGATCCTGGTGGCGGCGCCGCGCTACTTTGCGGGCAAGATGACGCTGGGCGGGCTGATGCAGACCAGCTCCGCCTTTGGCCAGGTGCAGGGCGCGCTGTCGTGGTTTGTCGACAGCTACGCCACGCTGGTGGGCTGGAAGGCGGCGGCCAACCGCCTGATCGACTTCCAGGAAGCGATCCGCGTGGCCGAGCGCCAGGACGAGTCGCTGCACGGCACGCGTGATATCGAAGTGGCACACACCGGCCAGCCGCAGGGCGGCATCACCGTCGAGGGCCTGGCGCTGGCGCTGCCGGTACGCGCCGCGCGCAGCGCGGCGGTGGGCCAGCGGCCGCTGGTGTCGCCGTTCTCGCTCTCGGTGGCGCCGGGCGAGCGCTGGCTGGTGAGCGGCCCGTCGGGCTGCGGCAAGAGCGTGCTGTTCCGCGCCCTGGCCGGGATCTGGCCGTATGGCAGCGGCACCGTGACCATGCCCGAAGGCGCGCGCATGCTGTTCCTGCCGCAGCGCAGCTACCTGCCGATCGGCACGCTGGCCGATGCGCTGGCCTACCCGGATCCGGGCACCGGGCACAGCACGGAAGTCCTGCAGGCAGCGCTGCGCCAGGCGCGGCTGGCCGCGCTGGCGGACCAGCTCGACGTGTTCGACAACTGGTCGCTGCGGCTGTCGCCGGGCGAACAGCAGCGCCTGGCCTTTGCCCGCGCACTGCTGCAGAAGCCGGACTACCTGTTCCTGGACGAGGCCACCAGCGCACTGGACGAGGACACCGAAGGCGCCATGTACCGGCTGATGGTGGAATCGCTGCCGCGGGCGGCGATCATCAGCATTGCCCACCGCAGCACCGTGGCGGCCTTCCACGGCCGGCGCCTGCGCTACGTGCCGCAGGACGGGGAAGCGGCCCAGGCTGCGCAAGCCGGCTTGCCTGGGGTAAGCTATCGGGTCGTATGCGAGGCGTGATGCAGTGCCGCATCGGCGCCATCACGCGGCAATCACCCCCTCAGGAGCGCCCCTAACCGGGCCGCGATCACCATGGCAGGCCTGGAAAAAGACACCCCCCATCCCACCGCGCTGACCGTCCACACGCAATCCCGCGTGCTGGAGATCGGCTTCGACAACGGCCGCAGCTTCCGGCTGCCGTTCGAGCTGCTGCGCGTGTATTCGCCGTCCGCTGAAGTCCAGGGCCACGGCCCGGGACAGGAAGTCCTGCAGACGGGCAAGCGCGAGGTGGGCGTCAACGCGGTGGAGCCGGTCGGCAACTATGCGATCCTGATCCGTTTTACCGACGGCCACGACACCGGCATCTATTCCTGGGACCTGCTGTACCGCCTCGGCGACAACCAGGATGCGCTCTGGCACGACTACCTGCAGCGCCTGGAAGCCGCCGGTGCCGACCGCGACACCCCGATGCCCGCCGCCGGTACTGCCGGCGGCCACGGCTGCGGCCATCACTGAGCCGCGCTGCACTGATTATCCTGGAGTCTGAAAGATGAGTGAAACCCACTTCGGGTTTGAAAAGGTCGACGAAGCGGAAAAGGCCGACAAGGTTGCCGGCGTATTCCATTCGGTGGCGAGCAAGTATGACGTGATGAACGACCTGATGTCGGGCGGCATGCACCGGCTCTGGAAGATGTTCACCATCGCCCAGGCCGGCGTGCGCCCCGGCCACAAGGTGCTGGACATCGCCGGCGGCACCGGCGACCTGGCCAAGGCGTTCGCGAAACAGGCCGGCCCGACCGGCGAGGTCTGGCTGACCGACATCAACGAGTCGATGCTGCGCGTGGGCCGCGACCGGCTGCTGAACAAGGGCATCGTCACTCCGGTGTGCCTGTGCGACGCCGAGCGGATCCCGTTCCCCGACAACTATTTCGACCTGGTGACGGTGGCCTTCGGCCTGCGCAACATGACGCACAAGGACGCCGCGCTGGCCGAGATGCGCCGGGTGGTCAAGCCGGGCGGCAAGGTCATGGTGCTGGAGTTCTCCAAGGTCTGGAAACCGCTGGAGAAGGCCTACGACGTCTATTCTTTCAAGGTGCTGCCATGGCTGGGCGAGCGCGTGGCTGGGGATGCCCCGAGCTATCGCTATCTTGCGGAATCGATCAGAATGCATCCGGACCAGGCCTCACTTGTACGCTTGATGGAACATGTGGGCCTGGAGAAGGTCGAATACTTCAATCTGACGGCCGGAGTGGTGGCGCTCCACGTCGGGCGTAAGTACTAACAAGACTTGAAATCGCCATGCCTCGCCCCAAGATGGGGTGAAACTGACAGGGGATAGCAGAATATGTCGTCATTTCGTGGAAAATTCCTGGTTGGGTCGCTGATTGCCGCGATTGCCTTCGGGATGGTGTTCGACGCCAATGCCAAGCGCATGGGCGGTTCGCGCAGCATTGGCAAGCAGTCGTCGACGGTCACGCAGCAGCGCCAGCAGGCGCCGCAGCCCGCTTCGCCGACCCAGCAACCGGCCCACCAGCCTGCCCAGGCAGCCCCGGCCACGGCTGGCGCCGCCGGCGCGGCCGCCGCGGCAGCGCCCAAGCGCAACTGGGGCGGGATCCTGGGCGGCATCGCCGCCGGCCTGGGTATCGGCTGGCTGTTGTCGCACTTCGGCCTGGGCGGGGCGGCACTGGGCTTCCTGTCCAACCTGGTCCTGATCGCGCTGGTGGCGTTCGCCGCGATCTGGCTGATCCGCAAGTTCCGTGGCGGCAGCCAGCGCAGCCAGGAGCCGGCCTATGCCGGCGCCGGCAACACCGGTCCGATCGGCAACATGGGCCGCAACGTCGAGCCGAGCCTGAGCCAGCCGACGCCGTCGGCAACCCCGGCTTCGAACCCGGTGATGCCGGCCGCCCCGGCCGCACCGGTGGCCGCCGATGCGGCAGCCCAGCAGCCGTGGGGCGTGCCGGCCGACTTCGACACCGAAGCCTTCCTGCGCAACGCCAAGGTCCACTTCGTGCGCCTGCAGGCGGCGTGGGATGCCGGCAACCTGGACGATATCCGCGAATTCACCACGCCGGAAATGTTCGCCGAGATCAAGATGGACCTGTCCGAGCGCGGCGCCGAGGTCAACAAGACCGACGTGGTCACGCTGGAAGCCAGGCTGCTCGGGATCGAGTCGGCGCCGGCCCAGCATCTGGCCAGCGTGCGCTTCTCGGGCATGATCCGCGAGCGCGCCGGCGAGGCGGCCCAGCCGTTCAGCGAGGTCTGGAACCTGGCGAAGCCCGCCAGCGGCGCCGGCGGCTGGCTGCTGGCCGGCATCCAGCAAGAGTCCTGATGCCGCACCCCGCGGCGGTGATAGGCCGGGGGGAGTAGCTTAGAATGGAGGCCCACGTGAAAGCGTGGGCCTTTTTGTTTGGAACGCCGCCACCCGCGGTGTCGCCGTCCGCCGCCAACCGCGCTGTCATGAATACTCTGCCTTCCGCCCTGGCCACGCCCGCAGTCTCGGCGCTGAACCACCTGCTTGAGCAGGAGCCGTGGGCCCGCAATCAGCTCGCGCCGTTTGCCGGGCGCGTGATCCGTTTCGATGCCGCCGCCTTCATGCTGTCGCTGAAGGTGACCGAACACGGCTGCACGGAACTGGCGCCGGCGGCCGAGGCGCCCGCGGTGACGCTGCGCGTGCCGGTACAGCAGTGGCCGCTGGTGGCCGCCGACGTGGCCGAAGGCGGCCAGGCCGCCGCCATGCGCCATGTGCGCATCGAGGGCGATGCCGAGCTGGCCAACACCGTCTCGACGCTGGCGCGCAACCTGCGCTGGGACGCCGCCGAGGACCTGTCGCGCGCGCTGCGCGGCATCCTGGGCGGACCGGTCAGCGACAGCGTGGCGCAGCGCGTGGTCGACGGTGCGCGCCAGGTCCATGAGCAGGCCACGCGCGTGGGCCGTGCCCTGGTGGACAACGTCACCGACTACCTGCTGGACGAACACCCGACCCTGGTGCGCCATGCCGCGCTGGACGACTTCGGCGCCGACGTGGGCCGGCTGCGCGACAGCCTGGCCCGCCTGGAAAAACGGCTGGAACGGCTGGAGCGCGGCGCTTCGCCGCCGGCGTCCGGCCTGTCTAGCAAACTGCCGTCGCCGCACCGCTGAGCCGGTTGCGCCCGCGCCCAGATTCCTCCACCGCCAACCTGACTGCCTGCCCGGCCCCGTGAAGACTCCCGAATGACCCGCCTCCTGCGCCTTGGCAAGATCCTCTTCGTCATCCTCTACTACGGCCTGGACGAGCTGGTGCTCTCGGGCTTCAGCAGCCGCAGGATCCGTTTCCTGGTGCGCGTCATCACTATCGGGCGCAAGCTCGACATGCCGCGCGGCGAGCGCCTGCGGCTGGCGCTGACGCGGCTGGGCCCGATCTTCGTCAAGTTCGGCCAGGTGCTGTCGACCCGGCGCGACCTGATGCCGGCGGACATCGCCGACGAACTCGCCAAGCTGCAGGACCAGGTGCCGCCGTTCGATTCGGTGGTGGCGGTCAAGATCATCGAGCGCGCGCTCGGCCGCCCGCTCGACCAGCTGTTCGAGACCTTCGAGCACCAGCCGGTGGCCAGCGCCTCGATCGCGCAAGTGCATTTCGCCACCCTCAGGGGCGGCCCCAGCCACGGCCGCGAGGTCGCGGTGAAGGTGCTGCGCCCCGGCATGCTGCCGGTGATCGACAGCGACCTCGCGCTGATGCGCGACATGGCCACCTGGCTGGAGCGCTTCTGGGCCGACGGCAAGCGGCTGAAGCCGCGCGAGGTGGTGGCCGAGTTCGACAAGTACCTGCACGACGAGCTCGACCTGATGATCGAGGCGGCCAACGCCAGCCAGCTGCGCCGCAACTTTGCCGACACCAATCTGCTGCTGGTGCCCGAGGTGTTCTGGGACTGGTGCAGCAGCACCGTGTTCGTGATGGAGCGCATGCACGGCATCCCGATCTCGCGCACCGAGTCGCTCAAGGCCGCCGGGGTGGACATGCACCAGCTGGCCGAAGAGGGCGTCGAGATCTTCTTCACCCAGGTGTTCCGCGACGGCTTTTTCCATGCCGACATGCACCCGGGCAATATCCTGGTGTCGGTCCAGCCCGAGACCTTCGGCCGCTATATCGCGCTGGACTTCGGTATCGTCGGCGCGCTGTCCGAGTTCGACAAGAACTACCTGGCGCAGAACTTCATCGCTTTCTTCCGGCGCGACTACCACCGCGTGGCGCTGCTGCACGTGGAATCCGGCTGGGTCCCGCCCGACACCCGCGTCGAAGAGCTGGAAAGCGCGGTGCGCGCCTGCTGCGAGCCGTACTTCGACAAGCCGCTCAAGGAAATCTCGCTGGGCATGGTGCTGATGCGGCTGTTCCAGACCTCGCGCCGCTTCAATGTCGAGATCCAGCCGCAGCTGGTGCTGCTGCAGAAGACCTTGCTCAATATCGAAGGCCTGGGCCGCCAGCTCGACCCCGACCTGGACCTGTGGAAGACCGCCAAGCCGTTCCTGGAACGCTGGATGCACGAGCAGGTAGGCTGGAAGGGCGCCTGGGAGCGGGTCAAGGTGGAAGCGCCGCTGTGGGCCAAGATGCTGCCCGACTTCCCGCGCCTGGCGCACCAGTTCCTGGAGCGGCGCGCGCTCACCAGCAACGGCGAGCAGGACAAGCTGCTGGCAATGCTGGTGCTGGAGCAGCGCCGCACCAACCGGCTGCTCGGCACCGCGGTGCTGCTGGTTGGCGGCTTTGTCGCCGGCATCGTGCTGACCCATGTGCTGGGGTGGGCCGGCTACTGGTAGCCTGCCCGGGACTGATCCATCAGAGGTAACCATGAGCGACACCGCCAAGCCCGCGCCGACCTTCGCCACCCGCAATGCGGCCGATCCGGCGTTCTGGGACGAGCGTTTCGAACAGGGTTTCACGCCCTGGGACATGCACGGCGTGCCCACTGAGTTCCAGGCATTCATCGCCGCCATGGCGCCATGCCCGACGCTGATTCCCGGTTGCGGCAACGGCTGGGAGGCGGCCTGGCTGCATGAGCGCGGCTGGCCGGTGACCGCCATCGACTTCTCGCCGCAGGCGGTGGCTTCCGCCAGGCGCGAGCTTGGGGCCGCCGGCGCGGTGGTCCGCGAGGCGGACTTTTTCGCGTTTGCGCCGCAGCCGCGCTGCGAACTGATCTACGAGCGCGCCTTCCTCTGCGCCTTGCCCCCGGCGCTGCGCGAATCGTACGCCGAGCGGGTCGCGGCGCTGCTCCCGCCCGGCGGCCTGCTGGCCGGCTATTTCTATCCGGGCGACATGCGCGGCGGACCGCCGTTTGCCATGCCCGCAACCGAGCTGGACGCGCTGCTGGCGCCGGCCTTCGACCGCCTCGAGGACCGGCCCTCGACCGCGCCGCTGCCGGTGTTTCAGGGGCAGGAGCGATGGCAGGTCTGGCGGCGGAGGGGATGATTGGGTTGGCGCTATGCGGGTGGGTTGGGGCTCCTGGCGGGCCTCCTGCTCGCTGGCTTGGGTATGTCGGGCGGATTCAGTGTTGTCATAGGTCGACAGCGCTGTTCCGCCCTGCTGGGCGAGTCACTTTCTGTCCGAACGACAGAAAGTGACTCGCCGGCTACGCCGGCGAAACAGCCCACGCCCGCCAGGAACGACACCCCCAATCACTTCCCAACAACACCCCTTCCCCCCACAGGAATTTTTTCAACCCACGCTTGCCTCCCTCGCTATAATCCGCGTTTTGATTCGGCTACGACCGCAGGCCGGGACCCGCTCCCAGGCCACCCATGCGGCCCCGACCGATGAATTGGACTCCGGGCAGGCGCAACGCAAGGATGCGCTATTGGACTGGCAGGCGCCGCCCGGCATTCGGTTTCTCGCCACAAGGGCACTTTCTGCATAGGGCAGCGGCATGCTGATCTGGTTCGTCATCATCTACTGGGTAATCTCGGTCGGTATCGGCCTGTGGGCGGCGCTGCGCGTACGCAACACCACCGATTTCGCCGTCGCCGGGCGCAGCCTGCCGTTCCACATCGTCACCGCCACGGTCTTCGCCACCTGGTTTGGCTCGGAGACCGTGCTGGGCATTCCCGCCGTCTTCCTGAAGGAAGGCCTGTCGGGCGTCGTTTCCGATCCCTTCGGCTCGTCGATGTGCCTGATCCTGGTGGGCCTGTTCTTCGCCCGGCCGCTGTACCGGATGAACCTGCTGACGATCGGCGACTACTACCACAACCGCTATGGCAGGCTGGCCGAGGTGCTGACCACGCTGTGCATCGTGGTGTCCTACCTGGGCTGGGTAGCGGCGCAGATCAAGGCGCTCGGGCTGGTGTTCTATACCGTCTCGGACGGCGCGCTGTCGCAGGAGGCTGGCATGATGATCGGCGCCGCCAGCGTGCTGGTCTACACGCTGTTCGGCGGCATGTGGTCGGTGGCGGTGACCGACTTCATCCAGATGATCATCATCGTGGTCGGCATGCTCTATATCGGCTACGAGGTCAGCGGCCAGGCCGGCGGCGTGGCGGCGGTGGTGTCGCACGCGGCGGCGGCGGGCAAGTTCGAGTTCCTGCCCTCGCTGGACCTGATCCAGATCGTCGGGTTTGCGGCCGCGCTGTTCACCATGATGCTGGGCTCGATTCCGCAGCAGGACGTGTTCCAGCGGGTGACATCGTCGCGCACCGAGCTGATCGCCGGGCGGGCTTCGGTGCTGGGTGGCGTGCTGTACTTCTGCTTTGCCTTTATCCCGATGTTCCTGGCGTACTCGGCGACCCTGATCGACCCGGACATGGTCAACAAGTACATCAACGCCGATTCGCAGCTGATCCTGCCGCAGCTGATCCTGCAGCACGCGCCGATGTTCGCGCAGGTGATGTTCTTCGGCGCGCTGCTGTCGGCCATCAAGAGCTGCGCCTCGGCCACGCTGCTGGCGCCGTCGGTGACCTTCGCCGAGAACATCCTGCGGCCGTATTTCCGCCACCTGGACGACCGGCAGTTCCTGCGCGTGATGCAGACCGTAGTGCTGGTGTTCACGGCGGTTGTGACGCTGTTCGCGCTGAACTCGCACCTGTCGATCTTCCATATGGTCGAAAATGCCTACAAGGTCACGCTGGTGTCGTCGTTCGTGCCGCTGGCCTTCGGCATGTTCTGGAAGCACGCCACCCGCCAGGGCGGGCTGGCGGCGATCCTGCTGGGCCTGTCCTCCTGGCTGACCTGCGAGGTCGCCTTTGCCGATGCCGTGGTGCCGCCGCAGATGGTGGGCCTGCTGTTCTCGATCAGCGGCATGATGGTCGGTTCGCTGCTGCCGCAGTGGATTGCAGATCACGCGCCGGTCAAGGAAGTCCATATCGCCTGACGCAGGGGGCACCGCAACCCCCTCATTTCCGGCAATCAGGCAGCACCGGAACGGTTTATAATTCAAGGCTTTGCATCGTCGCGCGGGATTTTCCCGCGGCCGCCATGGCCCCCGGCGATGTCCGCCTTTGTACCGATTCCGAAGTTTTCTCGCGAAATAACACCATGCCGATCTATGCCTACCGTTGCGACGCCTGCGGCCACGGGCGCGATGTGCTGCAGAAAATGAGCGATGCCCCGCTGACGGACTGCCCGTCGTGCGGCACCGCCGGCGCGTTCAAGAAGCAGCTGACCGCTGCTGGCTTCCAGCTCAAGGGCTCGGGCTGGTACGTGACCGATTTCCGCGGCGGCAGCGGCGCCGCCAGCGCGCCTGCGGCCACCGGCGCCACTGGCGGCGCGGCCGCGGCAGCAGCCAGCGCCCCGGCGGCGGCCGAGTCGTCGGGCAGCACCGCTTCGGCGGCGCCGGCCGCCGGCGGCTGCGGCAGCGCCTGCGCCTGCCATTGAGCCGGACCCGTCCCGTGGTCGCCAAGAAGACTTCCGCCCTGAAAACCTGGTTCCTGACCGGGCTGCTGGTGCTGGTGCCGCTGGGCATCACGCTGTGGGTGCTCAGCCTGGTCATCGGCACGATGGACCAGAGCCTGGCGCTGCTGCCCGAGGCCTGGCGCCCGGACCGGCTGATGTTCGGCAAGCGCGTGACCGGCCTGGGCGCGATCCTGACGCTGCTGTTCATCCTGCTGGTCGGCCTGCTGGCGCACAACTTCATCGGCCAGCGCCTGGTGCGCTGGTGGGAAGCGCTGCTGGGCCATATCCCGGTGGTGGGCCCGATCTACACCAGCGTCAAGCAGGTCTCGGACACGCTGCTGTCGTCCTCGGGCAATGCCTTCCGCAAGGCGCTGCTGGTGCAGTACCCGCGCGAGGGCTCGTGGACCATCGCGTTCCTGACCGGGCGCCCCGGCGGCGACGTGCAGAACCACCTGCAGGGCGAATACGTCAGCGTCTACGTGCCGACGACGCCGAATCCGACCTCGGGCTTCTTCCTGATGATGCCCAAGGCCGACACCATTGAACTCGACATGACCGTCGACGCCGCGCTCAAGTACATCGTCTCGATGGGCGTCGTGGCACCGGCGGAATTGCCGCGCAAGAACGGCAGCGCCCCCCGGCCGGCGGTCCCCGCCAATCCGGCCGGCAGGGCCAGCAACGAGGAAGCGGTCGAAACGACCGATCCTTGAGCATCCAATCTGATCACGGGCCGCCCGATGCGATCGGGCGGCCGCGTTTTACCGGGAATCTCCTTATGTCCTCCATGCGTACTCACTACTGCGGTCTGGTGACCGAACAATTCTCGGGCCAGGAAGTGGCCCTGACCGGCTGGGTCCAGCGCCGCCGCGACCATGGCGGCGTGATCTTCATCGACCTGCGCGACCGCGAAGGCCTGGTGCAGGTGGTGTGCGATCCGGATCGCCCCGAGATGTTCAAGGTCGCGGAAGATATCCGCAACGAGTTCTGCATCCGCATCACCGGCAAGGTGCGTGCGCGCCCGGCCGGCACCGAGAACGCCAACCTGACCTCGGGCAAGATCGAGGTGCTGTGCCACGAGCTGACCGTTCTGAACCCGTCGGTCACGCCCCCGTTCCAGCTCGACGACGACAACCTGTCGGAAACCACGCGCCTGACGCACCGCGTGCTGGACCTGCGTCGCCCGCAGATGCAGTACAACCTGCGCCTGCGCTACAAGGTGGCGATGGAAGTGCGCAAGTTCCTGGATGCGCAGGGCTTTATCGACATCGAGACCCCGATGCTGGGCAAGAGCACGCCCGAAGGCGCGCGCGACTACCTGGTGCCGTCGCGGGTGAACCCGGGCCACTTCTTCGCGCTGCCGCAATCGCCGCAGATCTTCAAGCAGATGCTGATGGTGTCGGGCTTCGACCGCTACTACCAGATCACCAAGTGCTTCCGCGACGAAGACCTGCGCGCCGACCGCCAGCCCGAATTCACGCAGATCGACTGCGAGACCTCGTTCCTGACCGAGCAGGAGATCCGCGACCTGTTCGAGGACATGATGCGCACGGTGTTCAAGAACGCCATCGACGTCGACCTGGACGCGAAATTCCCGGTGATGGAGTTCCGCGAAGCCATGGCCCGCTTCGGCTCGGACAAGCCTGACCTGCGCGTCAAGCTGGAATTCACCGAGCTGACCGAGGTGATGAAGGACGTCGACTTCAAGGTGTTCTCGGGTCCCGCCAACAGCGACAACGGCCGCGTGGTCGGCCTGCGCGTGCCGGGCGGCGGTGCGATCTCGCGCGGCGAGATCGACGCCTACACCCAGTTCGTCGGCATCTACGGCGCCAAGGGCCTGGCCTGGATCAAGGTCAACGAAGTGGCCAAGGGCCGCGACGGCCTGCAATCGCCGATCGTCAAGAACCTGCACGACGCCGCCATTGCCGAGATCCTGAAGCGCACCGGCGCCCAGGACGGCGACATCATTTTCTTCGGCGCCGACAAGGCCAAGGTGGTCAACGACTCGATCGGCGCGCTGCGCCTGAAGGTTGGCCATTCGGACTTCGGCAAGGCCAACGGCCTGTTCGAGGACACCTGGAAACCGCTGTGGGTGGTCGACTTCCCGATGTTCGAGTACGACGAGGACGACGCGCGCTGGGTGGCCATGCACCACCCGTTCACCAGCCCCAAGGACGAGCACCTGGAATACCTCGAGACCGATCCGGGCAAGTGCCTGGCCAAGGCCTACGACATGGTGCTGAACGGCTGGGAAATGGGCGGCGGCTCGGTGCGGATCTTCCGCTCGGACATCCAGAGCAAGGTGTTCCGCGCGCTCAACATCAACGACGAGGAAGCCCGCGCCAAGTTCGGCTACCTGCTGGACGCGCTGCAGTACGGCGCGCCCCCGCACGGCGGCCTGGCCTTCGGCCTGGACCGCATCGTCACGATGATGGCCGGCGCCGACTCGATCCGCGACGTGATCGCCTTCCCGAAGACCCAGCGCGCCCAGGACCTGCTGACCCAGGCCCCGAGCTCGGTCGACGAGAAGCAGCTGCGCGAGCTGCATATCCGCCTGCGCGCCACCGAGCCCAAGCCGACGGCCTGAGCTGCGCCAGTCAGCTGAAGCCCGCAAGGAAGCCGCGCAATTGCGCGGCTTTTTTGCATTGTGCGCAATGTCGGGTTGCCAGCACTGCGGTGAGGGCGGCGCATTGGTTTCGATTTGTTACCGGTCGGAACGAAGGCGACGCGCGGCGGGTCTGCTTTCTTTGACACGTAATTTGCCGAGGGGCCTCGCAGCGAAGGCTTCCGGCACTCGGGAGAAATTCGTGACCCTGGATATCGACCTGATCCGCCAGTTCCTGCTGGCCCATGACCAAACTATCCTGACCTGGCTGGCGGCCGGGTTGCTGATGATGCTGCTGGCGCGCTTCGAGCTGCGCCGCGCCGTGCGCCGTTCGGCGCAGGCCATGTCTGAATCCGTGGCCACCACCGTGGCGGCCTGCGTGCCCGACATTGCCCACGCGGTGCAGTCGGCCGCCCCCGCCGCCACCGCCGAGCCGGTGGAGATGCAGCGTGCCGAGGCGCTGCGCCGGCTGGCGCTGGATACCGTCGGGGTGGTAATGACGCGCGGACGCTGGCTGGACGAGCTCGGCAACCTGCGCCTGCCCGACGACGCACTGCTGGCCGGCCAGCGTGCCGATGGCGCCGACCCGCTGCTGGTGGTGGCGCCGCAGCCGGTGGTGCAGGCCTACCTGGATGCGCAGCGCGCGTTCGAGGACGAGGCCGCGCAGGTGCAGGCACTGCGCCGCGATGCCCAGCGCGTGCAGGAGGCGCTGCAGGCGCTGGATGCGGAAGTCGCGCATATCGAGCAGGAAACCGGCAGCATCGTGCTGCGCTTCGAGCAGGTCAACGCGCAGGCCGCGCAGGGCATGGATGGCGGCGATTACCAGCGCTTCCTGATCCAGAAGTTCAACACGCTGGGCCAGCGCGAGAAGGAAATCGCGCTGGAGCGCACGCAGTTGCAGGGCGAGGTCCGGCAACGCGCCGAAGCCCTGGCCGCGCACGCCCATGGCGCGTCCAGGCGCTACCGCCAGGCCCTGGCACCGCTGATGGACCAGCTGCGCGCTGCCTGGGGCCATGGCGACACGCCACAAGTGTTCGACACCTGGCAGCGCCACGGGACCGCCGAGCCGTATCTGGCACCTCATACCGCGCATAGCGCGCGCAACGCCGCCTGAGGGCAGGGCCGTCGCGCTTTCGCGTGGCAAGCGGGCGCGGCTGCGCTATCCTTGGGTTTGTCCTTTCGCCCAGACCCATGTCCTACAAGATCCCGGAATCCGTGCTGGTGGTGATTTACACGCCAGATCTTCAAGTCTTGCTGCTGGAACGCGCCGATCGCCCGGGCTTCTGGCAGTCCGTGACCGGCAGCCTCGACACCCTGGACGAACCCCTGGCCCTGACCGCCGCGCGCGAAGTGGCGGAGGAAACCGGCATCGTCGCCGGCGAGCACCAGCTGACCGACTGGGGCCATACCATCCAGTACGAAATCTACCCACAGTGGCGCCATCGCTACGCCGAAGGCGTCACGCGCAATACCGAACACTGGTTCGGCCTGTGTGTGTCCGAGGCTCTGCCGGTGGCGCTGGCGCCACGCGAGCACCTGCAATACAAATGGCTGCCGTGGCAGCAGGCGGCGCAGCAGTGCTTCTCCAGCAGCAATGCCGAAGCCATCCGCCAGCTGGCCTGGCGCGCGGCGGGGGCCGATGCGCGGCAGGCTGCCTGCGGAGCGCAGCCATGAAGCTGCGCGTGGTCACCTACAACATCCACAAGGGAGTGACCGGCATCTCGCGGCGCCCGCGCATCCAGAACGTGCGTGCCGGCCTGCATGCGATGGATGCCGACATCGTCTTCCTGCAGGAAGTGCAGGACCGCAACGACCGGCTGGTGGCCGCGGCGCTGTTCGATCCGGAGCACACCCAGCTCAACTACCTGGCCACCGACGCCTATCCGCACTCGGTCTACGGCCGCAACGCGGTCTATGACTACGGCCATCACGGCAACGCGATCCTGTCGCGCCACCCGATCCTGATGTCCGAGAATCTGGATATTTCCGACCACCGTTTCGAACAGCGCGGGCTGTTGCATGCGGTGGCGGATGTGCACGGTGTGGAAACTCACCTGATCTGCGTGCATTTCGGCCTGTTCGCGCGCAGCCGCGCGCGCCAGGCCGACGCGCTGGTGGAGCGCGTGCGCACCGTGGTGCCGGCGGGCGTGCCGCTGGTGATCGCCGGCGACTTCAACGACTGGAACCACCGGCTGGACGCGCAGATCTGCAATACGCTGGGCGCGGTCGAGGCCTCGCACGCGCGCGGGTCGCGGCTGCATACCTTCCCGAGCCATATGCCGTGGTGGCAGCTCGACCGCATCTATGTGCGCGGGTACGAGATCGAGCGCGCCCACGCGCTGACCGGCCGCGACTGGGCGCAGCGCTCGGACCATGTGCCGCTGGTGGCGGAACTGGAGCATCCGCCGGGCGAAGCGTTGGAGCCTCCCGCCCCCGCGGACAAGGCGGCCTGAGTTCAGCCCGCGCGGCCGGGGTAGTCGCGCTTGGGGAAGTCGCGGATAAAGGCGAACACCGCCTGCGGATCGTTCAGGTCCAGCACCGGCAGCGCGGTCATGGCGGCCACGGCGGCGGGATCATCGCTCGCCACCGCCACCACGCCCGGCACCTCGTCCCACAGCGGCGCGCGCCCCAGCGCCGGGCGATAGACCTCCAGCTTGGGAAAATCACTGCGCTTGTACCCCTCCACCAGCACCAGGTCGGTGTCGGGCGGCAGCACCGCGAGCGCATCGTCCAGTTCGGGCGAGGGCACGGCTTCCGGGTAGTGGCGCATCAGCGTCAGGTGGCGCGCGCCGACCAGCACGACATTGGCGCAGCCGGCCTCGCGCATGCGCCAGGAATCCTTGCCAGGCGTGTCGGGATCAAAGCCGTGGTGGGTGTGCTTGACGCCGGACACGCGCAGGCCGGCGCCGACAAAGCAGGGGATGAGCTGGTCCAGCAGCGTGGTCTTGCCGCTGCCGGAAGAACCGGTAATGCCGAATACCTTCACAATGGTTTCCGAGTGGGCGTCAGGAGTGGTCTGCCCGGGGCTGGCCGCCTGCGGGCAAGCATCGGCATCGACGATAGCAGAGTTCCGCGCGCCAATGTGCAGGCGGCGCCTTGGGCGCGGCAAACTGTCCGATAATCACGGCATGTCACGGATATCCCACTCCGCCCATGACGCGCACGCCGAAGCCCCCGCGCACGACCCGGCCGCGGCCGGCGAGCAGGCATCGCGCCACCACATGCTGCGCTGGGCCTGGCGCCGCGGCAAGCCCATCCACGGCAACGCCGTGCGGCTGCTCCATGGCGGCCAGGATTTCTTCCCTGCGCTGATCGCCGCCATCGACCAGGCCGCGTTCCAGGTCATGCTGGAAACCTACATCTATGCCGACGACGACGTCGGCCGCGCGGTTGCCGACGCACTGGTCCGCGCCGCCGCGCGCGGCGTGACGGTACGCGTCACGGTGGATGGCTTCGGCGCCGGCGACATGCCCGCGGAGCTGGCCGAGCGCCTGCGTGCCGGCGGCGTACAGCTGCGCGTCTACCGCGCGCTGCGCGGCTTCCGGCTGGCGCGGCGCCACCTGCGCCGGCTGCACCGCAAGCTGGCGGTGATCGACCAGCACGTGGCCTTTGTCGGCGGCATCAATATCATCGACGACCACAACCACGGCCCATTCGAAGGCGCCAACCTGGGGCCGCGCTACGACTTCGCGGTACAGGTCAGCGGCCCGCTGGTGGACCGCATCACGCTGTCTTCGGAGCGGCTCTGGTGGCGGCTGTCGCTGCGCGAGGCGCGTGGCAGCGAGCGCGCCGCCGCGGTGGCCGACTACCCGCTGGTCACCGACCTGCCGCCGCGCCCGGAAGCGACCGGCGGGGTGCGCGCCGCGTTGCTGCTGCGCGACAACCTGCGCAACCGCCGCACCATCGAGCGCGAATACCTGCGCGCGCTCGGCGCCGCGCGCCACGACGTCATTCTCGCCAACGCCTACTTCCTGCCGGGGCACAAGATGCGGCGCGCGCTGCTGGCCTGCCGCGCGCGCGGCGTGCGCGTGCGCCTGCTGCTGCAGGGGATGGTCGAATACCGCTTGCAGCACTACGCCACCCACGCGCTGTATGCGTCGCTGCTCGAAGCCGGGGTCGAGATCTACGAGTACGCCGAGAGCTTCCTGCACGCCAAGGTCGGCGTGGTGGACGAAGCCTGGGCCACGGTCGGGTCGAGCAATATGGACCCCTTCAGCCTGCTGCTCGCGCGCGAGGCCAACGTCGCCGTTTATGATGCAGCCTTCGCCGCTGAACTGCGTACCGCGCTGGAACAAGCCATTGCGCACCGCAGCGCGCGCGTGCTGCCGGACATGCACGCACGCCGCTCGCCGCTGCACCGGCTCGCCAACTGGGCCGCCTATATGCTGCTGCGCCTGGGCGTGATCGTTGCCGGCGTGACCGGGCGCTACTGAGCCCGCCACGCACGGTGTGCGTTTGTTGCCATGCGGCAGCAAACGGGCCGCAACCGGTTGCCGCGCAAGCCATGACGGACATGCTGCATTGCAGTCCGTTTAGAAACAGCGGTCTAATTAAAAGCTTGATGGTCGACTGCTGGGCCAGAATAATCTGAACGACCGTTCTTTTTTGGCTTAGACTGCGTGCATTCGCGGTATGCACCGGCAATTCCGCCGGTCGGCCGCAAGCACTGAATGCAACGTCAGGGTCATACGCGGGGCCGCAGCAGGGCCCCGCAGAACGGAGAAAAAACATGCGACACCAGTCAGCCCGTCTCGAATCCGCCGCCGCCTCCCCCGCGCCAATGCGCAAGGGCGAGATGACGCGCGTGGCGATTCTGGATGCCGCACTGGAATTGTCGTCCCGCGACGGGCTCGAAGGTCTGACCATCGGGCTGCTCGCGGAACGCATGCAGATGAGCAAGAGCGGCGTGTTCGCGCATTTCGGTTCGCGCGAGGACCTGCAGGTAGAGGTGGTGCGGGAGTATCACCGCCGGTTCGAGCAGGAGGTGTTCTATCCCTCGCTGCAGGAGCCGCGCGGCCTGCCCCGGCTGTGGTCGATGGTGCGGCGCTGGATGGAAAAGCGCATCCAGGAAGTGACGACGGGATGCATCTACATCAGCGGTGCCGTGGAGTACGACGACCGCACCGGCAGCCTGGTGCGTGACGAGCTGGTCAAGAGCGTCACGATCTGGCGGGCAGCGCTGAATCGCGCCATCAACCAGGCCAAGGAAGAGGGGCACCTGCGCGCGGATTGCGATCCGCGCCTGATGCTGTTCGAGATGTACAGCCTTGAACTAGGCTTGCATCATGACGCCCGTTTCCTGCGCCTGCCTGACAGTGCCGAGCTTGCCATGGTCGCGCTCAACAAACTGATTCAGTCTTACCGTACCTGAGGTCGCCCCGGTCGGGCCGTCGCGCGCAAGCGGGACGGGCGGCGTGGCGGCATCGTATAACTCCAAGGAGTCTCAGATGGGCCAGTACACCGCACCGTTGCGCGACATGCAGTTCGTGCTCCATGAATTGCTCGGCGCCGAAGCCGAACTCAAGGCGATGCCGCCGCACGCGGACATCGACGCGGACACCATCAACCAGGTCATCGAGGAAGCCGGCAAGTTCTGCTCGGATGTGGTGTTCCCGCTCAACCAGGTGGGCGACCGCGAAGGCTGCACCTACGTCGGCGACGGCGTGGTGAAGGCGCCTGCCGGCTTCAGGGAGGCCTACCAGCAGTTTGTCGAAGCCGGCTGGCCGGCGCTGGCCTGCGATCCCGAATTCGGCGGCCAGGGCCTGCCGATCGTGATCAACAATGTGGTCTATGAGATGCTGAATTCGGCCGGCCAGGCCTGGACCATGTACCCCGGCCTGTCGCACGGTGCCTACGAGGCACTGCACGCGCACGGCACGCCCGAGCTGCAGCAGACCTACCTGCCCAAGCTGGTTTCCGGCGTCTGGACCGGCACCATGTGCCTGACCGAGCCGCATTGCGGCACCGATCTCGGCATCCTGCGTTCCAAGGCAGAGCCGCAGGCTGACGGTTCCTACCTGATTTCGGGCACCAAGATCTTTATCTCGGCCGGCGAGCACGACATGGCCGAGAACATCATCCACCTGGTGCTGGCACGCCTGCCGGACGCGCCGGGCGGCACCAAGGGCATCTCGCTGTTCGTGGTACCCAAGTTCATTCCGGATGCCAGTGGCAACCCGGGCGAGCGCAACGGCATCAAGTGCGGCTCGATCGAGCACAAGATGGGCATCCACGGCAACGCCACCTGCGTGATGAACCTGGACGGCGCGCGCGGCTGGATGGTGGGCGAGCCGAACAAGGGCCTGAACGCCATGTTCGTGATGATGAACGCTGCCCGCCTCGGCGTGGGCGCGCAGGGCCTGGGCCTGACCGAAGTGGCGTACCAGAACTCGCTGGCCTACGCCAAGGACCGCCTGCAGATGCGTTCGCTGACCGGCCCGAAGGCACCGGACAAGCCCGCCGACCCGATCATCGTGCACCCGGATGTGCGCCGCATGCTGCTGACGCAGAAGGCCTATGCCGAAGGCGGCCGCGCCTTCAGCTACTGGACCGCGCTGCAGATCGACCGCGAGCTGTCGCACCCGGACGAAGCGGTACGCAAGGAAGCCGGTGACCTGGTCGCATTGCTCACGCCGGTGATCAAGGCCTTCCTGACCGACAACGCGTTCACCTCCACCAACGAGGGCATGCAGGTATTCGGCGGCCACGGCTACATCGCCGAGTGGGGCATGGAACAGTACGTGCGCGATGCCCGCATCAACATGATCTACGAAGGCACCAACACCATCCAGGCGCTGGACCTGCTGGGCCGCAAGATCCTGGGCGATATGGGCGCCAAAATGAAGGCCTTCGGCAAGATCGTGCAGGAGTTCGTCGAAGCCGAAGGCACCAATGAAGCCATGCAGGAGTTCATCAACCCGCTGGCCGACATGGGCGACAAGGTGCAGAAGCTGACCATGGAAATCGGCATGAAGGCGATGGGCAATGCCGATGAAGTGGGCGCCGCCGCCGTGCCTTACCTGCGCGTGGTGGGCCACCTGGTGTTCTCGTACTTCTGGGCCCGCATGGCCAGGATCGCACTGCAGAAGGAAGGCAGCGGCGACAAGTTCTACACCGCCAAGCTGGCGACGGCGCGCTTCTACTTTGCCAGGCTGCTGCCGGAAACCGCCGCTGAGATCCGCAAGGCGCGCGCCGGTTCGGCCACGCTGATGGCGCTGGACGCAGACCTGTTCTGAGTCGACTCCACCCGTCGTTCCCGGCCGGGAACGACGGCTTCGCATCTGTCCAACGCTCACTAATCCAGGAGCGAGCATGTCCAATTTCATCGTCAAGAAAGTCGCCGTGCTGGGTGCCGGCGTCATGGGGGCGCAGATTGCCGCGCACCTGATCAATGCGCGCGTGCCCGTGGTGCTGTTCGACCTTCCCGCCAAGGAAGGCCCCAAGAACGGCATCGCACTGCGTGCCATCGAGAACCTGAAGAAGCTGTCGCCAGCGCCGCTGGGCATCAAGGACGAGGCCGGCCTGATCCATGCGGCCAACTACGAAGACGATATCGCGCTGCTGAAGGAGTGCGACCTGGTGATCGAGGCGATCGCCGAGCGCATGGACTGGAAGCACGACCTGTACAAGAAGGTCGCGCCGCACCTGGCCGCGCATGCGATCTTCGCGACCAATACTTCAGGCCTGTCGATCACCGCGCTGTCCGACGGGTTTGATGCGGACCTGAAGTCGCGCTTCTGCGGCGTGCACTTCTTCAACCCGCCGCGCTACATGCACCTGGTCGAGCTGATCCCGACCGCGACCACGCAACCGCAGATCCTCGACCAGCTCGAAGCCTTCCTGACCACCACGCTCGGCAAGGGCGTGGTGCGCGCCAAGGACACGCCCAACTTTATCGCCAACCGCGTCGGCATCTTCTCGATCCTGGCCGTGTTTGCCGAGGCCGAGAAGTTCGGCATTCCGTTCGACGTGGTCGACGACCTGACCGGTTCCAAGCTCGGCCGCGCCAAGTCCGCCACCTTCCGCACCGCGGACGTGGTCGGCCTGGACACCATGGCGCACGTGATCAAGACCATGCAGGACACCCTGCACGACGACCCGTTCGCGCCGGTGTACAAGACCCCGGCCGTGCTCAAGGGCCTGGTTGATGCGGGCGCGCTGGGCCAGAAGACCGGCGCCGGCTTCTACAAGAAGGAAGGCAAGGCCATCAAGGTGCTCGACGCCAGGACCGGCCAGTATGTCGATGCCGGCAAGAAGGCCGACGAGATCGTCGTGCGCATGCTGAAGAAGGAGCCGGCCGAGCGCATCAGGCTGCTGCGCGAATCGACCAACCCGCAGGCGCAGTTCCTGTGGGCAGTGTTCCGCGACGTGTTCCACTACATCGCCGTGTACCTGGAGCAGATCGCCGGTTCCGCCGCCGATATCGACCTGGCGATTCGCTGGGGCTTCGGCTGGAACTCGGGTCCGTTCGAAGACTGGCAGTCGGCCGGCTGGAAGCAGGTGGCCGAGTGGGTGAAGGAAGACGTTGACGCCGGCAAGGCGCTCTCCAGCGCGCCGATGCCAGCCTGGGTATTCGCCGGCCCCGTGGCCGAGAACCAGGGCGTGCACGCTGCTGCGGGCTCGTGGTCGCCGGCGACGCAGTCGTTCGTCGCACGCAGCTCGCTGCCGGTGTATCAGCGCCAGGCATTCCGCGCCGCGATCAAGGGCACCGCCGCGGCCGATCCGCGCACGGCCGGCCGCACCGTCGAAGAGAACGACGCCGTGCGTATCTGGGTGAGCGAAGGCCAGGACGACGTGCTGGTGGTTTCGTTCAAGAGCAAGATGAATACCATCGGGCCGGATGTGATTGACGGCCTGACGCGCGCCATCGACCTGGCCGAAGCCGGCTACAAGGGCCTGGTGGTGTGGCAGCCGACCTCGCTGCAACTGGGCGCGCCGGGTGGCCCGTTCTCCGCCGGCGCCAACCTGGAAGCGGCCATGCCCGCCTTCATGATGGGCGGCGCCAAGGGCATCGAGCCGTTCGTGAAGAAGTTCCAGGACGGCATGATGCGCGTGAAGTACGCCTCGGTGCCGGTGGTGTCCGCGGCGTCGGGCATTGCGCTGGGCGGCGGCTGCGAGCTGATGCTGCATTCGGCCGCACGCGTGGCCGCGCTGGAAACGTATATCGGCCTGGTGGAAGTGGGCGTGGGCCTGGTGCCGGCCGGCGGCGGCCTGAAGGAAGCCGCGCTGGCAGCCGCGCGCGCGGCGCAGGCCGCGGGCAGCACCAACTACCTGCAATTCGTGACCAGCCGCTTCCAGAGCGCGGCCATGGCCAAGGTCTCGGCCTCGGCGCTGGAAGCGCGCCAGATGGGCTACCTGCAGCTGTCCGACAGGATCGTCTTCAACGTGCATGAATTGCTGTACGTGGCGCAGAACGAAGTGCGCGCGCTGGCCAATGCCGGCTACCGCGCGCCGCTGCCGACGCTGGTGCCGGTGGCGGGCCGCTCGGGCATTGCCACCATCAAGGCATCGCTGGTCAATATGCGCGACGGCGGGTTTATCTCGGCGCACGACTTCCTGATCGCCAGCCGCATCGCCGAAGCGGTGTGTGGCGGCGACGTCGAGGCTGGCTCGCTGGTGAGCGAGGACTGGCTGCTGGCGCTGGAGCGCAAGGCCTTTGTCGACCTGCTCGGCACCGGCAAGACGCAGGAGCGCATCATGGGCATGCTGCAGACCGGCAAGCCGGTGCGTAACTAACAGGGCAAGCGAGGAACCGACATCATGAAACAACTGCAAGACGCATACATCGTCGCGGCCACCCGCTCGCCGATCGGCAAGGCCCCCAAGGGCGCGTTCAAGAACACGCGCCCGGACGACCTGCTGGCCACCATCCTGAAGGCCGCGGTGGCACAGGTGCCGAACCTGGACCCGAAGCTGATCGAAGACGCCATCGTCGGCTGCGCGATTCCTGAAGCGCAGCAGGGCCTGAACGTCGCGCGCATCGGCGCGCTGCTGTCCGGCCTGCCCAACACGGTGGGCGGCATCACCGTCAACCGCTTCTGCGCCTCGGGCGTGAGCGCGGTGGCGATGGCGGCCGACCGCATCCGCGTGGGCGAGTCCGACGTCATGATCGCCGCCGGCGTGGAATCGATGAGCATGGTGCCGATGATGGGCAACTCGCCGTCGATGTCGCCGGAGATCTTCACCCGCGACGAGAACATGGGCATTGCCTATGGCATGGGCCTGACCGCCGAGAAGGTGGCGCAGCAATGGCAGGTCAGCCGCGAAGACCAGGATGCGTTCTCGCTGGCCTCGCACCAGAAGGCCATCGCGGCGCAGCAGGCCGGCGAATTCAGGGACGAGATCACGCCGATCGAAATCGTCGAACGTTTCCCGGACATCGCCAGTGGCCAGGTGAGCGTGAAGACGCGTACGATCTCGCTGGACGAAGGCCCGCGCCCGGAGACCTCGCTGGAAGGCCTGGGCAAGCTGCGCCCGGTGTTTGCCAACAAGGGCAGCGTGACTGCGGGGAACAGCTCGCAGACCTCTGACGGCGCCGGCGCGCTGATCCTGGTCTCGGAAAAGATCCTCAAGCAGTTCAACCTGGTGCCGCTGGCGCGCTTCGTCTCGTTCGCGGTGCGCGGCGTGCCGCCCGAGATCATGGGCATCGGCCCCAAGGAAGCGATTCCGGCGGCGCTGAAGGCCGCGGGCCTGACCCAGGACCAGATCGACTGGATCGAGCTGAACGAGGCGTTTGCCGCGCAGTCGCTGGCGGTGATGCGCGACCTGGATCTGGATCCGGCCAGGGTCAACCGCATGGGCGGCGCGATTGCGCTGGGCCACCCGCTGGGTGCGACCGGTGCGATCCGCTCGGCCACGGTGGTGCACGCGTTGCGCCGCCACAACCTGAAGTACGGCATGGTGACCATGTGCGTTGGCACGGGCATGGGCGCCGCAGGTATTTTCGAGCGCGTTTAAACGCGCCTGCGGGGCGGTCCAGGGGCATTGCCGCCCCGGACCGTCACGCCCTTCTGTCAGGTGAAGAAAGCAGTACCGGGGGCTGCCGCCCGCAACGCGGGTCACCAGGTAGGGGAGACAACAATATGCAGGAGACGACAGCCATCCTGGCCGATGCCGCGTGCGATCTGCCGCGCGACGTCATGGCCCAGCTGAAGGTCCACACGATTCCGTTCCGCATCCGCGCGGGCGAGTATTTCGTCGCCGATACGCGCGACGAAGACGCGCTGCCCGCGCTCTACCAGCAATACCTGGTCGGCCGCCAGGACCACTACGCCGAATCGATCCCGCTGCTCGAGCGCGAACTGGAAGAACACCTGCTGCGCAACGTGGTGGCCCACTGCGACCGCGCCATCCTGTTCACCATCGCCAGTTCGCGCAGCAAGCTCTATGCGCATGCGAGCGGCGCGGTGATCGGCACCGTGGCGCGCAGCGTGCGCCTGCGCAGGGAAGCCGGGCGCACGGGGCTGTTCGACCTGACTGTGGTCGATACCGGCGCGATCGGCCCGGGCCAGGCGCTGATCGTGCGCGAAGCCGCGCGCATGGCCGCCGCCGGCGCCAGCCCGCAGGCAGTGCGCGAAGCGGTCGAGACGCGCATGCGCGATGCCGCCCACATGTTCCTGGTGCCCGACGAGCTGCTTTACATGTACACGCGCGCGCGCCAGAAGGGCGAGGGCAGCATCACCTGGGGCCGCTACGTGATGGGCAGCGCCTTCAATATCCGCCCGGTGGTGCGCATGCACCGCGGGCACACCGAGGCCATCGCCAAGGCGCGCGGCTCCGAGGAGGGCGCGCGCCGCGTACTGCAGCATGCCGAGCAGTGCATCCGCGGCGGTGGCCTGATGGTGCCGGCAATCTCGGTCTGCTATGCCGGGCCGCTCGACGCGGTGCGCGCGATGCCGGCGTTCCAGTCGCTGGAGCGCACCGCGCGCGGCCAGGGCGTGGAACTGATGCTGGCGCCGATGAGCCTGACGGTGGCGCTGAATGTGGGCGCGCGCGCATTCGGCCTGAGCTATTTGTCCGAATCGCCACCGCCCTTTGAATAACCCTCCCAGCAATGCATCCACAGACGAGGACACCATGAGCATCCGCACCGGCATCGAGCAGGGCATCCTGACCATCGAGTTCGACCGCATCGACAAGAAGAACGCCATCACCGCGGCGATGTACCAGGCCATGGGCGACGCGTTGCGCGAGGCCGAGACCGACCGCAACGTGCGCGCCATCCTGCTGCGCGGCAAGGCGGAGATCTTTACCGCCGGCAACGACCTGGAAGACTTCATGCAGCGCCCGCCGACCGCGGGCGAAGGCGCGGAGCAGGCGCCCGTGTTCCAGTTCCTCCACCAGATCAGCCATGCCACCAAGCCGATCGTCGCGGCCGTCAGCGGCGCTGCGGTCGGAGTGGGCGCCACCATGCTGCTGCATTGCGACCTGGTCTATGCGTCCGACACGGCCAGGCTGTCGCTGCCGTTCGTGCAGCTAGGCCTGTGTCCCGAGGCCGCTTCCAGCCTGCTGCTGCCGCGCCTGGTCGGCTACCAGCGCGCTGCCGAAAAGCTGCTGCTGGGCGAAGCCTTCGGCGCGCAGGAGGCGCTGGAGATCGGGCTGGTGACGCGCGTGCTGCCGGTGGCCGAACTGCATGACTTTGCGCTGCAGCAGGCTCGCAAGCTGGCGGCGTTGCCGGCATCGTCGCTGCGCGAGACCAAGCGGCTGATGAAGGCGGGCGACTTGGCCGCGGTTGAAAAGCAGATGGCCGACGAGGGCGCGGTGTTCCGCCGCATGCTGGTGGCGCCGGAGGCGAAAGAGGCGTTTGCGGCCTTCTTCGAGAAGCGGAGGCCGGATTTTACGAAGTTCGAGTAAGCCCCACGTCTGTTCAATCCCGCTTGTCTGCTCCTCTCTCCCACAAATTGGAGAGGGGAGAAAACAGCCAGCAAGCGCTGGCTTATCCCCTCAAGCCGACGGCAACACCCGCGGCAGCCGCGATTCATCCGTGGCCACATACGTCAGCGTGGCCTCCGTCACCTTGACGATCTCATTGCTGTGGCGCATCCGTTGCGCGTAGACCTCGACCGCGACCGTGATCGAGGTGCGGCCGGTCTTGACGATGTCGGCGTAGAAGCTGACCAGGTCGCCAACCAGCACCGGGTGCTTGAACAGGAAGGAGTTGACCGCGACGGTGGCCACGCGGCCCTGGGCGCGTTCCACCGCCGGGATCGAGCCGGCGATATCCACCTGCGCCATGATCCAGCCGCCGAACACGTCGCCGTGCACATTGGCGTCGGCGGGCATGGGCACCACGCGCAGAGCGGGATTCTTGCCGGCGGGCAGGGCGGGGACGGTGTCGGGAGCGTTCATGACGGTGTGTGGTGGACTGCGGAAGGGGGCGCGGCGCGGCGAATGACCCTGCACCTGCCACGAAATGCGAACTCTGCGACAATCGCGCATTGGCCCGAATTCTAACGTATGCGCCGCTATTCCACGACCGCTGAGCCGGCCCCCGCTCCTGCTTCCAACACGCTCTTCCCCGGTCAGCGCGCGCCGCGCAGCGACTGGCAGACGGTGCGCAACCTGCTGCCCTACGTCTGGCACTACAAGTGGCGGGTGATGCTGGCGCTGGCATGCCTGGTGGCCGCCAAGGTGGCCAACCTGGGCGTGCCGGTGCTGATGAAAAAGCTGATCGACAGCATGAACCTGCAGCCAGGCGACCCGCGCGCGCTGCTCGCCGTGCCGGTGGGGCTGATCGTCGCCTACGGGGTGCTGCGGCTGTCGGCGACGCTGTTCACCGAGTTGCGTGAGATCCTCTTTTCAAAGGTAACGCAGAGCGCCGTGCGCGAGATCGCGCTGCAGGTGTTCCGGCACCTGCATGCGCTGTCCCTGCGTTTCCACCTGGACCGGCAGACCGGCGGCATGAGCCGCGACATCGAGCGCGGCACGCGCGGCATCCAGTCGCTGATCTCATATTCGCTGTACAGCATCCTGCCCACGCTGGTCGAGATGGGGCTGGTGATCGGCTTCTTTATCCTGCACTACGACATCTGGTTCGCAGCCATCACCGGCTGCGCGCTGGCGGGCTATATCGTCTTTACCATCGTGGTGACGGAATGGCGCACGCATTTCCGCCGCCGCATGAACGAGCTGGATTCGCGCGCCAACCAGAAGGCGATTGATTCGCTGCTCAATTTCGAGACCGTCAAGTACTTCGGCAATGAAGAGTACGAGGCACAGCGCTATGACGAGAACCTGCGCAAATACCGCACCGCGGCAATCCGCTCGCAGAACTCGCTGTCGTTCCTGAACTTCGGCCAGCAGGCCATCATCGCGGTCGGGCTGATCCTGATCCTGTGGCGCGCCACCGTGGGCGTGGTTGACGGCAAGCTGACGCTGGGGGACCTGGTGCTGGTCAATACACTGATGATCCAGCTCTATATCCCGCTGAACTTCCTCGGCGTGATCTACCGCGAGATCAAGCAGGCCACCACCGACATGGACCGCATGTTCGTGCTGCTGGGCACAAACCAGGAGGTGGCCGACGCGTCAGGCGCGAAGCCGCTGCAGGTCAACGGCGCGCAGGTGCGTTTCCGCGACGTGCGCTTCAGCTACGAGCCGGACCGGCTGATCCTGGACGGCGTGGACTTCACCATCGCGGCGGGCACCACCACCGCGGTGGTGGGGCACAGCGGCTCGGGCAAGTCGACGCTGGCCCGGCTTCTGTTCCGCTTCTATGATGCCAACGGCGGCGCCATCGAGATCGACGGCCAGGACATCCGCGCGATCACGCAGGACAGCCTGCGCCGCGCCATCGGCATCGTGCCGCAGGACACGGTGCTCTTCAACGACAGCATCTTCTACAACATCGCCTACGGCCGGCCCGATGCCAGCCGCGACGAGGTCATCGCCGCCGCGCGCGCCGCGCAGATCGACACCTTTATCCGCGAGTTGCCGCAGGGCTACGACACGCCGGTGGGCGAGCGCGGCCTGAAGCTGTCCGGCGGCGAGAAGCAGCGCGTGGCGATCGCGCGCACGCTGCTGAAGAATCCGCCGGTACTGGTTTTCGACGAGGCCACTTCGGCGCTCGACTCGCGCACCGAGCAGGCCATCCAGGCCGAGCTGATGCGGCTGGCGCAGAACCGCACCACGCTGCTGATCGCGCACCGCCTGTCCACCGTCGTGCATGCCGATCAGATCCTGGTGATGGACCACGGCCGCATCGTCGAACGCGGCACCCATGCCGAGCTGATGCGCGCGGGCGGCCGCTACGCCGAGATGTGGGACATCCAGGCCCGCGCCGCCGCCAAGGGCGGCGAAGCGGTGGTTGCGGATGCGCTGGAACTCGACGTGGGCGACGCCACGCAGGACGCCTGACAGGACATTTTTGCCACCGCGCTGGCCACGCTGGAGCCGGAAGACGTGCTGCGCGTGCTGGGCGCATCGCGGCTGAGCAGGCCGGCGACGCGCACGTGACGAACAGCCGGGCGCGGGTGGATAATCCGCGTCATGGAAATCAAATGGCTTGAAGACTTCGTCAGCCTGGCCGAGACGCACAGCTTCTCGCGCTCGGCCGAGCTGCGCCACGTCACGCAGCCGGCGTTCTCGCGCCGCATCCAGTCGCTTGAGGCGTGGGTCGGCACCGAGCTGATCGACCGCTCGAGCTATCCCACCAGCCTGACCCCGGCCGGCAAGGTGTTCTACGAGCAGGCGCTGGCCATGCTGGCGCAGGTCAGCGAGACCCGTGCGCTGATGCGCGGCCAGCGCTCGGCCAACGCCCAGGTGCTGGAGTTCGCGGTGCCGCACACGCTGTCGCTGACTTTCTTCCCGGAATGGCTCAAGGCGCTGGAGCGCAGGATCGGCACGGTGCCGTGCCGGCTGCGCGCGCTCAACGTCCACGACGCGGTGCTGATGCTGGTGGAGGGCGGCTGCGACCTGGTGATGGTCTACCACCACGCGCGCCAGGCCATCCAGCTCGATCCGGCACGGTACGACATGCTGGTGCTTGGTACCGAACGGCTGTCGCCCTACAGCGTGCCGGATGCCGCCGGCAAGCCGCAGTTCCGGCTGCCCGGGACCGACAAGAAGCCGGTGCCCTTCCTCAGCTACACGCCCAACGCCTTCCTTGGCCGCATGGTCGACCTGCTGCTGGCCGACACCTCCGAGGCGCTCAAGCTCGACAAATGCTACGAGACCGACATGGCCGAGGCGCTCAAGGTGATGGCGCTGGCCGGCCACGGCATGGCCTTCCTGCCCGAAAGCGCGGTGCACGAGGACGTGGCGGCGGGGCGGCTGGTACGGGCCGAGTCGGCGCGCGGGCTGCCGCTGTCGATCGACATGGAAATCCGCCTGTACCGCGAGCGGCCGGGCGAGAACGGCAACGAACGCCGCGCCGGGGCGCGGCGCAAGCGCCAGCTGGTCGACCAGGTGTGGTCGACCTTGTCAGCGGCCCAGGCGGCCCCGGCCAGCCAGCCGGCCGGGGCTCCGGTTTCCGCCAGATGACAAGGTTATGCAGATTTTGCATGACCGGATGAACAAACGGCATTGGATTCGGGCGGGGCGCCGCCCCTAAGCTTGCGGGCATTCTCCACCCCGGAACCCACTGATGTCTTCCGCAGCACCGACCAATATTGCTGGCCAAAAGCACGCACTCCCGTCTTACCTCAATGCCGACAATCTCGGCCCCTGGGGCATCTACCTGCAGCAGGTTGACCGTGTCACGCCTTACCTGGGCTCGCTGGCACGCTGGGTCGAAACCCTCAAGCGCCCCAAGCGCGCGATGGTCGTCGACGTTCCCATCGAACTGGATAACGGCACCATCGCCCACTTCGAGGGCTACCGGGTGCAGCACAACCTGTCGCGCGGCCCGGGCAAGGGCGGCGTGCGCTTCCACCAGGACGTGACACTGTCCGAGGTGATGGCGCTGTCGGCCTGGATGTCGGTGAAGAACGCCGCGGTCAACGTGCCCTACGGCGGTGCCAAGGGCGGCATCCGCGTCGACCCGCGCACGCTGTCGCACGCCGAGCTGGAACGCCTGACGCGCCGCTACACCAGCGAAATCAACATCATCATCGGGCCGAGCAAGGATATCCCGGCGCCGGACGTGAACACCAACGCCCAGGTCATGGCCTGGATGATGGACACATACTCGATGAACTCCGGCAGCACCGCCACCGGCGTGGTGACCGGCAAGCCGATCTCGCTGGGCGGCTCGCTCGGCCGTCACGAGGCCACCGGCCGCGGCGTGTTCGTGGTCGGCTCCGAAGCCGCGCGCAATATCGGTCTGGAAATCAAGGGCGCGCGCGTCGCGGTGCAGGGCTTCGGCAACGTCGGCGCCGTGGCGGCCAAGCTGTTCCATGAGGCTGGTGCCAAGGTGGTGGCAGTGCAGGACCACCGCACCACGCTGTTCGACCCGGCCGGCCTGGACGTGCCGGCGATGATGGAATACGCCTCGCACAGCGGCACCATCGAAGGCTTCCGCGGCGAAGTCCTGCGCACCGGGCAGTTCTGGGAAGTCGACTGCGACATCCTGATCCCGGCCGCGCTGGAAGGCCAGATCACGGCCGAGAACGCGCCGCAGATCAAGGCCCGCCTGGTGATCGAGGGCGCCAACGGCCCGACCACCCCGGAAGCGGACGACATCCTGCGCGAGCGCAATATCCTGGTGGCCCCGGACGTGATCGCCAACGCCGGCGGCGTGACCGTGTCCTATTTTGAATGGGTGCAGGATTTCTCCAGCTTCTTCTGGACCGAGGAAGAGATCAATCAGCGCCTGGTACGGATCATGCAAGAAGCCTTCCGCGCAATCTGGCAAGTGGCACAGGACAACAAGGTGACGCTGCGCACGGCGGCGTTTATCGTGGCCTGCACGCGGATCCTGCAGGCGCGCGAGATGCGCGGCCTGTATCCCTGACAGGGCACGGGAAACGGGACGGGCACTGCCATGGTGCAATGCAATAACCGTCCCGGATCCCTTGGTTCATGACCGCCAGACGCGGTCTCCGGCAAGCGCCGGAGACCGCGTTGTCGTATTCGGATGTTGTGCGCAGTGATTGCCCGGAAGTGGGCTTCTAGGAGAAAACCCAGTTGTATTGCGGCGGATGCTGCGCAATACTGTTTCACCAGTGGGGGTTTTATCTCTAGAATCCCGCTTTCTCTTCATGGTCAAGGAGATGTTATGAATTTTGCCAAGTTGGCTGCCCTGATGATTGCCGGGGGTGTGATGTGCGGGACGGCACAGGCAGCTGAACAACTGACGGGCACGCTGAAGAAGATCAAGGACACCGGCGTCATTACGCTGGGCGTGCGCGAGTCGTCGATTCCGTTCAACTACAACCTGGGCGGCGTACGGCAAGTTGGCTACTCCTACGATATCAACATGAAGATCGTGGAAGCCATCAAGGACCAGCTGAAGCTGCCGAGCCTGCAGGTCAAGGAAATCCCGATCACCTCGCAGAACCGCATCACGCTGCTGCAGAACGGCACCATCGACATCGAGTGCGGCTCCACCACCAACAACCTGGAGCGCCAGAAGCAGGTTGCGTTCACCAACTCCATCTTCATCATCGGCACGCGCATCATGGTGAAGAAGGACGGGGGCATCAGGGACTGGAACGACCTGAAGGGCAAGAATGTCGTCACCACCGCGGGCACCACGTCGGAACGCCTGCTGCGCAAGATGAACGATGACCAGAAGCTGGGCATGAACATCATCAGCACCAAGGACCACGGCCAGTCGTTCCTGACGCTGGAGTCCGGCCGCGCGGTCGCGTTCATGATGGACGACGCGCTGCTGTACGGCGAGCGCGCCAAGGCCAAGAACCCGGCCGACTGGATCGTGGTGGGCAAGCCGCAATCGCGCGAGTCCTACGGCTGCATGATCCGCAAGGAGGATCCGCAGTTCAAGAAGCTGTCCGATACCGTGATCACCGGCATGATGAAGGACGGTGCGGTCAACACCCTGTACACCAAGTGGTTCATGCAACCGGTGCCGCCGAAGGGCCTCAACCTGGACTTCCCGCTGTCGGATGACATGAAGGCGCTGATCAAGGCGCCTAACGACAAGGCGCTGGACTGACCTGCCGTTGACAGCAGTGCGAAACGGAAGGCATGTCCTTCCGTTTCTTTTTGAGGACGCAACATGAACTACAGTTGGCATTGGGGAGTCTTCCTCGAACAGGCCGCCCAGAACGAGACCTACCTCGACTGGATGATCTCGGGCCTGAAGGTGACGCTCGCGCTGGGACTCTCGTCCTGGGTCATCGCCCTGGTCATCGGCTCGGTGCTTGGCGTGCTGCGCACCGTGCCCAACAAGTGGCTGGCGGGCATCGCCGCCACCTACGTCGAAATCTTCCGCAACATCCCGCTGCTGGTGCAGCTGTTCATCTGGTATTTCGTCGCGCCCGAGCTGCTGCCCGGCGGCGAGGCGATCAAGCAGATGAACCCGTTTGCACAGCAGTTCGTCGCCGCCATGCTGTGCCTGGGCACCTTCACCGCCGCGCGGGTCTGCGAGCAGGTGCGCTCGGGCATCAACTCGCTGGCGCGCGGCCAGAAGAACGCCGGCCTGGCGATGGGCTTCTCGCTGCCGCAGACATACCGCTACGTGCTGCTGCCGATGGCATTCCGCGTGATCGTGCCGCCGCTGACCTCTGAATTCCTGAACATCTTCAAGAACTCGGCGGTCGCATCGACCATCGGCCTGCTGGAACTGGCGGCACAGGGCCGGCAACTGGTGGACTACACCGCGCGCCCGTATGAATCGTTTATCGCGGTCACGGTGATGTACGCGCTGATCAACGTGACGGTGATGCTGCTCATGCGCTGGGTGGAAGCCCGCACGCGCGTGCCCGGCTTCATCGGCGGCAAGTAAGGGGGCGCCATGGCTTATTCCTTCGATTTCACCTCCATCAACCCCGCCACGCTGCATGTGCTGGGCGAGGGCATGTTGGTCTCGCTCAAGATCACCGTCACCGCGGTGGTGGTGGGCATCGTCTGGGGCACCATCCTGGCGATGATGCGGCTGTCGTCGTTCCGGCTGCTGAACTGGTTTGCGCAGGCGTACGTAACCATCTTCCGCTCCATCCCGCTGGTGATGGTGCTGCTGTGGTTCTTCCTGATCATCCCGCAGGTGCTGCAGAACCTGTTCAACCTGTCGCCGGCGACCGACCTGCGCATGACGTCCGCGCTGGTGGCGTTTGCGCTGTTCGAGGCCGCGTACTATTCCGAGATCATCCGCGCGGGTATCCAGAGCGTGTCGCGCGGGCAGATGTTCGCGGCGCAGGCAATGGGCATGACCTATGGCCAGTCGATGCGGCTGGTGATCCTGCCGCAGGCGTTCCGCAACATGGTGCCGCTGTTGCTGACCCAGGGCATCATCCTGTTCCAGGATACGTCGCTGGTCTACGTCAGCGCGCTGGCCGACTTCTTCGGCCAGGCCTACGGCATTGGCGAACGCGACGGCCGCATCGTCGAGATGCTGCTGTTTGCCGGCCTGGTGTACTTCATCATTTGTTTCTCCGCTTCGCTGCTGGTCAAGCGTTACCAGAAAAAGGTGGCTGTATGATCGAAATCAACAATGTCTCCAAGTGGTACGGCGCCTTCCAGGTGCTGACCGACTGCACCACCAAGGTCGCCAAGGGTGAAGTGGTGGTGGTGTGCGGCCCGTCCGGGTCGGGCAAGTCCACGCTGATCAAGACCGTCAACGCGCTCGAGCCGTTCCAGAAGGGCGATATCCTGGTCGACGGCACCTCGGTGGGCAATCCCAAGACCAACCTGCCCAAGCTGCGTTCGCGCGTGGGCATGGTGTTCCAGAACTTCGAACTGTTCCCGCACCTGTCGATCACCGAGAACCTGACCATCGCGCAGATGAAGGTGCTCGGCCGCTCCAAGGACGAGGCGCTGGCCAAGGGCCTGAAGTACCTGGAGCGCGTGGGCCTGAAGAGCCAGGCGGAGAAGTATCCCGGCCAGCTGTCGGGCGGCCAGCAGCAGCGCGTGGCGATTGCGCGGGCGCTGTCGATGGACCCGATCTGCATGCTGTTCGACGAACCGACCTCGGCGCTGGACCCCGAGATGGTCAACGAAGTGCTGGACGTGATGGTGCAGCTGGCGCAGGAAGGCATGACCATGATGTGCGTGACCCACGAAATGGGCTTCGCGCGCAAGGTGGCCAACCGCGTGATCTTCATGGACCAGGGCAAGATCGTCGAAGACGCCGACAAGGAAGAGTTTTTCGGCAATATCGAAGCCCGCTCGGAGCGCGCGCGCCAGTTCCTGTCGAAGATACTGCATCACTGACCGGCCTGGCAGGGCAAGAAAAAGGGACGCCTCGGCGTTAATGCCGTTCAGTTAAGGTCCCTATTGAGGAAGCGAACGGCATAGCGTGAAGGGCGGGACTTGACGACCCGGTCGCATGAGCGACCGGGTCGTTTCACATTGGGCAGCGACTTTAGGCGCTCGCGTAGGCGCTGCAGGCAGGCGGGCAATTTCGCGTAGGCTGGCGTGACAGCTGCCCACATCATCTCGTGCTGGATGACATGGAAGGCACGCACGAAGCTCATGTCAGTCGGCGCGAGCTTCGCTTCTCGGGCGGCGCTGGCCATCTCGCGACGAATCAGGTTGTAGGCGATCAAGGCGCCCCAGATTTCCTGGCATACCCCATCGACGGTTCGGCTACGCAGGGTCAGCTCCATGCCGAGCATCGACTGCTTCAGTTCCCGGTAGCTCGTTTCGATCTGCCAGCGCCGCTCGTAACTGGCGACGATGTCAGCAGGTTTGAAGCGTCGGCGATCGAGCAGCGACGTCAGCAGAATTCGGCTACGTCCGCGTGCATCGATCGTTCGGATTGCCCGCGCCTGCCAGAACTCCGGCAGCGCCGGACACTTCTTGCGTGCCTGCGGCGAGACACGCATGCGTACCGTGGCGTCCTCGGCCGTGCCGGCCGTCACCTCCCAGCGCGTGTTGGACTTGGCCGGAATCAGGAAGTGGCGGTTGTGCCCGCCCATCGTCAGACCGCACAGGATCTCGGCAGCCAGGAAGCCTTTGTCGAATACCGTCAGCGAATCATCCGGTATCTGCGGCAACAAGCCTTTGGCGTACACCATCTCATTGCTGTCATAGCGACCGAAGCTGGCACCTGCCACCAGGTGCGTGGGGATCGCAGTCAGCGTCACCATGCGCACCTGCGGATAGCTGGCGACCCTGCGAGCGTAAGCTTGGGCGCCAAAGTGCTCGCGGTTGGCAGGGCTGTCGGCTGTGCGTAGCGTCGTGCCATCCATCGCCCACAGGCTGAGTCCCTTGAGGGCGTAGTCGCTGGCGTCCTGCAGACTCCAGGCGCGCGCTGTTCGTTCGAACAGCCAGGCCAGCGGCGCCTCGCCAACGCGCTGGCGGGCTTGCGTCGCCGCGCTCTTGCTGACGAACGGCGCCACCTCGTCAGGCAGGGCCAGTTCCAGATTGTCGAGCACTTCGCTGATCGACCAATGGCGGTACATCGCCAGCGCAATCACCAGCCAGACCACCTGTTCAGCGGGCAATCGACGGCGACGGATACTTGCCGTTCCCGTCGCGTCTACCGCGCGCTCGATCCACTCGTACGGAAGATGCTCGGCGAGCCGACTCAAGTCGGCCGGCTGTTGCGCTTCGAGCAGGAAGGTCAGGTGACTGGAAAGCATCGCGCCCGAAAGTTAACACTTCGGCGCAGCGTTTACAACTTCCTCTGACGCTACATACAAAAATGCCGTTCAGCTCTTAACTGAACGGCATTAACGCCTCGGCGTCCCTTTTTTTTCGTTCCCGGTGGCTCAGGTGCAGGCTGTATTTGCGGCGTTCTTCGCCTGCACCTCCGGCGGGATCGGCACCGTCAGCGTCATGGTGGGGCGCCCGTCCTCGAACATGATCAGCTCGCCCGGGGCAAAGCGGGTCCAGGTCTCGTTGTCGGTCAGCGGCTGGGTGGCGATCACTGCCACGCGGTCGTCCGGCGTGGTGACCTGGGCGAAGTCGATCGACAGGTCGGCATCGATCAGGTGCGCGGTGGAGAACGGCCACTGCCGCACCAGGTAGTACAGGTGGGTCGAGCAATGCGCGAACAGCGCCTGGCCATTGCACAGCAGGAAGTTGAAGACCCCGTGCAGCGTGATCTCGCGGGTGATGTCGGCCAGCGCATGGCCCAGCTCGTTCAGCGGCGGCTGCGAGCCCGGAAAGCGCTTGCGCAGGCCCTGCATCAGCGTGCAGAAGGCCAGCTCGCTGTCGGTGTCGCCCACCGGCTGGTAGACGCCGGACAGGAACGGCGAGAAACCCTTCAGGTCGCCGTTGTGGGCAAAGATCCAGTGCCGGCCCCACAGCTCGCGCATGAAGGGGTGGCAGTTCTCCAGCAGCACGGTGCCCTGCGTCGCCTTGCGGATATGCGAGATGACGTTCTTGGACTTGATCGGGTAGCGCTTGATCAGGTCCGCCACCGGCGAGGTGCCGGCGGACTGGTTGTCGATAAACAGGCGGCAGGCCTTGTCCTCGAAGAAGGCGACACCGAAGCCGTCGGCATGGTGGTCGGTCAGGCCTCCGCGCGCGGCAAAGCCGGTGAAGGAGAAGGTCACGTCGGTCGGCGTGGCGCAGTTCATGCCTAGCAGCTGGCACATATCGGGGCACCGGTCGGCAGCGGGCTGCCGCTTTGCAATAGAATGCAGACATTATCCCGCGCCCCCGGGCCGCTGCCAAGCAGCGGGGCCCGGACGGCGCGCGGCGGCCGGCCATCCTGCACGTACCTCCCCAATAACCATGCGCCAATACAAGATCGCCGTGATTCCCGGAGACGGAATCGGCACGGAAGTCATGCCCGAGGGCATCCGCGTGATGGACGCCGCGGCGCGGCGCTTCGGCATCGATTTCCAGTGGGATCACTTCGACTTTTCCAGCTGCGACTACTACGCCCGCCACGGCAAGATGCTGCCGGACGACTGGTTCGACACGCTGGTCAAGTACGACGCTATCTATTTCGGGGCGGTGGGCTGGCCGGATGCCGTGCCCGACCATGTCTCGCTGTGGGGCTCGCTGCTGCAGTTCCGGCGCTCGTTCGACCAGTACGTGAACCTGCGCCCGGTGCGGCTGATGCCCGGCATCAGGAGCCCGCTGGCCGGCCGCCAGCCTGGCGACATTGACTTCTACGTGGTGCGCGAGAACACCGAGGGCGAATACTCCAGCATTGGCGGGCGCATGTTCCCGGGCACCGAGCGCGAGATCGTGGTGCAGGAAACCGTGATGAGCCGCACCGGCGTCGACCGCATCCTGAAGTTTGCCTTCGAGCTGGCCCAGAAGCGGCCCAGGAAGCACCTGACGTCGGCGACCAAGTCCAACGGCATCTCGATCACCATGCCGTACTGGGACGAGCGCGTCGAGGCAATGGCCGCGAATTATCCCGGCATCCGGGTCGACAAGTACCACATCGACATCCTGACCGCGCATTTCGTCCAGCACCCGGACTGGTTCGACGTGGTGGTGGCCAGCAACCTGTTCGGCGACATCCTGTCCGACCTGGGCCCGGCCTGCACCGGCACCATCGGCATCGCGCCGTCGGGCAATATCAACCCGGACCGCACCTTCCCCAGCCTGTTCGAGCCGGTGCACGGCTCGGCCCCGGACATTGCCGGGCGCGGCGTGGCCAACCCGATCGGCCAGATCTGGTGCGGCGCCATGATGCTGGAGCACCTGGGCCATGAAGAAGCCGGCGCCGCGGTGCTGGGTGCGATCGAGAAGGTGCTGGCAGCCGGACCCGGGCACGCGCCGCTGACGCGCGACATCGGCGGCAAGGCCGGCACGGCCGACCTGGGCCTGGCCATCGCGGAGGCGCTGTGAGCACGGCCGATCCGCGCGGACTCTTGCTGGACAGCTTCCACGCTGCCGTGGCGGCGGCCGATCCGCTGCGGATCGTGGCGCAGCACCTGCCGCCCCCGCATGCCGGCGGCCGCACGCTGGTGGTCGGCGCGGGCAAGGCGGCGGCGTCGATGGCCGCGGCGGTCGAGCGCGCTTATGCCGGCAAGGCCACGCTGGAAGGGCTGGTGGTCACGCGTTACGCGCACGGACTGCCGACCGACCATATCCGCGTGATCGAGGCCGGCCACCCGGTGCCCGACGAGGCCGGCGAGCAGGCCGCGGCCGATATCCTGGCCAGCGTGCAGTCGCTGACGCCGCAGGACCGGTTGCTGGTGCTGGTGTCGGGCGGCGGCTCCAGCCTGCTGTCGCTGCCGGCCGAAGCCGTCCCGATGGCCGACCTGAAGGCAACGACCCGGGAACTGCTGCGCTGTGGCGCGCCGATCACCGAGATGAACATCGTGCGCAAGCACATCTCGCGCATTCAGGGCGGACGGCTGGCGCAGGCAAGCCACGCGCCGGTGACCACGCTGATCGTCTCGGACGTGGCCGGCGACGATCCCAGCGCGATTGCTTCGGGCCCGACCGTGGCCGATCCGAGCACCTTTGCCGAGGCACTGGAAATCCTGCGCCGCTGGGGCGCGCAGGTGCCGGCCAGCGTCCAGGCGCACCTGGAGCGCGGCGCGCGCGGCGAGGTGCCGGAGACGCCCAAGCCTGGCGACGCGCTGTTCGCCCAGGTCGACAACCGCATGATCGCCACCGCCCACGGCAGCCTGGAGGCGGCCGCGGCGCTGTTCCGCGAACGCGGCATCACGCCGGTGGTGCTGGGCGATACCGTGACCGGCGAAGCGCGCGAGGTTGCCCGCGTCTACGCCGCGCTGGTGCGCGAGATTCGCGCGTACAATGCGCCGTTCGCCGCGCCCGTGGTGCTGATTTCCGGAGGTGAGTGCACGGTCACTTTGCCGGCCGGCGGCGGCACCGCCAAGGCGCGTGGTGGGCGTTGCTCCGAGTTCCTGCTGTCGCTGGCGGTCGAGCTGGATGGCATGCCCGGCGTGCACGCCATCGCTGCCGACACCGACGGCATCGACGGTTCGGAGGACAATGCCGGTGCGCTGGCCGATCCGACCACGCTGGCGCGCGCCGAGGCCGCCGGCCTCCCGGGGCTGCGCCAGCTGGACGCGCACGACGCCTGGGGCCTGTTCGATGCCATCGGCGACCTTGTGGTCACCGGCCCGACGCGCACCAATGTGAACGACTACCGCGCCATCCTGATTCTCTGATTTCGACGAACGCCCGCCGCCGCCGCGGCAGGCCCAAGCTAGCCATGACCCAGAAGCTCACCATCACCCGCCCGGACGACTGGCACCTGCACCTGCGCGACGGCGCCGCCCTGGCAGCCGTGCTGCCCGACACCGCGCGCCAGTTCGCACGCGCCATCATCATGCCCAACCTGAAGCCGCCCGTGACCACGGTGGCGCAGGCGCAGGCCTACCGCGCCCGCATCCTGGCGGCGCTGCCGGCCGGCATGCAGTTCGAGCCGCTGATGACGCTGTACCTGACCGACAACACCACGGCCGAAGAGATCGCCGCGGCCAAGGCCAGCGGCTTCGTGCACGGCGTCAAGCTGTACCCGGCGGGTGCCACCACCAACAGCGACGCCGGCGTGACCGATATCCGCCGCTGCTACGCGGCGCTGGAAGCGATGCAGCGCGCGGGCCTGCCGTTGCTGGTGCACGGCGAAGTGACCGACCCGAGCATCGACATCTTCGACCGCGAGGCCGTCTTCATCGACCGCGTGATGACGCCGCTGCGCCGCGACATGCCCGAGCTGAAGGTGGTGTTCGAGCACATCACCACCAAGGACGCTGCCGAATACGTGCGCGATGCCACCGGCCCGGTCGGCGCGACCATCACCGCGCATCACCTGCTCTACAACCGCAACGCCATCTTCACCGGCGGCATCCGCCCGCATTATTACTGCCTGCCGGTGCTCAAGCGCGAAACCCATCGCGAGGCGCTGGTGGCGGCCGCCGTCTCGGGCAGCCCGCGCTTCTTCCTGGGCACCGACAGCGCACCGCACGCGCGCGGGCTGAAGGAGCACGCCTGCGGCTGTGCCGGCTGCTATACCGCGCTACATGCGATGGAGCTGTATGCCGAAGCCTTCGACGCCGCCGGTGCGCTGGACAAGCTGGAAGCCTTTGCCAGCTTCAACGGTCCCGCCTTCTACGGCCTGCCGCGCAACAGCGGCACGCTGACGCTGGAGCGCGAGGATTGGGAACTGCCGGCCGAACTGCCCTACGGCGACACCACCCTGGTGCCGCTGCGCGGCGGCGAGACACTGCGCTGGAAGGCCCGCTGAGTCCTGCGGCACAGCCTTGACCATGCAGGCACTTGCGGCGGACGAGTCCTTCGTCGCCGCGCTGGCCGGGATCGACTGGTCCCGGCCGTGGTTCCAGCCGTTTGCGGTGCGGGGTGCCGCACTGGCCGCGGCGGTGCGGGGCGGCGCCAACCTGCGCGTGCTGCTCGACGGGCACGCCGCCCGACTCGGCCTGCGCAATGCGCGCGGCCTGCCGCTGCGCTTTATCGCCCAGCAGGCCTTGCCTGAAGGCAGTGCCTATGAGGCGCATATCCACGCCACGGGCGAAGTCCCCACCCGGGACAATCTCCACGATTTCTTCAACGCGCTGATCTGGCTGCATTTCCCGCAGGCCAAGCGCGTGCTCAACCAGATCCAGGCCGAAGTCATCGCGCGCGAAGGCGTACGGACCGCGCGCGGCGGCGTGCGCGACGCCGCGACCCTGTTCGACGAAAATGCGGTGCTGTTCGTCAGTGCCGTGCCCGGTCTGGCCGATGCGCTGAAAGGGTTTGCGTGGCAGCGCCTCTTCCTCGAAGCCCGGCAGGCCTGGGGCAGCGCTTGCGCGGTGGTGCCGTTCGGCCATGCGCTGCTGGAAAAACTGGTGCAGCCGTACAAGTCGGTCACCGCACATGCGTGGGTGCTGCCGCTGGCGCCTGATCAGGCCGCAGGCCCGTCGCTTGATGCCATGCTGGCGGAATCCCTGGTGGGCGCGGCCCGGGTTGGCGCGCTGCGCGGTGGCCGCACCTTTGCGCCGCTGCCGGTGATGGGCATCCCGGGCTGGTGCGACGACAACGCCGAGCCTGGCTTCTACGCCGATACAGCCGTATTCAGGCCCGGACGTCGCGCCGGCTGAAGTCGCCGCCAATCGGTGTTAGACTGCGGGCCGCAAAGCAGGCCAGACAACCGCTGCTTGCATCGCAAGATGCAAGGGGAGGAAAGTCCGGACTCCACAGGGCAGGGTGTTGGCTAACAGCCATCCACGGCAACGTGCGGAATAGGGCCACAGAGACGAGTCTTGCCGCCGGGTTCGCCCGGCGGGAAGGGTGAAACGCGGTAACCTCCACCTGGAGCAATCCCAAATAGGCAGGCGATGAAGCGGCCCGCTGAGTCTGCGGGTAGGGAGCTGGAGCCGGCTGGTAACAGCCGGCCTAGAGGAATGGTTGTCACGCACCGTTGGCCGCAAGGCGGGCGGGGCGCACAGAATCCGGCTTATCGGCCTGCTTTGCTTCTTTTTCGGGATGACCCGGCCCGGCCGGCGGAAATCCCGCATCTCGGTCGTCGCGGCATTTGCGGACTGAATCCAATCTCCAGGTTATTTCCCGCAACGGTCGTGCGCCAGCGTTCCTGTGCATGCTCGTACCGTCACCTCCGGTTATGAAAGTAAGACATTTGAATCATTATTATAAAGTCTTATATATAGGACATTATTCCAGATATCAATGTTTTTAGGAGAAGGCAAGCCCGTTGTTCTTCTTTTAAATCCGCATGGAGTGCCCTGTCAGTGCGGCATGGTGGCAACACTTTGATGTGCCCGTGCGATTTTTTGCGGTGAAGCAATTCCGGCCCTGGCTCTTTTTCATATAATCCGTAACGAAAATTGTTCGTATTACTAGTACGAACCGTGATGTGACGCTTGAGCAGCATTATAAAAAGGCGTCCGCAATCCAAAGAGCCAGGAAATCCATGACAACGAAGAACGGCAGCGCACGTGCGCGCTGCCACAGGGGAGGCGCGCGTGCGCTGGCCGGGCTGGCTGCTGCACTGTGCGCATGGCTGCTGGCCGGCTGCGGCGGCGGCGACACAGGTGGCAGCGACGCTGCCAGCGTGGCACCCGCCGGCAGCCAGCTGTCCGCCATGGCGCAGGTCGGGGAGAAGATCTTTACCGATACCGCACTGTCGGCCTCAGGCAGGCAGTCATGCGCAACCTGCCACGTGGCAGGCCGTGCCTTTGCGGGCGACGATCCACTGGCCGTGCCGCTGGGCGGCCCCGGCATGGACCTGCCCGGCCTGCGCAATACGCCGGCGCTGGCCTACAACCAGTTCACGCCCACCTTCAGCATCGGGGCCGACGGCAAGGCCGTGGGTGGCTTCTTCCGCGACGGCCGCTCGCCGTCGCTGGCCGACCAGGCCGAGAAGCCTTTCTTCACGCCGTTTGAAATGGCCAACGCTTCGCCGGAAGAGCTGCTTGGACGGCTGCTGACGCGGCCCTACCTTGACCAGTTCACGGCGGTGTTCGGCAAGGCCTCCGTGCAGGATGCCACCACCGCGCTGCATAACATCGGCCAGGCGCTGGCCCAGTACCAGAAAGAAGATCCGGCGTTTCGCCAGTTTTCCAGCAAGTACGACGCTTACCTGAAGGGCAGCGCAGCGCTGACGCCGCAGGAGCTGAACGGCCTGGCGCTCTTCAACAATCCGGCCAAGGGCAACTGCACGGCCTGCCACGTATCCACGCCGACCGCCACCACGCCGGCGCTGTTTACCGACTTCAGCTACGACAACGTCGGCATTCCGCGCAACTGGAAGATCCCGGCCAATATCGACGGCAATACGCTCAGCTATGTGCCGAAGAACGGCACCGCGCTCGGTGAGCCCAATCACGACTACTACGACCTCGGCCTGTGCGGCCCGCTGCGCGATGACCTGGCCTCGCGCACGTCGCGCTGCGGCGCCTTCAAGGTACCCACGCTGCGCAATATCGCGCTGACCGGGCCGTACTTCCATAACGGTGTCTTCGACACGCTGGAGGAAGTCGTGGCGTGGTACATCACGCGCGATACCGATCCTGGCCGCTGGTACACCAAGGCGGACGGCACCCCGGACATCCAGTACAACGACCTGCCGACGGCCTACGCCGGCAATGTCAACGTCAGCGAGGTGCCCTATATCCCGGGCCTGGCGCCGACGCTGACCAACAGCGAGATGGCCGACCTCGTGCGCTTCCTCTGCACGCTGACCGATGGCTTCGATCCGGCCAATCCGTCGGCCTACACGATACCGGCCCAGTGCAACGCCACTGAGGCCAGCGTGGCCGCCACGCGCGCAGGCGCGGCGGCCGCCGGCAGGTAAGACACAGCTACACAGATAAACCAGGAAGGGGAGTGGGATGAAGAGGACCATGATTGCCGCCGCGGCGCTTGCCATGGCAGGCACGCCGGCGTTCGCCGCAACGGCAGGTGCCGGCGCGGCAACAGTGCAGCAGCTCGAACGCAAGGTCGACGAGATGGCCAGCCAGTTGCAGGCGCTGCAGGCCGAACTCAAGGCCATGAAGGCGCAGAACGCCACGCTGGCGTCGCAACAGCAGGCGCAGTCGCAGCAGCAGGCCGAGCAGACTGCCCAGGTGGCGCAGTTGCAGGCTTCGCAGGAGACCCTGCAGCAAGCCGCCGCCAAGCCTTCGCCGCTCGATAATCTGAGCGTATTCGGCTATGGCGAGATCGGCTATTCGCGGCCCAGCCGCAATACCAACGACACCCGGGCCGACCTCGGCCGGGCGGTGTTCGGCTTTGGCTACCGCTTTGACGAAAAGACGCGCTTTGCCTCGGAGTTCGAGGTGGAGCATGCCGTTGCGTCGTCGTCCGACGTTGGCGAGTTCGAGGTGGAGCAGTTCTACGTCGACCATATGTTCACCGACAAGGTGGGCATGACGGCCGGTGTGTTCCTGATGCCGGTGGGCCTGATCAACGAGCACCACGAGCCTACCGCCTACTATGGCGTGTACCGCAACTTCATCGAGACGCTGATCATCCCGTCCACCTGGCGCGAAGGCGGCTTTGCCCTGCATGGCAACACCGATTTTGGCCTGGACTGGAACGTTGGCCTCACTACCGGGCTTGATTTGTCCAAGTGGAATTTCACGCCGGAGACGCCGCTCTACAACTCCGCGCTGGACCTGCAGAACAACAAGGTGGCGCCGATGCAGGCCACCCACCAGGAAATGAGCCTGGCCAATGCGAAGAATGCCTCGCAGTACCTGTCGCTGAACTATCGCGGCGTGCCGGGGCTGCTGGTGGGCGGCTCGGTCTTCACGGGCAATGCCAATCCGGCGCCGGGCGCGGGCAGCCAGCGTGCCACGCTGTGGGAAGCGCATACGCGCTGGACGCCGGGCAAGTGGGACCTTGCCGCGCTCTACGCGCAGGGCCACATCAGCAACACTGCCCAGGTCAATGCGCAGTTCCCGGGCACGGCCAATCCGATGCCGGCGTCGTTCTACGGTTGGTACCTGCAAGCCGCCTACAACGTGTGGCAGCACGGCAAGTATCGCGCCGTGCCGTTCGCCCGCTACGAGCGCTACAACATGGGTGCCAGCTACGAAGGTATTGCCCCTGGCTTCTCGGCAACGCCGAGCGGCCCCGTCACGGCCAGCGGCGCAACCTTCGCCAAACCTTACGACACGGTCTGGACCGCTGGCATGAACTTCTACCTGAACCCGAACGTCGTGTTCAAGATCGATTATCAGTGGTTCCGTACCAATACCAGTTTCAACCGCCTCGACCTGGGCCTCGGCGTTTCGTTCTGACGCCCTGATCCGCAATTCCCGCGCGGCCCGGCCGGGTCGTGCGGGGCAAGGAAGCACCAATGCGCTATCAGCCTGTTCCCACCCTGCTTGTCTGCACCGCCGCGCTGTCGGCCGGCTTTGTCGTGACCAGCGTGCATGCCGCCGAGTACATGAGCGTTGCCGAGAGCCAGAAGCAGATGTTTGCCGACGCCACCGAGTTCACGCCCGTGATGGTGGCGCTCAACCCGGACCAGCTCAGGCAGCTGGCCGAGCGTGCGGGTGGCCCGGCCCGGATGGGTGCCTGGCGCATCTGGCAGGCACGCCAGGGCGCGAAGCTGCTGGGCTATGTGGTCGCCGATGCCGTCATCGGCAAGTTCGAGCTGATCAACTATGCCGTGGCACTGACCCCCGCCGGCGAGATCCGCGACGTCGAGATCCTGGCCTACCGCGAGAGCCACGGCTATGAAGTCCGCAACAAGCCGTGGCGCAGCCAGTTCAGCGGCAAGTCCGCGCGCTCGGCGCTGCGCATCGGCGATGATATCGAGAACATCAGCGGCGCCACGCTGTCCTGCACCCACATCACTGACGGCATCCGCCGCATCGCAGTGATGGCGCAGATGGCGCTGGGTCCGCAATAAGCAACGCCAGGCGCCACGTCATGCCGGAGCGCTTGCGCCGCGCCCGCCCGCTGCTGGGCACCCTGGTGGAGATCGAGGCGCGCGGTGCCGGGGCTGCGCTGGCCCTGGCGGCCGCCTTTGCGGCGGTGGAACAGGTGCATCAACTGATGAGCCGCTACAGTCCGGCCAGCGATATCGGACGGCTGAATGCAGCCCCCGTCGGGGTTCCGGTCAGGGTGGACGCGCATACGCTGCGTGTGCTGGAGCTTGCCGCGGCATTGCACACGGCCAGCGCGGGCGCTTTCAACTGTGCATACGATGGTGCGGCCGAGGTTGCGCGCGACCGGCCATCCTGGAGCATCGAGGGCGAGACGGTGCTCAGGCATGGTCCCGCGCAGCTAGACCTGGGCGGGATTGCCAAGGGTTATGCGGTGGATTGCGCGATCGAGGCCGCGCGCGCCGCACTACCCGGAGACCCGCTCAGCTACTTGCTGGTCAACGCTGGCGGCGATATGCGTCATGCCGGCACGGTGCCGGCACAGGTGGCACTGCGGGACCCCGGTGCGCCGGCGCGCACGGTGCTGGTCTGGAGCCTGCACGATGCCGCCATTGCCAGTTCGGCAGTCGGCGGCCTGGCGCCCGCACGCGGGCAGGCCCCGCGCATTGCTGGCCGACCCTGCAGTTCGCCGTTGCCGGCGAGCGCCGGCGCCAGCGTACTGGCGCCCAGCTGCATGCTTGCCGACGCCCTGACCAAGGTGGTGCTGGCGGCCGGCGCGCCCCGGCATCCGCTGCTGGCCAGGTTTGGCGCCTGTACGCTGGTCTACGGCGATGGCACACTGCCGGCTGGCGCCGTTCCACCTCCACACCCGCAGTCCTGACCCGATGCACGACCGACATTTCCTGACGCACCCGCCTCGGCAGGCCTTCCGCATCCACCGCCAGCGCCGCTTCGCGCTGTATGCGGCTTTCGGGCTGCTGCTGCTGACTGGCGCGGCGTGGCTGCTGCTGCGCTGGCTGGTGGCAGAACCGGAAGTGCAGGCACCCTGGATGGCCTGGAGCATGAAGGCGCACGGCGCCGCGGCGCTGGCAGCCATGTTCCTGCTGGGTACGATCTGGTCCGCGCATATCCGCCATGCCTGGATGCGCCGGCGCAACCGGCTTGCCGGCGGGCTGTTTGCCGCCGGCATGGCGTTGCTGGTCATGACCGGCTACGGCCTTTACTACTTCAATGGCGAGGACGTGCGCAGCATCACCGAGTGGCTGCACTGGATTGCAGGCGTGGCGCTCGGGCTGCTGTTCTGGCTGCACCTGCAGCTTGGCCGCAGGGTACGGCACGTGTAACGGCGCCGTCCCCGGAGCGGGATCCGGGGCTCAGCCCTCGACGATTTCCAGTGTGTGCGTGATCTCGGCCGTCTTGGCCAGCATGATCGACGCCGAGCAGTACTTCTCGTGCGACAGCTTGATCGCCCGCTCGACCGTGGCGGGGTTGAGGTTCTTGCCGGTCACCACAAAATGGAAGTTGATGCGGGTGAACACCTTGGGGTCCTCGCCGGCGCGCTCGGCCTGCAACTGCACGCTGCAGCCGGTGACGTCCTGGCGGCCGCGCTTGAGGATCAGCACCACGTCATAGGCGGTGCAGCCGCCGGTGCCCAGCAGCACCATTTCCATCGGCCGCGGCGCCAGGTTATGGCCCCCGCCCTCGGGCGCACCGTCCATGGCAACGATATGGCCGCTGCCGGTCTGGGCCACGAAGCTCATGCCGTCGGTGCCCATCCATGTCACTTTGCATTCCATTTTGTTCGTTCCTGTCGTTTGTGTTGTGTGTTTTCGATCACAAGCGCGTGATCATAAATCTTGCAATTCTCAGTATATGGCATCGTCAAGTTCACGTTCTCGATGCCGATAACCTTAGAAATCCTGAGGGTTTCCTCTAGTCAGCCAGATTCATGACACCCCATGTATTGGGTTAAGTATTTGATTTTTCAGTGAATAGAGCAGGGCCGCAGGGACCTTTCCGCTTTCCACAATACAAAATTGCATTTCGCAGTGCAGATTTCCCTTGCATCCGGACAAACCCTAGGTATAATTCCAATCATTGAACGACGGCACTGACAGCGCGCCAGAGTGCGAAACCGAAGCCATCGAGCCAAGCCTGCGCACCGCCCGCAAGTCTCTCCGTCGATCTCCAAGTGTCTCCTCCACCCTCCTCCTTTGGTGGATTCAAACCCAAGCTCAACCGCTTGGGTTTTTTTTCGCCCCTGCGCTCCAGCACGGGCGCATGTTGCCAAGTGCGCTGCACTGCCCTGGTTCGGCGGCCAACTGCATGGATCTTGACGAAAAGATCAGTCCTTGCTTGTGCGCTCCCTTCGGCTGCCAGTATAATCGTGGGCTTTTCCGTCATGCCCGCGGAGAAGAAAGCAGTCCCGGCCAGCCTTCACGGGCCAGCCACAAGACTTGCAGGGGCGAGCACAAGCCTTCGCGAGTCGGATTTCGGGCACGAACTAATAGTCAGGAAAAATCATGAAGACCTTTTCCGCCAAGCCTCATGAGGTAAAGCGCGACTGGTACGTGATTGACGCGACGGACAAAGTCCTCGGCCGTGTCGCCAGCGAAGTGGCACGCCGTCTGCGCGGCAAGCACAAGCCGGAATTCACTCCGCACGTCGACACGGGTGATTACATCATCATCGTCAATGCAGCCAAGCTGCGTGTCACGGGTACCAAGGAAACGGACAAGAAGTACTATCGCCATTCGGGCTACCCGGGCGGTATCTACGAAACGACGTTCGGCAAGATGCAGCAGCGTTTCCCGGGCCGTGCCCTGGAGAAGGCTGTCAAGGGCATGCTGCCGAAGGGTCCGCTGGGCTACGCGATGATCAAGAAGCTGAAGGTTTACGCCGAAGCCGAGCATCCGCATGAAGCGCAGCAGCCCAAGGCGCTGGAAATCTAAGGAGGCCAATCCATGATCGGTAACTGGAATTACGGTACTGGCCGCCGCAAGAGCGCTGTGGCACGTGTCTTCATCAAGTCGGGCAAGGGCGACATCGTCGTCAACGGCAAGCCCATCAAAGAGTATTTCGCTCGCGAAACCTCGCTGATGATCGTGCGCCAGCCGCTGGAACTGACCGCTCACGCTGAAACGTTCGACATCAAGGTCAACGTGACCGGCGGTGGCGAAACCGGCCAGGCCGGCGCAGTGCGCCACGGCATCACCCGCGCCCTGATCGACTACGATGCGACCCTGAAGTCGGCCCTGTCGAAGGCTGGCTACGTCACGCGCGATGCACGTGAAGTCGAGCGTAAGAAGGTTGGCTTCCACAAGGCGCGTCGTCGCAAGCAGTTCTCGAAGCGCTGATGCGTTGTCGCGGGTCCGGCACTGCCGGATCTTGCGAGACCAAAAAAACCGCACGCTGGCCGTGCGGTTTTTTTTCGCCCGCAGGTACGGAAATGCACGGCCTGCCGAAAAAAGGCGAGTGGGTGACCATACTTTTGTGGGGTATGGACTGCACGCGGCTACAATCACGCCCTGTCGCAATCGGCAAGTGCAGCTTGCCGGCGCGCATGCGCCACGGCCGGAGGGTTCGGCACGAACGGGAGAGGAGTGAAAGTCATGCTGTTTTCGAAAAAGAAGGGCCTTTCGATCGATACGCTGATCGGCGAAGACACCGCCATCGACGGCGACCTGGTATTCGCCGGTGGCCTGCGCCTGGATGGCCGCGTGCGCGGCAACGTCACTGCGGCGCCGGGCAAGCCGAGCATGCTGGTGGTCAGCGATAAGGGCATGGTCGAGGGCGAAATCAGCGTCGGCCACCTGGTGCTGAACGGCACCGTCAAGGGCCCGGTGCAGGCCACCGACCTGCTCGAACTGCAGCCGCATGCGCGCGTGCTTGGTGACGTGCGCTATGCGGCGCTGGAAATGCACCAGGGCGCGCTGGTCGAAGGCCGCCTGATGCCGCTGGTGCAAGGCGAGATCAAGGCACTGCCGAACCTGGTCGAGGCCGCGCCGGCGGTAGAAGTGACGGAAGCGGCTGATGGCGATGCCGCCACCGAAGACGAACCCGCCGCTGCCGACGCCAGTCCCACCGAAAAGGCCGCCTGAGCCGCACCTTGCAGGCCGGGAACCCCTTGAAAATGCAGGGTTTCGGCACGAACTTCCAGTAGCGCTTAGAATACAGGCGTATCTAAACAGGAGAACACCCCATGAACGCAGTCGCAGAGGCACCCGTTACCGAGGACGTGCCGGCACCGTTCGTCTTTACCGACAGCGCCGCCGACAAGGTCAAGCAGTTGATCGAGGAAGAGGGCAATGCCGAACTGAAACTGCGCGTGTTCGTGCAGGGCGGCGGCTGCTCCGGCTTCCAGTATGGCTTCACCTTCGACGAGGAAGTCAACGAAGACGACACCACCATGGTCAAGAACGGCGTCACCCTGCTGATCGACTCGATGAGCTACCAGTACCTGGTCGGCGCCGAGATCGACTACAAGGAAGACATCAACGGCGCGCAGTTCGTGATCAAGAACCCGAATGCCTCGACCACCTGTGGTTGCGGCTCGTCGTTCTCGGTCTGACCGACCCCGGTCCCTGGAAGAAACGCACCTTCGGGTGTAATGCCGTTCAGTTAAGAGCTGAGCGGCATTTTTGTATGTAGCGTCAGAGGGAGTTGTAAACCGTGCGCCGAGGTGTTAACTTTCGGGCGCGATGCTCTCCAGTCACCTGACGTTCCTGCTCGAAGCGCAACAGCCAGCCGACTTGAGTCGGCTGGCCGAACATCTTCCATATGAGTGGATTGAGCGTGCGGTAGAGGCGACGGGAGCGGCAAGTATCCGTCGCCGTCGGTTGCCCGCTGAACAGGTTGTCTGGCTGGTGATTGCACTGGCGATGTATCGCCATTGGTCGATCAGCGAAGTGCTCGACAACTTGGAACTGGCCCTGCCTGATGAGGTGGCGCCATTCGTCAGCAAGAGCGCGGCGGCGCAAGCCCGCCAGCGCGTTGGCGAGGCGCCGCTGGCCTGGCTGTTCGAACGAACAGCGCGCGCCTGGAGTCTGCAGGACGCCAGCGACTACGCCCTCAAGGGACTCAGCCTGTGGGCGATGGATGGCACGACGCTACGCACGGCCGACAGTCCTGCCAACCGCGAGCACTTTGGCGCCCAAGCTTACGCTCGCAGGGTCGCCAGCTATCCGCAGGTGCGCATGGTGACGCTGACTGCGATCCCCACGCACCTGGTGGCAGGCGCCAGCTTCGGTCGCTATGACAGCAATGAGATGGTGTACGCCAAAGGCTTGTTGCCCCAGATACCGGATGATTCGCTGACGGTATTTGATAAAGGCTTTCTGGCCGCCGAGATCCTGTGCGGCTTGACGATGGGCGGGCACAACCGCCACTTCCTGATTCCGGCCAAATCCAACACGTGCTGGGAGGTGACGGCCGGCACGGCCGAAGACGCCACGGTACGCATGCGTGTCTCGCCGCAGGCACGCAAGAAGTGCCCGGCGCTGCCGGAGTTCTGGCAGGCGCGGGCAATCCGAACGATCGATGCCCGCGGACGTAGCCGAATTCTGCTGACGTCGCTGCTCGATCGCCGACGCTTCAAACCTGCTGACATCGTCGCCAGTTACGAGCGGCGCTGGCAGATCGAAACGAGCTACCGGGAACTGAAGCAGTCGATGCTCGGCATGGAGCTGACCCTGCGTAGCCGAACCGTCGATGGGGTATGCCAGGAAATCTGGGGCGCCTTGATCGCCTACAACCTGATTCGTCGCGAGATGGCCAGCGCCGCCCGAGAAGCGAAGCTCGCGCCGACTGACATGAGCTTCGTGCGTGCCTTCCATGTCATCCAGCACGAGATGATGTGGGCAGCTGTCACGCCAGCCTACGCGAAATTGCCCGCCTGCCTGCAGCGCCTACGCGAGCGCCTAAAGTCGCTGCCCAATGTGAAACGACCCGGTCGCTCATGCGACCGGGTCGTCAAGTCCCGCCCTTCACGCTATGCCGTTCGCTTCCTCAATAGGGACCTTAACTGAACGGCATTACACCTTCGGGTGCGTTTTTTCTTTTCCGGGCCGGACTACCGCGCGGCGCGCCAGACCACGGGAAACCAGTCCTCGCGCACGCGCTCGCCGGTCTGCTGGTCGATGCCGGGGAACGGCGGCGAGGTACGCCCGGGCCGCTGCATGAAGCGCACGTCATCGCCCAGGAAGCGGGCCGAAAACGCGCGCCGCCGCCCGGTGCCGGTGTTGCCGGCTGCGCCGTGCACGGTGCGGAAGTCGAACACCACCGCATCGCCGGGCTCCAGCTCGGGGGCGAGCAGCGTGTAGCTGCCGTCTTCAACGTCGGGCATCTCCATGAAGGCATCGTCACCCCCATAGAAGTTCTCGTTGCTGGCCCAGCGCTTGGGCCGCACCAGCCGCGGCCAGCGGTGCGAGCCCGCCACCACGCGCAGCGTATTGGCCTGCGTCACCGGGTCGAGCGGGATCCAGTAGCTCGCGGTCTGGGTGCCATCGACGCAGTAGTAGGGCAGGTCCTGATGCCACGGCGTGGGCTTGGCCGTGCCGGGCTCCTTGACCAGGATGTGCTCATGGAACACCTGCACCGCCTGCGACCGCATGATGCGCCCGGCAATGGCTGCAGCCGGCGACTGGCGGATAAAGGCGTCGAACGGGGCGATGCGCTGCCAGTTGCAGTAGTCCTCGAAAAAGCGCCCGCTTTCACCAGGCCGCACGTTCTCGATGGCGAAGGGGCCTGGCTCGGCGAGGTTCTGCGCGAAGCCGTCGCGCAGCCGCTCGACCCAGTCGGCGAAGGCGCCGCGCAGCACCAGCACGCCGTCGCGCTGGTAGGTGTCGATCTGTTCCTGGGTGATATCCATGGCGATGTTGAGTGGGGGCGATGCGCCCAGTATCGCCATGCATAGGGGATAGGAAAAGCATATATTTCCTATGTTGCGTTATAGGAAATCATGATCCCTTTCTCCTTCCGCCAGCTTGAGTACTTCGTGGCCGCGGCCGAGCACGGCAGCATCAGCGCCGCCGCCCGCGCGCGCCATGTGTCGCAGCCGTCGGTGTCCACCGCGATCGCGCAGCTGGAAGACACGCTGGGCGAGCCGCTCTTCCGGCGCCAGGTCAGCCGCGGGCTGTCCCTGACCCCGGCGGGGCAGCGCCTGCTTGGGCGCGCGCGCGACATCCTGGCGCTGGCGGCCGGCCTTGCCGTGGATGACGGCACCGGCCGGGGGCTGAGCGGCCAGCTGTCGCTGACCTGCTTCCAGGACCTCGGGCCCTACTTTGTGCCGCGTCTGCTGGCGGGGCTGCGCCGGCGCCATCCCGGTATCTCGGTGACCCTGTTCGAAGCCGACCTGGCAACTGTCCATCGCACGCTGCAGGCGGGCAAGGCCGAACTGGCGCTGACCTATGAGTTGGGGCTCGACGCCCGCACCGAACGCCGCACGCTGGCGGAGCTGGCGCCCTACGCGCTGTTGCCCGCCGCCCATCCCCTGGCAGGCGGTACGGATGTCAGCCTGGCCGACCTGGCCGGCGAGCGGCTGATCCTAGAGGACATCCCGCAGACGCGCGAATACTTCCTGTCGCTGTTCTGGGCCCATGGGCTGCACCCGACACTGCACCAGTACACGCAGACCTTCGAGATGCAGCGCGGACTGGTGGCGCACGGCTATGGCGTGGCGCTGTCGTGCACGCGCCCGGCCGGCGACCATAGCTACGACGGCGTGCCGATCGCCTGCCTGCCGCTGCGCGAGCCGGTGACGCCGCAGCGCGTGGTGCTGGCGCGTTCGCCGGCCATGCGGGCCTCGCCGCTGGCGCAGGCGTTCATGGATTGGGTGGAGCAAGAGAGCGCTGGCGCGGTGCGCCAGCTGTAGTGCTCAGCGCGGATAGATCGCGCCCAGCACGCGCGGCCCGGCGGCGCCGGTCACGGTGGGCACGTTGCCGGGCAGGCGCAGCAGGCACTGGCGCGCCAGCCAGGCAAAGGCAATGGCTTCGACCTGCGACACCGGCACGCCGTAGTCTTCCGAGGTCTCGATGGCCACGCCGGGCAAGGCCTGCGCCAGCCGGGTCATCACGAACGCATTGCGGGCGCCGCCGCCGCAGACGATCAGGCGGCGCGCATCGGGCGCGCAGGTGCGCACGTCGCGCGCGATGGCCTCGGCCGTCAGCGCGGCCAGCGTCGCCTGCACGTCGGCAGGCGCGAGCTGTTGGAACGATGCAAGGCGGGCTTCGAGCCAGCCCGGGTGGAACAGGTCGCGCCCGGTGCTCTTGGGCGGTGCAGCGCTGAAGTAAGGCTCGGCCAGGCACTGCGCCAGCAGCGCGGCGTCGACGCGCCCGCTGGCGGCCCAGTCGCCGTTGCCGTCGAAGGGCAGGCCGCGGTGGCGGCCGATCCAGTAGTCGAGCAGCGCATTGCCGGGGCCGCAGTCGAAGCCGCTGACGGCGCCGCCTGCCGCGGGCAGGATGCTGATATTGGAGATGCCGCCGATATTGCAGGCAACGCGGGTTTCGGTCTCGCTGCCGAACAGCGCATGGTGCAGCGCCGGCACCAGCGGCGCGCCCTGGCCGCCTGCGGCGATGTCGCGGCTGCGGAAGTCCGCGACGACGTCGATATCGGCCAGTTCGGCCAGCCGCGCCGGATGCTGGCTCTGGCGGGTGTAGCCGATGCCGTCGTACAGGCCCGGCCGGTGGCGGATGGTCTGCCCATGGGCGCCGATGGCGGCTACCGAGGCGGCCCCGATGCGCGCCTTGCGCAGCAGGGCGGCGACGCAGTCCGCATACACCTGAGCCAGCGCATTGGCTGCCAGCGCCTCGCGATGGATCTCGTCCTCGCCGGGCTGCTGCAGGGCGCCGAAGGCCGCGCGCAGCGTGCCGGGGAAGGGCTGGCTTGTGGCCGCCAGCACCACGGGCCGGGTACCACTGAAATCCACCAGCACCGCATCGGCACCGTCCATGCTGGTGCCGGACATGATGCCGATATAGCGTTCGCTGCCAGGCAGGGGCTGGGTCACGGTGGGCGCGGTCAGTTGGAGGCGGTCAGCACGTTGTAGGTGCGCAGCGCATTGATGCGGCTGAGCAGCCCGCTGGTATAGGTCAGGAATTCCTGGCGCGACTTGCCGGTCAGCGCCGGCGACTCCATCAGCGTGATGGTCAGCGGGTTCTGCGGCACGTCGTTGAAGCGGAACTCGTAGTGCAGGTGCGGGCCGGTGGCCCAGCCGGTCGAGCCGACATAGCCGATCAGCTGGCCCTGGCGCACCGCCTGGCCCTGGCGCATGCCGGCAAAGCCGGACAGGTGCGCGTAGTAGGTCGAGTAGCCGTTGGCGTGGCTCAGGATGACAATATTGCCGTAGCCGTTCTGCTGGCCCACGAACTCGACCACACCGTCGCCGGTAGCCAGCACCTTGGTGCCGGTCGGGGCGGCGAAGTCCACGCCCTTGTGCTGCGCCCAGTCATGATGCAGCGGATGCTCGCGGCCGCCGAAGCCCGACGACACGCGCGAGAACTCCACCGGAGAACGCAGGAACGGCCGCTTCATGCTGCGCCCGTCGAAGGTGTAGTAGGCGCCGCCGTCCTTGCTGTCCTCGGGCGCGAACCACAGCGCCTGGTGCAGCTGGTTTCGGTTGATCAGCTCCACCGCGACCACGCGGCCGTTGCGCACGAAGGTGCCCTCGCGAAAGCCCGCTTCGTAGATGATGCGGAAGCGGTCGCCGCTGGCGATATCGTGGTGGAAGTCGATCACGCCGGAGAAGATCGACAGCATCTGCTGCACGACGTCGTCGGGCACGTTGGCCGCATCCATGGCCTTGAAGAAGCCGCCGGCGGAAATCGCGCCGGAAGCCATCTCGTAGTGCACGTCGTTGTCGACGCGCTCCACCTTGGCCTTGTAAGCGGCGGCGGTGTCGCCGTCGGCCGGGCGCACGCGCTCGATCACCAGCTCGCGCGAGGCCGCGGCATCGCCGCCGAGGTTGGCCTGCAGCGACACCAGCGTATTGCTTTCGTCGATCTCCGCCTGCACCGCCTGGCCCGGGTTCAGGTTGAACAGGCCGCGCGCGGTGGGGTTCTTGACGATGAACGCCTGCGCGTCGGCATCGTCCACGCCCAGCCGCCTGAGCAGGCTGCCAATGGTGTCGCCGCGCTGCATGCGCTCTTCGCGCACGTAGACGGCTTCGCTATCGGTAAGCTGTTCGAGTTGCTCGCGCACGTCGGGCATGCGCAGCTCCTGCTGCGTGCGCGGCGCGCGCGGATCGTCATAGGCGCTGCGCGGCGCAACACCCATCGCCGCGGCCATGCCGAGCGTGAAGATTACGCCTACCGAGGCTGTCAGTTGTTTGCGCCGCCGCGCGTGCTGGGGGTTGGTCGGATCGACGAGCACCACCAGCTCACGCGCGAAAACTTCGCGGAGTCTGGACCACATCACGTAAAATTCAACCTTGGTCTGAGCCCGCTGCCGGGGACGATGTGTCTCGTCTGCCTTCCTCCCCCGAGGTGCGGCGCGTGCTGTTCAGTATTCAGTGTTATCTGGCCGCCTGCTTTGCTTCACAAAGTGGCGGGTGGCGCACGGAAAAGACTCCCGTAGGCGCCGGGAATCGTGGATTATACCAAAGTCCGGCCCTGGCGGCTGTCGGGAAATTTCCTAAAATTTCAAGTATTTCAAAGACTTACGTCATGACTGAAGTTGCCTCGGGCCCCACGGCCAAATACCCCCTGACGCCGTCGGTGATGCAGGCCCTGGAAGTCTCCAAGCGAGGCTGCGACGAACTGCTGATCGAATCCGAATGGGCGCAGAAGCTGGCGCGCAGCGAGGCCACCGGCGTGCCGCTGCGCATCAAGCTGGGCCTGGACCCGACCGCGCCCGACATCCATATCGGCCATACCGTGGTGCTGAACAAGCTGCGCCAGCTGCAGGACCTTGGCCACCAGGTCATCTTCCTGATCGGCGACTTCACCTCGACCATCGGCGATCCGTCGGGCCGCAACAGCACGCGCCCGCCGCTGACGCGCGAGCAGATCGAGGCCAACGCACAGACCTACTACCGCCAGGCCAGCCTGGTGCTCGACCCGGCCCGTACCGAGATCCGCTACAACAGCGAGTGGTGCGATCCGCTGGGCGCGCGCGGCATGATCCAGCTGGCGGCCAAGTACACCGTGGCCCGCATGATGGAGCGCGACGACTTCACCAAGCGTTTCCGCTCCGGGATCCCGATCTCGGTGCATGAGTTCCTCTACCCGCTGATGCAGGGCTATGACTCGGTCGCGCTCAAGTCGGACCTGGAGCTGGGCGGTACCGACCAGAAGTTCAACCTGCTGGTCGGGCGCGAGCTGCAGAAGGAATACGGCCAGGAGCCGCAGTGCATCCTGACCATGCCGCTGCTGGTGGGCCTGGACGGCGTCGAGAAGATGTCGAAGTCCAAGGGCAACTACGTCGGCGTGACCGAGGCACCCAACGAGATGTTCGGCAAGCTGATGAGCATCTCGGACGACCTGATGTGGCAGTACTACACGCTGCTGTCGTTCCGCCCGCTGGCCGAGATCGACCTGATGAAGCAGGAAATCGCCGGCGGCCGCAATCCGCGCGACTGCAAGGTGCTGCTGGCGCAGGAGATCGTGGCACGCTTCCACAGCCAGGCCGATGCCGAGAAGGCGCTGGAAGACTTCAACCACCGCGCCCGCGGCGGCGTGCCGGACGATATCCCCGCAGTGAGCCTGAGCGGTGCGCCGCTGGGCATCGCCCAGTTGCTCAAGCAGGCCAACCTGGTGCCGTCCACCTCGGAAGCCAACCGCAATATCGAGCAGGGCGGCGTCAAGATCGACGGCGCAACGGTCAGCGACAAGGCCACCAGGGTGGCCGCCGGCACCTATGTGGTGCAGGTCGGCAAGCGCCGCTTCGCGCGCGTGACGCTGGCCTGAGGCGGCCGGGATGATCGCGCTGATCCAGCGGGTGGCCCAGGCCCGCGTCACGGTCGAAGGCCGCACCACCGGTGAAATCGGCGCCGGCCTGCTGGCGCTGGTCTGCGCCGAGCGCGGCGATACCGAGGCGCAGGCCGAGCGGCTGCTGGCCAAGATGCTGTCGTACCGGGTGTTTTCCGATGCGGCCGGCAAGATGAACCTGCCGGTGCAGAACATGGACGGCAACGGCAACCCCGGTGGCCTGCTGGTGGTGTCGCAGTTCACGCTGGCGGCCGATACCAACAGCGGCACGCGGCCCAGCTTTACGCCCGCTGCGTCCCCCGAGGACGGCCGCCGCCTGTACGAGCATTTTGTCGCGCAGGCGCGTGCCGCCCATCCGCAGGTGCAGACCGGCGAGTTCGGCGCGATGATGCAGGTCAGCCTGGTCAACGACGGCCCGGTCACCTTCTGGCTGCGCGTGCCACCGGCCTGAACAGATTCCAAGCTGCCGCGCCCCGGGCGCGGCACCAAGACAGGAGAGACAAATGAAACTCTGGAGCAAGTCCTTCAACGACAACGCGCCGATTCCCGGCGAGTTCGCCTTCTGCGTGCCCGATGCCGCCGCCCACGTGGCCCTGTCGAACAACCGCAATCCCGACCTGCACTGGGAAGACGCGCCGCTCGAGACACGCTCGTTCGTGCTGATCTGCCACGACCGCGACGTCCCCAGCAAGGGCGACGACGTCAACCAGGAAGGCCGCGAAGTGCCGGCCTCGCTGCCGCGCGTGGACTTCTTCCACTGGGTGCTGGTCGACATCCCGCCGGGCCTGACCTCGATCGCCGCTGGCTCGCACAGCGATGGCGTGATCGCGCGCGGCAAGCCGGGCCCCGAAGCCACCGGCGGCACCGCCACCGCGGGCGGCCTGCGCCACGGCATCAACGACTACACCGGCTGGTTCGCCGGCGATGCCGACATGAAGGGCGACTACTACGGCTATGACGGCCCGTGCCCGCCGTGGAACGACACGCTGATGCACCACTACGTGTTCACGCTGCATGCGCTGGACATTGACCGGCTGCCGCTGGACGGCACCTTTACCGGCGCCCAGGTGCGCGAGGCAATCCAGGGCCACGTGCTGGCGCAGGCAAGCCTCACCGGCACCTATACGCTGAACCCGAAGCTGGCGAAGTAACGCCGGACCGGTGCCGCGCCAGGCGCGGCACCGGCCTCAAGCAAGCACCGAAGGAAATCCCGAAGGAAATGGCATGTTGCAAAGCCCCGGGCCGCATTCGCTGGCCTATACCCACCTGATCGTGATCCGCCACGGCGAAACGGCCTGGAACCGGGAGCGCCGGCTGCAGGGCCAGCTCGACATTCCGCTGAACGAGACCGGCCGCGCCCAGGCGCGCGCGCTGGCCACGGCGCTGGCGGGCGAGCCGATCGACGCGGTCTATGCCAGCGACCTGTCGCGCGCGATGGAAACCGCCGCGCCGCTGGCCGAGGTGCTGGGGCTGCAGGTGCGCCCCGACGCGCGTCTGCGCGAGCGCAGCTACGGCACGCTGCAGGGCAAGACCTACGCCGAGGTGGCCGAGCACTTGCCCGAGGATTTCGCGCGCTGGCAGGCGCGCGTGCCGGATTACGCGCCGCCCGAAGGCGAGTCGCTGCTGGGCTTCCATGAGCGCGCGGTCGATGCGGTGCTGGCGCTGTCGCGCCGGCACCCGGGCGAGCGCATCGCGCTGGTGGCGCACGGCGGCGTGCTGGATTGCCTCTACCGCGAGGCCACCGGCATGACGCTGGAAGCCCCGCGCCAGCATGAACTGCTCAATGCCAGCGTCAACCGGCTGCGCAGCGACAGCACCCACCTGACACTGGCCCAGTGGGGCGACGTCAGCCACCTGGAGAGCCTGGCGCTGGACGAGGTGGACCGCCGCGTGCCCTAGGGCCTGTGCAGGCCCTGGACCCTAGACCCGGATCCGGAACGGGGTGAAGTCGGTATTGCGGTCGAAGTAATCCTCGTTCTCGGCCCGCTTCAGGAAGCCCACCACCTTGTACGTGACCGGCGTCATCACCACTTCCCAGCCGGTCTTCAGCACGTACTGCGCCACGGCTACCTGGATTACCTTCTCCAGCGGCCAGATGCCGTAGAAGGCGATCACATAGAACAGCGACGAGTCCACCAGCTCACCGGCCAGCGTGGAGCCGATGGTGCGCGTCCACAGCCAGCGCCCGGCAGTCCACAGCTTCATCCTGGCCAGCACGTAGCTGTTGGTGAAGCTGCCGCAGCAGAAGGCGATCAGCGAGCCGAGCGCGATCCGCCAGGTGTTGCCGAACACATCCTGCAGGCTTTTCTGGTAGTCCGCCATGAACGGCGCGACCGGCATGTTCAGCACCACCAGACTCATGAAGGTGGCGAAGGCCAGCGCGGCGAAGCCCGCCCAGACCACGCGCCGGTCGCGGCCATAGCCGTAGACCTCGGTCAGCACGTCGCCGAAGATATATGAGACCGGGAAGAACAGCACCCCGGCGCCGAAGGTCACCGTGCCGATCACGGGCAGCGTCATCTGCGCCGCCTTGGCCGCGCCGATCAGGTTCGAGCACAGCAGCACGGTGACGAAGGCCACCATGACGAAGTCGTAGTAGCGGTAGACGCGGCCAGGGTGGCCTGCGCTGGCGGGGATGGCGGACATGGGGGCTCACGGTTCCGGGTGCGCTGGCGCGCGGTATGTTGGGCGCGATTATGCCAGTGGGCCTGAGAGCCTGCCCGCGGCAGCCAGGCACCAATGAAGATCCCGGCCGTAGCCGGGATCTTCATTCCTGGAGCATCCGGGGCGGGCACGGCGGTGCCCGCGCTCCCATCAGATTTTCAGCTTCGAGATCTTGGATCCGTTCAGCGAGAGGTCAACCATCAGGCCCGCATTGGTCTGCACGAATCCGACCACCGGCTGCTGCGAGGTCAGCGTATCGAGCTGGCCGTTGGCGCCGATCTTGGCCAGGGCCACGTTGGCGTCGGCGCCCGCGGTCCAGCCGCTGCTGTTGATGAACTTGTTGTAAGCGTCCGGCGTCATGAACATGATGATGACGGCCTTCGACTGGCCGCCGGCGGTCAGGCCGACCGAAGCCTGTGCGGTGCTGTAGTAGCCGACCGTAGAGCCCTTCGAGCGCAGTGCGCCTTCGCCGTACTCGCCGCCGACCACCAGGCCCGCCGAAATCACGCGTGGGAACACCAGGATGCCCTGCGCGCGCTGGGCCAGCTCGCGCGCGCCGTTGGACGATGAATACAGCCGGTTCAGCGCGCCGTCCACACCTGCATCGATCTCCTTCTTCTTGGCGGCCGGGTCGCTCGAGGCGCTGGTACCGGTCGTGGTGCAGCCCGCGGCCATCACGGTGGCGACGAGCAGGCCCGATCCGGCAACCCGGGTAACAAAGTGGCGACGATTCATAGGTAACCTCCTGATGGGAAAAGTACCGCGTCTGGCTTAGTGGCTCAGTTTGCTGTGGCTGCCGCGGGTGCCTTGACCGCAATGGCCACGACTTCACGATAGACGATCCTGGCCATCTGGCCTTGCTTGATGGCCTTCAGGTCGATGGCGGGGTCTTCGATCTTGACGGTGCGCAGCGTCTCGCGCGGGCCGCGGAAGGTGATCAGGTGCCTGGCCGGGTCGACCTTGGTGATCTGTGCCGTCACCGTGGTGGTGATCTCGCGCACGATGCCGGGCTTGCCGCCCTCGGCGGCGCGCGTGGTGCGGTCGACCGATTCGGCCAGTGCCGTGGCCTTGCTGTCGACCGGTTCCAGCGAGGCGACCACGGCGGCGCCGCGTGCCACGGTCAGGATGTCGCCCTTGCGGATCTGGCCGAAGTTCTGGACTTCATCGCCACCCACCAGCTCGACCATATTGCCGCGCGGGCCCTGGACCAGCACCGCCTTGGTATTGGGATCGATATCGACGATCTTGCCGCTGATGACCGCTTCTTCGGCCACGCCGACCGGCGCCGGCGGACGCTGGGCGTCGGCGCTGCCGGCGGCGAACGCGGTAGCGGCGAGGGCTGCCGCGAGCAGGCTGGAAGACTGGCGGACCATGGCTTTCCTTGACAGATTCTGTGAAGGAGCCGTGCCCCGGCGGGCACGGCCATCGCAGCACCGGGCCGGTGCCGACAGAGCCATTGTGGACAAGCGGCCACGGGCCAGCAATCCACTTCGAAAAAATTTGGAACTGAAATTAAAACATTTAATTGGTCATGCCGAGGGGCGGAAACGGCACATATATGTTGTGCCGCAGCGCAATCTCAGGCGTCGCCGAGCAGCTCGCCCGCGCCGCTGCCCTGGGCGCCTTGCGGGCTGGCCAGTCCGAAATGCCGGTAGGCCGCCGCGGTGGCCACGCGCCCGCGCGGAGTGCGCTGCAGGTAGCCTTGCTGGATCAGGTAGGGCTCGAGCACGTCCTCGATGGTGTCGCGCTCCTCGCCGATGGCCGCGGCCAGGTTGTCCACGCCCACCGGGCCGCCGCCGAACTTGTGCAGCACGGCCTCCAGCAGCTTGCGGTCCATCAGGTCAAAGCCCACGCTGTCCACGTCCAGCATGGCCAGTGCGGCATCCGCCATCTGGCGGGTGATGGTGCCGTCACCCTTGACCTCGGCGTAGTCGCGTACCCGGCGCAGCAGCCGGTTGGCGATCCGGGGCGTGCCGCGCGCGCGCCGGGCGATCTCCAGCGCGCCCTGCGGGTCGATGCGGGCATGCAGCAGCTGCGCCGAGCGCGTGACGATGCGGGCCAGCTCTTCGGCGGTATAGAACTCCAGCCGCGCGACGATGCCGAAGCGGTCGCGCAGCGGGTTGGTCAGCATGCCGGCACGCGTGGTGGCGCCCACCAGCGTGAACGGCTGCAGGTCGAGCTTGACCGAGCGTGCCGCCGGGCCTTCGCCGATCATGATGTCGATCTGGTAGTCCTCGAGGGCCGGGTACAGGATTTCCTCGACGACCGGCGAGAGCCGGTGGATCTCGTCGATGAAGAGGACGTCGTTGGCTTCCAGGTTGGTCAGCAGCGCGGCCAGGTCGCCCGGGCGCTCCAGCACGGGGCCGGAAGTCTGGCGCAGGTTGACGCCCATCTCGCGCGCGATGATGTGGGCCAGCGTGGTCTTGCCCAGCCCGGGCGGGCCGAACAGCAGCACGTGGTCCAGCGCCTCGCGCCGGTTGCGCGCGGCGTGCATGAAGATATCGAGCTGCCCGCGCACCTTTTCCTGGCCGACGTATTCGTCCAGCAGCTTGGGCCGCAGCGCGCGCTCGAAAGCTTCCTCCTGCGACGAGGCGGGGGTGGCGGCGATCACGCGGGCGGGGGCGGCAAGCTTGTCAGTTTCGATCATGGCGGTCAGGGGCCCGGACAGCGGCAACAATCCGCCATTCTACGCGCCTATGCAGGTCTCAAGCCTTGGACAATGCCTTGAGCGCGAGCTTGATGCCCTCGGACACGCCGGTGCCGGCCGGCACCTGCTTGATCGCGGTGGCGGCTTCCTTCTCCGAGTAGCCCAGCGCCAGCAGCGCATTGAGCACGTCGACGGCGTTGTCCGGCACCGCCGGCGTGCCCGGCGCATGGCCCAGTTCCGCGCCCAGCTTGCCCTTGAGCTCCAGCAGCAGCCGCTCGGCGGTCTTCTTGCCGATGCCGGGAATGCGCGTGAGGCGGCCGGCTTCCTGGAGCGTGATGACTTGCGCCAGTTCCGTGACCGACATGCCGGAGAGCACCGCCAGCGCCATGCGTGCGCCGATGCCGGTGATCTTGATCAGCTCGCGGAAGGTGTTGCGCTCCGCCGCGCTGCCGAAGCCGTACAGCAGGTGCGCGTCCTCGCGCACGATCAGCTGCGTCAGCAGCGTCACCGGCTGGCCCACCGCCGGCAGGTTGTAGAAGGTGCTCATCGGCACGTCGACCTCGTAGCCGACGCCGTGGCAGTCGACCAGCAGGTGCGGGGGATTCTTCTCGATAAGGGTGCCGGCGATGCGTCCGATCATGGTGCGGGAGAGGGAATGGGGTGAGGTGTCAGGGAAGCGGCGGCCGCAAGTGTAGCCCAGCGGCCGCCCGGCCGGATCAGCGCGCGGGCGTGTCCACCGCGCGCCGGCCCAGCGCCGGGTCGTCGGTGAAGAAGCCGTCGATGCCGGCTGCGACAAACGCCTGCACTTCGCGCTCCATGCCGGACGGGCTGCGCGTGGCCTCGTCGCCGCCGGTCTGCAGCGCCTTGGGCAGGAAGCTGTTTTCCGGGCGGAAGGTGTACGGATGGACGAACAGTCCGGCGGCATGCGCCTGGCGCACGACCGCCGTCGGCGCAGCCAGCGCGCCCTGCGCATCGCGCGGCACCACGCTGTTTTTCTCGGGACCGATGCCGTCGGCGTAGGCAGCCACTTCGCGCAGGCCGGTCGCGCTCAGCATGTCGCCGAAGGTGCGGCCGTCGCCGGCCAGTTTCCAGTCGGCCGGGCCCTTGCGCGGATTGCCGATGAGCTGCACCAGCTTGATGTTGGGCAGGTTGCTGCCCAGCGTGCGCCGCAGCGCGCGCAGGCTGCCGCTCTCGAAGCACTGGATGAACACCGGCGCATTGCGCAGGTAGGGCTGTGCCCGCACCGCTGCCGCCAGCTTGTCCTCGAGCGGCAGTCCGATGCCACGGAAATAGCTCGGGTGTTTCAGTTCGGGATAGATGCCGATGGGTTTGCCGGTGCGCAGCGCGGCCTGCTCGGCCAGGTGCACGATCTCGTCGAAGGTCGGCACCTCGAACTGGTCGTTCAGGCGCGCATTGGCGGGGCGCAGGCGCGGGATGCGTTCACGCGCGCGCAGCGTCTTGAGTTCGGCCAGCGTGAAGTCTTCGGTGAACCAGCCGGTCAGGCGCTCGCCGTCGATCACCTTGGTGCGCTTGCGCTCGGCAAACTGCGGCAGTTCGGCCACGTTGGTGGTGCCGGTGATGTCGTTCTCGTGGCGGGCCACCAGCACGCCGTCACGTGTCATCACCAAGTCGGGCTCGATGGCGTCGGCACCGTCCTCGATCGCCTTCGCATACGACGCAAGCGTGTGTTCGGGACGCAGCGCGCTGGCACCGCGATGGGCGATCACCAGCGGCCTGGGTTGGGCGGCGGCCGCGGGCGGGGCGCTCGGGGCGGCTGCGGGAGCCGGGGGCGCGGGCGGCGTGGCGGGCCTGGGGCGCGGCGCGGTGGCGCAGCCGGCGACCAGCACGGCGCACGCCGCGGCGGCGGCAGGGAGCAGCCATTGTCGGGCGGCGGCAAGGGCCGGGAAGGGGCTGGCGGCGCGCGAGCGCGGCGCGCTCAGTCGGGACTGGCTGGGCATGCAGCTTTCCAGTGGTGGAACGAATGCCCGATTGTAAAAGACGGGCATGGCAGCGCGGCGAAAGCCGTGTCCCGCCGGCGTGCTCAGCCGACCAGCCGTCCGCGCCGCACGCGCATGCCCTTGCGCACCAGGTCGGGCGCCAGGCCCGCCAGCGTGCCCAGCGTGTCGCCGCCGTTGGCATGGCAGATCGCCACGCCGAGCGCATCGGCTGCATCGCTGCCGGGCTGGCCGGGCAGCATCAGCAGCCGTGTCACCATCTCCTGCACCTGCGCCTTGTTGGCGCGGCCATAGCCGACCACCGCCACCTTGAGCTGCAGTGCGGTGTACTCGAACACCGGCAGCCCGTAGCCCACCAGCCCGCAGATGGCCGCGCCGCGGGCCTGGCCGAGCAGCAGCGTCGATTGGGGGTTGACGTTGACGAAGACCTTCTCGATCGCCGCGCAGTCGGGCGCGTAGGTGCGCGACACTTCGCTGATGCCGTCGTACAGCGTTTTCAGCCGTTCCGGCAGGGTCGCATTGCCGTCGCTCTTGATCGTGCCCGAGGCCACGTAGGCAAGCTTGTTGCCGTGCTTCTCGATCACGCCGAAGCCGGTGGTGCGCAGGCCGGGGTCGATGCCTAGGATTCGCATTGGGTGGGGAGGGTGGATGTCGCTGCTAGTGTATTGCTTTTTGCCGGGGCGTTCGCGCTGGCGTTGCTGGCGCACCAAGCAAAAAGCGGTTTCGCTGCCCGCAAGGGAGCGAAACCGCTTCGTTGGCCGGCGGCCTTGCAGCGCAAGACCGCGAGCGTGCCGTGCTTAGTGGCGGAAGTGGCGCGTGCCGGTCAGCACCATGGCGATGCCGCGCTCGTCGGCGGCGGCGATCACTTCGTCGTCGCGCATCGAGCCGCCCGGCTGGATCACGCAGGTGGCACCGGCGTCAACCACCACGTCCAGGCCATCGCGGAACGGGAAGAACGCGTCCGAGGCCACCGCCGAACCCGCCAGCGTCAGGCCGGCGTTCTGCGCCTTGATGCTGGCGATGCGGGCCGAATCCACGCGGCTCATCTGGCCCGCGCCCACGCCCAGCGTCATGCCGCCGCCGCAGAACACGATGGCGTTGGACTTGACGAACTTGGCCACGCGCCAGGCGAACATCAGGTCATCCATTTCCTTGGGGGTCGGGTGGCGGCGCGTCACCGCGCGCAGCTCGGACGGCTGCACGTTCTTGGCGTCCGGGCTCTGCACCAGCAGGCCGCCGCCTACGCGCTTGAAGTCATACTGGTTGATGCCCTTGCCCAGCGGGATCTCCAGCAGGCGCACGTTCTGCTTGGCGGCGAACACGGCACGGGCGCCGGCGCTGAACGACGGGGCAATCAGCACTTCGACAAACTGCTTGGCCACGGCTTGCGCGGCGGTCTCGTCCAGCTCGACGTTGAAGGCGATGATGCCGCCGAAGGCCGAGGTCGAGTCGGTCTTGAAGGCCTTGTCATAGGCTTCCAGCGCGTTTGCGCCCAGCGCCACGCCGCACGGGTTGGCGTGCTTGATGATGACGCAGGCGGCGCCGTTGGCGGCGTCGAACGACTTGACGCATTCCCAGGCGGCGTCGGCGTCGGCGATGTTGTTGTAGGACAGTTCCTTGCCCTGCAGCTGCACATAGTTGGCCAGCGCGCCGTCCACGGCCTTCAGGTCGCGGTAGAAGGCGGCCGACTGGTGCGGGTTCTCGCCGTAGCGCATTTCCTGGACCTTGTCGAAGGCCAGGTTCAGCGTCTGCGGGTAGGCGCTGCGGGCCTGGTGCGACTTGTCGGCGCCGAGGCTGGTCAGGTAATTGGTGATGGCGCCGTCGTACTGCGCGGTGTGCGCGAACACCTTGGTGGCCAGGCGGAAGTTGGTGTCGTAGCCGACGCTGTTGGCGTTGGCGCGCATTTCGTCGAGCACCACGGCGTAGTCGGCCGTGTCCACGATCACGGTCACGTCGCGATGGTTCTTGGCGGCCGAGCGCAGCATGGTCGGGCCGCCGATGTCGATGTTCTCGATCGCGTCGGGCAGGGTGCAGTCATCCTTGGCCACGGTCTGCTGGAACGGGTACAGGTTGACCACCAGCAGGTCGATGGTCGGGATGCCGTGCTCGGCCAGCGCGGCCATGTGCTCGGGCAGGTCGCGGCGCGCGAGGATGCCGCCGTGGACCTTGGGGTGCAGCGTCTTGACGCGGCCGTCGAGCATTTCCGGGAAGCCGGTGTAGTCGGCCACCTCCGTCACGGGCAGGCCGCTGTCGGCCAGCAGCTTGGCGGTGCCGCCGGTGGAAAGCAGCGTGACGCCGAGCGCGTTCAGTTCGCGCGCGAAATCGACGATGCCGGTCTTGTCGGAAACGGAGAGTAGGGCTTGCTTGATCATGGCTGTGGGAGACGCTTCAAATTCAAAGTAAACCGTGCTGCTGCAACTTCTTGCGCAGCGTATTGCGATTGATGCCCAGGTAGGCGGCCGCCAGCGACTGGTTGCGCTCGGCGCGCAGCATCACGGCTTCCAGCAGCGGCCGTTCGACGGCCTCGAGCACCATGTTGTACATATTCGACGGCTCTTCGCCGTCCAGGTCGCGAAAATAAGTGTCCAGGCTTTCCCGGATGCACTGGTCGATAGCGTTGCGGCTCATGCGGCGAGCAACTCCCCGTTTTTGTTGTTGTTGTTCGCTTCGTCTTTGTCTTGCGTGGCGTCGTCCACGTACACCAGCCGGTCAGAGATCTGCGCCTGCTCGTCGAAGAACGCATTGACCGCCACCAGCTGCTCGGCGGTGCTTTCCAGCGTGTTCATGCGGTGGCGGAACAGGTTGGCACCGCGCAGCCCGCGCGTGTACCAGGCAATATGCTTGCGTGCGGTACGCACGCCGGTGAACTCGCCATAGAAGGCGTAGTGGTCTTCCAGGTGCGCGTTCATGATGGCGCGGATCTCGGCCACTTCCGGCGACGGCAGCATCTCGCCGGTCTTCAGGAAGTGCTCGATTTCACGGAAGAGCCAGGGCCGGCCCTGTGCCGCGCGGCCGATCATGATCGCGTCCGCGCCGGTCAGTGCCAGCACTTGTTTTGCCTTCTGCGGCGTAGTGATATCGCCGTTGGCGACCACGGGGATCGACACCTCTGCCTTGACCGCGGCAATGGTCTCGTACTCGGCGTCGCCGTGGTACAGGTCGGCGCGGGTGCGGCCGTGGATGGTCAGCATGCTGATGCCCGCGTCCTCGACCATGCGCGCGATGCGCAGCGCATTGCGGTTCTCGCGGTTCCAGCCGGTACGGATCTTGAGCGTGACCGGCACCCGGTCGCCCACGGCGCCGACCACTGCCTGGACGATGCGCACCACCAGCGGCTCGTTCTGCAGCAGGGCCGAGCCGGCGGCGACGTTGCACACCTTCTTGGCCGGGCAGCCCATGTTGATGTCGATGATCTGCGCGCCGCGGTCCACGTTATAGCGCGCGGCCTCGGCCATCATCGACGGTTCGGCGCCGGCGATCTGCACGGCAATGGGCTCGACCTCGCCGGCATGGTTGGCGCGGCGCATGGTCTTCTCGCTCTTCCACAGCTGTGCGTTGGACGCGACCATTTCGGACACCGCATAGCCCGCGCCGAGCTGCTTGCACAGCTGGCGGAAGGGCCGGTCCGTCACGCCCGCCATCGGGGCGACAAACAGGTTGTTGCGGAGTTGATGAGGTCCGATCTGCACGGCGTGGGTGACGATAAGGCGGCGGTTCTGGTGGCCCGTCCTGGCGCCCCGACGGATCGGGAGCCTGCTCTGCGGCGGAAGACGAAACAGAGACGAAACGGAAAAACATGCCCCTGCCGAAACTGCTGCCGGCGGTGGATCGGGACATGTGCGAGGGCAGGATTCTACCGCCAATCGTGCCCGGTTGCCCAAGATTTGAGCATCCTCGGCGCATTGGGATGCAGCCAGTGGCGCAAGCGCCACTGGCCGAGCGCAGGTGGTGGTTAGCGGCGCATGCCGAACATCATGTGGCGCGCCAGCGCGTGCCGCAGCGGTGGCAGGCAGGCCAGCGCGGCCAGCGACGCCCCGCGGGCATGGGCCGCCAGCGGATAGGAAATCCCGAACACGCGCGGCAGCAGGTCGGTGACGCCGATGGTCACGGCGCGGTCCACGCGATGCCGGCCGGCGAAGGCCTGCAGCGCCTGCGGCGTGCACGCGCTGCGCAGCGAGTCGGCCAGCGCAAAGGCATCGCGCAGGCCCAGGTTGAGCCCCTGTCCGGCCACCGGGTGCAGCGTCTGCGCGGCATTGCCGACCGCCACCACGCGGCCGTTGACCGTCACCGGCGCGGCATTCAGGCCCAGCGGGAAGGCATGGCGCTTGCCCGCCAGCGTGAACTGGCCCATGCGGTCGCCAAAAGCGCGGCCCAGCTCCACGGCGAACTCCGCTTCCGGCAGCGCGATGCGCCGCGCCGCCTCGTCCGGCGGGCAGCACCACACCAGCGCGTAGCCCGGCGCGCCGTGTTCCTCATGCGGGAGCAGCGCCAGCGGGCCCTCCTCGGTAAAGCGTTCCCAGGCCCAGCCCGGTTGCGGGCGCGAGCAGGTCACATGGGCAATCACGGCGGTCTGGCGGTAGTCGCGCGTGCGCGCGCCGCGGCCCTGGTGCGCGGCCTGTTCATGGAACAGCCCGCCCTCCGCCTGCACCGCCACCCGTGCGGCAAGGCGCACCGCCTGGCCATCATGGCCGGTGCCGGTCAGGTGAACGATACCCGTATCGGCCTCGCCGGCAGCGCGCGGCGCCGGATCCTGTTCGATCTGGCCGATGCGGGTTTCGAACACGCGCTGCAGGCGGCCCTCGCCAGTGGCCTGCGCGGCGTGGGCAAGCGCACGCTCCAGCACATTGCACAGCTCGCCGTAGCGCACCACGTAGCCCAGCGCCGGCACGTCGTAGTCGTCATGGTGCAGCCGGACATGGCCGAAGCGGCCGCGCTGCGAAACATGGATATGCTCGATCGGGCTGCCCGGGACCGGCCAGGCGCCGATCTGCTCCAGCAACTGGCGGCTGCCGTGCGACAGCGCTATTGCGCGCGGATCGCGCGCGGCGCGCGCCGGGGTGGCGGCATCGACCAGCGTGAGGCGCCAGTCGGTCGTGCGCAGCAGCTGGCAGGCCAGCGCCAGCCCGACCGGCCCGCCGCCGACGATGGCGATATCGCGAAGGCCCTGGAAATCAGGCGGCACGGCCGGCATCGTCACTGCCTCCAGCAGGCTCCTCATCGGTCCCCGGTTGGGCTTGTGCGCCCCGCTTCCAGCAGATCGCATCCGAGCGCGACTTGCCTGCCGCGGCGTCGCGCAGCGCATTGTCGAGCTTCTGGTCGTTGAAGCCCGGCAGCGCGCGCAGCCGCTCCACCAGTGCCGCATGGTTGGCCGCGTCGAGCGGCACCACGCAGCCCTGGCCCGAGTCGGGCGTGCCGATCAGGATCAGCCAGGCCGTGCCGGCCCAGGGGGTGCGGTCGGACACGCGCACCACCACGCGCTCGAGCGCGTCCCAGGCGAGCTCCTCGCGCTGGCCGTCGGGCCGGTGCACCACCACGCGGTCGTCGAACAGGTTGATGATGAAGGGTTCGGACGGATCGGGCCGGCGGGTGTTGCCTGCATTGCTGCCGGCGCGGGCCTGGCCCGGAAAGATCCTGCGCAGCCAGCCGATCATCGCAGACCTCCGGCGGCGGATGCGTTGTCGCGCATCAGTGCTTCGATCTCGTCGGCCAGCACCGGCACGCCGCGCGTGATCAGCTCGCAATCGCCATCGGTGACCACGGCGTCATCCTCGATGCGGATGCCGATATGCCAGTAGCGCTCGGGCACATCCTCGGCCGGGCGCACATAGATGCCCGGTTCGATGGTCAGCACCATGCCCGCCTGCAGCGGCCGCCACGGACGCTCGCCTTCGCCGTTGTGGCCAGAGACGCGGTATTCGCCGACATCATGCACATCCATGCCGAGCCAATGGCCGGTACGGTGCATGTAGAAGCGGCGGTAGCTGCCGCTGGCCAGCACGTCTTCGAGCGTGCCTTCCTTGTTGCGGTCGAGCAGGCCGGTATCGAGCATGCCCTGCGCCAGCACGCGCACGGCGGCGTCATGCGGCACGTTGTAGGGCACGCCGGCTCGGGTCTCGGCGATGGCGGCGTCCTGCGCCGCCACCACCAGGTCGTACAGCTCGCGCTGCGCCGGCGAGAAGCGGCCGGAGACCGGGAAGGTGCGGGTGATGTCCGAGGCGTAGCCGTCGAACTCGCAGCCGGCATCAATCAGGCACAGGTCGCCGTCCTTCAGTTCGGCGGGGCCGGCCCGGTAGTGCAGCACGCAGGCGTTCGGGCCGGCCGCGACGATCGAGTTGTAGGCCACGCTCTGCGCGCCATGGCGGCGGAATTCATAGAGCAGTTCCGCTTCCAGGTGATATTCGCGCAGGCCGGCGCGGGTGGCCTGCATCGCGCGCACATGGGCACCCGCTGAAATCGCCGCCGCGCGGCGCATGGTGGCCAGTTCGCCCGCGTCCTTGAACAGGCGCATTTCATCGAGCAGTGTGCGGATGTCGATGGCGACCGACGGCGCGGCCACGCCGGCACGGCCTTGCATGCGCACGGCGTCGAGCCAGCGGCGCATCTGCATGTCGGTGCGGGTCGAATCGGCCAGCGGGTACGCCAACTGCACGCGGTTGGCCAGCAGCGGCGGCAGCGCGGCGTCGATCTCTTCGACCGAATGCGCTTCGTCGAAACCGAATGCCGCGCGCGCGCCTTCCGGGCCAAAGCGGAAACCGTCCCAGATTTCGCGTTCTTCATGCTTGGGGCGGCAGAACAGGATGCTGCGGTCGGCGTCGGCGGGATCGCCGGGCGCGCCGGCCACCAGCACCAGCACCGCTTCGGGTTCGGTGAAGCCGCTCAGGTAATAGAAATAGCTGTCGTGCCGGTACGGGTAGTCGCTGTCGCGGTTGCGCATGGCTTCCGGCGCCGTGGGCAGGATCGCCACGCCACCGCCGCCGGCGCGCAGGTGCTGCAGCACACGGGCGCGGCGGTCGCGGCAGGCGGCGAGGAGGGCGTTGTCGGGTGCGGACATGGTAGGGCCTGGGATGAGGAGGATCAGGCCGATTCTACCGCCGCTGGCGCCTTGCTGGCCGCGGGATCTTCCGGGCGCCTTGCCAGCCTGCCCAGTCAGTCGACTTAGCGCCCGTGCGCCGCCACCGGCGCTGCTGCCGCAAGCGCCGCATCCAGCTCGGCCAGCTGCGCCGGCGTGCCCACGTTCTCCCAGCGTCCGTCGAAGCGTTCGCCGGTAGCGGCGCCGGCCTCGATGGCCTCCCAGTAGTAGGGTGTCATCGGCATTTTGGTGCCAGGTTCGATGGCGGTGAAGAGGCGCGTGTCGTACAGGCCGATATTGCCGAATGTCAGCCGTTCGCCACCGTTGGCCAGGGCCCCGTCGAGCGTCAGCAGGCCGTTCGGTTCCAAGGTGAAGTCGCCGTTCGGGTGAAAATCCGGGTTGGGCACCATCACCAGGTGCATGCGCGGGGCGGGCGCGCCGGCCATGTCGTGCGCGCGAGGCAACAGCCTGCGGAAGTCGTAGTCGCAGAAAATGTCGCCCGACACGGCCAGGAAGATCTCGCCGCGCTCCGGGTGCGCGGACAGCAGCGGCAGGGCCTGTGCTATGCCGCCAGCGGTTTCCAGCGCAGTGCCCTCGGCAGAATAGGCCAGCCGCACGCCGAAGCGGCTGCCATCTCCCAGCGCGGCTTCGATCTGTCCGCCCAGCCACGCGTGGTTGATGACGATATCGCGCAGGCCGGCGCGCGCCAGCGCCTCGATTTTCCAGACGATCAGCGGCTTGCCGCCCACCGCCAGCAGCGGCTTGGGACAGGTGTCGGTCAGCGGACGCATGCGGTCGCCGCGGCCGGCGGCGAAGATCATGGCCTTCATCAGAAGAGAGCCTCCAGGGCAAGCAGCGTGGCCATGCCGCCGGCAATGGTCCAGCCCACGCTGCGGGTTCGTGCGGCGATCAGGATGGCGACCACGCCGGCCACCAGCCTCGCGTTGGTTGGGGTCAGGGCGAGTTCGCCATGCTGCATCAGCAGGTCAGGGGCGATCAGCGCCGACAGCATCGCTGCCGGCACGAACTGCAGCGCGGTGCGGAACCAGGGCGGCAGGCGCACGCGGCCTTCGACGGCAATGAACGACAGCCGGATCAGGAAGGTCGCCAGGCCCGCGGCCAGGAAGACCCAGAGCAGGGTCATGGAATTCATGCGGTCTCCTTGCCGACCGCACCCGGCTTGCCGGCATGGCTGACCGCGCGGGGTCCGGGCCGGTTGCCGCGCCCCAGCACCAGCATGCCCACGGCAATGCCGCCCAGCGCCGCCACCATCAGGCCGAGCTTGTGCGGCAGGCTGTAGCAGGCCACCGCCAGCACGCTGGCAGCCAGCGCCGCGGCGACGTGCGAGCGGTGCTTGAGGCCCGGCACGATGATGCCGATGAAGGTCAGCGGCAGGAAGAAGTCCAGCGGCCAGTCGCGCGGTACCTGGGCGCCGACCAGCACGCCGGCCAGTGTCGACAGCTGCCAGCTGGCCCACAGCGCGAAGCCGCCGCCGAAGTAATACCAGTGGCGGTAGCGGGCGCGCGGGCCGGTATCGCCCAGCCGGTGCGTCATCGCGGCAAAGGCCTCGTCGGTCAGCAGGTAGGCGATCAGCGCTTTCCAGCGCCGCGGCAGGTGCGCCAGCGTCGGGGCAATGGTGGCGGAATACAGCGCGTGGCGCAGGTTGACCATGGCCACCGTCAGCGTGATCACGACCGCCGGGGTGCCGGCGGTCCACAGCTGCGTCAGGATCATCTGCGAGGCGCCGCCGAACACGATCGCGCTCATCGCACAGGCCAGCCACGCGGGCATGCCTGCACCAACGGCCAGCACGCCGTAGATCAGGCCGAACGGCACCACGCCCAGCAGCATCGGCGCGAGCGCGCGCGCGCCGGCCAGCCATTCGCCGGCGGCGGTGATGGCGGGCGCATCGTTGTCGTGCGGAGCGGGGGCGTCGCCGGACATGGTCAGAACGTATAGCCGGCCGGGCTGGCCACGCCTTCGAGCGCGTCCAGCAGCCGGATCAGCTTGCGCAGTTCGGTATAGCGGCCGGCCACCTGGCGTGTGTACTTCATGACCAGCGGCAGGTTGGCCAGGTAGCCGTCCTTGCCGTCGCGGTGGTATAGGCGGGCAAAGATGCCCAGCACCTTGAGGTGGCGCTGCAGGCCCATCCACTCGAAGTCGCGGTAGAACTCGCCGAAGTCGGCGTTGACCGGCAGTCCGGCCTTGCGCGCGCGTTCCCAATACCGGATCAGCCAGTCCAGCTGCTGCTCTTCATCCCATTCGATATAGGCATCGCGCCACAGCGAGACCGCGTCGTAGGTGATCGGGCCGATCACCGCGTCCTGGAAGTCCAGCACGCCCGGATTGGCGGTGCCGTCGAGCGCCATCAGGTTGCGCGAGTGGAAGTCGCGGTGCACGTAGACCTGGGGCTGCGCCAGGTTGTTGGCAAGTAGCGCCTCCATCACTTCTCGCAGGTCGGCCTGCTGGGCGTCGGTCAAGGTCGCACCCAGGTGCTTGGCCACATACCACTGCGGGAACAGGTCGAGCTCGCGCTGCAGCAGCGCGCGGTCGTAGGCGGGCAGTTCGCTGGGGCGCGTGGCGGCCTGGATGCGGACCAGCGCGGCGGCCGCGTCGGCATACATGCCATGGGCGGTGGAATCATCCAGCTGCGACAGGTAGGTCTGGTTGCCAAGGTCGGCCAGCAGCAGGAAGCCCTGGTCCAGGTCTTGCGCCAGCACCGTCGGCACGGTCACGCCAGCGGCGCCGAACAGCCCGCACACATGGATGAAGGGGCGGCAGTCCTCGTGCGCGGGCGGGGCGTCCATCACGATGGCGGTGGGATGCGCCGGGTGGCCGGTGCGGACGCGGAAATAGCGCCGGAAGCTGGCATCGGCCGAGGCCGGGGCGCAGGAATCGGGATCGGCGGACCATGCCGGTCCGAGTCCGGACACCCAGGCCTTGAGTTGGTCCAGGCGCGGGTCGTGGGGGAGAGCTGCCATACAGATACGTGTGGGGAAGGGGCGCGGCGTGGAACGAAAATGAAACCCGTAAATGAAACCGGAAGTAAGCGGGAAGAGCACCCCGGGTTGCCCCGTATAATACCCGACCAGACCCGGGCGCCGGGTGGCCTCCGGGAGGGGCCCTCGTTGCCCCGCAGCCTGCCTCGGCGGAGGCTGGCGGCTTGCAGGCGAGCCGCCGCTGACGCCCAGACTGACAACCCGTGCGAATGACCGAACAACGACGATCACCGAACAACAGGGCCTTGCCTTCGCCTGCCCCCACCAGCGTTCCTGCCCGAGCCAGGCGCGCCGGCGGCCTGCACGCGGGCGCGCTGCGGCCGTTGGTGCTGGCCATGGCCGGCCTGTCAGCCGGCGCTCATGCGCAGATGTCCGGCTCGGCGATCCCCGACCTCGACCAGGTCGAGCCGGTGTTCGAAGCCGCACCGAAAGCGCTGCCGCTGCCGGTGGAATCCGGCGAGCTGGTGCCGCGCCTTGCCGAGCCCGGCAAGAAGGGCGATTCCAATCCCGACGCGCCCACCTTTATCGAGGGCGACCGCATGACCGGCTACAACGAGCGCGGCGTCGAGCTGGAAGGCCATGCCGAACTGCGCCGCGACGGCGGCGTGGTCAAGGGCGACAAGCTGACCTACGACCAGGACTCCGACGAAGCCTTCGCGCAGGGCAACGTGCGCATGTCGCGCAGCGGCACGCTGGCGGTCGGCCCCGAGGCGCGGCTCAAGGTCGAGGCCAATGAAGGCTACATGCTGTCGCCGGACTATTACTTTGAGCAGACCGGCGGCTCCGGCAAGGCCGAGCGCATCGATTTCCTGGACAAGGATCGCAGCACCGCCAAGCACGCGTCGTACACTACCTGCTCGCCCGACAATGCCGACTGGTACTTCAGCGCGAACCGGATCGATCTGGACAGCGACCGCCAGGTGGGCGTGGCCTACGGCGGCGTGCTCAATTTCTTCGGCGTGCCGATCGCGGCAGCGCCGGCCTTCAGCTTTCCGCTGAACGCCGAACGCCGCAGCGGTTTCCTCTCGCCGCTGATGGGCTACGGCTCGCGTTCGGGCTTTGACCTGACCACGCCGTACTACGTCAATATCGCGCCGAACCGCGACCTGACCCTGTTTCCGCGCGTGATGACCGAGCGCGGCGTGCAGCTCGGCGGCGAGTACCGCTACCTGGGCCAGGGCTACAGCGGGCGGCTGCGCGCCGAGTTCCTGCCGAACGACAAGAAGACCAGCACGGACCGCTGGGCCTACTCGATCCAGCACAACCAGATCCTGGCCAAGGGGCTCAGTGCCTACCTGAACGTGAGCCGGGTGTCGGACAACCAGTACCCGGACGACTTCACCCGCAGCGTGTCGCAGTCGACGCTGCGGCAGTACAACCAAGAGGGCGGCGTCATCTACAACTGGCAGGATTTCACGCTGCTGGCGCGGGTGCAGAAGTTCCAGACGTTGCGCCCCAGCGAACCGTCCTACGAACGTGTGCCGCAGCTCAATGGCAAGTACATCCGCTATGACCTGGGCGGCTTCGATGTGCAGGTGGAAGCGGACTACACGCGTTTCCGCATTCCACTGACGTCCACCGGCTTCCAGCAGCCGCAGGGCGAGCGCATGTATCTCCAGCCGAGCATCAGCTACCCGATCGTGCGGGCAGGCTGGTACGTGACGCCGAAGGTCATCTTCAACGCGGCGCAATACCAGATGGAGTCGGCCTCCAACACGCCCACGGCGCAGAACAATTTTTCGCGCGCGATACCGACCGTCAGCCTGGACTCGGGCATGACCTTCGAGCGCGAAGCGCCGACCGTCAGCCGCCTGTTCGGGGTGAACTACGTGCAGACGCTGGAGCCGCGCCTGTTCTATGTGTACACGCCATTCAGGGACCAGAGCCAGTTTCCGCTGTTCGATACGGTGCAGGCGGATTTTGGCTACGGCACGATATTTACCGAGAATCCGTTCTCCGGCTATGACCGCATTGCCGACAACAACAAGCTGACCGCTGGCGTGACCACGCGCCTGATCGAGGCCGATACCGGCATCGAGCGCTTCCGCGGCACCCTCGCGCAGCGCTATGACTTCACCGGCCAGCGCGTGCAGATCAACGGCACGCTGACGGATCCCATGGCAGGTTCCTCGGACCTGCTGGCCGCCACCACCATCCAGATGTTCCGGGGCTATTATCTGGACGCTGGCGTGCAGTACAACCCGGACTCGGACCGGATCAACTACGGCAACGTGGCGTTTTCATACCGCCCCGAGCCGCGCAAGGTGTTCAATGCGGGCTACCGCTACCGGCGCGCGACCTCGGTGACCGACAATACCGCGATTGACCAGTTCGAGCTGTCGAGCCAATGGCCGATCACGCGCCGTGCCTATGGCCTCGCGCGCTTCGCCTTTGACATGAACGCCAACCAGATGGTCGACGCGCTGGCCGGCGTCGAATACGCCGCGGACTGCTGGGTCGGCCGCGTGGTCTACCAGCGTTACCGCAACACCACGCAGGGCTACACCGGACGGATCTTCCTGCAGGTGGAGTTCCGTGGCCTTTCCAAGATCGGTTCCAACCCGCTGGATATCCTCCGGCTGAACGTGCCGGGCTACGAGCCCGTGTCCGCCAGGCCGGTGCCGACCACCCAGTTCGATCACTATGAATGACGGATTACGATGAAACGTCAAGAATTCGCCGTGTTTTCCTGTTTGCTGACGTCCTGGCACCGCCTGCTGCTGCCGGCCGTGCTGGCTGCGATGACGGTGCCCGCCGCCGCGCAACTCAAGGCGCCCGGGGGGCCGCGCACCAGCGGCATCTTCGTGCCGCAGGCGTCTGACGTCACGGCGCCGTCAAGCCAGCCCAAGCTGGGTGTGCCGCAGGCCGATGGCCAGAAGCGCTCGCAGCTGGTCGATGAGGTGGTGGCGGTGGTGAACAACAGCGTGATCACGCGGCGCGAACTGCTCGACCGGGCCGACGAGATCGAAGGCCAGTTGCGGACCGCCGGCCGTCCGCTGCCCGCGCGTGCCGACCTGCTGGGAGAGGTGCTCGAGCGGCTGGTGATCGAGCGCGTGCAGACCCAGGCCGCGCAGGATGCCGGCATTCGCGTGACCGACCAGGAGGTCGACCGCGCCATCGAATCGGTGGCGCAGCAGAACCAGATGAATGCGACCGATCTGCGCCGCCGCGTGGAGGCCAGCGGGATGACCTGGACCAAGTACCGCGACGAGCTGCGCAAGCAGGTGCAGGTGATCCGCCTGCGCGAGCGCGAGGTCGATTCCAAGGTGCAGGTCTACGACGGCGAAATCGACAACTACCTGGCGGCCCGCGGCGGCCAGGGCGCTGCCAGCGGCCCGACCGAATACAACGTGGCGCAGATCCTGTTGCGCGTGCCCGAGGATGCCTCGGACGCGCAGAAGCAGGCGCTGCGCGCCAAGGCAGAGGAGCTGCTCAAGCAGGCCCAGGGCGGCGCCGACTTCGCGCAGCTGGCCAAAGCCAATTCCGAAGGTCCCGAAGCGGCCCAAGGCGGCGCGATGGGCTTCCGCGAGATCGGCCGCCTGCCGGCGCTGTTCGCCAACGCCGTGGTCGACCTGCAGACCGGCGGGGTCGCGCCGCAGGTGGTGGAGAGCGCCGCCGGCTTCCATGTGGTCAAGCTGGTGGCCAAGCGCGTGGCGCCGGCATCCGGGCCGGCCGCGGCCTCGAAGATCACCCAGACCCAGGTGCGCCACATCCTGATCCGCACCGGCCCCAACATGCCGGAGGCCGAGGCGCGCCGCCAGCTCGGCACGCTGCGCGACCGCATCACCCACGGCGGCGACTTTGCCGACGCGGCCAAGCGCTTCTCGCAGGACGGTTCGGCGCAGAACGGCGGCGATCTCGGCTGGGTCTCGCCGGGCGAGCTGGTGCCCGAGTTCGAGCAGGCCATGAGCCGGCTGCGCCCGAACGAGATCTCGGAACCGGTGGTCACGCAGTTCGGCGTGCACCTGATCCAGGTGCTGAACCGCCGCGAGACCGAGCTGTCGCCCGAGAAGCAGCGCGACTTCGCCCGTGCCGAAGTCCGCGAACAGAAGCTGCGCGCCGCCTATGATGACTGGGTGCGCCAGCTGCGTTCGCAGGCGTACGTGGAGTATCGGGTCAACCGGCAGCGCTGAAGCGCCGGTCCCCCGATCCGCTGACCTGACATGCCCGATCCGCTTGCCCTCGCCATTTCGACCGGAGAACCCGCCGGCATCGGCCCCGATATCACCATCGGGGCGCTGCTGCAGCTGGCGGGCGCCAACAATGGTGTCGGCGGCGGGCAATACCGCTTCCATGTGCTGGGCGATGCCCGCCTGCTGGCCGACCGCGCCGCGGCGCTGGGCGTCACGCATGCCTGGGAGCGGCGTATTGCCGACGGCGACGTGGTGCTCGAGGACATTCCGCTGGCGGTGGCGTGCGAGGCCGGGCGCCTCGACGCACGCAACGGCCCCTATGTGCTGAAGCTGCTCGATGCCGCCATCGACGGCTGCCGGGCGCGGCGCAAGGCCGCACCCCGGTATGCCGCGATGATCACGGCGCCGGTGCAGAAGAGCACCATCAACGACGCCGGCGTGCCCTTCACCGGCCATACCGAATACCTGGCCGAGCGCGCCCGCGTGCCGCGCGTGGTGATGATGCTGGCCGGCCCGCAGCCGGCGCACGACGATGCCATGCTGCGCGTGGCGCTGGCCACCACCCACCTGCCGCTGCGGGCGGTGCCCGATGCGCTGTCGGTGCCGTTGCTGGTACAGACGCTGGCGATCATCGATGCCGACCTGCGCCGCTACTTCGGCATCGCACGGCCGCGCATCCTGGTCACGGGCCTGAACCCGCACGCCGGCGAAAGCGGCCATATGGGCCACGAAGAGATCGACATCATCATGCCCGCGCTGGCGCAGGCGAAAGATGCCGGCATCGACGCGCGCGGGCCCTTTCCGGCGGACACGCTGTTCCAGCCGCGCCACCTGCGCGATGCCGACTGCGTGCTGGCGATGTACCATGACCAGGGGCTGGCGCCGCTGAAGTACGGCACCTTCGGCCATGGCGTGAACATCACGCTGGGGCTGCCCTTCATCCGCACCTCAGTGGACCATGGCACCGCGCTCGACCTTGCCGGCACCGGCCAGGCCGAGCACGGCAGCATGATCGAGGCCATCCGCAGTGCGGTTACCATGGCTGGCCACGCCAACGGCCGGCATTCCGGCAGCCAGGGCAGCCAGGGCGCCACGGGCCATTCCGGCCACACCCATTCCGGCACGCAGCCGCCAGGCTGAAGCCGGACGAATAAATCATGCGTTCAAACGTGCACCAGGGCCATGTGGCCCGCAAACGATTCGGGCAGAACTTCCTGGTCGACGACACCATCATCCACGGCATCGTCAATGCCATCAGCCCGCAGGCCGACGACGTGCTGGTCGAGATCGGGCCCGGGCTGGGCGCGCTGACCGACCCGCTGCTCGAACGGATCCCGCAGATGCAGGTGGTTGAGCTGGACCGCGACCTGGTCGAGCGCCTGCGCCGCCGCTACGGCGAGCGCCTGCAGGTCCACGCCGGCGATGCGCTGGCGTTCGACTTCGACAAGCTCGCCGTGCCGGGGCGCCCGCTGCGCATCGTCGGCAACCTGCCGTACAACATTTCCAGCCCGCTGCTGTTCCACCTGATGGAGTTCGCCGACCACGTCCGCGACCAGCATTTCATGCTGCAGAAAGAGGTGGTGGAGCGCATGGTGGCCGAGCCCGGCAGCAAGGCCTTCGGCCGGCTGTCGATCATGCTGCAGGTGCGCTATTACATGGAACACGTGCTGGATGTGCCGCCGGGCGCCTTCAACCCGCCGCCCAAGGTCGATTCCGCCGTGGTCCGCATGATCCCGTGGCCGCGCCACGGCGACGGCCGGCTGCGCTCGCCGCATGCCGATTGCGACATCACCGTGCTGGGCGACGTGGTCACTGCCGCGTTCTCGCAGCGGCGCAAGGTGCTGCGCAATACGCTGTCGTTCCTGCGCGACCAGGTCGACTTCGACGCGATGGGCTTCGACCTTGGCCGCCGCGCCGAGGAAGTGCCCGTCGGCGAGTATGTCGAGCTGGCCCGGCGCCTGGGCGACAAGGCGTCCGGGCAGGCCGCCTGACCGAGCCCGAATCCCAGAATTCCGACGAATCCAGAATCTCCCGCGACCATTTCCGTGCAAGACCGCCCCATGACAGCCCAGACCCAAACCAACCGGCGTCCCGTGATCCTGACCGGCGACCGTCCCACCGGCCCGCTGCACCTCGGCCACTATGTCGGCTCGCTGAAGAGCCGCGTGGCGCTGCAGGATACGCATGAGCAATACCTGCTGCTGGCCGACACCCAGGCCATGACCGACAACGCGCACGATCCCGACAAGGTGCGCCGCAACGTGCTGGAGGTGGCGCTGGACTACCTGGCCGTCGGCATCGACCCGGCCAAGACCACCATCACCGTGCAGTCGCACCTGCCCGCGCTGGCCGAACTGACGCTGATGTACCTGAACTTCGTCACGGTGGCGCGGCTCGAGCGCAACCCGACCATCAAGGAAGAGATCCAGGCCCGTGGCTTTGGCCGCGATATCCCGGCCGGCTTCCTGTGCTACCCGGCGTCGCAGGCTGCGGACATCACCGCGTTCAAGGCCCATGTGGTGCCGGTGGGCGAAGACCAGGCGCCGCTGATCGAGCAGACCAACGAGATCGTGCGCCGCATCAACCACCAGGTCGGCCGCGAGCTGCTGCCCGAATGCAAGGCCCTGATCCCCGAGTTCGGCCGCCTCCCCGGCGTGGACGGCAAGGCCAAGATGAGCAAGTCGATGGGCAACGCGATCGCGCTGGGTGCCTCGCCCGAGCAGATCAAGGCCGCGGTGCACAGCATGTACACCGACCCCAACCACCTGCGCGTGTCGGACCCGGGCCAGGTCGAGGGCAACGTGGTGTTCACCTACCTGGATGCGTTCGATCCGAACACCGAGGAAGTCAAGGCGCTGAAGGAGCACTACCAGAAGGGCGGCCTGGGCGACATGGTGCTCAAGCGCCGCATCGAGGGCGTCCTGCAGGACATGCTGGCCCCGATCCGCGCACGCCGCGAAGAACTGGCCAAGGATCCGGACTATGTGTTCGACATCCTGCGCCAGGGCACCGCGAAGGCGCGCACGCTGACCCAGCAGACGCTGGACGAAGTGCGCGACGCGCTCGGCATGTTCTCGTTCGAGGCACGCCGCTGAGTGTCACGAAGCGGCGGCCCCGGCCGCCGCCGCATTGCGCCAGCCGCGCCGCTCAGGCGCGGCGGTTGACCAGCACGATCCCCGCCAGCACCAGCACGGCCGCCACGGCAAAGCGCGGGCCCACCGCGTCGTGCATCAGCACCACGCCGAAGGCAACCCCGAACAGCGGCGTCAGGAAGGAAAACACCGACAGCCGCGACGCCAGGTAGCGCTGCAGCAGCCAGAACCAGGTCAGGTAGCTGGCAAACGCGATCAGCACCGACTGGTAGAACAGGCTCGCCAGCACCACCCCGTCGATGCGCACGGTGACGGTCTGGCCGGCGGCGATGGCCATCGCCAGCAGCATCACCGCGGACACCGCCAGCTGGTAAAGCAGCGTCTTGCTGGCCGGGGCGCTGGCCAGCGGGCTGGCGCGCACCACCACGGTGGTGGCGGCCCACAGCGCGCCGGCCAGGATGCCGAGCGCATCGCCCGGCAGCGTGCTGCCATGCGCTGACGGGGCGGCAATGCCATCGGCAAAGGCCAGCGCCATCCCCGCGAAGGCGAGCGCCACGCCCAGCCATTGCCCGGTGTGCAACCGTTCGCCCGGCACCGCGAAATGCAGTCCCAGCGCGGTGAAGATCGGTGCCGTGTACAGGAACACTGCCATGCGCGAGGCCGTGGTGTGCCCCAGGCCGACGAAAATGCAGAAGAACTCCGCGCCGAACAGCAGCCCGGCCAGCAGGCCGGCGTTCAGCGTGCCGTCGCGCCGCCACAGCGGCGTGCCGCGCCAGGCGGCAAAGCCGAACACCAGCAGCGCCGCCACGGCCGAGCGCACCCCGGCCTGCAGCACCGCGCCCATCAATGGCGCGGTCACCTTGATCACCACCTGTTGCAGCCCCCAGGCGGCGCACAGCACCACCATCAGGCCCACGGCGACGCCGTCGAGCGGCTGCCGGGTCAGGGTTTGCGTGCTCACCGTGATCGTGCGTCAGGGACGGCTGGCGTCGCGGGTGGAATGGCGCTCGATCAGTTCGATCTTGTAGCCGTCCGGGTCGTCGACAAAGGCGATCACGGTGGTGCCGCCCTTGACCGGGCCGGCCTCGCGCGTGACCCTGCCGCCGGCTGCGCGGATGCGCTCGCAGGCGGCCGCGGCGTCGTCGGTTTCCAGCGCGATATGGCCGTAGGCCGTGCCCAGGTCATACTGGTCGACGCCGTAGTTGTAGGTCAGCTCCAGCACCGCGGTTTCGCTCTCGGGGCCGTAGCCGACGAAGGCGAGGCGGTACTTGTACTCGGGGTTGTCACTCTCGCGCAGCAGCTGCATGCCGAGCACGCGGGTGTAGAAATCGATGGAGCGCTGCATGTCGCCGACGCGCAGCATGGTGTGGAGGAGTCGCATTTGAGGGCCTTCAACTGTTTTAGGTATGGGAAGGCGCCATTTTAGTGCGTTTGGCCGAATCCCACCGGCGCGCTCCCGCTCCTACCCAGGCCCTCAGAACGTGGGCAACAGCTCGGGCGGGTGCGCGCGCAACTGGGCGCGGGCGTCGCGGAACTCGGGGAAGATCGATTCCACGGTCTGCCAGAAGCGCGGGCCGTGGTTCATTTCCTTCAGGTGCGCCAGCTCGTGCGCGGCGACATAGTCGATCATCGACAGCGGGAAATGCATCAGGCGCCAGTTCAGCCGGACCTTGCCGTCGGCGGTGCAGCTGCCCCAGCGCGTGGCGGCCGAGGTCAGCGCAAAGCCGGTGTGGCGCACGCCCAGCTTCTGCGCATAGATGTCCAGCCGCTCGGCCAGCAGCCGGCGCGCCTGCTGTTGCAGCCAGCCCTGCACGCGGTCCTTGATCTGCTGCTCGTCGGCATGGCCCGGCAGCGCCAGGTGCAGCACGCGTCGGTCGGCATCGAACAGCAGCGCGCCGATCGGCGACTCCAGCGACAACGTCAGCGGCTGGCCCAGGAAGGGCAGGCTGGCACCGTCGCGCCATTGCACCGTGGGCAGGATGCGGCGCGACTCGCGGTGGCGCCACTCGCCCAGCTTGTTGAAGATCCAGCGCTGCTTTTCCAGGATGGCCGCCTCGATGTCGGCCAGCGTGACCCAGCGCGGCGCCGTGATCGACAGGCCGCGGTCGTCGATGGTGAAGCCGATGGTACGGCGCGCCGAGCGCTTGAGCGTGTAGTGCAGCGGCCGTTCGCCGATATGCAGCAGGCGTGCGTTGGGCTGCGGCACCGGCCAGGCGGGCTGTTCCGGCGGTTCCTGTGCCAGGGGCGCCGCGGGCTGCGGTGCCTGGGGGGACTCCGCCAGCGGCAGCTCCAGCTGCGCGCCGTCGGCGTCGGTGGTGGGTCGCAGCAGCTTCATGCGGCCGGCCCACTCCGAGGCGCGGTCCGGTAGCTGTCGGGGTCGATGCGGCGCATGTCCTGTTCGATCCAGTCCGCCACCTCCTGGTTGAGCTGGTCGGCCGTCTTGTTGGCCGACGCGATCGGCGGGCCGACCGAGATCGTCACCATGCCCGGATACTTCAGGAACGAATTGCGCGGCCACACCCGGCCCGAGTTGACCGCCATCGGCAGCACCCAGGCGCCGGTTTCCACCGCCAGGCGCGCGCCGCCGCTCTTGTAGCGCGTCTTGACCAGGCCCGACGGCGTGCGCGTGCCTTCCGGGAACATGATGATCCAGGCACCTTCGGCCAGCCGATCGCGGCCCTGGCGCGCGGCCGAGGCAAAGGCGCGGGTGCCTTCCTTGCGGTTGATATGGACCATCTTCAGCATGCCCAGCGCCCAGCCGAAGAACGGCACCAGCAGCAGTTCGCGCTTGAACACGAAGCACAGCGGCTTGGGCATCAGCGCCACGTAGGCCACGGTTTCCCACGCCGACTGGTGCTTGGACAGCAGCACCACCGGCTTGTCGAGCATGCCGTCCATGTGCTCATGGCCCTGGATGCGGTACTGGATGCCGCAGATGCCGCGCGCGGCCCAGATCACCAGCAGCGGCCAGCCGCGCACGAAACGGAAGCGCTGGTCGGCATTCATGAACGGGAACACCAGGAAGCAGGTACAGGCGTACGGCGGCGTCAGTACCAGCAGGTACAGTGCGAACAACAGGGAACGGATAAACGTCATGCGGGGGCGCGATCAGGAAATGGGGGCGGGGTCAGCCGGCGCCGTGGGCGCTCTGGGCAGGCGGGCGCTGCCCGCCGCCGTTGCCGGTCAGCCAGCGCGCAAACGCGCGCAGGTCGTCGTGCACCTGTGTGCCGGGCGGCAGGCCACCCTTGTCGAGCGTCTTCAGGCCCTTGCCGCTGCGCACCAGGTGCGGCGCGCAGCCGACCGCCACGCCGGCGTCGAGGTCGCGCAGCGAATCGCCAACAATCGGCACGCCGCGCAATTCGATGCCGAAGCGCTCGCTGATCTGCTCCAGCATGCCCGGCTTGGGCTTGCGGCACTCGCAGCCGTCCGCGGCCGTATGCGGGCAGAAGAACACCGCATCGACGCGCCCGCCCAGGCGCGCGAGCGAAGTGTGCATCTTCTCGTGCATGGCGTTGAGCGCGCTCATCTCGAACAGCCCGCGGCCGATGCCGGACTGGTTGCTGGCGATGACCACGCGGTAGCCCGCCTGGTTCAGCGCGGCAATGGCTTCCAGGCTGCCGTCGATCGGCACCCACTCATCGGGGGTCTTGATGAACTGGTCGCTGTCGAGGTTGACCACCCCGTCGCGGTCCAGGATGACAAACTTGGGCGGCGTCTGCGGCATGTGCGGCTCCGTGTATGGCTGCGGGCGGCGCTCAGGCGGCCAGCTTGGAGATGTCGGCCACGCGGTTGGCCAGCGCATGCAGCGAGGCCAGCAGCGCCAGGCGGTTGGCGCGCAGCTGCGCGTCCTCGGCCATCACCATCACGTCGTTGAAGAAGCGGTCGACGGCGTCGCGCAGCTGGGCCAGGTCGCGCAGCGCGGCGGTGAAGTCGCCGCTGGCGAAGGCCGCTTCCACGGCGGGGCGCACGCGCTCGATGGCGGCGTGCAGCGCGCCTTCGGCCTCTTCCTGGAACAGCGCCGGAGCGACCGTGCCGAGCGGCTCGGTGTTCTTGCGCAGGATGTTGGTGATGCGCTTGTTGGCGGCGGCCAGGGCCTCGGCCTCGGGCAGCGCGGCAAAGGTGCGCACCGCTTCCATGCGGCCCAGGATGTCGTGCAGCTGGTCCGGGCGCAGGCTGACCACGGCCTCGACCTCATTGGTGGTGTAGCCCTTGTCCTTCAGGTAGCCGCGCACGCGGTCGTAGAGGAAGTCGATGATCGCCTCGGGCGCCGGCTTGACCGCCGCGACGCCGGCAAAGGCCTGTTGCGTCTGCGCCAGCAGCGACGCCAGTGACAGCGCCAGCGGCTTCTCGATCAGCATGCGCAGGATGCCCAGCGCGTGGCGGCGCAGTGCGAACGGGTCCTTCTCGCCGGTCGGCTGCAGGCCGATGCCCCAGATCCCGACCAGGGTTTCGAGCTTGTCGGCCAGCGCCACGGCGGTGCTGACCGCGCCGCCGGGCAGCGCGTCGCCGGCAAAGCGCGGACGGTAGTGTTCGGAGCAGGCCAGCGCCACGTCCTCGGCTTCATCGTCGTGGCGGGCATAGTACGTGCCCATGGTGCCCTGCAGCTCGGGGAACTCGCCCACCATGTCAGTCAGCAGGTCGGCCTTGGCCAGTTCGGCGCCGCGCATCGCGGCGGCCTTGTCGGTCGGCACGCCGGCGGCGTTGAGCGCATCGGCGATATGGCCGGCAATCTGCTGCAGGCGCTGCACCCGGTCCAGCTGGGTGCCGATCTTGTTGTGGTAGACCACGCCGGCCAGCTGCGGCACGCGCGAGGCCAGCGTCTTCTTGCGGTCCTGGTCGAAGAAGAACTTGGCGTCCGCCAGGCGCGGGCGCACCACGCGCTCGTTGCCGGTGATGATGGACTGCGGCGTCTCGGTGGCCAGGTTCGACACGATCAGGAAGCGGTTGCGCAGGTGGCCGTCGGCATCGGTCAGCGCAAAGTACTTCTGGTTGGTCTGCATGGTCAGGATCAGGCATTCCTGCGGCACCGCCAGGAAGGCCTCTTCGAAATGGCAGGCGTAGACCACCGGCCATTCCACCAGCGAGTTGACTTCATCGAGCAGCGACTCGGGCATGATCACCTGGTCGGCGCCGGCTTCCTTGAGCAGCGCGGTGCGCATGCGCTCGCGGCGCTCGGCATAGCTGGCGACCACGCGGCCGGCGGACTCCAGCTGCTGCGCGTAGTCATTGGCGTGCGCGATCTCGATCGCGCCACGCGACAGGAAGCGGTGGCCCTGGGTCAGGTTGCTGGCCTGCAGCCCCAGCAGCGTCACCGGCAGGATCTCGGCGCCGAACAAGGCGATCAGGCTGTGCGCCGGACGCACGAACTGCACCGTGCTGCCGTCCGGGCGCTGGTAGCTCATGACCTTGGGAATCGGCAGCCTGGCGATGGTGTCTTCCAGCGCTGCCTGCAGGCCGGCGGCCAGTTCGGCGCCGCGCGCGGTGTAGCGGTAGAAGAAGGCCTCGGCCTTGCCGTCGGAGGCGCGCTCCAGCGACTGCCAGTCGATCTCGGCGACGCCGACCGACTTGGCCAGCGCGGCCAGCTTCTTGGCCAGCGGCGCGGTGGGCTCGCCGTTGGCGTCCAGTGCCACCGACAGCGGCAGGACCTTCTCGCGCTGCTCGCGGTCCGGCGCGCTGCGGCGCACGCCGGATACCAGCGCGGCCAGGCGGCGCGGGGTCGCGAACGGCGTCACGGTGGCGCCCGGCTCAAGCAGGTCGCGCTCGCCCAGGCCGGCGAACAGGCCCTGCGCGAAGGCGTCGCCCAGGCGCGCCAGCGCCTTGGGGGGCAGCTCTTCGGTGAACAGTTCGATCAGCAGCGAGTCGGTCATGGGTTGCGACATGAATCGTATCCAACAGGTTGTGGCGCGCGCCGCTTATGAGCAGCGCGGCGAAAGATTAGGTTCTACTCCGGACAGCAGCCACAGGCCGTTCTGTTGCCGGAATTGCAGCGTGGTGTAGGCGCATTGCGCGGCCGCCGCGGCGCTGGCCGCGCCGTTGCCGCCGCCACGGCTGCCCGCGGCCGGGAAGCGCACGTCGATGCGGCGCTGGCGCTTGTCGTAGCGGATCTCGTCGATGCGCCCGCCCACCCAGAAATCGATCTTCGGCGGCAGTTGCGCGGCCGAGTAGTACGTCTTGATCGTGCGGCGGGGGCGGCCGTTGTGGATTTCCATCTCCACCCAGGTCAGCGGGTAGCGGATCGCGCTTTCATAGGCGCGCAGCGGCACGCGGTGCCACCCCAGGTCGCGCTGGCCGGACAGGTCGCACGAGAACGAGCGCACCAGCTGCGTCCACTGGTCGAGCGCGTTCAGCGACGGGCGCCATTGGCGCGCCATCGCCATCTGCAGCGCCTGCGGGTCGGCCTCGCATACGTTGCTCAGTTCGGCCGGCAGCATCAGCGCCTGCGCGCTGGGCGCCGCCTGCGCACGCGCGCCCATGGCGTTGCCCGCCGCGGCCAGCGCGGCGAGGGCCATGGCGCAGCACAGCGCGCTGCGCGCCAGCAGCCTCATGCCCGGGCTCCGCCGCCGTTGCCGCACATCGGGAAGCCCAGGGCTTCGCGCGAGTCGTAGTAGACCTGCGCCACCTGGCGCGACAGATTGCGGATGCGGCCGATGTACGCCGCGCGCTCGGTCACCGAGATCGCGCCGCGCGCATCGAGCAGGTTGAAGGTGTGGGCGGCCTTGAGCACCTGTTCGTAGGCGGGCAGCGCCAGGCGCGTGCCGGCGGCCTGGCCTTCCCCGGCGCCTTCGCCATTGCCCATCAGGCGCTTGGCCTCGCCTTCGTGCTCGGCGAAATGGCGGAACAGGATTTCGGTGTTGCTGTGCTCGAAGTTGTAGGTCGACTGCTCGACTTCGTTCTGGTGGTACACGTCGCCGTAGGTCAGGCGGCGCGTCTCGCCGTTCTCGACCCACTCGGTCCAGACCAGGTCGTAGACGTTTTCGACCTTCTGCAGGTACATCGCCAGCCGTTCGATGCCGTAGGTGATCTCGCCGGTGATGGGCTTGCAGTCGATGCCGCCGACCTGCTGGAAGTAGGTGAACTGCGTCACTTCCATGCCGTTGAGCCAGACTTCCCAGCCCAGGCCCCAGGCGCCCAGCGTGGGGTTCTCCCAGTCGTCCTCGACAAAGCGGATGTCGTTCTGCTTCAGATCCAGGCCGAGCGCCTCGAGCGAGCCCAGGTACAGCTCCAGGATATTTTCCGGCGCGGGCTTGAGCACCACCTGGTACTGGTAGTAGTGCTGCAGGCGGTTGGGGTTCTCGCCGTAGCGGCCGTCCTTCGGGCGGCGCGACGGCTGCACGTAGGCGGCGCGCCAGGGCTCGGGCCCGATCGCGCGCAGGAAGGTGTGTACGTGGGAAGTGCCGGCGCCGACCTCCAGATCGATGGGTTGCAACAGCGCGCAGCCCTGCCGGTCCCAGTAGGCCTGCAGGGTCAGAATCATTTGTTGGAAGGTCAGCATATGAAGACTAGGTAGAGGCACCGGGCGGGGTTGCGCCCGCCCGGCATGCAGGCCGCGCAGCGCGTGCCGGAGCCGCCGCATGCGGATTTTGCCAAACCCTGAATTCTATCGGCTTTTTGGCGGGACGCCCCGTTTGCCGGGGGCGGATAGGGCACGCACCGATGCCGGAGGAGGTGCGGCGATGTCGGTCCTGCGCAACGCATCGGGAAAATACTGAGGCCGATTTCAGGTCTGGACGCTGCTGGCCGATAACGTTTTTGTATACAGTACGAGTCAGCAACCCGTTTCAGAGTGTTGCGATAGACAGTCCGTGCCGGCATGGCGGGCACGGCGGCTGCCGGACGCACCGCGGTAGCCGTTTGTCGGTAACTGATATTGATGGGGACTTGGGATCATGACATTTCTTTCTCGCAAACCTTACCTGGTCGCAATCGCGGTCATGATCGCCGCGGCCACCGTGTCCGTGGCGACCGGGCTGCTGAACTGATCCGGCCGGCGCTGACCTGACGCGCCACGACCGGCACCGGGCCAGCGGCGGCGATCCCGCCGCGTCCGGTGCCTGCTCTTCCCTGTGCCCTCAGCCTGTGCTGCGCACCTTGCGCACGCGCCAGGCCGCCATCCCCAGCACCAGCACAAACAGCGCCAGCACCGGCGCATTGCCCCAGCGGATATAGGGTGTCAGCCCCTGCATGCCCTGCACCTCGGCCGCCAGCGTGCCGACCGTGAAGGTCGCCAGGCGTTGCTGCACCGAGCCGTCCGGGCGTACCACCGCGGTCATGCCGGTATTGGTCGAGCGCAGCATCGGCCGGCGCGTTTCCAGGGCCCGCATGCGCGAGATCTGCAGGTGCTGGTCCAGCGCGATGGTGTCGCCGAACCATGCCAGGTTGGTCAGGTTGGCCAGCACGTTGGCCGGCACCGGCTGCTGGCGCAGCGTCTGCGCGATTTCCTCGCCGAACAGATCCTCGTAGCAGATATTGGGCGCCACGCGCACGCCGCGCACCGGCAGCGACGCCTGGTCGAGCCCGCCGCGGCGGAAGTCGCCCAGCGGCATCTTCATCATGTCCACGAACCAGTGGAAGCCCAGCGGGATGAATTCGCCGAACGGCACCAGGTGGTGCTTGTTATAGCGGTACAGGCGCTCGGTTTCCGGGCCCAGGCCGAACACGCTGTTGGTGAAGTCGACCGGCGAATCGGCGCCCGCGGCGCCGAACAGCACGGTGGTGCCGCTGGCCAGCGCGTAGTCGCGCACGGCCACGGCCACGTCGACTGGCAGGTCTTGCAGGATGACCGGGAACGCGGTCTCGGGCGTCACCACCAGGTCGGCCGGCGCGGCGGTGATCATGTCGCGGTACAGCTCGATCGAGCGCTGGATGCCGACCGGCTCGAACTTGATGTCCTGGGCCACGTTGCCTTGCAGGAGCCGCACCGAGAGCGGCTTGCCCGCGGGGGTGGTCCAGGCCAGCGGCGCCAGCGCCGCGCCCGCGGCGGGCAGCACCAGTGCCAGCGCCAATGCGCCCAGCGCCCGGCCGCGTTCGCCTCGGCCCAGTCCGCGCACGGCAGCCGCCAGCAGCGCCGCCACCGCGGCCGCCAGGGCGCCGATGCCGTACACGCCGACCAGCGGCGCGAAGCCCGCCAGCGGGCTGTCGGTATGGGCATAGCCGCCCGACAGCCACGGGAAGCCGGTGAAGACCACGCCGCGCAGCCATTCGCTGAGGCCCCAGGCGGCGCCGAACGCCAGCGGCGCCAGCAGCGTGGCCCTGGGCAGGCGCGCCGTCAGCCGATGCCACAGCGCACCGGCCAGCGCCGGGTAGAGCGACAGGTAGCCCGAGAACAGCACCACCGCCAGCGCAGCCATCCACGCCGGCATCTCGCCGTAGACGTGCATGCTGATATAGAGCCACCAGATGCCGGACAGGAACCAGCCCAGCCCGAAGGCATAGCCGGTGGCGGCGGCCGCGCGCGCGCGCGGCGCGTCGGCCATCAGCGCGGCCAGGCCGGCCAGCGACAGGATCTGCAGCCACCACCAGTCATGTGGGGCAAAGGCCTGGGTGTGGGCGACGCCGAGCACGCCGGCCAGCAGCAGCCGCGCCACGGCCGCGGTGCGCGAACGTGCGCGCGTACCAGGCACGCCCGACGAGCCGGCGTCGGCAGCGGCGGCGCCGTTGAGGATCGGGGCGGAACGCTTCATGCGCCGGCCGCGCTCGCGCTGTCAGCGTTGGATTCGCGGTGCACCTGTAGCAGGTGCACCTGCCGCGCGTCGGCGCGCAGCACCTCGAAGCGGATCGGCGGCAGGGTGATGATTTCGCCGCGGTGGGGCACGTGGCCCACATGGTTGGACAGCAGCCCGCCCACGGTGTCGACATCGTGATCGGAGAATGCGGTGCCGAAAGCCTCGTTGAACTGCGCGATCTCGGTCAGGCCGTGCACGCGCCAGCTGCCGTCGGGCATCGGCAGGATGTTGTCCTGGTCTTCGTCCAGGTCGAATTCATCCTCGATATCGCCCACGATCTGCTCCAGCACGTCCTCGATCGTCACCAGCCCGGCCACGCCGCCGTACTCGTCGACCACCATGGCGATATGGTTGCGGTTGATGCGGAACTCGCGCAGCAGGATGTTCAGGCGCTTGGATTCGGGGATGAACACCGCCGGGCGCAGGGTCTCGCGCAGGTCGAAGGCGGGATCGGTGTAATAGCGCAGCAGGTCCTTGGCGAGCAGGATGCCGATGATGTTGTCGCGGCTGCCTTCGTAGACCGGGAAGCGCGAGTGCGCGGTCTGCTGCATGAAGGGAATGAACGCCTCCGGGGCGTCCGCGATATTGACCATATCCATCTGCGCGCGCGGCACCATGATGTCGCCTGCGGTCAGTTCGGAGACCTGGAACACGCCCTCGATCATCGACAGCGAGTCGGCATCGATCAGGTTGCGCTCATGCGCTTCCTGCAGCACTTCGAGCAATTCCGCGCGGGTGTCCGGCTCGGGGGAAATCAGGTCTGACAGGCGTTCGAGCAGCGATCTGGGTCGATCGGCCGGCTTCAGGTAAGCGGGCTTCGAACTGGGATAGGGGTCGTTCATTTCGCGGCGAGCGCGTGGTGGAGATCGTCTGAAGGATACACTAAAAGCCTGACCGTCCCGTGACGGCGGGCGGCGGCTGGTACTGCAATGTGCTGCAGGCGGCGCTCGGTCGGCGCCGCCTGTGACAGGGGGATCACGCGGCGCGGTCGTCCCGGTAAGGGTCGGCGTAGCCCAGGGACTGCAGCGTCTCGGTCTCGATCGCTTCCATCTCCTCGGCCTCGGCGTCTTCCTCGTGCTCGTAGCCCTGCGCGTGCAGCACGCCGTGCACGATCAGGTGGGCATAGTGCGCCTCCAGCGGCTTGCGCTGCTCGCGCGCTTCGGCTTCCACCACCGGGCAGCACAGCACGATATCGCCCGTGACCGGGTCGGCCTCGTTCTCGGCATAGGCAAAGGTCAGCACGTTGGTGGCGTAGTCCTTGCCGCGATAGGTGCGGTTCAGCGTGCGGCCTTCTTCTTCGCCGACAAAGCGGATGGTCAGCGCGGCATCGGCGTACAGCGCCGACTTGACCCAGGTTTCGATCTTGCGGCGCGCCGGCAGGCCATTGCCCTTGCCGACGCCGTCGCCGTGCTGCACGTCCAGCTCCAGCGCCGGCGGCGTGGCCGGGGTGCCGGTGGTGGTGGTCAGCGGCGTGGCGGTCACGGCCACCGACAGCGCGTCATGGTTGTCCGGGCGCACCAGCAGGCCGGCCTGCTGGTTGGTGTCGGTGTGCTCGGCCAGCAGCGCCACCACGCCGTCGGCGGCCTGCGACAGGTCCAGCGTCAGGCTGCGGCCGTCGGGCAGCTGCACGCGCAGCGCGTGCGCGGCGCTCTTGCGCGCGCGGCCTTCGTTATCGAACAGGGTCAGGCTGACGCCGGAAGAGTTGGATTTCTGCGGTTTCAATTACGCGTCCTTGTGCTGGGCGTGGTATTCGTCATAGGCATCGACGATGCGCGCCACCAGCGGATGGCGCACCACGTCGATGCTGGTAAAGCGGGTGCAGGCAATACCGCGCACGTCGCGCAGCACGTGCTGCGCTTCCACCAGGCCGCTCTTTTGCCCGCGGGGCAGGTCGATCTGGGTGATGTCGCCGGTGATCACCGCCCTGGAGCCGAAGCCGATGCGCGTCAGGAACATCTTCATCTGCTCGGGCGTGGTGTTCTGCGCCTCGTCCAGGATGATGAAGGCGTGGTTCAGCGTGCGCCCGCGCATATAGGCCAGCGGCGCGATCTCGATCATCTGCCGCTCGAACATCTTCTGCGTGCGGTCGAAGCCGAGCAGGTCGTACAGCGCGTCGTAGAGCGGGCGCAGGTAGGGGTCGACCTTCTGTGCCAGGTCGCCGGGCAGGAAGCCCAGGCGCTCGCCGGCTTCCACCGCCGGGCGCGTCAGCACGATGCGCTTGACCGCGTCGCGCTCCAGCGCATCGACCGCGCACGCCACCGCCAGGTAGGTCTTGCCGGTGCCGGCCGGCCCGACACCCAGCGTCAGGTCGTGCGACAGGATATTGCGCAGGTAGTCGCGCTGTGCCACGGTGCGGCCCTGCAGGCCGGTGCGGCGGGTGTGCAGCACCGGCGATTCGTCGCCGATCTCGCGCGCCTCGACATCGTCGCCATTGCCGGGCAGGTAGCTGCCGTGGGCGGAGAGCTGGCGCGTCTCGACCAGGCCCAGCTGCACGTCGTCGATCGACAGGGCCGTGCGCGCCTGGTTATAGAAGCGCTCCAGCGCCAGCGCGGCGTCCTGCGCGTTGTTGCCGCGAATGGTCATGCGGTGGCCGCGGCGCTGGATGTTCACATCCAGCGCCTGCTCGATCTGGCGCAGGTTTTCGTCGAGCGGCCCGCACAGGTTCTGCAGCCGGGTGTTGTCGTCCTTGGGAGCGACGAATTCTGCGGAAGGGATTTTCATCGTTGGCGATGGCCTCGCTGGGGGCTGGCTGAATACTGGCTGGATTACTGGCGCACCACGATCTCGCCGCGCAGCGAGTGCGGGAACGCCTGCGTGATGCTGACATCGACCAACTGGCCGACCAGCCGGTCGCGGCCGGCCTGCGGCACGCCGGGCAGCGCAAAGTTGACCACGCGGTTGTTCTCGGTGCGGCCGTGCAGCTCGGTCGGGTCCTTGCGCGCCGGGCCTTCCACCAGGATGCGCTGCACCGTGCCGACCATGTTCCGGCTGATGCGCTGCACGTTTTCCTCGATGGTGGCCTGCAGGCGCTGCAGCCGGCGCAGCTTGACCTCGTGCGGGGTGTCGTCGTGCAGGCTGGCCGCGGGCGTGCCCGGGCGCGGGCTGAAGATGAACGAGAACGAGGTGTCGTAGCCGATCTCCTCGATCATTGCCATCAGCTTCTCGAAGTCGGCATCGGTCTCGCCGGGGAAGCCGACGATAAAGTCCGACGACATCGACATGTCCGGGCGCAGCACGCGCAGCTTGCGGATGATGCTCTTGTACTCCAGCACGCTGTAGCCGCGCTTCATCGCCATCAGGATGCGGTCGGACGCGTGTTGCACCGGCAGGTGCAGGTGGTTGACCAGTTTGTCGCAGCGGCCATACAGCTCGACCAGGCGCGAAGTGAATTCCTTCGGGTGGCTGGTGGTGTAGCGGATGCGCTCGATGCCGGGGATCTCGGCCACGTATTCGATCAGCAGCGCAAAGTCGGCGATCTCGGTGGTGTCGCCCATCTTGCCGCGGTAGGCATTGACGTTCTGGCCCAGCAGCGTGACTTCACGCACGCCTTGCCCGGCCAGGCCTGCGACCTCGGCCAGCACGTCCTCGAACGGGCGCGACACTTCCTCGCCGCGGGTGTAGGGCACCACGCAGTAGCTGCAGTACTTGGAACAGCCTTCCATGATCGAGACGAAGGCGCTCGGGCCTTCCACGCGCGCCGGCGGCAGGTGGTCGAATTTCTCGATCTCGGGGAAGGAGATATCCACCTGCGACTGGCCGGTGCTCTGGCGGCGCGCGATCAGGTCGGGCAGGCGGTGCAGCGTCTGCGGGCCGAACACCACGTCGACATAGGGCGCGCGCGAGACGATGCTGGCGCCTTCCTGGCTGGCCACGCAGCCGCCCACGCCGATCACCAGGTCGGGTTTGACGGCCTTGAGCGCCTTCATCCGGCCCAGCTCCGAGAACACCTTCTCCTGCGCTTTTTCGCGCACCGAGCAGGTGTTGAACAGGATCACGTCGGCGTCTTCGACGTTGTCAGTGGGTTCCAGCCCCTGGCTGGCGTTGAGGACGTCGACCATCTTGTCCGAGTCGTACTCGTTCATCTGGCAGCCGTACGTCTTGACGAAAACTTTCTTCATATGCCGATCTCAGTGGTTGACCTGGGGGCATCAGGGTGTTGCAACAACACGGCCGGCGCGCGGGGCACGCCGGTCGCACTTCCGGGGTCACGATTATTTCTTCAGCGCCTTCTGTTCCGGCTCGCTCAGTACCCAGGCGGTCAGCAACTGGCCGTACAGGTCCAGCTGGTACCGCACCGGCAGCTTCTGGCCCGCCACCGCGGCGCTGGCCAGCAGCTGGTTGTCGGTGCCGAACAGGCGCAGGCCCGGCGCGACGCCGACGGTCTTGCCATCGAGCGTGGCCGTCTGCGGCGCACCGGCCGACGGCGTGGCAACGACCAGCCTGGCCGCCTGGGCATCGTCCGGGATCACGCGCACCGGTTGCGCCAGCGCGCGTGCCGCGCCCAGCAGCAAGGCAGCGCCGCAGGCCAGCCCGGCCAACAGCTTGCGCGTGCGCTTGGGTGGCACGGACTCCGGCGCCTCAAGGCGCGCATCACGACCTGCTGGCATGGAGAGAACTCCGACAAATAGGGCGAAGCGGTTGGGAAATGGCCCGAAGGCGGCCCGAAGGCGGGCGCAACCTGCCATTTTACCCCGCCCGGGGCCTGGCTGGTACGCCGGGGCGACCAGCCTCAGAACAGGCAGGATGCCTCTTGCAGCACACGCTGCTTGGACACCGTGCCCATCAGTTCGCGGCCGGCACCGTCGCGGACCAGCGGGATGCGGTTGATGCCGTGCTCGGCAAACACCGCCAGGGCGTCGCGCAGCCGCGAGTCCGGCGTAAGCGCCGGGAAGTCGCGCTCGGCCAGCGCCAGCACGTCGTCCGGCGCGCCCTCGCGCTGGGCGCGCTGCAGCGCATGGATCGACAGCGCGCCCATCAGGCGGCCGTCCGCTGCCACCAGGTAGAGGTAGCGCGTGCCGGCCTCGGCAAACTTGTCGGCGGCGGCCGCCAGCGTAGCGTTCGGGTCGAGCACCGTATCGGTCGGGTCGCACAGCCCGGCCAGCGTCAGCGTGCGGGCATGTTCGGCCGCGGCCGAGGCCTGCGCGCGCTCGGCGATCACGCTGTACAGCGACAGCGTCTGGCAGCGCGAGGCGGTGTAGTACGCCGCCACCGCGCCGATCATCGACGGCAGCAGCAGCGCGGGCGCCAGCGTCATCTCGAACACCATCAGTACCGACATCAACGGCGCCTGGCTGGTGGCGGCCAGGAAGGCGCTCATGCCCACCAGCGGCAGCAGCGGCGCCGCACCGGCCGCCGTTCCGTGCATGCCGATCGCCAGTAACTGGCCGAGGGCCGCACCCACGAACAGCGAAGGCGTGAACACGCCGCCGACCGCCCCCGAGCCCATGCTGATCACCGTGGCCGCCAGCTTGGCCAGCAGCACGCCGGCCACCGGCACGCTCAGCGGCTGCTCCTGCAGGATGGTCTGGATGGTGGAGTAGCCGTTGCCGACCACCTCGGGCACCGCCATCGCCAGCACGCCAACCAGCGCGCCGCCCAGCGTCAGCCGTGCCACCGGGCCGCCAGGCACCGTTGCAAAGCGGCTGCGCGCAAAGCCTGCCGCGCGCATGAACAGCGCGCCCGCGATGCCGGCGCCCACGCCCAGCGCGGCCGCGGCCAGCAGGATGTGCGGGCGCAGGTCGGGGGCGATATCCAGGCCGGGGTAGAGCGGCTGCAGGCCGCCGTGCCACTGGCTGACCATGGCGCCGGCCACCGAGGCCAGGAAGAGCGGCATCAGGCGCTGCACCGCGAGCGCCCCGAACACCACTTCAGCGACGAAAACGGCAGCGGAGAAAGGGGTGTGGTAGACCGTGGCAAGACCCGCCGCGGCCCCGCAGGCGGTCAGCATGCGGCGCATGTTCGAGCCGCCGCCGCGCTCCAGCCGGGTCGACGGAAACAGCGATCCGCACAGCGCCGCCAGCTGGATCATCGCGCCTTCCTTGCCGACCGAGCTGCCGCTGACGATCGAGAAGAACGACGAGAGCGCGCGCAGCAGGGTGATGCGCACCGGCAGCCGGCCGCTGCCGTTGGCTACCGCTTCCATGTAGTCGGTGGCGCCGCCGTGGCTGCCCGCCAGGCGATTGGCCAGTACCAGCAGGCCGCCCGCCAGCGCGCCGCCCACGGCCGGCACCACCACGCGCCATGCCAGCGCCAGCGTGGCAAACACGGCCACCACGTCGGCATGGCTGGAAAACAGGACCACGCCCGCGCCTTCCAGCGCCTCCTTGAACAGCGTCGTGGCGATGGCCGCGACAATCCCGACCGGGATGGCCGCGAACAGGGTGACTTCCTGGTCTTCGAGGAAACGCAAGCGCATGGCGGCTTTCCGGGCACATGCGGAACATGTGCGGGAGCTGAGATGGGGCGGGCAGAGGTCGTCATGATAGCGCAGCGCCACCTGTTCGGACCCGATGTGCGCCGGCACGCATGCGGGGCCGAATCCGGTGCAGAACCCGCTTGTCCCGGACTGGTACACTACCGCTCTTTCCTTCGCGGGCGGGCCGGTGCCCTGCCAGGCCGGCTTCCCGGCGTTCGCGTTCCGATTCTGTTCCGATTACCAGGAGCCATCCGGCGTTTGGCGCACCGCGTGCGCAGCGATGGCCCAAGCAGCAATTCATGTCTTTTTCTGAACTCGGCTTGTCCGACAAGATTGTGCGTGCCGTAGCCGAACAGGGCTACACCACGCCGACCCCCATCCAGGCCCAGGCGATTCCCGCCGTCCTCAAGGGGGGCGACCTGCTAGCCGGCGCACAGACCGGCACCGGCAAGACCGCCGGCTTTACGCTGCCGATGCTGCAGCTGCTGTCCGAATCCGCGGCGCGCGCCGCCCAGGGCGCGCAGCGTCCGGGCCGCGTCGCAGTGCGCGCGCTGGTGCTGACCCCCACGCGCGAGCTGGCCGCCCAGGTCGAAGAGAGCGTGCGCAATTACGGCAAATACCTGCGCCTGCGTTCGATGGTGATGTTCGGCGGCGTCGGCATCAATCCGCAGATCGAGCAGCTCAAGCGCGGTGTCGAGATCGTCGTGGCCACGCCCGGCCGCCTGCTGGACCACGTGTCCCAGCGCACCATCGACCTGTCGCAGGTCGAGCTGCTGGTGCTGGATGAGGCCGACCGCATGCTCGACATGGGCTTTATCCACGATATCCGCAAGATCCTCAACGTGCTGCCGGCCAAGCGCCAGAACCTGCTGTTCTCGGCAACGTTCTCGGACGATATCCGCGCGCTGGCCGACCGCCTGCTGAACAACCCGGCCTCGATCGAGGTGGCGCGGCGCAATACCACCGCCGAAACCGTGGACCAGCGCGTCTACCCGGTGGACCGCGAGCGCAAGCGCGAACTGCTGGCCCACCTGGTGCGCCAGCACGACTGGCACCAGGTGCTGGTGTTCACGCGCACCAAGCATGGCGCCAACCGCCTGGCCGAGCAGCTGACCAAGGACGGCCTGTCGGCACTGGCGATCCACGGCAACAAGAGCCAGTCGGCGCGCACGCGCGCGCTGTCGGAATTCAAGGCCGGCACGCTGCGGCTGCTGGTGGCGACCGATATCGCCGCGCGCGGCATCGACATCGACCAGCTCCCGCACGTGGTCAACTTCGACCTGCCCAACGTGCCCGAGGACTATGTGCACCGCATCGGCCGCACCGGCCGCGCCGGCGCCGAGGGCGAGGCGATCTCGCTGGTCTGCGTGGACGAGCTGGCGCTGCTGCGCGATATCGAACGCCTGATCAAGCGCAAGGTCGAGCAGACCGTGCTGCCGGGCTTCGAAGTGGACCCGAGCATCGCGCCCGAGCCGATCCAGAAGGGCCGCCAGCAACGCGGCGGCGGTGGCCAGAGCCAGGGCCAGGGCCAGGGCCAGGGCCGCGGACGCGCCCAGGCACGCCCGGCCGGCAACGACGGCGAGGGCGCCCAGCGCCAGCGCCCCGCGCGCGAAGCGCAGGGCGGGCCGCGACAAGCGCAGGGCGGCCAGCCGCGCATGCGTGCCGCTGATGGCGGCCAGCGCGGCAACGGCGCAGCCAACGGCAACCGTGGCGCCCAGCCCGCCGGCGGTGCGCGCAATCCCGCTCCGCGCCGCGACGGCCAGGAGCCGGCACGCCAGCAACGGGCCGCGGCCCAGCCCGCGCGCCAGCCGCAAGACGCCGCCCCGGCACCGGCACGCAATCGCCGCCCGGCGCCGCAGGCCGCGCTGCTCGGCGGCAACCGCAAGCCGGCGCGCTGAGCGGGCCAGGCCGACACCATGCATAGGTCCGACGCCCCGGCAGATTCCGGCGTTCCTTATGCCGGCCTGACGCCGGAGCTGATGCTGGACGCGCTGGAAGGCGCCGGCCTGCGCCCCGACGGGCGCCTGCTGGCGCTCAACAGCTACGAGAACCGCGTCTGGCAGGTGGGCATCGAAGATGCCACGCCGGTCATCGCCAAGTTCTACCGCCCGGGCCGCTGGACCGACGCGGCCATCCTGGAAGAACACGCCTTCGTGCAACAGCTGGCCGATGCCGAGGTCCCGGCCGTGCCGGCCATGGCGCTGGCGCCGGGCGACGCCGGCACGCTGCTGCATCACGCGGGCTTCCGTTTCGCGGTCTTCCCCCGCTGCGGCGGCCGCGAGCCTGCGCTGGACCGCTCCGACACGCTGACCTGGCTCGGCCGCTTCATCGGCCGCATCCACGCGCTGGGCGCAACCCGGCCCTACCAGGCGCGGCCGGCGCTCGATCTCGATACCTTCGGCATTGCCCCGCGCGACTGGCTGCTTGCCAGCGGCTGCATTCCCGCCGACCTGCTGCCCGCCTGGCAGTCGGTGACGGACCTGGCACTGGACGGCGTGCGCCGCTGCTATGAGCGTGCCGGCGAGGTGCGGCTGCTGCGCACCCATGGCGACTGCCATCGCGGCAACGTGCTGTGGATCGGCGAGGACGACGCCCGTGGCGGCACCCATGGCGCGCCGGGCCCGCATTTCGTCGATTTCGATGACAGCCGCATGGCGCCAGCGATCCAGGACATCTGGATGCTGCTCGAAGGGGACCGCGCGGCCATGCAGGACCAGCTGGCCGACATCGTCGCCGGCTATGAAGACTTCGCCGAATTCCAGACGCGCGAACTGTGGCTGGTGGAGGCGCTGCGCACCCTGCGGCTGCTGCACTACAGCGCCTGGCTGGCCAGCCGCTGGGCCGATCCGGCCTTTCCGGCCGCGTTCCCGTGGTTCGGCACGGCGCGCTACTGGCAGGACCGCATCCTGGAACTGCGCGAACAGGTCGCGCTGATGGACGAAGCGCCCCTGTGGGGCGCTTGAGGCTTGCCGGGCGGCGGCGCCATTCAGGCACCTGCCGTCTGCTGCTGGCTTAACTCTTCTTTTCCGGCGCCTTGACCAGCAGCACCGCGCACTCGGCCTGGGCCAGCACGCGGCCCGCCACCGAACCGATCACCGCATCGAAGAAAGCCCCCCGGCCATGCGTGCCCATGACGATGGCGGCGGCGTCGACTGAGCGCGCATAGCCGACGATGCGTTCCGGCGCGAAGCCATGCAACGGGTGCCGCTCGAACGGCACCTTGGCCGCGGACAGGATGTCGCAGACTGCGGCCATGGCCTTGTCGCTGGCCTCCTTGTGCCAGTCGTCGATGGTTTCCTTGCTGACGAAGGCGCGCACCTGGCCGCTCACTTCCGGTGCCACATGCACGACGTGCACGGTGAAGCCGCTCTGCAGCAGCTTGCCTTCGACGATAAAGCGGGCTGCGGCGTCGCTGAAGGCCGAGCCATCGGTAGCGAGCACAATATTGGTCATGGGGGAATCTCCTGGATGGGGGCTATCGGCAGGCGGTGCGGCCATGAGGCGGCAACGCCATCTGGAACCATCATGCCACCTAGTGTCCTGCCAGGACCCGACTTAGATCAAGTCGGAACGGGACACTATCCGGCCGGCTGTCGGAATCCGTCAATCCGGCTGAAGCATTTGGCCATTGCCCCGGCAACACGGTGGCGCGTAGCATGCTCCCGAGCCCCACGGCGGGCACGACGATCCCCATACCACAATGCAAGCCGCCTCCCGGCCATGGCGCGGGCGAGCGGCAATTCCGGAGACGACGATCATGAGTGAGCGTGGCAACCTGCTGCCCCTGCGCGGTATCAAGGTAGTGGAATTCGAAGGCATCGGCCCCGGCCCCTTGTGCGGTGCAATGCTGGCCGGCCTGGGCGCCGAGGTCACGCTGGTCACCCGCCCGGTCGCGCCGGATGCCCGCCGCATCCTGCGTGGCCAGGACGTGCCGCCCGACATGGAACTTGAGCACGGCAAGCGCGTGGTGCAGCTGAACCTGAAGGCGCCTGAGGACGTGGCCGCCGCGCTGGACCTGGTGGCAGGCGCCGACGCGCTGATCGAAGGGCTGCGCCCGGGCGCGATGGAGCGCCTTGGCCTGGGCCCCAAGGCCTGCCACGCGCGCAATCCGCGCCTGGTCTACGGCCGCATGACGGGCTGGGGCCAGACCGGCCCGCTGTCGCAGAGCGCGGGCCACGACCTCAACTACATCGCGCTGACCGGCCTCCTGTCGATGGCCGCGCGCGATGATGCCCTGCCGATGGTGCCGCCGACCGTGGTGGGCGATGCCACCGGCGCGCTCGGCCTGGCCTTCGGCATCACCAGCGCCATCCTGAGCGCGCGCGCCAGCGGCGAGGGCTGCGTGGTGGACGCCGCCATCACCGATATCGTCGCCATGCTCGGCTCGCTGGTGCAGGTGTCGCGCGCCGCCGGCACGCTGGGCGGCCCGCAGCCCAGCCCGTTCCATGATTCGCCGTTCTATGACGTGTTCCGCTGCGCCGACGGCCGCGCCATCACGCTGGGCGCGCTCGAGCCGCAGTTCTACCGCGAACTGCTCGAGCGGCTCGAACTGACCGACATCGACCCGTCCGCGCAATACGACCGCGCCCAGTGGCCGGCGGTGAAGGCGCGCATTGCCGCGTGCATCGCCGCCCAACCGAGCACGCACTGGGAGTCGGTGCTGGGCGGCACCGACGTGTGCTTCGCGCGCGTGCTGACGCTGGACGAGGCCGCGCGCCATCCGCATAACCAGGCGCGCGGCACCTATCGGCTGTACCAGCAGGGCGAGCGCGAGGTGCCGCGCTCGGCGCCGGCGCCGCGCTTCCTGCCCGCCGGCACGGAATGACCCGGGCCGCGGCGCCTCGTTTCTGCAAGAGCTGCGCGAGCTGATGGTGCACAGCGCGGTCTATTGCGGTTTCCCCGCGGCACTGGATGCAAGCCGCAAGCTGAGTGAAGTGCTCGACGCCGCCGGCGCCTGACGCGGACCGCGTCATTGAAGGAAAAGCCTGACCCTCGTGCAGAATTTGCTGCGTCTGCGCAGCGAGGATTCGGCGCTTCAAGATCCTGCCGGCCCCTTAACCTTGGCACAGCCAGTCCATCGCCAGTTGTTAAGGAGCCTCGAATTGCAGCATGTGCTGATCGTCGACGAACCCTCGAAGTTCCGCGCCATGCTATGCGCCGAACTTGCCGCCGTGCTGGAGCCGGGCGAGGTGCTGGAAACCGACGGCGTCAGGGAAGGTTTCCGCCTCGCCCGCGAGCACCGGCCGGACCTGGTGCTGGTGGATGTCGAGCGCTTCGGCAATCCCGGCATCGACTTTGTCCGGCGGATTTCGGCGATGCTGCCCACCGTGCCGCTGCTGGTGCTGTCCGGCACCGACGCCACGCAGGCGCCGGTGCGGGCGCTGCGGGCCGGCGCGCACGGCTTCGTGGTCAAGCAGCGCGGCCTGGCCGAAGTGATGCAGGCCGTGCGCGGTGTGCTGAGCGGCTACCTGGTGTTTCCCATGCAGACGCTGGAGACCGTGCGCCAGCTCGGCGAGCAGCACGACATCGGCGTGCCGCGGCTGAGCAACCGCGAAATCACCATCCTGCAATACCTGGCGCGCGGCCATTCCAACAAGTCGATCGCGGCGCAGTTGCTGATCAGCAGCAAGACCGTCAGCACGCACAAGACCAATATCATGGCCAAGCTCAATGTCGGCTCGCTGGTGGAGATGGTGGACTATGCGCGCCGGCATCAGCTGGTGTGGTGAGCGCCGCGTGAAGGGCTTGCCGCGCCGCGCCAACATCGCGGGTAGACTGTGGGCATGTGTGACGAAGCCGAGCTATCCGTCCGATGCCCCAGCCTCTGAATGCCTTTGTGCGCCGCCTGGGCGCTGCCGCGATTGCCTGCGCCGCGTGGCTTGCCATGCCGGCGTTCGCCAACGAACCGATGTGGTTTGAACAGGGCCGCCCGGTGCCGGAAGCCCGTCAGGCGGTCGATGCGCTGGCCGCGGCCGCCGCCGACGGCCTTGATCCGCGCGACTACGACGCCGACGCCTTGCGCCAGGCCGTGACCCAGGCCGCCAGCGGGCCGGCGCTGCCACCCGACGCCGCCGCGCGCCTGGATGGCGCGTTGAGCGCCGCCATGGAGCGGATGCTGGCCGACCTGCACGGCGGACGCATCAATCCGCGCACGGTCCATGCCAACTTCGCCCCGCAGGCGGCGCATCCTTTCGATGCCGCCACCTGGCTGCGCGACGCCGTCGCCCAGCACCGCTTGCCCGATGCCATTCGCCAGGCAGCGCCCACGTTCCCGCTCTACGGCACGCTGCGCGAGGCCCTGGCCCGATATCGCGAAATCGCGAAGCAGCCGGTCTGGCTAGAGCCGCTGCCGCCATTGCCGGCAAGCAGGCTGACACCTGGCCAGCCATGGGCGGGTATCGCCGCGCTGAGCGCACGCCTGGTCGCGCTGGGCGACCTGCCCGCGGGCACCGAGGCGCCGGCTCGTTACCAAGGCGCGCTGGTCGATGGCGTCAAGGCGTTCCAGTCGCGCCACGGCCTTGAGGCCGACGGCGTGATCGGCGCGGGCACGCTGGCGCAGCTCAACCTGCCCATCGCCAGCCGCGTGCGGCAGATCGAGCTGACCATGGAGCGCCTGCGCTGGACCCCGCTGGACGGCCCGCGCATGGTCGTGGTCAATGTGCCGGAGTTCATGCTGCGCGCCTACGAGATCCGCGACGGCAAGCTCGACATCAAGCTGGAGATGAAGGTGATCGTCGGCAAGGCACTGGACACGCGTACGCCGTTGTTCGAGGAGAACATGCGGTATATCGAATTCAGCCCGTACTGGAACATCCCGCCGTCGATCGCGCGGCGCGAGACAGTGCCGCGCCTGCGCCGCGACCCGGCTTATTTCAACCAGCAGGGCCTGGAGTTCGTGACCGGCGACGGCAAGGCGGTGACCACGTTGTCCGACGAGAACCTGGACGCGGTGCTGAACGGCCGCATGCGCATCCGGCAGCGGCCGGGACCGCTGAACGCGCTGGGCGATATCAAGTTCGTGTTCCCCAACAACGAGAATATCTACCTGCACCACACGCCTTCGCCGCAGCTGTTCAAGCGCGACCGGCGCGACTTCAGCCACGGCTGCATCCGCGTGGAAGCCCCGGTAGCGTTGGCGCAGTTCGTGTTGCAGGATATGCCGGACTGGAACGAGAACCGGATCCGCGAAGCGATGACCCGAGGCAAGTCCAACACGGTACGCCTGCAGCAGCCCCTGCCGGTGGTGCTGGCCTACGGCACGGTCATTGCGCGCGCCGACGGTCGTGTATCCTTCTTGGCTGACATTTACGATCAGGACAAATTGCTGGACAAGGCACTGCAGCAACGCAACGGAAGGCCCCGGCAAGCAGCTATCGTAAGCGCCTCTGGCACCATGCACTGAGGCGCCACCCGCACATTCAGAGGAAGTACCATGACTGATGCGACGCGCAAGGCACGCCGCCACTTTCTTCATGCCACCGGAACGCTGGCACTCGCCGCTGGCCTGATGCCGCTGGCACCGCGCCAGGCGCTGGCCAGCCTGCCTGCGAACCAGGGCCTGGCAGGCCTGCCAGATGCCCGCGCGCTGGCTTTCGACCACACGCATACCGGCGAGCACGTGTCCTTGGTCTACGCCGTGGGCGACCGCTTCGTTCCCGAAGCGCTGACCACGCTCAACGGCTTCCTGCGCGACCACTACTCCGGCCAGGTCGGCACGATCGACCCGCAGCTGTTCGACCTGCTGTTCCAGGTCCGCCGCGAGCTTGGCACCGACCAGCCGTTCCAGGTCATCTCCGGTTACCGCAGCCCGGCCACCAACATGCGCCTGCGCAACACGCGCGGCGGCGGCGTGGCCAAGCACAGCCTGCACATGGACGGCAAGGCCATCGACATCCGCCTGGCAGGCGTGCCGCTGGCGGACGTGCGCGACGCGGCCAAGTCGTTGCAGGGCGGGGGTGTCGGCTTCTACGAGTCCGACCAGTTCGTGCACATCGATACCGGGCGCGTGCGTTACTGGTAAGCGTTGTACGTGGTCGCCCAAAATGCGCGGCCCGCTTTTCCGTCCTGGCAATTCCCCAAAGCAAAAAGCCGCGACCCCTTGCGGGATCGCGGCTTTTCAAATAGATGGTGGCGAATCAGGGACTCGAACCCCGGACCTGCGGATTATGATTCCGTCGCTCTAACCGACTGAGCTAATTCGCCAACGAAGACTGAGATTATACCTAGGGTTTCGAGGCTGTCAACACCTTACCGTGAAGATTTTGCACGAAGGCTTCGTGCTTAAAAAATGGCAGGCCGGATGGCCTGCCGCTTCCGTCAATGCCGCACGACCGGTCAGTCGTTGGCGTAGATGTTCACGTCCTTGGTCTCGCGGACGAACAGCGCGCCTACCACGAAGGTGACGGCAGCGATGATGATCGGGTACCAGAGGCCGTAGTAGATATTGCCGTTCTGGGCCACCAGCGCGAACGAGATGGTGGGCAGCAGGCCGCCAAACCAGCCGTTGCCGATATGGTAGGGCAGCGACATCGAGGTGTAGCGGATGCGGGTCGGGAACAGTTCCACCAGCATGGCGGCGATCGGGCCGTAGACCATGGTGACGTAGATCACCAGGATCGTCAGGATGACCAGCACCATGATGGTATTCATCTGCGCCGGATCAGCCTTGGTCGGATAGCCGGCAGCCGCCATCGAATCGCCCACTTCCTTCTTGAAGGCGGCGATCTGCTTCTTGCTGGCGTCGTCGAAGCTGTGGCCGGCCGGGACCAGCGTGCCGTTCAGCGAGCTGATTTCCTTGTCGCCGATCTTCACCGTAGCGGTGGTGCCGGCCGGAGCGTTCACGACTTCATAGCTGGCGGAAGCCTGGGCCAGGGTCCGCTTGGCGATGTCGCAGGAGCTGCGGAAGTCCACCTCGCGGGCGATCGGGCTGCCCTGGAACGAGCACTGCTTCGGGTCGGCGGTGACGACGATCTGGGCGGTCTGCTGGGCACGCTCGAGTGCCGGGTTGGCGTAGTGCGTCAGGGCCTTGAACAACGGGAAGTAGGTCAGCACGGCCAGCGCGCAGCCCACCATGATGATCCACTTGCGGCCGATCTTGTCCGACAGCGAGCCGAAGAAGATAAAGAACGGCGTGCCGACCACCAGTGCGCCGGCGATCAGCAGGTTGGCCGACTTGGCATCGACCTTGAGCACCTGGGTCAGGAAGAACAATGAGTAGAACTGGCCGGTGTACCAGACCACGGCCTGGCCGGCAGTCAGGCCCACCAGTGCCAGGATCACGATCTTCAGGTTGCGCCATTGGGCGAACGACTCGGTCAGCGGCGCCTTGGACGTCTTGCCCTCGGCCTTCATGCGCTGGAATGCCGGCGATTCGCTCATCGACAGGCGGATGTACACCGACATGGCCAGCAGCAGGATCGAGACCAGGAACGGAATCCGCCAGCCCCAGACATCGAAGTTCGGGCCGGTCAGTTCACGGCACAGCAGGATCACGATCAGCGACAGGAACAGGCCCAGCGTGGCGGTGGTCTGGATCCACGCGGTGTAGGCGCCGCGCTTGCCGTGCGGAGCATGCTCGGCCACGTAGGTGGCGGCACCGCCGTACTCGCCGCCGAGTGCCAGGCCTTGCAGCATGCGCAGGGCGATCAGGATCACCGGAGCCGCCCAGCCGATGGTGTTGAAGCCGGGGAGCAGGCCGACGATGAACGTCGACATACCCATGATCAGGATCGTGATCAGGAAGGTGTACTTGCGGCCGATCATGTCACCCAGGCGCCCGAACACCAGTGCGCCGAACGGACGCACGATGAAGCCTGCCGCGAAGGCGAGCAGCGCGAAGATGAAGGCCGAGGTCGGATCCAGGCCGGCAAAGAACTGCTTGGCGATCACGGCTGCCAGCGAGCCGTACAGGTAGAAGTCATACCACTCGAACACCGTGCCCAGCGAGGAGGCCAGAATCACCTTCCTCTCTTCATGCGTCATCGGTGCGTTTTGGGCGCCCCCACCGGGCACCGCAACGTTCTGCGCGTTAGCCATCTTGTCCCCTCCGTCGGTCGAATGGATCTCCGGCGGGCCGCCGGCCGTTGCGTGCGCAACGGCATCCCGCGGCCGTGCTGCCGAAGTTGCAAGGATTGTGGGTCGCGAAACTTACTGCGTTCTGACAGATTCGCGCGCAGAAGTGCTGATTGCGTCGGGGTATACGCTAGCCGCCGACGGGCATTTTCATGCTGCATTGCGGTGGGTTATCGCCGCGACAGACTGGTATTTTCAGGGCGTCGGCAATGCCGCTATGCAGCATCCGAGTGTGCGCCGCGCGAGGCGCCCTGCGAAGGAGGGGCGGGGGCGACCGGGTGTTCGTCGGCGTCCTCGTCGGCCCGGTTCATGAGCCAGGCGTAGAGCGCGGCCATCAGCACGTAGATGATCAGCGCGCCTTGCGCGCCGACCCAGAACGAGAATGGCCAGCCGAAGAAATCAAACCGGAGTTCGCGCGCATACCAGCTGGCGACAAAGGTCACCACGAACCAGATGACGAGCAGCATGCCGATCCAGCGCAGGTTGCGGTGCCAGGCCTGCCGCTCGGCAGGAGGAATTTGCGGGTGCTTGTGCATCAGGAGGGCTCGATGTCCGGGCGCCGCAGCGTGATCCGGAAATGCGCGCCAGCCAGGCGCGGTTCCTGCTGGTAGACATGATCGGTGATGTTGACCTCGCCGCCGTGCTGCTGCACGATCTCGCGCACGATGGCCAGGCCCAGGCCGCTGCCTTCGGTGTTGGTGCCGAGCACGCGGTAGAAGCGCTCCATCACGCGGTCGCGCTCGGCCGGCGCAATACCCGGGCCGGTATCTTCCACATCCAGGTAGGCGAACGGCTCGAAGGCGTCGGCGCTGACGCGCACCGTGGCATGCCCGCCGCGCGGAGTGTAGCGGATGGCGTTGTCGAGCAGGTTGTTCAGCATCTCGGTCAGCATCAGGCGGTTGCCCTGGATCATCACCGGATGATCGTCGGCATCCAGCCCCAGGTCGATGTCACGCGCCCAGGCCTGCGGCAGCCAGTCCTTGACCACCTCGCGCGCGAGCGCCGCGAGGTCCAGCGCGGCCATGCCGCCGGTGCCCGCCAGGTTCTCCATGCGCGCCAGCGACAGCAGCTGCGTGACCAGGTGCGCGGTGCGCTCCGAGCTGCCCGCGATCTGCGCCAGCGAGCGCCGCAATTCTTCGGGCGACTGCTCGCGCTGCGCCAGCTCGGCCTGCATGCGCAGGCCCGCCAGCGGCGTCTTCATCTGGTGCGCGGCATCGGCGATAAAGCGCTTCTGCGTCTGCACCGACTGGTCCAGGCGCGCCAGCAAGTCGTTGAACGAGCCCACCAGCGGCGTGATTTCCTGCGGCGCGGCGCGCTCGTCGATGGGGCTGGTATCGCCGGGGGTGCGCGCGCGGATGCGCTGCTGGATCGCGGTAAGCGGCGCCAGCCCGCGCGACAGCCCGAACCACACCAGCACCACCGCCAGCGGCAGGATCACGAACTGCGGCAAGATCACGCCCTTGATGATCTCGTTGGCCAGCCGCGCGCGCTTGTCCAGGGTCTCGGCCACCTGCACCAGCACCGGCTGGGTGCCGCTGACCTGCTTCAGGTCGATATAGGTATAGGCTACGCGCACGTCATTGCCGGACACGCGGTCATCGCGCAGCGACACCAGGCCGGCGTGGCCCTGGTCGTCCTCGGAGGGCAGCGGCAGGTCGTGGTCGCCGGCGATGTACTCGCCGCGCTTGCCGACCACCTGGTAGTAGATGTTGTCGGTCTCGTCCGCGCGCAGGATTTCGCGCGCCGACAGCGGCAGCTGCAGCGTGACGCGGCCGTTGACCTCGCGCACCTGCTGCGACAGCACGATGGCGCTGGCCTCCAGCGCGCGGTCGAAGGGGCCGTTGGCGATCGACTTGGCCACCAGGTAAGTCACCGCGATGCTCATCGGCCACAGCAGCAGCAGCGGCGCCAGCATCCAGTCGAGGATCTCGCCGAACAAGGAGCGCGGCGCCGGATGGGCGGAGCTTTCCTCAAGATGCGGCAGGGCGTCGGCCAGGTCCTGGTCGGTGGCGTCCGCCGCGTTTGCACCGGAGGCGGTGGAGGAGGGCGGTGGCGCGGCGCGCGGCACGCGCCGCCAGGGCAGTCGCAGCAGGCTCATCTCGGCGAAATTGCGCTCAGGTCAGTCGCGTGGCCTGCGGTGGCGTCGGTCGGTGGATCAATGCGGCGTGGCCACCGCCGGCTGGAATTTCTCCAGGCAGTAGCCCAGCCCGCGCACGGTGGCGATGCGGATGCCGCCCACCTCGATCTTCTTGCGCAGCCGGTGCACGTAGACCTCGATGGCGTTGTTGCTGACTTCCTCGCCCCATTCGCACAGGTGGTCCACCAGCTGCTCTTTCGATACCAGGCGGCCGCTGCGCGTCAGCAGGATCTCCAGCAGGCCGATCTCGCGCGCGGACAGCTCCAGCATCTGGTCGTTGAGATATGCGATGCGCCCGACCTGGTCGTAGGCCAGCGGCCCATGCCGCATCAGCGTGGCGCCGCCGCCGGCGCCGCGCCGCACCAGCGCGCGCACACGCGCTTCCAGCTCGGACAGGGCAAAGGGCTTGGCCATATAGTCATCGGCGCCCAGGTCCAGGCCCTTGACGCGCTCGTCGACGCTGTCGGCGGCGGTCAGGATCAGCACCGGCAGCATGGCGCCGCGCGCGCGCAGGCGCTTGAGCACTTCCAGCCCGGACATGCGCGGCAGGCCCAGGTCCAGGATCAGCAGGTCGAAGGTCTGGGTCGATAATGCGGAATCGGCTTCCAGGCCGTTGGCGACATAGTCGACGGCGTAGCCCGAGTGACGTAGCGAGCGCGTCAGGCCGTCGGCCAGCACGTCGTCATCTTCGGCGATCAGAATGCGCATGGTTGTCTCCACCCTGGCCGGCATAGCCGGCACCGGATGCGCAACGGGCGCAGACGGCGCGATGGGGCTTGCCAAGCATACTGTTTTTTTATACAGTACCCGCACGTTCCGCTAGGGCCGCCCGGGGAGACCCCCTGGAGTGCGGCCGCGCAGACAGCCGGGCCGGCGCCGATGCCGGCAAATGCCGGTGCCGCGCCACATGCGGCCTATTTATACACCATTGACTCAAGGACGACCATGGACGACAAGAAGGCAGGTGCCGGCGTGAGCGCCGAGAAGCAAAAGGCGCTTGCCGCCGCGCTCTCCCAGATCGAGAAGCAGTTCGGCAAGGGCTCGATCATGCGCCTGGGCGACGGCGAGGTCGAGAAGGACATCCAGGTGGTTTCCACCGGTTCGCTCGGCCTGGATATCGCACTTGGCGTCGGTGGCCTGCCGCGCGGCCGCGTGGTCGAGATCTACGGTCCGGAATCCTCGGGCAAGACCACGCTGACGCTGCAGGTCGTGGCCGAGATGCAGAAGCTGGGCGGTACCTGCGCCTTTATCGACGCCGAGCACGCGCTGGACGTCAGCTACGCCGGCAAGCTGGGCGTGAACGTCGGCGACCTGCTGATCTCGCAGCCGGACACCGGCGAGCAGGCACTGGAAATCACCGACGCGCTGGTGCGCTCGGGCTCGATCGACCTGATCGTGATCGACTCGGTGGCGGCGCTGGTGCCCAAGGCCGAAATCGAAGGCGAAATGGGCGATTCGCTGCCCGGCCTGCAGGCCCGCCTGATGAGCCAGGCGCTGCGCAAGCTGACCGGCACCATCAAGCGCACCAACTGCCTGGTGATCTTCATCAACCAGATCCGCATGAAGATCGGCGTGATGTTCGGCTCGCCGGAAACCACCACCGGCGGCAATGCGCTGAAGTTCTACGCCTCGGTGCGCCTGGATATCCGCCGCATCGGCTCGATCAAGAAGGGCGACGACGTGATCGGCAACGAGACCAAGGTCAAGGTGGTCAAGAACAAGGTGTCGCCGCCGTTCCGCGAGGCCTTCTTCGACATCCTGTACGGCCAGGGCATTTCGCGCCAGGGCGAGATCATCGACCTGGGCGTGGACGCCAAGATCGTCGAGAAGTCGGGTGCGTGGTACAGCTACAACGGCGACAAGATCGGCCAGGGCAAGGACAACGCGCGCGAATACCTGCGCGAGAACCCCGATATTGCCGACGAGATCGAGAACAAGGTGCGCGCGGCGCTGGGCGTGGTGGCCATGAACCCCACGGCCGCAGCCACGGCGGTAGCGGTCGAAGACTGACCGCACCGGCGGCCACTGCGCCATCCGGAAGGCCGGGGCATCGCCGATGCCCCGGCCTTTTTGCTTGGCAGGCCCGAACTCATGCCCACAGATCCCGGAAACGCATGTCAACCCGTCCCCCGCTTTCGCTGAAGGCCCGCGCCGTCGGCTACCTGTCGCGCCGCGAGCACAGCCGCGCCGAGCTGGCGCGCAAGCTGGCGCCGCATGCTGAATCGGCCGAGCAACTGGAGCAGCTGCTGGACGCGCTGGAGCGCGAGAACTGGCTGTCGAACCAGCGCTTTGCCGACAGCCTGGTGCATCGCCGCGGCGCCCGCTACGGCACCGCGCGCGTGATGCAGGAAGCCAAGACCCACAAGCTCGGCAGCGAGGAGCTTGGCGAGTTGCAGGAGCGCCTGCGCGCCACGGAAGTCGAGCGCGCGCGCGAGGTCTGGCGCAAGCGCTTCGGCACCCCGCCGGACACGCCCGAGGCCAGGGCAAAGCAGATCCGCTTCATGGTGGCGCGCGGATTTTCGCGTGCGGTCGTCAGCAAGATCATCCAGGGTGCGGACGAAGACTACGGCGACGAGGGTTGAATGCCGGCGTGTGGTGCTGGCGGCATTTTCTGGCCGGAGTACCTGCACTGGCATCAGGGTGTATCCGCTGCATCGCACCATGCCCGGGCCGAGGTGGCGACGATTTTGTTGCCACGCCGGAGCCGGTGTCCGCTGGTGCATTGCGGCAAGGCGCCTTCCCATGCGGGCCGCCATGGTTGGCCGACAATCCCGCCGCGACAGTTGCCGCGCAAGGATGTTCCCGGCCAACGCGGCGCGGCATGTTAAACTCCCCGGGTTATTCGGTGCTCCGGCGCCGCCGTTCCCCAGCCCCCGTATTTCCAGCCTGGCCATGCCTCTGTCCCAGCCCGTCAACCGCTCCCAGCGTCACCGTCGCGCCATTACGGCCGAGGCGTACCAGAGAGAGGACGGCTTGTGGGATATCGAGGTGCGCCTGACCGACACCAAGCCTCGCGACATCGAACTGGCCGGCGACCGCGTCCGGCCGGTGGGCCAGCCCCTGCACGACCTGTGGCTGCGCATCACGATCAACGAGGCCATGACGGTGCTGGATGCCGAGGCCTGTTCGGACTGGGTGCCGTATCCGTCCCATTGCGACACGATCGGCCCGGCCTACCGCAAGCTGATCGGGCTGAACCTGCTCAAGGGCTTCCGCAAGGCGGTGCGCGAGCGCCTGGGCGGCATGCACGGCTGCTCGCACCTGACCGAGGCCGCGGGCGTGCTGCCCAGCACCGCGATCCAGGCCTTTGCCGGTGAAGTCATCGATATCCGCGGCAACGGCGAGGACGATCCAAATCCGGAGCCGCCCTATCAGTTGAACGGCTGCCATGCCCTGCGTTTCGATGGCGAGGTGGTCCGTCAGTTTTACCCGCGCTGGTATGGTCACCAGCCGAAGCCCAAGGTACGGGCCGAGGCCGCGCCTGCCGTCGCAATGGCGCCTCAGGTGCCAGCCGCGGCCAATGGCGACCGCGGTGGTGACGCAAACGACGGCAACGACGCTGTCCCGGCCGAGCGGCCGACCGGCACCTCCGGCTGATTCTCAGGATTGGCCAGCCCGACGAGAGAGTTCGTCTTCATTCAGATTCTTCCCTTCTACCTTTTACGCCTACCCGAAAGGAAACACGCATGAATATCCATGAGTATCAAGGCAAGGAAATCCTGCGCAAATACAATGTGCCGGTTCCGCGCGGCATTCCCGCGTTCTCGGTTGACGAGGCCCTGAAGGCCGCAGAAACGCTCGGCGGCCCGGTGTGGGTCGTCAAGGCCCAGATTCATGCGGGTGGCCGCGGCAAGGGCGGCGGCGTGAAGGTTGCCAAGAGCATCGACGACGTCAAGACCTACGCTTCGAACATCCTGGGCATGCAGCTGGTCACGCACCAGACCGGTCCGGAAGGCAAGAAGGTCAACCGCCTGCTGATCGAAGAAGGCGCCGACATCAAGAAGGAACTGTACGTTTCGCTGGTGGTGGACCGCGTTTCGCAGAAGGTCGCGCTGATGGCCTCGAGCGAAGGCGGCATGGACATCGAAGAAGTCGCTGCCCACAGCCCGGAAAAGATCCACACCCTGATCATCGAGCCGTCGATCGGCCTGACCGACGCGGAAGCCGATGACATCGCCCGCAAGATCGGCGTGCCCGACGCGAGCGTGGCGCAAGCCCGCCAGGCCCTGCAAGGCCTGTACAAGGCGTTCTACGAAACCGACGCTTCGCTGGCTGAAATCAACCCGCTGATCCTGACCGGCGACGGCAAGGTCATCGCCCTGGACGCCAAGTTCAACTTCGACTCGAACGCCCTGTTCCGTCATCCGGAAATCGTCGCCTACCGCGACCTGGACGAAGAAGACGCCAACGAAATCGAAGCTTCGAAGTTCGACCTGGCCTATATCTCGCTGGACGGGAACATCGGCTGCCTGGTGAACGGCGCCGGCCTGGCCATGGCCACCATGGACACCATCAAGCTGTTCGGCGGCGAGCCGGCCAACTTCCTCGACGTGGGCGGCGGTGCCACCACCGAGAAGGTGACCGAAGCCTTCAAGCTGATGCTGAGCAACCCGAACGTGGAGGCCATCCTGGTCAACATCTTCGGCGGCATCATGCGCTGCGACGTGATCGCCGAAGGCGTGATCTCCGCGTCCAAGGCCGTGCACCTGACGGTGCCGCTGGTCGTGCGCATGAAGGGCACCAACGAGGACCTCGGCAAGCAGATGCTGGCCGACTCGGGCCTGCCCATCATCTCGGCCGACACGATGGAAGAAGCCGCCCAGAAGGTGGTGGCCGCTGCCGCTGGCAAGTAAGCCGTCGCACGAACGCAACCATACGCGAACGCGAGCGGTGCGCCGGGCTCACTGAGCCCTTGCGCGCGCCGCTCGTAGAAAAGCAAAGGATTACAGCATGTCGATTCTGATCAACAAAGACACCAAGGTCATCACCCAGGGCATCACCGGCAAGACCGGCCAGTTCCACACCCGTGGCTGCCGCGACTACGCCAACGGCAAGAACTGCTTCGTCGCAGGCGTGAACCCGAAGAAGGCCGGCGAAGACTTCGAAGGCATTCCCATCTACGCCAGCGTCAAGGACGCCAAGGCCCAGACCGGCGCCACCGTGTCGGTCATCTACGTGCCGCCCGCAGGCGCCGCTGCCGCGATCTGGGAAGCCGTTGACGCCGACCTGGACCTGGTGGTCTGCATCACCGAAGGCATCCCCGTGCGCGACATGATGGAAGTCAAGGACCGCATGCGCCGCGAGAACAAGAAGACCCTGCTGCTGGGACCGAACTGCCCGGGCCTGATCACGCCGGACGAAATCAAGATCGGCATCATGCCGGGCCACATCCACCGCAAGGGCCGCATCGGCGTGGTGTCGCGCTCGGGCACGCTGACGTATGAAGCCGTGGGCCAGCTGACCGCGCTGGGCCTGGGCCAGTCGTCGGCTGTCGGCATTGGTGGCGACCCCATCAACGGCCTGAAGCACATCGACGTCATGAAGATGTTCAACGACGATCCGGAAACGGACGCCGTGGTCATGATCGGTGAAATCGGTGGTCCGGACGAAGCCAACGCGGCTTACTGGATCAAGGACAACATGAAGAAGCCGGTGGTTGGCTTCATCGCTGGCGTGACCGCGCCTCCGGGCAAGCGCATGGGCCACGCCGGCGCGCTGATCTCGGGCGGTGCCGACACCGCCCAGGCCAAGCTGGAAATCATGGAAGCCTGCGGCATCAAGGTGACCAAGAACCCGTCCGAAATGGGCCGCCTGCTGAAGGCAATGCTGTAACTGCCGAGTGCTTTCGAGCGCGTCGTCCCGCCCGCGCGGGAATGACGAGACATTGCCCCCGCCCCGTGCGGGGGCAATGTCATTCTGGCGGGACGGTTCCTAGGGTATTTCCCAAGTCGTCTCGCCGGGGTTTGAAACCGAATCGAAAGGTTCGTACGATAAATATTCATGTCTGTGTTTTCAGACATCCGAATCGCCATCATATGGCGGGCCGGGCCCATAGATAGAACTCGAGGAGCCTCCCCGTGGAACTGCTGTCTTCCACCACATTCTGGATTGCGTTGGGATCGATCATCCTGACCAACATCGTCCTGTCCGGCGACAACGCCGTGGTGATCGCGCTTGCCTCGCGCAACCTGCCGCCCGCCCAGCAGAAGAAGGCCATCTTCTGGGGCAGCGCCGCCGCCATCATCATGCGCGTGGTGCTGACCGTGGCCGCGGTCAAGCTGCTGAGCCTGCCGTACCTGAAGATCATCGGTGCCGTGCTGCTGGTCTATATCGGCGTGCAGCTGCTGACCGGCGACGACGACGAGGACGGCCATGACGCCAAGGACAATATCTGGGCCGCCATCCGCACCATCCTGATCGCCGACCTGGTGATGTCGCTGGACAACGTGGTCGCCGTGGCCGCCGCCGCCCAGAAGGGCCCGGAAGGCAGCCAGCTGATGCTGCTGATCCTGGGCCTGGGCCTGTCGATCCCGCTGATCGTGTTCGGCAGCACCATCCTGCTCAAGGTGATGGAACGCTTCCCGGTCATCATCGTGCTGGGCGCCGCGCTGCTGGGCTACCTAGCCGGCGAAATGCTGGTCAGCGACCCGGTCGACGCAGCCTGGTTCGAAGTCCACGTGCCGCACGCCCACCTGGTATTCGGCGTCGCCGGCGCGATCCTGGTGGTGCTCATCGGCAAGCTGCTGAGCCGCCGCCAGGCACAGACTGCCTGACGAGACTTCGCCTGGGTGAGCAGGGCGGCCTGATGGCCGCCTTTTTTCGTCAGCGCCGCCGCGATGCGGTTGCTGGCCTTCTGGCCAACTAACTCATGTAAGTGATCGCATATTTTGTCGGTCTGGTCCGTGATGGCGGGCAGGGGTGACAATTTTTGGCGCAACCGGCGAGACTTCCCCTGACGGGTGACGAAAATTGTCGCTTTTCTACGCCTTACGAATGGGGGATCCGCTGGCACGCTTACTGCTCAATCGTTCCCGCGTCACGAAAAACGAAGACGTGCAACGCTTAACCAAAATCTCTTCGAGGGGTCAAATCATGCAACGGGTGCAACTTAAGAAACTGGGCCGCCGCGTCCAGAAGGGTTTTACGCTGATCGAACTGATGATCGTGGTGGCGATCATTGGTATTCTGGCGGCGATTGCGATTCCGCAGTATCAGGACTACACGATCCGGGCGCGCCTGGCAAAAGTGCCTAGCGCGGTTGAGCCGCTGAAAATCGCGGTAGCTGAATATATGCAGTACAACGGTGGCGATCCCAGCGCAATTGTGGCGGACTCCTGGACAGGTGCTCAGACAGCTGGCGGCTTGGGCCTTACGGCGGCGCCGACGGCCACCAGCGAAATCGCGAGTTACAACCTCACCACGAAAACTGGGGCAATTGTCGTGACGCTTGCGGCCACCGGTATTGGTACGTGCGCAAATGGTAAGACGATCACGTACACGCCGGCCCCCAATGCCGGAAGCAACGTCTTGACGTGGACCGTATCAACGAATGCCGCCGCGGCACCGTGCACAACGGAAATTGCTAAGTGGAAGTAATTTAAAGAGTTAGGAATCAGCAGGCGCCCCTATCGGGGCGCTTTTTCTTTTCCCCTTCGGCAAGCTATCATGCGCCTTTTCTCCAACAAGGCGCTCCCATGCCGCCGTCGAAGACTGATCTACCGGCGGCTGCCGTTGCCCTAGCGGTTGCTGTTCCGCTGCTGGTTTCCAAGCATACCCTGCCGCTCGCAACGTTCTACGGCGAATGGGTGGCAGCTGCGCTTTGCGTGCTTTGTCTTTTACTCGAGCATCAGCGATCGTCAACAAGCAACAGATCGCTGCCTTGGGTTGCAGTATTTCCGCTTTGGCTCCTCGCTATTAGCCTCGTGCACGTTGCCACAGCCTTGCCTGATGTCTCTGGCAGTCGCCTTCTCACGCAAATCGCACTAACTCTCGGCGTGGCGGTCATGATTGCGGTGTGGCGCTACCTTCAGTCATCGCCCCCAAATGTACGGCTAGCCATGGCTGCCACCCTCGCCACAGCCTTCGTTCTGGCCGGTCTCTTGGGCACGCTGGCCCAGTGGATCCAGCTCTTCCACCTAGAACCCCGCACCCTCGGCCTCGTCTCCACCTACTTCTACGACACCAACCGCCGCCTCTGGGGCAACCTGAACCAGCCCAACCACCAGGCCACCGTCGAAGGCCTGGCGCTGGCCGCATCAGTATGGCTGGCCTCGCGTGGCCGCCTGCGCTTCCCGATGTGGCTCGCAGCCGTGGCCCTGCTGGTAAGTGGCATCGTGCTCTCCGGTTCGCGCACCGGCGTGCTGCATGTTGGCCTGGCTGGGCTCTACGCGCTGATCGCCGCGTGGCTCGCGCGAGACGCTCGACGCGACCTGGATCCGATGCAGCGACCAATCGGTCTGCTCGTCGCCGCAGTCGCGATGGTGGCCATGCTGCTGATCCTGCAACCTGCGATCCGCGCGGCAGGCCATGCGTTTGACTGGCACCTGTTCGATACCATCGCGCAGCTTGAAGCCGAAGACCAGATGTCCGCGCGCGGTGCGCTGTGGACGCATGCGCTGGCCATGTTCCGCTCCCACCCGTGGTTCGGCGTCGGCTGGGGCGAGTTCGGCTGGGCGCAGTTCCAGCAGCTGCCGCAAGTCGGCGTCAAGGTGGAGATGTCCCTGCACGCGCACAACGCCATTCTCGACTTGCTGGCGAAGACGGGGATCGCCGGCACCGCCGGCGTGGGCGTGATCCTGCTGGCGTGGCTATGGCGCGTGATTCGTGTGCGCCTGTGGCACGGCGACAGCGAAGAGCGCAAGCAGACCGTGCTGGTGCTGACCTGGCTGGCGATGCTGTGCGCGCATTCGATGCTCGAATACCCGCTGCATTACCTGTATTTCTTCCTGCCGTTCTGCTTCATGCTCGGTTGGCTGGAGCCGTCGGGCTTCGGGCGCTGGCGCGTGCCGATGCCATTGGCACGGGGGCTGGCGCTGGCGTTTGTCGTGGTGGCTACGGTTGTGCTGGGCACCATGTGGCAAGACTATCGCCGCGCCGAAGCGCGCGAATATGCCAGCAGCGAGGGCCGCAATACCTTGCCGATGCCGCGCTTCTGGTTCCGCCAGCATGCGCAGGCCGATGCCGCCGGGCAGGCCACCATCACGCCGGCCAATGCGGCGGAGCTGTTGCCCGCGCACATCGCAGCCGTCCATCTGTTGCCGACGCCGACCATGATCTCGCGCACCGCGCTGCTGCTGGCGCTGACCGGCGATCCTGCGCAGGGCCGCCAGTGGATGGAGCGGTTGCGCTGGTATTACCTGGGCGATGAAGCCGCGCAGTATGCGGCGATCGCGCAGGATTGCCGGGCCCTGAAGCCCGGCGAACGCCCCCAGGCGTTCTGCGCCTGGGTGGGCGATCGCTCGCGGCGGTTCTCCGAATGGGGCCGCAACTGACCTAGTAGTACGGGTATGGGCTGTAATAGGCCGGCGGCGGGGGCGGCGGATAGTAGTACCGTGGCGCCGGACGCGGCGCGGCGGCCACGCGCCCGGGGATCGGCACGCGGTTGCCGTTGGCGTACATGCACTGGATGTAGGCGGCATCGTATTGCCGCTGCGTGCCGTAACCCGAGTACTGCGCATTGCCCGCGCCAACCGCGGCGCCGGCCAGCAGGCCGACGCCAGCGCCCACAGCCGCGCCCGAACCGCCATTGAAGGCCGCGCCGGCCGCGGCGCCCAGCGCGGTGCCGACCACGGCGCTGCCGACAGCCGCATTGTTGGCGGCCTGCGCGGATGAGACCCCGCCGACCTGGCCGAGGGCGAACTGCCGGCAGTTGTAGTCGTCGGCGCGGAATTGCTCGAAGTTCTTGCCGGTGCCCGGCAGCGCCATCACGCTGGGGCCGGCAGGCATCACGGCGCAGGCGCCGAGGGTCAGGGTGGCCGCGGCCAGCGCGGCACGGTTCAAGGCATGCATGATGTCACCCCGCATCAGGAGTTGGCCGGCGGCTGCGCCGGCACGCGTTGCCAGCCGCCGGGGCAGGACTGCACGTAGGGGTAGTAGCCGTCCGGCTGGCTGCAGTGATACCACCAGCTTTGCGACGGTTGAACACCCTCCGGGCCGGGGGCGGGAACCGGACCGTTGGGACCTTGTTCGATGTATTCCTGCGGCGCCGCCGGCACCGCGACCACGGCCGGCGGATAGTAGGGATAGGCGGGATAGCCGTACGGGTAGCCGCCATAGAACACGCCGGGCCCGACGTAGACGCCGACGCCGACGCGGGTCTTGATGAAACCGCCGCGTCCGCCATGGTGATCGAAATCGGCCCGCCCGGCGAGGGCGGCGCCGCTTGCGGCCGTGGCCGCCAGTGCCAGGGCGATCTGGCAGAGCATGCGCCCGTTCATGGTATCCACCCTTTCCCCGCCGCGCCGGTGGCATGCCACGGACAGGGTCAGCAGGCCGCGGTCATTGCCGGCCTGCAATCATATTGAATACCAAATTGTCGCGCGCTGGCGTCGGGGCGGTGTACCTGGAAATGTGGCGTTACCATTATTACGGGGGAACGACGATGGCGTAAGGCATCGTGTACAAGGGCGCGATCCGATCAGTCAGCCCAGTGCCAATGTCGAATAACCGATGAAGCATTTCGGGATCGGTATCAACGGCCAGGAAGCCAGGTCACGCCGGTGTCGGCGGAAATGTAATAAAGTGTTTCAAGCAAAACCTAGCAGACAAGACCTTGAACGCCGAATCCCCATCTGAATCTGGAATCCACCCGCTGCGCGTGGAGTTCCGCAGCGCTGAACTGGAACTTGCCTTCCAGCGTCACCATCTGGGCCACAGCCGAACTTCGCTACGCCTGACATTGTTCTTCTGTTCCACCTTCTACCTGGCCTTTGCCATGACGGATGTGGCGGCGCTGGGATATGGGCATGTGGCATTGATGCTGTTCGTTGGCCGCACCCTTGTCGCGATCACGGCAATCCTGGGCTGGTTCCTGATTCGCGAACACCCGGAACCCATAGCGGGTCTCTGGTTTGTGGCAAGCGCCGCTGAAGTGGTCGGGATGGCAACGTTCATGCTCATCGTCTGGAACCGCCCGGACGAGATCGCATGGCATGCAATGTCCCTGTGCATCATGTTGATCGTCGTCTACCTCTTCATCCCCAATCGGCTGGTCATCGCGCAGGGTATTGCCATTGCGACCACGGTGGCTTTCATCCTGATTGCCTTGGAAAAGGGAAATCTGACTCCCTCTGACGCACTGACCATGTCGATGCTCTTGCTGCTTGCCAACAGCTTCGGACTGGTTGCAGCCCGCCGCTACCATCGCTTATGGCGCGACGAGTACCGTGTCCTGATTGACCTGAAGCATCTGTCGGTACGCGACCATCTCACCGGGTGCTACAACCGGCGCCATCTGCATGAAACGCTACTGCCGATGGAAGTCGCGAGGGCACGGCGGCATAAACACTGGTTGACCCTTGTGGTATGTGATGTAGATCACTTCAAGTCGATCAACGACGCCTATGGGCACCAGACTGGCGACGCCGTCCTGCAGCACATTGCGACGGTGCTGCGGGCGCTGACCCGCAGGCACGTTGACAGCACCGTGCGCTACGGCGGCGAAGAGTTCCTTCTGGTCTTGTCGCAAACCGACCTTGACAATGCCTTGCACGTTGCGGAACGGCTACGTGCGACGATCGCGGGTAGCCCGACGAATGATGGTCCCGGTCGCAGCATTGCCACCACGGCGAGCTTTGGCGTGTTGGCCGTCGATTTTTCGGTTGCAGGAGAAGACGTGACCGAAGGGGCCTTGATCGCCGCCGCCGATGCCTTGCTCTATGAGGCCAAAGCCTCCGGGCGCAACAGTATCCGGTACCGTCAATGGTCGGACGAGTCCGCGGGCAAGGGCGCGAATTCCCTTCCGCTCGCGATATTTGATTCGGCGGCGTCGGAAAGGTACCCGCGTCATGCCGATTGGGCGGATGCGCCGTAGATGAGGCGGCGACGATCGCGCCATCAGGGCGACCTGATCTGAATGGCGCAGTTCAGGCTTATAAAACAATTACTTGCCCGAATCAGCCACCCAGTCGCCCGACTTGCCCCCATGCTTCTCCAGCAACTTCACATTGCCGATCACCATGCCCCGGTCCACCGCCTTGCACATGTCGTAGATCGTCAGCAGCGCCACCTGCACTCCGGTCAGTGCCTCCATCTCCACGCCGGTCTGGCCGCGGGTTTCGGTGCGCACGGTGCAGGCGACGGTGGCGGTGGCTTCATCCAGGGCGAAATCGACGGCGACCTTGGTCAGGCCGATCGGGTGGCACAGCGGGATCAAATCGGCGGTGCGCTTGGTGGCCATGATCGCCGCCACGCGGGCGATGCCGATCACGTCGCCCTTCCTGGCGCTGCCGTCGCGCACCAGTGCGAAGGTGGCGGGCTGCATGGTGATGGTGCCGGTGGCCACCGCGACGCGGTGGGTGCTGGCCTTGTCGCCGACGTCGACCATGTGGGCTTGTCCGGCGGTATCGAAATGGGTGAGCTGGGTCATGATCGGAAGCTTCGGTACGAACTGCGTGCAAGGGGCCGCCGGCGCCATTGGGAAGCATCCGATGGGAACGGCCACGGGAGGCCGCTATCATAGCAACATGCCAAAACACCCATCGCTTCGCAGGTCTGCCGCAAGCGGCCCTGGCGCCGTGGCGGACGCTGTTCCAGCCGGTTCCTCGTCACATCGCGGCGCCGACGGTCATTGCCGTGCGGGCGGCGCCTGGACGCCATGGCGGCGGCCGCTGGCGGCGCTGCTGGCGCTGACGTTCGCGGCGCCGGCCTGGCCCCAGGGTACGCCGCGATCGGCGGCGGCACCAGCCACGCCCGTGGCCGCCAGCCGCCAGCCAGTGCCCGCCATCGCGGACGACGCCAGCGACCAGGTCTACGACAACCTGAACCGCAGCGTGAAGGCAGGCCAGAAATCAGAGTTCGGCCTGCGTACCAACAATGCGGTGGTCGAGGCCGGCGGCGTGCAGTTGCCGGACCTGGGCGACCCGTCCACGGCTTCGCTGTCGCCCGACATGGAAAAGCGGCTGGGCGACCGCATCATGCGCGATATCCGGCGCGACCCGCAGTACGTGGCGGACCCGCTGCTGTCCGATTACCTGAACGCGCTCGGCTACCGGCTGGTGCAGGCGGCGCGGCGCCAGAATATTTCCGGCTCGACCGGGGCGGGCACGTTTGCCACCGGCTTCGACCTGTTCGCGGTGCGCGACCGCAGCATCAACGCGTTTGCGCTGCCGGGCGGCTTTATCGGCGTGCATACGGGGCTGCTGGTGCAATCCGATACAGAGTCGGAGCTGGCCTCGGTGCTGGGCCATGAAATCGGCCACGTGATGCAGCGGCATATCGCGCGCGGCATCACCTCGCAGGACCAGTCGATGTGGATTGCGCTGGCGTCGATGGTGCTGGCGGGCCTGGCCGCGACGCGCAGCCCGGATGCGGCAGCGGCGCTGGCGATGGGCGGGCAGGGCGCGGCCATCGCCAACCAGTTGTCGTTCTCGCGCGGCGCCGAGCGCGAGGCTGACCGGGTCGGCTTCCAGATCCTGACCGCGGCGGGGTTTGACCCGCAAGGCATGCCTGATTTCTTCATGCGGCTGCAGCGTGCGTCGGGGACCGCGGAGAACTCGGTGCCGTCCTATGTGCGGACCCACCCGCTGACCTCCGAGCGGATTGCCGACATGCAGGACCGCGTCAGGCATGTCGCGGCGCGCAAGGTGTCCAACACGCCGGAGTACGAATTCGCCCGCATGCGGTCTCGTGTGATCCAGGAGATCTCGCCCAGCGATTTGCAGAACCTGCGCGCCGCATTGCAGTCGCAGATGTCCGGGGCCTCGGCGTTGCGCCTGCCGGCGGTGTATTACGGGATTGCGTTCACGGAGCAGCGCCTGGGCCGCTACGCCGCCGCCGAGCAGGCGCTGGGCGAGGCGCGCCGCCTCTACGGCAATATCCCCGGCGCCACCTCGGGCAGCCCCATGCTCGACGTGATGGCGGTGGAACTGGCGCGCGCGCAGGGCCGCGTGCCCGAGGCGCTGTCCCAGGCCAGTGCTTCGATGAAGGCGTTCCCGCTGTCGCACGCGGTGGCGATTACCTATGCCGAGACCCTGATCGGCTCGGGCCGCTATGACGACGCCGTGCGCTTCCTGCGCGAGCGCACGCGCCAGGAGACCGGGCGCAGCGATTGGTGGGAGATGCTGGCGCGCGCTTACGCGGGGCAGGGCAAGCGTCTGCAGCAGCACCAGGCGCTGGCCGAGAAGTACGCGATGGACGGCTCCTACCAGGCCGCCATCGAGCAATTGCAGATCGCGCGCAAGGCCGGCGATGGCGACTTCTACACGCTGTCCGAGGTCGATGCGCGCCTGCACCAGCTGGAGCGCCAGTTCCGCGAGGACAAGCAGGACAACAAGGGCATACCGAACTAGTGTTCAGCCAGCCGGCGGCGCCGGCTGGCGCACGAAGCCGAAGCGCTTCGGCACCTCGTCTTCCGCCACGGGCTCGATCGGGATAGCGCGGCCGGCGTGGTGGAACACGCCCAGCGCCGCGCCGCACGCTTCGCCATGCCAGGTGCTGGTGCCGCTGAACAGTTCCAGGTCGTGGTCGTGCAGCAGGGCGGCCTGCTGTGCCGGCGCACTGCCTTGCGCCATGCCCCCGACCGCGCCAGCCAGCACCACGTTGCCGTGCTCGTCGGCATAGCAGGCCTGCAGCGTGAAGGCCTGCTGCGTGGTGGTGCGAAACTCGCCCGCATGCAGCCGCACGATCCACGGCGCATAGCCGAGCGACACGAACACGCGCTGCGGCCCGTTCTGGAAGTACCAGGCGCCGCGCTCGTCGCAAAGGTAGTTGCGTTCGATAAAGCCGATCAGCGCTTCGTTGCGGATGGGGTCGCCCGACAGCCCGTGCTGCTGGGCGTACTCGTTGCGCAGACGCCACTGGCCGCGGCGGTCCAGCGCCAGCCAGCCGTAGGCGTTGGGCACGTTGGGCCAGCGTGCCATCGCTTGCCTGACGATCTCGTCCATCTCTGTCTCCCCGGCGGACCCCCGCCTTACATCATGCTGTCGAAAAAGCGCAGGATCCGCGCCGGCAGCCATTCGATATGGCCGCTGAAGCGCCCGTCGGGCAGCAGCGGCAGCTGCCGGCGCCAGCCCTCGGGCGGGGTCATGAAGCCGACATGGCCGCCGTGCTCGGGCTGCTCCAGCCATACCTGCGGGCTGGCGTCGGCCGGGCCGGGCAGGTGCCGGGCCGGCAGGAAGGGATCGTTGCGCGCATTGAGCACCAGCGTGGGCACGGCGATGTCGCGCAGCACGGGTTTGCTGGCGGCGCGGCGCCAGTAGTCGTCGGTATCGGCAAAGCCGTGCAGCGGCGCCGTGACGACGTTGTCGAAGGCGTACAGGTCGCGGCTGGCCAGCATCGTGTCGCGGTCGAACAGCCCCGGGAACTGCCCCAGCTTGGCCAGCGACTTGCGTTTGAGCGTCTGCAGGAACATGCGCGTGTAGACCAGGTTGAAGCCGGCCGACAGCGCCGCGCCTCCGGCAGCCAGGTCCAGCGGCGCGGAGATCGCCGCGGCCGCATGCACGTGGCCGGCGCCGGTGCCGTCTTCGCCCAGGAAGCGCAGCAGCGCGTTGCCGCCCAGCGAGATCCCCACCACCAGCAGCTTGCGCCCGCTGGCGCAGTGGCGCTGGCGCATGCGCTCCAGCACCCAGCGGATCTCGGCCGAATCGCCCGAGTGGTAGAAGCGCGGTGCCAGGTTGAGTTCGCCCGAGCAGCCACGGAAATGCGGGACCACGCCCTGCCAGCCGCGCAGGGACAGCGCATGCATCAGCGCCTGCGCGTAATGGCTGCCGGAATCGCCCTCCAGGCCGTGGAACATCACCACCAGCGGCGTATCCGGCTGCACCGGATGGGTGGTCCAGTCGAGGTCGATGAAGTCCTGGTCGGGGGTGTCCCAGCGCTCGCGGCGGAAGCTGACGCGCGGTGGCCGGCGCGTGAAGCGCGCGGGAATGATGGTCTGGGCATGGCCGCCGCGCAGCCACCAGGGCATCGGCGCGTCATCGGCGTAGCCATGCGCGGGTGCGGTGGCGGGGTCAGCCTGGCCGGCGCGTGGCAGGCGGTGGTGCGGAAGCTGCGTCATGCCGGCGTGGTGTTGCAGCAGGCCGCGGCGCGGCCCGGCAGATTCAGTGCAGCGCCTGCCCCGGCGCGGCTGCCACGGTGGCTACCTGCACCGCATTGGCCGGGCTGCAGTGGATATGGGCCAGGCGCCAGCCTTCGTGGTTCTGCATCAGCACATAGGTGGTGTGCACAAACAGGTCGGCCTCGACGCGGTCGCTGCCGAAGCGCAGCGCCTCGGTCACGTCGAAGATCGATACGGCCATCGACGCATGGCTGCTGGTTTCGATGGCGTCGACCAGCACCGGCTGTTCTTCCAGCAACTGCGAGAAGGCCTGGCGCAGCTGTTCATGGCCGATCAGGCGCTGCCCGTCGGGCAGCACGCAGGTGATCGAGTCTTCGTCCAGCCACAGGCGCAGCGCGCCTTCGGCGTCGCGCAGCTTCAGCGCTTCGCGAAAGGCTTCGACGATGTCTTCGGCGGAATCGAACAGGCGGGCAAAGCGAGGCATGTTGGCAGTAGACGTGGCAAGGGCGGGGAAGTCAGGGCCGGTGCAGCAGCTTGCGCAGCTCGACGAACACCATTTCTGGTTCGATCTCTTTCAGGCAGCGCAGGTGGCCCAGCGGACACTCGCGCTTGAAGCAGGGACTGCACTCGAGCTGCAGCCACATGATACTCGCTGCCTGTGACAGCGGCGGCGCGTGGCGCGGATCGCTCGAACCGTACACCGCCACCTGGGGGCGGCTCAGCGCCGCGGCGACGTGCATCAGGTCGGAATCGTTGCAGACCGCGGCTTCGGACAGCGCCAGCAGGTCCACCGCATCGTCGAGCGAGGTCTGGCCGCACAGGTTGCGCACGAACGGGGCCTCGCTGGCGATTTCCGCGGCGATCCCGGCGTCCTTGGCCGAGCCCAGCGCGATCATCTGCGCGTACGGGTAGGAACGCCGCAGCATCTGCGCCAGCCTGGCGAAATGGCCGGCCGGCCAGCACCTGGCCGGGCCGGACTCCGCGCCAGGACAGAACGCGATCACGCGCGTGTGCGGGGCCAGGCCGAAGCGCTCGGCGGTGGCCGCCACGCGCGCCGGGTCGACCCGCAGGCGCGGCTCGGGCAGGTCTTCGGGCAGGCGTGCGCCGGGCTTGAGCGCGAGGCGCGCGTAGTGCTCCGCCATCGGCGGGCGCTGGTCGCGCGGCGGGTTGGCGTGGCGCACGTTGAGCATGCCGAAGCGCGCTTCGCCACGGTAGCCGACCCGCAGCGGAATGCCGGCCAGCCACGGGATCAGCGCCGCCTTGAGCGAGTTCGGCAGCACGTAGCCGAGGTCGTAGCCTTCGTTCTTCAGTTGCTGCGCGAACATCAGCCGCGCCGACAACTGCAGCTTGCCGTGCGCGAGGTCGGACGGGAACACGCGGCCGATCTCCGGCATGCGCGCGAGCACCGGCGCGACCCCCTTGGGCGCGAGTGCGTCGATGACCAGACGCGGATGGCGTGCCTTGAGCAGCGCAAACAGCGGCTGCGCCATCAGGGCGTCGCCGATGCTGTTGGGGGCGATGACGAGGGCTTTCTTCATGGGCGGGGCGCAAGGAGCCGGCACGGGCGCACCGGCGCGGACGCCGGGAACGCCAACGCTCCGGGGCGCCTGGGGGCGGCCCGGAGCGTCGGGATCGTGCGATTGCAGGAGGCTCGGGTCAGTGGTGGCCCTTCAGCACGGTGCCCGGCTTGAGCTTGTAGACGGTGCCGCAGTAGGGGCACCTGGCCTCGCCGGTGTCTGCCACGTCGAGAAACACGCGCGGATGGTAGTTCCATGCCGGGGTGTTGGCGGTCGGGCAATGCAGCGGAATATCTTCAGCGCCGATTTCGATGATGGTGGCGGTTTGCGTCATGGTGTTGCAGGGATTGATGCTTATTGTTCGATGAAAACAGTGGGTGTGCTCGGGCTTCAGACCAGCGTCAGCCACTTCTTGTACTTTTCGTCGGTGCCGCCCACGGCGGCGAAGAACGTGTCCTGGATGCGCTTGGTCACCGGGCCGCGGCGGCCTTCGCCGATGACGCGGTCGTCCAGTTCGCGGATCGGCGTGACTTCGGCGGCGGTGCCGGTGAAGAAGGCCTCGTCGGCGCAGTACATCTCGTCGCGGGTGATGCGCTTTTCACGCACCTCGATGCCCAGGTCGCGCGCGATGGTCAGGGTGGCGTCGCGGGTGATGCCGTCCAGGCACGAGGCCAGGTCCGGGGTGTAGATCACGCCGTTGCGCACGATAAAGACGTTCTCGCCCGAGCCTTCGCTGACGTAGCCGTCGGTGTCCAGCAGCAGCGCTTCGTCGTAGCCCAGGCCGGTGGCTTCCTGGTTGGCCAGGATCGAGTTGATGTAGTAGCCGCTGGCCTTGGCGCGCACCAGCGATACGTTGACGTGGTGGCGGGTGAAGGACGAGGTCTTCACGCGGATGCCGCGCTCCATGCCTTCCTCGCCCAGGTAGGCGCCCCACGGCCAGGCCGCGATGGCGACATGGATGGTGTTGCCCCGGGCCGACACGCCCAGCTTTTCCGAGCCGATCCACACCAGCGGGCGGATGTAGCAGGATTCCAGGTTGTTGGCGCGCACCACTTCGCGCTGGGCGGCTTCGAGCGTGGCCTCGTCGAAGGGCATGGCCATCTGGAAGATCTTGGCCGAGTTGAACAGGCGCCGGGTGTGCTCCTTCAGGCGGAAGATGGCGGTGCCCTCGGGGGTCTTGTAGGCGCGCACGCCCTCGAACACACCCATGCCGTAGTGCAGCGTATGCGTCAGCACGTGGATCTTGGCGTCGCGCCATTCGATCAGCTTGCCGTCCATCCAAATCTTGCCGTCGCGATCCGCCATCGACATGTCTGTTCTCCCTGCGCCGTGGAAATGGCAAAAGCAATATTGTAAGCCCGGGGGGCATGGGTCACAACGCGGCGCGGGCGCCGCGGCGGTCTAGAATCCTCTTTTCCGGGCGTTTCTGCCCCGTTCCGTGCACTGTGCCGCCGGCTCGGCAGCCGGTTAGCCCACCATCCTCGCCACATTCGCCGTGCCTCTGACCACACATTCCGGCCCTGATGCCCAGCCTGACCCGACGCCCGACGCCAGTGGCGCGCCCGCGCCGCAGGCCGGCTGGCAGCAGGCGCTGGATGCGCTGCGCGCGCTCGCCGGCACCGAGCCTGCCGCCGGCGCCGAAGCCGCGCGGCGCCTGCTGTGGGCGCTGACGCTGGATGCCGACGGCGTGCCCGGCACGATCGAGCCGCTGGAACAGGTCCGCGGCGCGCGTGGCTGGGGCAAGCCCAGGCCGGTGGCGCTGGCGCGGGTGGCCGAGGACGACCGGCTGGAGCCCTGGGACGCCCGCGTGGCCCGGGCCATCCGCCGCGACCAGTCGCACAACCGTCGCTACGTGCTGGACCGCGCCATGGCGGTGATGGCGCTGGTGGGGCACCCGGGCGTGGTGCTGGCCCACGCGCCCACGCAGACACTCGAGGTGGTGGAGGACACCCCCGCGCTGGAGGCCGTGCACAGCGCCGGCCGCTACGTGCTGCGCATGTTCCCGCCGGTGCGCGAAGCCCCGGCGCTGGAGGCCTTGCTGCCCGCCGCCGCGCGCCAGGAGGCCGAGGCGCTGCGCCAGGTCACGGTGGTGCGCGATGGCCCGCACCGGTTGCGGGTGATCCGCTATACCCCGGCGCAGTTCGAGGCCGCCCGGCTGATCGGCAACGGCCTGGCGATCCCGGAGGACGGCCACGCCCGGCTCGACCAGACCCTGCGCGCGCTGGCCGGACAGTTCCAGATCCAGGCCGATGCCGCGGGCGGCACGCGCGCAGTGCAGGCCGAGGCGCGCCTGCGCGCCGAAGTGGCGCCGGTCGGGCGCGGCATCTCTTTGCGGCTGGTGGTGACGCCGCTGGGCCCGCTCGGGCCACGGCTCGCGCCAGGCGCCGGACGCGAGCGGCTGATGGCCGCGGTGCGCGGCGAGACCCTGGCCACGCAGCGCGACCTGGACGCCGAACTGGCCAGCGTGGCCGAAGTCTTCGCCGCGCTGCCGCAACTGGTGGCACTGTCGCCGCCGGGCGGGGAATACACCTGGACGCTGGACGATCCGGAGGATGCGCTTGACGTGGTCGAGGCGCTGCCGACCCTGCCTGCCGTTCAGGCCGTTGAGTGGCCGCGCGGCAAGGAGATGCGGGTGCTGCCGGCCGACCTGCCGCAGCTGGGCGTGCAGATCGAGAGCCGCGGCGCGTGGTACCGGCTGGCCGGCGAGCTGCGCGTGGCCGAGGGGCTGGTGCTGGAACTGGGCAAGCTGATCGACTGGACCGGCAGCCATGCCGGGCGCTTCGTGCCGATGGGGCAGGGCGTCTACGTGGCGCTGACGCGCGCCTTGCGTGGCCGGCTGCGCGACCTGGCCGGCGTCGGCGAGCGGGTGCCCGACGGTATCCGCGTGCCGCAGATGGCCACGCCCTGGCTGGACGATGTGCTGGCCGGCGCCGGCATCGATCCCGACGCGCACTTCCGCCAGCGCATCGCCCGGCTGCGCGCCGCGCGCGAGGCCGACATCGCGCTGCCTGCCACGCTGGCGGCCGAGCTGCGGCCCTACCAGGAGGCCGGCTACCGGTGGGCCATGACGCTGGCGGCCTCGGGCCTGGGCGCCTGCCTGGCCGACGACATGGGCCTGGGCAAGACCCTGCAGGCGCTGGCGGTGCTGGTGGCGCGCGCCGGCGGCGGCGCCGCGCTGGTGATTGCGCCGACCTCGGTGTGCGGCAACTGGGCCGCCGAGGCGCGGCGCTTCGCACCCACGCTCAATGTCCATGTCTATGCCGAGGGCGAGCGCGACACGCTGCTGGCACAGGCCGGGCCGCATGATCTTGTCATTGTCTCGTACACGCTGCTGCAGCAGGCCAGCAAGGACTTCTGCGGGCGCGAATGGCATACCGTGGTGGCCGACGAGGCTCAGGCCTTCAAGAACGCGGTCACGCGGCGGGCCCAGGCGATGTTCGCGCTGCCGTCGGGCTTCCGCATGGCGCTGACCGGCACGCCGGTGGAGAACCGGCTGGCCGAGCTGTGGTCGGTGATGCGGTTCTGCAATCCGGGGCTGCTGGGCTCGCTGGCCCGTTTCAACGAGCATTTTGCCAACCCGATCGAGCGCGCCGGCATGCGCGAGGCGCGCCTGCGCCTGCGCCGCATGATCGCGCCCTTCGTGCTGCGCCGGACCAAGGCGCAGGTGCTGGACGAACTGCCGCCGCGCACCGAGCTGGTGATCCGCGTCGAGCCCGAGCCGGTCGAAGCCGCGCACTACGAGGCGTTGCGCCGCCAGGCCCAGACCGAGGCCGAAGCCGCGCTGGCGCGCGCGGAGGCGGCCCGCAAGGCCACCCAGGGCGCGCCGGCCGGGGCCCGGGCGCGGGCCCTGGCGCAGGCCCAGCACCAGGCGCAGGCGCGCATCCACGTGCTGGCGCAACTGATGCGGCTGCGCCGCGCGGCGTGCGATCCGCGCCTGGTGACGCCGGAACTGAGTGGCCAGCTCGGTGGCCAACTGACCGAGGGCGCCAAGGTGCGCGCCTTTGTCGACCTCGCCAGCGGGCTTGCCGCCAGCGGCCACAAGACCCTGGTGTTCAGCCAGTTCGTCGATTTCCTGCAGCTGCTGCGCCAGGGGCTGGAACGCGCCGGCCTGGCGCTGCAATACCTGGATGGCGCCACCCCCGCGGCCGAGCGCACGCGCCGCGTGGCCGCCTTCCAGTCAGGCGAGGGCGATGTCTTCCTGATCAGCCTGAAGGCCGGCGGCTTCGGCCTGAACCTGACCGCGGCCGACTACGTGATCATCGCCGACCCCTGGTGGAACCCCGCCGCCGAGGACCAGGCCATGGGCCGCGCCCACCGCATCGGCCAGCAGCGCCCGGTCACGGTGTACCGGCTGATCAATGCGGGCACCATTGAAGAGCGCATCGTCGACCTGCACCGCGACAAGCGCGCGCTGGCCGATGGCCTGCTCGAGGCCGACGACGACAGCGCGGCGGGCACCGGCGCGCCGCTGCCGGACGTGGACGAACTGGTGGGGTTGCTGCGGCGCTGAGGCGTTGGCGGGGCAACACATATGCCCCGAAGGCATACCTTCAAGTGAACTCGGTCGTTTGGTTTTGGCAGGAACCTTGCTATCGTGTGGCGCTGGCCCGGGGCTCAGATCCCGGCCACTGTGCCGACCCGCCGCGCCGGGTCTTACCTTGCTGATACTGGTGCCCCCATGCCTACTTCGTCCCGCCTGCTGCCGCGCTTGTCCTTCCGTTCCGCAACCGGCCTGGCCGTGCTGTGCGCCGCCGCTGCCGTCAGCACGGTCAGCACGCCCGCCCGCGCGCAAGGCGAGTGGCCGGCGCAGCCGGTGGCGATCCTGATGGGCTTCACCGCGGGCTCGGGCGTCGACATCGTCGGTCGCACGCTGCAGGAATCGCTGCAGAAGTCGCTGAAGACCACCATCGTCTACGACTACCGGCCGGGCGCCGGCGGCAACGTCGCCTCCGAGGTGGTGGCGCATGCCAGGCCGGACGGCTACACGCTGCTGCTGGGCACCGCCGCCACGCACGGCATCAATTCGGCGCTGTACAAGAGCCTGCCGTTCGATGCCGAGGCCGATTTCACCCCGATCGCGCCGCTGGTCGAGGTCTCCAACGTGCTGACCGTCAACCCGGCGGTGCTCGATGTGAAGTCGGTCAAGGAATTCATCGAGAAGGTCAAGGCCAACCCGGGCAAGTACAACTTTGCCTCCACCGGCAATGGCACCGGCACCCACCTGGCGTTTGCCGAGTTCAACGCGCGCGCCGGCCTGGACATGGTCCACGTGCCCTACAAGGGCGGCCCCGACGCGCTGCAGGCGGTGGCGAAGGGCGAGGTCTGCTGCATCTTCAACCAGGTGCAGAGCGTGCTGCCGCAGTACCGCGCCGGCAAGGTGCGCCTGCTCGGCGTGACCACGAAGCAGCGCGTGCAGGTGATTCCCGAGGTGCCGACCATTGCCGAGAGCGGCCTGCCCGGCTTCAACAGCACCATCTGGTTCGGCTTCTTCGGGCCGAAGGGGCTGGACCCGAAGATCGCGCGCAAGATCAATGATGCGGTCAAGGTGGCGCTGGAAACGCCGGCGATCCGCCAGAAGCTGATCGACGCCGGCAACACGCCGCGGGTCGAGACCGTGGACCAGTTCAAGGCCACGGTGAAGGCCGACCGCCAGAAGTGGGCGGGGGTGGTCAAGACCGTGGGCGCGTCGATCGACTGACGCGCGGCGGCCGCTAAGTCCGCACCCCCAGCCGAGTGAGCAGGTGCGCCAGTTGCGCCTGCGTGCCGGTCCCGGTCTTGGTGAAGACCGCCTTCAACTGCGTGCGCCCGGTCTCGCGCCGGATCCCGATCAGCTCGCATGCCTCGGGCAGGCCAATGCCCGATGACAACTGCAAGGCCAGCCGGATCTCGGCCGGCGTGAGGCCGTAGAGGTCGCGCAGGACGGCCGGCAGCGTCATCGGCGCGGCGCCGGGCTCATGGATGGCCACCAGCACGCTGGGACGTTGCCAGTCCATTGCCAGGTGATGGGCAGGGGGCAGCGGCAGCAGGATCACCTGTGCCTGGCGGCCGGCGCCGTCGGCCGCGCGCAGCGCCTGCGCCGGCTGCGGATTGGCCGGGCTGTACACGGCCCGCAACGCGTCCGCGAACGGGCGCGACAATTGCCAGCTTTCTTCTTCTCCCACGGTTGCGGCGGGCGCTGCCATGGCGCTGGTTTCGATCGACACCGCCGGCAGCAGCCGGCGCACCCAGGTCTCGCCGATGCTGTTGGCCAGCAGTGGCTTGCCGTCGTCGCGGAACACGATCACGCCGAACGGCAGCCGCTCCATCAGCTGCGACGACGCATGCGCCAGTGCCGACACCTGGAGGGTGCGCTCGCGCAGCACCATGGCCTGGCGCATGTGCGGGATCGCCCAGTCGAGCGCACGCGCGTCCTCGGGCGAATAGTGGTCGTGGCCCCGCGGGCGCTGCAGCGACAGGAAGACGTCGTAGTGCGGCTGGCGCTCGATCAGGCAGGCCATCACCGAGGACTGTCCGATCTGCTGCAGGAATTCACCGTAGAAGGGCGAATGGCGCATCGCCTGCGCGCCCAGATCCCGGGAATCGATATACCAGTTGCCGACCGACATGCGCCTGGTGATCGGCAAGGCAGGGTCGATGGCTGCGTACTGTTCGCGGTAGGCGGCCACGGCCTCCGGCATGGGGTTGACCTCCTGGCTCACCAGCACGCGCTCGTGGACCGTGTCGAGCACCAGCAGATGGGCATGGGTGCTGCGGCTGGCCTGGCACAGCGCGCCCAGGCTGCGCTGCCAGGCGTCTGCGTCGAAGATCCCCTCGTACAGCGCGCGAATGGTGTCGTGCATCTGTGTGTCGCTCATGGCTTCCCTTCTTTTTATTTCTTATACTTTTAACATTTTTTTCGCATGGTGGCGGGCGTGCGCCCGGCCAGGCAGGCCACGCAGGCAGGTCATAGCGGTGGAAGAAATCGCGGTAGAACGGATGGCGGGCCATGGTGCCTTCGCCCGGTTCGCGCGCGCCGATACACCGGTCGCCCGGCTGCATGCGCGGTGCCCGCCAATTCCGTCAAGGCGCGCAGCCTGTTGTGCCAGGCTCCGGGATCGAGAATGCCCTCGTACAAGCCACGGATCGCTCCGTGCATGTCGGCTGCTTTCATCTGACTACCCCCTGCATTCGCGACAGATAATGCGCGGCGCCTGCCGTGCGTCCGCCCGCACACCGGCATGCTTTATTGTTCTGGCTGCTTGTTATTGGCCGCCTCTTGTCATGGCCGCTTCCGGGACCGGCTCTGGCGTATCTGTGTGTCTGCGTGTCTGTTGTAGCAGACGTTACATACATTACCGCACTCGGGGGACATGAGGGAAACGGGAGTCACCCCCCTTTCGTGGGGGTACGGGTTGCCGCGGCGCAAGCGCTCCGCCTGATTGTGATTCTCGGGGCGCATCACCGGTCCGCCACGGTCCGGAATCGGCAAAGCGTTGATCGTGATCAGGTAAAATGCCTGATTCCCCGAATTTGCAGCGAAATCTCGCGCCATCCACCGTCATGACCTCTGTCCTGCGTCTTTCCGATCTGATTTCCCAAGGCAAAATCTCCGGCAAGCGGGTGTTCATCCGCGCCGACCTGAACGTGCCGCAGGACGACGCCGGCAATATCACCGAAGACACCCGCATCCGCGCTTCCGTGCCCGCCATCGAGGCCTGCCTGGCCGCCGGCGCCGCGGTGATGGTCACGTCCCACCTGGGCCGCCCGACCGAGGGCGAGTTCAAGCCCGAGGACTCGCTGGCGCCGATCGCCACGCGCCTGTCGGAACTGCTGGGCAAGCCGGTCAGGCTGGTGCAGGACTGGGTCGACGGCGTCGACGTGGCGCCGGGCCAGGTGGTGCTGCTGGAAAACTGCCGCGTGAACAAGGGTGAAAAGAAGAACAGCGATGAACTGGCCCAGAAAATGGCCAGGCTGTGTGACGTCTACGTGAACGATGCCTTCGGCACTGCCCACCGCGCCGAAGCCACCACCCATGGCATCGCCAAATTCGCACCGATCGCCTGCGCCGGCCCGCTGCTGGCCGCCGAGATCGACGCGCTGGGCAAGGCGCTGGGCCAGCCCGCGCGCCCGCTGGTGGCGATCGTGGCCGGCTCCAAGGTCTCGACCAAGCTGACCATCCTGAAGTCGCTGGCCGACAAGGTCGACAACCTGATCGTCGGCGGCGGCATCGCCAATACCTTCATGCTGGCCGCCGGCCTGAAGATCGGCAAGTCGCTGGCCGAAGCCGACCTGGTCGGCGATGCCAAGGCCATCATCGACATCATGGCGGCCCGCGGCGCCTCGGTGCCGATCCCGGTCGACGTGGTGTGCGCCAAGGAATTCAGCGCCAACGCCGCGGCCACGGTCAAGGACGTCAGGGAAGTGGCCGACGACGACATGATCCTGGACATCGGGCCCAGGACCGCCGACATGCTGGCCGAGCAGCTCAAGGCCGCCGGCACCATCGTCTGGAACGGCCCGGTGGGCGTGTTCGAATTCGACCAGTTCGGCAACGGCACCAAGGTGCTGGCCCAGGCCATCGCCGACTCGAAGGCATTCTCGATCGCCGGCGGCGGCGACACGCTGGCCGCGATCGCCAAGTACGGCATTGCCGACCGCGTGGGCTATATCTCTACCGGTGGCGGCGCGTTCCTGGAATTCCTGGAAGGCAAGAAGCTGCCCGCATTCGAAGTGCTGGAGCAGCGCGCCGCAGGCTGACGCATCCGTCCCGGGCCTGGCGGCGCCCCAGCGGCCCGCCGGTCCGCGCTAGTGGGCCCCCGGGCCATTGGCCCTGAACCAGGAAATCCGCGCATGACCCGTTCCACCAAGATCGTCGCCACCATCGGCCCCGCCTCCAGCTCGCTGGAAATCCTGACGCGCATGATCGCGGCGGGGGTCGACGTGGTGCGGCTGAACTTTTCGCACGGCACCGCCCAGGATCACCTCGACCGTGCCCGGATGGTGCGCGAGGCCGCGCAGGCATGCGGGCGCGAAGTCGCCATCATGGCCGACCTGCAGGGTCCCAAGATCCGCGTGGGCAAGTTCGAGCACGGCAAGATCACGCTCAAGCCGGGCGACCCGTTCATCCTTGACTCGAACTGCCAGCTTGGCAACGAGCAGCGCGCCGGCCTGGATTACCAGGACCTGCCGCGCGACGTCGGCCCGGGCGACCTGCTGCTGCTCAACGACGGCCTGATCGTGCTGGTGGTGGAGCGCGTGCTCGGCAGCGAGATCTTCACCACCGTGCGCGTGGGCGGCGAGCTGTCCAACAACAAGGGCATCAACCGCCAGGGCGGCGGGCTGTCGGCGCCGGCGCTGACCGCCAAGGACATGGACGATATCAAGACCGCCATGGCCCTGGGCGCGGACTACGTCGCGGTCAGCTTCCCCAAGAACGCCACCGACATGGAAATGGCGCGCCAGCTGGCCGCCGTGGCCGGCCAGCCGCACGGCCACAAGGCTCGCATGATCGCCAAGATCGAACGCGCCGAGGCCATCCGCCCGGGCGTGCTGGAAGAGATCCTGCAGGCTTCCGACGGCATCATGGTGGCGCGCGGCGACCTGGCCGTCGAGGTGGGCAATGCCGCCGTGCCGGCGCTGCAGAAGCGCATGATCAAGCTGGCGCGCGAGGCCAACAAGCTGACCATCACCGCGACCCAGATGATGGAGAGCATGATCGTCAACCCGGTGCCCACGCGCGCCGAGGTCTCGGACGTGGCCAACGCCGTGCTGGACGGCACCGACGCGGTGATGCTGTCGGCCGAGACCGCCGCCGGGCGCTACCCGGTGGAGACCGTTGAGGCCATGGCCGCGGTTTGCGTCGAGGCCGAGAAGTCCGAGGTGGTGCAGCTCGATACCGATTTCCTCAACCAGACCTTCTCGCGCATCGACCAGTCGGTGGCGATGGGGGCGCTGTTCACGGCCTATCATCTGCAGGTGAAGGCGATCGCCGCGCTGACCGATTCCGGCGCCACCGCCCTGTGGATGAGCCGCCACCGCATCCACGTGCCGATCTATGCGATGACGCCCAACCTGGCCTCGCAGCGCAAGATGCAGCTCTACCGCAACGTGGTGCCGCTGCCGCTGCAGTCCAGCGCCGACCGCGATACCGCGCTGGAGCAGGCCGAGGAACTGCTGCTGGCGCAGGGCGTGGTGCAGCGCGGCGATTTCATCGTGCTGACCATCGGCGAGCCGATGGGCCAGCCGGGCGGCACCAACACCCTGAAGATCGTCAGGGTGGGCAGCTGAGGACGCCGACAAAAGAATAAGCGGAAGACACCCCATTTTTATTTAGGAGTTAGACATGCCACTCGTTTCGATGCGCCAGCTGCTGGACCACGCTGCCGAGAACAGCTACGGCCTGCCGGCCTTCAATGTCAACAACCTCGAGCAAGTGCAGGCCATCATGCAGGCTGCCGACGAGGTCAACGCCCCGGTGATCATGCAAGCCTCGGCCGGCGCGCGCAAATACGCCGGTGAGCACTTCCTGCGCCACCTGATCGAGGCCGCGGTGGAGGCTTATCCCCATATCCCGGTGGTGATGCACCAGGACCACGGCCAGTCGCCGGCGATCTGCCAGGGCGCGATCGACCTGGGCTTCTCGTCGGTGATGATGGACGGCTCGCTGCGCGAAGACGGCAAGACCCCGGCCGAATACGAGTACAACATCGACGTCACCCGCAAGGTGGTGCAACTGGCCCACGCGGTCGGCGTGACCGTGGAAGGCGAACTGGGCTGCCTGGGTTCGCTGGAAACCGGTGAAGCCGGCGAAGAAGACGGCATCGGCGCCGTTGGCGTGCTGGACCACTCCATGCTGCTGACCGATCCGGAGCAGGCCGCCGACTTCGTCAAGGCCACCCAGCTGGACGCCCTGGCCATTGCCATCGGCACCTCGCACGGCGCCTACAAGTTCACCCGCAAGCCCACCGGCGACATCCTGGCGATCAGCCGCATCAAGGAAATCCACGCCCGCATCCCCAACACCCACCTGGTGATGCACGGCTCGTCGTCGGTGCCGCAGGAACTGCTGGAAGAGATCCGCAAGTTCGGCGGCGACATGAAGGAAACCTACGGCGTGCCGGTCGAGGAAATCCAGGAAGCCATCAAGTACGGCGTGCGCAAGATCAACATCGACACCGACATCCGGCTGGCCATGACCGCCGCGATCCGCCGCTTCCTGGCCGAGAACCCGGGCAAGTTCGACCCGCGCGAATACCTGAAGCCGGCCCGCGAAGCCGCCAAGCTGGTGTGCAAGGCGCGCTACATCGCCTTCGGCTGCGAAGGCCAGGCCAGCAAGATCAAGCCGGTCGGCCTGACCGACGTCGCGCAGCAGTACAAGTCGGGCAAGCTGGCGCAGGTCGTGCAGTAATGTCCCTTGTCCGCCTTCCGCGCAAGCGGAAGGCGGGTTGCAGTTCCGGCCGCCGCGGCACGCATCCAGCGCCCGGCGGCTTCGCCGTTTTATCGGAACCATCATGTCCAACGCTCTCTACCAGTCCTCCATCAACTCGCTGCCGCTGCTGGGCCACGGCAAGGTGCGCGACAACTATGCCGTCGGCAATGACAAGCTGCTGATCGTCACCACCGACCGCCTGTCGGCGTTCGACGTCATCATGGGCGAGCCGATCCCCGACAAGGGCCGCGTGCTGAACCAGATGGCCAACTTCTGGTTCAGGAAGCTCGCGCACATCGTGCCGAACCACGAGACCGGCATCGCGCCCGAGACCGTGGTCGCAGCCGGGGAAGTGGAGCAGGTGAAGGGCCGCGCCGTGGTGGTCAAGCGCCTGAAGCCGATCCTGGTCGAAGCCGTGGTGCGCGGCTACCTCGCCGGCAGCGGCTGGAAGGACTACCAGGCCACCGGCAAGGTGTGCGGCATCGAACTGCCGCCGGGCCTGCAGAACGCGCAGAAGCTGCCCGAGCCGATCTTCACGCCGGCGGCCAAGGCCGAGATGGGCGAGCACGACGAGAACATCTCGTTCACCGAGGTCGAGGCCCGCATCGGTATCGCGCTGGCGCGCCAGATGCGCGAGATCTCGATCCGCCTGTACAAGGAAGCGGCCGAGTTCGCGGCCACGCGCGGCATCATCATCGCCGACACCAAGTTCGAGTTCGGCCTGGACGACAACGGCGTGCTGACGCTGATGGACGAGGTCCTGACCGCCGATTCGTCGCGCTTCTGGCCGGCCGATTCGTACCAGGTGGGCACCAACCCGCCGTCGTTCGACAAGCAGTTCGTGCGCGACTGGCTGGAGGCCGTGCGCATCGACGGCAAGCCCTGGCCCAAGACCGCGCCGGCGCCGCAGCTGCCCGACGAGGTCATCGAGAAGACCGCCGCCAAGTACCGTGAGGCGCTGACGCGCCTGACGGGCGAAGAACTGCAGTAAGTTGCTATCCATCGGCTTTCCAAAAGCCAATGGTGTTCCCCTCTCCCCATAAGGGGAGAGGGGAACAAACAAGCGAGGATCAAACGTGAGCAAGCAAGACAAGCCGCTGGTCGGCGTAGTGATGGGCAGCAGTTCCGACTGGGACGTGATGCAGCACGCGGTGGCCATGCTGAAGGATTTCGGCGTGCCGTTCGAGGCCCAGGTGGTGTCCGCGCACCGCATGGCGGACGACATGTTCCGCTATGCCGAGACCGCGCGCAGCCGCGGCCTGCGCGCCATCATCGCCGGTGCCGGCGGGGCCGCGCACCTGCCCGGCATGATCGCCGCCAAGACCATCGTGCCCGTGTTCGGCGTGCCGGTGCCGTCCAAGTACCTGCGCGGCGAGGATTCGCTGCTGTCGATCGTGCAGATGCCCAAGGGCGTGCCGGTGGCCACCTTCGCCATCGGCGAGGCGGGTGCCGCCAATGCCGCGCTGCACGCGATCGCCACGCTGGCCACCACCGACGAGGCGCTGGCCGGCGCGCTGGACGCGTTCCGCACGAAGCAGACCGAAGCCGCGCGCGCAATGACGTTGCCGTTGTAATGCTGCCGCTGTAATCATCCGGACCTCCCACGGAACCGAGCAATGCCTACCGATATCCATCCCTACCTCTCCGAAGCCCATACGCCGGAATCGCGCGCCGAGTTCGGCGTCGACCGCCCCGACGCGCCCATCCTGCCCGGCGCGTGGCTCGGCATGCTGGGCGGCGGCCAGCTTGGCCGCATGTTCACGCATGCGGCGCAGGCGATGGGATATCGCGTGTGCGTGCTCGACCCGGACCAGGACAGCCCGGCGGGCTCGGTGGCGGACAAGCATATCTGCGCGCATTACACCGACGAAGGCGCGCTCGCCGAGATGGGCAAGCTGTGCCAGGCGGTGAGCACCGAGTTCGAGAACGTGCCGTCGCTGTCGCTGGACCGGCTGGAGCAGCTGGGCGTCTTTGTCGCGCCGCGCGGCTACTGCGTGTCGATCGCGCAGAACCGCATCGGCGAGAAGAAGTTCTTTGCCGCGTGCGCCGAGCGCACCGGCGTGTCGCCGGCCCCGCACTGGGTGATCCAGCACGATGCCGATATCGACCAGCTGCCCGACCACGTGCTGCCCGGCATCCTCAAGACCGCGCGCATGGGCTATGACGGCAAGGGCCAGGCGCGCGTGAAGACGCGCGAAGACGTGCGCGCCGCGTGGAACGCCATGCAGCACGTGCCGTGCGTGCTGGAGCAGATGCTGCCGCTGGCCTATGAGGTATCGGTGCTGGCCGCGCGTGCCGCGGACGGCGCCACCGCCACCTGGCCGCTGGCCGAGAACGTGCATCGCGACGGCATCCTGTTTTCGACCGAGATGCCGTCGACCAGTGTCTCGCCGGACATCGCCGACCGCGCGCGCGCCGCGGCCGCGGCCATCGCTACGGAGATGGGCTATGTGGGCGTGCTGTGCATCGAGTTCTTCGTGCTGACCGACGGCTCGCTGGTCGCCAACGAGATGGCGCCGCGCCCGCACAATTCCGGCCATATCACCATGGACGCGTGCGAGACCAGCCAGTTCGAGCAGCAGGTGCGCGCCATGGCGCGCCTGCCGCTGGGCCGCACGCGCCAGCACTCGGCCGGCAAGATGCTGAACCTGCTGGGCGACGTGTGGTTCGAGTTCGGCCTGGAACGCACGCCGGCCTGGGACGAAGTGATGGCGCAGCCCGGCGCCAAGCTGCACCTGTACGGCAAGAGCGATGCGCGCCCGTCGCGCAAGATGGGGCACGTCAACTGCGTGGGCGAGCATGCCGAAGCGGCCGACGCCGCCTTTGCCGCCGCCGCGCGGGCGCTGCACATCCCGCTCTGATATCCCGCTCTGAAGCCATAGCTCCAAGGAATACGATGTCGCCGCGCATGCCCACGGCCGCTGAACTGGACGAAGCTGCCCGCCTGCTCGAGGCCGGGCAACTGGTCGCCTTTCCCACCGAGACCGTCTACGGGCTTGGCGCCGATGCCGAGAACCCCGAGGCGGTCGCTCGCATCTTCGCGCTCAAGGGCCGGCCGTCGAACCATCCGGTGATCGTACACGTGGTCGACGGCGCCGATATCGGCTACTGGACCGACGAGGTTCCCGAGGCCGCGCGGCAGCTGATCGACGCCTTCTGGCCCGGCCCGCTGACGCTGATCCTGAAGCGCGCCGCGCATATCCACCCGGCCGTCGCCGGCGGCCAGGACAGCATCGGCGTACGGTGCCCCTCGCACCCGGTGGCGCAGGCGCTGCTGGCGCGCTTCAAGCGCGGCCGCGGCGGCATCGCCGCGCCGTCGGCCAACAAGTTCGGCCAGGTCAGCCCGACCACCGCGCAGCATGTGCGCGATGAATTCGGCGACGCGGTCTATGTGCTGGAAGGCGATGGCGTGGAGGTCGGGATCGAATCGACCATCGTCGACCTGTCGCGGCTGGACCAGGGCATCGGCCCGGTGCTGTTGCGTCCGGGGGCGATCACCGCGGCGATGATGGCGCAGGTTCTGGGCGCGGCCCCGCTGCCGCCCGATGCCGCGGCCCCGCGCGCTTCAGGCACGCTCAAGGCGCACTACGCGCCGCACACGCCGCTGCTGCTGGCCGATGCGCAAGCCGCTTCGGCGCAGCTGGCTTTGCTGCCGGAGGATGCGCGCGTGGCGTGGGTGGGCCGGGCGCCGCTGGTGGACCAGCGTTGTACCTGGGTGCAGGCGCCGGCTGACGCGGCCGCCTATGCGCGGGAGTTGTACCGGCTGCTGCGCAGGCTGGACAAGCAGGGCTATACGCAGCTGATGTTCGAGGCGCTGCCGGAAGGGCAGGACTGGGCCGGGGTACGGGACCGGCTGGAACGGGCCGCGGCGGCGTTCGGGGATTAAGACGCAAGCAAAAACGGCTTCGCGCTCCATGGGAGGCGAAGCCGTTTTCTTTTAAGGTGGAAGCACTCAGCCGCCCAGCAGCCTCAGCGCCGTATAAACCGCCATCCCCACCACGATCATCCCCACCATCTTCCGGGTCAGCACGTAGAACAACGTGGCGGCAATCCCGGCCATCAGCTTGTAGTTGGTCAGTGCCACGGTGAAATGCCCCTGCCAGGTCATCAGGTCAGGCAGGATGATGGCCGCCAGCGCCGCGGCCGGCGCATAGCGCAGCGCCCGCTGGATGCGGTCAGGCACGCTCACATGTTCGCCGGCCATCAGGAACAGCGCGCGCGTGATCACGGTGACCAGCGCCATGCCGACCAGCGCGATCCAGATTTCGGTATGGCTCATGCGCGGTCTCCCGGCGGCACGTCCGCCGCATTGGTCGCGGGACCGGCCGCAGGCGCGCGCTTGCGCCGATTGATGCCGCGCAGCGTCGCGCGTGCCATCAGCTCATCGCTGGCCATGCCCGCCGCGAGCGCGCCGACCACCGCCACCACCAGCCCGAGCCGGTACGGCAGGTCGAAGCACAGCAGCGCCAGCACTGACGAGATCACCACCGCCATCAGCGTCGAGCGCGAATTGATGGTGGCGATCATCACCGGGATCAGGGCCATCGTGCCCGCCAGCCCCAGTCCCCAGCTGTCCGGGAACACGCTCGCCAGCACGATCCCCAGGATCGACGACACCTGCCACATGGCGAAGTTGGTCAGCGCCATGCCCCAGAAGTAGCCTTCCTTGCCCGGCTCATGGCCGGGCGTGCTGTACTTCTGCATGAAGTAGACGAAGTGCAGGTCGCCGTTGAAGAAGCCCAGCACCGTGCGCCGCGCCAGCGTCAGGTAGCTGAAATGCGGCTGCATGGCCGCGCTGAAGATCACGAAGCGCAGGTTCACCATGGCCGCGGTCAGCCAGATGGTCCACAGCGGCAACCCGGCCGCGAACAGCGGCAGCACCGCCAGTTGCGCCGAGCCGGCATAGGCCAGCAGCGACATGCCGATGGCCTCGGGCACGGTCAGCACGGATTTGCTCATCGCCACGCCCGTGACCAGGCCCCAGGAAAACACGGCGGGCAGGGATGGGGCAAAGCGGCGCGCGCCGTCGATAAAACCGGCGCGCTCGGCCGGTGCGAAGCGATGCCAGAGGCGCAACCACACCGGGGGTTGTCGGGAAGTCATGTCAGAGGAAGAGGGGGCAATACAGGCCCGGGGCCGAGGGCCGGCCCGGAAGGCTGCCGCCGCAGAACGCGGCCGGCACCCTGGCATTATAGGGTGGGATCGCGAGCTGGTAAGTGGCCGCTTAACAAAATGCGGCCGCGGCGTTGGCGGCAGGCCACGGCGCCGCGCCGTGGCCTGCCGCCAGGGTGCTTCAGGGGGCCTTGAGCGCCCTCAAGGTGCGCCGCGATACACCCACTGCAGCAGCGCGTCGTGGGCTTCCTGCGCCTGCGCGGCGTTGGGATGGTTGATCATGCTCACCACCACGTAGCGGCCGCCGTCGGCAGCATCCACATAGCCGGCCAGGGCGCGCACATCGGCCAGCGTGCCGGTCTTCAGGTAGCCGCTGCCGGCGGCATTGGCGCGCGTCAGGCGGTTGCGCAGCGTGCCGTCGACGCCCAGTACCGGCAGCGAATCGATCAGCGCCGGGCCCACGCTGCTGGCCGCGGCCTGCTGCAGCAGGCGTGCCATGTCGTAGGCGCTGATGCGTTCCGCGCGCGACAGGCCCGAGCCGTTATCCAGCACCAGGCCGGGCATGTCCAGCCCCTGGCGCGCCAGCCAGCGCTGCACCACGCGGGTCGAGCGTTCGGTGCTGGCCGGGCCGCCGCGGTCGATCTCGGCGCCGATGGTCAGGAACAGCTGGCGTGCCATCACGTTGTTGGAGTACTTGTTGATGTCGCGCACGATGTCCGCCAGCGGCAGGCCGTAGTGGCGCGCGAGCAGCACCGCGCCGCGCGGCACCTTGCCGCTGCGCAGCCCGGGCAAGTGGGCAAAGCTCCCGCCGGCGCGCTGCCACTCGGCGACAAAGCCGCCCCAGGTGAATTCCGCATGCGACAGCGTGGCGATATTGAGCACGTGTTCGCCGCAGTCGCTGGCATAGCCGCCGGAGAACGAGGCCAGCACGGTGCCGTCGGCTTGCGGCAGCACGGTCGGGCTGGCGCTGCTCTGCCAGTCGCCGCAGCGGCCGCTGGTCAGCGTCAGCCGGTTGTCCAGCTTGAGCTGGGCCAGTTCCGGCGTGACGCTGACCGCCACGGTCCGGGTGGCCGGGTCCGGCGTCAGCGTGAACGACAGCGTCTTGAAGGCATAGAGCAGCGCGTCCGGGCCGACGTTGTAGGCGCGCTGCACCTCGCCGTCGATGGTGCCGTTGCCGTCCAGGCCATCGGCAAAGTAGCTGCGGTCCAGCACCAGGTCGCCATTGATGGCGGTGGCGCCCGCGGTGCGCGCCTTGGCCACCAGCTTGGCCATTTCCTCGGGCACCAGCTTGGGATCGCCGTGGCCGCGCAGGTAGACGTTGCCGGTGATGGTGCCGTCGGCGGCAGGCAGCGCGTCGGCATAGAGCGAGGTCTGCCAGCGGTAGTCGGGCCCGAGCAGCTGCAATCCGGCGAAGGTGGTGACCAGCTTCATGGTCGAGGCCGGGTTCATCGGCTGCTGCGCGTTCCAGCTGGCGCGGGCAGTGCCGGCGCCCAGCCTGACCACGTAGAAGCTGGCCGCCGAGGCCGGCACGCCGGCGCGGCGCAGCGCCGCGGCCACCGGGGCCGGCACGCCGGCGCGTACCAGCGCCGGATCGGCTGCCGCCTTCGGAGCCTTTGCAGGATTGGCGGCTTTCGCTGCCTTGGTGGGCGGCCTGGCTTGCGCCGGGGTGAGCGCCGGACCGCCGGCCAGCAGCACGGTGGCAAGGATGGGCGAGAGCAATGGCGACAGGCGGCGCAGCAGGGCGCCGGGTCGCGATGCATGAGGCGATGGGTTGAGCGCGGCGATTGTTCTTGGCATGGCGGCCATGTTAACGCATGGCCACCGGCAAGCGGATGACAGGTTTGCCGGCTGCGCTCAGCCGGTGCGTGGCGGTGCCAGCCGTGCCAGCAGCGACTTCAGCGTGGCCTGCTCGGCCTCGGTCAGTGCCGAGCCAGCATGGGCGTCGTGCGCCACTACTGCCTGCGTGGCCGCTTCCAGTGTGCGGCGCCCGGCCGTGGTCAGCACCAGGCTGTAGGCGCGCCGGTCGCCCGGTGCCGGGCGGCGCGCCACCAGGTTCATCTCTTCCAGCGCATCGACCAGCAGTACCGCGCCCGAGCGCGCGATGCCGAGGATCTGTGCCAGTTCGGTCAGCTTCAGGTGCGGGTTGCGCGAGATGATCACCAGCGCCGAGAAGCGCGGCGGCGTGATCTGCCATTGCGCCAGCGAATGCACGAAGTCTTCGTAGATGCGGATCTGCGCGCGGCGGATGGCGTAGCCGATCAGGCTGTCGAGCACGCCGTAGTCGACATTCGGCACATGCGGGTCGAAGCCAGCCTCGGCACCGTAGCTTGCGGCCGGATCCGGCGCAAGCGGGTCCCGCGCCTTGCGCCGCGCAGGCGCGGCGGTGGTGCTGCCCGCGCGCGCGGGGGCGGCGGGCGGTGTGCCGGATGCGTCGGAGCTCATTTGAGCAGTTTCCAGTTGCCGTTCTCGATTGTCAGCATAACGCGCCCGCGCTGGTCGAAGCCATAGTGGTCTTGCCCACTGTAATTGAGCACGCCGTGCGAAACCACGATGTCGCGCTCGGTCTCCAGCGCCGTGCGCAGCGCCAGGCGGAACGCCGGCGTTCCCGGCCTGGCGTGCCGGAGTGCCACCGGCACGATGCGTTCCAGCACCAGCCCGGCATCGTAGGCATGGGCGCCGAACTGTGTGCGGCTGTCGGCCCCGTACTGCTGTTCATACCGCGTGACGTAGTCGAGTCCCGGCTTGCGCACCGGGTCCCCCACCGGCAGCTGCTCCGGCACGATGACCGGCCCGGCCGGCAGGATCGCGCCATTGACCAGGCGCCCGCCGATGCGGATCAGGTCCCTGGTGGCCGCGCCGTGGGTCTGGTAGATGGTGCCGCCGTAACCGCGCTCGCGCAGCGTGGTGTGCGGCAGCGCGGCGCCGGTACCGGCGCCGGCGATCAGGATGGCATCGGGTTTGGCAGCAATCAGCTTGATCGCCTGCGCGGTCACGCTGGTATCGGCGCGGCCGTAGCGCTCGGTGGCGATCAGGCGGATGCCGTTGGCCGTGGCGGCTTCGGTGAAGTCCTTCAGCCAGGTCTCGCCATAGGCGTCGGCAAAGCCGATAAAGCCGATGGTCTTGACGCCGTTGGTCTTGGCGGTGGCGGCCACGGCATTGGCCATCAGCCGCACCGGCTGCGCCAGCCGGAAGGTCCAGGCACCGCGCCCGGGTTTCAGTTCGATCGGCGAGAACGCCAGCTGCACGGTCTGGGCTTCATCGGCCACCTCGGCAATGGCGATCGACGGCGCCACCGCGGACGAGCCCAGGATGATGTCGACCTTGTCCTCGGAGACAAAGCGGCGCGCCACCCTGGCGCCCTGCGTGGGATCCGAGGCATCGTCCAGCACGATGTAGCGCACGGCCTCGCCGCCGATCTTCTGCGGCAGGTAGGCCAGCGAATTCTTCTGCGGGATGCCCAGCGACGCCGAGGGGCCGGTGGTGGACAGGCTGACGCCGACGGTGATGTCGGCGAGCGCGCTGCCGGCGCCGAGGGCGAGGGCGGCGGCCAGTGCGAGGCGGGCCAGCTTGGTGGTGGTCAGGGGCGCCATGATGTCTCCTCTCTCGATGGTCTTGTTCTGTTGTGTTCTGCCAAGCCTGCTGCGGATCTTACCGGTTGCCCTGCATCGACAGCCGGTCGAATCCCGCCAGCTGCTTGTAGCGCAGCGAAATCGCCTCCAGTTCGGCGCGCGGGATCACCTGTCCGATATCGGCAAAGCCCTGCGGGGCGCGTTCTTCGGCCAGCTGCATCACCTGCTCGGGCCCGTTCATGCGGTTGCGCAGCACGATGCCGGCGGTGCGCGGCAGGCGCTCGGCCTCGTATTCGCGCAGCGCATAGGCGGTGTCGGGCGTACCCAGCAGGCTGTCGACCAGGTAGTGCGCATCCAGGACGGCCTGCGCGCTGCCGTTCGAGCCGATCGGGTACATCGGGTGCGCGGCGTCGCCCAGCAGCGTGACGCGGTCGAAGGTCCAGCGCGGCAGCGGATCCTTGTCGACCATCGGAAATTCGTAGATCGCCTCGGCACCGTCGATCAGCGCGGGGATGTCGATCCAGTCCCATTGCCAGTCGGCAAAGGCGGCGCGAAACACGGACTTGTCGACCTGCTTGTTCCAGTCGCTGCGCGGCGGGGTGTCGGGCACGCTGTCGGGCACGCGCAGCTCGGCAATCCAGTTGACCAGCGAGCGGCCCTGGCGGCGCAGCGGCTCGGAGATGGGATAGGCCACGAACTTCTGGTCCTGGTGCCCGGCCATGAACATCGAGCGGCCGTCCAGGTAGGGCGGGGCCTCGGTGACCGCGCGCCACAGCAGGCGGCGCGAAAAGCGCGGCAGGTCGCCGCTGGGGTAGAAGTGGCGGCGCACCGCCGAGTGGATGCCGTCCGCGCCGACCAGCACATCGGCGCTGGCCTCGACCTCGGCATTGTCGCTGCGCCTGCGCAGCGCGAAGCGCGCCTGGCCGCGCGCGCCGGTGTCCAGCACGGTCTCGAAGCTGTGGCCGGTATGTACGGCGTCGGCGCCCAAACGCTCGACCACGGTGCGGTGCAGCAGCATCTGGAATTCGCCGCGATGGATCGAGAACTGCGGCCAGTCATAGCCGGCCGCGAGCCCGCGCGGTTCATGCCAGATGCGCTGGCCCAGCTTGTTGTAGTAGGAGAGCGACGAGGTCTCGATGGCGATGTCGGCCAGCGCGTCGCGCAGTCCCAGCTCCGACAGGATGCGCACCGCGTGCGGCAGCAGATTGATGCCAACGCCCAGCGGCCGCAGCGTTTCGCTGGCCTCCCAGACCTCGGCCTCGATGCCGTGGCGGTGGCACAGCAGCGCCAGCGCCAGTCCGCCGATGCCGCCACCGGCGATTGCGATCTTCATGGTGTCTCCCCGCGTGCAGGATGCGCCGGTATGCAAGCGCGGACGCGCTGCTCCGGCCGAAGTGATTTTGTTATGGAGTATAACAATTCGACCAGTTGCGGCAAGACGGGAAAGCCCCCCGGAGTGATGCCTCCGGGGCCGGGAAAAACCCGCGCTCAGCCGAGCGCGGCGCCTTCAGGCTTGGCTTGTGCCTGCAGCGAAGGCACCGGGAAGACAATGTCGTACAGCCAGTTGTACACCAGCGCGTAGAGCATGTAGAAGCCGGCCACGGCGATGTCCATGATGAGCGCCTCGACCAGGCTGATGTCCAGGTACCACGCCACCGACGGCAGGAACACGATCAGCAGGCCGAGTTCGAACAGCACGGCGTGCAGCACGCGCACCGGCACCGACTTGCGCAGCTGGCCGGTGAAACGCAGCATGCCCTTGTCGAACAGCACGTTGTACAGGTAGTTCCAGCCGGTGGCGATCAGCGAGGCAACCGCGCCGATCAGGCCCATCTGGTGCAGCTCATAGCCGAAGGCCCAGCTGGCCAGCGGCGCGAAGATCAGCAGGCCGACCACTTCGAAGCCGACAGCATGGCGGATCCGGTCCCAGGTAGTGCGCATGGTTTCTCCTTGCAGCGAAAACGCGATGGCGCCTAGTCTATCTGCTGGGCAGGGATTGCCAAGTTGGATACTATCGCTAAAACGGATAGATACATCGGCAAAGATACTTATGAGCCTCTCCATCGAGCAATTGCAGGCTTTTGTCGCCGCGGCCGACACGGGTTCGTTCTCGGCCGCCGCGCGCCGGCTGGGCAAGGCGCAGTCGGTCGTCAGCGCGGCGGTGTCCAATCTGGAGATCGACGCCGGCAACGCGCTGTTCGACCGCTCCGGCCGCTATCCTGTGCTGACCCCGGCAGGCGAGCGGCTGCTGGCCGAGGCACGCGTGATCCTGGAGCGCTGCGAGCATTTCCGCGGGGTGGCCAAGAGCCTGGGCGAGGGCGTGGAAACGCGGCTGGTGCTGGCGGTCGACGAGCTGTATCCGGAAGAAACGCTGGGCATGCTGCTGGTGGAGTTCTCCAGCCGCTTCCCGGCGGTGGAGCTTGAGCTCCTCTTCCCGCTGATGGAAGACGTCAGCCGGCTGGTGCTGGAGGGCGGTGCCGACCTCGGCATCATGTGGCGGCAGGAGGTGCTGCCGCCGGCACTGGGCTTCCATGCGCTGGGCTGGGTGCCGATGCAGATCCTGTGCGCACCCGGGCATCCGCTGGCCGGCCAGCGCGTGGACTGGGAAGAGCTCAAGCGCTACCGCCAGCTGATGGTCGCGACCCGCACCGACAGCGAAGAGAAGATGCGCCTGCGCGTGGCCGCTGACGTGTGGTGGGTGGAAAGCCAGTGGGTGATCGTTGAACTGGTCAAGCGCGGGCTGGGCTGGGCCTTCGTGCCGTGGCACGTGGTGGCCAACTCGCCGGCGGCGGCGCAGCTGGTGTCGCCGCCGCTGGCGTTCCAGCAGCAGGACTGGCCGGTGGCGATGGAACTGGTCTGGCACAAGCAGCGGCCGCTGGGCAAGGCCGCCACCTGGCTGCGCGAGCGCATCTGCCGGCAGCCGCTGCCGCGCGCGCCGGCGGCTAGCGCCGGCTGATGGGCTGGCTGGCGGGCTGACTGACCGGCGCACTGACGGGCTGCTCCGTGCCGCCCTGTGCCGATCCGGCCTGCGCGCCAGGCGCATGCCAGCCGCCGCCCAGGGCCTTGATCAGCACCACCGCCGCCGTGTACTGGCGGCCGGTGATCGTCAGCGCGGTGCGCTCGGCGGTGTAGGCGCTGGTCTGCGCCGTCAGCACGTCGAGCAGGCCGGCGGTGCCGGCGCGGTAGCGGTTGTACACCAGCGCCAGCGCCTCGCGCGCCGAACGCAGCGCGTCGTTCTGCACCACCGCTTCCTGTTCCAGCAGCCGCTGCGCGGCGAGGTTGTCCTCGACTTCCTGGAACGCGCCCAGCACGGTCTGGCGGTAGTTGGCCACGGTCTGGTCGTAGGCGGCCACCGCCTGCGCCTTGACCGCGCTGCGCAGGCCGCCGTCGAACAGCGTGCCGGCCAGCCCGCCGCCGATCGACCAGATCCGGTCCGGCAGCGACAGCCAGCGCGCCAGCGTGCTGGCGGTCAGGCCGCCGCTGGCCGACAGCGACAGGGTCGGGTAGTAGGCCGCCTGCGCCACGCCGATCTGCGCATTGGCCGACGCCATGCGGCGCTCGGCCGCGCCGATGTCGGGGCGGCGCTCCAGCAACTGCGACGGCACCGCGGCGGGCACGCGCGGCGGCGCGGCGCCGAAGTCGCCGGCCGCCAGCGTCAGCGCCGCGGGCGGCTTGCCGACCAGGACAGCAATGGCGTGCTCCAGCTGCGCGCGCGTGACCTGGATGTCGATCTGCTGCGCCTGCGCGCTCTTGAGCTGCGTTTCGGACTGCAGCACGTCCGAGCGCTGCGCGGTGCCGGCGGCGTACTGGTTCTGCACCAGCTGCAATGACCTCTGGTAATCGGCCACGGTGCGGTCCAGCAGCGCCTTCTGCGCATCGGCCACGCGCAGCAGGAAGTAGCTCTGCGCCAGCGTCGCCTGCGTCGACAGGAGCGTCGAGGCCAGGTCGGCCTGGCTGGCCTGTGCGCTGGCCTCGCTGCCTTCCACCTGGCGCCGCACGCGGCCCCAGACGTCGATTTCCCAGGTTGCGCCCAGGCTCACGTTCTGCGCGTTGATCGTATTGCCGCTGGCGCCGCGCGCGCGCGAGGCGCCGGCCTGAGCGTTGACGGTCGGGAAGAAGCCTGCACGCGCGGCCTGCAGCGACGCCACCGCCTGCCGGTACTGTGCTTCGGCGGCCTTGATGTTCTGGTTCGAGACCTGTACCTGCGACATCAGTGCATCGAGCTGCGTATCGCCGAACACGGTCCACCAGTCGGCGCGCGCCAGTGCATCCTGCGGCTCGGCGGGTTTCCAGTCGCCGGTCCAGGCGGGGGTGCCGGCATCGGCCTCCTTGAACGATTCGGAGACCGGCGCGTCGGGGCGCTTGTAGTCGGGGCCGACGGCGCAGCCGGCCAGCAGCAGCGCGCAGGCCAGCGGCACCGGGAGGGCGTGGGTCAGGAAGCGGGAGAGAGCTGTCATGGCGAGTTTCGAAAATCTAGACGGCGGCCGGCTGGTCGGGCGTGCCCGCATTGCCGCGGCGGCGCTGGCGCCAGGCCTTCACCTTCAGGCGCCAGCGGTCCAGCGTCAGGTAGACCACCGGCGTGGTGTACAGCGTCAGCAGCTGGCTCACCACCAGCCCGCCGACAATGGAGATGCCCAGCGGCGCGCGCAGCTCGGCGCCGTCGCCGCGGCCGATCGCCAGCGGCACCGCGCCCAGCAGCGCGGCCATGGTGGTCATCAGGATCGGGCGGAAGCGCAGCAGGCAGGCGCGGTAGATGGCGTCGCGCGGCGACAGCCCCTCGCGCCGCTCGGCTTCGATGGCAAAGTCGATCATCATGATCGCGTTCTTCTTGACGATGCCGATCAGCAGGATCACGCCGATCAGCGCAATGATGCTGAACTCGGTCTTCGAAGCCAGCAATGCCAGCAGCGCGCCGACCCCGGCCGAGGGCAGCGTCGACAGGATCGTCAGGGGGTGCACGTAGCTTTCATACAGCACCCCCAGCACGATATAGATCGTGATCAGCGCGGCCAGGATCAGGATCGGCTGGCTCTTGAGCGAATCCTGGAACGCCTTGGCGCCGCCCTGGAAGTTGGCCTGCAGTGTCTCGGGCACGCCGATGCGGGCCATCTCGGCCTTGACCGCATCGGTGGCCTGCGACAGCGAGTAGCCTTCGGCCAGGTTGAACGAGATGGTCGACGCCGCGAACTGGCCCTGGTGGTTGACGCCCAGCGGCGTGCTGGTCGGCTCCACCTTCGCGAAGGCCGACAGCGGCACGCGGCGCCCGTTGCCGGTGACCACGTAGATGTCCTGCAGCGCGTGCGGCCCCTGCAGGTATTCCGGGCTCAGCTCCATCACCACGCGATACTGGTTGAGCGGATGGTAGATGGTCGACACCAGCCGCTGGCCGAAGGCGTCGTTGAGCACCGCGTCGATCTGCTGCGCGGTCACGCCAAGCTTGGATGCCGTATCGCGATCGATGACGACCGAGGTCTGCAGCCCCTTGTCGTTGGTGTCGGTATCGACGTCCTCCAGCCCCTTCAGGTTCGAGATGGCCGCCCGCACCTTGGGCTCCCAGTCGCGCAACACATTCAGGTCGTCGGACTGCAGCGTGAACTGGTACTGCGAGCTGCTTTGCCGGCCGCCGATGCGGATGTCCTGCACCGATTGCAGGAACAGGCTTGCGCCGGGTTCCTTGGCCAGCTTCACGCGCAGCCGCGCGATCACGGCATCGGCGGTTTCCGTGCGCTCCGTGAGCGGCTTGAGCGTGACGAACATCTGCCCGGTATTGCGTTGCGAGCCGCCGGTGAAGCCGGTCACGTTGACCACGGCCGGATCGGACTGGACGATCTTGATAAAGCTGTCGAGCTTGCCGCGCATGGCCTGGAACGAGGTGGCCTGGTCGGCACGGATAAAGCCGATCAGCCGCCCGGTGTCCTGCTGCGGGAAGAAGCCCTTGGGCACGATCACGTACAGCCAGACATTGAGCGCGATCGTGGCCAGCAGCACCAGCCACACGATGGTGCTGTGGCGCAGCGCCACGCCCAGCGTGCGCGCGTAGCCGTCGTGCATCCACTTGAAGGCGCGTTCGCTGGCGCGGAAGAAGCGGCCTTCTTTCTCGGGCTCGATGGGGCGCAGCAGGCGCGCGCACATCATCGGCGTGGTGGTCAGCGACACCACCAGCGATACCAGGATGGCCACCGACAGCGTGATGGCAAATTCCTGGAACAGCCGCCCGACGATGCCCCCCATCATCAGCAGCGGGATAAACACCGCGATCAGCGACAGGCTCATCGACAGCACCGTGAAGCCCACTTCGCGCGCGCCGCGCAGCGCGGCGGCGAGCGGCTTCATGCCTTCCTCGATATGGCGCGAGATGTTCTCCAGCACCACGATGGCATCATCGACCACGAAGCCGGTGGCGATGGTCAGCGCCATCAGCGACAGGTTGTTCAGCGAGAACCCCGCCAGGTACATCACCGAGAACGTGCCGATCAGCGACACCGGCACCGCCACGCTGGGAATGAAGGTGGCGCGGACGTTGCGCAGGAACAGGAACACCACCATGATCACCAGCGCCACCGAGATCATCAGCGTGTGCTCGACTTCGCGCAGCGAGGCCCGGATGGTGGGGGTGCGGTCCATCATCACATCCATCGAGATGGTGGCCGGAATCATCTTCTGCAGCTGCGGCAGCATCTCGGTGACGCGGTCGACCGTCTCGATGATGTTGGCGCCCGGCGAGCGGTTGAGCACCAGCAGCACCGACGGCTTGCCGTTGGCGGAGCCGGCGTTGCGGATGTCCTGCACCGAGTCGACCACATTGGCCACGTCCGACAGGCGCACCGGCACGGCAAAGGCGTTGGGGCCGCTGGTGGCGCGCTTGCCGCCGGTCGCGCCGCTGGTGATGGTGGTGGTGCCGCTGCTGGTGGTGAGCGTGGTCACCGTCACGCCGTTGACCACCTTGGTGCTGACGCCGCCGCTGGCCGTTGCGCTGGCCGTGCTCGCGATCAGCGCGCCGGCCGAGGCCGACGAGAAGGTGCCCGGCGTGGCGTAGCGGATGATCAGCGGCATGTAGTCGTCCGCCTTCATCGCCTGGTCGTTGGCGTAGACCTGCCAGTTATTGGTGTTGTTCTCCAGCGTGCCCAGCGGCCGGTTGGCATTGGTTGCGCTGATGGTGTTGCGCACGTCCTCCAGCGAGACGCCGTACTTGTTGAGCGCGGTGGGGTTCAGTTCCACCCGCACCGCCGGCAGCGATGCGCCGCCGATGGTGACCTGGCCCACGCCTTCCACCTGCGACAGCTTCTGCGCGAGGATGGTGGAGGCCGCGTCATAGAGCTGGCCGCGTGTCATGGTCGGCGAGGTCAGCCCGATGATCATGATCGGCGCGTCGGCCGGATTGACCTTGCGGTAGGTCGGGTTGCTGGGCAGGCTGGTGGGCAGCGTGGCGCGCGAGGCGTTGATGGCCGCCTGCACATCGCGCGCCGCGCCGTCGATATTGCGCGACAGGTCGAACTGCAGCGTGACGCGCGTCGAACCCAGCGAGCTGCTGGAGGTGATTTCCGTCACGCCGGCGATCGTGCCCAGCGCCCGTTCCAGGGGCGTGGCCACGGTGGCGGCCATGGTCTCCGGACTGGCGCCGGGCAGCGAGGCCGACACCGAGATGGTCGGGAAGTCCACCTGCGGCAGCGGCGACACCGGCAGCAGGCGCAGCGCGGCCAGGCCCGCCAGCAGGATGCCGATGGTCAGCAGCGCGGTCGCGACCGGCCGGTGGATGAAGGCGGCGGACAGGTTCATCGCGCCCCCGGCCCCTGCGGCAGCGTGGGTGGCGCCGACGGGGGCTCGTCGCCCGTGCCGCCTTCTTCGGGATCGCCGAAGCGGCGCTTGCGCCAGTCCTTCATGCGGTAGGCGATACGGTCGAAAGCCAGGTAGATGACCGGCGTGGTGAACAGCGTCAGCACCTGGCTGACCAGCAGGCCGCCCACCATCGTCACGCCCAGCGGGTGGCGCAGCTCGGAACCGATGCCGGTGCCCAGCATCAGCGGCAGCGCCGCCAGCAGGGCCGCCATGGTGGTCATCAGGATCGGGCGGAAGCGCAGCAGGCAGGCCTGGAAGATCGCATCGCGCGGCGCCATGCCGCCTTCGCGCTCGGCCTCGAGCGCGAAGTCGATCATCATGATGGCGTTCTTCTTGACGATACCGATCAGCAGGATGATGCCGATGATCGCAATGATGCCCAGGTCCTGGCGCGCCACCAGCAGCGCCAGCAGCGCGCCGACGCCGGCCGACGGCAGCGTGGACAGGATGGTCACCGGGTGGATGGTGCTCTCATACAGCACGCCCAGCACGATATACATGGTCACCACGGCCGCCAGGATCAGCCACAGCGTGTTGGACAGCGAGGCGCGGAACGCCAGTGCCGCGCCCTGGAACTCGGTCTGCATCGAGATCGGCAGCCCAAGCTCCTGTTCCACCTTGGTGATCTTGTCTACCGCCGCGCCAAGCGACTCGCCGGGCGCCAGGTTGAACGAGATTGTCGCGGCCGGGAACTGGCCCTGGTGGTTGATCACCAGCGGGCCGGTGCGCTCGGTGATGCGCGCAAACGCGCCCAGCGGCACCTGTCCGCCCGACGACGACGGCAAGCGCAGCTCCGACAGCGACTGCGGGCCGGTGCGGAAGCCGGGCATGGTTTCCAGCACCACGCGGTACTGGCTGGACTGCGTGAAGATGGTGGACACCAGGCGCTGGCCAAAGGCGCTGTAGAGCGCGCTGTCGATCACGGCGGTGGTGATGCCGAAGCGAGCGGCGGCGTCGCGGTCGATCTCGACGTAGGCGCGCAGGCCGTTGTTCTGCTGGTCGCTGGCCACGTCGCGCAGTTCGGGCTCCTGCTTCAGGCGCTCAACCAGCCGCGGCACCCAGGTCGCCAGCGTGGCGGGATCCGGGTCCTCGACGGTGAACTGGTATTGCGTGCGCGAGACGCGGTCTTCGATGGTCAGGTCCTGCACCGGCTGCATGTACAGCGACACGCCGCCGAGCTTTTCCACCGCCTGTTGCAGCCGCTGCGTGACCACGCTGATCGGGTCGCGCTCGCCCTTGGGCTTGAGGTTGATCAGCATGCGCCCGGTGTTGAGCGTGGTGTTGGTGCCGTCCACGCCGATGAAGGACGAGAGGCTCTCCACCGCCGGGTCTTCCAGCACCACCTTGGCCACGGCTTCCTGCTTGCGGCCCATGGCCGCGAACGAGGTGGTCTGCGACGCCTCGGTGATGCCCTGGATCACGCCGGTGTCCTGCACCGGGAAGAAACCCTTGGGCACCAGCAGGTAGAGCAGCACGGTCAGCACGAGCGTGGCAACCGCCACGATCAGCGTCGACTTCTGGCGGTCCAGCACCCATTCGAGCGCAACGCCGTAGCGGTGGATCACGTTGTCGAAGAAGCGGCCGGTGGCGCGGTGGAAGCGCGACTGCTCGGCTTCGGGCACATGCTTGAGCAGGCGCGCGCACATCATCGGCGTCAGCGTCAGCGAGACCACCGCCGAGATCAGGATCGACACCGCCAGCGTGATGGCGAACTCGCGGAACAGGCGCCCGACCACATCGCCCATGAACAGCAGCGGGATCAGCACGGCCACCAGCGAAAACGTCAGCGAGATGATGGTGAAGCCGATCTGCTTCGAACCCTTGAGCGCGGCTTCCATCGGCGGGTCGCCATCCTCGATGTAGCGCATGATGTTCTCGATCATGACGATGGCGTCGTCGACCACGAAGCCGGTGGCGATGGTCAGCGCCATCAGCGTCAGGTTGTTGATCGAGAATCCCGCCAGGTACATCACGCCGAAGGTGCCGACCAGCGACAGCGGCACCGCCACGCCCGGGATGATGGTGGCGGACACATTGCGCAGGAAGACGAAGATCACCATCACCACCAGCGCGATCGCCAGCAGCAGTTCGAACTCCACGTCATGCACCGACGCGCGGATGGTGGTGGTGCGGTCGGTCAGCATCTGCACGTGCACCGACGCCGGCAGCGCATTCTGCAGCTGGGGCAGCATTGCCTTGATGCGGTCCACCACCTCGATCACGTTGGCGCCGGGCTGGCGCTGGATGTTCAGCACGATCGCCGGGTTGGTGTTGGCCCATGCCGCAAGGCGGCTGTTCTCGGGGCCGTCGACGATATCGGCCACGTCGGTGATGCGGATCGGCGCGCCGTTCTGGTAGGCGATGATGATCTGCCGGTACTCGTCGGCCGACTTGAGCTGGTCGTTGGCGTCAATGGTGGAAGCACGCGCCGGCCCGTCGAAGCTGCCCTTGGCGCCGTTGACGTTGGCCGCGCCGATGGCGGTACGCAGGTCGTCGATCGACAGGCCCAGCGACGCCAGCGCGGTCGGGTTGGCCTGAATGCGCACGGCCGGCCGCTGGCCGCCGCTGATGGTCACCAGGCCCACGCCCTGGATCTGCGAGATCTTCTGCGCCACGCGCGTATCGACCATGTCCTGCAGCTTGGGCAGCGGCATGGTGTCCGAGGTCATGGCAATGGTCATGATCGGCGCGTCGGCCGGATTGACCTTGCTGTAGACCGGCGGCATCGGCAGGTCGGCCGGCAGCAGGTTGCCGCCGGCATTGATGGCGGCCTGCACCTCCTGCTCGGCCACGTCGAGCGAGAGCGACAGCTCGAACTGCAGCGTGATCACCGATGCGCCGCCCGACGAGGACGACGACATCTGCTTGAGCCCCGGCATCTGGCCGAACTGCCGCTCCAGCGGCGCCGTGATCGACGAGGTCATCACATCGGGGCTCGCGCCCGGGTAGAGCGTGGTGACCTGGATAGTCGGGTAGTCCACCTCGGGCAGCGCGGACAGCGGCAGCAGGCGGTAGGCCACCAGCCCGGAAAGCAGGATGGCCAGCATCAGCAGCGCCGTGGCGACCGGGCGCTCGATGAAGAGGCGTGACGGGTTCATGCGCGATCCTTACTGCTGCTGGCCGCGTGCGCCCGGCGCGCTGGCGCCGGCTTCGCGATGGCGGCGCGGTTCGCCGGCCGCACCGGAAGCACCGGACGCCGCGGCCCCGCTGGCGTCGGCGTGCGCGCCGCTGGCACCGCCGTCCCGGTTGCGCCGGCCGCGCCCGCGCGGCTGGCTGGCCGGCACCAGCGCGGCGGCGCGCGCGGCCGGATCGACGGCCTCGACGGTCATGCCTTCCTTGAGGCGGTCGGCGCCGTCCACCACCACGCGCTGGCCGGGCTCCAGGCCCTTGAGCACCGCGTTGCGGTTGCCGTCGCCCGGGCCGAGTGTGACCACCTGCACCTTGACCTTGCTGGCGTCGTCCACGGTGTAGACAAAGGTGCCCTGCTGGCCGCGCTGGATCGCGGCCACCGGGATCACGGTGGCGTCCCTGAGCGTATCGACGCGCGTGCGCACGTTGACGAACTGGTTGGGGAACAGCATGCCGTCTTCATTGGGGAAGACCGCCTTGAGCTTGACCGTGCCGGTGGTGGTGTCGATCTGGTTGTCGGTGGTCAGCAGCGTGCCTTCGCCCAGCTGGTTGCGCACCTGGCGGTCCCAGGCCTGTACCGGCAGCTTCTCGCCGGCATTGAGCTTCTTCAGCACCGAGGGCAGGTTGTCCTCGGGGATGGTGTACATCACGGCGATGGGCTGGATCTGCGTGATCAGCGCGATGCCGTTGGTGTCGCTGGTATTGACGATATTGCCCGGGTCCACCTGGCGCAGGCCGATGCGGCCCGACACCGGCGCCACGATCCTGGTGTAGCCCAGCTGCAGGCGCGCGTTGGCGACATTGCCCTGGTCGGTCTTGACCACGCCCTCGTACTGGCGCACCAGCGCGTCCTGGGTATCGACCTGCTGCTTGGAGATCGAGTCCTGGCCCAGCAGGGTGCGGTAGCGCTGCTGGTCCAGCCTGGCGTTCTGCAGCAGCGCCTGGTCGCGCGCCAGCTGGCCCGCGGCCTGGTCCAGCGCCGCCTGGAACGGGCGCGGGTCGATCTCGGCCAGCACGTCGCCGGCCCTGACCATCTGGCCTTCCTTGAACAGCACCTTCAGCAGCGGGCCCGAGACTTGCACGCGCACGGTGACGTTGGCCACGGGGGTGACATTGCCCAGGCCGTTGAGCACCACGTCCATATCGCGCCTGGCCACGGTGGCGACCACCACCGGCGAGCGCGGCATGCCGGCGCCACCAGGGCCACCAGGGCCACCGCGGGCACCCGGGCCGCTGGCGCCACGCTGTGCGCTGGCTGTCCCGGCCGCACCGGCGGGCGCCTGGTTACGGTGGGCGTGCCAGTACCAGGCGCCCCCGGCGAGCAGCAGCACCAGCACGCCGGCGATCAGCGGGCGCCGGCCGGTGCGCCGCGGCGGGGTGTCCTCGGGCGGACGCGAAGACGGGGTCGGGGAGGGGGTAGGTTGGCCTTGTTCGGGGTTGGACATGTCCGCAATCCTGGGGCGGCGCGCGCGGCGCGCCGGCAATGTTCGGTCTGGCAAGTGACGATGCATGCAGTATGCCGCAACGCCAGGTGCGCCGGCCACGTCGCGTGGGAGGGCACGCCGCGGGGTGGCCGGCAGGCCGGGAAGTGCCGTGTGGCGCGCAATGCCGCGGCGCCGGTGGCAGGTCATGCCGCAAGGATAATGTGCTGGCCCGGGCGCCCGTGTTTCATGGCCCGGGGCTTTTATTACAGCGGATTACCAGCGCCCCGGGTGTAACCTCCGGAAACAAAACCGCCCGGCAAAACCGGCATGTGTGGCGCCGGGGCTGACTATCATGTGCCTATGCGTACGAACCAGCCTACCCAGATCCTCGTCGTCGACGACGATCCCGAACTTCGCGACCTGCTGCGCGAGTACCTGAGCCAGCAGGGTTTTGCGGTCTCGGTGATGCATGACGGCGACGGCCTGCAGGCCCGCCTGGAGCGCGAACGGCCGGCGCTGATCGTGCTGGACCTGATGATGCCCAAGGTCGACGGCCTGACCGCGCTGCGCAACCTGCGCGCCAAGAACGACGATATCCCGGTGATCCTGCTGACCGCCCGCAGCGACGAGATCGACCGCATCGTCGGCCTGGAGATCGGCGCCGACGACTACCTCGGCAAGCCGTTCTCGCCGCGCGAGCTGCTGGCGCGCATCAATGCCGTGCTGCGCCGCAAGCTGGCGCGCCCGGCGGCGGCGCCCGAAGACCGCGAGTCTGTCATCTTTGGCCCGTTCCGCGTCAATTTCCGCCAGCGCATGCTGACCCGCGCCGGCCAGGCGCTGTCGATCAGCGATACCGAGTTCGCGCTGCTCAAGCTGCTGCTGATGCATCCGCTGGAAGTGCTGTCGCGCGAGCGCATCGTCGAGCTGATGTACGGCAGCGCCAGCGGCATCAGCGACCGCGGCATCGACGTGCAGATCTGGCGCCTGCGCCGGCTGCTGGATGAGGACGCGCAGCGCCCGCGCTATATCCAGACCGTGCGCGGGCGCGGCTATACCTTCGTGCCCGACGAAGCGGAAGAGATTCCCGCAGGGCTCCCTGAATAATGGCCGCGGCCGCCACGCGCTGGCGCCGCTAGCGGATCCGCCACAAGACTGTTTTCCGATGAAGTTGCGACGTATCGATACCCTGTTCGGCCGCATTGCGCTGCTGATTGCGGCCGTGCTGGTGATCAGCCATTTCTCCTGGCTGACTATCCTGCGCATGGACCGCCGCCAGCAGCAGGTGGACTATTCGGTGGAGCAGATGCTGTTCCAGCTCGACAGCATCGAGCGTGCCCTGGATGCGCGCCCGCCGGCAAAGCTGCCCAGCCTGGTGCAGACTGCCAACACTGCCGATGCCGACTTGCACGCCACCGCACCCAAGGGCGGGCGCTCGCGCCGGCTGGTGGAGCAGTTCATCAGCCGGCTGCCGCAAGGCACCGAGATCCGCGTGGAAGATGAGACCACGCCGCGCATCTGGATCAAGTTGCCCAGCCGCGCCGACTGGATTGCCATGCCGATCCTGTGGGTCCACAATCCGCCGCCCGACAACCGGCTGGTGCCCGGCGTGATGCTGGTGGTGGGCGTGGCGATCGTCTTTGCCGTGCTGATCGCGTGGCAGATCCAGCGCCCGGTGCGCGACATGGCCAACGCGGCCGAGCAGCTGTCGCGCCAGCACGCCGTGGCGCCGCTGCGCGAGCGCGGCCCGCATGAGCTGCGCCAGCTGATCGAGCGCTTCAACCGCATGGTGGGCGACCTGGCGCGCATCGAACAGGAGCGCAACACCATGCTGGCCGGCATCGCCCACGACCTGAAGACGCCGCTGGCGCGGCTGCGGCTGCGCGCCGAGATGCTGGCCGATCCCAAGGCCGCAGCGGGGGTCACGCGCGACGTCGATTCCATGGCGGCCATCGTCGAGCAGTTCCTGAGCTTCGCGCAGACCAGCGAGCCGACCGCGCGGCCGGTGCCGGTGGACCGGCGCGTCAACGAGCTGGCCGCATCGCTGGCCGAACAGGAGCGCCAGGTGGTGCTGTCGCTGGGCGCGGGCGAGGGCTTCCGCATGATCGCCACGCAGCTGGACCGCATCGTCGGCAACCTGGTCGACAACGCCTACGCCTACGGCAAGCCCCCGGTGTGCATTGCGACCTCGCGCACGCCGGAGGGTTACCTGCTGGTGGTGGAGGACCAGGGCGCGGGCATTCCCGATGGCGACAAGGATCGCGCCACGCTGCCCTTCGTGCGGCTGGACCCGGCGCGCGGCGGCAATGCGCATTCCGGGCTGGGGCTGGCGATCGTGGACCGGCTGGTGCGGCAGGCTGGGGGAAAGCTGAACCTGGTGAATGCCGATGGTGGCGGGTTCAGGGTCGAGATGCTGTTCGGGGCAGCCGCGGCCTGAGTCGGGATCAGGGCTGCCTCACGGCCTTCAGACCTTCTTCTTCTCTCCGATCCGGCTTTCCTTCCCGGCCAGCAGCTTGGCGATGTTCTGCCGGTGCCGCGCAATCAGCAGCACGCTGATCAGGAAGATCGCTCCCGTCATCACATCGACGCCGTTGATCAGCACATGGAAGAACGGCGCGAAGATCGCCGCCACCAGCGCCGCCAGCGACGAGTAGCGGAAGAAGAACGCGATGATCAGCCAGGTGGCCAGCGTGCCCAGGCCCAGGATCGGGTCGATGGCCAGCAGGATGCCGGCCGCGGTGGCCACGCCCTTGCCGCCGGCGAAGCGGTGGTAGACCGGGAACAGGTGCCCCAGGAAGACCGCCAGCGCCACCATGGCCAGGCCGGTTTCGTTCAGCCCGTAGGCCGGCCCGAAGCGCGCGGCCAGCCACACCGCCAGCCAGCCCTTCAGGGCATCGCCGATCAGTGTCAGGATTGCGGCCTTTTTGTTGCCGGTGCGCAGCACGTTGGTGGCGCCGGGATTGCCGGAGCCGTAGGAGTGCGGGTCCGGCAGGCCCATCAGCTTGCTGACGACCACAGCGAAGGAAACGGAGCCGATCAGGTAGGCGGCGAGGGCGAAAAGCAGATTGGCCATGTGCAGTGGGGTGTTTTCAGGCTGGCGCGATTGTAGCGCGGCGGGGGCCTCGCTACGTCCGTGACTTCCCGGATTGGCATGGAGGCTTCTCTCGATATCGCTGCCGGAAACTCAGTCACGCAGCGCGCACTGCACCGGCTGGGCGTCTACCAGCCCCGGCAGCAGCTTCGGGTCCAGGCTGACCAGGTAGCCGCGCCGTCCGCCGTTGATATAGATGCGCGCCAGTTCCAGCACGGTTGCTTCCACATAGACCGGCATGCGCTTGCGCGTGCCGAAGGGCGAAGTGCCGCCCACCATGTAGCCGCTGTGGCGCTGGGCCACGTCGGGCTTGCATGGCTGCACGCTCTTGCGCCCGGTCTGGCGCGCCAGGTTCTTGGTCGAGACCGAGCAGTCGCCGTGCATCAGCACCACCAGCGGCTGCGCGCGCTCGTCTTCCATGATCAGCGTCTTGATGACATCGTGTTCGGGCACGCCCAGCTGGCGCGCCGATTCACCGGTGCCGCCGTGCTCGACGTAGTCATACGGATGCTCGCCGAAGGCGACGCCGTGCTTGCGCAGGTACTGCGTGGCGGGGGTTTCGGAAACGTGCCTGGTCTTGCTCATGACAGTGGACGGTGCCCGCCCGCTCAGCCGCGCGGATGATGCTGCTGATGCAGCTCGCGCAGGCGTTCGCGGGCGACGTGCGTATAGATCTGGGTGGTGGAGATATCGGCGTGGCCCAGCAGCAGCTGCACCACGCGCAGGTCGGCGCCGTGGTTCAGCAGGTGCGTGGCAAAGGCGTGCCGCAGCGTGTGCGGCGACAACGGCGCATGCACGCCGGCATCGCGCGCATGGCGCTTGATCAGGTGCCAGAACGCCTGCCGCGTCATGCCTTCGCCGCGCTGCGTGACGAAGAGCGCGTCGCAGGCGCGCCCGGCCAGCAGCGCGGGGCGCGCGCTGGCCAGGTAGCGGCGCAGCCAGTCGCCGGCCTGCTGGCCGAACGGCACCAGCCGCTCCTTGTCGCCCTTGCCGCCGACCACGCGCGCCACGCCTTCGTTCAGGCCGATCTCGATGGTCTTCATCTGTGTCAGTTCCGACACGCGCAGTCCGCTGGCATACATCAGCTCAAGCATGGTGCGGTCGCGCAGGCCCAGCGGCGTGTCGGTGTCGGGCGCTTCGAGCAGCGCGTCGACCTGGGCCTCGGTCAGGGTCTTGGGGTAGCGCGGCGGCTGCTTGGCCGGGCGCAGCAGCAGGCAGGGGTCGGTCTGGACCAGGTGCTCGCGCAGCGCCCACTGGTAGAAGCGCCGGAATACCGCCAGGCGCCGGTTGGCCGACGAGGCCCGGGTCTGGGTGTGGCGCGCGCTGAAGTAGGCCGACAGCGCGTCGTCGTCCACGCCCGGCAGCTCGCCCCGGTGTTCGTGCTGCAGCCAGCGCGCCAGCAGGGTCAGGTCGCGCCGGTAGGCGTCGATGGTGTTGCGCGAGAGGCCGTCTTCCAGCCACAGCGCGTCGCAGAAGCGGCTGACCAGCGCCACGTCGGCATCGCTGGGGGCGGCTGTCTGCGCGGGTGCCTGCGCGGCGCCGCTCATATCAGCATGGCGCCCTCATGGCGCAGCAGCCAGCGTTTGACGTCTAGGTAGAAGCCGTCTTCGGCATGGTGCGAGAAGCCGCCGATGCCGCGCGCCGAGACTACGCGATGGCAGGGGATCACGATCGGGAAAGGGTTCTGCCCGCAGGCCTGGCCGACCGCGCGCGGCATTGCGCCGATGGCGCCGGCGATGGTGCCATAGGTGGTCACCGCGCCGCGCGGCACCGCGCTGATGGCCTGCCATACGCGCTGCTGGAAAACGCTGCCGGCCGGGGCCAGCGGCAGGTCGAAGGTGGCATCGGGGTTGGCGTAGTAGGCCTCCAGCTGCGCCGCGAGCTGTTGCGTCAGCGCATCCGCGGGGGCGCGTGCCTCGACGTGCTCGGGAAGGTACACGATGGCCCGGATGCGCGCGCCGTCCGTGCGCACCCCGATCTTGCCGAACGGGGCGGGGAGGATGGCGTCATAGGTGGCGGGCATGGCGGTCAGGCTGGGGCGAATGCTGGATTTTAGTGCTTTTTGCCGGGGCAAGAGTCCGCGCAGGCGTTCGGGCAAGAAAAAGGGCCGCCTCGCGGCGGCCCTTGGCGGGTGGCGTCGTGCCGGCCGGATTACTGCTCCAGCTTGATGTTCTGCACCTTCACAAGATTCTTCATCTTGTCGAATTCCTTCTTGATCTCCATAGCATGCTGCGCCGGCGTATTGCCCGACGGCTCGGCGCCGGCGGTGCGCAGGCGCTGCTGGAAGTCCTTGTCCTGCAGGGCCTTGACGGCGGCTTCGTTGAGCTTCCTGATGACGTCGTCAGGCGTGCCTGCCGGTGCCACCAGGCCGTACCAGGCCGGGTCGTTCGGCTCCTTCAGGCCCATTTCGCCAAAGGTCGGCACGTTCGGCATCGATTCCAGGCGCTTGTTCCAGGCCACCACGATCGGACGCAGCTTGCCGGCCTTGATGTAGGGAATCGACGAGGGCAGGTTGTCCACCATGATCGGCACCTGGCCGGCCAGCACGTCGTTCAGTGCCGGGCCCGCGCCGCGGTAGGGGATATGGACCATGAAGGTCTTGGTCGAGACCTTGAACTGCTCGCCCAGCATGTGGCCGAAGCCGCAGGTGCCCGACGAGGCGTAGGAATACTTGCCCGGGTGGGCCTTCAGCACGGCCAGGAATTCCTTGTAGTCCTTGGCCGGGAAGTTCGGATTCACGGCGATCACGTTGGCCACGTTGGCCAGGTTGGTGATGGGCTTGAAGTCCTTGATCGGGTCGTACGACAGCTTGGGGTTGCAGGCCGGGTTCACGGCCATGGTCGAGACCGTGGAGATGCCGATGGTGTAGCCGTCCGGCGCGGACTTGGCAATCGCGTCCGCGCCGATCGAACCGCCCCCGCCGGCGCGGTTTTCCACCACCACCGGCTGGCCCAGGATGCGGCTCATCTGGTCCGCCGCGCCGCGGCCGACGATGTCGGTGGTGCCGCCGGGTGCGAACGGAATGATCAGCCGGATCGGCCTGGTCGGGTAGCTCTGGGCTTGCGCCGCGGTGGCGGCGGCCGCCAGGGCCAGGGTCAGTGCGAGTTTGCCAGCTTGCATGAGATCATGTCTCCCGTCGGAAATCCGGGCAGGGTGCCGCCCGGAAGCAAAAAAACCGTCGCAGTGCCACAGGTGGGGCCGTGCGTCGGCAGCGTAATCTGGCTCAGCCGCCCAGCAGCCCGCGCTTGACGTCGGCGTCGACCGGGCGCTCGCCCAGGAACACGCGCAGCACGGCCTGGTAGAAGTCTTCGCCGGGAATCGGCCGGCCGCGCGGCGTGCCATTGATGGCGACGACGGTGCCCGTCTGCGGGGAAAAATCCAGGTTGATCACGTCGCCCTTGTGCGCGGTGCCGACCTCGCCCAGGGTGCGCTCGAACTGTCCCAGCCGTGCCGACAGCTCCTGCACCTGCGACTCGCTGTGGTTGTTGCGGATGCCCTGGCGGATGGCGCGCATGAAGGCCGGCGGCTCGGTCTCGCGCAGCATGCGCAACTGCAGGCGCTTGGCGCCGGGCGTGCCCAGCACGACCGCCGCATTGCGGGCCCGTTCCTGCAGGTACAGGGCGGCCACATAGCCCTTGGCCAGGAATCCCGCGCGCAGCGCGGTGCCGTTGAGCTGCAATGCCTTGCCGCCCACCCGCGCCGCATCGTCAAAACGGATCCCTTCGATCTCCACCGATCGCGCCGGCTCGAGGACAGCGCCCGCGCCCGTGGCGGCGCATAGCGCGACCAGCACGGCGGCCAGGCGCAGGCAGCGGCCCGGGTGCAGACCAGGGCGGGAGCGGGTTCGGAGGTGGGTGTCCGGGCGCGGTGGCGCGGACCGGGTGCGGGACAACATGGCGGCAGGCGTACAACTTGGCATGCCATGCTGACCCAAATCTGGAAAAATACCTATCCGTATCTGCCCTAGCCTGCACATTCCGGATTTTTCGCCGTTATCTGCCGCCTCCGCAGTCGCCGCCGCGTCATGCCACCGCCACCACAACAACGATAAATGTCTTCTGCCCTCCTGCTGGTCCCCGACTTCAGCCTGATCCTTATCGGCTGGCTGCTGGTGCGCTACTCCCCCTTCGACCGTGCCTTCTGGGGCGGCGTGGAGCGCCTGGTCTACTTCGTACTGTTCCCGGCGCTGCTGCTGCAGTCGACCAATACCGCGGTGCTGGATTTCTCCTCGACCTCGGCCATGCTGGGGCTGGCGCTGCTGGTGATGGCTACCGGCATGGCCGGCGGCTACGCCGTCAAATGGGTCTTGCGGCCGGACGCGCTCAGCTTTGCCTCGGGCCTGCAGACCGCATTCCGCTTCAATTCCTATATCGGGCTGGCGCTGGCGTCGCGCCTGGGTGGCTCCGAGGGGCTGGCGCTGATGGCGGTGATCGTCGGCTGCACGGTGCCGCTGTGCAACGTGGCAGCGGTGTGGGCGCTGGCGCGGCACGGCCAGACCGCGCTGTGGAAGGAGCTGGCGCGCAACCCGCTGATCCTGGCCACCGCCGGCGGCCTCGCCACCAACCTGCTGGGGCTGCACGCACCCGAGGTGCTGGGGATGACGCTGAACCGGCTCGGTTCGGCCTCGACCGCGCTGGGGCTGATGACGGTGGGTGCCGGGCTGCAGATGAGCGGCGCCACCGGCACTGCCGGGCCGGTGGCATGGTGGACCGGGATCAAGCTGCTGGCGATGCCGTGCGTGGCCTGGCTGGTCGGACGGCACCTGCCGCTGACCGCGCTGCAGTACCAGATCGTGGTGCTGTATGCCTCGCTGCCCACCGCGTCCAGCGCCTATATCCTGGCGGTGCGCATGGGCGGCAACGGGCCAATGGTGGCGGCGACGATCTCGCTGATGACGGTGGCGGCGATCGTGACCACGCCGCTCTGGCTGGCGCTGGTCAGCTGATCTGCGGCGGCGTCTCGCCCTGGGCCAGGGCCCAGTCGATATGCTCGCGCACCAGCGGCGAGGCCGTCTCGCGCCGCTCCAGCAGCGCCGCGCGGATGCGCGCGGCCAGTGCCATGTCCTGCGCGCGCGCGCCCGACAAGGCCGCGCGCAGGCTGTTGCCCAGGCCCACCGCCAGGTTGCGCAGCCAGCGCTCATGGCCGATGCGGCGGATCGGGCTGCCTTCGAGCCGCTGGTTGAATTCCGCTTCGGTCCACTGGAACAGCGCCACCATGTCGGGCGCGTCCAGCCCGTTGCGCACGTCGAAGTCCGGCACCGAGGCCACATGCGCGAACTTGTTCCACGGGCAGGCCAGCTGGCAGTCGTCGCAGCCGTAGACGCGGTTGCCCATGGGCGCGCGGAACTCCACCGGGATCGGGCCCTTGTGCTCGATGGTGAGGTAGGAGATGCAGCGGCGCGCATCCAGCCGGTAGGGCGCGATGATGGCGCGCGTGGGGCAGATGTCGATGCAGCGGTGGCAGTTGCCGCAGTGGCCGGACTCGGGCGGGTCGGCCGGCAGCGGGATGTCGACCAGGATCTCGCCCAGGAAGAACATCGAGCCGCCGTCGCGGTCCAGCAGCAGCGTATGCTTGCCGCGCCAGCCGAGTCCGCCCTGGCTGGCCAGCGCCACTTCCATGACGGGTGCGGAATCGGTAAAGACGCGGTAGCCGAATTTTCCGATTTCGGCCTCGATCCGGCTGGCCAGTTGCTGGAGACGGCTGCGCAGGACCTTGTGATAGTCGCGGCCGCGCGCGTACAGCGACACCACCGCGGTGGCCGGATCGTCCAGCCGCGCCAGCTCGTGGCGGCGCCAGCCGGCGGCGGAGGCAGGAATGTACGGCATGCGAGCCACGATCGCGCGTACCGTGCCGGGCACGAGTTCGGCCGGGCGGGCGCGCCGCAGACCGTGGTTCGCCATATAATCCATGTCGCCGTGGTAGCCCTGCGCCAGCCACGCCATCAGCCCGGGCTCGGCATGGCTGAGGTCGACATCCGCGATGCGTACCGAGGCAAAGCCCAGTTCCGCGCCCCATGCGCGGATCGACGCGGCCAGCGCCGCAAGTTCCCCGGGGCCCGCGGCCCGATGGCCGGTGGTGTCCGAAACTGAAACTGGGGCGGGCGGCGCATCTGCCTGCCCTGAGGCTGCACGGTCGATCATTCCTGAATTGTACGCAATGCCCTTGCTCGAAGAACGCACCCTGACGCTGCCCGACGAAGCCGCCACCGCGCGCCTGGGCGCCGCGCTGGCCGCCGCCGTGCAGGCCATGCCGCCGCGCACGGTGCATGTGCAGTTGTCCGGCGACCTGGGCGCCGGCAAGACCACGCTGACGCGCGCGATCCTGCGCGCGCTGGGCCATGCGGGCAAGGTCCGCAGTCCCACCTACACGCTGTGCGAGCCCTACGAGGTGGCCCGCGCCGACGATTCGCCGCTGACTGTCTACCACTTCGACCTGTACCGCTTTGCCGATCCCGAAGAGTGGATCGACGCGGGTTTTCGCGACTGCTTCGCCGAACCGGCCTTCAACCTGGTCGAATGGCCGGAAAAGGCCGGCCGCCTGCTTGGGGAACCGGATCTCCATGTGTTGCTCCAATCGGACATGGCCGGGGCCGATGACGCCGGCGAGCGGCGGATCGCGATCATGCGCGCCTATACTCCCACTGGACTTACCTTGCTGAACGCATGCTGATCAAGCGACTTGCCACCGACCGCCCCGATGGACCCGACGGCCTGCTGCAGGCGCGCCGCAAATGGATGGCGCAGGCACTGAAGCTCGGCGCGGGCACGGCCGTGCTGACCCTTGCCGGCCCGCAGATCGCGTTTGGCGCCGGCATCGTCGCGGTACGCGTGTGGCCCGCCGAGGACTACACCCGCGTCACCATCGAATCCGATTCCCCGCTGGCCGCGGTGCACCAGATGATCCACGACCCTGACCGGCTGGTGGTGGACATTGACGGCCTGGACCTGTCGCCCACGCTGCGCGAACTGGTGGCCAAGATCACCCCGAACGACCCGTATATCCAGACCGTGCGCGTGGGCCAGAACCGCCCGCGCGTGGTCCGCATGGTGTTCGACCTGAAGGAAAACGTGGCGCCGCAGGTGTTCACGCTGGCGCCCATCGGCAGCTACCGCAACCGGCTGGTGTTCGACCTGTACCCGGTCAATCCGCCCGATCCGCTGTGGAAGCTGGTGCGCGACACCGAGGAAAAGCAGCGCCGCTTCGCCACCACGGAACCGGCGCCCGGCACTGACGGCATCGCCGGCGCCCCGGCCGGTGCCGAGGAAGACGCAATCGGCGCGCTGGTGCGCCGTTTCGACGAAAAGGGCGACGTGCCGCCCACCACCGCGCCGCTGCCGCCGCCGGTGGCCTCGGCCCGGCCCAGGCCATCTGCACCGCCGGTGCCGACCCCCAATGCCCCGGCGGTGCCGCCGGTCGCACGCGACAACCCCACCGCCGAGCGCCCCTTCAAGATGCGCCGCCTGCTGACCGTGGCGATCGATCCCGGCCACGGCGGCGAAGACCCGGGTGCGATCGGCGCAGCGGGCTCGCGCGAGAAAGACGTGGTGCTGCAGATCGCGCACCGGCTGCGCGCCAAGATCGACGCCCAGCCCAATATGCGTGCGATGATGACGCGCGACGCCGACTTCTTCGTGCCGCTGAACGTGCGCGTGCAAAAGGCGCGCCGGGTGCAGGCCGACCTGTTCGTGTCGATCCATGCCGATGCCTTCCTGTCGCCCGAGGCGCGCGGCGCATCGGTGTTCGCGCTGTCCGAGCGCGGCGCGTCCAGTACCGCGGCGCGCTGGCTGGCCAACAAGGAAAACGCCGCCGACCTGATCGGCGGCGCCAATATGGGCAACAAGGATGCGCAGGTCGCGCGCGTGCTGCTGGACCTGTCCACCACCGCGCAGATCAACGACAGCCTGCAGGTCGGCAAGGCCGTGCTGGGCGAGATCGGCGGCATCAACAAGCTGCACAAGGGCAGTGTCGAGCAGGCCGGGTTTGCGGTGCTGAAGGCGCCGGATATCCCGTCGATCCTGATCGAGACGGCCTTCATCAGCAATCCGGAGGAAGAGCGCAAGCTCAACGACAACGCGCACCAGGAGCAGCTGGCCAATGCGATCCTGAAGGGGATCCGGTCGTACTTCGCGCGTAATCCGCCGCTGTCGAAGAATCCGTCTGTGTGAATCTGGCGGGCGCAAAAAAAACCGGGGCATGCCCTAGGCGGTCGCTTAAAATGTTGATGGATTTCTCAATGGCCATCTCTGTACTAGCGGAGATGGCCATTCTCTTAGGCAAAATTTCTTCCACAAGAGAACACGGGCGACAGAACGCAGTTTTCACTGCGCCGCTCGAGGTCCTAGAGGTCTCGAGCTGAAAACCACACTCCTATCCCGTTGGCAATGACGCCACACCAGGCTCGCAGACGGTCTGCGGGGAAGGGGTTTCGACCTGGCAGAGGAACCAATTGCGGAGGTTTTCACCCCATCGCTGTCGGTTCTTGCCTAGAGCCCGAGCGACATCTCTCCATTGAGCCCCTGCCAGGGCCGTCTTGCTCTGCTTTGGGGTGGCTGGCAGGTGCGAAAAGACGAGTCGCTCGTTGTGCCTCTTGACGAAGCACTGGGCACCCACTGTCTTCCAGGGGGTACCGTACAAAGCTTGCCGGCCCAACCAAAGCGCGGCGGACTCATCCATGCCGATTCGATTGGGACGGCCATATTTGGTGAAGCCTCCAACCGAACTGTACGAAGGGTTCACCAAATAGAGCCGAACATGGGCTTTTTCACAGGCACGGGTCATTAGCTCTGCGAACTGTGAGCTTGCAAACGAGCTCAGCATCTCGTTGTATCGCTTGTTGACGCCGCCGGCGCGCAAGCCAGCCTTCTTCGTCGCGAAATCCAGGTTCTCGATGGCTACCGCTATGCCTAGGCGCTTGGCGAGACGGACAAGCTCAGCGACGGTTGTTCCGATGATTTGCTTACGTACCGAATCGGAAAGGCCTTTCAGGTCCCAGTTGAGAAAGCCGCCTTGAGGATGGCCCTCCCGTAACCGGTTGCCATCGGGCTTCACCATGGCCCAGGCAACGCCCCGGGCATTCAAATCCAGTCCAAGGACACCAGCCTCTCTAGTGCGAGCGGTCTCTGGGTTGAAACCGGTGGGAACGTCAACGCTCGCCTGCAGATACCAAATGCGCTCGCAGGCCGGTGATAGCCTTTGCAAGAGCCGCATTGTGACAGGCCGCTTTCCAAAGGCGTCAATCAGCGCTGCGCGGGCCGCACCCCGATGCGAGGCAAAGTCGACCCCGTCAATCACAATGAACCGGCATTTCATGCGAAGGGGCATCACCTTTTGCGGCCCTCCGCTGCGAGGAATGCCCAAAGCGTCCATGCGTTCATGCGCAAGCTTGTCCGTCAACCGGACGCGCAACTGGTTGGTATCCGGCAGCCACTGTAGTTCGCTATTACCGCTGGGTTTAGCCGTATATCCTATCGACCAGACCTGACCGTTTCGGGCTGTGTCCCAGGCCTCGTGCCAATCCTCGACCGAGGCGAACGGCGTGGTCTCGGTGTTGTGTTCGCCGGGCCGCTGCCGAAGCAGCTTTTTCGAGCCAAAACAGAGACTGTAGCGGCCTTCATCCATAGCTTTAAGCAGCGAGGACAGCTTGCCGCGCTTGGCAGTCAGAACGCGTGCTTTTTGTGCGACCCAGTTGCGGCAAAATTCGAGTTCGCTATCGATTTCCCGTAGGCGGGCTAGCGTCGTAAGGTAGCGGTTTGAACGGGCTTTCCCCGGCTTCGGTGCGACTTTATCGCGTTGAGCGCGTAGCTTGGCCTGCCGTTTTGACAGGGCCAGAATTTTCTTGCCTTTGTCCGCTAGTGCGCGTTCGCGTCGCTGAACGGCCAGCTCAAGCTGATCTCGTTCGTACTTTTTGAGTTCGACCAAGCCTGCATGGCGCATTTCGGCTTGCGTCAGCATGGAATCGGCTTGATGCGAGGTAAAGCCTTCCCTCGTTAAGCTGGCGTAGGCGGTCGTTCGCGTGAGGTTTTGTCGATACAGAAGACTCCAAGCCTTACGCGCGCCCCACGACCAGCGCTCCGAGTTAACCGCCAACAAGGCTGCTAACTCGGGGGGGCAGATCGAGGCGGGTTTCAAAGGTGTGGAGCAAAGGCCTATCTGGGGTACTGTACGGATATACAGCACTCTATGCTTTTCTCGTTACCCACGTCAACACTTTAAGTGACCCCCTTGGGGCATGCCCCGCAGTGCCTCAGGCCCGCGCCGCGGCCCGGTCCTCCAGCAAGGCATCGCGATTGGCATAGCGCGACGCGATCACCGAGCAGACGATCAGCTGCAGCTGGTGATAGACCATCAGCGGCAGCACCAGCAGGCCCAGCGCCGGATGGCCGGCAAACAGGATCTTGGCCATCGGGATGCCATTGGCCAGGCTCTTCTTCGAGCCGCAGAACACCGCGGTGATTTCATCCTCGACAGAAAAGCCCAGGCGGCGCGCGGTCAGCGTGGTGAAGCCGAGCACCACGAACAGCAGCACCGCGGCGATCAGCATCACCGCGCCGATGGTCTGCCACTGGTACTGGTGCCACAAGCCTTCTGCGGTGGCGTCGCAGAACGACGAATAGACGATCAGCACGATCACGCCGCGATCGATCTTGTTGGTGATGTGCTTCTTCTTTGCCAGCCAGTTGCCGATCAGCGGGCGCAGCAACTGCCCCAGCGCGAACGGCAGCAGCAGTTGCAGCGCCACGCCGGTGAGGGCCTTGCCCAGCGGCATCGATGCGCCGCTGGCGCTGATCACCAGCCCCATCAGCAGCGGCGTCACCAGCATGCCGATCAGCCCTGAGATGGTGGCGTTGAAGATCGCGCCGGACACATTGCCGCGCGCCATCGAAGTCATCGCCACCGACGACGACACCGTCGACGGCAGCGCGCACAGGAAGAACACGCCCAGCAGCAGGTCGGGCGGCAGCGTATGGCGCAGCGACAGCATCAGCAGCGCGCCCACCATCGGGAACACCACGTAGGTGAAGATTTGCACGAAGACGTGCAGGCGCCAGTGCTTGGCGCCCGCCACCAGCTTGTCGCGCGACAGTGCCGCACCATGCAGGAAGAACACCAGCGCCACGCCGAAACTGGTCACCACGCCCAGGTGCAGCGGACCTTTGCCGGCGCCGATTCCGGGGGCGACCAGCGCGACGGCAATGGCCGTCAGCATGACCAGGACAAAGCCGTCGATCAGGTCATAGAGCTTCTTGAGGTTGCGGACAATACGGGACATGACTGCGGGTGGATCCTGCGATGTTAGGGTTTTGCCTAGTATTGGACGATAGCCGGGTCTAGAATGCAAATTCATTTATAGAATCTATTTATCCGGCCGTTGCATGAATTACACACTGCGCCAGCTGCGCGTCTTCCTGGCCGTCGCCAATAGCGGCGGCTTCAGCCGGGCTGCGGATGTGGTCGGCCTGACCCAGCCCGCGGTCAGCCGCGGCGTGGCTGAGCTGGAAGAAGCACTTGGCGTGCGCCTGCTGGACCGCACCACGCGCGAGGTGGTGCTGACCGACGCCGGCCATGCGCTGGCCCCGGCGCTGGAGCGCCTGCTCGGCCAGCTTGACGACACCCTCGAGGAAACGCGTCAGCTTGGTGAACGCTATCGCGGTCGCGTAGTGATAGCCGGAGCCCCGACCATCTCGGCCCGGCTGATGCCGCTGTACGTGGCCGCCTGCGCCGCCCAATACCCGGAGATCCGCCTGACCGTGCGCGACAACGTCCAGGCCGACGGCCTGGAGCAGGTGCGCGCCGGCGCGGTGGACTTTGGCGTGCTGATCGATCCGCTGGTGCGCGACGGGCTGCTGGTGGAGCCGGTGGCGACCGACCCGTTCTGCTTTGTGTGCCGGCGCGACCATCCGCTGGCGCAGTCCACGTCGGTGCCGTGGTCGGCGCTGCATGGCATGCGGCTGGTGCTGCTGGACTTTGCCTCGGGCAGCCGGCCGCTGATCGACCGCGTGTTCGGCCGCCATGGCGTGGTGCCGCAGGTGGTGCAGGAGCTGGGCCATTCGGCCAGTGTGTTCGGCATGGTCGAGGCCGGCATCGGCGCCTCGGTGCTGCCGTCGTTCTCGCTGCCGCTGCCGGCCGCGTCGCCGCTGGTTTGGCGCCCGCTGGTGCCGCGCGAGGAGCGCAGCATCGTCATGGTCCGGCGCGAGGACCGCTCACTGTCGCCGGCCGCGGCGGCAGTGTGGGATCTGGTGCGCCGCCTGACCGTGCGGGCCGAGGCGCCCGCGCTGGGCGCCGCGGCCTGACCCGGTCACGCTCCGTCAACGCGCGGTGACCATCACCGCCTCCAGTTCAAAGCTGCCGTCGGCCTGCACGCGATAGTGCTCGCGGACTTCCGCGGGCGCCACCTGCCACAGGTGGCGGATGGCATCGACCGCCACCGGCGCCGTGCGCATGCGCTTGACCCAGCTGTCGAACTCGATGCCGATGCGCCAGATCTCCGATACGGCGATGGCGTCGGCGCCAAAGCCCGCCGCTTCGAACATCGCCCGCCAGTCCGCCGGCGTGTAGTCGCGCACGTGCGAGGGGTCGCGCAGCAGTTCGACCGATTGCAGCCAGGTATCGCGCAGCGGGTCCGGCGCGCCGGCAATATCGATCAGCACCACCTTGCCGCCCGGCTTCAGCACGCGGCGCATCTCGGCCAGGGCCGCCGGCACGTCGCGCCAGTGATGCGCGCTCATGCGCGACACCACCGCGCAGAAGCTGGCATCGTCGAACGGCAACTGCTCGGCCGCGCCCAGGCGTGTGCGGATATTCGACAAGCCGCGTTCACGCGCCGCGGCCTCGACCACGGCCAGCATGTCCGCCGACAGATCGTAAGCCGTCACTTCGCCTGCAACCGCCGCGGCGGCGAAGCTGGCATGGCCGGCGCCGCAACCCAGGTCGAGCACGCGGCTGCGCGGGCGGTTGGTCTCGGGGATCAGGGCGGCCAGTTCGTCCTTCAGTTGCTGCAGGTCCGCGCCGCTGGCGTGGACGGCGCTGGTGAGGTAGGCGCTGGCGGTGGCGCCGAACTGGGCGGCGACGAGTTCCTGTTGCTGCATGGTGCTGGGCTCCTTGGGCCACGCCCTGGTGGGCCGGCAGTGTTCTTGTCGGGAGGAGGGGACTTGCCCGCAAGGCGGGTTCGGCATACTGTAGGCGGGCCATATTCCCGGTACAAGTCACCGATTTATCCTGGTATAAGTGTCACCAGCCTGTTATGCCCTTGCCTGTCGAGCTTGCCGATCCACCCCCCGCATCGCCATCGTCGCGCGAATCCGTGCTCGGGGCTTTCCTGCGCGCGCACCGCGAACGTCTGGCGCCAGCTGACCTGGGGCTCGCGCCTGGCCGGCGCCGCCGTACGCCTGGCCTGCGCCGCGAGGAAGTCGCGCAACTGGCGGGCCTGAGCACGACCTGGGTGACATGGCTGGAGCAGGGCCGGCCGGTGTCGCTGTCGGCCCGCGCGCTGGCCAGCCTGGCCGCCGCGCTGCGGCTGTCGCGCGCGGAGCGCGCCTACCTGTTCGAGCTGGCAGGCCGCCGTGACCCGCAACAAGCGGCGGGCGAAGCCGTGCCGCCGGCGGTGCTGGCCAGCGTGCATGCCATCGGGGGCCCGGCCTACCTGCTCGACCGGCAATGGACCGCGCTGGCTTGGAACGACGCCGCCGCGGACCTGTTCATCGGCTGGCTCGACGGCAGCGCCGAGCGCAACCTGCTGCGCGCGATGTTCCTGTCACCGGGGCTGCACGCACTGGTGGAAGACTGGCCGCACCGCGCGGCACGGCTGGTGGCAGAATTCCGTGCGCACAGCATCCGCCACGCCGACGAGGCGCCGACGCGTGCATTGATCGATGGGCTGCTGGCAGAGAGCGCGGCCTTCCGCGATGCCTGGCTGTCGCAGGACGTGGAAGACCGCGAGGGCGGGCGCCGCGGCTTTCGCCATCCGCGGCAAGGCGTGCTGCAGTTCGAGCAGCTCACGCTGGTGCCCGCGGCGGCGCCGGGGCTGATGCTGGTGATGCTGCTGCCCGGCTGAGCGGGCAGCGCCAGTCAATTACTTCGGCTGCATCCGGATCGCGCCGTCCAGGCGGATCACCTCGCCGTTGAGCATGGTGTTCTCGATGATCGAGCGCGCCAGCTTGGCGTACTCGGCGGGGCGCCCCAGCCGCGGCGGGAACGGCACCATCCTGCCGAGCGCGTCCTGCACTTCCTGCGGCATGCCCAGCAGCATCGGCGTCTCGAAGATGCCCGGGGCGATCGTCATGCAGCGCACGCCGTCGCGCGACAGGTCGCGCGCGATCGCCAGCGTCATCGCCACCACGCCGCCCTTGGATGCGGCATAGGCCGCCTGGCCGATCTGGCCGTCAAAGGCCGCCACCGACGCGGTATTGATGATCACGCCGCGCTCGCCTTCGCTGTCGGGGGTGTTCTGCACCATGGCCGCGGCGGCCAGGCGGATCATGTTGAAGGTGCCGACCAGGTTGATGCGGATGGTCTTGTCGAAGGCGTCAAGCGGGTGCGGGCCGTTCTTGCCGACGGTCTTGTTGGCGGTGGCGATGCCGGCGCAGTTGACGATGCCGGAGAGGCGGCCCAGCGCCTGGGCGGCGGCTACCACGGCCTGGCCGTCGGCCTCGGAGGTGACGTCGCAGCGGACGAACTGGCCGCCCAGTTCCGTTGCCAGTGCCTGGCCGGTGGACTCGTTCAGGTCGGCGATCACGACTTTGGCGCCGGCTTCGGCCAGCATGCGGGCCGTGCCCGCGCCCAGCCCGGAGGCGCCGCCGGTGACGATGAATACGTTGCCCTGGATTTGCATTTGGGGTGTCTCCTTTGGGGTTTGTTTGCCGTTTACGTAAACGTCAATTGGTTGGCGGTATTTTACGGGGTGGTGGGGGATGTGCAAGGGGGGGTGTTATGCGGTCGGACTCCTGGGTATGTCGGTCGGGTTTGATGTTGTCGTAGGTTGGACCGCCTGGTTCCGCCCTGCTGGGCGGGTCACTTTTTGTCCGAGCGACAAAAAGTAACCAAAAAACGCGTCGCCTCAGGCGGCTGGCCATCCATTCCTCGGCGTGGGTGGTTCCAGCGGCGGTGATTTCCGTTCGACGGGGTAGGTGGCTCAGGCCTGCTACGCTCCCGGGATGTGCCTGCTTCCACGGACTATTGGACGAACCCGACTTTAGGCGATTGGCAGCCTGCTAAACACCGCGTCGGTAGGACGCCTACGGCTGCGCTGCGCGCACTCAGTATCGCAGGACGGGGGCTCGGGCACGGAGTGCGTCGCTGCGCTCGCACGGCGCTGTCGCGGATGATGCCGGGCCAAAGGAAAACATCAGGACGTGGCCGCTGGTTCTGTCACGTTAGGACGTGCGCGCAGCGCAGCCGAAGGCGTCCGACCGACGACTTGGTCAGCAGGTTGCCAATAGCCTAAAGTCGGGTTCGTCCAATAGTCCGTGGAAGCAGGCACAGACAGGGTGCGTAGCAGGGTCGAACCACCGACCGCATGGACGGGAAACCACCGCCGCTGGAACCACCCCCACCGTGGAATTGGTGGCCAGCCGCCAGAGGCGACGCGTTTTTTGGTTACTTATATGAACGCGCCCCGGTTTGCAAGGTAAAGCCAACATCAGGCTTGGACAGGATTGGCTGCAGACTTATATCCGGCCTTGCGGTGCAGGCCTGGCCTGCAGGCCCTGATGGATTTCGCCGGGAGTGTCCCTATCTTTTCGCCGTGCTTTGAGCACCAGTAACCAATTGGGCTTGCACTCCCGCGGTCCAACCTGTTTTGCCATCACGCTGACATTACCGCCGCAACCTGTGGACGGGTTCCTTCCTTGCTAGCTCTGCCTGCCGTTAGGCAGGCCTGACCGAGACGTAGTCTCGGTCATAGGTTCGGTCGTGGGCCAACAGGGCCCAGATGGTACGCACCGTCTTGTTAGCCAGGGCAACAGCCGCGACGTTTTTCGGCCGTCGCTGGGCGAGGGTTAAGCTCCAGCCGGGCTGATTCTTGCGTCGCAGATGAGTGAGGACCACCCGCGCGCCGTGAATCAGCAAGGTGCGCAGGTAGGGGTCGCCGCGTTTGCTGATGCCGCTCAGCCAGACCTTGCCGCCGGTGCCGGTCTGTTTGGGCACCAGGCCAAGATAAGCCGCCAGTTGGCGCCCGGACTTGAAGGTGTGCGCGTCGCCAATGGTGGCGACCATGGCCGTGGCGGTAAGCATGCCGATGCCGGGAATGGCCAAAATCGTTTTACAGGCCCGATTCTGCCGACCCCAGGCATCAATGCGTTGATCCAGGCGAGCTATCTCTTGATCGAGCCGTTCGATGCTTTGCAATTGTTCGCGCACGAACTCAAACAGCAAGGGCGGCACGTCCTGTTCGAGTTCGTCCATTCGTTGCACGATTTCCTGCAGGCCAGCCCGCAGCCCCGGACGGATCCGGATTCCGAACTCAAACAACGTGCCGCGCAATTGGTTGACCAGCATGGTGCGCATCTTCACGCGCAGCTGGCGCATGGCATGCAGGCTGAGCACGCACTGCTGCGGCTCGGTCTTCGGTGCCACGAATGGCATCCCGGGCTGCTGCGCCGCGGTCCAGATAGCCTTGGCATCGGCCGCATCGGTCTTGTTCGTCTGCACGAACGGTCGCACGTACCTGGCGTGCAACAGCACCGGCTCATGACCCAAGGCTTGCAGTTGGCGGGCCCACCAGTGCGCGCTGCCACATGCTTCGAGCGCGATACGCCCGGGCTCGCGATTCGAGAGGAACTCCAGCAGCTTGGGCCGGCTGAAGCGGCGGTTGGAACACTTGCCCGAAGGCTCGACCCAATAGAGCTGGAAGACAGTCTTTGCAATGTCCAGGCCGTAAGTCGTAGTATTCATCTCGGGTCCCTCCATCCTCGCGTGGTTGGTCACACTCCCACTCTGGCACATCGATGCCGTTTCGTGATGGGGGACCCGCCTACCCTGTCACGTTTCCCCGGATGCACAGCTGAACTACCGGCGCCTTTGATCGGAGGGCCGGGGTGCGTTCATTCCATCTTTTTGTCGCTCGGACAAAAAGTGACCCGCCCAGCAGGGCGGAACCAGGCGGTCCAACCTACGACAACATCGAACCCGACCGACATACCCAAGCACGCCAACAAGCAGGAGCCCCGCCGGCTACGCCGGCGAAACACCCCACGCCAGCCAAGAACGATATCGAATCAAGTCGCCATAAAACAAAAGCGGCCCAAAGGCCGCTTTCATATCACATAGCAGAACAGGCAAAAAATTACTTCAACGCCTCAAACACCCGTGCAGTAATCTCATCCACATTCCCCACCCCCAGGATCTTCCGATACTTGGGCGGCGCCACCTTGGCCGAAGCATCGCCCTTGGCAGCCCAGTCGGAGTAGTAATCCACCAGCGGACGGGTCTGCTGCGAGTAGACATCGAGACGCTTCTTGACGGTCTCTTCCTTGTCATCGTCGCGCTGGATCAGCGCCTCGCCAGTCACGTCGTCCACACCTTCGGTCTTGGGCGGGTTGTACTGGACGTGGTAGGTGCGGCCCGAGGCCACGTGCACGCGGCGGCCGCTCATGCGTTCGATGATGGCGTCGAACGGCACGTCGATTTCCAGCACGTAGTCAATTGCCACGCCCGCGTCCTTCATCGCCTCGGCCTGCGGAATGGTGCGCGGGAAGCCGTCGAACAGGTAGCCGTTCTTGCAGTCGTCTTGCTTCAGGCGGTCTTTCACCAGGCCGATGATGATGTCGTCCGACACCAGTCCGCCCGCGTCCATGACCTTCTTGGCTTCCACTCCCAGCGGGGTGCCAGCCTTCACCGCGGCGCGCAGCATGTCGCCCGTGGAGATTTGCGGAATGCCGAACTGCTCGCAGATGAACTTGGCTTGCGTGCCTTTGCCGGCGCCAGGCGCGCCCAACAGGATCAAACGCATTTACGGGTCCTCAGAGTTTTCAATCTGGTATGGCGGGAGATCAGAAGGAGGGTAACGCCGTAACTTGACGCAGGACTTACTGCGGTCCTGTCGCGTTCTGACTGCGTTCAGCGCGGGCGCTGCTCAGGCGCGCCCACGCGTACGGCCGGTGGCGGCTGCCAGGGGGATGGCGGCGCGGCGACCGGACGGGCTCTATCTTTATCTCCCCACCGAGCCTTGGCCGGCGGCGCGATTGCTCGCGCCAGCCGGGCGGCTCTGTATCGGCATGCATTATGCCATGAGGCGGCGCGAAATCGGCCTGAAATCCGCCCCCCGGTTCAGGTTGCAGCAGTATGAACCTGAGCGGGCAGGCGCCCGCGCGGGGATTTTTATCAGGGGCCTTCCTGGGCCATCGACTGCGCCCACAGCGCGCGCACCCGTTCCAGGTCGGCCGGGGTGTCGACGCCGGGGGCCGGCGCGGCGCTGGTCTGCAGCACTGCAATGCGCTCGCCATGCCACATGGCGCGCAGTTGCTCGAGCGCCTCGGTCTGCTCCAGCGGCGCCGCCGCCAGGGTCGGGAAACGCCGCAGGAAACCGGCGCGATAGGCGTACAGGCCGATATGGCGCAGCACCGGCATGCCGGGCAGCGGCACCTGGGCCAGCGCCGCGGGCACAGCCGGCACGCCCGACCAGGCATCGCGCGCCCAGGGGATCGGCGCGCGCGAGAAATACAGCGCGCGGCCGGCGGCGTCGCACACCACCTTGACCACGTTGGGATTGAAGACGTCGGCGATGTCCTGCAGCGGGTGCGCCGCGGTGGCGATGGCGAAGTCGGCGTGATGCGCCAGGTGCAGCGCCACCTCGTCGATCAGCGACGGCTCGATCAGCGGCTCGTCACCCTGCACGTTGACCACGATGGCGTCGTCGGCCAGGCCCAGTTGGGCCGCCACTTCGGACAGGCGGTCGGTGCCGGAAGGGTGGTCGGCGCGGGTCAGCACGGCTTCGATGCCATGCGCGGCGCAGGCCTGCGCCACCGCGGGCGCGTCGGTGGCGACCACGGTGCGCTGCGCCGACGACGCATGCGCGCGTTCGGCCACGCGCACGATCATCGGGCGTCCGCCGATATCGGCCAGGGGCTTGTCAGGCAGGCGCGTCGAAGCGAGCCGCGCGGGAATGACGACGGTGAACGCCGGGACAGTCATGGTGCGCTCAGTTGCCGGCGGCAGGGGCATCCGGATTGACCACGCGGCCAGGCACCGACTGGCGGGCCTCGTCGGCCAGCATCACGGGGATGCCGTCGCGGATCGGGTATGCCAGCTTGTCGGCATGGCAGATCAGCTCCTGCGCGGCGCGGTCGTATTCCAGCTTGCCCTTGCACAGCGGGCAGACCAGGATTTCAAGCAGCCGGTTGTCCATCTCGGTGTTCCTCGTTGCGGCCGGCGGCGCCGGCGGTGGCAGCCGGCGCGGTCGGCGCGGGTTTGATTTGCGCCAGCACGGCGCGGCGGATTTTGTCGATCAGGCCGGCATCGATCATGGGCCTGGTGGGGACGACCCAGATGCGCGGGTCGTCGAAGCGCTCGCATTTTACGGCATCCTTCTCGGTAATCAGGATCACGTCGGCATCGAGCGCGTCGGGATGATCGGCGAACGGGTCGGCGACAAAGTCATAGTGGTCCGGCAGCGGCAGCGTCTTAGGCGTCAGGCCCGCCCCGCGCAGGCTGGCGAAGAAGCGCTCGGGGTTGCCGATGCCGGCGGCGGCCAGCACGCGCCGGCCGGCAAAGGCGCCGACCGGCCGGGCCATGGTGGGATCGGCGAGCTGCCAGGCGTCATCCAGTTCCAGCCGCATGCCGTACACGCCGGGCCGGTCGGGCGTGGCGCGGAAGTCGGGGTCGTTGATCAGGGTGGCGTCGCGCGGGCGCGAGAGCGGCTCGCGCAGCGGGCCGGCCGGCAGCAGCAGGCCGTTGCCGCCCATGCGCGAGTCGAACATCACGATCTCGAAGTCGCGCTGCAGCTTGTAGTGCTGCAGGCCGTCGTCGAGCAGCAGCACGTTGACGCCGGGGTGCGATACCAGCATGGCCTGCGCGCACAGCGCGCGGTCGGGGAAGACCCAGACCGGCACGTCGGTGGCGCGCGCGATCAGCAGCGGCTCGTCACCGACGTCGGACGCTTTCGAGGTCGGCTTCACCCGGCGCGGATGCTTCAGCTGCACGCCGTAGCCGCGCGATACCACGCCGGGCCGCAGCCCGGCTTCGGTCAGCGCCTGCGCCAGCGCGATCACCGCCGGGGTCTTGCCGGTGCCGCCCACGGTCACGTTGCCGACCACCACCACCGGCATCGGCAGCCGCGTCGACTTGAACCAGCCGCGCTGGTAGCCATGGCGGCGTACCCGCGCGATCAGTCCGAACAGCAGCGAGAACGGCAGCATCACCCACGCGAACCAGCCGCGGCGTTGCCACTGGGCGGTCACGAAGTCGGCAAGGGCATGTCGGGGAACGGGCATGGGCGCGGCGGGCGGTGGGTCCGAGGTGGCAGGCGGTGGTCGGGATGCGATTGTAGTGCGCTCGCGGCTTCGCCCCTCGGGCGGCCCAACCATTATGGGCATTGCACAGCGCATGCGGCAAGCCCGCGGGCCGCATGCGCGTGCGTGGCAGGGGATCAGCGCGGCTGCGCGCTCTGCGTGGCGAAGGTCAGGCGCGACAGCCCGGCCAGCCGCGCGGCTTCCATCACGTTGATCACGGCCTGGTGGCTGGCCTGCGCGTCGGCGTTGACGATCACCACCGGCGGCTGGCCGCTGGCGTTGCCGCCCCTGGCGGCGCGCAGCTGGTCGGCCAGGCTGGTGACGTCTTTCTGCTCCATCACCTGCCGGTTCACGGAATAGACCCCGCGCGAGGACACCGACACTACGATCTCCTGCGGCCGCTGCTGGGCGCGCTCGGCGTCGGCGGTGGGCAGCTGGATCTGCAGCTCGGTAAAGCGCGAATACGTGGTCGTGATCATCAGGAAGATCAGGATCACGAGCAGCACGTCGATCAGCGGGATCAGGTTGATCTCCGGCTCTTCGCGCCGCTGGCGGGAACGGAAGTGCATGGTGTTCGGTTCCGTGCGGCGATCAGGCGCGGCGCTGCGGCAGGATCGCGTCGAGGAACGACGTGGCGCGGAATTCCAGTTCGGCCACGTAGTCGTCCACGCGGCGGCGGAAGTAGCGCCAGAAGACCAGCGCCGGGATCGCCACGATCAGGCCGAAGGCGGTGTTGTACAGCGCCACCGAGATGCCATGCGCAAGCTGCTCCGGGCTGGCGCCGGTGCCGCCCTGGTTGCCGAAGATCTCGATCATGCCGATGACCGTGCCCAGCAGCCCCATCAGCGGCGCCACCGACGCAATCGTGCCGAGCGCGTTCAGGTAGCGCTCCAGTTCATGCGCGACCACGCGGCCGGCTTCCTCGACCACGTCCTTGGCGGCATCGCGCGAGGTATGCGGCTGCAGCACCACGTGGCGCAGGCCGGCGGCCAGCACCCGGCCCAGCGGCGAGTTCTGTTCCAGGGTGTTGACCACTTCCGGCGTGGCGCGGCGTTGCTGGGCGGCCGCCAGCGCTTCTTCGTAGAGTTTGGAAGGCAGGACCTTGCTGCGCTTGAGCGTAAGAAAACGTTCGACGATCAGCGCCAGCGCGATGATCGAGGCGAGCAACAGCGGCCAGATCGGCCAGCCGGCCGCTTGAATGATGGAAAACAATTGGACCCCCGCGATCGACAACCGGATAACAAAACCCCAAACCACCTGTCGGCATGCCTTGAGGCGCGTCTGGATGATGCCTTGCTGCGCGCTCCGGCATTGCTCTGAAAAATCAGGCGCCACTCTAACCTGCGGCCTGTCGCGCGGCAAGGGACGGCATGCGCGGCTGTCTCGGGCGCGCATCGCGCGGCCACCGCTTTCCACAGCGCGCAGGGACAGTGCTGTGGATCGATTGTGGAAAGCTGGCTGACAAGCCTGCTAACACATTGATCCGTAAGGGTAAAGGTGATGCTGCTTAAATTTTATGCAAAAGCCCGCCAACGGCCCTGCGGCGCATCGTGCACGTTGAAAATCCTGCCTTTCCACAGACGTGCAGAGTGCGTCAGTGCGCTGGCGCACCTTTGGGTGAGGCTTTCCACACAGCAGCGGGACAGTGCTGTGGAGGGCTTGTGGAAAGCTGCCTGAGAGATCACCTAAGTCGTTGATTTTAAAGATGCCATGTAGGTGTGCTTAAAAAACAGGCAAACAGTCGTATCAGTCTGGACGGTGCACTTCCCAAGCCCTGGCGCGGCCGGAACCGGTTTTTTCCACAATCCGCAGGGAGAGGATTGTGGACGGCCTGTGGATAAATCCGGGAGAAGATATCCAAGTCGTTGATTTTTATGGCTTCACCCAGGCCTGCCCGGAAATTGTGCAATCGCAGCAAAGCCGTTCCGATCCGGCCGGCAGGCCGAACTGCCGGGTGCCACGCGCAGGGTGCGGCGCTTTCCATGAGAGCGCAAGCGCTGCAAAGGCCACTCGCGCCAGAAAAGTGGGTATTGCAGCGCCTTTTATCCAGAGAAGCTGTGGATAACTTTGTGAACAAGCCTGGCGGGCGCCATGTAAGTCGTTGACGCAAAAGAGAAATGGTTATATTGCCTAATTTTTGTTTTGCTTCTAAATCGCATAAGAATCAACGGGTTGCACGAGTTCATGCGGCTTTCGGGGCAGGGCTCTGGCATCAGCGCTACCCCCTTGACATAGCGGTTATGCTGTGGACATGTCCCATTCACGCCGCTTCCCGCCGCTGCTCCATGTCTGACTTGCCGAATTTTTCGCGCGATCCTTCCTCCACCGCGCCGCGTAGCGGCCGCGATGTCATCCCCGTCGGTGAGTTGAACCACAGCATCGCCAGGGTGCTTGAACGCAGCTTTCCGCTCGCCTGGGTACGCGGCGAAATCTCAAATTTCACGCGTGCGGCGAGCGGACACTGGTATTTCTCGCTGAAGGATGCGCGGGCGCAGATCCGCTGCGTGATGTTCCGCGGGCGCAATCAGCATGTCGACTTCCAGCCGCGCGAGGGCGAGGCAGTGGAGGTGCGCGCCGTGGTCACCATGTACGAGGCGCGCGGCGAACTGCAGCTGGGCGTGGAGGCGATGCGCCGCGCGGGGCTGGGCAACCTCTATGAGGCTTTCCTGCGGCTGAAGGAGAAGCTGGCGCAGGCGGGGCTGTTCGCGCCGGAGCGCAAGCGCCCGGTGCCGGCGCATCCGCGCACGATCGGCGTAGTCACATCGCTGCAGGCAGCGGCGCTGCGCGATGTGCTGACCACGTTGCGCCGGCGCGCGCCGCATGTGCCGGTGGTGGTCTATCCGGTACCGGTGCAGGGCGCGGGCGCGGCGCAGAAGATTGCCGACATGATCGATGCGGCCGGCGCGCGGCGCGAATGCGATGTGCTGATCCTGTGCCGGGGCGGGGGCAGCATCGAAGACCTGTGGTCGTTCAATGAAGAGGTGGTGGCGCAGGCGATTGCACGCTGCGTGCTGCCGGTCATCTCCGGCGTGGGCCACGAAACCGACTTCACCATCGCTGACTTTGTCGCCGACGTGCGCGCGCCCACGCCGACGGGCGCGGCCGAACTGGTCAGCCCCGATCGCGCGCACCTGCTGGCGCAGGCCATGCGCGCGCGCGACGCGCTCACGCAAAGCATGCGGCGCGGGATGGACCTGCGCGCGCAGCACCTGGACTGGCTGGCGCGGCGCGTGCGCAGCCCGCAGGCGCAATTGCAGGAGCGGCGCGTGCGCGTCGACAATCTGGCGCGACACTTGCGGTCGGCATTGCGTGACACCGTAGTGTCGCAGCGCCACCGGCAACAATTGCTGGCAATGCGCTGGAGCGCGTGCCGCCCCGATGCCAGCGTGGCCCATGCCCACGTGACACGCCTGTGGCAACGGCTGCAGGCCGCCGCTGCGCGCCAGCACGAGCGCGCCGGCCAGCGCCTGGCGCGCAGCGCCGGCGCGCTGGAACTGCTGGCGCCACAGCGCACGCTGGAACGCGGCTATGCAGTGCTGCTCGACCAGCGCGGACGCGCGCTGCGTTCGCCCGCCGAGATCCGCGCCGGCAGCGTGCTTGAAGCGCATCTGGCCGAGGGTGTGGCCGACCTGGCGATTGCCGGCGTGCAGGCCAAGCTGCCGGAATTCTGAGGGCTCGCGCGGCGCCGGGAACGCCTCCCATTCGCGTCAGACAGGCCCGCCGGAAATCTCCCGGAAACCCCCGCGCGGACAAACTAACATCGGAGCAGGGGGCTTTGTCCCGTGGTTTGCGCGGGTCTTGCAAGTCCCCTACAATCGGCAATTCCGGACCTACAACCCCAACCCACAGAGACAGAACAATGGAACACAAGCTCCCCCCGCTCCCGTACGCGCATGATGCCCTGGCTCCGCACATCTCCAAGGAGACCCTGGAGTTCCATCATGACAAGCACCACCAGACCTACGTCACCAACCTGAACAACCTCATCAAGGGCACCGAGTTCGAGAACTCGACCCTGGAAGAGATCGTCAAGAAGTCGTCGGGCGGCATCTTCAACAACGCCGCCCAGGTGTGGAACCACACCTTCTACTGGGAATCGATGAAGCCCAACGGCGGCGGCCAGCCGACCGGTGCCCTGGCCGATGCCATCAACGCCAAGTGGGGCTCGTTCGACAAGTTCAAGGAAGAATTCACCAAGACCGCGGTCGGCACCTTCGGTTCGGGCTGGGCCTGGCTGGTCAAGAAGGCCGACGGCTCGCTGGACCTGGTGTCCACCTCCAACGCCGCCACGCCGCTGACCACCGACGCCAAGCCGCTGCTGACCTGCGACGTGTGGGAACACGCTTACTACATCGACTACCGCAATGCCCGCCCGAAGTATGTCGAGGCATTCTGGAATGTCGTGAACTGGGACTTCGCCGGCAAGAACTTCGCTGGCTGATCCGCGGACCAACCGCACCGCAAGAAAGGGCCGTCTGGCCCTTTTTTGTTTTCAGGCGCATCGTCGGCGCCGGGACGGGCAGCCGGATCGGCTGCGCAGACCGTCGTCGACAACTGTCCCTGCGAGCGAAGACCTTCAGCGGATTTGAAGAAGTCGCACAATGGGGCCCGTCCCGGGGCCGCGGGCGGGACCTTACGATGATGCGGTCATTACCCGCCGTATCGCAACTGCCCCATGACTTTTGTCGTGACCGATGCCTGCATCCAGTGCCGCCATACCGATTGCGTCGAAGTCTGCCCGATGTCGTGCTTCCACGAAGGACCCAACTTCCTCGCCATCGATCCTGACCAGTGCATCGACTGCTCGATGTGCGTACCGCTGTGCCCCGTCGGTGCCATCTACTCGGAGCATGACCTGCCCGAGGACCAGCGCCACTTCATCGCGCTCAATGCCGAACTGTCGCGGCGCGCGGACTGGTTGCCGCTGTTGAAAGCCAAAGGCCCGATCCCCGGCCATGAGCAATGGGCCGGTCATCCTGACCGTTTGTCGTTGCTCAAGCACTAGCGCTGCGGCGTGGCGCCGTAGTCCGGAAAGGCTTCTTCCAATGTCAGCACGGTGCCGGTCAGCGTGCCGTCATAGCCGGGCAGCGCATTGACGCGCAGGCGGAAGGCCTCGCTGGTGAGCGCGTCCACTGCGCCGGCCAGTGCCGCGCTGCGCAGCTTGGCACGCTCGATCGCAAAGAAGTAGCGCTCCTTGATCACGGGCACGAACTCGAGCCCGAAGCGCCGCGCCGCGGTTTCCACGCCAAAGCCCACATCCGCCATGCCGCTGCCGATATACGCGGCCACCGCGGCGTGCGTGAACTCGCCATTGCTGTAGCCCTCGATGCGCGCCGGGTCGATGCCGCGCGCGGCCAGCATCAGATCCAGCAGCAGCCGCGTGCCCGAGCCCACCTGGCGGTTGACGAAGCGCACCTCGCGCCGGGTCAGGTCCTCCAGCGTGCGGATGCCCAGGGGGTTGCCCGGCCGCACGAACAGGCCCTGGCTGCGCACCGCCAGATGCACCAGGCAGTGGGTGTCGGGCTTGAGCCAGGTGGTGAAGTGCCGCCACATGCCGTGCTCGAACTCGCCCACCGGCACATGGAAGCCGGCGATATCGCAGGCGCCTTCGGCCAGAGCCGCCACGGCCTCGACGCTGCCGCAGTACTTCAGGTCGTGCCGCACCTGCTGTTCGTCGAGGAAGTCGCGCAGCGCCGCTACCGCGAAGCCGTGGCTGGCATGCAGCCGCGCCGTGGCTTCGGGCTGCTCCATCAGCTTCTTCAGCTCGATCTCAAGCTCAGACGCCAGGCTGTCCAGCGTCGGCGACAGCCGCGCGCCGATGCGCTTGCTGGCCCACACCAGCTGCTGCGCCAGCGGCGTCAGCGCGCTGCCGCGCCCGCGTGTCTTGTCGATCAGCGGGCCGCCGAACAGTGCCTCGGCGTCGCGCAGGATGCCCCAGGCGTAGCGGTAGGACAGCGAGACCGCCTGTGCCGACTGGCTGATGCTGCCGGATTCCTCGATATGGCCAAGCAGGGCCACCAGCCGGGACACGTCCAGCGCCTCCCCTCCAGGGCTGGTGTCGTCCCGGATCTGCAGGTGCGGGTGGATCGAAATGCGGATCATATGTAGAAAATAGCTTATTGAAGGGGCGCTGTCACTCTCATATAGTCCTTCCAACGGGAAAAACGGCAACGCCAATGCCCGTAAATAGGAAAAAAATAGCATATAAGAGGCCGCACTGCCGGTCTGTGCGACGCCTCACAGGAGACGCTATGCCAGAAATTGCCCCCCACGCACCGGCATCGGTCGATGCCACGCGCATCGCTGCCATCGTGGCGGCACGACAGGACATGCCGGGCGCCCTGCTGCCGATCCTGCATGAGATCCAGGACACACAGGGGTATATCCCCGACGCCGCCGTGCCCGTGATTGCCCGAGCGCTGAATCTGTCGCGCGCCGAAGTGCACGGCGTGATCACCTTCTACCACCACTTCCGCCAGCAGCCCGCCGGGCGCCACGTGGTGCAGGTCTGCCGCGCCGAAGCCTGCCAGTCGGTCGGTGCCGAAGCGCTGGCCGCGCACGCGCAGCGCGCACTTGGCTGCGGCTTTCATGAAACCACCGCGGACGGGCAAGTGACGCTGGAACCGGTCTATTGCCTGGGCCAGTGCGCCTGCGGCCCGGCAGTGATGGTCGGCGAGCAACTGCACGGCTATGTCGACGCGAAGCGCTTCGACACGCTGGTGCGCTCGCTGCGCGAGTCATCCGCGGAAAAGACCACGGCAGCGGCGGAGGCACAGGCATGATCACGATCACCACCATCTTCGTGCCGCGCGATTCCACCGCGCTGGCGCTGGGCGCCGACGACGTGGCCCGCGCCATCGCGCGTGAGGCCGCCGCGCGCGGCGAGCACGTGCGCATCGTGCGCAACGGTTCGCGCGGCATGTTCTGGCTGGAGCCGCTGGTCGAGGTGCAGACCGGAAGCGGCCGCGTGGCCTACGGCCCGGTCAGCGCCGCGGACGTGCCGGCGCTGTTCGACGCCGGCCTGCTGCAAGGCGGCCAGCACGCGCTGTCGCAGGGCCTGACCGAAGAAATCCCCTTCCTGAAGCAGCAGGAGCGCCTGACCTTCGCGCGCGTCGGTATCACTGACCCGCTGTCGCTGGATGACTACCGCGCGCATGAGGGCTTCGCCGGCCTGGAGCGCGCGCTGTCGATGCAGCCCGCCGAGATCGTGCAGGAGGTCACCGACTCGGGCCTGCGCGGCCGCGGCGGCGCCGCCTTCCCGACCGGCATCAAGTGGAAGACGGTGTTGGGCGCGCAGTCGGCGGTCAAGTACATCGTCTGCAATGCCGACGAAGGCGACTCGGGCACGTTCTCCGACCGCATGGTGATGGAAGACGACCCGTTCATGCTGATTGAAGGCATGACCATCGCCGCCCTCGCGGTCGGTGCGGAGCAGGGCTATATCTACTGCCGTTCCGAATACCCGCACGCGATCGCCGTGCTGGAAAGCGCGATCGGCATCGCCAACGCCGCCGGCTGGCTCGGCGACGACATCCGCGGCAGCGGCAGGCGCTTCCACCTGGAAGTGCGCAAGGGCGCCGGCGCCTATGTCTGCGGCGAGGAAACTGCGCTGCTCGAAAGCCTGGAAGGCCGGCGCGGCGTGGTGCGCGCCAAGCCGCCGCTGCCGGCGCTGAAAGGGCTGTTCGGCAAGCCCACGGTGATTAACAACGTAATTTCGCTCGCCACCGTGCCGGTGATCCTGGCGCGCGGCGCGCAGTACTACCGCGACTACGGCATGGGCCGTTCGCGCGGCACGCTGCCGTTCCAGCTGGCCGGCAACATCAAGCAGGGCGGGCTGGTGGAGAAGGCGTTCGGCGTCACGCTGCGCGAGCTGCTGGTCGACTACGGCGGCGGCACGCGCAGCGGCCGTGCTATCCGCGCGGTGCAGGTGGGCGGGCCGCTGGGCGCCTACCTGCCCGAGTCGCGCTTCGACGTGCCGCTGGACTATGAGGCCTATGCCGCCTTCGGCGGCGTGGTCGGCCACGGCGGCATCGTGGTGTTCGACGAGACCGTCGACATGGCAAGGCAGGCCCGCTACGCGATGGAGTTTTGTGCAATCGAATCGTGCGGCAAATGCACCCCATGCCGGATCGGATCGACCCGCGGTGTCGAGGTGATGGACCGCATCATCGCCGGCGAGCAGCCAGTCAAGCATGTCGCGCTGGTGCGCGACCTGTGCGACACCATGCTCAATGGCTCGCTGTGCGCGATGGGCGGCATGACGCCGTACCCGGTGCTGTCCGCGCTGAATGAATTCCCCGAGGACTTCGGCCTCGCATCCAATCCGGCCAAGGCCGCCTGAGCAACAGGTCCAGCAAGAGACACGGGAGACAAACCGCCATGAATGCCCGCAACGAGATCGATTTCGGCACGCCCGCCAGCGAATCCACTGAACTGGTCACCCTGGAGGTCGATGGCGTCAGCGTCACCGTGCCCGCCGGCACCTCGGTGATGCGCGCCGCGATGGAAGCGCAGATCGCCGTCCCCAAGCTGTGCGCCACCGACAGCCTCGAAGCCTTCGGCTCCTGCCGGCTGTGCCTGGTCGAGATCGAAGGCCGCCGCGGTTATCCGGCATCGTGCACCACGCCGGTCGAAGCCGGCATGAAGGTCAAGACTCAGAGCGACAAGCTGGCCGACCTGCGCCGCGGCGTGATGGAGTTGTATATCTCCGATCACCCGCTCGATTGCCTGACCTGCCCGACCAACGGCAACTGCGAGCTGCAGGACATGGCCGGCGTGGTCGGCCTGCGTGAAGTGCGCTACAACGACGGCGGGCCGGAACTCGGCTCAAGCGCCGCGCCGATCGCGACGCACACGCAGATGAAGAAGGACGAGTCCAATCCTTACTTCACCTACGACCCCTCCAAGTGCATTGTCTGCAACCGCTGCGTGCGCGCCTGCGAGGAAACGCAGGGCACCTTTGCGCTGACCATCAGCGGCCGCGGCTTTGATTCCCGCGTCTCGCCCGGCACCAGCCAGTCGTTCATGGAATCGGACTGCGTCTCGTGCGGCGCCTGCGTGCAGGCCTGCCCGACCGCGACCCTGACCGAGACCTCCGTCATCAAGCTGGGCCAGCCCTCGCACAGCACCGTGACCACCTGCGCCTACTGCGGCGTGGGCTGCTCGTTCAAGGCCGAGATGAAGGGCAATGAAGTGGTGCGCATGGTGCCGTACAAGGACGGCAAGGCCAACGAAGGCCACGCCTGCGTCAAGGGCCGCTTTGCCTGGGGCTACGCCACGCACAAGGACCGCATCCTCAAGCCGATGATCCGCGCGAAGATCACCGACCCGTGGCGCGAAGTGTCGTGGGAAGAAGCGATCGATTACGCTGCGTCGGAGTTCAAGCGCATCCAGGCGAAGCACGGCAAGGATTCCATCGGCGGCATCGTGTCGTCGCGCTGCACCAACGAAGAAGGCTACCTGGTGCAGAAGCTGGTGCGCGCGGCATTCGGCAACAACAACGTCGACACCTGCGCGCGCGTGTGCCATTCGCCGACCGGCTACGGCCTGAAGCAGACCCTGGGCGAATCGGCCGGCACGCAGACCTTCAAGTCGGTGGAGAAGGCGGACGTGATCATGGTGATCGGTGCCAACCCGACCGACGGCCACCCGGTCTTTGCCTCGCGCATGAAGAAGCGCCTGCGCGCCGGCGCCACGCTGATCGTGGTCGATCCGCGCCGCATCGATTTGGTCGATTCGCCGCATATCCGCGCCGACTATCACCTGCAACTGCGCCCGGGCACCAATGTGGCGCTGGTGACCTCGCTGGCCCACGTGATCGTCACCGAAGGGCTGCTCAATGAAGCGTTCATTGCCGAGCGCTGCGAGGACCGTGCCTTCCAGCAATGGCGCGATTTCGTCTCGCTGCCGGAGAACTCGCCGGAGGCCATGGAAAGCGTCACCGGCATTCCGGCGCAGCAACTGCGCGGCGCCGCGCGCCTGTACGCCACCGGCGGCAATGCGGCGATCTACTACGGCCTGGGCGTGACCGAGCATGCGCAAGGCTCCACCACCGTGATGGGCATTGCCAACCTGGCCATGGCCACCGGCAATATCGGCCGCGAAGGTGTGGGCGTGAACCCGCTGCGCGGGCAGAACAACGTGCAGGGTTCCTGCGATATCGGCTCGTTCCCGCATGAGCTGCCGGGCTATCGCCACGTGTCGGACTCGACCACGCGCGGCCTGTTCGAAGCCGCGTGGAACGTCGAGATCAGCCCGGAGCCGGGCCTGCGCATCCCGAACATGTTCGAAGCCGCGCTGGCCGGCAGCTTCAAGGGCCTGTACTGCCAGGGCGAGGATATTGTCCAGTCCGACCCGAACACGCAGCACGTGTCCGAGGCGCTGTCGTCGATGGAATGCATCGTGGTGCAGGACATCTTCCTGAACGAGACCGCCAAGTACGCGCATGTGTTCCTGCCGGGATCGTCGTTCCTGGAGAAGGACGGCACCTTCACCAATGCTGAACGCCGCATCTCGCGCGTGCGCAAGGTGATGCCGCCCAAGGCGCGCTATGCCGACTGGGAAGCGACCATCCTGCTGGCCAATGCGCTGGGCTACCCGATGGATTACAAGCACCCGTCCGAGATCATGGACGAGATTGCGCGCCTGACGCCGACCTTCGCGGGCGTCAGCTACAAGCGCCTGGAGGAACTGGGCAGCATCCAGTGGCCATGCAATGCCGAAGCGCCGGAAGGCACGCCGACCATGCATATCGATGCCTTCGTGCGCGGCAAGGGCAAGTTCATCATCACCAAGTATGTGCCGACCACCGAGAAGATCACGCGTGCCTTCCCGCTGATCCTGACCACCGGCCGCATCCTGTCGCAATACAACGTCGGCGCGCAGACGCGCCGCACCGACAACGTCTACTGGCACGCCGAAGACCGGCTTGAGATCCATCCGCACGATGCCGAGGAGCGCGGCATCAAGGACGGCGACTGGGTCGGCGTGCAGAGCCGGGCAGGGGATACCGTGCTGCGTGCGATCGTCAGCGAGCGCATGCAGCCGGGCGTGGTCTACACCACCTTCCACTTCCCGGAATCCGGCGCCAACGTGATCACCACCGACAACTCCGACTGGGCCACCAACTGCCCGGAATACAAGGTCACCGCGGTGCAGGTGCTGCCGGTGGCGCAGCCGTCGGCGTGGCAGCGGGAGTACCAGGAGTTCAACACCCAGCAGCTGCAACTGCTGGAAGCCGCCAGCGCCGACCCGGCGCAGGCCGCGGGCTGAGCGGAGGGCCACGCCATGATGCGCTGCATGCAGTCACCGGAAGTCGAGCCCGCCGCGGCGGAAGACGCCGTGCCCGCCACCCACAGCACCTTCGCCGTCAGCCGCTGGCGCAGGGGCGAACTGATGCTGAGCCCCGATGAAGTCGCCGAGGAAGTGCCGGTCGCGCTGGTGTACAACGGCATCTCGCACGCGGTGATGCTGGCCACGCCGGCAGACCTGGAGGACTTCGCACTCGGCTTCAGCCTGAGCGAAGGCATCGTGGCCAGTGCGCGCGACGTCTATGACATCGAGGTCGAAACGCGCGAGCAGGGCATCGCGGTGCAGCTCGATATCGCATCGGAAGCCTTCATGCGGCTCAAGGACCGGCGCCGCTCGCTGGCCGGGCGCACCGGCTGCGGGCTGTGCGGCACCGAATCGCTGGAGCAGGTGATGCGGTCGCCTGCGCCGGTGCAGAGCGATGCCAGCTTCCACACCGACGTGATCCAGGCCGCCTTCGTGCAACTGCAACTGCGACAGGCGTTGCAGCAACACACCGGGGCTACTCACGCCGCTGCATGGCTGCGTGCCGACGGCCATGTATCGCTGGTGCGCGAGGACGTGGGCCGCCACAATGCGCTGGACAAGCTGGCGGGCGCGCTCGCGCGCAGCGGCGAGGACATTTCCGGTGGCGCGGTGCTGGTAACCAGCCGCGCGAGCTATGAAATGGTACTGAAGACCGCCGCCATCGGCGCCGGCGTGCTGGCCGCGGTATCCGCACCGACCGCGCTTGCGGTGCGCCTCGCCGAGCAGGCCAACATCACTTTGGCCGGCTTCGTGCGCGCGGGTGCGCACGTGGTCTACGCCCATCCCCAACGTCTGCAGCACGAAGCGAGTCTGGCATGAAGATCGACAACCTCATCACCATGGCCAACCAGATCGGCAGCTTCTTCGAGGCCATGCCGGATCGCGAGGAGGCTGTTTCGGATATTGCCGGGCATATCAAGCGGTTTTGGGAACCGCGGATGCGGCGGGCTTTGCTGGGGCATGTGGATGCCGATGACGGGAGCGGACTGCTCGAGATTGTGCGGGAGGCGCTGGGGCGGTATCGGGGGGTGTTGGAGTAGGGGGGCGCTTGGCGGGTGTGGGCTGTTTCGCTGGTGTAGCCCGGCGGGGCTTGCTGCTCGTTGGCTTGGTTATGTCGGTCGGGTTTGATGTTGTCGTAGGTTTGACGGCCTGGTTCCGCCCTGCTGGGCGGGTCACTTTTTGTCCGAGCGACAAAAAGTAACCAAAAAACGCGTCGCCTCAGGCGGCTGGCCACCAATTCCACGGTGTTGGTGGGTCGGGCGGTGGTGATTTCCGGTCGATGGGGTAGGTGGTTCGACCCTGCTACGCTCCCGGGATGTGCCTTGCGTCCAGGGACTATTGGACGAACCCGACTTTAGGCCGTTGGCAGCCTGCTAACCAAGTCGTCGGTCGGACGCCTACGGCTGCGCTGCGCGCACTCAGTATCGTAGGTCGGGTGCTCGGGCACGGAGTGCGTCGCTGCGCTCGCACTGCGCTGTCGCGGATGATGCCGGGCCAAAGGAAAAATCAGGACGTGGCCGCTGGCTCTGCCACGTTAGGACGTGCGCGAAGCGCAGCCGAAGGCGTCCGACCGACGCCGTGGTTAGCAGGCGGCCAATAGCCTAAAGTCGGGTTCGTCCAATAGTCCGTTGATGTGGGCACAGACAGGGTGCGTAGCAGGGTCGAACCACCATCCCCATCGACCGGAAATCACCGCCGCCGGAACCACCCCCGCCGAGGAATTGGTGGCCAGCCGCCAGAGGCGACGCGTTTTTTGGTTACTTTTTGTCGCTCGGACAAAAAGTGGCCCGCCCAGCAGGGCGGAACCAGGCGGTAAAACCTATGACAACATTGAACCCGACCGACATAACCAAGCCAACGAGCAGCAAGCCCCACGAAGAGCCCCAATCCCCCCTCTAGCCACCAAACAGAAGCACCACTCACTTCAACCTCAGCGGCTCCAGCAACGCCCCATCATATTCCCCCCGCGAAATCCTCCCAAGCTCCAGCATCCGCTTCAGGATATAAACCTGCCGCTGCCGGGCCCGCCTGGGATTCGCCACCGGATTGTTGGCCGAAGGCGCCTTGGGCAGCCCGGCCAGCATCGCGCACTCAGCCAGCGTCAACTGGTCCAGCCGCTTGCCAAAGTAGGTCCGCGCCGCATCGGCAAAGCCATAGGCCCCCTGTCCCAGGTAGATCTTGTTCATATACAGCTCCAGGATCTCGTCCTTGCTCAGCGCCTTTTCAATCCGATAGGACAGCAGCACCTCATACAACTTGCGGGTATAGGTCTTGTCGCGCGACAAGTAGAAATTGCGCGCCACCTGCATGGTGATGGTCGACGCCCCCTGCGACAGCTCGTCCGACAGGTTGGCAACGCCGGCGCGGATGACGCCGATGTAGTCGATGCCGTCATGCACGTAGAAGCGTTCATCCTCGATCGCCACCACCGCTTCGGTCAGCTCGCGCGGGATCTTGTCGATGGGAACGTAGTCGGGTGTATGGCGGAAGGCGGTAAGCGCATCGAGCGATGGCAACTGCCGGTTGGCGGTCAGGATGGCGATCGCGGCCAGCAGTGCGCCGCCGATCACGGCGAGCACCAGCAGCTTGATGAAGGCGGACCAGAGGTTTCTCATGGCACGTATTGTGCCAGCCGCGGCCGGCCGCGATGGCCTCAGGCAAGATCAAATCCACGCGAGATCCATGGATACCCGGCCTGCCGCACGCGTCATACCCGTGAGAGGCCCGCCATATAAGGCCTGGCGGTGGTTCGTGTGCCCAACCGCCGCGCGCTGGCCCCGCCGGGTGATGCGTGAGCCGGAGTGATCTGAAATAATCGGAGCCGACCATGAAGGTTTGGTTACGTGGACTGAAAGCGGGGCAGGACGCGGCGGCGCTGCGCGAAGCGCTGGCGCGGTATGCGAAGATCCGTTCGGTGGAACTGGTGGAAGCGGGCGACCCCAGGCACCCGTTGGCGTGGGTCGATATCGATGCCAGTGCGCTGACGGTGTGGAAGCTGGTGGCGCGGCTGGGCCGGCGCTATATCGTGGGTTGCCACCTGCACTGGCATGTGCCGGCGTACCGCGCGCGCTGAAGCGGCGGCACGGCAGTGGCCCGCATCGCAAGGACAATCGGGAAAGAAAAATGATCAAGTGGCTTCAACGCGCAGGATGCCTGCACGCCAATGCGGTCGTGCCGCAGGCCCCGGCGAGCGCCGGCAGCGAGCAGGGCCGGCATGACCTGGTATTCGACACCATCAGCAATGCGCGCGACCTCGGCGGGCTGGCTGGTGCAGGCGGACGCCGCGTGCGCCAGGGCCGCCTGTACCGCAGCGGCAACCCCGCGCTGGCCAGCGCCGCGGACCTGGACCGGCTGCAGGCGCTCGGGCTCGACATGGTGGTGGATTTCCGTTCGCCCGGCGAGAAGTCGCCAGACGAAGCCGCTTTCGGCCAGCGTTTCCACTGGAAGGCGGTGCCGGTGCTGGAAGGCAGTATGGCGATGGAGGTGCTGATGCCGCGCCTGCGCGCCGGCACGCCGGCGCAGATGGATGCCTTCATGCTGGAGGTCTACCGCGATTTCCCGGTGCGCTACCGCGAAGCCTTCGGCGGCTTCATGCACACGGCGCAGGGCGGCAAGACGCTGCTGTTTCACTGCACCGCCGGCAAGGACCGCACCGGCTTTGCCGCGCTGTTGCTGCTGGCGGCGCTGGGGGTGGCGCAGGACGATATCCTCGCCAACTACCTGGAATCGAACCAGCGCAACGCGCAGTTCAACGAGTCGGCGCTGGCGCGCATGGCCGGGCTCGGCGTGGACCCCGCAGTGATGATGCCGCTGCTGGAAGTCCGGGCCAGTTATCTCGATGCCTCGATGCAGGCCATCGATGCGGCCTGGGGCAGCGTCGACAACTACCTGCGCGACGCCCTGGCAGTGGACGTCGCGCAACTGCGCGAGCACTACCTGGCAGACTGACTCAGAGCCTGGCGCTCTCACGCAGGATGCGGGCGGCGCTCAGCGCGATCATCTGCATTGACGTCGCGCCTGGCGCCGGCCGCGCGCGGCAGGATTGCTGCGATGCGCAAAGCGCACCGCGCCAGTATAGGCGACGATTCTTTCGCGTCGATGACCGGGCGCCCCTGCCAGCAGTGCGCCATTTCGCGCCACCCATCCGTGGGTTGCAGCGCGCTGCAGCGGCTGGTACGCTTGTTTTTGCTGCAGAGCAACATGCGTCACTCCGGCCGCTCCGCCAAGCGCGCGGATACGCCGGGCGGGGCGCAAACCAGGGGAGTGGAATGACCGCACGCGAACGCGCCGTCCTGCCGCAGGACAGCACCGCCACCTCGACCAGTCTGCCCATGCAGGCCAACCCGTTTGCGGCACTGGCGCAGCCGGTGCTTGAATACACCCTGGACGCCTGGCAGCGCACCGTGCTGCTGCTCGACATCCTGCGCCAGCGCGGCAACGAGTCCGCCGAGCATGAGCGCGAGGGCATGCCGGCGGTGCTGGTGTTCGAGCACGAACTGCTGGCCGATGGCCGGGAGCTCCCGGAGCCCGCCAACTACGCGCTGCTGCGCATCGTGCCGCCGGCGGACAGCCCGACCGATCCCGCCAGGCGCCCCTTCGTCGTGATCGACCCGCGCGCTGGCCACGGCCCGGGCATTGGCGGCTTCAAGGCCGACAGCGAGATCGGCATCGCACTGCGCACCGGCCATCCGTGCTACTTCATCACCTTCTTCCATGAGCCCTGCCCGGGGCAGACCATCGAATCGGTGGCGCGCGCCGAGGCCGCCTTCCTGCAGATCGTCGGTGAACGCCATCCGGACGCGCCGGGCAAGCCCTTCGTCATCGGCAACTGCCAGGCCGGCTGGGCACTGATGATGCTGGCCGCGGTGGCGCCGGAGCGCACCGGCCCGCTGCTGCTGGCCGGCGCGCCGCTGGCGTACTGGTCCGGCGTGCGCGGGCGCAACCCGATGCGCTACAGCGGCGGGCTGCTGGGCGGCTCGTGGCTGGCATCGCTGACTGCCGACCTGGGCAATGGCCGCTTCGACGGCGCCTGGCTGGTGGAGAACTTCGAGCAGCTCAATCCCGCCAATACCTTGTGGAAGAAGCTCTACGATGTCTATGCGCAGGCCGACACCGAAGGCCCGCGCTTCCTCGACTTCGAGCGCTGGTGGGGCGGCCATTTCCTGATGAACCGCGCCGAGATCGACTGGATCGTGCAGCAGCTGTTCGTCGGCAACCGGCTCACCGCGGGCGAAGTGCGCAGCACCGACGGCAAGACCGTGGTGGACCTGCGCAACGTGCGCTCGCCGGTGATCGTCTTTGCCTCCTGGGGGGATAACATCACGCCGCCGCAGCAGGCGCTGAACTGGATCCCGGACCTCTATGCAAGCGACGAGGAGCTGGTCGCCAACGACCAGGTAATCGTCTACTGCCTGCACCCGACCGTGGGTCACCTGGGCATCTTCGTTTCCGCGGGCGTGGCCAACCGCGAGCACAGCGAACTGTTCTGCGCGCTGGACCTGATCGACGTGCTGCCGCCGGGCTTGTACGAGGCGAAGATCGAAGACATCGCGCCGGATCTGCGGCATCGCGACCTGGTCGAAGGGCGCTACCTGGTGCGCTTCGAGCGCCGCGGCATCGCCGACATCCTGGCGCTGGACGACGGCCGCGACGACGAGCGCGCCTTCGAGGTGGTACGGCGCGTGGCCGAGATCAACCAGCACATCTACGACACCTTCGCCTCGCCGTGGGTGCGCGCCATGTCCAGCGAACCGAGCGCGCAGTGGCTGCGCGCGCTGCATCCCGCGCGGCTGGAGCGTTCGCTGGCGACCGACGCGAACCCGTGGATGGCGTGGATCGGCGCACTGGCGCCGCTGGTGCGCGAGCACCGCGCGCCGGTATCGTCGGACAATCCGCTGCTGACGCTGGAGCAGGCGGCCTCGGCGCAGATCGTCAGCGCGCTCGACCACTTCCGCGACCTGCGCGATGCCTGGTACGAGCGGACCTTCGAGGCGATTTATGAATCGCCGGTGATGGCGGCACTGGTGGGCCTGCGCGCGCAGGCGCCGGTCAACCTGGAATCGCCCGTCACCGTATTGTTGCGCAAGGAACTGGCCGAGCGCCGGCTGCATGATGCCGAGGCGGCGATCGGGCAGGGCGGCACGCTGGAGGCCTTTGTGCGGGTGCTGGCCTACGTGGCCGAACACGCCAGCGCGATCGAGGAGCGGCCGTTCAACCTGCTGCGCCGCATTGCGCGCGAACAGCAGCCAGCCACCGCGCAAGCCGGCGGCCATGCCGACCTGGCCGAGTTCAAGACGGCCGTGCGCCAGCAGAGCTTCATCGTCAGGCTCGATCCGCAGCGCGCGATCCGTGCATTGCCGGCGCTGGTGCCGGACCGCGAGACCCGCCGCAAGCTGATGGTGGCGGCGCATCGCGTGATGACGGTCGGCGGCCCGCTGGAGGGCGAGTGGCTGGCGCGCTTTCGCGAAGTCGCCGACGTGATGGGTACCGGTCATCCGCCCGCAGTTGGCGATGCAGCCGTGGGTCCGGCGGATGCCGCAATGGCCCCCAGCCACGCCGGGAACGGCAAGCCGCAGGCCTCGCGCGCCACCGGCAAGCGCAAGGCCGCGCCGCGCACCACGCGGCCGCGCAGCTGAGGATTGCGCACCGCAGTCCTGCAGGAGCCGCCATGGTCAACGTATCCAATCCGCCGCTTGCCGACCTGGCGCATGAACTGGGGCCCAGGGGCATCCGCGTCCACGCTATCTCGCCGGGGCCGCTGGGCGAGGTGGTCGACATCATGGACGTTGGCTTCGCCACCGCCTGCCTGGCCACGCCCTATGCGCGCCGCATTCCGGGCCATGCCGTGTACGTGGATGGGGGCGTGCACTTCATCGCGTAGCGCGCGCCGGACCGTCGGCACACGGCGCAGGCGGCGCCTACAATGCAGACGGGGGCGCCGACAGGGAGAATCCATGCAGGTACTGATCCGGGGTTTGCATCGCGATGTGACCGAAGACATGCTGCAGGAAAAGCTCAAGGGTCATGCCCCGGTCAAGTCCGTGGAAATCGTGCGCGAGGGCGATCCCGACCATCCGTGGGCGTGGGTGGACCTGGATATCGACCCGTTTGCCGCCTGGCGCCTGTTGCGCCGGTTCGACCGCCAGTACTTTGCCGGCAGCATCATGCGCTGGTATATCCCGGCGCACCAGGACTAAGTGCGCTGAGCGGTCCGCAAATCGGATTACCATAGCCGCGTTTCCGACTTCAATGCGGCGCCGGCCATCGACGCCCGACATCCATGCTTGAACTCCAGGGAGCCATCTGGTTCCGCTCCGGCTCGCAAGACTGGGGCGGCAAGGACCGCATCGCGCTGCTCGCCGCCATCGGCGAACACGGCTCGATCACCGCTGCCGCGCGCGCGGTCGGCATCAGCTACAAGGCGGCGTGGGACGCCATCGATGCCATGAACAACAGCGCCGGCGAGCCGCTGGTGGTGCGCGCCGCCGGCGGCAGGGGCGGCGGCGGCACGCGCCTGACCGTGCGCGGCGAGCAGCTGATCCGCACCTATCGCGCACTCGAGGACGAACACCGGCGCTTTGTCGCACAGCTGTCGCGCCTGGGCGAGGGCGCGGTCGACGATATCCACCTGATGAGGCGAATGATGATCAAGACCAGCGCGCGCAACAAGCTGTTCGGACGCGTGGCCAGCGTGCGCGGCGGCGCAGTCAATGATGAGGTCGTGCTGGAGTTGCCCGGCGGGCAGCAGGTCGTGTCCACCATCACGCACGAAAGCGTCGAGACGCTGGCGCTGGCCGAGGGCGCGGAGGCGTTTGCGCTGATCAAGGCATCATCGGTGCTGGTGGGGCTGCCCGATCCGGGCATGCGGCTGTCGGCGCGCAACCAGTTGCCGGGCGTGGTGTCGCGCGTGATGCCTGGGGCGGTGAATGCCGAGGTGGTGATCGAACTTGGCGGTGGCGGCACGATAGCGGCGATCGTGACCAACGGGAGTGTGGAGGCGCTCGGGCTGGAAGCGGGGGTGGCCGCGGTGGCGGTGTTCAAGGCATCCAGCGTGATCCTGGGCGTGGTGGGGTAGCTAGCGGCTCAGGCCACGCGCGCGGACACCGGCGCATAGACCGGCGGATGCTCGCGGCTGGTGCCGCTGCCGAAGATGCGGCCTTCGCGGATTTCCAGCACGTGTTCGCCCAGGGCTTCGACGTCGGCGGGATCGTGCGAGATCACCAGCATCGGCACGTCCAGGCTGGCCTGCAGCGCGCGCAGTTCCGCGCGCATGCGTGCGCGCAGCGCGGGGTCCAGCGCGGAGAAGGGCTCGTCCAGCAGCACGATGTCGGGCTGTGCCACCAGTGCGCGCGCCAGTGCCACGCGCTGTTTCTGGCCACCGGAGATCTCCGCCGGGTAGTTGCCGACGATCTCGGCCAGGCCGAAGGCGTCGACCCAGCGCTGCGCTTCGGGATGCACGGCTGCGCGGCGCGGGTTGCGCCAGCCGCGCGCCAGGCCGAAGGCGATATTCTGGCCTACGGTCAGGTGCGGGAACAGCGCGTATTCCTGGAACAGGTAGGCCACGCGCCTCTCTTGCGGGCGCACGTCGATGCCGGCGTCGGCGTCGAACAGCGTGCGCCCGTTCAGCAAGATGCGGCCGCTGTCCGGCGCCAGCAGGCCGGCGATGGCGCGCAACGTGAGGCTTTTGCCCGCGCCCGACGGTCCGAACAGCGCGATGCGCCGGCTCGCCGAATCGAAATCGATATCCAGCTCGAAGTGCCGGTCGGCCGAGACCATCCGCTTGCGGATGCTGACGTGCATGCTCATGGGGGGCAGCTCAGCGGGTACGCGGGCGCAGGCGCCGGCGTTCGTAGGTTTCAGCGGGACTGCGCGCGGTGGCCGGCACCAGGCGCCCGGCAATCACCAGCAGCAGCACGCAGGTGAGCGAGGTCACCAGCACCAGCAGGTTGGCGGTATTGTCGTCGCCGGCCTGCACGGCCTCATAGATGGCAACCGACAGCGTCTGCGTGCGCCCGGGCAGGTTGCCCGCGACCATCAGCGTGGCGCCGAATTCGCCCAGCGCGCGCGCAAAGGCCAGCAGCACGCCGGCGATGATGCCGCGCGCGGCCAGCGGCAGCGTGACGCGGAAGAAGATGCCGGCTTCGGGCACGCCCAGCACGCGGGCGGCGTTTTCCAGTTGATGGTCCACGCCTTCAAAGGCGGCGCGCGCGGACTTGAGCACCAGCGGGAAGGCGACGATGGTGGAGGCCAGCACCGCGCCCTGCCAGGTGAAGACCAGTTCGATGCCCAGGCGCGCCAGCCACTCGCCGAATACGCCACGGCGCCCGACCAGCACCAGCAGGTAGTAGCCCAGCACCGTGGGCGGCAGCACCAGCGGCAGCGTCAGCACGGCGTCGACCACGTCGCGCAGCGGCGAGCGCCAGCGCGCCAGCGCCCAGGCCGCGCCGACGCCGAGCACGGCGTTCAGCGCGGTGGCCCAGCCGGCCACCTTCAGCGACAGCAGCAGCGGTACCCAGACGGCGTCCATGGTGCGGCGAGGGCTCGGTCAGGGCTTATGGAAACCGAAACGCGACAGGATGGCCTGGCCTTCGGGCGAGGCCACGTAGTCGACGAACTGTGCCGCCTCCTTCTGCTGGCGCGTCTGGCTGGTGACGGCGATCGGGTAGGTCACCGGCGTCTGGCTTGGCACCTGCACTGCGACCTTGACCTTGTCCGGCATCACCGCGGCATCGGTGGCGAAGACGAAACCGGCCTCGACCTCGCCGCGCGCCACGTAGTCCAGGCTCTGGCGCACGTTCTGCGCCGGCACGCCCTTGGCGGCGACAGCGTCCCACAGCCCGGCCGTTTCCAGCGCGCCGCGGGTGTAGCGGCCCACCGGCACGGAGGCGGGGTTGCCATAGGCGATGCGCTTCACTTCCGGGCGCGTCAGGTCCTGCAGCTTGCCGATCCCCAGCTTGCTGTCGGCGGGCACGATCAGCACCACCTGGTTGGCGGCAAAGTTGCGGCGTGAAGCCGCGGCGATCACCTTCTCGGCCTCGGCCTTGTTCATCGCTTCCTGGTCGGCCGAGGCAAACACGTCGGCCGGCGCGCCCTTGACGATCTGCTGCATCAGCACGTCGGAGGCGCCGAAATTCAGCACTACGTGCGTGCCGGGATGCGCGCGCTCGAACGACTCGGCCAGCGACTTGAAGGCATTGGTCAGGCTGGCGGCGGCGGACACCACCAGGTCGGCGGCAAAGGCTGGCGGGGCGGCCAGCGCCAGCGTGGCGACGGAGGCGGCCAGCAGGAACCCGCGGCGGCAGGAGCGGAAGGCAGGCATTGGAATCCTCGGGAATCGGCCGGCCGGCATGTGCGACATGCGCGGCAAGGCCCGGGCAGGTGGACTGTCAGGCGCAATATACGTCTGTATATAGCGATGCGTCAATGATGCGCCATGACGGCTGTCATGGGTATTCGGACCGGCATAAGTGCTGTATCAGGGGCAGCGAATGCGCCCCGTGAGGGAGGATGGGCTGGCACCTGTCCGGCGCCAGCCTTGCCGCTTTCAGGCCGGCGGCGTGCCTTCCTTGAACAACGATTTCAACTGGGTGCGCAGCTCAGGCGTGTCCTGATGCTGGTGCACCGCCACCGCATGCTGGACCGCGGCTTCGAGCAGTTCGTCCTCGCTGTCGGCGCTCAATGCCACCGTGCAGTGGGTGTCGCTCGGGTACTCGCGGCAATCGATAAATTTGCGTGCCATGATGCCTCCTGACGCCGGCCCGCAGAGTGGGCTGGAGCCGGTGCATCCAGTATAGGCACGCCAGGCACGCGGAATGGCGCCTACAGTACCGGCGTCAGCACCTTGCCGCCGTCCAGGAAGGCATCCAGGTTCCGCAGCGTCAGCGCGGTCATGGCGGCGCGCGTTTCATGCGTGCCGCTGGCCATGTGCGGCGCCAGCACGACATGGTCCAGCGCCAGCAGCGCGGGCGGCACGTTGGGCTCGTCCTGGAACACATCCAGGCCGGCGCCGCCGAGGCGTCCTTCGACCAGCGCTGCGACCATCGCCGCTTCGTCGATCACGCTGCCGCGCGACACATTGACCAGGATGCCCTTGGGGCCAAGGGCGTCGATGATCTCGCGCGACACCAGCCCGGCCGTAGCGGGACCGCCGACGGTGGCCACCACCAGGAAGTCGGCCCATGACGCCAGCGCCTTCAGGTCCGGCTCGAAGCGCCACGGCGCGCCCTCGCGCGGGCGGCGGTTGTTGTAGGCGATCTCCATGTCGAAGCCCTGCGCGCGGCGCGCGACGATCTCGCCGATGCGGCCCAGCCCCACGATGCCGAGCTTCTTGCCCGACACGCGCGTGGTCAGCGGGAAGCCGCCCTGCGGCCAGCGCCCGGCGCGCACGAAGCGGTCGCCGTGGGCGATGCCGCGCGCCGCATCCAGCAGCAGCCCGAAGGCCAGGTCGGCGACGCAGTCATTGAGCACGTCAGGCGTATTGCTGACCTGGATGCCGCGCGCGCGGGCCGCGTCCAGCGCGATCGCGTCATAGCCCACGCCGAAGCTGACGATCGCTTCCAGGCGCGGCAGCGCATCGATCAGCGCGGCGCTGCAGCCGTGGCGCGCCGAGGTCACCAGCACGCGCACCTGCTGGCCCGCGCTGCGCGCCCACGCGAGCGGATCGGCGTGCTGCCACAGCGCGGCGGCGCCGTACTGTTGCTGCAGGGTGGTATTGGTCTGGGGCGCGAGCGGGCCGACCTGGAGGATCTGGGGAGCGGACATGGGGTGGCGGAGACAGGGAGGGAACGGGCAATGGTAGCGCAAGGGCTCCCCGTGCGCGCGCAAGCTGTGCGATGTTCGTGCAGGCCGGTAGTACCGTGCCGGTGGGCGGCGGGTTATGCTGCGACCTTATCCCCGCTGCCACGCTCACATGCCATGAAAACCATCTACCTGGCTGGCTTTGACGTCTTTCGCAAGGATGCGCTCGCCTGGGGCGAGCACCTCAAGGCGCTGTGCGCGGCGCATGGTTTCGCCGGCCTGTATCCGCTCGACAAGGCCGCGCCCGGGGGCATGTCCGGCCCCGACACCGCGCGCTGGATCCATGACGCCAATATCGCGCTGCTGCGCCGCGCGGACATGGTGATGGCCAACCTGGATGACTTCCGCGGGCCGGGCGAGCCGGATTCCGGCACGGCATTCGAGGTGGGCTTTGCGGTGGCGCTGCAGAAGCCGGTGTGGGGCTACAGCGCCGACGCGGGCACGCTGCGCGAGCGCGTCACCGTGGCGACCGACACGGACGGCATGCCGCTGGATGCGCGCGGCTTCGTGGTGGAGGACTTCGGCCTGGGCAAGAACCTGATGCTGGCCTGTTCGGTGAAGCTGGTGCAGGGCGGGGCCGCCGAGTGCCTGGCGGCGATGGCCGAGGCGATTCACCGGCGTGCCGCTGAAGCCGCCGCGCGCCGCGAGCGCGACGCGGCGGCGTGGGGCGACGACTAGGGCCTGAGCAGGCCCTGAGGCCGCAGCGACTGCACCCCGGCCGCGATATCGGCCGCCGTGCTGGCGACGATCTCGCGGTACGCCGCGACGACGCCATCGACCGCGCCGGGCGCCGGCAGTTCTGCCTGGGTGCGGCCGCTGACTACCTTGCCGTCCGGCAGCCGCCGCACGGTCCAGTTGATGGTGGCGCCGGCACGCTGGCCCACGTCGGCATCCAGGCGCAGCACTTCGGTGGTGATCCGGTACAGCGGCTGCACGTCCGACATCCCTTGCTGATAGGTGTCGACCGCGCCCAGCGTGGCCTGCAGGCGTTGCGACAGCGCGTCGCGCAGCTCGTCGGGCAGCGGCGCGGACCAGCGCGCCAGGTCCAGCAGGCGCACGCCGGCGTCGCTGCCATCGCGCACCACCAGCTGCGGGCGGTTGAGCCGCTCCGGCACGCGCACCGGCGCGACTTCCAGCCATAGCGTGCTGGTCGATCCCGGCGTCGTCGTGGCCGGGAGCGGTGCGACCGCGCCCTGCGCCAGCGTGTAGTAGCGCGGCTCGGGCGACGCGCATCCGGCCAGCACGCCCGCGGCCAGCACGCCGGCCAGGGCGGCGGCGAGCGGGCAGGTAAGAGGACGGCGCTTCATCATTCTTTCTCCGGCTTGCCGCGCACCAGCGCTTCAGGGTGGCGTTCGAGGTAATCGGTCAGCGTGCGCAGCGACGTGGCGGTGCGCGTCAGCTCCTGCAGCATGCGGCGCGTGTCCTGCTGCAGCGGCGCGTCCGAGGCCAGCGTGCCGCTGGCCGCGGTCAGCGTCTTGCGCGCGTCCTGCAGCGCGGCCAGCACCTGCGGCGCGACATCGCCGTTGAGCTGCTGCACCAGCTGGTCGGCGGTGGCCAGCGTCTTGTTCAGGCTTGCCACGGTGGTGCGCAGGTCCTGGCCGATCTGGTCGAACGGCACCTTGTCGATGCGGTTGACGATGTCGCCCACCTGCGCCTGCAACTGGTCGAAGGTGCCCGGCGTGGTGGCCAGCTCGGGAATCGGTGCGTCCAGGTCGACCTTGGCCGGGGCCGCTTTCGGGAAGAAGTCGAGCGCCACGTACAGCTGGCCGGTGAGCAGGTTGCCGGTGCGCAGCTGCGCGCGCATGCCACGCTGCAGCAGGCCCTGGATGATCTTGCGCGCGTGCTCGCGGTCCCCGACATCGCGTTCGCGGAAGCCCATGCGCGACGGATACAGCTCTACCACCACCGGCATGCGGAATGCTTTCTTTTCCCGCTGGTACTCGATGCCGATCGAACGCACCTGGCCCACGATCACGCCGCGGAAGTCCACCGGCGCGCCTGGCGACAGCCCGCGCACGGACTGGTCGAAATTGAGCACCGCCAGCGTGGGCGCAAGTTCCTCCGGTTTCTTCATCGCCTCGGCCTGGTCGTTGGCGAGCAGGAACTGGGTGTTCTCGGCGGCGGCGTCGGTGGCGGTGGTGTGGTCCGGCGCCTGGAAGGCGACGCCGCCCAGCAGCACCGTCACCAGCGACTGCGTCGACAGCTTGAGCCCGCCAGCGTCGAGCTTCAGGTCCACGCCGCTGGCATGCCAGAAGCGTGTGTCGGCGGTAACCAGCTTGTCATAGGGTTTGTTGACGAACACGCGCAGCGTGAGGTCGCGCCCGTTGGGATCAAGCTGGTAGGCCACCACCTGCCCCACCAGCACGCGCCGGTAGTAGACCGGCGAGCCGATATCGAGCGAGCCCAGCTCGGAGGCGCGCAGCACGAACTGCTTGCCGGAGGCATCGGTGGTCACCGCCGGCGGCACTTCAAGCCCCTTGAAGTTGCGCGCGGATTCCGGCGACTTGCCCGCGTCCACGCCGATATAGGCGCCTGACAGCAGCGTCTCCAGCCCCGACACGCCGCTGGCCGCAAAGCGCGGGCGCACCACCCAGAAGCGCGTGTCGGCCACGGCGAAGTTCTCGGCGTCCTTGGTCAGGTCGATCGATGCCACCACGTGCGAGCGGTCGCGCGCCAGCCGCACCGACTTGACCAGTCCGATGTCGACATCCTTGTAGCGCACCGCGGTCTTGCCGGGCGTGAGACCCTCGGCCGTGCGGAAGGTGACGGTGATCTCGGGCCCGCGCGAGGCCAGCGTATGCACCAGCAGCGAGATGCCGACCACCGCCGCCACGATCGGGATCAGCCAGACCAGCGAGGGCAGCCAGCGCGCGCGGCGCCGGAGCTCGGGCCGCGGCAGGCCCGGCGGTGCCGGCGGGGATGCGCCCGCGGGCGGGGTGGCTTGATTGTCAGTGTCGGGCATTGTCGTCTTCCAGCGAATCCCACAGCAGGCGCGGATCGAAGCTGAGCGAGGCCAGCATGGTCATGACCACGACCGCGCCAAAGGCCATGGCGCCGCCGCCGGGGATGATGGTGGCCAGCGCCCCGGCCCGCACCAGCGAGGCCAGCAGCGCCACCACGAAAATATCGAGCATCGACCAGCGGCCGATCACCTCCACCAGCCCGTACAGCCGGGTCTGCTGCCGGATCCGCCAGGTCGAGCGGAAATGGACGGACAGCAGCAGGAAGGTGAGGATCACCATCTTCAGCAGCGGCACGACGATGCTGGCGATCAGCACCAGGCCGGCCAGCATGTGCGAGCCGGACAGCCACAGGTAGAGCACGCCGGACAGGATGGTGTCCTGCTGCGTGCCGAGGATGGATCGCGTCACCATCACCGGCAGCACATTGGCCGGAATATAGAGGATATAGGCGGCCAGCAGGAAGGCCCAGGTGCGCACCAGGCTGTCGGGCTTGCGATGGTGCAGGGTGGCGCCGCAGCGCGGGCAGGGCTCGCCCTCCAGCGTGCGCGGGCTGACCAGGTCGCAGGCGTGGCACGACAGCAGGCCCAGCCGGCTCGCGGTCGGCACCTGCGGCAGCGGCGTGCTCTCGTCGTCGTCGGTGAGCTCGGCCACCACCTCGCGCGCCAGCTGGCGCGGACGGGCCAGGCGCCCGCCCGGTTGGCGGGGTGGCTGCGCCGGCGGTTGTGCCGGAGGTTGCCGCGGGTCCGTCATCGGCCTTCCTCGGTCGCGGTCGCGACGTCGTCATCGGGAGGTTCCAGATGGCGCCACAGGTCGCGCGGATCGAACGACAGCATCGCGGCCAGCACGATCACCAGCGCGGCAAACGACCACAGCGCGATGCCGGGCAGCACGCGCGCCATGGTGGACAGCTTCACCAGCGTGACCAGCACGCCGATCATGAAGACTTCGATCATGCCCCAGGGCCGGGTCTGGCGGATGCCACGCACGATGCGGTCGAAACCCACCGGCATGCGGTGCTGCGCCATCGGCACCAGCAGGTAGGCCATCATCAGCATTTCGGCCAGCGGGAACAGGATGGTGGTGGCGAACACCAGTGCCGCCACCAGCCCCATCTTGTCGGTGTACAGGGCCTGCACCGCGCCCAGCAGCGTGGTCTGGGTGCGGACCCCCTGCAGGTCCATCTCGACGATCGGGTAGGCGTTGGAGACCAGGAACAGGATCAGCGCGGTGATGACCAGCGGCAGCAGCCGCTGATACTCGCGACGGCTTTCGCGATAGAGCTGGCCGCCGCAGCGCAGGCACAGCGCGCGCTCGCCGGGCGCGATCGGCGTGCGCTCATAAATCGCGTCACAGTATTCGCATGCCACCAGCCGGTGCAGCGCTGCCGGCGAGGTGTCGGCGGTTGCGGTTGCGGCTGCCGGCGTGTCCGGCGCTTCGTGTCCCGCCATCAGCCGGGATGCTTGCCGGTGGCCGCGGGCGGGACATCGGGGTTGTCGACCACGGCCGGGGCCGCCGCGGGTGCAGGCGCGGACGCCAGCGCCGCGCCTTGCTTCAGGTCGTGGTGCAGTTCGCCTTGCGAGCCGATGGTCCAGTCGCGCAGCAGCGCATAGGCCACCGCCAGCAGCGTCGGGCCGATGAACACGCCCAGGAAGCCGAACGCCAGCGCGCCGCCGAGCACGCCCAGCATGATCCAGATCAGCGGCATGCCGGTGCCCTTGCTGATCAGCAGCGGCTTGATGATGTTGTCGGCCATGCCGACCACGCCCACGCCCCACACCACCAGGAAGATGGCCCAGCCGGCGGTGCCGGTGTGGTACAGCCACAATGCGGCCGGAATCCACACCAGCGGCGGACCGACCGGGATCACCGACAGGAAGAAGGTAACGAAGCCCAGGATGGCAGCACCCGGCACGCCGGCGATCCACAGGCCGATGCCCATCAGCACCGCCTGGACGAAGGCCGTTCCCAGCACGCCGTAGACCACGCCCTTGACGGTGCTGCCGGCCAGTTCCAGCAGGTGGTCGGCGCGCTCGCCGGCAATGCGGCGCATGCCCGCGCGCAGCCAGGCAATGGCGAACTCGCCGCCGGTATAGAAGAAGAACGCCAGGATGATCGACAGCGCCAGCTGCCCCAGCCCGGCACCGATCGACAGGCCGGCCCCCAGCAGCGCGTGGCCGACCGGGGCGATCAGCTTGCGCAGGTTGGCGACCATCTCGGAATCGGCGTTGATGACGCTGTTCCAGGAGCTTTGCAGGTAGGGGCCGACAAAGGGCAGGCCGCTCAGCCAGACGGGCAGTTGCGGCAGGCCGTGTTCCATATAGCGGTCGACCAGCGCGGACAGGTCGTCCAGGTGCGCGGAGAAGCTCGCGCCGGCATAGACGAACGGACCGAGCACGACCACCGTGGCCAGCAGCACGCAGATCAGGGCAGCCAGCCCGCGGCGGTTGCCGAGCCAGCGCGACAGCACGGTGTAGGGGTACCAGGAGCTGAATGCCAGGATCGCGCCCCACAGCAGTGCGGTGGTGAACGGTGCCAGTACCAGCAGCGAGCCGCCGATCAGCACGATCAGTGCGAAGACGGCTGCGATTTTTTCAATTAACTGGCCGGAACTCATGGTTGGCTCTCCCTTGGACACCGCCGGGGTGACGGGAACGGCGTAAATATAGCTTACGTGGGGTGGGGGGGATGTGAAACCCTGGTTATGTCGGTCGGGGTCGATGTTGTCGTAGGTTTTGGCGCCTGGTTCCGCCCTGCTGGGCGGGTCACTTTTTGTCCGAGCGACAAAAAGATGGAATGAACGCGCCCCGGCCCTCCGATCAAAGGCGCCGGTAGTTCAGCTGTGCATCCGGGGAAACGTGACAGGGTAGGCGGGTCCCCCATCACGAAACGGCATCGATGTGCCAGAGTGGGAGTGTGACCAACCACGCGAGGATGGAGGGACCCGAGATGAATACTACGACTTACGGCCTGGACATTGCAAAGACTGTCTTCCAGCTCTATTGGGTCGAGCCTTCGGGCAAGTGTTCCAACCGCCGCTTCAGCCGGCCCAAGCTGCTGGAGTTCCTCTCGAATCGCGAGCCTACCCGCGCCATCGAGGCCGGGGCGCGTTCATTCCATCTTTTGTCGCTCGGACAAAAGTGACCCGCCCAGCAGGGCGGAACCAGGCGGCAAAACCTACGACAACATCGAACCCGACCACCGACACACCCAAGCAACCCAACGAGCAGGGCCCCCTCCGGCCACGCCGGCGAAACAGCCACGCTAGCCAAGAACGACACCCCAATCACATGCCCCCAAAACCAAAACTCAATCAACCACCGCCATCACCCCACTCTTAAGCAGCGCAGCAACAAGATCGGATTGCGTCACCATCCCCACCACCCGCCGCTGGTCGTCGATCACCGGCGCATGGTGCAGCCCGCCATCGGAGAATGCCTGCGCCAGTTCCACCATCGGCTGCTCGGGACGGGCGGTGACGACGGCACGCGTCATCAGGTTGCGCACGGTCCCTGCCAGGCGGCGCGCGCCGGTATCGCGCTGCGCCGCGAAAAAGTCGCTCTGGGTAATGATGCCCACCAGCTTCCGGGTGGCGTCCACGACCGGCAGGGCCTTGATGCGGTGCTGGGACAACAGGTGCCCGGCTTCATGCGCGGGCTGGTCCGGCGTGACCGTGATCACGTCGCGCGACATGATCTCGCCGCACAGCACGTTTCCGAAGTGGCGCCGGTAAGCACGCAACTGCGCTGCCACCAGAATCTGCTCGAGATCGTCTTCCTCGATATCGAGGAATTCGCCGCGCACCTTCAGCGCTTCGTCGAGGTCGGCGCGGGTGACGCCCAGGCGCTGGGATGGCGGCACGTCTTTCGTACCATGCTGCGCTGCGGACTCGGGCGGGCGGTGCGGGTAGCGCCGCCGCGACAGGTTGTTGAAGGCGAGCGCCATCAGCAGCAGCAGCATCGAGTTGAACAGCACCGGCACGGCAACGAAGCCGAAGCCCAGTGCACTGACCGCCGGCCCGCCGAATACGGCGGTGATGGCCACGGCGCCGCTGGGCGGGTGCACGCAGTGGAACTGGAACATCAGGGCGATGGCGATGGCCACGGCGACGGCTGCCGCCAGGCCGGGGTCGGGGATCCAGCGCGCGCACGCCACGCCGATGACCGAGGCGATCAGGTTGCCGCCGATGATCGACCACGGCTGTGCCAGCGGCGAGGACGGCACCGCGAACAGCAGTACCGCGGAGGCGCCCATCGGCGCGACAAACCAGGGATTGAAGCCACCCAGGGTCTGGTGGCTGATCCACTCAGTGCAGAGCAGGCCCAGCAGGGCGCCCAGGCAACTCTTGAAGCGCTCCTTGCGGCTGGCGGGAACGGGCAGCGGAATGAATGTGCGCAGCCATGCACGGGCATTTTGCGCCAGGGCGGAGACGGCGGGGGCGGTGGGCATTCTTGTGACGGGGAGCGCGTTGGAATGGTGCGCGTAATATATCACGGAGTGATATATTTGGCCGCCTTTGGTGCAGTGCATCCCAAGCGTGGGGCATGCCGCACCGCACAAGAGAACACAAGCGCAAGGAGCTCCCAATGTCGTCTGTCATGCCGGTCGAGAAACGCGACTATGCCGTCAACCGCCGCCTGCTGATGCTGTCCGTGATCGCGCTGGGCATCGGTGCCGTCAGCACCGTGGCGGCGGATGTGCTGGTGAACCTGATCCGGTTCTTCACCAACCTGTTTTTCTACCAGACGCTGTCGCTGGCTCAGCGCTCGCCGGCCAACCACGCGCTGGGTGCGTGGGTGATCGCGGTGCCGGTCATCGGTGGCCTGATCGTCGGCCTGATGGCGCGCTATGGCAGCGACAAGATCCGCGGCCATGGCATTCCCGAGGCGATCGAGGCGGTGCTGTTCGGCAAGAGCAAGATGTCGCCGCGGGTGGCGGTGCTCAAGCCGCTGTCGTCCGGCATCGTGATCGGCAGCGGCGGGCCGTTCGGCGCGGAGGGGCCGATCATCATGACCGGGGGCTCGCTGGCGTCGCTGCTGGCGCAGTACCTGCACCTGACCGCGGGCGAGCGCAAGGCGCTGCTGGTGGCGGGCGCGTGCGCGGGCATGACCGCGATCTTCGGCACCCCGGTGGCGGCGGTGCTGCTGGCGGTCGAGCTGCTGCTATTCGAACTGCGCCCGCGCAGCCTGTTGCCGGTGGCGCTGGCGTGCGCGGTGGCGGGCTTCCTGCGGCCGCTGTTCTTCGAGGCCGCGCCGCTGTTTCCGCTGCAGACCGCCGCGGCGGGCACGCCGGCGCTGCTGTCCTGCGTGCTGGCCGGTCTGCTGTGCGGCGTGCTGGGCGCGGGGCTGACGCTGGCGCTGTATCGCACCGAAGACGCGTTCTCGCGCCTGCCGCTGCACTGGATGTGGTGGCCGGCGCTGGGCGGGCTGGTGGTCGGCATCGGCGGTTATTTCGAGCCGCGCGCGCTGGGCGTGGGCTATGACGTGATCGGCGACCTGCTGAACAACCGCATCGCCATCGAGATCGCGCTGGCGCTGCTCGCGGTCAAGGCGGTGATCTGGATCGCGGCGCTGGGCTCGGGCACCTCGGGCGGCGTGCTGGCGCCGCTGCTGATGCTGGGCGCGGGACTGGGCGTGGTGCTGGCGCCGTGGCTGCCGGGCGGCTCGCCGCAGTTGTGGGCGCTGGTGTGCATGGCCGGGGTGCTGGGCAGCGTGCTGGGCGCGCCGCTGACGGCGATCGTGTTCGCCTTCGGGCTCACGCATGACTCGCAGGCGCTGCTGCCGCTGCTGTTGACCACCGCGGTGGCCTATGGTTTCTCGGTGCTGGCCATGAAGCGGTCGATCATGACCGAGAAGATCGCCCGGCGCGGCCTGCATATCTATCGCGAATATGGCGTGGACCCGCTCGAGCGCGCCCATGTGGAAGAACTGATGACGCGCGACGTGGTCGCCATCGACGCCGACCTGCCGGTGGCCGAGGCGATGGCGCGCTACTTTGGCGAACACGCGGCCCATCGCGCCTACCCCGTGGTGGCGGACGGGCGCGTGCTGGGCATGCTGGAGCGTGCCGCCATCCGTGGCCTGGCCGCCGGTGAAATGCCGCCCGGCATGCGCTGCCGCGACCTGCTCAGTGCGCCGGCGCATGTGCTGCTGCCCGGCCAGACCGCGCGTGCCGCCGCCGGCAGCATGGCGGCGCTGAGTGTGGCGCGCCTGCCGGTGGTGGAAAGCGCGGAGACCATGCGCCTGGCCGGCATCCTGTCGTTGCGCGACCTGCTGCGTCCCAGCGGCAGCGTGTTCCACGAGGAATCGCGGCGCGAGCGCCTGCGCGGCCGCGCCGCGGCCTGAGCGCAGGCTTGCGGCGCCTTACTTGTAGGTCGACAGCAGGATGCTGGTCTCGGTGGCGCTGATGCCGTCGATCAGCCGGATCCGGTCGAGCGCACGGTCGAACGCCTCCAGCGTCTCGGCGCGCAGCTCGGCAATGATGTCCCAGCGGCCATTGGTGGTATGCAGCGCCTGCACGTTGGGCTCGCCGCGCAGGGCCTGCAGCACGGTGCGGGCCTTGTTGCCTTCCACGGCAATCGTCATCCAGGCGCGGATGCGGTGGGCCTCGGCCTCGGGCCGCAGGCGCACCGTGTAGCCGACGATCACGCCCTCCTGTTCCAGTTTGTCGATGCGGTTCTGCACGGTCGCGCGCGACACGCGCAGCGCCTGCGCCAGCGCCGTGACCGGGGTGCGCGCGTTGTCGCGCAGGAGGGAAATCAGCTGCTGGTCGGTGGCATCCATGGGGGCCGGAGCGGTGGTTTGGCAAAACGCCAGCGCAATCTGGCGTTTTGAATAATGGTAGGCGCAAATTGCGCAAATTGCTGGCTATTGGCTAACGCACGCTTGCCCGAGAATTCAATCGACCGATTGATTTCCCCGAATGCCATTTCAACCCCCTGCCATCTGAAAAAGGAGCCGCCGTGATCCAGACCCCCACGATCCTGCTTGTCGAGCCGACTTTCTACGACGTGTCGTACAGCATCAATCCGTGGATGGACCCGGCCGCCTGGGCGCGCGACCCGCACGGCATGCATCGCAGCGCGATGCAGTCGTTCGACGCGCTGCGCGAGGCGCTGGGCCGCGCCGGCTTTGCGGTGGAGGTGGCGCCCGGCGCACCGGGGCTGCCCGATATGGTGTTCCCGGCCAATGCCGCCGTGGTGCTCGACGGCCGCGCGCTGCTGGCGCGCTTCCGCTACCCGCAGCGCCGCGGCGAGGAAGCGCCGTTTGCCGACATCTTCGGCAAGCTGCGCGAGCGCGGCATGCTCGACGAAGTCGCGCTGCTGCCCGAAGGCTGCTACCAGGAAGGCGCGGGCGACTGCATCTGGGATGCGGGCCGCGGCCACTTCTGGGCCGGGTTTGGTCCGCGCTCCTCGCATGAGGCGGCGGTGGCGGTGTCGGACTACTTCGGCAAGGACGTGGTGGCGCTGGAGCTGGCCACCGAGCAGAGCTACCACCTCGACGTGTGCTTCTGCCCGCTGTCCGGCGGCGAGGTGCTGTACTACCCGCCGGCCTTCAGCGAAGCGGCGTTGCGCGAGTTGCGCGCGCGCGTGCCGGCGCGGCTGCGCATCGAGGCCAGTGCCGATGACCTGCGCCACTTCAGCGTCAACGCCGTCAATCTCGACGACCAGGTGGTGATGACCCGCACTACCCCGCACCTGCGCACCGAACTGGGGCGCCGCGGCTACCAGCTGCATGAAGTCGACCTGTCGCCGTTCATGCTGTCCGGCGGCGGCGCCTATTGCATGACCTTGCGCCTGGACCGCAGCAGCGGGCGTGGCGTGGCCGCGGCGGCGGCCTGAGCAGGCCATCAGGGAGGGAGTATGAAGAACACCGCCAGAACGTTGTTTCTCGATGCGACGGATGTTGCCCGGCTGGTGGCCGCAATCGGCCCGCAGGCCGCCATCGTCGAGCTGGCCGGGCAGGTCCGGGAGGCATTCCTGCACTGGGACGATTTCGACAAGTCTGCGCGGCTGGCAAGCCATTCCGCGCGCGGCGTGATCGAGCTGATGCCGGTCAGCGACGGCAGCCAGTATGCGTTCAAGTACGTCAACGGCCATCCGCGCAATGCGCAGCACGGCATGCCCACGGTGATGGCCTGCGGCATGGTGGCCGAGGTGGAAACCGGCTTCCCGCTGATGCTGGCCGACCTGACGCTGGCCACCGCGCTGCGCACCGCGGCCACCTCGGCGCTGGCGGCGCGCGCCATGGCGCGGCCCGGCGCGGCGACCATGGCGCTGATCGGCAACGGCGCGCAGGCCGAGTTCCAGGTGCTGGCCTTCCACGCAATGCTGGGGGTGCGCGAGATCGCCGCCTATGACATCGACCCGGCTGCCACGGCACGGCTGATGCGCAACCTTGCCGGCGTGCCTGGCCTGTCGATCCGCCGCGCCGGTTCGGTCGAGGCCGCGCTGGCCGGGGCCGACATCGTCTCCACGGTCACGGCCGACAAGACCCGCGCCACCATCCTGACGCCGGCGATGGTGCAGCCCGGCATGCACCTGAACGCGGTCGGCGGCGACTGCCCCGGCAAGACCGAGCTGCATGCGGATATCCTGCGGCGTGCGCGCATCGTGGTGGAGTACGAACCGCAGACGCGTATCGAGGGCGAGATCCAGCAGTTGCCGGCCGACGCGCCGGTGACCGAGCTGTGGCAGGTGCTGGCCGGCCACGCGCCCGGCCGCGCCGCAGCGGACGAGGTGACCGTGTTCGATTCAGTGGGGTTTGCGCTGGAAGACTACGCCGCGCTGCGTTGGCTCTACGCCGCGGCGCAGGCGCACCGGGCGGGCAGGGCCGTGGACCTGGTGGCGATGCCGCCCGACCCGCGCAATCTGTACGGCTGGATGCTGGCGCAGGCGGGGGGCAACGAAACGGGGCGGGCAACGCCCCGGCAGGAGGCTGTGGCCTGAGGCCGGTGGCCTCAGGAAGCGCGCCCCATCATCAGCTGCGCACGCAGGAAGCCCTTGACCTCTTCCAGCGACGGCGTCTTCAGGAACACCATGATGCCCCAGTGCTGCAGCGCGTCGGCCACGCCTTCATAGGCCTGGCGGTTGGTGATCACGGCAAAGATCACGTGCTGGCTGGCAAAGAAGTTCTGAAGTTTTTCAATGGTGGCCGACTCGGCGTCGTTGAGTTCATCGACGTAGTACAGCACCACGCGCGGATGCGCGCTCACCGAGGTGATGACGGTGTCCAGCACATCGTCGACCACCACGCTCTTGAGCGGCAGCCCCCACTTGCCGAGCTGGCCATGGATGCGCTGCGCCTCCTGGTGGTTGGGGTGGAACACCACCAGGTCCAGGCCGTGCGGCGACGCCGACTCCGGCCCGATGCGCGTCGCCAGCAGGCGATGCACGGTTTCCTTGTGGATGCGCCGATGGCCGCCGTTGGTCTTCCAGGCGCCAAGTTCGCCGCGCTCGACCATCTTCTGGACGGTGCCCAGGGAGACGTTAAGCAGTTTTGCCGCTGTACGCGTGCTGTAGTAAGGCTTTTCAGCCAGTGCCGGATCCAGTTTCATCCCATCACCCGTAGTCCTGAAGGCAGCCGCGCCTGAACGGCGCGCGCGGCTCCTGGCACTTGCGCCGCGCGGTTGTCACTGCCAATAGTTGACTGACCCAATGTGCCGGCCCGGTCCCCCGCCGGCCAAACTGCTTTTTGTGATTTTTTTGGTTTTTTCTTCATTTCCAGCAGACCTTGGCGTCTCCGCATGTATTGGATGTCTTCAATGCCGGATTTGCTGGAAGCCAATAATATGCCGCAAACGACAAAGTATCTGTAGGGAAAAACATAATTCCGTCGCGCTTTTGTTTCTTAACGCACATTGCGTGCGTTCTGATGACACAGAAGCAGTAACGCAGACAATCTTTGTGCCGGCGTGGTTCCCCGCGTTCGATGCGAAGTCTGTAGCGCGTGCTGAATTCAGCGGGTGTTTCAAAGTCCTGTCACGGTGTGACAGATCGCTCGGCGAGCGGCGGCCCTCACCTTACGATTACCTTTCAGGGGGCGCATGACGGCCCATTTTCACAGCCCGTACTTGCGCACCTTGTCGAACAGCGTGGTCTTGGCCACGCCCAGGGCTTCGCTGGCGCGGCTCAGGTTGCCGTCGTGGCGGCGCATGGCGTCGGCAATCAGCGCGCGCTCGAACTGCTCGACGGCCTGTGCGAGCGGCATGGCCTCCGGGGCAGCGGCTCCATGGCCCGGGTTGCAGCCCAGCCCCAGCACGTGGCGCTCGGCCAGGTTGCGCAGCTCGCGCACATTGCCCGGCCACGGGTAGGCCACCAGCCCGGCCAGTTCCGCCGGCGTCGCGGGCACCGCATCGCGCCCGAAGCGCAGCGCCGCCTGCGCGACGAAATGCTCGAACAATGCCGGCACGTCCTCGCGACGCTCGCGCAGCGACGGCAGTTCCAGCGTGATCACGTTCAGGCGGTAGTACAGGTCGGCGCGGAACTGGCCGGCATCGGACAGCGTGCGCAGGTCCGCCTTGGTGGCAGCCACCACGCGCGTGTTGACCGGCACCGGCTGGTTGGAGCCGAGCCGTTCCACCACGCGTTCCTGCAGCACCCGCAGCAGCTTGATCTGCAGCGGCATCGGCATGCTCTCGATTTCATCGAGAAACAGCGTGCCGCCTTCGGCGTGTTCGATCTTGCCGATGCGGCGGCGCGCGGCACCGGTGAAGGAGCCGGCCTCGTGGCCGAAGATCTCGCTCTCGAACAGCTGCTCGGGCAGGCCGCCGCAGTTGATGGCGACAAAGTTGCGCGCATGGCGCTGGCTGGCTTCGTGCAGGCAGCGCGCGACCAGTTCCTTGCCGGTGCCGGTCTCGCCGTGGATCAGCACGTTGGCGTCGGTGCCGGCAAGGTCGGCAATCAGGCGCCGCAGCCGTTCGACCGCGGGCGAATGGCCGATCAGGCGGGTTTCGAGCTTCTGGCGGCCCGCCAGCCGTTCTCGCAGTTCTGACACTTCCAGCGCCAGCCGGCGCTGCTCCAGCGCACGGCGGGTGGCGTCCACCAGCTGCTCGGGCGAGAACGGCTTTTCCAGGAAGTCGTAGGCGCCTTGCTTCATGGCCTGCACGGCCAGCCCCACGTCGCCGTGGCCGGTGATCATGATGACCGGCAGGGCGGGGTCGCGCGCGCGCAGTTGCGTGAGCAGTGCCATGCCGTCCTGACCGGGCAGGCGGATGTCGCTGACCACCACGCCGGCATAGCCCGCTCCAACCTCGCGCAGCGCGGCCTCGGCGCTGCCCACGCCGCGCGTGGCGATGCCTTCCAGGCGCAGCGCCTGTTCGCAGCCCAGGCGCACATCGGCATCGTCCTCGACGATCAGTACGGTCAGGTCAGCCGGCATGCTCTGCATCCTGCGGGTTGGCGTCGTACGGCGCCAGCGGCAGCACCAGCGTGAAGCAGGCGCCGCCGTCCGGGTGGTTGGCGGCGGACAGGCTGCCACCGTTCTCGTTGAGAATGCCGGCCGACAGCGTTAGCCCGAGCCCCAGCCCCTGTCCGGCGGGCTTGGTGGTGAAGAAGGGTTCGAACAGCCGCGCGAAGGCTTCCTCGGACAGTCCGGCGCCGTTGTCGCGCACGGTCAGGTGGACCATGCCGCCTGCCAGGTGCGCATGCAGCGCAATACGCGGTCCGGGCGGCCTGGCCTTGCCGGCCACGGCGTCGAGCGCATTGCCAAGCAGGTTGACCAGCACCTGTTCCAGCCGGTTGGGGTCGCACAGCACCGCCAGTGTCGGATCGACATCGCGCTGCAGCGCCGGCTGCACCGCGTCAACGCGGGTCTGCAGCAGGAACAAGGCGTTGTCCACCGCCTCGGTCAGCCTGGCCCGGCGCCTGCCGTTGCCGGACTTGCGCGCAAATGACTTGAGCGCGCCGGTGATGCGGCCCATGCGCTCGACCAGCCCGATGATGGTGTCGAGGTTGGCGCGCACCGTGGCGTAGTCGGCGCGCTCGAGGAACTTGCTGGTATTGCCGGAGATGGTGCGCAGCGCGGCCAGGGGTTGGTTCAGCTCATGCGCGATGCCGGTCGACATCTGCCCGACGGCAGCCAGCTTGCCTGCCTGCAGCAGCCCGTCCTGGGCCTGGCGCAGCACGGTTTCGGCGCGCACGCGTTCGGCGACCTCGGCCTGCAGGCGCTGGTTGGAGGTCGACAGGTCGGCGGTGCGCTCGGCCACCTTGCGCTCCAGCTCGCTGTTGGCCGCCTCCAGCGCGGCGCGTGCCGCCAGGCGCTCATTGATAATGCGCCGGCGCACGTTCCACGCGGCGCCCAGCAGCAGCACGAAGGCGGTCAGCACGCCGGCCAGCGCCGCCGTATTGAGCGCGGCGACGCGTGCCTGCGAGGTATTGGTCAGCAGCGTCAGTTGCCAGTCGGTGCCGGGCAAGGCGGCGTGCTGGGCCAGCATCGGCGGGCCGAGGCGCAGGCGCACCAGCTCGTCGCTGTTGGCGTTGCCGGCGCCGAGCGTGCGCACGGTGGTGAGCGGCAGTTGCGGCAGCGGGGAGCGGTTGTATTGCAGGCTGCGCATGAACCGGTCGCGCGCCTCGGCCGACAGCGGGCGCAGCGCGGCCAGCTTCCATGACGGGTCCGAGGCCAGGATCACGACGCCGTTCTCGTCGGTCAGCAGCATCTGGCTGTCGGCGCCCTGCCAGCGGTTTTCCAGTGGCTCCAGGCCGATCTTGACCACCGCCACGCCCACCGGGTTGTCACGCTCGCCCAGCGGCGCGGACAGGTAGTAGCCGGACTCGCTGCGGGTGGTGCCCACGCCGTAGAAGCGGCCCAGCTGGCCGTCCATGGCGGAACGGAAGTACGGGCGGAAGCTCAGGTCTTCGCCCAGGTAGCTGTCCGGGCGCTGCCAGTTGCTGGTGGCCAGCACCTTGCCATGCGCATCGAGCACATAGACCACGCGCGTGCCGGCGCGGGTGTTGAGGGCGCTCAGGTAGTCGTTGGCGCGCGCCGCGCGGGCCGCGTCGTCCGGGCGCAGCAGCAGGGCGGCGATGCGCTCGTCCAGCGACAGCAGGCCGGGCACGTAGTCGTAGTGGGCCAGCTCGCTTTCCAGGGCCTGGGCGTACAGCCGCAACTGCACCTGGCCGCGCTCGGCCTGGCGGGCCAGCGCGACGTCGTAGCTGTAGCGGTAGCCGAGCGAGCCCGCCAGGGCCACCAGCACGGCCAGGGCCAGCAGCGCGAGCAGCGGCGCCGCGCCGCGCAGGCCGTGGGGCAGCCGCGATCCGGCGGGTGCGGGGGACGCAGGTGCGGTGGCGCGGGCGGTATCGCCGGGAGGGTGTAGCGGGCCGGTCATCAGGTGTTGGGTGAGGCAGGTGGCAAAGCCGCCGCGCGGGCAAAAAGGGCAGGGGGCCGGCGCGGGTGCCTACTTTTACCACACCGGGGAGGCAGCGCCTCGCCAGAATGCAAAAAGGCCCGGTTGCCGTATCGGCAACCGGGCCCTGGCACGCCTGGCAGAAGGTATTACTTGCCCGCCAGGACCTGGGCAGGTGCCAGGCCGGTGGTGGTATCCGCGGCGGGTTCATCCTCCTCGGACGGTACCGGCGCGCCGATGGCGCCTTCGCTTTTGGCGACGACGGCGGTGGCAATGGCATTGCCGAGCACATTGGTCACGGTGCGACCCATGTCGAGTACGTGGTCGATGCCCAGCACCAGCAGGATGCCGGCCTCCGGCAGGCCGAACATCGGCAGCACGGCGGCGACCACCACCAGCGAGGCGCGCGGCACGCCGGCGATGCCCTTGCTGGTGACAAGCAGGACCAGCAGCATGGTGATCTGCTGGGACAGCGACAGCTGGATGCCATACACCTGCGCCACGAACAGCGCGGCAAACGAGGTGTACATGATCGAGCCGTCCAGGTTGAACGAATAGCCCAGCGGCAGCACGAAGTTGGTGATGCGCTCCTTGACGCCGAAGTGGGTCAGCTGGTCGATCACCTTCGGATAGGCCGATTCGCTGCTGGCGGTGGCGAAGCCGATCATCAGCGGCGCGCGCATCAGCTTGAGCAGGCGGAACACGTCGCGGCCCAGGAAGAAGTAGCCGCCGGCGATCAGCGCCACCCACAGCAGCGCCAGCGCCAGGTACAGGCTGCCCAGCAGCTTGGCGTAGACCACCAGCACGCCCAGGCCCTGCGCGGTGATCACCGCCGAGATCGCGCCGAACACGCCCACCGGCGCAAACGCCATCACGTAGTTGGTGACTTTCAGCATCACCTGGCCCAGGCCTTCAATGCCTTGCAGCACCGGCTTGCCGACGCCGTCCTTGAGCGTGCCCAGGGCAAAGCCGAAGAACAGCGAGAACACCACGATCTGCAGGATCTCGTTGGTCGCCATCGCCTCGACGAAGCTCTTGGGGAACATGTGGGCGATGAAGTCGCGCAGGTTCAGCGAGCCGGTCTTCAGGTTCGAGGCGGCGTCAGCCGGCGGCAGCGGCAGGTTCATGCCGTGGCCGGGATGCAGCAGGTTGGCCATCAGCAGGCCCAGCAGCAGCGAGGTGATCGAGGCGCCGACGAACCACATCATCGCCTTCATGCCGATGCGGCCCACGGCGCGGCCATCGCCCATGCTGGCGATGCCGGCCACCAGCGTGGCGAACACCAGCGGCCCGATGATCATCTTGATCATGCGCAGGAACACGTCGGTCAGGATGGACAGGTGGTCCGCAATCGATTTGGCGGTGGCGGCGTCCGGCGCCAGGTTGTGGGCGGCGGTGCCGACCAGCACGCCGAGCAGCATCGCAATGAAGATCAGGGTGGGCAGTCGATTCAGTTTCATGGATCAGGCCTGTGCGTCCGTTTCCTGTGGCAGGGACGGGCGACTGTGTATTGCAGGAAGGCTGGGCGGCGATGTCGGGGCGCCGGGCCGGCCGTGTCTTGGTTCAGCGCGGCAACAGGTGCCGGGGGGGCGCCGCGGTGGCGAAGGGGGTGGGCAAGGCGGGGTCGGTCATGTGTGTCCTCCTTTGTTTTTTGGCATCGGCCGGGACGCTGGGGGCGTGCCGGCGTACCTGTCTGGCGCTGTGAGCGGCGGCCTATATTGCACGCGCCGTGCCAGCCCGAAGGAGTTGCTGGCGTTGTGCAAGCTATTGAATACAAAGGGGAAAAAGATGTGATCCCGGCGCGCGATTCGGGAATCCGGACCCGCAAGCGACAAAGCCGTTCGGAAACCCGAACGGCTTTGTAGGTGTTAACCCGCGGTTTTAAGGGGCGCTGGCGGCAGGCCCTCTCCTCATGACTGCGCTTATTTCAGCCGCCGTCCCAGCGTTTCCGGCACCATCGCCAGGCCGACCAGCGACACCAGGCCGCAGCCGATCACATACAGCGCGGGCGCGTTGACGTCGCCGGTGATCTGGATCAGCCGGGTCGAAAAATATTGCGCAAAGCCGCCGAAGATCGCGATCGCCACGCAATACGCGATCGACAGCCCGGTGGCGCGCAGCCGCTGCGGCAGCACTTCGCTGACCAGCACCATCGAGGCCGGCGCGGTCATCGACATCGGCACCGACAGGCAGCCCACCACCACCAGCAGGCGCGCCAGCGACGGCTCGGCGTTGATCAGCACGAAGGCCGGGTAGACCATCGCCAGCAGCGCCACGCGCGACCACAGCACCACGGTCTTGCGGCCGATGCGGTCAGCCAGCCAGCCCGCGAACGGCGACAGCGCCACCTGCACCAGCGCCGCCACGCACGCCGCCCAGATGCCCAGCGACAGCGGCATCTTCAGCACGCTGACCGCGTAGTTGCTGAGGTAGTACACGACGATATAGGTGGACGAAGCCAGGCCGATCATCAGCAGGATGCAGGCGATCACCTCGCGGCCATGGCGGCGCAGCAGCGGCCATTGCGCCGCGTGCTCGCCGTGGTGCGCGGGCGCGGCGGTCTCTTCCAGCCGGCGGCGGATCACCAGGCCGACCGGGATCACCAGGATGCCGATCAGGAAGGCGAGGCGCCAGCCCCAGGCTTCCAGCGCGGCCGGCGCCAGCATGTTGCTCAGCACCAGCCCGGTGATCGCGCCCAGCAGCGCCGCCAGGCCCTGGCTGAACGGCTGCCAGGCGGTATAGAAGGCGCGCGAGCGGTCATCGGCGTATTCCAGCAGCAGCGCGGTCGATGCGCCCATCTCGCCGCCGATGGCAAAGCCCTGTACCAGCCGCGCCAGCACCACCATCACCGGCGCGAAAATGCCGATCTGCGCGTACGGCGGCGTCACCACAAAGATCAGCGAGCTCAGCCCCATCAGCCACAGCGTCAGCGCCACCGCGGGCTTGCGCCCGGCGCGGTCGGCGTACATGCCGATCAGCAGGCCGCCCAGCGGGCGCATCAGGAAGCCGACGCCAAAGGTGGCGAACGACATCAGCAGTTGCCCGGTTGGGTTGTCGACCGGGAAGTAGAGCCGGCCGATCAGCGTGGCAAAGAAGCTGTAGACGACGAAATCGTAGAACTCCAGGCCGTTGCCGATGGTGATGGCGGCAATGGCGCGCGTGCGTGACAGCTGCGCCTGCGGCGCCGCGACCGCAGCGCCGGCGGTGGTGTCGATGGACATGGGTGTCTCCGTAGAACGAAAAGGCGCCGGCCGGGGCACACGTGGCGGCCCGGCGGCGGAACGGCTCTTGCTGGCCGCGGTGTCAGTCGTGCGATGCGCGGTTCAGCATCGGCAGGTCCAGCCCTTGTTCGCGCGCGCAGTCGACGGCGATCTGGTAGCCGGCGTCGGCATGGCGCATCACGCCGGTGGCGGGGTCGTTGTGCAGCACGCGGGCGATGCGGGCGGCAGCCTCATCGGTGCCGTCGCAAACGATCACCACACCCGAATGCTGCGAGAAGCCCATGCCCACGCCGCCGCCGTGGTGCAGCGACACCCAGGTGGCGCCGCTGGCGGTGTTGAGCAGCGCGTTCAGCAGCGGCCAGTCGGACACGGCGTCGGAGCCGTCCTGCATGGCTTCGGTCTCGCGGTTGGGGCTGGCAACCGAGCCCGAGTCCAGGTGGTCGCGTCCGATCACGACCGGTGCCGACAGCTCGCCGCTGCGCACCATCTCGTTGAAGGCCAGGCCCAGCCTGGCGCGCAGGCCCAGGCCCACCCAGCAGATCCGCGCCGGCAGGCCCTGGAAGCTGATGCGCTCGCGTGCCATGTCGAGCCAGCGGTGCAGGTGCTCGTCATCCGGGATCAGCTCCTTGACCTTGGCGTCGGTCTTGTAGATGTCCTGCGGGTCGCCCGACAGCGCGGCCCAGCGGAACGGCCCGATGCCGCGGCAGAACAGCGGGCGGATATAGGCCGGCACGAAGCCCGGGAAGTCGAAGGCGTTCGCCACGCCTTCTTCCTTGGCCATCTGGCGGATGTTGTTGCCATAGTCGAAGGTGGGCACGCCCATCTGTTGGAACGCCAGCATGGCGCGCACATGTGCGGCCATCGACGCCTTGGCGGCCTTGACCACGGCAGCCGGCTCGCGCTGCGCGCGCTCGCGGTATTCGTCCCAGCTCCAGCCCGCCGGCAGGTAGCCGTTGAGCGGGTCATGCGCGCTGGTCTGGTCGGTGACCATGTCCGGGCGCACGCCGCGGCGCACCAGTTCGGGCAGCACCTCGGCGGCGTTGGCGCACAGCGCGATCGAGATCGCCTTGCCCTGCGAGGCATAGCGGTCGATGCGGGCCAGCGCGTCATCCAGGTCGGTGGCCTGCTCGTCGACATAGCGGGTCTTCAGGCGGAAGTCGATGCGGCTCTGCTGGCATTCGATGTTCAGCGAGCAGGCGCCGGCCAGCGTGGCGGCCAGCGGCTGCGCGCCGCCCATGCCGCCCAGGCCGGCGGTCAGCACCCAGCGGCCCTTCAGGTCGCCGCCGTAGTGCTGGCGGCCGGCTTCGACGAAGGTCTCGTAGGTGCCCTGCACGATGCCCTGGCTGCCGATGTAGATCCAGCTGCCGGCGGTCATCTGGCCGTACATGGCCAGGCCCCTGGCGTCGAGCTCGTTGAAGTGCTCCCAGTTGGCCCAGTGCGGCACCAGGTTGGAGTTGGCGATCAGCACGCGCGGCGCGTCGCGATGGGTGCGGAACACGCCGACCGGCTTGCCGGACTGGACCAGCAGGGTCTGGTCGTCTTCCAGGCGGGTCAGGGCCTCGACGATGCGGTCATAGCATTCCCAGTTGCGCGCGGCGCGGCCGATACCGCCATAGACCACCAGTTCCTTCGGGTTCTCCGCCACCTCGGGGTCGAGGTTGTTCATCAGCATGCGCAGCGGGGCTTCCGTGAGCCAGCTCCTGGCCGTGAGCTTGTTGCCGCGGGGGGCGCGGATTTCGATATCGCGGAAACGCGTGGCGGGCGCGTTGGGGGTGGTCTTGGTCACGGGAACTCCTTCGGTCGGGCTGGTCTGGAACGCTCGCTTTTCCGAGCGATGCATAGGTATGTATAGTCCTGTATATACAACTTCGCATAAATCGGGGTATTCCCGTAAAGAAGGATGAGATTCAATGCGGCGTTTCAGGCACAACCAGGACGGCGTGCGATGATGGGGCGGCCCGCTGGCATCGCCACGGGCACTGGATTGACATGGTCCTGCGCCCCGGCCGGTGAAGCCCTAGGATGCCTGCGTGTCCCGCTGCTGGCATCCGGCCAGGAACACGTCCAGCGCCACCGGCCGGCCGATCACATACCCCTGCGCATAGTCCACGCCGATCGCGCGCAGCGCATCGAGGGTGCGTTCGTCCTCCACCCATTCCGCCACCGTGCGCACGCCCAGCCGGTGCCCGATGTCGTTGATCGAACTGACGATCTCGCGGTCGACCGCGTTGTCGGCCAGTTGCCGGATAAAGCTGCCGTCGATCTTCAGGAAGTCCACCGGGAACTGCTTCAGGTAGGCAAACGACGACAGGCCCGAGCCGAAGTCGTCCAGCGACACGGTGCAGCCGGCACGCCGCATCTCCGCCACCAGCCGGTTGGCCGCGGCCATGTTGTTGATCAGCGCGGTCTCGGTGATCTCCAGCCGGATGCGGCTGGCGGGCAGGGCGCTGGCCTCCAGTTCGGCATGCAGGAAGGGCAGCAGGAAGGGCTCGCCGAGCGAATTGGCCGACAGGTTGATCGATACCGACAGCCCCGTCACGGCGCCCAGGCGATCGCCGTAGCCGCGCAGCACGTTGCGGATCACCCAGCGGTCGACATGGCCCATCAGGTCGTAACGCTCGGCGGCGGGAATGAAGGCGCCAGGCATGATCAGTTCGCCGTGCTCGTCGACCATGCGCACCAGGATCTCGATGTGGCGGGCGTCGCCGTCTTCGTCGGCTTCCGGCTGCAAGGCGCGGATTTCCTGCGCGAACAGGCGGAAGCGGTTGGCTTCCAGCGCCGAGTGGATGCCGGCGGCGACTTCGAGCTCGCGGTGGTGGCGGCGGGCATCGCTCTCGTCGCGGCGGTACACCGAAACGCGGCTGCGGCCCGCGGCCTTGGCGGCGTAGCAGGCCACGTCGGCGCGGCTCATCAGTTCGCTGACCGGGGGCACGTCCAGGTCGATCGCGGCGATGCCGATGCTGGCGCCCACGTCGTATACGCGCCCTTCCCACGGGAAGCGGCGCCCGCGGATGGCGTCGATCACGCCCTGGCAGACCTGTTCGGCCTGGTCCACGGTGCAGTCCTTGAGCAGCAGCGCGAACTCGTCGCCGCCCAGGCGCGCCAGCACATCGTCCGGGCGCACATGGTTGCGGATCATGTAGCCGAGCTCGCGCAGCAGCACGTCGCCGGCGCCGTGGCCGGCGGTGTCGTTGACGATCTTGAAACGGTCCAGGTCGATAAAGCACAGCGCGGCGCGGTGGCCGTGCAGCCGCGCCGCGTCGCAGGCCTCGCGCAGGCGTTTCTCGAACCAGGTGCGGTTGGGCAGGCCCGTGAGCGCATCGTGCATGGCCGAGCGCGCTAGCTCGCGCTGCAGCGCGCGCGCGGTGGTGATGTCCTGGAACACCAGCACCGCGCCCAGCACCTCGCCGCGCGCGGTCAGCACCGGCGCGGCCGAGTCCTGCACGTCGTGGCGCTCGCCGGTCAGGCTCTGCAGCACGGCGCCGTCCTGCAGGTAGGCGGGCGCGATCGTGCGCAGGCAGGTCTCGACCGGGCTCGGGATGGGCTCGCCGCTGGCTTCGTCGACGATGCGGAAGACCCGCTCCAGCGGCAGGCCGGTGGCGCTGGCCATGGTCCAGCCGGTCAGCTGTTCGGCGATCGGGTTCATGAAGGTCACGTGCATGGCCGCGTCGGTGCAGATCACCGCATCGCCGATCGAGCGCAGCGTGATGTGCAGGCGTTCCTTCTCCTCGAACAGCGCCTCGGTCAGGCGCCGCTGCTCGGTGATGTCCCAGTTGGTGCCAACCAGTGCGTGCGCGGTGCCGTCGGGGGCGCGGGCCACCATGGCCATGGCGCGCACGTGGCGGACTTCGCCGCCGGGGCGCACGATGCGGTATTCGGTGTCAAACGGCGCCTCGCCCCGGATGGCCCGGCGCATCTCGCTGGTGACGCGGCTGACATCCTCCGGATGCAGCAGCGCGATCCATTGCTCCGACAGCGGCGCGCCGCCGGCGGGGTCGGTGCCGTGCAGCGCATGCATGCGCGCATCCCAGGTGACATCGGTGCTGGTGAGATCCCGCTCCCAGATGCCCACGCCGCCGGCCTCCACCGCCAGCTGGATGCGGCGCGACAGCCGTTCCAGCTCTTGCTGCGCCAGCTTGCGCGCGTGGATGTCTTCGACCTGCGTGATGAATTGTTGCGGCTCCCCGGTCTCTTCGTCACGCACCAGCGATACCGCCAGCAGGACCCAGCGGTAGTGGCCGTCCTTGTGGCGGTAGCGCTTTTCCAGGCGGTAGGACTCGATCTTCCCGGACAGCAGGTTGGCGACCTGGCGCAGGTCGCCGGTCAGGTCGTCGGGATGGGTCAGCTGCTGGTACCTCAGCTCGCGCAACTCCGCCGCGCTATAGCCCAGCAGCTCGATGATGGCACGGTTGACGGTGTGCCAGCGGCCGTCCATGTCGACCAGCGCCATGCCGATGGCCGAATGCTCCATCGCCTGGCGAAAGCGCTTGTCGCTGCTGCGCAGGCTGGCGCGGCCATGCCGGTTCTGTTCGGTCAGGTAGGCGATGCAGACCGGGAACACCATGATCACCGCCGCCGACAGCGGCACCGCTTCATGGCGGTGCGTGAGCAGCATCAGCGCCTGCAGGCAGAGCGTGGCCACCAGCGTCAGCAGCGCGGTGGCAAACGGATTGCCGGCCAGCGCCACCAGCACCAGCGGCAGCGACATCACGGCAAACGGGTCGTGGCCCTCCCACTGCGCGAAGGCGCCGATGACCAGGCACAGCGCGAGCGCGCCCGCCTGCGGCGCCAGCAACGGCCGCGCGAAGGCGGCCCGCACGCGTACCGCCGTCATCGACAGCATCATCGGCAGCAACAGTGCCATGCCGATCGCGTCGGCCTGCCACCAGGTCCACCAGACCGAGGCGAAGCTGGAGCCCTGGGTGGCCGCAATCGCCGCCGCGCCGGCCGTGGCGCCGATCGCCGGCGCCAGGATGCCGCCCACCGCCAGCATCACCGCGAACGCGGCCAGTGGACCGTGGCGCCCCACGAAGGCCTGCCGCTCCAGCAGGCCCAGCAGCCCGAGCGCAAATAGGATCTCAGCCAGGTTGGCGCCGGTCAGCATCAGCGCCGTGCCGGCGCTGTCGCCGGCCATGTAGTTGGCCAGCACGCTCGCGACCAGCATGCCCGCCAGCAACCACGGCCTCTCCGCGCGCGGCCGGTGCAGCAGCAGGCCCAGCCCGAAAGCGTTGGGCAGCCACACCGCCGCGACAGTACCGGGCAGCCGCGCCAGCCACAGCGCCGCCGCCGCCAGCACGAAGAAGCCGGCGCCGGCCAGCAGCAAGGGCAGCCAGCGGCGCTGCGGGGCGGAAGGGCCTGGAGCGGCCTGGTGGCTCGGCGGGGCCGTGTCGAGCGTCATGGACGAGAACGATGCAAAGGCGGTGCGTCTGAGTGGAAAGGAAGCGGCTTGACCGGCGCGCCCGGCGGCACGGCCGCGGAACGCCCGGACGGACTGCCGCCCAGCGTAGGGGCAATGTAGCGAGGATAGGGGGGTTGCGATCGGGGGGACAGGGGGTAGGTTGGGGGGTATCTTGCCTCTGGTGTTCTGGGGGATTTTTTGGTAGGGCGGGCACGGGTGCTCACTATGGCCCAGGCCATCGCGATCCGTTACTGTGCTGGCATTCCTTTACTGTTGCGGCAAGAATTCCAGAGCGAAACCCAACCTGGGCTTTCCCTTCTTCGGTGCAAATATCATGTCTTCAAGTGCGAATGAGCCGATACCTGGCGAGGATGTCGATCTGCTTTGGGAGCGCGCTTGCCCCGGGTTGGTCCCCGGTTCTTGCAGCCTTGCGGTTCGGAATCTCAGGGATGGTGACGTTGAGCGACTTGTCCCGCTGGTTCACGCCGCCTTTGCAAGCACGGTAGATGTCGCGCCGATGGAGATATGGAGGCGCAAGCTCTGGTCTATCGTAGGCAATCAGTACGGCCCGTTTCTGTCGACGGCGTCTTTCGTTGCGGAATTGCCTTCAGGTCAGTTGGCTGGGGCGATCCTTGCCACGGATTTTGCGCTTTACAAGGCTCCCGTTATCGCGTTGATAGCGGTCGCTCCCGGCACGCAGCATCAAGGCCTGGGTTCGTACCTTCTGCGCCGGTCCATCCAGGCGCTGGCTCTCGAAGGCTTGCCCAATTGTCGGGCCAGGATTTCCCCTGGGAACGACGCCTCGCTGCGGCTATTCCGAAAGACCGGCTTCCAGCTTCGCCGCGTCGAGCTGAACGAATCCTCGCATTGAGCCGTTCTGCAAGCGGTGCCTCCTGCTTAGGGCGGCATCGCCGCCAGCATTTCCGGTAACTTCGCCAGTAACCCCGCCGATAACCTCCCCGGTAATCGCGCCGCGGCGGCGCCGCGCCCATCATGCAGCCATGGCCTGACGCCAGGCCCTGCCGGATTCCCAACCCAAGACCAGGAGAATGCCATGTCCGCTGCCATCCAAGCCCAGCCCGCCCCGGTTGCCGATGCCGCCACGCTTGCCGACCGCTACCTCGCGGCCTGGAACGAAACCGACGCCGCGCGCCGGCGCGAGCTGATCGCGCTGGCGTGGACGGAATCGGCAAGCTATGTCGATCCGCTGATGCGCGGCGACGGGCATGCCGGCATCGACGCCATGATTGCCGCGGTGCAGGCGAAATTCCCCGGCTTCCGCTTTACCCGCGTGAGCCCGGTCGATGCCCACGGCGATCACCTGCGCTTTACCTGGGAACTCGGCCCGGCGGGAGAGCCGGCGCTGGTGGTCGGCACCGACTTTGCCACGATGTCCGCCGACGGCCGGCTGGCGCGCATGACCGGCTTTATCGACCGTGCCCCGGCCGGGCTGGCCTGACCGGGGCACGGGCCGCCGCTATGTGGCCCTTCCCACCGACAGCCCCCCGCCCACCGGCTGCAAGCTGCGGCATCCGGTGCGGCGGACAGGGGAAGGCAAATGGCGCGAGTTCTGCGGGCGGTGGCATGGGGGCTGGCCGGCACGGCGGCCGTCGTGGCCGTGGCGGCCTATGCCGCGGCATGGGTCGGCGAGCACAAGGCACAGCGCATTCTCGACGTCAGGGTCGCGCCGGTCGCCATCCGTGAGGACGCCGCCGCCATCGCCCATGGTCAGTACCTGTATGAATCGCGCGGTTGCATGGAGTGCCACGGCGCCGGCGGGGGCGGCAAGCAGGTGATCGACGATCCCGGCGGCCTGCGCGTGCGCGCGCCGGACCTGACGCGCGCCAATCCGGCCATTGCCGCCTACCAGCCGGTCGACTGGGTGCGCAGCATCCGCCATGGCGTGGCACCCTCGCACCGACCGCTGCTGATCATGCCCAGCGAGGACTACAACCGGCTGAGCGATGAAGACCTGGGCGCGCTGGTGGGCTACCTGCGCAGCCTGCCTCCCGGGATGGGGGCACCCGCGGAGATCACCATGCCCTGGCTGGTGCGCGCGCTGTATGGCGTGGGCGTGGTGAAGGACGCGGCGGCCAAGATCGACCACAGCCTGCCGCCGCAGCCGGCGTTGGAGCCGGCGCCGACGGCCCGCTATGGTGGCTATGTGGCCAACGTCTGCATGGGATGTCACGGGCCGGAGTTCCGTGGCGGCAAGATCCCGGGGGCGCCGCCCGACTGGCCAGCGGCGGCAGACCTGCGCCCGGTGCCAGACGGCGCGATGGCGCGCTACGGCCAGGCGTCGGCCTTCATCGAGATGATGCGCAGCGGCAAGCGGCCCGATGGCACGGCAGTGAGCCGCGTGATGCCGTTCGATTCATTCGGGCGTATGAACGATACCGACCTGACAGCCTTGTACCTGTTCCTGGCGGGATTGCCGCAACACTGAGGCTTAACCCCGTGCCAGCCGCCGGCCGGCCGCGATGCCGGGCAGCTCCACCCAGCGGTGCAACAGCAGGGCCAGCGCCAGGGCCAGGCCGGCATCGATGGCAAAGCGCAGCAGCTGCAATGCGGTCTGATCCGGCGTCAGCGCCGGCATCAGGCGCTTGACGCCTTCAATCACGGTAGGGTGGGTCAGGTAGAGCGCGTAGGACAGCTCGCCCAGCCATATCAGCGCGCGTGGCACGCGCAGCATGCCGGTGTGCTCGGCCGCGACCACGCCGGCCAGCAGCAGCGCCGCCGGCAAGCCGCGTCCCGGCAGGCTGAAATCGGGCCCGACCAGCGCCAGCGACAGGGCAAAGGCCGCGCTGCCGACTGCCAGCATCGCCAACGCAAGGGCCGGCGACAGCAGGTGGCGCCAGCGCGCGTAGGCCCACGCCAGCCCGCTGCCAAGCAGGAACTCCAGCACCAGCGGATTGCTGGCCATGGCCAGCCACGGCGCGGCGAACGGGTAGCCCTGCGCGGGATCCGCCACCAGTGTGCCGAAGCGCCACCACGGCAGCACCAGCGTGAACAGGGCGAACAGGCCCAGCACCACCAGCAGCGCGCGCCGCCCGGCCAGCCACAGGCCGAGCGCGAAGGCCGCGTAGAACGCCAGTTCATAGTTGAGCGACCAGCCCACGTACAGCGCCGGATAGCCGTAGTAGGGCCCATGCCCGGCGGAAGTCGGCAGGAATGCCAGCGACGCCGCAAATACCGCCGGCGTGACCGGGTTCAGCAGCAGCGCGTGGATGGCCGACATGGTCCAGTACGGCGGTGCCAGCCGGCAGCAGCGCCGGATCGCGAAGCTGAGCGGGCGCTCTGGCCGGGGCCGGGCCAGCACCGCGACCCAGGCGATGATGAAGCCGCTGATGACAAAGAACACGTCCACGCCGACATGGCCGCGCTTGATCACGTTGCTGGTCAGCCAGTTGAGCACCGGTGCATCGGCGCCGCCCAGCGTGAGCCCGGAGTGGTAGACCACCACGAAGGCAGCCGCCAGCCCGCGCAGGGCCTGGATGCCGTCGAGCCGGGTCACCGATGGCGACTGCGCCGCCGGAGGGTGCGCGGCGGCGGCCTGCGGGGCCGATGCCGTGCCGGCCCCGGGAAGATGGTGTTCTGGAATAGTCGACGGCACTGTTTCAGCGACAGCAATCGGATAGCAGGGAACCCATGAGGGACAGCCGTTCCTTGCACAAAGTTCGTGCAAAGACCGCTGGCGGGCAGGGTAGTGCGCAAAGCGCCCGGCAAGGTGCGGGAAATTGCACTATCCTCACTTGTCCTTTGCGCCAGGCTGCGGCGCACCGGAATGAACCAGCGGGCAACGTACCCAAGGAGTGTCCCCCAAATGACCACCCTTTCCATCAACGTCAACGGCAAGACCCGTGAAGTCGACGTGGACCCGTCCACGCCGCTGCTGTGGGCGCTGCGTGACAACCTCGAAATGACCGGCACCAAGTTCGGCTGCGGCATGGCCGCATGCGGTGCCTGCACCGTGCACGTCAACGGCCAGGCCACGCGCAGCTGCGTGACGCCGGCGTCCGCGGTCGCCGGAGCGCGCATCACCACCATCGAAGGCGTTGCCACCGATAAGGTCGGGCGCGCCGTGATGGACGCCTGGCTCAAGCACGACGTCGCGCAATGCGGCTACTGCCAGAACGGCCAGGTGATGAGCGCGATCGGCCTGCTGCGCACCAAGCCCCGGCCCACCGACGCCGACATCGACCAGGCCATGGCCGGCAACCTGTGCCGCTGCGGCACGTACCAGCGCATCCGCGCGGCGATCAAAGACGCCGCCCGTGCGCTGGCCTGAGCGGGAGGAAACCGATATGCGTATCCGAGGCATTGAAGCCCTGGCAGGCGGCCAGGCCGGCAATAGCGGCGAAGCCCGCCCGAACTCCGGCGTGGCGACGCTGGACCGCCGCAGTTTCCTGAAGCTGACCGGCCTGGCCGGTGGCGGGCTGGCGCTGGGCGTGGCCCCGCTGGCACAGGCACAGGAGGGCGCCAGGCCCAAGGCACCGCCGGCGCCGCCGCAGGCGTTCCTGATCATCGCGCCGGACAACACCGTGACCGTGGCCGTGAACCGGCTGGAGTTCGGCCAGGGCGTGCACACCGCGCTGCCGATGGCGCTGGCCGAAGAACTGGATGCCGACTGGCGCAACGTGCGCGCCGCGCTGGCGCCGGCCGGCGACCCGTACAAGGACCCCGGCTTCGGCATGCAGATGACCGGCGGCTCCACCGCGCTGAATCACTCGTTCCAGCAATACCGCGAACTGGGCGCGCGCGCCCGCGCGATGCTGGTGGCGGCAGCGGCGCAGCAATGGAAGGTTGATGCGGCCAGCTGCAAGGTCGAGCAGGGTGTGGTCACCTCCGGCAGCCATCGCGCCACCTTCGGCGAACTGGCGCCGGCCGCGATGGAAATGCCGGTGCCGCAGCAGGTCACGCTGAAGGACCCGTCGCAGTTCCGCATCATCGGCAAGCCCACGCCGCGGCTGGATGCGCGCGGCAAGATGGAAGCAACCACGCCGTTCGGCATCGACACCCACCTGAAGGGGATGGTGGTCGCCGTGGTGGCGCGCCCGCCGCGCTTCGGCGGCAAGGTGAAGAGCTTCAGCGCCGACAAGGCCCGTGCGGTGCAGGGCGTGCGCGGCGTGCTGCAGGTGCCGGTCGACCGCGGCGGCAGCGGCGTGGCCGTGATTGCCAGCGGCTACTGGCCGGCCAAGATGGGCCGCGACGCGCTCGACATCCAGTGGGAAGACGCGGGCTCGAAGGTATCGTCGCAGGCCCTGTTCGACGAATACGCGAAGCTGGCCGGGCAGCCGGGCACGGTGGCGCGCGCTGGCGAGAGCGATATTGCCGCGGCCATCAACGGCGCGCCGCGCAAGATCGAGGCCGACTTCCGCTTCCCGTACCTGGCGCACGCGCCGATGGAGCCGCTGAACTGCACGCTGCAGGCGGAAATCGCCGGCGGCAAGATGCAGTCGGTCAAGGTCTGGGTGGGCTCGCAGTTCCAGACCGTCGATCAGGCCGCCGTGGCGCGCACGCTGGGGCTGGCGCCGGACAAGGTGGCGCTCAGCACCATGATGGCCGGCGGCGGCTTTGGCCGGCGCGCGGTGCCGACCTCGGACTACATCGTGGAAGCGGCCAACGTGCTCAAGGCCTGGGTCGCCGCCGGCCACACCGAGCCGCTCAAGGTGGTGTGGAGCCGCGAGGACGATATCCGCGGCGGCTACTACCGTCCGCTGCACCTGCACCGCGCCCGCATCGGGCTGGATGCGCAGGGCAAGGTGGTGGGCTGGCAGCACACCATCGTCGGCCAGTCGATCCTGAAGGGCACGCCGTTCGAGCCCTTCATGGTCAAGAACGGCGTGGACGCCACCATGACCGAGGGCATCGTCGAGAACGACTATGACCTGCCGCTGCAGATGTCGGTGCACCATCCGCAGGTGGATGTCCCGGTGCTGTGGTGGCGCTCGGTGGGCAATACGCACACAGCCTTCGTCAAGGAAACGCTCGCCGACGAAATGGCCGCCGCAGCGAAGCAGGACCCGGTGGCGTTCCGCCTGGCGCGGCTCGACGAGAAGAAGCACGCGCGCCACCGCGCCGCGCTGCAGCTGGCGGTGGACAAGTCCGGCTACGGTAAGCGCAAGCTGCCCAAGGGGCATGCCTGGGGCGTGGCCGTGCATGAGTCGTTCAACACCGTGGTCGCCTACGTGGTCGACGTTTCAGTGGTGAAGGGCGAGCCGCGCGTGCACCGCGTGACCGCCGGCGTGCATGCCAACCGCGTGGTCAACCCGATGTCCGCCGAGGCCCAGATCCAGGGCGCCTGCGTGTTCGGGCTGGCCATGACCAGGCCGGGGTTTGCCATCGAGATCGAGAACGGCGCCGTGAAGAACAGCAACTTCCCGGACTATCCGCCGCCGCGCATCACCGATGCGCCGGTGGTGGACGTGTTCTTCGTGCCCTCGCAGGAGAACCCCACCGGCCTGGGCGAGCCGGGCGTGCCGCCGATCGCGCCAGCGGTGGCCAATGCGCTGTTCACGCTGACCGGCAAGCGCCAGCGGCAGCTGCCGTTCGTGATGGCGTAACCGGGCCAGGCAGGATGACCGGCGGCGGCGCGCACTATGGCGTGCCGCCGCTGGCCACGCGCCATGCCTGGCTGAAGCGTTGCAGGTCCGCCGCCGAGGCATCGGTCACGGCCCAGTAGTCCATGCCGCCCGCTTGCCAGTGCGTGATCTGGTAACCCTGCCGGGTCAGGGTGCTGTCGAAGTCCGGCGCCGCCTCGCGCGCGCCCGCGCCGCGCAGCACGAAGACATCGATCGGATGCTGGTTGCGCCGATAGACCAGCACCGCCACCCGCTGCCCGCTCAGGTAGTCGAGCCGTCCGCCAACCAGCGGAAAGCCCTCGGCCGCCATGTCATGCACCGGCGGCGCGTAATCCAGGCGTCCGTTGAACCACGGTTTGACCGTGTGGCGATCGGTGGAAGCCACGTCGATGGCGTGGTCGGCGATCAGCGCACGCACGTGGCTGGTGACGATTTCACGCGCCATGGCGTCTTGCGGGGAATCCTGCAGCATGAACGAGGTCAGCCCGAATGCCAGCGAGGCTACGGTCAGTGCCGCCAGCCCGGCATTGGCGGCCGGGCGCCAGGCAAACCACTCGAGCCAGCGCGGACGCGATGCCGGGGCAGGGGCAGGCACGGCGGCCGCGGGCAGCGCGGCCGCAATCCGGGCGCGCAGCGCGGGGCTGGCACGATGATAGGTCGCGCCTTCCCGTACGGCCGCGCGCAGCGCGCGCAGGCGTCCCAGTTCAGCCGTGCATGCGGCACATTGCGCCAGGTGCTGCTCCAGGCGCAGGCTTTCCGCCGCGCCGAGTTCGTCATCGGCGCAGGCAGGCAGCAATTCGCATGACTCATTGCAGTCCATGACCTGTCTCCCCGGCGGGGTGCGGTGCCGGCGCCAGCGCACCGGATGGTGTGCGAGCATGCGCCGGCCCTTGTGCCGTGCTCCCGTGTTGCAGCGCGGTGACCGCCGCCGCCAGCATTCGCCGCCCGCGCGCGAGCCGCGACATGACCGTGCCGATGGCGATATCCGCGACGTGCGCGATATCGCGGTAGGGCAACTCCTCCAGTTCGCGCAGCACCAGCACTTCGCGGAACGCTACCGGCAACTGCTCCAGCGCCCGGTGCACCAGCCGCACGTTTTCCTGCCGCAGCAGCCACTGCTCGGGGTCGTCCCGGCCATCGTGCCAGGCCGGCAGGGGCTGGTTCTCGTGCAGGTCGTCATAGCCGCACACCTCGCCGGCCGATTTGCGCTTCTGGCAGGTGGTGAACCACGTATTGCGCACGATGGCCAGCAGCCACGGCCGCGCCTGGTCGCCACGGAAACTGCCGAAGAGCCGGTAAGCGCGCAGGAAGGCCTCCTGGACCACGTCGTCGGCCTCGCTGGCGCTGCCCGACAACCAGCGCGCGAGGTTGTAGGCGGCATCCAGGTGCGGCAGCACCAGATTATCGAAGCGGCGGCGTTCGTCGGATGCGTGATCCATGCGTGCCCTGGTCGGTTTGTGCGCAGGCGCCGGTGACGCTCGTCGCGGCGCGTGTGCGGGGTATACCGGTGTTCCATGCAGTTTATTCCCGCCGCGCCTGAATTTTTCGCGGATCCGAATTATCGGGAATAAAACGGTTCGCAAGCCGGTATGACAAGAACCCCCCTGTGACCATGGACGGAGGCACCATGAATACACTGAAGCGACGCGATTTCCTGAGGCTGGCAGGCGCTGCCGGAGGCGCGGTGTTTGCGTCCGGACTGCCGGGCTGGGCCTTCGGGCGCGATGAGGACTTTTACTTCGTGCAGTTGTCGGACTCGCACTGGGGCTTCCAGGGGCCGCCCAATCCCGATGCGCGCGGCACCCTGCCCAAGGCCGTCGCCGCCGTCAATGCGCTGCGTCAGCCGCCCGACTTCATCATGTTCACCGGCGATCTCACCCACACCACCGACGATCCGCAGGAACGGCGGCGGCGCCTGCGCGAGTTCCAGTCGGTGATTGCCGCCCTGGAGGTCAAGACGGTCCACCTGATGCCGGGCGAGCACGATGCCGGCCTCGACGCCGGCGCAGCCTACCAGGAGCTGTTCGGGCCGACGCACTACACCTTCGATCACAAGGGCGTGCATTTCATTGTGCTGGACAACGTCTCCGATCCGGCCGGACGGGTCGGGGATGCACAGCGCGCATGGCTGGCCGCGGACCTGGCACGGCAACCGAAGGGGGCGCGCATCGTGGTGTTCACGCACCGTCCGCTGTTCGACCTGTATCCGCAATGGGACTGGGCCACGCGCGACGGCGCGCAGGTGATCGATACCCTGATGCCCTATCCGAACGTGACCGTGTTCTATGGCCATATCCATCAGGAACATCACCACATGACGGGCCATATTGCGCATCATGCCGCGCGCTCGCTGATGTTCCCGCTGCCGGCGCCCGGCTCGCAGGCGCAGCGCCTGCCACCGCCCTGGGATGCCGCGCAGCCCTATCGCGGCCTGGGCTGGCGCGAGATCGAAGCGAAAGCGGCGCCGGGCTCGTTCGAACTGGCCGAGCAGCCGATCGTGACCTGAACCGGAGCCTGTCATGAGGATTTCATCGATGGTCGGGCGGCGCACTGCGCTGGGCTGGATGCTTGGCCTCGGGGCGGCCATGCTGGCCGGCGCCAGCCGCGGCGATGCGGCGGCGCCGCGCGTCATTCGCGTTCACGCGCGCAAGTTCGTCTTCACCCCGAACCGCATCCCGCTGCGTGCCGGCGAGGCGGTCGTATTCGAACTGACTGCGCAGGACGTGATCATGGGCTTCAGCGTGCCGGATTTCGGCGTGCGTGCCGACGTGCCGCCAGGCGTGACCGTGCGTTTGCCGGCAACGGCGCCAGGCAGCGGCAACTACGGCTTCCTGTGCGACATCTTCTGCGGATCGGGGCATGAGACCATGAACGGCGTGATCGAGGTCACATAGGCGCCGCGGGTCGGATCCATGGCGAGCCCGCGTGCGTGACGGTCGGTGTTGTAATCGCGCAGCCCGTGGGCGGGCCTATTGCCTTTGCCCTGCGAGCCGCGTAGAACGTTGGAGAACGGCACCTGGAGAGGGCCGGCAGCCGCCCGCTGTGAGCGGCGGCGCACAACGCCAGAGGACCGAGGTGTGGCCATGGAGACCCAAGAGAGCGCGTTGACGCTTGCCCTGATGACCGAACCCGCGCGCGCCACGATCTGCCGCGCGCTGCTGGACGCCGGCGAGGACGGGCTGCCCGCCTCGGCACTGGCGCAACTGGCCGGGCTGAGCCTGCCGCGTGCCGCACACATGTTCCAGGAACTGCTGCAGGCCGAAGTGGTGGCACTGTCCATCCGCGAACGCCAGGTCTGCTACGTGCTCAAGGCCCGGCGCGCAGTGCGCGAAGCGCTGGGCTATATCGACAGCAGCGGCCTGGCCGACTGATCCTCGCGGGGTGGCCGGGCGGGCCCGGCCATCATCATGCAATGGCTGATGCTATTGCTTCGGCGCAGCCATTTCCTCCTTGGCCGTTGCGTCCGCTGCCTTGTTCTCGACCTTGCGTTCCTGTCTGGCAGCGCCGACTTCTCCCTTGTACTCACTCTTGGCTGCCTTCTTCTTGGCCTTGTACTCGGCGGCCGCCTTCTGGCGCGCCTCGCGGCGCTCGACCAGCGGATCCTTCGGCGGCTGGATCTGGGTCATGCCGGGTGGCACGCCCTGGCCACCGGAGGGGCTGGCCGCGGTTGCCGGCATGGCCGGCATTCCCTGGGCAGCAGGCGCTGCCTGCGTGTTAGGGGTAGCGGTGGTCTGCGCAATGGCCGCGGCACCGCAGAGGCCTGCCAGGCCTGCCGCAATCACGCTGGCAATTCGGGTATGGCGAGCGGGCTGTTTCGGATCCATGGAATACCTCCAGGGTTATTGTCGAAAGCGCCGGCGCGTGGGCCGGGGCGCGACGTATGCCGCACAAACCTGCCAGGACAGGTCCGGCGACAAGCCCAGTCTAGGCGGCAGGGCCAGGTTGCGCTGTCAGGCATACGCCGATGAATCGTCGGAATTGCTCCTACAAGCCTGCCGCTGCGTGACGGCGGCGACGCGCTCGCGCACCTGCCCGGGTGGTCAGCTTGCGACCCCGACCGGGGCGCCCGACATCAGCACAAAATGGCTGTCGGTTGCGCTCGTGATTGCGAACCGCGTGCTGTCGCGAGGTGTCTGGATTGCCAGCGCCTGCCCCGCTGAAAGCCGGACCGTCTCGCCATGCAGAAGAATCCCGGGGTCGCCGGCGAGTACGTAGAGCCATGTGCTCGCGTGCAGCTGACCCGAGAAGTCAAAGGTCGCCCCACTGTCAAAGAAGCAGTCAAGCAGCAGGAACTCCTGCGGGAGGGCGATGGGGGATGCAAGGTTGCCGAGCTTGCCTGCTGCGACACGGACCCTCAGGCCAGCCTCGACCAGCGCTGGAATATCCTCGGAGTTCAGGTCGATGGCGTACGGTGACGCCGATTTCAGTTCCTGCGGAAGCTCGACGAAGATTTGCATCCCATGCGTTTCGGCACCCGCGGTCGCCGGCCATTCGTCGTGGACAGCGCCGCTGCCTGCGACCATCCAATGGAGCGCGCCCGGCCGAATCGGGCCGAAGTTTCCGATGGAGTCTCGGTTCTGGTGCGCGCTGGTCGAATCCTCGAAGACATAGGTGATGGCAGAGAATCCGGCATGAGGATGCGGCCCGAAGGTAGGCGCCCGCATCCGGAAGTGGTCGACCATCAGCAAGGGATCGGGCGTGCCGTTCTTGCGATTGAAATTCAGTGCATCAAAATGGTCGCCGATAACCAGCTCGTTTCCTTTCACGGGACCGGCAATCTTCACATCATCTGCAGCATGCATGGTTCGAACCTCATATGGCCGTGAACGTCTTCGGGGAGGTCCGGCGGATCAGCGTCACAGCGCCCTTTTCGCCGAACCCATTTCAACCTCACTTGGCTGCGCTGTTCTTGAGCTGCCATACCAGGCCGGCGAAGGGCATGTCGAGGTCGGCGTAGACCTGCTGCGCTTTCGGATCATTGTTCCCGTGCAGCATCTCCACCCCGGCCGTGGCGTAGTCGGTCACCGTGATGCCGGCGGTGGCCAGGCGCTGCAGTCCGGCAGTGCGCTTGGCATCGCTGAACGTACCCGATGCGTCCAGCACCACGCGCGGATCGTAGCCCGCTGCCTTCAGCGTCAATGCCGGGAACGTGGCGCAGACCTCCAGCGACACGCCGGCAATCAGCACTTGCTTGCGGCCGGTCTTTTCAATGGCAGCCCGAACCTTCGGGTCATCCCACGCATTGATTGCCGTACGGTTGATCACCGGCACCCCGGGAAGCGCGGCAGTCAGTTCGGGAATGGTGGGGCCCCACATGCCGTCCGGCATCGTGGCGGTGACCACCACCGGAATCCCGAGCGTCTTCGCCGCCTTGGCCAGGCCCACCACATTGTGCTTGAGCTGGCCGAGGTCAATGTCGCGCACGCCGGTGAACAGACCCACCTGATGATCAACCAGCAGCAGTACCGTGTTGTCCCGGGACAGCAGGGAGGATGCCGCGCCGGCAGGGGCCGCGGCATTGCTGGCGGGGGCGGCGGTAGCCACGCCCGTCATGGCAGCGGAAGTGGTGACAACGGCCAGCGCGAGAACCGTGGCTTTCAGGAATGAATGAAGTTTCATGATCGATAAAACCCTTGATGGTTGGAGAAGGCCGCGACGTATCCGCGCCGCCCGTTACCGTCCGGTACATCACGTGACCGGGTTGAATCCATCATAGGTAGGCAACGACAAACGATAAATATGGTATATAGCAACCTATCGTTTCCGTCAGGAAACGATGCCCGGTGAAAGCGAGCCAATGCCATGCCTGTCGATCTGAACGATCTCTACCTCTTTGCAAAGGTGATCGAGCACCGCGGCTTCACCGCTGCAGGCGAGGCCCTCGGCGTCAGCAAGTCGCACATTTCACGGCGTGTAACCGGCCTGGAAAACACGCTGGGCGTCCGGCTGCTGCAGCGGACTTCCCGTCGGCTGAGCCTGACAGATGCCGGACAGGAGCTGTTCGACCATTGCCGGGCCATGATTTCGGAGGCACAAGCCGGTGAAGAAGCGGTTCGTCGGCGAACGGCCGAGCCGACCGGGCTGGTGCGGGTCAGCGTGCCGGTTCCGCTGACCGACACCGTGCTGGCCAGGCTGGTCCCTCGCTTCATGCAGCGCTACCCCAAGGTCCGGCTCGCGATCCAGGCCAGCAACCGGCAGGTCGACCTCGTCGAGGAACATATCGACGTGGCAATACGCGGCCTGGGCATGGAGATGGAATCATCCAGCCTGGTGCAGGCTCCCCTGTGTACCGCTCGCTGGGGGCTGGTTGCCAGCCGGGCGTATCTGGCGCGGACCACCGTGATCGACTCGCCCGAAGCGCTGCCGCCTGGCGACTTCCTGATGTATGCCTCGATCCATGAACCCACGACCGTCTTGCGCCTGGTCTGCACGACCGGCGACGTAGCCACCCGGCCGATCCAGCCGCGCCTGCAGAGCGACAATATCGCCTCATTGAAAGAAGCGGCGATTGCGGGGATGGGTATCGCGAGCTTGCCCCTCTATGCCTGCCGCAGCGAGATCGAGGCGGGAACCTTGTCCGTCTTGCTGCCGGACTGGCGGCCTCGGGAGGGGAGGCTGGCGGTGCTGTTTCCGACCCGCCGGGGCATGATGCCTGCCGTGCGTGCCCTTGTAGACTTTCTGAAGGACGAGCTGCCGCGGGAGGTCAGCCTGGCAGCTTAGCGCCTGTCTGAGTTGGTTGCGCCATGGCGAGTCGCTAGGTGGCTACGTCATGGACGATGCTTCCGGCTTCCATTCGTATCAGGATTCTCATGCGCGACGGCTACAAGGTTTCTGTCGTACAGCAGCCGGAAACCTCATTCGACGATGACGTGAAAGCCACCACCCGCGTGATCGAGGCGCAGGACGGCCCCAGCATCCTCGTTGGCCACAGCTACGGCGGTGCAGTCATCACCGAAGCCGGTAACCATGACAAGGTCGCTGGCCTCGTCTACGTGGCTGCATTCCAGCCTGACACCGGAGAAAGCCCGCTCGACCTGACCAGGAAGATGCCGCCCGCCACCCAGGCCATCAAGCCAACCCCCGATGGTTACCTGCACTTTGACCCGGCGTCCTTCCACGCAGACTTTGCCGCCGACGTGCCCGCCGCTGACGCCAGGTTCATGGCGATCTCGCAGGTAATGCCGGCCGCGCAGTCATTCGGAGTTCCCATTAAACAAGCCGCCTGGAGGACGAAGCCGAGCTGGGCGGTCGTGGCCACAGCGGACCGCGCGATCAACCCTGACCTGGAGCGCTTCATGACCACGCGCGCCGGCAGCAAGACGATCGAGATCAAGAACGCCAGCCACGCTGCTTACATCTCGCATCCGGCCGAAGTGGCGAAGCTTATCCAGCGGGCCGCCACGCATTCCGGCAAGGACTGAAGAAGGGGCGTGAAGCGCCGCCTCAGGCCGGCGATCTGGTCTGGGCGGCCAATTTCCCGCCCATTGCGATTTCGGGCTGGGCTACACTGGCAAAAAATGCAAAGCTCGGACAGGGGGGTACGCATGGACGTCACCTCAAAAGTACGCACAACGCCTGCGCAGCGGGGTTCCTATTGGCTAACGCCGCTCCGCGTCAAGATTTACTGTGCGGTCGCCATTTTTATCTCTTTCGGTTGGCTAATTAAGCTCGGCATTCATTATTACGTTCTTCACGACGTGCCGATGCTATTTTTCGCATCAGACTTTGCCGTCTTTTGGTCAGCGGCGCGGGTCGCCTTTGAACACGGCGGCGCAGCCGTATTTTCGCATGACCTTATGCGCGCAGTTGAAATGTCGGTTCGCCCGTATGGCGACTATAGCCCGTGGCCCTATCCGCCGACATTCTTACTCGTCGTCTTTCCTCTCGGCTTCCTGCCGTTCAATCTCGCGCTTACGGCGTTCTTTACATTCGGCGCTGCCGCGTACGTCGCTTTCATCCGCCGTATCGCCAAACCGTTTGACGCAATAGCCTTCCTGCCAATCGTTGCATTTCCTGGTTTGTTCTTTGTCGTTCTCTATGGCCAGAATTCATTGATTACGGCGGCGCTCTGCGCGGCGGCGCTTATGTTTTTGCCTCATCGGCCCGTGCTTGCAGGCGCGTTCATCGCGTTATTAGGAATCAAGCCACAGTTAGGTATCCTAGTCCCACTTGTTCTGATAAGCGGTTGTCATTGGCGTGCGCTCGCGTCCGCCATCGCGTTTTCGTTGCTTTTTTGGGGGGCAGCCATCCTCGCGTTTGGCACGGAAACGCCATTCGCGTTCTATCGGGCCGCATCAGCTTTTCAGAGTGTGTGGGTGGCCGGTAACGCAAATATGTGGCCGCTCATGCCAACGGTCTATGGCGTACTGCGAATATGCGGAGTGTCGTATATAACGGCTTATGCGCTTCACGTCACGGCAGCGTTGTTCGTCGTCAGTGGGGTCACATGGTTTTGGTCAAGACCAGCGCGCTACACGCTCAAGGCGGCGGCGTTCGTCTGCGGGACCCTTTTCATTCAGCCATATATGGGGTTCTACGACCTTGTCTGGTTGGCAATTGTCATTGCGTTTCTCGCCGTGGATATGCACGAACACGGCGCACGTCCCGCAGAACATGCATTGCTCGTCGTCACTTGGCTAATGCCATTGCAGGCATTCGCCGCATTGCGGTTTCCTATGGTTCTTCAATGGACGCCTGCCGTCCTCATCATGCTATTGGCCGTCATCATTAGGCGGTACCTGCGCACCACTGGGCAAGCCTCAGTAGCTTGCCGTCAGCAAGCTTCGCAAACAAGGTGTTGAAAAAACAGTCGGTGCCATCAAAAGCGCCCAACGAAGCTTGGCGGCCCTAGTCCAGCTAAGTCCCGGTCCTCCTGCTCGCGCGTCCCCCGTTCAGGTATCTTCATGTCAGGTTCGAGGCGCTGCGGATTTCCTCCAAGGCCTCACCTAGCGGGGCATTGCTGGGGTGGTCGAATGCGGCGGTGTCGCGAAGCTTGAGGCGGATTGCGTGGCATGGGGTCCCGCACGTTCAACGGCGAGGTCGGACCATGCATAGCTGCGTTCTTCCAACTCGTGCGAGCCCAGCCACTTCCAGTCGCCTGGAATTTGCCAACGCGTCGCGTAGCTGAAATCTGCCGAGGTCGTTGCGGGCCTTGTCGATGTAGGCGCTGCTGGGCACATCCCGATGCTCGTAGCCAGCGCTCGACGACCGAGGGATGCCAAGTGGGTGGCTTGCGCATGGCGCTGGGGTCCCGTTTCAGCGACGGCTTCGAAGTCGCTGTGGACCATGTTTGCGAACTGCCTTACTTGGTCAGGGGCGGCTGGCTGCAACGCGTGCAGCCACCGGGAAGCGAACGTAGTCCTGCTTGGCCGTTGCCATGTGCTTCTCCTCAGTGGTTTACCCGCCAAGTTTAGATGTGACCTCTAGGCGGTTCCAATCGAGGTATAGCAGGGCTGGCTTCATAGACCGGCCCGAGGGCGGAGTACCTAACTCATTGAAAAATATGGGAAGAGTGGCGAAATGGTGATCTAGGCAGTTCAGAGTTGGGTGAATAAGGTTCAAAGTTCAGTGAATCTCGATAACCCCCCTCGGGAAAACCCGCATCACCCGCCTGTCTTGAAATGCCCCTACCCCGTCCCTATAATTAGCACTCGTCAGGGGTGAGTGCTAACAGCCTCCTGCGACACCTGAACATTTCTGACGGCCGTCGCCTCGGTAGCCGGCCGATTTGTGATTAAAAACTCACTTTTGTATCTAGGAGTCCGTATGAATCTGCGTCCTTTGCACGACCGCGTGATCGTGAAGCGTCTGGACAACGAAACCAAGACCGCGTCCGGTATCGTGATTCCCGACAATGCTGCCGAAAAGCCCGATCAAGGCGAAGTGCTCGCCGTCGGTCCCGGCAAGAAGGATGACAAGGGCAACAACATTGTCCTCGACGTCAAGGTGGGTGACCGCGTGCTGTTCGGCAAGTATGCCGGCCAGGCCGTGAAGGTGGAAGGCCAGGAACTGCTGGTCATGCGCGAAGAAGACATCATGGCCGTGGTGAACAAGTAATCCGTTACTTGCAGAACCCCACCCGTACAGAATTCAGGAGAATCAGAACATGGCAGCAAAAGACGTAGTGTTCGGCGACGCCGCCCGTGCCAAGATGGTCGAAGGCGTGAACATCCTCGCCAACGCAGTGAAGGTGACGCTGGGCCCGAAGGGCCGCAATGTGGTGCTGGAGCGCAGCTTCGGCGGCCCGACCGTGACCAAGGACGGTGTGTCCGTGGCCAAGGAAATCGAGCTGAAGGACAAGCTGCAGAACATGGGCGCCCAGATGGTCAAGGAAGTGGCTTCCAAGACCAGCGACAACGCCGGTGACGGCACCACCACGGCTACCGTGCTGGCCCAGTCGATCGTGCGCGAAGGCATGAAGTACGTTGCCGCCGGCATGAACCCGATGGACCTGAAGCGCGGCATCGACAAGGCTGTTGCCGCTGCCGTGGAAGAGCTCAAGAAGGTCAGCAAGCCCACCACCACCAGCAAGGAAATCGCCCAGGTTGGCGCGATCTCGGCCAACAGCGACACCTCGATCGGTGAGCGCATCGCCGAAGCCATGGACAAGGTCGGCAAGGAAGGCGTGATCACGGTTGAAGACGGCAAGTCGCTGGCCGACGAGCTGGAAGTCGTGGAAGGCATGCAGTTCGACCGCGGCTACCTGTCGCCGTACTTCATCAACAACCCGGAAAAGCAGGTTGTCCAGCTGGACAGCCCGTTCGTGCTGCTGTTCGACAAGAAGGTTTCGAACATCCGCGACCTGCTGCCGGTGCTGGAGCAAGTGGCCAAGGCTGGCCGCCCGCTGCTGATCATCGCTGAAGACGTCGAGGGCGAAGCCCTGGCGACCCTGGTGGTCAACAACATCCGTGGCATCCTGAAGACCGCTGCCGTCAAGGCCCCGGGCTTCGGCGACCGCCGCAAGGCCATGCTGGAAGACATCGCCATCCTGACCGGCGGCACCGTCATCGCTGAAGAAATCGGCCTGACGCTGGAAAAGGCTACCCTGAACGACTTGGGCCAGGCCAAGCGCATCGAGATCGGCAAGGAAAACACCATCATCATCGACGGCGCCGGCGACGCAGCTGCGATCGAAGGCCGCGTGAAGCAGATCCGCGCCCAGATCGAAGAAGCGACCTCGGACTACGACCGTGAGAAGCTGCAAGAGCGCGTGGCCAAGCTGGCCGGCGGTGTTGCCGTGATCAAGGTTGGCGCTGCCACCGAAGTCGAAATGAAGGAAAAGAAGGCCCGCGTGGAAGACGCCCTGCACGCCACCCGCGCTGCGGTGGAAGAAGGCATCGTCCCCGGCGGTGGTGTGGCCCTGCTGCGTGCCCGCGCTGCGATCTCGGCACTGACCGGCGACAACGCCGACCAGAACGCCGGTATCAAGATCGTGCTGCGCGCCATGGAAGAGCCGCTGCGCCAGATCGTGCTGAACGCCGGTGAAGAAGCTTCGGTCGTCGTTGCCAAGGTCATCGAAGGCAAGGGCAACTACGGCTACAACGCGGCTTCGGGCGAGTACGGCGACCTGGTGGAAATGGGCGTGCTGGATCCGACCAAGGTTACCCGCACCGCACTGCAGAACGCTGCTTCGGTGGCTTCGCTGATGCTGACCACCGATTGCGCAGTTGCCGAAACGCCGAAGGAAGAGTCGGCTCCGGCAATGCCGGGCGGCATGGGCGGCATGGGCGGCATGGAAGGCATGATGTAATTCATCGCCGACCGACTGCCCTCACGGGCAGGCTGTCAAAGAAAAACCCCCGCGGGTGCGAGCCCGCGGGGGTTTTTCTTTCCGGGCAGCACGACGTTCACGCCCTGGCAGGCATGGGAGCCGAAAATTCCCACCCCAATCTAAGGGTTGCCTTATTTGTGGCGCGGAAGGCGCTGGCTACATTTTCAGTCGCCGCCGATTGAATGCGCCGGCAAATTCCGGCTCAACCCACCTCATTGCCTGGCTGCCATGGAAAACAGAATCACTGCATCGCTACGACGCTGGACGGTTCATGCAACGGTGTGCACCAGGCGCGTGCCTTCACTGCTTGCTGGCGTGGCACTCATGTTCCTGGCATCCGCCCAGGCCCATGCCGCGTGCTCGGGGACCACCGTGACCTCGCCCTTCCTGCCGTCCACGGTCAGCATCAGCAAGACCACCGGCATCGGCCAGGTGATCTCCAGCGCCACCATCACCGTGACAGTGACGTGCGACGACACCGGACTGCGGCAACCATCCATCACTGGCTGGGCCCTGAACTACACGCCGCAGGCGCCGCTGGTGGCGACTTCGATCTCGCAGCAGACCTTTGCCACCGCCATGCCGGGGCTGGGCTATCGCATGTATCTGCCTGATGGCAACCTGATTGCACCTACCAGCTACGGCACCAACGGGGGCGACAATTTTGGTGCGAACTGCATGGGACCCGCCGTGGGCGGCGTTGCCTGCACGATGCCCTTGGGCGCCTCGACACGTTCGTTCCGCTTCCGGCTGGACCTGGTGCGCACCGGTACGGCACTGACCAGCGGCACGTTCAGCGACAGCCTGGTGCGCTTCGGCTACCAGGACAGCTGGACGGGGAGCTCGGGACCGGGGCCGGGCACGATCCAGTTCGGCGAGGAGATGACTTCGCCCGTGACCTTCCGCTTCATCGCGCCAAGCTGCAAACTCAGCGCCGGCACGGCAAACCAGGTCATTACCTTGCCCAGGATCAGCGCTTCGTCCCTGCCCACGGTCGGCTCGACCGCGGGCGCGACGCGCTTCGGGCTCAATCTTGAGAATTGCGTCACCCAGTCGATCGTCACCATGAACATCAGCGGCGATGCCACTGCCGTGGGCAGCGTCCTGCAGAACCACGGCTCGGCGCAGGGCGTTGGCGTGCAGCTGCTGAATGGCGGCCCGGCGGGCACCCCGCTGCCGCTCAATACCGATGTCGGCATGGGCAATGTCGGCGCGGCGACGACCATGTCCATTCCGCTAGGGGTGAGGTACTACCGGCTTGGCACGGTCACGCCCGGCACGGTCGACAGCGTGGCAACGGTCAACTTCAACTACAACTGAGGGGCGCGCGCGGAGAAGGCCGGGGGCTGGCTCTGACGCGCGTCAGACGTCGGCTTCCTCTGCTGGCCCCGCACTGACGGAACGCTGTCTGACCGCCGCACGCGTGAGGCTCAGCTTGTGGGCCGAGGTATGAGTCAAATCTGTAACGCTTTTGCTGCGACAGGAGACCTCTTGCCCCTTGCTTGTCGGGCTGAGCAGGCACAGTCAGCCGGTTTTTGATCCCGGCAAGTGCTCTTGATCGCACCATTGCGCCGAACTATGCCAATTTGCGTTGCCTGTGAGCTCGAACGGGGCATCGCCGGACCGGGCCATCAATATCCCGGCGCACCGCCCGACGTGCTCCCTCCGGGCTGTGTCCCTACATACTGATTCCGCCATAGGGCCGATACCAATTGCCGCTGGCGTGACCAAGAATGCTTGTACGAAGCCGGCTATTGGGATGTTCCCAACGTAGCCTGCCGGTGGCCCACGTGTCGCTGGCAGCCGTGGAGCCTGGCTATGACAGCGGACCCGCGCCGGGTGCTCTGTCTCCTATCCAGGGGCGAAGCTTATGTCCAGGTATAGCAAAAAGAAGGCTAAGGGGGTCATTCTGCCGATTGTGGGACTGATCCTGGCCGTGTTGCTCGGCATGGCCGGACTGGTCATCGACCTCGGCGCGATGTTTGTCGCGAAGACGGAGCTACAGTCCGCCGTCGATAGCTGCGCGCTGGCGGCGGCGCAGGAACTCGATGGTGCGACGGATGCCCTGACAAGGGGTACGAATGCCGGACTGACTGCCGGGAACGCCAACAAGGTGCAGTACCAGAAGACCTCCGCGGCCATCGTCGATACAGACGTCACCTTCAGCGATACGCTTGGCGGCTCCTATAGTTCGACCTTTGCGCCGGTGGCGAAGGCGCGCTATGCAAAATGCAGTCATGCCACCTCGGGGATTGCGGCCTATCTGATCCAGATGGTCGGAGGTCCAACCAGCACCAGCGTCGCCGCAGTCGGTGTTGCGACCCGGACCCATGCTCAGAGCACTTGCCCGATTCCGGTCGGCCTGATTCCCAAACCGGCAACCAGCTCGCCCGATTATGGCTTCACGGCTGGTGACTGGGTAACCGTGCTTTATGACGGCACGAAGTCGCCGACCCCTGGGGAGATGGGCTGGTTCAATCTTGATGGATCCAAGAACGCCAACGAGACAAAGAACGAAATGGCCATCGGATACTGCAACTCCAAGGTCAACGATACGGTTGGAACCCCCGGCGCCAAGGTCGCGGTGGACGACCAGTGGAACAGCCGCTTTGGCATCTACAAGAACAACGGCGACATGACGCTCTTGCGGCCGGACTTTACGGGTTACGCGTATACGAGTACGAACTGGCCGAGCGGCAAGCAGGCATATTCCGGTTCGTCAGGCGGGACCGATCCCACAGCGGTCAATTTCAAGGCGAAGCGGCTCGCATACGCGAGCTATGCGGACACCAGCACCGATGTCAAGGTCGGCGATACGATCACCGGTCTGAATATGAAGGGCGGCTACAGTACCCTGGCGGCACCAGGTAGTACCGGAGATTTTGCAAAACTGGGGATGAGCCGCCGCCTGGTGATCGTGCCGGTCGTCTCGACCGCCTCGAAAGTCCTGGATTTCGCTTGCATGCTCATGCTCCAGCCGATCAGCGGGCCTACCGTATCGGTCCAGTTCGAATATCTGGGCAATGCCGCATCGATCAGCAGCCCGTGCACGACGAATGGTCTCGCCGGCGGGAATTTCGGCCCCATGATTCCGGCCCTTGTTGAGTAGGGGAAATCGATGAAGAAGCGACAAAAAGGCGTGGCGCTCGTCGAGCTCGGCATCACCATCTCCTTGCTGCTGGCGATCTGCTTTGCAGTCACGGAATTCGGCCGGGCCATCTACACATACAACACGCTGGCGAAATCGGTTCGTGACGCGACGCGCTACCTGAGTACGCAGGCCGCGGGCAGCGCGGCCGCACACGCCACGGCGCAACAGCTGGCGGTGTACGGTACGCCGGTAGCCAGCGCCAACCAGCCGACACTGGTGCCGGGCCTGACCACCGCCATGGTGAGCATCTGTGATGCGGCCAATCCGGCATGCACGTCGAATATGGGCCAGGGCAGCAATCCCGCCATCAACACGGTAACGGTCCGAATCTCCGGCTATACGTTTACGCCGATCCTGGACCTGCTTGGATTTACCCGCTTCTATGCCGGTGGCAACGCTTCTCTTACCTCGATTCCCTTCAGCGATATCTCAGCGACGATGAGGCAGGCTTATGAATAGGCGCGAAAGAGGTATGGCAGCGGTTGAGTTCGCCCTTGTGGCGGTGCTCTTCTTTTCCTTGCTGCTTGGCATACTTGAGTTCGGGCGGGTGCTGTACACCTGGAATGCCGTCGCGGAAGCCACCCGGTGGGGAGCGAGGCAGGCGGTAGTCTGCGGCCGGGGATCGTCGTCAGTGCTCAGCCGTATGCAACAGATTCTGCCAACCATCCAGGCCAGCAACGTTGCTGTCAACTGGTACGACTCCAACGGAATCAGTGCCAGTTGCGACAGCACGTCCTGCACGGGGGTCTCCGTCAGCGTGGCAGGATTGGCTATTTCCCCGGTATCTCCGGCGTCCTGGGTCGGCTTTAACAACCTGGCTGTACCCGGTTTCCTGACTTACCTTCCGCGGGAAATCATGGGGCAGGATGCGGGGAGCAGCACTGTCTGCGGCACTTAGGACGCGGGCCAGGGACGCCCCCGCCGGCGCGAGCCGGCGGGGGCGTTTTGCTGCCAGCGCCGCCATCAGATGTCCACCACGCAGCACCAGTCGAAGCGCTGGTTCTCCAGCGCGCCGGTGCGGCGGCTGACATAGCCGCGTGGGTTGCAGACCACGCGCGAATCGTCGAGGCAGTAGTCGAAGCTGGTGTGGGTGTGACCGTGGATCCACAGGTCTGCCTGAGCCACCAGGTCTGGCCGGCGCGACAGGAAGCCACCCGAGACCAGGTCATGCGCATAGCGCGGGTCCAGGCTGCCCAGGTCCGGCCCGTGGTGGGTGACCACCACGGTCTTGCCTGCGTAAGGTTGCGACAGTTGCGCTGCCAGCCAGCCGGACGCCGCCGTGTGACGCGCCAGCGCATCCTGGGGCGTGAAATGGCGCAGCCGGCCGTCGTCGCCGCCGAGCTCGATCAGCCGGTGGTCCAGCATCACTGCCGCGCAGGCCTGCATCGCTTCCTCGCGCCGGTCGGCACCGAACAGTGTGTAGTCCGTCCACCAGGTCGTGCCGATGATGCGCACGCGGCCGCGCTCGCCGTCGAACTCGGCCACCGAGCCGTTGAGCAGATGTATCCCCGCATGCGCCGCGGCGGCGTCGGCCATCAGCCGGTCCACGGCGTCGAAGTTGCCTTCGTAGTACTCGTGGTTGCCGGGCACGTAGACTACCGGCTGGCTGAACGTGCGGGCAGCCCAGTCGATGCCGTCGCGCCCGTTGGCGATATCGCCGGCCAGCACCACGATGTCGGCATCGCAGGCGGGTACGGACTGCGGCAGGTTGTGTTCGATGTGGAGGTCGCTCAGGATGCGAAGCTTCATGGGGACTCCGAACGCGAGCGCGGCTCGCTGCATGGGCCGCCGCGGCGGCAGGCGGACTGCCTGCATTCTTAAAGAGGCGGCCGGTCAGGTCAAGTCCCAGGGCGTCCGGCAGGAAAACCGCAAGCAAAAAGGCCCGGAACCAGTCCGGGCAAGTGACTGTCTTGCCGGCATTGCACCGGGAGACAGCCGGGGGAAACGTTCGCGGTTTCCCGTGAGTATCAACCGCCCTGTCCGGTCATGGTCGGCAGCAGGACGCGATAGATCTGGATGAAGGCGGGCCCGAGCAGCACCAGGAGCAGCGACGGGAAGATGGTGAAGATCAGCGGGAACAGCAGCTTCAGCGCAATCTTGGCGGCCTGTTCCTCGGCGCGCATGCGGCGCTTGGTGCGCAGCATGTCGGACAGCACGCGCAGGGACTCGCCCAGACTGGTGCCGAAGCGATCCGCCTGGACCAGCATGGAGGCAAACTTGTCCACGTCTTCCACACCGGTGCGCAGCGCCAGGTTGGTCAGCGCTTTCTCCTTGGAGAATCCCGACCGAAGTTCCAGCAGCATCAGTTGAAGTTCGTCGGCAAGCACCGGGCAGCGCAGCGCCAGCTCGTCGGCCACTCGCATCAGCGCGGCATCGAGCCCGAGGCCGGCTTCCACGCAGACGGTCAGCAGGTCGATCACGTCCGGGAACTCTTCAAACACCGTGCGCTGTCGCAGCGAGACCTTGCGTGCCAGCACAACGTTGGGCAGGTAATACCCGATCGCGCCGAGCAGCGCCAGCAACGCGAACATGATGCTCCGTTCCTGCAGCTCGGGCTGTCCGGCAGTTGCCAGCAGTCCGATCATCGGCAGCGCAATGGCCAGCACGGTCTTGGCCGCGAAATACAGCGGCGCGGCACTGGCGCCGCGCCAGCCGGCGTTCATGAAGCGCACGCGCAGCTGCGAGCCTTCCCAGCCTTCCTTGGGCAGGGACAAGCGCGACACGGGCTGGGCCCATTGCACCAGTTTCTCGATCAGCGCATGCTGCCGGCCGGCGTCGGTTCCGAGCGAACCCGCCTGGCCCGCGATCTGCTCCGCCCGGCCGCGCAAGCGGTTGGGCGAGAACACGTAGAGCACACCGAGCACCGTGCCGAATGCCGCCACGAAGATCAGCGCGAGCACGACAAGCTGGTCGGCCTGAAACCCCTGGATAATGCCTTGCATGATGGTCTCCCGTCAGGATGGCTGCCCAAGCCCTGCTGCCTCGAGCACTGCATGTAGTGGTACCGCGCGCTGCGCCTTCAGACCCGGATCCGGATGATCTTGCGCATCCACAGCACGCCGAGAGCCATCGACACCAATGCGGCGCCGATCATCCGCAACCCGATCGGGTCTTCCCACAGCACCTTCATGAAGCCGGGATTGACCACCATGATCATCCCCGCGGTGCCGAACGGCAGCAGACCGAGCACCCACGCAGACATCTTGCCTTCCGCTGACAGCACGCGGATCTTGTCGAACAGCTTCAGCCGCTCGCGTACCATCGTGGCGATGGTGTCAAGGATCTCCGCCAGGTTGCCGCCGCTTTCGCGCTGGATCAGCACCGCGATGACAAAGTAGCGCAGGTCGCCTACCGGAACCCGCATGGCCAGGTTGGTCATGGCCTCGTCCAGCGCCACGCCGTAGTTGATCTCTTCGAAGGTGGTGCGGAACTCGGGCCCGAGCGGTGCCTTCATTTCCTGTCCGACCATGCTGAGCGCGCCGCTGAACGAGTGGCCGGCACGCAAGGCCCGGCTGATCATGTCGACAGCATCGGGCAATTGCGCTTCCATCTGCTTGAGCCGCTTGACGCGCAGGCCCATGACGTGGAGCACCGGCAGCACGGCGGCCAATGCCGCGCCGGCCAGCACCAGTGGTACCGGAATTGGCAACAGCGGAATCAATGCGACCGTGCAGAGCGCCACCATGGCACAGTATCCCAGCAGCTGTGCCACTGACCAGGTACTTCCGGATTGCTCCAGCCAGCGGTCAAGTGCGCCCACGCGCGGCATGCTCATCAGCCACTTCTGCATGCGCGGCGAGCCGGACAGCAGGCGCTTCTTCAGGATCGACAACTGCTCTGCGCCGACATGGCCGCCCGCCGACAGGGCTCGCAGCCGCGCTTCGATACGCTTGGCCGCCGGGCCGTGGGCGTTGTTCCACCACAGGTAGATGCCCTCGACGCAGAGCACCACGGCAACGAACAGCAGGATGCCGAAGGCGTAGAAGATCGTGCTCATGTGTATCTCCCCGGGGTCGTTCTTGGTTCTCTCGGTTCAGGCGAGTCAGACTTCGTAGCGCTTTGCCGGGTCATAGGTCTCGTCCGGCAGACCCACGCCGAACACGCGCAGCCGCTCGGCAAACTTGGGATACACCCCCGTAGCCCGGAAGTTGCCGCGCACCGTTCCGTCCTTGTCCACCCCGGTGCGCTGGAAGGTGAAGATCTCCTGCATGTTGATGATGTCGCCTTCCATGCCAGTGATTTCCTGGATGCTGACGATCTTGCGCCGACCGTCGGTCATGCGAGCCGCTTGCACGATCACGGTGATGGCTGACGCGATCTGCTGGCGCATGGCCTTGGCCGGCATGGTCAGGCCGGCCATGCTGACCATGTTCTCCAGGCGCGTCAGCGCATCACGCGGCGTGTTGGCGTGGATGGTGGTCAGTGAGCCTTCGTGGCCGGTGTTCATGGCGTTGAGCATGTCCAGCGCCTCGCCGCCGCGCACTTCGCCCAGGATGATGCGATCCGGGCGCATCCGCAGGGCGTTGCGCACCAGTGCACGCTGCGTGATCTCGCCCTTGCCTTCGATATTTGGCGGGCGCGTTTCCAGCCGCAGCACATGGGGCTGGCGCAACTGCAGTTCGGCCGCGTCTTCAATGGTGACCACGCGTTCGTCTTCCGGGATAAAGCCCGACAGGATGTTCAGCAGCGTGGTCTTGCCGCTGCCGGTGCCGCCCGACACCAGCACGTTGATCTTGGCCTGCGACAACGCCTGCAGCAGCTGCGCCATCTGCGGCGTCAGGCTGCGCAGGCTCACCAGGTCGGATACCTGCAGGGGATTCACGGCAAAGCGCCGGATCGACAGCAGCGGACCGTCGATGGCCGAAGGCGGGATGATCGCGTTGACGCGCGAGCCGTCGGGCAGGCGTGCGTCGACCATCGGGCTGGTCTCGTCGATGCGGCGCCCGACGCGCGAGACGATCTTCTCGATCACCTTCATCAGGTGGGCGTCGTCGTAGAACACCACGTCGGTCAGCTCCAGCTTGCCGCGCCGCTCCACATAGGTCTGGCGCGCCGTGTTGACCAGGATGTCCGATACGGTGGGATCCTTCAGCAGCGGCTCGAGCGGGCCGAAGCCGAACATCTCGTCGTAGATCTCCACCGTCAGCTGGCGCCGCTCGTTGTCGTTGAGCAGCACCTTCTGCTCGTCGATGATCAGGTTGACCAGCGAAGCGATCTCCTGCCGCACCTGCTCCTGCGGATAGAGCGCCAGCCGCTCGAGTTCCACGCGGTCCAGTACGGTTTCGTGCACGTCCCGCTTGAGTTGGTGATAGCCGCCCGCTACGGAGGCCGCCGACGTCGCGAAGTGGATCGCGGCATGGCCGTTTGCAGTGAAGGCGGACCCGGCACTGGCCAGCTGTTCGCGGATGGACATGATGGACTCCTCGTTATTGGCTTGTGTGGGCCGGCACCGGGCCGACCATCGTCATCACAATCAGGTGCTCCGCGCGCGCAACATCAGCCGGCGTAGCGGGGATACGGCTTCGGCCTGGCTGCGCCGCTCGGCCTCCGGGGCTGCGCACAGCTGCGTGGCCATGGCCTGCAGGGCGCGCGCCATGGCGCTGCGCCGGCTCAGCTTGGCGACGGGCTCGCCGTGGCTGACGGCCTCGTCCACGGCGGCGGAATCGTCGGGCAGGGCAAAGGCGACCTTCATGCCGAAGATCTCTTCCATCGTCGCTCGCGGCATCTCGTTCTTGCGGCCGGCGCGGTTCAGCACCAGCCGGATCTTGTCGGCGGGGTAGTGCAGCGCGCGCAGGATATCGAGCAGGCGGCGGCCCGGGCGTCCGAACGCAATCGCGGCCTCGGTCACCACGCAGATGCGGTCGCTGTGATCCAGCACGCCGATCGACAGAGGGTCGACGCTCTGGCCCAGGTCGAAAATGACAAAGTCATAGGCCGGCTGCACCACGGACAGGATCCATTCCAGCTTGTCCTTCTGGATCTGGCTGGCCTTGACCGGATCGGCCGCGCCCGCAAGCACGTCGAAGCCGTTGCCCACATGCACCAGGCAGGCCTCCAGGAAGGCACCGTCCATGCGGTCGATCTGGTTGCAGATATCCGGCAGCGTCGAAGGCGGCGTCTTGTCGCTGACGATATAGGTCAGGTCGCCGAAATGGCGGTTCAGGTCCACCACCAGCACGCGCTTGCCAAGGTGCCGGGCCAGCGCATCGCCCAGGTTGGCCGCCACGAAGCTGGTGCCCGCGCCACCCTTGCACGAGATCATCGAGATCACCTGGCCGGCCTCATGCACGCGCGGCACGTGGGAGGCTTCCACGCGCTTCAGCGCCTCGGCCAGTTGTCCCTTGTCCAGCGGCCACGACAGCACGTCGCGGATGCCCGCACGCATTGCCTTGATCAGCACCTCGGAACCCGGTGCCTGGGTAACCAGGATGCAGGGCAGCTCAGGGTGCTGCTGGCGCAGCGTCTCGATGGCCTGCATCTGCGAGGCATTGATCGCTGGCAGTTCCAGGATCAGCAGATCGGCCATGCGCAGCCGGCTGGCGTGGAATGGAAAGCGCGCCAGGCCCTCCTGCAGCGACATGGTCTGGAAGTTGCCGACCACGGCGCTGAGGCGGTTGATCTCGACCAGGCGATCGGCGTCTTCGGATGCGATCAGGATCTTCAGCATGGTGTCCTCACAAATTCTCTTCCGCATTCCCGGGTTGGATGTGCCGGCGTCACCCCCGGCGGTCTCAGCGCGAGCTGCCGCCGCCCATGCCAACGCCCCCGTAGCCACCAGCGCCGAAGTCGATGTTGAAGCCGCCCCCTGTGCCGGTGCCGGTCTGCATCCGGATCAGCGAACGGTCAAGGTTTCTCATTGCCGCCACCGCCGTCTTGCCATCCGTACCGGTGACCGTGGGCAGTCCGGCAGGCGCGTCCGGATTGATGATCTGCAGTTGCGTAACGGTGGCCAGCGCCACCCCGCGCTGGCTGTCCCACACCGGGGTCGAGGTCATGCAGGCCGACAGCCCCAGGCAGGCCAGGCTGCCCAGCATCAGGGCGGCGGCGCCGCGCGAAAGCTTCAGTGTCTTGTTCATGGTCGTTCTCCGATTCTGCTGGTGGCGCGGCGGCTCAGTTGCCGTCCGGGGCATTGCGGCCGGCCGTGCCTGCTGCCCTGGCCTGGGCCAGGCGGGCGGCGGTAGCCTCGATGCGGGCGATGCGCGCGGCGGTGTCGTCGGCCGGCGGCGCAGCCGCCGTGCCGAGGTCGGGCGACGGGGCCGGCAGAGCCGGGGGCGCGCTGGCTACAACCGCGGGCTCGCGTGCGGCCGGCGCGGGCTCATCCAGCGGCTTGCCCGTGGGCATGGCCGAGACCGAGGTGCCGGGCGTGCTTTCGCTGCGCGGTGCCGGTGGCGGCGAGGCAGGCGCCGCGGCGGGGGCGGCGGGCTGCGACGGCGCCGGCATGGGCTGCTGAGGACGCTTGCCGTCGCCTTCCATATTGCCCATGAAGTACAGCGACAGCGGATTGGGCGTGGAGAAGCTGTCGGTCGGCAGCGGGTAGTTGCTGGTCTGCATCGGCTTGACGAGGCGCGGTGTGATGATGAACACCAGTTCGGTCAGGTCCTGCTGGTACTGCGTGCTGCGGAACAGCGTGCCCAGCACCGGCACTTCGCCGGCACCCGGCAGCGCCTTGAGCGAGCCGCGTGCGCTGTCGGTCAGCAGGCCGCCGATGGCGAAGCTTTCGCCATCGCGCATCTGCACGGTGGTGGAGGCGCGGCGGGTAGTGATCACCGGCAATACGGTCTGGCCTGTCAGGGAGCTACCGCTTACGGTGGCGCCGGTGGGCGACAGCTCGGACACTTCCGGCGCTACCTTCAGGTGAATGCGGCCGTTGGCCAGCACCGTGGGCGTGAACTTCAGCCCCACGCCGAACTCTTCCTCCTGCAGCGTGACCGTGCCGGCACCGTTCAGCACATTGGCCTGTGCCACCGGGATATAGATCTTGCCGCCGGCGAGGAAGCTGGCTTCCTGGCCGCTGATCGTGACCAGGTTCGGCTCGGCCAGGATCTTGACCAGGCTGTCGTTCTTCTGCGCGTCGATGGAGACATTGAAAGGCCGGTGGTTGGCCTTGTTGCCGAAGATTGCCGCCGAGGCGCCGGTCAGCAGCGACGTCATCAGCCCGCCGCTCCAGGAACCGAAGCCGCCCTGCAGATTCACGGCGGAGCCGAGCTGGTTCAGCAGCGTCTTGGAGACCTCCGCCACTTTCACTTCCAGCATGACCTGTTGCGGTGTATCTACCGACAGCATGTTGAGCACATTGCCCTTCTTGCTGGCGTCGCCACCCTGCGCCGTACCCTGCGCCGCGTTGGCATAGGCCTGGGCGATGTCCATGGCCTGTAGCGCGGCCTGTGCGTTGGTGACGCTGCCGGTGAGCACCAGATTGTCGGCGGCGGTCATGACGCGGATGCCAGGCTCGCCGGGCAGCAGTTGCGCGAGCGAGGTCTGCAGGCCGCCCGCATCGGCATTGACCACCACGTTGATGATGCTGCAGGTGCCGCTGCGACCCTGCACGATCATGTTGGTGGTGCCCACCGCACGGCCCAGCACGTAGAGCGTCTGCGGCGACACCATGGTGGCCTGCACGACGTTGGGGTTGCCCAGGGTGCGGTTGCGCACCGGCTCATGCAGCGAGATCAACTGCGATTTTCCGACCGCTACCATCACGCTGGACTCACTCCGGATCGCCCCGGTGCAGTTCGGGCCGCGTGCCTCCGCGGACGTCACCGGCGGAGCGGACGCGACCGGCGCCATCCCCGCGGGCGTCATGCTGATGGTCATCTGCATCGGGCCCTGAGGCGCCTTGGCGGCAGCCGGCGCGGTCGCCTTGGTCAGGTTGCCCGCCTCGACGGCGGTCTGCGCGGCGGCGGCCAGCGGCGTGCAGAGGATGGCGGCCAGCACCAGGATGCGGGCGCCGCCTGTGGCTTCGGATCGTTTCTGGTTCATTTTGATCTCCCCCCGGAGAAGCTGTGTTGCAGCTCAGAATTCGTTGAATGCCATGTCACGCGTGTTCAGAAACATTCGAGACCGCCCTGCATGCCGGCGAGCACGCCGATGCAGTTGCCACGAGCGGGCGCAGCCGCCACCGTGCGAGTCTTGACGATGGTGCGCGTCTCGGTTTTGGTCACTACCTTGGCCGGTACCTCGGGCGTCTTGCCCAGCAGCGTGCCCTTGGTGGCGCCGCCGGTATTGATGTCGGCCACATCCATCTGGTTGCGCAGCACCAGCGACAGCGTGCCGACGCTGCGGGCCACGTCCAGCTTCTCGGCCTGCTCAGGGGTGACTTCCAGCGTCACCGCATTGACCACCTTGGGCTGGGTGTCGTCGCGGCTGACCTGCTGCGCCACTGCCAGCACCAGGATCTTCTCGAGCACGATCTTCGAGATGCTGCCGTTCTGCGTACTCTTGGCTTCGTCATTGGTATTGACGATCACGTCGACGTAGTTGCCCGGCAGCGCGAAGCCGGCCACGCCAACCACGTCATTGACGCGCACGGTAATGGCACGCTTGCCGTCATTGATCACCGCGGACAGGCCGCCCTTGGTGCCTACCGGCGCCAGCTTGGCGTCGAGGACGGGCTCGCCGCGCAGGAGGCTGGTGCGGACCACGCGGCCCTCCAGCGCCTTCATGTCTTCGAACGCGCCGGGTGGCACGCTGCCTGTCGGCCAGCTGACCATGCGCAGCTGGCTGCCGTTGAGCGGCTGGCCGAGGTTGAGGTCGTTGGCGGCAACGACCACCTGCTTCACCGAGCTGGACGACTGCTGGACCAGCCATCGCGACGCCGACACCACCGCCGCCACGCCGGCGACGAGGGCAATCAGCAGCATCAGGATTGCACGTGTGTTTTTCATGATGACTCTCCCCTACGGTTGTCCGTGTGTTCGATGGTGCGATTCAACTTGCAGCACGGTGGTCGTCGGACCACTGATGCATGGAGCCGGTCGCCGGGATGGCGTCGGCCGAGGTGCGCAGTCCGTAGTAGCTCTGCCAGGCAGACAGCAGGGCTGACTCGGTGACGTGCGGCGCATGCCCGTGATAGCGCACGCCGGAGTCCACAAGACGCAGCAGGTCGCGCGGGATGCAGGCGAGCAGCGGCGTATCGCTGGCGTAATGCAGGCTTTCCACCAGGAAGCCGAACATCGCATCCGAACTGGCCAGCCCGAACTCCGCCGCCGTGCGCTGGTAGACCTCGCGATAATCGTCGACGGAAAGCGGGCCTACGTATAGCTTGCTGCCAAGGCGGCGCAGGAAGGCGTCGTCCTCGAGTGCCGACGGTTCAAGGTTGGTGGAGAACACTGGCCACACGTCGAAGGGCACCGCGAAGCGAACACCGGTCTGCAGCGTGAACATGTCGATGCCGCGATCCAGCGGCACGATCCAGCGGTTCAGCAGTTCGGAGACGCCCACCATCTGACGGCCCAGGTCGTCGACGATATAGATGCCATTGTTGGCCTTCATATGCGGGGGCGCCTGGTAGAAGCCGGATGTGCGGTCATAGCGCAGGTCCAGCATGGACAGCGTCAGTTCTCCGCCTGACAGCACCACCGGGCGATGGCACAGGACCCAGCGGCGGTCGAGCGAGCGGCGCGCCAGCGATGCTTCGTTGTCGTCGAAGGGAACATGCACAAGCGGGTCGAAGACCTGGACGATCTCTCCGGCCACGGTGATGGCATGCGGCACCGGCACCGCACCGGGCAACAGCGTGCCCAGGCGCTGCGCCAGGTAGGTCTTGCCGCTGCCAGCCGGGCCATAGATCATGAGCGCGCGGCAGGTATTGAGTGCCATGCCGATCGCGTCCAGCAGGTAGACCGGGATCACCAGGTCGTGGAAGGCCGCGGTGACGTCTGCCTTGGTCACCGACGCATGGTTGACCGAGTGGCGCTTGACGGCATCGAGGTAGGCATCCAGCGTGACCGGTGCGGCGCCGGTGTAGCTGCAGCGCGCGGAAGATTCGGCCGCGCGCGCATAGCCGGCATCGGTAAGGCGGAAGCGCACATCCAGGTCGCTGGCGCCCCGGTGCGCGATCTCCAGCAGTCGCTCGCGCACCGCCACGGAGGCGATCTCATTGACCACCGTAGCGGGCAGCTTGAGCGTTTCAGTCAGCACCGCCAGCGTCACGGTGCGGTGCTGGTAGGCGGCCTTCATCAACAGGCCAAGCAGTTGCGCGGTCTCCAGGCCGGTGTCGGCGATGGTGCGCGGCAGCACGTGCCAGGGTGGCGGCGGCAGTGTGCCATGTTCGACATGGGCACTTCTGCTGGTCGCGACGGGCTCGAGGAGCCGTGGGGCATGACCTGTATCGTGATGCTCGTTCATTGCCGTTCCCCGTTTTCTGGTCTGCGAATTCACTTCAGCGCGCCCGCCGCTGCAGGCGCGATTGTCTTGGCTGCTTCACGTGCTGGCAAAGAGCATGGCCAGCGTGCCTGCGGCGATGGCAACGCCGTAGGGTATGGAGCCGGCGGATGCCTTGGCTTCGGGTTGCACGGGCCCCGCGCCATGCTGAATGGCCGTGTTCAGCAGCATGTGGCCGACTCTCGACAGCGTCGCGCGCATCTGTCCTGTGATCAGAAGCTGTGCCAGCGCCCAGACACCGCCGATCAGGCAGGTTGCAAGCGCGATCTTCGGCACCATGCCTGCGCCAAGCCAGGCGCCCACGGCTGCCATCAGCTTGACGTCGCCCGCGGCCATGCCGCGCAGCAGGTAGAAGGGCAGGAATATCGCCAGGCCAGTCATCCAGCCATAGAGCCATGCGAGCGACCCTGCGGCGATGCCGTGGATGGCAACCTGCATGGGCAGGGCCACGCCCCATGCGCCGACAGTCAGCCAGTTCGGAATGCGACGCTGGTCCAGGTCAATGGCCGCGGCGGTCGACACGATGCCGATCGTGATGGGGCCGACTAAGGTCGCGAGAGTTGCGGATTCCATGGTGACAGGTCGGTAAGTTTGGATGGCGGCGAATCCGTTGGTCAGACGCATCAGGGCATCTTGGAGGCAATTAACTCGTACATGGACTTCACGCTATTGCCGACCGAGGTGACGGTGGCGACAATGGCTACTGCGATCAGCATGCCGAGCAACGCGTACTCGATGGACGAGACGCCCGCGTCGTCGTGCAATAGATCCGTAATGACGGTGAGGAGTTTTTGCATCTCGCGTCCCCAGTAACCAAAGTGCTGCGTTGAGCGTAGTGCGGCCCGCATGGCTGGGCTGTCGTGGACAGCCATGCGGGCGCGCCGACTAGTTGGCGGCCGTAAGCGCGCTGCCAATCTTGCTGAACGTGAGGTTCAGTTGCGTGCCGACGATCTGGAGCGACGCAATAATGACGATTGCAATGAGGGCGGCAATCAGGCCATATTCAATGGCCGTTACCCCCTCTTCGTCGCGCATGAATTGCTGGAACATGGTGGTCAGGGCTTGCATGACAATCTCCTTTTTCGGGAACAGGTACTCGGTACTACAGGACAGCGGAACCACGGTGAGGGGACGCTGGTATGACACGTCAATGCCAGGGGGTGCGGGAGCACGGCGGCGCGCAGATGGCGCATGCATGGAACGGCCAGCGGCCAGGGCCGCCGCGCACACCTTGAGGGCTGCGCGCCTGCAACCGACGCTCTGCCGAGGCGTGCATGCATCGCGCCGCATGCTGCGCATGCTCGGCGCGGGCCATGCAACGGAACGGCGCGCTGCCGCCCAGGCGAGCGGCGGCAGCGTAGCGTGCGTGCAGGTGCGGTAACGCCGGTTGGCGGACGGCAGGCATGGTGAAGCTCCCCGTATCTTTCTTCTGTTGCCGGCCAACTGCGCCGGCATTGCGGCAACCCGATGCTGATGGCGATGCAGCGTGCCATGACATAGGCAAGCGCCGGGCCAGCTGAGGTGAAACCGTTGTCCCACAAGGCTTTCCAGCATGCGTGGAGGGATCGGTGCCGGCCTCGTCAGCGCGGCAGCGGCGATTTGACCGCGCTTCGTTGCCGGCCGGAAACGCGCGCCGAACAAGTCAATTTGGATGACGCAACCGATGGACTAGGGCGCGCCCCGGCGCGTCGCCCGCAACCGCCCGGGATGGCGCGCTTCTTTCAGCCAAAAGCATGAGCCGGCGAGGTGGGCCGGATGCAACGCATACGGCGGTTGGATGACCCAATTGGCCTTCTCGGTGGAGCGTTGCTGCATTGGGCTGCCTGATGGATGAGGATGCGGTGCCTCGGGTCAGCGTTTCCGAATAGAAACATCGTGGCTGCCCGGTAGCGCCTGCGCTGTCGCCAGAGGATGGCTCAGGATCCCCGCCACCCTTGTGAGATCGACGGTTCCCGGCAAACCGGCACGCATGATTCAGGATGGAAACGTTGGGGGCAGATGGGCTGGCTGATGCCGAGAAAGCGCGTGCCCTGGCCTGTCCGCTGGCTTGCGTTCCGTCGCATGCGCGACAACACTGAGCCTGTAGGTCGGCTGTTAACGACCGCTCCCAGGAGCCGATTGTGGCTACGACAGGCGCGATGGCGAACGGAGCGAGTCATGAGTCGACGATGCATGCATGTAGGCAGGCACAGGGCACGCGGCGAAGGCGGGGATGGGGTAGCCGGCATCCGCCCCGAATGTGAGCCTCCGGAGCGAACGACATGGCCTTTCAGAACACAACCGACAGCAAGCCACCGTTCGGCGCGCCAGACGGGCACTGGCTCGACGCGGGCCGCCTGCGGTTGTATACGTGCGCGGCGCTGATCTGCTACGTGTTTTTTTTCGGGATCTGGATGGTTCGTGCCTGGGTACTGATCGTCCCGGGGCTTATCGCGCCGGGAGCAGACTTTGTCGTCTTCTGGAGTGCGGCGAGCGTGGCGCTCGAGCATGGCGCGGCCGCTCCGTACAGCTATGACCTGCTGCACGCCAGAGAGATCTCGATCGTGCCTGACCTTGCGGTCGGCGGTGGCATGCTGCCGTGGCTTTATCCGCCCACCTTCCTGCTGCCCCTCCTGCCACTTGGCTTGTTGCCATACGGGGGCGCCGCCTGTGTATTCCTGCTGGGCGGAGTCATCTGGTATGGGTGGGCAATGCGGCGGACATTGCCGTGGCGCGGCGCGTGGATTGCGGCACTGGGATTCCCGGGGGTCGCCGTAGGCGTTGCGACGGGACAGAACGCACTTTGGCTGGCCGGCACCGCCGGCCTGGCGCTGACGCTCCTGCACCGACGTCCGATGGTCGCCGGGTTGCTGCTCGGGCTTGTTACGGTCAAGCCACACCTTGCGATCATGTTCCCGCTTGCCTTGCTCTGTGCCGGCGAGTGGCGCGTGTTGCTGGGGCTGGTTGCGAGCGCGGCGGCATTGGCGGTGCTGTCGCTGGTGTGCTTCGGAGTCGAGCCGTTCCTGGCATTCCTGAATGCAACAGGCGTCGCACGCATGGCAGTCGAGCACGGTACGGCAATGCTGGTGCGGATGCCCACGATGTTTGCGGCCACCAAGCTGCTGCTCGGAGGTGTCGTCGTGCCTTATGTCGTGCACGCGATATTCGCTTGTGCGGCGGTGGCCTCGGTGATCTACGCATGGTCACGTCCCTGCAGCTTTGCGCTCCGTGTGGCGGTGCTATGTACTGCAATGCTGTTGGTCCCTCCCTATTTGTACGACTACGACCTGGCTTTCCTGGGTATTGCCATCGCGTGGTTGGGTATTCATGGCTATCGCCACGGGTGGCTGGCTGGCGAGCGTGAGTTGCTGGTGATGTTGTGGCTGCTGCCTCTGTATGGGCTGTTGGCGGGAGAATGGGTCGGGATACAGTTGATGCCGCTCGGACTGATACTGGCGCTGGCGCTTGCCGTCTGGCGCATCCGGTTGGAACGGACAGGCAAGGTATTTGCGGAACAGGAAACTGGGATTCCCGGCCACAGGCTGGCGGTGCCTCAGGATTAAGAGGGAGGGGGAGCGATGCGCGCGGACCGGGATCCGGAAGCTGCACCGGTTCGGTGATATCGCGGCATTGACCGGGGCAGGCCCTGCGATCGCGCTCGCGTGCGAAATGCGTGGCTCCGGGCCCCAGGGTTGACAGCAGAGCTACGGTGGGAGCTATCCGATAGCCGCGCCGGGCCCAAGACAAGGCGCTTGAAAGCGCAATCATGACGGCGTGTGCACAGGCCACGCCGTCTCGGGGAGGGGATCATGCCGGGTCCATACGATGTCAGGCTGCTTTCGTTGGTTGTGCCTTGCTACAACGAGTCAGAGAGCATCAGCAAATTTTTCGACTGTGTCATTCCGGTGCTCGAATCCATCGATGCGATCCGCTTCGAGATTGTGCTGGTCAATGACGGCAGCTCGGACGACACGCTGGACCGGCTCATTGCCTATTCGCACCGGGATGCGCGCGTGCGGGTCGTTGACCTGACGCGGAATTTCGGCAAGGAAGCGGCCCTGACAGCGGGGCTCGACGAGGCCCTGGGCGACGCGGTGATTCCCATCGACGCGGATTTGCAGGATCCACCCGCGCTGATCCCCGAACTGGTCAGGCGCTGGCGTGAAGGGGCAGAGGTGGTGCTGGCGCAGCGCAGCAGCCGCGCCTGCGATTCCTGGCTCAAGCGTGTGACCGCGGGCGCCTACTACCGTATTCATAACAAGCTGTCCGACCAGAAGCTGCCGGTGAACGTTGGGGATTTCCGCCTGATGGACCGGGTGGTGGTCAACGCGCTCAAGCAGATGCCGGAGCGCCGCCGCTTCATGAAGGGCTTGTTCGCGTGGGTGGGTTACCGGACCGTGATCGTTCGCTATGAACGCGAAGCGCGCAGCGCGGGACACTCCAAGTTTTCGGGCTGGCGCTTGTGGAACTTCGCGCTCGAGGGCATCACCAGCTTCAGCACCATGCCCTTGCGCAGCTGGACCTATATCGGGGTCGCGATCGCGCTGGGCGCGTTTGGTTACGGCACCTTTATCGTGGCGCGTACCCTGGTACTGGGGATCGATGTCCCCGGCTATGCGTCACTGCTGTCGGTGCTGCTGTTCCTGGGTGGCATCCAGCTGATCGGGCTGGGGGTGGTCGGCGAATATGTCGGCCGTATCTATGATGAAGCCAAGGGACGGCCAATCTACCTGGTACGGCGCCGCTATCAGGAAACCGGCCAGGACCGGCTGATCGCTTCCGGAAGGCGTGTGATCCGGATCGACCGCGGGCGCGTGAACAGTGGCCGCTGATGCGCAGGACCGGCCTGGCCGCGGGACTAGTCCCGATATGTCCAGGCCCGGTGCGCAAGATAGGTGAAGACCGGCACGATCAGCACGACGCAGGCCAGCCCGGCCCAATAGCTGGCCCCCAGGGTTTGGGCCATCCATGAAATGCCCATGGTCAGCCCCAGCCCGAGCAGCGATACGCCGGCAAAGCGGCCCAGGGTCCGGTTGCGCAGCCGCGACGAGAAGCTCCACAGCGTGTTGAGAAGATAGGAGCAGGCTGTCGCGCACAGGAAAGCGACGCAGTTTGCCGTCACCGGTGAGGCCGCCAGCGTGGTCACCAGCGTCGCGGTGATGCCAACGTGCACGCCGGTCGAGGTGACGCCCGACACCAGGAATCGAGTGAATCTGCGCAGCTCGGGTGCGGTGCCGCTGGCATTCACGATGCGCGCAGGATGGCCATCAGGGAAATGCCGAACGGCAGCGAGCCGCGCGCCAGCCAGTGGCGTTCCGTGCTGAACAGGCGATGCAGCGCGTGGTTGACCGGTCCGGGAGGAAGGCCCGCTCCGGTTGCCTTCTGGTTGCCGCTCAGCCGGTCGCTGAGGCGCGCGGCTACCGCAAGCGGGAACAGCACCGTGTTGAAGTACGACATCCGATCCACGCGCATGCCGCACCGGCTGGCCAGCGCATGCAGCGACCGCTTGCTATAGCGGCGCTGGTGATGCAGGAAGACGTCGTGCGCGCTCCATAGCCATTGGTAGGCAGGCACGGTGATGAGTACCGCGCCACCGGCCTTCAGCAGCCTTGCCGCGCAGTCCAGCGAGCCGGCATCGTCGGCGATGTGTTCCAGGCAGTCGAGCAGGCAGACCAGGTCGAAGCTGTGCTCAGGAAACGGCATGTCGTCGGGGCACCTGCCGCTGCGGATATCGTAGGCGTCCAGGGTTTTCTCGCGTGCCAGCCGCAGGGCGGTACCGTCCATTTCCACAGCACTGACCTCGCCGAACTGCGACAGCATCGCCAGGTTGCCGCCAGTGCCCGCGCCGATCTCCAGGATGGATGCGGGGCGCGGCAAGGCCAGGCCGGACAGGATCGTGGCGACGATCTCGCGCCGGCCCCGGAACCACCAGTGGCTGGCCTCGGTCTCGGCCATTTCAAGATAGGCGTCAGGCGACATGGCTTGGTTGCTCCGCAATGGGTGTGCTAGCCCTGCACGCAGATCAACCCCAGGTCTCCCTTCTTCACTTGCAGCTTGTAATCGCGCATCAGCCTGAACAACGTCACCCGCGAAATCCCAAGCTCCGCCGCCACATCGATCAGCCGTTCATGATGCCGTTGCAGCGCCTCGACGATCGCGGTCTGTTCGGCCGCCTCACGGATCGCGGCAAGCGTGAGCGGGCGGTCGTCGGCGGGCGCGGTCAGTTCCAGGTCGTCCGGCTGGATCACGCCGTCCTCGCACATGGCGGCGGCATGGCGGATGCGGTTGATCAGTTCGCGCACATTGCCGGGCCAGCTATGCAACTGGATCGCGCGCAGCGCCATCGGCGAGAAGCCGCGGATGCGTGCCGGCGATTGCTTGCGCACGTGGTCCAGTACGTGTTCAGCGATCAGCAGGATGTCGCTGCCGCGTTCGCGCAGCGGTGGCTGGCGCACGCGCAGCACGCACAGCCGGTGGTAGAGGTCGCCGCGGAAGCGTTCGGCTGCAATCGCGGCCTCCAGGTCGACGTGGGTGGCGGAGATGATCCGCACATTCACCTCCACCGATTCCGTGCCGCCCAGCCGCTCGATGCGGCCGGTCTCCAGGAAACGCAGCAGGCTGGTCTGGCTCTCGAGCGGCATGTCGCCGATTTCATCGAGAAACAGCGTGCCGCCCTGTGCCATCTCGATGCGGCCGGGCTTGCGCTTGGTGGCGCCGGTGAAGGCCCCGCGCTCGTAGCCGAACAGCTCGGACATCAGCAGCGTGGGCGGGATCGCCGCGCAGTTGACCGCGACGAAGGGACGCGAGGCCCGTTCCGAGGCGCGGTGGATGGCCTGGGCGGCGAGTTCCTTGCCGGTGCCGGATTCGCCCGAGATCAGTACCGGCGTGTCCCAGCGCGACACCTTTTCGATGCCGCGGAACAGCGACTGCATGGCAGGGCAGCTGCCGATCATGCCGTCGGGCCGCGCGGTGCCGGGGCGGGCCTGTGGCGTGCCCGGGCGCAGCTGTGCCATGCCCAGCGCGTGGCCGAGCGCCTCCGCCAGGCGTGGGTGCTCGATGGGGGCCGTGTAATAGTCGACGAAGTACAGGCCGAGCAGCCGGCGCGCTGACTCGGTCAGGTCATCCTGGCCCGCGACGATGCCGATCCAGCCGATATGGGGTTGCGCGAGCCAGGGCTCGAACGATTCCAGGTCGGCATCGCTGAATCCGCATTGGAGGTCCAGCAACGCGGCAAGCGGCTGGTTGCCCGGGGGCAGGGCCTGGAGGTCTTGCGGACTGGACGCGAAGCTGATTTTCCAGCCGCGCTGTGCGAACAGGCGGCATAGCGTGGCGTCATGGTGCTGCGACAGGTACAGCAGCGGGCGGTTGGCGTACGCGCTCATGAATTTTCCCCGGATTATTGTTTTTCGGAGCTGGCGCCGATGCTGCCGGTCGCTGGCTTCGTTGGCCCTAAGGCTTGCGCCAGCCGCATCGTGAGGATGCCGCGCCCGCGCTATCCCTAATTCCTGTTGCTTCACCCCTTTTCTTATCCAGACGCGCCGGCATGCCGGTACGGCCGCTTGTCATCTGCGTGCCACCAGCCTGGCTGGCATGCCGCAGGAATCAGGATTCACGGGCCGCTCCCCTGAGCTCGTGGCCCGTGTCCCTGAAAGACCCCCGTTGATCTTGGGCGAACGCTAGCCAGTGTGTTTGGCGGTTTGGTTTCGGCTGCCCCTTCTGTGCGGGGCTTCTGTTCGCGGAGACATATGTGCGACGAACGTGCCAGAACTGGCTAAGCCCTTGATAAACAAGGGGAAGCAAATTATCCGTCGGGCTTGGGAGGGGGCGGGCGATGAATAACGTTCCGCTTTTGATACACGCGGCAGCATTTTTATGCTGCATTGCAAAATCCCCTGCCGCAGAAAAGTGGCTCAGGGCACATAAGAATGTAACGATGCGTGCCGGGTAAGCTACCTGGCGCCGGCTCGTGCCCATCCGAAGGAGGGGAGCGGGATTTCAAACGCTGGGGCGGCAGGGCTCCGATGCTGCACGCGAGGGCAGCCCAAGGAAGTTTCATTTCCGTTACAAGCATTTGAAGCCCATACATCTTCCGCCAACATCGGGTGGCGTGACTGGCCTCAGCCTTTTGGTGCCGCACGCACCGTGCCGGCGGCAGCGGGATGGAGACAATGGGCGCGTTGACAAGCCTTCGCACGAACTGGGGTCGGGCTGCCTCACCCGATTCTCATCTTTAAGGATGGGACCGGCAATTTTTCCAATGCCGCTGGCACGCAGTGCCAGACGGTTGCATCCGTGAAACTCCGGCCGGAAATGCGAGATCGCCGCGCACCTGAGGCTCAGAGCGCCATAGGGCCCTGGCAGGCTGGCAAGCCATTGATTCTGCTGACCTGGACGAAAATGATTCGTATTGCCAACATCGATGCGCCAAATAATTTCATGATTGAAACCTCCCGGCATCGTTGCCGGCGACAGGGCTCGCCTGCGAGGCTTCCTGTCGCACCTGTTCCTGCAACCAGCCATGGAATTGCTGGATCGCCTTTTCGCGCGGATTGCCTTCGCGCCAGGTGACCCAGTAGTGCAGGCTGGACGGGATGCGGGTAGGCCCGATCTGCACCAGCTGGCCGTTGGCAAGGTAGTCGTGCGCCAGCTGCGCGCGCGCCGTGGCCACGCCCAGCCCGGCCACGGCGGACTGCAGCATCAGGCCGGCGTCCTGGAAGATCGGGCCGCGCTCGGGCTCGTCGCCGGGCAGGCCGGCGGCTTCGAGCCAGTCGCGCCAGGGGCGCAGGGCAAAGCGCAGCATCGGCATGCGCGGCACGTCGGCCAGCGTAAAGCCGGGGTAGCGCGCCAGCAGCGCGGGGCTGGCTACCGCGATCACGTGGTCTTCGATCAGGTTGTGGCACTCGAAGCCCGGCAGGTCGATGCGCTGGTGCCAGATGCCGACGTCGACGCTGTATGGGTCCGGCGGCGAGATTTCGGCGTGCAGCCGCAGGTGCAAGTCCAGCGACGGCACCTGGGCATGCAGGCTGGGCAGGCGCCGGATCAGCCAGGCATTGGCCAGGTCGGCCATCACGCTGATCTGCAACCTGACCACCGGTGGCCCCGAACTGTTGCCGGCCTCGCGCAGTGCGCTTTCGATGCCGTCGAGCGCGCCGCGCACCTGTTCGGCCAGCCGCGCGCCCACGCTGGTGGGCGTCATCTGGCTGCCGGTGCGCTGGAACAGCTTGGTGCCCAGGCTGGTCTCCAGCGCGCGGATATGGTGGCTGATGGCGCTGTGCGTCAGGGCCAGTTCTTCCGCCGCGCGCGAAAAGCTGCGGTGGCGCGTGGCGGCCTCCAGTGCACGCAGCGCTTGCAGCGGCGGCAGGTGGACGGGGCGATTGGCGAGACTGGCAGGGATTTTGGCCATAGCCGTCAAATTCTACTCACAATTGCGGCGGGTATCTTTCGTTGGTGCTGCAATGCAATAAGGAAGACAATGCGGGCCATCATGACGACGATGACCTCAAACGTATCCTCCGCGCCTTCGAATGCGCAAGCCGCCACCGATGCGCGTTGGCGTGTGCTGGCGGTATTCTCGCTGGGCTTCCTGGTGTCTTACCTGTTCCGCGGCGTCAACCTGGGCTTTGCCCCGCACCTGACGCGCGAGCTCGGGCTCAACGCCGGCGACCTGGGCCTGCTCACCAGCTTCTATTTCCTGGGCTTCGCCTGTGCGCAGTTGCCGGCGGGTATCCTGCTGGACCGCTACGGCCCTCGCCGCACCGAGGCAGTGATGCTGCTCGTGGCCGTGGCTGGCGCGCTGGTGTTCTCGCTGGCGCCCGGCATGGCGGGCCTGGCCGCCGGCCGTCTGCTGATCGGCGTGGGCGTGTCGGTTTGCCTTGGTGCCACCATCCACGCGCTGTCGATGTGGTTCCCGCTCTCGCGCATGCCCTTGCTGAATGGCGTGGTGATGGCCATCGGCGGCATGGGCGCGGTACTGGTCGGCGCGCCGCTGTCGTGGCTGCTGTCGTTCACAGACTGGCGCACCATCAGTGTGGGGCTGGCCTGCATGACGCTGGCGATGGCCGCGTTGCTGTGGTTCGGCGTGCCTGACAAGCCGCGCGCGGGCAAGGAAAGCCTGCGTGAACAGTTGCGCGGCACGCGCCAGATACTGGCCAGCGAACGCTTCTGGCGCGTGGTGCCGCTGACGCTGCTCAACCAGGGCGTGTTCATGGCGGTGCAGACGCTTTGGGTGGGTGCCTTCCTGCGCGATGTGTCCGGCTTCGATGCGGCCGGCAGTGCGCGGCTGGTTTCGGTGATCGGCTTTGCCATGATGGCCGGCTGCGTCGGCTCGGGCTGGGCCGCGCGCCACCTGGAGCGCATGGGCGTGAGCCTGTATGCCTTTGCCGGCAGCGGCATGACCGCCTTTATCGTGATCCAGCTGCTGCTGATGGCACAGGTGCCGCTGCCGCCGGTGCTGCTGTGGGTGGCCTATGGCGTGTTCGGCTCCAGCGGCATCCTGACCTATGCGGTGCTGGCGCGCAGCTTCCCGGATGCGCTGATCGGCCGTGCCACCACGGCGCTGACACTGACCGTGTTCCTGTCGACCTTCGCTTGCCAGATCGGCGTAGGACTGGTGCTGGACCAGTGGCCCGCCGCTGCCGGACATTATCCGAAGGCTGCGCACCTGACGGCGTGGGGCGGACTGGTGGTGCTGCAGGCGCTTGCAGCGGTGTGGTACCTGATGGGAGCGCGCCGCCGCCGTTGACGACGGCGGGCGGTCCCCAGCCGCTTTCGTATCGTGCCCGGAATCGCGATCCCATGGATGGGCGGAAACCTCAGTAAAGGCGCGGCAGCACGCGGTACCGCACTTTTTCGCGATAGCGAAGGTATTCGGGATCGTCAGACAGCAGCTTCTCTTCCCGGTTGATCCGCACATACTGCAGCGAGTACAGCCCGGCGTAGACAAGCAGGTTTTGCAGCCCGAAGTTTGTGAGCAGGAAGCCGGTGTCGGCGATGACGTACCCCAGGTAGATCGGATGCCGAACGAATCGGTAAGCCCCGTGCGACACGATGCCGCGATTGGCAGGCAATATGCCGAACGAGAAGCGGAGCGTGAGCTTTGCATAGATCTGCCAGGTGAGCCCTGCGACCTGCAGGCCAGCGCCAACCATTTCCGGTACGAGGTGAGCCCCTGGTGCCAGCTGAATGGCAAGGAAATAGTATGAAGCGCCCAGCGAGCAGATGACGGTGACCGGGTTCCAGTCTCGTTTCTTTGGAACCCGGACAAACAAAGAAAGCCCGAGGGTCAGGCAATGTGCCAACACCAGCAGCAGCAAGGTGAATCGCGTTGGATCGGCGAGCCAGTGCCGGATTGCCCCGTATGCGAACCCTGCAAGCAGTATGGCGGTGGTACTTCTGAGACCGGCCTCCACGAGGAGTTCTCGAAGGTCCATCCTGGTCGCAGGGCTGGGGCCGCACTGATCCGTGTACGCCTGGTATTCTTGCATGGCTTCCCCTTGTCTCAGCGGAATCCGGGCGCTCCGCCTCGCTGGCTTTCGTGCAGCTGTTCACCAAGGGTAGCCCGCGAGCGCCAGACGCCATATCGGGCAGAAGTATGTTTCTCCAGTGAAAACTGCCTAGTCCTTTTAGCGCTGAGCTACCTGGCAGGAACGATGCCCGGCCAGGCGGACGGAGGGTCCGGGGATCGCCAGTGCGATTGGACCAATCCTGACGATGTGACCCTAGAGAAAGACCGGCCGATCGTCCAGCTCGTTGGGGTTTGGCCCGCCGTCCGACGGAAAGTGCGTGGCCAGCAGCGCGTGGATGCGCGCCACCGTGGCCAGCACGGGCCGCACCGACAGGTCCTGCTTCAGCCCCTGCGCCAGTTCGTCGCACAGCTCGCGCCAGGTCGCGGGCCCGACGCTGGCGTTGATGCCACGGTCTGCCAGCAGCTCGACGGCGTGGTCGGCCAGGTTGATATAGAGCAGTACGCCGGTATGGTCCATGGTGTTCCAGACCTCGAGCGCGCCAAACAGGAAGCGGGCGCGCTCGCGTGGGGTCACCCCGGCCCAGGCGTGGCCGACCGGCAGGCTGGCCTCGATCACCACGCGGATCTCGCCGCGGTGGTGCGCCTCGCCGGCATGCACGGCCTCATGCAGTTGCTTCCGCGCTTCGGCCGGGAAGCGCTTGCGCGCCGCGCCTGAGGTAGTGGCGATATGCTGCAGGGCGCGTCGGAGATTTGGCATCGTCGTCGTTCCTTGTGCTGTCACCAGTTGCCCGAGGCGCCGCCGCCGTCGAAGCCGCCGCCGCCCCCGCCACCGAAACCGCCGCCGCTGTCACCGCCGCCTGCGCCCCCGCCCCCGCCAAATCCTCCGCCGCCACCCCAGCCGCCGCCGCGGCGGCCCCAGTCCTGCCCCATGCCATAGCCGCCCAGTCCGCCCAGGCCGCCGGCGATCACGTCGCGCCCGCGCGGGGTGGTGACGATCTGCGGCCCGCGCGAGCGCAGGATCGCGCCGACGAAGAAGAACAGGATGATTGCCAGCGGGAACAGCACCGGCAGCCAGTCAGCCAGCGCGGACGATTGCTGCGCCTTGCGCTGCGGCGCCGCCAGGCCTTCCTTGTCAATGGTGGCCTGGATTGCGGAGACGCCCGCGGCCAGGCCGCCGTAGAAGTCGTTCTGGCGGAAGTGGGGGGCCATCACGTCCTGCAGGATGCGCTTGGACATGGCATCGGTCAGCGACCCCTGCACGCCGCGCCCGACCTCCAGCCGCATCTTGCGCAGCCCGGGCGGGTTGTCCTTGGCGATCAGCACGATCACGCCGTCGTCGATGCCCTTGCGCCCGGCGCGCCAGGCGTCGGCCACGCGGATGCTGTAGGCATCGATCGGTTCGGGATCGGTGGTGGGCACCATCAGCACGAAGATCTGGCTGCCGCGCTGCTGCTCGTATTCCGCCAGCACGTTCTCGAGCGCGCTGCGCTGCTGCGGCGTGAGCGTGCCGGTCAGGTCGGTGACGCGCTGGGTCAGCGGCGGCACCGCGACAAAGCCGTCGGCCGCCAGCGCCGGGCCGGACAGCAGAGCCGCCAGCCACAGCATCGCGGCGGCCAGCCAGGCGTGCCGCCAGGGTGAGCGCAGGAGGTGGCCCATGGTGTGGCCCGCCTCAGAACTTGACCGCGGGCGGCGTGGAGATGGCCTTCTCGTTTTCCACCGCGAACGACGGCTTGACCGGGTACTTGAAGATCATCGCCGTCAGGTTGGTCGGGAAGCTGCGCGCCAGGATGTTGTATTGCTGCACAGCAGCGATATAGCGCTGGCGGGCCACGGTGATGCGGTTCTCGGTGCCCTCGAGCTGCGACTGCAGGTCGCGGAAGGAGGCGTCGGCCTTCAGCTGCGGGTAGTTCTCGGACACGGCCAGCAGGCGCGACAGCGCGCCGGACAGCTCGCCCTGGGCTTGCTGGAAGCGCTTGAAGGCCTCGGGGTCGTTCAGAGTCTCGGGCGAAACCTGGATGCTGGTGGCGGCGGCGCGCGCCTTGGTCACGGCCTCGAGTGTCTCGCGTTCGTGCGTGGCATAGCCCTTGACCGTGTTGACCAGGTTGGGGATCAGGTCGGCGCGGCGCTGGTACTGGTTGATGACCTCGCCCCAGGCTGCCTTGACCGCCTCGTCCCTGGCCTGGAAGTCGTTGTAGCCGCAGGCGGACAGCAGGCTGGCCACGACGGCCAGCAGCAGCCAGCGCAAGACTGACATCGGCGAACCGTTGGACAGGGAAAGGGGCGAAGATGCGCGCATCGGAGACTCCGGCGGTTGGACGAATCCCAAGTGTAGCGCACCGCCCTTGCCGCCATGCGCGCGGGCGGCGGCGCACCGGGCGCCGCCTGCCGCGGGGGTCTAAGGCTGCCGCAAGCTGCCTCAGCCCGCCGCGAATGCCTTGCGCGCGGCGTCGAGCGTGGCCGCCAGGATGGCGTCGTCGTGCTGCGCCGAGACAAAACCGGCCTCGAAGGCCGACGGGGCCAGGTAAACGCCATGATCCAGCATGGCGTGGAAGAAGCGGTTGAAGCGCGCGGTGTCGCTCGTGGTCACTTCTGCGAAGCTGCCCGGCACGCCGTCGCGGAAGTAGATCCCGAACATGCCGCCGATCGCGTCCGCCGCGAACGGCACCCCGGCGGCCCGGGCGGCTTCGGCCAGGCCGTCGGCCAGCTTGCGGGTCTGCGTGGCCAGGCGGTCGTAGAAGCCGGGCGCCTGGATCAGCTTGAGCGTGGTCAGGCCCGCCGCCACCGCCAGCGGGTTGCCCGACAACGTGCCGGCCTGGTAGACGCCGCCCAGCGGCGCCAGCCTGGCCATGATGTCGCGGCGCCCGCCGAAGGCCGCCGCCGGCATGCCGCCGCCGATCACCTTGCCCAGGCAGGTCATGTCCGGCCTGATGCCGTAGTGTGCCTGCGCGCCGCCCAGCGCCACGCGGAAGCCGGTCATGACCTCGTCGAAGATCAGCACCGCGCCGTCGCGGGTGCACAGTTCGCGCATGGCCTGCAGGAAGGCATCGCTGGCGCGCACCAGGTTCATGTTGCCGGCCACCGGCTCGACGATCACCGCGGCGATCTCGCCGGCGTGCCTGGCGAAGGCCTGTTCCAGCTGCTCGACGTTGTTGTACTCCAGCACCATGGTGTGGCGGGTCACGTCGGCCGGCACGCCGGCCGAGGAGGGCGCGTTCCGGGTGGTGTCGGCAAAGGTCAGCAGGCCGGAGCCGGCCTTGACCAGCAGGCTGTCGGCGTGGCCGTGGTAGCAGCCTTCGAACTTGATGATCAGGTCGCGGCCGGTGAAACCGCGCGCCAGGCGCAGCGCGCTCATGGTGGCTTCGGTGCCGGACGAGACCAGGCGCACCTGTTCGATCGAGGGCACCAGCTTGCAGATTTCCTCGGCCATGGTGATCTCGGCCTCGGTCGGGGCGCCGAACGAGAAGCTGTGCGCGGCGGTTTCCTGTACCGCCCGCACCACTTCCGGATGGGCGTGGCCGACGATCATCGGGCCCCATGAGCCGATGTAGTCGATATAGCGCTGGCCGTCGGCATCCCACATATAGGCGCCCTCGGCGCGCGTGATGAAGCGCGGCGTGCCCCCCACCGAACGGAAGGCGCGCACGGGCGAATTGACGCCCCCGGGAATGGTCTGCTGGGCGCGGTCGAAGAGCTGCTGATTACGGGACATGGCGGTGAGGTGTGGACAACAACTGCGGGGATCGTGTGCGGCGGGCCCGGGACTTATCGTTGACATGCGGCAAAAACAGCAAAAATTCGCTGCAATTGCCCACTAATCAGGTGCTAACAGGGCGCTAACATGCGCGAACACGGCGGAACTGGCACGATTCTGGCGGCCGCTGGCTGGCGCCGGCGGCACGGTTTCGGTACCATCTGCGCTGGATTTTAATGGAGAGTGGCCAGAGCCTGTTATGGAATACAAGACTTGGATGTGCCTGATCTGCGGCTGGATCTACGACGAAGCCGCAGGCGCGCCGGAAGACGGCATCGCCCCCGGGACCCGGTGGGAAGACGTGCCCATCAACTGGACCTGCCCGGAATGCGGCGCGCGCAAGGAAGACTTTGAGATGGTCGCCATCTGAGGCGGCCTCTCCTGTTAGAAGAACAATAGGGCCCCATTACGGCGGGCGGGGCGGTCGGGGCGGTCGCGCGCGTCGCGCCAATGCGACAGAACGCTGGCAGGGGCTGGCCTGACCGGATTGACGGCCCCCCGGCGTCTTGTCACACTCTGTTGCAAAATGAATGGCCGTCCATCCGCCTTTGGTAGGGAGGACGGCGGGCAGATGCGGGTACCACGCGTCGCCGCTGCCGGGCACGGCCTGGCCTTGCAAGGGAAGCAAGATTTTTTCGGGGGTCCGTCGGGGCGCGCATGGGTCGCGTTGCTCCGCACGGGTGTTCTCTGGTGCTTGCCGGCACTCCGCTTGGGGTAGCCGGTCGCGGGAACAACATGCGGGTCGCTCAGACAGAAGAAAACCAGCGGGTCAATACCGCCGGCGTCCAGGTTGTGGCGCCTGGCGCTCCTATTCCAGACACCACGCCGGACACCATGGCGCAACCGCGCCGCAAGGTGCTGGTCGTCGATGATTCCAGCACCATCCGCCGCACCGCGGAGATCTTCCTGTCGCAGGCGGGATACCAGGTGATGCTGGCCGAAGACGGCTTCGAGGCGCTGGCCAAGGTCGGCGAGCTGCACCCGGACCTGATCTTCTGCGACATCCTGATGCCCCGGCTGGACGGCTACCAGACCTGCTCCCTGATCAAGAAGAGCGCGCGCTTCCACGCCATCCCGGTGATCATGCTGTCCTCGCGCGACGGCGTGTTCGACCGCTCGCGCGGCCGCCTGGTCGGCGCGCACGACCATCTTGCCAAGCCTTTTACCCGCGACGCGCTGCTGCAGGCCGTGCAGGCCTGCCTGCCATGCCTGGCCGCGGGCGATGCGTTGCCTGCCTGAAGGGCACGCCCGGTACGAATCGAAGGAAAACCTCATGACCACCATTAACAAGATCCTGATCGTCGACGACTCCCCGACCGAAGCCCTGTTCATGTCCGACCTGCTCGGCAAGCGCGGCTTCAAGGTCTCGGTTGCCAGCAACAGCGAACAGGCCTTCGCGCGCCTGCAGGCCGAGAGCTTCGACCTGATCCTGATGGACGTGGTGATGCCCGGCCAGAATGGCTACCAGGCCACCCGCGCGATCAAGCGCGACGACCGCTTCAAGGACATCCCCGTGATCATGTGCACCAGCAAGGGCCTGGACACCGACCGCATCTGGGGCATGCGCCAGGGCGCGTCGGACTACATCGTCAAGCCCGTCGACGGCGAAGAGCTGCTGGGCAAGATCGCCGCGCTGACGCACTGAGCTGCCAGCGCAGGCCGTACGGGAAGCCATCGCCACCTGTTCCGGGGACCGCCAGATGAACGCGCCACGCCAAGACCTCCGCGCCCGCCAGACCCGCCTGCAGGACTACCAGGCCATGCTGGCCCGGCGCCTGCGCGAGGCGCGCAGCCTGCCCGCGGCCGACAGCTACCTGGCGCTGCAGGTCGGCGCGCGCAACTGGCTGCTGCCGCTGGCCGATACCGGCGAAGTGCTCGACATGCGCCAGCCCAGCCCGGTGCCGCTGACGCAGCCGTGGTACAGCGGGCTGGTCAATGCGCGCGGCAGCCTGCTGGGCGTGATCGATTTCAGCCTGTTCTGCGGCGGCGCGCCGACGCCGCTGCAGCCCGGCAGCAAGATCGTGGTGCTGTCGCGTGAGGCGGAGCGCGCCTGCGCGATCCTGGCCACGCGCGTGGCGGGTTTGCGCCATGCTGCCGACCTGAGCCTGCCGCACGGCGACGCGCCGCCGCCGCCGGACCGCACGCCGGCATGGGAAGGGCAGCGCTTTGGCGACCGCGAGGGGCGCGACTGGCAGGTGCTGGACGTGCGCGCGCTGCTGGATGCGCCGGCCTTCCTGCAGGTGGGACGGGCCAGCGCCTGACGCGCGCGCCGCGTCACACGAACAAGAAACAATAACGACGCGCAGGCCGCCGCCTGCCGCACCCGGCACGAGCCGCCGGGCATGACAACGAACAAACGGAAGAGGGTGCCATGGGTTTCAAGAAATTCAGCCTGGGCCGGCGCACGCCGGCAGCCGACGCCGCCACCGGCCTGGTGAGTGGGCCTGGCATGGCCTATGCCGGCAACCCGGAACCCGCACCCACGCCGCCGGCCGCCGAGGGGCTGGGCGCGCCGCCGCTGCAGCATGTCGCCCGCTGGCTCGGACGCATCCCGTTCTCGTCGCAGCAGCGGCTGCTGACAGTGGGCGTGGTGGTGTCGCTGGTTGCGCTGCTCGGCTCGGTGTACCTGGATAACCGCATCGCCAACAACGCCGCCGCGCAGATCGAGATCGCCGGCGACATGCTGATGCACTCGCAGCGCCTGGGCAAGGCCGTGCCGGTGGCGCTGCTGGGCAATGCGCAGGCCTTCACGCAGCTGCGCCAGTCCAAGGACGCGCTGGCGGACGACCTGAAGGCGCTGCAGGAAGGCAGCGACGACAAGCACGTGCGCGCCACCGCCGGCGCGGCCGAGCCCTTGCTCGAGACCGCGATGGAGTCGTGGAAGCGCTCCGAGAAAAGCGCCGCCGACGTGCTGGCGCAGCAGCCGGTGCTGACCACCATCGGCCAGACGCTGCAGATCTTCAACGCCTCCAACCCCGAACTGCTGGAATCCGCCGAACAGGTGGCCGCGATCAAGCTGCAGTCCGGCGCCAATGCGCGCGAGGTGGCGGCATCCGCGCAGCTGGTGATGCTGACGCAGCGCCTGGGCAAGAACCTGAACGAGTTCCTGGCCGGCGAAGGCGTCAACCCCGAGACCGCGTTCCTGCTGGGCAAGGACACCAACACCTTCCGCGAAACGCTGGACGGCCTGCTCAACGGCAGCGAGGCGCTGCGGCTGTCGGCGGCTACCGATGAAGAGACGCGCGGCTACCTGCAGCAGCTGTCGCAGCGCTTTGAAGCCGTGCAGAAGACCACGCAGACCATCCTGCAGAACCTGCCAGGCCTGATCGCGGCCAAGCGCGCCCAGCAGCAGATCTTCAACGACAACGAGGCGCTGCGCGGTGAACTCTCCACGCTGCAGCGCGCCTATGCGCAATCGGCACGGTCGCGCCCCGTGACGCTGGGCGCGACCGTGGTGTCGGCGGCGCTGACGCTGCTGTGCCTGGTGGGCCTGGCGGCGCTGTACCTGCGCGATTCGCGCATGCGCGCGCTGGAAGCCGAGGCGCGCGAGCGCGAGGCCGAGTCCCGCCGCCTGGACGAAAAGCGCAACAACGACAATACCCAGAAGGCCATTCTGCAGCTGATGAACGAACTGCAGGATATCGCCGACGGCGACCTGACGCGCCAGGCCACGGTGACCGAGGACATCACCGGCGCCATCGCCGACTCGGTGAACTACACGGTGGAAGAGCTGCGCGAACTGGTCGGCCGGGTGCAGCAGACCGCCGGCGAGGTGACGCAGGCGTCGGGGCAGGTGCAGTCCACCTCGACCCAGCTGGTGTCGACCACCGAAGAGCAGTCGCGCCAGATCCGCCAGACCGGTGAATCGGTGGTGGAGATGGCCGACCGCATCACGCAGGTGTCGCGCGGCGCGGCCGAGTCCGCCAACGTGGCGCGCGCCTCGCTGGCCGCGGCCGAGCAGGGCCAGAACGCGGTGCAGAACGCCATCACCGGCATGAACGACATCCGCGAGCAGATCCAGGAAACCTCCAAGCGGATCAAGCGCCTGGGCGAGTCGTCGCAGGAAGTCGGTGAAATCGTCGAGCTGATCTCGGACATTACCGAGCAGACCAACGTGCTGGCACTGAACGCCGCCATCCAGGCCGCATCGGCCGGCGAGGCCGGGCGCGGCTTCTCGGTGGTGGCGGAAGAAGTGCAGCGGCTGGCTGAACGCTCCGGCGAGGCCACCAAGCAGATCGGCGCGCTGATCCGCACCATCCAGACCGATACCCAGGACGCCGTGCACGCCATGGAACGCAGCACGCAGGGCGTGGTGGAGGGGGCGCGGCTGTCGGACAATGCCGGTGCCGCACTGGTCGAGATCGGGCGCGTGTCGCGCCAGCTGGCCGAGCTGATCGAGCAGATCTCGAAGTCGACCTCGCACGAGGCCGACCTCGCCACCACCGTGGCCCGCCATATCGAACGCATCCTGCAGGTCACCGAGCAGACCACCACCGGCACGCGCCAGACCGCGCAGTCGGTGCGCCAGCTGACGCTGCTGACCGAAGAGCTGCGCAACTCCGTGTCGCGATTCAAGATCGCCTGAGTGGCCGGATGACGCCTGCGACCGCTTCCGCGCACCGCGGCCCCGTGTTTTATGCCAACTCCGCGCCCGCCGCCCGCTGCGGCGGGCTGCTTGCGGCCGCCGTTGCGGCGCCGCACTGGAAGCCGTCATGTCCCTGAATTTCCCTGTCCCGCGCGATGGCGCCGGAGCCGGTGCTCCGGCTGAGCCGTTCGCCATGTCCGCTCCAGAGCCGGCGCCACTGCCGGCCAGCGCAGACTTTCTGCCCGACACCGGCGGCGCCGCGCGCGACCTGTCCGGCCTGGCGTGGCTGGCGCCCAGCCTGCGCGGCGCGCTGGAAGATGCCGCCGTCGAGCTTGGCCACTATGTCGATGAAGTGCGCCAGGCGCCCGAGGCGCTGGGCGCGCGCGACACCACCTCGCTGCGGCTGGCCGGCCAGCACCTGCACCAGGCCGCCGGCGCGGTGCATATCGTCGGCCTGCGCGGGACCGATCCGTATTGCCAGGCGCTGCGCCGCCTGCTCGATGCCATCGACGCCGGCACCATTGCCGCCGGCCCCGAGGCGCTGGCGGTGTTCCGCGCCGGCGTGCAGGCGCTGGCCGAATATGTCGACGACCTGATGGCCGGCGACGACGAAGCGCCGCTGCGCCTGTTCCAGCCCTATGTGGACGTGCTCGCGCTGCTGGGCGAGGAACGCGTGCATCCGGCCGACCTGTGGCTCGATGAACTGCAGATGCTGCCCGGCATGCTGCTGCCGGCAAGAGGCCCGGCAGCGGTCACGCGCGCGCGCCAGCAGTTTGAATCGGCTTTGCTCAAGGCCTTGCGCCTGCCCACGCCCTGCACCGACGCGGCGCTGCTGCGCGAAGCCTGGTTGCCGCTGTGCGTGGCGCTGGACCACGTGCGATCCAATGAGCAGGAGCCGCGCCGCGCCTCCGATCATCCGGACCGCGACGTCTGGCACGTGCTGGGGCTGGTGTTCCGCGCGCTGGGCCTGGGCCTGCTGCCGTCCGACCTGCTGGCCAAGCGCTTCGCCGGCCGTGCCAACCTGCTGCTGCGCCAGTACCAGCAAGGCCATGTGCGCGTGCCGCAGGCGCTGCTGAATGATGCCGTGTTCCTGCTGGTCTGCACGGCGCTGGCGGAGGCCGGGGCCGGCTTCGATGGCGACGCGGCGGCGCTGCATGCCGATATCGCCCGCACGCTCGAGGCATTCCGCCTCGACTCCGCCCACGCGCAGGTCCCTGCCGATTTCCGGCTGCGCTACTACGGCTGGCTTGACCCGATCGACACGCGCAACCTGCAGCAGGCCGCCGCAGGGCTGGAGCGCGCCGCCGCCGCCGACCAGGCCACCTGGGAGATCGCGCTGGCCGCGCTGGCCGAGGCCGCGCAGCCGCTCGCGCAGCTGTCGCTGCAGCGTTGCCTGGCGCGGGCCGCCGCGCCGGGCAGGGAAACTGATGCCGGCGATGCGCTTGGCGCCGCTGGCATCGCGCTGTTCCTGTCGCGCGCGCTGGCGTTGCCGTGGCGCGTGCACGGGCGATCCGCGCATCCGGCCGCGGCGCGCTTTGCCGCGCAGTGCGATGCCCTGGCCGCGTGCCTGGCCGATCCCGCCGCGCCCGCGCCGGCGTGGCTCGCGCGCATGGTCGACGAAGCGCGCGCGCAGGCGCTGCGCAGCGAAGCCGTGGCGCAGCTGCGCACGCAACTGGACAGCGGCGAGTCGTGGCTGGACAGTTATGACCGCAACGCCGCGCGTGCCGATGGCGACGGGCACCTGCGCGACGCGTGCCAGGCCTTCGCGGCGCTCGGCGATACGCTGGCGCAGCTGCAGCCGTCGGCGGCGCTGCCGCCCGCGCTGGCCGACGATGCCGCGCGGGCATGCGCGGCCGTGCAGGCCGTCAATGCACGGCTGGCCGAGCCAGGCGACCTTGCCGATGCCGGCGCGCGGGCCGAGTTGCTGGGTGCGGTGGCGGCAGAGCTGGGCGTGGTTCACGCCTTTGCCGATGCCCTTGAATTTGGCCGCGTGCGCCGCGCCGACGCGCTCGCGGGTGCCGGCGCCGCCGAGGATGCGCATGCGCCGCAGCATCCGCTGGCCGCGGCGCGCGCTGCCGCGGACGAGGCGCTGCGCGCCGGCCCTGTTGCCGATGCACCGGCCGTGCAGCGCCTGCGCGCCGCGCTGCACGCGCTGGCTGACCAGGCCGCCATCGACGACGATGCCATGCTGCGCCGCCAGGCCGCCGACGCGACCACGCAGTGCAACGCCTGGCTGGCCGGCAGCGACGACGCCGGCGCGCGCATGGTGATGGTGCTCGCCGCCAGCCTGCCCGAGCCGGCGCCCGTTCCCGCCGGCGCCGGGTCCGATGCGCCGGCCATGCCCGCGGCCGGCGACCACGCGGCCATCGACGCGGAACTGCTCGACATCTTCCTGAACGAAGCCGACGAGGTGCTGGGCGGCATTGCCGGCGACCTCGGGGCGGGCGTCGAGGCGCTGCGCGATGCCGACATGCTCAGCCGCCTGCGGCGCGCCTTCCATACGCTCAAGGGCTCCAGCCGCATGGTCGGCCTGCATCGCTATGGCGAAGCGGCCTGGGCGGTGGAGCAGGTGATGAACCTGTGGATTGCCGAAGCGCGCGAACCGGTGCCGGCGCTGCTGTCGCTGCTGCGCCGCGCGCATGCCGAGCTGTCGGCATGGGTGGCGCGGCTGCATGGCGATGCGGCGGCCTGGCACGACATCGCGCCGCTGGTGGCGGCCGCCGAAGTGGTGCGCGATGCTGGCGTTGCCCAAGCCGTGGAAGCACCGCCGGCGTTGCCTGAAGCGGACGGCGACGACGCACAGCGGGATCAGGCTGCGCCGGCTGAGCCGGCCGACAGCAGCCTGGGCACCGGCATCGATGCCGGTGCGGCCGACGACAACGTGATCCCCTTCCGCCTGGCCGGCGGCCTCTCGGACGAGGACGATCACTACAAGGTCATCGGGCCGGTGCGCATCGGCCTGGCGCTGTACAACGTCTATTTGCAGGAGGCCGACGGCCTGTTGCGCCAGTTCGCCACCGATATCTCCGAATGGCGGCATGAAGGCCATCCATGCCCGAGCGAGCTGGGCCTGCGCGTCGCGCACACCCTGCAGGGCAGCGCGGCCACCGTCGGGCTGGAGCCGGTGCGCGAGATCGCCGAAGCGCTGGAAGCCCTGTTGCTGCAGCTTGGTTCGCACCCGGTGGCAATGCACCCGGGCGATTTCCGTCTGCTGGAGCAGGCGGTCGAGCGCCTGCGCGGCATGCTGCACCAGTTTGCCGCCGGCATCTGGCCGCAAGCCGATGCCGGCCTGTGCCGCAGCCTGGTCGAGTTCGGCGAACGCGCGCTGCTGCGTCCGCGCGTAGCGGTGCCCGCGCCGCAGGCGCCGGCCGAGCCCGACGGCTCGGTGGCGCAGCTGTTCGGCCAGGCGCCGCCGGCCGCGGAGGAAACGCCTGCCGCGCAGTCAGCGCCCGAGGCCGCCACGCAGCCGCCAGGCGCGCCAAATCACGCGGTCGTGATCGCGCTGTCGACTCCGCACCGTGCGCCTGCCGCGCCGGCCGCGGAAGCCGACAGCGCGCCGGATCCCGAGCTGGTGCAGATCTTCCTGGAAGAAGCGCAGGGCACGCTGCCGGAGCTGGGCAAGCTGCTGCGCGGCTGGGAAGCCACGCCCGAGGAGGCGCGCCATGGCGGCCTGGTGCTGCGCGCGCTGCATACGCTCAAGGGCAGTGCGCGCATGGCCGGTGCGATGGCGCTGGGGCAGGCTGCGCACGAAATGGAGACGCTGCTCGACGCCAGCCTGCGCGGGCAGGGGCAGCAGCCGGTCGGGCCGAAGCTGTTCGAGCGGCTCTATGCCTGGTACGACCGCATCCTGGCGCATGCCGAGGCGCTGCAGGCCGGCCGCCTGCTGCCTGCCGACGATCCCGATGTGGTCAACGGGCTGGCCGAGGCGCCGCAGGAAGCCGACGCCGCCATACCGCAGCCGGATGCCACCGAGGCTGCGGCATCCACGCCGAACCTGCCTGCCGCACCGGGGCCCGCCGATGTCATGGTGCCCATGCCGCCGGCCACGCCGCTCGCGCCGGCCGAACCGCAGCGCGCGCTGGTGCGCGTGCAGGCGCGCGCCCTCGACACGCTCATCAACGAAGCCGGCGAAGTCGGCGCCACGCGGGCGCGCCTGGACAGCGAGCTGGAGGCGATGCGCACCTACCTGGGTGAACTGAACGACAACGTCGCGCGCTTGCGCGGCCAGTTGCGCGAGATCGAGATCCAGGCCGAATCGCAGATGGCGTCGCGCATTGCCGACGCGCAGCACAAGCAGGAGTTCGATCCGCTCGAGTTCGACCGCTTCACGCGCTTTCAGGAACTGACGCGGATGATGGCCGAGTCGGTCAACGACGTGTCCACCGTCGAGCAGAACCTGCAGCGCGGCTTCGACCGCGCCGCCGGCGACCTGGCCGCGCAGGCACGGCTGACGCGCGGGCTGCAGCGCGGGCTGATGCAGGCGCGCATGGTGCAGTTCGACGCCCTGGCCGAACGGCTCTATCGCGTGGCGCGCCAGGCCGCGGCCGAGACCGGCAAGGAAGTGCGGCTGCTGATCAAGGGCGGCACGGTGGAAATCGACCGCTCGGTGCTGGACCGCATGGCCGGCCCGATCGAGCACCTGATCCGCAACGCGGTCGTGCACGGCATCGAAGCCGCCGCGCAGCGCAGGGCCGCGGGCAAGGCCGCCACCGGCGCGCTGACGCTGGAGGTGCAGCAGGAAGGCAACGAGGTGGTGCTGCATTTCGTCGATGACGGCGGCGGGCTGGACCTGGCGCGCATCCGTGCGCGCGCGGTCGAGCGCCGCCTGCTGGCGCCGGACGACGACGCCAGCGAAGCACGCCTGACCGAGATGATCTTCACGCCGGGCTTTTCCACGGCCGAATCCGTGTCCGAACTGGCCGGCCGCGGCGTGGGCATGGACGTGGTGCGCGCCGAGACCGTGGCGCTGGGCGGGCGCATCACGCTGGCGTCCCGGCCGGGGCAGGGCACCACCTTTACCTTGCACCTGCCGCTGACCACGGCGATCACGCAGGTGCTGGTGATCTCACTGGGCGCGCGCCGCTATGCCGTGCCCAGCGGCATGATCGACCAGGTCCAGCAGTTGCGCGCACCGGCGCTGCTGGATGCGTACAACCAGGGCCGCCTCACCGTGGCCGGTGCCGAGGTGCCGTTCTTCTACTTCGGCGCGCTGCTCGAAGAGGGCAACGCGGTCATGGCGGGACGCAAGTATTCGCCCGTGGTGGTGGTGCGCAGCGGCGCCGAGCGCGTGGCGGTGCATGTGGACGATGTGGCCGGCAACCGCGAAGTGGTGGTCAAGCACATCGGCCCGCACCTGGCGCGCCTGGAGGGCATCGCCGGCGCGACCACGCTGGGCGACGGCGAGATCGTGCTGATCTACAACCCGGTGGTGCTGGCGCAGCGCCTGGTGCGCGAACGTGGCCAGCCGGTGCCGCAGGCCCTGCCGCAGACGCCGGCGCAACCTGCCGTGCCGGCGCAAATGGGCGCGGTCGCGGAGCTGGCGAGCGACGGCACGGCCGAGCCCGTGCGCGGCCTGGCCGTGCAGCCGACCGTGATGGTGGTGGATGATTCGCTGACCGTGCGCAAGGCCACCCAGCGCCTGCTGGGCCGCGCCGGCTACCAGGTGGTGCTGGCGCGCGACGGCGTGGATGCGCTCAAGCAGCTGCAGGACGTGATGCCGGACGCGATGCTGGTGGATATCGAGATGCCGCACATGGACGGCTTCGATCTCACGCGCAACGTGCGCTCGGACGCGCGCACCGCGCATATGCCGCTGGTAATGATCACCTCGCGCACGGCCGACAAGCACCGCCGCTATGCCGAGGAGATCGGCGTCAACGTGTACCTGGGCAAGCCTTATAACGAGGACGAGTTGCTGGGCACGCTGCACCGGCTGCTGGGTGAGCGGGCGGCGGGCACGGCGGGGTCGGTGGGGCAGATGCTGGGGGATGCGCCCGCAGGCTGAGGGTTTGCTCCCCTCTCCCGCAAGCGGGAGAGGGGAGCAGGCGGTCGGCATGCAAAGGACCGCGGCTTTCTCAGGAGCCTTTTTCCTTCTCCACAGGCCGCGCCGTTCCAGTCGACTACCAGCGCATCTGCGCGTTCTTGCTGCCGGTGCTGACCGTCGCGGTCCTGGTCCGGCCCTGGTAGGTCGCGCTTACGTTGTACGTGCCCGACGGCGCCTTCAGCAGGCAGCGCGGGCCGTCGGCGACGAAGCTGGCGACATCCCTGCCGCCGCGCGTCAGCTTGACGTCGACATCGGACAGGTACTCGCCGCGTGCGCCCTGCGTGAACAGCAGGCTCATGTTGTACTTGCGTGCCTGCGATTGCAGCGCGACCTGCTCGTCTTCGGCAACGCCGCCGCAGATATAGGCCACCGAGCCGGCGGTACGCTGCACCATCGCGTCGCGCGGTGGCGGCGGGGGCGGGACGGTCAGCGGCGGGCGCGGCGGCGCTGCGGCAGCAGGCGCGGCCATGCCGGGCGCTGGCTGTGTGGCGGGAGGCATGCTGCCGGCCGGCGGTGCGGCTGGCATCGTGGCACCCGGCGTGGGTGCCATCGTGCTGCCCGGGGCAGCTGGTGCCGGGGCGGCAGGCACAGCGTTGGCGTCCACCACCGGCGCCTGTGCATGACTGGCAGCCGGCATGATGGCGAGCAGCGCGACCACGCCAGCGCCGAGTGCGATGACCAGCCGCTTCGCGCGGGTGCGGCGTGCCACACGCGCTTCGACAACCTCCAGCGAACGGGTAGGGGCAAACGGGAGCAGTTGCGGCATCGTGGCCTCCTTGGGCAGGCTTCGGAATCAGATGCCCCGGAGGACCCCCTCGGGATCACTCCGGGTGCCTCTTTTCCATCCTAGGACCCAAGGGTGGGCGACACTGCCGGGTTTGGTCCTACATCCGCGTCAGCCGACGGCGCTTTCTTGCCGCCAGGCGGCGTGCGAGCGACTTCACTGCTGGCTTACCAGCCGCTTGGGAACCGACAGCGTCAGTGCAGCACCCAGCACCAGGCACGCCGCCAGCAGGTACATGCCGGAATCGGTGCTGTGCGTGAGGTCCTTGAGCCAGCCCACTGCATACGGGCTGAGGAAGCCGGCGAGGTTGCCCAGCGAGTTGATCAGCGCGATGCCGGCAGCCGCGCCGGTGCCGGCCAGGAATGCGGTGGGCAGGCTCCAGAACAGCGGCAGCGTGGTCAGGATGCCGATGGTGGCCAGCGTCAGCGCCACCATTGCCAGCGTGGTGTCGTTGTGCCATTGCACCGACAGCAGCAGGCCGAGCGAGCCGGCCAGCGCCGGAATCGCGATATGCCAGCGGCGCTCGCCGGAGCGGTCGGCGCTGTAGGCCACCAGCACCATGCCGATCACCGCGCAGCCATAGGGGATGGCGGTCAGCAGGCCGATATCGAGCGCGCCCTTGACGCCGGTCTGCTTGATGATGGTCGGCAGCCAGAAGCTGACGCCGTACAGGCCCATGACAAAGCAAAAGTAGATCGCGCTCATCAGCCACACGCGCGGGCTGGACATCACGGTGCGGATCGGCGGGTCTTCCTTGTGCGCATCCTCGCTGGCGATATTGCGCTCGAGCAGCGCCTTCTCTTCCGCCGACAGCCATTTGGCGTGGGCAATGCGGTCATCCAGGTAGGCCAGCACCCACAGTCCCACCAGGATCGACGGAATGCCCTCCAGCAGGAACATCCACTGCCAGCCGGACCAGCCGTTGTGGCCGTCGAAGCCCTGCATCACCCAGCCGGACAGCGGCCCGCCGATCACGCCCGACAGCGCGATCGCGGTCATGAAGAAGGTGGTCGTGCGTCCGCGCCGGTTGGCCGGATACCAGTAGGTCAGGTACAGGATGATGCCGGGGAAGAAGCCCGCCTCGGCGATGCCCAGCAGGAAGCGCAGCACATAGAACATGGTCGGCGTGGTGACGAACATCATCGCCGCCGAGATCAGGCCCCAGGTGATCATGATGCGCGCGATCCAGATGCGCGCGCCGACCTTGTGCAGGATCACGTTGCTGGGCACTTCAAACAGGAAGTAGCCGATGAAGAAGATGCCCGCGCCCAGGCCGTAGATGGTTTCGCTGAACTTCAGGTCGTTGAGCATCTGCAGCTTGGCAAAGCCCACGTTGACGCGGTCCAGGTAGGCCACCACGTAGCACAGCAAGAGGAAGGGCACCAGGCGCCAGCTGACCTTGCGGTAGGTGGCGTCTTCAAAGGCGGCGCCGCTGACGCCGGGGTTCACTGCGGTCGTTGTCATGCTGTCTCCTGAGGAAATGGCGTTTCTGTGTGACGCGTTTTTACAGCTACCGTACGACTAGGAAGGAAAGCAGGCGGGCGGCGCAGGCTCAGACGCAGCGGCCGCCGTCCACTTCAATACACGTGCCGGTGATAAAGGCCGCTTCGTCCGAGGCCAGGTACAGGCAGGCGTTGGCCACGTCCTTCGGGGTCGACATGCGGCCCATCGGGATGGTGGCGAGGAACCTGGCGCGGTTCTCGGGCGTGTCGGGCATGCCCATGAACTCTTCCAGCAGGGCGGTCGCGCCGATCACCGGGTTGACGCAGTTGACGCGGATATTGTCCTTGCCAAGCTCCGCGGCCATGGCCTTGCTGGCGGTGATCACCGCGCCCTTGCTGCCGTTGTACCAGACCAGGCCCGGGCGCGGCCGGATGCCGGCGGTGGAGGCGATATTGACGAACACGCCGCCGCCGCGCTGGCGGAAGTGCGGGATAAAGGCGCGTGCCGACCAGTAGATGCTCTTGACGTTGACGGCGAAGACGCGGTCGAACTCTTCCTCGGTGACGTCGAGGATGGGCTTGTTGCGATGGGTGGTGCCGGCGTTGTTGACGACGATATGCACGTCGCCGAAGGTGGCCAGCGCGGCTTCGCGCATGGCCTCGGTGTCGGCTTCGCGCGAGACGTCGGCGCGCACCGCGCGCGCGCGGCCGCCGGCGTCGCGGATCGCGGCCGCGACGCGTTCGGCGGCCTCCTCGCGCAGGTCGGCCACCACCACGTTGGCGCCTTCGCGCGCAAAGGTGTGGGCAATGCCTTCCCCGAATCCGGAACCGCCGCCGGTGACGATCGCTACCTTGTCGGCCAGTCTCATCGCTTGTCTCCTGGTGTCGTGATTATGTTCTGTTGATCAGTGCTGCACGGGGGGCCTAATGCGAGAACGGCCCCCGTCCGCGCAGCGCGTTGGCGACCATCATCAGCGCCAGCAGGAAGGGCAGCGCCACATACAGGCACCAGTGCACGCGGTCGCCCACGACGTCGCCCCACTTGCGCTTGAAGACCTGCAGCCGCGGCATGCCGGACGGGTTGGTGGCGCGCTTGTTGCGGACATGCCAGGCCATCCAGAAAAAGAAGATGGCAAAGGCGACGGACAGAAAATTGATGTTACCCATGTCGAATGGCGATAGTTTTCAGTGTGGTGAATCCGTACAGGGCTTCGAAGCCCTTCTCGCGGCCATAGCCGGACTGGCCGGTGCCGCCGAATGGCAGCTCGACGCCGCCGCCGGCACCGTAGTTGTTGATAAAGACCTGGCCCGCGCGCAGCTTGTGCGCCAGGCGCAGCTGGCGCCCGCCGTCGCGGGTCCAGACCCCGGCGACCAGCCCGTAGGGCGTGCCGTTGGCCAGCGCGATGGCCTCGGCCTCGGTGTCGAAGGGCATGGCCGCCAGCAGCGGGCCGAACACTTCTTCCTGCGCCAGCCGGTGTGCCGGCGGTACGTCGCGGAACAGCATCGGCACCTGATAGTAGCCGGCCTCCGGCGCCTCGGCCACGATCTGGCCCTGCGCCATCACGGCCACGCCGGCATGCTGCGCGTCCGATACGAAGTCCCACACGCGCTGCTGCTGCTTGCGGCTGATCAGCGGGCCGCACTCCAGGTCCAGCTCGGACGGGCCCACGCGCAGCGACTCGAACACCGATGCCAGCCGGTCCAGCAGCATGTTGTAAACCGGGCGCTCCACCAGCAGGCGGCTGCCGGCCGAGCAGGTCTGGCCGGCATTCTGCACGATGCCGTTGACCACCACCGGCACCAGCGCATCCAGGTCGGCATCGGCAAAGACGACCTGCGGCGACTTGCCGCCCAGTTCCAGCGTGACCGGGACGTGGTTCTCGGCTGCCAGCTGGGCCACCAGCTTGCCGGTCTGGGGCGAGCCGGTGAACGAGATATGGTTGATGCCCGGGTGGCGCGCCAGCGCGGCGCCGGCTTCATGGCCGTAGCCGGTGATGATGTTGAGCGCACCTTCGGGCAGGCCGGCCTCGGCGGCGATCTCGGCCACGCGCAGCAGCGACAGGCAGGCGTCCTCGGCCGGCTTGACCACGCAGGCGTTGCCGGCGGCCAGCGCCGCGCCCACGCTGCGCCCGAAGATCTGCAGCGGGTAGTTCCACGGGATGATGTGGCCGGTCACCCCGTGCGGCTCGCGCACCGTCAGCACGGTGTAGGCGGGGTTGTAGGGAATGGTCTGGCCGTGCAGCTTGTCGACCGCGCCGGCGTAGAACTCGAAGTAGCGCGCCACCGCGCAGGCATCGGCGCGCGCCTGGCGCAGCGGCTTGCCGGTGTCGCGGGCCTCGAGCGCGGCCAGTTCGTCCTCGTGGCCGATCAGCGCCACGGCGACGCGGTTGAGCAGGCGCACCCGCTCGGCCGGGGCCATCTGGCCCCAGGCGCCTTCGGCGGCCTGGCGCGCCGCATGGACGGCGACATTGATATCGGTGGCGTTGCCGCGCGCGATCTCGGCGAACGGCTCGCCGTTGGAAGGATCGAACACCTTGATGCGCAGGCCGTTGTCGGGCGCGATCAGGCGGTTGGCGACGAAATGCTGGGCGTGCATGGGTGACTCCGGGGCAGCAGGGTGCATCAGCAGGGCAGCACGGCGGCTGCGCTATTCAGTGACGGCTGAAGAATGCGCCATTATCGCCGACGCCGGCCAGCGTGCAATGCGCCGTGCCTGGCCCGCCTGTCAGCGTGCGGTCAGGCATGAGCCGCTATAATGCCCGCCATCCAACAACACACCGCAGGCATCTGGAGAACCGCATGAGCTTCAATCTCGTGTCCCCGGGCAAGGACATCCCCAACGATTTCAACGTCATCATCGAGATCTCGGCCCAGAGCGATCCGGTGAAGTACGAGGCAGACAAGGAAACCGGCCTGCTGTTCGTCGACCGCTTTATCGGCACCGGCATGCGTTATCCGGCCAACTACGGCTATATCCCGCAGACGCTGTCGGGCGACGGCGACCCGGTGGACGTGCTGGTGCTGTCGCCGTTCCCGATCCTGGCCGGCGCCGTGGTGCGCTGCCGTGCACTCGGCATGCTGAAAATGACCGACGAGTCGGGCGTGGACGCCAAGCTGGTCGCCGTGCCGCTGGACAAGCTGTCGCCGGCCACCGCCTACATGAAGGGCCTGTCGGATGTGCCGCAGAACATGCTGGACCAGATCAAGCACTTCTTTGAGCACTACAAGGCACTGGAAGCCGGCAAGTGGGTCAAGGTCGAAGGCTGGGCCGGCATCGAGGAAGCCCACAAGGAAATCACCGACGGCGTGGCCAACTACAAGAAGTAAGCTGAACCGCCGCTGAAGAAGCCCCGCTCCGGCGGGGTTTTTTATTGGTGCGCGCTTGATATACGCCAGCACCCGGGCAGGTACCTTGCGTTACGCTATGCGGGTGCCGACAAGAGGAGTCCCCATGAACCCCATCACCGAGATCCGGGCCTTGCCGCAGGTCCTGTCGCCGTCGCGCCGCTATGACCGGCTGGCGGTGTGCCTGCACTGGACGGTGTTCCTGCTGGTGGCGCTGGCCTATGCCGCCATCGAACTGAAGGGCAGCTTCGCCAGGGGCACGCCGCCGCGCGCGCTGGCCATGACCGTGCATGAATGGGCGGGCGCGCTGGTGCTGGTGCTGGCGGTACCGCGCCTGCTGTGGCGCCTGGTGCGCGGGGCACCCGCGCCGGAGCCGGGTCCCCGCTGGATGCAGCGGGCCGGCGAGGCCATGCACTGGGTGCTGTACCTGTTCATCCTGGCCCAGCCGCTGCTGGGGCTGCTGGCGCTGAATGCCGACGGCCACCTGCTGGCGCTGCCGTCGCTGGGGATAGAAGTGCCCGCGCTGGTCGCGGCCGACCCGGCGCTGAAGGACACCGTCAAGGACATCCACGAGACCCTGGGCACCGCCTTCTACCTGGTGATCGGGCTGCACGCGATGGCGTCGCTGTTCCACCATTACATGCTGGGCGACAACACGCTGCGGCGGATGTGGCGCTGAGCGCCGCGCCGCGTCCTCAGGCGCGGGCGAACGGGTTGCGTTCGCCCAGTTCATCCAGGTAGGCGTCGATGCCCTCGCGCTCGCGCTCGAGGAAGCGCTCCACCGCATCGGCAAAGGCGGGATGCGCCAGCCAGTGGGCCGAGCGCGTGGCCACCGGCAGGAAGCCGCGCGCCATCTTGTGCTCGCCCTGGGCGCCGCCTTCGAAGGTGCGGATGCCTTGCTCGATGCAGAATTCCAGCGGCTGGTAGTACGCGGTCTCGAAGTGCAGGCAGGCGTGGTACTCCAGCGCGCCCCAGTAGCGTCCGTAGAGCGTGCTGACTTCGGGCGCGTCGTCATAGACCAGCAGTGAGCTGGCGATGGGCTGGCCGGCGCGCTCGGCGATCACCAGCAGCAGGTGCTGCGGCATCGCGGCGCCGATGCGCCGGAAGAAATCCAGGTTCAGGTAGGGCGTGGAATGGTGCTCGCGGTAGGTCTGGCGATAGCACCGGTTGAAGAACTTCCACGCGTCGTCGTCGATCTGCGTGCCGCGCAGCCGGCGGAAGGTAATGCCGGCCTGCGCGACCTGGCGGCGCTCGGCGCGGATGTTCTTGCGCTTTTTCTGCGACAGCGTGGCGAGGAAGTCGTCAAAGCTGCCGTAGCCGTCGTTGGTCCAGTGGAACTGCACGCCGTGCCGCATCAGCATGCCGGCCTGCTGCATCAGGGCCGCTTCCGCCTCATCGGGGAACAGGATGTGCAGCGACGACATCTGGCTTTCGGCGACCAGCGCCAGCGCCATCCGCAGCAGCAGGCGCCGCGCATCGGCGTCTTCGGCCAGCAGCCGCGCGCCGCGCACCGGCGTGAACGGAATCGCCGCCAGCCATTTGGGGTAGTACTCGAGCCCGTTGCGGGCATAGGCATCGGCCCAGGCCCAGTCGAACACGTACTCGCCATAGGAATGCGCCTTGGCGTAGAGCGGCATGGCCGCGGCCAGCCGCTCCGGGTGGCCGTCCGTGGCCGGCGCCCATAAGGTCAGGTAGCGCGGATTCCACCCGGTCTCGGCGCAGGCGCTGCCGCTGGCGTGCAGGGCGTGCAGGAAGGCATGCTTGAGGAAGGGCGTGGCGTCGGCGTGGCGCGCCACCAGCGCGTCCCAGGCGGCGGCATCGATCTCGCCCAGGTCGGAGACGATCCCGGTACGGTATTCCTGCGCAGGATTGCCCGCCGCCTTGCGCTTGTGCGGTGCCGGCCGGCGCGGGCCCTTGCCCTCGCCGGGTACGCATGATTCAGACTGCATTGCCCCAGTTCCGTCTAGTTCGCGTCGGTGGATCGAGCGAGTCTACCGGAAACGATGCGCCGTTGCTGCGCTGCGCGGCAGGGGCGGGGCGAGCGTCGTAAAATGGAGCATCCTCGTCAATAGTGCTGTTCCGGGCATCCACGGATGCCGGGGCGACCAGCTGGCTGCGGCATATCCGCATGGTCAGCGCATGGTCCCAACACCAAGGCCCGACATGAAGAACCTGTTTTTCAACCTGTATTCCCACGGCTTTGCGCGTGTCGCGGTGGGCGTGCCAGTCTGCCGGGTGGCGGACCCGGCCTTCAACGCCAGCCAGACCATTGACCTGGCGGCGCAGGCGGCCCAGAAGGGCGCCGTGCTGGTGGCGTTCCCGGAACTGGGGATCTCGGCCTATACCTGTGACGACCTGTTCCACCAGCGCGCGCTGCTGGACGCCTGCGAGGCGGCGCTGGCCACCATCGTCGAGGCCTCGCGCAAGCTGCCGGCGGCGCTGATCGTCGGCATGCCGCTGCGGGTCGGGCACCAGTTGTTCAACTGCGCCGTGGTGATGGCGCGCGGGCGCATCCAGGGCGTGGTGCCCAAGACCTACCTGCCGAACTACTCGGAGTTCTATGAGGCGCGCCAGTTCAGTGCCGCCGACAATGCCGCGGTCGACGCCATCGAGTTGCTGGGCCAGGACGTGCCGTTCGGCGCCGGGCTGCTGTTCGATATCGAAGACATCCCCGACTTCCGCTTCCACGCGGAAATCTGCGAAGACGTGTGGGTCCCGATCCCGCCGTCGTCGTTCGCGGCGCTGGCCGGGGCCACGGTGCTGGTCAACCTGTCGGCCTCGAATATCGTGGTCGGCAAGGCGGGCTACCGGCACCAGCTGGTTTCGCAGCAGTCGGCGCGATGCCTGGCGGCCTATCTGTACACCTCGGCCGGCAAGGGCGAGTCCTCCACCGACCTGGCCTGGGACGGCCAGGCGCTGATCTGCGAGAACGGCGAGCTGCTGGCGGAATCCGAGCGCTTTGCCGACACCTCGCACCTGCTCTGCGCCGATATCGACCTCGAGCGGCTGTCGCGCGAACGCATGCACCAGGTGACCTTCGGCCACTCCGTGCGGCGGCACAAGGAAGAAGTGGACAAGTTCCGCGTGGTGCGCTTCCCGCTCGACCTGACGCTGGAAAAGTCGCTGCCGCTGGCGCGCAAGGTGGCGCGCTTCCCGTACGTGCCGGCCGATCCGCGCCAGCGCGACGAACGCTGCATGGAGGTCTACAACATCCAGGTGCAGGCACTGGTGCAGCGCCTGTCGGCCAGCAAGATCAGCAAGGTGGTGATCGGCGTGTCGGGCGGGCTGGATTCGACCCATGCGCTGCTGGTCTGCGCCAAGGCGATGGACCGCCTGGGGCTGCCGCGCGCCAATATCCTCGCCTACACCATGCCGGGCTTTGCCACCAGCGACCGCACCCTGCTGCAGGCGCGCCAGCTGATGCAGGTGGTGGGCTGCACCGCGACCGAGATCGATATCCGCCCGTCGTGCCTGGCCATGCTCAAGGACCTGGGGCACCCGTACGCCGCGGGCGAGAAGGTCTATGACGTGACCTTCGAGAACGTGCAGGCGGGCGAGCGCACCAACCACCTGTTCCGGCTGGCCAACTTTCACCACGCCATCGTGATCGGCACCGGCGACCTGAGCGAACTGGCGCTGGGCTGGTGCACCTACGGCGTGGGCGACCACATGTCGCATTACAACGTCAACGCCAGCGTGCCCAAGACGCTGATCTCGCACCTGGTGCGCTGGGTCGCCGAGACCGGGCAGGTAGGCGCGGGCGGCTCGGACGTGCTGCTGGCCGTGCTCGATACCGACATCAGCCCCGAACTGGTCCCGGGCGACAGCAACCACGGCCCGGAGCAGAAGACCGAGAGCACCATCGGCCCGTACGAACTGCAGGACTTCAACCTTTACTACACGCTGCGCTTCGGCTTTGCGCCGTCCAAGATCGCCTTCCTGGCGCTGCATGCCTGGGGCGACCGCGAGCACGGCGCCTGGCCCAACGGCCCGCACGTGGCGCGCAACCAGTACGGCTTGCCGGAGATCAAGCGCAACCTGGCGATCTTCCTGGACCGCTTCTTCCGCACCAGCCAGTTCAAGCGCTCATGCATTCCCAACGCGCCCAAGGTGGGCTCGGGCGGGTCGCTGTCGCCGCGCGGCGACTGGCGGGCACCGAGCGATTCGGAGTCGGTGGTGTGGCTGGCGGACCTGGAAAAAGTGCCGGACTGAACCCAGGGCCGGCACCGCCCCGGCGCCTGGGGTGGCGGTTTGTGCACAGCTTTTCCATGGGCTGTCCACAGGTTTATCCACAGGGCCGGAGCCTCCCCGCATGCGCGCTATCCAGCGCAGCGGGCGCGCCGGCGGCGGGGCTCGGGGAAATGCAAGCGGCCAAGGGCTGTTAAAATGCCAGCCGGAGAGCGCCGCGTCCGCGGCGATGCGCCGCCAGGCGCGTGAACAAACGATAAACAGGGGCCAGTCATGAAGCAGATTACCGCCATCATCAAACCGTTCAAGCTCGACGAGGTGCGTGAAGCCCTGGCCGACGTCGGCGTGACCGGGCTGACGGTGACCGAGGTGAAGGGATTTGGCCGCCAGAAAGGGCATACCGAGCTCTACCGTGGCGCCGAGTACGTGGTCGACTTCCTGCCCAAGATCAAGATCGAAGTGGTGGTGGCCGAGAACCAGCTGGACACCGTGCTGGACGCCATCGTCAAGGCCGCCCACACCGGCAAGATCGGCGACGGCAAGATCTTCGTCACCGAAATCGAACGCGTGATCCGTATCCGCACCGGCGAGCAGGACGAAGCCGCGGTCTGAGCCACCGGCCAGGACAGAAAATCGCCGCCTTGCAGGGCGGCGTTTTCATTGGTGGGCGCGACTCAGCTGGGCAGCTTCCACTCGTAGCGCACCGACACCAGCCGCATGGCGATGATCGCCAGCGCCCCGGTCAGCAGCGCTGCTTCCTGCTGCACCGCCAGCCAGGTCATGCCGACATAGATCCAGCAGCCGATGAAGGAGCAGGTGGCGTAGGGCGAGCGGTCGCGCAGGATCATCGGCACCTCATTGCACAGCACGTCGCGCACCACGCCGCCGAACACCGCCGAGATAATGCCCATCATCACCGCCACGGTGGGCGTCATCTGCGCCACCAGCGCCAGCGAGGCGCCGGTCACCGAGAACAGCCCCAGCCCGATGGCATCGGCCACGATCATGGCCCGGTCCGAGGCCACGCGGCTGACCACCCGCAGCACGAACGACGCGCCGAACGACATCGCGAAGATCAGCAGCACATAGCCTTCGTGGTCGACCCAGTAGAACGGGCGCCGGTCCAGCAGCACGTCGCGCACGGTGCCGCCGCCAAAGGCGGTGGCAAAGGCCACCACGAAGGTGCCGACCACGTCCAGGCGCTGCTTGCGCGCGTCGACCACGCCCGAGACCGCGAAGGCGAGCACGCCGATCACCTCCATGATGTGGAGGATCAGGGGCAGCCGCCCCATCAGCAATTCAAGCGGGAGATGCATCCGGGCGCGTGCGTCAGGTGCGCGGCTGGCGCAGCAGCACCATCAGCGCGCCGGCGCCGCCTTCGGCCTCGCGCGCCTGCACGAAGGCAAGCACTTCTTCCTTCTGCACCAGCCAGCTGCGCACCTTGCCCTTGAGCACCGGCAGCTTGTCGGGCGAGCCCAGGCCCTTGCCGTGGATCACGCGCACGCAGCGCACGCCGTTGCGCACCGAGCGGCGCAGGAACTCGGCCAGCGCCTCGCGCGCCTCGTCGCTGCGCAGGCCGTGCAGGTCGACTTTGTCCTGCGGCACCCATTCGCCGCGGCGCAGCTTGCGGACCACGTCCATGCCGATGCCAGGCCGGCGGAACGACAGCGTCTCGTCGGTTTCCAGCAGGCTTTCCACGTCGAAATCATCGGACAGCGAAGCCGCCAGCACCGCTTCGTCGTTGCGGCGCGACTGCACCGGCACGGGGGCCGGCTTGCTGGCGGGCAGCGGGGCGCGGTTGCGGTCGCGCAGCTGGCTGACCTGGCCCACGCTGGCGCGGAACACGTCGGCTTCCTCGCGGGCGCGCTGGGCTGCCTGCTCGGCGGCCAGGCGCTCGGCCTCGCGGCGCTCGGTGTCGGCCTTGAGGTTGTCGCGCAGCCTGGCAAGGTCGTTCAGGCCGAAGCGTTGGGGCGGTCGGTCGGGTTTGCGGGCGCCGTGCGTCATTGAAAATCTCCGGGGGCTCGGCGCAGATTATATCGACTGGCGGGGCGGCAGGAGGGCGGCAGGTGGTGCCGCGGGAGGCGCGCCGGCGGGCCGTGGCGGCCCGGCCGGCGGAGGGAGCTTTGCTTACTTCAGGGCTTCGACAAAGCGCTGGGCGTCCAGCGCGGCCATGCAGCCGGTGCCGGCGCTGGTGATGGCCTGGCGGTAGACATGGTCCTGCACGTCGCCGGCGGCGAACACGCCCGGCACGCTGGTGGCGGTGGCATCGCCCTGCAGGCCGGACTTGGTCACCAGGTAGCCGTTCTCCATGGCCAGCTGGCCGGTGAACAGGTCGGTATTGGGCTTGTGGCCGATGGCGATGAACACGCCCGCCAGCTTCAGGTCTTCGGCCTGGCCGCTCTTGGCGCCGCGCACGCGGATGCCGGTCACGCCGGATTCATCGCCCAGCACTTCGTCCAGCACGCTGTCGTAGCGGATCACGACGCGGCCTTCCTTTTCGCGCTGCAGCAGGCGGTCGACCAGGATCGGCTCGGCGCGGAAGCTGTCGCGGCGGTGGATCACGGTGACCTTGCTGGCGATATGCGACAGGTACAGCGCCTCTTCCACGGCGGTGTTGCCGCCGCCGACCACGGCCACTTCCTGGTTCTTGTAGAAGAAGCCGTCGCAGGTGGCGCAGGCCGACACGCCGCGGCCCATGAAGGACTCCTCCGACGGCAGGCCCAGGTACTGCGCCGAGGCGCCGGTGGCGATGATCAGCGCATCGCAGGTGTATTCACCGGCGTCGCCGATCAGGCGGAAGGGGCGCGCTGGCTGACCATTTTCATCGACCAGTTTGGCGGTGTGGATGTGATCGAAGATGATTTCGGTCTTGAATTCCTCGGCGTGCTCCAGCAGGCGCTGCATCAGCTCGGGACCCTGGACGCCCTTGGCATCGCCCGGCCAGTTCTCGACGTCCGTGGTGGTCATCAGCTGGCCGCCCTGTGCCAGGCCGGTGATCAGCACCGGTTCCAGGTTGGCGCGGGCCGCGTAGACCGCGGCGGTATAGCCGGCGGGACCAGAACCGAGAATCAGCACTTTTGCGTGTTTTGCCATGATGCGTTCCTGTGGCCGGTGCGGCATGCTGCCCACCGGCATTGCTCGAAAGCGACATTATAAGAGGAGCTGCATTTGCTCACTGTTGCAAATTCCAATGGGTGCGATAGTCTCGGGCCACGTTAAAATGGCCGCCACGATGACCCTCAGTCACCCGGTGAGTGGCCAGTGACTGGGCGCGGCATCGGCCCGAAACGCATCCGGAATCACCCTAAACGCGAGTCTTAACCAGGCATGGCCCGAGCTACCACGACCACCCGCACCGACCCCTCAGCCTTGCCATCCCGCATCGGCAAACTGCTGGGCGAGGTCCGCTGGTTCCTGCTGCTGGCCGTCACGCTGGGCTTCCTGTGCGTGCTGGCCAGCTACAGCAAGGCCGATCCCGGCTGGTCGCATGCCAACCAGGTGGCCGACATCCACAACCTGGGCGGCCGCGTCGGCGCCTGGGTGGCCGATGTGCTGTTCTTTATCTTCGGCTTCTCCGCCTATTGGCTGGCGGTGCTGCTGGTGCGCCGCTGCTGGCGCGGCTGGCGCGCGCTGACCGCCGAGCTGCCCGAGCGCGCGGACCACAGCCTGCACCGGCAGGGCGTCACCGTCAGCTGGATCGGCTTCGGGCTGACCCTGTTCTCCAGCATGGGCCTGGAGGCGATCCGCATGTACCCGCTGCGCGCCGCGCTGCCGCGCGCGCCGGGCGGGGTACTGGGCGACCTGCTCGGCGGCTGGCTGCAGGTGGCGCTGGGCTTCACCGGCGCGACCCTGCTGCTGTTGCTGCTGCTGGCCATCGGCTTGTCGCTGTTCTTCCATTTCTCGTGGCTGACCGTGGCCGAGCAGATCGGCGGCTTTGTCGAGACCCTGTTCCTGGGCTTCAAGGCTCGCCGCGAAAGCAAGCAGGACCGCATCATCGGCGAGGCCGCCAAGGTCGAGCGCAAGGAAACCGTCGAGGTCCAGCGCGTGCGCATCGAAGAGGCGACGCCGGTGCAGATCGTGCGTCCGCAGGCGGTGCCCAAGCATGAGCGCGTCGAGCGCGAGAAGCAGCAGCCGCTGTTTGCCGACATCCAGGACTCGGACCTGCCGCCGCTGTCGCTGCTGGACCCGATCCCGGCGCACCAGGAAACCGTCAGCGCCGAGACCCTGGAGTTCACCTCGCGCCTGATCGAGAAGAAGCTCAAGGACTTCGGCGTCGAGGTCAAGGTGGTGGCGGCCTACCCGGGCCCGGTCATCACCCGGTATGAGATCGAGCCGGCCACGGGCGTCAAGGGCAGCCAGGTGGTGAACCTGGCGCGCGACCTGGCGCGTTCGCTGTCGCTGGTGTCGATCCGCGTGGTCGAGACCATCCCGGGCAAGAACTACATGGGGCTGGAGCTGCCCAACCCGAAGCGCCAGACCGTGCGCCTGTCTGAAATCCTCGGTTCGCAGGTCTACAACGAGAGCGCGTCCAGCCTGACCATGGCGCTGGGCAAGGACATCGCCGGCAAGCCAATGGTGGCCGACCTGGCCCGCATGCCGCACTGCATGGTGGCCGGCACCACCGGCTCGGGCAAGTCGGTGGGCATCAACGCGATGATCCTGTCGCTGCTGTACAAGGCCAAGGCCGAGAGCGTGCGCCTGATCCTGATCGACCCGAAGATGCTCGAAATGAGCGTGTATGAGGGCATCCCGCACCTGCTGTGCCCGGTGGTGACCGACATGCGCCAGGCCGGCAATGCGCTGAACTGGGCGGTCGGCGAGATGGAGCGCCGCTACAAGCTGATGAGCAAGCTGGGCGTGCGCAACCTGGCCGGCTACAACAAGAAGATCGACGAGGCCGCGGCCCGCGAAGAGAAGATTCCCAACCCGTTCAGCCTGACCCCGGACGCACCGGAGCCGCTGGACCGGCTGCCCACCATCGTCATCGTCATCGACGAACTGGCCGACCTGATGATGGTGGTCGGCAAGAAGGTGGAAGAACTGATCGCCCGCATCGCGCAGAAGGCGCGCGCGGCCGGCCTGCACCTGGTGCTGGCTACGCAGCGTCCGTCGGTGGACGTGATCACCGGCCTGATCAAGGCCAACGTGCCGACCCGGATCGCATTCCAGGTCAGCAGCAAGATCGACTCGCGCACCATCCTCGACCAGCAAGGCGCCGAAACGCTGCTGGGCATGGGCGACATGCTCTACCTGGCGCCGGGCACCGGCCTGCCGGTGCGCGTGCACGGCGCCTTTGTCTCGGACGAGGAAGTCCACCGCGTGGTGCAAAAACTCAAGGAGTCGGGCGAGGCCAACTACATCGAGGGCATCCTGGAAGGCGGCCTGACCGATGACGCTGGCGGCGACGGGTTTGGCGGCGGCGCGGGCATCGGCGGCGGTGGCGGCGAGGCCGATCCGCTGTACGACCAGGCGGTCGAGGTGGTGCTGAAGAACCGGCGCGCGTCGATCTCGCTGGTGCAGCGCCACCTGCGCATCGGCTACAACCGCGCCGCGCGGCTGCTCGAAGACATGGAGAAGGCCGGAATGGTCTCGGCCATGTCGGGCAACGGCAACCGCGACATCCTGGTGCAGGGTGGCGGTGCCGCGCGGGAAGATGACTGAGCGCCGCGCGCGGAAATCACCGTAATATCTGGTTACCCGACATCGCGCGGCAAACGGAATCCCCGGGCGGCCGCCGGCTCTAAAAGGACAGGTCGCCCGTATCGGCGCCGGCAAACTGCCTGGCGCGATACGGCGGCAGCACCTTACAACAACCAGGACCCGAACCATGCGAAACCGCATCCTTGTGTCGGCTTGCGCCGCGCTGGCGATGTTTGCCCTCCAGGCGCCGGCCCATGCCGCCGCCACCGACCAGTTGCAGAGCTTCGTCTCCGGCGTGAAGAGCGCACGTGGCGAATTCACGCAGCGCCAGGTCAAGGGCCAGGGCGCCGACCTCAAGGTGACCGGCACGTCCAGCGGCACCTTCGTGTTCTCGCGCCCGGGCAAGTTCACCTGGCGCTATACCAAGCCCTACGACCAGCTGCTGCAGGCCGACGGCCAGACCCTGTACATCTACGACAAGGACCTGAACCAGGTCACCGAGCGCAAGCTCGATGGCGCGCTCGGTTCCAGCCCGGCGGCGATCCTGTTCGGCAGCAATGACCTGGAAAAGAACTTCGTCGTGAAGAACGGGCCGACGCGCGACGGCGTGGAGTGGCTGGAGCTGACGCCCAAGGCCAAGGACACGCAGTTCGAACGCATCGGCATCGGCTTCAAGGCCGGCAACCTGGAAGCGATGGAGTTGCGCGACGCGTTTGGCAACACAACGCTGCTGACCTTCACGGGCATGCAGAAGAACCCGCCGCTGGCGGCCGATGCATTCCGGTTCACGGTGCCCAAGGGCGCCGATGTGATGAAGCAATGAGGCCCGCCATGAACGATCCGCACGCAGGTCCTGCAGTCATCCTCCGTTCGCGCCGCCGTCCGGGCGCGGTGCTGCTGGCCGGTGCCGGCGCGTTGCTGGTGGCGGCATGCGCCAGCGTTGGCGGCGGTGCCAGCAAGTTCGATGTTGATTCTTTCCTGCGCGCGTCGGACTCGGCGTTGCCCGAAGTCCTTGGCAACGTGGCCTTCCTCAAGGCCACGCGCCTGCCAGCCAACGATTGCGCGGTGATGCTGCAATCGGCCAGCACCGGCGTGCTGGAAGACCTGCCGCCGAGCAGCAGCGCGCGCGGCCCGGCCTGGCTGCTGCATCCGAAGGACCAGCCTGGCCAGGTGTGGCTGGTGGTCAGCGAGGCGGGCGGCGAACGCACCTGCCACGGGCCGTTGCCGGCCGATGCGATGAAGACACTGACCGACCGGGCCAAGAGCTGAGTAGAACCACATGACAACCCGCAGCGCCGCACGCTGGGCGTCAAGGGTGGCAAGGTGGTCTGGGTGCGCCGCGGCTGAGGTCTGCCACACGCGTAGCGGCCGTTCCGTCCTGGTGGGGACCGCAACGGCGATGCCTCCATCTCCCCTGCATTGATCTGTCAACGGCTGTCAATATGACGGAAATGTAATTTGACCGCCGGAACAAGAATCAATATTGTTTGCCGCTGACCGGAATCCAATCACCGGGCGGCTTCGGAGTCCCCGGTGGCTGCCCAAACCATGCTGGGGAGCCATCCGCGTGAAGACCACTATCCGAACCCTGCTGCCGCGCGCCGCGGCGCTGGCCTTGCTGACCTTGCCGCTGGCCGCCGCTGCGCAGGAGAAGGTGCTCAACCTCTACACCGCGCGGCATTACCAGACCGACAAGGCGCTGTACGCCAACTTCACCAAAGCCACCGGTATCAGGATCAACCGCATCGAAGGCCAGGAAGACCCGCTGCTGGAGCGCATCCGCAACGAAGGCGCCAACAGCCCGGCGGACGTGTTCATCACGGTGGATATCGGCCGCCTGTGGCGCGCCCAGCAGGCCGGCGTGTTCGCGCCGGTAAAGTCGAAGGTGCTGGAGTCGCGCATCCCGGCCAACTACCGCGATCCCGGTGGCGAATGGTTCGGCTTCTCGGCGCGCGGCCGCGTGATTGTCTACAACAAGACCGCGGTCAAGGCCGGCGATATCGCCAGCTATGAAGACCTGGCCGATCCCAAATGGAAGGGCAAGGTCTGCACGCGTTCCAGTGGCCACGTCTACAACCTGTCGCTGGTCTCCAGCCTGATCGCCCACGACGGCGAGGCGCGTGCCGAGCAATGGGCGCGCGGTGTGGCCGCCAACCTGGCGCGCGTGCCCAAGGGCGGCGACACCGACCAGCTCAAGGCGGTTGCCGCCGGCGAGTGCGACGTGGCCATCGCCAACACCTACTACATCGCGCGCGTGCTGAAGTCGACCAAGCCGGAAGACAAGGCCGTGGCCGACAAGCTGGGCGTGCTGTGGCCCAACCAGTCGAGCCAGGGCGTGCATATGAACGTCTCGGGCGGCGGCATGCTCAGGCACGCGCCCAACAAGGAAGCGGCGGTCAGGTTCCTGGAGTACCTGGCCAGCGACGAGGCGCAGCGTTACTTTGCCGACGGCAACAACGAGTGGCCGGTGGTGCAGGGCGTGAAGGTCAGCAACCCCGCGCTGGAAGCGCTGGGCACGTTCAAGTCCGACAGCATCAACGTTGCCGAACTGGGCAAGTACCAGCCGCAGGCACAGAAGCTGGTGGACCGCGCCGGCTTCAAGTAAGCCCCCGACTTTGCCGTAACGCGGTTCCTGCTACAGCAGGAACCGCTTGTTCCCCGTCACCTGGATCGGCTCGACCTTGCGGAACGTCAGCTTCACGCTGCTGTTGAGCCGACGCCCGGCCTGGCGCCGCACCAGCGCCCGGTGCAGCATGCCCTTGTGGCCGACCGTGCCTTCGGCATAGGGCTGGTCCGCGGTCCCGCCCAGCGCCATCGCGGCCAGCGCCTGGTTGCGCTGCGCCGCACTCTTTTCCAGCAGCTTGTCCAATGCCATGCGCGCGCGCACCTGCGCGGCGAGTGCGGTATCGCCGGGGTTGGCGCGGGCGCGCTCGGCGTCCCACGGCAGCCGCGCCTTGCCGGCCAGGCGGCGCAGCGCGGCGCGCAGTTCGGCGCCATCCATGCCGGTTTCCTGCACGATCCAGACCGCATCATGGCGTACCACCGCTTCGGCATCGGCCATGCGGCGCACCAGCGCCGGCTGCAGTTCGGGCGACGAGAACTGGCGCGCGCGGCGGATGGCATTGAGCGCGATGCGGCGTACCTGGGAATTGGCGTGATCGATCAGGTCGGCGATGACGCGTGCGGCGGTGTCGGCCGAATCGATCATCTCGGCGAACTGCCCGGCCAGCGAGACTTCTTCCACGCCGCTCAGCCTGTTGCGGCTCAGCCGGTTCAACTTGAACAGCAGGATGTGATATCGCAGCATAGGTTCTTGCGCGGCAGGCACGCCGCGGGTCGCTCCCGGGCGAACGCCGGGCCATGAGAGGCTATCGGCGCGGGGCGGCGCGACTTTAGAGCGAGAAGGCGGGCGGCTCAGCGCCGCGCTTCGCGCCGGATCGTGCGCGAGAGCACGATCACCGGCAGCAGGCCCACGGCCACGATCACCAGCGAGGCGGTGGCGGCCTCAGTCAGGCGCTCGTCGGCGGCGAGGTTGTAGGCCTGCACGGCGAGCGTGTCGAAGTTGAACGGGCGCATTACGAAGGTGGCCGGCAGTTCCTTCATCACGTCGACAAAGACGATCAGCGCCGCGGTCAGCAGGCTGCCGCGCAGCATCGGCAAATGCACGCGCCGCAGCGTGGCGCCGGGGCCGTGGCCCAGGCTGCGCGCGGCGGCGTCCATGCTGGGCGTGATCTTGCCCAGCCCGGCATTGACGGTCTGCAGCGCCACGCCCAGGAAGCGCACCAGCAGCGCATAGACCAGCGCGGCAATGCCGCCGGTCAGCAGCAGCCCCACCGGCAGCCCGAACTGCTGCAGCCAGGTCGACAGCGCGTTGTCCAGCCGTGCCACCGGCACCAGCACGCCCACGGCGATGACCGAGCCCGGCAGCGCATAGCCCATGCCGCACAGCCGCGTCAGGCCGCGCATCAGCCAGCTGCGCTTGCCGTTGACGGCGCGCGCGGCGTAGCCCACCACCAGCGCGACCGCCACCGCGGCCAGCGCAGTGGCGCTGGCCAGCAGGAAGCTGTTGCGCACCAGCCCGACAAAGCGCGGGCCGAACTGCGCGTCGCCATCGGTGAAGGCCATGCGGCACAGCATCAGCGCGGGAACCAGGAAGCCCAGCAGCACCGGTACCAGGCACACCGCCAGTGCCAGCCAGCCGCGCGCGCCGTCGAGCGCCCAGGCCACGGCGCGGCGCTGGTTGCCGTAGACCTGCGCGCGGCCGCGGCTGGCGCGCTCCATCAGCAGGATGGCGGCGACAAACAGCAGCATGCACGCAGACAGCTGTGCCGCGGCGTTCTTGTCGCCCAGCGAAAACCACGCGCGGTAGATGCCGGTGGAGAAGGTCGGGATGGCAAAGTAGGCCACGGTGCCGAAGTCGGCCAGCGTTTCCATCATCGCCAGCGCGGTGCCGGCGACGATGCCGGGGCGCGCCAGCGGCAGCACCACGCGCCGGAGCCGGCTCCAGGTGCCATGGCCGAGCAGGCGCGCGGCCTCCAGCGTGTTCTGGGTCTGCTGCAGGAAGGCGGCGCGCGCGGTCAGGTACACGTACGGGTACAGCACCAGCGAGAACAGCGCGATCGCGCCGCCGAGCGAGCGGATCTCGGGGAACCAGTATTCCCGCGCCTTCCAGCCGGTCAGCGCGCGCAGCCAGCCCTGCACCGGCCCGGCGAACTGCAGCGCGTCGGTGTAGGCGTAGGCAATCACGTAGGCGGGCATCGCCATCGGCAGCACCAGCGCCCATTCCATCACGGTATGGCCCGGGAAGCGGCAGGTCGATACCAGCCAGGCGGTGCTCACGCCCAGCAGCAGCACGCCCGCGGCAACACCGCACAGCAGCCAGACGGTATTGAGCACGTACTCCGCCAGCACCGTGTCGATCAGGTGGCGCCAGGTCTCGCCGGCCGGCAGCAGCACCGCCGAGGCGATCACCAGCACCGGCACGGCGATCAGCAGCGCCATCGCCAGGGTGGCCAGGGTCAGGGGATGGAAGCGGCGGCTGGACAGGAGCATGCGTCGGAGGGGGAAGTGCGGCGTGGGCGGAAATGCCGCGCGCAGCGTGCGGGCTGCCGCATTCTAGCAATGGCGGGCATGCGCGCAGCCTGAAAGGCAATCCTGCAGTGCGGTCGCGTCCTTATAATGCGCAAATGCGAACCGATTCCTATTCACGCTTGCCCGGGGCCCAGGCCCGCAGTCGGCCTGCGTCCCGCGCAGGCGCCGTCGACAGCCCTGGCGCCGCCGCCGTCATCGAGGTGGACCATATCCGCCACGCTTTCGGCCGCCATGCGGTGGTCAAGGGGCTGTCGTTCTCGGTGGCGCGCGGCAATATCGCCTGCCTGCTCGGCCCCAGCGGCTGCGGCAAGACCACGGTGCTGCGGGCCATTGCCGGCTTCGAGCCGCTGCAGGACGGCCGCATCGTGCTGGACGGGCAGACCGTGTCGTCGTCGGGCGCGCTGCTGGCGCCGGAGCGGCGCCGCATCGGCATGGTGTTCCAGGACTACGCGCTGTTCCCGCACCTCGATGTGGCGGCCAACGTGGGCTTTGGCCTGACGCGCGTCAGCCGGGCCGAGCGCGCGGCGCGCGTGGACGAGGTGCTGCAACTGGTGGGCCTGGACGGCGCGGGCGGCAAGTATCCGCATGAGCTGTCCGGCGGCCAGCAGCAGCGCGTGGCGCTGGCGCGTGCACTGGCACCGCGCCCGGAGCTGCTGCTGCTGGACGAGCCCTTCTCCAACCTCGACGTCGACCTGCGCGAACGCCTGAGCCTGGAGGTGCGCGCGATCCTGAAGGCGCAGGGCACCACCGCCATCCTGGTTACGCACGACCAGCACGAGGCCTTTGCCATGGCCGACGAGATCGGCGTGATGCACGACGGCGTGATCGAGCAGTGGGGCAGTGCGCACGACCTTTACCACCGGCCGGCATCGCGCTTTGTCGCGGGCTTTATCGGGCAGGGCGTGCTGATGGCGGGGCGGCTGCGCGGATCGGCGGAGATCGAGCTGGAACTGGGCCTGCTGCGCCCGGCAGTGCCGCTGGCTCTGCCGGCAGGGGCGGCCGTGGACGTGCTGGTGCGCCCCGACGACATCATCCACGACGATGCCAGCCCGATGCGCGCCGAGGTAGTCCACAAGGCCTTTCGCGGCGCCGAGATCCTGTACACGCTGCGCCTGGCCAGCGGCGGCCGCGTGCTGGCGCTGGTGCCGTCCCACCACAACCATGCCGTGGGCGAGCACATCGGCATCCGCGTCGGGATCGAGGACGTGGTGGCGTTTGCCGCCTAGCCGCCCGCAAGGGCAGGGCGCCGATGGTCTACACTGTGACGTTCTGCATTTTGCGCATTGACAGGGTTTGACTACCGTGGCGGACACGCTGTTTTCCGATACTCCAGACCGTTCCCGGCAACCGCTCGCCGAGCGCCTGCGCCCGCGCACCATCGACCAAGTGATCGGGCAGCAGCACCTGCTGGGCGCCGGCAAGCCGCTACGCGTGGCGTTCGAATCCGGCGAGCCGCATTCGATGATCCTGTGGGGGCCGCCGGGCGTAGGCAAGACGACGCTGGCGCGGCTGATGGCCAATGCCTTCGACGCTGAGTTCATCGCGCTGTCGGCGGTGCTGTCGGGCGTCAAGGACATTCGCGAGGCGGTCGAGCGCGCCGAGCAGTTCCGCGCCCATGGCCGGCGCACGCTGGTGTTCGTCGACGAGGTGCATCGCTTCAACAAGAGCCAGCAGGATGCCTTCCTGCCGCACGTGGAAAGCGGGCTCTTCACCTTTATCGGCGCCACCACCGAGAACCCGTCGTTCGAAGTCAACGGCGCCTTGCTGTCGCGCGCGGCGGTCTACGTGCTCAAGAGCCTGGACGATGCGGAGCTGACCCGGCTGGCGCTGCGCGCCAGCGAAGAACTGGGCGGGGTGACATGGCAGGACGAGGCACTGCAGCTGATCGTCGCCTCGGCCGATGGCGACGGGCGCAAGCTGCTGAACAATATCGAGATCGTGGCGCGCGCCGCGCGCACCGCCGGCGCCGCGCAGATCGATACCGCGCTGCTGGGCAGTGCGCTGTCGGAGAACCTGCGCCGCTTCGACAAGGGCGGCGACGCCTTCTACGACCAGATCAGCGCGCTGCACAAGTCCGTGCGCGGTTCGGACCCGGACGCGGCGCTGTACTGGTTCTGCCGCATGATCGACGGCGGCGCCGATCCGCGCTACCTGGCGCGGCGCATCGTGCGCATGGCGTGGGAGGATATCGGCCTGGCCGATCCGCGTGCCGCCCGCATCACGCTGGACGCGGCCGAGACTTATGAGCGCCTTGGCTCGCCCGAGGGCGAACTGGCGCTGGGCCAGGCGCTGGTCTACCTGGCCGTGGCGCCGAAGTCCAATGCCGGCTACAACGCCTACAACGCGGCGCGCGCCTTCGTCGCCAAGGACAAGTCGCGCGCGGTGCCGGTGCACCTGCGCAATGCGCCGACAAAGCTGATGAAGGAGCTTGGCTACGGCCACGCCTACCGCTACGCGCACGACGAACCGGAGGCTTATGCCGCCGGCGAGCACTACTTCCCGGACGACCTGAAGGCCCAAGGCTGGTACCAGCCGGTGCCGCGCGGGCTGGAGGGCAAGATTGCCGAAAAGCTGCGCCACCTGCGCGAGCTGGACGCCGCCTGGCACCGCGAGCAGCGCGTGCCCAGGGGCAAGGACGGCGGCAAGGGCGGGGAGTGACCCCGGGGGCGAGCCGGCATCGCCCTGTTCGCGCCGGACGGGGCCGGTGCAGTAAAATGGCGGGTCCGCCGGCATGTCGCTGGCCCTGCACTTCACCTTAGCAACATGCTCGACATCCAGCTGTTCCGCAAAGACATCGACGCCGTGGCGCAACGCCTTGCCACGCGCGGCTACCAACTTGACGTGGCGGCGTTCCAGGCACTTGAGGCCGAACGCAAGCAACTGCAGACCCAGACCGAGGAACTGCAGGCCCGCCGCAACAGCCTGTCCAAGCAGATCGGCATGCTCAAGGGCAAGGGCGAGGACGCCTCGGCCGTGATGGCCGAAGTGGGCGGCATCGGCGACACGCTCAAGGCCTCGGCCGCGCGCTTGGACGAGATCCAGGCGCACCTGTCGGAACTGATGCTGTCGATTCCCAACCTGCCGCATGAAAGCGTGCCGGTGGGCAACGACGAAACCCAGAACGTCGAGGTGCGCCGCGTGGGCACGCCGCGCCAGTTCGATTTCGCAGTGCGCGACCACGTCGACGTGGGCGAGAAGCTGGGCCTGGACTTCGACACCGCGGTCAAGGTGACCGGTTCGCGCTTCTCGATGCTGCGCGGCGGCATGGCGCGCATGAACCGCGCGCTGGTGCAGCTGATGCTCGACACCCATACGCAGGAACACGGCTACACCGAGATGTACGTGCCGTACATGGTCAACGCCGCCTCGATGCGCGGCACCGGCCAGCTGCCCAAGTTCGAGGAAGACCTGTTCAAGATCCCGCGCAAGGTGGGCAGCGAAGACGGCGAGCGCATCGAGAACTTCTACCTGATCCCCACCGCCGAGGTGCCGCTGACCAATATCGTGCGCGACGCCATCGTCGCGGGCGAGAAGCTGCCGCTGCGCTTTGTCGCGCATACGCCGTGCTTCCGCTCGGAAGCCGGCTCGTACGGCAAGGACACGCGCGGCATGATTCGCCAGCACCAGTTCGACAAGGTCGAGCTGGTGCACGTGGTGCCGGCCGGGCAATCGTTTGACGCGCTCGAGGAACTGACCGGCCATGCCGAGACGATCCTGAAGAAGCTGGAGCTGCCGTTCCGCACCATCGTGCTGTGCACCGGCGACATGGGCTTCGGCAGCACCAAGACTTACGACCTGGAAGTGTGGATCCCCGCGCAGAACACCTACCGCGAAATCAGCTCGTGCTCGAACATGGGCGACTTCCAGGCGCGCCGCATGCAGGCGCGCATGCGCACGGGGCAGGGCAAGCCGGAGCTGGTGCACACCCTCAACGGCTCCGGCCTGGCCGTGGGCCGCACGCTGGTGGCAATCCTTGAGAACTACCAGAACGCCGACGGCTCGGTCACGGTGCCGGCCGCGCTGCAGCCGTACATGGGCGGCATCACCCGCCTCGAGCCGGAGCTGTAAAAATCCGCTGCCAGCCTCTTGCATCGGCTGGCCGGGTATGGCTATAATCTTGGTTTCGCCACACGGCAACAAGTTACCGGAGAGGTGGCAGAGTGGTCGAATGTACCTGACTCGAAATCAGGCGTACCGGCGACGGTACCGTGGGTTCGAATCCCACCCTCTCCGCCATAACAAAAAGCTGTCGGAATCGACCACCGGCAGGCAACAACAGCGTAGTAAAACTCAGGCCGACGCCCACGAAAGTGCGCGTCGGTTTTGTTTTTCTAGAGTGCCCTCCCTCAGAGGGGTGGCCCAAGCTCTGGCCGACGCACGCGATAGACTCTTGCATACAACTACAAGAAATGCATTGGTCACATGTTAGTCGGATACGCAAGAGTAAGTACGCAAGAGCAAGAGTTCCACGCACAGACCGACGCATTGCGAACAGCAGGCGTCGGTTTTATTTTTGCCGAGAAGAAATCCGGCGCGACCACATCAAAGCGGCCAGAGCTTGAGAAGATGCTGTCACGCATTCGCCCAGGCGATACCGTCGTCGTGTACAAGCTAGACCGGATCGCACGATCCCTGAAAGACCTGCTCATCATCATTGAGCGAATAGAAGGCGCGGGGGCAGAATTCCGCAGCCTGACGGAACACCTAGATACCCGATCCCCGGCAGGGAAGATGATCTTCCAGATCATTGGAGCATTCGCAGAGTTTGAGCGAGAGCTGATCCGCGAACGAACACGGGCAGGCATGAAGGCAGCTGTAAGCCGTGGCGTCAAACTTGGCAGGCACCGTGCCATGACGCCGAAGCAAGAGCGAGAATGTATCGATTTCTGGCTAACTGGCAGCTACACCAAAACCGCGCTGGCGTACAGATACGGAACGCACATCAGCAGCATCAAGCGTGCCATCAAGCGCTACAACGAATCGATACAACCCGAGTTGCTAGCCGCAGCCTAGGTAAAATGCCGGAAAACAACAAAGGAGCACCGCATGAGACTACTTCTCGCGGTTATAGCGCTCGCCTGTTTCACCGGCAATACTTCAGCCCAACACAAGTGCACAACGGGAAAGAAAGTCCTATACACGGACACGCCTTGCCCAATTGGCTCACAGACCAGCAGCACAGCCGGCAACGTATCGACCATCGACACGAATACAAGGACCGAGGCGATCAATCGGGAATTTTTGCGACAACGCGCGGAAGAAGACCGGCAGTTCAAAGCCCAAATCTTCCAAGAACAAGCACAGCAGATAGCTCTCGACCGCTCACAGTGCAACGCGCTCACAGCACAAGCCAGGAGCATAGAAGCCGCGATGCGCCAGCCACTCGACTACAGCATGCAAGAACGATACCGCAAGGACCACAAAAGCATCAGAGACCAGCAGTACCGCCTCAAATGCTGAACAAGGAGCCGCCTAAGCCGTTGGAGAAGCCCCGACGAAGAAGTACCGCCCACCGTCCGAGACATACGCCTGTATGTCGTGTGCCGGGCATACTTCCATCGCCGCTTTCATCGCATCCACGATGACCGCATGCATGTCCTTCGTGTCATCAACGAAGTACGTTTCCGGCTCCGGGACCACGATCCCCTTAGAAGTCCAATAACGCTTTTTGTTGAGATCGTGGTTATCCACGTCTTTCGAAATGTACTTGGCAATGTAGGCCGCCAGTGCATGACGCTTCCACTTGCCACCGGTCTTCGGGTTGCGCACATCGACATTGCCATTCGGACGCCCAGCCTCATCACGACCGACAATGCGACGCCAGATGCCGCGCACGAGGTTGTAGACAAGACGGCCATGCACCGCCACGTGGATATGCCAAGCGCCCCGCGTTTGCGTCTCAGGCACCGCCACGTAGTGCCACTGCCCCGCCCCCTTCATCGCACGCCGGAAAGCGTCAAAATCGCGTTTAAGGCGTTCCACGTCTTGCATGTTCTCCCGATAAGTGAGGGTCAGCAGACGATCAGCTTGAATGGATTGGCAGCGTAGCCGCACGTTCTTGCGAGCCCGCTTCGATGAAGCATGCATGGACTGTTCCGAGTTCGTGGACTCGCCACGCTTTGCACGCGGCAACGCCCGAATCTCATCCATGCGCACACGAACAGCCAGGGGATAGCCGTAGAAGTTCACTGAGCCGTCACCCTCGAAATAGCGCATGCGCCCGACGATAGTGTCTTTCCATGGACCATCAACGAAGCCCCGGTCAATATCCGCCTGACGAGAGCGTTCCTGATACTCAAGTGCCCGAGCATCGGCCTCAGAGTAATGGCCTTTTACTTCGTGATAGTGCGGCTCTATAATGTTTTCACGCATGGCGAGTGTCCTTCAACGTGTCGCTATGTAGGCCCGGGGGTGTTGGTAGCACCTGCCGGGCTTTTTCTTTGCCTACCGGCTTGGAAGCCGCGCCAGTAGTACGTTTCCGTTAAGTGTTATTACTTCAAGTCTAGGGCTCGCTTCGCTCGCCCCGTCCGTCCTCGCTACGCTGCGGGCGAGGCGGGGCAAGCTCGCGACCGCCCGACACACCCATCATCACACTGAGCCGGGAACGCATCAGAACCGCTCAGGATCGATTTTCCGGCTGCGCCGATACCCAACCCCACGAAAAGGCAAAAAGATTGATCAGAGCGCTTCGCGCTAGGGGCGCTCGCCGCGCGGCGTCTCCGGTCGCCCTCCCGAGCGTCTCCAATCCGCTGAGCCCGTCGTCCCTTTCCCGACCATAGGTCACTCGCTTCGAACTTTCGCGGCATAAACGGGTGACCTCCCAATTGCGAAAAGGCCGCAATTGGGCCCCTCCCATTTATTCCACGTTTCGAAGCGAGCGCCCTCGCATGGTCGCGGGACGACGAACTCAGCGGACTGGAGCCGAAGCAGCTTCGGCAAGCCTCCCGGAGACCAAGACGCCGGGACTCAGAATCTAGCGGCCCGGTGCCTTTAAAGGAGAACACCATGAACCAACTGAACCTCTCGCTCATCGGTGGCATGTGCAACGCCCCGCTATGGTTCGCTCTCCCGCGCAAGCGCCGCACCGTCAAAGCCCGCTTCCCCTTCAACCCCTGGAAGCAACTCGCGCTCAAACTCCCGATCCGCAAACTCATTCGTAACGCCTCCCACTTCGTCTGGACCCGCCCCGATGGCAAGCAGTTTGTTTGCCGCACCATCCGCTCTCTTGTCGCCCGCGTCATGGACTATGACGGCGCGATGCTCCGATGCCTACTGCCTATCGCGGAGCGCCTCAAACACGCGAAACGCTAACTATCCGACCGCGAACGCTCGACGCCACCCGCCGCGGCAACACCCTTGTTTGTTTCTTCGCTGATCTTCCCGAACGGCTCGATAGGCCATTGCGTGACCGCGATATGCACGCCGGACTTGTGCAGCATCACATGCTCGCCGTAAGCCGAGCGCTGGACACCCCACCCCATTTCCTCAAGCTGCGCCGCCGACAAACGCTCCTTTAGCCGGAACGAATCGTCATACCACTCGACATACAGGCGCGAGCGCCTCACGTCGTACATCAACCCGGACAAACGCGGCCGCCACTTGTTCGAGATCGACGCCACATAGTCAGCAGCCATCGCATCTTGCGTTTGCGCCTGGCTAACCGGAGGACCAGACGGGGCAGACGGCTGGACCGCCGACACACCCGACGCAGGCGTCACAACCGTCGTCGTCATCACATGCGGCGCATCCTTCTTTTGCTCCTTAACCAAGCCCTTTTCGAAGCCCCCGCCCTTGAACATATGAAAGAGGTAGTAGCCCGACGCCACCACCGCCACGAACATCAAAGGCAACCACTTGCGGAACACCGGGTTATGCCAAATGTTCGTGCGATTGTCCTTGTACGTCTCCGCGTTCTCGGACCCCTCAACACGCGTGGCATACGTGCCGAAATACTTCGGATCGTATTTCTTGATCCCGGTATTCACCTTTTCGAACTGCACGCGGCCATTGATGATCCGACCCTTGTATGCAGTCCACCGATACTTGTCATCAGCACCGCGAGCGTTCTGTTTCTCGAAAACAATCTTCTGGTCGCAACGATTCACCCACACCGCGTGACAGCCACCCTTGCCCTTGAGCAACTGCCCCATGCCGACGATATCCCAGCCCTTATGACCATGCTCCGCGATTTGCTTAATGTCCTCACGCGAAACCGTGCGCACTTCATCCGGCCAGAAGTTCTGCAGCTCATCAATGATGATAAGCGCGTCCTTCTCCACGTACTTCCAGAACTCTTGCACCTGCTCCTCAGTCAGGTGATGCAACAACTCCCGAACGCGTTCCAGAGGCACACCAGAAGCCTCCGAAATCTTTTCATAGTTCATGCCATTGAGACGCGCCCACACCTTACGCCCCTTCAACAGCGCGGCAATGATCCGCTCGACCATTGCTTCATACGACTTGCCGGAACGGGGGAGACCTTCGTGAAAGATGAACATGGCGTCACCACTGGAAGAGAGTCACGACCTTGCGCAGCATGCGAAAGCCGAAGGCCGAGCCAAGCAGCGCAATGCCCGGACCGATGTTGAACACACCGAGGAAGAACAGCACGTCAGCACCAATCGATGCAAACGACGACTGCAGATTGACCGACTGCAGGAAGGAGGGCGCAGGAATCGCCGCAATCAACGCAGCGAACCCGGTCAGGAACAAATCCGCAAGGTTGATAAAGATGTCCGTCACCAAGTCCCACACGGCAGCGAACGCCTTGACGACGAGGGACAGCACCCACGCCGCGAAATCCGAGATGACTGAGCCGATCATAGGAATGCAATCCGAAACGCGGCCCACGCCGCCACGATCAACACAATGACGCCACCGGCACGGTAGAGATTCAACATCGTGTCACTGCACACGAACTGACCAGCATCCAGCGCAGGCATCCACTTGTTCGCCGCCATCGACCAGTGCGGACAAGAACCTCCAGAGATATTCACGCTGAAGAAGCCCGCAGACGCGGCATACCAAGGCGCAGCCCGCACCGAGTTCTCAAACTTGGTCAACACGTCAGAAGCGGTCTTAGTCTTAGCCGTGTACAGCGTGCCCGTAGCAGGCCCACTGAACGGCGTATTGGTGTCCTGAGTCGGCGCATTGTTCGGATTGGTAACGCCCGCACTCTGCCCGCTAGTCTTAGTCGTTGTCTGAGTCGTAGACGAACCATCCGGCTTAGTCACCTTATCTGACTGCGTGGTCGTCTGAGTGAGCTTCAACGGCTCCGCTTCCTTAGTCGTAGCATCAGGATTCGGATCGACATGGATAGCGTCAACGACATTCGTGTCGTAGCGATACCCCGTGACCGGATCAATGCTCGAACTCGTCTTAGGCGGCAGCGGGAAATCAAACGGCCCCGCAATGACATCACCGTTGTAGTCCGTGAAGGTGCCAAGGTCGATACCCTGGCTCCGCGCGTAGTCAGCAAGATTGTGCGCAACCGTCGCATTCATCCCAGACGGAGGCGAAATCTTGCTTTGCAGCGCCGCCAACGCATCCGCATCAGTCGGGCCAGTCACGGGCACAGGCGCAGGAGGCACAACCGGAAACGCACCAGCGACCTTCTGAACACCCACGTTCGCATATGGCGCCTGCGTCAAACTCGGATTCGCCTTGGCCGACAACGTCATCGTGCAACGATAAGACGCATCCACAGTAGCCGAGTATTGCCAATCCGCGTGATACGAAGGCGACCCCGCCCACCACTCAGCCGCTAACTCCTGACAAGCCGCCAAAGGAGTAGAACGCAACGTCGAAGAACCCCCGTTGTACTGGTAACCAGTACCAGCTGGATCCCCGGGAATCGCCCCAGTCGGAGGCACACCCGGCTTGTACAACTTGCCGTCGATATAGGTCAAACCAGCATCGATTAACACGCTAGCAACCACACCAACCACCGGCGAAGCGATAGCAGAAGTCAGAATGCCCCCCGCCAGCTTTGCCGCATTGATCGCACGCGTACGCCGATAGGCCGACTTCCCAACGTACACGCCATCAACGTTAATGGTGGCCTCAAAATCATTCGCATAGCCACCCGGATTGCCCCCGGCGGGATCAACCCAAGCCCAATTCGAACCCGCCTTCCCGCCATACCTAGCAGACGGAGCAGCATGAGCCAGCCCGAACATCACCAGCAGCATCAGCCCGAGAAACCAGCCGCGACCGCATACGCACAGAGACCGCCCAAGCCAGCGAAGAACAGTAGCCATAGCATCACCCCACCCCCGAAATGAAAAAGGCCCGCAGAGGGTATCTACGGGCCTGTACAGCATGACCGACGAATCAGCCGAAGAACGTGGCGGTCTTCTTGATCGCCCACTTCGCGAAACCCGGCAGAGCCATGATGGCGCCAGCGGCAACGATGGCCGTCACCACGGTGGACGAGTCCACACCGGAGAGGACGCCGGAGGCATCCAGACCGGTAGCCTGAGCAGCACCACCAGCAACCATGGCCGACAGAGCAGCCAGACGAACGAGCAGGTTCTTACGCATTTCACTTCTCCCAAACGAACACGGAGCGGACCATTCTTGCGACAACGAAGCACAAGACCGGAAGAGAGAACCCCAGCAGGTAGGCCGCCCCGATATCGGTCCCTGATGGGGGTTGTAAAGCTTGAGCGAGCGTGAGGGTAGAGGTGTACTCAGCGGCGGTCTGCAGGATGAAGCCCTGACACTGTTCCGGCGCATCAGCCGTAGCGATGAGACCGTTCGCACCCCACGTCACGCACTGAGCCATTGCAGTTACCTACCGTACCCACCGTCACCAAAAAAGGACGTCTCGCACGCCTTGCGGTACTCGCGAAAACGACGACCCACCGGCGCCGCGAACAGCCAGGACACCACCCGCACCAGCAGCGAATACACAAAGGCGCCAAACATGCCGGAGAAAAACGCCACGACCGCCAGCGACTCGACCAGCCCCTGAAGTGCGCGAACCTCATCCGGAGTCACGACGCCACCCCCAACTCCGACACAAGGGCATCGATGCAGACGTGCACCGCCTCGTCATCGACACTGATCCCGCTATCAGCCTTGATGACGGAAATCAGATGCTGAGAAGCCAGACACAGAGCCTCGCGGTAATCGCGAGTCAACTCGACGCAACGCAGGATCGAAAGCAGCGCGGCAATCTGAAGAGGCGACAGCGAAACCAACTGTTTGCGCTCTTGCTGATGCAAAAACTCGTTCGACACTTCCATCACCATTCCCCCATCAATCCGCCAAGATGAAACAGCGCAACCCTCGCATTCCAGGCGATCGATTGAGCCGCCCAATCACGCCCTTCAACCGCAGCGACGTCACGCGCCTTGAAGATCAGCACCAGCGACTTGCGCCAGCGCCGGACCCCTTGACGCTCAGCACTAAGCCGAGCCATCACCATTCCCCCATCAGCCCGCCAAGATGCACCAACGCGAACAACGCAAGATGCCCAACGTCATACACGTCAACACCACCGCTACGCGCCGCACGCTCCCGTGTATCCAAATTCGTGCTGAGCAGTCGCCGATACCACGCCGCGTCGTAAGACATGACTTACCCCAAGGCAGCTTCAAGTTCTTCAATCTCGGATTCGATGCACGCAACCCGATCCTCCCAGTCTTCGAGACCCATCGACACCACATCGTCGATGTCCATGCCTTCGAGTTCTTCCAACTCGCCGCGCAGGTCATCCAACTTCGACTCGATCTCAGCGCGCATCGCCTCCTCCCTTTGCCGCTCACGCAGCCTTCTGAACAGGTTGAGCGGCGGGACGACCGCTCAGCGGCTTGAGCCCCACCACTTCGAATTCAATCCGACCATCGCGAACACGCGGGCCGAACTCAGGCAGGTAGTCACCTTGCGGAGTGTCCTTCAACGCGTCCGCAACCATGACCGTGCCGACACTGATTTGCGGGTCTTGCCCCTCGCGCTGGGCAGTAATGACGCACTGCGCTTCGTGCATCGTGTAGTCACGACCGGTCTTGATCGAACGGCCCGAGCGGGTATTGATGGCGAGGACGGTGAGCTTGAAGTTCATGGCTTTGTAACCTTTGGTAAGAGGGTCGCCCGTGGCGCCCGAGGATCGGTTTACGCGGTGTTGTTAACCGCCTACACTTCGGACTGTCAGCACGATTGAACTAAGACCGAACGTGCTAACAGGGTGCATGTTAGTTCATTCGGTCTTAAATTTAGAAATAGGAGTTTCTGATGAGCTACCAAGAACTGATAGCCAAAGCCCTCAAGGGACGGAGCGTGAACCGGGCGGCGAAGGACTGGGGCATGCCGCAGAAGACCCTCGACCGCTATACCAAAGACCGCCTACCGGACTACCACACCGCTTGGGTCATTGCGCAAGAAGCGGGGGTAGAGCCAGCCGAAGTCTTTGAAACGCTGGTACAAGAAGAAGCGCGCCGGAAGGGGATCGAAATGGACCCTCTCCGCCATAACAAGAAGCTGCCCGGCTCGACCACCGGACAGGCAACAACAGTGTAGTAAAACTCAGGCCGACGCCCACGAAAGTGCGCGTCGGTTTTGTTTTTCTGGCGCGCCCTCCCTCCGAGTGGGCGCTGATGACGGGCCCCCCTCCTCCTGAAGCCTGCCAGCCTTCCTACTTCTGGCTGATGCCTCCCGCGGCAGAAGTGTCGCAAGATTTAGTGAAGCCTTACCCGGGGGGGAATCATGAGGCCTTCAAAAGTGGCGGTTCCAGCCACCACCTTGTTGCCGGGCGCGTGCGCCACGACGTTCTGTCAACGCAACGACTACGCCTCCGGGACGGCCATTCGGGCGCAAGCCTCCTACCAAAGTCAAAGTGTGAAAACTGACCTCGCACAGTCCAGGACCGTGCCGGTCCGGAATTTCACCCAGGACATCCTCGCCGCGGACACAAGCAGGGCAAGGACAAGGCCCTGCGCGAGCGCCATGGGGCAGGTGTGGGGTCACAACGACCGGATTGGAGCGGAGAAAGGGCAGGCAGGCGGGCTCGCCGAAGGTTGGCGAGCGGATGTGCCACGCCTCCCCAAGCATGGCTAGGTTTGCCGTCGTACGGTTCCGGGGGGAGCTGCAAAATGACAATCGATACTCGGGTGTTCACCCGCGGCGACGCTATCCGGTGGGCGATGGTGCTCGTGATCCTGGTGCCGGATTTCGTCTGGCTGATGGCCAGCGGGCGTGCGGTGACGCATGGCAGTCTGGTCTCGCATTGCCTGGCGGTGGCCACCCTGGCGGTCATCTCCCTGGTGCTGAGTTTGATTGCGGGCCTGCCACGGATCACGACGACATCGCGCGGATTGCACTACCGACGCCTGGCGTTGGTCGCGCAGTGTGGCGCGTTGTTGGTCGCCTTCACCAGTGTCACATGCGTCTTGTCCTACTTGTTCGTCACGCTGGCTCCGCCGTTGGTGGACGCCAGGCTGGCGGCATTGGATGCGATGCTGGGCTTTGATTGGCCGCGGGCCTATGTCTGGGTACGGGCGCACTCGACACTGCACCTGGTTTTGCTGCTGGCCTACTCCAGCGGTCTGCTGCAACTGGTGCTGCTGCCAATGCTGATCGGTTTGCTTGGGCGAGCTGCCTACTTGCGGGAGTTCCTTTCCAATCTGATGCTCTCATCCGTGCTGCTGCTGCTGATTGCGGCACCGTGGCCGGCCGCGGGGGCCTTCGTTTTCTTCGGCGTGGCGAGTCCGGCAGACATTGCCACCGTTTCACACTTCAGTGCGCTGCGTGAGGGATCGATGCGGGTGTTCGACCTCGCGCAAATGCAGGGCCTGGTATCGCTTCCCTCCTATCACACGGCCATGGCGCTGTTCTTTGTGCAGGCGATGCGCTGGACGCGGCCGGGTGTGGTGATCATCGGCCTGCTTAACCTGTTGATGATCGTGTCAACACCCACCGAGGGTGGCCACTATCTTGTCGATGTTGTGGCTGGCGTGGGATTGTGGGTGCTGACAGCAGGCGCGCTGCGCCTGCTTGCGGGCAGGGAGGCGCCGGCAAGGGCGGAACCAGCCGCGGCGCCTCAGCCGGTCTGAGCCGGCGCGCGCCGCATGCCATCTTGTGTTGGATGGCTTTGCGGCGGAGGAGGTGTGTCTCGGATGTGTTCGAACCACCAACGCATGACCGACAAGAATAATCGTCGGCTGGAGGGGGAAATCCATGAAATCGAGAAACTTGATTGCAACCGCATTGCCGGCGGCAACACGGGTTCAAGACGGCGTCAAAGCTCCGGCGGATGCCACTACGCTACGTTGGAAGCACACCCTGTGCATCTTGTTTTTCTTTTCCGGATTTCCGGCGCTTATTTACCAGCTGATATGGCAACGCGCTCTGTTCCGGATTCTTGGTGTCAATATCGAGTCGGTGACTATTGTCGTCACCGCCTTTATGCTGGGGCTTGGGCTCGGCAGTCTAGCCGGCGGGTTGCTGTCGAAACGACGCGGCCTTGCCCTGCTTCCGCTGCTGGCAGCCATCGAGCTTCTCACCGGAGCCTTCGGCCTCGTGTCGCTTGATGTTTTCGACCGGGTTGGCACCCTTGCGCTGGGCCTGCCGTTAAGCGCGACCGCGGCAGTGGCGTTGGCGCTGGTGCTGGCGCCGACGCTGCTCATGGGCGCCACGCTGCCGGTCCTGGTCGGTCATCTGGCGCGACGCTCTGGTAACGTGGGCAGCTCCGTTGGCTTGCTCTACTACGTCAATACCTTGGGGGCTGGCGTTGCTTGCCTGGTCTGTACGGTATTGCTGTTCCCGTTTCTCGGCATGCAGGCGGCAGTGTACGTGGCGGTTGCCATCAATGCAGCGGTGGCGGTCGGGGCGTTGGTCGCGCACTGGCGCGACAGTGGCGGGGGCGATACGGGCACGGCACAATCGCCGGTGTTACCGGCCGCTACGCCGGCCCTGCGCTTTGGCGCGGTGCTGGCCCTGGCTTGTGCTGGCGGGGCGATCTCGCTCTCATACGAGATCTTCTTCTTCCGCACGGTGTCTTATGCCTCCGGTAGCGGCGCCTCGGCTTTCGCCGCTACCCTGGGAGCATTCCTGATCGGCATCGCCTCGGGATCGCGGCAGGCGGGGGAGTGGTGCGGCGGGGCGCTCGAAGACGGCATGCGGCGGCTGGCGGGCTCGCTGTTCAAGGCCAATTTGGTGGGCTTGCTGTTTCTGCCGCTGCTGGCGCATTTCCCGGTACCCGGTGGCGCGCAGCTTGGCCTCTCGCTGCTGGTGGTGTTCGTGGTGGCCCGCAACTGGGGGGCGCTGCTACCTTGCCTGGCCCATTGGGGCGTGTCCCCCGACGGCCATGCCGGCATGCGCATTGCGCTGCTCTATCTCGCCAACATAGTCGGCTCTGTCACGGGCAGCATCCTTACAGGCTTTGTCCTGATGGAGCATCTCGGACTGGTCAGCATTTCCATGGTGCTGGTGGCGGCCGGTGTCGCATGCTCCTTGTTGCTGCACGCATGGCTGCCTCTGCCACCGGTGGTGAAGCGCTGGCACGTCGGCGCCGCCGCTATGGGCATGTTGACGGTAGCGGCACTGCCTGCGCTGAGTCACGGCGTACTGGAAACGCTGTTATGGAAAGGCTCACCCGACGCCAAGGGGCCCTTCGCCCACGTGATCGAAAACCGCAGCGGCATCATCACAGTTGACCGGGAGGGTGCTGTGTACGGCGGCGGTATGTATGACGGCCGTTTCAATATCGATCTGCGCCACGACACAAATGGCATCCTTCGTCCCTATGTGCTGAACCTGTTCCACCGTCACCCGCGCGATGTGCTGATGATCGGCCTTTCATCCGGTTCGTGGGCGCAGGTGATTGCCAACAATCCGGAAGTGCGATCGCTCACGATCGTGGAGATCAATCCCGGCTACGTTCAGTTGGTGGCGGGCTCGGCGAAAGTTGCGTCTGTACTGGGCAACCCCAAGGTGACTCTCGTGACTGACGACGGACGCCGCTGGTTGCGCATGAACCGCGAACGGCGCTTTGACGCGATCGTCTCTAATACGACCTGGCATTTCAGGGCCAATGCCACCAATCTGCTGTCCACCGAATTCCTTCAACTGGCCGATGCCCACCTGAAGCCAGGGGGAGTCCTTTACTACAACACCACCGATTCGGAGCGGGTTCAGCGCACCGCTTGCCTGGCATTCCCCTACGGGGCGCGTTTCAGCAATCATATGGTTGTGTCGCGTGCACCGCTGGCCTGGGACTTCGAACACCTCCGCCGCACTCTGGAAGCCTATCGCATCGATGGCCGGCCGGTCCTCGACGTGGGTCTCGGCCAAGACCGCAACGTCGCAAATGCCTTGATGACCGAGTGGGAATCCTCGCTGCACGGTGGCAGCTCTTATCGCGAGGATCTCATGGAAGCCTGTCCGCGCATCCTGGCCCGCACCGTTGGGCTGAGGCAGGTCACCGACGACAATATGGGTACCGAATGGCGTCACTTGATGCATCTCGAGTGACCGCTGATTTATCGGTTACGGTACGATCGGGCGATCCGAGGACGGCTGCGCCTGGCCGGCCCCGTCCTCCACGGGCGTGAGGCCATCCGCGAATCGACAGTGAGGGCATGCGCCGCAACGCCCACGCCGTTGCCGGCCGCACGGGCGGGTGCACTATCATGGCGATCCGCAACGCAGGATGCCGCACCATGACACAGCCACCCGCCAGCCAACCCGCCGAACCGGTCTTCCACGGCGATCCGGCCGAACTGCCGGCCGACCCCAACCTGATCGCCGGCATGCCGTACCGGCACTACAAGGGCGGCGCCTACACGGCAGTCGGAGTCGGTCGCTTCGAGGCCGATCTCTCGCCGGTGGTGGTCTATCGCGCGATGCGCAATCCCGCATTGCTGTGGGTGCGCCGCGCCGATGTGTTCAGCGAACCGGTGGCCACGCCGCAGGGCGAGGTGCCGCGCTTCGCGCCCGACTGGCCCGCCGCGCTGGCGTGCCTGGACTTCCTGCCGCGCCAGGCGGTGCTGGCGGTGCTGGCGCTGCACGACACGCCTTACCGGCACTACCATGACCGCCGCCATATCCTGGAGATGTTCGATGCCGCCCATGCGCGCGGCATTGCGCTGGACCGCGCGCAGGCGCTGGCGGTGCTGTGCCACGACGCGGTCTATGTGGCGGGATCCGAGCACAATGAAGCGGCATCGGCGGCACTGATCGAAACGGTGGCGCCCGCCGAGGAGCGCGCGGTGCTGGACCGTGCCGCGCGGATCGTGCTCGATACGCAAGGTCATAGACCCAGCATTGCCGGCGCGGAGACTGTGCTCGATCTCGACCTGCTGCGGCTGGCCGCGCCGCCGGACGTGTTCGATGCGCACAGCCTGGACGTGTTCGCCGAGAACCGCGCCGTGCTGGCCGCGCGCACGGGCTTGCAGGGGGAAGCGCTGCAAGCCGAATTCATGCGCCGCCGCGCGGCCTTCCTGCACAAGCTGGCGCAGCGCCCGCAACTTTTCCTGACCGGCGCCTTCGCCGACTGCGAGGCATCGGCCCGCGCCAATATCGCCCGCATCGCTGGCGCGGCGGGGATGGCCGGCGACTAACGTGCCGGCGCCGAAGGACTCGGTGGCGTCGCGCCTTCCGGTGCCTGCGGCAGGCGCGACACCAGCAGCTGGTCGATCTTGTGATGGTCGATGTCCAGCACTTCGAAGCGATAGCCCGCCACGGTGATCGACTCCGATTTCTTCGGGATGCGCTTGAGCGCGTAGATCACCAGCCCGGCGGCAGTGTCGACATAGTCCTCGCCTGGCAGGGTGTCGAGTTCCAGCGCCTTCTTCAGGTCCACCAGCGGCGTGAGGCCGTCGACCAGCCAGGAGCTGTCGTCACGCCGCACGATCTGCTCGTCCTCGCTGGAATACAGGATGTCGCCCATCAGCGCGCCGACGATATCGTCCAGCGTGACGATGCCCACCACCAGCCCGTACTCGTTCATTACCACGGCAAAGTTCTGGTGCATCTCGCGGAAGCGCGTGAGCGCCTCGGACAGGGTCAGCGTGTCCGGGATCACCAGCACGTTCTTGTCATGGTGGCGGCCGATATTGCCGATCGCGGCGGCACTTTCGTCGGCCAGCAGCAGTTGCAGGATGTCCTTGGAATCGATATAGCCCTGCACATCATCCAGGTCGTGACCGCACACCGGGTATTGCGCGTGCGGCTGGTTGACCAGCTTGCGGCGCACGCTGTCGGCGGGTTCGTCGAGACTCAGGTAGACCACGTCGTCGCGCGGCGTCATGATCGCGGTAATGCCTTTGAACTCGAGTTCGAACACATTTTCGATCAGGTGGATTTCGTGCTTGTGCAGCACGCCGGCCTCGGCGCCGGCATCGACCATCGCGGCGATGTCCTCGGTGGTGATCTGGTCGACCGGCTTGGTCGGCAGCCGCAGCAGCCGCAGCATGGCATCGGCGGCGGCGTTGAAGATCCACACCAGCGGCTTGAGCACGCGCAGCAGCGTCAGCATCGGGTCGATCACGGCCAGCGCGCATGGCTCAGGGAAGGTCATGGCGATGCGCTTGGGAATCAGGTCGGCAAACTGGATGAACAGCAGCGTCACGATCAGGAACGAGCCGATATTGGCGGCGCGCTGCGCATGGACCACCTGCATATAGGGCGACAGCGTCTCCAGCAGCAGGTCCGACACATGCTTCTCGCCCAGGATACCGGCCAGAATGGCCACGCTGTTGACCCCGATCTGCACGATGGTGAAGAAATTCCCGGGCTCTTCCTTGAGCCTGAGCACGCGCGTGGCGCGGCCGTCGCCGCGCTCAGACAGGACTTGCAGCTTGGTGCGGCGGGCAGCCGTCAGCGCGATCTCGGAGATCGAGAAAAAGGCACTGACGAGGACGAGGAGGAGCAGGGTCAGGACGAACATGGGCGGTTTTGCGCTGACGGGTTGTGCCCGCAGGCGGTCTGATGATGGTGCACGGCACTCGCGGCTGTCAATCTGTCACTCGCGGCTCCTGGCTGGCGCCGCGTCAAAGCTGATCGTCGGTGCTTCCAGCCGCTGCGGCAGCGTTGCCGCCAGCGCTTCGGCGGCCAGTGCAAACTGCGTGCGCAGGTCGTCGGCCAGGCTGGAGCCGGCACGGTGGCTGGCGCGCAGCATCTGGATCTCGAACGGCAGCGCCGGCGCCACGTCGTGCAGCGCGACGCGCTCGGCGCTGGCGCTGAGCGCGGTGTACTGGTCCAGCAGCGTCATGCCCAGCCCCGCGTCGACCAGCGCCAGCGCCAGCGAGTAGGTCTGCACCTCCAGCGTCGAGCGCGGCTCCAGCGCGTGCCGGGCCAGGGTCTGGCGCACCAGCAGGCCGAGCGAGCTGTTGTCGTCATAGCCGATGAACGGGCGCTCCATCAGCTTCTGCATCGGCACCGCGCGGCGCCGCGCCCCGGCAGGCAGCGGCTGGCCGCGCGGCACCGCCAGCAGCATGCGGCCGCTGGCCACCGGCTCGCTGGAGATGGCTTCGTGGCCGGGCGGCGCGAAGGCGAAGCCCAGGTCGATCTGGTTGGCCAGCAGCGCACCGACGATCTCGTCGGTATGGTGGGTCAGCACCTGCACCTGCGTGTCCGGGTGGCGCGCGCAGAAGCGCCGCACTGCCGGCACCAGCAGCGGATTGGCCAGGCTCGGGGTGGCGGCCACGCGCAGGCGGCCGGCGCCCTTGTGGCGCAGGCTTTCCGAGACCCGGCGCACGCGTTCGATCTCGCCATATAGCCTTTCGACATCGCCATACAGCGCATTGGCCTCGGGCGTGGCCTGCAGCCGGCCGCGCACCCGTTCGAACAGGCGGAAGCCGAGCGAGGCCTCGGCATGCTGCAGCACGCGCGTGACCACCGGCTGCGACACATGCAGCAGGCGCGCGGCCTCGCTGACGGTGCCGGTCAGCATCACGGCGCGGAAGACTTCGATCTGGCGCAAACGCATGGAATCTCGGGCAAGCGGGGAGGGCGGGGCAGGCATCCATAGCCTGATGACATATTCTGGCACGTATTCGCATTGGGCAAGCCGCCGCCGCTGCACTACTCTCTGCCAGGTCGATGGCAGCAGAGGAATGGCAATGCGGGTGGTAATCGTGGGCGCGGGCGTGGTGGGCATGGCGACGGCGTGGCGCCTGGCCGGGGACGGCCACCAGGTGACGGTGCTGGAGCGCCACCACGGCCCTGGCGAGGAGACCAGCTTCGCCAACGGTGGGCAGCTCAGCTACAGCTATGTGGCGCCGCTGGCGGGCCCGGGGGTGATGTCGAAGGTGCCAGGCTGGCTGCTGCGGCACGATTCGCCGATGCGCTTCCGCCCCGCGGCCGACCCGGCGCAGTGGCGCTGGCTGGCGGCCTTCGTGCGCGCCTGCAATGCCGCCACCAGCGAAGCCACCACGCGCAAGCTGCTGCGCCTGGGGTTCTACTCGCGCGACCTGATGCAGGGTTTTGTTGCGCAGCACCAGCATGACGACGGCGGCGCCGGTTTCAGTTTTGCGCGGCGCGGCAAGCTGGTGGTGCACCGCGATGCGGCGGCGTTCGACTCGGCTTGCCGGCTGCTGGACTACCAGGCCAGCCTGGGCTGCGAGCAGCAGGCGCTGGACCGCGACGCTTGCGTGGCACTGGAACCCGCGCTGGCCGGCATTCGCGACGAAGTTGCCGGCGCCATCCATACCCCTAGCGAGGAGGTGGGCGACTGCCACCGCTTCTGCGTATCGCTGGCACGGTTGCTGCAAGACGGGGCGCACGGCGGCGTGTCAATGCGCTTTGGCACTGTCGTGCAAGAACTGGTGCAGCAGGGCGGGCGCGTGACCGGCGTGCGCACGCCGGCTGAGGTCATCCCCGCCGACGTCGTGATCGTTGCCGGCGGCATCGGCAGCGTGCCGCTGCTGCGCCCGCTGGGCGTGCGGCCGATGCTGTGGCCGCTCAAGGGTTACAGCATCACGGTGCCGCTGGCCAGCGGCGCGCGTGCGCCGCATATCAGCGTGACCGATTTTGCCAACAAGATCGTCTATGCGCGCATCGGCAATACACTGCGGGTGGCGGGCATGGCCGACCTGGTGCGCGGCGGCACCCGCATCGATCCGGAGCGGGTCGGCACGCTGCTGGCGCAGACGCGCGCGCTGTTCGAGGGCATCGTGCCGGACCTGCCGCCGGCGCAGCTTCAGCCGTGGGCCGGCTTGCGCCCGGCCACGCCGGACGGCCTGCCGCTGGTAGGGCCGTCGCGGGTGTCGGGGCTATGGCTGAACCTGGGCCACGGCGCACTAGGCTTTACGCTGGCGATGGGCAGCGCTGGCCTGCTGGCCGACCGGCTGGCGGGGCGCCGTCCGGCCATCGACGCCGGGGATTTTGATGCCGCGCGCGCATAGCGCCGCAGGCAGGCATTGGTTCATGCAGTACCCGTGAGTCCGCAGTACATCAAGCCACAACGAAACATGCCTCAATGACCAAGCCCCACTACCAGGAGCGCCACTTGAAAACACTGCAACCCCACCGATCCGCCACCCGCCGCGCGCTTGCGGCTGCCACGCTGCTGCTGGCCGCAGGCGCCGCCCATGCCGCCGATGGCGACACGCTGAAGAAGATCAAGGACAGCGGCGTGATCTCGCTTGGCTATCGCGAATCGTCGATCCCGTTCTCGTACACCGACGGCAAGGAGGTCATGGGCTATTCGCATGAGATCCTGCTGCAGATCGTCGACAAGGTGAAGAGCGAGCTGAAGCTGCCCAACCTGCAGGTGCGCCTGACGCCGATCACCTCGCAGAACCGCATCCCGCTGGTGCAGAACGGCACCATCGACATCGAATGCGGCAGCACCACCAACAACCTGGAGCGCCAGAAGCAGGTGGCGTTTTCCAACAGCCTGTTTGTCTACGGCATCAAGATGCTGACCAAGAAGGATTCGGGCGTGAAGGAGTTCACCGACCTGAAGGACCGCAACGTGGTCACCACCGCCGGCACCACCGGCGAGCGCCTGCTGGTCAAGATGAACGGCGAGAAGGCCATGAACATGAACCTGATCAGCACCAAGGACCACGGCCAGTCCTTCCTGATCCTGGAAACCGGCCGCGCCGCGGCCTTCGTCATGGATGAGCCCCTGCTGTACGGCGAGCGCACCAAGGCCAAGAGCGCGGGTGACTGGGTGGTGGTCGGCGCGCCGCTGCAGACCGAGAACTACGCCTGCATGTTCCGCAAGGACGATCCCTCGTTCAAGAAGCTGGCCGACGGCGTGATTGCCGACCTGCAGACCAGCGGACGTGCCGAGAAGCTCTACAACAAATGGTTCATGTCGCCGATCCCGCCGCGCGGCATCAACATGAACTACCCGCTGTCGGCCGACATGAAGGCGCTGTTCGCGGCGCCCAACGACAAGGCCTACCAGTAAGCGGCGGCGCGATGCCGCCGGGCCTGGCACCAGTCCCGGCGGTTATTTAGCCATAATGAATCGATATTTAGCGTTCGATAGTGTTTGCGGTAGTGTGGAGCCCGATATAGGCTCATAGCAGCACAACGGCGCGGCGGCCCTTCACAAGAGGCCGCCCGGCGCAGTCTGCCCCGACACTGCCTATCCGCATCCACTGGAGAACATATGCGATCGATTCGTACTGGCTGGCTCAAATCCCTGCTGGCCGCTTCCCTGATGGCAGGCGCCGGCCTGGCGGCCAGCGCGGCCCACGCCGCCGACCTGCTCGACACCGTCAAGCAGGCCGGCGTGCTGAAGATCGGCCTGGAGGGGACGTATCCCCCGTTCGGCTTCCGCGGCGCGAAGAACGAGCTGGAAGGGTTTGACGTGGACGTGGCGCGCGCGGTGGCGGGCAAGCTGGGCGTCAAGCCGGAGTTCGTCACCACGGAATGGAGCGGCATCATCGCCGGCCTGCAGGCGGGCAAGTTCGACGTGATCGTCAACCAGGTCAACGTCACGCCTCAGCGCCAGCAAGTGCTGGACTTCTCCACGCCCTACGTCTACTCGGATGCGCAGCTGATCCAGCGCAAGGACGACAACCGCCAGTTCAAGTCGCTGGACGACCTGAAGGGCCACAAGCTCGGCGTCAGCCTGGGCAGCAATTTCAACGACCTGGCCAAGTCGGTGCCGGGCATCGACGTCAAGACCTATCCCGGCGCGCCCGAGTACCTGCGCGACCTGGCGGCGCAGCGCGTCGACGCCGCGCTGAACGACCGGCTGATGGTCGCCTACCTGGTCAAGACCGCCAACCTGCCGCTGCGGCAGGGCGCAATCGTGGCGGGTGCCACCACGCAGGTGGCCATCCCATTCCGCAAGGACAACCCCAAGTTCGCGCAGGCCATCAACCACGCGCTGGATGACCTGGGCAAGGACGGCACGCTTGGCAAGCTCTCGGTGAAGTGGTTCGGGGCCGACGTGACCAGGCCCGCCGGCAAGCCAATCAAGTAAGCCAATCAAGCAAGCCGGCCAGCAAGCCGGGCGGTATCATGTCGCGGCGCGGCGGCCTGCATGGCTGCCGCGCCGCTTCTTTATCCTTCTTCTGCCGCCGCCACGCCCATGTCCGCTCTCCAGCTTGTCACCGATTCCCTGCCAGTGCTGCTGCAGGGCACGCTGCTGACCATCAAGTTCGCGCTGTGGTCGATGTTGTTCGGTTTGATGCTGGGGACGGTGGTGGCGCTGATGGGCATCAGCCACAGCCGGCCGCTCAAGGCGGTGGCGCGCGCCTATGTCAGCATCATGCGCGGCACGCCGCTGCTGGTGCAGATCTTCGTGGTCTACTACGGGCTGCCGGGCGCCGGCATCGCGCTGGAACCCACGCCCGCCGGCGTGCTGACGCTGAGCCTGAACGTCGGCGCTTACCTGTCAGAGAGCATGCGCGGGGCGATTCAGGGCGTGTCGCGCGGGCAGTGGCTGGCGGCCTACAGCCTGGGCCTGACGCCGTTGCAGGCGCTGCGCTACGTGGTCGGCCCGCAGGCGCTGCGGCTGGCGGTGCCGAGCCTGTCCAACAGCCTGATCAGCCTGATCAAGGACACCTCGCTGGTGTCGGTCATCACCGTGACCGAGTTGCTGCGCACGGCGCAGGAGGTGATCGCGGCCACCTACCAGCCCTTGCCGCTATACCTGGCGGTGGCGGCGATCTACTGGGTGCTGAGCACGGGCTTGTCGGGTCTGCAGCATGTGCTGGAGCGCCGCTTGTCGCTGCCCGGGAGGCATTGAGCGCCGCGCCAGAGAAAAAGGCCAACTCCAGGGAGTTGGCCTTTTTTCATCGCCGGGCCGTTCAGCCCTGCGCGATGCGCCCGGCGATATGCCCCAGGGCCTCTTCCACCTGGTCCACCAGGATCAGGCACAGGTCACCCGGCTGCAGGTGCGACAGCGCGGTATCGATGGCGACGAACTCGCCACGGATCTCCTCGACCTGGTGCGCGCGTTGCGCGCCCTGCAGGCCTTCGCGCAGCAGCGCCAGCACCTCGCCGTCGGCGCGGCCACGCTGGCACTGGTCCTGGTACAGCACGACTTCATCGAACACGCCGCCCAGGATCTGGGTCTGGCGCCGGATGTCGTCGTCGCGGCGGTCGCCCGCGCCGCTGATCACCACCACGCGCCGCCTGGCCGGGATGGTTTCGACAGCGTTGCACAGCGCCAGGATCGCATCCGGGTTGTGGCCGTAGTCGGCGATCAGCGTGGCGCCGCGGTAGTCGAACACGTTGAAGCGTCCGGGCGCGGTCTGCGCGTCGTTGACGAAGGTGGCCAGGCCGCGGCGGATGGTCGGCCAGTCGATGCCCAGCGCCCACGCGGCGGCGATCGACGACATCGCGTTTTCCACCTGGAAGCCGATGGTGCCGTTGCGCGTCAGCGGGATCTCGGCCAGTGCGATGCGCACTTCGCGGATTTCGGTATCGCCTTCGGATACGACGATGTCGGCGCCGTCGACGAACACCACGCGCTTGCCCTGCGCGCGATGCGTGGCCATGGCCGGCTGGTTGGGGTCGTGCGCGAAGAAGGTGACGCTGCCGGGGCAGGCGTCGGCCATGCGCACCACCATCGGGTCGGCGGCATTGAGCACGGCCATGCCGTGCGGCGCGACGTTCTGCACGATCACGCTCTTGAGCACTGCCAGGTCTTCCACCGAGTTGATGAAGGACAGGCCCAGGTGGTCGCCTTCGCCCACGTTGGTCACCACCGCCACGTCGCAGCGGTCGAAGGCCAGGCCTTCGCGCAGCAGGCCGCCGCGCGCGGTTTCAAACACGGCGGCGTCCACGTCCGGGTGCAGCAGCACGTTGCGCGCGCTGCGCGGGCCGCTGCAGTCGCCGGTGTCGATGCGCTCGCCCTGGATATACACGCCGTCGGTGCCGGTCATGCCCATGCGCAGGCCACTGGTGGCCATGATGTGGGTGATCAGCCGGACCGTGGTGGTCTTGCCGTTGGTGCCGGACACGGCCACCAACGGGATGCGGCCATCGTCGCCATCGGAGAACATGGTCGAGACAATGGCCTCGCCGACCGCGCGGCCCTTGCCGTAGGACGGCTGCAGGTGCATGCGCAGGCCCGGCGCGGCGTTGACTTCGACGATGCCGCCGGCCTGTTCCTCGAACGGCTTGAGCATGGTCTCGCACACGGCGTCGACGCCGGCGATGTCCAGGCCCACCATCTGCGCTGCCGCCACCGCGCGCGCGGCGATGTCGGGATGGACGTCGTCGGTCACGTCGGTGGCGCTGCCGCCGGTCGACAGGTTGGCGTTGTTGCGCAACACCACGCGCGTGCCCTTGGCCGGCACGGAATCGGCGGTCAGGTGCTGCTTGGCCAGCGTGGCCAGCGCGATATCGTCAAAACGGATCTTGGTCAGCGAGGTCGCATGGCCTTCGCCGCGGCGCGGGTCGCGGTTCACTTCCTCGACCAGCTGGCGCACGGTATGCACGCCGTCGCCAATGACCTGCGGCGGATCGCGGCGCGCGGCTGCGACCAGCTGCTTGCCCACCACCAGCAGGCGGAAGTCATGGCCCGGGATATAGCGCTCGACGATCACGTCCGAGCTGATGTCCGACGCGACCTCATAGGCCGTCATGACTTCCTCGCGGGTGCGGATGCGCACCGCCACGCCCTTGCCCTGGTTGCCGTCGCGCGGCTTGACCACCACCGGCGCGTCGATTTCCTGCGCGGCGGCCCAGGCCTCTTCGGCGCTGCGCACCGAGCGGCCCAGTGGCACCGGCACGCCGGCGGCGTGCAGCAGGGTCTTGGTCAGGTCCTTGTCCTGCGCGATCGATTCGGCCACGGCGCTGGTGCGGTCGGTCTCGGCGGCCTGGATGCGGCGCTGCTTGCTGCCCCAGCCGAACTGCACCATCGAGCCCTGCGTCAGGCGCCGGTAGGGGATGCCGCGCGCCACGGCGGCGTAGACGATGGAGCCGGTGCTCGGCCCCAGGCGCACGTCCTCGTCCAGCTCGCGCAGGCGGTGCAGCGCGTCGGCGAGGTCGAACGCGGTGTCGTGGCGGGCGGCGCTGCACAGGGCCTCGGCCAGCTCGAACGCTAGCCGGCCGACTTCTTCCTCGCTGTATTGCACGATCACCTGGTAGGTGCCGGGCTCGACCGTCTGTGCGGTGCGGCTGAAGGTCACCGGGCAGCCGGCGGCGGCCTGCAGGCGCAGCGCCGTCACTTCCAGCACGTGAGCCAGCGACAGCTCGCCCGACTCCTCGTCCGGGCGCAGCGGCCCGATCTCGGGGAAGCGGGCGCGCAGGCGGTCTTCAAAGCCGGGCAGCGCCGACAGCATGTTGGTGGTGTCCTGGCAGGCCACGATCGCCTCGATGGCGGTGTGGCGGCACCACAGGTTCGGGCCCCGCAGGGCCCGGATACGGGAGACTTCCATAGAACGGTTTCCGTGTCTTCTATGCGCGGTTGAGCTTGGGGCCGCGTCAGGCGCGGCGCGCAGGCTGGCCCATCCAGTGGTGCACCAGGTCGACGGTGGCGCCGGTGGCGGCCTCGTCGCACTGCAGTACCAGCAGGTCGCCCGGCACCAGCTGGCTCAGGGCGGTTTCAATGGCGCTGGCACGCGTGCCTTCGTCGATGATCTTGGTCACGCGCCGGCCTTCGTACAGGCCCTGCTTGAGCAGCGCGCGCACCTCGGCATCGGGCAGGGCGCGCCTGACACTGCGGTCTTCGCACAGGAAAACGCGGTCGAAATGCTGGCCCAGCACCTTGCCCTGGCGCACCAGGTCTTCGTCGCGGCGCTGTACGCCGGCGCCGTAGACCACCATGCGGCGCTCGGACGGGAAGCGCTCCAGCGCGGCAGCCAGCGCTTCCAGCGCGGGGGCGTTGTGGGCGTCGTCGATCACCACGGTGGCGCCGTTGCGCTCGAACAGCGTGAAGCGGCCGGGCACATCGACCTGGCCGACATCGAAGGTCACCACGCCGGCGCGGATCAGGTCGTTGGAAATGCCCAGCGCCCAGCCCGCGGCCACGGCCGCCAGCACGTTCTCGACCTGGAACGCGACACGGCCGGCATAGGTCAGCGGCACCGCGGCCACGTCGACCAGTGCGGTCTCGCTGTTGGCGGTGGCCAGCACGATCTTGCCTTCGCGCACATACACCGCGCGCTTGCCGGCGGCGCGGTGCGACACGATCGCGGGCAGGTCCGGCGTCAGGCCGAAGAAGATCACGTCGCCGTCGCACAGCCCGGCCATCTCCACCAGGCGTTCGTCGCGCGCGTTGAGCACGGCCGCGCCGTTCTCAAGCACCACGTCGACCTGCGTGCGCAGCACGTTGTACATGCGGTCCTCATCCTCGACGTAGTAGTCGCCGAGGTGGTCGGGCTGGTCGAAATTGGTGACCACGCCGACCTGGCAGCGGTCATAGACCAGGCCTTCGGAGAGGATGCTGCCGCTGTCGTTTTCGAACACGGCGGCCTCGACCGCGCGGTTCATCAGGATGCGGTGGCCCGCTTCCCAGTTGGCGCGGTCGCCGCTTTCCACCTGGCGGCGGTCCAGGAACAGCCCGTCGCTGCAGGCCAGGCCGGTATGCTTGCCCGACAGCTGCAGCAGGCGCGCCACCAGGCGCGCCACCACGGTCTTGCCGTTGGTGCCGGTCACGCCCACCACCGGGATGCGGCCCTGGTCGTCCTCGGATTCGGGGAACAGGTGGTTGACGATGGCGCGGCCCACCGGGCGCGGCGTGCCCTCGGCCGGCTTGAGATGCATCAGCAGGCCGGGACCGGCATTGACTTCGACGATGGCGCCGCGCTGCTCGGCGAGCGGGCGCGAGATGTCTTCGGCGACCAGGTCCACGCCGGCGATATCCAGCCCGACCACGCGCGCGGCCAGCGCCGCATGCGCGGCGACGCTCGGGTGCACGCGGTCGGTGACGTCGAAGGCGACGTTGCCGTTGCGCTGGATCAGCACGGTGCGGCCTTCCGGCGGGACCGAGCTGCCGTCCATGCCCTGGCGCTTCAGTTCCAGCCGCGCGGCCGAATCCAGGCGCACGCAGTTCAGCGGGTGGTCCTCGGTGCTGCCGCGGCGCGGATCGGAATTGATCTGCAGCTCGATCAGCGCGTCGATGGTGGACTTGCCGTCGCCGACCACGCTGGCGGTCTCGCCCATGGCAGCGGCCACCAGGCGGCCGCCCACCACCAGCAGGCGGTGTTCGTTGCCGGGGATGAAGCGCTCGACGATGACGCCGTTGCCTTCATCGATGGCCACGCCGTAGGCGGTCTCGACTTCCTCGCGGGTCATCAGGTTGGTGAACACGCCGCGGCCATGGTTGCCGTCGTAGGGCTTGACCACCACCGGCACGCCGATGTCCTCGGCGGCGTCCCAGGCGTCCTCGGGCGACTCGACCATGCGGCCTTCCGGCACCGGCACGCCGCAGGACTCCAGCAGGCTCTTGGTCAGGTCCTTGTCGCGCGAGATGCTTTCGCCAATGGCGCTGGTACGGTCGGTCTCGGCAGTCCAGATGCGGCGCTGGCGCGCGCCGTAGCCCAGTTGCACCAGGTTGCCGTCCGACAGGCGGATGGCGGGGATGTTGCGGTCGTCCGCGGCATCGACGATGCAGGCGGTGCTGGGGCCCAGGCAATGCTCGTCGACCAGGCTGCGCAGGTGGTCCACGGTGGCGGGGACGTCGTAGGGACGGTCCTCGATCGCGGCCATGACCAGGTCGCGGGCGGCGAACAGGGCGGCGCGGGTGACTTGCTCGTGCCAGGCGCGCACGATCACCTTGTAGACGCCGCGCACCGGGGTCTCGCGCGCCTTGCCGAAGCCGCCGGGCATGCCGGCCAGGTTCTGCAGCTCAAGCGTCACGTGTTCCAGGATATGGCCCGGCCAGGTGCCTTCCTTCAGGCGCTGCAGGAAGCCGCCGCGCTCGCCGATGCTGCAGCGATGCTCGATCAGCGACGGCAGCCAGGCCGACAGGCGCTCGTAAAACCCCGGAATCGTGTTGGAGGGAAAGTCCTCCAGTTCCCCGATATCAACCCATGCCTCCAGGACGGGCCGATATGTCCACATATTCGGGCCGCGCAGCGACATGACATCGAAAATCTCAATGTCCTTCTTTTTCATTGATTTAGCTTGAGGCAGTGGGCGGAACCGCCCGAGAAATAGAAGCCTAACCTTTCAGTAACGTTACAGCACAGAGCGGGTTGACTTTCTTGGTGTAAAAGTGGTTGTGCAGTGCATCAGGAGTACCCGCGCGTTCGTCGTTATGTATACTGCGGGCGAATTCGCGGGCCGCCAGCGCGTGCCCGGCCTAAATTGTTTCAAGTTATGTCCGTACCCCCTGGACGCACGCCGCGCCATCCATGACCCAGTCCTCCCTGCCTGTCCCTACCGCCCCTGCTGCCGACGAACCCTGGCGGGCTGAATCCGGATCGTGGCTCCGACCCGGCGAGACCGTCCTGGCCGGACTGGCCCTGGACCTCGACGCGAAGCTGCATTTTACCCAAGGGTGGCTGGTTGTGACGGGCCAGCGCATCGTTGCCCGGGCTCCCGGTGAAAAAAGTGTGCGGGAATGGAACATCGGGGCCACGCTGCGCCTGTCGCATACCGACCACGCGGGGGTGGGCACGCTCGAACTGAGCGGTCCCGCGGGCCGGCTGGCCAGCTGGAGATACACGCTTGGTTACAATCCGGCCGCCTTGCGGCTGGCTGACCAGTTCGAAGCGCAGCGAGACGCGGCCGTTTCCCGCCCGACTGGCGAGGCCGGCGAGATCCTGTGCCCCACCTGCAAGGCGCCGCTGCCGCCGGACGAAGAGCAGTGCCCCCAATGCAGCCGCGAGCTGGAAACCCCGCCGTCGACCTGGGCGCTGCTGCGCCTGTGGCGCTTTGCCCGCCCATACCAGTGGCAGCTGCTGGCGGGCTTCGTGCTGACGCTGCTGTCGACCGCCGCCACGCTGGTGCCGCCGTACCTGACCATGCCGCTGATGGACAAGGTGCTGATCCCGTTCCAGAACGGCGTGCCGATCGACTACGGGCTGGTGCGCCAGTACCTGGCGGGATTGCTGGGCGCGGCACTGGTGGCGTGGTCCCTGGGGTGGGCGCGCACCTATCTGCTGGCACGGGTATCGGAGCGCATCGGCGCCGATTTGCGCATAACCACCTACGAACACCTGCTAAAGCTGTCGCTCGAGTATTTTGGTGGCAAGCGCACCGGCGACCTGATGGCGCGCATCGGCTCGGAAAGCGACCGCATCTGCGTCTTCCTGTCGCTGCACCTGCTGGACTTTGCCACCGACGTGCTGATGATCGTCATGACGGCGGTGATCCTGGTTTCGATCAACCCGTGGCTGGCGCTGGTGACGCTGGTGCCGCTGCCGTTCATCGCCTGGATGATCCACCTGGTGCGCGACCGGCTGCGCCACGGCTTCGAGAAGATCGACCGGATCTGGTCCGAGATCACCAACGTGCTGGCCGACACCATCCCCGGCGTCCGCGTGGTCAAGGCCTTTGCCCAGGAAAAGCGCGAAGTGTCGCGCTTCCGCGAGGCCAACAAGCACAACCTGGCGATCAACGACCGCGTCAACGCGGTGTGGTCGCTGTTCACGCCGACCGTGACGCTGCTGACCGAGATCGGCCTGCTGATCGTCTGGGTGTTCGGCATCTGGCAGGTCTCGCAGAGCGCCATCACGGTAGGTGTGCTGGTGGCGTTCCTGACCTATATCAGCCGTTTCTATACCCGGCTGGATTCGATGAGCCGGATTGTTTCGGTGACGCAGAAGGCCGCGGCCGGCGCCAAGCGCATCTTCGACATCCTCGACCATGTGTCGAGCGTGCCGGAGCCGGTGCGCCCGGCAAGGCTGGACAAGGTCGAGGGTGCCATCGACATGAGCGACCTCGGCTTCCGCTACGGCAACCGCGCGGTGATTCGCGGCCTGAACCTGTCGATCGAGCCGGGCGAGATGATCGGCCTGGTCGGGCACAGCGGCTCGGGCAAGAGCACGCTGGTCAACCTGATCTGCCGCTTCTACGATGTTTCCGAGGGCGCGATCCGCGTCGACGGCGTCGATATCCGCTCGCTGCCGGTGTCCGAGTACCGCCGCCATATCGGCCTGGTGCTGCAGGAGCCGTTCCTGTTCTTCGGCACAATCGCCGACAACATCGCCTACGGCAAGCCCGACGCCACGCGCGAAGAGATCATCGCCGCCGCGCGCGCCGCGCATGCGCACGAGTTCATCCTGCGGCTGCCGCACGGCTACGACTCGCTGGTCGGTGAGCGCGGCCAGGCGCTGTCGGGCGGCGAGCGCCAGCGCATCTCGATTGCGCGCGCGCTGCTGATCAACCCCCGCATCCTGATCATGGACGAGGCCACGTCGTCGGTCGATACGACCACCGAGAAGGAAATCCAGAAGGCGCTCGACAACCTGGTGCAGGGCCGCACCACCATTGCCATCGCGCACCGCCTGTCGACGCTGCGCAAGGCCGACCGGCTGGTGGTGATGGACCGCGGCCAGATCGTCGAAGTCGGCAGCCACGACGAACTGCTGCTGCGCGAAGGCGCGTACTACAAGCTGTACCAGGCGCAGGCGCGCAACGTCGATACCGAGGACGGCGACGACCAGGACGAAGCCATCGAAGCGCCGGAGGCCGCCAATGCCTAATGACCTTTCCGCCGCGACGCCGACACCCATGTTCACACTTGACCGCAACCCTTTCGGCCGCCTGGTCCTGATCGCCGAGGACGGCACCGTCCACGAAGGCGTGGTGCCGGTGCGTGCATTCCCGATCTCCGCGCCGCAGGGCGGCATCGGCCTGATGAGCACCGACGGGCATGAAGTGGTGTGGATTCCGCGGCTGGAGGATGTGCCGCCGGCCGAACGCAGCATGATCGAAGAAGAACTCGCCTCGCGCGAGTTCATGCCGGAGATCCAGCGTATCGTCAGCGTGTCGACGTATGCCACGCCCAGCGTGTGGACGGTGCAGACCGATCGTGGCCAGACCGAACTGGTGCTGCGCGGCGAAGAGGCGATCCGGCGCCTGGCCGGCAGCACGCTGCTGGTGTCGGACACGCACGGCATCCATTACCTGATCCGCGACCTGATGGCGCTGGACAAGCACAGCCGCAAGATCCTCGACCGCTTCCTCTGAGGCGTTGCTGGCGACGCTGAACCCGGGCCGGCGCACGGCCCGCGTTTTCTAGTGCAGCATTTCGGACGAGTCGTCCTCGTCGTCCCAGTCGTCATGCATGACCGGCACGTCAGGTGCCATGTCGAACACCATCGAGTGGTAGCGCACGCTGAACCACTCGCGGAACATCGGCAGCGACAGTTCCGCGGGCCAAGCCGAGTCGTCGAACCATTCCCCCAGCATGAATTCGAAGAATTCCTGCCAGCGCTTCTCGACCCAGCGCACGGCGTTGTCGTGCGTATCGGCCAGCTCTTCAGGCAGGAGGAACACGCTCTGGTCCTCGCGCACCTGCTCTAGCGTGAGTCCGGCCACCGGTTGGGGGTCGACTGCCTGGATCCAGTCCAGGAACGGCTGTTCCGGGACCAGGGCGACCATGGAACGGTTGATGGTGAAGCGGGGATGGTCAGACATGGCGAAAGCCTTCAAGGACTGCAGCCGGGTATTGTAGTCCTTCGCCGCGGCGCATCGCCGCTTTGTGCGCGCAAGGCCATGCCGATGCCCGAAAGATCACGCCGGCTTGCGCGTATTCAGGAAAACGACAAGCGCATTGTCGGCGGCCGATGGCTATAGTCTGCGACGGGAAGCACGCAACGTATGCCATCTGATGAAAAATCGGTATGAATCGATACCTGCGTGTCATGAATCGAGGTGGCCTGACCTGACCTGGCAGGGCAGGCGCCTTGCGAGGAGACGTCATGGATACGTATGTCGACCTGCAGCGGGCCATACTCAACAACATACCGGACCAGGCCTGGCTGAAGGACGCAAGCTCGCGCTACATCCTGGTCAACGATGCCTTCATGGCGGCATGCGGGCGCAGCGAGGCCGAGATCCTTGGCAGCACACCAGACAAGGTCTGGTCGGCGGAATGGGGGAAGGTCTACCTGGGCACCGACAGGGCCGTGGTGACCAGCGGCATCCGGCGCCGCTACGAAGAGTGCCGCCCCGGCAGGGATGGCAGCCTGCGCTGGTTCGATACCATCAAGATGCCGATTCGCGGGCAGGGCGGCGCGGTCGTCGGCACGGTCGGGATCTCGCGCGATATCACCGACCGCAAGCGCTCCGAGCAGGAGTTGCTGGAATCGCGCGCGCAGCTGCGCGAGCTGTCCGCCTACCTGCAGTCCGTGCGCGAGGCCGAGCGCACCCGGATCTCGCGCGAGCTGCACGATGAGCTGGGACAGTCCCTGACGGCATTGCGCCTCGGTCTCAATGTCATTGAAGCGCAGCAGGGCCCCGATGCCGGCGACGCCTGCCGCAAGCATCTGCAGAGGCTCAAGCAGATCGCGGATTCGACCGTGGACGCGGTGCAGCGCATCGCGGCGGACCTGCGCCCGCCGCTGCTGGACGAGCTGGGGCTGACCGCCGCGATCGAGTGGCTGGCCGAGTCCTTTTCGGAGCGCGGCGGCATCAATTGCGAGCTGGCGCTGCAGCCCGTCGGCGATATCGGCGCGGAGGTCAGCACCGCGGTCTTTCGCATCGCGCAGGAAGCGCTGACCAATGCCTGCCGCCATGGCCGCGCCGATCGCGTGCGGGTCGAGCTGAACGAGGCCGGCGGGACCTTGCGGCTGGTGGTGGCCGACAACGGCCGCGGCATCGATGCGTCCCGGACCGGGCATCGCCGCAGCCTGGGTTTGCTGGGCATGCGCGAGCGCGCGCTGATGCTGGGCGGCAAGCTGGCGGTAACCAGCGAGGCGGGCGGCGGTACGCGGGTCGAGGCGCAGATCCCCAATGCAGGTGCGGCCGGCGCTGCCGGCAAGGGAGGGGCAAGATGATCCGCCTGATGCTTGCCGACGACCACACCATCATCCGCGACGGTCTCAAGACGATCTTCTCCACCGTACCCGACATGCAGGTGGTGGCCGAAGCCGCCGATGGCTGCGAAGTGCTGGCGCTGCTGCGCACGCAGAGGCCGGACGTGCTGTTGCTGGATATGTCGATGCCGGGGCGCAGCGGCATCCTGCTGATCCAGCAGATCCGCGCCAGCCATCCGGCGCTGCCGATCCTGGTGCTGAGCATGTACCGCGAGTCGCAGTATGCGATGCAGGCCATCCGCGCGGGCGCGGCAGGCTACCTGACCAAGAATGTCGAGTCCGACCAGCTGCTCGGCGCCATCCGCAAGGTGGCGCGCGGCGGTACCGCGGTCTCGCCGGCAATTGCCGACAAGCTGGTCAGCCAGGCGCGGCAGCCGGATGCGATGTTGCCGCATGCCCGGCTGACCGCGCGCGAGCTGCAGGTGTTCCAGATGCTGGCCGAGGGGCTGGGCATCAACGAGATCGCCGCGGCGCTGTCGCTCAGCGCCAAGACGGTGAGCACCCACAAGGCCAATATCCTCGGCAAGATGGATATCGCCTCCACCGCCGGGCTGGTGCACTACGCCATCCGCCACGGGCTGCTCGCCGAAGCCGGGGACGCCGCCTAGTCTGCTGCGGTGCGTCTAGGAAAATCCTTAGGTCGAATTCAGCCGATCCTGATGCAGTGATGCCGCCCCGGCATCTACGCTTCAGACAGCGAAGCCCTGACTTCGCCTGATAACAAGACCTAGGAGACAAGCCATGCAGCTGGATCTGCTGGTCCGGGACGCCTGCGTTCGCGATGACGCGCCCCTGACCGACATCGCCATCCGCGACGGCCGCATCGTCGCGATGGAACCCGGCATCGACGTGCCGGCACATGAAGTGATCGAGGCCCGCGGCCGCGCGGTCATCCCGGGGCTGGTCGAAGCCCACCTGCACCTGGACAAGGCCCTGCTGCACCGCCGCCTGCCGGCGCGCTTCGGCACGCTGGACGAAGCCATCCGCGTCACCGGCATCCTGAAAAGCAAGCAGCAGCGCCAGGATGTGCTGGAGCGCTCGCGCCAGGTGCTGGACATGGCGGTCAGGAACGGCACCGTGGCGATCCGCGCGCATCCCGATGTCGACCTGATCCAGGGGCTGATCGGGGTGGAGACGCTGCTGGAGCTGAAGGCGGAGTACCAGGACCTGCTCGACCTTCAGATCGTGGCTTTTCCGCAAGAGGGCATCCTGAAGTCGCAGGGCACGCGCGAGCTGATGACAGCGGCCATGGACATGGGCGCCGACGTGGTCGGCGGCTGCCCGTACAACGAGCTGACCTGGGCCGACACCATGCGCCATATCGACATGGTGTTCGAGCTGGCGCAACGCTACGACGCACCGGTCGACATGCACGCCGACTTTGCCGACGATACCGGCGACCAGCGCTTTGCCGCGGTGTCGTACATCGCGCAGAAGACCATCGAGGCCGGCTACCAGGGGCGCGTGTCGCTGGGCCATGTCACCAGCCTGGGCGCGCTCGACGCGGCGCAGCTGCAGCCGCTGATCGAGCAGATCCGCGAGGCCGGCATCAGCATCGTCACGCTGCCCGCCACCGATCTCTACCTGGGCGGACGCAAGGACACCCAGAACCAGCGCCGCGGGCTGACACCGGTGAAGGCGCTGCACAGTGGCGGCGTCAACGTGGCGTACTCCTCCAACAACGTCCGCAACGCGTTCACGCCGTTCGGCAAGGCCGACATGCTGCAGATCGGCAACATGCTGGCGCACGTGGCCCAGTTCGGCGTGCCCGAGCACCAGCTTGCGGTGCTCGACATGGGCACGCACAACGCCGCGCGCGCGATCGGGCTGCACGACAGCTACGGCCTGAAAGTAGGGCGCCAGGCCGACCTGGTTGTCCTCGATACCTTCCAGGTGGCCGATGCGCTGATCGATATCCCGGCCCGGCTGTGGGTGGTCAAGCGCGGCAGGATCACCGTCGTCACGCAGCATCGCTGCGACATCCACCGCCACCAATGCTGCCCGCACTGAAGCAACCCCTGTCCCCGTCCATCAAGGAGTCGATCATGAGAAAGCTACCCGCCGAAGTCGTGGCCTCGCTGCTTGCCATTACCACCGTTCCCATCGCCGCGCATGCCTCGCACTTGCCGCCCTGGGCCATCTTCATCAGCTGGGCCGCAACCTTTGCCATGGGCGGACCCACGCCGGAGAACCTGAAAAAGATCTGGCCGACGCTGCCGGTGGGCTCGCTCTTCGCCTTTGTGATCGTGCTTTGCTTCCGGCAGGCGGCCGTGCAGTTCTCAGGACCTGCGCTGATCGCAGCGGAGATGGTGATCCTGTTCACGCTTAATGCCTCGATGATGTATCTCGCGCGCGTGTTCGTCACGCTGCGCTTCATCCCCGGCATGTTCTTCGGCTTTGCCTCGTACTTTGCCACGTTGTTCGGTGGCTTCGGCCCGGTGCCGGGCGATCCGGTTGCAGCCCTCGGCGCGGTAATCGCCATGAATGCGCTCGGACCGGCTTATGCCTGGATCAAGCATCACTACGCCGCGCCGGAATCCATTGCGGAGCGTCCGTGGCAGGGCTGGAAGAGCGAGGCCTGAGCCGGCGTGCCGCGCCGGGGTTGCGCGCAAAGCGCGGCATGCCCCGGCGCCATCATCGAATCGACACAGCGGTTGCCGGCGCGCAGTGCATCCCGGCGTCGGCAGCCAAGCATGCGGGAGAAGTGGGTATGGAATATCTGGGCGAGGCGGATCCTTGCGGTACCGGCACTGGCGTTGGTACGACACGTCGTGCCTTCCTGGCTGGCTCGGCCGCACTGGCGGGCAGCACGGTCTTGCCTGCCGTCGGGCAGGAACTGGCGCAGGAGCCGGCGCAATCCGGGCGCGCCGGGCTGGCGCATTCGTCCGCGGGCATGGTCACCAGCCCGCATGGGCTGGCCAGCCAGGCGGGGCTGGAGGTTCTGAAGGCCGGGGGCAACGCCATCGAAGCCGCGATTGCCATCGGCGCGGTGCTGAGCGTGACGTATCCCCACTTTACCGGGCTGGGGGGCGATGCCTTCCTGGTGGTCAGCGACCGCGACGGCAATGTGCGCACCTTCTCCGGCATCGGCCAGGCCGCGGCCGAGACCTCGGGCTACGCGGGCACCATTCCGCTGCGGGGGCCGGCAGCGGCGCTCACCGCGGCGGCCACGGTTGCGATCTGGGACCGCGCCTTTGCCTTCAGCCGCGACCAGTGGGGCGGCACGCAATCGTGGTCCGCGTTGCTGGCGCGGGCCACCGAGTATGCCGCCAACGGCTTCCCCGTCACGCCGTCGCAGTGCTTCTGGCAGGAGTTCCGCTCGGCGGACCTGCCAGGCTGGGATGGCTTCGGCCGGGTCTTCATGCCTGATGGCCGCATGCCCAGGCCCGGCGAAATGTTCCGGCAGCCCGAACTGGCCCGCACGCTGGACCGGGTGGCGACACAGGGCGGGCGCGAATTCTATGAGGGCGACCTGGCAGGGCGCCTCGCCGCGGGGCTGGCCAAGGCCGGCTCGCCATTACGCGGACGGGACCTGGCGCGTTGCCAGGCGCGCGAGGAAGTGCCGCTGCGCGTCGCTTACCGCGACGGCGAACTGCTCGGCCTGCGACCGCCGACACAGGGCGTGACCACGCTGGAAATCATGGGCATCCTCAATCGCTTCGACCTGTCGGGCATCCCCGAGGGCAGCGCGGACTACTACCACCTGCTGGTCGAGGCGGTGAAGCTGGCATTCCTGGACCGCAACCGCTACGTCGCCGACCCCGACTTTGTCGACGTGCCGGTGGACCGGCTGTTGTCGCAGTCCAATCTCGATGCCCACGCGCGCCGTATCCGCATGGACCGTGCCATGGCGTGGCCGCATGTGTTCAAGCCCGGCGACACGGTCTACATTGGCGCCGCCGACCGCGAGGGCCGCTGCGTGAGCATGCTGCAGACGGTCTATTTCGACTGGGGCAGCGGCCTGGTCGTTGGCGACACCGGCGTGCTCTGGCACAACCGCGGCGCATCGTTCAGCCTGGATCCCGAGAGCCCCAACGTGCTGCAGGGCGGCAAGCGGCCATTCCATACGCTCAACCCCGGCATCTACCTGAAGCAGGGCAGGCCGCACCTGCTATACGGCACGCAGGGCGCCGACGGCCAGCCGCAGACGCTGGCCGCGGTGCTGACGCGGATGATCGACTACGGCATGGATCCGCTGACGGCGCTGCGCCGGCCGCGCTTCCTGCTGGGCAAGACCTTCTCGGACAGCCGCGACAGCCTCAAGCTGGAGCAGGATGCCGGCCTGCCGGTGTTCAGCGAGCTTGCGGCGCGCGGCCATCAGTTAAGCCCGATCCCTGCGCAAAGCCAGTTGGCCGGCCATCCGGGTGCGATCCGGATCGATGCCGGCGGGCAGCTCACCGGTGCGCACGATCCGCGCAGCGATGGCAGGGCGCTGGGAGTCTAGGGTCCGTTCACAATTGTGAACAGGCCCTAGGTAGCGCGGCGGCGCACGGCGCGCGGCTTGCTTACCGGCGCCGTCAGCGCCGCGGTGCAGTAGTCGACCAGGTCGGCAACGGGTGGCTTGCCGCCCTGGTGCTGCGCTTGCTGGCACCACTGCGCGAGCGAATAGACCACGCTCTGGTGGAACCACAGCATGCGCTGGCCCAGGATCTTGCGTGGCAGTTCAGGCAGGGCTGCCGCAATCAGCCGCCTGACGCGCAGCACGCCGGTCTTGGCCTCGGGATCGATCAGCTCGGCATTGAGCAAACGCGGGCTGAAGGTGGCCTGGGCCAGCACCTGCACATAGCGCGCGCCCCACGGGGTGCTGGTGATGGTGTCGGCCAGCGCGCTCACCGATGCCTCAACCACGGCGCGCACGTCGGTGTCCTCACCGGCGGCCTGCAGTTCGTCCAGGTAGCGGTTGCGCAGCGTGTTGACGTAGGCCAGCCGGAAATTGAGCAGCTGGCTGACCAGGGCCTCGCGCGAGCCGAAATGGTAGTGCAGCGCCGAACGGTTGCGCTGACCCGATTCCACCACGATCTGGCGCAGTGGCACCAGCTCGACGCCGTTCTCCGCGAACAGGCGCTCGGCGATCTCCAGCAGGCGGCGCGCGGTCTCGTTTTCCAGCGGGCTCGGCGGTGCGTCTGCGTCGGCGGGCGGGGTTTCGTGGGAACGGTTGCGTACCCGGCTCATAGGCTGGCGCTCAAAGGGTTCAGGGGCGGCCATGGCGGCTGACAGTGCCGGCGATTATCCGCGCAAGGCCGGGCGGCGATCAAGCCGCTGCATCGGTGCCGCGCAGGCGCCGCAGCGAGCGCGCCGGATGCTGGCCCAGCAGCCCGACGACCGCGCCCACCAGCATCACGGCGCCACACACCGAGAAGCCCAGTTCAAAGCCATGCGCGCTGCCATGCGCCTGCACCTGTACCAGGCGTCCCATCACCACCGGGGCGATCGCGCCGGCGCTGGTCGCCACCGCCGTGCTCAATGCAATGACGGCGCTGCGCTGGCCGTCGGGAACAATCTCGGCAAGGATCGCCGGTCCCAGCGCAAACGCCACCGGCGGCAGCGTCGCCGCCAGCGCCAGCATCAGGACCTTGCCGCCCGGGGGCAGTTGCAGTAGCGGCAGGCACAGGAACAGCAGGCCGCCAAGCCCGATGCAGATGCAGCCGAACACCACGCGCGCCAGGCGCGAGGTGGCGCCCCGGCGCAGCATGCGCTGCGAGCACCAGCTGAGCCCCAGGCTGACCGGCACGCCGAACGCGACGACAAAGGCAAACATCCGCCCGGCCGACACGGGGTCATAGCCCAGCCCCTGTTCCAGGTAGGAGGGCAGCCAGGTCAACACCAGCGCCAGGCCCCAGTAGGCCGAAAAGCCGGCCAGGAACCCCGCCAGCACGGTGGCGTCGGTGAGCAGCCTGCGGTAGGGGATGTGCACCGGCGCCGCGTCGGCGGGCGCGACGTGGGTGCGCAGGTTGCCTTCGCGGCCAAAGCGCAGCCAGGCCAGCGCCCACAGCGCGGAGATTGCCGACAGCACGATGAAGTTCATGCGCCAGCCCCAGTGCTGCGTGATGAACGGCACGCCCAGCCCGGCCAGCAGCAAGCCGATCACCGCGCCCTGGTTGATCAGCGTCACCGGCAGGTTGCGCTTCTCGTGCGGGAACCACTTGTAGAGCGCGTGTACCGATACAGGGAAGGCCGGCCCCTCGCCCGCGCCCAGGATCACGCGCGACACCAGCAGCGCCGCCGCGGTGCCGGCCAGCGCGACCGGAAACTGCACCAGCGACCACAGCACCGCCATGGCAAGCAGCAGCCAGCGCGCCGGTACGCGATTGCCGGCGAAGCCGACCACGGCCGCCGACAGCGAAAACAGCCAGAAGAAGCTGCCGGCGATGAGTCCAAACTGCGTGGGGCTGAGCTGGAGCTCATGCATCAGTGGCACGGCGACCATGCCCAGCACCACCTTGTCGAGAAAGTTGATTGCCGAGAGCACGGTGAGCCAGCCCGCGATGCCCCAGGCCTGGCGGGGGCGGTACGCATGGGCATCGGCGTGGCTGCCATCGGCCTGCAGAGGCGAAGAGGTTGTCAGCATGCTTTCCATGTTCCGGTACCCGCACTCCAGCGGAGTTGACCTTTTTGCATCGGTTAATCACAAAGATTAATTCCGGCGAGGCATGAGCGCACACTAGGGTTTTCCCCGGCACTGGCCGCGAGGCCAGTGCAGTCGCCGGATTGCGCCCGATGCGCTGCCGCGAGACAAGATCCCGCCCTTGACATGACGCCATCACGGCGTAAATTGATCTTCCAGATTAATCCATCGTATTAAAAACAGGAGGGGCGCCATCATGACAGAAGACCTGATATCGAACTCGCAACTGGGCGCGCGCATCCGCGAGGCACTGGTCTACACCTTCCCCGTGCATGATGTCGCGCAGGCGCGCTGGCAGTTCACGCAGATGCGGACCGACAAGCATGGGGCGCCGCCCAATGCGCTGTTCCACTACCGCAAGCTGCTTGACCATCGCGCACGCGCGGTCACCACGCCCAACAACGACACGCTGTACAGCATCGCCTGGCTCGACCTGTCAGGCGGCCCGCTGCTGCTGTCGCTGCCCGATATGCGGGATCGCTACTACAGCTTTGCATTCCTCGATATCTTCACCAACAACGTGGCCTGCATCGGCCGGCGTACCACCGGCACCGCGGCGGCGAGCTTCCTGCTGGCCGGCCCGGGCTGGCAGGGCGAAGCGCCCGCCGGCGCGCACGTGCTGCGCCTGCCCTGCAACGACATCTGGGCACTGGGCCGCGTGCTGGTCGATGGCGAAGCCGACCTCGCCGCCGTCCACGCGTTGCAGGATGCGATGCGGCTGGAGCCGCTCGCTGGCGGCCAGGTGCAGCAGGCGCGCCTGCTGCACGCAGCGCCCGACGAGCGCGACCCCGAACGCTATCTCGACCTGGTGAATGAGGTACTGGGCCGCAACCCGATCCCCGCCAGCGAGCAGGCGCTGGTGCAAGGCATGGCCGACCTCGGCGTGCGTCCCGGCGCCGTTGGCGCCTGGCGCGAGCTGGACGACACCGTGCGCGCGGCTTGGGCCGGGGACCATGCCGCCAACCTGGCCGCGCTGGCCAGGACGCCCCCCGGCACGACGCTGCGCAACCGCGAGGGGGGGAGCTGGACTTCGGGCGCGGACCATCTTGGGAACTTCGGTGACGACTATGCCTATCGCGCCTTTGTGTCGCTGGTGGGCCTGGGCGCGCTGGAGCGCGAGGAGGCCATCTACGCCACCGCGATGATCGATGCCGACGGCGAGATGCTGGACGGACGCCACGGCTACCGCCTGCATATCCCGGCGGACCTGCCCATCGATGCGTTCTGGTCGCTCAGCATGTACGAGCTGGAGCCCGATGGCCGCCGCTTCTTCGTTGACAATCCGCTGCACCGCTACACCCTGGGCGACCGCACGCCCGGCATCGTGCGCGCGGCCGACGGCAGCATGGATATCTGGATCCGGCATGCGGCGCCGGCGCCGGCGTCGGACCGGCAAGCCAACTGGCTGCCGGCGCCCGCGGGCCGTTTCTCGCTGACGCTGCGCTTCTACCAGCCGCGGCGCGCGCTGCTGGAGCGCAGCTTCGTGATGCCGGACGTGGAGCGGCTGGACCCGCCCGCGTAAGGGGGGGCAGTCCAAGAAAAAGCCCTCGGCCAGGGCGGACGAGGGCCTGAAGTGGCAGCGGGCTGTCGCGGATAGCCCGCCCCCATGATGGTGCCGCCACGCGCCCCGGGCATCCCCAGTTCTGGGGATGTTGCTTGCCACGGAGCGCTGATAACGCCAGCCGTCAATGCAGCAAAGGGGTATGCACTTCCCTGAAATCGAACGCGTCCGCCTTGTCGTTGATGCCGTGGATCGTCAGCACGGCATCGTGCGTCATGGCCATCTGCAGGCCCGCTGCGATCGCCGCATCGCGCGAAGGGTAGACCGGCCCCGGGTTGTCCGGATCGAACGCCAGCGCCCACTGCGCGTCTCGCGTGAGGATGATCTCGATGGATTTGATTGGCATCGCCTGCCTCGACTTGTGAACGATGTGCGCACCGGCCGGAGAAAACGCCTGGCACCGAGGCGTCGATGCCAGGCCAGTCCCGTCCGCCACTGGAGCGCTGTGCCGCGGCTGCGGTGCGTCGCCGCAGCCTGCAGCGATTTCAGCGTAGGCGAGGCCAGCGGACATGACTGCAAACAACTGCAAACGCCGGGGCGCGCCGCGCAAAGAAAAAACCCGCGAAGCGTTTAGCTTTCGCGGGTTTCTTGCCCTGCTGGTACTGCATCGGACTGAATACTGGTGGAGCCGGCGGGAATCGAACCCGCGTCCGCAAGCCCTCCACAGAGAGTTCTACATACTTAGTTCTGTCATTTGATTTAACCGGCGCATCGCGGACGAACACGCTCTACGACGGCGAGTCACTAGGTTTTCGTCCCCGGCTTCGTGACCCTTCCGGAGCTTATCTGACGTAAATGACCTCGCTGGTTCTTGCGAACCCTAGCCCGTCAGCGAGCCAGTGCGAGGACGGCCGCAATTAAGCGGCCAGTGCGTAACGTTCGTCGTTAGCAGTTATTGCATTCCCATTGATTAACGAGGTGACGGGTCCTCGGTATGCCCTCCACTGCTTTGTAACCCACGTCGAAACCAGGTCGGCCCCAGTGAGGAAGCTGGATTGTACCCGGTTGGACGCACGCTGTCTCGGGGAGTTCCAGGCGGGGGGCGGGGTGCCGCCGGGCGGGACCTTCAGGCGACCGCGGCGGGTACCAGCAGCGGGATCAGCTCGGCCGGGTGGCGGATCAGGTGGTCGGCGCCCCAGGTCTCGGGCGGCTCGCCGTCGCCGCAATAGCCATAGGCGGCGGTGACGGTGATCATCCCGGCGGCCTTGCCGGCCTGGATGTCGCGCAGGTCGTCGCCGACGTAGACGCAGTGGCGCGGGTCGACACCGGCGCTGGCCGCCGCATGCAGCAGCGGGGCCGGGTGCGGCTTGGCGTGGGGCGTGGTGTCGCCGCTGACCACGGCGCTGGCGCGTGGTGCGAGGCCGATGGCGGCGACCAGCGGCACCGTGAAGCGGGCGATCTTGTTGGTGACGATGCCCCACGGGATGCCCGCCGCCTCGAGCGCGGCCAGCACCTGGGGCATGCCGTCGAACAGGCGCGTGTGGACCGCGATGTCGGCCTCGTAGTAGTCGAGGAAGACGTCGCGCAGGGCAGGGAATTCCGCATCGTCCGGGCGCAGGCCGAAGGCTGCACCCAGCAGTCCGCGTGCGCCGTGCGAGGCGACGGGCCGCAGCTTTTCATAGGCCACAGGCGGCTGGCCACGCTCGATGACCAGCCGGTTGGCGGCGGCGGCCAGGTCCGGGGCGGTGTCGGCGAGGGTGCCGTCCAGGTCGAAGAAGACGCCTGCGATACCCGCGCTCATGCTGCCACCCGGCGGAACGCCATCATGTAGTTCACGTCGGTGTCGCGGCCCAGCGCATACACCTGCGACAGCGGGTTGTAGGTCATGCCGCGTATTTCCACCAGGTCCAGGCCGGCCTGGCGGGCAAAGCGCGCCAGTTCGGACGGGGTGATGAACTTGTCGTAGTCGTGGGTGCCGCGCGGCAGCATGTTGAGCACGTACTCCGCCCCGACGATGGCCAGCAGGTAGGCCTTCAGGTTGCGGTTGATGGTCGAGAAGAACACATGGCCGCCCGGCTTGACCAGGGTGGCGCAGGCCCGCACGATCGAGGCCGGATCGGGCACGTGTTCAAGCATCTCCATGCAAGTCACGACATCCACGCTGGCCGGTTCGCGCGCGGCCAGGGCTTCTGCGGCGATCTCCTCGTAGGTCACGGCAACGCCGGACTCCAGGCTGTGCAGGTCCGCCACCTTGAGCGCCTTGGTCGAGAGATCGATACCGCGCACGGTGGCGCCCAGGCGCGCCATGCTTTCGGACAGGATGCCGCCGCCGCAACCCACGTCGACCACGCGCTTGCCGGCCAGGCCGGCAATGCCGTCGATCCAGCCCAGGCGTAGCGGATTCAGCTCATGCAGGGGCTTGAATTCGCTTTCGGGGTCCCACCAGCGGTGGGCCAGTTCGCTGAACTTGTCGATTTCCTTGGGGTCGGCGTTCCGGCGCGGCAGGTCCTGATTGGCGGCGTCGGCTGCGGAAAGGGTTTGCGATTGCAACGTCATCGTATGCGGAGCCGGCGGCGCATGCCGCGGCGGGGTGATGGGAAGGGGGGGCAGTCCGGGCAACTGTACCAAAAAAAAAGCCCAGCTTGCGCTGGGCTTTCTTCATCGGAAGGGATCCGATTAACGTGCGCTGCGGGTGCCGACCACTTCGACTTCCACGCGGCGGTTCGGCTGCTGGCAGGAGATCTGGGCCTTGCGGTTGCCCTTGCACGACTTCGGATCGACCTTCAGCTGGCGCTTGCCCTTGCCTTCGGTGTAGACACGGTTGGCTTCAACGCCCTTGCTCACCAGGTAAGCCTTGACCGATTCAGCACGACGGATCGACAGGCGATCGTTGTACTTGTCCGAACCGAACGAGTCGGTGTGGCCAACGGCGATGATGACTTCCAGGGTGATGCCTTGCAGCTTCGAGACCAGGTCGTCCAGCTTGGACTTGCCTTCCGGCTTCAGGACGGCCTTGTCGAAATCGAACAGGGTGTCAGCAGCGAAAGTGACCTTCTCGCTGGACACAACCGGCGGAGCCACCGGAGCCGGTGCCGGTGCTGCAGCGGCCGGGGCCAGGGCGCCGTCGCACAGCGCGTTCGCCGTGGCCGGGGTCCAGGAGCTGTCGCGCCAGCAGAGCTCGTTCGTGCCATTCTTCCACACGTACTCGCTCGTACCGTTGCCCCAGTTCTCGTTCACTGCCTTCTTTTCATAGGGGACGGACTGAGCTTGAGCGGATGCAGCCATTACTGCGGTAGCTGCAACGAGCGCGAGCTTGGCAAATTTTTTCATATTTCTCCTCTCAGGATGAGATCACCGCAGGGTTACTGCGAGCAAATGGACGAAAACAAGTCATACATTCTTCGGAGTATAACATTCTCGATGTGGTGGATGCTCCACTTCGAACAATGTCTGGCTCTTCGCTGGGGAATTGTGCCACAAGGGTCGTTTCCTAAGAAGTAAATATATTCGATTCGCCGCATGGGTTTTGGGCCTGTGGTGTTTGTGCAACATGGGTCTTGTGTCGCCCGCAAAGCCTTGTGGCATCAGGGATTCCGGGTTTCGCGAAGGGCCTCGCGAGGTGTCCGGGAGGGCCGTCCGGAGAGCGGAAGGCGGGGGGTGGCGGCATGTTAGAATGGCACGTTGCCCAGCCGTCAGGCGCCCACTGTGCCGCGCGCTAAAGGGCCTGTCATTCGCTTAAACCTGCCGCATAAACCACGCCGCAATGGATCCATTCGCAAAAGAAACCCTTCCGGTCTCCCTCGAAGAGGAAATGCGCCGCTCCTATCTCGATTACGCCATGAGCGTGATCGTGGGCCGGGCGCTTCCTGACGTCCGGGACGGCCTGAAACCGGTGCACCGGCGCGTGCTGTTTGCGATGCACGAGCTCAACAACGACTGGAACCGGGCCTATAAGAAGTCGGCCCGTATCGTCGGTGATGTGATCGGTAAGTATCACCCGCACGGCGATACCGCAGTCTACGACACCATCGTCCGCATGGCGCAGGATTTCTCGCTGCGCTACATGCTGGTCGACGGCCAGGGCAATTTCGGTTCGGTCGACGGCGATAACGCCGCGGCCATGCGTTATACCGAAATCCGCCTGGCGAAAATCGCCCATGAGATGCTGCACGACATCGACAAGGAAACCGTCGATTTCGACAGCAACTACGACGGCTCTGAAAAAGAGCCCTCGATTCTGCCGGCGCGTATTCCCAATCTGCTAATCAATGGTTCGTCGGGTATTGCGGTGGGTATGGCCACCAATATTCCCCCGCATAACCTGAATGAAATCGTCGATGGCTGCCTGCACCTGCTGCGCAATCCGCAGGCGACGGTGGATGAACTGATTGAATTGATTCCGGCCCCGGATTTTCCGACCGCCGGGATTATCTATGGCATCCAGGGCGTGCGCGAAGGCTATCGCACCGGCCGCGGCCGCGTGGTGATGCGCGCCAAGACGCACTTCGAGGACATCGACCGCGGCCAGCGCCAGGCGATCATCGTCGACGAGCTGCCCTACCAGGTCAACAAGCGCACCCTGCTCGAGCGCATCGCCGAGCTGGTCACCGAGAAGAAGATCGAGGGCATTTCGGACATCCGCGACGAGTCGGACAAGTCCGGCATGCGCGTGGTGATCGAGCTCAAGCGCAACGAGGTGCCGGAGGTCGTTCTCAACAACCTCTATAAGAACACCCAGCTGCAGGACACCTTCGGCATGAACATGGTGGCGCTGGTCGACCGCCAGCCGCGCCTGCTGAACCTGCGCCAGATGCTGGAGTACTTCCTGGCGCACCGCCGCGAAGTCGTCACACGCCGCACGGTGTTCGAACTGCGCAAGGCGCGCGAACGCGGCCATGTGCTGGAAGGCCTGGCCGTGGCGCTGGCCAATATTGACGAATTCATCGCCATCATCAAGGCTGCGCCGACCCCGCCGATCGCCAAGCAGGAACTGATGACCAAGGCGTGGGATTCCGCGCTGGTCCGTGACATGCTCGCACGCGCCGAAGGCGAAACGCCGGGCGGACGTGCCTCCTATCGTCCGGACGGCCTGCCGGCGGTGTTCGGGATGCAGGCAGACGGCCTGTACCGTCTGTCCGACGGCCAGGCGCAGGAAATCCTGCAAATGCGCCTGCAACGCCTCACTGGCCTCGAACAGGACAAGATCGTCCAGGAATATCGCGACATCATGGCGGAAATCGCCGACCTGCTGGATATCCTGGCACGGCCGGAGCGCATTACTACCATCATCGTCGACGAACTTACCGCGATCCGCGCTGAATTTGGCGACGAGCGCCGCTCGCAGATCGAACTGAACGCGACCGAGCTGGATACCGAAGACCTGATCACCCCGCAGGACATGGTGGTGACGCTGTCGCACAGCGGCTATATGAAGAGCCAGCCGATTTCCGAGTACCGCGCACAGAAGCGTGGCGGACGCGGCAAGCAGGCGGCGGCGACCAAGGAAGACGACTGGATCGACACCCTGTTCGTGGCCAATACCCACGACTACATCCTGTGCTTCTCCAACCGCGGCCGGCTGTACTGGCTGAAGGTGTACGAGGTGCCGCAGGGCTCGCGCAACTCGCGCGGGCGGCCGATCGTCAACATGTTCCCGCTGTCCGAAGGCGAGAAGATCAATGTGATCCTGCCGGTCAGGCAGTTTGACGCCGAGCACTTCATCTTCATGGCTACCGCCCGCGGCACGGTCAAGAAGACGGCGCTGACCGAGTTCTCCAACCCGCGCAAGGCCGGCATCATCGCGGTCGATCTCGATGAGGGCGACTACCTGATCGGCGCGGCGGTGACCGACGGCCAGCATGATGTGATGCTGTTCTCGGATGCCGGCAAGGCGGTGCGCTTCGATGAGAACGACGTGCGCCCGATGGGTCGCCAGGCGCGCGGGGTGCGCGGCATGAACCTCGAAGACGGCCAGGCCGTGATCGCCATGCTGGTGGCGCCCGCGGAGACCGCCGAAGAGGCTGCGGAAGCCGCCGTGCGCGGCAGCGTGCTGACCGCGACCGAGAATGGCTACGGCAAGCGTACCCCCATCGCCGAGTACACTCGACACGGCCGGGGCACCAAGGGCATGATTGCGATCCAGACGAGCGAGCGCAACGGCCGTGTGGTGGCTGCGGCACTGGTTTCGCCCGAGGACGAAATCATGCTGATCACCACCGGTGGCGTGCTGATCCGTACCCGCGTGGCCGAAATCCGCGAAATGGGCCGCGCCACGCAGGGTGTCACGCTGATCAATGTGGATGAAGGCACCAAGCTGTCCGGCCTGCAGCGCATCGTGGAAAGCGATGCCGACAACGGCGCCGGTGGCGAAGACGCCGAGGAAGGCGACGGCGCGGAAGGTGCCGAGGGTGCTGCCGGGGCTGACGCAGACGCCAATCCGCAAGACAAAACGTAAGTTGTTGCAACATTAGGACGCTAGCCGGAACTCGCCTCGCGGCTGTCCGGACTAAAACGGACGTATTTACCAGGGAGTCACAATGCTCAAAACCTATCGACGTATCGCTGTTCTGGCCGCTTTTGTTCCGACCTTCATGATGGCGCAGCATGCGCACGCGCAGGATGCGGACAAGACGGCTGCTATCAAGGAACTGCTTTCCGTCATGCAGGCAGACCAGGCCGTCAAGGGCCAGGCAGACAACTGGCAGCAGGGCGCCAAGCAGGAAGCGCCGCTGGTGCTGGAGCAGGTGCTGGTCGAAAACAAGACCCTGAACGACAAGCAGAAGCAGGCCACCGTCGAAAAGCTGAAGAAGAACGGCGCGGTGCAGCGCATGGTTGATGGCGCCGGCTCGGCGTTCAACACCGATGGCTTCCGCAAGGACGCGATCCAGGCGCACTACGATGCCTTCGGCAAGTACTACACGACGCAGGAACTGAAGGACCTGACCACCTTCCTGAAGTCGCCGACCGGCCAGAAGTTCATGGCCAACCAGGGCAAGGCGACCCAGGAGATCTGGGGTTCGATGATGCAGAAGTACGGTCCGCAGGTCGGCAAGTCGATGCGCGACGCCGCCGAGAAGGAAATCACCGCCGCTTCGAAGTGATGCTGGCGTGATCCGCGACTGAATCAGACCGCCGCCCGGGTGCAAGCCTGCAGGCCGGCGCGGCACCGGGGCCAGCCCCGGGTGCCCAACGGGGCGCGGGTTTGAGGGATAATGGCTGCTTGGGTAACTCCGGCAGCCATTTTTCCATTCCCCGTCTCATGAACGATCCCCAGAATCCCGCTCTTGCCGGCATGATGCAGCGTGCATTGGCCGAACGCGTCTACAACTTCTCGCCCGGCCCGGCAGCGCTGCCTGCCGAAGTGCTGCAACAGGCTGCCGAGGAGATGCTGTCCTGGCGCGGGACCGGGGTCTCGGTGATGGAAATGAGCCACCGCAGCCGCGAATTCGAAGGCATCCAGGCCGAAGCGATCGCGGACCTGCGCGAACTGCTGCATATCCCTTCCAATTTCCACGTGCTGTTCCTGCAGGGCGGCGCCATCGGCGAAAACGGCATCGTGCCGCTGAACCTGATGCGCCTGCGCAGCGCCGACGCGCCCAAGGCGGACTTCGTCGTCACGGGCACCTGGTCGGTCAAGACCGAGCAGGAAGCGCGCCGCTATGGCGCGGTCAATATCGCGGCAACCAGCGCGGCGCAAAAATTCCACCGTATCCCCGACGTTGCGGACTGGAAGCTGTCGGACGATGCCGGCTATGTGCACCTGTGCACCAACGAGACCATCGTCGGCGTCGAGTTCCAGGACATTCCCGATATCGGCCAGGTCAAGGGCGACCGCATCGTGGTGGCCGATGCTTCGAGCCATATCCTGTCGCGCCCGATCGACTGGTCGCGCGTGCAGGTGGTCTACGGCGGCGCGCAGAAGAATATCGGTCCAGCCGGCGTCACCATCGTGATCGTGCGCGACGACCTGATCGGCCACGCCCATCCGCTGTGCCCGTCGGCCTTCAACTGGCGCCTGGTGGCCGAGCACAACTCGATGTACAACACGCCGCCGACCTATGCGATCTATATCGCCGGCCTCGTCTTCAAATGGCTCAAGCGCCAGGGCGGCGTGCCCGCGATCGAGCAGCGCAATATCGCCAAGGCGTCGGCGCTGTACAACTACCTGGACCAGAGCGATTTCTATCGCAACGAGATCCATCCGAGCTGCCGCTCGCGCATGAATGTCCCGTTCTTCCTGGGCGACGAATCGCGCAATGAGGCGTTCCTGCAGCAGGCGCGGGCCAACGGCCTGGTGCAGCTCAAGGGCCACAAGACCGTGGGCGGCATGCGTGCCAGCATCTACAACGCCATGCCGCTCGAAGGCGTGGCGGCGCTGATCGATTTCATGCGCGAGTTCGAGCGTACCTCCGCCTGACGCGCATTCCCGCCGCCGGCCCGCGCCAGCCACGCACGGCGCGCCGGCCGGCGGCAGGCAGTTTTTCCCGGCCGCCGCGCCCGGCGGCCCACCGGATTCATACAAGATGACAAGCCAAGACCGCACCCCCGCGCGCGAGGAGACGCCGCCCAACGACAATCACCTGAGCGAAGCCGAGCGCAAGCTGTCGGTCGAGCTGGGCCCGCTGCGCGAGCAGATCGACACCGTCGACCGCGAGCTGCTGGCGATGCTGAACCACCGCGCGAAACTGGCGCTCGAGGTCGGTGAAGTCAAGAAGAAGTACGGCGCGCCGGTGTTCCGGCCGGAGCGCGAGCTGCAGGTCATTCGCAAGGTGCAGGGCGCCAACCCGGGCCCGCTGCTGGGCGAAAGCGTGGCGGCAATCTGGCGTGAGGTGATGTCGGCCTGCCGCGGTCTGGAGAAGCCGCTGGAAGTGGCCTTCCTGGGCCCGGCCGGCACGTTCTCCGAGCAGGCCTTGTACGCGCATTTCGGCCATGAGGTGTCGGGCGTGCCTTGCCCGAGCATCGACGAAGTGTTCCGCGCCGTCGAGGCGGGCACGGTCGAATACGGTGTGGTGCCGGTCGAGAATTCCACCGAGGGCGCGGTGTCGCGCACGCTCGACCTGTTCCTGCAGACCTCGCTGAAGATCAGCGGCGAGATCGCGCTGAAGGTCCATCACAACCTGATGGCCTCCACGCCCGACATGCAGGGCGTCACTGTGGTGCGCGCGCATGCGCAGGCGCTGGCACAGTGCCAGCACTGGCTGACCGCCAACTATCCGCACCTGGAGCGGCAGGCCGTGTCGAGCAATGCAGAAGCCGCGCGCATGGCCAGCGAAGACCCGACCGTGGCCGCGATTGCCGCCGAGTCCGCCGCCAACCGCTATCACCTGCATCTGGTGCGCACGCATATCCAGGACGATCCGCACAACCGCACGCGCTTTGCCGTGATCGGCCGCTATGAGACCGAGCCGTCGGGCAGCGACCAGACCTCGCTGATCCTGTCCGTCCCCAACAAGGCCGGCGCGGTGTACCAGCTGCTCGCGCCGCTGGCCGAGAACGGCGTGTCGATGTGCCGCTTCGAGTCGCGCCCGGCGCGCAGCGGCGCGTGGGAGTATTACTTCTACGTCGACGTCGAAGGGCACCAGCATGAGCCGGCGGTGGCGCGCGCGATTGAAGAACTGCGCCGCAATGCGGCCTACCTGAAGGTGCTGGGCTCGTATCCGTCGAGCAAGTAAGACCTTAGAGAAAGAACCAGGAGACGAGATGGCAGAGCAGGGTAAGCAAGGCGGCACGGTGTTCGGGCCCGACTATGTGCGGGCGATTTCACCGTACATCGCCGGCAAGCCGATTTCGGAAGTCGCGCGCGAGTTCGGCCTGGAAGAGGCCGCCATCGTCAAGCTCGCCTCCAACGAGAATCCGCTCGGCATGCCCGAGTCCGCCCGCCGTGCGGTCGCCGAAGCCGTGGCCGAGCTGGGCCGCTACCCGGATTCGAACGGCTTTGTGCTGAAGGGCGCGCTGTCGGCGCGCTTTGGCGTGCCCGCCGACTGGCTGACGCTGGGCAACGGCAGCAACGACATCCTGGAGCTGGCCGCGCATGCGCTGGTCGAGCCGGGCCAGTCGATCGTCTATGCCGAGTACGCGTTCGCGGTGTACGCGCTGGCCACGCAGGAGATCGGCGCGCGCGCCATCGAAGTGCCCGCGCGCGACTACGGCCATGACCTGGAGGCGATGGCCGCGGCGATCGCGCCGGATACGCGCCTGGTCTTTATCGCCAACCCGAACAACCCGACCGGGACCTTCCTGCCGGCCGCGCGGATCGAAGCATTCCTGCAGCGGGTGCCGGCCCATGTGGTGGTGGTGCTGGACGAGGCGTACAACGAATACCTCGATGACGACCAGCAATATGATTCGTTGGCCTGGGTGCGCCGCTACCCGAACCTGATGGTGTCGCGCACGTTCTCCAAGGCTTATGGCCTGGCGGGTTTGCGCATCGGCTACGCGGTGGCCCAACCGGAACTGACCGACCTGCTGAACCGTATCCGCCAGCCGTTCAACGTCAACAGCGTGGCGCAGGCTGCGGCCATCGCCGCGCTGGGCGATGCAGAGTTTCTGCGCCGCAGCGCGGAACTGAACCGCGACGGCAAGGCGCAACTGACCGGGGCCTTCGACCGACTCGGGCTTGAGTACGTGCCGACGTCGGGCAACTTCGTGCTGGTGCGCGTGGGAGATGACGACGGCGCCGGTGGCCGCGTGAACCTGGCGCTGCTGAAGCAGGGCGTGATCGTGCGGCCGGTGGGCAACTACAACCTGCCGCGCTGGCTGCGCGTGACCATCGGCCTGCCGGAAGAGAACGCGGCGTTCATCGCGGCGCTGGAGCGGGCGCTGGCGTAAGCGCAGCCGCAGCAACCGGTGTCCCCCGGGCGGGCGCTTTGCCCGCTGGAATGCCAGTCATTGAATTACCTCGGTCTGATCCGAGCCACTGCCGCTAGCGGCCTGAGATTGTGAGTGCATTGCATTTTTCCCGTGTTGTCATTGTCGGCGTCGGCCTGATCGGCGGCTCGCTCGCGCTGGCGCTCAAGCGCGCCGGCGTGGTGGGCACGGTGGTCGGGGTGGGGCGCTCGCCGGCGTCGCTGCAGAAGGCGCTGGACCTTGGCGTGATCGACGAGGCCGCGTCGCTGGCCGATGCCGCGCGCGGCGCCAGCGTGATCGTGCTGTGCGCGCCGGTGGCGCAGAACTTTGCGCTGCTGCATGCGCTGGAGCCGCACCTGGAGCCGGGCACCATCGTCACCGATGCCGGCAGCACCAAGTCCGACGTGATCATGGCGGCCAAGACGGCGCTGGGCGACAAGGTCGCGCAGTTCGTGCCGGCACACCCGATCGCGGGGCGCGAGCTTAACGGCGTCGAGGCGGCGCTGCCGGACCTGTACGTCGGCAAGAAGACCGTGCTGTGTCCGCTGCAGGAAAATTCGCGCGCGGATGTGGCCGCGGTGCGCGCCATGTGGGAAAGCGCCGGCGCACAATGCCACGTGATGTCGGCGGTGCAGCACGACGCGGTGTTCGCCGCGGTCAGCCACCTGCCGCATGTGCTGTCGTACGCGCTGGTGGCGCAGGTCGCCAATGCGGAAGACGCGGCGCTGAAGCTGGATTTCGCTGGTGGCGGCTTCCGTGATTTCACGCGCATCGCGGCGTCGTCGCCGGAGATGTGGCGCGACATCTGCGTGGCCAACCGCGACGCGCTGCTGCGCGAGCTGAATACCTATCAGTCGGTGCTGGCGCATCTGAAGACGCTGATCGAAAAGAGCGACGGCGACGCGCTCGAACGCATCTTCACGCGCGCCAGCAAGACCCGGCTGGCCTGGGGCACCGAGCGTGCCGCGGGCAACAATATCGAACCCTGATCCAATCGCCTGACCGCGGCGCCTCGCGCCCACGAGAAACCATGGAACACCTGACGCTAGGCCCACTGACCCGCGCCAACGGCACCGTCCGGCTGCCGGGCTCGAAGAGCATCTCCAACCGCGTGCTGCTGCTGGCCGCGCTGGCCAACGGCGAAACCCGCGTGCGCGACCTGCTCGATTCCGACGACACCCGCGTGATGCTGCAGGCGCTGCGCACGCTGGGCGTGGCCTGGCGCCAGGAAGGCGCCGACTACATTGTCACCGGCGCCGGCGGCAACTTCCCGAACAAGGCGGCGGAGCTCTTCATGGGCAACGCGGGCACCGCGATCCGCCCGCTCACCGCCGCGCTGGCGCTGCAGGGCGGCAGCTACAAGCTGTCGGGCGTGCCGCGCATGCATGAACGGCCGATCGGCGACCTGGTCGACGGCCTGCGCCAGGTCGGCGCGGTGATCGACTACCTCGGCAATGAGGGCTTCCCGCCGCTGCATATCCAGCCCGCCAGCATCCGCATCGATGCGCCGATCCGCGTGCGCGGCGACGTCTCCAGCCAGTTCCTGACGGCGCTGCTGATGAGCCTGCCGATGGCGCAGTCCGCCAGCGGCCGCATCGAGATCGAGGTGGTCGGCGAGCTGATCTCCAAGCCGTATATCGAGATCACGCTGAACCTGCTGGCACGCTTCGGCATCCAGGTGGAACGCCAGGGCTGGGAGCGCTTTGTGCTGCCGGCCGGCGCGGCCTACCGCTCGCCCGGCGAGATCTTTGTCGAGGGCGATGCGTCGTCCGCTTCGTACTTCCTGGCGGCCGGCGCGATCGGCGGCGGCCCGGTGCGGGTGGAAGGCGTGGGCATGGCCAGCATCCAGGGCGACGTGCGCTTTGCCGAGGCGCTCAACCGCATGGGCGCCAATGTGATGGCCGGCGACAACTGGATCGAAGTGCGCGGCACGGAACGCGACGACGGGCGCCTGCACGGCATCGAACTGGACTGCAACCATATTCCCGACGCGGCCATGACGCTGGCAGTGGCGGCGCTGTTTGCCGAGGGCACGACCACGCTGACCAATATCGCCAGCTGGCGCGTCAAGGAAACGGACCGCATCGCGGCCATGGCGACGGAACTGCGCAAGCTGGGCGCAGTCGTGGAAGAAGGGGCGGACTACCTGCGTGTGACGCCGCCGCAACCATGGCAGACCCCGGCCGATGGCATTGGCACCTATGATGACCATCGCATGGCGATGTGTTTTTCGCTGGCGGCGTTCGGGCCCTTGCCGGTACGGATCAATGATCCGGGCTGCGTGGCGAAGACGTTCCCGGATTACTTCAGCGTGTTTGCAGGCGTGACGAGTTAAGCGCTGGCCAGGTCGGGGTCGGGCGCCGCCGGAGCGTTGCCGCGGGCAGCGTCAGCCTGGCGGCGCTCGCGCTTTTCCCAGAAGCGGTCGAAGAAGTAGTGGGCCACGGTGTTTACGGCCGGTTCGATGAAGGTGATGGCGCCGCTGATGGCAAGGCTGCCGGTCAGCGCATACGTCACGCTGAACGCGATGCCAAGGTGCATGATGCCGAACGTCAGGGTTTTGGCCATGGTAGATTGCCTCGCGACTGAATGAGGGGCGCCGCGCCACAGTGGCGACGTGCCATGGATCAAATGATAATAATTCTCACTTGATTTAACAATCAATCGTTTCTCTTGGTTTTATAAAAAATGACTATCGTCAACGTCATCGCCATTGACGGGCCGACCGCTTCGGGCAAGGGCACTGTCGCGCACAAGGTCGCGGATGCCGTGGGCTTTCACCTGCTCGACAGTGGCGCCCTGTACCGGCTGGTGGCGCTGGCCAGCGACCGCGTCGCGGTCGACCTGGGCGATGTGGACGCCCTTGCAAGAATCGCTTCGCGCCTCGATGTGAAGTTCGGCCCGGACCGGGTCTGGCTGCAGGGCGAGGAGGTGAGCCTGGCGATCCGCGCCGAGGCGGTCGGCAACCGGGCCTCGGCCATTGCCGTGCACCAGCCGGTTCGCGACGCGCTGACCCAGCTGCAGCGCAGCTTCCGCAAGCTGCCGGGGCTGGTGGCCGACGGCCGCGACATGGGCACCGTGATCTTCCCGGATGCCCAGCTCAAGGTATTCCTGACCGCAAGTGTCGAAGCGCGTGCACGCAGGCGCTATAAACAATTGATTGATAAGGGAATTTCTGCTAATATTGAAGACCTTTTGCGTGACCTCGAGGCGCGCGACGCGCGGGATCGTACCCGTGCCGCCGCGCCGCTGCGTCCCGCCGAGGATGCAAAGCTGCTCGATACCTCCGACATGACGGTGGATCAGGCAGTGGCGCAGGTGCTGGAGTGGTTTGCCGCTGTGCGGCCCGGTGCATGAGATGCATGCGGGCGCATCCGTAGAAGTGGCGCACCCTGACGGCACCAGATGGCGTCAGCCCCGGGCAAGCCTGTGGCTGGCTTTTGTCAAACCTGACCCCGCTGCACTGGCAGACTGAGCGCGATAGTCGCGCCGGCCAGCGTACTGCGGATTTCACCTTACGTTTATGTCCGACCTGCAAACTAACGAATCCTTTGCCGCACTGTTCGAGGAATCGATCGCCCGCTCCAATATGAAGGCTGGCGAAGTGATCTCCGCTGAAGTCGTGCGCATCGACCACAACTTCGTGGTCGTCAATGCCGGCCTCAAGTCCGAGGCATTCGTGCCGGTGGAGGAGTTCCTGAACGACCAGGGCGAACTCGAAGTGCAGGCCGGCGACTACGTCTCCGTGGCCATCGATGCACTCGAGAACGGCTATGGCGACACTATCCTCTCGCGCGACAAGGCCAAGCGCCTGGCATCGTGGCTGAACCTCGAGAAGGCGCTGGAAGACGGAGAAATCATCTCGGGTACCGTGACCGGCAAGGTCAAGGGCGGCCTGACGGTGATGGTCAACGGCATCCGCGCGTTCCTGCCGGGCTCGCTGGTTGACGTGCGCCCGATCAAGGACACCACCCCGTACGAAGGCAAGACCCTGGAATTCAAGGTCATCAAGCTGGACCGCAAGCGCAACAACGTGGTGCTGTCGCGCCGCGCCGTGGTCGAAGCGACCCTGGGCGAAGAGCGCCAGAAGCTGATGGAAACCCTGAAGGAAGGCGCCATCGTCAACGGTATCGTCAAGAACATCACCGACTACGGTGCGTTCGTTGACCTGGGCGGTATCGACGGCCTGCTGCACATCACCGACCTGGCCTGGCGCCGTGTCCGCCACCCGAGCGAAGTGCTGTCGGTTGGCCAGGAAATCACTGCCAAGATCCTCAAGTTCGACCAGGAAAAGAACCGCGTCTCGCTGGGCGTGAAGCAGCTGGGCGAAGATCCGTGGGTCGGCATCTCGCGCCGCTACCCGCAAGGCACCCGCCTGTTCGGCAAGGTGACCAACCTGACCGACTACGGCGCGTTCGTCGAGATCGAAGCCGGCATCGAAGGCCTGGTGCACGTGTCGGAAATGGACTGGACCAACAAGAACGTTGCCCCGTCCAAGGTTGTCCAGCTGGGCGACGAAGTCGAAGTCATGGTGCTGGATATCGACGAAGACAAGCGTCGTATCAGCCTGGGCATGAAGCAGTGCAAGGCCAACCCGTGGGACGATTTCTCGCGTAACCACAAGAAGGGCGACAAGCTGGCCGGCCAGATCAAGTCGATCACCGACTTCGGCGTGTTCATCGGCCTGCCTGGCGGCATCGACGGCCTGGTGCACCTGTCCGACCTGTCGTGGCAGGAAACCGGCGAAGAAGCGGTGCGCAAGTACAAGAAGGGCGACGAAGTCGAAGCCGTGGTCCTGGGCATCGACGTCGACAAGGAACGCATCTCGCTGGGTATCAAGCAGCTGTCGGGCGATCCGTTCAACAACTTCATCTCGGCCAACGACAAGGGCTCGCTGGTGAACGGCACGATCAAGGCCGTTGACGCCAAGGGTGCCGTGGTCCAGCTGGCTGACGACGTGGAAGGCTACCTGCGCGCTTCGGAAATCTCCGCTGACCGCGTGGAAGACGCCCGCAACGTGCTGAAGGAAGGCGAGCAGATCACCGCCCTGGTGGTGAACGTCGACCGCAAGTCGCGCAATATCAACCTGTCGATCAAGGCCAAGGACAGCGCAGAGCAGCAAGAAGCGATGCAGAAGTTCCAGGCTGACACCGGCACGGCTGGCACGACCAACCTCGGCGCCCTGCTGAAGGCCAAGCTCGGCCAGGACAACCAGTAATCGCAGGCCCCCGCGCTTGCGCGTATGCCCATGACCAAGTCGGAGCTCGTCGAAAAACTGGCTGCCCGCTTCCCCCAGCTGCTGCTGCGGGATGCGGACATCTCGGTCAAAACGATACTCGACGCGATGTCCGAGGCGCTGGCCGATGGCCACCGCATCGAGATCCGCGGATTCGGCAGTTTTGGTCTGAACAAGCGTCCGCCTCGCGTGGGGCGCAATCCCAAGTCCGGCGAACGAGTGCTGGTACCCGAGAAGCGGGTGCCGCACTTCAAGGCGGGCAAGGAATTGCGCGAACGGGTTGACCGCAGCCAGCCGATGCCCTCGGGCATCAATGGCAACGGCCATTCCGGCGGCACGGCCCAGGCCGTGCCGGGCAAGCCAGGCCAGGGCGCGGCACCCGCCGCGCCGGCGGGTTTGCATGAGAGCGGACTGAACTTCGTCCGCTCCTGAGCGCCCGGGCTTTGCCTGCCGCTGTGTTGTTTGTAAGAAAGCGCCCCCCAAGGGGCGCTTTTTTTGTCTGGTGCCTGACGGCGTGACCCGTCTCAGGTGCCGCATCGTGCGCAGGAACGGGTCATCGCGATCCGTGCCGGAAGCGCGTCAGCACCCCGTTACCGCCACGTTACCGAATACGGGAAGTGATTCCGTTACAATGCCGGGGTCTTTGCCGGGCCTTGCACAGGGCGCGTTGTTTGTCGCTGCCGTCTGCCGCTGCCTTTGCGTTTGCCCCGTCCCAACGTCACGCTGCCTACCCGCATGAAACTGTTTGCCTGGATCGTCCGTATCGTCGTATTCGTGCTGCTGTTCGTGCTGGCGCTGCGCAATACCGCCGAAGTCTCGCTGCAGCTGTTCTTCGACGCCGTCTGGCATGCGCCGCTGATCCTGATCCTGTTTGCCGCCTTTGCGCTGGGCGCGGTGGCGGCGCTGGCATCGGTGGCCCCCGGGCTGATGCGCCAGCGCATGGAGCTGGCGAAGCTGCGCCGCGCGGTCGCGGACACACGGCCGGCGACGTCGGCGGCGGCGCCCGCGTCGGCCGCTGCCCCGGTGCAGCGCGACGGCAAGTCTCCCTATAACGTAGTCGGCCCGAAAGTCTGATCCATGATGTTTGAAACCTGGTGGCTGCTGGCGCTGCCACTTGTCTTTGGCCTTGGCTGGATGGCGGCGCGCTTCGACGTGCGCCAGCTGATCAGCGAGCAGGGCGCCTTGCCGCGCTCCTACTTCAAGGGCCTGAATTTCCTGCTCAACGAGCAGCCCGACCAGGCCATCGATGCCTTTGTCGAAGTGGCCCGGCTGGACCCGGAAACCACCGAGCTGCACTTTGCGCTGGGCGCGCTGTTCCGCCGCCGCGGCGAGACCGAGCGCGCCATCCGCGTGCACCAGAACCTGGCCACGCGTCCTGACCTGCCGGAGCCTGAGCGCGAGCACGCGCTGTTCGAGCTGGGCCAGGACTTCCTGCGCGCGGGCCTGCTGGACCGCGCCGAGGAATCGCTGCGCCGGCTGATGTCGGGCCCTTATGCGGCCTCGGCCAAGCGCGTGCTGCTCGAGCTCTATGAGGTGGAGAAGGAGTGGCAGAAGGCGATCGAAGCCGCGCGTGAGCTGCAGACGCTGGAGCAGAAGAACTACAGCCTGCAGATCGCCCAGTTCTGCTGCGAACTGGCGCAGGATGCGCTGCAGCGCAAACGCCCGGAAGATGCGGTGAAATGGCTGAACCAGGCCGTCGCCGAGAATCCCGCCAACGTGCGTGCCCCGATCCTGCTGGGCGACGTGGCCGCGGCGGCAGGCGACGCGCGCGCGGCGCTTGGCCATTGGCTGGGCATCGAGCGGCAGGACGCGTCCTTCCTGCCGCTGGTGGCCGACCGCGTGGTCAAGGCCTATGCCAGCCTGGACGAGCAAGGCGCGGCGCTGGAATGGCTGCGCGGCCTGCTCAAGGGCAAGCTGGCGCCTGAGGTGCTTGATACCGCCTACAGGGCCGAACTGGAAGTGAACGGCCCTGAAGCCGCGGCGCGCCTGATGCGCGAACAGCTGCGCCGCCAGCCGACGCTGCTGGCCCTGACCAGGTATTTCGAGGCGCAGGCGGCCGTGGCGGCGGCCACGCAGACCATCGGCGAGACCCCGGCGGGCCCGGCCGATGGTGCTGACGACGGCGCGGAGGACGGTGATGCGGCAGGCAAGGAAACCGCCGCCATCCGCGACCTGCTGCAGCTGCGCACCCGCAACCTGGCGCGCTACACCTGCCGCGATTGCGGCTTCCGTGCCCGGCTTTTCTATTGGCAATGCCCGGGCTGCAACCGCTGGGAAACCTATGCCCCGCGGCGTTCCGAGACCCTCGGCTGATCCCGGCGGCCGGTGCAACAGATCTTGAATTGAAGCTATGAAAGTCACCATTATTGGCAGCGGCTATGTCGGTCTCGTTACCGGCGCATGCCTGGCGGAGCAGGGCAACGATGTGTTCTGCCTGGACCTCGACGAACAGAAGATCGCGCTGCTCAACGCGGGCGGCGTGCCGATCTACGAGCCGGGCCTGCAGGAACTGATCCAGCGCAACCGTGCCGCGGGCCGCCTGACCTTTTCCACCGATGTGGCCGCCAGCGTCGAGCACGCCGACGTGCAGTTCATCGCCGTGGGCACGCCGCCGGACGAAGACGGCTCTGCCGACCTCAAGTACGTGCTGGCGGCGGCCCGCAATATCGGCCGCCACATGACCGGGTTCAAGGTGGTGGTCGACAAGTCGACCGTGCCGGTGGGCACCGGCGACCGGGTGACCGCCGTGATCCGCGAGGAACTGGCCGCGCGCGGGCTCGAAGACCTGCAGTTCTCGGTGGTGTCGAACCCCGAGTTCCTGAAGGAGGGCGCCGCGGTCGAGGACTTCATGCGCCCGGACCGCATCGTGCTGGGCTGCAATGCCGATGTTGCGGGCCGACACGCGCAGGCCACCATGCGCCAGCTGTATGCGCCGTTCAACCGCCACCATGAACGCACCTTCTACATGGACGTGCGCTCGGCGGAGTTCACCAAGTACGCGGCCAACTCGATGCTGGCCACGCGTATCTCGTTCATGAACGAGCTGGCCAACCTGGCCGATGAGGTGGGCGCCGATATCGAACTGGTGCGCATGGGCATCGGCTCGGACCCGCGCATCGGCTACAGTTTCCTGTATGCCGGCGCGGGCTATGGCGGCTCGTGCTTTCCCAAGGACGTGCAGGCGCTGATGCGCACCGCCGCCGACCACGGCAAGCCGATGCGCGTGCTGGAAGCGGTGGAGGCCGTCAACGACGCGCAGAAGCGCGTGCTGGGCGACAAGATCGTGCGCCGCTTCGGCGACGACCTGACCGGCCGCACCTTTGCGCTCTGGGGCCTGGCGTTCAAGCCCAATACCGACGATATGCGCGAGGCGCCGTCGCGGGTGCTGGCGCGCGAACTGGTGTCGCGCGGCGCGTCGCTGCGCGTGCACGACCCGGTATCGATGGCCGAGGCCCGGCGCGTGTTCGATGCCGACCTGGCCGACCTGCCTGGCGCCGCCGCGCGGGTAAGCTTCCACGAGCACCAGATGGATGCGCTCGATGGCGCCGACGCCCTGGCGATCGTGACCGAATGGAAGGTGTTCCGCAGCCCCGACTTCGGCCAGATCAAGCAGCGCCTGAAGACGCCGGTGATCTTCGACGGGCGCAATCTGTATGAGCCCGAGGCGATGGTCGAACAGGGCATCGAGTATCAGGCGATCGGCCGGGGCATGCCGGGGCAGTGAACCCGGCTCAATGATTATGCAATGCAACATGCCGGTGGGCATTGACCCGGATGTTGCCAAGGAAACTCCATGAGCAAGAACAGCGTTTCGCAGGAACAGATCAGCCAGTCCAGCATCCTCGTGGTGGGCGACATGATGCTCGACCGCTACTGGTTCGGCGATGTGGACCGGATCTCCCCGGAGGCACCGGTACCCGTGGTCCAGGTAAAGCGCAGCGACGAACGCCTTGGAGGCGCCGCCAACGTGGCCCGCAATGCGGCCGCCCTGGGTGCCCGTGTCGGCATGCTGGGCGTGGTCGGCGAGGACGAGCCGGGCCGCACGCTGGAGGCACTGCTCGCCGAGAGCCGTGTGCAGCCTTACCTGATGCGCGATCCGTCGCTGAGCACCACCATCAAGCTGCGCGTACTGGCGCACCAGCAGCAGCTGCTGCGGGTCGATTTCGAGAAAGCGCCCACGCATGAAGTGCTGTTGTCGGTGCTCGAGGGCTTCAACGAGCTGATCCGGCAATATGAGGTGCTGGTGCTGTCCGACTATGGCAAGGGTGGACTCACCCATGTCGGCCGGATGGTGGAGGCGGGCCGTGCCGCCGGGCGCAAGGTGCTGGTTGACCCCAAGGGGGATGATTATTCCAAGTACCGCGGCGCCACCCTGATCACGCCGAACCGTGCCGAGATGCGGCGTGTGGTCGGTGCCTGGAAGAGCGAGCACGACCTGACCGCGCGGGCGCAGAACCTGCGGCGCGAACTGCAGCTGGAAGCCCTGCTGCTGACGCGCTCGGAGGAAGGCATGACGCTGTACACCGAGGCCGAGGTCCTGCATGTTTCGGCCCAGGCGCGCGAAGTCTATGATGTATCGGGGGCGGGCGATACCGTGATTGCAACGCTGGCCACCATGATGGCGGCGGGTGCGCCGCTCAAGCAGGCAGTCCAGCTCGCCAACCGGGCCGGCGGCATCGTGGTCGGCAAGCTGGGTACCGCAGTGGTTAGCTATCCCGAACTGTTCGGGGCCGCCGGCTGAAGCGCCGCCAACTTACCGACGCGCGTCAGCCGGATCCTCAGCGCAGTGTCGAACTGATCGTTGAATCGAACATGGCCATCATCGTCACAGGGGCTGCCGGATTTGTCGGCAGCAACCTTATCAAGGGACTGAACGCGCATGGCGAGGACAATGTCCTTGCCGTCGACAACCTGGCGCGCTGCGAAAAATTCCGCAACCTGGTGGATTGCGATATCCGGGACTACATCGACAAGGACGATTTCCTGGCCCTCTTCACGCGCGGGGACTTCGGCAAGGTGAAGGCCGTCTTCCACCAGGGCGCGTGCACCGACACCGCGGAACAGGACGGCCGCTATGTGATGGCCAACAACTACCGCTACAGCCAGGCGCTGATGGAAGCGTGCCTGGCGCAGGGCGTGCAGTTCATCTACGCGTCGACCGCTGCCGTGTACGGGGCCGCGCCGGGGTTCCGCGAGGAGCGCGATTGCGAACATCCGCTCGCCATCTACGGCTATTCGAAATTCCTGTTCGACCAGGTGGCCAGGCGTGCCATGGCGGGCGCCTTGTCGCAGGTGGTTGGCCTGCGCTATTTCAGCGTCTATGGCCCCGGCGAAACCCACAAGGGCCGCATGGCATCGATGGTGCTGCAGGGCCTCGAGCAGTTCCGCGCCGAGGGCGCGATCAAGATTTTTGGCGAGTACGGAGGGTACGGCCCCGGCGCCCACAGCCATGATTTTGTGGCCGTGGAAGACGTGGTGAAGGTCAACCTCCACTTCCTGCAGCACCAGGGCAGGTCGGGGATCTTCAATGTCGGCACAGGGCGTGCCGAGACCTTCAACGATATCGCCCGCACCGTGGTCAATACGGTGAGGCTGTCTGAAGGCAAGACTGCCCTGACGCTGGACGAGATCGTGCAGGAAGGCCTCATCGAGTATTCCCGCTTTCCCGAAGCGCTGCGCGGCAGGTACCAGTGCTTTACCCAGTCCGATGTGAGCCGGCTGCGCAGCGCTGGCTATACCGCGCCCTTCGTTCTCGCGCAAGAGGGTGTTGCGCGCTATTGCGAGTGGCTGCTGGCACATGGTGCCTGAGCGCCGCGCCGCGATCCGCTCCGGACACGCTTCTGTGTAACCTTGTGAACGTGTGTTGCCGCGTGCGCCGGCGCATGCGGTGAGCCCTATCCTGTTCCTGCCCTTGCCAATCCCGGCGAGGCGCCCAACCGGAAGGAGCTTCACAAATGCTAAAGACGTGGTTCGGACAAGGCTGCCTGCTTGCGGCAGCCTGGATGTTCCTGGCGGGCGCTGCCTTTGCTGCAGTGGATGTCAACACGGCTGACGAGGCGGCGCTGACCTCGATCAAGGGCATTGGCCCTGCCACCGCCAAGCGTGTTGTCGATGAGCGCAACCAGCATGGCCCCTACAAGGATGCCGGAGACCTTGCCCAGCGGGTCAGCGGCGTGGGCCCGAAATCCGTCGCCCGGCTTCAGGAGGCCGGGCTGACGTTCGGGGCCAAGGCTGCCGCGCCCGCAACCAAGACCGCTGCGGCGCCGGCGGCAGCGGCGGCTCCGGCAGCAGCGCCGGGCAAGAAGCCGGCCGCGCGCTAGCGCCTGGCGGCATCGCGGCGATAGCCTGCCGTGCATGCCGCCATTCTGCCTGCTCACTTCTCCCTGATGTCCTCCGGCCGGCCGCGGCGGCGATGCCACAGCGCAAGGCGCAGGCCTTCGCGTGCTGCCGGGGCCGGAGTATCATGCGGACGCCGCGGCGGCCAAGCCGGCCGCCTGGCCAGACCGCCTGACCAAACCGCGGACCAAACAACAGGGAGAAAACAATGAACAATGGCGATGACGCCGGATTCCTGCCGCGATGGCGTCTCAAGACCGAGGGCGTGATCGGACCTGACGAGCGCTTGCCTGCCGGGCAGACCGTGCTCGCAGGGGTCCAGCATGTGGTGGCAATGTTCGGTTCGACGGCAATCGCGCCTATCCTGATGGGGTTCAACCCCAACATCGCCATCCTTTTCTCGGGCATCGGCACGCTCATCTTCTTTCTTTGCGTACGCGGGCGGGTGCCGAGCTATCTCGGCTCCAGCTTCGCCTTTATCGCCGTCGTCATTGCCGCAACCGGCTATGCCGGCAGCGGGCCCAATCCCAATATTCCCGTTGCGCTCGGCGGCATCATCGCCGCGGGGGTGCTGTACACGGTGATAGGCCTGGTGGTGCAGGCGGTCGGCTATGCGTGGGTCGAGCGGCTCATGCCGCCGGTCGTCACGGGTGCGATCGTGGCTGCCATCGGGCTGAACCTGGCCCCCGTGGCGGTGAAGGCAGTCAGCGGGTCGTCGTTCGATACCTGGGTCGGGCTGCTTGCCGTGCTGGCGGTCGGCCTGGTGGCGGTGCGTGCGCCGGGCATGCTCGGACGGCTGCCGGTGCTGATCGGCGGCCTGGCGGGCTACCTTGTCTACTATGTCGGCGCCAACCTGATGGGCCTGGGCAAGCCGATTGATTTTTCAGGCGTGGCGGCGGCCAGCTGGTTCGGGATGCCTGCCTTCACGGCGCCCGTCTTCAATGTCGGTGCCATGATGCTCGTGGCACCGGTGGCCATCGTGCTGGTGGCGGAGAACCTGGGCCACATCAAGGCAATTGGCGTGATGACCGGCCGCAATCTCGACCCGTATATCGGCCGGGCCTTCATCGGCGACGGTATCGCCACCATCCTCTCCGCCAGCGGCGGCGGCACCGGCGTAACGACTTATGCCGAGAACATGGGCGTGATGGCGGTCACCAAGATCTACTCCACGCTGATCTTTGTCGTGGCCGCGGCGGTTGCCATCCTGCTTGGCTTCTCGCCCAAGTTTGGTGCGCTGATCCTGACCATCCCCGGGCCGGTCATCGGCGGCCTCACGATCGTGGTCTTTGGCCTGATCGCGGCCACCGCCGGGCGCATCTGGGTGCAGAACCACGTGGACTTCTCCAGCTCGCGCAACCTGATCACCGTCGGCGCCACGCTGACCGTGGCGGCAGGCGATCTGACGCTCAAGCTTGGCGGCATGACGCTGGGCGGGATCGGTACCGCGACCTTTGGCTGCATGCTGCTCTATCACCTGCTCGGTGACGGCAACAAGGACGCGTAGCCACGGCCAGGCCATGGTGCGCCGGGGCCGGCGCGCAAAGCCCGGCCGCCGGCACGGGTAAGGGCGGTGGTTTACAATGCGCCAAAATACGACTCTCGCACCATGGCCTACAAGACAATAGAAGACACCATCGGCAACACGCCGCTGGTCCGGTTGCAGCGGATTCCGGGTGCCGCCAATGACGCACGTGGCAATGTGATCCTCGGCAAGCTGGAAGGCAACAATCCGGCAGGATCGGTCAAGGACCGCCCGGCGCTTTCCATGGTCGCCCGCGCAGAGGCCCGCGGCCGCATCAAGCCGGGCGATACCCTGATCGAGGCGACTTCTGGCAATACCGGCATTGCACTGGCCATGGCAGCCGCCATCCGCGGCTACAAGATGGTACTGATCATGCCGGAGGATCTCAGCCTGGAGCGCCGCCAGAGCATGGCCGCCTATGGCGCGGAGATCATCCTCACGCCGGTCAAGGGCGGCATGGAATACGCGCGAGACCTGGCTGATTCCATGGAGCGCGAGGGCAAGGGTGTGATCCTTGACCAGTTCGCCAACCCGGACAACCCGCTGGCCCACTATGAAACCACCGGGCCCGAGATCTGGCAGGAAACCCAGGGGCGTATTACCCACTTCGTGTCGGCAATGGGGACAACGGGCACCATTACCGGGGTGTCGCGCTACCTGAAGGAGCAGAACCCCGAGGTGCAGGTCATTGGCGCGCAGCCTGCGGAAGGTTCGCGTATTCCGGGTATCCGCAAGTGGCCGGAAGCCTATATGCCGAAGATCTACGACCCGAAGCTTATCGACCGCACGGAACCCGTCAGCCAGGCAGATGCCGAGCACATGGCCCGGCGGATGGCCGCCGAAGAGGGCATCTTCTGCGGGGTTTCCGCGGCGGGTGCGCTCTGCGTGGCCCTGCAGGTTGCGGAAACCGTCGAGAACGCCACGATCGTCTTTGTGGTTTGCGACCGGGGCGATCGCTATTTGTCCACGGGCGTCTTCCCGGCCTGAGCGGGCACGCGGCGACAGCTTGCCGCGTTCCTGGCCTTCATCATCAAGACCCGGCCAGGCGGCCCTCAGTTGGCCGCTTGCGCCCTGGTCCCCATCTGCCTCTTTTCCAGGATCCAGTCGTTGACGATGCCGTGCACCGCCTGCGGCGTGAGCTGCCGCATGCAGTCACAGGTATCGGCGACGATCTTCTCGCAGGCCGAGCAGCTCTTCTGCATGGACAGGTTCTGAGCGCGAAGCCCCAGCGCTGCCCAGCGCCCCGGGTGCATGGGGCGGGTCGGCGGAAACAGCCCCAGCGTACGCTGGCCAATGGCCGCGGAAAGGTGCAACGGTCCGGTGCCGCTGGCGATGAGCCCATCTGCCTGCCGGATCAGCTGGGTCAGCTGCCCCAGGGTCTGGGCGCCGCAGACGCTGGTCACGTTGGGTAGCTGCAGCAGCGCCTGCCCGTGCGTCTTCAGCCATTCCCCTTCTTTGGAGCTGCCGGTCAGCCACAGGTGCACATCCGGCTGTGACCGCAGCAATTGCGCGAGCGCGGTGTAATGTTCGATCGGCCACTCGCGGCCGTGTCCGTTCGATTTGGTATGCAATACCAGGTTGAAGCTGTAGGGCTGCAGCTGCCGGGCGATTTCGCTGTTGACCGGGATGTCGAAGTGATACATGCCCGGAATCTCTTCGCGTGTCGGGATCGATCTGGGGCCGAAGGCGCGCAGGAACTCAAAATTGATCTGGGCCTCGTGATCTTCGGAAATCCGCTTGCTGAAGCGCACCCGGCGGTTGCAGTAGAACAGCAGGTACAGCTTTTGCCGCGCATTGCCGATCCGGTGCCTGATGCCGGCGCGAAACGCTGCATATGCCAGGTCGCGGTCCGGTTGCGCCAGCAGCAGGGTGTCGATATCCGAATGCTTCAGGTATTCCGCCGGCGCATCGGCAATATCCTCCAGCTCGATGACCTGGTCGATATCCGTGCAAAAGCGCACCAGCGGCGCGGCATAGGCGCGGCACAGGAAACTGATCCTGGCGCCGGGATTCAGTTGCCGCAGGCGTGCCACCATGGGCAGCGTCAGGACGATGTCGCCGATATTGTCAGTACGGGAGACGAGGATATGCTTGCTTCGTATTGCCATGACTCTTGAAGATGACTCGGTAGTGCTGCGGGGCGCCGGACGAAGCCGTTATTTCAGGACCCGCTTGCGCAGATAGCGCAGATACCACTTCAGGCTTTCCGCGGGCCGCCCCTGGCGGTACATGAAGCGCGAATGCATGCGCATTTCCTTGGTATTGCGCGGCGCCGGATCGAGCGGCAGATCCTGCCACGGCGACAATGCCAGGTATTTGTGGAATAGCTTGCGCGCGTCATGGCCGCTCCAGTCCGCCCATGGTTTGACCGACCCGGCGAAATGGATGAACACGGCCTTGCCGACCGGGCGCATGGCGAACTTGTTCACGTTCAGGTCGTGAATCAGGTCATACAGGTAGTTCCAGCGCGGCGAGACATAGCGGGCGCGGCCGTTGAGCACGATATTCAGTGCGTCCTGGTCGTTGAAGCGCATGTCCGTCTTGCTTTCGAGCAGGGCCTTCATGGTCTGCCCGGTAATGTCCTCTTGCAGCCAGCGTTCGATATTGATGAACAGCACTCCGCCGTTGAAGTACTCGTTGTGCTTCAGGCCCAGGGCGGCCACGCGGCGCTGCAGGGTGACCGGCGCGTCCGGCACGACCACCGCGATGTCCTCGCTGATGTCCATGTCGACCAGTTCGTCCAGCCGGTTGACGCACAGGATGTCGGCGTCCAGGTACAGCACCCGATCCGTCTGGCCTTGCAGCACGCTGGGAATCACCAGCCGCGTGAAGATCGACAGCGAATAGTGCGAGTGGCCCAGGAAATGCGAAAACTGCTTGAACGAACCAAGGTCCAGCACATGCAGGCGCGTGCTGACGCCGGGGTACATCGATTCCAGGCGCGCCAGGCGGCGCTGGTTGTCCGCCGAGGCCGACAGCGTCAGCACGTGGAAGGTAAAGTGCTGACCCGGGTTGTTGTCGATGATCGAGCCTATGGTGCCGCCCATCGCCCGGAAATAGTTATCGTCAACGCAGAATGCGATGTGGAAAGACGGCTTGCCGTTCGGACCCGTCTCCGGGGTCGCGGTGAGCGCAGGGGCGGTCGCTTGGGGGTTCATTGGATGGTTCGGATGACCTGTTCAACGGAGATGGCCTTGACCCAGTCCCGTGCGTTGGGGGCAGTGATCACGGTGCTGTGGTTGCGATCGATGGGGGTCCACTCAGGGTTCTTCTGGCGCATCAGCGCGATCACCGGCACATGGACCGCATTGGCCAGGTGCATCACGGCGGTTTCCACCGAAATGATGAGGTCGCATTGCGCCAGCAGTGCCGGGAGCTGGAAGAAGTTGTCCTCGGCGCTGAACAGCTCGGTGCGCTGCAGGCGGAAACTGCCGATGACCTGGCGGGCATGCGCCAGCTCCTGCGGGACCGCATTGACCACGAAGCTGCTGTCGCGCCACGCGTCGAGCCGCTGCATGGCCTGGATCAGTTCCGCAACGTGCTCCAGCGGCCAGCAACGCTTTTTGGTCTTGGCATAGGGATTGATAAAGACCAGCTTGCCGGGACGTGGCCCAAACCCCCAGTCTGCCAGCTGCTTGTGCGCATGCTGGCGCCAGGCGTCGGGGATCTCCACGAACGGGAAGCGCCCGGCGACATCCACCTCCGGGCCGCCGATCTGCCGGAACCAGTGGGCGTAGACGTCACTGATATGCTGCGGATTGGCGCGGTCGACCCGATATGAGGGAATGGCGGCATCCAGCTTGCGGTAGGCCAGCCGATGGTGAGGCTGGAAAAACTTGACTGGTTTTGCCATGCCGACGATCCAGCCATCGGGACTGATTGCGCGCGCCAGCGTGGCGTACTGGTGTGGCCGCAGCGTGGCCAGCGAGACCACGATGGGGTAATGCTCCTGCCGGGCCTCGCGGATCGACGCCTCATACAGTTCAGGGCTGTAGGTCTGGGTATAGACCTTCTTGAAAAATCCGCACGCACCCACCCAGTCGTAAAGCGAGTACTTCTTCAGGTGCTCCCATTCCGCGGAATTGCTGGTGCGCCGCACTTCATCCACCCAGAGGTGGACGCTGAGGTGCGGGTAGGCCTCGGCGAAGGCCTTGAAGAAATTCTGCAGGTAAGTGAAGTCGCCCAGCGCCAGGTGGGCGATGAACAGGATCTTGTCCGACTTCTGAAGCAGTTCTGCTGGAATCAGGGTCTGGGTTTGGGTCACGGATTACTCATGTGGAAAGTCGCGTGGCAACGACCGGCCATTGTAAACGAACGCAGCCGGCCACCCTGCCTCCATTGAGGAGGACAAGGCACTTTCTCCAGCAGGAATCCGGGCCTTCGCGGCGGGTCTGGACGCCCCGGCGAAGGCGATTGTGCGTCAGCCCATCGCCGCCTTGACCGCCTCGCCCAGCTGGTACACCGCCAGCGCGTAGAAGAAGCTGCGGTTGTAGCGCGTCAGCACGTAGAAGTTGCGCAGGCCGAGCAGGTACTCGGTCGGCTGGTCGGGCGTGGGCAGGTCCACCACCAGCACGCCGGTCTCGCCTTCGCGCGCGAGGTTGATCGGCTCGTCCACGCGCAGGCCGGCACGGGTCAGCTGGTTGAGCGTGCGCGTCGGCCATGGCTCGCCGTCGGCCGCGGCGGCGGCTACCCCCAGGCTGCCGGGATCGCTGGCAATGCGCCACACCACCGGACGGCCCGCCTCCCAGCCGTGCAGCTGCAGGAAGCGCGCGACGCTGCCGATGGCGTCGGTGGGGCTGTTGCGCAGGTCGATGCGGCCATTGTTGTCGTAATCGATGGCGTATTCGCGCAGGCTGGTCGGCATGAACTGCGGGATGCCGATCGCGCCCGCGTAGGAGCCCAGCACCGAGTACACGTCGGTGTGGGTGTCGCGGCACCACAGCAGGTAGTCGGCGAGCTGGGCGCGGAACAGCGCGGTGCGGGCTTCGCGGTTGGGCGTATCCGGGTAGTCGAAAGCGAGCGTGGACAGCGAGTCGAGCACGCGGAAGGTGCCCATGTCGCGGCCGTAGATGGTTTCCACGCCGATGATGCCGACGATGACCGAGGCCGGCACGCCGAACTCGGCTTCGGCGCGGCGCAGCGTGTCGCGGTTGTCCTGCCAGAAGCGCACGCCCGCGTCGATGCGGATCGGCTCGATAAAGCGCGAGCGGTAGGCGCGCCAGCTCTTGCGGCCGGGCGTGGCGGGCGGCATGATCAGCCGCACCACGGTGGCCGAATAAACCGCCTGGCCGAACCATTCCTGCAGCGTGCCACGGTCAAAGCCGTGGCGGGCCACCATCTCGTCGATAAAGGCGCGCGCTTGCGGGTTGTCGCGGTAGCGGCCGGGTTCGATCTCTTCCTCGCGCACGCTGACGCGGCGCTTGCCGGCGGCGAGCAGGCTGGGGGAGAGGCCGCAGAGTCCGAGTGCGGCAGCGGAAAGCGCGGCGCCCAGCAGGGGGCGTCGCAGTGAGCGCTGGGGGTCGGTCATGGTGTCCTTTGCAAGTCGCACCGAGTATAGCGGATGCCACTGCGGCATTTGCAGCGTCGGCGCCCGCGACATGGCGCGCCGGCCCCGCTGGGTGGCATGGCCTTGCGTGTGCTAACGTAGCGATTGGAGACAACATTGCGACGATAAGAGATGCCGACAGGCTATTACACGCACCCCGAGTTCCAGCGGCATGAGATGGGGCATTTCCATCCGGAGTGCCCGGAGCGCCTGCAGGCGATCGAGGATCACCTGATTTCGCATGGCCTGGACGGGCTGCTGGAGCGCCGCGAGGCCGCGCCTGCCACGCGCGAGCAGCTGGAGCGCGTACACCGGCCCGATTACGTCGACTCGCTCGAAAGCGCCAGCCCGGCCAGCGGCTACCACGCGATCGATCCGGACACCTCGATGAATCCCCACACGCTCGCCGCCGCCACGCTGGCAGCGGGCGCGGCGGTGGCGGCCACCGACGCGGTGATCGCCGGCGAGTTCGAGAACGCCTTCTGCTGCGTGCGCCCGCCCGGCCACCACGCCGAGCCCGACCGCGCCATGGGCTTCTGCTTCTTCAACAACGTTGCGATTGCCGCGCGCCACGCGCTGCAGGCGCACGGGCTGGAGCGCGTGGCCATCATCGATTTCGATGTGCACCACGGCAATGGCACCGAAGCGGCCTTCCGCGGCGACGAGCACGTGATGATGTGCAGCTTCTTCCAGCACCCGTTCTATCCCTACAGCGGCACCGAGCATCTCGCGCCCAATATGGTCAATATCCCGCTGCCGGCCTATACCAATGGCATGGCGGTGCGCGAAGTGGTCGAGACCATCTGGCTGCCGCGGCTCAATGAATTCCGCCCGCAGATGCTGTTCATCTCCGCCGGCTTCGACGCCCACCGCGAGGACGACCTCGGCCAGATGGGCCTGGTGGAGTCGGATTACGCCTGGATCACCGGCCAGCTGATCGACGTCGCGCGCGCCCATGCGCAGGGCCGCATCGTCAGCTGCCTGGAAGGGGGCTACAACCTGAGCGCGCTGGGCCGCAGCGTGCTGGCGCACCTGAAGGTGCTGCTGGAGCGATAGGAGACCGTTGCCATGGCCGAGAACGATGCCCGCGTGGACGCACCGCTGCTGACCGAGTCGCGCGACGCCGCGGGCGTGGCGCGCCTGACCATGAACCGGCCGCAGGCGTTCAATGCGCTGTCCGAGGGCCTGCTCGACGCGCTGACCGACGCCCTGGCCCGGCTGGCATCGGACGACACCGTGCGCGTGGTGGTGCTGGCCGGCGCCGGCAAGGCCTTCTGCGCCGGGCACGACCTGCGCGAGATGCGGGCCTCGCCGTCGCATGACTATTACCGGCGCCTGTTCGACCGCTGCACGCGCATGATGATGGCGATCCAGAAGATGCCGCAGCCGGTGATTGCGCGCGTGCAGGGCATTGCCACGGCGGCGGGCTGCCAGCTGGTGGCGATGTGCGACCTGGCGGTGGCCGCCGGCGATGCGCGCTTTGCGGTGTCCGGCGTCAACCTGGGGCTGTTCTGTTCGACGCCCGGGGTGGCGTTGTCGCGCAACCTGCACCGCAAGCAGGCGCTGGAGATGCTGCTGACCGGCGACATGATCGACGCCGCCACCGCGCGCGAGCGCGGCCTGGTCAACCGGGTCGTGCCCGCCGAGCAGCTGGACGACGAGGTGGCGCGCCTGGCCGCCAGCATCTGCGCCAAGCCGGCCGCCGCGGTGGCTGCCGGCAAGGGCCTGTTCTACCGCCAGCTGGAGATGGGCATCGAGGCCGCCTACCAGCTTGCCGGCCAGACCATGGCCTGCAACATGATGGACGAGTCGGCGCTGGAGGGGGTGCAGGCCTTTATCGACAAGCGCGCGCCGGCATGGCGTGGCTCATGATCGACTTTTGCGGTACTTATATTCCGGAAACGCATAAAGACATCGGAAGAAAGTCGTTTAAGGTATGAAGCGAATCGCATAAAATACGCGCTTCAGAAAAATAACGAGCGGCAACAGCGCTGGAGATCCCTCGCCTGTTGCCGTTTTCTTTTGGTCACCTTTACATGATCGAACTGCAAGGACTGTCGCAGCGCTTCCCGGGCGCGTCTGGCGACGTGCATGCATTGCGGGACGTCAGCCTGTCGATCGCGGCGGGCGAAGTCTTCGGCATCATCGGCCGCAGCGGCGCCGGCAAAAGTACGCTGGTACGCGCCATCAACCTGCTGAACCGGCCCTCGAGCGGCCGCGTGGTCGTCGCCGGCCAGGACCTGACGGCGCTGGACAAGGGCGCGCTGCGCCTGGCCCGCCGCGACATCGGCATGATCTTCCAGCACTTCAACCTGCTGTCGTCGCGCACGGTATATGACAACGTGGCGCTGCCGCTGGAACTGGCCGGCAAGCCCCGCGCCGAGATCGCCGCGACGGTGCTGCCGCTGCTGGACCTGGTAGGCCTGTCGGCGCTGAAGGACCGCTATCCGGCGCAGATCAGCGGCGGGCAGAAGCAGCGCGTGGGCATTGCGCGCGCGCTCGCCAGCAAGCCCAAGGTGCTGCTCTCGGACGAGGCCACTTCCGCGCTGGACCCGGAAACCACCCGCTCCATCCTGGAGCTGCTCAAGCAGATCAACCGCGACCTGGGCCTGACCGTCGTGATGATCACGCACCAGATGGAAGTGATCAAGCAGGTCTGCGACCGCGTGGCCGTGCTCGAAGCCGGCCAGGTGGTCGAGACCGGGCGCGTGATCGACGTGTTCCTGCGCCCGCAGCATGAGGTCACCCGCGCCATGATCGGCGACGTCATCTCGCAGGAGCTGCCGGCGAGCGTGCTCAAGCGCGTGGAGAGCCGGCTGGGCAACGGGCGCGACCACGTCTACCGCCTCGCCTTCACCGGCGAGGGCGTCGACCAGCCGGTGCTGGCCCAGGCGATCCGCCGCTACGGGCTGGACTTCAATATCCTGCATGGCCATATCGACGAGATCCAGGGCCAGGCCTTCGGCTCGCTGGCGATCATGGCCACGGGCGAACTGGCCGACGTCAAGGCGGCGATGGAATACCTGCAGGCGCAAGGCGTCGTGGTGGAGGAGTTCGAGCATGTGGTCTGAAATGTCTGACCTGTTCCTGACCTCGTTCAACGAGACCCTGCTGATGGTGGCGATCTCGGGCGTGGTCGGCTCGCTGCTGGGAGTGCCGCTGGGCGTGCTGCTGCACCTGACCAACCGTGGCGGCGTGCTGTCGCATCCGCTGTTCAACCGCACCATCGGCGTGGTGGTCAACGCGGTGCGTTCGGTCCCGTTCATCATCCTGCTGGTGGTGGTGATCCCGTTCACCCGCTTTATCGTCGGCTCGTCGATCGGCACCACGGCGGCGATCGTGCCGCTGACCATCGCGGCGATCCCGTTTATCGCGCGCCTGGTGGAAAGCGCGCTGCGCGAGGTCGACAAGGGCCTGGTCGAGGCGGCCCAGTCGATGGGCGCCACCACCGGCCAGATCGTGTGGAAGGTGCTGCTGCCCGAGGCCATGCCCGGCATCGTCGCCGGCCTGACCATTACCTTCGTCAGCCTGGTCGGCTATTCGGCCATGGCCGGCGCGATCGGCGGCGGCGGCCTGGGCGACCTGGGCATCCGCTACGGCTACCAGCGCTACATCACCGAGGTGATGGTGGCGGTGGTGGTGATCCTGATCGTGTTCGTGCAGGCAGTACAAAGCTTTGGTGACTGGCTCGTCCGCCGCATCAGCCACCGCTAAGCCAATCATTCTCTGAATTAGGAACGCACATCATGCAACGTCGCAACCTGCTGCAATGGATTCTCGGCGCCGCGATCGGCGCAACCCTGGCGACGGGCGCCGCCGCCCAGGAAAAGCCGATCAGGATCGGCGTGACCGGCGGCCCGCACGCCCAGATCATGGAACAGGTGAAGAAGGTCGCGGCCAGGGACGGCCTGAACATCCAGGTGGTCGAGTTCAGCGACTACATCCAGCCCAACGCAGCGCTGGCCGCCGGCGACCTGGATGCCAACAGCTACCAGCACCTGCCGTACCTGGAAGCCCAGATCAAGGACCGCGGCTACAAATTCACCCATGTCGCCTACACGGTCACCTTCCCGATGGGCGTGTATTCGAAGAAGATCAAGTCGCTCGACCAGCTCAAGCCGGGCGCGCGCGTGGGCGTGCCCAACGATCCCACCAACGGCGGCCGCGGGCTGCTCCTGCTGCAGAGCAAGGGCGTGATCAAGCTCAAGCCCGACGCCGGCCTGAAGGCCACGCCGCTGGACATCGTCGAGAACCCGAAGAAGATCCGCATCGTCGAGCTGGACGCCGCGCAGCTGCCGCGCTCGCTGGACGACCTCGACGCCGCCGCCATCAACGGCAACTATGCGGAATCGGCCGGCCTGTCGTCGACCAGGGACGCCATCGCCATCGAAGGCCCGAAGGGCCCGTACGCCAACCTGATCGCGATCCGCGAGGCCGACAAGAACAAGCCGTGGGTGGCCAAGCTGGTGAAGGCCTACCACTCGCCCGAAATCAAGCAATACGTCACATCGACCTTCAAGGACTCGGTCATTACCGCCTGGTAAGCCGACGTCACTTTGAGGTTTTCATCCAATCAGACGATGCCCGCAAGCCCAGGTTTGCGGCACAATCGTCGGACGGCTGGGATCTGCCGGGCTATGCCCGGCATCATTTTGCCGATAAAATAGTACGATCGTTCGAAAAACAGGAGAGCCGCCAACCCGGTGGTTATAATGACGAGCGAACAAAATTTCTGACTATCAGCTATCAGTGGAGTGAGCGCATGAAAGTACTCGTCGCAGTCAAGCGGGTGGTGGATTACAACGTCAAGGTCCGCGTCAAGGCGGACGGCTCGGGCGTCGATCTGGCCAACGTGAAGATGAGCATGAACCCCTTCGACGAAATCGCCGTGGAAGAGGCCGTGCGCCTGAAGGAAGCCGGCGTTGCCACCGAAGTGATCGCCGTCTCGTGCGGTGTCACGCAGTGCCAGGAAACCCTGCGCACCGCGATGGCCATTGGTGCCGACCGCGGCATCCTGGTGGAATCGAACGAAGACCTGCAACCGCTGGCCGTGGCCAAGCTGCTGAAGGCGCTGATCGACAAGGAGCAGCCGCAACTGGTGATCCTGGGCAAGCAGGCCATCGACGACGACTCCAACCAGACCGGCCAGATGGTGGCCGCGCTGGCCGGCCTGCCGCAAGCGACCTTCGCTTCGAAGGTGGTGGTGGCGGATGGCAAGGCTTCGGTGACCCGCGAAGTCGACGGCGGCCTGGAAACGCTGTCGCTCAAGCTGCCGGCCGTGGTCACGACCGACCTGCGCCTGAACGAGCCGCGCTATGTCACGCTGCCGAACATCATGAAGGCCAAGAAGAAGCAGCTCGATATCGTCAAGCCTGAAGACCTCGGCGTTGACGTCAAGCCGCGCCTGTCGACCCTGAAGGTGGTCGAGCCTGCCAAGCGCAGCGCGGGTGTGATGGTGCCGGACGTCGCGACGCTGGTGCAGAAGCTGAAGAACGAAGCCAAAGTCATCTGAGCGCGGGGGAGAAATAACATGACTGCACTCGTCATTGCTGAACACGACAACCAATCCATCAAGGCCGCCACGCTGAACACCGTGACCGCCGCAGCCCAGTGCGGCGGCGACGTGCACGTGCTGGTGGCTGGCTCGAACGCCGCTGCCGCTGCGGCTGCCGCCGCGAAGATCGCCGGCGTGAGCAAGGTCCTGCTGGCCGACGCCGCCTACTTTGGCGACGGCCTGGCCGAGAACGTGGCCGAGCAGGCCCTGGCCATCGCCAACGACTACTCGCACATCCTGGCCCCGGCCACCCCGTACGGCAAGAACATCCTGCCGCGCGTGGCCGCCAAGCTGGACGTGGCCCAGATCTCGGAAATCTCCAAGGTCGACGCCCCGGACACCTTCGAGCGCCCGATCTACGCCGGCAACGCCATCGCCACGGTCAAGTCGGAAGACAAGATCAAGGTCATCACCGTGCGCGGCACGGCGTTTGACGCCGCCGCCGCCGAAGGCGGCTCGGCCGCCGTCGAGACCCTGCCGGCCGTGGCCGACGCAGGCGTGTCGCAGTTCGTTTCGCGCGAAGTGGCCAAGAGCGACCGTCCGGAACTGACCGCCGCCAAGATCATCGTCTCGGGTGGCCGTGGCGTGGGTTCGGGCGAGAACTACACCAAGGTGCTGACGCCGCTGGCCGACAAGCTGAACGCCGCCCTGGGCGCTTCGCGCGCCGCCGTGGACGCGGGCTTCGTGCCGAACGACTACCAGGTCGGCCAGACCGGCAAGATCGTCGCGCCGCAGCTGTACATCGCCGTCGGTATCTCGGGCGCGATCCAGCACCTGGCCGGCATGAAGGACTCCAAGGTGATCGTCGCGATCAACAAGGACGCCGAGGCCCCGATCTTCTCCGTGGCCGACTACGGCCTGGTGGGCGATCTGAACACCGTGGTGCCGGAGCTGGTGGCGGCACTGGGCTGATGCCTCGCCGGCCGCCCGGCGGCCGGCACGCGTAGCCGCAGCGAGCAAGTAACGAGCCGTTCCGGGGGTGACCCGCGAACGGCTTTTTCATACATGTTGGGAGACATCGATGACTTACCGTGCGCCGATCAAGGACATGCTGTTCGTCATGAACGAGCTGGCCGGGCTTGAGGCTGTCAGCAAGCTGCCGGGCTTCGAGGAAGCCACGCCGGAGACGGCCGAGGCCGTGCTGGACGAGGCCGCCAAATTCAACGAGCAGGTGGTGGCGCCGCTGAACCGTGCCGGCGACCTCGACCCGAGCAGCTGGAAGGACGGCGTGGTCACCACCACGGCTGGCTTCAAGGAAGCTTTCCGCCAGTTCGGCGACGGCGGCTGGCAGGGCGTGCTGCACCCGCAGGACTTTGGCGGCCAGGGCCTGCCCAAGCTGATCGCGACCGCCTGCAACGAGATGCTGAACAGCGCGAACCTGTCCTTCGCGCTGTGCCCGCTGCTGACCGACGGTGCCATCGAGGCACTGCTGACGGCCGGCACGGATGAGCAGAAGGCCACCTTCCTGCCCAAACTGATCTCGGGCGAGTGGACCGGCACCATGAACCTGACCGAGCCGCAGGCGGGCTCGGACCTGGCCGCGGTGCGCACCCGCGCCGAGCCGCAGGGCGACGGCACCTACAAGGTGTTCGGCACCAAGATCTTCATCACCTACGGCGAACACGACATGGCGAAGAACATCGTCCATCTCGTGCTGGCCCGCACGCCCAACGCACCCGAGGGCGTCAAGGGCATCTCGCTGTTCATCGTGCCGAAGTTCATGGTCAACGCCGACGGCAGCAACGGTGAGCGCAACGATGTGCACTGCGTGTCGATCGAGCACAAGTTGGGCATCAAGGCGAGCCCGACGGCGGTGCTGCAGTTCGGCGACCATGGCGGCGCCATCGGCACGCTGGTCGGCGAAGAGAACCGCGGCCTCGAGTACATGTTCATCATGATGAACTCGGCGCGTTTCTCCGTTGGCATGCAGGGCATCGCGGTGTCCGAACGCGCCTACCAGCAGGCGGTGGCCTATGCGCGCGAGCGCGTGCAGAGCCGTCCGGTCGATGGCTCGGCGCGCGAGGCCGTGACCATCATCCATCACCCCGACGTCAAGCGCATGCTGATGACGATGCGTGGGCTGACCGAGGGCGCGCGTGCCGTGGCCTACGTGGCCGCGGCCGCCAGCGACGCCGCGCACCAGCACCCGGACGAGGCCGTGCGCAAGCAGAACCAGGCCTTCTATGAGTTCCTGGTGCCGGTGGTGAAGGGCTGGAGCACCGAGCTGTCGATCGATGTCGCCAGCCTGGGCGTGCAGGTGCACGGCGGCATGGGCTTTATCGAGGAAACGGGCGCTGCGCAGCACTACCGCGACGCGCGCATCCTGCCGATCTACGAAGGCACCACCGCGATCCAGGCCAATGACCTGATCGGCCGCAAGACTGTGCGCGACGGCGGCGCCGTGGCACGCGCGATCTGCGCGCAGATCGCCGAGACCGAGGCTGCGCTGGGCAAGCACGGCGGTGCGGCGTTCACCGCGGTGCAGGCGCAGCTGGCCAAGGGCCGCGCCGCGCTGGAGGCCGTGGTGGCGTTCATGGTGGCCAATGCCAAGTCCGATCCGAACGCCGTCTTTGCCGGCAGCGTTCCCTATCTGAAGCTGTGCGGCATCGTGTTCTCGGGCTGGCAGCTGGGCCGGGCGATGCTGGCTGCCGACGCGAAGCGTGCCGAGGATCCCGCCTTCCACGACGCCAAGATCGCAACCGCGCATTTCTTTGCCGAGCATATCCTGTCGCAGGCATCGGGACTGCGCGATGCCGTCGTCAGCGGCGGGGCGCCGGTCAACGCGCTGAGCGCCGAGCAGTTCTGACCGGCACGCGCGGCGCGCGGACGTAGAAAGGGCGACCCCAATGGGGTCGCCCTTTTTGCTGGCGGAGTCTGTGCTGGCGTCAGGCGGCAGCCGGGCGCGGCGCCAGGTGCTGGCGCGCGGGCTTCAGGTAGCGGCCTACCGACAGGTCATCGGCGCGGATCGCGGGCGACTTGCCCGACACCAGGTCCGACAGCAGCTTGCCCGAGCCGCAGGCCATGGTCCAGCCGAGCGTGCCATGGCCGGTGTTCAGCCACAGGCCGCGCATCTGGGTCGGGCCGACGATGGGCGTGCCGTCCGGCGTCATCGGGCGCAGGCCGGTCCAGAAGGTGGCCTGGCTGACGTCGCCGGCGCCCGGGAACAGGTCGGTGACCACGTGTTCGAGCGTGCGGCGCTTGGCCGGATCGAGGCTGCGGTCATAGCCGACGATCTGTGCCATGCCGCCCACGCGGATGCGGTCCTCGAAGCGGGTGATGGCGACCTTGTAGGTCTCGTCCAGCACCGTCGACACCGGGCTGCGCGAGGCATCGGTCATCGGCACCGTGATCGAGAAGCCCTTGAGCGGGTAGACCGGCAGGTTGGACATGCCCGACAGGAAGGGCTTGACCAGCTGCGTCGACCAGCTGCCCAGCGCCACCACCACGAGGTCGGCCATCATCGGCTCACCGTTGACCATGGCGCCGGTGACGGCGTCGCCCTGGGTCACCAGGCTGTCGATCGAGCGGTTATAGAGGAACCTGACCCCCAGCGCTTCGGCCATGCCTGCCAGCTGTCGGGTAAACAGCTGGCAGTCACCGGTTTCATCGTTGGGGAGGCGCAGGCCGCCGGCCAGCTTGTGGCTGACGGCGGCCAGCGCCGGTTCGCTCGCGGCGAGTTCCTCGCGCGAAAGCAACTGGTAGGGCACCCCGGCTTCTTCCAGCACGGCGATGTCCTTGGCCGCGCCCTGCAGTTGCTCGTCGGTGCGGAACACCTGCAGCGTGCCTTGCTGGCGGCCTTCGTAGGCGATGCCGGTTTCCGCGCGCAGCGCGCGGATGCAGTCGCGGCTGTACTCGGCCAGCCGCACCATGCGCTCCTTGTTGACGGCGTAGCGGTCGGCGCTGCAGTTCAACAGCATCTGCCACATCCATTGCAGCTGGAACAGCGTGCCGTCCGGGCGGATGCTCAGCGGCGCGTGTTCCTGGAACATCCACTTGATCGCCTTGAGCGGCACGCCGGGCGCCGCCCACGGCGACGCATAGCCGGGCGAGATCTGGCCCGCGTTGGCAAAGCTGGTGCCGAGCGCGGGGCCGGCTTCACGGTCGACGACGGTCACTTCGTGACCGGCCCTGGCCAGATACCACGCACTGGTGACGCCAATAACGCCACTGCCAAGTACGAGAACGCGCATGATCGGGGGCTCCAACTGCGATGGTAAGTAGATGAAGGATTTGTCTCTATACTATTGAATACAAACCAGTCATAGTTACTGAATTTCTCACGAAAACAGGAAAAACTCATGAGAACGAGCCGCCAGCCCCAGCGTACCCTCGACCGGCTCGACCGCAAGATCCTGACCGCGTTGCAGAGCGACGGCAGGATGTCGATGAAGGACCTGGCCGAGGCGGTCGGGTTGACCATCACGCCCTGCATCGAGCGCGTCAAGCGCCTGGAGCGCGATGGTGTCATCATGGGCTACTACGCCCGGCTCAACCCGGCGCTGCTGGGCAGCGCGCTGCTGGTGTTCGTGGAGATCTCGCTGGGCAACAAGTCGGGCAATATGTTCGAGCAGTTCCGGCGCGAGGTGCTGCGCATCCCGGAAGTGCTGGAATGCCACCTGGTCTCCGGCGATTTCGACTACCTGATCAAGGCGCGCATCCGCGAGATCGGCGAATACCGCCGGCTGCTCGGCGATATCCTGCTGCAGCTGCCCGGCGCGGCGCAGTCGAAGAGCTATGTGGTGATGGAAGAGATCAAGGAGACACTGGCGATTTCCGTCGAGGAAAAGAGCCAGGCAGTGTGACCAAGGCCAGCATGGCGCGCCCCCCGCAGAAGCCCGATCCCGCCAGCAGCCGCTTGACGCGGCGCGATGCCGACCCGGACGCGCAAGCGCCGCAGGCAGGCCTGCGGCCGCCTGTGGCGCGCAAGGGCCGGGGCGCCGTCAGCAATATGCAGGGGCGGTTCGAGCGCGACCAGCGTGAAGTGTTCGACGATGGCTGGGGCGGTGCGCCGGAAGAGGCACCGCGTACCGCGGAGGCCGCACCGTCCGCGGAAGAAGCCCCGCTGCCGCCGCTGCGCACGGAAGTCCATATCGAGCGCGCCCGGTCGGTCCTGACGCGCAATGCGTCGCCGGATATCCCGTTCGATGTCTCGCTCAATCCCTATCGCGGCTGCGAGCACGGCTGCATCTACTGCTTCGCCCGGCCGACGCATGCCTACCTGGACCTGTCGCCGGGGCTGGACTTCGAAACGCAGCTGTATGCCAAGACCAACGCCGCCGAGCGGCTGCGCGAAGCGCTGGCACGGCCGTCGTACCGCTGCGAGACCATTGCGCTGGGCGTCAACACCGACGCCTACCAGCCGATCGAGCGCGAGCAGCGCATCACGCGCGGCCTGCTCGAGGTGCTGAAGGCGTGTGACCATCCGGTTGCGCTGATCACCAAGTCGTCACTGATCGAGCGCGATATCGACCTGCTTGCGCCGATGGCGGCGAAGCGGCTGGCGGTGGCGGCCGTCACCATCACCACGCTGGATGCCGGCATCGCGCGCACGCTGGAGCCGCGCGCGGCCACGCCGTCGCGCCGGCTGCGCACCATCCGCACGCTGACCGACGCGGGCATCCCGGTAGGTGTGAGCATCGCCCCGGTGATCCCGTTCATCACCGAGCCCGACCTGGAGCGTGTGCTGGAGGCGGCGCATGAGGCGGGCGCCGTCTATGCCAACTACATCGTGCTGCGGCTGCCGTGGGAAGTGCGGCCGCTGTTCGAGGAATGGCTGCTGGCGCATTTTCCCGACCGCGCGGAACGGGTCATGAACCGCGTGCGTGAAATGCGCGATGGCAAAGCCTACGATGCCAGCTTTGCCACGCGCATGCGCGGGACGGGTGTGTGGGCGGACTTGCTGCGCCAGCGTTTCTACAAGGCCGCCGAACGGCTCGGCTTCCGCTACAACCGGTTCGATCTGGATACGTCGCGTTTCCGCCCGCCCGCCAGGGGGCCCAGCGGCAAGGACGATTCGCAAGGTTCGCTTTTCTGAGTCTTCCTAGCGGCTTCAGTGGCCTGCTGGTCGCCGATCATGTTGCTGGCAAGTTCCAGCGCAGCCTTCGCGCTTGATGGCGGCAGTCCCGAGGACAGCGCCAGCCGGACGGCGATCGCCGCCAGGCGTCCTTCCTCATAGGTTGGCATGTCGATGCTTGCTCCTTTGCGCCGCCAGGGTATGGCCCCGCCGCGCGTATTGCCGCCGGGATCGGACGGCTCTACCAGTATGGGCGAATTGGCGGAAAGGGGAACTGCCGTTTTTTGGCTGGCTTGACGGTGCGCAAACGCACAGTGAGGTCCAAGTTCCTGGGCGGTCCCGGTAGGCGGGCTGCCGAAGCGCCTGACGAATAACTCCAAGAGGGCGCGTGTCCTCGCCGGCACCGGGTGCCGGCCGGGAAATGCTGCCCGGATCGCCTGCTTCGGCGCCGCGGCTACTGCGACAGCGCGCGCGCTGCCTCGACCTGCGATTCGAAGAAGGTCTGGAAGCTGATGGCCAGCCCGGCCATCAGCAGGCCGGTGCCGATCAGCAGCGACAGGATCACCAGGATCACCACCGGCCAGCCGGAGCGCGTGGGTTTGCCGTGCGGGTTGAAGCGCGCGTCCCATTTGTCGTCCGGGCGCAGTCCATAGACGATGGCCGCCAGGAAGGCGCTGATGACGGACGCGCCGCCGGCGACGGCGAAGGTCCAGTTCAGCGCCGGCGCGCCTGCGCCGGTCGCCATCGACGCCACGCCGATGGCGCCCGCCAGCAGTGCCAGCAGGTGTGTCCAGCCATACGGATCGCGCAGGCCACCGAGGTAGAAGCGGTGCGCGCCCAGGCTGCCGAACAGGAAGGCCAGCGCCACCGTCAGCAGCTTCGATTTGCCGCGGGCGGGCTGCGGGGCAAGCGTGGTGGCGTGACGGGCTGGCGTGGCTGCGGGCATGGTCTGGTATCAGGCAGTTGCGGGCCGGCAGTGCGCCGGCACAGGAGCGGCGGCACAGGGGTACCGACCGGCCCACATTGTACGCCGGCAGTCAGTGCAAGGAATGAATGTGCCTTAGAAGGCGTGCAGGGCGGCGCTAATGCCAGCCAGACAGCAGGCTCTGGACAAATGCCGCCGCTTGCTCGCTGATACGGGTCTCGCCGTAGAGCACCAGGGTCAGGATGCCCATGAACACGATGGACAGCGATAACTGGCCTGCGTGTTCGGCCAGGTCGCTCAGAAGGGGTGACATGACAAGCCTCACAGAATGATTGTTTTTCTGGAGGCTGCGCCCGGGCCGTCTGGATCGGGTCCGGCAGGAGGTGTCGGGCAGAGGCAGGTCAGTTCGATTGCCGTCTGCACTGGACGGCACGCTGTGAGCCCCGGGCAGCGCCAGGCGGCAGCCTGTGCGTGGCACCCGGAAACGGGGCACACACTTGAATAGAGACAGGCAGGGCCGGGGCGGAGTTCCGCAAGCCGGCAAGGCGTGCCCTGGCAAGCGCGCCGCAGGCGGGGGTCAGCTGCCGTCAGCGACCGTTGTCGCGGCCGCGCGCCTGCCAGCCGGGGCCAATCTGGCTAGGGCGGGACTCGTTGCGGGCTTCGTTGGCGTTGTCGCGTTCCTGGCCGCGGCCACGGCCGTCGTCACGGCCCCCGGGCAGCGCGGCGCGGCGGCCGCTGAGGCGGTCGTCGGCACGGGCACGAGCCTCCATGCGGTCGATCTGCGCCTGCACGTGTTCGCGGCTCTCGGCGCGCACGCTGGCCATCTGCCAGCCGTCGCGAGGCTGCATCCGCGCGGGCCGGCCGTCGGTCCGGACTTGTTGCCAGAACGCGACCTGGGCATGGCTGGCGGCGACCGCGCCGACCAGGCCCGAGGCCACCAGGATGCCAGCCACCAGGTCGCGCAGGAGAGAGCGGGTGAACATGCGGGTTCCCAGGGTCCTGTCGCGCTGTGTTGCTGTTGGAAGATGGGTTCATGGTACGCATGGGCTATCAGGGCGCCTATGCCAATCCCGTTACCGGTGTAACGGATTGTTTCGGTTGCACAAAGCCGCGCCAGGCGGGGCTTGCAGCGGGATTCAGGGTTGGTAGCGGATGCGGTAAACCGCCCCGGCCAGGTCGTCACTGACCAGCAGGGAACCGTCCGGCGCAACCTGGACATCGACCGGGCGCCCCCATGCCTTGCCGCCGCGCAGCCAGCCCTGTGCAAAGACCTCCTGGCGCACGGCCTTGCCGGCGTCGTCCAGTGTCACGCGGACCACGCGGTAGCCGGACGGCTCGCTGCGGTCCCAGCTGCCGTGCTCGGCAATGAAGATGTTGTTGCGATAGGCGGCCGGGAATTGCGTGCCGGTGTAAAAGCGCATGCCCAGGGCGGCCACGTGCGCGCCCAGGCCGGCCACCGGCGGCACGAACTCGGAACACGATCGCTTGCTGCCGTATTCGGGATCGGGCACGGTGCCGGCATGGCAATATGGGTAACCGAAATGCTGGCCGGGCGCGGTGACGCGGTTCAGTTCGTCGTCTGGCACGTCGTCGCCCATGCGGTCGCGGCCGTTGTCGGTGAACCACAGCTCGTGGGTGGCGGGGTGCCAGTCGAAGCCGACGGAATTGCGCACGCCGCGCGCCACCACCTGCAGGTCGCTGCCATCGGGTTTCATCTTCATGATGTTGGCGTAGCGGTTCTCGTCGGGCTCACAGATGTTGCACGGCGCGCCGACCGGCACGTAGAGATAGCCGTCGGGGCCGAAGGCGATGAACTTCCAGCCGTGGTGCGCGTCCGTCGGGAAGCGGTCGCTCACCACCGTGGGCGCGCGCGGCTTGTCGAGATTGGCCTCGACGTTGTCGAAACGCACGATCTTCGATACCGAGGACGCGTACAGGCTGCCATCGCGCCACGCCACGCCGACCGGCATGCGCAGCCCCGTGGCGACGGTATGCACGCGCGGCCGGGGGCCCAGCGCATCGCTTACCGCGTAGACCTTGCCTTCGCCGCGCGAACCGACGAAGAGCGTGCCGGACGGCGACATCGCCATGGCCCGCGCGCCGGGCACGTCCGCGGTCAGCACCTCGATGCGGAAACCGGGCGGCAGCCGGACCTGGTCCAGCGGCAGGGCGGCCAGCGCAGGGTGGGCGGCCGCCAGCAGTACCATGCCGAACAGCACCGTACGCCGTACGGTGCCGACCATGAAGTGCAGAGCCGGGCGCATGTCTGGCCTCCTGTCGCGGTTTTTGCCACGATGCCTGCGCCGCCCTCACGCGTCAATCACCTAAGTGTTTGTTTGGCCTCGGGAATTGGGCTATACTCTTGCGTTTCGTGTTCGAACGCCCTCGAACACCCCGTTTTCTGAGGAATCATTCCATGGTCGTTATCCGTCTGGCTCGCGGCGGCAGCAAGAAGCGCCCGTTCTTCAACATCGTCGCCACCGACTCGCGCAATCGTCGCGATGGTCGTTTCATTGAGCGCGTTGGTTTCTACAACCCGCTGGCTACCGAAGGTGAAGAAGGCCTGCGCCTGTCGCAAGACCGCCTGGCCTACTGGCAAGGTGTTGGCGCCCAGCTGTCGCCGACCGTTGCCCGCCTGGTCAAGCAAGGCGCCAAGGCTGCTGCCTGATTGTCGCCCGCAGCGCGCCCTGCCGTAACCGGTGGGGCGCGTTTGTATTGGTACACACGCACACGTGACTGATCGCAAGCAGGGCGCTGTCCGGCCACTGAACCGGCCGCTGGTTCCGCCCCAGGGCGAGCCGCAAAAGGCGCTCAAGCTGCCCGCGGCGCTCCTGTATGCCGATCCCCTGCCGGAAGACCTGGTGGAGGTCGGCTATGTCGGCGCTGCCTACGGCATCCGTGGCTGGATCAAGGTCCAGCCGCATGCCGACGATGCTTCGGCCCTGCTGCATGCCCGCCGCTGGTGGCTGCTGGCGCCGCCGCAGGCGGGGCTGGTGGTGGCCGACGCGTCGCGTGCCCAGCCCGTCTGCGTGAAGATCGCGCAGTCGCGCGAGCACAGCGGCACCGTCGTGGCGCAAGCCTCCGGGGTGGCCGACCGCAATCTTGCGGAAGCGCTCAGGGGCCGTCGCGTGTGGATCCGGCGTGCGGATTTTCCGGCGCCGGAAGCAGATGAGTTCTACTGGGTCGACCTGATCGGCTGCACCGTCAGCAACGAGCAAGGCGAGTTGCTGGGCGAGGTGTCCGGGCTGATCGACAACGGTGCCCACCAGATCCTGCAGGTTGCCTTCGCGCAGCCTGACGGCAAGGCCGGCGAACGGCTGATCCCGTTTGTCGATGCGTTCCTGCGCTCGGTGGATACCGAGGCCAGGCGCATCGTGGTGGACTGGGGGCTCGATTACTGAGCCTGTGCCCGCGCTTCTGCGGGCCTGGTGTGGCATTGGGATGGGAGAGAGCGGATGCAGTTCGATGTGATCACGCTGTTTCCCGAGATGTTTCGCGCGCTGACCGACTGGGGTATTACCAGCCGGGCGGCCAAGCAGCAGCGGTATGCGTTGCGCACCTGGAATCCGCGTGATTTCACGGTCGACAACTACCGCACCATCGATGATCGTCCCTATGGCGGTGGCCCTGGCATGGTGATGCTGGCCAAGCCGCTGGATGACGCGATCGATGCCGCGGCGGCGGCGCAGGCGCAAGCCGGCGTGCCAAAACCGCATGTGGTGCTGATGTCGCCGCAGGGCAAGACGCTGTCGCATGCCAGGGTCATGGAACTGGCCGAACGGCCGGGACTGGTGCTGCTGTGCGGCAGGTACGAGGCCATCGACCAGCGGCTGATCGACCGCCGCGTGGACGAGGAAATCAGCCTCGGCGACTTTGTGCTGTCAGGCGGCGAACTGCCGGCGATGGCGCTGATCGACGCCGTGGTGCGGCACTTGCCCGGCGTGCTGGGTGACGCGCAGTCGGCGGTGCAGGACAGCTTTGTCAACGGCCTGCTGGATTGCCCGCACTACACGCGGCCGGAAGAATATGAAGGCGTGCGGGTCCCCGACATCCTGCTCGGGGGCCATCACGCCGAGATCGAGAAATGGCGGCGCCAGCAGGCGCTGGCCAATACCGCGAGCAAGCGCCCCGACCTGATCGAGGCCGCCCGCGAACAAGGTTTGCTGACCCGTGCCGACGAGAAATTCCTGTCGGAACGGGCGGCGAAGGAAGGGCGGGGGGGAACTCCCGCCAGGTAAAACCCCATCCTCTGCCGGGGCCCAGGCTATGCCTGGGGCATACAACGCCGGCACGATGGTTACGGAGAAAACGATGAACATCATCGAGCAGATCGAGAAAGAAGAGATCGCGCGCCTGACCGCGAACAAGACCATCCCCGCATTCGCGCCTGGCGACACCGTGATCGTCAACGTGAACGTGGTTGAAGGTAACCGCAAGCGCGTGCAGGCCTACGAAGGCGTCGTGATTGCCAAGCGCAACCGCGGCCTGAACTCGTCTTTCATCGTGCGCAAGATTTCGTCGGGTGAAGGCGTGGAGCGTACGTTCCAGCTGTACTCGCCGCTGATCGCCGGCATCGAAGTGAAGCGCCGCGGCGACGTCCGTCGCGCGAAGCTGTACTACCTGCGCCAGCGTTCGGGCAAGTCCGCACGTATTAAGGAAAAGCTGGTGTCGAAGGCTGCTGTCGCCGCCAAGGCTGCACAGTAAGCTGGACATGCCGGCCGGGGCGACCCGGCCAGCGTTTCCTCAGGAAGGGCACCCCAGGGTGCCCTTTTTGCATGGCACGGTGGCAGGGCGGCGGATTTTGCTGCGGCGCCAGAACGCGCACTTCTGTCATACTTGCAACGTTATGCGTCCTGCTTTCGACCCCGAATCCCTTCCTGTCATCGACACCGACCTGCGCAATGGCGCGCTGAGCATGCCGCGCCTGCAGGTCGACTTTATCCGGCACCGCTTCGAGGCGCCGCCAGCCTGGGCGCCTGAGCTGACCGATGAATCGCGCGTCTACGACCGCAGCCGCGGGCTGCGCGATGCTGCCGTGCTGGTGCCGCTGGTGGAGCGGCGCGACGGCCTGACGGTGCTGCTGACGCAGCGCAATGCCAACCTGAGCGCGCATGCCGGGCAGATCAGTTTCCCGGGCGGGCGGCAGGAGTCCTGGGATGCCAACCGCATCGACACGGCGCTGCGCGAGACGGAAGAAGAGGTGGGGCTGGCGCGCGACTATGTCGAAGTGCTGGGGGCGCTGCCGGACTACATCACCGGCACCGGCTTCCATGTGAGCCCGGTGGTGGGGCTGGTGCGCGACGGCTTCACGCTGCGTCCGGATGCCTCGGAAGTTGCCGACGTCTTCGAAGTGCCGCTGGCCTTCCTGATGGACCCGTCCCACCATGAGCGGCGCCTGTTCCGCTGGGTCGACGGCGAACGGGTGTTCTACGCCATGCCGTATCCGCGCGAGAACGGCGGCCAGCGCTTTATCTGGGGCGCCACCGCGGGCATGCTGCGCAATCTCTACCACCTGCTGGCGGCCTGAGCCGCCGCCGTCATTCTCAGGCAGCCGCCTGGTCCTTGCCGCCGATGCAGTGGGGGCAGCTCGTGCCAACCACGTAGTGCGGGCTTTGCTGCTCTTCGGGCGTGACCACGGCGCGGCAGGCAAAGCACTGCCTGGGGCCGGCGGGCTCCAGGTTGGGATTCAGCGCGGTGCGGTAATCGAAGACAAAGCAGTCGCCGCGATAGTGGCTGCCGCCGACCTCTTCGAAATACTTCAGGATGCCGCCCTCGAGCTGGTACACACGCTCGATGCCGACTTCCTGCATATGGATCGCCGCCTTTTCGCAGCGGATCCCGCCGGTGCAGAACGACACCACGGTCTTGCCTGCCAGTTCCGCCTTGTGGGCCGCGACCGCATCGGGAAATTCGCTGAACTTGGCGATGTCGTACTCGACCGCGTCCTCGAACGTGCCGACCGCCACCTCGAAATCATTGCGCGTATCGAGCATCACCACCGGGCGGCCCTCGTCGTCGTGCCCCTGGTCCAGCCAGCGCTTCAGGTCGGCCGGCCGCACTGACGGCGCGCGGCCTTCCTCGGGGCGGATCAGCGGCATCTTCATGGTGATGATTTCCTTCTTGGCACGCACCAGCATGCGCTTGAAGGGCTGGTGCTCCGACAGGCTTTCCTTGGGCGCGATATCGGCAAAGCGCGCATCGGCATGCAGCCACGCCATGAAGCCGTCGATGGCCGCGCGCGGCCCGGCTAGGAACATGTTGATGCCTTCCGGCGCGAGCAGGATCGTGCCCTTCAGGCCGGCCGCTTCGCAGCGCTCGCGCATGGCCGGGCGCAGGGTCTCGATGTCGTCCAGCGAGACGAATTTGTAAGCGGAAATATTGACGATCTGCATGGGAGACTGCGCCTGCGCGGCCGCGTCCGGAAGGGCGCCGACGGCTTGCGATAACTGCCTGATTGGAAAGGCGAAATTATAGCGCGCGCGGACGGCTCCTGCGGCGCATTCCCAAGCACCCCGATCAGCCTTGCGCCGCGGCCTGCACGCAATATCGGGGGCATGCCCGCGGGCTGAGCCGGTACAATGTCGCCCATGTCCGCACCCCGCTTCGTACACCTCCGCCTGCATTCCGAATACTCCATCGTGGACGGCATCGTCCGCCTCGATGATGCCGTCAAGGCTGCCGCCGCCGATGGCATGGGCGCGCTCGCCCTGACGGACCTCGCCAACGCCTTCGGGCTGATCCGTTACTACAAGGAGGCGCGCGGCAAGGGCGTGAAGCCGGTGGTCGGTGCCGACATCTGGCTCACCAACGCCGAGGACCGTGACAAGCCCGCGCGCCTGCTCCTGCTGGTGCAGGACCGCCGCGGCTACCTGAACCTGTGCATGCTGCTGTCGCGCGCGTGGCTGGGCAACCAGCACCGCGGCCGCGCCGAGATCGATCCGGCCTGGTTCCTGGAGCCGGGCGAGGACGACCTGCCGCTGGCGACCGGCCTGATCGCGCTGTCGGGCGCGATGGGCGGCGAGATCGGCATGGCGCTGGCCAACGGCAACGCCGAAGGCGCGCGCCGCGCCGCGCAGCACTGGGCGGCGGTATTCCCGCAGCGCTTCTACATCGAACTGCAGCGCGCCGGCCTCGCCGGCACCGATGCCTACGTGCAGCAGGCCGTGCAGCTGGCGGCGGAACTGCAGCTGCCGGTGGTGGCCACGCACCCGGTGCAGTTCATGACGCCGGACGACTACACCGCGCACGAAGCCCGCGTGTGCATCGCCGAGGGCGAGCTGCTGGCCAATCCGCGCCGCACCCGGCGCTTTACCACCGACCAGTACTTCAAGACCCAGGACGAGATGTGCGCGCTGTTCGCGGACATCCCCTCGGCGCTGGAGAACGCGGTCGAGATCGCGCGCCGCTGCAACCTGACGCTGGAACTGGGCAAGCCGCGCCTGCCGCTGTTCCCGACCCCGGACGGCATGTCGCTGGACGACTACCTCGTCTACATGGCCAAGGACGGCCTGGAAAAGCGCATGGCGGTGCTGTTCCCCGACGAGGCGGTGCGCGAGGCCAAGCGCCCGGAATACTACGCACGGCTGGAGTTCGAGACCGGCACCATCATCAAGATGGGCTTCCCCGGCTACTTCCTGATCGTGGCGGACTTTATCAACTGGGCCAAGAACAACGGCGTGCCGGTGGGCCCGGGCCGGGGTTCGGGCGCCGGTTCGCTGGTGGCCTATGCGCTGGGCATTACCGACCTCGACCCGCTCAAGTATGCGCTGCTGTTCGAGCGTTTCCTGAACCCGGAACGGGTCTCGATGCCCGACTTCGATATCGACTTTTGCCAGCACGGGCGCGATCGCGTGATCACGTACGTGAAGGAGAAGTACGGCAAGGACGCGGTATCGCAGATCGCCACCTTCGGCACCATGGCGGCCAAGGCCGCGGTGCGCGACGTGGGCCGCGTGCTCGACCTGGGCTATGGCTTTGTCGACGGCATCGCCAAGCTGATCCCGTTCAAGCCGGGCAAGCTGGTCACCATCGAAGAGGCCAAGAAGGAAGAGCCGCTGCTGACCGAGCGCGAAAGCAACGAGGAAGAAGTGCGCCAGCTGCTGGAGCTGGCGCAGCGCGTGGAAGGCATGACGCGTAACGTCGGCATGCACGCCGGCGGCGTGCTGATCGCGCCCGGCAGGCTGACCGACTTCTGCCCGCTGTACACGCAGGGCGCGCAGAACGACGGCATGAGCGGCGTGGTCAGCCAGTACGACAAGGACGACGTCGAGGCCGCCGGCCTGGTTAAGTTCGACTTTCTGGGCCTGACCACGCTGACCATCCTGGACTGGGCCGAGCGCTATATCCGGCGCCTGGACCCGAGCAAGGCAGACTGGAACTGCAGCCATATCCCGCTTGACGACGGCCCCGCCTTCGACATCCTGAAGACGGCCAACACGGTCGCCGTGTTCCAGCTGGAAAGCCGCGGCATGCAGGGCATGCTCAAGGACGCCAAGCCTGACCGCTTCGAGGACATCATCGCGCTGGTGGCGCTGTACCGCCCGGGCCCGATGGACCTGATCCCCAGCTTCTGCGCGCGCAAGCACGGCCGCGAGAAGGTCGAGTACCCCGATCCGCGCGTCGAGCCTGTCCTGAAAGAGACCTACGGCATCATGGTCTACCAGGAGCAGGTGATGCAGATGGCGCAGATCATCGGCGGCTACTCGCTTGGCGGCGCCGACCTGCTGCGCCGCGCCATGGGCAAGAAGAAGCCCGAGGAAATGGCGCAGCACCGCGTCATGTTCCGCGAAGGCGCCGACAAGAACGGCCTTTCCGCGCAGCAGGCCGACGACATCTTCGACCTGATGGAGAAGTTCGCGGGCTACGGCTTCAACAAGTCGCACGCGGCCGCCTACGCGCTGCTGGCGTACTACACCGCCTGGCTCAAGGCCCATCACCCGGCCGAATTCATGGCAGCCAACATGTCGCTGGCCATGGACGACACCGACAAGGTCAAGATCCTCTACGAGGACTGCAAGCTCAACAAGATCGCGGTGCTGCCGCCGGATGTGAACGCCAGCGAATACCGCTTTGCGCCGACCGACCCCAAGACCATTCGCTATGGCCTGGGCGGCATCAAGGGCAGCGGCCAGGGCGCCATCGAAGACATCCTGCGCGCACGCGAGGAGCGCCCGTTCACCGACCTGTTCGATTTTTGCGAGCGCGTCGATCGCCGCCAGGTCAACCGCCGCACCATGGAGGCCCTGATCCGCGCCGGCGCCTTCGACAGCCTGAACGACAACCGCGCCCAACTGCTGGCATCGGTGCCGATCGCCATGGAGGCCGCCGAGCAGAAGGCCGAATCCGCCAACCAGGTGTCGCTGTTCGACCTGATGGGCGATGCCGGCGAAGCGCACCGTCCCGAGCTGCTCGACGAGCCGCGCTGGAGCCCCAAGCGCACGCTGCAGGAAGAGAAGCAGGCGCTTGGCTACTACTTCTCCGGCCACCTGTTCGACGCCTACCGCGACGAGGTCCGCCGCTTCAACAAGGGCACGCTGGCCGCGCTGGAAAAGGAAGTACAGGGCAACGGCGGCGGTTTCGGCCGCGACGTGCGCGGCAAGACCATCGCCGGTGTGATCAGCGGCATCCGCACGCAGATGACCCAGCGCGGCAAGATGCTGATCGTGACCCTGGACGACGGCACCGGGCTGGTCGAGATGACCGTGTTCAACGAGCTCTTCGACGCCAACCGGCAAATGTTCCGCGAGGACGAGCTGCTGATTGCCACGGGCAATGCGCGCCACGATACGTTCACGGGCGGGGTCAGGTTCACCGCCGAGTCGGTGATGGACCTGGTGGCCGCCCGGGTCAGGTTTGCCAGCGCGGTGCGGCTGTCGATGAATGGCAATTCGTCGACCGGGATGCTGCGCGAGTTGCTGATGCCGCACCTGGCCCGGGCCAGCGGTGTGCAAGGGCTGCCGGTGCGGATCCGCTACGAGGCCAGGGCGGCCTGCTGCGAGGCCATGCTGGGCCAGGACTGGCAGGTGGTGCCGTCGGACGAAGCGCTGACCGCGCTGCGGCAGGTGCTGTCGCCGGACAGCGTCAGTACGGTCTACGACTGAACCACGCCGGCGGTTGCTCCGGGCGGCGTTCGTGGCAGTCAGGCCCAATCCACTATAATCGCGTGTTCGCGCCAGGACACGCTTTCGAGGCATGGCCCGATATTGTGAACTTCTGGCAATGATGACGGCCGGGATGCTTGCAGGGCGCCCCGGGCACCGGGCCCGGTAACGTCATGCATGCCACCCTCCGGTTCCGGTCCTCGGACCTGTCCTCCAGGTAGCCTGGCAGATGCGGCCAGGCTAGCCCCGGGCCGGGAAGCCGCCCCCAGACATAAGACACTCAGTGACCACATCCAAACCGCCCATTTCGCCGGGTTCCGCCATACCGTCCAGCATGGCCAGCCGGCTCTGGTCTTACCTGCGCCCCGAACTGCGCATCTTCATCGGCGCGATCCTTGCCATGGCGGTCGTGGCGGCCAGCGAGGGGGTGATTCCCAAGGTCGTCAACGACATCCTCGACAAAGGGTTTGGCAGCAACTACGCCGGCACGCTGTGGCATGTTCCCGCCATCCTGACCGGCGTGGCGCTGATCCGTGGCGTGGCGCAGTTCGTTTCCGGGTACTTGCTGAACCTGATGTCGAACCGCGTGCTGCTGAAAATGCGGCTGCAGATGTTCGAGCGCCTGCTGCAGGCGCCGGCATCGTTCTACCACCGCAATACGGCGGCCTCGCTGATCAACGCGGTGATCTTCGAGGTCAACCAGGTGCTGCAGATCCTCACCAGCGTCTTTATCACGCTAGTGCGCGATTCGCTGACGGTGGTCGCGTTGCTGATCTACCTGTTCTATACGAACTGGCGCCTGACCCTGATCGTTGCGGTGATCCTGCCGGTGATCGGCTACCTGATGTCGAAGATCAACCGCCGGCTGCGCAAGCTCAACCGCGAGCACCAGACCTTTACCAACAACGCCGCCTATGTCGTGGAAGAGGCCGTGGGCGGCTACAAGGTGGTCAAGCTGCACGGCGGCGAGACCTATGAGCTGGGCCGCTTCCGCACCATGGCGGAACGGCTGAAGAGCTATTCGATGCGCATGGCGGTCGCCGGCGGGCTGAACCAGCCGGTCACGGCCTTCCTCGCCGCGCTGGCGCTGTCGGTGATCATCACCATCGCGATGGTGCAGGCGCAGGCCAACCAGACCACGGTGGGCGGGTTCACCGGCTTCGTCATGGCGATGCTGCTGCTGATCTCGCCGCTCAAGCACCTGACCGATATCAACCAGCCGCTCACGCGCGGGATCACCGCGGCCGAGATGATCTTCCGGCTGATCGACGAGCCGGTCGAGCCGCAGGGCGGCGGCAAGCCGCTGAGCCGCGCCCGCGGTGAACTGGCCTTCGAGCGTGTCGGCTTCCGCTATGGCGACACACCGCGCGCCGCGCTGGAGGGCATAGACCTGCGCGTCAGCCCGGGCGAGGTGGTAGCGCTGGTCGGCCCCTCGGGTAGCGGCAAGACCACCCTGGTCAACCTGGTGCCGCGCTTTTTCGACCCGACACACGGGCGTATCCTGCTCGACGGCACCTCGCTTGCCGACCTGTCGCTGAAGGACCTGCGCAACCAGATTGCCTTTGTCAGCCAGGATGTGGTGCTGTTCAACGACACCGTGGCGGCCAACGTGGCCTACGGGGCGCATTCCGAGCGTGAGATCGACATGGCCCGCGTCGAGCGTGCGCTGGCGGCGGCCTATCTGACGGAGACGGTGAAGGGCCTGCCCGAGGGCGTCCAGACCAATATCGGCGACAACGGCATGAAGCTGTCCGGCGGCCAGCGCCAGCGGCTGGCGATCGCCCGCGCGCTGTACAAGGACGCGCCGATCCTGATCCTGGACGAGGCGACTTCGGCACTGGACTCGGAATCGGAGCGCCAGGTGCAGGCGGCGCTGGAAGAGCTGATGAAGGGCAGGACCACGCTGGTGATCGCGCACCGTCTGTCGACGATCGAGAACGCCGACCGCATCGCCGTGCTGGATCACGGCCGCCTGGCCGAACTGGGCACGCATGCGGAACTGCTGGCCGCCAACGGCCTTTATGCGGGCCTGCACAGGATCCAGTTCGCCATCCACGAGTAAGACAACGCGGGGCAATGTTGCGGCGATGGGCCAGCGTGATACGCCGGCCCATTTTCGTTCCGGCCGGCGTGAACCGTGCCGCGGCGCATAGGTGGCATCGCACGGCTGGAACAAAAACCGGCCGGCGGCGATCCGGTAAGATCGGAACGGTCGGAACGATAAGAAGACCAGGGCCCGACCCGCAATCCAACCGGAGACCATCATGTCAGACACGGCATTCCCCATCAGCCGCTACCCCATCCCCGCGCTGGCCGACCTCCCCGACGATATCCGCGCGCGTATCCTGGAAGTCCAGGAAAAAGCCGGCTTCGTCCCCAACGTGTTCCTGGCGCTGGCGCACCGTCCCGATGAATTCCGCGCGTTCTTCGCCTATCACGATGCGCTGATGCTCAAGGACGGCGGCCTGACCAAGGGTGAGCGCGAAATGATCGTGGTGGCCACTTCCGGCTTCAACCAGTGCCTGTACTGCGTGGTGGCGCATGGGGCGATCCTGCGCATCTACGAGAAGAAGCCGCTGGTGGCGGACCAGGTCGCGGTGAACTACCTGAAGGCGGATATCCCGCCGCGCCAGCGCGCGATGCTCGACTTTGCGATGAAGGTCTGCAAGGCGTCGCATGAAGTGGGTGACGCCGACTTCGCTGCGCTGCGCGCGCACGGGTTCTCCGAGGAGGATGCCTGGGACATTGCCGCGATCACGGCGTTCTTCGGCCTGTCGAACCGGATGGCCAACACCATCAGCATGCGCCCGAACGACGAGTTCTACCTGATGGGCCGGGTGCCCAAGGCAAAGTAGCGGCAAAGCAGCGGCAAAGCAGCGCTGCAGGGGCTCAGCGCACCTCGGCGCAGGCTCCGCTCTTGGGATCGAACAGCACCGGCCACGCCTGCTCGTAGATGCCCGGCGTGCAGTGCTTCTCGCAGCGGGCATGGGCCAGCGTCACGCGGCGCGGGTCCTGCCACACCAGCAGCTTGCACTGGCTGCCGTCGATGGCCTGCAGTTCGATGTGCGGGGTCTCGCGGACCTGGCGGAACTCGGCCAGGTTGAATTCGCAACTGCCGCGCCGCGATACCCACAGCTTCCATTTCAGCGCGCGCACCTCGTTGGCCCTGACGTCCATCAGCGCGTCTTCGCGAAAGCCGTCTTCCTCGGTGCGCTTGCAGACGCCGGCAAGATTGATGGTCTTGGGCGCGATAGGCGTGGCGCGCTCCTTGGGCGCCTCGGGCGCTTCGCCTTTCGCCTGGGGTGGCGGTCCGGTGCGCCTGGCGATCGGCAATGGCGCGCACGCCACCGACAACAGCAGGGCCAGCAGACAGGCCCCTTGATTCGTGGCGTTCATGCCGGACTCCTCGCTTGCCGACCGGCCGCGCCGCACCTTGCACAGGGCAGGGGCGACAAGCCGGGCGCGGCATCCGGGCGGACGCCGCTGACTACATTGGCTTAGTTATAGCGGATCGCCACTGGAATAGGACTAGGGCCATCCCCGAGTCCATGGGGACGGCATGCAGGCGCCGTCAGGCGCTGACATCGCTCACATCAGGATGATGTCGTATTGCTCCTGGTGGAATGTCGATTCCACCTGCAGCGAAATCGGCTTGCCGATGAAGTCGCCAAGCATCGCCAGATGCTGGCTTTCTTCTTCCAGGAACAGGTCGATCACTTCCTGAGAGGCCAGGATGCGGAACTCGCGCGGATTGAACTGGCGCGATTCGCGCATGATCTCGCGCAGGATGTCGTAGCACACCGTGCGCGGCGTCTTGACCTGGCCCTTGCCCTGGCAGACCGGGCATTGTTCGCACAGCACGTGCGCCAGCGACTCGCGCGTGCGCTTGCGCGTCATCTCGACCAGGCCGAGCTGCGAGAAGCTGTTGACGGTGATGCGGGTGCGGTCGCGCGAGAGCGCGCGCTTCAGTTCGGACAGTACCGCGTCACGGTGCTCGGCGTTTTCCATATCGATGAAATCGATGATGATGATGCCGCCGAGGTTGCGCAGCCGCAGTTGCCGCGCGATGGTGTGCGCCGCCTCCAGGTTGGTCTTGAAGATGGTGTCGTCGAAGTTGCGCGCACCCACGTAGCCGCCGGTGTTGACGTCGATGGTCGTCATCGCCTCGGTCTGGTCGATCATCAGGTAGCCGCCGGACTTCAGGTCCACCCGGCGCGACAGCGCCTTCTCGATCTCGGCGTCGATATTGAACAGGTCGAAGATCGGGCGCTCGCCGGTGTAGTGCGACAGCCGCGGCAGCACCGCCGGGGTGTATTCCTTGGCGAACTCCAGCAGCATCTGGTAGTTCTCGCGCGAATCGATCTGGATTACGCCGGTGGCGTCATTGATGAAGTCGCGCAGCACGCGCTGGGCCAGGTTCAGGTCCTGGTAGAGCAGGTTGGGCGCGGGCAGGGTGGTGGCGTTCTGGCGGATCGTGCCCCAGATCTTGCGCAGGTAGGCAATGTCGTTGCCGAGTTCCTCGTCGGTCGCTTCCTCGGCGATGGTGCGCACGATAAAGCCGCCGCGCTCGTCGGCGGGCACCAGGCCCTGCACGCGGCTGCGCAGCGCCTCGCGGTCCACTTCGCCCTCGATGCGCTGCGAGATGCCGATATGCGGGTCCTGCGGCAGGTACACCAGGGTGCGCCCGGCGATGCTCACCTGCGTGGACAGCCGCGCGCCCTTGGTGCCAATCGGGTCCTTGATCACCTGCACCATCAGCGCCTGGCCTTCGAACAGGGTCTTCTCGATGGCCTGCTGCGGGGTGGAATTGTTGCGGTCGGCGTCGCGCGGATGCCAGATGTCGGCCACGTGCAGGAAGGCGGCGCGCTCCAGGCCGATGTCGATAAAGGCCGATTGCATGCCAGGCAGCACGCGTACCACCTTGCCCAGGTAGATATTGCCGACCAGCCCGCGCGTCAGCGTGCGTTCGACATGCAGTTCCTGGACGGCGGCCTGCTGCACGATGGCGACGCGGGTCTCTTGGGGCGTGATGTTGACGAGGATGTCTTCAGTCATAGCGGGTGAAACGCGTCACCGGTGGCCCGGCTGTATAGGGTGGCCCGGCGCGGGGGCCGGGTCTTGTCTGGGCACGGAAGGCGCGGCTCAGAACTGCAGATGGGCCTGCCGAAGTAACGCCGCCGTCTCAAACAAGGGCAAGCCCATGATACCTGAATAGCTGCCAGCGATCCGTTCCACGAACTCGGCCGCGCGGCCCTGGATGCCGTAGGCGCCGGCCTTGCCAAGCGGCTCGCCGCTGGCGACATAGCGCTCGATCTCGGCGGGCTGCATGGGGCGGAAGGTGACTTCGGAAATCGACAGCGCATGCCGCATGCCTGTGGTCGACACGATGGTCACGGCGGTCAGGACGCGGTGGGTGCTGCCCGAGAGCGCGCCCAGCATGGCCGCGGCATCGGCGCCGTCGGCGGGTTTGCCCAGGATGCGGCCACCGAGGCAGACCGTGGTGTCCGAGGTCAGCACCGGCGCATCGGGCAGCGCGCGGCGTTCGCGGCGGCGCAGCGCGGCTTCGGCCTTCAGTGCGCACACGCGCTGGACGTAGTCGTCGGGGGTTTCGCCGGGCTGGACCGCCTCGAGCGCTTCGGCATCCTCGTCGTCATCGGCCAGCAGCAGTTCGTAGCGCACGCCGAGCTGGGTCAGCAGCTCGCGGCGGCGCGGGCTCTGGGAGGCGAGGTAAAGATAGTCGTGCAGGGTGTCGGGCATCGCGGCGGAGGGGCCTTCCGGCGACAGCCGGGATCAGGCCCGATGATAGGGGTGGTTCTGCGTGACGGACCAGGCGCGGTACAGCTGCTCGGCCAGCAGCACGCGCACCATGCCGTGCGGCAGGGTCAGGCTGGACAGCCGGATCAGCGTGCTGGCGCGGGCTTTCAGGGCCGGTTCGAGCCCGTCGGCGCCGCCGATCAGGAAGGCCACGTCGCCGCCCTCGCGCTGCCAGTCGGTCAGCTGCGCGGCCAGTTGCACGGTGGTGAAGTCGCGGCCGCGCTCATCCAGCGCCACGATGCGGCACTGCTTCGACAGCGAGCCCAGCACCGCCTCGATGCGCGCGGCTTCACGCTGCATCACGGTGGCGGCGTTGTTGCTGGACGAGCGGGTTTCGGGCTTGACCTCGCGCAGTTCGATGCGCAGCTCGGGCGGCATGCGCTTGGCGTACTCGCTGAAGCCGGTTTCGATCCAGCCGGGCATCTTGTGGCCGACGGCCACGATCACCAGTTGCATTTGGGGCTGTCATGCTGCACGGCCGCCCGGGGCGGCCGCGCGCCGGGAATCAGGCCGAGCGCGTGGTGCGCTTGCTCGGCGCCTTCTTGGCTGCGGCGGTCTTGCTCGGCGCCTTCTTGGCCGCGGTCTTGGTTGCAGTCTTGGTCGCGGTCTTGCGCGCGGTGGTGCCGGCGGCGGTCTTGCGCGGCGCGGCGGCGCGGGTGCCGGCGGTCTTGGTGGCTGCCGTCTTGGTCGCGGCCTTGCGGGCCGGCTTGCGGATGGTGGCGATGGCGTCCGCGTCGGTGTCCTCATGGCCCATCGGCGGCGACGGCTCCTTCATGCCTTCGGGCAGGCGGGCCAGTGCGGGGCGCAGGTTGCTGGCGCGGCGCACGGTGCGCACCGGGGCTTCGTCTTCATCATCGTCCATCGGCTCGCTGGCCTTGGCCAGGCCGCGGGTGCCGGTGGCCAGCTTCATGCGCACCGGCTTGTCGCCCCAGATTTCTTCCAGGTTGTAGTACAGGCGCAACTGCGGCTGCAGGATGTGGACCACGGCATCGCCGCAATCGACCAGCACCCATTCGCCGGTTTCCAGGCCCTCGACCGCCACGATATGGCCGCCGGCCTCCTTCACCGTATCCCGCACCGACGCTGCCAGCGCCTTGGTCTGGCGGTTGGATGTCCCGCTGGCGATCACCACCCGGTCGAACAGCTCGGTCAGGTGGCTGGTGTCGTACACCTTGATGTCCTGCGCTTTGACATCCTCGAGGCCGTCGACGATGGCGCGTTGCAGTTTACGAATATCCATGGTGTCTTCTTGTTCAGCTGAGATCGGTTGGGGGTGGGCGCCGGGATGGGTCAGCCCCGGTCATGCCCTGGCCGGGGCGTTGCGGTACAGCCCGTGGCTGGCGATGTAGTGTGCCACGCCGGGCGGCAGTTGGTCATCTGCCGGCTGGCCGGCTGCCAGCCGCTGGCGCAGATGGGTGGAAGACAGGTCGACGGCGAGCGTCTGGTCGATCCACATCCGGCCGGAGGGCGTGCATTGTATCAGGTGCGTGTCGGCCTGGCGCTCGGCCAGTGCTGCCAGCACCGGACCCTCCAGCGTTGCCAGCGCAAAGCGCGGCCGTGTGGCAGTGCACAAGTGCACATGCTCGAACAGTTCCTGCCAGCCGTGCCAGGTGTGCAGGCGCAGCAGCTGGTCGGCCCCCATCAGCCAGCACAGCGAGGCCTCGGGGCCGTATTCGGCGCGCAGCTGGCGCACGGTGTCGATGGTGTAGCTGGGGCCGGCGCGGTCCACTTCCATGCGGCTCACGCGGACCCTGGCGCCGCTGTCGCCGAGCGCCGCGGCGGCCAGTTCGGTCATGGCCAGGCGGTCGAGGGCTGGCGTCACGTCGTCGCCTTTCTGCCACGACTGGCCGGTGGGGATCCACACCAGCTCGTCCAGCGCGAGGTGTTCGATGCATAGCCGCGCCAGCGCCAGGTGGCCGACATGGGGTGGATCAAAAGTGCCGCCGAGGATACCCAGGCGATAGGGGCGAACGGCTTGAGCCTGGGGCGGTTCGCCGCCGTTGGCAGCGGGCTTGCGGTGTTGCGCAGGATTGGCCATAGGTCAGCCGTCAGGCCCAGTCGCGCGCCGGCAGGAAATCGGAGTACAGCGCCGCTTCGGCGCTGCCCGCTTCCGGTTGCCAGTCATAGCGCCAGGTCACCTGCGGCGGCATCGACATCAGGATGGATTCGGCGCGTCCGCCCGACTGCAGGCCGAACAGCGTGCCGCGGTCGAACACGAGGTTGAACTCGACGTAGCGCCCGCGCCGGTAGGCCTGGAAGGCCCGCTCGCGTTCGCCGTAGGGGGTGTCCTTGCGCGCCTGCAGGATCGGCAGGTAGGCCTCCAGGAAGGCGTCGCCGACCGCTTGCATCATGGCAAAGCTGCGCTCGAAGCCCAGCGCCGAGAAATCGTCGAAGAAGATCCCGCCCACGCCGCGCGCTTCGTTGCGGTGGCGCAGGAAGAAATACTCGTCGCACCACTGCTTGAAGCGCGGGTACAGGTCGTCCCCGTAGGGCGCCAGCGCCTGCTTGCAGGTGCGGTGGAAGTGCGTGCAGTCGCCGGTGTCGCCGTAGTAAGGCGTCAGGTCCATGCCGCCGCCGAACCACCAGACCGGTTCCGCCCCCGGCTTGACCGCCAGGAAGCAGCGCACGTTCATGTGGACCGTGGGCACGTAGGGATTGCGCGGGTGGAACACCAGCGACACGCCCGTGGCCTCGAAGCTGCGCCCGGCCAGTTCCGGCCGGTTGGCCGTGGCCGACGGCGGCAGGGTGTCGCCGCTGACGTGCGAGAAGCCCACGCCGGCGCGCTCCATCACCGCGCCGCCTTCCAGGATGCGGGTGCGGCCGCTGCCGCGCAGGCGTTCGGCGGGCGGTTTTTCCCAGGCGTCGGTCAGGAACGGCTGGCCGTCGATGGCACCGATGGCATCGGTGATGCGGTCTTGCAGACCGAGCAGATAGGCACGGACTGCCTGGGAATCGATCATGGTTGGCGGAAAGCGGATGGACCGGGCTGGGGGCGGCCCGGCAACCTTGCCGGCTGCCGGGTGCGTCACAGCGTTGTCACGATTGTACCGGCTGGGGCCGCGGGCGGGTCGCGCAGGTCCAAAGCAGGCCGGCAAGGCGGGTTGGCCATGCCGGTCGGGAGGGGCATTTCCCGGACAGGATCAGCGCTTGATGGCGCGGTAGCCGATGTCGGTCCGGTACTGCATGCCGTCGAAACGGATCTGCTCGACCGCGGCATAGGCGGCGCGCTGCGCGGCCTTGACGGTGTCGGCCAGGCCGACCACGCACAGCACGCGCCCGCCCGAGGTCAGCAGGGTGCCGTCCTTGAGCGTGGTGCCGGCGTGGAAGGTCACGCTGTCGTCGGTCTCCGCCGGGATGCCGGTGATGGCATCGCCTTTGCGCGGGCTGTCGGGGTAGCCGTAGGCGGCCATCACCACGCCCAGCGCGGTGCGGCGGTCCCAGTCCAGCTCGATGCTGTCGAGCTTGCCGTTGACGGCATGCTCCATCACATCGACCAGGTCGGTCTTCAGGCGCGCCAGGATCGGCTGGGTTTCAGGGTCGCCCATGCGGCAGTTGAATTCCAGCGTCTTGGGGTTGCCGTCCTTGTCGATCATCAGGCCGGCATACAGGAAGCCGGTGTACGGGATGCCGTCCTTTTCCATGCCGCGCACGGTCGGCAGGATGATCTCGCGCAGCGCGCGCGCATGCAGCGCGGGCGTGACCACCGGTGCGGGCGAATACGCGCCCATGCCGCCGGTGTTGGGGCCGGCGTCGGCATCCAGCAGGCGCTTGTGGTCCTGGCTGGTGGCCAGCGCCAGCACGTTCTTGCCGTCGACCAGCACGATGAAGCTGGCTTCCTCGCCATCCAGGAACTCTTCGATCACCACGCGCGCGCCGGCGTCGCCCAGCTTGTTGTCGGCCAGCATCATGTCGACCGCCTGGTGCGCTTCTTCCAGCGACATCGCCACCACCACGCCCTTGCCCGCGGCCAGGCCGTCGGCCTTGATCACGATCGGCGCGCCCTGGGCATCGATATAGGCATGGGCCTGGGTGGCGTCGGAGAAGGTCTGGTAGGCGGCGGTCGGGATGCCGTGGCGCTGCATGAACGCCTTGGCGAAGTCCTTGGACGATTCCAGCTGCGCGGCGGCCTGGGTGGGCCCGAAGATGCGCAGGCCCTTGGCGCGGAAGATGTCGACGATGCCGGCGGCCAGCGGGGCCTCGGGGCCGACCACGGTGAAGGCCACGCCCTCGCGCTCGGCAAAGGCGGCGATGACCTCGGGGTCGGTCAGCGGAACATTCTGCAGGCGCTTGTCGAGCGCGGTCCCGCCGTTGCCCGGCGCGACATACACCACCTGCACCTTGGGGGACTGGGCCAATTTCCAGGCCAACGCGTGTTCACGTCCACCCGAGCCGACAACCAATACTTTCATGATCCACTGCCAGAAAAGAAACGCATGCAAAAAGCGGCAGCTTGGATCTGTGGAGCCGGGCTGCCGCCGAGGGGGCTTGTTACTCTGTTTTAGTCTTCGATCACTGCGTTGGTGAAGACTTCCTGCACGTCGTCCAGGTTTTCCAGGGCGTCGAGCAGTTTCTGCATCTTGACCGCGTCGTCGCCGCTGAAGCTGACTTCGTTCTGCGGTTTCATCACCACGTCGGCCACTTCCGCCTTGAAGCCGGCGGCTTCCAGCGCAGCCTTGACCGCCGGGAAATCGTTGGGCGGGCAGGTGACTTCGATCGAGCCGTCGTCGTTGGTGACGACATCGTCGGCGCCGGCTTCCAGCGCGGCTTCCATCAGCTTGTCTTCGGGCGTGCCGGGGGCAAACAGGAACTGGCCGCAGTGGGTGAACATGAACGCCACCGAACCCTCGTTGCCCATGTTGCCGCCGTGCTTGGAGAACGCATGGCGCACTTCGGCCACGGTGCGGGTGCGGTTGTCGGTCAGGCAGTCGACGATGATCGCCGCGCCGGCCAGGCCGTAGCCCTCGTAGCGGATTTCTTCGTAGTTGGCGCCTTCCATGCCGCCCACGCCGCGCTGGATCGCGCGCTGGATGTTGTCCTTGGGCATGTTGGCGTCCATGGCCTTGTCGATCGACAGGCGCAGGCGCGGGTTGGAGTCGACATCACCGCCGCCAAGCTTGGCGGCCACGGTGATTTCCTTGATCAGGCGGGTCCAGATCTTGCCGCGCTTGGCGTCAGCGGCGGCTTTCTTGTGTTTGATATTGGCCCATTTCGAGTGACCGGCCATGATTCTCTCCGAAGCGGAATGCGGTGATCTGCGGTGATGTTGTGCGGGGTCGCCATGCGCGCCGTGGCCGGGGCAGCAAAGCCCTCGGACAGCGCGCGCCAGGTGACGGATATGCCTGGCGGCTGGCTATAATCAGCCCAGGATTTTATCACGCGGGCCTGCCCGCGCCGCCCGGATCCGCCAGATCCCACCAGACGCATACGGAACCCACGAATATCATGGCCGACCCCATCCTCATCGCCAAGAACGCCGAACATGAACTGGTGCTGCTGCCGCAGATGGGCAACCGGCACGGGCTGATCACCGGCGCCACGGGTACCGGCAAGACCGTCACGCTGCAGACGCTGGCGCAGGGTTTCTCGCGCCTGGGGGTCCCGGTCTTCATGGCGGACGTCAAAGGTGACCTCACCGGCATTTCCCAGGCCGGCCAGCCGTCCGACAAGCTCAAGCAGCGCCTGGCCGAACTGAACCTGCCGGAGCCGGCATGGGGCGCGTGCCCGACCACGCTGTGGGACGTTTTCGGCGAAAAGGGCCACCCGGTGCGGGCCACGGTCTCGCACATGGGCCCGCTGCTGCTGTCGCGCATGCTGGAGCTGAACGACACCCAGCAGGGCGTGTTGAACCTGGTGTTCCGCATTGCCGACGCCAACGGCCTCTTGCTGCTCGATGCCAAGGACCTGCGCGCGATGCTGCAATACGTGGGGGACAACGCCGCGCAGTTCACCACCGAATACGGCAATATCTCGGCCGCCTCGATCGGCGCGATCCAGCGCGGGCTGATCGCCCTGGAATCGCAGGGCGCGGACGTGTTCTTCGGCGAGCCGATGCTGAACCTGGAAGACTTCATCCAGACCGAGCAGGGCCAGGGCGTGGTCAATATCCTGGCTGCCGACAAGCTGATGAACGCGCCACGGCTGTACGCCACCTTCCTGCTGTGGATGCTGTCCGAACTGTTCGAGAAGCTGCCCGAGGCCGGCGACCTGGACAAGCCCAAGCTAGTGTTCTTCTTCGACGAGGCCCACCTGCTCTTCAACGATGCGCCCAAGGCGCTGCTCGACAAGATCGAGCAGGTGGTGCGGCTGGTGCGCTCCAAGGGCGTGGGCGTGTACTTCGTCACGCAGAACCCAGTCGATATCCCCGACACCGTGCTGGGCCAGCTGGGCAACCGCGTGCAGCATGCGCTGCGCGCGTTTACCCCGCGCGACCAGAAGGCGGTCAAGGTGGCGGCCACCACCATGCGCGCCAACCCAAAGCTGGACCTGGAAACCGCCATCGGCGAACTGGGCGTGGGCGAGGCGCTGGTGTCGTGCCTCGACGCCAAGGGCACGCCCTGCGTGACCGAGCGCGCCTGGGTGCTGGCACCGGGCAGCCGCATCGGGCCGGCCACGGAAGACGAGCGCAAGCAGCTGATCGCCAACTCGCTGGTGGCGGGCACCTATGAGAAGACCATTGACCGCGAATCCGCCTATGAAAAGCTGCGCGGCAATGCGGCGGCGGGCGGCAATGGCAAGGGCGCTGGCAGCGCGCCGGCGGGGCAGCCCGCGGGTGAGCAGGGCAGCGGCTGGCTGGGAACGGCTGGCGAGATCCTCGGCACGCTGACCAAGGGCACCGGCAAGACCGGCCGCGGCGATTCGATCCTGGAATCGATGGCCAAGTCGGCCGCGCGCACGGTGGGCTCGCAGGTCGGCCGCGAGCTGATTCGCGGGGTGCTGGGGAGCCTGCTGGGCAAGAAGAAGTAAAAGACCCGGATTGACAGAAAGGGCCGCGCGATGCGGCTTTTTTTTTTAGCGGCGCTGCACCGGTTGCTGCGCCTTGGCGGCCGCCGCGTCCTCGCGCATCTTGCGCGCGAACAAGCGCGCGAAGAACCAGCCCATGCCGATGATGAAGACGATCACGCCCAGGCTCATCAGGCCGGTGCTGGTGCTGAACAGAATCTTGATGGCTTCCATGGTTGGCTCCCTGTGAGTTGACGGCATGTGCCGGCGGAGAACCGCCAGCGCCTGCCGTCAGTGTAGGGAGCCACGGCGCGCGGCCTATTGAGGCCGGTCAAGCCCGCGCAAGGCCCGGGACTCAGTTCTTGGTGCCGAACAGCCGGTCACCCGCATCGCCCAGGCCTGGCACGATATAGGCATCGCCGTCCAGGTGGCTGTCCAGCGAGGCGACAAACAGCTTCACGCCCGGATGCGCCTTCTGGAACACTTCCACGCCCTCCGGGGCCGCCACCAGCGCGACGAAGGTGATGGCCTCGTCCTTGACGCCACGGCGCTTGAGCACTTCCACCGCGTGCGCGGCGGAATAGCCCGTGGCCACCATCGGATCGCACAGGATGAAGCTGCGGTCTTCCAGCGCGGGCAGGCGCACCAGGTATTCCACCGGGCGGTGCTGCTCGTCGCGGTACACGCCGATATGGCCGATGCGCGCCGACGGGATCAGCTCGACCAGGCCGTCGCTCATGCCCACGCCCGCGCGCAGCACCGGCACGATGGTCAGCTTCTTGCCGGCGATCACCGGGGCGTCCAGCTCCACCAGCGGCGTTTCGATGCGGCGCGTGGTCAGGGGCAGGTTGCGGGTGATCTCGTAGCCCATCAGCAGCGTGATCTCGCGCAGCAGTTCGCGGAAGGTGCGCGTCGACGTTTCCTTGTCGCGCATGTGCGAAAGCTTGTGCTGGATCAGCGGGTGGTCGAGGATGAACAGGTTGGGAAAGCGCGGATCTTGTTTCATGGCTGGCGGCGAGAGCTCGGCGGGATAGGGACAAGCGGGTGAGGCGGGCGGCGAGGTCGGGTGGACCAGCGCGCCGCGCCGTTGCAGCCGGATTGTAATGGAAGCCGGCCGCCCTGCCTGTGGCCCTGCGAAACCCACCAGGCCAGCGCCATCGGCGGGCCCCCCGACTGCTGGGACCGCCGACGGACTCGATGGTGCTGTGCTCTAGTCCAGCGCGCGGTTCTTCGACTCGATATCCACCATGAAGATGGCGATCGCCGCCACGGCAAGAAATGACGAAAGCAGCGCCAGGGCCAGGGTGAACTGGCTGGCCATGATCGGTGCAATGATGGAAGGCGCGAAGAGGCCACCAAAGCGTGCCATCGCACCGGCAGTGCCCATCCCGCTGGCCCGCAGATCCGTCGGATACACCTCAGGCGTGAAGGCATAGAGAGCGCCCCAGGTACCGAGCAGCGAGAAGCTCATCAGCAGGGTCGAGCCGACCACCAGCGCAGTGGACTGGCCCAGGCTGTAGAGCATGCAGCCTGCCGCGCTAAGCAGCAGGAAGCCGATCAGGGTCGGCTTGCGGCCCCAGCGCTCGACGCCGTGCGCGGCCAGCGCGAACCCGGGCAGCTGGACCAGCGCGAGCAGGATCAGGAAGACCTGGCCACGCATGAAGCCAAAGCCCTGTCCAGCCAGCTTCACCGGCAGATAAACGAAGACGCCGTAGTAGGCGATCGAGATCAATGCCCAGGCGGCCAGCAGGCAGATGGTGCGGCGCCGGCATCCGGCCTCGAACAGCGCAAAGACCGACTTGCGCTCCATCTGCTGCGGCTCCAGGTGGCCAATTTCCACGGCAACGCGATTGGCGGTGGCGACACGCTGAAGCACCGCGCGCGCCTCGGCCGAGCGTCCCGATTTATTCAGGTAGAGCGGAGACTCGGGAACAAAGAACCGGAAGACCACGCCGACCAGGGCGGGGACGCCCGTGACGAGGAAGATCAGCCGCCAGGCACCATCGCCTCGCGACACGGCGATCAGCGCAAGAATGGCGAGCAGGATCGTGCCGACGGCCCAGAACGACTCCAGCAGGACCAGCCAGCGGCCGCGCCGGTCCGACGGCAGGAACTCGGCCATCATGGTGTAGTCGACCGGCAGGGTGCCGCCGACGCCGATGCCGGTCAGGAAGCGCAGCAACAGCAGCCACTGGAAGTCCGGTGCGAAAGCGGAAGCGACACCGCAGATGGCGTCGATGACCACCGCGATCATCAGCACCGGCCGGCGGCCGATCCGGTCTGCAAGCCGGCCGAACACGAACGCGCCGATCAGCATGCCGACAAAGAACATGGTCCCGGTCTGCAAGGCCGCCGGTACGGGAATGCCGAATGTCGCCGCGATCGACGGCGCGGTGAATCCGATCGACAGAACCTGCATCGCGTCAGCGAGCCAGACCAGGCCGAATATGACAAAGAGCCGATACTGGAAGCGGCCGACGCCGGCGGCGCGGATACCTTGCTCGATCGTGATGGTTTGCGACGACGCTGCCCGCGCGCTGGGCTGCGGGGCCGAGCCTAGCGTTGCTTCCGGGATTGTCGATGTTGCCATGGATGAAATTGATGACGACATGTTGTCTACCTGTCTTTATAGGCTGGTTCTTGAACTCGGGCGCACACGTTTATCGAAGCAGGGCCAGACGGTACTGACCGATGCGCGATGCCATCGCACCGCCTTGCAACGAAACGTGGTGACTACTCCAATCTGGCGAGACTAGAACTGACCCGGTAGCACGCTCGCAACACCTGCTTGGTACTGATACGACATAGTCACTCCTGGTTGTCTACCCTTGGTTGGTCCAGGCCCGGTCTCCCGGTCGGCGCTGCGGTGGACTATGCAAGCCCCGGGCCAGCGCTTCCGGTGATGTAAAGGGCCAATCTTCTGGTTTTGTTGTCTCGTCCGCCGTTTGCGGCGCGCCGTCCTTGTGCGGGGAGGCACCGCTGCGTGCCATGCGGCACTCATGTAGTGCGCACTACATGATCGTTCAGCGTAAGCTACATGAAACTGGCGGGCAAGGCCGAATTGCGTTTTCCCTCCTCGGGGTTTTCCCGCGCGTGGCGCGCCTGGCGCCGGCGTGGGGGTGCACGTCTCCCTGCCCGGTGGCGAAGCGCCTTGCCAGGCACGGCTTATGTGCGGTCAGCGTGGATCCGGAGGGCGCGGCGAGCCGGCCCCGCGGGTTTGCGTTAGTTCTGGTGGGCAGGCATCGCGCGCAAGCGTGCGACGGTGGTCTCCAGGTCCTGCCAGGCGGCTTTGTCGGGCGCAAAGCGCGCGCGCAGGTACTGCGCCAGCTGCGCGATCTGCTGGTCGTCGAGCGTGTCGGCATAGGCCGGCATGGCACCCAGTTCACTGTTGGGCGGCGCCGGCATGCCTTGCAGCAGCACCTGGATCACATTGTCCGGCAGCTTGCTGTGCAGGTTCGTATTGAGCGCGAGCGAAGGCTTGACGCCGAACTGGGCGATGCCCTGGTCCGCCTGGTGGCAGACCGCGCAGGCGCTCTGGTACAGGCGTTCGCCGGGGCCGCCCAGCGTGCGCGCGGCCTGCGCGCTGCGTTGCTCGATCTGCGCTGCCTGTGCGGCCAGGACTGTCGGCGCGGGCGGTGGCGTGCCGAACGAGGCCACGTAGTGCGCGATCGCGCGCACGTCGGCTTCAGGCAGTTGCGCCAGCTCTTCGACCACCGGTGCCATCGGCCCTGCCGCGGCGCCATGGTGCGGCGCGTAGCCGCCGCGCAGGTAGGTGAACAGCGCCGCTTCGGTCCAGGGCACCGGCGCATGCGACAGCGCGCTCAGCGCCGGCGCCTCCCAGCCTTCGGCGCTGCCGCCGCTCAGGTACTGGCGGCCGCCTTGCTCGCCACCGAGCGCGTTGCGCGGCGAATGGCAGGCGCTGCAGTGGCCCAGCCCTTCGGCCAGGTAGGCGCCGCGATTCCATTGCGCCGAGCGCGACGGGTCCGGCGTGAAGCGTTCATTGCGATGGAACAGCAGGTTCCAGCCGGCCAGCAGCGGGCGCATGTTGAAGGGGAACGCGAGCTGCGTCCGCGGCGCCTCGGATTTCACCGGCTCCGCCGACATCAGGTAGCCATACAGCGCCTGCATGTCGCCATCGCTGATCTTCGCGAATGCGGTGTACGGGAACGCGGGATACAAGCGCCGCCCGTCGCGGTGGATGCCCTCGCGCATGGCGCGGTCGAACGCGGCGAAGGACCAATTGCCGATGCCGGTCTGCGCATCGGGCGTGATGTTGGTGCTGTAGACCGTGCCGAAGGGCGTCTCCAGCGCCAGGCCGCCGGCGTTCTTCACGCCGCCCGGCGCGGTATGGCATACCGCACAGTCGCCCGCGGCGGCCACCAGCCGGCCGCGTTCGAGCGTGGCGGCGGAATAGAAGCCGGTCTCGGGCGGCGCCACCGGTGCGATCGGTGCGCGCCACGGCAGCAGCGTGGCGCACACGCCTGCCGCGGCAGCAGCGGCAGCGGCGATCCAGCCGCGCTTCTTGCGCTGGTTGCCGGGCTTCGACTCGTCCAGCGCCAGGCGGATGCGATCGGCGCTGAAGGGCGGGGTGCGCAGGCGCACGCCGGTGGCGTCGTAGATGGCATTGGCCACGGCCGCGGCGGCGGGCAGGGTGTCGGTCGGCCCCGCTGCCAGCGTGTCATGGGTGGCCAGCGCGCCGGCCAGGCGGATTTCCGGCAGCACGTTGCCTGGCACGGCTGGCAGCGTCTGGCTGGCAGGTTGTGCCTCGGACGGCCAGGTGTCGAAAATCGACGTGGCCGACGTCAGCTGCAGCGCGGCATCGGCCACGGCCTGCTCCAGCGAGCGCGTGGCTGGCGCGACTTGCGGACGAGGCAGCGATTCGCTGTCATGCCCCACGGTCACGCGTGTGACCGCCAGCTCGCCGGTGGTGCCGTCGACTTCGACCTCGGCCACCCATGCGGACCAGCTCTGGCCCGCGTCGTGGTCGATGGTATGGGCATAGGCAAAGCCCCGGCCGCGCTGCACATTGCCGGCACCTGTGTTGGCGCGCGGCGCAGCCGGCGTCCAGCCCGCGCGCTCGGCCACTTGCCGCACCAGTGCCGTGCCGCGCGCATCGTCGAGATGCGCCAGCCGCAGTGCGACCGGGTCGGTGCCGGAGGCGGCGGCAAGCTCGTCGAGATGGGATTCCCGCGCGAACACCTGTGCCCGGGCGGTCGGCAGCGGCGCGGCATCGAATGCGGCGGCGTTGCCTGCCGCAGCCAGTTCGACATGCGGGATGCGATACGGCGGCATGGCGGCATCGCTTGCGTGGCCGGCATCGATGCCGTCCGCCACCGGCGATGCCGTATGCGTGAGCCACAGCGCCAGCGGCACGGCCGGGGCAGCGGTGCCTGCCAGCGTTGCGGCGTAGGCGTCGATGGCGGCACCGGCCCGCGCGGTGTCGACGCCTACATCGAGCGCGGCATCGGCAAGGCCCACGTCGGCGGCACAGAGCCGGCGCATCACGGGCAGTCCGGTGGCATGGGCCATCAGCGCAGCGTCGGCGGCGGCGTGCGGCGCGAGCAGCGCGGGATCCGCGCTGTCGTCGGGTGCCTGCCAGCCGACCAGCGCCACCTGTTGCGGTGCAATGCCCAGCAGCGCGGCAAGCTCGGCGCGCAGCGCGCCGGGGCGTGTGCTCGGCAGCCACACGGTCAGCCTGCCGTCGCGCCAGTCGGCGACCGCAGTGCAATACACCGCGCTGCGGGTGCCGGCCAGTGGCCACTGGTAGTGCTGCGTCTGACGCGCATCGGCGCTGGCCAGCACGGCATTGGCGTTGCCGCGCCGAGCCAGTGCGCGGCGCGCTACCGGCGCGTCGTCCGCGCGGGGCGGGGCGGACCAGCGTACCTGCAGCACACGGCATGCGCTGGCAGCGTGTGCGGTCGAATCCGCCGCCACGCCGGCAAAGTTGTTGCGGATGACGACCGCGCGCACGCCCGGCAGCGCCAGCGCGGCTTCGCGGTCGGCGCCCAGCAGGCGCGCCGCCAGCGGCTTGCCATCGATCCAGCGCAGGCCGGGCGGTGTCTGCACCTGGGCCACCAGGCAGTCGGCGGCGGGCGGCGGCATGCTGCCCGCGATGGCGCCGGCGGGGACGGTCTGCGGGACGACGCCTTCCTTCACGATGCCGCTCCCTCGGCGGCCTGCCGTTGCAGTACCGCGGCGCGCTGCACCGCGCGCACGATTTCCACGTGGGTGCCACAGCGGCACAGGTTGAAGCGCAGCGCCTCGCGGATCTGGGCCTCGTCGGGATCGGGGTTCTGCGCGAGCAGCGCCTTGGTGGTCATGATCATGCCGTTCAGGCAATAGCCGCATTGCGCGGCCTGCTCGTCGATAAAGGCCTGCTGCACCGGGTCTGGCTGTGCGGCGGTGCCCAGTCCTTCCAGCGTGGTAACGGTGTGCCCCACCACAGCCCTGACCGGCAGCACGCACGCGCGCGCCGCCATGCCGTCCACCAGCACCGTGCAGGCGCCGCATTGCCCCAGGCCGCAGCCGTACTTGGGCCCGTTGCAGCACAGGTCGTTGCGCAGGATGTAGAGCAGCGGCGTGTCAGGGGCCACGCTCAGCGTGTGCTCGGCGCGGTTGACTTGCAGCTTCAGGGGGCGGGGCGTGTTCATCGGGGGCTGGGGGCGGGTTGAACATCACGCATCGCGGCGCCGCGCCCCTTCGGTGAGGGGCTGCGGCGGGCAGGGTCGGTCAGGCGATCAGGCCGCCGCGGACAGCGGCGTGCTCCCGGCCGACACCAGCGGCACGTTGAACACATCGTAGCCGAAACACCAGTCGGGGTTCTCGTTGCTGCGCAGCCAGGTGTTGTTGTGCGAGACCAGCTGGACCTTGCTGGCGCGCTCGTTGCGGTTCGCCTCATACAGCGCGAAGGCCGAGGCGAAGTCCTCCACGCCGGTTTCAGTGAAGCAGCGCGTGAGCATGGCGGCATCCTCGATCGCCATCGCGGCGCCCTGTGCCATATGCGGCTTCATCGGGTGGCAGGCGTCGCCGAGCAGCACCAGGCGGCCCCGGCTCCACAGCGGCAGCGGGTCGCGCTCGAGCAGCGGCCACTTGGTCACTTCGACGGTGCCTTCGATCAGCGACTGCACGCCCTCGTGCCAGCCGTCGAAGGCGGCGCGCATTTCCTCGATGCTGCTCGGCACCCAGCTCTTGCTCATGTCCCAGTCGGGCTCGGGCACGCCGGTGACGTAGTAGATCTCGTCAAGCTTGCTGGTATCGAAGTAGACCATCATGTGGCGGTCGTCGGTCCACCACTTGGTGCAGCGCTCATGCGTGAAGCCCTTGACGCGCGAGATGGGGAATACCGCGCGGTGCGCCACGTAGCCGGTGTACTTGGGCGGCTCGGCGCCCAGCAGGGTCTCGCGGATGCGCGAGTTGACGCCGTCCGCGCCGATCACGATATCGGCCTCGTCGACCGTGCCGTCGGTGAAGCGCAGTTGCACCACGTCGCCCTGGTCGGTGACGCTTTCCAGCTTCTTGTTGAAGAACAGCGTGCCGGGCGCCACGGCGTCGGTCAGCAGCTTGTGGAAGTCGCCGCGATGCACGGTCAGGTAGCTGGCGCCGTAGTGGCGCAGCGCGTAGTCGCCCAGCGGGATCTGCGCGATCACCTCGCCGGTCAGGCCGTCGCGGCTGTACCAGTAGTCGGGGTGGCAGCCCATGTCGTTGAGCGCGTCCTCGATGCCGATGCGCCGCATGATCTTCATCACGTTGGGGCCTACGTGGATACCCGCACCCAGGCGCGAGAACGCCGGTGCCTGCTCATACAGCCTGACTTGGAAGCCGGCACGCTGCAGCAGGGCGGCCGCGGCCGTCCCTCCGAGTCCGGCGCCGACAACTGCGATTCGCGGTTTGCCTTGCACGTTATTTCTCCTGGCAATGACACAAGGTCGATGGGGGCTGGGGCGGCCACTCGGCCGACCGTTGAAAACGAGTGTACACACTCAAAATGTCAAAGTAAAAGAAGAAAATGATGAACCTATGGAAAACCCTAGTGATCACGTGACGACGGTCACACATCGCGCTGTATCGGTGAAAATATGCGCAAAAACAGGGATTGGTTAATTAAGCATGCACTGAACCAGTGAGTCGCGCAGGCCGCAGATTCTGTTTGCCTAGATAAAGTGTGTACACTACAATCAATCGCAGCATGCAGGGCCGCCAGGCCGAGGCAGGCGGGTAGACAGACAAACAGATACGGAGTCGACAGTGCAGAAAGTTTTCCGAATCGGCCAGATCGTGCCGAGCTCCAACACCACCATGGAAACCGAGATCCCGGCGATGCTGGCCGCGCGCCAGCTGGTGCGCCCGGAACGCTTCACCTTCCACTCAAGCCGGATGCGGATGAAGAAGGTGGTCAAGGAAGAGCTGGCGGCCATGGACGCCGAATCCGACCGCTGCGCGGTGGAACTGAGCGACGCCCGCGTCGATGTGCTTGGCTACGCCTGCCTGGTGGCGATCATGGCCATGGGCCACGGCTACCACCGCGTGTCCGAGCAGCGCCTGCAGGCGCACACCGCCGAGAACGGCGGCGACGCGCCGGTGATCACCAGCGCCGGCGCGCTGGTCGATGCGCTCAAGGTGATGGGCGCGAAGCGCATTGCCGTGGTGGCACCCTATATGAAGCCGCTGACCGAACTGGTGGTCGACTACATCCGCAACGAAGGCTACGAGGTGGTCGACTACCGCGCGCTGGAGATCCCCGACAACCTCGAAGTCGGGCGCCATGACCCGGCGCGGCTGCCGGAGATCGTCGCGCAGATGAACACGGCCGACGCCGATGTCATCGTGCTGTCGGCATGCGTGCAGATGCCGTCGCTGCCGGCCGTGGCCAAGGTCGAGGCAATGACCGGCAAGCCCGTCGTCACCGCCGCCGTCGCCACCACCTACGCGCTGCTCAAGCGGCTCGGGCTGGAGCCGGTGGTGCCGGGCGCCGGCGCGCTGCTGTCGGGCGCGTACTGAAGGAGGCGGTCATGGCAGACAGCACCTTCCTCTACGGCGCCAACGTGCACGCCAACGGCATCCGCCAGCACTACCTGCGCTATGGCGGCCAGGGCGGCGCGCGTGCGCAGCGCGATGCCGTCATCATCGTGCCGGGCATCACCAGCCCGGCGGTGACCTGGGGCTTTGTCGGCGAGCAGTTCGGGCGGCAGTTCGATACCTATGTGCTCGACGTGCGCGGCCGCGGCCTGTCGCAGGCCGGCGCGGAGCTGGACTACAGCCTCGATGCGCAGGCTGCCGACGTGGTTGCGTTGGCACAGGCGCTCGGGCTGCAGCGCTACGCCATCGTCGGCCATTCGATGGGCGCGCGCATCGGCATCCGCGCCGCGCGCGGCAATCCGGCAGGCCTGACGCGCCTGGTGCTGGTCGATCCGCCGGTGTCGGGCCCCGGCCGCCGCCCGTATCCGTCGCAGCTGCCGTGGTACATCGATTCGATCCGGCTGGCGCAGCAGGGCATCGACGTGGAAGGCATGCGCCGCTTCTGCCCGACCTGGACCGAGGACCAGCTGCGCCTGCGCGCGCAATGGCTGCATACGTGCGACGAGCGCGCGATCCTGGCCAGCTTCAATGGCTTCCACGAGGACGACATCCACGCCGACCTGCCGCACGTCGCCGTGCCGGCCCTGCTGATGACCGCGGGCCGTGGCGACGTGATCCGGGACCACGACGTGCAGGAGATGCGCAAGCTGCTGCCCGCACTGCTGCCCGCACTGCTGGTTGCGCATGTCGCCAATGCCGGCCACATGATCCCGTGGGACGACGAGGCCGGCTTCTACCGCGCCTTTGGCGACTTCCTCGGTGCGGCGCTGAACTGATAATGGAGCGAACATGCCCGTAAGCGATTACGACCTGACCGCGGCGTGGAAGCAGGTGCTGACGCTGTCGAAGCTGGAGCCGGGACAGACCGTCACCGTGCTGACCGGCGCCGCCACGCATCCGCAGACGCTGCGCACCGCGATGGTGGCGGCGGCATCGATGGGGGCCATCGTCAACCGGCTCGACCTGCCGCCGGTCAATGGCGAGAAAGCGCTGAGCCGTGACGCGCTGGCCTATCTGGGCACCACGCCGCTGACCGGCAACCCGGCCGCCATTGCCGCGCTCAAGGCCAGCGACCTGGTGCTGGACCTGATGACGCTGCTGTTCTCGCCCGAGCAGCACGAGATCCTGGCGCAAGGCACGAAGATCCTGCTGGCGGTGGAGCCGCCCGAAGTGCTGGCGCGGCTGGTGCCGACCGAAGCCGACCGCGCCCGCGTCAAGGCCGCGACCGCGCGGCTGGGCAAGGCGCGCGAGATGCATATCGTGTCCGACGCCGGCATGGACCTGCGCTGCCGCCTGGGCGAGTTCCCCGCGATCAGCGAGTACGGCTTTGTCGACGAGCCCGGCCGCTGGGACCACTGGCCGAGCGGTTTCGTGCTGACCTGGCCGGACGAAGGCGGTACCAACGGCACCATCGTGCTAGATCGGGGCGATATCCTGCTGCCGATGAAGTCCTATATCCAGGCGCCGATCCGCATCACGGTCGAGGCTGGCTACGTGCGCCGCATCGAAGGCGGGCTCGATGCCGAGCTGCTGGCCGACTACATGGCGTCGTTCAACGACCCCGAGGCCTATGCCATGTCGCATATCGGCTGGGGCCTGCAGCCGCGCGCCAGCTGGTCGGCGCTGGCGATGTACGATCGCGAGGCCACCATCGGCATGGACGCGCGCGCCTACGAGGGCAACTTCCTGTGTTCGTTCGGCCCCAACAACGAAGCCGGCGGCAGCCGTACCACCGCCTGCCATATCGATATCCCGGTGCGCCACTGCACCGTCAGCCTGGATGGCGAGCCCGTGGTGGTGCGCGGCAAGGTGATGGACGGCCACCACGCGCCGGCCGCTTCTCTCTACAAGGACGCGCGCCATGGATGACGCCGTGCAGACTTACCAGCGCCAGGGCTTTGGCGCAGCCATGGAACTGCGAGCGCCGTACGGCCTGCTGATCATCGACTTCGTCAACGGCTTTGCCGATCCGGCGGTGTTCGGCGGCGGCAATATCCCCGAGGCGATCCGCACTACGCAGCCGCTGCTGCGCGCCGCGCGCGAGCACGGCTGGCCGGTGGCGCACAGCCGCATCGTGTTCGCCGACGACGACAGCGACCACAACATCTTCACGCTGAAGGTGCCGGGCATGCTCACGCTGAAGGAGGATGGCCACAACAGCCAGATCGTGCCGGAACTGGCGCCCGCACCGGGCGAACTGGTGGTGCGCAAGACGGTGCCGTCGGCGTTCTTCGGTACCTCGCTGGCGGCGTGGCTGACGCAGCGCGGCGTACAGACGCTGCTGGTGGCGGGTTGCGTCACCAGCGGCTGCGTGCGCGCCAGCGTGGTTGACGCGATGTCGCTGGGCTTTCGCCCGCTGGTGGTGTCGGATTGCGTGGGCGACCGTGCGCTGGGCCCGCACGACGCCAACCTGTTCGACATGGCGCAGAAGTACGCGACGGTGCTGACGCGCGACGAGGCGCTGGCGCAGGTTGCCGGCGTGCGCGCCGCGGCCTGAGGCCTGGCGATGCGGCCGGGCCTGGCGTCAGCCTGCCGCAGCGCGCCTGCCGCGTGCCGCCTTGCGCGGCGCGGCCGGCGGCGCCATGTCCGCATCCGGCACCGCGCCGGGCACGGCCACCGCGCGCAGCACCGTCTGCTGCATCACATCGCGCCAGTGCGCCACCGCGGGCGGGCTCATCATGGGTTCGCCCAGGAAGGCGCTGAGCGTATGATGGTTGGAGTTGTAGAAGTAGCCAAGCGAAGCGATCACCATATAGACGTCGCGCGCGCCCGCGTCCGGACGGAACAGCCCGGCGGCCTTGCCGCGCGCGAGGATGCCGTCGAGCACCGACAGCGCGTAGCTGGAGATCTCGCGCAGCCGCTCCGACTTTTTCGCGTGCTTGCCCTGGCTCATGTTCTCGCTGGTCAGGATGGCGACGAACTCCGGATGGTCCAGGTAGTACTGCCAGACGAAGTCGATCAGCTGCGACAGCGCACGCACGGGGTCGGCGGCGTCGAGGTCATGCTCCAGCTTCTGCTCGGCTTCATTGAGCTGCAGGTAGATGGTCTCGAGCACTTCGACAAACAGCTTTTCCTTGCTGCCGAAGTAGTAATAGATCATCCGGTCGTAGGTCTTGGCCAGCGACGAGATGCGCTCGACGCGGCCGCCGTCGTAGCCGCGCTGGGCGAAGACCTTGATGGCAGCCTTCAGGATGCGGTCGCGGCTGTCCTGCGCTTGCCTGGCCCGCGTGCCCGCTGGCGCCCGCTTCGCGGTTGGCTTCAGCGCAGGCTTGGGCACGGTCGTGATCGTCATGGTCGATGGTTGAACTGTTTCACTGTTGGCTTGCAGTATAGCGGCGCCCCGGGCCACAGCCGGTGAAGGAGATGGAAGAACGATGACGGCAACCAACCTGCAACCCGCGGCACAGGCCGACGCCGCCACGCCGCGCACGCTGCGGCTGGCGCTGCTGCAGGCGACCGGCGTGCTGCTGGTGACGCGCGCCCCGCAGGCGGCGGCGCGGCCGGCGCCCGGCCAGCCCGGCGCGGCGTCGGATTACGTGCCGGCGCTGCCGGACATCTTCGTCGCCGTGCGTGACAGCGGCGAGGTGCTGGCCTTCAACGGCCACGTCGACCTGGGCACCGGCATCCGCACGGCGCTGGCGCAGATCGTGGCCGAAGAACTCGATGTGCCGCTCGGGCACGTGCGCATGGTGCTGGGCCATACCGAAGCCACCCCGAACCAGGGCCCCACGATTGCCAGCGCATCGATCCAGATCTCGGCGCTGCCACTGCGCCGCGCCGCGGCCCAGGCGCGTGCGTGGCTGCAGGCGCGTGCCGCGCAGCAGCTGGGCGTCGAGGCCGGCGGGCTAGAGGCAGAGGACGGCGTCTTCCGCGTTCCCGGCACGCAGGCCAGCATCGGCTACGGCGCGCTGGTTGCCGGCGAGCACGTGGAGTTGCCGCTCGCAGACGACATCCCGACCAAGCCGGTCGAGTCCTACCGCATCGTCGGCCGCGCGGCCGGCCGCGTCGATATCCCCGACAAGGCGCGCGGCGCGCTGACCTTTGTCCACGACGTGCGCGTGGCCGGCATGCTGCACGGCCGCGTGGTGCGCCCGCCGTATGCGGGGCGCGACAGCGGCGGCTTTGTCGGCAACAGCCTGCTGGAAGTCGACCGCGACGCCGTGCGGGACGTGCCGGGACTGGTCGATGTGGTGGTGCAGGGCGACTTTGTCGGCGTGGTGGCCGAGCGCGAGGAGTACGCGGTGCTGGCCGCGCGCCGGCTGCGCGTGCGCTGGAAGCCGGTGCCGCCGCTGCCCGCGCTGGACGATCCCGAGCCCGCGCTGCGCGCCAACCCGGCCACGCGGCGCGAGCTGCTGTGCGAAGGCGGGCTGCCGGCAAGCGGCATCGGCACGGCCTTGCAGCGGCGCTACGTGTGGCCATACCAGATGCATGGCTCCATCGGCCCGTCATGCGCCGTGGCCGACTGGCATGACGATGGCCTGACGGTCTGGTCCGGCACGCAGAACCCGCATGTGCTGCGTATCGACCTGGCAAAGCTGTGCGGGCTGGGCGAGGACCGCATCGAGATCGTGCGCATGGAAGCCGCCGGCTGCTACGGGCGCAACTGCGCCGACGATGTGTGCGCCGATGCCGCGCTGTTGTCGCGTGCGGTCGGGCGCCCCGTGCGCGTGCAGCTGTCGCGCGAGCAGGAGCACCTGTGGGAGCCCAAGGGCGCGGCCCAGCTGATGGACGTCAGTGCGACGGTGGGGCCGGACGGCGCGCTGCTTGCCTATGACTTCACCAGCCGCTACCCGTCCAACGATGCGCCCACGCTGGCGCTGGTACTGACCGGTGCCGTGCCCAATGCGCCGCGCACGCTGGAGATGGGCGATCGCACCGCCGTGCCGCCGTATGCCTATGGCGCGCGCCGGATCGGCTGTGACGACACGCCCGCGATCGTGCGCGCTTCATGGCTGCGTGGCGTGTCGGCGCTGCCTAATACGTTTGCGCATGAGTGCGTGATCGACGAACTGGCGGCCGAGGCGGGTGTGGATCCCGTGGATTTCCGGCTGCGGCACTTGCCCGATGAACGGGCCGCGGCGCTGCTGCATGCCGTGGCCGAAGCGGCCGGCTGGCAGCGGGGCGCGGCCGGATCGCGCGGCGCGGCGGATGCCGATGGCCGGCTGCACGGCCGGGGCGTGGCCTACGCCCGCTATATCCACAGCCGTTTCCCGGGATTTGGCGCGGCCTGGGCCGCATGGGTGGTGGATCTGGCGGTAGACGCCGCCACCGGCCGCATCACCATCGAAAAAGTGGTGGTGGGGCAGGATACCGGCATGATGGTCAACCCCGACGGCGTGCGCCACCAGATCCACGGCAACGTGGTGCAGACGCTCAGCCGCGTGCTGAAGGAACAGGTGCGCTTCGATGCCGACGGTGTTGCCAGCCGCGAGTGGGGCAGCTATCCGCTGCTGACCTTCCCGGAAATCCCGCCGATAGACGTGGTGCTGATGCCGCGCCAGTCCGAGCCGCCGCTGGGCGCGGGCGAATCGGCCTCGCTGCCGGGCGCGCCGGCGATCGCCAATGCCTTGTTCGATGCGTTGGGGGTGCGGCTGAGGCGGCCGCCGTTCGTGCCTGAGACAGTGCTGGCGGCGCTGCAGGCTCGCTGAGGCGACCCCCGGCTTAAAGCGGCGCCGGCTCAGGCGCCGCCATTTCCCTCGTCGATCTCGCTCATCTTGCGCAGCAGGTAAGTCACTGCCACGCGCTCGGCCGGGTTCAGGCTGCCAAAGGTCTGCTCCGAGATATCCTTCGCGAACGGCACGGTCTCATCGATCAGTGCCAGCCCGTCGGGCGTGACCGTCACCACCACCTTGCGCCGGTCGTTGGGATCGTGCGACACCGCAATCAGCTTGCGCGACTTCAGGCGATCGATAATGCCCCGCACGGTGGCCTGGTCGATCGCGGTCGCCCGCACCACCTCGTTCATCGAGCACGGCTGGCGGTCCCTGACCGCGCACAGCACCACGAACTGCGCCGCGGTCAGCTGTGAATCCGGGATGGTCTGCTGGAAGATCGCCACATGGCGCTGGTAAGCGCGCCGCAGCAGGTGGCCCACCTGCTCGGTGAAGTCATAGTCGCTGGCGGTCTTGCCGGAAGGCGTGTCGGAGGGCTGGGGCACGAGCCTGGTGCAGTGGGTAAGGTGACGCAGAGTATACCGAGGAAGGTGGCGCGAAGGTGGCCGGAAGGTGCCCCTGGGCCGCCGGAGCGACGCCCGATGCCCTTGCGTCTTTTCGAATACAATCGTCGGGTCGTTTCGCGGGGCCGCCGTGCCGGTCCGCTTTCCCTCGTATTCCCCGTGCCCGCCTCCCAGAAGTCTCTCGCCGTACCTGCCGCGCTGCCGTCGCCGCAGCGCTCTGGGCTTGTCATCGCCGCCGTCGGCGCGGTGCTGTTTTCCGCCAAGGCGATTGTCGCCAAGCTGATGTACCGCTACCACGTCGATGCCGTGATGGTGATCACGCTGCGCATGCTGTTCGCGGTGCCGCTGTTCATGGCGATCGGCTGGTGGCAGTCGCGCCGGCTGGCGCCGCTGTCGTGGGCGGACCGGGGCCGCGTGGTGTTTCTCGGCTTTATCGGCTACTACCTGTCGAGCTTCCTCGATTTCATCGGCCTGCAATACATCACCGCCGGGCTGGAGCGGCTGATCCTGTTCCTGACGCCGTCGTTCGTGCTGCTGACCACGGCGCTGGTGTTCCGCCGGCCGATCGCCAAACGCCAATGGGTGTCGCTGCTGCTGGCCTATGCCGGCATCGTGCTGGTGTTCGCGCACGACCTCGATGTCAGCGGCGGCCAGGTGTGGCTGGGCGGGGCGCTGGTGCTGGCCAGTGCCATGACCTATGGTATCTACCTGATCCTGAGCGGCGAGCTGGTGCGGCGCATCGGCTCGCTGCGGCTGGTGGCGTATGCCATGTGCGTCTCGACCGCCTGCTGCGTGATCCAGTACCTGGCGCTGGGCCGGCCGGTGGCGGAACTGGCGCAGCCCGCGCCGGTGATGTGGCTGTCACTCATCAATGCGGTGTTCTGCACCGTGCTGCCGGTATCGCTGACCATGGTGGCGGTGTCGCGCATCGGCGCGCCGATGGCGTCGCAGGCCGGCATGGTCGGCCCGGTGTCGACGCTGTTGCTGGGCTTCTGGTTGCTGGGCGAGCCCATCAGCGGCGTGCAGCTGGCCGGCAGCGCGCTGGTGATGGGCGGCATGTATTTGCTGTCGGCAAAAAAATAGTGATTCGGGGCCGGCCCGCCAAAGACAACCGGCACGGCCCGCCAAAGACAACAGTCAAAGGAGAAAGACATGGATCTGGGACTGCGCGGCAAGCATGCGCTGGTATGCGGCGCCAGCAAGGGCCTGGGCTTTGCCTGCGCCGATGCGCTGGCGGCCGAGGGTGTTGACGTGGTGATCGTGGCGCGCGGCGCCGAGGCGCTGGAGAAGGCCGCCGCCGGCCTGCGCGCGCGCCATGGCCGCCGCGTGATCGCGGTGGCGACCGACATCACCACGCCGGACGGCCGCAAGGCGGCACTGGACGCGGTGGCCAAGCTGGGCGACCTCGACATCCTGGTGAACAATGCCGGCGGCCCGCCCCCGGGCAACTTCCGCGACTGGGAGCGCAGCGACTGGCTGGCCGCGCTCGACGCCAATATGCTGACCCCGATCGAGCTGATCAAGGCCACCGTCGACGGCATGATCGCACGCAAATGGGGCCGCATCATCAATATCACCAGTGGCGCGGTCAAGGCGCCGATCGACGTGCTGGGCCTGTCCAACGGCGCGCGCTCGGGCCTGACCGGCTTTGTCGCCGGCGTGGCGCGCGAAGTGGCGCAGCATGGCGTGACCATCAACAACCTGCTGCCGGGCCCGTTCAACACCGACCGCCTGCTCAAGACCATGGAAGGCGGCGCCAAGAAGGCCGGCCTGACCGTGGATGAGGTGGCGCAGCGCCGTGCCGCGGCGAACCCGTCGCGCCGCTTCGGCGAGCCGGCCGAGTTCGGTGCCACCTGCGCCTTCCTGTGCAGCCGCCATGCCGGCTACATCACCGGGCAGAATATCCTGCTCGATGGCGGCGCCTACCCGGGCACCTTCTGATCCCGCTGCCTGCTCTTGTTTCCTGACGTTCACCGACCCCGCAACAAGGAACCCCTGATGACTCGCCCCCGCATCGCGCTGATCGCCCATGACCACAAGAAGGACGATATCGTCGCCTTCGCCACGCGCCACCGCGCCTTCCTCTCGCAGTGCGAGCTGCTGGCCACCGGCACCACCGGCGGGCGCCTGATCGACGAGGTCGGGCTGGAGGTGACGCGGATGCTGTCCGGGCCGTGGGGCGGTGACCTGCAGATCGGCGCGCAACTCGCCGTAGGCGAGGTGCGCGCCGTGGTGTTCCTGCGCGACCCGATGACGCCGCAGCCGCACGAACCCGATATCAACGCGCTGGTGCGCGCCTGCGACGTGCACAACGTGCCATGCGCCACCAACGTGGCCTCCGCCGAGCTGATGATCGCCGGGCTGACGCGCGAGGCGGAAGCCGGCAACTGAGTTCCCATCGATGCAGCACCCTAACGAGGAGCGACACAAATGAGCAAAGCCATCCGGATCGAGCAGACTGGCGGTCCTGAAGTCATGCAGTGGGTCGATGTCGAAGTGGGCGATCCCGGCCCCGGCGAAGTGCGCGTGCGCCATGAGGCGGTGGGCCTGAACTACATCGATGTCTATTTCCGCACGGGGCTGTACAAGCAGCCGCTGCCGGGCGGGCTGGGCATGGAAGGCGCGGGCGTGGTCGAGGCGGTGGGCGAGGGCGTGCGCCACGTTGCCGTGGGCGACCGCGTGGCCTACGCCGGCCGCCCCAACGGCGCCTATGCGCAGGTGCGCGTGATGCCGGCCGACATCGTCGTGCGCCTGCCCGACGCGATCCCGTTCGACACCGCCGCGGCGATGATGCTGCAGGGCCTGACCGCGCAATACCTGATTCGCGACAGCTTCAAGGCGCAGCCGGGCGACACGGTGCTGCTGCATGCGGCAGCGGGCGGTGTCGGCCTGATTGCCAGCCAGTGGCTCAAGGCGCTGGGCGTGACCGTGATCGGCACCGTCGGCAGCGACGAGAAGGCCGAGCTGGCGCGCGCCAACGGCTGCGCCCACACCATCGTCTACACCCGTGAGTCGTTTGTGGACCGCGTCAAGGAGATCACCAACGGCAAGGGCGTGCAGGCGGTCTATGACTCGATCGGCAAGGACACATTCGAGGGCTCGCTCGACTGCCTGGCGCCGCGCGGGACCATGGTCAGCTTCGGCAACGCCTCGGGCCCGGTGCCGCCGTTCGATCTGTCGGTGCTGGGCGGCAAGGGTTCGCTGCGGCTGACGCGCCCCACGCTGATGACCTACGTGGTGCATCGCGAACTGCTGGAGCCGATGGTGGCCGACCTGTTCGACGCCGTGGCCACCGGCAAGGTGAAGATCGACATCCGCCAGCGCTACGCGCTGTCGGAGGTGGCGCAGGCGCACCGTGACCTGGAGTCGCGCAAGACCACCGGCTCGACCATCCTGCTGCCGAACTGACGCAGCGCTGCATTGCAAAGCCCCCGGCGCAGCCTGGCTGCCCCGGGGGCTTTGTGCTTTCAAACCGGCGGGATCAGTACGGCCTGGCCGTGGTGGCCGTGGCCCGCGCTTCGGCCTGGCGCAGGATATGCGGCGGCAGGCGCTTGAGGATCAGGTGCACGGCCAGTGGAATCAGGACCACGTCATCCACGAGGCCAAGGCCGGCGATAAAGTCGGGGATCAGGTCGATCGGCGAGATCGCGTAGAGCAACAGCCCGATGGCGGCGGGCTTGAGCCAGGCCGGCGCGTCCGGATGGCGCAGCGCATACCAGAACAGGCGGCCGTCACGGCGAACCAGCGTCAACAGGGCCGAAAATCGCTTCCACATGAGAGGCCTCCTTCACATTGCGGGCGCCGGTCACTGGCGCATGCACAGATAGCTTGGGCCGTTTGAGACGGCTTCAAGTTCCGGATGGGATCGGAGCGGCCGTAGCGGGCCGAGAAGTGGGGGAGTGAACGATACGCCCCCGCAGGCGTGCGGGGGCAAAGCCGCGCGCCAGGGTGGCACGCGGCGCAGCAAGCACCGGCGATCAGCCCGGAATCTTGCCTTCCACGCCTTCGACGTAGAACTTGATGCCGTGCAGGAAGCCATCGTCGGCAACTTGGTCCTTGGCGAGCTGTTCCTTGCCGGTGTTGTCCTTGATCGGACCCTTCCAGATCGGCGCGGTGCCGTCGATCACGCCTTTGCGGCGCTCTTCGACCAGCTTCTTCGCATCCTCAGACACGACGGGGTTGAAGTCCTTCAGGTCGATCATGCCTTCCTTCAGGCCCCACCACGTGGTGTTGTTCTTCCACTGCTTGTTGAGCACGTCTTCGACCACCTTGTTGTAGTAGACGCCCCAAGAGATTTCCGAGGCGGCCAGGTGGGCCTTCTCGCCGAACTTGCTCATGTTGCTGTCCCAGCCGAAGGCGTACACCCCCTTCTCCTGCGCGGTCTGCACCACGGCGGCGGAGTCGGTGTTCTGCATCAGCATGTCCACGCCCTGGCCGATCAGCGTGGTGGCGGCTTCGCGCTCCTTGCCCGGATCGAACCACTTGTTGACCCACACTACCTTGACCGTGGCCTTGGGGTTGACGCTGCGCGCGCCCAGCGTGAACGAGTCGATATTGCGGATCACCTCGGGAATGGGCACCGATGCCACCACGCCCATCTTGCCGGTCTTGCTCATCTTGCCGGCGACCACGCCGGCCAGGTAGGCGCCTTCATAGGTGCGCACGTCGTACTGGGCCAGGTTCTCGGCGGTCTTGAAGCCGGTGGCATGCTCGAACTTCACGTCCGGGAATTCCTTGGCGACCTTGAGCATCGACTCCATGTAGCCGAAGGTGGTGCCGAAGATCAGCTTGTTGCCCTGGCTGGCCAGGTCGCGGAATACACGCTCGGCGTCGGCGGCGGACTCGGGCACGTTCTCGACGAAGGTGGTCTTGACCTTGTCGCCGAACTTCGCTTCCACGGCCTTGCGGCCGGCGTCGTGCGCGTAGGTCCAGCCGGCATCGCCCACCGGCCCGATATAGACGAAGGCGACCTTGAGCGGTTCGGCCTTCTGCTCGGCAGCAGGTGCGGAAGCCGGGGCCGCAGTCTCGGCAGGCTTCTCGGCTTCCTTCTTGCCGCAGCCGGCCAGGGCCAGCAACGCGGTGGCGGCAAGTGCCGCCAGGGTCTTCCTGCGCGTGACGATCATGATTTCTCCTTGTGTGAATTGTTGGTAGCTCAGGGATTTCCGTCAGAAAAGCGATCAGGCATTGCCCGGGCGGAACGGCTTGCCCAGCGATGCCGGCATGTTCAGGCGAATCCAGGCCGGGTTGCGCGAGATCAGCGCCAGCACCACGATGGTGGCCGCGTACGGCAGCATCGACAGGAACTGCGACGGCACCGATACGCCAATGCCCTGCAGGTAGAACTGCAGGATGGTCACGCCGCCGAACAGCCACGCGCCCACCAGCACGCGGCCCGGGCGCCAGGTGGCGAAGGTGGTCAGCGCCAGCGCGATCCAGCCGCGTCCGGCGACCAGGTTCTCGACCCACATCGGCGTGTACACCAGCGACAGGTAGGCGCCGGCCAGCCCGCAGCAGGCGCCGCCGAACAGCAGCGCGGCAAAGCGAATGGTGCGCACCGGGTAGCCCAGCGCGTGCGCCGATTCCGGCGATTCGCCGATCGCGCGCAGTGTCAGCCCCGCGCGCGTGCGGAACAGGAACCACATGATGGCAAGGCACAGCAGCAGGCTGAAATACACCATCCAGTGATGCTGGAAGAAGGCCGGGCCGACGAAGGGCAGGTCGGCCAGGCCGGGCACGGCCTTGGCCTGCGCCGGCATGGCGAAGCCGACAAAGCGCTGGCCCATGAAGGCCGACAGGCCGGTGCCGAAGATCGACAGCGCCAGGCCGGTGGCGACCTGGTTGGTGGCCAGCACCAGCGCCAGCCACGAGAACAGCGTGGCCATCAGCATGCCGGCGAGCGCGCCGGCGGCAAAGCCGAGCAGCGGCGACTGGGTCTGGTAGCCGACCATGAAGCCGGCCACCGCGGCCACCAGCATCATGCCTTCGGCGCCCAGGTTGAGCACGCCCGAGCGTTCGTTGATCAGCAGGCCCAGCGCGGCCAGCAGTAGCGGCGTGCCGGCGTTGATGGCGGTGGCGATGAGTGGAGCGAGTTGTTCCATATTGTTCTGTTGCTCCGCTCAGGCCGTGGTGGCGCGCCAGCGCAGGCGGTTTTCGATCAGCGTGTCGCAGGCCAGCAGGAAGAACAGCAGCATGCCCTGGAACACCCAGCCAATGGCCGACGGCAGGCCCAGGCGCGATTGCGCCATCTCGCCGCCGATATAGAACAGCGACATCATGATGCCGCCGAAGACGGTGCCGAGCGGATGCAGCCGGCCGATAAAGGCGACGATGATGGCGGTGAAGCCATAGCCCGGCGAGATCGACGGCAGCAGCTGGCCGATTGGCCCGGTCACTTCGAACGCGCCGGCCAGGCCCGCGGTGGCGCCCGAGATCAGCAGCGCGCTCCACAGCGCGCTGCGCGCCGAGAAGCCGGCGTAGCGCGCCGCCGCCGGTGCGGTGCCGCCTACCTGCAGCCGATAGCCCGCGAAGCTGCGGAACACGAACACGGTCATCACAGCCACCAGCACCAGCATCACGACAAAGCCGGCATGCAGGCGCGAGCCCGACATCAGGTTGGGCAGCAGGTACTCGGACGAGAACACCTTCGATTGCGGGAAGTTCATGCCGTTGGGATCCTTCAGCGGCCCGTTGACCACCCACAGCAGCAACTGCTGCGCGATATAGGTGAGCATCAGCGAGACCAGGATCTCATTGGCGTTGAACCGGTCCTTGAGCACCGCCGCGAGCGAGGCCCACAGCATGCCGCCGACCATGCCGGCCAGCGAGGCCAGCACCAGCACCACGGTGCCGTTCACGGCCTGGCCCGGCACGTCGAAGTAAAGAACCGTGGCGCCCGCGCAGATGCCGCCGGCAATCAGCTGCCCGTCGGCGCCGATATTCCACACGTTGGCGCGATAGCACACCGACAGGCCGAGCGCGCACAGCACCAGCGGCACGGTCTTGAGCAGGACTTCGCCAATGGCGCGTTTGTCGCGCAGCGGATCGGCCAGGAAGACCTTGAGCGCGGCCACCGGGTCCTTGCCGAGCACCAGGAACAGCAACGCGCCGAACAACAGCGTCAGCGCCAGCGCGATCACCGGCGAGGCATAGGCCATGGCGCGCGAGGGCACGCCGCGCGGCGCCAGGGAGAGGGGGGAGCGGGGCAGCAGGTGTCGCACATCAGCCATGGCTTGCCACCTCCGCGCCGGCATGCGCCTGGGCGGGCCCGCCCTCCCACAGTCCGCTCATCCACATGCCGACCTGCTCGCGCGTGGCGGTTTCGGTCGGCACCGACGGCGACAGCCGGCCCTTGGCGATCACGTGCAGCCGGTCGCAGATCGCGAACAGCTCGTCGAGTTCTTCCGACACCACCAGGATGGCGCAGCCGGTGGCCTTCAGTGCCAGGATCTCGTTGTGGATCTGCGCCGCGGCGCCCACGTCCACGCCCCAGGTCGGTTGCGCCACGATCAGTACCTTCGGGCCGCTTTCGATCTCGCGGCCGACAATGAATTTCTGCAGGTTGCCGCCCGACAGGCTGCGCGCCAGCGCGTCCGGCCCGCTGGCCTTGACGCGGAAGCGGTTGATCACCGCCGTGGCCAGCCCGGTGGCGGCTTTGGGCGAGATCATGCCTTGCCGCACATAGGGCGGCGTCTGGTGCGACAACAGGATATTGGTGGCCAGACTCATGCCCGGCACCGCGCCGCGGCCCAGGCGCTCTTCCGGCACGAAGGCCAGACCCGCGCGGCGGCGCTGGCGCGCATCGAGCCGGCCGACCGCTTTGCCGCCAAGCTGTACGGACATATGGTCCGCGCGCGTGTCCTCGCCCGACAGCGCGGCCAGCAGTTCCTGCTGCCCGTTGCCCGACACGCCGGCGATGCCGACGATCTCGCCAGCGTGGACATCGAGCGCGATCCGGCTCAGCTCGGTGGCGAACGCATGCGCGCGCGGCAGCGACAGGTCCTGCACGCTGAGCCGCACCGGCCCGCGTTCCGCGGCCACACGCGCTTCGCGCGGCGGCTCGCCGCCGATCATCAGGCGCGACAGCGACGCCGCGGTTTCCTGGCGCGGATCGCAGACGCCGGTGACCTTGCCCATGCGCATCACGGTCGCGTGATGGCACAGCGCGCGGATCTCGTCGAGCTTGTGGCTGATGTAGAGGATGCTGGTGCCTTCGGCCGCGAGCTGGCGCAGCGTGACGAAGAGCGTTTCCACCGCTTGCGGCGTCAGCACCGAGGTGGGTTCGTCCAGGATCAGCAGCTGCGGATCGGCCAGCAGCGCGCGCACGATCTCCACGCGCTGGCGCTCGCCGACCGACAGCGTATGCACATGGCGGTTCGGCTCCAGCGGCAGGCCGTAGCGCTCGGCGGTGGCGCGGATGCGCTCGGCCAGCTGCTTCATGTTGCCTTGCTGTCCGGCGGGAAGGCCGAGTGCGATGTTCTCGGTCACGGTCAGCGTGTCGAACAGCGAGAAATGCTGGAACACCATGGCGATGCCCAGGTTGCGGGCATCGTGCGGGCTGTTGATGGTGACTGGCGCCCCGTTGAAGTGCATCTCGCCGGCGTCGGGACGGACCGCGCCAAAGATGATCTTCATCAGGGTGGACTTGCCTGCGCCGTTTTCGCCCAGCACGGCATGGATCTCGCCGGGCGCGACGCTGAGGCTGACGTCGTCATTGGCGACGACGCCCGGGTAGCGCTTGCTGATATGGGCCAGCGCCAGCCTGGGAGGGAGTTGTGATGTCACTGAGGCGGCTCGGGTTGTTGTAGTGGCAGCAACGTGGGATACATCAAAAGCGCGGCAGTGCGTGGCGCAGCATCGCCGCGACGCATTGCAGCATTCATCATGATCTGGTGATGCCCGATATTTGTGGAGAATTATATAAGTGGCAGGGGGCCGGACGGGCCGAATCCGGCGACTTTCCAGTCCCTGCAACGGTTTATGGGAGGTTGCAAGTCGCGTGCCGGCCACAGCACGAAAAAAAGCCGCCGGCTCCTTGCGGAGCCAGCGGCTGGCACTGGAACGGCGGCAGGGGTCAGGCGCCGGTCGCGGCGGCAATGGTGGCGAAGCGCCCGTCGCGGAAATCCGCCAGCGTCTGGTAGATCTGCTCCTGCGTGTTCATCACGAACGGCCCGTACTGCGCGATCGGCTCGTTCAGCGGCTGGCCCGCGATCAGCAGGAAGCGCGCGTCGGCCTCGGCCTTGACGATGACGCCGTCAGACTGGCCGGCGTTGTCCAGCACGCCCATGCGCTGGGCCTCGAGCACGGCGCGGTCGTCGCCGCTGCCGACCGAGACCTCGCCCCGGTACACATAGAGGAACGAGTTGTGCCCGGCCGGCAGCGCCTGCGCAAAGGTCTGGCCGGCCGGCAGGTGCACATCCAGGTAGACCGGCTCGGTCACCGGGCGCGTGATCGCACCGGCCACGCCGTGGGTGGCGCCGGCCAGCACGCGCACCGTGCCGCCATGGTCCAGCGCCACCGTCGGGATCTCTGCGGCAGGCAGATCGCGGTACCACGGCGCGGTCATCTTGTCCGCGGCCGGCAGGTTCAGCCACAGCTGGAAGCCCTCCATGCGACCGTCTTCCTGCTCGGGCATTTCCGAGTGGATCACGCCGGCGCCCGCCACCATCCACTGCGCGCCGCCGTTCTGCAGCAGGCCCTCGTTGCCGGCGCTGTCGCGATGGCGCATGCGCCCGGCCAGCATGTAGGTGATGGTCTCGAAGCCGCGGTGCGGGTGATCGGGGAAGCCGCCGATATAGTCGTCCTTGCTGTCGGTGCCGAAGGCATCGAGCATCAGGAACGGGTCCAGCCGGCGCTGCAGGTTCTGCGTCAGCACGCGGGTCAGCTTGACGCCGGCGCCGTCCGAGGTGGCGATGCCCCGCACAACGCGGTCCACGGTGCGCGACCGTTGCACGGTCTCCGTGGCGGCGGCGGGAACGGTGGCGAGGGTGGTACGGGTGTCCATGTCTTTCTCCTGTGAGGCGGGTCCGGCGCGGCGATGGCCGGGCGGTTCCCGTCGTTTCAGCTACCTCGTCAATTTAGTGGTTTGGCGCGGAAAGAGTAGAGGGTCCCAAGGCAACAGATTGTTCCGCGGGCGTACCAAGTCGCTGGTATGTGATGGTGATTTCGGAACGATCACGGCTGGCTTCGGATGGCGATTCGTGCCCGCCGAACATGCCGCGAGATGTCCCCGAATTCGCCCAGGATCGGCGCCGGAAACGGCGAAGATGACAAGATCGATGAAGATCGCTATAATAACGCTCTCTTTGTCATCCGTTGATGCGAGATGTGGCGTGGGAAAAACCTCGCCAGCCCTTGCCAGTCAACGGCCGATGGACCGGCGGCGCGTCGGAAAATTTCAATACTTGCGCTGCCACTGGCCAACCGATCGCAACGATGCTTGCGCCGCCGGTTGCGCCGCTTCAGGGACTGCCGTTCAACCCGGCTTCCCGTCAATCGGACTCCCCGCCCACGGCGGAGGAATCCACAGACCGTCCGCCGGCAATCGTGCCGGTCATGGCGGCAATGCAATCTGAACCGGGCCTGGTGGCGCCCCATCTCCGCACGCACCAGCCCATATTGTTTTCCATCGTCGAAAAGTGGCGTGTTGCGCGCTTTTCGGATTGGGAAAAGGGGAGACTATGTCAAAGCAACCGGCACGGGCCTGCGCCTGGGCAGGACTGACGCTTGCCGCGCTGGCTGCCCTGGTGGCGTGGATCGGCGTCGATGTGATCCGCCAGTACCAGGAGCGCCTGCTCTACGACGTGGCCGACCACCTGCGCCTGGTGGTGCTGTCGATGGCGCTGGCGCTGGCCACCGGCATTCCCGCCGGCATCGCCCTGAGCCGCCCGTGCATGCGCCGCTGGGCCGACCGGCTGATGCAGGTCTTCAACGTGGGCAATACCGTGCCGTCGCTGGCGGTGCTGGCGCTGGCCCTGGCCGTGCTCGGCATCGGCGAGCGGCCCGCCATTCTGGCGCTGTGGCTGGCCTCGCTGCTGCCGATCGTGCGCAACACCTATGAGGGCCTGCGCAATGTCTCGCCCACGCTGCTGGAAGCGGCGCGCGGCATCGGCATGACGCCGGTGCAGCGCTTGGTGCGCGTGGAACTGCCCAACGCGCTGCCGGTGATGCTGGCCGGCATCCGCATCGCGCTGGTCATCAATGTGGGCACGGTGCCGCTGTCGTTCCTGATCGGCGCCAACAGCCTGGGCGAGCTGATCTTCCCGGGCATCTACCTGAACAACCAGCCGCTGCTGCTGCTGGGCGCTGCCGCGACGGCGCTGCTGGCGCTGGCACTGGACGCGCTCTTTGCCGCGGCCGGCCAGCTGTACCTGCGCCGCCGCGGCCTGGCGCGCTGACCCTGGGGGCCAATATGAAAGACCCAATGCAATTTATCCGCCGCCGTGCCCGGCGCGTCGCCATCGTCGTGGCGGCGGTCACCGCCTTTGCGGCGGGCCTGGCGCTGGCCACTGCGCCTGACGCGCATGCAGAAGACGCGCCGATCCGCGTGGGCGGCAAGAATTTCACCGAGCAGTTGCTGCTGTCGTCGATGACTTCGAAGTACCTGCGCGCCAAGGGCTTCACCACCGAGCTTACCGCCGGCCTGGGCAGCACGCTGATGCGCCAGGCGATGGAGAGCAACCAGCTCGACGTGGTGTGGGACTACACCGGCACCGCGCTGATCGTGTTCAACAAGGTCGAAGAGAAACTCGACGCCAAAGAGAGCTACGAGCGCGTCAGGCGGATGGATGGCGCGCGCGGGCTGGTATGGCTGGACGCCTCGGGCATCAACAACACCTACGCGCTGGCCATGCCCAGGGAGCGCGCGGCGGCCAGTGGCGCGACCACACTGTCGGCCTTTGCCGCGCAGATGCGCCGCGCCGGCCCCGAGGTCGGCCATCCGTTCGCCGTCGACATGGAGTTCGCGGCGCGCCCGGATGGCCTGGAGCCGCTCAAGGCGCTGTACAAGCTGCCGTTCGCGCGCCGCGACGTGATCCAGCTCGACCCGGGCCTGGTCTACACGGCGCTGAAGAACAACCAGGTGGAACTGGGCCTGGTCTATGCGACCGACGGCCGCGTCAAGGGCTTCGACCTGGTGCTGCTGGAAGACGACCTGCACTTCTTCCCGGCGTACAACGCGGTGCCGGTGGTGCGCAAGGCGGTGCTGGACCGGCATCCGCCACTCGCGCCGCTGCTCAACGCGCTCGCGGCCACGCTCGACAACGAGAGCATGACCGAGATGAACTACAAGGTGGACATCGGCCAGCAGCCGGTGGACAAGGTGGCGGAGGATTTCCTGCGCGGCCACGGACTGATCTGAGGAGGGCGGCATGGACCTGTTCGCTTACCTGCAACACAGCTGGCCCACGCTGCTGAAGATGACCGGCGAGCACCTGGCGCTGGTGGGCTCGGCGGTGGGACTGGCGATCCTGATCGGGGTGCCGCTGGGCATCGTGATCACGCGCTTCCGGGCGCTGGCCACGCCGCTGCTGGCGCTGGCGACGATCGTGCTGACGCTGCCGTCGATCGCGCTGTTCGGGCTGATGATCCCGGTCTTCGCGCGCTTCGGCCATGCGCTGGGCTACGTGCCCGCGGTGACGGCGGTGTTCCTGTACTCGCTGCTGCCGATCATGCGCAACACCTACACCGCGCTGGCCAATGTCGACCCCGGCATCCAGGAAGCGGGCCGCGGCATCGGCATGACCACCTGGCAACGCATGCGGCTGGTGGACCTGCCGCTGGCGGTGCCGGTGATCCTCGGCGGGGTGCGTACCGCCGTGGTGATGAATATCGGGGTTGCCACCATTGCCGCCATCATCGGCGCGGGTGGCCTTGGGGTGCTGATCCTGCAGGCGATCAGCCAGAGCAACATGAGCAAGCTGGCCGTGGGCGCGGTCCTGGTCAGCCTGCTTGCCATCGTGGCGGACGCCCTCCTGCAGTGGCTGCAGCGGGCGCTGACGCCGAAAGGAATCCGGCTTTGATCGAACTCGACCAACTCACCAAGTCCTTCCCGCAGAAAGACGGCACGGAAACGCGCGCGGTCGATGCCGTGTCGCTGACGGTGCCGCGCGGCGAGATCTGCGTCTTCCTCGGGCCCTCGGGCTGCGGCAAGACCACCACGCTGAAGATGATCAACCGGCTGATCGAGCCGACCTCGGGCACGGTGCGCATCGAGGGCGAGGACACGCGCGGCCTTGACGGCGTGGCCCTGCGCCGCAAGATCGGCTACGTGATCCAGCAGATCGGCCTGTTCCCCAACATGACCATCGAAGAAAACATCATGGTGGTGCCGCGCCTGCTCGGCTGGGACAAGCAGCAATGTCGCGAGCGCGCGCGCGAACTGATGGCGATGGTGCAGCTAGACCCCAACCGGCTGCTGACGCGCTATCCGCGCGAGCTGTCCGGCGGCCAGCAGCAGCGCATCGGCGTGATCCGCGCGCTGGCGGCCGACGCGCCGCTGCTGCTGATGGACGAACCGTTCGGCGCGGTCGACCCGATCAACCGCGAGAGCATCCAGAACGAATTCCTGCAGATGCAGCGCCAGCTCGGCAAGACCGTGATCATGGTCTCGCACGATATCGACGAGGCCATCAAGCTGGCCGACAAGGTGGCGGTGTTCCGCCGCGGCAAGCTGGTGCAGTTCGACCACCCCGACGCGCTGCTGGCGCATCCCGCCGATGAATTCGTGCAGGCCTTCGTCGGCCACGACAACACGCTCAAGCGCCTGCTGCTGGTGCGCGCCGGCGACGCCGCCACCATGCCGCCGAGCTGCCGCCCCGGCATGCCACTGGCCGAGGCACTGGCGGTGATGGACGATGCCGACGTGCGCCACCTGCCGGTGGTGGACGACGCGCAGGTCGCGCTGGGCTACGTCACGCGCCGTGATGCGCGTTCGGGCCAGGGCCAGTGCAGCGACGTGATGCGCCCGTTCGCCGTCACCGCGGCCTTCGACGAGCACCTGCGCATCGTGCTGTCGCGCATGTACCAGCACAACACCAGCTGGCTGCCGGTGATGGGCGCGGACGGCGCCTACCTGGGCGAAGTGACCCAGGAATCGATCGCGGGGTACCTGAGCTCCGGCCGTTCACGCGGGCAGGCCGGGGTGCCGGCCGCCTCCGCTTCCGCGCCGCTCCAAGCGGCGGCCTGAGCCAGCGGCAGGGCATCGGCTTCCGCGCTATGCTAGGTGCATGCTCCGCTATTGCTGGTCCCCCCTGTGCCTGGTCGTCGAAACCCGCTGGTTCATCCCGCGCGGGTTTGACGGCTTCACGCCCGGCCCGCTGATCCTGCTGCGGCCCGGCGCCAGCGATGCGCTGATCGAGCATGAGAAAGTGCATGTGCGCCAGTTCTGGCGCAGCTGGGGGCTGATGGGCGTGCTCTACCTGGCGAGCCGGCGCTGGCGCCTGCGCTATGAGGTGGAGGCTTACCGCGTGCAGCTGCGGCACAGCCCGCCGGAGGCGGCACATGGCCTGGCGCGCGTGCTGGCGTGTCAGTATCGGCTCAAGATTTCGGAAGCCGAGGCCTACCGTCTGCTGACGCAAGACCTGGACGAACCAGGCAAATGAAAAAGGCCCGCACCAGTCACTGGTGCGGGCCTTTTTCCTTGTCTGGCGGAAGCGGTGAGATTCGAACTCACGGATGGGTCACCCCATCGGCAGTTTTCAAGACTGCTGCCTTAAACCACTCGGCCACGCTTCCTGGAGAATGCGCATTGTAGCGCGGATTATTGCACACGCTCTACGTAGCGAAGCGCGACATTATACAGGGACGCGACCGGGGTTTGCATGACGCCTGCTGCGCGTTGGCCTGTCGGCGTTTATCCGACACAATGGAACCTTGTGCACGGTGGCGGGCTCTTAGGGTTGTGCCGGGGCGCAGCGCAGAATGCGTTGCCTGGTATTCGACAAGCAACAGAGGAGAATTTGATGCAAGAAAATCGCAAACGCTGGCTCGGTGTCGTTGCCGTGGCAACGGCCACGGCCGCTGTCCTGGCGGGTTGTGCGGCACCCGGCGGCTACAACAACGGCTACGGTGGCTACGGTGCCCCGCCGCCCAACGCCGGCTATCAGAATCCGAACGTCTCGCAGGCGCCACAGGGCGCGGTCTACTTTGGCCGCGTGGAATCGATTGAGCCGCTGTCGCAGCAGCAGAGCAGCAACGGGCTGGTGGGTACGCTGATCGGCGGTGCCGCCGGCGGCCTGCTCGGCCATCAGGTCGGTGGCGGCCGCGGCAATACCGTAGCGACCATCGGCGGCGCGGTGTTGGGTGCCGTGGCAGGTAATCAGATCGACAAGCGTGCCACCACGAGTTCGCAGACTACCTACCGCGTCAATGTCCGGCTGGACGACGGGCGCATGGCCACCGTTCAGCAGGCCAACCTCAACGGGCTGCAGGTGGGGGCCCGGGCGCGCGTTGCCAACGATATGGCGGTGCCGTACTGATGTACTGACCGCAGTCACCCGGGACGGCCATGCCAGTGCATGGCCGTTTTATTTTGGGCCGCAGGGCTGGCCATGACGGCCGGCCATCGCATCCTCAGTCCTTCAGGAACATTTCCTGCAGGTCGTTGAGAAAGCGCCGGCCCAGCTCGGTCGGGCGGATGGTAGTCAGGTCCGCTTCCAGCAGCCCCTTTTTTTCCGCCTCGGCCAGCTGCTTGCTGATGGTATGCAGCGGCAGCCCGGTGTAGTCGTGGAAGCTCGATGCCGGTACGCCGTCGGTCAGGCGCAGCGCATTGAGCATGAACTCGAACGGCAGTTCGTCGGCGCCGACATCGCGCGCTTCCTGCACGGCATTGCCGGCCAGTGCCTGCTCCATGTAGGTGGCCGGATGCTTGTGCCGCATCTGGCGCAGGATCCGATGCGGGAACGACAGCTTGCCGTGCGCGCCGGCGCCGATGCCGAGGTAGTCGCCGAAGCGCCAGTAGTTCAGGTTATGGCGCGCCTCGCGATGCGGCCTGGCATAGGCCGAGGTCTCGTAATGCCGGTAGCCCGCCTCGGCGGTGCGCGCTTCGATCCAGTCCTGCATTTCGTACGCGCTGTCGTCGTCCGGCAGCGCCGGCGGGAATTTCGCGAACAGCGTGTTTGGCTCCAGCGTCAGGTGGTACAGCGACAGGTGCGCGGTGCCGTACGACAGCGCGGTTTCCACATCCTGCCGGCATTCGTCCAGCGTCTGGCCGGGCAGGGCGTACATCAGGTCCAGGTTGATGTTGTCGAAGCTGGCCTGGGCGATGTCGATGGCCTTGCGGGCTTCGGCGCCGCCGTGGATGCGCCCCAGCGCCTGCAGGTGGCGGTCGTTGAAGCTCTGGATGCCAATCGACAGCCGGTTGATGCCGCTGGCGCGGTAGCTGGCGAACTTGTCGGCCTCGAAGGTGCCGGGGTTGGCCTCCATCGTGATCTCGGCATCGGCATCCAGCGGCAGCAGCGCGCGGATATCCGACAGCAGCCGGTCCATGCCTGCCGCCGACAGCAGGCTGGGCGTGCCGCCGCCGATAAATACCGTGTGCACGGGCCGGCCCCAAACCAGCGGCAACGACTGCTCCAGGTCCGCGCGCAGCGCGTCCAGGTAGATGTCTTCCGGGATCTCGTGGTTGTCGGCGCCGGGTGCGGCGTGCGAGTTGAAATCGCAATACGGGCACTTGCGCACGCACCACGGGATATGCACGTACAGCGACAGCGGCGGCGAGCCGGGCAGGCTGATCTGCCCGGGCTTGAGCCAGAGCTGCTTGCTGTCCACGGGCACGGACGCGGAAACCGGTACGATCGGGATCATCGGGTGGCGGATTCCGCGGCGTCGGCCTGCAGCCGTGCCACCAGCGCGCGCAGCGCATGGGCGCGGTGGCTGACCGTGTTCTTCTCGTCGGGCGACAGCTCGGCGGCAGTCCTGCCCAGCCGCGGCAGCAGGAAGTGCGGGTCGTAGCCAAAGCCGCCCGCGCCGCGCGGCGCGTCGACGACCTCGCCGTGCCAGAGGCCTTCGGCAATGATCGGGCAGGGGTCCTCGGCATGGCGCACGAACACCAGCACGCAGTAGTAGTGCGCGTGGCGGTTCAGCTTGCCGGCCAGTTGCGAGACCAGGTGCGCATTGTTGGCGGCATCCGACTTGGCCTGGCCCGCCATCTGCGCATAGCGCGCCGAATAGACGCCGGGCGCGCCGCCCAGCGCCTGCACGCAGATGCCGGAGTCGTCCGCCAGCGCGGGCAGCCCGGCCAGCCGGCTGGCCTGGCGGGCCTTGGCCAGCGCATTTTCGACAAAGGTGGCAAAGGGCTCTTCGGCCTCGGGGATGCCCAGTTCGCCCTGGGTCACCACGTCAAAGCCGAGCGGTGACAGCAGTGCGCCGAACTCGCGCAGCTTGCCGGGGTTGTTGGAGGCCAGTACCAGGCGTTGCATCGTGCTTCCCGTTCCTCAGGCCAGGCCGAGCGCTTCGCGCTGGTGCCGCACCAGGCGGGCGATCCCGGCTTCGGCCAGGCGCGTCATGGCGTCCAGGTCGGCGCGGCTGAAGGGGGCGCCTTCGGCGGTGCCCTGGACTTCGACAAAGCCGCCGCTGCCGGTCATGACCACGTTCATGTCGGTGTCGCAGTTGCTGTCCTCGGCGTAGTCCAGGTCCAGCACCGGCACGCCGTCGACCATGCCGACCGAGACCGCGGCAACGTGGTCGCGGATCGGGCTGGCGGCGATCAGGCCGTCGCGCAGCATGGTCGAGACCGCGTCATGGGCGGCGACAAAGGCGCCGGTGATGGCCGCGGTGCGGGTCCCGCCGTCGGCCTGCAGCACGTCGCAGTCCAGGTGGATGGTGTATTCGCCCAGCGCCGCCAGGTCGAACACCGAGCGCATGGCGCGGCCGATCAGGCGCTGGATTTCCTGGGTGCGGCCGGTCTGCTTGCCGCGCGCGGCCTCGCGGTCCGAGCGGGTGTGCGTGGCGCGCGGCAGCATGCCGTATTCGGCCGTGACCCAGCCCTCGCCGCTGCCCTTCTTGTGCGGCGGCACCTTGGCCAGCACGCTGGCGGTGCAGAGCACCTTGGTATCGCCAAAGGCACACAGGACGGAGCCTTCGGCGTGACGGGTGTAGTGGCGGGTAAGGCTGATGGAACGCAGCGCATCGGCTGCGCGGCCGCTGGGTCGCATGGGATGGTTTGTCCGGATTGGGGGGAGACCGCGATTCTACCGCTGCCAGCCCATGCGCGCTGTATTGCCGCCCCGGCGGGTGCCGGGGGCGGCGCATTACCGCATCAGGTTGCTGGTCTTGTCGATGGCGGCGCGGATCTCGGCGATCGAGCGCTCGATCTCCTCTTCGGACAGCAGGTCGTTTTCCGAGCCGGTGCGCTCCAGGATCGAGGTGGTGAAGGCGTTCAGCGGCAGGGTGTCGGTCAGCACCGCATCCTGTCCCGCGGCGTTGTTGTCCAGCTCCCACATCATGGCAATGCCGGTGGTGTTGTCGGCACCTTCGCCGGCGCTCTGCAGCGCCAGGTCGATCAGCGCCGGCACTGCCTGCACCACCGACAGGCGCGACAGCTTGTCGACCAGCACCGGCTCTTCCAGCACGCCCCACAGGCCGTCGGAGCAGAGCAGGACCACGTCGCCCGGCTCCAGCGGCACCGGCCCGCCCAGGTCGATCAGCGGCAGGTTGGGCGAGCCCAGGCAGTTGTAGAGCTTGTTGCGTTCGGGGTGGTTGGCCACGTGCATCGGCAGCACGCGCTCCTGCTGCAGCAGGTTCTCGATTTTGGAGTGGTCGCGCGTGCGCGTCAGCAGCCGACCCTTGCGCAGCAGGTAGTAGCGCGAATCGCCGGCGTGGGCCCAGTAGATCTGGCCGTGCTGCACCAGGCAGCAGACCACCGTGGTGCGCGGTACGTCGGCCATCTGGTTGGCTTCGGCATAGCGGTGGATCTCGCGGTGCGCCAGCATGATGGTGTCCTGCAGGAACTCGGCCGGGTTGCGCACCGTGGGCCGCGCCTGCACCTGGAACTGGCGCGCCAGCGTCTGCAGTGCCTGCTGCGCGGCGACTTCGCCGTGGGCGTGGCCGCCGAGGCCGTCGGCCAGCACCATCAGCAGTGCGTCGCGCGTGAAGCAATAGCCCATGCGGTCCTGGTTGACGCGGCGGCCGCCTTTCCTGCTTTCCTGGTAGACGGAGAATCGCATGTTGGCTTTGGCTTTCAGGTAATTCAGTGGGCTGGCCGCAACAGGGTGGCCAGATTTGTGATTCAGTCGGCGCTTGCGCCGGGGGTGGCATCGTCACGCCGGCGCAGCAGCGTCAGGAAGCGCGATGTTATCGCGGACTTTTCCGCCGGGGCCGGGGCCGGAGCCGGGGCTTGCGTCTGCGGCGCCAGCGCCTGTTCGCCCAGGGCGTTGGTCTGCTCGCGCAGCTCTTTCTGCAGCCGGAAGACGCTTTGCGGCCGTCCGGACGGCGCCAGCCGCAGGCACCATTCAACCAGGTCCACGAGGCCGTTGGTATAGCTGCTGCGCAGCCGCACCACCGCTTCGCCCATGCGGTCGTCTTTTTCGCGCTGGTTGGCCTCCTGCGGCGGCATGCCGGCCATGCAGGCATAGAGCGTCGCGCCCAGGCTGTAGATGTCGGTCCACGGGCCCAGGTCGGAATGCTTGCCGTAGAGCTCGGGCGCGGCAAAGCCGGGTGTGTACATCGGCTGGAAGCGCGCCGCTTCCATGGTCAGGGTCTGCCGCGCAGCGCCGAAATCGAGCAGGATCGGGGACTCGTCCTCGCGCAGGTAGATGTTGCCGGGCTTGATGTCCAGGTGCAGCAGCTTGTGGATATGCACTTCGCGCAGCCCGCTCATCAGGTCGTGGAAGACCTTGCGGATGAAATGCTCGCGCAGCACCTTGGCACGGCCCTGCTGCCGGGCCGCCAGCACGTGCTCCTGCAGCGTCTTGCCCAGCTCGTAGTTCATCACCATGTAGACGGTGGAATTCTCGCGGAAGAAGTTCACCACGCGCACTACGCTGGGATGGGAGATGCGGGCCAGCGAGCGGCCCTCTTCGAAGAAGTATTTCAGGCCCAGCCGGAACGCGGCGGCGTTTTCCTCGGGCACCACGGGGATCAGTTCGCCCGGGTTGCGCCGCGCCAGCGACGACGGCAGGTATTCCTTGATGGCAACCGGCGCGCCGGTTTCGTCGGTGGCCAGGTAGACGAAACTGAACCCCCCGCTGGCCAACTTCTTTACAATACGATAGTTGGACAACAGCGTGCCGACGGGCAGCGGTGCACTCTTCGGTTGTGTCGTGCCCTTTGGCTCTGTCATGGGAATAGGGACCGGATTTGCCTCCGGATTGTCCGGGCTAATCGGTCACTTGTAAAGAACACAAATACGGGCATTGTTGCCCGCCTTTCAACGTTTTGAGGGCGCCCCCGGGATCCCGCTGCGGGGCGCTCGAGGCGGGCGTCCCCCGGGTAGCCAGCGGCCTGCTTCAGGGACCCCGGCGCCATTCACGAGAATATTCAATGATCCACAGCATGACGGGCTATGGCCTGGCGACGCGCCAGGCGCCATTGACCAACGCGCAGGGCGAGCCCAGCGGGCGCACCGCGTCCGTTTCGGTGGAGTTCCGCACTGTCAATTCGCGTTTCCTCGACCTGTTGTTCCGGGCCCCGGAAGAGTGCCGCGCCTTCGAGCCGGCCCTGCGCGAGATGCTGATGGCCGAGCTGTCGCGCGGCAAGCTGGAATGCCGCATCAACCTGCAGCGCACCGACGCCGGCGGCGCCACCCTGGCGCTGAACGACGGCCTGCTGGCCCAGATCCGCGCGCTGGAAACCACCGTTGCCGGCACCTTTCCCAGTGCCGGCACCCTGCGCATGGGCGAGATCCTGCGCTGGCCGGGCGTGCTGGTCGAGCCGGAACTGTCGCAGGAGGCCCTGCGCGAAGCCGTGCTGGGCGCCGCCCGCGAGGCGCTTGACCAGCTGCTGGAAGCGCGCCGCCGCGAAGGCGATGCGCTCAAGGCCACGCTGGTGGAGCGCATCGACGCCATGCTGGCCATCGTCGAGCGCCTGACCCCGACCATTCCGCAGCTGATCGCGCATCACCAGGAAAAGCTGACCGAGCGCCTGCAGGAGGCCTTCAACCTGGCCGCGCCCAGCGGCATGCCGTCGATGAGCCGCGACGAGATCGCCGAGCGCATCCGCCAGGAAGCCACCGTCTACGGCATCCGCATCGACATCGCGGAAGAACTGTCGCGGCTGCAGGCACACCTGAACGAAACGCGCCATATCCTGAAGAAGGGCGGCCAGGTCGGCAAGCGCCTGGACTTCATGATGCAGGAGCTCAACCGCGAGGCCAACACGCTGGGCTCCAAGGCCGCCGCCAAGGAACTGGCCGATGCCTCGATGGAGCTCAAGCTGCTGATCGAGCAGATGCGCGAGCAGGTCCAGAATCTAGAGTAAGACTGTTACAAGAATCATCATGAGCCAAACGTCTCAAGCCGTTCCCCGTACGGCCATCGATACCGTCTATCCCGGCAACCTCTTCATGGTGGTGGCACCATCGGGAGCCGGCAAGTCGACGCTGGTCAACGCGCTGCTGGCGCAGGACCAGGCCATCCGCCTGTCGATCTCGCACACCACGCGCGCGCCGCGTCCGGGCGAGCAGGACGGGCGCGAATACCACTTCGTCACGGTCGATGCATTCCGCGCCGCGCGTGACCGCGGCGACTTCCTGGAATGGGCCGAGGTCCACGGCAACTACTACGCGACCTCGCGCGTGTGGATCGAGCAGCAGATGGCGCAGGGCAACGACGTGCTGCTGGAGATCGACTGGCAGGGCGCGCAGCAGGTGCACCAGCGCTTTTCCAACGCGGTGGAGATCTTCATCCTGCCGCCGTCGCTGACCGCGCTGGAAGAGCGCCTGAAAAAGCGCGGCCAGGACGAGCCCAACGTGATCGTGCGCCGGCTGCTGGCCGCGGGCAGTGAAATGGCCCACGCCTCGGAGTCGGATTACGTCATCATCAACGAGGTCTTCAACGATGCGCTGGAACAGCTGCGCAACGTGATCAGCGCCACGCGGCTGCGGTTTTCCTCGCAGAAGGCGCGGCATACGGAGCTGTTTATCGAGCTGGGCATCCACTGAGCGGATGCCATGCGGATGACAGCCGCGGGGGGCGCCGCCAGCGTTTCCCGCCGCGTGCTGTAAAATAGCAAACCAATGTAAGGTTTTGTCCCAAGGTGGATTTGATATGGCGCGTATTACCGTCGAAGATTGTCTGAAACACATTCCGAATCGTTTCGAGCTCGCGCTGGCGGCCACGTACCGTGCGCGCCAGCTGGTGCAGGGCCACACGCCCAAGGTCGAAGCGAAGGACAAGCCGACCGTGGTGGCACTGCGCGAGATCGCGTCGGGCCAGGTCGGCATCGAGATGCTGAAAAAGGTCCCGACCTGATTGACCAGGCGGCCCATGGCTCATCCTTGCATCGTGCCAGCACATTTCCAGGCTCCCCAGCCGGATCCCACGGGCCGCCGCCATGCCTTCGCCGTATTCGCCCTCCAAGCCTCCCTCCCAGCCGTCGCCGACTGCCGTGGCGCCGGTGCCTGGCGATGCGGCTCCGCCCACGGCGCGTAAGCGCACCATTCCGGGCCAGTCTTCCGTGAACGCGCGCACCGGCGCTCCCAATCTTCCCGATCCGCTCGGCGACGATGTCGTCGGCGAGCGCGCCGTCGCGCCCGCGCTGGCGCCGGGCAAGGCCAGGGGCACGGCCGCGCACGATGAACTGAGTGCGGTGCAGGAAGTGGCGCCGCCGACAGCTGACAGCCTGTTTATCGATGCTGTGCTGGCGCAGTCATACCGGCACTTCTTCGGCCCGACCTCGCAGCCGGCGGTGCCGCCGCGCCAGCAGGTCATCTCCATCACCCGGCTGATGGAGAAACTCGCGTACCTGAAGGCGCCCGACCTGGCGCGCGTGCGCGAGGCCTTCCAGTTCTCGGACGAGGCCCACCTGGGCCAGTACCGCCAGAGCGGCGAGCCCTACATTACCCATCCGGTGGCGGTGGCCGAGCTGTGCGCGGACTGGAAGCTGGATGTGCAGTCCATCATGGCGGCGCTGCTGCATGACGTGATGGAAGACCAGGGCATCACCAAGAGCGAGCTGGCCGAGAAATTCGGCCCCAAGGTCTCCGAACTGGTCGATGGCCTCACCAAGCTGGACAAGCTCGAATTCCAGAGCCGCGAGCAGGCGCAGGCTGAGAGCTTCCGCAAGATGCTGCTGGCGATGGCGCGCGACGTGCGCGTGATCCTGGTGAAGCTGGCCGACCGTACGCACAACATGCGCACGCTCGACTTCGTGCCCCCGGAGAAACGCCGCCGCATCGCACTGGAGACCATGGAGATCTATGCGCCGATCGCGCACCGTCTCGGTCTCAACACGATCTACCGCGAACTGCAGGAGCTGTCCTTCAAGGTCGGCTCGCCGTTCCGTTACGCGACGCTGGAGAAAGCTGTCAAGGCCGCGCGCGGCAACCGCCGCGAGGTGGTCAAGCGCATCCTGGAGGCCGCGCAGACGGCGCTGGCCGACGCCGGCATCGTGGCCGAGCTGTCCGGGCGCGAGAAAACGCTCTACAGCATCTACCGCAAGATGCACGACAAGCAGCTGTCGTTCTCGCAGGTGCTGGACGTGTACGGTTTCCGCGTGGTGGTGGAAACGCAGATGCACTGCTATATGGCGATGGGCGCGCTGCATGGCCTGTACAAGCCCATGCCGGGCAAGTTCAAGGACTACATCGCGATTCCCAAGATCAACGGCTACCAGTCGCTGCATACCACGCTGGTGGGCCCGTTCGGCACGCCGGTGGAGTTCCAGATCCGCACGCGCGGCATGCACCAGATCGCCGAGGCGGGGGTGGCCGCGCACTGGATGTACAAGCACCAGGCCGACCACGCCAACGATATCCAGCAGCAGGCGCACCAGTGGCTGCAGTCGCTGCTCGATATCCAGAGCCAGACCGGCGATTCGCAGGAGTTCCTGGAGCACGTCAAGATCGACCTGTTCCCGGATGCGGTCTACGTGTTCACGCCCAAGGGCCATATCCGCGCGCTGCCGCGCGGCGCCACCGCGCTGGACTTTGCCTACGCCGTACACAGCGACCTGGGCAACCAGTGCGTGGCGGTCAAGATCAACAACGAGCTCCTGCCGCTGCGCACCGAGCTCAAGAGCGGCGATATCGTCGAGGTGGTGACGGCGCCGTACTCCAAGCCCAACCCGGCATGGCTGTCGTTCGTGCGCACCGGCAAGGCGCGCGCGGCGATCCGCCACTACCTGAAGACCACCAAGCTCGACGAGGCCATCCAGCTTGGCGAGCGCCTGCTGGAGCAGTCGGCGCGCCAGCTCGGCATCGAGCTCAAGGCCGTGCCGCAGTCTGTCTGGGACCGCATGATCCAGTGGACCGGCAACAAGCATCGCGAAGACATCTTCGCCGACCTGGCGCTGGGCCGGCGCGTGCCGGCGGTGGTGGCCAAGCGCATGGAGATCCTGCTGCAGGAGCTGTCGGGCGATGTCGACAGCGCGCTGCTGGCGGCGGTGCAGACCTTTGCCGGCGAAGAAGCCCCGGCGGTGCCGATCACCGGCGACGAAGGCATGTCGATGATCTTCTCGGCATGCTGCCGCCCGATCCCGGGCGATTCGATCGTCGGCTACCTGGGCAAGGGCGAAGGGCTGCAGATCCACGTGCAGGACTGCAAGGTGGCCAAGCGCCTGCACAGCAAGGATCCGGAGCACTGGATCGACGTGATGTGGGCCAAGAAGATCACGCGCGCCTTCGATGTGTCGATCAAGGTGATGGTGCGCAACGTCAAGGGCATCGTCGCGCGCGTGGCCGCAGACCTGACCGCGGCCGACGCCAACGTGGCGCACGTGGCCATGGAGCAGCAGGACGCCGGCCACCAGGAAGCGACCTATATGCAGTTCATCATCCAGGTGCAGAACCGCCTGCATCTGGCCAACGTGATGCGCGGGCTGCGCCGCAACCCCGACGTCATCCGCATCTTCCGCGACCGCAACGACACCTAGGAGGCCGTTTCAGGACGGCCCTGGCGTCGTTGTGCGGACTTGCCGTACTACCTGTACTGTCTGCGGCCGCACGCCTGGCCAGGCCCGCCCTAAAACGGCCTCCAGGCTATTAGCGGCCCCCAGGCTATTGTTTTCGGGGTGGGTAGCGGACTTCCAGGATATCGATCTGCTCGACCCCGGCCGGCGTGCGCAGCGCGACGGTATCGCCTTCGCGCGCCTTGATCAGTGCCTTGGCGATCGGCGAGATCCAGCTGACGTGGTTCTGGTCCAGGTCGACCTCATCCATGCCGACGATGGTGATGGTGGTCTCCTCGCCGGACGTGTGGGCGTAGGTGACGGTGGCGCCGAAGAAGATCTGGTCGTTGTCGCCCTGCAGGGACGGGTCGACCACTTCGGCCTTGTCCAGGCGCCGCGTCAGGAAGCGGATGCGGCGGTCGATCTCGCGCAGGCGCTTCTTGCCATAGAGATAGTCACCATTCTCCGAGCGGTCGCCGTTGGACGCCGCCCACGAGACGATCTGCACCACGTCGGGCCGGTCGACATCGATCAGCTGCATCAGCTCAGTGCGCAGGCGCTCGTAGCCTTCAGCGGTGATGTAGTTCTTGGTGCCGGGAGGCAGCGGGGCTGCGCCTTCAGGGAGATCGTCGTCCTCGTCGCCAGAGGGCTCTTTGACAAATGCCTTGTTCATGGTCCGAATCACTTCTTCAGTCTGCCATTATAGGAAAACACCACAGGCAGGCTGCGCCGGCGGACGTCCGCTTCGACCCTTCCCAGAGAAAGATCACAAAAAAGTTGAGAGGGGGCTTCACAAAAACAAAAACTCGGTTATAATCTTTTTCTCGAGTGCGGCTGTAGCTCAGTTGGATAGAGTACTTGGCTACGAACCAAGGGGTCGTGGGTTCGAATCCTGCCAGCCGCGCCACCTATGCAGAAAGAAAAAGGGCTTCCGGAAACGGAAGCCCTTTTTCGTTTCCGTCCACGCTTTACGCTTGCTCTTGCCGGCCGTCGGTCCGCGCGCCGCGGATGCATTCCAGCCTCGCTTTCCTTCCTTGCCCTCCTGTTTCGCTTGCGCCATGCCCGCGATTGCTGCGTCACGGCTTGCGGTCGCGCGTGCGGCCTCCTAGGCTCGATTCAGGCACAACACCAACCCGGGGAGCTGAGCGCATGGAAAACGAATGGCGCGTCGAGGAGTATCGCGGCATGGATGTCTATGTCCTGGTGTCGCCGCAAGGGCAGAGCAGCATCGGCCGTTGGGGCTACGAAGTGCGCGTGTCGCAGGAAGGCGCGGACCCTGCGGACGCAGGCGACACCGAATTGCTCGCCAGCGGCCCCCAGCAGTTTGCCACGCGCCATGCGGCGGAGGTAGCCGCATTCGGTGCCGGCTATGCCTTGGTCGATCGCCTGCTCGGGCCAGTGGAATAGCGCGCTGCGGGCTACTGCGATTGGCGCAACGCTTTATATCATGCCGTGATCTATCGTTACGCCAAGACCGTGCTGGCAGCGTACGAACCTGACGGCAAGCCGAAGCGCAGCGCATGGCAGCGGCGTTCGGAAACGAATAATTTCATGCGCAGGCAAAATAGTGCTTGCCATGAGCCCATGTATCACCCATAATCCGTTTCCTTCAGACGCGGGGTGGAGCAGTTGGCAGCTCGTCGGGCTCATAACCCGAAGGTCGCAGGTTCAAGTCCTGCCCCCGCAACCAACGCCTGACATCTGTCATCCGCGGCATTCGCCGCAGTCCTTCACGGCGTTGTTCTCAAGGCCATCCGGCCTGACTTTCTCTGTGCTCCGATATGAACCGCGACGTGTCAAGGCGTGGTATTGCAGCGCTCGTGCGCCTGGTCGTTACGCCGGCACAAGGTTCGCCGCACGCCTGAATGTATCGCGCACCAAAGGCTGGTCTTCACGCTCGGCAGCTTCGGCACGGTCGCGCAGCCGCGCGGCCAGCACGGTCAGTGTGCCTTGTGCCTGCGGCCCGCCGGCAGCCTGGCACCTGGTCACGGCTTCGCGCATCATCGCATCGAGCTCGCCGCTGACGTCGGCACCATCGAAGGCGCTGACCGAGAGGGCCGAGATGCGTTCCAGGTAGAGATTGACCAGCGCTTCGTCGTGTAGCGGTTCGGACATGTCTTCTCCTTGTCGATGACGGGAATGCTCAAACCATTGTAGTGAAGGCGCCGTCTGCCCGGGATCAAACAGTAATGATTCTTGTTATTGTTTGTGCCGGGATTCCCATACAATGAGCGCCTGCCCGACTTATCCCGATACGGTTGCCATCATGATGCTGCAGATTCCCGACGTACTGTCCAAGGCGCAGGTGGCGCATATCCGGGAAGTCATCGATGCGGCGCCATGGGCCGACGGCAACGAGACCTCGGGCTACCAGTCGGCGCTGGCCAAGCGCAACCTGCAGTTGCCCGAGGGTTCGCCCGCGGCACGCCAGGTAGGCGACCTGATCCAGGACGCGCTTGGCAACCATGCGCTGTTTTTCTCCGCGGCGCTGCCGCTGAAGGTCTATCCGCCGTTGTTCAACCGCTACGAGGGCGGCCATACCTTTGCCAACCATGTCGACAACGCGATCCGCTACCTGCGCGGCAGCAGCTTCCGCCTGCGCAGTGACCTGTCGGCGACGCTGTTCCTGACCGAACCGGAGGAATACGACGGCGGCGAACTGGTGATCGAGGACACCTATGGCCAGCAGCGCGTGAAGCTGCCGGCCGGGCAGATGGTGCTGTACCCGGCCACCAGCATCCACCACGTAACCCCGGTCACGCGCGGCGCGCGGGTGTCATCGTTCTTCTGGATCCAGAGCATGGTGCGCGACGACGGCCAGCGCGCGATGCTGTTCGAGCTGGACGGGCACATCCGCCAGGTGGCGCAGGAACTCGGGCAGGTGCACGAATCGGTGATCGGCCTGACCGGGGTCTATCACAACCTGCTGCGCTGCTGGGCGGACGCCTGAGCGCCAGCGGCGCCCTCGCCGGGGCGCTGCTGGACGTCTTTCAGCATCCGGCGCGGCTATTCGTCGCGCCGTCGCTGCATCTGCAACAGTTCGATGGGAGAGGGCTGGATGCGCCTGCGCGCCGGACGCAGCGCGCGCTTGGGCCACAGCACATAGTTGGTGTGCGGATCCAGCGGCTTGCCGAAATACGAGACCCAGACCTGCACGCCCTGCTCGGTTTCGGCAATGATGGCCGCGACGGCGCGCGCCGCGGCGGAAGGGGACTTGAGCAGTTCCGAGAGGGCTTCGACGCCCTGCACGACATGGTGCTTCACCCCTGCAAACCATGCGTACTGACGCATGGCGGACAACAAACGCTTGGTCATGAACGCGACTCTGGTTGTGTGGAAGTCCGAGTGAGACTTTCGTCCTTCCATTTTGTTCACGGCGAATTGCGATAGCCGGTATGACTGAGGCGCCATGCCGCAGGGCTGTCACCTGCGTGGCCTGCGTCACCTGGCATCGCTCCGGTGCCGGCTGCATCACGCAGGGCGCGGCGGCTCGGGTGCCAGTGCAGAGAGTACCATCGCCAGCCGATCGAGGGCAGGGTCGATATCCAGCAGGTCGATGGCGCCGAAGCCCAGCAGCAGCCCGGCACAGGTGGCGGGCGGCCTGGCATAGCAGGGATCGAGCGTGGCGAGTTCCAGGTCGGCCAGCCGCGCCATCGAGACCAGCGCCTCGGTCGCCACCGGCACGCGCAGCCGCGCCGCCAGGTGGAAGCCCGCGACCGCCGGCAGCGGCTCCAGCCACGGCGACAGGTCGCCCTGCAGCCGCGCCAGCAGCCGGCCACGGCGCTGGGCGTGGCGCGCATGCGAGCGCCGGATATGGCGCAGCAGGTGCCCTTCGGACAGGAAGCGCGCCAGTGCCTGCTGGAGCAGTGTCGGCGTGTGCCAGTCCATCAGGTGCTTGACCTTGCGCGCGGCCGGCATCAGCCAGGGCGGCACCACCACGTAGCCGCCGCGCAGGTTTGCCGCCAGCGTCTTCGAGAACGTGCCGAGGTAGGCCACGCGGCCATGCCGGTCCAGCGTCTGCAGTGCGTCCAGCGCCTGGCCGCCGTAGCGGAATTCACTGTCGTAGTCGTCTTCCAGGATCACCGCATGGCGGCGCGCCGCCCAGTCGAGCAAGGCCTGGCGGCGCGCCAGGCTCATCGGCACGCCCAGTGGCGACTGGTGCGAGGGCGTGACGTAGACCAGCGTGGCCTCGTTGGGCAGGGACGCCACCACCAGTCCTTCGCTGTCGACCGGCACCGGCACCACCCGTGCGCCCAGGCCCAGGAACAACGCGCGCGCCATCGGGTAGCCGGGATCCTCCATCGCCACCACCGCGCCCGGCCCGAGCATCAGCCGCGCCAGCAGGTCGATGCCCTGCTGCGCGCCGCTGGTGACCAGGATGTCGGTCGGCGCGCTCTGCACGCCACGCGTGAAGGCGATATGGCGCGCAATGGCCTGCCGCAGCGCCATCTCGCCGGCCGGATCGGCCGGACCGGGCGGGCGCACGCGCTCGGCGGCCAGCGCGGCGCGCACGCAGCGCGACCAGGCTTCGTGCGGAAAGCGCGTGGTATCGGCCTGGCCCGGCTGGAAGGCATAGCGCGCGCCGCCCGCGGGACCCAGGAACGGCGTGGGCACGGCCATCCAGCGCTGCACCGCGGGCGGCAGCACCGGCGCCGCCGTCGAGCGCAGCACCGGGCGTGCCAGCCCTTCGGCCACATAGGTGCCGTCACCCACGCGTGCGTGCAGCCAGCCTTCGGCCACCAGCCGTTCATAGGCCGTGGTCACGGTCTTGCGCGCCACGCCCAGCTGCGTGCCGAGCAGGCGCGAGGGCGGCATGCGCTCACCGGCTTCCAGGCGGCCGCCCTGGATGGCATCGCGGATCTGGTGGACGATCTGCGCGGTCAGGTCGCTGCCGTGGTCCAGGGAGAGGTGCAGTTCCATGAGGACAGGTCGCTACCGGAAATTGGTCTACCAATTCTGCCGGAAATTGGCGGTGTACGGAGCCAATCCATGCGTCTATCTTTCATCCCGACGGGCGCGACACCAATGCCCGCCAAATCCAACCTGTCAAATCGGAGACCGATCATGGAAGAACGCATGAACTGGCAAGACGTGGCCCCTGATGCCTACAAGGCAATGGTCGGCGTCGAGATCTACCTGGCGCGCTGCTCGCTGGAGACCACGCTGAAGGAACTGGTGAAGATCCGCGCCTCGCAGATCAACAGCTGCGCGTTCTGCCTGGACATGCACCTGACCGATGCGCGCAAGCACGGCGAAAGCGAGCGCCGCCTGAACCTGCTGCCGGCCTGGCGTGAAGTGAGCTGGTTCACCCCGCGCGAGCGCGCCGCGCTGGCCTGGACCGAGGCGCTGACGCTGCTGCCGCAAAGCCAGGCGCCGGATGCGGACTACCAGGCCTTGCGCGAGCAGTTCTCGGAAAAGGAAATGGCCGACCTGACCCTGCTGATCTCGGCCATCAATGCCTGGAACCGCTTCGGCGTCGGCTTCCGCCGCCAGCCGCCGGCGCTCTGAGCGCCTTGCCCTCCCGCCTGCCGCAGCGGCCGGTCGATTGACAAGCCGCTGTGCGCTGCATTAGCTTCTGTTGCAGATAGTTTGCCGGGCCTTGCCAGGAGTCAGCCCCATGACTGAAGACACCCTGCTGCAACTGATGACGGAAGTCGAGAAGGAAGATCCGATCGACTACGCCGACCTGCCCTTCGATGACGCCGCGCTGCGCCGGCTGGCGTGCCGGCTGATCGCCGAGCGTTCCAGCGAGATGGAGGCGTCGGGCTTGCCGGTCGAGGCACTGTTGGCCACGATGTGGGCCTCGACCGCCAAGCTGGTGCTGGAAAACCTGGTGCTCAACGCGCGCCTGCTGACGCTGCAGGGCATGCCCGAAGACGCCCAGGCGCTGATCGACCGCATCGCGCGCCAGTCACGCGGCGACGCCTGAACGCTCCCCGCCCGGCGCCTGCCCCGGCGGCGGGCCATGTGCTGCAGCAGGCTCAAGCTGCGGTGCCACCGCCGTTTCGCTAAAATACTGGTTTTCACCCAGCCGGTCCGCGGCACGACCCGCGGCGGAGGCGGCTGACCAGGAGGATTTCGGTGATCAAGTGGATAATCGTCGCGGGCTACCTCGGTGCCATCCTGTATGTGCACTTCCGCGGCAAGGTGCGCCTGCGCATCTGGCGCCAGCTGCTGGACCATTCGGCCCTGGTGGCGCCGATCAACTGCTTCATGTACGCGTTCTCGGGCGTGCCCCGCACGCCGTATATTCCGGTCAATAACTTCCCTGATCTGGAAAAGCTGCGCGCCGCCTGGCCCGAGATCCGCGACGAAGGCCTGGCGCTGGCCGCGATGCGCAAGATCAAGGCCGCGGACAAGAACGACGACGCCGGCTTCAACTCCTTCTTCAAGTATGGCTGGAAGCGTTTCTACCTGAAGTGGTATGAGGCCCAGCATCCGTCGGCCGAGCAGTTCTGCCCCAAGACCGTGGCGCTGCTGCGCGAGCTGCCCACGGTCAAGGCGGCAATGTTTGCCGAGCTGCCGCCGGGCGGCAAGCTCAATCCGCACCGTGACCCGTTTGCCGGCTCGCTGCGCTATCACCTGGGCCTGGCCACGCCGAACGACGACCGTTGCTTTATCGAAGTGGACGGCGAGCGCCACAGCTGGCGCGACGGCGAGGGCGTGGTCTTCGATGAAACCTACCTGCACTGGGCCGAGAACCGCAGCGACGCCAACCGCCTGATCCTGTTCTGCGATATCGAGCGTCCGATGCGCTACGGCTGGGCGATGAAGTTCAACCACTGGATGGGCCGCAAGGTCATGACCGCGGCCAGCTCGCCCAATGACGAGCATGACCAGACCGGCATGATCAACCGGCTGTTCCGCTTTGTCTGGCTGGGCGGCCAGTACCGCCGCCGTTTCAAGGCCTGGAACCGCCAGCTCTACTACGTCACCAAGTTCGGGCTGATCGTGCTGGGTGTGGGGCTGATCGTTTATCTGTAAAGAGCAAGAGAGCCGGCGCAAGCCGGCTCTTTGCCTTGGGCGCCCGGCTAAGCCCCTGAGCGTCAGTCGCGGCGGCGTTCGTTGCTGAGCGCGGTGTAGTAGTCGCGCTTGGCCTGGTACATGCGGCTATCGGCCAGCTTGACGATGTCGCTGAGCCGGTCGCCTTGCAGGCAGGTGGCGTGGCCGATGGAGAAGCTCAGTCGCGTGCCCGGGTAGAACTGGTTGTTCAGTTCGACCACCTTGCCGATCTGCTCGACCACGGTGGCGGCGCCGCGCTCGTCGCGGCCGGGCAGCAGGACCATGAACTCGTCGCCGCCGGTGCGCGCCACGCAGGCCTGCTCGCCCACGGCCTTCTTCAGGACCTCGCCGGTGCGGCGCAGCAGCCCGTCGCCGTCGGCGTGGCCGAACTGGTCGTTGACCGCCTTGAGGCCGTTCAGGTCCACCGCCACCACGCTGACCGGCCACGGGCCCTTGCGGCCCAGCCGTGCCATCTCGTCTTCATAGTAGGCACGGTTGTAGAGCTTGGTCAGCACGTCGTGCTTGCCGAGGAACTCGACATAGGCCTCGGCCTTCTTGCGCGCGGTGATATCGGTCAGCGACACCAGCACCTGGTCCCAGTCGGCTTCCCGTCCGGGGAACACCGACCACTGCATGAACACGTCCACGGCACGGCCATCGAGCGCGTAGTTGATGACCTCGCGCTGCTGCCACAGCTTTTCATGCCAGAGATCGATCAGCTGCTCGGCAAAGTGGATGCGCATGTCGTCGCGGAACACGTCGCCGAGGCGCGACAGCAGGATCTCCTTGCTGTCCGCGCCGAACATCAGCAGCGTCTGCTGGTTGACGTCGAGCACGCGGATCTCCTGCATGCAGCGCGAGACAAAGTCCGGATGCACGTTGAGGAAGGTGCGGAAGTCGATGATGCCGGCGGCGCGCACTTCATCGAGCAGCATCTTGATCGCGCTGAAGTCCTCGACCCACAGCGACACCGGCGAATGCTCGAACAGTCCCAGCGCATACTGCTCGCTGCGGCGCAACTCTCGCTCGGTGCGCATGCGCGGGGTGATGTCCTTGATCGACAGCAGCACGCGCTCCCAGGTCTGTTCGTGGCCCGGCATTACCGTGGCCTCGAGCTGGATGTCGAGCCGTTCGCCGTCGAGCGTGTAGTTGACGGTCTGGCTGGAGAAGCAATTGCCGCCGTCCCACAGCTGGCCGAGTTCCTCCACATGCTGGTCGAACATGTCGTCGCGGAAGACTGTGTCGAGGTTGTTCACCAGGTCGTCGAGGTCGGCCGCGCGGTACAGCTCGAGCGTGCGCCGGTTGACCGCGATCACGCGGATCAGTGCGGAGCACCGCGCCACCTGCTGCGGGTCGGCGCGCAGATGGGCGCGCAGGTCGGTGACACCATCCTTGCGCAGCTGCGCAAAATGCTCGCGCACGGCGCTGAAGTCTTCCAGCCACAGTGAGACTGGTGCCAGTTGAAACAGGGTCTGATATTCGTCCGGGTTGTTGCCGGCAGGATTGCCGGCACCCTTGCCGACGGACGGCGCCGTGGATGCACTGCTCAAGGCTTTTCTCCTTATTCTTTTTCCCGAGGTGCGCGGCGCCCGTGGTCAGTCTTCGCCCCCGCAGACCAGCCGGCCCGCCCCCTGCGCACCAGCGCACTAGGATAGGCGAGCCGGCGGCAAAAGGGGAGGGGTGTTGCAAACAGGCGCCAGGCCTAGACCGCCAGCCGCTGCACGATGGCGGCCAGCGTGGCCAGCGCCCGCTCGATCTGCGCCGAGCGCGGCGTGCCGCAGTTGATGCGCAGGCAGTGGTCGAAGCGCCCGGCGTTGGAGAACATCACGCCGGGCATCACGCGGATGCCGGCCTGCAGCGCCTGGTCGAACACCGCCTCGGACGAGACCTGCGCTGGCAGCTCCACCCACAGGTGCATGCCGCCGCGCGGCGCGCCCAGCCGCGTGCCGGCGGGAAAGCTGGCGGCGATGGCCTGCGCGAACCATTCGCGCTGCGCGCGCAGCCGGGTGCGCAGCCGGCGCAGGTGGCGGTCATGCGCGCCCGACGCGAGAAAGTCGGCGGCGGCCATCTGCGACAGCATCTCGTTGGGCCGCGACAGGCCGAACTTGAGCATCTCCACCCGCGCCTGCCATTTGCCGGCGGCGATCCAGCCCAGGCGCATGCCGGGCGCCAGCACCTTGTGCAGCGAGGCGCAGTGGATCACGTTGCCGCTGCCGTCCCAGGCCTTGGCCGCGGCCGGCGGCGCATCGCTGTCGGCGGTGGCCGAGAAGCAGTCGTCCTCGATCAGCGCGATGCCGCGCGCCTCGCACCACTGCACCAGCCGCGCCTTGTGCGCATCCGGCATGATGCAGCCGAGCGGGTTCTGCAGGTTGGGCACCACCGCGACCGCGCGGATGTTGTCGTAGTGCTGGGCGGCCAGCTCCAGGGCTTCCAGCGAGATCCCGGTCTGGGGACTGCACGGGATTTCCAGCGCGCGCATGCCCAGGCTTTCCAGGATCTGCAGCAGGCCGTAATAGGTCGGGGATTCCACCGCGATCACGTCGCCGGGGCCGGCCACCGCGCGCAGGGCGAGATTGAGCGCCTCGGTGCAGCCGTGCGTGATGACGATCTCTTCCGGTGCCAGCTGCACGCGGTTGCGCAGCGCCTGCCGCGCGATCGCCGCGCGCAGCGGCTGGTAGCCATCGGGTTCGACCGCCTCGCCGAACAGGTCCGGGTGCCGGCGCAGCGCGCGCGCCGCGGCACTGCGCAGCGCCTCGGTCGGGTAGAGCGACGGCGCGCAATAGGCGCCGCCCAGGTTGGTATGCACTTGTTCATGCTGGCTGCGCGCCAGCAGGCCTGAAATGCGCTGGTGGATGCCGACATACTGGGCCGGGTCGGGCAGCGCGGCGGTGGGCTCCGACAATCCGGCCAGCGGCGCACGCAGCGGCGCGGCAACAAAGTAGCCCGAGCGCGGGCGCGCTTCCAGCAGGCCGTCGCTCTCCAGTTGCCGGCATGCCTGCAGCGCGGTGGACAGGCTCACGCTGTGCAGCGCCATCAGCGCGCGCACCGAGGGCATGCGGTCGCCGGCGGCGAGCGTGCCGGATTCAATGGCGCGGCGGTAGTGGCCGGCAACCTGGCGGTAGAGCGGGGTGGGGTCCATGGCGGCATCGTGGCGGGGTTGGCCGCATCGGTACAGATACAGAGGCGGGGCCCCTGCATCGTAACAGCCGGAAATCCTGGTTGCTGTTCCGGTCCAGGCGGTACGGCGGTGTGCCTGCCGCACGCGGTGGCCGGTCGATAGGCTGGAGTCCTGTGCCTGCTACCGGAGTCCTGTCATGCAAAGAGATCTCAACAACACATCAACCGTGATGCCACTGGCGGCCGGGCAGTGCTTGCGCCTGCGCGTGGCGGCGGGTACCGTGCTGCATGCCGGCGCGGGCGAGCTGGAGGTGGCCGGGCCACCGCAGTGGCTCGCAGACAGGTGCCATGTCCCGCAACGGCGCCTGCGCGCGGGCGACACGTGGATCGTGCCCGCGCGCGGCTGGCTGGCGGTGTCGGCAAGCCGCGCCGGCGCGTTCTCGGTCACGGTCCCGCCGGGCTGGCTGCCCCGGCTGAAAGCCTGGCTGGCGTCGTCATGGCGCCGCACCGGCCCGGCCCGCCAGCCCGTATCCCGCCAGATTCCCGACCCCGCGCCCAAAAGACTATAAAATTGCGCTCCGGCCGGCCTGGCACATTGGTGTGCCCAACCCCCCCGGCCGCAGTTCTCGGGTTCCCCATGCTACGTCTAAGTGAAGTCAAACTCCCGCTCGACCATACCGAAAGCGACCTGGACGCCGCCGTGCGCGCCGGCGCCGCGCAGATCGGCGTCAAGGGAGACGGCCTGATCGGCTATACCGTGTTCCGCCGTGCCCACGATGCGCGCAAGCGCTCGGATATCAAGCTGACCTACATCATCGATATCGAGGTGCAGGACGAGGCCGCGGCCATCCGGCGCATGGCCGGCAAGCCGCACTGGAGCGTGACGCCCGACATGGAATACCACTTCGTCGCGCGCGCGCAGGCCGGTGGCGCGCATCCGCGCCCGGTGGTGATCGGCATGGGCCCGTGCGGCCTGCTGGCCGGGCTGATCCTGGCGCAGTCGGGCTTCCGCCCCATCATCCTGGAGCGCGGCAAGGCAGTGCGCGAGCGCACCAGGGACACCTTCGGCCTGTGGCGCAAGAGCGTGCTCAATCCGGAGTCGAACGTGCAGTTCGGCGAAGGCGGCGCGGGCACGTTCTCGGACGGCAAGCTGTACAGCCAGATCAAGGACCCGAAGCACTATGGCCGCAAGGTGCTCAACGAGTTCGTGCGTGCCGGTGCGCCGGAAGACATCCTGTACAAGGCACGCCCGCATATCGGCACCTTCCGGCTGGTGAGCATGGTCGAGAAGATGCGCGCGGAGATCACCGAGCTGGGCGGCGAGATCCGCTTCGAGACGCGCGTGGACGATATCGACATCGACGGCGGCCAGGTGCGCGGCCTGAAGCTGTCCAACGGCGAATACCTGGAGGCCGACCACGTCATCATGGCAGTGGGCCACAGCGCGCGCGACACCTTCCAGATGCTGCATGACCGCGGCGTGTTCATGGAGGCCAAGCCGTTCTCGCTGGGCTTCCGCATCGAGCATCCGCAGGGGCTGATCAACCGCAGCCGCTTCGGCAAGTTCGCCGGCAACAAGCTGCTGGGCGCGGCCGACTACAAGGTCGTGCATCACTGCAGCAATGGCCGTTCGGTGTACAGCTTCTGCATGTGCCCGGGCGGCACGGTGGTGGCGGCGGCGTCCGAGCCGGGCCGCGTGGTGACCAATGGCATGAGCCAGTACAAGCGCGCCGAGCGCAACGCCAATGCCGGCATCGTGGTCGGCATCACGCCGGAGGACTACCCCGGCGGCCCGCTCGCCGGCATCGAATTCCAGCGCAAGTGGGAAGAGCGCGCGTTCGAGCTGGGCGGCAGCAACTACTGCGCGCCGGGCCAGCTGGTGGGCGACTTCATCGCGGGCCGGCCGTCGACCGCGCTGGGCTCGGTCGAGCCCTCGTACAAGCCGGGCGTGACGCCGACCGACCTGAGCACGTCGCTGCCCGATTACGTGATCGAGGCGATCCGCGAGGGCATTCCCGAGATCGACAGGAAGCTGCCCGGCTTTGCGCTGCATGATGCCGTGCTGACCGGGGTGGAAACGCGCACCTCGTCGCCGCTGCGCATCCGCCGCAACAACGATGACTACCAGAGCATCAATGTGAAGGGCCTGTACCCGGCGGGCGAGGGCGCGGGCTATGCCGGCGGCATCTACTCCGCGGCCATCGACGGCATCGAAGTGGCCGAGGCCGTGGCGCTCAGCATCGTCGGCGGCAAGACGGCTTAAGCCTGCCCGAGGTAAGCCGCGGCCCCCAGCGCCGCGGTGCGCCCGCTGGCAAGGCACGCCGTCAGCAGGTAGCCGCCGGTGGGCGCTTCCCAGTCCAGCATCTCGCCCGCGCAGAACACGCCGGGCAGCGCGCGCAGCATCAACCCTTCATCCATCGCTTCGAAGCACACGCCGCCGGCGCTGCTGATCACTTCGTCGATGGGCCGCGGGCGCAGCAGCCGCAGCGGCAGCGCCTTGATCGATGCGGCCAGCGTGTCGGCATCGTGCATCGCTTCCTTCGACAGGCATTCACGCAGCAGGCCGGCCTTGACGCCGCTGAGGCCGAGCCGGCTTTGCAGATGGCTCGACAGCGAACGCGCACCGCGCGGATGCTTCACCTGCGTGCTGACATGTTCCGCGCTGTGCGCGGGCAGCAGGTCGAGGTGGATGGTGGCGTCCCCATCGGCTTCGATGCGGTCGCGGATCGGCGCGGACAGCGCATAGACCAGGCTGCCTTCGATGCCGGTCGCGCTGATGACGAACTCGCCCTGGCGGTAGTGCGCTTGTCCATCGCGGTCAGCCAGGGCGATGGCCACCGGCTTGACCGGCTCGCCGGCAAAGCGCCCGGCAAACGCTTCGCTCCACGCCACGTCGAAACCGCAGTTGGCGGGCCGCAGTGGCGCAATGTCGACGCCGCGCTCGGCCAGCCGCGGCACCCACGCGCCATCCGATCCCAGCCTAGCCCAACTGGCGCCGCCGAGCGCCAGCACCACGGCACGCGCCTGCACAACGGTTTCGCCTTGCGGCGTGGCAAAGCGCAGCGCGTGCGGCGCGCCTTCGTCCCAGCCCAGCCAGCGGTGGCGCATATGAAACTGCACGCCAGACTCGCGCAGGCGGTGCAGCCAGGCGCGCAGCATCGGCGCGGCCTTCATGTCGGTCGGGAAGACGCGGCCGGAACTGCCGACAAAGGTCTCGATGCCAAGCCCGTGCACCCAGTCGCGCAGGGCCTGCGGGCCGAAGCCCGCCAGCATCGGCGCGATCTGCGCGGTGCGGGCGCCATAGCGGCCCAGGAAGGCCGGCTCCGGCTCCGCATGGGTCAGGTTCATGCCGCCCTTGCCGGCCATTAGGAACTTGCGCCCGACCGACGGCATGGCGTCGTAGACGGCCACGCTGGCACCGTTGGCCGCCAGCACTTCGGCCGCCATCAGCCCGGCCGGGCCGCCGCCGATGACGGCAACGTCGAGGCTGGCTTGGGAAGGGACGGAAGTGGCGGAAGAGGGCATCAGGGGGCTCGGCAGGGGTGGGGGTGTTTCCGCCGCGGATTATAGAGCCTGCACCAGCGCTAGAATGAAGGTTTGCCGCGCATCGCCATCATGTCCTCCCCCACTCACTCCGCAGACACCGTCATCGCCGCCACCCGCCACTGGCTGGAGCGCGCCGTGATCGGGCTCAACCTGTGCCCGTTCGCCAAGAGCGTGTATGTGAAGGAGCAGGTGCGCTACGTGGTCAGCACCGTCACCGAGGCGCCGGACGTGATGGACGAACTGGAGCGCGAACTGCGCCTGCTGGCCGATGCCGACCCCGACCGGATCGACACCACGCTGCTCATCCTGCCGGATGCAGTGGCGGACTTCCTCGACTTCAACGACCTGCTGTATTTTGCCGAGCGCCTGCTCGGCAGCCTCGGGCTGGAAGGCACGCTGCAGATCGCCAGCTTCCATCCGCAGTACCAGTTTGCCGGGACCGAGCCGGACGATATCGAGAACTACACCAACCGCGCGCCGTATCCGATCCTGCACCTGCTGCGCGAGGACTCCATCGCCCGCGCGGCGGCGGCGTTCCCGGATGCGGCCGATATCTATGAGCGCAACCAGGCCACCATGCGCCGCCTGGGCCACGACGGCTGGCAGCGCTGGATGGCGGGCGAGGCCGAGCCCGAAAAAGGCTGATTATGCCGCAGGCACCGGCGCGGTGAAGAAGCGCTCGCGCATTTCTTCCAGCCCCAGCCTTTCCAGCACTTCTTCCAGCCGCTCGGCCGGACGGCGGCGCGGCAGGTCCTTGTACTGCGCGATGATCAGCTCGTTCTTCATCGAGTGTTCCCAGCCCACCAGCTCGGTCACGCTGACCTGGTAGCCGTGCGCCTCCAGTTGCAGGCAGCGCAGCACGTTGGTCACCTGGCTGCCGAACTCGCGCGTATGCAGCGGGTGGCGCCAGATCTCCGTCAGCGGATTGCCCGCCAGCAGCTTGCCCTTGTGCTTGCGCAGCACGCTGGCCACCTCGGCCTGGCAGCACGGCACCAGCACGATATGGCGCGCTTCCTTGGCCAGCGCAAAGCGGATCGCATCGTCGGTCGCGGTATTGCACGCGTGCAGCGCGGTGACGACGTCGACCGTGGGCGGCAACTGCGGCGACGTGATGGAATCCGCCACCGACAGGTTCAGGAACGACATCCCCGGAAAACCCAGCCGCGCGGCCAGCGCCTGCGAGGTCTTCACCAGTTCTTCGCGGGTTTCGATGCCGTAGATGTGCGAGTCGTCCTGCAGCGTCTTGAAGAACAGGTCATACAGGATGAAGCCCAGGTACGACTTGCCGGCGCCGTGGTCCACCAGCGTGACGCGGCCGCGCTCGGCCTTGACCTCCTGCAGCAGCGGTTCGATGAACTGGAACAGGTGATAGACCTGCTTGAGCTTGCGCCGGCTGTCCTGGTTCATCTTGCCGTCGCGCGTCAGGATATGGAGTTCCTTGAGCAGTTCGATGGACTGGCCGGGGCGAATTTCGTGGGTATTTGACATGAGGGGGACTGCACAGGCTGCGGGACGCGGCGCGTCCCGGAATGCCAGTAGTTTACCGAAAAGTCCCGGCCGGTCCCCGAGTGACGCGGGCTTCACCGGCTCGGGGCATGACGCGCCTGGCACTTCAGCGTCGCGGGCTTGCGTGAGATGGCAAGCCGACACCGTATAAATGATAAAAATGATAAAAATGCTGTCGTGCTAACCATGCAGGAATGATTGAGTTTTACCAGGTCCCTGCTGGTCCGCTACAGCAAAAAGGTGGCAAAACGCAGGAACCAATTGCATTTCCCCGTCAGCGGCCAGGTGTTGCCCCTGGGCCAGGGCTGAATTCTGAAATCCGCAATGATCTTGAAACAACATAAGTAACACTATTTGAATATTTGATTCTTAATCCGCAATTTTGGCAGATAGGCGTGGAGGCAACGCGCCGGCTCCGGGCGCGATGACGCCTGCAGCGGTACGCCTGGCGGCGCGGCGCGCCGTCAGGACAGCGCCCCTAGTGTCCTGAATCGCAAGTTCGTTGCATAAGTCTGCCGATAAGCCGCACGATCCGTCGTCGCGAATGCTCGCAAGGCTCCAGCCTTGCAGCGCTTCGATCCTAGGCTCGCGCACCTTCTCGACAGACTGATTTCTGCAACGAACTTCCGACTCAGGACACTAGCGCAAGGAAGCGCATTTCCCGCCGAGCAACGCGAGTACCGGCGAAATACCTTCGGTGGTGGCGGAATAAATCATGAATCTCCCTTGTTGCCGGCTTTTAACCAATCCCGTCCTGACGAGTTGCTTCAAATGAAATGTCACGGAAGAAGGGGGTAAATTGGAGGACGCGGAGATAATACCAGCCGGTATTCCTTCCGGTCCCGAATCGGCGAGCAGCAAAAATATCCTGAGCCGATGTTCCTGCGCTAACGCCCCGAGTATTTCAACTGCGTTCTTTATATCCAGTTCTGCCATTTATTTGCTTCTTTATTTTATGCCACGGGCAGCTGGCAGGGGCGGTATGACTGCCCCGGTCCGCCTTGAAGTCAAGCAGGCAGGCGGCACCTGGCCTGCCGCCCCTGGGCGCGGCTTGTCATCCGTAAATCAACACTCAATAGCATCCCATTGCTGGCAACGGGCCGGTTCCGAGAATAGTTCCGATAACCTCCGCGCATTGTGGATGCTTACTTTTTGTTACATTCGGCGGCATTGGCAGGGTTATTTCAATGCTATTAAAAATGTTGAAATTATTCTTCTTTGGCCTTAAGGAACCTTTTGATAGCATCCACGCCGCTGGTGCCGGATAACCGTTCGCATCAGTGTTTTCTTTGCATATGGCTTCCATATGCGGCGCCTTTCTTATGGCGCAACCGTTTCTGTGCATTCCCATGGAAGGAGTCGTTATGACATTCGCAAGCCTGCGCCGCAAAGCGCGCCAGCAAGGTCAGGGCATGACCGAATACATCATCATCGTGGCACTCATCGCCGTGTCCGCGATCGGCGTCTATGCCATGTTCGGCCAGACCATCCGCAACCAGACCGCCGGCCTCGCCCAGGAAATGGCTGGCAAGAACTCGGCGTCCAAGCAGGCCATCAAGCAAGCCGGCAGCGCCGCGGACGATGCCAGTTCCAAGGCCAACCAGGGCAAGGGGCTGAACAACTACAACGTCGGCAACGACACGGGCAAGAACAACTAAGCGGCACCGCCGCCAGTTGATTGCTGTCTCCAGCACTCGCGATCCCGGAACATGGGCAAAACAGGTCTTGCGCATCGACGCAGCCGCCCCGGCCAGCGCGGTCAGGCACTCGCCTTCGCGCTGGTGTTCCTCGCCATTGGCGGGCTGGCCCTGTATCTCGCCTTCAATGCGAGCCAGCTGACGAGTGCCAAGACCAAGCTGCAGAACACGGCAGACGCCGCTGCTTATAGCGCCGCGGTGCTGCAGGCGCGCGACTACAATTTTGCCGCCTACGCGAACCGCGCGATGGTGGCCAACCAGGTGGCCGTGGCGCAGGCCGTGAGCCTCAAGTCGTGGATCGACGAGCTGAAGGGCACCTACACGGACAACACCTGGATCGACACGCTGGTCAAGATTTTTTCCGACGGGCAGTTGCTGTGGACCACCCCCAAGCAACTGGGTAAGGCCGCGATCACGCCGGTGCGCTCCGCCCTGAACACGCTGCTGCCGCCGCTGGTGGCCGGGCTCGATGACATCATTGCCGCGCTCAGCATGGCGCAGCGCGCCTACCATGCCGGCACCATCGCCGCGGTGCCGCTGGTGACCGACGAAGTCGCCAAGCGCAACCAGCCGGATTCGGCGGTCAGTTCCGGCTACTTCCTTGGCGCGCGCTACGGCGTCCAGCTGGCCCGGTGGACCAGGTTCACGACCGTGACCGATCCGCAGAACCCCACGCAGGGTTCGGCCACCGGCAATGACCGCTTTGCCGACGTCGCCACCGACGGCGCCACGCTCGACGGCTTCCTGAAGGACCGCGGCTCGCCGCGCTCGCCGACGGCGGTCCCGACCGCCTACAAGGGTTGCAAGGGCGCGGTGGTGGCCATCATGGTGACCGTCGTCACGCATGACGGCGGCACGCAATTGCGCCGCGACAAAAAGGGCTGGGAAGCACTCGATGCCTCGCAGGCCAACGGCACGCTTGCCTGTGTCTGGGCCACGCCGGCCGGCCCGGTCGGCTTTGCGATCCCCACCGTGTCCAGTGTCGGCCGCGGCGGCGCGGCCAATGGGCCGGGCGGACGCTATTCCGGCCGCTCCGGCTACGGCGGCTACAGCAACTTCGGCGGTTCGCTGCTGAACCCGCTGACGCTGATCGCAGCGCAGATGCAGTACTCGTCGGGTCCGGGCAAGACCCTGCACAACAAGCCCGCGGGCTTGCAGGAGTACGCCGACCTGAGCAACCAGCCCAAGCCTGGCACCGGTCCGGCGGACGATTTCAACCGCGCGCCCTCGATCACGATCGAAGCGCAGCGCCAGGACACTTCAGTGGTTACCAGCTCGCGCGTGCTGCCGGGCGGCGACCGCCTGACGCTGGACGAGCGCATGGCCGGCGGCGTGATGCGCGCGCTTGCCAGCGGCAGCGCCTACTTTATCCGGCCGACCGACAGCGGGGGCGTGGCGGGCGCCCTGCGCGGCGCGGCGGGGTGGCGGCGCGCCGATGCGCGCGTCGAATACCCGAGCCTCTTCAATCCGTACTGGCAGGCATCGCTGACGCAGACCAGCGATCTCGAACGCGTTGCCGCGATCGCGGCACAGGGCAACTGAGGGAGCGGACATGCGGATGCGCAGGCCAGCCAGGCCGAACCCGGCCGCCGGACAGGCAATGATCGAATTCGTGATTGCCGCGATGACGGTGCTCGGCGTGCTGTTTCTCGGCATGGCGATGCTGGGCAAGTTCAGCGACGTGCGCAACAAGGCGCTGATGGCCTCGCGCTATGCCGGCTGGGAGCGCACGGTCTGGACCGTCGACCCGGGCTGGCGGGCGTCCCACGGCAGTTTTGCCAGCAAGGGCGACGAAGAAATCCGCAGCGAGTTCGTGCAGCGCGTACTGGGGCACGACCAGACCGCGCTGGCGTCGGACGACCGCTCGGCGCGCCGGCTGCCCGCGGGCATGGCACCGATGTGGAAGGACCATGCCGGCGTCGACATGCTGCGCAACTATGCTGACGTGACCCTGGGCAGCGGTGTGGACGAGACGCCGGCCGCGACACTCAAGCCGATCACGGCCGCCATGGGTGCGGCCAACGCGGTGAGCGCGGGCTTTGACCTGGCCACGCGCAACCTCTACCGGGCCGAGGTGGGGTTGTCCGTCGCCGGCGACAACGCGGCCCTGCGCGCGCTGTGGCCGGGCTGGACCGGCTTCGCGATCCAGGACCACACCGTGCTGCTGACCAACGCCTGGACGCCTGAGGGGCGCAACGGCACGCTCGCCGTGGTGAAGGAAGCCGTGCCCACCAGCAAGGGCGGCGTGATCGACACCGCGCTGACGGTCGGGCTGGCCGCCTTCGGGCCCGACATCCTGCAGTTGGACCTGGGCCGCATCCAGCCCGACGTGGTTCCCGCCGACCGCCTTGGGGGCCTTTGAGATGCGAGGCTGCATACGTGACTTCCCGATGCGCTGGCTGGCTGCACTGCTGCCGGCCGTGCTCGCCTGGTCCGCCGCGGCAGCCACCGCGACGGACTGCACCCGGCAGCCGGTTGCGCCTGCCAGGGCGCACGCAGTCGGCACCGACATGGTGGTCAACGGCCTGCCCACGCGGGTGTTGACGATGGAGTTTCCCGGCAGTGCCGAAGCGGTCTCGCAGGCGTGGCGGCAGTACTGGACGCGTGAAGGCGTGCCGGCGCGCGGGCAGCGTGCCGGCGGCCAGTACGTGCTGAGCGCGATCGACGGGCTTTGCCACTACGTGCTGTCGCTGGAGCCCAGGCCGTTGCCCGGCGGGCATGTGGCGGGCATTTTCTCCGTCAGCAAGCTGGCGCCGGTGGCGTCCGGCACCGGATTGGGCGAACTGGGCCTGCCGCCCGGCGCCAGGGTCATGTCGGATGTCCAGAGCACGGACCGCGGCCTGCGCGGGCGCACGCTGGTGGTCCGGCTGCCCGGCGACGCGCAGTCGGCGCGCCAGCGCGCGGCTCACCGGCTGGCGGCACAAGGCTGGGCCTCGGTGGCGCAGATGCCCGCGCCCGTGGCCGATGGTTCCGGCCGCATCGAGGGCCTGACGCTGGCCATGCAGCGGCAACAGGAACGCATGGATGCCACCTTTGTCGACCGCGCCGGACAGACCGACGCGGTGATCACCGTGGCGCGGCCGGAGTAGGGCGATGGCAATCCGCAGAAGACGCCAGCGCGGGCAGGCCGCGTTCGAATACATCGTGATCACGCTGCTGGTCGTTGCCGTGCTGGTCGCCGGCGGCGACAACTCGGTCATCAGCATGCTGGCCGCGGCGTTCAGGTCTTTCTTTCAGGCGTACAGCTTTTCCCTGTCACTTCCCTGACGCACCGCCACCGGGCGGCGTCTGGCCACTGCAAGCACATCATGCTGAAGAAAATCAAGATTCATTCCATCATCGGGAATCCCTGGGTCGTTCTTGTCATCGCCGTGCTGGTCGCCGGCGTGCTGACGCTATGGATCTACCGCTTCCTGAGCGGGCGCGAAGCGGCGCTGAAAGAGCAGCTGGCCGCCCAGCTGAACGAAGGCCGCCGCGTCGCCGTCATGGTGCCGGTGCGCAATGCCGCGCCGGGCACGGTGATCGACGGGAATGGTTTCGCGGCCCGGGAGATTCCGGCTGATCTGGTCTACGAAGACATGATCCTGGCGAGCAGCTTCGACAAGGTGGCGAACCTGCGGCTGGTGCGCCAGGTGCGGCAGGGCCAGCCGGTGCGGCGCGCGGACGTGGAAGCGCTGCAGTCGCGCGATTTCTCCGACCTGCTCAAGCCCGGCAAGCGCGCCTTCACGATTGAGGTCGACATGGTCAACTCGACGGCCAAGATGCTCAAGCCGGGCAACCACGTCGACCTGTTCCTGATCAGCGCCTCCTCGCCCACCGCGGCCGGCACCGACAAGCAGACCGCGCGGCTGCTGATGTCGGACATGCTGGTGCTCGCCACCGGCCAGGACGTGCGCCCGCGCGACTATGGCGAAGCCATGCAGGCCCAGGCCGCTGAAGGCGCGGAGGGCACGGAGACGAACCCGGACTACGACAGCCTCACGCTGATGGTGTCGCCCGAACAGGCGGCGCGGCTGGCGCTGGCGCAGAAGGTCGGCAGCCTGCGCGCCGTGCTGCGCAATGCGGCCGACAAGACCGCGACCCCGCAGATTGCCGTCAGCGAGCACGCGCTCTTTGCCGGTGGCGACGAAGCGGCCATCGAATACATCGTCGGCGGCCGTTCCGCGGGTGCCAACATGATCTCCAAGCTGCCTACCGCGCAGGACATCGGCAACGCCATTTCTTCGGCGCTGGCCAATGGGGGTTCCATGGGCGGTTCCGCGGGCGGCATCGCCCAGGCCCAGCAGGGCGCGGTTGCCAACGCCGCCAACGCCATGGCGGGGCGGCCGGCCTCGCGTTGAGCGCGGCCGCCGCACGACATCAGATTATCCAGAACACCAACTGACGGAACACGCAATGGATGGGTCTTTCGCGCAGCCCGGCGGCAACGCCGGGCGCCTGCAGGCGGTCACGGTACACAGAGCACCGGACGGGAAAACGGGTAAGGGGGCGCGCCACGCGGCGCGCGGGGGAATGACAGCACTGGCGGCAGCCGCGCTGGCCTCGGGGGCCTGGGCCGCCGAGCCCGTGACCACCGCGGCCAGCACAGGCGCGCAGCCGCCGTCGTACGAGTTGCCGGCGCGCTTTGGCGCGATCGAGCTGTTCAAGGGCGAGGTGCGCGCGCTCGAGGTGCCGGGCACCATCAAGCGCGTGGCCATCGGCAACGGCGCGCTGGTCAGCAGCACCGTGGTCGACGGCCGCCTGCTGCTGCTGGCCGAGGAAGTCGGCACCACCAGCCTGATCGTCTGGAACGAACGCGGCGTGGCGCTGCAGGGCAAGCTGCGCGTGGCACCGGCCGATACGGCCGACGTGGCCCAGCGCCTGCGGGCGTCGCTGGGCAGCGTGCGCGGCCTGAAGATCGAAGTGGTGGGCCCCAGCGTGGTGCTGTCGGGTATCGTCGATCCGCAGATGGCGCCGCTGATCAGGACCGCCACCTCGGGCCTGGACAGCGTGGTCAACCTGGTGCGCGCCGATGAAGGCGATGCCCTGAAGAAGACCGTGCACTTCAAGGTGCACATCATGGAGATCACCCGGCGTGGCATGGAGAAGCTGGGTATCGCCTGGCAGCAGAGCTTCAACGGCCCGCAGATCGCGTTCGCGGGCAATCCGGTGCATACCGGGCGCTATCGCACCCTGCCGTCCACCGACGCGGCCACCTTCACCGATACCCCGAGCCAGGTGGCCGGCGCCGCCAGCGGCTTCTATCTGGGCATTGCCACGACCATCTTCTCGCGCATCAACCTGGCCATTTCCGATGGCGATGCCTACGTGCTTGCCGCGCCGGAGCTCAACAGCAAGAGCGGCGGGCTGGCCACCTTCCTGGCCGGCGGCGAAGTGCCGATTCCCAAGGCAGGCGCGTTCGGCACCACCGATGTGGACTACAAGCCGTACGGCATCAAGCTCAACATCCGCCCGGCGGTGAACGTCGACAACGTCATTTCCACCACGCTGGAGACCGAGATCAGCCAGATCGATCCGTCGATATCGTTCGGCGGCTTCCCGGCATTCCTGACGCGCCGCACCACCTCCGAGACCTCGATCCGCGCGGGCGAAACGCTGGCGATCTCGGGGCTGGTCAATGCCGACGCATCCAAGGCGGTCGACAAGGTGCCGCTGCTGGGCAGCATTCCCATCCTCGGGCGATTGTTCCGTTCCGACGAATTCCGCAACAACAAGAGTGATCTGGTGATCTTTGTCACCCCCGTCGTCTATGACCCGGCCAGCCCGGAAAACGCCGCGCTGCTGCAGCGTGGCGCGGATGTCGATGCCAACTACCGCCACCGCTTTGGCGAACCCAGCCCGCTGCCGGCCGCGAACGCCGTGCGCGAGCAGGAAGTGATGGAGCAGAAGCGCCCGCCGATGCCGCCGCCCGCCGTCGACCCGATGAAGGGGGGCTGATCCGGCCATGCTCAATATCCGCCTGCAGCAGCGTAATGGCAGCGCCGAGGTGATCCATGTCAAGGGGCCGGGCTGCACCATCGGCAAGGATCCCGGCTGCGACATCGTGCTCAAGGGCCTGCTGATCGGCAAGGTCCATGCCCGCATCGAAGGGCACAACGGCGGCTGGTATATCGAGGATCAGGGCGGGATCGCTTCGACGCTGATCAACGGCGACCCGATCACGCGCTACGGTCCGCTGGCGGCGGCCGATCAGATCGAGATCGGCGGGTTCGTGCTGTCGGTCGTATCCGAGCCCGGGCGAGCGGGCACGGGCGTGGCGGCGCAGCCCTCGCCGCCGCAGCAGGACCACGCCCAACCACCGCAGGGCGGCGCTCCCGCGCCTTACCGGCCGGCAGCGGCGCCGCTGCCGCCGCCAGCCGAGACGGCGACCGTACCGCCATTGCGGCCGCAAAGCGCGCCGGTGCCGCGCGCAGCCGTGCCCGCTCCCAGGCCGCCAGTGCCAGCGCCAGCGCCGCTACCGGTCCCGGTGGCCGCCAAAGCTGCGCCTGTCCGTGCGGTGCCGGCACCGCCGGCAGACGAGGCACTGCGCGCGCCCATCAACTCGCTGCGCGGCGTGGAACTGCGCAAGCAGGCGCACCAGCGCCTGATCGCGGCGCTCGACCTGCGCCGCGTCAATGTCGCGCGCATGGACGAGGGCGAATTGCGCGAACTGGTGGGCTCGCTGCTGGACGACATCCTGACGGAGAGTGTGTTCCGCAACCAGGAGATCCCGCTGGACGCGCTCAAGCAGAGCGTCTTCGACGAGGTGATCGGGCTGGGCCCGCTGGAAGAGCTGCTCGACGATGACGCGGTCTCGGAAATCATGGTCAACTGCCATGACGAGATCTTCGTCGAGCGCGCCGGCAGGCTGACGCGGTCGCCGGTGATCTTTACCGACGACCGCGCCGTGCTGGGCGCCATCGAGCGCATCGTGGCGCCGCTGGGACGGCGCATCGATGAGAGCTCGCCGATGGTCGATGCGCGCCTGCCGGATGGCTCGCGCGTGAATGCGGTGATCCCGCCGCTCGCCCTCAAGGGGCCGAACATCACCATCCGCAAGTTCTCGCGCAAGAAGCTCAGGGGCGAAGACCTGGTCGGCTTCGGCTCGCTGTCGCCCGAAATGTTGGAGTTCCTGCGCACCGCCGTGGAGCGACGCGCCAATATCGTGATTTCCGGCGGCACGGGCTCGGGCAAGACTACGCTGCTGAACGTGCTGTCGAGCTTTATTCCGGACGATGAACGCATCGTGACGGTCGAGGATGCGGCCGAGCTGCAGCTGTCGCAGCCCAACCTGGTGTCGCTGGAGGCGCGGCCGCCCAATATGGAAGGCAAGGGTGCGGTAACGATCCGCGACCTGGTCAAGAACTGCCTGCGCATGCGTCCGGACCGCATTGTCGTTGGCGAGTGCCGGGGCGGGGAAGCGCTGGACATGCTGCAGGCCATGAACACCGGCCATGACGGCTCGCTGACGACGGCCCACGCCAACTCGCCGCGGGACTGCCTGTCGCGTCTTGAGGTGATGACGCTGATGGCGGGTCTGGACCTGCCGGTGCAGGCCATTCGCGAGCAGGTCTGCTCGGCGGTCGACGTGATCGTGCAGCAGACCCGCTTTTCCTGTGGCTCGCGGCGCGTGACGCATATCACCGAGGTCAGCGGCATGGAAACGGGCGTGGTGCAGTTGCAGGACGTCTTCATGTTCCGCGAGGAGGGCTACGGTGCCGACGGGAAGGTCAAGGGGCGCTATGTCGCCACCTCGTATATCCCGGACTTCTACCAGGACCTGATCCGGCGCGGCATCCAGGTCAATACGGGCATCTTCACCGCCCGCGACGAGTAAGGAGGCCATATGAACCTTGCCCTGGTGCTGTGCGGCGCCTTCCTGATGACCGTACTGATCGCGTGGGCGGTGCTGTCGCAGGGCAAGCGCTGGTTCGTGCGGCACACGCGGACGCTGGCCACCGAGGTCGAAGCCTCGCTGGCCGATCTTTTCATCTTCATCAACATGCGGCAGGTGGCTGGCATCTCGGTGGTGGCGGTATTCGCGCTGCCGCTGCTGACCTACCTGGTATCGCAGAACGTGTTCTTCGCGGTGCTCAGCATTCCGGTGAGCCTGCTGCTGCCGCGCGCGCTGGTGAAGAAGATGCAGCGCAAGCGCCTGATGGCCATCGAAGACCAGATGCCGGATGCGCTGCTGATGATGTCAAGCGCGCTGCGCGCCGGCGCCAGCTTCCCGATGGCGCTGGAAAGCGTGGTGGCCGAGTCGCGCCCGCCGATCTCGCAGGAGTTTGACCTGCTGATGCGCGAAGTCCGGCTTGGCGTGGACCTGATGGACGCGCTGCGCAACATGGAAAAGCGCATCCCGGTGCCGGACTTCCTGATGGTGACCGCGGCCATCACGATCTCGCGCGAAGTCGGCGGCAACCTGGCCGAGACGCTGGAGTCGGTGGCGCGCACGCTGCGCGAGAAGCACCAGATGGAAGGCAAGATCCGCGCCCTGACCGCGCAGGGCAAGATGCAGGGCCTGGTGATGACGGGATTGCCGCTATTCCTGATCGTGGTGCTGAATCACATGGAGCCGGTGGCGATGGCGCCGCTGTTCAATTCGCCGATCGGCTGGGGCACGCTGGCCGTGATCGCGGTGATGGAGCTGCTTGGCTACAAGGCGATCAGCAAGATCACCCATATCGATGTCTGACCGGGGCCGACCATGATGCTCGTTGTTGCCTTCGCCCTCGCCGCCGGCCTGATCGGCGTGCTCGCCGCCACCACCATGGCATTGCGCCGCCTCACCGTGGCCGTGCCCGACGAGGCGCGCGACTACCTCGATCCGCTGCCGCCGTCGCTGCGCGCGGTCTGGCCTGCGGTGCGCTTCTTCGACCACCATTTCATCTGGGTCACGCCGAAGTCGCTGCGCGCCGCGGTGGATGAGCAGCTGCGCCTGACGGGCATGTCGTTCCTGATGACGGCACGGCAGTTCCTGTCACTGTCGATGGTCTCGGCGCTGACGTTCTGCTTGCTGGCGGGCATTGCCATGTTGGGGCTGGGCGCGTTCTCGCCGCTGCTGATGATTGCCGCCGGCGCGCTGGGCTTCTTCTATCCGCGCATCTGGCTGCGCGACGTGCGCAAGCGCAACCTGCTGCAGATCACGCGCCATCTGCCGGTGTTTCTGGATTTCCTGACGCTGAGCGTGGAGGCTGGCCTGAACATCAACGGCGCCTTGCTGCAGGCGGTGGAGAAGGGGCCGGAGGGCCCGTTGCGGCGCGAGTTCGAGCACGTGCTGCGTGACCTGAAGTCCGGCCTGAGCCGCGCCGATGCGCTGCGCCGCATGGATGACCGCCTGCGCGTGAAAGAAGTCACCAATTTCGTTGGCGCCGTGATCCAGGCGGAGCGCATGGGCTCGGGGCTCGCCGCCACGCTGCGATTCCAGTCGGAGCAGCGGCGCACCGAGCGCTTCCAGCGCGCCGAAAAGCAGGCCATGGAAGCGCCGGTCAAGCTGATCTTTCCGCTGGTGGTCTTTATCTTCCCGGTTACCTTCATCGTGCTCGGCTTCCCGATCGTGATGAAGTTCATGCAGGAAGGGCTGCTGTGAGGCAGGCGCGTCTCTACCTGCGGGCCAGCCATGGAACGCTCGACACCGGGGTGCGCGTGTCGGTGGCAGCCACCGCGCGCGAGCGCATGGCAGGGCTGCTCAGCCGCGAATCGATGGCGCCAGACGAGGCCCTGCTGTTGTCCCCTTGTCGCGCGGTACACACCTTTGGCATGCGCATGGCGATCGACGTGGTGTTTCTCGACAAGCGGCAGCGCGTGCTGGCAGTGCACCCGTGCGTGGGGCGCCAGCGCGTGCGCGCCCACTGGCGCGCGCGCCAGACGCTCGAGCTTGGCGCGGGGCGCGCGGCGGCGCTGGGGATTGCGCCGGGCCAGACCCTGGAGATGCGGGAGGCGGGGTGATGACGCACCAGCAAAAGCACCGGGCGCGGCGCGGGGCCCTGGGGCAGTCCGCGGTGGAGTTCCTGATCATCGCGCCGGCGCTGCTGCTGCTGTGCCTGGGCGTGATCCAGTTCGGGCTGCTGTACCAGGCCAAGGCCACGCTCGACCACGCCGCCTTGCAGGCCGCGCGAGAAGGCGCTGTCGACCACGGCCGGCTGGCCAGCATGCGCAAGGGGCTGGCGCTGGGGCTGACGCCACTGTTCGTGCGCTCTGCCGACCGCACCGCGCATGCCATTGGTTATGCCAAGGCGCAGTTCGAAGCCAGCACCCAGGCGAAGATCGACGTGCTGAACCCGACGCCGGCGGCGATGCGGGATTTCGGGCGAACCGACTACTACGCCGGCAAGACCACGCGGGAAATCCCCAATGACAGCCTGATGTACCGCGCCACCGGCGCCGGGCCGTCTTCGGGCGTCAATATCCAGGACGCCAACCTGCTGAAGATCCGGGTGACCTACTGCTACGAAATGTTCGTGCCATTTGCCGACCGCACCATCTACTCGCTGGTCAACGGCATTCGGAACTTCGTTGCGACCGGTTCGTACGGCGGCATGGAGGCCCCGACCACGCCCAATTTTTGTACCGGACGGGCCACGCTGACGTCGGCATGGCGCATCCCGCTCGAATCCGAGGCGATCGTGCGGATGCAATCGCCGTATCGCGGCAACTGATTGACCCTCAGTGGCTGCTTTTTGTAAGTATTTGTGAAAATTTGCCGGGATAAGGCCGAAGACACCGATGCCAGAATCGACAAGCTCGACAAATTTGCCGAAACGGGGTTGTTTGGCGTTACTGTTGTTGTGTAACCTCGGGTTCGTGCCGCAACCGGCGCGGGCGGCGATGGAGGTTTCTCGCGTCGAAGGCGTGCAGATCATTACCACGCGACGTGCGTCGCCAGCCGCAAGCGGCGCCGTGCCGGCGTCCGCGGCGCGGGCCCCGGCGGCTTCCGTGCCGCAGGCAGCGGCGCCATCCGGACGCGGCAACGCGCCCGACCTGGCGCAGGCCGCGGTCGCGGGCGCCACGCAGGCGGCGATTCCGAGCGTGGCGGCCAGCGACGAGCGCGAGCTGGTCAAGCGGGCGCTGGCCGAAGAGCAGCGCGGCATGAATGAGGCGATCGCTGACTATGCGCGCGCCAGCAAGGCCGGCGCCAGCCCGGAAGCGCTGGCGCCGCTGGAACGCGAAGTCCGCGCGCGGCTGCAGAAGATCGACATGCTGATGCGCACCCCGCATTGAGGCGCGCGGCGGACAGGCCGGCATCACAAAAAGAAGAAGGGGAAGTACCTTGAAGGGAATGACGTTTGGACTGACGACCCGCAAGGCCGCTATCGGCCTGGGCGTCGTGGCCCTGCTGGCCATGACGGGCTGCAAGAAGAAGCCCGTGGACAGCGCTGCCGCGCAGGGTGGCGCCCAGTCCGCGGCGCAGTCGGCGCCGGCGCAGCCTGCGGCATCGGCGCAGGACACACCCGCGGAAACCAATGTGGCCGGCCTGTGGGCCGGCGCTTTCGTGGTCAATCGCGACAAGGAAGACCGCTCGTGGTATCCGCTGCTCAATGAGATTCCGGATCATGCCGGCTTTATGCGCAACGGCAGCCGGCAGGAGCTGGTGATTGCGCTGGCGCAGGCCGCTTCCGTCGATGTGCTGCGCTTCCGCGGCCTGTCCGATGCCGGGGCGCGCAGCAATGCGCGCCATGCCCGGGTGGAAGCCTCGGCTGGCGGCACGCAGGGCCCCTGGACCGTGATCTACGATGCCGACCTGCCGGGGCAGGACGGCTACGATACCCGCGTGCCGCTGGCGCAGCCGGTGAAGGCCGGGGCCTTGCGACTGACGCTTACGGGCAACCGCTGGTCGGGTGACCAGGACGAGGGCCAGATCGGCCTGCAGCAGTTCATGGCCTACGGCAAGCCCGAGGCCGGGGCCGGCAAGGCGCGCCAGGTTGGCGGCATCTACCAGTTCCCGGTGGAGTTCGGTTCGTCCGGCTATGTGCTGCTCCACCAGGACGGCGCGGCGGTGGAAGGCTGTTATGTGGAAGGCGACTACAGCAACAAGCAGATGAAGATCGCGCAGGTGCTCGGCACGATATCCGGCGGACTGGAGAACGGCGCCCTGCTGGCCTTCCGGCGCACCACCGAGGGCGCGCAGGAGAAGGGCGCCATGGCATTCAGCCCGGACGGCAGCCATGTCTATGCCGCGCTGGTGAAGGGCGACGCCCGCACCTTCGACAGTGTGCGCGAAGCCGGCGGCTGGCGCCTGGCGGACAAGGCGCCGCCGTGCTTCCCGCAGGCCGAGGCCGCCCCCGATCCCATCGGCCAGGCGCTTGAAGGCGCAGGCCGCGTGCAGCTCTACGGCGTCAACTTCGAAACCGATTCCGACGTGCTGAGCGCGGCGGCCCGGCCGGTGCTGGACCGTGCGGCCAGGGCGGTGCTGGCGCATCCGGACTGGCGCCTGCGCGTGGAGGGGCATACCGACAGCACTGGCGGCGAGGCGCGCAACCAGCCGTTGTCGGATCGCCGTGCCGCCGCCGTCAGGCGCTACCTGGAAGCCGCTGGCGTGCCCGCCTACCGGCTCGATGCCAGGGGTTATGGCGCCACCCATCCGCTGATGCCCAACGACACGCCGTTCGGCCGCGCGCAGAACCGCCGCGTGGAGCTGGCAAAACAGTGATGCCTGGGCTTGCGGCCGCGCCGGCGCGCGGTGTCGTGGCGGCAATGCTGCTGGCGGGCACCGTTCCGGCCGGCGCCGAGATCGTCACGCATGCCGAGCGCGGCAGCGGCGTGATCTTCCTCACGTCACGCAACGCCGGGCCGGCACCACCGGAGCTTGCTGTGGCACCCGCTGCGGCGCAAGCACGGGCGTCGCACGCGTTTATCGGGTTGCCAGGGCAAGCCCTGACGCAGGCCGTCCCCGCCTCCGCCAAATCCCCGCCCTCTGACCTGGTTGCGCTGGCGCATCGCGCGGCGCGCGCCGCGGCAGTGGATCCGCATCTGCTGATGGCCATGGTGGAGGTGGAGTCCGGCTGGAACCCGCAAGCCACCTCCGTCAAGGGCGCCATCGGCCTGACCCAGCTGATGCCGGCCACGGCACGGATGCTGGGCGTGACCGATGCCTATGATCCGGCCCAGAACCTGCAGGCCGGTGCGTCCTACCTGGGCGGCCTGCTGTCGCGCTTCAACGGCGACACGAGCCTGGCCCTGGCCGCCTATAACGCGGGCGAAGGCGCGGTGCTGCGGCACGGTTCGCGCATTCCGCCATTCGCCGAGACCCAGGCCTACGTGCCGCAAGTGCTGGGCCGCTATGCGCGCTTGCGCGGCGGCCTGGGCGACAGCGCCGCGGCGCCCTTGCGCCAGCCGGCGTCACCGGCGCAGCGAAGCGGCCTGGTCATTGTCTCGTTCCGGAATCCCCCCGCCTCAGCGGCGAAGAAAAAGGAGAAGTCATGAAGTTGTACTGGATCCCGCGTGCCTGCCTGCCGGTCATGCTGGCGCTGGCGGTTGCCAGCTGCGGCAAGGAAGAGGCGCGTTCCGCCGGCGCCGGCGATGCCTTGCCGAAAGCCTGCCAGGAAGCCGAGGCCGCGCAGCGCGCCTGCACCGAGAACATGGCGGCCAGGCTCGAGAAGTCGGGGCAGGCCGCGGCCGCCCAGACCCTGCGCGACGGGCTGCCCGGCGAGCTGGCATCCATCCGCACGCGGTGGGCCGGCGTCTCCGACAAGGATGGCCTGGCGCACTCCTGTGCAACGGTGCGCGACAGCTTCCGCGACATGCCGCAGTGCAAGGACTGACCTCGGAACGCCTGCTTGCCGGTGTTTTGTTGAACTGACCAATCGAGAGACGAAAGATGCCGAAGAATTCCGCCCGCGCCACCGCGCGCCAATCCCTGAACCGCCGTGCGGCGCTTGGCGCAAGCATGGCCCTGGCTGCCCTGCTGTTGCCGGCGGCGGCTTCGGCCGGCGTCTGCGATGCGCCATGGATGCATGAGGGCGGCGAGATCCGCATGACCATGCAGGGCGGTGCGCCGGGCTCGGCTACCATGTCCGTGTCGGGCGTGCGCAAGTCGGGCAAGGGCCAGTGCAATGCCAATATCAGCGTCGTGTCGAACGTGGCCGCGGCCGGATCGGCCAACGAGACGCGGCTGGACTACACCATGGCGGTGATCGAAGACCGCCTGACCATCTCGCGCGGCGGCGCGCCGGGCAAGGTCGAGGGCAAGAGCGCCGCCGGCACGGCCTCGGGCATGCTCGACAGCAGCGCGGTCGGCACCCTTGCCTACGGCGGCGTCGTGGAAGCGGAAGGGCAACGGCTGCCGGGCGAGTCGCAGACGGTGCGCATGGACCTGCAGATGACCGCGGCCGGCCAGAGCGCCGGCCAGGCCAAAATCCCGTCCGCCAAGGTCACCATCGGCGGCAAGGTCGTGGGCAAGCGCGCGACCATCCCGACCCGCCTCGGCCAGAAATCCTGCTGGCCGGTCCGCTACGAGCGCAGCACCACCATGGCGCCGGTCACGGTGGCGGGCCACACCGTGTCGGTGCCGCCGGCGACCGCCAGCGTCACGGACTGGTACTGCCCCGACATGGGCCTGGTCATGAAGCAGGAGGTGGTGCAGAACGGCCAGGCCGGCACTATCGAGGTGGTCTCGGTCAAGTAGCCCGGTCATCGGGATCGTCCCCGGGGCTGGTCCGCGAAGGCGACGGCAGCCCCGCCGGCGCGAGGTGCTGTGCGCTAAAGTTCTCAGCACTCCTGCCGTTGGTAATGGATCGATAACAAGCGGAGCGCCGGCACCGGCCGTGCCGCCGCAAGACGATTCAGGGGACGCATGACGCAGGAATCCGGGTTGCGCCTGGAACTGGCCGAGCCAGGCGAGCAGGTGCATGCGCGCTACACGCCGCAGCCAGGCAGGCTGCCGCCGGACCAGGCCAGCCTGCGGCAATACCTGGACCGCCTGGGCTGGACCGGTGCCCGGCTCGATGCGCGTGCCGTGGCGCAGTTCCTGGCGCAATGCCAGCGCGCCGAGCATGAGATCGATGCCACGATCGGCACGCTCATCGACGGCGCCTTCGAACTCGACATTACCGGCGATGGCCTGGCGGTGCGGCTGACGCTGATGCCTGCCGAAGGCGGCCGCCCGGTCTGCGCTGAGGATATCCGCCGCGCCGTGGCGGAGCGCGGCGTGGTGGCACCGGTCCAGGCCCTGGCACTCGATGCCGCGCTGGCGGATGGCAGCTGCGAACTGCGCACGATTGCCGCCGGCGTCGCGCCGCGACAGGGGAAGCCGGCGCGCTTCATCAGCCTGCTGGAGGCACGCAAGCCGGCGCAGGCCGAAGACGAGGCCGGCAAGGTCGACCTGCGCGACCTGGGCAACTTGTTGCTGGTCAGCCCCGGCACGCCGCTGATGCGCCGCGTCCCGGCCGTGCATGGCAATGACGGCGTGGACGTGTTCGGCAAGCCCGTCGCCGCCGACCCGGTCGAAGACCCGCCTTTCGCCGAGGGCCTGACCGGCGCTGCCGCCGATGCCGACGATCCCAACCTGTTGCTCGCGGTGATCGCGGGATCGCCGGTGGCGGGCGTGTACGGCATTTCGGTCAGCCCGGTGGTGCAGGTGGAATCGGTCGACCTGCACTCGGGCAACGTGGCGTTCGACGGCACGCTGCGCGTCTCGGGCGACATCCGCACCGGCATGTCGGTCAACGTCACCGGCGACGTGGTGGTCGAGGGCACCATCGAAGCCGCCAGCGTCGAGGCCGGCGGCGATGTCATCGTCAAGGGCGGCATCATCGGCAAGGCCGAGACCGGCCGCGCCGAAGGCGGCATCAGCCGCGCCAGCGTGCGCTGCAAGGGCGCGGTGAAGGCGCGCTTTATCGAGAATGCGGTGGTCGAAGCCGGCACCGGAGTCAATGTCGAGAGCGGCATCCGGCAGAGCGACGTCGCTGCCGGCGAACACATCGTGGTGGGCGGCAAGGGCGTGCAGGGCAGCATCAGCGGCGGCCGCAGCCGCGCCACGCTGGCCGTGCGTGCCGCGGTGCTGGGCGCCCCCGCGGGTACCGCCACCATCATCCAGGTCGGCCTGAATCCCTACGCCGACGCGCAGCGCGCCGCGCTGGAAGCCGAGCGCCGCCGCATCCTGGAAGAGCAGAACAAGGTCAGGCAGCTGGTGGACTTCTTTGCCAGGCATCCCGAGCGGGCCGTGGGCGACCTGCGCGAAAAGGCGCGCGCGACCCTGTTCAAGCTGTCGCGGGACCTGTTCGAACTGGAGGCGCGTCTGACCGAACTGGGGCAGCAGATGCAGCCGGCCGCCGATGCGGTCATCGACGCCGCGCGCCGCATCCATGGCGGGGTCACGCTGCAGGTGGGCAGCCGCGTGCTCAAAGTGATGGAAGACAAGCCTGGCGGCCTGATCCGGCTGGTCGACGACCGCATTGCCGTTAGCTGAACCGCGCTGGTATCCGCTGCGTTTTGTACTATGCTGCAGCTATGTCCTGGGGTGCCGCAGGATGGGCGAGAGAGCTAGCGTCGGGCAATGAATGCAGAAGCGGATCAGCACTCTGTGGAAGCGTTACACCGAACCGACACACGTGGCACTTGAATCACCGGAAAGGCCAGCCATCGAGGCTGGCCTTTCTGCATTCTGCGCTGGCTGCCGGGCGAACTACACTGTAGGTGCAACCACTACCCAACGGAGGTTGCTATGGCTGCTACCTTGATCACCGCGCTGGTCCTGATCGCCCTGGTCGCGTGCGCCGCATTTGTCATCTGGATGCTGCGTGAGAAAGACCCGACGCTGCTGCAGCAGCAGGAGCAGTCGGTGCGGACCTGGTTTGATCACATGATTCATCGTCACTGACGTCTGGCGACTCACACTCGGACAGCCCGCCACCAAGGCGGGCTTTTTCGTGGCGGCGCCCCAGAGCCGCCTTCAGGCCGCCCACAGGCGCAACTCATGCAGCCCGCTGCGTTCCACGCGCGTGCCAAGTGCGCGTCCCTCGTCTTCGAACATGGCCTGCAGCCATGCCACATCCACTTCGCGCGCATGCGCGAGCCGGAAGTGGCTGCGCCGCAATGGCACCAGCCGCAGGTCGGCGCGGCCACCGGCATCGAAGCTGACGAAGGCCATCAGCGCCAGGTCTGGCCGGTAAGTGTCGTAGCCACCGATACCTTCGTAGTCGTTGATGAAATCGCCGCAGCCGTACAGGATCGGCTTGCCGGCATGCAGCTCGATGCCCAGCGGATGATGCGACGAATGCCCGTGCACGACGTCTACGTCGCCGCCTGCCACCAGCCCGCGGGCAAAGGCGCGTTGCGCCGGGTCGATGCGATAGCCCCAGTTCGGACCCCAGTGGATCGATACCACCACCACGTCGCCGGCACGCCTGAGCTTGCGCGCTTGCGCGGCAATGCGCTCGCGCGCTGCCTCGGACCAGTCGTCCAGCAGGTTCACGCCGGAATGCCCGGCGCTGGCGCGCCAGGCCGCGGGTGTGCCGGCGTTTTCCATGGCGAAGGCCAGCACCAGCACGCGGCCGCCGCCGGGGCGCGGCAGCGTGGCCGCATGCGCCGCGCTGGCCTCGTCGGGGCCGGCACCGGCATGCGCGATATGCGCCCCGTCAAGCGCTGCCAGCGTCTCCGCCAGGCCCGCGCGGCCCCAGTCCAGCACATGGTTGTTGGCCAGCACCGCGCAGCCGATGCCAGCGGCCTGCAGGCAGGCGACATTGCCCGGATGCATGCGATAGTGCACCGCCTTGCCGGGCCAGGCATCGTCGCTGGTGGTGATGGCGGTTTCGAGGTTGACGATGCGCGGCTGCGCGGCGCGGCTTTCCATTTCCGCCAGCGCATCGCCCCAGGGATATGCCGGCGCGGCGGGGCGCGCGATCGGACCGGCCTTGCGCTCGGCCAGGCGCACGTAGTCAAGCGCGGAATGCACATACGATTCATGCAGCAGCGGCTGGCTGGGGTGCGCCAGGATCTGGTCGATGCCGCGTCCGGTCATCACGTCGCCGCACAGGAACAGGGGAGGGTGGCTGGCTGTGTTCATGGCCTGGCCGGACGGCAGAAGCACCGTGCCGGCGGTTCCTCAATGATAGGACGGTCCACCGGCATGATCGCGCCGCGGCACTTGGCGGGGTACCCGCTCGCGTAACGTGGGCGTGGGGCCGAAGCCCCATTTACATTCATCCGGTGCCTGCCTTAAATGATGGAGTCATCGGTCCTCGTGGCCATTTCCCCGTACCCGGACGCCGCGCCCTCCGATGTTTCCAACCAGAATCGGGAGGCGCATCATGGCCCAGCCATCGCAGGAACACATCGAGTCACTCAGGGCGCAACTGCGCGGGCGCCTGCTGCAACCACAGGATAGCGGCTACGACGAGGCCCGCCGCATCTGGAACGCGATGATCGACCGCCGCCCGCCACTGATCGTGCAGGCCGCGGGGACTGCCGACGTGATCGCCGCGGTCAACTTCGCGCGCGACCACGGCGTGCTGCTGTCGATACGCGGTGGCGGCCACAATATCGGCGGGCTGGCGATCTGCGAGGACGGCATGGTGCTCGACCTGTCGCAGATGAAGTCCGTGCGCATCGATCCCCGTGCGCAACGCGGCTATGTGGAGCCGGGCGCGACACTGCGCGATTTCGACCATGAGGCGCAGGCCTTTGGCCTCGCCACGCCGCTGGGCATCAATTCCACCACCGGCGTGGCCGGGCTGACGCTGGGCGGCGGCTTCGGCTGGCTCAGCCGCAAGTTCGGCACCACCGTCGACAACCTGGTGTCGGCGCAGGTCGTGACCGCCGACGGCAAGCTGGTGCGCGCCAGCGCCGACGAAAATGCCGACCTGTTCTGGGCGCTGCGCGGCGGCGGCGGCAACTTCGGCGTGGTGACGATGTTCGAGTTCCGGCTGCACCCGGTCGGCCCCGAGGTCTACGGCGGCCTGATCGTCTATCCGCTGGAACAGGCCGCCGCGGTGTTGCCGGCCTACCGCGAACTGTTCAAGTCGATGCCGGACGAGCTGACCGTCTGGGTCGTGCTGCGCCAGGCGCCGCCGCTGCCGTTCCTGCCGCCCGAGGCGCACGGCAAGCCGATCGCGGCACTGGCGATCTGCTATATCGGCCCTCCGGACAAAGGCCCGCAACTGGTCGAGCCACTGCGCAAGCTGGGCACACCCTATGGCGAGCATGTTGGTCCCATGCCGCTCGCGGCATGGCAGCAGGCCTTCGATCCGTTGCTCACGCCGGGCGCGCGCAACTACTGGAAATCGCACAACTTTGCCGGACTGGACGATGGACTGATCACGATGCTGGTCGAGCAGATCGGCAAGCTGCCCTCGCCGCAATGCGAGATCTTCATCGGCGCCATGGGCGGGCAGACCAACCGTGTCGCGCCTGACGCCACCGCCTACTGCAGCCGCGACGCCAACTTCATCATGAACCTGCACGGACGCTGGGATGCGCCCGCGGACGATGACAAGTGCATCAGCTGGGCGCGTGAAGTCTTCCGCGCGGCGTCGCCATACGCGCTGGGCAGCGTCTATGTGAACTTCCTGACGCAGGAAGAGAGCGACCGCGTCGGCGCGGCCTACGGGCCCAACTACGCCCGGCTGGTCGAGGTGAAGCGGCGCTACGACCCGGGCAACCTGTTCCGCCATAACCACAACATCAATCCCGCGGCGTAACTGGCGCAATCTGCAGGATCAGGCGGGAAGGCGGGGCAGGGCAGGTGGCCTGCCCCCGCTTTCACGCGGCTGCCATACTGGCATGGGAGTATCGCCGCGACCGCGTTGTATCCACAGGGAGAGCAGATCAGATGAGACCGGGCGAGGCGGAACTGGTGCGGCGCATCCACAACGAGGTGGCCGACTACTACGACGAAGAGATCGAACTGGAACTGGACGACCGCGAGACCAGCGAGGCCTTCGGCGACCCGGTACAACTGGACGACCCGGCCGCGCAGGACAGCCGCCGGCACTATTTCCGCGAGCTGTTCCGCCTGCAGGGCGAACTGGTGCGGCTGCAAAGCTGGGTCGCTGCCACCGGGCACAAGATCGTCATCATCTTCGAGGGGCGCGACGCTGCCGGCAAGGGCGGCGTGATCAAGCGCATCACCCAGCGCCTGAACCCGCGCGTGTGCCGCGTGGCGGCGCTGCCCGCGCCCAACGACCGCGAGCGCACCCAGTGGTACTTCCAGCGCTACGTGGCGCAACTGCCCGCCGCCGGCGAGATCGTGCTGTTCGACCGCAGCTGGTACAACCGCGCCGGCGTCGAGCGCGTGATGGGCTTCTGCTCCGACGAGCAGTACGAAGAGTTCTTCCGCTCCGTGCCCGAGTTCGAAAAGATGCTGGTGCGCTCCGGCATCCAGGTCATCAAGTACTGGTTCTCGATCACGCATGACGAGCAGCGCCTGCGTTTTCTCAGCCGCATCCACGATCCGCTCAAGCAGTGGAAGCTCAGCCCGATGGACCTGGAATCGCAGCGCCGCTGGGAGGACTACACCAAGGCCAAGGAAACCATGCTCGAGCGCACCCACATTGCCGAGGCGCCGTGGTGGGTGGTGCAGGCCGACGACAAGAAGCGCGCGCGGCTGAACTGCATCCACCACCTGCTCACCCAGGTGCCCTATGCGGAAGTGGAAGCGCCCACGGTGGTGCTGCCCGGCCGCGAGCGGCATGAGGACTACGTGCGGCAGCCGGTGCCGAAGGAGATGATCGTGCCGGAGGTGTACTGAGAAGCCAGGGCAGCCCTAGGGTATCCACGGGGTGCGCCATCGGCCCCCTGGGGCAGACGGCTACCTATAATGAAAACGGCCACCTGGAAATACAAGAGTGGTCGTTATCGTGGAACTGCTAGTTTTCTGGGCGGCCATGCTTGCCGCCTATCTCCTGATGAAGCGTGCCGGCTGCTTCAGCCAACCGGTGCTTTATCCCGACCTCGACCATCCCTTCCGCTACTGGTGGGCGCAACGGCTGGGGAGCCCGCCGCTACCGCCGAATGCGCCGGATCTCGGGCCACAAAAAGCCCGGAGAGCGTGACGCTGCCCCTGATCATGTGATGCTTTTTCCACGCTTGCCAAGCGTAAGCAAGGCGCGCCCAAGTCCGGAATGGAGTGCAGTCGACGACATATCCGCGTGCCGGACGGCGCAAACAGCCCTGGGGCTGCCCGGCTTGTGGTTACCCTGACCTGGCGGTGACAACCTAAAATACAGACCGGATCGTCATTCTGTCAGGAGGTCAACATGCTCGCAGGAATCATCTTGGCGGCCGCGATTATTGCTCTGTATATTTTCGCCGTCAGGGCAGAGTTTTTTCACAAGTCGCCGCTTTACCCTGAACATGCGCATCCGCTTCACTACTGGTGGGACCGCCTGGCCCACCATAAGAAGTAGGCAGCCAGCCCGCCACCCGGCGGGCTTTTTGTTGCCCTCGCTTCCTGAGCGACGCCATGGCCCGCTCGTTTCCTGAAGGAGGTCTGTATGCCGAAGATCCGCGAATCCTTGATCCATGAACTCCACCCGACCCAGCTCACGGTGGGCATGATCGAGGTGAATGACAAGAGGCAGCATCTGGCCTCGCTGAAGCCCGGGGAGCAACAAGCGTTCATGCAAGCCCATCCCATCCCGGCGGTAGACGGGCCAGGCGGCAAGCTGTACATCACCGATCACCACCATCTGGGGCGGGCCGCACTCGAGGCCGGCGTCAAAACCGGCTATTTCACGGTGGAGTCGGACTTGTCAGCCTGCGGACCTGATGAATTCTGGGAAGAGATGGACAAGAACCTGTGGGTTCATCCCCTGGACGAGAACGGCATGCGGCACTATTACTCGACCATTCCGCATCACCTGGAAAAGCTGGTCGATGATCCCTACCGGTCCCTGGCCGGATATGTGCGCGATGCCGGCGGCTATGAGAAGACCCCTACGGCTTTTGCCGAGTTCGTCTGGGCCGATTTCTTCCGTCGCTCGATTGCTGTCGAGGACTTGAAGGCTGACTTCCACGCGGCGGTGCAGCGCGCCGTGACGCTGGCAAGGGGCAAGCTGGCCGTTGGTCTGCCCGGCTACAAGGCGAAGTAGGCGGCGGCTACGTCAAAGACAAGCGAGGGAGCGGATGTCTGAAGAGTTCGAGGTGCGTGGCGCCCATGATGACGCGCTTGACCATGCTGCCGAGTCCGGGTCCTCCGACCAGCTCGCCGGCAGGATCGCGGTCATGACAGCAATCTTGTCGACTCTTGGCGCGGTGTTCGGGTACGAGGGCGGAGCGACCCAGAATGAGGCGCTGCTATTGAAGAACGAAGCCGCCATCCACAAGACCGAAGCGGCCAATCAATGGGCGTACTACCAGGCGAAGGGGCAGAAGGAAGCGATCGCCGGACTGGCCGCGCAGTTGCCCGGTGTCGATCGCGACCGGGCCATGCAGGAAGCGCGGCGTTATGCAGTGGAAAAGGAGCAGAGCCGCCTGAAGGCGGAGACACAAGAGAAGGCCGCGAAGGAAGCGGATGAAGCCAGCGAGAGGACAGTGCACCGCCATCACCGGTGGGCGCAGGCATTGGTGGCCATGCAGATGGCAATTGCGATGGCGGCCATCACGATTCTCACCCGGCGCAGGTGGGTGCAAATGCTGTCGTATGGCGTCAGCGTGGTGGGTCTGGTGCTTGGCCTGCTTGCCGTGCTTCGTGTATAGCTGCGATGCGCCTTTGCACGGGATCAGCGCACAGGCGGTGCCCATCATCCGAACAGGTACGGCAGGCTAGGTGCCTTCGCAGACGATCGCCGTCAGGAACGGTGCCGCGCGCTCGACGCTGGCCTTGCTGCCGGCGGCCTTGAGCGATTTCTTGACCGAATCCATGCCTGCCACCACCACCACGCCGTAGAGTGGCTTGTCCGCGGGGGAACCGTCACCTGGCTTGAACAGCGGCTCACCGCGCTGGTAGCCGAAGACGGCAAACACATGGTGATTGAACGCGGTCAGGCTGACATCGTGCGCTGGCCAGAAGGCATTGACCGAGTTGGGTTCGACATGCATCGGACTCGCTTCGATCAGGTGTTGCGCGCGCAACATCGAGAAAAACTGGCTGGGGGATTCGCCGCACGAGAGCGCCGCGTCGAGTGGCGCAGCGTGGGTCAGCGCCGGAATTGCCGCCAGCAAGATGGCCAGGACAGAATTTTTCATGGCGGCACTTTACCCGACTTGGCGCGGCGGCGGCGGCCGTGGGTGTCGTCCGCACAAGGTTACAGGCTGACGCGCTGTAACTCCCCTGACCACCAGTGTGGTGGCCCGCGCACAATCTTTTAAAAAAAATGCCAAAGGGTGCTCGATTTTCATTCATCTGAATGATGCCCGGCTGCCTGGGCTTCGGCAGAATCCGCCCGATGCAACGCCACTACAGAACGGGTCCGAAAGGGGGGAAATCATGAAGCTCACACCAATCGCAATCGGCGCTACCGCGCTCGCCTTGTCCGCATGCGGTGGCGGCGGCGATTCCGGTCAGCCGGCCGCGCAGACGCCGCAGGCGCAGACAATCAGCGGCGTGGTCGCCACCGGCGCAGCGTTGTCCGGCGCATCGGTCAACGTCACCTGCGCGTCCGGTTCGGGCGCCGCAACCACGGCCACCGACGGCAGCTATTCGGTGCCGATCAACGGCGCCAGTCTGCCTTGCGTGCTGACTGCCACCAGCAGCGACAGCAAGACGGTGCTGCACTCCATGGTGCCCGGCGCGGGTTCGATGAGCAGCGGCGCCAAGGCCAGCGTTACGCCGCTCACCGAGTTGCTGCTTGCCCAGTTGGCCGGGCAGGATCCGGCGCAGTATGTCGCAGCGTTCGGTCCGACCACGGCCTTGAGCGCCACCGACGTCAGCACCGCGCAATCCGCTCTGATCAAGGTGCTGCAGGGCGCTGGTTTTGATGCTTCGAGCGTTGGCGATTTCATCGGCGGCGCGATCAGCGCCGGCAGCGGCCAGGGCTATGACGGCGTGCTGGACAAGCTGCAAGCGATGCTGACCAGCGCTGGCGCCACCCTCGCCGACCTGAGAACGGCGGTCGCCAGCACTGCCGGCAGTTCCAATGCGTCGGCGGGCTCGGCCCTCGGCACCGTCCTGGCTGCGGCCAATTCGGCTTGTCCGGCGCTCAAGAGCGGCGATCACCGGCTGATCAAATTCTCTGACGGGTCTGCACAAGTGGTGACCGTGGATGCGCTGAAGCTGACGGTCGCCAAGGGTGGCGCGAACTATCAGCTCACCCAGGGCGCGACGAACTGCGATTTCACGCTGAACGATACGGGTTCGACGCGCGTGCTCGTGGCCAAGTCGGGGATGGCGGTGTGGACCAACGGCAGCGGCAGCACCGGCACGCTCTCGATTTCGATGCCCAAGCAGACCATGGACCCGAGCGCCATCAACGGGGGCTACAACTATGTGGCCCTGAGCGGGTCGGCCCAGGGCAGCTACGGCACCCACAACTATTCGAAGGGCGTCACCACGGCGGCCACCAACTGCTCAGTCGGCTCCCCTTGCGCGGTGGATACCAAAACGCCCTATGGGCACCTGGTCGCCACGTCGGACGGCGGCGCCGACTGGGTCGACGATGGCGCCTCGGCTGGCACCGTCGACTTCCATGCCTATGGATTCCAGAACGCGCAAGGGAACACGGTCTGGATCGCCACGATGGTCGGGGGCGTGGGCGTGTTTGCTCCGCAGACGGCGCTGTCCGTACCCGCGGTCGGCACCGCCAGCGCATTCTGGCAAAGCACGGTGACCAGTTCGGGCCTGAGCGTCGTCACGGACGACAGCAATACCATCACGGCCGTGAACGGCACGACTGTCACCCGCACCTTTGCGGATAACCATACAGACCAGGTGAGCTACAACAATCCGTTCAACGGCTTGCGTCACCGCGCCGCCAATGCCTGCGCGACTTCGGCCGGCGCGGCAACCACCTGCCGTGAAGTCTGGCAACTGCCCTTGGGCGGGCTGACGCTGGCATGGTATGGATCCCCGTTTGTCACGCCCAGCACGTATCAGGTGAATTTCTCGGTGGGCAAGCCCAGCGGCAGCTAAGTTTCGGGTCGGTCCCGCGACTAGCCCACCACTGTTTCAGCCCTCGCCAACCCTGGCCGAGGGCTGTTTTTTTGTCAGTCGGCACGCGGCCGCACTAGATGCGCGCGCTACCCATTCACCGTTGAAACACACTTCTTGAGGCGCCGATTTAGGCACTAAGGCCGATGCCGATCCAATGACAAGCGCCCAACATTGAATAAGCGGGGCTGGTGGCCTCGCCTTTACGGGCCCTGGGGACCGCCCCCAGGCCTCAGGGGCCCTTTTTTCCGTCATTAGATGGGCATAGCCCTCGACTACCTTGGTCGAGGGTTTTTCTTTTCTGCGCATGTCACAGATCGAGGGCCTGCCCTGCAACCCCGGGCTTCAATCAGGCATTGCCTGTTCGGCTTTCCCGCTCTTCAAGCTGGATTCCGGAGCACGTCGACAGGGCTGGCTACACGCCGGAGAATGCTTGGGACGAGTTCGCGTGAAAGCGATGGGGGAGGGGCAATGGATCGCGCAGGAGCACTGTGTCGCGCGAGCGAAAACCCCTGCATCATGGCTGCATGGTGGTTACATGACGCCCAGAAACAACAAAGCCCAACCGAGATGGCTGGGCTAAGTGCTTGATTCTATTGGTGCCGAAGAGAGGAATCGAACCCCCGACCTTCTCATTACGAATGAGCTGCTCTACCGACTGAGCTACTTCGGCAACACGTTCCGGTGAACTGGAACAGCCCGCAATAATAGCAGCGTTTTTTTGCCTTGTGAAGCCTCTTAGTGCCGCCCATGCCATCCGGCTGGGCTCCAAAGAAAACGGGGCGCCACCTGGGCGCCCCGTTTCATTGCCGCGTGGCCGGACTCAGGCCTTGCCTTCGGCTTCCAGGTGGTAGCGCGTGACGCGCTCCACTTCGTTCTTCGAGCCCAGGATCACGGAGACGCGCTGGTGCAGCTTTTCGGGCTGCACGTCCATGATGCGCTGGTGGCCGTTGGTGGCGGCGCCGCCGGCCTGTTCGACCAGCATGGCCATCGGGTTGGCTTCGTACATCAGGCGCAGCTTGCCGGGTTTTTCCGGCTCGCGCTTGTCCCACGGGTACATGAAGACGCCGCCGCGGGTCAGGATGCGGTGCACGTCGGCGACCATCGAGGCGACCCAGCGCATATTGAAGTTCTTGCCGCGCGGGCCTTCTTCGCCGGCCAGGCATTCGTCGATGTAGCGGCGCACGGGCGGGGCCCAGTGACGCATGTTCGACATGTTGATGGCAAATTCCTTGGTGTCTTCCGGGATCGTCACGTTGGGCTGGGTCAGCACGAAGCTGCCGGCCTCGCGGTCCAGCGTGAACATTTGCACGCCGTTGCCGACGGTCAGCACCAGGGTGGTCTGCGGGCCGTAGACGGCGTAGCCGGCGGCGACCTGGTGGGTGCCCGGCTGCATGAAGTCGGCCTCGGTCACGGTCTGGCCCGGCTTGGGCATGTGCAGCACCGAGAAGATGGTGCCGATCGAGACGTTGACGTCGATATTGGACGAGCCGTCCAGCGGGTCGAACATCAGCAGGTATTCGCCCTTCGGGTAGCGGTTGGGAATCTCGTAGAACGATTCCATTTCTTCCGACGCCATGGCGGCGAGGTGGCCGCCCCATTCGTTGGCGTCGAGCAGCACTTCATTGGCGATCACGTCCAGCTTCTGCTGGGTTTCGCCCTGCACGTTGCCGGTGCCGGCCGAGCCCAGCACGCCGGCCAGGGCGCCCTTGCTGACGGCGTTGGAAATGGCCTTGCAGGCGCGCGCGACCACTTCGATCAGCAGCCGCAGTTCGGGCTGGATCGTGTTGTGCTTGCGCTGCTCCTCGACCAGGTAGCGGGTGAGGCTGATGCGAGTCATGGTTGGTTCTCCTTGGATGGCCGCAATTCTACATGCCCGGCCACGCGGGGCCGGGCAAAGGGGGCATTGGCGGGCCTCCTTGTGTCATGGGCGCCGCTCAGGCGGCCAGCGCCTTGCCGACGATCTCGCGCACGTCGCGCGACAGCGTGCTGCTGGCGGCCACGCGCTCCAGTTCGGCGCGCATGCGGTCGCGCAGCGCCAGTTCGTATTTCTGCCAGCGGTCCATCACGCGCGCCAGGCGCGCGGCCACCTGCGGGTTGATGGCGTCGAGCGCCAGCACCTGGTCGGCCCAGAAGCGGTAGCCCGAGCCGTCTTCGGCGTGGAACTGCGCCGGGTTGCCGGAGCAGAAGCTGAAGATCAGCGAGCGTGCGCGGTTGGGGTTGCGCAGGTTGAAGGCGGGGTGCTCCATCAGCGCGCGCACGGTGTCGATGGTGCGCTTGCCTGCGTGCGGGCCCACCTCGCCGCGCTGCATGCCCTGCAGCGAGAACCACTTGTCGATCACCAAGGGGTCGTCCTCGAAGCGCGCGTAGAAGTCCGCCAGCGCATGCTCGCGGCCGGGGGCGAAGCTGTTGACCAGCGCCGACAGCGCGGCGAAGCGGTCGGTCATGTTGTCGGCGGCCTGGTACTGCTGATCGGCCAGCGCGTGCATCGCGGCGTCGCCGCTGTCGGCCAGGTAGCCGAGCGCGAGGTTGCGCAGCGCGCGTTTGGCGGCCGAGGTGGCGTCGGGCGAGTACGGGCCCGGCGTGGCGTTGGCCTCGTAGGCGGCGAGCCAGTCGGCCTGCAGCGCGCGGGCCAGGCCTTCGCGCATGAACTGGCGCGCGCGATGGATGGCGGCGGGATCGGCCACGCCCATGCGCTCGGCCAGGTAGGCCTCGGCGGGCAGCACCAGTGCCTGTTCGCGGAAGGCGGGGTTGAGCGTGTCGTCGGTCAGCACCGCGCGCATGGCCTGCGCCAGCGCGGGCTCGAGCCTGAGCTCGCGCCCGGCCTGCACGTCGGCCACCAGTTGCAGCAGCGCGCGCGTGGCCAGGCGCTGGCCGGCTTCCCAGCGGTTGAAGGCGTCGCTGTCGTGCGACAGCTGGAAGGTCAGCTGCGCGTCGGTGTATTCGGCATCGACGATCACCGGCGCGGAGAAGTTGCGCAGCAGCGAGGGCAGCGGCGCACTGGCGCCGCGCGGCAGGTTGATGAAGCGGAAGTGCTGCTCGGCCTGCGTGAAGTCGAGTACGCGCGTAGTCGCGCCGGCCGCGCTTTCGCCTTCCAGCTGCAGCGGCAGGTCCTTGCCGTCCGCGCCAAGCAGGCCCACCGCGAACGGGATATGGAAGGGCTGCTTGTCGGGTGTGCCGGCGCGGGTCTCGATGCCGACCTTGGGGCAGCGCTGCGACAGGGTCAGGGTCAGGCTGCCGTCGTCGCCGTTCCAGTCCGTGCGCGCGGTCACCACCGGCGTGCCGGCCTGGCTGTACCAGAGCCCGAACTGGCTCAGGTCGCGGCCGTTGGCATCGGCCATGGCCGCGCGGAAGTCGTCGCAGGCAACCGCCTGGCCGTCATGGCGCTGGAAGTACAGGTCCATGCCCTTGCGGAAGCCGTCGCGGCCGAGCAGGGTCTGGTACATGCGCACGACCTCGGCGCCTTTCTCGTACACGGTGACCGTGTAGAAGTTGTTGATCTCTTCGTAGCTGTCGGGGCGCACCGGGTGCGCCATCGGGCCGGCGTCCTCGGGGAACTGCACCTGGCGCAGCACGCGCACATCCTCGATGCGCTTGACCGCGCGGCCGGATTCCGAGCCCATCATGTCGGCCGAGAACTCCTGGTCGCGGAACACCGTCAGGCCTTCCTTGAGCGAGAGCTGGAACCAGTCGCGGCAGGTGACGCGGTTGCCGGTCCAGTTGTGGAAGTACTCATGGCCGACCACCGCCTCGATATTGGCGAAGTCGGTGTCGGTGGCGGTCTGCGCATTGGCCAGCACGTACTTCGTATTGAAGATGTTCAGGCCCTTGTTCTCCATCGCGCCCATGTTGAAGTCGCCCACGGCGACGATCATGAAGCGGTCCAGGTCCAGCTCCAGGCCGAAGCGGCGCTCGTCCCAGCGGATCGAATGGATCAGCGAATCCATGGCATGGCGGGTCTTGTCGAGGTCGCGCTGCTCGACCCAGACCTGCAGCAGCTTGTCCTTGCCGGAAGCGGACTGGATCCGTTCCTCGATGCATTCCAGCTTGCCCGCCACCAGCGCGAACAGGTAGGACGGCTTGCGGAACGGGTCTTCCCACACGGCCTCGTGGCGGCCGCCGGGCAGTTCGCGCTGGCTCACCAGGTTGCCGTTGGACAGCAGCACCGGATACGCGGCGCGGTCGGCGCGCAGCGTGACGCGGTAGGTGGCCATCACGTCGGGCCGGTCCAGGAAATAGGTGATGCGGCGGAAGCCCTCGGCCTCGCACTGGGTGAAAAAGTTGCCGTTGGACACGTACAGTCCCGACAGCGTGGTGTTGGCCGCGGGCTGGCACGCGGTGGTGATCTCCAGCGTGCCCTGCGCCGGCAGGCCGGGAATGGTCAGCGTGCCGCCGTCCTGGGTGGCGTTGGCGACCGGTTTGCCGTCCACGCTGACGCCGATCAGTTCGAGTTCTTCGCCGGCCAGCACCAGCGGTGCGTCGGGCGCGCCGGCCTGGCGCGCGAAGCGCAGCGTGCTGGTGACCACGGTGCGCTGGGGATCGAGTTCCAGCACCAGCTCGGCATGGTCGATGGCAAACGGCGGCGGGGTATAGTCCTTGCGATAGACGGTAACGGGCGTGTCGGTGCGCAGCATGGAAGGATCCTGTCTTCGGAAGACCGTTAGGAAAGAGGGGGGCGGCCAGGTGCGTGCAAGCAAAGCATGGCGCCGAAGTCCTCATTGTAGCCAAGGGGTCGAGGCACGGTCTGGCGGGGAGCGCACCAACCCGGCCCGGGGAATTCCGCGCCATCGGCGTGGTCTCAGAGACACGCAGGATTTCAATGGACAGAGGAAAGCGAGGTAGCGCTATGTGGCAGCGCGCAGGCGGTGTCGGTAAGGCAGGGGCGGCAGGCATCAGGCCGGGGCCGCACGGGTGGTGGGGGGCGATGGCGCTGCTGGCGGCGCTGCTGCTGTCAGGATGCGCCAGCACCGTGACGACCGATGTCACGGCGTTCCGCCAGGCGGGCTGGCAGAACGATGCGCCGCGCACGTACAGCTTCGAGCGCAGCGCCGAGCAGGCCGCGCAACTGGACCGGCAGACTTATGAGCAGTGGCTGGCCACGGCGCTGACGGGGCTCGGCTTCGAGCAGGTGCCGGCCAGGCAGGCGCGCTATCGCGTCAGCATGGACTATGACAGCGCGCCAGGCCTCGTGCGCGTGGCCGAGACGGTCTACCCGGACTACGGCCCATGGGGCCCATATTGGGGGCCCGGCTACTACCGCCCGTGGGGGCCCTGGGGTCCGTGGGGCCCGTGGGGGCCGGGCTACTGGCCGCCGCAGACGGTGGTGCGCGACGTGCCGGTGACGTTCTCCAGCCTGCGGGTGTATTTCAAGGATGCGGCCAGCGGCAAGCGGGTCTACCAGGTCACCGCGCAGAACCAGGCCGAGAACGGCAGCCTGCCGGCGGTGATGCCCTACCTGATCCGCAGTGCCTTTACCGACTTTCCGTCCGAGAGCGGCCGTCCGCGCCGGGTGACGCTGGAGGTCGAGAAGAACGCCAGGTAGGGCGGCCTGGCCGGCCCGAGATGGTCCGGCCAGGCAATGCGTGCGGATGCATGCAAAGGCATGCTTCTGCACCGGCATTGCATACGCAATGGTAAAAGCTGTTTAACTTGACCATTCCGTCTAAAAAAGCGGCCTGCAGGGGGCGCCGGTGCTACTTTGCGCGGGCGTGTGGGCTAGAATAACTGCTCGATTTTTCCGGCCTGTCTGCCGGAATCGTCAGTTTCGCTGCCAGATGTTGTCCTTCGCTGCCGGCGCTTGTTGATCAGGCCGAGCCGAACCATGGCGGGAGAGGGGCGCTTCCGGTCCGGGCCATTTTCCGGACGAGCCAATGAGCAGCAAGACCAGCGGTGATGCACCGCAACATGCCCCGAACAGTCCTGAAGCGCAACTGCGCCTCGCTGCGCTGGAATACCACCGCAGCCCGACCAAGGGAAAGATCCAGGTAACCGCGACCAAGGCGCTGTCCAACCAGCGCGACCTGTCGCTGGCCTACTCGCCGGGCGTGGCCTATGCCTGCGAGGAAATCGCCAAGGACCCCTCCACCGCTGCCGAGTACACCTCGCGTGCCAACCTGGTCGCCGTGGTCACCAATGGCACCGCCGTGCTGGGCCTGGGCGATATCGGCCCGCTGGCCGGCAAGCCGGTGATGGAGGGCAAGGGCTGCCTGTTCAAGAAGTTCGCCGGCATCGACGTGTTCGACATCGAACTCGACGCGCGCGACCCGGACAAGATCGTCGAGATCGTTGCCGCGCTGGAGCCTACGCTCGGCGGCGTGAACCTCGAGGACATCAAGGCGCCGGAGTGCTTCTACATCGAGCAGAAGCTGCGCGAGCGCATGAACATCCCCGTCTTCCACGATGACCAGCACGGCACGGCCATCATTTCGGGCGCGGCGCTGCTCAATGGGCTGAAGGTGGTCGGCAAGGATATCGGCAAGGTGAAACTGGCCGTGTCCGGCGCCGGCGCGGCGGCCATTGCCTGCCTGGACACCATGGTCAGCCTCGGCGTGAAGCGCGAGAACATCTCGGTGGTCGATTCCAAGGGCGTGATCTACGTTGGCCGCGACGCCAACATGGAAGCCAACAAGGCGCGTTACGCGCAGGACACCTCGGCGCGCACGCTGGCTGACATCGTCAATGGCGCCGACGTCTTCCTGGGCTGCTCGACCGCCGGCGTGCTGACCGCCGAGATGGTCAAGACCATGGCCGACCAGCCCATCATCCTGGCGCTGGCCAACCCCGAGCCTGAAATCCGCCCGGAAGTGGCCAAGGCCGCCCGCCCGGACTGCATCATCGCCACCGGCCGTTCGGACTATCCGAACCAGGTCAACAACGTGCTGTGCTTCCCGTATATCTTCCGCGGCGCGCTGGATTGCGGCGCGACCAAGATCACGGAAGCGATGAAGCTGGCCTGCGTGAAGGCCATTGCCGACCTGGCGGAAGCCGAGCTGAACGACGCCGTTGCCGCCGCCTACGGTGGCCGCGAGCTGAAGTTCGGCCCGGACTACATCATCCCGACGCCGTTCGACCAGCGCCTGATCGAGAAGATCGCGCCGGCGGTGGCCAAGGCCGCCGAAGAGTCCGGCGTGGCCACGCGCCCGATCCAGGACCTGGAAGCCTACCGCCAGCAACTGACCCAGTACGTCTACCACACCGGCATGATCATGAAGCCGGTGTTCTCGGCCGCCAAGGCCGCGCCCAAACGCGTGGCCTATGCCGAGGGCGAGGAAGAGCGCGTGCTGCGCGCGGTGCAGACCGTGGTCGACGAAGGCCTGGCCCGTCCGATCCTGATCGGCCGTCCGCACGTGATCCAGATGCGCATCGAGAAGGCCGGCCTGCGCCTGAAGCCGGGCGTGGATTTCGAGCTGATCAACCCCGAGGACGATCCGCGCTACCGCGCCTACCACGAGGCCTACCACGCGCTGCGCGGCCGCGACGGCGTGACGCCTGACATGGCCAAGGTGGCGCTGCGTCGCTCGAACACCCTGATCGGCACGATGCTGATGCACATGGGCGATGCCGACGCGCTGCTGTGCGGCACGGTGGGCCGCTTCGAGGCGCACCTGGAACATGTACGCGACGTGATCGGCCTGGCGCCGGGCGCGCATGTGTTTGCCGCAATGAACGCGCTGATGCTGGAAAAGCATACGCTGTTCATCACCGACACCTTCGTCAACGACGACCCGAGCGCGGAACAGCTGGCGGCCATTACCCAACTGGCAGCCGAGGAAATCGCGCGCTTCGGCCTGCACCCGAAGGTGGCGCTGATGTCGCACTCGATGTTCGGTTCCTCCACCCGGCCGTCGGCGCGCAAGATGCGCGAGGCTGCGGGGATCCTGGCCAAGGTGGCACCGCACCTGGAAGTGGAAGGCGAGATGCAGGGCGACGCAGCCCTGGACGAAGACGTGCGCCGCCACTTCCTGCCGTCGACCAAGCTCGCCGGCAGCGCCAACCTGCTGGTGATGCCGACGCTGGACGCCGCCAACATTGCCTTCAACCTGCTCAAGATCACGGGCGGGCAGGGCGTGACGGTGGGCCCGATCCTGCTGGGCGCGGCCAAGCCGGTGCACATCCTGAACCCGCAAGCCACCACGCGACGTATCGTCAACATGACGGCCGTCGCGGTGGCCGAGAGCAACGCGCTGCGTTGATGCTGTGACAGGTGCGCCGTCAGGCGCGCGCCATGTAAAAAGCCGGGTCGATGACCCGGCTTTTTGTTGCTTGCTGCCCCGCCGCATTCGCGCGGCAGGGGCGGCTGGCATGGTGGCTATTGCAGCACGTTGTATTGCTCGCGCATGACCACGATGATCGATTTGGCTGCCGCCAGGTGGTGGCCCAGATTGTCGACAGACTCCTGCGGGAAATCGACCTCGGCGCTCCAGTTGCATCCGGTATGGTCAGGCTGGTGCATTCGCACCGCGTGCAACTCGCATTCGCCGCACTCGGGGTTGTTATCGAGGCACTGGTTCAGGATGGCCATCAGTTCGGACCGGGTCTTCGCATATCGCCGCATGAGTCACCTCGCTCGCTATGGTTTTTCAGGCCTGGAACACCAATCTAGGAAGCGTATTGAGGCCATTCCAATTGAATCCGCCTATGAAGCGTCGATTTTCGATCTGCCCTGCGCCTTGGCAGGGGATGGCGCGGTGCAGCATCGCGGCGGCGGATTCTTGCGGGGAGTGATGCGTAGGCGGCAATGAAAAAGCCCGCCGGGAAGGCGGGCTTCAGGACTGCCGGTGAGGCGCTTACGTCATCAGAACTTGTGACGCACGCCCACGCCGAAGGTATCGCCGTGCTCGCTGCCGGTGATCTTGTCGTAGTAATACGCGGCGTACACGTCGGTGCGCTTGGACAGGTTGTAGTCGTAGGCGACGGCAAACGTGTTGCGCTTGAAGTCAGCGGTCGAGTTCTGGGTCTTGTCGTAGGCGTAGGACGCCAGCACGTTGCCGGCACCGATCGGCACCGAGGCGCCGACCTGGCCATTGGTGTGCTTGATGTCGCCGCTGGCGGCCGTGGTGGCCTTGGTCTTGATGTACTGGCCCTGGGCGAACAGCTTGACCACCTTGAAGTCGTACGTGACGCCGGCCTGGACGGCATCCTGGCGGCTGAAGCCCGCTGCCGACAGGTCGCTGGCCACCACGTCGAAGCGGACCTGCTGGTACGCGACGGTCGCGGCGAGCGGCCCGTTGAAGTACATCAGGTTGCCGCCCCACTTGTTCTGGCCGGCAGCACCTGCCTTCTCGCCCGCGGAATACATCAGGTTCGCGGTGAGGCCGCCGAAGCTCGGCGTGGAGTACAGCACCGAGTTGTTCCAGCCCGAGTCGCCGATGATGCCCGGATCGGTCACGCCATTGCTCTTGGCGCCGAAGTAGGTGTGGAAGATGGTCGGCGAGAATACGTACGAGTCGATCAGCGGGTTGAACAGGATGGTCGAGATGAAGTACGGGGTCGTGTTGCGGCCCAGCTTCAGCGTACCCAGCTTGTCATTCTGCAGGCCGACGTAGGCGTTGCGGCTGAACATCGAGTCGCCGTTGAAGCGGCCCATCGAGCCGCTGTCCGTGCGGAAGAAACCGTTCAGGTCGAAGATGGCCTTGGTGCCGCCGCCCAGGTCTTCGGTGCCCTTGATACCCCAGTAAGACGTCTGCATGCCGCCCGAATTGGCTACCCATGCGCGATCGCCCGAACCCGGGGCCTTGACGCCGCCGACGAACATGTCAGCCTGGCCGTACAGCGTGACGCTGGACTGGGCCATGGCCGCGCCGGAAAAAAGGGTAGCCGCTACTGCCGCCAGCTTCAGGGCCGGCTTGTACTGCTTCTGCATTGTTAGACCTCCGTGGTTTGATCCTGCTTGGAACGTTGTGTACTGGGTCCCTGTCGGGTTCTTTTAATGTCTTGGTGCTTTTGTTCGTGCCGCCTGGCCGGGCTCGGTGTGGTGGTGCATTGGGGTGCCGGCGGCATCGGGTACAGCGTTTTTTGTTATACAGGTGACGCCTTTTTTGCTCAGGCGGATACTAAGTCGTCAAGGCGGAACTGCGCAATGCGATGGATCTGGTTGATGCAAGTTTGCAACTCTTGCTGCGGCGTGTTTTCAAGGCGGCGCGCAAACTCCGCGATGATCCCGTGGCGGTCGTAGCCGCGCACGGCCAGGATGAACGGGAAGCCGAACTTGTGGTTGTAGGCCGCGTTGAGCGATTGCAGTCGGTCGAATTCCTCGGGCGTGCACAGGTTCAGGCCGGCGCCGCTTTGTTCGCGCGTGGACTCGGCGGTCAGCTCGCCGCGCACGGCAGCCTTGCCGGCCAGCTCCGGGTGGGCGCGCACCAGCTTGAGCTGGGCCGCCTCGCCGGCTTCATCGACCGCCTTGCGCAGGGCCAGCGTCAGTGCTGCGGCGTCGGCGAAGGGCCGTTGCGCGGCAGCGGTCTCGGCAAACCACGGCGAGTGTTCGTAGATGCCGCCCAGCACCTGCACGAATTCCGCGACCGGCATGGTGTTGAGTTGGGCGATGGTGTAGGTCTGGCTCATGCTTGTTTCCGGGGAGTGTAGGGGTGGGTTTCGGCCCAGTGGCGGGCGATGTCGACACGGCGGCAGATCCACACCTTGTCATGACCCTGCACATAGTCGAGGAAGCGCTGCAGCGCGCGGAAGCGGCCCGGGCGGCCGAGCAGGCGGCAGTGCATGCCGATCGACAGCATCTTGGGGCTGTCCTGGCCGCTCGGGTCGCCTTCGTCGTACAGCACGTCGAACGCGTCCTTCAGGTACTGGAAGAATTGCTCGCCGGTGTTGAAGCCCTGCGGCGTGGCAAAGCGCATGTCGTTGGAGTCGAGCGTGTACGGCACCACCAGGTGCGGCTTCTTCTCGCCGCCGGTGACTTCGACTTCGGTCCAGAAGGGCAGGTCGTCGCCGTAGTAATCGGAGTCGTACAGGACGCCGCCGTGCTCCACCACCAGGCGGCGCGTGTTAGGGCTGTCGCGGCCGGTGTACCAGCCCAGCGGCAGTTCGCCGGTCAGGTCCTTGATGATCTGCATGCCGATGCGCATGTGCTCGCGCTCGGTGGCTTCGTCGATGTTCTGGTAGTGGATCCAGCGCCAGCCGTGGCAGGCGATTTCGTGGCCCAGCTCGACAAAGGCGCGGGTCAGTTCCGGATGGCGCTGCAGCGCCATCGATACGCCGAAGATGGTCAGCGGCAGGCCGCGCTTCTCGAACTCGCGCAGCAGGCGCCAGACCCCGGCGCGCGAGCCGTATTCGTAGATGCCCTCCATGCTCATGTGGCGGTCGGGGTAGGCCGCGGCGCCGACGATCTCGGAGAGGAACTGCTCGGAGGCGGCGTCGCCGTGCAGCACGCAGTTTTCACCGCCCTCTTCGTAGTTGAGGACGAACTGCAGCGCAACGCGCGCGCCGCCCGGCCAGCGGGCGTGCGGCGGCTGGGCACCGTAACCGACGAGATCGCGTGGATAGTTATCTTTTGTCATGTGTCTTTGCTTGCTTCAGGAAAACTTCCGGCACCGCCGCGCTGCCCGCAAGCGGCGACCGTCACGCAACGAACGTGCCAGTCGCATCGTGGCGATGGTGCCGGATACTTCGATACCGTTGCCTCGCTTACTCGGTGCCGTGCGAGTTGGCGGCGGCGTTGCGCATGGCCTCTTCGCGCGACTGGATGCCGTTGTAGAAGAGGTTCAGCGCCACGGCCACGATCGTGCCCAGCACGATGCCGCTGTGGGTGAACGGCACGGTCCACTTCGGCAGGTACTGGAAGAAGGTCGGCGCCAGCGTCGGGATCATGCCGAAGCCGATCGAGATGGCGACGATGAACAGGTTGTGGCGGTTGCGGTTGAAATCGCACGAACCCAGGATGCGGATGCCGGTGGCCGCGACCATGCCGAACATCACGATGCCGGCGCCGCCCAGCACGAACTGCGGCACCGAGGCCACCACGTGGGCCATCTTGGGGAACAGGCCGAAGGCGATCAGGATGATGCCGCCGGCGGCCGCCACGTAGCGCGAGCGCACGCCGGTCACCGTCACCAGGCCCACGTTCTGCGAGAACGAGGTGTACGGGAAGGTGTTGAAGACACCGCCGATCACCGTGCCCAGGCCGTCGGCGCGCAGGCCGCGGGTCAGGTCCTCGTTGCTCAGCTTCTTGCCGGTGATGTCCGACAGCGCCAGGAACATGCCGGTCGATTCCACCAGCGTGATCAGCATGACGATGCACATCGACAGGATCGCGCTCACTTCGAAGGTCGGGATGCCGAAGTGCAGCGGCGTGATGACGGCGACGAAGCTGGCTTCATTCAGGCCTTCGAACGACACCTTGCCCATGGCCATCGCCACCAGCGTGCCGGCGATGATGCCCAGCAGCACCGCGCAGTTGGCCACCAGGCCGCGGCCGTACTTGGTCAGCACCAGGATGACCAGCAGCGTCAGGCCGGCAATGCCCAGGTTGGTCAGGTCGCCATAGGCGAGGTTGGGCACCTCCTTGACCACGCCATCGATCACGGCGCGGGTGGTGGGCTGACCGCCGGCCGCCCAGTTGATGCCCACGCGCATCAGCGACACGCCGATCAGCGTGATCACCGTGCCGGTCACCACCGGCGGGAACAGTCCCAGCATGCGTCCCATCATCGGCGCAATCAGGATGCCGAAGATCCCCGAGGCGATCACCGCGCCATAGATGCCGAGCAGGCCGACATTGGGATCGGTGCCGATGGCGATCATCGGCGCCACCGAGGCGAAGGTCACGCCCATCATCACCGGCAGGCGGATGCCGAACTTCCAGAAACCAAAGGCCTGGATCAGCGTGGCCAGGCCGGCTGCGAACAGGTCGGCGTTGATCAGGAACGCCAGCTGGTCCTTGGGCAGCTTGAGCGCGCCACCGACGATCAGGGGCACGGCAACCGTGCCGGCGTACATCACCAGAACGTGCTGCAACCCGAGCGCGAGCAGGCGCCCGGAAGGCAAACGCTCGTTGGTGAGGTCCGTGGGGACCGTGGTGCTTGCGGAATTCATTGGTGCGTCTCCTCTCCTTTGGTTTGATGGGAACGCCACTGTCCTGGCCTCGGTCCTGGATCCCGGTGGGGCTCCGGACCGTTATCTGCCTGTCGTCTCAGCACTCTCGTTTCTCTGCCGGGTGCTGTTTGCCGCCAGGTCTGGCCTTGTATGCGGGGCAGGGCGGGAACACCGTGCTAGGTGGAGCGGCCTAGCACGCTGCGAAGATCGAAATTGCCCGGCTCGTCCGGCTGCACGCGGTCGGCGCAGGCGCCAAGGTGGTGCGCCATGCGCGACTGGGCGAGCGCGGCATTGCCCTGTTCAAGTGCGTCGAGGATCTCTTCGTGTTCATCGAACGAGCACGCGTTGTTGCCCGGGGCTTCCACGCTGGCGATCATCAGCGTGGTGCGCGACACCAGCCGGCGCATCATGTTGACCAGCAGCGCGTTGCCCGACAGTTCTGCCAGCGCCGTGTGGAACTCGGCGGACAGGCGGATCCATTTGGGGCGGTCATGCGTCAGGAAGGCCTGGCGCTCGCTGGCCACCATCTGGCGCAGCGGCGCGATCACAGTCTTGACGTCGCGCATGGCGGCGAGCTTTTCCAGCACCGCGCGTTCCATCATCTGGCGCAGTTCGAACATGTCGTGCGCCTCGTCGGTGGACGGGCTGGCGATAAAGGCGCCGCGGTTGGGTTCCAGGTCGACCATGCCGTCGGCCGACAGGTGCGACAGCACCTTGCGCACCGTGTGCCGCGCGGTGGCATAGATCTCGCACAGGGAATGCTCGGTCAGCTTGGTGCGCGGCGGCAGCCGGTGCTCCATGATCGCGTCGTAGATCTCGTGATACATGCGCTCTTCGACCGAGCCCTTGCGTGCGGGCTTGGCGGGCTTGCCCGCCTGGATCTCGGTCAGTTCGGCGTCGGCCTTGGTCTCGGCGTTGGCGGCAATCAGCTTCAGGCTCTTGGACATCGTGGCACCGGCAGTCAGGCGGAGCACCGCAAATCCTGGACATCAGGCAGCGGTGATCCAAAAATTGTTGACAATTATTTGGTTACTGCTTCAATATTGTCAACAAAACCGACTCAGGTTTTCGACAACTCAGGGAAATCCCTGAATTGCCAACCGGGTGGGTGCAGGCGCATTGTCGCCACGCACCAACCCAGCGCCGGGATGCGTTACCAGACGTACCGAGCGGGCACCGTTCCCACAAACGGTGCTAGTGAAGGCAGCGGCGCCCCTCACAACCCAATCGCCTAAGGAAAAACACGATGGGACGCTTGACCACCCACGTACTCGACACCGCTGCCGGTACGCCCGGCCAGGGCATGTCGATTACTCTTCATAAAATTGTCGACAATCGACGCGAAACCCTGAAAACCGTGGTCACCAACCACGATGGCCGCTGCGACCAGCCGCTGCTGGAAGGCGCCGACCTTGCCGCTGGCGTGTATGAGCTGGAATTCGCCGCCGGCGACTACTTCCGTGCGCAAGGCACGAAGCTGCCTGAGCCGGCTTTCCTGGACGTGGTGCCCCTGCGCTTCGGTATTGCCGATGTCAACGCGCACTATCACGTGCCCCTCCTGGTTTCGCCCTGGTCGTACTCGACCTACCGTGGCAGCTGAAGCGGTGGCATAGGGAAACAGGAGACAAGACATGGAAGGCTATATCCTCGACTGGGCCAATATGCTGCTGCGGTGGGTGCACGTCATCACCGCCATCGCATGGATCGGCTCTTCGTTCTATTTCGTGTGGCTGGACAACAGCCTGATGAAGCCCACGGCGCCTGACCTGAAGGAAAAGGGCGTCGACGGCGAACTGTGGGCCGTGCACGGCGGCGGCTTCTACAACCCGCAAAAGTACCTGACCGCACCCAAGGCGCTGCCGGAACACCTGCACTGGTTCTACTGGGAGTCGTATTCCACCTGGATGAGCGGCTTCGCGCTGCTGGTGGTGCTGTACCTGTTCAATGCCAGCACGTTCCTGATCGACAAGAACGTGTTCGACATGTCGCCCGGCGCGGCGGTCGGCTTTGCGGTGTCGTACCTGCTGATCGGCTGGATCGTCTATGACGGCATCTGCCGGCTGTTTGGCAAGAGCGACCGCACCGTCGGCATCCTGGTGGCGCTCTACATTGCTGCTGCGGCATTCGTGGCCTGCCACATCTTCTCGGGCCGTGCGGCGTTCCTGCTGACCGGCGCGATGGTCGCGACGATCATGAGCGCCAACGTGCTGGTGTGGATCATCCCGGGCCAGCGCAAGGTGGTGGCGGCACTGAAGGCCGGCCAGCCGGTGGACCCGATCCACGGCAAGCGCGGCAAGCAACGCAGCGTGCACAACACCTACTTCACGCTGCCGGTGCTGTTCGCGATGCTGTCGAACCACTACAGCATGACCTACAGCTACAAGTACAACTGGGCCGTGCTGATCCTGATCATGCTGGCCGGTGTGCTGATCCGCCAGTTCTTCATCCTGAAGCACAAGGGCAAGATCAACGTCCTGTGGCCTGCCGCCGGCGTTGCCGCGCTGGCCGTGGTGGCCGTGCTGATTGCGCCGCAACCGCGCCCGACCGTGGCCAAGGCCGAAGGCGGTGACGCCGCTGCCGCCGCCACTGCCGTCAGCTTTGCCAAGGTGCAGGAAGTCGTGAACGCCCGCTGCGTGCAATGCCACGCCGAGCAGCCGAAGATGATGCCGACCGCGGCCAAGGGCATCAAGCTCGATACCGCGGAAGACATCAAGGCCCACGCCCAGATGATCTACCAGCAGGCCGTGCAGCAGAAAGCCATGCCGCTGGGCAACGTGACGCAGATCACCGACGACGAACGCGCCCTGCTGGGCCAGTGGTTCGAAGGCGGTGCCAAGACCACCAACTAAGGGTGGCTTGACCTGAACAGCATCAGGGCCGGCGCGTGCCGCCGGCCCGCGAAATCCGAGCATCGGTGATCGACGGTCCGGAGGGTTGTGCAGTTGGCAACCATCAGTACCGGACCGGCGAGGGTTTGAACGGGGCCTTGTGCCCCGTTTTTTTTTGCTTCTTCGCGGCCTGTGCGGCAACTGCCCGCGTTCAGTGCCAGGCGCCCCTTACCCACATCCAGCCGCCGCCGGCGTCATAGCGCCACACCCAGTGACCGGGTACCCAGTAGGCATGCGGGGCAGGTGCCACGGTGATCTGCTCGACGATGACGGCGGGCATGGGCGGCACCGGCTGCTGCAGCCATTTGCCGTGCACCCAGAGCCAGTCATTGCCGGCCCAGCGCCAGTGGCCGGGCACCCAGTTCCAGCCGTAGCCCGGCGCGGCGCCGCGGTCTTCGTGCACCGGCGCCGGCATGGCGCGCACCACCTGGTGCTGCGGCGCGGGTTCGCGCACGACCACGCGTTCCGTCACGCAGCCGGTCAGCGAGCAGGCGGTCACCAGCGCCACCAGCGCGGGCTTCCAGAGTTGCGGCAGGGACCGCTGTATGGGGCGGGTTGTGCTTGGCATTGCAGTTTCTCCTCGTTATGGAATACAGGGCGTCCGTCGATGCGGATGGCTTCCATAACGGGCGAGTGCATGCCTGGCGGGACAGGGTGTTGTAAGGGCGTGTTACACCATCCCGCCGGTCAGCTTTCAGTTGTCTTTCATTTGCCGAAGTTAAGCAGCGCCAGCACGCCAAGCACCAGGAAGATTGCCGCGGCAATCTTGTGCACCAGCCCGATCGGCATCTTGTTGGCAAACTTGTCGCCAAGCAGAACCGCCGGCGCATTGGCAACCATCATGCCGAAGGTGGTGCCGGCCACCACGGCGATCACCGCATCGCTGAAACGCGCAGCCAGCGCCACCGTGGCGATCTGGGTCTTGTCCCCCATCTCGGCAAAGAAGAAGGCGACGATGGTGGTGCCGAGGATGCCGAGCGCGCCCTTGACCGGCTTGGCCTGCTCGTCGTCGTCGAACTTGTCGGGGATCAGCATCCAGCCAGCCATGGCGATAAAGCCCAGGCCCAGGATCCAGCGCAGCAGGCTTTCGCCCAGCACGTGCGTGATCCAGCCGCCGAGCGCGCCGGCAAAGCCGTGGTTGAACAGGGTGGCGATCAGGATGCCGAGGATGATGGGTACGGGCTTGCGGTAGCGCGCGGCCAGCACCAGCGACAGCAATTGCGTCTTGTCGCCCATTTCAGCGAGGGCGACGATACCTGTGGAGACGAGGAAGGCTTCCATGTTTGTCTTGTGGGGTAACCGGGCCGCAATGCATCGCGAGATGCCAATGACGCACACCTTTCCCGGCCCGGCCAGAAAGGTATGGTCATCGGTCTCGCCAGGCTGGACGCTGCCGGGTCCGTATCAGAACGGCCCAGGCGGGTCCGGAGCTGCGCACGCCATAACCGCAAGCGGTCAAGTCTGTTGACGTACGCCCCTGTCCCCCGTTGTCCGCATTGCGCGGCGCGGTGGGAGCAGGGCGGCTACTCCCCAATGGAAGCGGCAATTATAACGGCGGCGGCGGCGGGCGTCCACCCACCGCCGCCGCCGCCGGGCAGGCAGCCCTCAGGCCGGTACCGGCGCGTTGTCGCTGGTCTGGCGGCCGCGGAAATCGGTCCAGCACAGCGCCTTGAAGTCATAGAGCTTGCAGCGGCGCGCGGTGTCGAAGTACCAGCGCCAGGAGAAGCTCTCGATGATGATGCGGCCCGGCAGCGCGTGTTCCAGCAGCGCCTGGGCGCGCTTGAGGCGGTACAGCGGCACGCTCATGTCGACGTGGTGCGCGGTGTGTTCCATGATGTGGTGCAGCGCCGCGCCGATGCCGTGGCGGAAGCGCAGGTGCACGGTGGTCGAGACAAAGGGCTGCGCCTTGGCCCACATCGCCTTGGTGTCATACCAGGCGACGCTGGTGTGGGTGTGGTGCACATACAGCACGAAGCCCACGGTGATATTCCACACCAGGAATGGCAGCACAAAGCCCGTGCCGATCAGCATCCAGACCGACTGCTCCGTGGCCAGCGCCAGGCCCGCCAGCGCGCCGATCCAGGCCAGCCCGAAGGCTGCTACCAGCAGGCAGTCGCCGGTGAAGATCGTGCGGCGCGTGGCCATCTGGCGCTTGCTGGGGAAGAACAGCTTGCACCACCAGATCTCGACCAGGTAGTACAGACCCGGGCCGAAGCCGGTGCGGTAGATGCGCTCCATCACGCGGCGCCAGCGCGGGAGCGCGTTGAATTCTTCCAGCGAGTAGGGCGCCCAGACAAAGTCGAAGCCCTTCAGGTTGGTGTAGCCGTGGTGCACCACGTTGTGGCCGACTTCCCACAGGCTGTACGGCGTCAGCGACGGCAGGAAGGTCAGCCGGCCCAGCCACTTGTTCAGGCCGCGGCGCGGCGTCAGGCTCTGGTGGCAGGCGTCGTGGCCAATGATAAACAGGCGCGCGATGATCAACCCGGTCAGCACGCCCAGTGCCAGCTTGGCGGCCCAGTGCGGCGCCAGCACCACGCCGGCCAGCACGGCGCCGAACACCAGGTAATCGAAAGCGAACAGCATCAGCGCGCGCGGCGTGCTGCGCTGGCCCAGCGGGATCAGCCAGCTGCGGATGATCTTGCGCGATGGCATTGGCGCGTCCGGCGCGATCGGTTCCGGAAGGGGCGCCTCATGCGGGGCCTGGGCGCGCGCCTGCGCGTGCCCGGGGACATGCGTGTGGGCGTGCCCGGGGGCGGGATCAGCGGATTGATAAGCGGTCATGCAGAACCTTCTGATTGCGGTCGATGGGTATCGGTGCGCGGCAAGACAGAATGGCCGCGGCGGAACCGCAAGGTTAGAAGGCTTTGCCGGAGACAGTCTTGACGGTCGTCAAGCCGGAGGGATGGGGGTAGCGGTAAAAGCACGCCCGCCGCGGGGCGGCGGGCGGCTGCAGGCGCGGTGTGACGAATCAGGCGGTCGGCACGTGGGCAGCCTTGCCCATCACATAGACGCTGTCGATCACGCGGTCGTCGCCCAGCATGGCAAAGGCGAACAGTTCTTCTTCCAGCGTTTCCGAGCGGTTGCTGCGGCGGGCGATCAGCGGCGTGGCCTGGGGGTCCAGCACGATGAAGTCGGCCTCGCAGCCAACGCCAAAGCTGCCGATGCGTTCGGTCCAGCCCAGCGCCTCGGCCGCGGCGCGAGTGGCCAGGTAGAACATGCGCAGCGCGGTCAGGTAGTAGCCGCCCATGCGCGCCACCTTGTGCGCGGCGTTCATGGTGCGGAACATCGAGAACGAGGTGCCGCCGCCGACATCGGTGGCCAGCGTCACGTTCAGGCGGTTGGCGTCGGACTGGTGGAAGTCATAGAAGCCGCTGCCCAGGAACAGGTTGGAGGTGGGGCAATGCGCCACCGCCGCGCCGCTGTCGGCCAGGCGCCGGCGGTCGTCCTGGTCCAGGTAGATGGCGTGGCCGTACATCGCGCCCGGGCGCAGCAGGCCGTAGCGGTCGTACACGTCCAGGTAGCTGCGCGTGTCCGGGAACAGCTCGGCCACCCACTTGACCTCGTCGCGGTTCTCGGCCACGTGGGTCTGGATGAAGGCGTCCGGGTAGGCGCGCGCCAGCTCGCCGCAGGCGGCCAGCTGCGCCTCGGTCGAGGTCGGTGCGAAGCGCGGCGTGATCGCGTAGGCCAGGCGCCCCTTGTTATGCCAGCGCGACAGCAGGTCGGCGGAGTCCTGGGCACCGCTCTCGGCCGTATCGCGCAGGAACTCGGGGCAGTTGCGGTCCATCATCACCTTGCCGGTGATCATGCGCAGGTTGCGCGCCTCGCTCTCGGCGAAGAGGGCTTCGGCCGAGGCCTTGTGCACCGTGCTCCAGACCACCGCGCTGGTGGTGCCGTTGCGCAGCAGTTCCTCGGTGAAGAAGCCGGCCACGCCGCGCGCGTAGTCGGGGTCGGCAAAGCGGCGTTCTTCGGGGAAGGTGTAGGTGTCGAGCCAGTGCAGCAGGCCCGGCGACGGCGACGCGATCATGTCGGTCTGCGGGTAGTGCACGTGGGTGTCGATAAAGCCGGGCACGATCAGCTTGCCGCGGTGGTCGACGATTTCGGCGTCGGCCGGGATGCGCGCGGCCAGCTCCGTGTAGTCGCCGGCCGCGGCGATGCGCCCGTTGGTGACGATCAGCACCCCGTCGTCCCAATACTGATACGCGTCCTCATGGAATTGCGGATCGCGCAGGAAATGCAGCACGCGGCCGCGAATGGCACGGGTGAGGGAATCAGTCTTGGGGTTGGTCGTCATGGTTTGTCTCTTGTGGCCGGCCCGCGCGGAACCGAAGGGTTCAGGCAACGGGCCGGGTTATTGGCGTGCGCCGTGCTCAGGCCGCGGGGGCCGTTGCGGGCGGGGACTTGGGCGGGGCCGACCAGAAGTGGTCGACTTCCGCCAGGAATTCGGCCTTCTGCACGGGGGGCAGGAAGGCCGCTTCAAAGCTGTTGCGGGCAAGCTTGCGGGCGTCGGCCGCGTCCAGCGGCAACGCGTCAAAGGTGGCTTCCCAGTTGGCGTTCATATAGCCGCCGAAATAGGCCGGGTCGTCCGAATGCAGCGTGATCATCACGCCGGCATCGAGCATGCGCTTGAGCGGGTGGTCGCGCAGGTCGGGGTAGACCTTGAGCTTGACGTTGGACAGCGGGCACACGGTCAGCGCCACGCGCTCGCGCGCCAGGCGTTCCACCAGTGCCGGATCGTCGATGGCGCGCACGCCGTGGTCGATGCGCTGCGCCTTGAGGATGTCGAGCGCATCGGTGACGTATTGCGCCGGGCCTTCCTCGCCCGCATGCGCCACCAGGTTCAGGCCCAGCTCGCGTGCCTTGGCGAACACGCGCGCGAATTTCTCCGGCGGATTGCCTTGCTCCGACGAATCCAGCCCGACGCCGACAAAGCGGTCGCGGTAGGGCAGCGCCGCTTCCAGCGTGGCGAAGGCGTCTGCCTCCGACAGATGGCGCAGGAAGCACAGGATCAGGCTGCTGGAAAAGTCATATTCGGTGCGCGCCTGGGCCAGGGCGTCGGCGATGCCGTCGATTACAACGCCGATGGGCACGCCACGCGCGGTGTGGGTCTGCGGATCGAAGAAGATCTCGGCGTGGCGGACGTTGTCGGCGACGGCGCGCTTGACGTAGTCCATGGTCATGTCGAAGAAATCTTCCTCGGTCAGCAGCACGCTGGCGCCGGCGTAGTAGATGTCCAGGAACGACTGCAGGTCGGTGAAGGCGTAGGCGGCGCGCAGCGCCTCGACGCTCGGGTAGGGCAGCGCCACCTGGTTGCGCTGCGCCAGCCGGAAGATCAGTTCCGGCTCAAGCGTGCCTTCGATATGCACATGCAGTTCGGCCTTGGGGGTGCGGCGGATCTGTTCCGCGAGCGCGGCATCGATGGTCATGGGGGGCCTCGTTTCTGGGCATTTCTGTGCCTGCCGGCGGGGCCGGCGGCACGGGTTCAGGGATGCACCGCCTCCAGGCGGCCCGCACGCAGCGCGGCAAGGCGCTGTTCGCGGACCTGGAGCAGCTGGGCGACGATGGCTACCGCAATCATAGCCGGAGCCTTGTCGGTGATCCCTGGAACCCCCATGGGGCATGTCATTTCCGCAAACCGGGCCGGGTCGATGCCGTGCTCGGCCATGCGGTGTTCAAAGCGCGCGCGCTTGGTCTTGGAACCGATCAGCCCGAAGTAGGCGAAATCGGTGCGCTTGAGGATTTCCTCGCACAGGGTCTGGTCCAGCGCATGGCTGTGCGTCATGACCAGGAAGTAGCTGCCCGCGGGCGCCTGCGCCACCACGGCCTCGGGCGTGTCGCTGGCCTCGGCCTCGACGTTGTCGGGCAGCCCGCCCGGGAACAGCGTGTCGCGTTCGTCGACCCAGTGCACGCGGCACGGCAGCGTGGCCAGCACCTTGACCAGCGCATGGCCGACATGGCCCGCGCCGAACAGCACCACGTGCATGGTGTCGGGCACCAGCGTATCGGTCCAGCTGCCGTCGGCGCGCAGCGTCACGCCGGGGATGACGGCGTGGCTGTCGCCAAACGTGACCGCACCGCTGGCCGGGACCTGCCGCTGCAGCGAGCAGTGGGCCGCGAACTTCCGTGCCACGGCATCAAGCCACGCCAGGTCGGCCTCGCCCAGTACCTCGAACGCCAGCTGTACCACGCCGCCGCAGCACTGGCCCAGCGCGGGACCCAGCGGGATGCGCTCGATCCGGCGGGTTTCATTGCGCGCCAGCATTTCGCGCGCGATATCCATGCCGCGCCACTCCAGGTGGCCGCCGCCGATGGTGCCGACCAGGTCGTCGGCGCTGACCAGCATGCGGATGCCGGCTTCGCGCGGGGCCGAGCCCTTGACCTCGACAATGGTGACCATCGCCACCGGCACGCCGGCGCGCACCATGCGGGCGGCGTCGGCGAAGCGGAAGGGTTTGAGCGGTGCGTCCTGCATGTCGGGGGCCTTGTCGGTGTTGCCTGGTTACTGCTTGTTGCTGCTTGATGCTGTCCTGCTGCCTGCGCGGCCTCATCGCAAGGGGGGCGCGCACCTGCTTCTTCCTCCGGCCCCATGCCCGTCAACGCGGCCAAGGGGGGAAAGTCCGGGGGCGCCCGCAGGCGCGCGCTTCCTGCGATCGTTCAGCCAGCTCAGGCTGGCTGTGCCACGGCTGCGCGCACGGCGTCGACGGCGTCCAGGATCGCCTCGCTGGTGGCCGGGGCCTTCAGCGGCGGGTTGATGCGGTAGTCGCCGACGGCGGCCACGGCATCGCGGATCGCGAAGAACACCGAGAACGGCAGCAGCAGCGGCGGCTCGCCCACGGCCTTGGAACGGTGGATGCTGTCCTCGACGTTGCGGTTCTGGAACAGGCGCACGTTGAATTCCTCGGGGCAGTCGTTGACCGTCGGGATCTTGTACGTGGACGGGGCGTGCGTCATCAGCTTGCCGTCCTTGTTCCACCACAGTTCCTCGGTGGTGAGCCAGCCCATGCCCTGGATGAAGGCGCCCTCGACCTGGCCGATATCCAGCGCCGGGTTCAGCGAGCGGCCGCAGTCGTGCAGCGCGTCGGCGCGCAGCAGCTTCCATTCGCCGGTGAGCGTGTCGACCAGCACCTCGGAGCACGCGGCACCGTAGGCGAAGTAGTAGAACGGGCGGCCCTGCAGCTTGCTCTGGTCCCAGTACAGCTTGGGCGTGGTGTAGAAGCCGTCGGACCACAGCTGCACGCGCGCCACGTAGGCTTCGCGCGCCAGGTCGCTGAACGACATCCGCAATTCGCCGGCGCTGACCAGGTCATCGTTGAAGCGCACCTCGGACGGCTCCACGCCGCCCTTGCGCGCGGCAAACACGGCCAGGCGCTCGCGGATCTGGCGGGCGGCGTCCTGCGCGGCCTTGCCGTTCAGGTCGGCACCGGTCGACGCGGCGGTGGCCGAGGTATTGGCCACCTTGCTGGTATCGGTCGCGGTCGCGCGCACGCGTTCCATGCGGATGCCCAGCTCGTGCGCCACCACCATCGCCACCTTGGTGTTCAGGCCCTGGCCCATCTCGGTGCCGCCATGGTTCACCAGTACCGAGCCGTCGTTGTAGACGTGCACCAGCGCGCCGGCCTGGTTGAAGTGGGCCACGTTGAACGAGATGCCGAACTTCACCGGGGTGATGGCGATTCCCTTCTTCAGGACCGGGCTGGTGGCGTTGAACGCGCGCGTGGCCTCGCGGCGGGCGCGGTATTCGCTGCTGGCGACCAGTTCGTCGATCAGTTCGTGGATGACGTTGTCTTCCACGGTCTGGCCATAAGGCGTGACGTTGTTCTCGGTCTTGCCGTAGAAGTTGGCGCGGCGCACGTCCAGCGAATCCTTGCCGACCGCGCGGGCGACGTTGTCCAGGATGTACTCGACCGCGAACGCGCCTTGCGGGCCGCCGAAGCCGCGGAAGGCGGTGTTGCTCTGCGTGTTGGTCTTGCCGCAGTAGCCGTCGATCTGCACGTTCGGCAGCCAGTAGGCGTTGTCGAAGTGGCAGATGGCACGGGTCATCACCGGGCCCGACAGGTCGGCCGAGAAGCCGGCGCGCGACACCATCTCGACCTTGACGCCCTCGATGCGGCCTTCGTCGTCATGGCCCACGGTGTAGTCGAACACGAAGTCATGGCGCTTGCCGGTGATCATCATGTCGTCGTCGCGGTCCGGGCGCAGCTTGACCGGGCACATCAGCTTCCAGGCGGCCAGCGCGGCGCAGCAGGCAAACATCGCCGACTGCGATTCCTTGCCGCCGAAGCCGCCGCCCATGCGGCGGCACTCGACCAGCACCTGGTGCGCATGCCAGCCCAGCATATGGCACACCGCGTGCTGCATTTCGGTCGGGTGCTGGGTCGAGCACCACACATGCATGCCGTCGTTCTCGCGCGGGGCGGCGTAAGAGATCTGGCCTTCCAGGTAGAACTGCTCCTGGCCACCCAGGTGGATCCTGCCGCTGTCCTGGTGGCTCGCGCCGGCGATGCGCGCGGCGGGCTCGCCGCGCGTCAGGTGCATGGGCGGGAGCACATAGCTGCCGGCTTCGTGCGCGGCCAGCGGCGACAGCACCGGGGGCAGGTCTTCGTAGTCGATCGCGCCCAGGCGCGCGGCGCGGCGTGCCGCGTCATGCGAGGTCGCCACCACGATAAAGATCGGCTGGCCGATGAACTGGACCACGTCGCGCGCCAGGATCGGGTCGTCGTGGATGATCGGGCCGCATTCGTTGGTGCCGGGGATGTCGTCCACCGTCAGCACGTCGACCACGCCGGGCGCGGCACGCACCTTGTCGAGCGAGATCGACTTGATGCGGGCGTGCGCGCGGGTGCTCATGCCGAGCGCGGCGTGCAGCGTGCCGGCCAGCTCGGGGATGTCATCCGTGTAGGTGGCGGTGCCGGCCACGTGCAGGTGGGCGGATTCGTGCGGACGCGAGACGCCGACCTGGGGAACCTGCTCGGCGGTGGCGTCGAGCAGGAAGGGTTCGGTTTGCTTGTTCATGCCGATGCTTTCCTTTTTCTCTGGCTCAGGCCGTGGCGGTTTCAGTGGCGCCGGCGCCGATGGCGCGGACGTTGACGGCTGCCGCGGGCAGCGCTTCGGCGTTGGTTTCCAGCCAGAAGCGGTACAGCAGGTTGGCGGCGCCGCGGCTGCGGTAGGACGCGGTCGAACGCATGTCGGACAGCGGCGTGTAGTCCTGCGCCAGCGCGGCCATGCCGGCGCGGGCAGTGGCTTCGTTCCACGGCTGGCCGGTCAGGGCGGCTTCGGTGGCGGCGCCGCGCTTGGGCGTGGCGGCCATGCCGCCGAAGGCGATGCGGGCCTGCGTGACGATACCGTCCTGCACGGTGATGCCGAATGCGGCGCACACGGCGGAAATATCCTCGTCAAAACGTTTGGACAGCTTGTAGGTGCGGAAGTGCTGCGGGCCGGCCACCGGCACGCGCAGCGCGGCGACGAATTCGCCCGGCTGCATCGCGGTCTTCTGGTAGGCCAGGTACAGGTCTTCCAGCGGCAGCGTGCGGCGCGTCTCGCCATGCTGCAGCACCACCTCCGTGCCCAGCGCGATCAGGGCCGGCATCGAGTCGCCGATCGGCGAGCCGTTGGCGACATTGCCGCCCAGCGTGCCGGCATTGCGGATCGGCAGCGAGGCAAAGCGCTTCCACAGTTCTTCCAGCTCGGGGTGCGCGGCGTTGAGCGCGGCGTAGGCCTTTTCCAGCGTCACGGCGGCGCCGATCTCGATCATGCCGTCGCGCTGCTCGATCTGGTTCAGGTCTTCCACCTGGCCCACGTAGAGCAGGTTGCCCAGTTCGCGGAATTGCTTGGTCACCCACAGGCCCACGTCGGTGCTGCCGGCCAGGATGCGGATATCGGGCTGCGCCGCCTTGATCGCGCCGAACTCGGCCGCGGTGCGCGGGGCAAAGAACTCCTGGCCCTGGGCGCGGTAGCGGAAGGTCTCGCCGCGCTTGAGGTTGCGCAGGGTGTCGGCGATCTGCTTCGGGTTGAGCCTGTCCGCGGTCGGGGCGGGCAGGGCCATCATGCGCTCGCCGGCGTCGATGATCGGGCGGTAGCCGGTGCAGCGGCACAGGTTGCCGGTCAGCGCGTCGCAGATGGTCTGGCGCGGGGGGGCTTCGCCACCCGGGGTGTGCTGCTGGTACAGCGCCCACAGCGACATCACGAAGCCGGGGGTGCAGAAGCCGCACTGCGAGCCGTGGCATTCGACCAGGGCTTCCTGCACCGGGTGCAGGTTGCCGTCGGCCTGGCGCAGGTCCTCGACCGTGATCAGGGCCTTGCCGTCGAGCGTGGGCAGGAACTGGATGCAGGCGTTGACCGCCTTGAATTCGACATCGCCGCCGTCCTGCAGCTCGCCGATCACGACGGTGCAGGCGCCGCAGTCGCCTTCGGCGCAGCCTTCCTTGGTGCCGGTGCAGCGCGCGTCTTCACGCAGGTACTGCAGCACGGTGCGGGTAATGGGGGCGTCGGATACTTCCTTGACCTGGCCGCGGTGGAAAAAGCGGATGGTTTGCGTCTCCATGGTCTTCTCTCTCTTGGTGATGGCGGAAACATAGCACCCTGGCCTTTCCAGCAATATTCGGCCCAGGTGATATGCCCCATCAGCGGGCGCGACGGTCGGTGCGCCGCCGCACCGGGCGGCGCCCCCCCGGAGGGGGTGATTTGACCGTAAGTGGGGTGCCTGTCATACACTATGCGCCGTTCCTATCCCCCACGCCACCCATCTGGCCCCCGCCGGAGGGCCGCCATCGCCATGCACGGACGCGACCATCTCGATACTTATTTGCTGCGGGTGCTTCACACCCTGCTGACCGAGCAGAGCGTGACCCGCACGGCCGTGCGCCTGGGCCAGTCCCAGCCTGCCATCAGCAATACCCTGAAGCGCCTGCGCGAGATCACCGGCGATGCCATTTTGGTGCGGGGCAAAAACGGCATGGTGCCGACCGAGCGCGGCCGCGAACTGCTGGCGCTGGCCGAGCAGAGCCTGGCCGCGATGGACCGCATCGCGCGCCCGCCGCAGCAGTTCGACCCGGCCACCACCACGCGCACCTTCCACCTGGGCGCGCCCGACTACCTGGACGCCTTCTTCCTGCCCAATATTGTCGAGCGCGTGCGCCGGCTGGCGCCGGGCGCCAAGCTGTTCGTGCATCCGATGACGTCGTCGTCGGACTTCCTGGAGGACCTGGAACAGGGGCAGCTGGATCTCGTGGTCGGCAACTGGCTGTCGCCGCCGGAGCACCTGCATATCTCGCCGCTGTTCGACGACGAGGTGGTGTGCATGCTGGGCGCGCAGCATCCGCTGGCGCGCAAGGGCCTGACGCTCAAGCATTACCTGGAGATGCCGCACCTGGCGCCCGCGCCGTATGCTTCGATGCAGCGCAGCATGATCGACCAGGCGCTCGCCGAGCAGGGTTACAAACGCAATATCCAGGTCACGCTGCCGTACTTCGGCCTGGTGCCGTATGTGCTGATGAAGACGGATATGGTCTTTACCACCGGCCGGCAGTTCGCCGCGCACTATGCGCAGTACCTGCCGATCCGCATGGTGCCGTCGCCGGTGTCCTTCCCGCGCATGCGCTTCTACCAGTTGTGGCACGAGCGCTGCCACGCGGCGCCGGATGTGATGTGGATCCGGCGGATGATTGCCGAAGTGGCGGCGGATCTGCCGCAACTGCCGCGGCTGGAGGCGGAGGCGGGCTGAGCGGGCCGGGGTGGCAGGCGAGGGGGCTTACCTTGCCTTGTAGCTTGGGAAGAACAGCTGCTCGCCTTCCACCTTGTACCCGCCAATCGCGTCCTGCCCTTCCCTGGACGTGATCCAATCCACCAGCTTCATCGCATCCGCATAGTTGGTTCCCGGATGCCTGGCCGGGTTGACCGCGATAATCCCGTAAGGGTTGAACATCTTCGGATCGCCTTCGATAGCAATTGCCAGGCCGGTCTTGGCCCGATAGGCGCCATAGGTGGCCCGGTCCGACAGCGTATAAGCCGGCATCTGCGCCGCCATGGTCAGCACCTCGCCCATGCCCAGGCCCGCGTTGACGTACCAGGGCTGGCCCTTGGGCTCGATGCCGAGCTGTTTCCAGTATTCCTTCTCCATCACGTCGGTGCCGGAGTTGTCGCCGCGCGAGATGAACTTGCTGCCGCTGCCGGCGAGCTTGCGGAACCCGGTCAGCACGTCCTTGCCGCCTTTGACGCCTGCCGGGTCGCTGGCCGGCCCGACCACGATGAAATCGTTGTACATCACGTCGCGCCGGTTCACGCCGTAGCCAGCCGCAACGAACGCGTCTTCCATCTTGCGGGCGTGCACCAGCAGCACGTCGACATCGCCCATTTCGCCCATCTTTATGGCCTTGCCCGAGCCCACGGCGATCACCTTCACGGTGACGCCCGATTTCTGCTCGAAGCGCGGCAGCAGGTACTTCAGCAGGCCGGAGTTCTCGGTGCTGGTGGTGGTGGCCAGCTTCAGTTCCCCGGCATGGGCCGCCGACAGCAGTCCTGCGCAGGCAATCGCAAAGAGATGGCGCACAGGGCGGCGCAGGCGTTGGGCAAGGCGAGGCGGCATGCGGTGGGTTCCTTTGTATTATGTTCCAGCAAACATAATTGCTTTTGCCTTTGGATCTCATGGAGAATGCGGCAAAAGAACATAAGAATGAGGTATTCATTGTGGTGCAGCCAGGACCGACTCGTAAATATGTAGCGGAGAACATATGACCTTCCGCTTTGACCTGTTTCCGGTGATCGCGGCCGACGACAATCCGCGCGCCAACAGCAAGGTGTTCCAGCTGCTCAAGGCCGTGCGCGAGACCGGGTCGCTGCACCGTGCCGCGCGCGAGATCGGGCTGTCGTACCGTCATGCCTGGGGCGTGATGCGGACCTGGGAGGAGATGCTCGGGCGCAGCATGCTGGACATGGAGCGCGGGCGCGGCGCATCGCTGACGCGCTTCGGCGAACGCTTGCTTCGCGCCGAACTGCGCCTGCGCGAATCGGTCGACCCGGTGGTGCAGAAGGCCATGGCGGACTTCATTGCCGAACTGGACGATGCCCAGCAGCCCCAGTCGCAGGTGCACTTCACCGGCAGCCATGACCCCGCGGTGGAGGTGCTGGCCGCCGCGCTGGGCCAGGCCAGGGCCCCGCTGCAGCTCGACACGGTCTTCTGCGGCAGCGTGGAAGGGCTGATCTGCCTGCAGGAGCGGCAGTCGGAGCTGGCCGGGTTCTATGTCTCGCCGGTGCAGACCGCGGGCTCGGTCGCGCACGTGACGCTGCGCAAGTGGCTGCGGCCGGGCTCGGTGCGGCTGCTGCGGCTGGCCTGGCGCGAGCAGGGCCTGATCCTGGCGCCGGAGGCGGCGCGCGAGGTGCATGACCTGCGCAGCCTGGCGCGCACCCAGGCGCGCTTCGTCAACCGGCAGCGCAGTTCGGGCACGCGCATGCTGTTCGACCAGCTGCTGGCCGCGCAGGGCCTGTATCCGGACCAGATCGCCGGCTACGACGAGACCGAGTTCAGCAATGAGAAAGTGGCCGAAGCCGTGCACGGCGGCCGCGCCCAGGCTGGCTTCGGGCTGCGCATGAATGCCGAGGCCCTCGGGCTGACCTTCTTGCCGCTGACGCGCGAGGCCTACTACCTGGCGCTGCGCAAGAACGACCAGACCGCCGGCTGGATGGCCGCGCTGCTGGCCTTGCTGGCGGATCCGGCCTTTGCCCGGCGCATCGAGGCGCTGCCCGGCTACACCATGGCGGAGCCGGCTGGCATCCTGACCCCGCAAGAGGCGTTGCCGTGGTTCGGCCCGGACGGCAAGGAAGAAGGCTGAGGGGCATTCGGGTGGCGTGAAGGCCGCGTGAAGGCGGCGGGCGCCGCGCCGCCCGGTCCGTATTACACTCCCTGCCAGGGCGCGCCATTGTCTGCACTGGCCCGCGCCGCACCCTTGCAAGGAGCGCCATGCTGGAAACCGCCGCGCTGGCCGCGGGCATGTCCTGGGCCAGCGGATTTCGCCTCTACCTTGCCGTGCTGGCCGCCGGCGTGCTGGCGCGCCTGGGCTGGCTGGAGCTGCCGCCCGGGCTGCAGCCGCTGGAATCCTGGTGGGTGATCGGCGTGGCCGCGGCGCTGGCCGTGGCGGAATTCGTTGCCGACAAGGTGCCGGCGTTCGATACCGTCTGGGACGGCATCCATACCTTCATCCGCATCCCCGCCGGCGCGATCCTGGCCGCCGCCGCGTTCGGCCAGCTCGACCCGCAGTGGATGGTCGCGGCCGGGCTGATCGGCGGCACGCTGGCCGGCACCGCGCATGCGGTCAAGGCCGGCACGCGCGCGCTGATCAACGTGTCGCCGGAACCGTTTTCCAACTGGACGGCCTCATTCACTGAAGACCTGACCGCGACCGGCAGCCTGCTGCTGGCGTTTTTCCTGCCGGTGGTGTTCCTGGTGGTGCTGGTGCTCTTCCTGCTGGTGTCGGCGTGGCTGCTGCCGAAATTGTGGCGTGGCGTGCGCCGGCTGCATGCGAGCCTGCGCGGCAGGACACAGCGGCCGGACACACCGCACTAGCGGTGCGCCCTTTCTTCATTGTTCGATTGACCCGAAGCGCACTGGCGCCGGGAACCAAGAACCACCAACCGATGCCCTCCGAGTCCGCCATCGACATCCCGACCACTGCCGCCAATCCTGCAAGCGCGCGCCCTGCGCATGGCGGCAGTTTCTCCGCCTGGCGCCAGGCGCTGCGCATGGCCCGGCGCGACTGGCTCGCGGGCGAGCTCTATCTGCTGCTGTTCGCACTGGTGCTGGCCGTGGCCGCGCTGACCAGCGTGGGCTTCCTGGCCGACCGCATGCGGCTGGGCCTGGAGCGCGACGCGCGCCAGATGATCGGGTCCGACGTGCTGCTGGTGGCCGACCAGCCCTTCGATGCCGCCTTCGCGCAGCGGGCCCGGGCGGCGGGGCTGGCCGTGGCGCAGACCGTCACCTTCCCGAGCATGGCCACCGCCAGCGGCAAGGCGCGGGATGGCGCCGAGGCCCCCAGCCAGCTGGCCGCGCTCAAGGCGGTGACCGGCGGCTATCCGCTGCGCGGCAAGCTCAGGGTGGCCGGCGCGCCGGGCGCGCCCGATGCGCCCGCAGACGGTATTCCCGCGCCGGGCACGGTATGGGTCGACGAGGCGCTGCTGGGCGCGCTGGGCGTTGCCGTGGGCGACACCCTGCGGCTGGGCAGCCGCGGCTTCCGCATCGACCGCATCATCACGCAGGAGCTCGATCGCGGCACCGGCTTCATGAACTTCGCGCCGCGCGTGCTGATGCCGCTGTCGGACCTGGACAGCACCGGGCTGATCGGCTGGGGCAGCCGCGTGACCTACCGGCTGCTGGTGGCCGGCCCCGACGCGGCCGGCGCCGCCTTCCAGAAATGGGCGCAGGACGAGATCGAACGCCGCAAGCTGCGCAATACCCGGATCGAGTCGCTGGAGTCGGGCCAGCCCCAGATGCGCGCCACGCTGGACCGCGCCGAGCGCTTCCTGTCGCTGGTGGCGGTGCTGTCGTCGATGATCGCGGCGGTGGCCATCGCCATGTCGGCGCGCCGCTATATGCAGCGCCACACCGATGCCTGCGCGGTCTACAAGTGCCTGGGCCTGTCGCGCGGGCAGATCCTGCGCGCCTTCGGGCTGGAGTTCCTGCTGGTGGGCGCGGCCGGCGCGCTGGCCGGGGTGCTGCTCGGCTACCTCGCGCACTATGGGCTGCTGCTGTCGCTGGGCGGGCTGCTCAAGGTGTCGTTGCCGCAGCCGTCGCTGCTGCCGGCGCTGGTAGGGGTGCTGGCCGGGCTGGTGCTGCTGGCCGGGTTTGCGCTGCCGCCGCTGCTGGCGCTGACCCGGGTGGCGCCGCTGCGGGTCCTGCGGCGCGATATCGGGCTGCCGCCGGTGTCGGCCTGGGTGGCCTATGCGCTGGGCCTGGGCGCCTTTGTCGCGCTGCTGCTGGTGGCGGCGCGCGACCTGAAGCTCGGGCTGACCACGGCGGGCGGCTTTGTTGCCGCGGGCGTGGTCTTCGCCGTGCTGGCGCTGGGGCTGCTGACGCTGCTGTCGCGCCTGCTGCGGGGGCGCCTGCGCGGGCGCGCGGCGATGGGCTGGCGCTTTGCGCTGGCGGTGCTGGAGCGCCGCCGCGCGGTCACGGTGCTGCAGACCGTGGCGCTGGCGGTGGGGCTGATGGCGCTGCTGCTGCTCGGCATGACCCGCAACGACCTGGTCGATTCCTGGCGCAACGCCACGCCGGCCGATGCGCCCAACCGCTTCATCATCAACATCCAGCCGGACCAGCGCGAGCCGCTGCGCCAGATGCTGGCGGGCGCCGGCATCAAGGACCTGCTCTACCCGATGGTGCGCGGGCGCCTGACCCATATCGGCGCGCGCGCCATCCGCGGCGACAGCTTCGCCGACGGGCGCGCACGCAACCTGGTCGAGCGCGAATTCAACCTGTCCTATACCGATGCGCTGCCCGAGGGCAACCGCGTGATCGCCGGCAACTGGTCGAACGGGACCAACGGTGCCGAGACGGGCGCATCGGTGGAAGAGGGTATCGCCAGGACGCTGGGCATCCGCCTGGGCGACATGCTGCGCTTCGACGTGGCCGGCCAGGCCGTGCAGGCCCGCGTGACCTCGCTGCGCAAGCTCGACTGGGGCTCGATGCGCGTCAATTTCTTCGTGATCCTGCCGCCGCAGGCGATGCAGGGGCTGCCCGAGACCTACATCACGTCGTTCCACCTGCCGCCCGCCAGCGCGGCGCTGGGCAACCGGCTGATCGCGGCCTTCCCCAACATCACCGTGGTCAATACCGACCTGATCCTGCGCCAGATCCAGGACATCCTGGACCAGGTGATCGCGGCGGTGGAGTTCCTCTTTGTGTTCACGCTGGCCGCCGGCGTGACGGTGCTGTACGCCGCGCTGTCGGGCGCGCGCGACGAGCGCATGCGCGACGCCGGCCTGCTCAAGGCGCTGGGCGCCTCGGCCGCCCTGGTGCGCCAGACCCAGTACGCCGAATTCCTGGTGGTGGGCGGCCTGGCCGGGTTCCTGGCCAGCCTCGGCGCGATCGCGGTGGGCTGGGGCCTGTCGCAGTTCGTCTTCGATTTCCCGTACCGCTTCAATGCCTGGATCGTGCCGGTGGGCGTGGTTTCTGGCATGCTGTGCGCTTTTGCCGGCGGCTGGCTGGGCCTGCGCGAAGTGCTGCGCCAGCCGGCGCTGGCGACCTTGCGTGATGCCTGAGGCAGCTTGCTTCAGCAGCGCGGACCGAGTGTGTGATGAGTACTGAATCCAACGACAAGCCCGGCACGGCCGAGGTGACCGCATTTGAACTGGTGGGCGGCGAGGCGCGCGTGCGCGAACTGGTCGACCGCTTCTACGACCTGATGGACCTGGAGACCCAGTTCGCCGGGCTGCGCGCGCTCCATCCGCCTTCGCTCGACGGATCGCGCGACAAGCTGTTCTGGTTCCTGTGCGGCTGGCTGGGCGGCCCCAACCACTTTATCGATCGCTTTGGCCATCCGCGCCTGCGCGCGCGCCATATGCCGTTCGAGATCGGCGTGAGCGAGCGCGACCAGTGGATGCGCTGCATGGCGCTGGCGATGCAGGATGTCGGCCTGTCCGAAGACCTGCAGCTGCGCCTGATGCAGGCCTTCTTCCAGACCGCGGACTGGATGCGCAACGTGGCGCGCTGAGGCGCAGCCGCTCCTTTTTCACACCGAAAGGTTTCCGAGAACATGGCCGACCAACTGCCTGAAGACGCCGTGCGCGTGCTCGATTTCTGGTTCGACCGGCCCGGTTCGGCCGCCTGGAATACCGAGCGCCGGCAATGGTTCACCAAGTCGGATGCCTTTGATGCGCAGGTCCGCGCGAACTTCCTGTCCGACTGGCAGGTCGCCTGCGACGGGGCGCCGGACGACTGGTCGGTCACGCCCGAGGGCGCCTGCGCGCGCGTGGTGCTGCTGGACCAGTTCCCGCGCAACATGTTCCGCAACGATCCGCGCAGCTTTGGCAGCGATGCGCTGGCGCTGGCGCTGGCCAGGCGCATCGTCGCCACCGGCATGGACCGCGCGCTGCCCACGGACTACCACCGCATGTTCTGCCACATGCCTTTCGAGCATTCCGAGGCGCTGGCGGACCAGGACGAGTCAGTGCGCCTGGCGACGCAGCTGCGCGAGGCCAGCGGCGGGGTGGTCGATGTGGTGGACTGGGCCGAGAAGCACCGCGCGATCATCGCGCGCTTTGGCCGCTTTCCGCACCGCAATGCGGTGCTGGGCCGGCAGAGCACGGCCGAGGAACTGGCGTTCCTGCAGCAGCCGGGCTCATCGTTCTAGGCCGGGCCTGCCAGGCCCGGCGAGGGGCGTGCGCTCAGGTCTTGTCGCGCGCTTTCTGCCATTTGTCGACGCGCACGCGCGGCGCGGCGGCCAACTGCGCCAGCAGGCCGGCGGGCGTGTCGGCCACATGCAGCAGGTCGGCATGCACCTGCTTCAGGAAGCCTTCCTGCACGGCATGCGACAGGAACCCCAGCATGCCGTCGTAGAACCCGGAAAGATTCAGCAGGCCCACCGGCTTGTCGTGGTAGCCCAGCTGCAGCCAGGTGAAGGTCTCGAACAGTTCCTCGAAGGTGCCCACGCCGCCGGGCATGGCGATAAAGGCGTCGGCGCGGTCGGCCATCATCTGCTTGCGCTCGTGCATGTTGCGCACCACGTGCAGCTCGGTCAGGCCGCGGTGGCCCACCTCCTTCTGCATCAGCGCTTCCGGAATGATGCCGATGGCGCTGCCGCCATGCTCCAGCACGGCGTCGGCGACGATGCCCATCAGGCCCACCTTGCCGCCGCCGTACACCAGCGCCAGCCCGCTTGCGGCCAGGGTGCGGCCGAGCAGGCGCGCGCCTTCGGCGTATTCGGGACGGTTGCCGGGGCTGGACCCGCAATATACGCAGACGGATTTCACTTCGCTTCCTTTGCCGCGTCGGCGGCCGCCCTGGCTGCGGCGTAGTCGCGCGCCAGCTGGTCGAACGCATCCCGCGCCCGGCCGCGCAGGTAGGGGGCCAGGATCGAGAAGATGTGGTAGCTCGATCCGTGCAGGTAGCCGCGGATCTGCTCGGGGTCGTTGTACTGGCGCGGATGCTGCACGAACTGGAACGACAGCCAGTAGGTGGCGATCACCACCATGTTGGTGCAGATGGCCTCGACCTGCTCGGGCGTGGCTTCCATCTCGCCGTCTTCGATGAACTGGCGGCAGATCTCGTGCGCAAAGCGCTGCTTCTGCTCGACGATGCGCTTGAAGTTGGTCTCCAGCATCCGGTTGCGCGCCAGCAGGTCGTTGATGTCGCGGTACAGGAAGCGGTAGTTCCACAGGAACTCGGACATGTACTGCAGGTAGCCCCAGCTCTCGTCCAGGGTGGCCTTGTGGTCGTCCGGCATCTTCAGGCGGCGCTCCATCTCCTGCTCGAAGCGCACGAAGATCGAGTTGATGATGTCGTCCTTGTTGCGGAAGTGGTAGTAGAGATTGCCGGGGCTGATCTCCATCGCTTCCGCGATCGTGGTGGTGGTGACGTTGGGCTCGCCGACTTCGTTGAACAGGCGCAGCGAGACGTCGAGGATGCGGTCCCTGGTGCGGCGGGGGCCGGTTTGCGGTTTCGGTTCCATGGGCGTCCAGGCGATCGGTGCGGTCAGTGAGTCGGGGGCAGGGTAGCGATTATAAGCAATCGGCCTGCCTTGCCCCATTCTCTGCCGTCCGTGCCGGATCAGCCCGCCAGCGCCCGCACCCAGCGCACCACGTGCGGCCCGGCAATGGCGACCCAGGTGCCGCCGCACAGCACCAGCGCCAGCATCACCGCGGCGCTGCCGAAATCCTTGGCGCGCTTGGACAGGCTGTGCCGCTCCAGCGAGATGCGGTCGATCGCGGCCTCGACGCTGGAGTTGAGCAGCTCAACGATCAGCACCACCAGCAGCGTGCCCAGCAGCAGGATGCGCTCGACCGCGCCCACCGGCAGCAGGAAGGCGCACGGCGTCAGGATCACCACCAGCGTCAGCTCCTGGCGGAAGGCGCTTTCCTCGAGCACCGCATAGCGCAGCCCGGACAGCGAATTGATGGCCGCGTGCCAGGCGCGCGCCAGGCCGCGATTGCCCTTGTGGGGATTCTGCTCGATGGAGTAGTCAGCGTTCTGCATTGCCTGCGGCGGCTTCTGCATTGGCGGGTCGGACGGCAGTTCCGGACGCGGTTTGGACATGGGGTTGCTGGGCGGGTTGGGCCGCTGCGCTGTCACGGCCGGGATTGCCGGCAGGGAACGGCCGCAGATGGGCCAGGAACTGCTCGGACGCGGCGCGCCAGGAGAACCGCTCGGCATGGGCACGGGCCGTGGCGCGGTCGATGCGCAGCGCTTCCAGGCAGGCTTCGCGCAGGTCTTCGTGCATCACGCCGGCGGGGCTGTCGGCCAGCACATCGATCGGGCCGGTGACCGGATAGGCGGCCACGGGCAGCCCGCTGGCCAGCGCCTCCAGCAGCACCAGCCCGAAGGTGTCGGTGCGGCTCGGGAACACGAACACATCAGCCGAAGCATACACCCGGGCCAGCTCGGGCTGGCCCAGCACGCCGAGGTAGTTGGCGCCGGGATAGCGCGCGCGCAGCGCCGGCAGGGCCGGGCCGTCGCCGACCACCCATTTGGAGCCGGGCAGGTCCAGCGCCAGGAAGGCCTCGACATTCTTTTCCACCGCCACGCGGCCGACGTACAGGAAGATCGGGTGGGCGGTGTTGAGCACATTGGGGCGCTGCAGCGTGAACACGTCCAGGTCAACGCCGCGCGTCCACAGCACGGCGTTGGTGATGCCATAGTGCCGCAGGTCGTCGAGCACCACCGGGGTGGGTGCCATCACGGACTGGGCCGGGCCGTGGAACCAGCGCAGGAAGCGGTAGGTCCACGCCAGCGGAATGCCGAAGCGTGCCTGCACGTATTCCGGAAAGCGCGTGTGGTAGGCCGTGGTGAACGGCAGCCGGCGGCGGATCGCATGGCGCCGCGCGGCCAGTCCCAGCGGCCCTTCAGTGGCGATATGCAGGGCATCGGGGGCGAAGGCCTCGATGCGGCGCTGCACGCGCGCCGCCGGGAACAGCGACAGGCGGATCTCGGGGTAGGTCGGGCACGGCACGGTGCGGAATTCCAGCGGCGTGATCATGTCGACCGTGTGGCCCATCGCCTCCAGTTCGCGGCGCGTGGACTTGAGCGTGCGCACCACGCCATTGACCTGCGGTTCCCAGGCATCGGTGACGATCAGGATCTTCATGCAGCCTCCTCGGGCGCGTTGGAAGGGCAGAGCGGATGTGGCAACGGGGGGCGGTCCGGGCTCAGCCAGCCACGGCGGCGCGGCGACGGCGGCGCGTGGCCGGGACCGGCGCGTCCAGCAGCGTGGTCCAGTAGACGATCTTCAGCTCGCCTTCGATGGTCTCGACCAGCGCCGACAGGCTTTCGACCCAGTCGCCGTCGTTGCAGTAGAGCTGGCCGTTGACCTCGCGGATCTCGGCCTTGTGGATATGGCCGCAGACCACGCCATCGCAGCCGCGGCGGCGCGCCTCATCGACCATCGCGCTCTCGAACGCGCCGATGTAGTTGACCGCGTTCTTGACCTGGTGCTTCAGGAACTGCGACAGCGACCAGTACGGGAAGCCCAGGCGCGCGCGCAGCCGGTTGAAGTGGCGGTTCAGCGCGAGGATCACCGTGTACAGCGAATCGCCCAGGTAGGCCAGCCAGCGCGCGTGCTGCACCACCCCGTCGAACAGGTCGCCGTGCACCACCCACAGCCGGCGCCCGGTGGCGGTGGTGTGCACCGCCTCTTCGCGCACGGTGATGTCGCCGAAGGCCATGCCGTCGAACTGGCGCGCGGCCTCGTCGTGGTTGCCGGGCACGTAGATCACTTCGGTGCCCTTGCGCGCCTTGCGCAGCAGCTTCTGCACCACGTCGTTGTGGCTCTGCGGCCAGTACCAGCCGCGGCGCAGCTGCCAGCCGTCGATGATGTCGCCGACCAGGTAGAGCTGCTCGGATTCGTTGTGCTTGAGGAAGTCCAGCAGGTAGTCGGCCTGGCAGCCGGGCGTGCCCAGGTGGATGTCCGACAGCCAGATGGCGCGGTAGCGCTGGATCGGGTGCGGCTCGGGCGGATAGGTCTCCCGCTGTTCGCGCTGGGGGGCCAGCGCGGCGGCATCCAGGGCCGGTGCCATGAAGGCGGTCAGCGGCGCGGCGCTGTCGGGGCCGTTGGCCCAGTTGCTCTCAGGGCTGCGGCGCAGCCATTGCGTCAGTTGCGCGGCTTTCAACAGATACCCGCGGGCAGATCGGATTGCTTGCACCATGGCAGTCCCGGTTGCGGCGATGGCTGCATTCAGCCAGCCCGCGATGACGGTGCCGTGACAGAAACATGACTGACATTTGAATCGTGGCGGCAGTGGAACAGCCAGTGACGGCGCAGGCGTCAGCGGCCGCGCGCGGACAGTTCGGCCAGTGCGTCGAGCACTGCACGCACGGCGGCGGGATGGCGCAGCAGCGACACGTGGCCGATGCCGGACAGCGGGATATGCCCGGCGCCGTCAAGCCAGCCGGTGCCGGGCGGCCCGGCGATCGAATCATGCCAGCTGAAGACCGAGATCATGCGCGCCCGCGAGCGCGGCGTTTCCGCCGCGGCAAGCGCGCGCAGCCAGGGGCTGCCGCAACGCATCTGGCGCGCATTGTGGCCGCCGCCAAAGCGCGCCAGCGCGCTGCCGTGGTGTGGGCTGCCCAGCGTCACCACGCCGGCGCAGGCGTCGTCGTCGCCGGCCAGTTGCAGCGCGGCGCGCGCGGCCAGGCCGCCCATGCTGTGGCAGACCAGCAGCGGTGCGCGCCCGGTCTCGGCGCTGATGCGCCGCATGGCGGCCAGCAGCGCGTGCGCGTAGTCGTCGATATCGCCGAATACTGGTTCGAGGTCGATGCCTTTGCAGCGATAGCCGGCGGCGGCCAGTGCCGGCTGCATGTCGAGCCAGATCGCCCGTCCGCAGGCGTAGCCGTGCACCAACAGCACCGGCGGGGCGTCGCGGCCGGGCCGGGCATCGGCTGTCGGGGCGAAGCGCGCGCGCGCCCGGAACGGTTGCAGCCAGTCGAACATGCGCAGCACCGCCAGGCATTCGGTGGCATAGCAGCGCAGTGCGTCGGGCAGGCGCAGCGGCCGCCGCGTGGCGGCGAGTTCAACAGGGGGTGCGGGCGGGTGATCGCCATGCCCGACCCACAGGCCGCGCCCGCTCAGGGCGAAGGCGAGGGCAATGCCGCCGGCGAAGCTGCCGAGGATCACCGCCACGCCGGTGGCGATTGCGCCGGGCCATGGCCAGCCGGCTGTGTGCGCCAGCCCGGCGGCAATGCCAAGCGCTGCGGCCGCCTGCAAGGCCACCGCAATGCGGCGGATGCCGGCGGCGCCCAGGCTCATGGCTTGGCGCGCAGGTCCGTGAGCCGCGTGCCGGCCAGGCGGTCGTGCAGGAACTGGCGGCGCGGATCCAGCCGCGCCAGCAGGATCCAGATCAGCAGTCCGGCGCACAGCACGCCCACGAATGGTCCCTTGACCAGCCCCAGCAGGTGGCCGACCGCCGCCGACGGCGGCAGCCACAGCCACGCCAGCACGTAGCGCAGCGCCGCTTGCGGCCAGCGCGGCGGCACGCCCGCGGCGTTCTCGACGCGCATGCGCCAGGTCTGCATTGCCAGGGTCTGGCCGTTGCGTTGCCAGAACCAGGTGAAATACAGCCCCATCACCAGGAAGCTCCACAACTGGATCACCAGCGGCCCGTCCAGGCCGAGCTTCTGCAGCAGCGGCCGCGCCAGCAGATAGGCGGCGGTCGATGCGCTCAGCACGCCGAACAGCAGCACGCCTTCATAGAGCATGCAGGCGATGCGGCGGCGCAGGGGCGGGGCGGCGGGCAGGGCGGCTGCGGCGGGCTTGGGATCGAGGGTGGCAGCGGGCATGGAGGGCGAAGAAGGCTGGGCAGGCGCGGGTCAGGCGGGGCCGGCTCTTGCAACGCTGGCCGGCGTGAAACGGCCATTATGCCAAATGGCTTGCGGATTACTGGCGCGTGGTCGCGTCCGAGGCCGCGGGCGTGGCGGCTTCCGTGGTGGGTTCGGCAGCGGTGGTGGCAGGTGCAGCGGGCGCAGGCGTGGCCGGTGCGGCCGCCGGCGCAGGCAACGGCGCCGACGCCGCGGCTGCCGTGGTGGCAGGCTGCGCCCGGGCTTCGCTGGCCGGCTTGCCGGCGCGGGCCGCCGAGGTGCCGGCAGCCTTCGGTTCGCGGCGCAGCTGGCGGCTGGTGTCGCTGGGCAGGCGCTTGCCGCTGGGCAGCGCGCTGACGGCGCCGGGGCGGCGCGGGACGCGGTCGGCGGCGGCGAGCTTCTTCTTCTGCTCTTCAGGCAGCTGCTGGTACTTGTCCCAGGCCTCGGCCTTTTTCTCGGCCGGCAGCGAGCGCGTGATCTGGTAGTTCTCGCGCGCCAGCCGGCGTTGCTGCGGCGTCATCTTGACCCATTCCGCCATCCGCGCCTGCAGCCGGGCCTGCTCGGCCGGGGAGAACTTCGGATAGCGCTCGGCGATGCGCAGCCACTTGTGGCGGTTCAGTTCGGGCAGGTTGTCCCACAGCGGCTGCAACGGTGCCAGGATGCGCTGGTTGACCGGGCTCAGGTCAGCCCAGGCCGGCCGGGCATTGGCAGCCTGCGTGGCAGAGGGGGAGGTGACCGCTGAGGCGCCCTGTGCATGCGCCGCGGGCGGCAGCAGGCCCCAGCAGGCGGCAGCGCCGGCGCCGGCGAGCAGCGCGGCCAGCCGGCGGCGCAGGGCGCCGGGGCGGAACGTTGCGCGCGCCATGCTATTGCCCGCGCTTCAGGAAGACGTGGAAGCCCTCGTCGGCGTAGGCCGTGGGCGGCAGGTCGTCGAGCAGCATGGCGGCGTCGATATCGGCCAGTTCCTCGATGCGTTTCTGTTCCTGCCAGCGATAGATGCCAACCAGGCCGGCGGCCAGCGCCACCAGCGTCCAGACCAGGCCAAGGCGGCGCAGCCAGGCGCCGGCGCGGTACAGCGGCGAGCCGTCGTCGTCAAACAGGGAAACGTGCGCACCCGGCATGGCCAGTTGCGGCACCAGCACGCGCGCTTCGGCCTTCTTGCGGGCGACCGCGATCCGGCGCGCCGCGGCGAGCCGTTCGGAGATGTCGGCCGGCAGGGCCTCGGTGCCGGCATCAAGTGCCGCCCGAACCTCATGGGCAAACCGGCGTTCGCTGATTTCTTTGTCGTTTCTGCTCATAGTCGGACCCCCCGTGCACGCAGTGCCTGCGCAAGGGTGTGCGTGGCACGGGAACAGTGCGTCTTGACGCTGCCTTCGGAACAGCCCATTACCGCGGCAGTTTCGGCAACGTCCATGTCCTCCCAGTAACGCATCAGGAATGCCTGGCGTTGACGCGCCGGCAGACGCTGGATTTCCTGCTCGATGATGTGCATGACCTGGGCGCGCTCGACCTTGTCGGCGCTGCTTTCGGCCGATTCCGATCCCGCCTGTGCCTCAAGCGTCTCCAGCAGGTCGTTGTCGTCGCCGCCGTCGCGGTCGTCGCGCAGGCTGGAAAACAGCGAGACCCAGGTGTTGCGCACCTTCTGGCGGCGGAAATGGTCGTGGATGGTGTTCTGCAGGATGCGCTGGAACAGCGGCGCCAGCTCGGCGGCGCCCTTGTCGCCATATTTTTCGGCCAGCTTGATCATCGCGTCCTGGACAATATCCAGCGCGGCCTCGTCGTCGCGGACCGAGAACACGGCCTGCTTGAAGGCGCGGCGCTCGACGCTGGCAAGAAAATCGGACAGTTCCTGGTCGGTGGCCATTCAGGCGGTTGCGGCTTGTTGCTGCGGGGCAAAATGCCCGGCTTTGGTGAATGTGCTGCGTACGGCCCGTGGCACATCCGGGGTGGTGCGATGCTAGCAAAAAAACACCGCTCTGTACCACCTTGTATGCCGAGAAATACAATGCAGTGCGGAAAATTCATGCCTGTTGTCCGGGAACTCCCCGATGCGCAGGGCATAAAACAACCGTAGACCGCGCTGGTGCATTGCAGTATCATCATCGGTTCACACGACATCAGTGGTTGTCTCATCCGGCCGCTTATGAGGCGGTCTTCCATGCAGACGCGCACCGCTTGAACCCGAGCCACAAGCCCGGCAGAGAGCATCCAAACAATTTTTTGCCGAAAATTGCAAAGGACTGAAATGAACATGCCCAGCGCGGAATTCTCCCACGCAGACAGCAATTCATCTGCCGCACCCGAAATGATCGGGGCGGAAATTCTCGTTCACGCACTTGCCGAAGAAGGCGTCGAGTACGTCTGGGGCTACCCCGGCGGCGCAGTGCTGTATATCTACGACGAGCTCCACAAGCAAACCAAGTTCGAGCACATCCTGGTGCGCCACGAGCAGGCCGCGGTCCATGCCGCAGACGGCTATGCACGGGCAACCGGCAAGGTGGGCGTAGCGCTGGTGACCTCCGGTCCCGGTGTGACCAATGCCGTCACCGGCATTGCCACCGCCTACCTCGACTCGATCCCGATGGTGGTGATCACCGGCAACGTGCCGACCCACGCCATTGGCCAGGACGCCTTCCAGGAGTGCGACACCGTCGGCATCACCCGCCCGATCGTCAAGCACAACTTCCTGGTGAAGGACGTGCGCGACCTTGCCGCGACCATCAAGAAGGCGTTCTTCATTGCCTCGACCGGCCGTCCGGGTCCGGTGGTGGTGGACATCCCCAAGGATGTCTCGCGCAATGCCTGCAAGTACGAGTACCCCAAGTCGATCGACATGCGCTCGTACAACCCGGTGAACAAGGGCCATTCGGGCCAGATCCGCAAGGCCGTGGCGCTGCTGCAGGCCGCCGAGCGTCCGTACATCTACAGCGGTGGCGGCGTGGTGCTGGCCAATGCCAGCGACGAGCTGCGCCAGCTCGCGGCGCTGACCGGCCACCCGGTGACCAACACGCTGATGGGCCTGGGCGCGTTCCCCGGCACCAGCAAGCAGTTCGTCGGCATGCTCGGCATGCACGGCACGTATGAAGCCAATATGGCCATGCAGAACTGCGACGTGCTGATCGCCATCGGTGCCCGCTTTGACGACCGCGTGATCGGCAACCCGTCGCACTTCACCTCGCAGGCGCGCAAGATCATCCATATCGACATCGATCCGTCGTCGATTTCCAAGCGCGTCAAGGTCGACATCCCCATCGTCGGCAACGTCAAGGACGTGCTGCAGGAACTGATCGCGCAGATCAAGGCCAGCGACATCAAGCCCAAGCGCGAGTCGCTCGCCCGTTGGTGGGAGCAGATCGAGCAATGGCGCTCGGTGGACTGCCTGAAGTACGACCGCAGCTCCGAGATCATCAAGCCGCAGTACGTGGTGGAAAAGATCTGGGAACTGACCCACGGCGATGCCTTCATCTGCTCCGATGTCGGCCAGCACCAGATGTGGGCCGCGCAGTTCTACAAGTTCGACGAGCCGCGCCGCTGGATCAACTCCGGCGGCCTGGGCACGATGGGCGTGGGCCTGCCGTACGCCATGGGCATCAAGAAGGCGTTCCCGGAAAAGGAAGTCGTCACCATCACCGGTGAAGGCTCGATCCAGATGTGCATCCAGGAACTGTCGACCTGCCTGCAGTACGACACCCCGGTGAAGATCTGCTCGCTGAACAATGGCTACCTGGGCATGGTGCGCCAGTGGCAGGAGATCGAGTACGACAACCGCTACTCGCACTCCTACATGGACGCGCTGCCCGATTTCGTCAAGCTGGCCGAGGCCTACGGGCACGTCGGCATGCGCGTCGAGAAGACCGCTGACGTCGAGCCGGCGCTGCGCGAGGCGTTCCGCCTGAAGGACCGTACCGTGTTCCTGGACTTCCAGACTGATCCCACCGAAAACGTCTGGCCGATGGTCCAGGCGGGCAAGGGCATTTCCGAAATGCTGCTCGGCGCGGAGGACCTGTAATGCGACACATCATTTCGGTCCTGCTGGAAAACGAACCGGGCGCGCTGTCGCGTGTGGTGGGCCTGTTCTCGGCCCGCGGCTACAACATCGAGACGCTGACCGTGGCACCCACCGAGGATGCCTCGCTGTCGCGCATGACCATCGTCACCTCCGGCTCGGATGACGTGATCGAACAGATCACCAAGCACCTGAACCGCCTGGTGGAAGTGGTCAAGGTGGTCGACCTGACCGAAGGCGCGCACATCGAACGCGAGCTGATGCTCGTCAAGGTGCGCGCGGTGGGCAAGGAGCGCGAGGAAATGAAGCGCACCGCCGACATCTTCCGCGGCCGCATCATCGATGTCACCGAGAAGACCTACACCATCGAGCTGACCGGCAACGGCGTCAAGCTCGATGCGTTCCTGGACGCGATCGACCGCACCGCCATCCTGGAGACCGTCCGTACCGGCGGCTCGGGCATCGGCCGCGGCGAGCGCATCCTGAAGGTCTGACCGGGCCCCGGCTCACCCAAACGGCTTCACGCAGTATCCCCGGGGCGGCGCGATCCGGGCGCACACGATGCGCCCGAGGATGCCGCCCCCCTCATACAAAAGACAGAGATTGAAGGAATCATCATGAAAGTGTTTTACGACAAGGACGCCGACCTCTCCCTGATCAAGGGCAAGAACGTCACCATCATCGGCTATGGCTCGCAGGGCCATGCCCACGCGCTGAACCTGAAGGATTCGGGCGTCAATGTGACGGTCGGCCTGCGCAAGAGTGGCGCGTCGTGGAACAAGGCCGCCAACGCCGGCCTGCAAGTCAAGGAAGTGGCCGAGGCCGTCAAGGGTGCCGACGTGGTCATGATCCTGCTGCCGGACGAGCAGATCGCCGACGTGTACAAGAACGAAGTGCACGACAACATCAAGGAGGGCGCTGCGCTGGCCTTCGCCCACGGCTTCAACGTGCACTACGGTGCCGTGATCCCGCGCGCCGACCTGGACGTGATCATGATCGCGCCCAAGGCCCCGGGCCACACCGTGCGCGCCACGTACACCCAGGGTGGCGGCGTGCCGCACCTGATCGCCGTGCACCAGAACAAGTCCGGCGCCGCCCGTGACATCGCGCTGTCGTACGCCACCGCCAACGGCGGCGGCCGTGCCGGCATCATCGAGACCAACTTCCGCGAAGAAACCGAAACCGACCTGTTCGGCGAGCAGGCCGTGCTGTGCGGCGGTACCGTCGAGCTGATCAAGGCTGGCTTCGAAACCCTGGTGGAAGCTGGCTACGCGCCGGAAATGGCCTACTTCGAGTGCCTGCACGAACTGAAGCTGATCGTCGACCTGATCTACGAAGGCGGCATCGCCAACATGAACTACTCGATCTCCAACAACGCGGAATATGGTGAGTACGTCACCGGCCCGCGCGTGGTGACCGAAGAGACCAAGAAGGCGATGAAGCAGTGCCTGACCGACATCCAGACCGGCGAGTACGCCAAGAGCTTCCTGCTGGAGAACAAGGCCGGCGCCCCGACCCTGATCTCGCGCCGCCGCCTGAACGCAGAGCACCAGATCGAGGTGGTTGGCGAGAAGCTGCGCGCGATGATGCCGTGGATCGCCAAGAACAAGATGGTCGACCAGTCGAAGAACTAAGCTGCATCGCTGTCTGATGGCCCGCGCCGCACGGCGGCGGGCCGAGGCCGTTCAGCGTCCCGTGCCACACCCTTCTATCATCAGGAGGGAGTCGCGGGGCCTGAACGGCTTTTTGTTATGCTTGTCAGACTTTGGGTAAGGCGTGCATTATCCTGCTCCGCGACCATGGAGCGCTGGCGATGGCCGCTGCCGTCGCCATTGCCGCGTTCCGTCCCGCCTTGCCATGGTCTTGTATCCACCGACACCTGTACTGCATGAACTATCCTCATCCGCTGATCGCCCGTGAAGGCTGGCCGTTCCTGGCCGGCGCCTTTGTCATCTCGCTGCTGGTGCATGCCAGCGCGGGCTTCTGGTGGGCGTTGCCGCTGTGGATCATCACGGTATTCGTGCTGCAGTTCTTCCGCGATCCGCCGCGCCCGATCCCGTCGCAGCCCAACGCCGTGCTGGCCCCGGCCGACGGCCGTATCGTCGTGGTCGAAAAGGCGCAGGATCCGTACGCCGGCCGCGAGGCGCTGAAGATCAGCGTCTTCATGAACGTCTTCAACGTGCACTCGAACCGCGTCTCGGTCGACGGCGCGGTCGAGAAGGTCGAATACTTCGCCGGCAAGTTCGTCAACGCCGACCTGGACAAGGCATCGGTCGAGAACGAGCGCAACGCCGTGCTGATCCGGCGCGCCTCCGACGGCCAGCTGGTGACGCTGGTGCAGGTGGCCGGCCTCGTGGCCCGCCGCATCCTGTGCTACACCAAGGTGGGCGACAACCTGTCGCGCGGCCAGCGCTATGGCTTTATCCGCTTCGGCTCGCGCGTGGACGTCTACCTGCCGCTCGATGCGCGCCCGCGCGTGACCATCGGCGAGAAGGTATCGGCCTCGTCGACCATCCTCGCCGAACTCGACGTGAAGTGAGCGGCGGCCTGACCGGAGGACTGTGATGGTTGCCTTCCATCGACGTAACAAGCGCAGCAGCAACGGCAACGTGACCCACCTGCGGCCGTTCCGCCATAACCAGCTGCGCGGCGCCGACGACGACTTCGACGACGATGCCGGCGACGACCACGATGTGGTCTACCAGCGTCCGCGCCGGCGCGGCATCTACCTGCTGCCCAACGCGTTCACCACCGCGGCGCTGTTCGCGGGCTTCTTCGCCATCGTCCAGGCCATGAACATGCGCTTCGACGCCGCGGCCATCGCCATCTTCGCGGCGATGGTGCTGGATGGCATGGACGGGCGCGTGGCGCGCATCACCAATACGCAGAGTGCGTTTGGCGAGCAGTATGACTCGCTGTCGGACATGACCTCGTTCGGGGTTGCGCCGGCGCTGGTGATGTATGAATGGATCCTGCATGACCTGGGCAAGTGGGGCTGGATCGCAGCCTTCGTCTACTGCACCTGCGCGGCGCTGCGCCTGGCGCGCTTCAACGCCAACATCGGCATCGTCGACAAACGCTTCTTCCAGGGGCTGCCCAGCCCCGCGGCCGCCGCGCTGGTGGCTGGCTTTGTCTGGCTGGTGATCGACAACAAGCTGCCGGTCAAGGAGCTGTGGATGCCGTGGGTGGCCTTCGGCATTACGCTGTACGCCGGGCTGTCGATGGTGTCCAACGCGCCGTTCTACAGCGGCAAGGCGCTTGACGTGCGCTACCGCGTGCCGTTCGGCATGATGGTGCTGGTCCTGGTGCTGTTCGTGGTGGTCTCCACCGACCCGCCGGTGGCGCTGTTCGGCCTGTTCGTGGTCTATGCAATCTCGGGCTATGTGCTGTGGGCCTGGCGGTCCATGCACGGCAAGCCGGGCATCGAGAAGAAGCCACGCGAAAACGGCGGCAAGGCCTAAGTGTTGTAAGCAGAAGGGCGCTCAGGCGCCCTTCTTGCTTTGCAGGATTCACAATTGTTTTCATGCCACGGCCATCAGGGCGTGGCACTCTGCAGTGTTTTCCACTCACCGTCAGGAGGATGTCATGGGCATGTTCGACTTCATCAAGGAAGCGGGAGAAAAGCTGTTCGGCACCGGCGAGGCCAAGGCCGCGCAGGAGGCCGCCGCGGCGGATGCGTCGGCGGAGAATGTCGATGCCGCCAATCGCGCCGCGGGCGATGCGATCGAGAGCTACATCAACAAGATGGGGCTGGACGCCACCGGGCTGATGGTGCAGGTCGACGGCTCGCAGGGGCTGGTTACCGTGTTCGGCGTCGCGCCCGACCAGGCCACGCGCGAGAAGATCATCCTGTGCGCCGGCAATGTCGAGGGCGTGGACAAGGTCGAGGACAAGATGTCGGTCAATGTCGAGTCCGAGGAGTCGACGTGGCATACCGTGGTCAAGGGCGACACGCTGTGGGCGATCTCCCAGGCCGCCTATGGCAACGGCGCCGAGTACAACAAGATCTTCGAGGCCAACACGCCGATGCTGAGCAACCCGGACAAGATCTACCCGGGCCAGAAGCTGCGCATTCCGCCCAAGGGCTGATCCGTGCCGCTGGCGCATCCGGGCAAAATGGGCTAAACCCTGTATTGCACGGGCGCGCCAACTCGGATATAGTCGCTGACATGATTTCGCGCCAAGTCCTAATCGCCCGCACCACCCTAGGTGGCCTACTAGGCCATCAGGTCGGGACGCGCGCGCGCTAAGGACGGACTCACTCCCTTAGCGCGAAATCCGCAAGGAATTTTCTAACGCCCCGGCCTGCTTCATGCACGCCGGGGCGTTTTGCATTCCACAGCCGTGGAGCGCGGAACAGGCGGTAAAGCCCCGGACGCAGCATGCCGGGGACAGCACACGATAAGCAATCAGGAGCTCCACAAAATGTCTGACAAACTCATCATTTTCGACACCACCTTGCGTGACGGCGAGCAGTCGCCCGGCGCCTCGATGACCCGCGAGGAAAAGGTCCGCATCGCACGCCAGCTGGAACGCCTGAAGGTCGACGTGATCGAGGCCGGTTTCGCGGCGAGCTCCAACGGCGACTTCGAGGCAATCCGCTCGATCGCGCAGGTGGTCAAGGACTCGACCATCTGCTCGCTGGCCCGTGCCAACGACAAGGACATCGCCCGCGCCGCCGAGGCGCTCAAGCCGGCCAACTCGTTCCGCATCCACACCTTCATTGCCACGTCCGCGCTGCACATGGAGAAGAAGCTGCGCATGACGCCGGACGAGGTGTATAACCAGGCCCGCCTGGCGGTGCGCTTTGCGCGCCAGTTCACCGATGACATCGAGTTCTCGCCGGAAGACGGCAGCCGCTCGGACATGGACTTCCTGTGCCGCGTGCTGGAAGGCGTGATCGCGGAAGGCGCGACCACCATCAACCTGCCGGATACCGTGGGCTATGCCGTGCCCGAGGGCTACGCCGACCTGATCCGTTCGGTGCGCGAGCGCATCCCCAACTCGGACAAGGCGATCTGGTCGGTGCACTGCCATAACGACCTGGGCATGGCCGTGGCGAACTCGCTGGCCGCCGTCAAGATGGCCGGCGCGCGCCAGATCGAATGCACCATCAACGGCCTCGGCGAGCGTGCCGGCAACACCAGCCTGGAAGAAGTGGTGATGGCGGTGAAGACGCGCCGCGACTATTTCGACCTGGACCTCGGCATCGACACCACGCAGATCGTGCCGGCCTCCAAGCTGGTGTCGCAGATCACCGGTTTCGCGGTGCAGCCGAACAAGGCCGTGGTGGGTGCCAATGCCTTCGCGCATGCTTCGGGGATCCACCAGGATGGCGTGCTCAAGGCGCGCGACACCTACGAGATCATGCGCGCGGAAGATGTGGGCTGGACCGCGAACAAGATCGTGCTGGGCAAGCTGTCGGGCCGCAATGCCTTCAAGCAGCGCCTGCAGGAACTGGGCATCGAGCTCGAGAGCGAGACCGAAGTCAACGCCGCCTTCACCCGCTTCAAGGAACTGGCCGACCAGAAGGCCGAGATCTTCGACGAGGATATCGTCGCCATCGTCTCGAACGAGGCCCAGCACGACGCCAACGAGCACTTCCGCTTCATCTCGCTGTCGCAGCGTTCCGAGACCGGTGAGCGCCCGCACGCACGCGTGGTGTTCAGCATGGACGGCCAGGAGGAGAGCGGCGAGGGCGAGGGCAACGGCCCGGTCGACGCCACCCTGCATGCAATCGAGTCGCGCGTGGGCAGCGGCGCCGAGATGGTGCTTTACTCGGTGAACGCCATCACCGGCGGTACCGAGGCCCAGGGCGAAGTGACCGTGCGCCTGTCCAAGGCCGGGCGCATCGTCAACGGCGTGGGCACCGACCCGGATATCGTCGCCGCCTCGGCCAAGGCCTACCTGGCCGCGCTGAACAAGCTGCACGACAAGGCTGTGCAGAAGATCAATCCGCAGATCTGATCAAGGCGTCTGCTTCAGACGGCGGAAGGCCTACCCGGCCTGAGCGTACGGACCAAGCCCGCCATTCCCGACCCGGGGATGGCGGGCTTTTTCATACTCGTGCCCGGCCACGTCCCGCCTGGTCCAGGTATTGACCTGCGCCTTGTAGAGTTCGGGCGTCGACAGCATGTCGCGGCAGGCGGTCGGGTCCTCGCCGCTTGTGCGCTGGGCGCTGCTTTTTGGGGGATATTCCTGCAACATGGCCGTTTCCCCGGGGAACGCCATGTCGCTGGCTGCGCGCCATGGCAATTGCCGCCGGGCTGGGGCTGCCGTACCATCCAGCGCTTTCCGGGAGAGATGAATGAAGGTTGCGGCACGGTGGCGTGGATGGCTGGGCGGATTGTTGCTGGTGGCTGCGGCGGGCGCGTCGGCCCAGGAGCCGATCCGGCTGGGCATGATCGACGGCTTGTCCGGCCCGTTCGCCAACGCCGGCGAGGCGGTGGTGCGCAACCTGCGCCTGGCGATCGACCGCGTCAATGCGCGCGGCGGGGTGAAGACCGCCGAGGGCACGCGGCCGCTGGAGCTGGTCACCTTCGACAGCAAGGGCAATGTCGATGAAAGCCTGATCCAGCTGCGCGCGCTGACCGACAAGCGCATCCCCTTTGTCCTGCAGGGCAACAGTTCGGCCGTGGCCAGCGCGCTGGTGTCGGGCATCAACCGCCACAATGCGCGCCAGCCCGACGCGCGCGTGCTGTTCCTGAACTACTCGGCGGTCGATCCCAGCCTGACCAACGAGAACTGCAGCTTCTGGCACTTCCGTTTCGACGCCAGCGCCGACATGCGCATGCAGGCGCTGACCGAGGTGATCCGCCAGGACCAGGCCGTGCGCCGCGTCTACCTGATCGACCAGGACTACAGCTTCGGCCACCAGGTATCGCGCTCGGCGCGCGAGATGCTGGCGGCACGCCGCCCGGATATCCAGATCGTGGGCGACGAGTTCCACCCGATCGGCAAGATCAAGGACTTCGCGCCCTATATCGCCAAGATCAGGGCGAGCGGGGCGGACGCGGTCATCACCGGCAACTGGGGCAACGACCTGACGCTGATGGTCAAGGCCGCGCGCGAAGGCGGCCTGCAGGCCCGGTTCTATACCTTCTACGGCAACGGCCTGGGCGCGCCCGCGGCGATGGGCGATGCCGGCGTGGGCCGCGTGCTCGCGGTGGCGGAATGGCACCCCAACGTGGGCGGCGCGGCGTCGGACGCCTTCTACCGGCAGTTCCGCGCGCGCTATCCGGACCCGAAGGACGATTACGTGCACCTGCGCATGCAGATGATGGTGGAGATGCTGGCGCGCGCGATCGAGCAGGCCGGCTCCACCGATGCGGTCAAGGTGGCGCGCGCGCTGGAGAACATGCGCTACGTCAATGACTTCCACGAGGCCACCGTGCGCGCCGACGACCACCAGGTGCTGCAGCCGCTGTACGTGTCGGTGATGGAGCGCCAGGGCGGGGCGGTGCGCTTCGACAACGAGGGCTCGGGCTATGGCTTCCGTACCGTGCGCAAGCTCAAGGCCGCGCAGACCACGCTGCCGACCACGTGCCGGATGGAGCGCCCCTGAGCGTTGGGGCATACGGCCAGGCTGCCGGGTACTCCTGCCGCGGCTTTTCGGCTATAATCCGCGGCTGTCGTGATCGGGCCATCGGCCTGATGGCGGCAGTAGCCAGTCAATACATGGCACGACGCATGCGGCGCATCCCGCGCTGTAGCGTTCGCAAGTGAAAGGAAATCATCATGGCAGTCGCCGATATCAACAAGTCCGAAGTCATCAAGCAGTTCGCACGTGGCGCCAACGACACTGGCAGCCCCGAAGTGCAAGTGGCCCTGCTGACCACCCGCATCAACGAACTGACCCCGCACTTCAAGGCCAACATGAAGGATCACCACAGCCGCCGCGGTCTGCTGCGCATGGTGAGCCGCCGTCGCCGCCTGCTGGACTACCTCAAGTCCAACGATGCCGACCGTTACCGCGCCCTGATCGAAAAGCTGGGCCTGCGCAAGTAAGGTTGCGTCGGAGGTTGCGTCAGATGGCAGCGCGATTCCAGGGTTTGCACGGTTTCGCGTGAGGCCTCGATGCCTGCTTCAGCATTGCTGGGGCAGGCATTTTGCATTTCTGGCGGGGTGAATCCGCCTTGCCGAGGGATGCAAGGCAGTTGATGAAGTGATTTTTGCTTCACGCCGCCCGGCGAGCATTCTGATTCCCCGGGCGCCCGTTGCAGCAAGCTGCGCAACGGAGTAAGTTGTTCTTTTTTGTTTTGAATACCCGGATCGGGCAAGGAACCAGGGCTTTGTGTCATTCCAGCGCGGCATCGGCATGCCAGTGCCGCGCTGGAATGGCATAGCACTTCCCTGCGACTGCGACCGGCAACCCGGCAGTTTGCCTGCGGCTGAGAACGCAGGCGTCGCAGGCCGCGCGCGAGTGATTGCGTGATTGCGCGGCATGCACGCAAGTCAAGGAATGCAAATGTCCATGTTCAACAAGGTCGTCAAGGAATTCCAGTGGGGCCAGCACACGGTCCGCATGGAAACCGGCGAAATCGCCCGCCAGGCCGGCGGTGCGGTGCTGGTCGATGTGGAAGACACCGTGGTGCTCGCGACCGTGGTCGCCGCCAAGAGCCCGAAGCCGGGCCAGGACTTCTTCCCGCTGACCGTCGACTACATCGAGAAGACCTACGCAGCCGGCAAGATCCCCGGCGGCTTCTTCAAGCGTGAAGGCCGTCCGTCGGAAAACGAGACGCTGACCTCGCGCCTGATCGACCGTCCGCTGCGTCCGCTGTTCCCGGAAGGCTTCTACAACGACGTCCAGGTGGTGATCCACGTGGTGTCGCTGAACCCGGAAGTGCCCGCCGACATCCCCGCGCTGATTGGCGCGTCGGCCGCGCTGGCCGTGTCGGGCATCCCGTTCAACGGCCCGGTGGGCGCCGCGCGCGTGGGCTACAAGGACGGCCAGTACCTGCTGAACCCGACCCGCTCGCAGATCGCTACCTCGGACCTGGACCTGGTGGTCGCCGGCACCGAGCGCGCCGTGCTGATGGTGGAATCGGAAGCCAACCAGCTGTCCGAGGACGTCATGCTGGGCGCCGTGGTCTATGGCCACGAGCAGATGCAGATCGCGATCAACGCCATCCATGAGCTGGTGCGCGAAGGTGGCAAGCCTGAGTGGGACTGGACCCCGGCCGCCAAGAACGAGCCGCTGATCGCCAAGGTCACCGAAGTGGCACTGCCGCTGCTGCAGGAAGCCTACCAGCTGCGCCAGAAGTCGGCCCGCAGCCAGAAGCTGAAGGAAGTGTCGGCCAACGTGGCCGCCGCGCTGGAAGCCGCCGGCGTGCAAGCCGACAAGGTGGAAGTCGGCAACATCATGTTCGATCTGGAAGCCAAGATCGTCCGCGGCCAGATCCTGGGCGGCGAGCCGCGCATCGACGGCCGCGACACCCGCACCGTGCGCCCGATCGAGATCCGTTCGTCGGTGCTGCCGCGCGCGCACGGCTCGGCGCTGTTCACCCGTGGTGAAACCCAGGCGCTGGTGGTGGCCACGCTGGGCACCAAGAGCGACGAGCAGATCATCGACGCGCTCGCAGGCGAATACCGCGACCGCTTCATGCTCCACTACAACATGCCTCCGTTCGCCACCGGCGAAACCGGTCGCGTGGGCAGCCCGAAGCGCCGCGAAATCGGCCACGGCCGCCTGGCCAAGCGCGCACTGATCCCGGTGCTGCCGAAGGACGATGAATTCGCCTACACCATCCGCCTGGTTTCGGAAATCACCGAGTCCAACGGCTCGTCGTCGATGGCTTCGGTCTGCGGCGGCTGCCTGGCGCTGATGGACGCCGGCGTTCCGGTCAAGGCGCACGTGGCCGGCGTGGCCATGGGCCTGATCCTGGAAGGCAACAAGTTCGCCGTGCTGACCGACATCCTGGGCGACGAAGACCACCTGGGCGACATGGACTTCAAGGTGGCGGGTACCGACAACGGCATCACTGCGCTGCAGATGGACATCAAGGTCCAGGGCATCACCAAGGAGATCATGCAGGTTGCGCTGGCGCAGGCCAGGGAAGGCCGCCTGCACATCCTGCACAAGATGCAGGATGCGATGGGCCACGCCCGCACCGAGCTGTCGGCGCACGCGCCGCGCATGATCACCATGAAGATCCATCCGGACAAGATCCGCGAAGTGATCGGCAAGGGCGGTTCGACCATCCAGGCGCTGACCAAGGAAACCGGCACCACCATCGACATCCAGGAAGACGGCACGATCACGATCGCGTCGACCTCGACCGACGGCATGGCCGAAGCCAAGCGCCGCATCGAGGGCATCACCGCGGAAGCCGAAGTGGGCAAGATCTACGCCGGTACCGTGCTGAAGCTGCTGGACTTCGGCGCCATCGTCAACATCCTGCCGGGCAAGGATGGCCTGCTGCACATCTCGGAAATCGTCAACGAGCGTGTGAAGGACATCAAGGACTGGCTGAAGGAAGGCCAGCATGTCCGCGTCAAGCTGATCCAGGCTGACGAGAAGGGCCGCCTGCGCCTGTCGCTGAAGGCCGCGCTGGCCGAAGAGGGCGGCAGCATCAGCCCGATCAACGCCGGCGAAGCCGCTGCCCCGGCAGCCCCGGCCGAGGGCTCGGAACAGCAGTAAAGTCAGCGGGGCAGGATTGCCCGCGGGCGCCGCCGCAAGGTGGCGCCGCCGGAAAAACGGCTGGACGATGTCCAGCCGTTTTTTTGTTTACACTGCCGGCAACCCTATCGAGCCAAGGCTCACACCGACCCTGGCGCGACCCGTCGTCGAGCCGCGCCAAGACAAGTACAAGGAGCAGAGCAGCATGCAAGCCATCGAGATCCGCGAATACGGTGCCCCCGAAGTCCTCCAGCTGGCCGAGCGTCCCGACCCGGTGCCGGGTGCGGGCGAGGTCCTGATCCGCGTGGCTGCCGCCGGCGTCAACCGTCCCGACGTATTCCAGCGTACCGGCAACTACCCGGTGCCGCCGGGCGCTTCGGACCTGCCCGGCCTGGAAGTGGCGGGCGTGGTGGTGGGCGGCGACCTGTCGCATGCCGACAACCGCTTCGGCCTGAAGGTGGGCGACCGCGTCTGCGCGCTGGTGCAGGGCGGCGGCTACGCGCAGCTGTGCACGGCGCCGCTGGCGCAGGTCCTGCCCGCGCCGCGAGGCCTGAGCGATATCGAGGCCGCGGCGCTGCCGGAGACTTTCTTCACGGTCTGGAGCAATGTATTCGACCGCGGCTACCTGGGCCAGGGCCCGCGCGGCAAGGATGAAACCCTGCTGATCCAGGGCGGCTCCAGCGGCATCGGCACGACCGCGATCCAGATTGCCAAGGCGCTGGGCTACAAGGTCTTTGTCACCGCCGGCACCGATGAGAAGTGCAAGGCCTGCGAAGACCTGGGCGCAGATCGGGCGATCAACTACAAGACCCAGGACTTCGTTGCCGAGGTGGCCGCGCTGACCGGCGGCAAGGGTGTCGACGTGATTCTCGACATGGTTGCCGGCCCGTACCTGGCGCGCGAGCTGAAGTGCATCGCCGACGATGGCCGCATCGTCATCATCGCGCTGCTGGGCGGTGCCAAGGCCGAGATCCCGCTGGGCGATATCCTGCGCCGGCGCATCACCGTGACCGGTTCCACGCTGCGTCCGCGCCCGGCATCGTTCAAGGGCGAGATCGCCGCGGCGCTGCATGAGCAGGTGTGGCCGCTGCTGGCCGCCGGCAAGATCAAGCCGGTGATCCACCAGGTGTTCCCGGCTGCGCAGGCAGCCGACGCGCATCGCCTGATGGAGTCGAGCGAGCATATCGGCAAGATCGTGCTGACCTGGTAAAGCGCAGCGCCCGTTGCATGTGGCCAATGCCGCCGCCCCCCGGCATCGGGCGGCGGTAGCGCCGTGCCCCTGCCACACGCTACAATACCGGGTTTGATTTGGGAGGGGCACTTCGTGAGACAAAAGCTCGTCATCGGCAATTGGAAGATGCATGGCAGCCTGGCTGCGAACGCGGCGCTGCTGGAGGGAATCAAGGCTGGCGTGGCACCGGCGACGCTGGCGGTCTGCGCGCCGTTCCCCTATCTTGCACAATGCCAGGCGTTGCTGGATGGCTCGAAGGTGGCCTGGGGCGCACAGGATGTGTCGGCCGAGGCGCGCGGCGCCTTTACCGGCGAAGTGGCGGCATCGATGCTGGGTGAGTTTGGCTGCACTTATGTGCTGGTCGGTCACTCGGAGCGCCGCACTTACCACGGCGAAACCGACCAGGCCGTCGCGGCCAAGGCGCTGCGCGCGCTGGAATTCGGCATCGTCCCGGTGGTCTGCGTGGGCGAAACGCTGGCCCAGCGCGAGGCGGGCGAGACCGAGGCCGTGGTCGGCAGGCAGCTGCAGGCCGTGCTGGAGGCGCTGAGTGTTGAGCAGCTGAGCCGCGTGGTGCTGGCCTATGAGCCGGTGTGGGCGATCGGCACCGGCAAGACCGCCACCAGCGAGCAGGCGCAGGCGGTGCACGCTTTTCTGCGCGGCCAGGTTGCCGCGCGCGACGCGGGCGTGGCCGGGCGCATGGCCATCCTGTACGGTGGCAGCGTCAAGCCGGACAATGCGGCCGAACTGTTTTCCATGACCGATATCGACGGGGGCCTGATTGGCGGCGCCTCGCTGAAGTCGGAAGATTTTCTCGCGATCGGCAACGCCTGAATGCCGGCCGTTCCGATCGACCGATCAGGCAAGTAACCAGCCAGTAAGGCTTATTTAAATCAAATGGCAATCTTCAAGACATTGTTGGTGGTGCTGCAGGTGTTGTCGGCGCTGGGCGTGATTGGCCTGGTGCTGATCCAGCATGGCAAGGGCGCCGATGTGGGCGCGGCATTCGGTTCGGGCGCCTCGGGCAGCCTGTTCGGTGCCACCGGCTCGGCAAACTTCCTGTCGCGCACCACCGCCGTGCTGGCCACGCTGTTCTTCGTCTGCACGCTGGCGCTGACGCTGCTGGGCAATTACAAGCCCGCTGCGTCGCTGGGCGTGATGGGCGCGGCGCCGGCATCCGTGCCCGCCGTGGCAGGTGCGTCGGCTCCGGCCGCAGCGCCGGCTGCCGCTGCTGCCGCTTCGGCGCCGGCAGCCCCCGCTGTACCGAAATAATCCGATTGCCTTGCGGCGGATTCCTGAGTTTTTTTGCAGTTGTGCGTTGAACAAAGCAAGAAATCTGGGTTAGAATGCAAGGCTTGAAACGATTCCCCAGCGATGGGTTCCGAGCAAAGACGAAAGCCTCTGCAAAGGACCTGAAGGGCCTGAAAACCCGGCGCCAGGCAATATTGTTTCTCCCCCAGCCGACGTGGTGAAATTGGTAGACACGCTATCTTGAGGGGGTAGTGGCGAAAGCTGTGCGAGTTCGAGTCTCGCCGTCGGCACCAAACAACTTGATCGGAGTCCCTGGCCGGGCAATGCACCCGAGCGTGGGACTCCGGCAGTCCGCAAGGCGGCGCGCCATGAGGTCTATGGCTTAGCGCCTGGGGTGGGCAACAGGACGCCGCTTCAGCTGGTGCTGTTGACAACATTCCAGATAAGGCTGGCCGTACCTTGAATCTCGAAGCCTACTTCCCCGTTCTCATCTTCATCATCTTCGGTGTCGTGCTTGGCGTGGCACTGATGTCGATCGGTCGGATCCTCGGTCCGAACAAGCCCGATCCCGCGAAGCTGTCGCCGTACGAGTGCGGCTTCGAAGCGTTCGAGGACGCGCGCATGAAGTTCGATGTGCGCTACTACCTCATCGCCATCCTGTTTATCCTGTTCGATCTCGAAACCGCCTTCCTGTTTCCGTGGGGTGTCGCCCTGCGGGAAATCGGCTGGCCGGGTTTCATCGCCATGGGCGTGTTTCTGCTGGAATTCATCGTGGGCTTCGTCTACATCTGGAAAAAGGGCGCGCTCGATTGGGAGTGATGTGAAATGGCAATCGAAGGCGTTCTCAATGAAGGCTTCGTCACGACTACCGCTGACAAGCTGATCAACTGGACCCGCACCGGGTCGCTGTGGCCGATGACCTTCGGCCTGGCCTGCTGTGCTGTGGAAATGATGCATGCCGGCGCCGCGCGCTATGACCTGGACCGCTTCGGCGTGGTGTTTCGCCCGTCGCCGCGCCAGTCGGACGTGATGATCGTGGCCGGCACGCTGTGCAACAAGATGGCCCCCGCGCTGCGCAAGGTCTACGACCAGATGGCGGAACCGCGCTGGGTGATCTCGATGGGCTCGTGCGCCAACGGCGGCGGCTACTACCACTATTCGTACTCGGTGGTGCGTGGCTGCGACCGTATCGTGCCGGTGGATATCTACGTGCCGGGCTGCCCGCCGACGGCCGAGGCGCTGATCTACGGCGTGATCCAGCTGCAGAACAAGATCAAGCGTACCAACACCATCGCGCGCAAGGGCTGAAATGGCGAAGCTTGACATCCTGAAGGCCGCGCTCGAGAAAGCTCTCGGCAAGCGCGTGCAGAAACTGATCGAGGCGACCGGCGAACTGACGCTGATCGTCAAGGCCGACGACTACCTGGAAGCTGCCCGCACCCTGCGCGACGATCCCTCGCTGCGCTTCGAGCAGCTGATCGACCTGTGCGGCGTGGACTATTCCGAATACGGCGACGGCAGCTGGGACGGCCCGCGCTTCGCCGCGGTCTCGCAGCTGCTGTCGATCACCCACAACTGGCGCCTGCGCGTGCGCGTGTTCGCCCCGGACGATGATTTCCCGGTGCTGCCGTCGGTGATCGACGTGTGGAACGGCGTCAACTGGTTCGAGCGCGAAGCCTTCGATTTCTACGGCATCGTGTTCGACGGCCATCCGGACCTGCGCCGCATCCTGACCGACTACGGTTTCGTCGGCCATCCGTTCCGCAAGGACTTCCCGGTTTCCGGCTTTGTCGAGATGCGCTACGACCCGGAACAGAAGCGGGTCATCTACCAGCCGGTGACGATCGATCCGCGCGAAATCACGCCACGCGTGATCCGCGAGGAAAACTACGGCGGCTTGCAGCACGGATAACGCGCCATGGCAGACATCAAGAATTACACCCTGAACTTCGGCCCGCAGCACCCGGCCGCGCACGGCGTGCTGCGCCTGGTGCTGGAACTGGACGGCGAAGTCATCCAGCGCGCCGACCCGCATATCGGCCTGCTGCACCGTGCCACCGAAAAGCTGGCCGAGCAGAAGACCTGGATCCAGAGCGTGCCGTACATGGACCGCCTCGACTATGTGTCGATGATGGTCAACGAGCACGCCTACGTGATGGCGATCGAGCGCCTGCTGGGCCTCGAGGTGCCGGTGCGCGCGCAGTACATCCGCGTGATGTTCGACGAGATCACCCGCCTGCTGAACCACCTGATGTGGATCGGCGCGCACGCGCTGGACGTGGGCGCCATGGCGGTGTTCCTGTACGCCTTCCGCGAGCGCGAGGACATGTTCGACATGTATGAGGCGGTGTCGGGCGCGCGCATGCACGCGGCCTACTACCGTCCGGGCGGCGTGTATCGCGACCTGCCTGACACGATGCCGCAATATCGTGCGTCCAAGGTACACAACGAGCGCGCCATCAAGGTCATGAACGAGGCGCGTTCGGGCTCGCTGCTGGACTTCATCGAGGACTTCACCAGCCGGTTCCCGAAGTACGTCGACGAGTACGAGACGCTGCTGACCGACAACCGGATCTGGAAGCAGCGCCTGGTGGACATCGGCGTGGTAAGCCCGGAACGCGCGCTGCAGATGGGCTTTACCGGCCCGATGCTGCGCGGCTCGGGCATCGAGTGGGACCTGCGCAAGAAGCAGCCGTACGAGGTGTACGACAAGCTGGACTTCGACGTGCCGGTGGGCGTGGGCGGCGACTGCTACGCGCGTTACCTGGTGCGCGTGGAAGAGATGCGCCAGTCCAACCGCATCATCAGGCAGTGCGTGGAATGGCTGCGCCGCAACCCGGGCCCGGTGATCACCGATAACCACAAGGTGGCGCCGCCCTCGCGCGTGGACATGAAGTCCAACATGGAAGAACTGATCCACCACTTCAAGCTCTTCACCGAAGGCATCCATGTGCCCGAAGGCGAAGCGTACGCAGCGGTGGAACACCCGAAGGGCGAGTTCGGTATCTACGCGATCTCGGACGGCGCGAACAAGCCGTACCGCCTGAAGATCCGTGCGCCTGGCTTCCCGCACCTGGCCGCGCTCGATGAAATGGCCAAGGGACACATGATTGCTGACGCGGTAACGATCATCGGCACGCAAGACATCGTCTTCGGCGAGATCGACCGCTAATCACGGACCGCCGGCCCGGACGACGATCCGGGCGCTTTCCGCGGCGCTCCCCAGGGGGCGGGCGGAAGACCCGCGGCGGACCGGTAGGGCCTCAGGCCTGCCGGCGGAACGGGCAGCGACGGCTGCAAACCTGCGGAAGGGATCGCCCGGTGGCGCTGCCTTTCGCCGTTTTACTGCAATGACCATGCTATCAGCAGAAGCTCTCAAGGAAATCGATCGCGCGATCGCGAAGTATCCGGCCGACCAGAAGCAGTCGGCCGTGATGGCGGCGCTTGCCGTGGCGCAGGGCGAGGTGGGCTGGGTTTCCCCCGAAGTCATGCAGTTCGTCGCCAGCTATCTCGAGATGCCGCCCGTGTGGGTGGAAGAGGTGGCGACCTTCTACAACATGTATGACACCAAGCCGGTGGGCAAGTACAAGCTCACCGTCTGCACCAACCTGCCGTGCGCCCTGTCGGGCGGCGAGCGGGCTGGCGACTACCTGAAGCGCAAGCTCGGGATCGACTACAACGAAACCACCGCGGATGGCTGCTTCACGCTGAAGGAAGGCGAGTGCATGGGCGCTTGCGGCGATGCGCCGGTGATGATCGTCAACAACACCCGCATGTGCAGCTGGATGAGCGACGACAAGCTCGACGCCCTGGTCGACGAGCTCAAGGCCGAGGCTGCCAAGGGGGGCAAGTAACATGACCTGTCTGCACGACCGCCATATCCAGCCGCTGATCCTGGCCGGCCTGGACGGCAAGAACTGGCACCTGGAAGACTACGTCAAGCGTGGCGGCTACCAGCAACTCAAGCGCATCCTGACCGGGAAGATCCCGCCCGAGCAGGTGATCGCCGACGTCAAGGCCTCGGGCCTGCGCGGCCGGGGCGGTGCGGGCTTCCCGACCGGCCTGAAGTGGAGCTTCATGCCGCGTACGTTCCCGGGTCAGAAATACCTGGTCTGCAACACCGATGAAGGCGAGCCTGGCACGTTCAAGGACCGCGACATCATCCGCTACAACCCGCATGCGCTGATCGAGGGCATGGCCATCGGCGCGTACGCGATGGGCATCACCGTGGGCTACAACTATATCCACGGCGAGATCTGGAACGAATACAAGATCTTCGAGGAAGCCCTCGAAGAGGCGCGCGCCGCCGGCTTCCTGGGCGACAACATCCTGGGTTCGGGCTTCAGCTTCCAGCTGCACGCCCACCACGGCTACGGCGCCTACATCTGCGGCGAGGAAACCGCGCTGCTCGAATCGCTGGAAGGCAAGAAGGGCCAGCCGCGCTTCAAGCCGCCGTTCCCGGCCAGCTTCGGCCTGTATGGCAAGCCGACCACCATCAACAACACCGAGACCTTCGCCGCGGTGCCGTTCCTGCTGGCCGTCGGCCCCGAGAACTACCTGAAGATGGGCAAGCCGAACAACGGCGGCACCAAGATCTTCTCGATCTCGGGCGACGTCGAGCGTCCCGGCAACTACGAGATCCCGCTGGGCACGCCGTTCGCCAAGCTGCTGGAGCTCGCCGGCGGCATGCGCGGCGGCAAGCGCATCAAGGCGGTGATCCCGGGCGGCTCGTCCGCGCCGGTGGTGCCGGGCGACCTGATGATGGCGTCCGACATGGACTACGACTCGATCGCCAAGGCCGGCTCGATGCTGGGCTCGGGCGCGGTGATCGTGATGGACGAGACGCGCTGCATGGTCCGCTCGCTGCTGCGCCTGTCGTACTTCTATTTTGAGGAATCGTGCGGCCAGTGCACACCGTGCCGCGAAGGCACCGGCTGGCTCTACCGCATGGTCAATCGCATCGAACACGGAGAGGGGCGCCAGGAAGACCTGGACCTGCTCAACAACGTCGCGGAAAACATCATGGGCCGCACCATCTGCGCGCTCGGCGATGCCGCGGCGATGCCGGTCCGCGGCATGCTCAAGCACTACTGGAAAGAGTTCGAATATCACGTCGAACACAAGCAGTGCATGGTTCCGGCCTACATCTAAGCGTGGCAGAACATGGTTGAACTAGAGATCGACGGCAAGAAGGTTGAGGTTGCTGAAGGCAGCCTGGTGATGGAAGCGGCCCGCAAGCTGGGCACCTACATCCCGCACTTCTGCTACCACCGTAAACTGTCCATTGCGGCCAACTGCCGCATGTGCCTGGTCGAGGTCGAGAAGGCGCCCAAGGCGCTGCCCGCCTGCGCCACGCCGGTGACCCCCGGCATGAAGGTCTTCACCAATTCGGAGAAGGCGGTCAAGGCACAGAAGTCCGTGATGGAATTCCTGCTGATCAACCACCCGCTCGACTGCCCGATCTGCGATCAGGGCGGCGAATGCCAGCTGCAGGACCTGGCCGTGGGCTATGGTGCTTCGGAGTCGCGCTACAAGGAAGAAAAGCGCGTGGTGTTCCACAAGAACGTGGGCCCGCTGATCTCCATGGAGGAGATGACCCGCTGCATCCACTGCACCCGCTGCGTGCGCTTCGGCCAGGAAGTGGCCGGCGTGATGGAGTTGGGCATGCTCAACCGCGGCGAGCACTCCGAGATCACCACCTTCGTCGGCAAGACCGTCGATTCGGAACTGTCGGGCAACATGATCGACCTGTGCCCGGTCGGCGCGCTGACCAGCAAGCCGTTCCGCTACTCGGCCCGCACCTGGGAACTGGCCCGCCGCAAGTCGGTGTCGCCGCATGACGGCCTGGGCGCGAACCTGGTGGTGCAGACCAAGAACCAGCGCGTGATGCGCGTGCTGCCGCTGGAAAACGAAGACATCAACGAGTGCTGGATCTCCGACAAGGACCGCTTCTCGTATGAAGGCCTGAACAGCGCCGACCGCCTGACCCGCCCGCTGCTGAAGCAGGGCGGCGAATGGATGGAAACCGACTGGCAGACCGCGCTGGAATACGTGGCCAACGGCCTCGCCAGCATCAAGCGCGATCACGGCGCCGACCAGATCGCCGCGCTGGCCAGCCCGCACAGCACGCTGGAAGAACTGTTCCTGCTGGGCAAGCTGATGCGCGGCCTGGGCAGCGACAACGTCGACTTCCGCCTGCGCCAGACCGATTTCTCGGCCGCACTGAAGGGCACGCCCTGGCTGGGCATGCCGGTGGCCGACGTGACCACCCTGCAACGCGTGCTGGTGATCGGCTCGTCGCTGCGCAAGGATCATCCGCTGCTGGCCTCGCGCCTGCGCCAGGCAACCAAGAAGGGTGCCCGCGTGGCCGTGCTCGGCGCCGGCGGTGAAGACCTGCTGATGCCGGCGACCCGCATCGACGTGGCACCGTCAGGCTGGACCGCCGCCCTGGCGGGCGTGGCCCGCGCCGTGGCTGCGGCCAAGGGCGTCGCCGCCCCGGCCGGCACCGAAGGTTTCGACGGTGCCGACAGCGCCGCCAAGGTGGCCGAAGCGCTGCTTTCGGGCGAGCGCCGCGCGGTGTTCCTCGGCAACGAGGCCGTGCGCCACCCGCAATTCTCGGCGCTGCACGCGCTGGCACAGTGGATCGCCACGGAAACGGGCGCCACGCTGGGCTTCCTGACCGAAGCCGCCAACACCGTCGGCGGCCATGTCGCCGGCGCGCTGCCCAGGCAGGGCGGCGCCAATGCGCAGGCCATGCTGGACACGCCGCGCAAGGCCTACATCCTGCTGAACACCGAACCCGAGTTCGACGCCGCCGACCCGAGCAAGGCGCTCGCTGCGCTGGCCCAGGCCGGCACGGTGGTGGTGCTGTCGCCGTTCCGTTCGGAAGCGGCCATGCAGTACGCCGACGTGATCCTGCCGGTGACGCCGTTCACGGAAACCGCCGGCACCTTCGTCAACTGCGAAGGCAAGCCGCAGAGCTTCAACGGCGTGGTGCGCGCGCTGGGCGAATCGCGTCCGGGCTGGAAGGTGCTGCGCGTGCTGGGCAACCTGCTGGACGTGGCCGGTTTCGACTACGAGACCGCCGAGTCGGTGCGTGCCGAAGTGCTGTCGGCCCCGGTCGACGCACTGCTGGACAACGGCACCGATGCGCCGATCCGCGTCAGCGCAGCGGCTGCCAACGGCATCGAGCGTATCGCCGATGTGCCGATCTACCACGCCGACCCGATCGTGCGCCGCGCCGAGTCGCTGCAGCTGACCGCTGCCGCGCGCCGCGCCATGCAGATCGCACTGCCGGCCGACCTGTTCGCCAGCCTTGGCATCCAGTCCGGCGATCCGGTGCGGGTCACGCAAGGGCAGGGCAGCGTGGTGCTGCCGGCCGTGCTCGAAGCCACGCTGCCGGCCAATACCGTGCGCGTGCCGGCTGCGACGCCGGCGGCCACGAGCCTGGGCGCGATGTTCGGTGCGGTCACCGTAGAGAAGGCCATTGACCTGGCGCCGGCCACCGGCACCGTGGCCACGGCGTAAGAACAAGAGCGAGAAGAAGACATGATTGACTGGATTACCTCGCAAGGGCAGGGCGCGCTGGGCGTGTACTGGACGCCGCTGTGGATCCTGATCCGCGCCGTGCTCATCGTGGTGCCGCTGCTGCTGTGCGTGGCCTACCTGATCCTGTGGGAGCGCAAGCTGATCGGCTGGATGCACGTCCGTCTCGGCCCGAACCGCGTGGGCCCGCTCGGCCTGCTGCAGCCGATTGCCGACGTGCTCAAGCTGCTGCTCAAAGAAGTGATGATGCCCACGCAGGTCAGCCGCGGCATGTACCTGGTCGCGCCGCTGATGGTGCTGATGCCTGCCGTTGCGGTCTGGGCCGTGATTCCGTTCCAGGCCGATGTGGTGATGGCGAACGTCAACGCCGGCCTGCTGTACGTGATGGCGATCAGCTCGGTTGGCGTCTACGGCGTGATCCTGGCCGGCTGGGCCTCGAACTCCAAGTACGCCTTCATCGGCGCCATGCGTGCCGCGGGGCAGATGGTGTCGTATGAAATCGCCATGGGCTTCGCGCTGGTGACGGTGCTGATGGTTGCCGGCAGCCTGAACCTGTCGGCCATCGTCAACGGCCAGAACACCGGCTACTTCGCCGACATGGGGATCAACATCCTGTCGTGGAACTGGCTGCCGCTGCTGCCGATGTTCGTTGTCTACTTTGTCTCGGGCGTGGCCGAAACCAACCGCCACCCGTTCGACGTGGTGGAAGGCGAATCGGAAATCGTGGCCGGCCACATGATCGAATACTCGGGCATGGCCTTCGCGCTGTTCTTCCTGGCCGAGTACATCAACATGATCATCATCTCGACGATGGCCGCGTTGATGTTCCTGGGCGGCTGGGCGCCTCCGTTCTCGAGCCTGGTCACCAATGCGATCCCCGGTTTCTTCTGGCTGCTGATCAAGGTATTCCTGCTGCTGTCGGTCTTTATCTGGCTCCGCGCCACGTTCCCGCGCTACCGCTATGACCAGATCATGCGCCTGGGCTGGAAGGTGTTCATTCCCCTGACCGTTGCGTGGCTGATCATCGTGGCGATCTGGATCAAGTCGCCGTGGAACATCTGGCACTGAACGGCCAAACGACGGTGCGCGCCGCTGCGCGCGCCGCTGGAAATACTAGGAAGCAATCGTCATGCTGCTCGCCATCAAGGACTTCTTCAACAGCCTGCTCCTGAAGGAACTCTTCAAGGGCATGGCCGTGACCGGCCGCTATCTCTTCGCGCGCAAGATCACCGTCCAGTTTCCGGAAGAGAAAACGCCGATCTCGCCGCGTTTCCGCGGCCTGCACGCGCTGCGCCGCTACCCCAACGGGGAAGAGCGCTGCATCGCCTGCAAGCTGTGCGAGGCGGTGTGCCCGGCGCTGGCCATCACGATCGAGTCGGACGTGCGCAACGATGGAACGCGCCGTACCACCCGTTATGACATCGACCTGACCAAGTGCATCTTCTGCGGTTTCTGCGAAGAGGCCTGCCCGGTCGATGCCATCGTGGAAACGCAGATCCTGGAGTACCACGGCGAGAAGCGCGGCGACCTGTACTTCACCAAGGACATGCTGCTGGCGGTGGGCGACCGCTACGAGCCGCAGATTGCGGCGGCCAAGGCTGCCGACGCCAAGTATCGCTGACCGGTTTGTGGCTGCCGAAGCTGGCAGCCGCTGCCACCGAATTTGAATGCGGCCCTCCTGAAGAGGGCCACTGCAAGGATGCCGCAGGAGCGGGCCACCCGAAGGGGATGGCTTGTGCCGAACGGCCCTGAGAGGATCCGATAGGAACCATGGAACTCACGACCACCATCTTCTACGTCTTTGCGCTGGTGCTGGTGCTCTCCGCACTGAAAGTCATCACTGCGAAGAACCCGGTGCATTCCGCACTGTTCCTCGTGCTGTCGTTCTTCACGGCCGCGGCGATCTGGATGCTGCTCAAGGCGGAATTCCTCGCCATCCTGCTGGTGCTGGTCTATGTCGGCGCGGTGATGGTGCTGTTCCTGTTCGTGGTGATGATGATCGATATCGACATCGAGCACCTGCGTCGCGACTTCTGGACCTACGTGCCGATGGCGTCGATCGTCGGCGCGCTGATCATCGCCGAGATGGCGATCGTGCTGGTGCGCAACTTCATCGGCACCACCACGCCGGTGGCGGCCGCCGGTTCGCAGGACCCGGGCTACTCGAACAGCGCCGCGCTCGGCAAGCTGATCTACACCGACTACATCTACGCGTTCGAAGTGGCCGGCATCATCCTGCTGGTGGCGATCATCGCCGCCGTGGCGCTGACCCTGCGCCGCCGCAAGGACGTCAAGGCCCAGGACGTGTCGGCGCAGCTGCGCACCCGCCGCGACGACCGCGTGCGCCTGGTGTCGATGCAGTCCGAAGGCCAGACCCAGCAGACGGAAGCCGCGGCTGCCGCCAATAAGAACTAAAGCCCGGAGAAATCGCTGTGCTCTCTCTCGCTCATTTCCTCGTGCTCGGTGCGATCCTGTTTGCGATCAGCATCGTCGGCATCTTCCTGAACCGCAAGAACGTGATCGTGCTGCTGATGGCGCTCGAACTGATGCTGCTTGCGGTGAACATCAACTTCGTCGCCTTCTCGCACTACCTGGGCGACCTGGCTGGTCAGGTTTTCGTTTTCTTCATCCTCACGGTGGCCGCCGCCGAGTCGGCAATCGGTCTCGCCATCCTGGTTGTGCTGTTCCGCAACCTGGATACGATCAACGTGGACGACCTGGATACCCTCAAGGGCTGATCCGTGGCGCACTACGCAGATACCCAAGACTCACCGACCGCACACCACTAAGCGTCCTATGGCAACCACGCTCAACCCCAACCTGCTGCTTGCGATTGCGCTGGCGCCGCTAGTCGGCTCCGCGATCGCCGGCCTGTTCGGTACCAAGTTCTTCGACCTGTTTTCCTCGGAGTCGCGCGGCGGCCGGATCGTGGCGCATACCGCCACGATCCTGGGCGTTGCCATTTCCTTCGTGCTGTCGGTGATGGTGCTGCTCGACGTGATGAACGGCGCCGGCTACAACGGCACCGTCTATGAGTGGATGGCCATCGGCAGCCTGAAGATGGAGGTCGGCTTCCTGGTCGACTCGCTGACCGCGATGATGATGGTCGTGGTGACCTTCGTCTCGCTGATGGTGCACATCTACACCGTCGGCTACATGGACGGGGACCCTGGCTACAACCGCTTCTTCGCCTACATCTCGCTGTTCACCTTCTCGATGCTGATGCTGGTGATGAGCAACAACTTCCTGCAGCTGTTCTTCGGCTGGGAAGCGGTGGGCCTGGTGTCGTACCTGCTGATCGGCTTCTGGTACACCCGCCCGACGGCCATCTTCGCCAACCTGAAGGCCTTCCTGGTCAACCGCGTCGGCGACTTCGGCTTCATTCTGGGCATCGGCCTGCTGCTGGCCTACGCCGGCAGCATGAACTACACCGAAGTGTTCGCCGCGCGCGAGCAGCTGGCAACCGTGATCTTCCCGGGCACCGACTGGCTGATGATCACCGTGGCCTGCATCTGCCTGTTCATCGGCGCGATGGGCAAGTCAGCGCAGTTCCCGCTGCACGTCTGGCTGCCTGACTCGATGGAAGGCCCGACCCCGATCTCCGCACTGATCCACGCGGCCACCATGGTGACCGCCGGCATCTTCATGGTCGCGCGCATGTCGCCGCTGTTCGAGCTGTCGGATACGGCGCTGTCCTTCGTGCTGGTGATCGGTGCCATCACGGCGCTGTTCATGGGCTTCCTGGGCATCATCCAGAACGACATCAAGCGCGTGGTCGCTTACTCGACCCTGTCGCAGCTGGGCTACATGACCGTGGCGCTGGGCGCTTCGGCCTACTCGGTGGCCGTGTTCCACCTGATGACGCACGCATTCTTCAAGGCGTTGCTGTTCCTGGGCGCGGGCTCGGTCATCATCGGCATGCACCACGACCAGGACATCCGCAACATGGGCGGCCTGCGCAAGTACATGCCGATCACCTGGATCACCTCGCTGGTGGGTTCGCTGGCGCTGATCGGCACGCCGTTCTTCGCCGGCTTCTACTCCAAGGACTCGATCATCGAGGCGGTGGCCGAGTCGCATATCGCCGGTTCGGGCTTTGCCTACTTCGCCGTGCTGGCCGGCGTGTTCGTCACTGCGTTCTACTCGTTCCGCATGTACTTCCTGGTCTTCCACGGCAAGGAGCGCTGGGGCCAGAACCATGACGGCCATGGCCATGAGGGCAACCACGAGGACGAGGAAGTCTCGCACGACCACCACCATGGCCTGGCTGCCGGCGAGACGCCGCACGAGTCGCCGTGGGTGGTGACGCTGCCGCTGGTGCTGCTGGCGATCCCGTCGGTGATCGTTGGCGCGATCGCGATCGAGCCGATGCTGTTCGGTGACTTCTTCAAGCATGGCATTGCCTTCAAGGACGTGATCTTCGTCGGCGAGAACCACCACGCCATGGAAGAGCTGAAGGAAGCGTTCCACGGCTGGGTGCCGATGGCGCTGCACTCGCTGACCACCCCCGTGCTGTGGCTGGCCATTGCCGGTGTGGTGCTGTCGTGGTTCTTCTACATGAAGCGCCCGGACATCCCCGAAGCCATCAAGAACCGCTTCTCGGGCCTGTACAAGCTGCTCGACAACAAGTACTACATGGACGCCATCAACCAGGCCGTGTTCGCCCGCGGCGCACGCCTGCTCGGTACCGGCCTGTGGAAGGGCGGCGACCAGAGCCTGATCGACGGCCTGTTCGTCAACGGCGCTGCGCGCGTGGTGGCATCGTTTGCTTCGGCCAGCCGCTACCTGCAGTCGGGCTATATCTACCACTACGCGTTCGCGATGATCGTCGGCATGCTGGTGCTGCTGACGCTGACGGTCACGGGCGTGATCGGCACCAAGTGATAGGCACCAAGTAAGGAAAACAAGGAAATGGTTCTGTCTTTCTCAATCTGGCTGCCTGTCTTTTTCGGCCTGCTGATCCTGGCCTTCGGCTCGGACCGCAGCCCGGGCTTTGTGCGGTGGATGTCGCTGTTCGGCTCTATCGTCAGCTTTGTCGTCACGCTGCCGCTGGTATTCCACTTCGACAGCGCCACCGCGGCCATGCAGTTCGTCGAAAAGGCGAACTGGATCGAGCGCTTCAACATCCACTACCTGCTGGGCGTTGACGGCCTGTCGATGTGGTTCGTGGTGCTGACCGCGTTCATCACGGTGATCGTGGTGATCTCGGCCTGGGAAGTGATCACCGAGCGCGTGGCCGAGTACATGGCGTCGTTCCTGATCCTCTCGGGCCTGATGATCGGCGTGTTCTGCGCGCTCGACGGCATGCTGTTCTACGTGTTCTTCGAAGCCACCCTGATCCCGATGTACATCATCATCGGCGTGTGGGGCGGCCCGAACCGCGTGTACGCGGCTTTCAAGTTCTTCCTGTACACGCTGCTGGGCTCGCTGCTGACCCTGGTCGCATTGCTGTACCTGTACAACAAGACCGGCACGTTCGACATCCTGCAATGGCACCAGGCCAAGCTGTCGATGAACGAGCAGATCGCATTGTTCATTGCCTTCTTCGTCGCCTTCGCGGTGAAGGTGCCGATGTGGCCGGTCCACACCTGGCTGCCCGACGCCCACGTGGAAGCGCCGACCGGCGGTTCGGTGGTGCTGGCCGCCATCATGCTGAAGCTGGGCGCCTACGGCTTCCTGCGGTTCTCGCTGCCGATCGCGCCTGACGCCAGCCACTACCTGGCCCCGTTCATCATCACCATCTCGCTGATCGCGGTGATCTACATCGGCCTGGTGGCCATGGTGCAGGCCGACATGAAGAAGCTGGTGGCGTATTCGTCGATCGCCCACATGGGCTTCGTCACGCTGGGCTTCTTCATCTTCAGCGACATCGGCGTGGAAGGCGGCATCGTGCAGATGATCTCGCACGGCTTTATCTCCGGCGCGATGTTCCTGTGCATCGGCGTGCTGTATGACCGCGTGCACTCGCGCCAGATCGCCGACTACGGCGGTGTGGTGAACACCATGCCGAAGTTTGCCGCGCTGTCGGTGTTCTTCGCGATGGCCAACTGCGGCCTGCCGGCCACCTCGGGTTTCGTCGGCGAGTTCATGGTGATCCTGGGCGCGGTCAAGTTCAACTTCTGGATCGGCCTGCTGGCCGCCACCGCGCTGATCCTGGGCGCCGCCTACTCGCTGTGGATGGTCAAGCGCGTGATCTTCGGCGACGTCGTCCACCAGCACGTGCGCGAGCTGGCCGACCTGAACAAGCGTGAGTTCGTCATGCTCGGCCTGCTGGCCATCATGACGCTGTACATGGGCCTGCACCCGAAGCCCTTTACCGACGTGATGCACGCGTCCGTGGTGAACCTGCTGTCCCACGCGGCACAGTCCAAGCTGTAATCGGGGAGAGAAATCAACATGCAACCGTCCTCGACACTCGGCCCCGTGGCGCCGATTATTTTCCTGGCGATCGCCATCGGCGCGGTCAACTGGATCGACCTTGCGCGCGGCAAGGGCAAGCAAAGCGTGGCCTATCCGCTGTCGCTGCTGGCCACGCTGGTGCTGACCGTCTGGTTCGGCCTGAATGCCGCCGCCGGCGAGACGCACTACGCGTTCGCCAACCTGGTCGTGATCGACCCGATGGCCAACGTGCTGTCCGCGTTCTGCTCTGCCGGCCTGTTCGTGACGCTGGTCTACACGCGCCGCTATCTGGCGGATCGCGACATGTTTGCCGGCGAGTTCTACCAGCTCGCGCTGTTCACGCTGGGCGGCCAGATCGTGATGATCACCGGCAACAACTTCCTGACCCTGTACCTGGGCCTGGAACTGCTGTCGCTGTCGTCGTACGCCCTGGTGGCACTGCGCCGCGAATCGCGCGTGACCTCGGAATCGGCGATGAAGTACTTCGTGCTCGGCGCGCTGGCTTCGGGCTTCCTGCTGTACGGCATCTCGATGATGTATGGCGCCACCGGTTCGCTGAACCTGGGCCAGGTGTTCCGCGTGGTCGAGTCGGGCCGCGTCAACACCACCATGCTGGCCTTCGGCGTGGTCTTCATCGTCGCCGGCCTGTCGTTCAAGCTGGGTGCCGCGCCGTTCCACATGTGGATTCCGGACATCTACCAGGGTTCGCCGACCGCGGTGACGCTGCTGATCGCCGGCGGCCCCAAGGTTGCTGCCTTCGCGTTGTTCATCCGCGTGCTGGTGGAAGGCCTGCTGCCGCTGGCCAGCGACTGGCAGATGATGCTGGTGGTGCTGTCGATCGTCTCGCTGGCGATCGGCAACCTGACCGCCATCGTGCAGACCAACCTGAAGCGGATGCTGGCGTACTCGACCATCTCGCACATGGGCTTCGTGCTGCTGGGCCTGCTCTCGGGCGTGGTGGCCAACAAGGCTGACGGGGCCGCCGATGCGTACAGCTCGGCGATGTTCTACTCGGTGACCTACCTGCTGACCACGCTGGGCACCTTCGGCATCATCCTGCTGCGCACCAGCAAGGGCTTCGAAGCCGAGACGCTGGAAGACCTGAAGGGCATGTCGCGCCGCAACCCGTGGTTTGCCTTCCTGATGCTGGTGATGATGTTCTCGCTGGCCGGCATTCCGCCGACCGTGGGCTTCTACGCCAAGCTGGCGGTGCTGGACGCAGTGATCAAGGCCGGCATGACCTGGCTGGCCGTGGTGGCGGTGATGTTCTCGCTGATCGGCGCGTTCTATTACCTGCGCATCGTCAAGCTGATGTACTTCGATGCACCCGCCGGCGAAGAAGAGCTGGAAGCCTCCTTCGGCCTGCGCTCGATGCTGAGCGTGAACGGCGCCGCGGTGATCCTGCTGGGCCTGTTCCCGGCCGCGCTGATGAACCTGTGCTACCAGGCCATTCGCGCGACCCTGAGTTCCTGATCCGCCACGTACCATGAGCGCATCCGCAAGCGGCTGGTTTGTCATCCTGCTGGCACTGATCAGTGCGAACCTGCCGTTTGTGAACCAGCGCCTGTTCGTGGTGATCCCGCTGCGGCAGGCGCGCAAGCCGCTGTGGCTGCGGCTGCTGGAACTGATCACATGGTTCGCGGTGGCGGGTGCCACCGGCTTTGCGGTGGAGGCCAGCCTTGGCGGCGCCTTCCCGCAGGGCTGGCAGTTCTACGCCATCACCGCCTGCATGATGCTGGTGTTTGCCTTCCCTGGCTTCACCTGGCAATACCTCGTCAAACACCGCACGGCCTGAAGCCGGTCTTGTCGGCGCCGGGCCCTGCCTGATCCGGAGCGTCCATGACCGACAAGATCCACCGCGGTACCCTGTCTCCCGCAGAACTGACCGAGAACGACGACGGACTGAAGGAAGTCTGTGTCGCCTCGGCCACGGTCCACCGCGGCAAGTTCCTCACCCTCAAGCAAGACATCGTCAGGCTGCCGGACGGCAAGCAGACCGGGCGCGAGTACGTGGTCCATCCGGGCGCGGTGATGATGATCCCGCTGTTCAACGACGGCACCGTGCTGATGGAGCGCCAGTTCCGCTATCCGATCGGCGAAGTGATGCTGGAATTCCCCGCCGGCAAGCTCGATCCGGAAGAAGGCGCGCAGCGCTGCGGCGAACGCGAGCTGCTGGAGGAAACCGGCTACCGCGCGGCGCGCTGGGACTACCTGACGCGCATCCACCCGGTCATCTCCTATTCCACCGAGTTCATCGACGTCTTCCTCGCGCGCGACCTGACGCACGGCGAGGCGCAGCTCGACGACGGCGAATTCCTGGAAACCTTCATCACGCCGGTGGGGCAGGTGATCGACTGGGTCCGCAGCGGCCGCATCACCGACGTGAAGACCATCATCGGCGCCTTCTGGCTGGAAAAAGTGATCTCGGGTGCCTGGCAGCCGGGCGAACAGCCGCTGCCGCGTTAAAAGGCCCCAGGCCGTATAGTGAGTGGTGAGCCGCACGGATTCTGCGCCATGCGGCTGGTACGAACGGTCGTTCTAAAAAATTTAGCACGACCGTTCACAAAATTTCGATTCGCGGATAATATAGCTTTTGACGGGCTGGAAAGATCATGAAGGTGCTCGACCTGCGCTGCGCGCATGACCATCGTTTCGAGGGCTGGTTTGCCTCGGAGGAAGAGGCGCAGTCGCAAATCTCGCGCGACCTCGTCCAATGCCCGGTCTGTGGCGACCACGCCGTTGCGCGGCTGCCGAGCGCGCCGCGCCTGAACCTGTCGGGCGCGACCGCGCGCGAAGGCAGCGCCAGGCCGGCGCAGCCGGCTGCCGCACCGGTGACACTGCAAGCGCTCTACATGAAGGCGGTGAAGCAGGTGCTGGCACAGACCGAGGATGTTGGCGACCGCTTTGCCGAAGAGGCAAGGCGCATGCACTATGACGAGGCGCCGGAGCGCGGCATTCGCGGTTCGGCCTCGGCGGAGGAAGTGCAGGCGCTGGCCGATGAGGGCATCGAGACTTTCCCGCTCGTGGTGCCGGATGCGCTGAAGCAGACGGCTCACTGAATTGCGTCTTGTGCCCGTTGCTGTCGGCGCATGACGCGCAGGCAGAACAAACCGCCGGCGGCCCCACGCCATGCCGGCACCACAGGAGACGGGCATGGATCTCAACTACTCGGCGTCCGACAACGCCTTCCGCGAGGAAGTGCGTAGCTGGCTCGAAGCCAACTTGCCGGCGGACATCCGCAGCAAGATTCTCAACCACCGCCGTCCGAACCGCGACGACCTGGTGCGCTGGCACAAGACCCTGGCCGGCAAGGGCTGGTCGGCACCGCACTGGCCCGTCCAGTACGGCGGCACCGGCTGGAACGCCACCCAGCGCCATATCTGGGACGAAGAGAATGCCCGCGTCGGCGCGCCCGGTGTGCTGCCGTTCGGCGTGGCGATGGTCGCGCCTGTGATCATGAAGTACGGCAACGAGCAGCAGAAGTCCTACTACCTGCCGCGTATCCTGGACTGCACCGACTGGTGGTGCCAGGGCTATTCGGAGCCGGGCTCGGGTTCGGACCTGGCCTCGCTGAAGACCCGCGCCGAGCTGACCCCGGACGGCAAGCACTACATCGTCAACGGCCAGAAGACCTGGACCACGCTCGGCCAGCACGCCGACATGATCTTCTGCCTGGTGCGCACCGATCCCGAAGCCAAGAAGCAGGAAGGCATCTCGTTCCTGCTGATCGACATGAAGACCCCAGGCATCACCGTGCGTCCGATCATCATGCTCGACGAAGAGCATGAAGTGAACGAGGTCTTCTTCGACAACGTCGAGGTGCCGGTCGAGAACCGCGTCGGCGATGAGAACAAGGGCTGGACCTACGCCAAGTACCTGCTCGGCCACGAGCGCACCGGCATTGCCCGCGTGGGCAATTCCAAGCGCGAGCTGGGCTTCCTCAAGCGCGTGGCGCGCCAGCAGCAGAAGAACGGCAAGCCGCTGCTGGAAGATCCGGTGTTCGGCGCCAAGGTGGCCGCGCTGGAGATCGAACTGATGGCGCTGGAGATCACCGTGCTGCGCGTGGTGTCGAGCGAAGCCGCCGGCAAGGGCCCCGGCCCGGAAGCGTCGATGCTCAAGATCAAGGGCACCGAGATCCAGCAGCTGCTGACCGAGCTGATGGTGGAAGCCGTCGGCCCGTACGCCCAGCCGTTCGATACCGCCTACCTGGAGTGCGAGACCGAGCACGCCGTGACCGGCTACGACGACGCCGCGCCGCTGGCCGCGTACTACTTCAACTATCGCAAGACCTCCATCTACGGCGGGTCCAACGAAATTCAGAAGAACATCATCAGCCAGATGATTCTGGGGCTGTGAGGAGACACGCAACATGAACTTCAATCTCAGCGACGAACAGAAGCAGCTGGCCGACGCCGTCCGCCGTTTCATCGACAAGGACTACGGCTTTGAGTCCCGCAAGCAGAACTACGAAAGCGCCGCCGGCTATGGCGACGCCGCCTGGGGCTCGCTGGCCGAGCTCGGCCTGACCGCGCTGCCGGTGCCGGAAGCGCAGGGTGGTTTCGCGGGCAAGGCCCTGGACATGATGGTGGTGCAGCAGGAGCTGGGCCGCGGCCTGGTGGTGGAGCCGTACCTGGCGACCGTGGCCGGCGCCTACGCCCTGGGCCTGGCCGGTGGCCAGGACGCGCTGCTGGAACAGGTTGCCGGCGGCGAGCTGAAGCTGGCCGTGGCCTTCAACGAGCCGCAGGCGCGCTATGAACTGAACAACGTGCGCGTCACCGCCCGCGACGGCAAGCTCAACGGCCGCAAGGTCGTGGTGGTGCATGGCGGCCAGGCCGACAAGCTGATCGTGTCGGCCCGCAGCAGCGGTGCCGAGGCCGACCAGGACGGCCTCTCGCTGTTCCTGGTCGATGCGAAAGGTGCCGGCGTCAGCATCAAGGACTACCGCACCATCGACAACCTGCGCGCGGCCGACATCACCTTCCAGGACGCGCCGGCGCAACTGCTGGGCGAAGCCGGCAAGGCCTTCCCGCTGATCGAGCAGGTGGCCGACTATGCCGCCGTGCTGCTGTGCGCCGAGGCCGTGGGCGTGATGGATACGCTCAATGCCGCCACGCTGGAATACGCCAAGACGCGCCAGCAGTTCGGCGTGCCGATCGCACGCTTCCAGGCGCTGCAGCACCGCATGGTGGAGATGTTCATCCACGCCGAGCAGTCGCGTTCGATCACGCTGCTGGCCGCGGCCCGCTTCGAGGAAGTGACGCCGGAAGAGCGCCGCCGCTATGTCTCCGCCGCCAAGGCGCGCGTGGGGCAGGCAGCGCGCACGGTGGGCCAGGAGGCAGTGCAGATCCACGGCGGCATGGGCGTGACCAATGAACTGCCGGCCGCGCACATGTTCAAGCGGCTGACGCTGATCAACACCACCTTCGGCGACGTCGATCACCACCTGGGCAGGTTTGCTGCCCAGCCGGGGTTCCAGGAAGCTGCCTGATCCTGCTAGTCCAGTCAAAACCGCGCTGTAGTCCAGGCGCGGTTTTTTTCTTTGGGGACCGTTAGGGGCGGGTTCGGCAAATACGGACGCCAGCTCCAGACGGCCATGCGATCATTGCGCAGTCGAGTCAAGCGCCAATCACTACAGAGAGACAACCGATGCTGTATTTCGAGGACTTTGCAGTCGGCAGCCGCCGTGAACTCGGTTCCTACCTCGTCACCGAGGAAGAGATCCTGGCCTTCGCCCGCCAGTACGATCCGCAGCCGTTCCACGTCGACCAGGAGGCCGCTGCCAAAAGCATCTATGGCGGCCTGATCTCCAGCGGCTGGATGACGTGCTCGATCATGATGCGCCTGCTGGTGCTGAGCAACACCGGCAAGTCCGCCAGCATGGGCTCGCCCGGCGTGGACGAGATCCGCTGGCTCAAGCCGGTCCATGCCGGCGACACGCTCACTGTCGTGCTGAAGGTGCTGGATACCCGCCCGTCTCAGTCCAAGCCGGACCGCGGCGTGGTGCATACCCAGTGGGAGGCCACCAACCAGCGCGGCGAACTGGTCTGCACCGTCAAGGGCATGGGCATGTACGGCCGCCGGCCTGCGTAAGAACACTTAACCGTCACGAGGAGACTATCGACATGCGTACTATCGCAACGCTGGAAGAACTGGAAGGCCTGCAGGGCCAGGAAGTCGCGGTCAGCGACTGGATCGAAGTGACCCAGCAGCAGGTCAACCAGTTTGCCGACGCCACCGGCGACCACCAGTGGATCCACATCGACGTGGAGCGCGCGAAGAAGGAGTCGCCCTATGGCGGCCCCATCGCCCACGGCTTCCTGACGTTGTCGCTGCTGCCCAAGTTCATGCACAACGCGCTGAGCATGCCGTCCAGGATCGGCGTCAACTACGGGCTGAATCGTGTGCGCTTCACGGCACCGGTACCCGTGGGCAGCAAGCTGCGCGCGCGCATCAAATTGCTGAAGGTCGAGCGCCTCGATCCGCTGCCGAACTCGCCCGAGCTGGTGGGCGCGCAGTCCACCTGGGAAGTGACGGTGGAGCGGGAGGGCAGCGAGCGTCCGGTGTGCATCGCGGAGTCGATTACCCGCCGCTACGGGTGACCTGCGACGCAGTTTGACGCGGTGCGACAATATGCCACACAGCCATGTCGCACCCCTGGAAGGCCGCGCAAAGCGCGGCTTTCCGCATATTTGTAGCTGAATTTGTGATGTTGACGTGGATCAAGGGCAATTGGATGCCCCAGTCCATCGATTGTCCGGTTAACTGAACAGTGTGTTCTGTGGCGTTGGGTTTACCCCTAATGTTGCGTTGCGGTACAGTCGCGCCCACGATGTTTTACGTGTTGCGCTCCCCGGCCGAAAACCGCGCCTGCCATGAAGGCAGGTCTGTCGGGAAGTGCAAAAACCTCGTATTCCAACGCTACCCGGCCGCTGTACTGAGCCGGGACCGTTCGCGGTTTCGGCCAGGTGCCGCAGCGCCGGCAAGGTCCCACAGGGCCAGCAGCGCGCGCAGTCAGTTGTCCTTCCGTGTTCATGGCGTTGCAAGGCCGCATGGTCCCCCGGCGCTCGATTCGCCGCCAGACCGCAACGCCAGCTAAGGACACGTCCTTCCGGTTTTCCCTCAGCCCCACGCCTCTTGCGCGAGCATCAGGCGGTTTAGCCACGCTTTTGCCCGAAGCGCGGTGTAACCAAACCAGTCGTGACATGAAGAAACCCATACTGCCGCGGTGGACGCGGTTCCTGCCTTGCCTTGGCCTGCTCCTGCTCGCCGGCTGCAACCTGACGCTGCTCGACCCGAAAGGGCAGGTCGGCGTCGACATCAAAGGCATCATCCTGATTGCCACCTGGCTGATGCTGCTGGTGGTGGTGCCGGTGATCGTCCTGACGCTGGTGTTTGCCTGGAAGTACCGCGCCGGCAATACCTCGGCACGCTATGAACCCGACTGGTCGCACTCCACCGCGATCGAAGTGGTGGTGTGGCTGATCCCCTGCCTGATCATCGTCGCGCTGGGCATCATCACCTGGAAGTCCTCGCACGACCTGGACCCGTACAAGCCGCTCGAATCCAGCAAGAAGCCGGTCACCGTCGAGGTGGTGGCGCTGAACTGGAAGTGGCTGTTCATCTATCCGGAACTGAAGATTGCCACGGTCAACCAGATCGCTTTCCCGGTCGACACCCCGGTGAACTTCAAGATCACCTCGGATGCGATCATGAATTCGTTCTTCATCCCGCAACTGGGCAGCCAGGTGTACGCCATGGCAGGGATGGAGACCAAGCTGCACCTGATCGCCAACCATGCCGGCACCTATGACGGCGTGTCCGCCAACTACAGCGGCGGCGGCTTCTCGGGCATGAAGTTCAAGGCGATGGCCATGTCGAACTACGAGTTCGACCAGTGGGTCGCCAAGGTTCGCGCCTCGTCCACCGAACTTGGCGTTGACGGCTACAAGACGCTGGCACAACCCAGCGAGCAGGAGCCGGTCACGTACTACGGCAAGGTGGAAGACCAGCTGTTCCACAACGTCCTGCACAAGTACATGGGCCACAGCGGCGCCGCACTGGCCGCTGACGGGTTCAAGGGCGGCCCGATCTGCACGTCGCGCAACACCGTCGGTGAAGAGCAGCTGTCGATGACCACGCCGGCCAAGCCGGCGGGCGCGTAATCCTGGGAGCAATGATGTTTGGCAAGTTGAGTTTGTCGGCGATTCCGTTTCATGAGCCGATCATCATGGTCGTTCTGGCCGGCGTCGCCCTGGGCGGCGCCGCGCTGCTGGGCGCGATCACGTATTTCAAGAAGTGGGGCTACCTCTGGAGCGAGTGGATCACCTCGGTCGACCACAAGAAGATCGGCGTGATGTACTGCCTGGTCGCCCTGGTCATGCTGCTGCGCGGCTTTTCCGACGCGGTCATGATGCGCGCCCAGCTGGCGCTCGCCACCAATGGCGCGACCGGCGTGCTGCCGCCCGAGCACTACGACCAGATCTTCACCGCCCACGGCGTGATCATGATCTTCTTCGTGGCCATGCCGCTGATGACCGGCCTGATGAACCTGGTCGTGCCGCTGCAGATCGGCGCGCGCGACGTGGCCTTCCCGTTCCTCAACACGCTGTCGTTCTGGCTGTTCGTGTCGGGCGCCATGCTGGTCAACGTCTCGCTGGGCGTCGGCGAGTTCGCCAGGACCGGCTGGCTGGCCTACCCGCCGCTGTCGGGGCTGGACTACAGCCCGGGGGTAGGGGTGGACTACTACCTCTGGAGCTTGCAGATCTCAGGCCTGGGCACCTTGCTGACCGGCGTGAACTTCCTGGTGACGATCCTGCGCATGCGCGCGCCTGGCATGACGCTGATGCGCATGCCGGTGTTCACCTGGACCGCCCTGTGCACCAACGTGCTGATCGTGGCTGCCTTCCCGGTGCTGACCGTGACCCTGGCGCTGCTGAGCCTGGACCGCTACCTCGGCATGCACTTCTTCACGAACGACGGTGGCGGCAACGCCATGATGTACGTGAACCTGATCTGGATCTGGGGCCACCCTGAGGTGTACATCCTGATCCTGCCGGCGTTCGGCATCTTCTCGGAAATCATCTCGACCTTCTCGGGCAAGAAGCTGTTCGGCTACAAGGGCATGGTGTACGCGACCGCCGCCATCATGGTGCTGTCGTTCGTCGTGTGGCTGCACCACTTCTTCACGATGGGTTCGGGCGCCAACGTCAACGCGTTCTTCGGCATCACCACCATGATCATCTCCATCCCGACCGGGGTGAAGATCTTCAACTGGCTGTTCACCATGTACCGCGGCCGCGTGCAGCTGACCTCGCCGGTGCTGTGGACCCTGGGCTTCATGGTCACCTTCGTGATCGGCGGCATGACCGGCGTGCTGATGGCCGTGCCGGCGGCTGACTTCGTGCTGCACAACAGCCTGTTCCTGATCGCCCACTTCCACAACGTGATCATCGGCGGCGTGCTGTTCGGCTACCTGGCCGGCATCACCTACTGGTGGCCGAAGGCGTTCGGCTTCACGCTGAACGAGCGCCTGGGCAAGTGCGCCTTCTGGTGCTGGCTGGTCGGCTTCTACTTCGCCTTCATGCCGCTGTACGTGCTGGGCCTGATGGGCATGACCCGCCGCCTGAACCACACCGACAACCCGGCCTGGACGCCGTGGCTGTACCTGGCCGTGGTCGGCGTGGTGTTCGTGGCGCTGGGCATCTTCTTCCAGGTGCTGCAGATCGTCGTGTCGATCCGCGACCGCAAGAAGCTGGCCGACGTGACCGGCGACCCGTGGGGCGGCCGTACCCTGGAGTGGGCCACCTCGTCGCCGCCGCCGTTCTACAACTTCGCGCACACCCCGGTGGTGCGTGACCTGGACGCGTTCGCCGACATGAAGGCCCGTGGCGAGACCGTGCCGACCGAAGGCTACGAGAAGATCCACATGCCCAGGAACACGGGCGCGGGCTTCATCATCGGCGCGTTCAGCCTGGTGTTCGGCTTTGCCCTGACCTGGCATATCTGGTGGCTGGTCGTGGTTGGCCTGGTGGGCATGATCTGGGCGTTCATCCACCGCAGCAACGACGACCATATCGACTATTACGTGCCGGCCACCGAGGTCGAGCAGATCGAAACGCGCCATCTGCAGCGCATTGCTTCGCAAGCCTGAGAACCATGTCGACTCAAGTCCTAGACCGCATCCCCGCGCAGGCCGGCGCGCCGGCCCACGCCGACGCCCATGGCCATGACCATGCGCACCACGATACCAGTGCCAATACGGTGTATGGCTTCTGGATCTACCTGATGAGCGACTGCATCATCTTCGCCGGACTGTTCGCGGCCTTTGCCGTGCTGCGCGGCGAACTGGCAGGCGGCCCGTCGGCGAAGGAGCTGTTCGAGCTCAACTACGTGCTGGTGGAGACCTTCATCCTGCTGTTCTCCTCGATCACGTACGGCATGGCGATGATCTCGCTGCAGAACCGCAGCCTGAGCCGCGTGATGGTGTGGCTTGGCATCACGTTCCTGCTGGGCGCGGGTTTCATGGCGATGGAAATCAACGAGTTCCATCACCTGATCGCCGAAGGCGCCGGCCCGGGCCGCAGCGCGTTCCTGTCGTCGTTCTTCACCCTGGTCGGCACCCACGGCCTGCACGTTGCCAGCGGCATGCTGTGGATGATCGTGCTGATGTGGCAACTGTCGAAGAAGGGCATCACCCCGACCCTGACCAAGCGCCTGACCTGCCTGTCGCTGTTCTGGCACTTCCTGGACGTGGTCTGGATCGGCGTGTTTACCGTGGTCTACCTGATGGGACATCTGTGATGGCACAACACAACGCTCCGGCGGCGCACGGCGCCCACGACTCGCACGCGCATGACGCGCACGACAGCCACGCCGGCGGCCACGCCAGCTTCAAGTCGTACGCGATCGGCTTCATCCTGGCCGTGATCCTGACGGTGATCCCGTTCAAGATCGTGATGGACGGCACCATGGACAAGGGCACCATGCTCTGGATCATCCTCGGCATGGCCGTGGCCCAGATGCTGGTCCACCTGAAGTACTTCCTGCACCTGGACTCGTCGTCCGGGCAGCGCAGCAACGTGATCGCGCTGCTGTTCACGGCACTGATCCTGGTGATCGTGGTGGCGGGTTCGCTGTGGATCATGCACAACCTGAACGCCAACATGATGGTGATGTAAGGACCCGGCGTCCTGGCATCAAAAAAGGGGCCCCGCGCGGGGCCCCTTTTTCATTAGTGCGCCAACTGGCCGGTTCACGGCTTGAACGTATCCCCCAGCACCACGCCTTCGCGGCGCGGATCGGCGCCGCCGACCAGCGTGGTCGAGCTGCCGACGGTGGTGCGGATGATCGCGCTCAGGCCGCTGGACTGTGCCGCGATGTTCACGGTGTGCCCCAGGTTGCGCAGGCCCTTGACCAGCGGGTCGTTGTCGCCCGGCTGGCCGCCGGCCGGCGTGCTGGTATCGACATTGGGATGTTCGCCGCCGACGATCATGGCTGAGCCGGCGCCGTTGGAGCCGCCGAAGTCGATCATCGACACCGCCTGCTGTGCGTCCATGCCCCAGTCCAGCGATGCCACCAGGGTCTTGGCCACGTACTGGATGATGGTGGCGCCGCCCGGCGAACCGGTGGTCATGTAGAAGTCCCCGCGCGAGCCGTCGGCATTGCGCTTGAACACCAGCGTCGGCGCCATCGAGCTGCGCGGGCGCTTGCCCGGCTGCAGGCGGTTGGCCACCAGCACGCCGCCGGGGGCGGGATCGGCATTGAAGTCGGTCAGCTGGTTGTTGAGCAGGAAGCCGTTGGTCATGTGGTACGAGCCCAGGCCCGACTCGACGGTGGTGGTCATCGACACCACGTTGCCGTACTTGTCATGCAGCGACAGGTGGGTGGTGCCGTGCTCGTCCACCGAGGAAGGTGCCAGCGGCACGCTGCCCAGGTTGCCCGCCGCCACCGGCGTGGTCATCACGCCGACCGTGCTGATCAGGTCGGCGCGCTGGCGCAGGTAGGGCTTGTTCACCATGCTTTCCCAGCTTCCGCCCGGCAGGCCGATGAAGTCGGTGTCGGCCACGTACTTGTTGCGGTCGGCATAGGCCAGGTGGCCAGCTTCGCCAAGCAGGTGCGCGCCCAGCACGCTGGGGCGGCCGCCGTTCTTGTCCACCAGCGTGGGCGCATAGCGCGACATCTCGTAGTTCTCGACGATGCCCAGGATCTGCGCCACCGCGATGCCGCCCGACGACGGCGGCGGCATGCCGCACACCTCGTACTGGCGATAGGTGGTGCAGACCGGCTTGCGCGACTTGGCCTGGTAGTTGGCCAGGTCGCTCAGCGTGGTCACGCCGGGCGTGGTGTTGCCGTCGTAGGTGGTCTGGATCTTGTCGACGATGGCCTGCGCGATCGGGCCGTTCTTGTAGAACGCATCCGCGCCGCCGGCGGCAACGGCGGTGAACACACTGGCCAGCGCGGGATTCTTGATGATGGTGTTGACCGCGCGCGGCGTGCCGTCGGCATTCAGGAAGTAGGCGGCCATCTCGGGGTCGCGCTTGATGTTGGCAACGGTCGCGGCACCGGTGATCGCGGCGGCCATGCGCGGCGGAATCGCGAAGCCGTCGGTGGCCAGCTTGATTGCGGGCGTGAACAGGTCCTTCCACGCGGTCTTGCCGTGCTCGCCGTGGGCCAGCTCCAGCACCCGCAGCGTGCCGGGCGTGCCGATGGAGCGGCCGCTGCGTATGGCGGTGGGGGCGGGCGTGGTCTGGTCGGTCGCGGACTTCCAGCGCAGGTAGTTCTCGTCGGCGCCTGCAGGGGCCATCTCGCGCCCGTCATAGGCCGTGACCTGCTTGGTCGCGGCGTCGTAGTACATGATGAAGGTGCCGCCGCCAATGCCGGACGATTGCGGTTCCACCAGGTTCAGCACCATCTGCGCGGCCACCGCGGCATCCACCGCGGTGCCGCCGGCCTTCAGCACATCGCAGGCTGCCTTGGTGGATACCGGGTTGTTGGTCACCGCCATATAGGTCTTGCTGTAGACGGTGGACTTGGGCGCATAGCCGGTGGCCTGCTCCGGCGCGTTGGGATCGCCCGGCAGCACCACGGCTTCGCCGCCGGTGGTGCCGTCCAGTTCGCAGCCAGCGGCGGTCGTGGCCAGCGGCTGGACCGGCGGATCGTCGCCGCCGCCGCAGGCGCCCAGCGTCAGGGTGAGCACTGCCAGCGCCAGCTTGGCCAGGTGATGTGTCGAATGCGGCAGGGGCTGGCGTGGCGGTTGCGAGTCAGCGCGTGAAGCGTTGGGGTCGGCAGTGTACGGCATGGTTTCCTTTTTATTGTGGGCCCGGGAAATGCACGGCCGCGTCGCGCAGGAATGGACGCCGGCCAATGTGCACCGTAATCCTCTGGAGCAGTAACCTTAATCGCTGAATGTACTGATTTACATGCATTCGAACCCTGGGTTAAGCAGCTACTTAATCTCCTGAGGCGACCGCCGTCTCCGCGGGGGCGGGGGCGCCACGATGGAGCAGACAGCACCCCGTTCCCGGGCGCGATGCACCGCGATCGCCCCAATTCCCCCGTGCGCACAGTTGCAGTGCGAATCCTTCGTGCACGGCCCTGGTGCGCGCACGGTCCGCGGGCCGGGTTTGCCCAGCCATGCTGCCTGTGGCCTTGCGCGGGCCGGCGACACGCCATGGCACGCTAGTTGCAGAAGCATCCTCCGGGGAGCGTAGTCCCTGACCAACACGACAAACGGGAGCTGCAAAATGCAACGACGTGACATGCTGAAGCTGTCGGCGATAGCCGCCGCGGCGATGATCGGTACCAGCCCGCTGGCGCTGGCGCAGTCCAAGGAGCCGATCAAGGTCGGCATCCTGCATTCGCTGTCGGGCACCATGGCCATTTCGGAGACGTCGCTGAAAGACGTGGCCCTGATGACCATCGACGAGATCAACAAGAGCGGCGGCGTGCTGGGGCGCAAGCTGGAGCCGGTGGTGGTGGACCCGGCATCGAACTGGCCGCTGTTTGCCGAGAAGGCGCGCCAGCTGGTCAGCAAGGACAAGGTCGCGGTGACCTTCGGCTGCTGGACTTCGGTGTCGCGCAAGTCGGTGCTGCCGGTCTATGAGGAACTGAACTCGCTGCTGTTCTATCCGGTGCAGTACGAAGGCGAGGAGATGTCGAAGAACGTCTTCTACACCGGTGCGGCACCCAACCAGCAGGCAATCCCGGCGGTGGAATACCTGATGAGCAAGGAAGGCGGCGGCGCCAAGCGCTTCTTCCTGCTGGGCACGGACTATGTCTACCCGCGCACCACCAACAAGATCCTGCGCGCTTTCCTGAAGAGCAAGGGCGTCGCCGACAAGGACATCGAAGAGGTCTACACCCCGTTTGGCCACAGCGACTACCAGACCATCGTCGCCAATATCAAGAAGTTCTCGCAGGGCGGCAAGACCGCGGTGATCTCCACCATCAACGGCGACTCCAACGTGCCGTTCTACAAGGAACTGGGCAATGCCGGGCTGAAGGCCAAGGATGTGCCGGTGGTGGCGTTCTCGGTGGGTGAGGAGGAGCTGCGCGGCATCGACACCAAGCCGCTGGTGGGCCACCTGGCTGCCTGGAACTACTTCATGTCGGTCAAGAACCCCGAGAACGAAGCCTTCAAGAAGCAGTGGGCGGCCTGGGTCAAGGCCAACAACCTGCCCGGCGGCGACAAGCGCGTGACCAACGACCCGATGGAAGCCACCTACGTGGGCATCCATATGTGGGCGCAGGCCGTGAAGAAGGCGGGCACGACGGACACCGACAAGGTGCGCGCCGCCATGTACGGGCAGACCTTCAAGGCACCGGATGGCTTCACGCTGACCATGGGCGAGAACCACCACCTGTACAAGCCGGTGATGATCGGCGAAGTGAAGGGCGACGGCCAGTTCACGGTGGTCTGGAAGACACCGAAGGCCGTGCGCGCGCAACCGTGGAGCCCGTACATCGCGGGCAACGAGGGCAAGCCGGACAAGGTGATGTAAGCCCGGCCACGTTCTTCCGGTTTGGCTCCCCTCTCTCGCTTGCGGGAGAGGGGAGCCAACACCCGGCCCGCCATCATCCGCCACTCGCCAGCCCCTATGCGCTACCCCTTATCCCTTACCGCCATGCCCTGGCTGCGCGGCCTTCTGGCAGCGCTTCTGCTGGCCGCGGCGCCGTGGGCCACGGCGCTGACGCAGGCCGACCTGAAGCCGCTGGCCGAAGACGATTTCGATGCCAAGACCGCGGCCCTGAGCGCGCTGGCCAAGGCCCCGCCCGAGCAGGCCGGCCCGATCCTGAAGGCCCTGCAGGACGATGCGCTGCAATACGCGCCGTCGGTCGGCATGGTGCGCCAGGAGGGCGACAAGACGGTCGATGCCGTCACCGGCAAGCCCGTTGCGGTGAAGGCCGACGAGCTCGCATCCCTGACCCTGAACAACAGCCTGCGCGCGCTGGTCGACAGTGCCGCCAGCAGCCTGCTGCTGCAGTCGCCCGATATTGCGGTGCGCGCGCAGGCGATCGCCACGCTGCGCGACCAGCCCGAGAGCGCCTCGCGCGCGGCGGTCGAAGGTGCCCGCAAGAACGAGGCCGATGCCGGCCTGCGCACCAGCCTGAACGTGATCTGGGCCAACCTGGTGCTGGCCGAGCCGGCCGCCGCCGGCGACCGTGCCGCGCATGATGCCCGTCTTGAAGCGATCCGCATCCTCGGCAGCGACAGCAACCCGCAGAGCCGCCAGAAGCTGGCGCCGCTGATGGAGCGCGACAGCGCCGGCCACTACCGCGAGCCCGACGCCGACGTGCGCCTGGCCGCGCAGCAGGCGCTGGATACGCTGCGCGGCGACCAGCGCCGCGCCGAGCTGGTCGGCAACCTGTTCGCCGGCCTGAGCCTGGGCAGCGTGCTGCTGCTGGCCGCGCTCGGGCTGGCCATCACCTATGGCCTGATCGGCGTCATCAACATGGCGCACGGTGAATTCCTGATGATCGGCGCCTATGCCACCTATGTGGTGCAGTCGCTGTTCCGCGCCTATGCACCGGGTGCGTTCGACTGGTACCTGCCGGCGGCGCTGCCGGCGTCGTTCCTGGCGGCCGCGGTGGTCGGCTTCGTGCTGGAGCGGCTGGTGCTGCGCCACCTGTATGGCCGTCCGCTGGAAACGCTGCTGGCGACCTTCGGCGTGAGCCTGTTGCTGATGCAGGCGGTGCGCACGCTGTTCGGCGCGCAGAACGTCGAAGTGGCCAACCCGGCGTGGATGAGCGGCGGCATCGAATGGATGCCGGGCCTGGTGATCCCGTACAACCGCATCGTCATCATCCTGTTCGCGCTGGCGGTGGTGGCGGTGGCGTGGGCGGTACTGAACCGCACCCGGCTGGGGCTGTTCGTGCGCGCCACCACGCAGAACCGCACCATGGCGGCCTGCGTCGGCGTGCGCACCTGGAAGGTCGACAGCTACGCCTTTGCCTTTGGCGCCGGCATTGCCGGGCTGGGCGGCTGCGCGCTGTCGCAGATCGGCAATGTCGGCCCGGACCTGGGCCAGGCCTACATCATCGATTCCTTCATGGTGGTGGTGCTGGGCGGTGTCGGGCAGCTGGCGGGCACCATCGTCGGCGCCTTCGGGCTGGGCATCATCAATAAGTTCATCGAGCCGTTCTATGGCGCGGTGCTGGCCAAGATCTTCGTCCTGGTGCTGATCGTGCTGTTTATCCAGAAGCGGCCGCAGGGACTGTTCGCGCTCAAGGGGCGCAGCGCGGAGGCATGATGCAGCAATTTCAATCGAATTCTCCGGGAACGCCGTTCCGGCTTGCGGTGCCGGAACGCCAGGCGCTGTTTTCGCGGCGCGGCTGGCTGGCGCTGGTGGCGCTGGCGGTGATCGTCGCCATCGGCGTGCCGGTGTGCGCGCTGGTGCTGCCCGAGGGCCATCCGCTGCACCTGTCGGCCTATGCGCTGACGCTGGTCGGCAAGATCATGTGCTTTGCGCTGGCGGCGATCGCGCTGGACCTGGTGTGGGGCTACTGCGGCATCCTGAGCCTGGGCCACGGGCTGTTCTTCGCGCTGGGCGGCTATGCCATGGGCATGTACCTGATGCGGGCGATCGGACGCGAAGGCGTCTACAAGAGCGACCTGCCGGACTTCATGGTGTTCCTGGACTGGAAGGAGCTGCCGTGGTTCTGGCATGGCACCGAGCACCTCGGCTATGCGCTGCTGCTGGTGGTGCTGGTGCCGGGCGTGCTGGCGTGGCTGTTCGGCTTCTTTGCCTTCCGCTCGCGCATCAAGGGCGTGTACCTGTCGATCATCACGCAGGCGATGACGTATGCGGCGATGCTGCTGTTCTTCCGCAACGAGACCGGCTTCGGCGGCAACAACGGCTTCACCGATTTCAAGCGCATCGCGGGCTTTGCCATCGCCGCGCCGCAGACGCGCGCGGCGCTGTTCGTGCTGACCTTCCTGGCGCTGCTGGCGGGCTTCATCGCCTGCCGCTACATCGTGACCTCCAAGCTCGGCCGGGTGGTTACCGCGGTGCGCGATGCCGAGATGCGCGTGATGTTCTCCGGCTACAACCCGCTGGGCTACAAGCTGTTCGTGTGGACCTTCTCGGCGGTGCTGTGCGGGATTGCGGGAGCGCTGTACGTGCCGCAGGTGGGCATTATCAACCCCGGAGAGATGTCGCCCGGCAACTCGATCGAGATGGCGGTGTGGGTTGCGGTGGGTGGGCGCGGCACGCTGATCGGGCCGGTCATTGGCGCGTTCCTGGTCAATGGCGCCAAGACTCTGTTCACTGCGCATTTCGCCGAGTACTGGCTGTTCCTGCTGGGCGCGATGTTCGTGCTGGTGACGCTCTACCTGCCCGATGGCGTCACCGGCCTCTGGCAGCGTCTGCGTGAACGGCGCGCACCCGCCGCGCCGCAACCAGCAGAGCCCGTTTCCGCGCCTGCCGTGGCGGGCCGCACCGGAGGCAAAGCATGAATGCCGCACTCCAGCACGGCCAGGCCGAAAGCGGTGACGCCACCGGTCTGGGCCGCATCGTCGAGCCCGGCACCATCGATGTCTCGCACGGGCCGATCCTGTACCTGGAAGACCTGACCGTGCAGTTCGACGGCTTCCGCGCGCTCAACAAGCTGACCTTGTCGATCGACCATGGCGAGCTGCGCTGCGTGATCGGCCCCAACGGCGCCGGCAAGACCACCATGATGGATGTCATCACCGGCAAGACCGGGCCGCGCAACGCCAATGTCAGCGGGCGCGTGTTCCTGGGCCAGACCATCGACCTGATGCGGATGACCGAGCCGCGCATCGCGCAGGTGGGCATCGGCCGCAAGTTCCAGAAGCCGACCGTGTTCGAGCAGCACGCGGTGTGGGAGAACCTGGAGCTGGCGATGAAGGCCGACAAGCGCTGGTGGTCGTCGCTGCGTGCGCGGCTGACCGGCGATGGCCATCGCCGCATCGAGGAAACGCTGGCGCTGACCGGGCTGGAGGCCGAGGCCTACCGGCCCGCCGGGCTGCTGTCGCACGGGCAGAAGCAGCGGCTGGAGATCGGCATGCTGCTGATGCAGCAGCCGCAGCTGCTGTTGCTGGACGAGCCGGTCGCCGGCATGACCGACGAAGAGACCATGCAGCTGGCGGCGCTGCTCAACGGCCTGCGCGGGAGCTGCTCGATGATGGTGGTCGAGCACGACATGGAGTTCGTCGCCGCCCTAGCCGGAGACGCCGGCCAGGTCACGGTGCTGGCGGAGGGCAGCGTGCTGGCCGAAGGCACGCTCGACAGCGTCAAGCGCGACGAGCGCGTGATCGAATCCTACCTGGGAAGATAAGCATGCTGCAGGTCAATGCACTGAACCAGTTCTACGGCGGCAGCCATATCCTGCGCGATGTCAGCTTCGAGGTGCCCGCCGGCAAGCTGACCACGCTGCTGGGCCGCAACGGCGTGGGCAAGAGCACGCTGCTCAAGTGCCTGATGGGCGTGGTGCCCACGCGCAGCGGCAGCATCCAGTGGGCCGGGCAGGCGCTGGAGAAGAAGGCGCCGTATGAGCGCGTGTCCGCCGGCCTGGCCTATGTGCCGCAGGGCCGGGAGATCTTCCCGCGCCTGACGGTCGAAGAAAACCTGCTGATCGGCGCGGCCAGCCGGGCGCGGCCGTCCGGCGTGCCGGACCGGATCTACCAGCTGTTCCCGGTGCTGCGCACCATGCGCCTGCGCCGCGGCGGCGACCTGTCCGGCGGCCAGCAGCAGCAACTGGCGATCGGCCGTGCGCTGATGAGCGAACCGGGCCTGCTGATCCTGGACGAGCCCACCGAGGGCATCCAGCCTTCCATCATCCAGGACATCGGCCGGGCGCTGCGGCTGCTGGTCGACGAGTTTGGCATGACGGTGCTGCTGGTCGAGCAGTACTACGAGTTCGCGCGGCATATTGCCGACCACTACGTGGTGATGAGCCGCGGCGAAGTGGTGGCACGGGGTGCCGGCGCCAGCATGGAGCAGGACGGCGTGCGGGAGCTGATCGCCGTGTAAGGCAGGCCAGCCGCGAGGCCGGAACTTGTCGGTAACACGCTGCTTCCGCCCAGGCGGGCGGCGCGCTATGATTGCCTGCAACGACCGCCATCGCGCGCCCCCCTCCGCCGGCTTTCCCTGCCATGCGCCATCCCGATTTCCCTTCTGCCCTTGCCGTGCCCGCCGCATGGCAGGCCACCCTGCGGCTGCGCTTTGCGCAGCGCGGCGAACGCACCGCGCTGACCGAGCGGCGCCACCAGGGGCCGTTGCTGGTGCAGAAGCCGCTGTATCCGGAAGGCGGCATCTGCCACGCGGTGATCCTGCATCCACCGGCTGGCGTGGCGGGCGGCGACAGCCTGGACATCGACGTGACCGTGGAGGCTGGCGCGCACGCCGTGCTGGCCACGCCGGGCGCCACCAAGTGGTACAAGTCGCTCGGCCGCGAGGCAGCCCAGCACGTGCGCCTGACGGTCGGCGCGGGCGCGCGGCTGGACTGGCTGCCGCAGGAGAACATCGTCTTCGACGATGCGCGCGCCCGCATCTCGACGGTGCTCGACGTGGCGCCGGGTGGCAGCGCGATCGGCTGGGATGCCGTGGTGCTGGGGCGCCAGGCGTCCGGAGAGCAGTGGGCCAGCGGTGCGCTGTGGCTGGATACGCGCATCGGCGCCAGCGAGCGCGCGCTGTGGATCGAGCAATCGCATCTTGAGGCGACGTCGCCGCTGCGCACCGCGGTGGGCGGGCTCGATGGGCTCAACGTGCACGGCACGCTGTGGGCAGTGGGCGAGGGCGCCACGCAGGAGCTGGCCGAATCGCTCGCCGAACGGCTGCCCTATACGCCCGAGCTGCGCGCCGGCGTGACCTGCCTGGCCGCCAACGGCCAGTCGATGCTGCTGCTGCGCGTGCTGGGCCGGCAGATGGAAGCCGTGCGCCACGTCATGGTCGACAGCTGGCAGGCGCTGCGCATGCCGGTGCACGGTGTCGCGGCGCGTCCGCTGCGCTTGTGGGCTACGTAGGTTGCGAACAGACAACGAATACAAGAACCAGGAACAGAACATGGAACTGACGCCGCGAGAGAAAGACAAGCTGCTGATCTTCACCGCCGCGCTGCTGGCCGAACGGCGCAAGGCACGCGGGCTCAAGCTCAATTACCCGGAAGCGGTGGCGCTGATCACCGCCGCCATCATGGAGGGCGCGCGCGACGGCCGCACCGTGGCCGAACTGATGCACGAAGGCACCACCGTGCTGGGCCGAGAGGACGTGATGGACGGCGTGGCCGAGATGATCCCCGAGATCCAGGTCGAGGCCACGTTCCCTGACGGTACCAAGCTGGTGACTGTCCACCATCCCATTGTCTGAACACGATCGATCCCGATTCTGCACCGATAACAAGATCAACCCGAGAGCCGACATGAACCGTACCGCTTGCCTGCGCCTTGCCCTGGGCACTTCCCTGACCGTTGCCGCCGGCGCGGCCTTGGCCCATCCCGGCCACGATGCCGCCACCGTCAGTGCCAGCCTGTGGGCCGGCCTGGCGCACCCGTTCACCGGCGCCGACCACTTGCTGGCGATGGCGGCGGTGGGCGTGTGGAGCGCGCTGATTGCCCGCTCGGCCGCCGATACGATGCGCCTGCCGCTGGCCTTCGTGGCGCTGATGCTGGTGGGCGCGGCGCTGGGGCTGTCCGGGGTGGCGCTGCCTGCGGTCGAGCCGATGATCGCCGCTTCCTTGCTGGTGATCGGACTGCTGCTGGCGCTGCGCGCGAAGCTGCCGGCGTGGGCCGGCACCCTGCTGGTCGGCGGCTTTGCCGTCTTCCACGGTTATGCCCACGGTGCGGAACTGCCCGCCACCGCGGGTGCGCTGCCGGCGGTGCTGGCCTATGTGGGCGGGTTTGCCGCCGCCACCATGGCGCTGCACCTGCTGGGCATCGGCGCCGGCACGCTGCTGCGCCGCCACGCCGGCTGGCTGGCACGCGTGGCGGGTGCGGGCGTGGCGCTGTATGGCGCCGGACTGCTGGTAGCCTGAGGAGGACCGCCATGATCCCCGGGGAACTGATGCCCGCCGATGGCGAGATCGAACTGAATGCCGGCCGCGCCACGGTCAGCGTGACGGTGGCCAATACCGGCGACCGGCCGATCCAGGTCGGCTCGCACTTCCATTTCTACGAGACCAATACCGCGCTTGCCTTCGACCGCGAGGCCGCGCGCGGCTTCCGGCTCAACATTGCCGCCGGCACCGCGGTGCGCTTCGAGCCAGGCCAGACGCGCACGGTGGAACTGGTGGCGCTGGACGGGGACCGCATCGTCTACGGCTTCAACGGCAAGATCATGGGAGCGCTGTGATGGCAAAGATCTCCAGGCAGGCTTATGCCGAGATGTTCGGCCCGACCACCGGCGACCGCCTGCGGCTGGCCGATACCGGGCTCATCATCGAAGTCGAGAAGGACTTCACCATCTATGGCGAGGAAGTGAAGTTCGGCGGCGGCAAGGTGATCCGCGACGGCATGGGGCAGAGCCAGCGCATGGCGAAGGACTGCGTCGACACCGTCATCACCAATGCGCTGATCGTTGATCACTGGGGCATCGTCAAGGCCGATATCGGCCTGAAAGGCGGGCGCATCGCGGCGATCGGCAAGGCCGGCAACCCGGATATCCAGCCGGGCGTGACCATCGTGGTCGGGCCGGGCACCGAGGTGATCGCGGGCGAGGGCATGATCGTCACCGCCGGCGGCATCGACAGCCATATCCACTTTATCTGCCCGCAGCAGATCGAAGAAGCGCTGATGAGCGGCGTCACCACCATGATCGGCGGCGGCACCGGGCCGGCCACCGGCACCTTTGCCACCACCGTGACGCCGGGCCCGTGGTACATGGAGCGCATGCTGCAGGCGGCCGATGCCTACCCGATGAATATCGGCCTGCTGGGCAAGGGCAACGCCAGCCGGCAGGGGCCGATCCTCGAGCAGGTGGAAGCCGGCGCCATCGGCCTGAAGCTGCACGAGGACTGGGGCACGACGCCGGCGGCGATCGATACCTGCCTGTCGGTGGCGGACGCGACCGACACCCAGGTGGCGATCCACACCGACACGCTCAACGAGGCCGGCTTTGTCGAGGCGACCATCGCCGCCTTCAAGGGCCGCACCATCCATACCTATCACACCGAAGGCGCGGGCGGCGGCCATGCGCCCGACATCATCAAGGTGTGCGGCGAGGCCAACGTGCTGCCGTCGTCGACCAACCCGACGCGCCCGTACACGGTCAACACGCTGGACGAGCACCTCGACATGCTGATGGTGTGCCACCACCTCGACCCGTCGATCGCCGAGGACATCGCCTTCGCCGAAAGCCGCATCCGCCGCGAGACCATCGCCGCCGAGGACATCCTGCACGACCTGGGCGCGTTCTCGATGATCTCCAGCGACTCGCAGGCGATGGGGCGCGTGGGCGAGGTCATCATCCGCACCTGGCAGACCGCGCACAAGATGGCGGCGCAGCGCGGCAAGCTGCCGGGCGATCCCAATGATGCGCGCGGCGGACATGACAATTTCCGCGTCAAGCGCTATGTCGCCAAGTACACCATCAACCCGGCGCTGACGCACGGCATCGCCCATGAAGTGGGCTCGGTCGAAGTGGGCAAGTGGGCCGACCTGGTGCTGTGGCGCCCGGCGTTCTTCGGCGTCAAGCCCAGCCTGATCCTGAAGGGCGGGATGATCGCCGCGGCGGCGATGGGCGACCCCAATGCGTCGATCCCGACACCGCAGCCGGTGCACTACCGGCCGATGTTCGCGTCCGCCGGCGGAGCGCTGCACCGCTCGTCGCTGACCTTTGTGTCGCAGGCAGCGCTGGCCGCAGGCATTGGCGAGCGCTACGGGCTGGCCAAGACGCTGTCGGCGGTGCGCGGCACGCGCACGGTGAGCAAGCGCGACATGGTGCACAATGACTGGCAACCGCATGTCACGGTCGACCCGGAGACCTACCAGGTCGTTGCCGACGGCCAGTTGCTGACCTGCGAGCCCGCCACCGAGCTGCCCATGGCGCAGCGCTATTTCCTGTTCTGACTGGCCGGGGCCAGCGCCCCGGATCGCCCATGCTGAAGATCGACAAACTCCTGAGCGCCCCGCACGGCATCGCACCCGTGCTGGTGCTCCGCGCGCCCAAGCTGGTCCTGCCCTTCGCCGAGCGCAGCAAGAGCCGCCTGCGCGCGGTGCTCGACAACGGCGACGAGGCCGCGCTGTTCCTGCCGCGCGGCACCGTGCTGCGCGGCGGCGACCTGCTGGTGGCCGAAGACGGCAGCTTCGTGGAGGTCCAGGCTGCCGCTGAAGCGGTGCTGGAAGTGCGCGCGCAAGATCCGCATGCGCTGATGCGCGCGGCGTATCACCTCGGCAACCGCCATACGCCGGTGGAGATCGGACGCGACTACCTGCGGCTGGAATACGACGCGGTGCTGGCCGACATGCTGCAACGGCTGGGCGTGCGCGCCGAGCGGGCCGAGCTGCCGTTCGAACCGGAGGCGGGGGCCTATGGGGGCGGGCACAAGCATGGGCACGATGCGACGTTTGCGGAGGACTATGCGGCGGCGCAGGCGGTGTTTCATGAGCATCATGGACACGACCACGGGCATTCGCATGACCATGCCCACGATCACGGCCACGCGCATGCGCACCCCCACGATCACGGTGATCCGCAACATGTCCACGACGAGCACTGTGGGCACAAGCATTGATGGCGTGGCATGACCGGTCTTGCCCAACTTGTCTCGCTGCTGCACCTTGCATCGCCATCCCTGCCGATTGGCGGCTTCAGCTATTCGCAAGGCCTTGAGGCTGCAATCGAATGCGGCAGCGTGCACGATGCCCTGACCGCCGAGCGCTGGATCCGCGACAACCTGCTGCAGGTGCAGGCGCAATGCGAGGCGCCACTGTGGCTGCTGCTGCATCGCTGCTGGCAAACCGGCGACGCCGCGCAGGTGCGGGCATGGAACGACTGGTTCCACGCCACGCGCGAGACTTCCGAGTTGCGGCTGGAGACCGGGCAGATGGGCTGGTCGCTGGCGAAGCTGATTGCGCAGATGGAGTGGGGCACTCCGGCGCTGCGCGATACGCTGGCGATGCTGTCGCCAGTATGTCTGCCGACGGCCTTCACTGCTGCCTGCGTCGCGCTGGATGTCGAAGCGCGCGACGGCCTCGCCGCCTACTGTTTCAACTGGGCCGAGAACCAGGTCGCCGCCGCGATCAAGGCGGTGCCCCTGGGCCAGGTGGCGGGGCAGCACATGCTGCGGCGCCTGCATGGCGCGGTGCTCGACGCGGTCGGCGAAGCCACGCGCCGCGCCGACGCCACGCCGCCGCAACTCTCGACCTTTTCCCCGATGCTGGGCCTGCTTTGCGCGCGCCACGAAACGCAGTATTCCCGGCTGTTCCGATCCTGAACCGACTCCGCACCATGACCCAGGCCCGTACCAAGAAGAACCCTCCGCTGCGCGTCGGCGTCGGCGGCCCGGTTGGCTCCGGCAAGACCACGCTGCTGGAAATGCTGTGCAAGGCGATGCGCGACCGCTATGACCTGGTCGCCATCACCAACGACATCTACACCAAGGAAGACCAGCGCCTGCTGACGATCTCCGGCGCGCTGCCGGCGGAGCGCATCATGGGTGTGGAAACCGGCGGCTGTCCGCACACCGCGATCCGCGAGGATGCCTCGATCAACCTGGAAGCCGTCGACCGCATGCTGGCGCGCTTTCCGGATGCCGATGTGGTCTTCATCGAGTCCGGCGGCGACAACCTCGCGGCGACCTTCAGCCCAGAACTTTCTGATTTGACGATCTACGTCATCGACGTGGCCGGCGGTGAGAAGATTCCGAGAAAGGGCGGGCCGGGCATCACCAAGTCCGACTTGCTGGTGATCAACAAGACGGACCTGGCGCCCTATGTCGGCGCATCGCTGGAGGTGATGGAAAGCGATGCGCGCAAGATGCGCGGCGCCCGGCCGTTCGTGATGGGCAGCGTCAAATCCGGGCAGGGCCTGGACGAGGTGATCCGCTTTATCGAACAGCAGGGCATGCTGGGGGTCTAGCGTCCTAGCCTTCGTTGCCCGCATCCGCATCGGACGCGGCTTTGGCGCCGGAGCTGGCGTGGGTCAGCGCAGGGCGGAAGCTGCCTTTGCCCGCCAGCGCCCGTGCCACCGCGGCCACCAGGTTCAGCTCGGGCTCGGTCAGCTCCGCCATATGGTGCACGGTGGCCTCGATGGCGGCCCGTTGGCGGTTGCCGAAGGGCGCGCGGGACTGTTCCACCTGCAGCTGGCTGGCATCGTGGCGGCTGAAGTCGAGCATCTCCGAGGTCGGCACGGCGAGCGTCTCGGCGAGCCTGCAGATGTTGGCCAGCGCAAGGTTGCGCTTGCCGCTTTCGATGCCGCTCAGGTATGAGCGCGACAGTCCGCTTTCGAGTGAAAGGGTCTCCTGGGACCAGCCTCGTTGCTTGCGTAGCCAGGCAAGATGCAATCCGAATAGTCTGAGATTTCGAGTAGTCATGAGGTCGTGAATGGATCGGAGTGGTCTGAGGCTAAGGGTTTGACCTTGAGGCCACGACAACTTATCCTCTTCCTCACTATCGGTGTCCGATCCGCAAACTAAGGGGTGCGCCAGACAATATGGCGCGGCACGATGGCATCAACCGGACGGCCTGCATGGCCGTGCCAAACGGGCTATTGCGCAATGCTGTGCGTCACGCTGCCAGGCGTGCGCGGTGCTGCGCGGACACGCGCCTGGCGCGCTGTCGCCCTGCTGGGGGATTGCCATGCAGATCTTCACGCTGTTCGAGGCGCGGATGCGCGCCCTCCATGCCGACCGCCACGCGCCGTCGGACTTCATTCCCGGATTCCACACCCGCGTGCTTGCCGCCGCTGCCGGCCTCGGCAGTACCTGCGACTACGTCTTTCTCTGCGCCGGCGAAATCCAGCCCGAGTTTTCAGCGAATTGCCATGAGTGGTGGGGCTGCCTGCGCGGCGGCCTGCGGCTGTCGTCGCCCGGGCGCGGCTGCCTGCTGCTGGGCGGGGGCGAGCTGTTCGCGCCCGCCCCCGGCGTGCCGATGCAGGTGCAGGCGACGGTCGACACCATCCTGGTACGCGCGGTGCCGCAAGGCCTGGCCGAAGCGTCGCGGCCGGTGACGCTGCCCGCGGGTGGCTGGCATTGCGCGCTGGGCGGCATTGCCGCGATCGGCGCCGATGGCCCCGAGGGCATGGAGGGCCTGCATGTGTTGCCGGCCGAAGTGTTGCAGGCGGAGGGCGGGCAAGCGCAGCAGGGGATGCGTCCAGAATTCATCGGGCTCGACCCGTCGGACGATGACTGGGCGCAGCGGCTGCAGGCGCGCGGGCTGCGCTGGGCGTTGTGCTACCGCGGTGCCATCGGCCTGCACTGGCATGGCCCGCTGGCGCGGGCCGGGGGCGACATGGCCTTCCTGCAGCCCGGCACGCTCTTCGCGCCGGAGCGGCATGAGTCCTGCCGGCTCGACGTGCTGCTGCCGGGCACCGGCCTGCTGTGCTGCTTCGGGCCGGGCGATGAGCCGGACCAGGGGGTTGCCGCGCGCGGCGGCCGGCGCGCGGACGGGCATGCCGTCGCGCGCCATGCGCTGGCGCTGGCCTGAGGGCCGGCGCATCAGTGTCGCGTTGGCGCGTAAGCAGATAGCCGGGGCCAGCGCCCCGGTGGCTGCCGTGCGGCGTTCAGTGCCGCTTGTACTGGGTGGCGCCGAACAGCACCTCGCGTGCCTTGTCGTCCTGCAGCGCCTTGCGCACGCTGGCCAGCACTTCCACGCCGCGCTTGACCGCGGGGCGCTCGGCGATCTCGTTGAACCAGCGCTTCAGGTACGGGTAGTCGTCCAGCTCCACGCCCTGGTTCTGCCAGCTGCGCAGCCACGGGAAGGTGGCGATGTCGGCGATGGTGTATTGCTCGCCGGCCAGGTAGGCGTGCTTCGACAGCTGCGTGTCGATCACGCCGTACAGGCGCCTGGCTTCATTGGTGTAGCGGTTGATCGCGTACTCGATCTTCTCGGGCGCGTAGATGCGGAAGTGGTGCGCCTGGCCCAGCATCGGGCCAACGCCGCCCATCTGGAACATCAGCCATTGCAGGGCTTCGTACTTGCCGCGCACGTCCTCGGGCAGGAACTTGCCGGTCTTGCCCGCCAGGTACAGCAGGATGGCGCCCGATTCGAACAGCGAGATCGGCTTGCCGTCCGGTCCGTCGGGGTCGACGATGGCGGGGATCTTGTTGTTGGGGCTGATCTTCAGGAAATCCTCGCCGAACTGGTCGCCGGCGCCGATGTTGATCGGGTGGACCTTGTACTCCAGTCCGCACTCTTCCAGCATGATGTGGACTTTGTGGCCATTGGGCGTGGCCCAGGTGTAGGCGTCGATCATCGCAAAGGATCTCCTGGCTGCGATCATGGTGGTGGCTACGTCAGTCACTGACGTGGCGAACCGGGCGATTTAAGCACAGAAGAAAAAAACGCGCAGACAGGCTGCGCGTTCTCCATGCTGCCGTCAGGGACGAAGCCCCGGCGGCATTGCCAGGCGGTCAGAAACCGCGCGCCACCGGCATCCTGATGTCGTCCGGATGGATATTCATGTGCTTGGCCAGCTCCAGCTTGGCGATGGCGTTGCGGTGCACTTCGTCCGGGCCGTCGGCCAGGCGCAGCGTGCGCTGGTGCGCCCACCAGTTGGCCAGCGGGAAGTCGCTGGAAACGCCGGCCGCGCCGTGGACCTGGATGGCCCAGTCGATCACCTTCAGCGCCACGTTCGGGGCGATCACCTTGATCATGGCGATCTCGGCCTTGGCCACCTTGTTGCCAACGGTGTCCATCATGTACGCGGCCTTGAGCGTCAGCAGGCGCGCCATCTCGATCTCGCAGCGGGCCTCGGCGATGCGCTCCTGCGTCACGCCCTGGCTGGACACCGGCTTGCCGAAGGCCACGCGCGACAGCGCGCGCTTGCACATCAGTTCCAGCGCGCGCTCGGCCACGCCGATGCTGCGCATGCAGTGGTGGATGCGGCCCGGGCCGAGGCGGCCCTGCGCGATCTCGAAGCCGCGGCCTTCGCCCAGCAGGATGTTCGCGGCCGGCACGCGCACGTTCTTCAGCTCGATCTCCATGTGGCCGTGCGGCGCGTCGTCGTAGCCGAATACCGGCAGGAAGCGTTTGATGGTGATGCCCGGGGTATCGGCCGGCACCACGATCATCGACTGCTGCTCATGGCGGCCGGCATCGGGATTGGTCTTGCCCATCACGATGTAGACCTTGCAGCGCGGATCGCCGGCGCCCGACGACCACCACTTGGTGCCGTTGATCACGTAATGGTCGCCGTCGCGCTCGATGCGGCATTCGATGTTGGTCGCATCCGACGAGGCCACGGCCGGCTCGGTCATCAGGAAGGCCGAGCGGATCTCGCCGGCCAGCAGCGGCTCGAGCCACTTGTCCTTCAGTTCCTCGGAGGCGTAGCGCTCCAGCGTCTCCATGTTGCCGGTGTCGGGGGCCGCGCAGTTGAAGACCTCGGCCGACCAGGGCACCCGGCCCATGATCTCGCACAGCGTGGCGTATTCCAGGTTCGACAGGCCCTGCGGGGCGCGCGGCGAGCGCGGCAGGAACAGGTTCCACAGGCCGGCCGCGCGTGCCAGGGGCTTGAGTTCCTCGATCACCTTGGTCGGCACCCAGGCGTTGCCGGCGCGGCGGTTGGCGTCGATCTCTTCGGCGAAGCGCTTTTCGTTCGGATAGATATGCTGGTCGAAGAAGGCCAGCAGCTTGGCCTGCATTTCCTTGACCTTCGGGCTGTACTCGAAATCCATGTGGTCTCCTCGCTACGGAATCAGTGGACGCCAGGTGGGCGGCGGCGCCTCGTTGGCCGGGGCAGGCCTCGGCATCAGTGCGGCATGGGCCGATGGAATGCACTCTATCTGAAAGCTGGTAATTATAAAAATGAATTTTCTGGATTTGCCAGTATCAATTTGCTGCATTCCGTGCCAGAATCACCAGCATGCAGCTCGCCCGCATCGACCTCAATCTCTTCGTGGTGTTCGACGCCATCTACAGTGAAGGCAGCATCACCGCAGCCGCGCGTCAGCTCAACCTGACGCAGCCCGCGGTCAGCCATGCGCTGGGCCGGCTGCGCACGCTGTTCGACGATCCGCTGTTCGAGCGGCGCGGGCAGGGCATGGCGCCCACGCCGCTGGCGCGTTCGCTGGCTGCCGAGGTGCGCGGTGCGCTGCAGTCGTTCGCGCGCACGCTGCAGGATACGCCGCACTTCGATCCCACCAACACCGTGCGCCGCTTCACCATCGGCATGCGCGACGCGCTGGAATCCACGCTGCTGCCGCCGCTGATGAGCCGCGTCACGGCGATGGCGCCGCACGTGGAGATCGCCGCGATCCGCTTCGACCGGCGCGAGATGGAATCCGAACTGCTGGCCGGGACCCTGGACGCCGCGCTCGACATCCTGCTGCCGGTCTCGCCGGCGATCCACCATGCGCCGTTCATGGCCGATCCGATGGTGGTGCTGGCGCGGCGCGACCATCCGCTGGTGAAAAAAGAGCTGACGCTGGAGCGCTACCTCGCGGCAGAACATGTGCACGTGTCGTCGCGCCGGCGCGGGGCCGGACTGGAAGACCAGGCCCTGCACCGCATGGGCCTGACGCGGCGCGTGCGGCTGCGCTGCCAGCATTACGCCGCCGCATGCCGCGTGGTCAGCTGCACCGACCTGCTCGCGACGCTGCCGCTGCGCTACGCGCGCATCGCCAATGAGTCGTATGCCAACCGCGTGCTGTCGCTGCCGTTCAAGGTGCCGTCGCTGGAACTGCACCTGTACTGGCACGCCGGCGGCGAGAACGACGGCGCCAACCGCTGGCTGCGCGAGCAGCTGATGGCGGTGATGGCCTCGCTCGGCACCGGCATGCCGGACGTGGCCACGGCCAGCTAGTGTGCGGCGCGCGCGGATCACACGTAAGCAATTGTTCGCGGGCTAGACCCCCGGGGGTCGGCGCCCATACCATCGTCCGGTTATTCTGCCCCCGGCGCCCCCGCCGCGAGCCCGTCCTGCACGGCGCACGCGCGGGCTGTCGCGCCGGTTGTCCGCCACGGTGGATCCTTCGGGCAGCTGCCTCTCGCCGAACGCCACCACGACGACTCAGACCGATGCCCGGGAAACGCTTGCCTGCCGATTGCCAACCGAAGCTGCCGCGCCGCGCGCAGCGCACCACGCTTGCCCTGACCACGCTCTGTACTGCCGCCGTGCTGGCACTTGCCGCCTGTGGCGGTGGCGGCGACAGTACTTCCGCCAGCGCCGCGCCGAGCGGCTCCGGGCAGACCGGCTCGACGTCCCAGACATCCACCGCGGGCTCCACGACCACCACCACGGCCGGCGCCTGCTATACCGTCAGCGGTCCGGCGCCCGCGGCTGCGGCGGGCAGCGGCATCTCGCTGCTGCCGGCGCGCGGTAGCGCCGTCAGCAACTACCGGGTGCTGGGTGAGCCGCGTACCGCGGGCCTGTGCTACGCCAACTATCGCCGCGAGCAGGTGGGCCTGCCGCCGCTGGTATCGCGCGACCCGCTCAATACCACCGCGCAGAGTCACACGAGCTATATGCTGGCCAATGCCACGCTGACCCACGACGAAATCAGCGGCAATCCGGGTTTCACCGGCGCCACCGCCAATGGCCGCGTCCAGGCCGTCTATCCGACCGATGCCACCGCGGAAGTCGTGGCGGGCGCCAACCGCTGGACCTCGGTCGCCAATGCGCAGCTGTCGATGCAGCCCAAGGACGCGCTGGTGTCGAACCTGATCGATGCGCCGTTCCACCGCGCCGCGCTGCTGGGCAGCTACGGCTCGGCCGGCAGCGGCTATGCCGAATGGGTGGGTGCCAACGGCAGCGGCACCTCGGCCAACTACTACCAGACCATCGACCTGGCCGACCGGTCCAAGCCCGGCAGCGATAACCAGATGGTGGCCTATCCGTTCGACGGCCAGAGCGATGTGCCGGTCAGCTGGGTCAATACGGAAAGCCCCAACCCGGCACCGGGCTACCAGAACAGCACCATGGGCTACCCGGTTCTGCTGCAGGCGATCAATACCTCGCTGCAGTTCGACGCCGACAACTTTGTCATCACCGATGCGCAAGGCAACAACGTCAACTGCATCAAGGTCGACAGCCGTTCGTCGGGCCTGAGCAGCGACGCGAGCGGCCTGGCCATCTGCACGCCGGTGGCGCCGTTGGCCAGCCAGCAGCGCTATTCCGTGCGGGTCACCGGCCGACTTGGGTCGCAGCCGGTGGACCTTAGTTGGTCCTTCACCACGCGCTGACCATCCCCATCTGACTTCAGCATTTCCCGGATGCCCGGATCGCCACTACAATCGTGCGATCCTTCCCCCAGGAGATATCGGATGGCTCACCCTGACCTCACTTCGATGGCTTGGCGCGGCGCGCTGGCCCTTGCCCTGACAGCGCTGCTAGGTGCCTGTGGTACCCAGGGCGGCGGGACTGCCGCGCCGTCGGCCGCAACACCGCCCGGCGCGATGCCGTCGGCCCCGGAAGTGGCTTCCGGCTATCGCCCGGGCATGTCCACGGTCTATGCGCAGCGCCACATGGCTGCCGCGGCCAACCCGCTGGCCACCGAGGCCGGGCGCACCATCCTGCGCCAGGGCGGCTCGGCCATCGATGCCGCCATCGCCATGCAGGCCGTGCTGACGCTGGTCGAGCCGCAGGCCAGCGGCATTGGGGGTGGCGCCTTCATCATGTACTGGGACGGCAAGCGTGTGCATGCCATTGACGGCCGCGAGACGGCTCCGGCCGGCGCTACCGAGAACCTGTTCCTGCGCGCCGACGGCAAGCCGATGGAATTCAGTGAGGCGCAGATCGGCGGGCGTTCGGTCGGCGCGCCGGGCGTCATGCGCGCGCTTGAACTGGCGCATCGGCAACATGGCCGCCTGCCGTGGGCCAGACTGTTCCAGCCGGCCATCGACCTGGCGCAGAAGGGCTTCCCGATTTCGCCGCGCCTGTACACGCAGGTGGCGGCGGACAAGTTCCTGGCCAACTCGCCGGAGATGGCCGCCTATTTCCTGGACGCACAGGGCAAGCCCAAGCCCGTCGGCACGGTACTCAAGAATCCGAAGTTCGCGCAGACGCTGCGCGATATCGCCCGCCGCGGCGCAGGCGTGCTGTATAGCGGACCCATTGCGCAGGATATCGTCGCCAAGGTGAACGGCAGTGCCAATGCCGGCACGCTGTCGCTGGCGGACCTGCGCAACTACAAGGCCAAGGAGCGCGAGCCGGTCTGCACTGACTACAAGCGCTGGAAGGTCTGCGGCATGCCGCCGCCGTCGTCGGGCGGCATCGCCATCGCACAGATCCTCGGCGCGCTGCAGGCGCTCGAAACGAAGAATCCGAGGTACGCACTGGCAGCGCTCAAGCCACGAGGTGGGAACGCGCCCGCGGCCATGGAAGCAAATCCTGACGCGGTGCACGCGATCGCCGAAGCCGACCGGCTTGCCTTTGCCGATCGCGGCTTGTACGTGGCCGATACGGATTTCGTGCCGGTCAACGTGGCTGGCCTGCTAGATCCGGACTACCTGGCTTCGCGCGCAGCGCTGATCGCTGACAACAGCATGGTCAAGGCCCAACCGGGCATCCCGCCGGGTCCCACGGTGGCGTTTGCGCCCGACCGGTCGCCGCCGCGCATTTCCACGTCGCAAATTGTTGCGGTGGATGACCGCGGCGGCGCGGTCTCGATGACGACATCCGTGGAATCCTATTTTGGCTCCCACCTGATGGTGCGCGGCTTCATGCTGAACAACCAGCTGACCGACTTCTCCTTCGTGCCAAGCGAGAACGGCAAGCCGGTGGCCAACCGCGTAGAGCCGGGCAAGCGCCCGCGTTCGTCGATGGCGCCGACGCTGGTGTTCGACCGCGAGACCGGCCAGCTGGTCGCCACGGTCGGCTCACCCGGCGGCTCGCAGATCATCGAGTACGTGTCCAAGGCGCTGGTCGGCATGCTGGACTGGAACATGGACGTGCAGGCCGCCATCGGCATGGGCAACTTCGGCAGCCGCAACGGCCCGACCGAAGTGGAGAAGGGTGTGGTGTCGCCGGCCCTGGTGCAGGCGCTGCGGCAGCGCGGCCACCAGGTGGCGGAGATCGAGATGACCAGCGGCACGCAGGCCATCATGCGCAAGCAGGGGCCTGACGGCAAGGTGATGTGGGCCGGCGGTGCGGATCCGCGGCGTGAAGGTGTGGCGCTGGGGGATTGAGCACCGCGCGACGCAGATGAAAAACGGGCGCCGTGGCGCCCGTTTTCTTTTGCTGCGGCAGTCGGTGCGTCAGCCCTTCGCCTTCTGCGCGTACTGCCACCCCATCTCCGCCATCGGCCGCGCGCGCTTGCCCGCGTCCAGCGCCTGCGCCGACGAAGCGGTGCCATCCACCACGCGCTTCATGATCCCCTGCAGGATGCCGGCGATGCGGAACATGCTGAAGGCCAGGTAGAAGTTCCAGTCGCCGGTGATCGGGCGGCCGGTGCGCTGCTCGTACTGGCGGCAGTAGCTGGCTTCGTCGGGGATGCCCAGCGCGGCGAAGTCCAGGCCGGCGATGCCGCGGAACTGGCCCGGGGCGATATGCCAGCTCATGCAGTGGTAGCTGAAGTCGGCCATCGGGTGGCCCAGCGTGGACAGTTCCCAGTCCAGCACCGCCAGCACGCGCGGCTCGGTCGGGTGGAACATGAGGTTGTCGAGCCGGTAGTCGCCATGCACGATCGAGGTCAGGTCGGCGTCTTCCTGCGGAATATGCTGCGGCAGCCAGTCCATCAGCGCGTCCATCGACGGGATCGACTCGGTCTCGGACAGCTTGTACTGCTTGGTCCAGCGCTCGATCTGGCGCTGGAAGTAGTTGCCGGGCTTGCCGTAGTCGCCCAGGCCGATGGCGTTGTAGTCGACCGTGTGCAGCGCGGCGATGACGCGGTTCATCTCGTCATAGATGGCGCTGCGCTCGGCCGTGCTCATGCCGGGCAGCGACTGGTCCCACAGCACGCGGCCGGCAACGAATTCCATGATGTAGAAGGCGCGGCCGATCACGGACTCGTCCTCGCACAGCGCGTACATGCGTGCCACCGGCACATCGCTGCCGGCCAGCGCCGCCATCACGCGGTACTCGCGCTCGATTGCGTGCGCCGAAGGCAGCAGCTTGCTCTTGGGGCCGGGCTTGGCGCGCATCACATAGGTCTGGCCCGGCGTGACCAGCTTGAAGGTCGGGTTGGACTGGCCGCCCTTGAACTGCTCCACGGTCAGCGGGCCGGCGAAGCCGTCCACGTGCTGGCGCATCCAGGCTTCCAGCGCGGCGGTGTCGAAGCGCTGCTGGTCGGCCACCGGGCGCGTGCCCTCGAAGTGCGATACGTTGCTGGTCATGCTGTCTCCGTTGGTTCTCTGTTCGGGTTCGATCGATGGGAAGGGGGCCGGCGCGCTCAGCCGGCCGGCTGGCGTCCGCGCAAATACTGGTGCAGCAGCACTTCCATGGTGGTATGGCGCGTGCCGCTGTGCACGGGCGTGGGCGGCGAGTAGTTGGTCATGCGCACCACCCAGTCGAGCGGGTCGTCGCCCATGTCGAGCACATTGATGCAGCCCGCGGTCTGCAGCAGCGAGCCAAAGAACGCGCGCCGCCCGCAGGTGATGGCCTGCGACAGGATGGCGCGGTTGGTGCCGCCATGCAGCACCATCAGCACGGTATCCCAGCCCGGGTCGGCGCGCAGGCGCGCCAGCGCCGGCAGCACGCGGTCCAGGAACGCGCCGATGGTTTCGCCGTTGAGAAAGCGCTTGTCTTCGGGGACTTCGCCTTCAAAGGCGCCGACAAAGGCGTCGCGCAGGTCCTGGTCGGCAATCGCGGACAGGTCGCCGCCGCGGATCTCCTGCAGCTCGGGCCAGACTTCGGGGACGATGCCTTCCATCTCCGGCAGCTCGGCCAGCACGCGTTCGGCGGTCTCCACCGTGCGCGGCAGGCCGCTGACGACGACGCGGTCGAAGCGGATCTGCTCGGCGGCAAAGGCGCGGCCGGCGGCGGTGGCCTGCATGCGGCCGGTCTCGTTCAGGGGCACCATCTCGGGCAGGGTGGTGCGCTGCCCGGTCTCATCGAAATAAGACACGGCACCATGGCGCATCAGGTAGATGCGGCGACGCGAGGACGGCGGCAATTCCATGCGTTGTCTCCTTGCATTGTGTCGGCATGCCCGTCTGCCGCGGGCTGGCCGTCTGGGTAAAGCCGGGTGCCAGACGCCGGGCGCCAGGCTCCGGCTTCAGCGGTACTGCGGCTTGCGCTTTTCCAGGAAGGCGCCGATGCCTTCCCCGCCGTCCGGGTGATGCAGCGCGGCCACAAAGCTGTCGCGCTCGGCCAGCAGGTGCTCGGCCAGCGAGGCCGTGCCCGCATGGTTGATCAGGCCTTTGATGCGGCCCACCGCATGTGGCGATTGCTTCGCGATGCCCTGCGCCAGGCGCAATGCCTCGGCCAGCGCCTCGCCCGGCGGCGTGACGCGGTTGACCAGGCCGAACTGCGCCAGCCGCTCGGCGTTGACCGGCTTGCCTTCCATCATCAGTTCACTCGCAAGCTGGCGCGGCAGTGCGCGCGCCAGCTCGTACGAGCCGCCGCCATCCGGCGTGAGCCCGACCGAGACGTAGGCCATCACGAACTTGGCGTCGCTGGCGGCAACCACGAAATCGCACGCCAGCACCACCGAAAAGCCCGCGCCCGCGGCCGCGCCTTCCACTGCCGCGATGATCGGCTTGGGAAAGGCGTGCAGCGACTCGATCCATCGGTTCAGCACCTCGATACTGGCGGCCTGCACCTCGGGCGGCTGGCTGCGGTTGCCCAGCAGCCGGTTCAGGTTGCCGCCCGCGCAGAACATGCCGTCGGCGCCGGTAAATATCACCGCGCGCACCGAGTCATCGGCCGCGGCCTGCTCCAGCGCCTGCTGCGAGGCCGCGTAGATGTCCGGGTGCAGCGCATTGCGTGCCTCGGGGTTCGAGATGGTCAGCACCAGGGTCGAATCGACGCGGTGGGAAAGCAACTGTGCAGGCATGGGCGCGGCTTGGTCGGTGGGGCGGTGGCGGGCTTACTGCTCTTCGGCCAGCAGCGACAGGCCCAGGCCGGCACGGCGCCACAGCCACGGGCTCGGGCGGTAGCGCATGTCGCCGGTCAGGGCTTCCATGTTGCGCAGCACTTCCAGAACCATTTGCGGGCCGACGGCGTCGCCCAGTGCCAGCGGGCCCTTCGGGTAGCCGAGGCCGAGGTTCACGGCCAGGTCGATGTCAGTCGGCGTGGCGATGCGCTGCTGGGCGATATCGCTCGCGATGTTGATGATGCAGCAGAGAATTCGCTGCGCAACGAAGCCCGCCGAGTCGCGGATCACCGTGACCGGCACGCCGTCGCTGGCAAAGAGGCCGTGCGCGGCATCGCGCGCGGCGGCGCTGGTGGCCGGCGTGGTCATCAGCGTGCGGCGCTTGGTGGCCTCGAACGGCAGCAGCGTGTCGATGGCGACGGCGCGGGCCGGGTCCAGTCCCTGTTGCAGCGCGCTGGTGGTGGCGTCCAGGCCCAGCGGCGTGACGATGATCAGCGCATCGGCCGACGGCTTGTTGCCGCCTTCCGGCGTCACCCCCAGCGCGCCCAGCAGCTTGGTCACCATGGCGTGGCCGCGCTCGCTTGCGTGGCTCACCCAAACGCTCGGCGGGCGCGCGCCCGGCACCGCGGCAGCGGCCGGTACTTGCTTCTGGCCATCGGCGTAGGCATAGAAACCGGCGCCGGCCTTGCGGCCGATCAGCCCGCCGACCGCACGGATCGCCGTGATCGGCGAGGGGCGGTAGCGCGGTTCCTGGTAGAACTGGTTGTAGATCGATTCCATCACCGGATGCGACACGTCCAGCCCGGTCAGGTCCATCAGCTCGAACGGGCCCATGCGGAAGCCGGCCTGCTCGCGCATGATGTTGTCGATGTCGGCAAACGCGGCCACGCCTTCCTGCGCGACCTTCAGGCCTTCGATGTTCATGCCGCGGCCGGCATGGTTGACGATAAAGCCCGGCATGTCCTTGCAGCGCACCGGCGTATGGCCCATGCGGCGCGACAGCGCCATCAGCGCGTCGCCCACCGCGGGGTTGCCCGACAGGCCGTCGATGACCTCGACCACCTTCATCAGCGGCACCGGGTTGAAGAAGTGGTAGCCGGCGATGCGGCCCGGGTGCCTGGCACCGACGGCGATCGCGGTGATCGACAGCGACGACGTATTCGAGGCGATGATGGCGTCCTCACGCAGCACGGCTTCCAGTTTGGCGATCAGGTCGCGCTTGACCTCCAGCTTCTCGACGATGGCTTCCAGCACCATGTCGCAGCCGGCCAGGTCTTCCAGCGCGCCGCAGGGCTTGACGCGGGCCAGCGTGGCCTCGGCATCGGCGGCGCTGATCTTGCCCTTGTCGGCCAGCCTGGCCAGGGTTTCCTGCAGGTACTGGCGCGCGGCGGCGACCGCTTGCGGGTTGGCGTCGTACAGGTTGACGGTCAGGCCAGCCTGCGCGGCGATCTGCGCGATACCCCGGCCCATGGCGCCGGTGCCGACGATACCCAGCGTATCGATGGTGAAAGTGCTCATCATTTGTCCCAAAAGTTGTGGTTAAATTAGCACGATCGTACGTTTTTTGCACCTTCCGCGACAGACGGGCAGGGCAGGCGGCGTGCGCTGATCGGCCAGCCGGTACACTGCAGACCCCGGATGGTCCACAATCACCCGCTGCGACCCATCCACGCCGTGCGATGCGGGGATCATTCCAACAACAGAGAGAGACGACATGCTGAAGCTCTGCGGTTTTGCCGCCAGCAACTATTACAACAAAGTGAAGCTGGCGCTGCTGGAAAAGAACGTGCCGTTCGAAGAGGTGCTGGCCTGGATCGGCCAGACCGACCCGGCGGCCACGCCCGCGGGCAAGGTGCCCTACATCATCACCGAATCCGGCCCGCTGTGCGAGTCCGAAGCGATCGTCGACTATGTGGAGGCGGCTTATCCGCAGACGCCGCTGCTGCCGCGCGACCCGTTCCAGGCCGCCAAGGTGCGCGAGATCACGGTCTTCATGGAGCTGTACCTGGAGCTGACCGCGCGCGAGCTGTACCCGGAGGCCTTCTTCGGCGGCAAGGTAAGCGACGGCGTCAAGGAGCGCCAGCACAAGCTGCTCACGCGCTATGTCCCGGCCTTCGCCAAGCTGGCAAAGTTCTCGCCGTATATCGCCGGGGACACCTTTACGCTGGCCGACTGCGCCGCCGCGGTGCACCTGCCGCTGGTGTCGTCGTGCACCAAGATCATCTACGGCACCGACCTGCTGGCCGAACTGCCGGTCAAGGACTACCTGAAGACGCTGTCGGCGCGCGAATCGGTGCAGAAGGTCAATGCCGACCGCAAGGCCAATCTCGAGCTGATGATGAGCAAGAACAAGTAAGGCACGGCAGCCGCCAATGCAAAACGCCCGCGATGGCCTCGCGGGCGTTCTTGTTTTTGTCCGGGGCGCCCGCGCCGGGCTCAGAGCTTGCCCAGCCGCTCCAGCGCCAGTGCCAGCGTCTCTTCCTTCTTGGCAAAGCAGAAGCGCACCACGCCCGATTCACGCGGCTGCGTGTAGAAGGCCGAGACCGGGATCGCGGCCACGCCGATCTCGCGCGTCAGCCACATGGCGAAGTCGGCCTCGCTCAGGTCGGAAATGGCGGAGTAGTCGACGCACTGGAAGTAGGTGCCGTCCGACGGCAGCAGCTTGAAGCGGCTGCCGGCCAGCCCGGCGCGGAAGAAGTCGCGCTTGGCCTGGTAGAACGCCGACAGCTGCAGGTAGGGCGCGGGGTCGGCCATGTAGTCCGCCAGGCCATGCTGCACCGGCGTATTCACCGTGAACACATTGAACTGATGCACCTTGCGGAATTCGGCCATCAAGGCGGCCGGCGCGGCCACGTAGCCGACCTTCCAGCCGGTCACGTGATAGGTCTTGCCGAAGCTGGAGATCACGAAGCTGCGGCGCGCCAGTTCCGGGTGGCGCGACACCGAGGCGTGCGGCTGGCCGTCGTAGACCATGTGCTCGTAGACCTCGTCGGACAGCAGCAGGATGTCGGTGCCCGCCAGGATCTGCGCCACCTGGTCCATGTCGGCCGCGCGCCAGATCGTGCCGGTGGGGTTGTGCGGCGTGTTGATCAGGATCATGCGCGTGCGCGGCGTGATCGCGGCGGCGAGCTTGTCGAAGGGCACGCGGAACGCGGGTGCCTCCAGCGTGACCGGCACGGCCGTGGCGCCGGCCAGTTCGATCGCGGGCAGGTAGCTGTCGTAGCACGGCTCCAGCACGATCACCTCGTCGCCCGGATGCACTGCGCACAGGATCGCGGTCAGGATGCCCTGGGTGGCGCCGGCCGTGACGGTGATCTCGGTGTCCCAGCTGTACTGATGCCCGTAGAGGCTGGCGATCTTGCCGGCGATGGCCTGGCGCAGGCGCGGCACGCCTGCCATCGGCGGGTACTGGTTGTGGCCGGCGCGCATGGCACCGGCCACGGCATCGATGATCTTCGGGTCGCAGTCGAAGTCCGGGAAGCCCTGGCCCAGGTTGACCGCGTTCTTCTCGGCGGCCAGCGCGGACATCACGGTAAAGATGGTGGTGCCGACGCCGGGCAGGCGCGAGGGAGGCGGGGTCAGCGGCGTCAGCTGGGCGTGGGTGGTGTCTGCGGACATGGTGCGAACGTGTCGATGCGGTGGGGACGGGATGCAGTCAGGCGTGCGGCACCACCGCGGAGGCGGCGCCGGGAGCCGCCATTCTAAAGCGGATCGGCGGCGGTGGCGGTGCCAAGCGCGGCCAGCCAGGCGCCAAACGCCGGCGGCGTCATCACCTCGACGCCGCTGCTGCGGCGCAGGCGGGTGCGCAGCTTGAGCACGGCCTTGTCCTTCGACACCAGGCACGCGGCGCCGGCAAAGTGGGCCAGTTCCACGAACTTCTGGTCGTCGGTGTCCTTGCAGCGCGGCAGGCGGATGGCGTCGTAGTCGGCCTGCGGCGGCGCGGCCTCGAGGCTGGCGAGGCGGTCGACCGTGGCCAGCGCGGCATCGATATCGACGTCAAAGCGGGCAAATTGCGGATAGGCCAGCACCCGGCGCAGTTCCTCGCGGCAGTCGGCGCGGATCACCGGGGCGATGGTGCCGGCTTCCAGCGCCGCGCGGATCGGCTCGACGTGCGGGTCGCGGAAGACCAGCAGGTCTACCCAGATATTGGAGTCCAGCACCACGCGCGGCGCAGATGTGATGCCGGCGGGGCTGGCGGCCGGGCTTGCCGACGAGGTGGTTCCGGTGGTGTCGAGGCGCATTCGCTACAATCTTGGCTTGTTTGTCCTTGGCTACTGCCGCGATTTTGCCATGCTCATCGTTTTGTCTCCCGCCAAGTCGCTGGACTACGAGACTCCCCCGCGCATCAAGACCCATACGCTGCCGCGCTTTATCGACCGTTCCGCCACGCTGATCGAGCGCCTGCGCAAGCTCGCGCCGCAGGATGTGGGCGCGCTGATGGACATCTCCGACAAGCTCGCGGTGCTCAACGTGACGCGCTACGCCGACTGGTCGCCAGCGTTCACCGCGGCCAACAGCAAGCAGGCGGTGCTGGCCTTCAATGGCGACGTCTACGACGGCCTGGATGCGAAGGCGCTGTCGGCCGACGACCTTGGTTTTGCGCAGAAACACATCCGCATCCTGTCCGGCCTGTATGGGGTGCTGCGCCCGCTGGACTGGATGCAGCCCTACCGGCTGGAGATGGGCACGCGCCTCGACAACGTCGCGGGCAAGGACCTGTACGCGTTCTGGGGCGACGATGTCACGCAGATGATCAACGCCGACATGGCCGCGCTCAAGCAGGAAGGCGCGCCGGTGCTGGTCAACCTGGCCTCGGAGGAGTATTTCAAGGTGGTGCGGCCCAAGGTGCTGGCGGCGCGCATCGTCACGCCGGTGTTCGAGGACTGGAAGGGCGGGCGCTACAAGATCATTTCGTTCCATGCCAAGCGCGCGCGCGGCACCATGGCGCGCTACGCGGTGACGCATCGCGTGACCGAGCCGGAAAAGCTCAAGCGCTTTGCCGAGGACGGCTACGCCTTCGACAAGGCGGCCTCGGATGCCACCCGCTGGGTGTTCCGCCGCCGCCTGGAAGACTGAAACCCATCGCCACGAGACAGCCTGCCATGCCTTCCGCCTTGCATATCTCTTCGCAATTCGACTCCGGCGCCATCGAGGTCGAGGCACTCGACCGCGCCGACGATATCCGCCTGCGCATCCGCGCCGATTCAAACGCCGACTTCCGCCAGTGGTTCCACTTCCGCCTGCAGGGCGCGGCGGGGCAGGCGTGCCGGATGCACTTCCTGAACGCGGGCGACTGCACCTATCCCGATGGCTGGCGCGACTACCGCGCGGTGGCCTCGTACGACCGCGCCAACTGGTTCCGCGTGCCGACGCGCTTTGACGGCCACGTGATGACGGTGGAATGCACGCCCGGGCACGACAGCATCTGGTTCGCGTATTTCGAGCCGTATCCGGACGAGCGCCACCTGTCGCTGCTGGCGACCTGCCAGCGCTCGCCGCTGGCGCGGCTGTCGCACCTGGGCAGCACCGTCGACGGGCGCGACATGACCCGCGTCACGCTGGGCCGGCCCGGCCCCGGCAAGAAGACCATCTGGATGATCGCGCGCCAGCACCCGGGCGAGAGCATGGCCGAATGGTTTGTCGAGGGCGTGCTGCAGCGCCTGACCGGCACCGGCATGTGGGCGGGCGACCCGGTCGCGCGCAAGCTGCTGGAGCGCGCGGTCTTCCATATCGTGCCGAACATGAACCCGGACGGCTCGGCGCGCGGCAACCTGCGCACCAACGCCGCCGGCGCCAACCTGAACCGCGAGTGGATGACGCCGAGCGCGGATACCAGCCCCGAGGTCTACCACGTGCGCCGCGCCATCGAGGCCAGCGGCTGCGACATGTTTTTCGATATCCATGGCGACGAGGGCCTGCCATATAACTTCGTCGCCGGCAGCGAGATGCTGCCGGGCTTTACCGAAGCGCGCCGGCGTGAGCAGCTACGCTTTATCGAAGCCTTCAAGCGGGCCTCGCCGGACTTCCAGGACGTGCACGGCTACGCGGCCAGCAAGTACAACGCCGACGCGCTCAAGCTGGCGTCCAAGTACATCGGCCATACCTTCGGCTGCCTGGCACTGACGCTGGAGATGCCGTTCAAGGACAATGCCGATCTGCCCGATCCGGAGGTCGGCTGGAACGGCGCGCGCAGCGCGCTGCTGGGGACGGCGATGCTGCAGGCGATCCTGGACTATCTGGGCTGAGCCAGCGCATGCGCAAACGGCCCGCCCGGATGCAACCGGGTGGGCCTGAACGGCGCGATTGCCGTGCGCCTATTGCTTCTTCTTGGTCTTGCCGGACGTCTTGGCGGCGCCGGACGTTGACTTGGCGGCCGTTGACTTCGACGACTTGGACGCCGACGCCTTGCCCGACTTCGAAGCCGTGCTCTTCCCCTTGGCCCCCTTGCGGCTCTTGCCTGCCGAAGTGTGCGTGGCGGTGTGCACGGCCGGTGCGGCGGCCGGTTCGCTGATGGTGGCGCCGCTGCTGTCCTGCAATTCATACGCCAGCATCATGCCGTCGTCATAACCGCAGCGCACCTTCACCGGCTGCCAGTCATCATCACCGCGGCGCTTGTGCGCGGTAGCGCCGAACGTGACCACCGAACTGACCGGCACGGCCTGCTTGCCGGGCGAGAAGCGCCCGCTCCAGGTTTCGGTCGTGGCTTGTCCCGCGGCGAGGGCGCCGGTGGGGATCTTCAGGGCATCGTAGGTGGCCGAACGCGGCACCACCCAGCTGGCGTGGGCCGCGCAGTCCGCCACGTCGCTGGTGGCGTTCTCGGTCTTCATCAGCTGTTCGCGCATGCGCGCGCGGTACTCGGACAGGCTGACGCGGCCACGGTCGGGCAGGGTGATGGTCTTGGTGGGGGGCTGGGTGGAAGCAGCCGGTGCGGGGGCGGGCGCTGCGGCGGGTGCCGGGGCCGGGCTGGCGGCGGCGCCGGCCTCGTCGGCCGGCAGGTTGGCGCAGCCTGCCAGCGCGATCGCACCGGCTACCGCGGCAGCCACCATGCGGAGCCGGCTGCCGAGCAGTTCGGAGATTCGTCGGATCACGGTGTGAGCGGTGTGTGCGTGCTTGGAGTTGCCTGCCGGCCCAAGGGACCCCGTTGGGTTCCATGATGCCGCCAGGCAGGATGGGTTCGCAAAGGAATGCCATGATAGAGGAAACCTATCTGACAAAGTTCCTAAATCTTGTTACCCATTCTTCCAACGCATGGCTACGCGCAGGAAGTGATCCTTGCGCTGACACGAACCGTCCGAGCCGCGCCACTGCGGTGAACCCGCAAGCGAGCGTGGCCCGCCTCAAGCCACGCGCGACGGCATCGCGCGGGTAAAGCGCAGCAGCTCGTCGAGCAGCGTGTTCAGGTCATGCCGCAGCCTGGCGAAGCCCGCGGTATGCGTGAGGCCCGCTTCGTCCATGTAGAGCTTGCGGTTGACCTCCAATTGCAGGCTGTGGCGGCCGGCCTGGGGCTGGCCCACCACGCGCACGATCTCCACGCCCTTGTACGGGTGGTTGCGCCAGACGTCGTAGCCCAGGTCCTTGAGCACGCCCTGGACCCGGTCGGTGAAGCGCTTGTCGCAGGTGGTGCCGTCCCGGTCGCCCACCACGAAGTCCGGATGCTCCAGGCCCGGGAACTCGGTGGCGAACGGCGCGGCGTGGCTCGGCATCGAATGGCAGTTGATATGCCAGGCGCTGCCGTGGCTGGAGACGGCGCGGTCGGCCAGCTTCTGCAGTTGCGCGTAGTAGGGCAGGTAGCAGCGGTTGATGCGCGCCTGCACTTCTTCCACGCTCAGCTTGCGGTCGTAGATGGCCTCGCCGGTGTCCAGCACGCGCCAGACCAGGCCCTTGCCCAGCCGGGTCTTGGAGGTTTCCTGCTTTGCGCCGGGCCAGGGCGCGTCGAGCAGGGTTTCGTCGATTTCCTCCAGCGCGCGGTTGGCGTCCAGGTAGCTGCGCGGAAAGCCCGCGCACAGCAGCGGGATGCCGCGCGCCGGGGCGCCGGCGTAGAGCTCGTCGACAAAGGTGTCTTCGGCCTGGCGCAGCAGCGGCAGCGGCAGCGCGGGGTCGGGGCGGAAGTCCGTCGGGTAGATCGTCGCGCTGTGCGGCGAGTCCAGGAACAGCGCCGCGGGCTCGCCCTCGGGCTGGTACAGGTAGAACGGACTGTCCGCGGTGGTTCGGTCGGTGTCGGTCATGGTGTGGCTGTGGAATCAGTCGAGCGAGATCCTGGCGGCGGCGGCCACGCGCTTGTTCTTGGCCACTTCGCTCTTGATCTGGGCGGCAAAGTGCGCCGGGGTATCGCCCACCGGGGTGGCACCCAGCTTGTCCAGCTTCGCCTTCACTTCCGGCAGCGCCAGCACCTTCAGCGCGGCGGCATTGAGCTTGGCCTGGATATCCGCGGGCAGGTTGGCCGGCGCGATCAGGCCGAACCAGGCGGCGTCGTTGACTTCGCCCAGGCCCAGTTCGGCGAAGGTCGGCACGTTGGGCAGCGCGGCTACGCGCCTGGGCGCCGCCACGGCGAGCGCACGCAGCTTGCCGCTCTCGATGAACGGCAGCGACGACGGCAGGTTGTCGAACAGCACCTGCACCTGGCCTGCTAGCGCGTCGTTCAGCGCCGGGCCCACGCCCTTGTACGGCACGTGCAGCAGTTCGGTCTTGCTGCTCATCTTGAACAGTTCCCCCATCATGTGCGAGACGCTGCCGTTACCCGCCGAGCCATAGGCCAGCTTGTTGGGCTGCGCGTGCGCCAGCGCGATGAAGGACTTCATGTCGGTGGCCTTGACCGCCGGGTTGATGCTCATCACGTTGGGCACCGAGGCCAGGTTGGTGATGGTGGTGAAGTCCTTGGTTGCATCGTAGGACAGGTGCGGGTAGACCGCCGGATTGATGCCATGGGTCGAGGCCGTGGCAATGCCCAGCGTGTAGCCGTCCGGCGCGGCCTTGGACAGGAAAGCGGTGCCGATGCTGCCGCCGGCGCCGCCGCGGTTGTCCACCACCACGGCCTGGCCCAATTGCTGGCCGAGCTTGTCGGCAACGATGCGCGCGACGATGTCGGTGGTGCCGCCGGCGGGGAAGGGCACGACCAGCGTGATCGGCTTGGTCGGATAGCCGGTCTGGGCGGCGGCGCTGAAGGCAATGCCTGCGGCGACGGCGGCCGAAGCGGCGGCCAGGACTTGGAGAAGATGGCGACGTTGCATGAAGGGATCCAGGGCGAGGAGAGGAATAAAGTGGATTTCACGATTCTGCGCGTCCGAGCGAGCGCGCCGCAAACGAAATAAAATCCTTGGCTCATTCCATTTGGTCGTGAAGTAGAGGTGATTTATGCGACGCCTATGTCCGTCGCTGACTGAGTTGCAGGCCTTCGAGGCGGCAGCGCGTCATAGCAGTTTCACCGTAGCCGCCCGTGAGCTGCATGTCACGCAAGGCGCAGTCAGCAAGCAGGTGCGCAGCCTGGAGGCCTATCTCGGCGTGGAACTGTTCCAGCGCGTGCGCCAGCGCCTGGTGCTTACCACGGCCGGTGAGCGCTACCTGGAGCGCATCGGCCCCAGCCTGAACGAACTCGAGGCCGCCACCCTGGAACTGATGGCGCGCCAGGGGCGGGGCGGCGTGCTGCATATCGCCAGCATGCCGACCCTGGGTGCCAAGTGGCTGATCCCGCGCTTGCCGCAGTTCTTCGCCCGCCACCCGGAGGTCATGCTGGAATTCGTGCCGCATGCGCAGGGTTACGATTTTTCCGAGCCGGACCTGGACGCCGCCATCCGCTTCGGCGACGGCGTCTGGCCCGGCAGCCTGGCCGACTACATGACCGGGCGCGAGGTCTTGCCGGTCTGCCGCCCGGGCCTGCTGGCCTCCGAGCCCGGCGGCGTGGCCCTCACCCCGGCCGCGTTGCTGCGCTATCCGCTGCTGCACCACACCACCGTGCCTGAAGCCTGGCCCGACTGGTTCGCCACGCTGGGCGTGCCCACGCGCGAGGCCTGGAGCGGCGCGCGCTTCGACCAGTTTTCGCTGCTCACGCAAGCGGCGCTGTCGGGGCTGGGCATCGCGCTGATCCCGCGCTGCCTGATCGAGGAAGAACTGGCCACGGGCGCGCTGGTGGTGGCGCACCCGGCCCAGGTGCTGGCCAGGAAGGGCTATTACCTGTGCTACCCCGAACAGAAGCAGCACCTGCCGGCGCTGCGCACGTTCCGCGCGTGGATGATGGAGGGGGCCGACCTGGCGCGGCCGGGCTGAGGCGCGGGCCGCGGTTCAGCCATTGCCCGAAGTCAGCTGCCGCAATTGTTCCAGCAGCTTCGCGGCCGGCGCCGGCAGGATGCCTTGCCGGCGCCGGTAGACCGCCAGCCGGCGCGGCGCCTGCGCGCCTTCGATGGGCAGCGGCAGGATCATGCCGGCCTTCTGCTCGGCCTCGTACATCGGCGCGGCCATCCAGCTGAGGAAGCCCGCACGTGCCACCAACGCCTTGAGCGCAATGATCGAGCGGGTTTCGGCGACGATCTCCGGCGGCGGCAGCCCGGCCCGCGCAAACAGCCGCTGCAGTTCGTCGAATGGCGCCGTGCCGCGCGGCGGCATGACCCAGCGGCAGCCAGCCGTATCCGCCAGCCGCAGCGCCGGCCGGACCATCAGCGGATGCCCGGCCGCGGCGACCACGAAGCTGCTGTCGCTCCAGCCCACATCCGCCACGGCGCAGATTTCCTCGTTCTCGGGCAAGGCGATGCCGATGGCCAGGTCGATCTCGCGCCGCAACAGCGCATCGGCCAGGAAGTCTCCCACCCCCTCGACAATGCGCACGCGCAATCCGGGCCAGCGCGCCAGCACCGCCTCGATCGCCTCCGGCAGCACCACGCTGGCCACGCTGGCAACAGCGCCCACGCGGATGGTGCCGGCCGCCAGCCCGCGCAGCGCGCGCACGGCCTCGGTGGCGTGCTCGGCTTCGTGGCGCAAGAGGTTGGCGTGCGGCAGCAGGGCCTCGCCATAGGCGGTCAGTACCATGCCGGTGGCATAGCGTTCGAACAGCGGCGCATCCAGTTGCGCTTCCAGCCGCTGGATGGTGCGGCTCAGCGCTGGCTGGGTCACGTTCAGCTGTGCGGCGGCGCGGCCCAGGCTGCCGTGTTCGCACACCGCAAGGAAGGCCAGAAGCTGGCGCAGGTCGAGGGTCATGCCGAATGGTAATGAGTTTGCCCGAAAACGGCAATTTCGGGGCAAGGCCGTCTTGACCATACTGGTCGGCAAGCCCTGCCTCTTATTCCGCACTGGAGCCTCCACGACCATGGCCAGTCCCGCCTCGCCTGCCGCTTCCGCCCATCCAACCAATGTGCGCACCGCCGTGCTGGACCTGCTGCGCGCGTTCGGCATGACCACCATCTTCGGCAATCCCGGCTCCACCGAGCTGCCGCTGTTCCTCGATTTCCCTGCCGACTTCCGCTACATCCTCGGCCTGCAGGAGTCCGTGGTGGTGGGCATGGCCGACGGCTATGCCCAGGCCACTCGCAATGCGGCTTTCGTCAACCTGCATTCGGCGGCCGGCGTCGGCCACGCCATGGGCAGCATCTTCACGGCCCACAAGAACCGCACGCCGATGGTGATCACGGCCGGGCAGCAGGCGCGCTCGATCCTGCCGTTCGAGCCCTTCCTGTTTTCAGCCCAGGCCACCGAACTGCCCAAGCCCTACGTCAAATGGAGTTGCGAGCCGGCTCGGGCCGAAGACGTGCCGCTGGCGATTGCCCGCGGCTACTACATCGCCATGCAGCCGCCGCGCGGGCCGGTGCTGATCTCGGTGCCCGCCGATGACTGGGCCCGGCGGTGCGAGCCGGTGCAGCCGCGCACGGTCAGCACCGAGAGCCGCGTGCAGCCGGCACTGCTGGCGCAGATCGGCGATGCTCTCGATGCCAGCCGCCACCCGGCATTCGTGGTCGGCGCGGCCGTGGACCGCGATGGCGCCTGGGACGATGTGGTGCGCCTGGCGGAACGGCACCAGGCCGCAGTGTGGGTGGCGCCGATGTCGGGGCGCTGCGGCTTTCCGGAAGACCATCCGCTGTTTGCCGGCTTCCTGCCGGCGATGCGCGAGAAAATCGTCGGGCTGCTGGCGGGCCACGACCTTGTGTTCGCCCTGGGCGCAGCAGCCTTCACCTATCACGTCGAGGGGTTTGGTCCCCATGCGCCGCCCGGGGCGCAGGTGGTGCAACTGATCGACGATCCGAATATCGCCGCATGGGCGCCGGTGGGCACTGCCGCGGTCGGCAGCATCCGCCAGGGCGTGGCCGACCTGCTGGCGCGCCCGGCGCCGCCGCGGCGCGAAGCCCCGCACCCGCGCGTGCCGGCGCCGCGCGCCGAGCCCGGCGCGCCGATGAGCGTCGCCTATGTCCTGCAGACCCTGGCTGAGCTGCGCGACCCCGATTCCATTGTGGTCGAGGAAGCGCCCAGCGCGCGCCCGGTGATGCATCGCTACCTGCCCATCCTGCGCAGCGAGACCTTCTATACGATGTGCAGCGGCGGGCTTGGCTACGGCCTGCCCGCGGCAGTGGGCGTCGCGCTGGGCCAGCCGGCGCGCAAGGTGATCGGCCTGGTCGGCGACGGTTCCAGCATGTATTCGATCCAGGCGCTGTGGAGCGCCGCGCAACTGGGCCTGCCGATCACGTTCATCGTGCTCAACAACCGGCGCTACGCCGCCCTGCAGGAGTTTGCGCCGACCTTCGGCTTTGGCAGCGGCGATCCACTGGTCGGCACGGCCTTGCCCGACCTGGATTTCGTGTCGATCGCGCGCGGGCACGGTTGCGAGGCGGTGCGGGTGACCGACGCAGGCGCATTGCGCGATACGCTGGCAACGGCCCTGCGCACGCGCGTGCCGACCGTGGTGGAGGTTGCCGTGGCCTGAGCCGCCGCGGCAGACGACAGACGAGACGAGAGACTTTCCAGGAGACCCTACGATGCAAAGCATTGCGATGCTGATCAACGGCGAGCGCACGCAGGCTGCCGATGGCGCCACCTTCGAGCGCCGCAACCCGCTCGACCACAGCGTGGCCACGCGGGCACCGGCTGCCACGGCCGCCGATGCGCTGGCCGCGGCCGACGCTGCCGCGCGCGCCTTTCCCGCCTGGCGCGACACCGGTCCGGGCGAACGGCGCGCATTGCTGATGCGCGCCGCGCAGGCACTCGAGGGCAAGGCCGAGGCGATCACCGCCGCGATGGCGGCGGAGACCGGTGCGTCGGCGATGTGGGCCGGCTTCAATGTGCATCTTGCGGTCGGCATGCTGCAGGAGGCGGCCGCGCTGACCACGCAGATCAACGGCGAGGTGATCCCCTCCGACGTGCCCGGCAGCCTGGCCATGGCGGTGCGGCAGGGCGCGGGCGTGGTGCTGGGCATCGCACCGTGGAATGCGCCGGTGATCCTGGGCGTGCGCGCCGTGGCCACGGCGCTGGCATGCGGCAACACGGTCATCCTGAAGGGTTCTGAGATCTGCCCGGCCACGCATGGCCTGATCGTCGATGCACTGGCGCAAGCGGGCTTTCCGGCGGGCGTGGTCAACTTCGTCACCAATGCCCCGGCCGATGCCGCCGCGGTGGTCGAGGCCATCATCGCCCACCCGGCCGTGCGCCGCGTCAACTTCACCGGCTCAACGCGCGTGGGCCGGCTGATCGCGCAGACCTGCGCGCGCTACCTGAAGCCCGTGGTGCTGGAGCTGGGCGGCAAGGCGCCGCTGGTGGTACTCGACGATGCAGACCTGGACGCCGCGGTGGATGGCGCCATCTTCGGCGCCTTCGCCAACTCGGGCCAGATCTGCATGTCCACCGAGCGTATCGTGGTGGACGGCAGCATCGCCGATGCCTTCGTGGCACGCTTTGCCGCGCGTGCAGCGGCCTTGCCGCTGGCGGATCCGCGCACCGGTCCGGCGGTGCTGGGCTCGGTGGTCGACATGAGCACGGTCGAACGCTGCAACGCGATGATCGACGATGCGCTGCGCAAGGGCGCGCGGCTGGTCTGCGGCGGCAAGGCCACGGACACGCTGATGCGGGCCACGGTGCTGGATCACGTGACGCCGGACATGGAGATCTATCGCGAGGAATCGTTCGGGCCGGTCAAGGCCGTGGTGCGCGTGCAGGGCGTGGAAGCGGCCATCGCCTGCGCCAACGATTCGGCCTACGGTCTGTCGGCTGCGGTGTTCGGCGGCGACGTCGCGCGCGCGATGCGGGTGGCGAGCCGCATCGATTCCGGCATCTGCCACGTCAACGGCCCGACCGTGCACGACGAGGCGCAGATGCCGTTCGGCGGCGTCAAGGCGAGCGGCTATGGCCGCTTCGGCGGCAAGGCCGGCATCGATGCCTTCACCGAACTGCGCTGGATCACGGTGCAGACCACGCCGCGGCAATATCCGTTCTGAGCGGCGCCGCAGAGCGCCCCGGCAGGCAGTACCAAAACACAAGACAGGAGACAACCATCATGCGATTCCCTCACCGTATCGCGCGCCCCGTTTGCGCGGCACTGTGCGCGCTGGGCCTGCTGGCCGCAGTGAGCGCACCCGCCGCCGCGCAGGCATGGCCGGACAAGCCGATCCGCCTGGTCGTCAACTTCCCGGCCGGCGGCGCCGCGGATACCCTGGCGCGCGGCATTTCGCCCGGGCTGTCAGAGGCGCTGAAGCGTCCGGTGGTGGTCGACAACCGCCCCGGCGCCAACGGCATCGTCGGCGGCGACGTCGTGGCCAAGGCGCCGGCCGATGGCTATACCTTCCTGCTGACCTCGGGCGGCGCGGTGGCTATCGATCCCTTTCTCTACAAGAAGATGCCGTACGACCCGCTCAAGGACCTGACTCCGGTCGCGTCGGTGGCGCTGGTGCGGGTCTACCTGCTGGTGCATCCGTCGGTGCCGGCGAAGACGCTGGACGAGTTCATCGCCTATGTGCGCGAGCATCCGGGCAAGCTCAGCTACGGCTCGGCCGGCAACGGCAGCACGCCGCATATCGCTGCCGAGATGTTCAAGCGCGCCGGCAAGCTTGACGCCGTGCACGTGCCTTACAAGGGTGCCGCGCCGGCATTGAGCGACCTGCTGGCAGGGCAGGTGCAGTTCATGTTCGATCCCGGCCCCGGCCTGCAGCACGTGGCCAGCGGCAAGCTCAGGCTGCTGGCCGTGGCCAGCACGAAGCGCGCGGCGCAATACCCCGACGCGCCGACGCTGGCTGAAGCCGGTCTGCAGGGTGTGGACGGCGACTCGACCTTCGGCGTCTATGCGCCCGCGGGCACGCCGCCGGCCATTGTCGAGCGCATGAACCGCGAGATCAACCGCACGCTGGCTGGTGCGCAGTTGCTGGAGAACGTCAACAAGCTGGGCGGTGCGGTGGCGCCGCTGAGCATCCAGGCGTTTGCCGAGCGGCAGAACGCGGATCGTGCGCGCTACGGGAAGTTCATCCGGCAGGCGGGGATCACGGTGGACTGAGGCGAGGAGATGGCACGCGCCACCGGACTCGAATGATCACTTGGCGCCGGTCTCTCCCGCATGCGGGAGAGACCGGCGTGCGCTCGTCACGCCGGCTGGCTTTCAGCTACCAGCATGTCGTGCCCGCCTTCTCGGGGACGACGTTCTCCGGCCGGGGCATCGCCCCCGTTTGCGGTGGAATCGACAGCTGCGCATCTCGCGCGGCAATCGCCGCGTCATCAGAGTCGCGCATTTCTGCCGCGGTCGAACGATTCAGGCTCGAGTTCCGTGGGTGTACCTATCTCTCTTGGTAATGTTTTGATTTTGGTCAAAAAATAGAAACCATTATTTTGAAGTAAATCAGAAATACATGGAATTAGATAAATGAAAATGGGAATATTCCGATAGATTTCCTTATCTCCATCGGGCATTATTTTCATTGATTCCATTCGCGCTTGGAACCGTGTTTGGAATTCGTTGTGTACTGGTGCCGGCAGTCCGCTCCTCCGTGGTGCTGCCGGCTTTTTTTGGGGCGGCCCCATACGGTGGGAAACAGCCGACCAGTGCAAACGGCGAGGGCAGTGGATGAGGCGCGACTGCGTGTCGGCACTGCAATGCAAGACGGCAATGGTCCCGGTATCGTGGCGGCCGGTGCCAGCCTCGCCTCGCAGGCTCCTGGGATGTAGTCGCAGGCGTTGCTCGATGCTTGCGTGATGCGGTTCGTCAGCAAATGGAACAAACGAAGAGGCAATGCAGCATGTTGAATGGTTCGCCAATAATGCATACCTGCCGGCGCTTGTTCAATGCCGTATTGCTTGTCGTCTCCAGCCTGGGTGCCGCCGCCTTTGCCCTCTGGGTATATGCCCAAGAGCGCCACGACCTGCCACCGTTCGATCACGAGAAGGCCAAGCGGCTATCGCCAGCAAAGCGAGCGGAATATGAGCGGAGTCTGTTCAACGAGTTGCGTGACTGGAACACCGGCACGCCGAAGTACATGGGCAGGGATGGAACGAATCGTCGTGAGGCGGACTGGATGACCATGGCCCAGGATGGTTATGAACTGGCGTATATCACGTTGCAGGTTCTTCAGCCGTCCACCGGCATTCGCTACTCTGTGAAGAAGCCCCTAGCGCGGCTTTCCGAATTGGCCGATGGCGCAGATGCGGGCGCCATGTGCTTATACCCACTTCTCAGCAACATGGGGTCGGAGCGAGAACGAGCCAAGTACAGGGAACAAGCCCGTGCAAATTGGCGGCGTGGAGCGGAATTCGGGCATCCGGCGTGCCTGAGTCGCGTCGGATTCTTCCTCATGACTGGCATCCAGGGATTCCCCAAGGACGTGCGGGCAGGATTCGATGCTTCCGTCAAGGCGGAACGGGCGGGATATGACGGAGCCGGCTCAGTAGCGGCATACATCGCCCGGCAGGAGATGACAAGCGCCGTGGAGTGGACGAGGTACTACTGCTGGCAGATGCAAGCCAGCCAGTACAGCTCCTATGCCAATCCTGAAAGCGTCTTGCGTGAACTGAGGAACCAAACGGAAATGTCCGATAGCCGGATTGTCGCCGACAGGCTTGAAGCCTGGCATCCGACACTGGATGAATGCATTGCGCTTAAGCCTGGAGATAACTGATGGCTGAACCGGTTGCCCAGTGGCAAAGTGAGAAGGCACGGCTGGATGCTCAGCTTGCGGCATGGGAGAGGAAAGTCGCAGACCTGGCACAAGCCAATGCAGCGCCAGAGCATATCGCTCAAGCTCGCCTTAGCGAGCTGGCAGCTGTTAAACAGTACAACGACTTTGTTGACACCGCGAAGCAGGACTATGCGAAAGCGATGCAATACGAAGCGCGGCTTCGGAATGATCCGAACTTGTCGCCGCTACAGCGGCAGCAGTTGGAGGTCACACGTGACGCACTGAACGCCCGGGCCGGTGAGTTCCAGCAGTTCGCCAGCAATAACAAGCTCTATCCACAGTCCGCCAATCCGGTGAAATTGGATGGCAAGATCTACTACGACGACGGTTATATCGAGTGGGACACCACCACCCCGCGTGGCATTCTCGGTACGGCCATCGACGGAGGCAAAGCGGCATTTTCGGCTGGTCTCGAATGGATTACCCCAAGCAACGCCACGAATCAGCTCGCTTGCGCGGAGGGCTTCAATAGCCTGGTGGGGGTCGTGACCGGCAAAGTGCTGTCCAATCCGGGCAGCGCCGTGAATCCTGCCGCAGAGAAGATGCTGGAAGAAGTCTGGGGGCAAGGCAAGAGCAGCGTCATGAAGCCGGGCGAAGGCGTTTGCAAGATGCTGTACCCCAGGGACGACCCACAGATACGGGAGATGCGAGACGCCGGGCTGATCAGTGAGCTGGAATTGCCCGGCGAGTTTGGCGACCAGTATGTGGTACTCGACATCCCTGCCGAATTAGTTGCCTATGGGGTAATGGGCGCCGAGGCAGAGAATCGGGTGCGCAACGGCGAGATGACTGCGGAAGAAGCGTACGCAATACTTGGACCGCAACGAGACGCCGTGCCGGAACATGCTCTTGGCCTGCTTCCAGGGGAGGGGGCCACCGAGTTCGAATTCATTGCAGACACAGAGGCAGTCTCGTTGCCCGATCCTGATATCGCTCCGGCAGCCGACGATATCAGTTCCAATCCTGATCCCTCGGGTTCGTCTCCGGCGCAATTGCAGGACGTTCTGGGCAGCATGCAGAGCATGCTGTCACTGATCCAGGCGATTGAGTCAGGCGACACAAAGGCGATCATCGCTGCAAGTGCCGCCATGATGGCCAACCTGGACCGCCTGGACGGAGGCCAGCTCTTATCGGACGGCACCCATGCTGGTCTGAATGCCATCGCGGCGGGTATCAACCTGCTTAATGCTGTTCAGGACGGCAACGGTCTCGGTATTGCGGCGGCGGGTGCCAACCTCGCCTCGCAGGCTGCCGGCATGTATTCGCAGATGCTGCTCGACGATTGCATGATGCGGTCGTCAGCAAATATGGCGGGCGCGGCTAGCGGATTTGCAGTAATTGGCTCCATTGCGACGCTGGCCATGGCGATTGAAAGTGGCAACGGCTACTCGATCGCCAGTTCGACGCTCGCAACAACGACCGCCGCGATGAGCGCTGCCGGTGAATCCGGGCTGATCACGGCATCTGAAACGCTTGCCTGTATCCCATACCTGCAGGTGGCAGCCATCACCATTGCCTTTCTCGGCATGGTGCTCTCCGACAAGAACATTCCTACGCGAGAGGGGGAAGCCTCAGCGGTATGGAATCCGGACGGCAGCATCCAGGTGCTGACCACGGTGAACAACGAGGATGGCGGCGGCACGCCGACCAGCCTGCTGGAAGATCTGGTCAATAGCCTGCAGCAGGCCCTGGCCAGCCAGGTCGATGCTGCCGGGAAGCCCCTCTATGCGCTGGTTCCGCAGCGGCTGCCGACCATCGGCTATTCATATGATCCCGACGGCTTCAACCCCTATGAGACCCCCGGAAACCTTTACCTCAAGTGGATCGACGAGAACGGGCAGGAGCAAACGCGGTACTTTGATGGTGCCGGCAACCGCGGCCAGGCGGGGGGGCCATCGCTTACGCAGGAGTTCTTGCTCCGAGCGATAGGAGCGGTCGTTCCGGCCTGGGAAGCCGAAACAGTACTCGGGCATATGCGCGATGCTGCCGCATTGACAGCCCCGATTACCGGCTCCACCGAGGAAAATCGCGAGCGCGTCGCACAGCAACTTCACAACGGCGCCTGGCAACATCCGGACGCAAATGCCGGCCTGCCCAGGGAAGACGCCAGCGGTATCAGCCAGCACTTCACCGCGCTTACGGTGGATCTCAAGCCAGAGCCCCCGCCGGGTGCCGACACCGGGCGGATCGTCCGCAATGTCGATCTCGACAGCTATCTTGAGCAAACCGACTGGGTCAAGGCTAATCAGGGAATTCTTGCTATCGATCTGGATGGCGATGGCCGCATTTTCCAGAACGAGATCCTGACCAACGATTCGGACGCTGCAGCCGCGCACGCACGCAACAGCCTGCAATGGCTCGATGTGAACCATGACGGGAAGCTGGACGCATCGGACCCCGCGTTTGCGGCGCTCGGCATCTGGCTGGACGTGAACCGCGATGGCCAGGCCGATCAAGGCGAGTTTGCCTCCTTTCTCGACAAGGGCATCGCCTGCCTCGATTTCAACGCTTCGCCGCCTGTCCTGCTGGCGGCAGATGGAACCGTTCTCCAGATTACCGAGCAACACCTGACGGCGGATGTCCGGGGCGACTACTATGAGGCAGTCTTTGCCGATACCGACGGGGACGGCGAGGTGGATGCCTTCGCTGGCGCTCTGCACGCCCAGGAGGGCGGCGAAACGGTTCTGAATGCGGTGGTGACCCACGACTATACGGGCGAGGCTGGTCATATCCATGGTGGGCTCGCTTCCGATTCGGCAGAAGGAGAGACACGCCTGGATGAGGGCGATACGCGAGTCCATACCGCCAGCGACAGGCACCATGAGCAATCCCTTGCCGAGGATGTCATCCTCGCCGGCGATATTCGCGTGGGCGATGGCGCGGGAACCGCGCCAGGCGGAATAACGACATCGACCACGGTCGAAGCCCGCGACAATCGCCTTACCTCCACAAACGAATCAAACGGTGGCAGGCCGGCGCAGCGGACCGATACCGTTCGCGCGAAGGATGGGAAGGTAACCAGCGCCGCGCCCGCAAGCGCGAGCGACACCTATGCGGCAATCCGTGACCAGTGGATCAAGAGCAGCGACAGCCTGTTCGGTGGAACGGGAGCGCTCATGGGGGTGGCCATTGGCGCGGTGGCCGGAGCATCCGAAGCGCAGCCAGCGGGTGGGCCGGGAATCGACACGGCAGGAATCATCGACACCGCAGGCAACAGCACTGTCAGCCGCGCACCGGTAACACTCGACAGGGCAACCGAACCGCATGGCGAAAGCGCCGCCCCGCTGTTCGTGCTGACCACAGTGGATTCGTTTGCATCCGAAAACCGGCAGCACAGCACCGACCGAGCCGAGGTCCTGACCGTCGAGGTTGATCCCAGCCAGATCAGGTCAGTGTCCGAAGCGAATTCCACGAACGGCGCTGGCGCGACGGTCTTGTCGCCATTGCAGGACCTGCCGCGTATAGCATCGAACGCCGAGGATGTCCGTCTGGCCGCGCCCGACGTGGTGAGCGAACAGGTCGACGGCGTGGAAGATGCGCGCTATGCCTTCGATGCGGCCGTATTGCTCGCCAACGACACGACGAAGAATGCAATAACACAGCCGCTGCGGCTGACCGAGGTGTTCGGCGCAGAGCATGGCACTGTCACCATGGTCCTGCAGCTCGATGGCAGCCAACGCATTGCTTTCACGCCCGATGAGGACTATTGGGGGCCGGCGCACTTCCGCTATACCGTGACGGACCAATATGGGCTGCAATCGACGGGCACCGTCTCCCTGGACATTGCACCGGTCAACGATGCACCGGTGGCCGCAGGCGAGTCGGCACCACTGGACGAGGACACGGGCGTCCTGTTCACGTCAGCGCAATTGCTCGCCAATGACTTCGACGTGGACACCCCCACGATGGGCGACGTGCTAAGCATCCTGCGCGTGTCTGATGCGCAGCACGGGCTGGTAGCGCTCGACGCCTACGGCAAGGTCCGCTTCCTGCCCGATCACGATTACTTCGGCCCGGCCAGCTTTACCTACTGGGTGTCGGACGGCAATGGTGGCCTCTCGCCTGCCACCGTCCATCTGGATATTCGGCCCGTCAATGACGTGCCCGTCGTAACTGGCGAAACCGTCGCTACGGATGAGGACACAATCCTGCTGATCGAGCAGGCGACGCTGCTGGCAAACGATACGGACGTGGACAACCCCCACTCCGATCTGACGATATTCTCGGTACGCAACAGCCAGCATGGCGCGGTAGAACTGACGGCGGACGGGTTGATCCGCTTTGTGCCCGAGCAAGACTTCCATGGCACGGCGACCTTCCTCTACACCGTAACGGATGGCTCTGGCGGCTACACCGAGGCCATGGCGACCGTTGACCTGGCGCCTGTCAACGACGTGCCAATCGTCACGGGCGAGCACTTCGCGGGCAATGAGGACGAGGCAATCAAGGTCGCCGGAAGTGCGTTGCTTGCGAACGATCGCGACGTCGACGACCCGCAAGCATCGCTCACGCTGGTGGCGGTGGGCAATGCGCTGCATGGCGAGGTGCACCTGAATCCGGATGGATCGGTCAGCTTCATCCCGGACGCCGACTACTTCGGTGCGGCCAGCTTTGAGTACACGGTGTCGGACCCGCACGGTGCCACCACGACTGGTCGGGTAGATATCGGCCTTGCACCGGTCAATGACGCGCCGCAACTGCGGGATGATGTCATTGAGGGAACCGAGGACACAGCTCTGACGATCGATGCCGCGACGCTGCTTGCCAATGACACGGACGTAGACAATGACCACCGCGACCTGACGGTCACTGGCGTCAGTGGCTCCACTCACGGCGCTGTGTCGCTGAATCCGGATGGATCGATCCGCTTCGTGCCTGACCAGGACTTCTTTGGCGATGCGACCTTCAAGTATGAAGTGAGCGACGGCGTGGGCGGTGTATCCACTGCTACGGCTACCATCCACGTCGCGGCGGTCAACGACGCGCCTATTGCCAACGACAATCTCGTGGCTGGTCGTAAGGGCGTAGCCATCACCATGACGGCGGCAGCGCTGCTCGCCGACGACTTCGACATCGACAACCCACACAGCGACCTGCGCATCGTCGGCGTCGCCGATGCCGAGCACGGTGCGGTTCGCCTGAACGCCGACGGCTCGGTGACCTTCCTGCCCGACGCAGGCTACGGCGGCTATCCGGGTGCCCAAGGACACTTCACCTACACCATCTCCGACGGCGAGGGCGGCTTCGCCACCGCGACTACGACAGTCAACCTGGAGAAGATCAACACCACGCCAGTGGCGGTGGATGACGGCTTCTCGGGCTACGAGGACACGCCGTTCATCATCAACACCGCGCAGTTCCTGGCGAACGACAGCGATGCGGATGGCGATCCGATCTCGATTATCCAGGTTGCCAATGCCCAGCACGGCGCGGTGGAAATCCAGGCTGATGGCCAGATCCGCTTCACGCCGGATCATGGCTTTTACGGGCAGGCCACGTTCCAATACCTGGTGGCCGATCCATACGGCGGCCAGACCTGGGCGACAGCCTTCCTGAACGTTGCGCATGTCAACGCCGCTCCCATCATCGAGGCTATCGAGTACGGCCGGCCGATCTTCGGCTATACGCGCGAGGGCCTCACGCCGCCGGGGCCGCAGGATTTCATTGATTTGGATACGTGGAAGCCGCGGCCGATCACGGACGAAGCGCAGGCGCTCGCGCTGCAGGGCCAGCTCTTCGATATCAACGGCAATCCGGTCACCACTTCCTACTATGAGCATTCGGGCCATCTGAAGCCAATCGGCTTCGACATGATGGATGGCATCCGGTTGTACACACCAACGCTTGGCGGACCGAATCAGTTCGAATGGGTGGATAGCCCCGTGCGCATGAGCGGGCGAATCATTGCATACGATCCCGATGGCGCACAGGTTTCCGTTGCGATTGTGTCGGGGCCACAGCATGGGCATGCCTATGCCGGCGAGTATGCGCTGATTGACCGCTATCTGGCATATTCGCCGCTCATCCCATACGATCAAATGCGGCATGTCACGGACCCGAGTTCGTGGCAGTACACCTCGCATCTTGGCGATCCCTACAACGGCCAGGACAGCTTCACGATTCGCATTACCGATAGTCAGGGTGCATTTACCGACGTGGTAGTGAGTGCTACGCACAAGGGCACCAATTCCCAAGGTGGCTTTACGCCGATTGTGCTCGACCTGAACGGCAATGGCACCGAGTTGCTGGCGGCTGACAATTCGCAGGTCAGGGCCGACGTGAATCACGACGGCCAGACCGAGCAGATCGGCTGGGCTGCCAACAGCGATGGCGTCCTGGGCTTCGACGCCGACGGGGACGGCAAGATTTCAGTCGAGGAAACCCGCCTGACCAATTTCGTGCCAGGTGCCAGAACCGATCTTGACGCACTGACCGCCTTCGACAGCAAGCAAGACGGCAAGATCACCAGGGACGATGCCGCCTGGAGCCAGTTCAAGCTGGTGCAGGACGCGAACGGTGATGGCAATTTCACCGCCGCCGAGCACAAGACGCTGGATGAGGCGGGCATCGCGTCCATTGGTCTGAAACGCCAGGGCGAGGCGCACCTCGAGCACGGCAATATGGTGTTCGGCACCATTGAGATCACGCACGCCGACGGCAGCAAGAGCGAGGCTGCCAATGTGATGTTCGCCGGCAAGGACATACCGATGCCGAACGCCGTCTATGCCGGGGAAGTGGACCTTCCCCACGTCGCACCGACGCTCGAATCGCATGACGCGGCGATGGCGCATACCAGCGCCCAGCTGGCCATGGCGGAGACGTCCAGTCCTCACGATGCGCCATCCTCGGCTGCGGAGCCGCCCGCCGGCTGGGCCAGCCAGGATGAGCTGAATCGTGCCGTGTTGCTGTTCGTACAGTACGCCAATACGGCGTCGCCGGTCGAGCAGAACTTCGGCTTTGTGCCGCCGCACGAGCCGACCGCGGCGGAGATCATTGCCAGCGCGACGCATGCGAGCCTGGCCGACCTCGCTATGGGGGCCCGTTACAACAGCTAGTTCCCCACTCGGAAAGCACCTTATCGATTGAAATAACCGGCACGGGCGCTCGGTGTCCATGCCGCAGGGAGCGCTCTTATGTCTACAAGCGTAGCTCAACCACCGGCGGCGAGGGATGCCGCACATTCCGGGCCGATACGCAACGTACAGGCCGTCACCTTCTTTGCCCAACTGCAAGGTGTGGCAGCCGGTCCCGCCGTGGCGCGCGACTGGTGCGACTACGGCGAAGGCGTCGGGCCGGCCGCGCAGGCGATCGAGCAGGCGTTGTCGGGGCTCGGATTCGAGGCGCGAGCCCATCGCGGCACAGTCCGGCAACTGGCGAAAGCGGCGCTGCCGCTGATTGCGCTGGATGCTGCTGGCAATGCCGTGATCGTTGGCCGCGTGGACGGTAGCCGCCTGATGATCCAGCGCGCTGGCGCGGCACAGGCTGCGTCCGTGGAGGTGACGGACTTCGCCCGCGAGTTCTCGGGCACGTGGATCAGCGCTTCACTCAGTACCGCGGCAGCCGCCGCTGCGGTCGATCCCGGCACTCGCAAGTTCGGGCTTGGCTGGTTCTGGAATGCCCTGTCCAAGTACAAGGCAGAAATGGCGCAGGTGCTACTGGCGACATTCTTCGTGCAGATCCTTGCGCTGGTCACGCCGCTGGCGTTCCAGGTCGTGATTGACAAGGTGCTCACGCATCGCAGCCAATCCACGCTGGTGGTGATGTTGATCGCACTGGCCGGGGTCGCGCTCTTCGAGATGGTGCTGTCTGGCATGCGGCACTACTTGTTTTCGCACACCACCAACCGCGTAGACGTCGAACTGGGCGCGCGACTCTTCTCGCACCTGATGCGCCTGCCGATGTCGTACTTCAACAGCCGCAATTCGGGCGACATCATCGCCCGCATGCGCGAGCTGGAGTCCGCGCGCAACTTCATGACGGGGCAGGCGCTCACTGCCTGGCTCGACGTGCTGTTCGCCGTGGTGTACCTGGCGGTGATGTTCTACTACAGTCCGCTGCTGACCATTATCGTGATCTGCTTCCTGCCGATCTTCTTTTGTGCCTCGTATGTGGTCAGCCCGATCCTGCGCAAGAAGCTCGAAGACAAGTTCGCGCTCGGCGCCGAGAACCAGTCCTTCCTGGTCGAGACCGTCGGCGCCATGGAAACCCTCAAGGGCCAGGCGATCGAACAGAGCTGGCAGCGGAACTGGGAGAAGCGGCTGGCGCGCTACGTCACCTCGGCGTTCGAATCCGGGCATACCGCCAACTGGACCAACCAGGTGATCCAGGCCGCCAGCAAGCTTCTGACCGTTGTCCTGCTGGGGGTCGGCGCCATGCAGGTGATCGACGGCAACCTGACTGTGGGCGGCCTGATCGCCTTCAACATGCTGTCTGGCCGCGTCAACGCACCCATCCTCAAGCTGTCGTCGCTATGGCAGGAATTCACGCAGATGCGCGTGTCGGTCAAGCGCCTTGCGGACATCATGGACGCGCAGCCCGAGGCATCGGCGCCGGGCGCCACCGAGCGCCCGCCCATCGTCGGAGCGGTGACGTTTGACAATGTCAATTTCCAGTACCACCAGAATGGGCCAACCGTGCTGTCGGACCTTAGCTTTACTGTGCAGCCGGGCGAAATCATTGGTGTTGTCGGGGTCTCGGGTGCGGGCAAGACCACCCTCATGCGCCTGATCCAGCGGCTCTATACGCCCGAGCGCGGGCGCGTGCTGGTGGACGGCGTCGACCTGTCTTCGGCCGATCCATACTGGCTGCGCACGCAGGTTGGAGTTGTGGCACAGGATGCCGCGCTTTTCAACCTGACCGTGCGTGAGAACATTGCGCTGGGCAACCCCGGCCTTTCGCTCGAAGATGTGATGGCGGCCGCTGAACTGGCGGGGGCGCACAATTTCATCAACGTGCTGCCACAGGGCTATGGCACGGCGATCGGGGAGCGCGGCTGCCTGCTGTCGGGCGGCCAACGCGCCCGCATTGCGATTGCCCGCGCACTGGCGACCAACCCGCGCATCCTGCTGCTCGATGAAGCCACCGCCAGCCTCGACTATGAATCCGAGCAGGTCATCCACAACAACCTGCGCAAGATCTGTGCGGGCCGCACCGTCTTCATCGTGGCCCACCGCCTTACCACGCTGCGCATGGCCGACCGCATCCTGGTGCTCGAAGGCGGCAAGCTGGCCGAAGCCGGCCACCACACAGAACTGATCACAAGAGACGGGCGCTACCGGTCGCTATTCGAAGCGTCGCGTGCCTTGGAGCACCTGACCGCCAGTTCCCACAGTTCCGTGCAGGCGTCCCCCAAGGCCGGAGCGTTTCATGTCTGACGCCAAGCTCAGTCCGCACCCGGAGCTGGACGATTTTGCGAGCGCGGCTGGTGGCGTACGCAGCCGCCGTCCGACCCGCACGGCCAGCATGATCACCCTGGCCATCTGCGGCATGGCCGCCATAGCGCTGATCTATGCTTCGTTGGCGAAGATGGACGTGGTGGTGTCCGCCCAAGGCAAGATTATCCCCACCGGCAAGTCCAAGGTCGTGCAGCCACTGGAAGCCGGTATCGTGCGCCAGATCTATGTGCGCGACGGCCAGAAGGTCAAGGCGGGCGATGTCCTGATCGAACTGGACCCGACCACTACCGCGGCCGACCGCGACCGCCTGCAACGCGACCACTGGGAGGCCAGGGCCGAGGTGCAACGCCTGACGGCACTGCTGAACGGCAAGGTCACCTTGCCAGGGATCGAGGGGCTGCCGGAAGACATCGCCAGGACGCAGCAGGTGCTGCTTGCTAGCGCGCTGGCCGAGCAGCGCGCCAAGGTGGCAGCGCTCGATGCAGAAATCGCCCGCAAGCGCGCCGACCGGGAGGGCGCCGCCGCCAGCCTGGAACAGATCCGCGCCAGCCTGCCGCTCGTCACCAGGAAGAACGATATGCGGGAGGAGTTGGTCAAGACCGGACATATTGCCGAGACCGGCCTGATCGAGACGCGGTTGGAGCTGATCAGCCTCAAGAAGGAACTGGCGCTGCAGACCAACCGGCTGGCCGAGGCCAGCGCGGGCCTGAACGCTGCGCAGCAGCAACGCGCGCAGGCGGTGGCGGAGTTCAGCGCACGGCACTCGGCGGAACTGGCCGAGGAAAGCCGCAAGGCCGCTACAGCAGAGCTGGAACTGGTCAAGGCCACGCAGCGGCGCGACCTGCAGATATTGCGCGCACCGATCGATGGCATCGTGCAGCAACTGGCGGTGACCACCGTCGGCGGCGTCGTGACCCAGGCCCAGCCGGTGGCAACGGTGGTGCCGGGAAACACCGCGCTGGAAGTGGATGCCCAGGTGCAGAACAAGGATATCGGCTACGTGAAGCCCGGTCAGCGCGTGATCACCAAGGTGGAGACCTTCGACTTCACCCGCTTCGGCTACATCGAGGGCGAGGTTCAGTGGGTGGGGACTGATGCCATCAACGACCAGAAGCTGGGTCCCATCTATCCCGTGCGCATCAAGCTCGATACGACCGCTACGCCGAATTCCGTCAACGGGCGCAAGGGAGCGCTCACGCCGGGCATGACCGTGACTGCCGATATTCGCGTGGACGAGCGCCGCATGATCTCCTACTTCCTGTCGCCGCTGCTGCGCTACAAGGATGAAGCCTTGCGGGAGCGATGATGGCAAGCATGCATGCCCTCACCAGCGCCGCCCTGGCTGCGCTGGGCGCCCTTGCCGCCATCGATGCCAGCGCCATCGACCTGCTGTCGGTCTACCGGCTTGCCCAAGGCGGCGACCCGACCTTCGAGGCGTCCCGCTATGCACTGGAAGCCGGCCGGGAGAAACTGCCGCAAGCGCGCGCGGGCGTCCTGCCTGCTATCAACCTGAACGGCAACGGCAATCGCCAGAACGGCCAAGCGAACTTTGCCGGCGGGCCATACCAGGACCGCAACGTCAATAGCTGGGCGTGGAACCTGCAATTGTCGCAGCCGGTGGTGCGCATCGCCAACTGGATCGGTGTGGCGCAGGCTGGCGCGCAGGTCGAGCAGGCCGAGGCGCAGTTCGCCCAGGCCGAGAGCGACCTGATCCTGCGCACGTCGCAGGCCTACTTCGACCTGCTGACGGCGCGCGACAGCGTGACGGTCGCCAAGGCGCAACTGAAGGCGGTGGAGCAGCAGCGCGTGCTGGCCAAGCGCCGCTACGATGTGGGCGAAGCTACCATCACCGATGTGTACGAGGCGCAGTCCCGCCATGACCTGGGCCGCTCGCAACTCGTGCAGTCGCTCAATGACCAGGCGGCCAGGCAGGCCGAACTGGAACGCCTGGTCGGGCCCGTGCACGAGCCGCTGGCGGGACTGAAGGCCGATGTGAGCCTGCCGAGCCCCGCGCCGATGGATATCAATGCCTGGATGGGCAACGCGCGGGAGAACAACCCCGCAGTGCGGATGCAACTGGCAGCGGCCGAGGTCGCCGAGAAGGAGGTGTCAAGGAACCGCGCGGCGCATCTGCCGACACTCGACTTGACTGCTGGCTATGGCAACAACTACACATCGGGCTCCATGACCTCGCCAGCGGACATCGAGAACCGGGTCAAATCCGGCACCATTGGCCTGCAGTTGACGATCCCGATCTACCAGGGTGGCGCCGTCAACTCGCGCGTGACCGAAGCGATCGCCAACCGGCACAAGTCACGCGCGGAGCTGGAAGCGGCGCGGCGCCAGGCGGCGACCCAGGCACGGCAAGCCCACGGCGGTGTGACCAGCGGACTGTCGCAGGTGGAAGCACTGACCTCTGCCGTCACGTCGAGCCTGGATTCGGTCAACGCCAACAAGATTGGCTATCGAATCGGAACGCGCGTCAACATCGACGTGCTCAATGCCGAACAACAGCTTTATGCGGCGCAGCGCGACCTGGCCAAGGCGCGCTACGACACCATCCTGCAAGGCCTGCGGCTAAAGGCGGCGGCGGGCACGCTGACGGAGAGCGACGTGCTAGCGGTTAACGCCCTGCTGGCCGAACACAGCCAGCCGGAAATTCCGGCAGTACCTGCACTGCCGGCCGCTTCTAACCAGAACCCAATCAGGACGAAGCTCCAATGAGCATCCCGACCGAAAACGAACAGTTGATGAAGTTCGCCGCCGAGCAGGCGCAACGCGTGATCAAGAAGATCCCTTTGCTGGGACCCGTGGCCTGGCTGATGATGAACAACCCGACCACGCGCCACAGCTTCCTGGCCGACCTTGAGTGGCGGGTGATGCCGCCGCTGATCCTGGAGCAGGCCAAGCTGTACATGCGCGGTGAGATGCCGACGGCCTTCGCGACCTGGGCCTGCCTGTCCGACCCCGTGGCCGAGCGCTTTGCCAAGCCGCCATGCCAGCTCGCGCCGGGCGACTGGAAATCGGGCAACAAGGTGTTCCTCGTCGACCTCTTTGCACCCTATGGCAGCGCCAAGGATGTGCTGGAAGATCTGAAGAAGACGGCGCTGGCCGGGAAGGCCATTCATCAACTGGTGCCGGACGGTGAAGGTGCGACGCGCCTCATCCAACTCTAGTTGCATGAAAAAGGGCAGCACATCAAGTGCCGCCCTTGTTTCGCCCCTCAGGCAGTCAGTCGGCCTTACTTCGACAACACCTTCATCGCCTGTTCCAGCCCAGCCAGCGTCACTGGATACATCCGGCCCTTCATCAGCTGGTTGATGACCGTGATCGACTGCCGGTACTGCCACAGCCCTTCGGGCTCCGGATTGAGCCAGACGAAGTGCGGGAACTGCTCGGTCATCCGGTTCAGCCACACCGCGCCGGCCTCGGTGTTGTTGTACTCGACCGAGCCGCCCGGCTGCAGGATCTCGTACGGGCTCATGGTGGCGTCGCCGACGAAGATGATCTTGTAGTCGGGCGTGTACTTGTGCAGCAGGTCCCACGTGGCCAGCTTCTCGGCGTGGCGGCGGCGGTTGTTCTTCCACACATAGTCATACAGGCAGTTGTGGAAGTAGTAGTACTCCAGGTGCTTGAACTCGGTCTTGGTGGCCGAGAACAGTTCTTCCACGCGCTTGATGTGGTCGTCCATCGAGCCGCCCACATCCATCAGCATCAGCACCTTGACCTTGTTGTGGCGCTCGGGGCGCAGCTTGATGTCGAGCAGGCCGGCGTTGGCCGCCGTGGAGTGGATGGTGTCGTCCAGGTCCAGCTCGGTGTCGGCGCCTTCGCGCGCGAAGCGGCGCAGCCGGCGCAGCGCCACCTTGATGTTGCGCGTGCCCAGTTCGACCTGGTCGTCATAGTCCTTGTAGGCGCGCGCTTCCCACACCTTGATCGCGGTGCGGTTGCCCTTGGACGGGCCGCCGATGCGGATGCCTTCGGGGTTATAGCCGCCGTGGCCGAAGGGCGAGGTGCCGCCCGTGCCGATCCACTTGTTGCCGCCTTCGTGCTTTTCCTTCTGCTCCTCGAGCAGCTGCTTGAGGCGCTCCATCAGCTTGTCGAGCCCGCCCATGGCCTCGATCTTGGCCTTCTCCTCGGGCGAGAGTTCGCGCTCCAGCGTCTTCTGCAGCCAGTCAAGCGGGATGTCGGACTTCCAGTCGACCAGGCTCTCGACCCCCTTGAAGTAGGCGGCGAAGGTCTGGTCGAACTTGTCGAAGTGCTTCTCGTCCTTGACCAGTGTCATCCGCGACAGGTAGTAGAACTCGTCGATCGACGGCGAGATGACCTGCGCCTTGAGCGCTTCCAGCATGGTCAGGTATTCCTTGACCGAGACCGGCAGCTTGGCGTGGCGCAGCGAGAAGAAGAAATCGATCAGCATGATGCCTCGCTTTCAGTCGGCGGCCGCGTCAGCGCGGACGGTCGAGCTGGAATTGCAGGTGTTGCCGCACCGCCGGCCATTCGCTGGCGATGATCGAGAACACCACGGTGTCGCGCAGCGAGCCGTCCGGCATGCGCTGGTGGTTGCGCAGCACGCCGTCCTGCTTGGCGCCCAGGCGCGCGATGGCGGCGCGGCTCTGCTGGTTCATCCAGTGCGTGCGGAATTCCACGGCAATGCAGTCGAGCTGGTCGAAGGCATGCGCCAGCAGCATCAGCTTGCATTCCGTGTTCAGTGGCGTGCGCTGGACGCGGCCTGCATACCAGGTCGAGCCGATCTCCACGCGCCGGTTGGCCGCGTCGATGTTCATGTAGGTGGTCATGCCCGCCAGCTCGCCGGCGGCGTCGCGTACCGCGAACGGCAGCATCGAGCCCTGTTGCTGCAGGCCCAGGCGCCGCGCGATCTCGGCTTCCATGCGCTCGGGCGCGGGCACGCTGGTGTACCACAGCTTGTACAGCTCGCCGTCGGCACAGGCGGCGCGCAGGCCGTCGGCGTGCTCGGCGCGCAGCGGCTCCAGCGTGGCGTGTTTGCCGACCAGGATTACGGGTTTGGCAAGAGCGGTCATGGCCGGCGCGCTCAGCGGTTGGCGCGGTTCATGAACACCAGGCGTTCGAACAGGTGCACGTCCTGTTCGTTCTTCAGCAGCGCGCCGTGCAGCGGCGGGATCGCGGCCTTCTTGTCCGGGCTCTTGAGCGCCTCGGGCGGGATGTCTTCGGCCATCAGCAGCTTGAGCCAGTCGATCAGCTCCGACGTGGACGGCTTCTTCTTCAGGCCCGGCAGGTTGCGCATCTCGTAGAACGATTCCAGCGCGGCCGCCACCAGCTCGCGCTTGATGCCGGGGTAGTGCACGTCAACGATCTGCTGCATCGTCTCGGCATCGGGGAACTTGATGTAGTGGAAGAAGCAGCGGCGCAGGAAGGCGTCGGGCAGCTCCTTCTCGTTGTTCGAGGTGATGATCACCAGCGGCCGGTGCCTGGCCTTGACCAGCTCGCGCGTCTCGTAGACATAGAACTCCATGCGGTCGAGTTCGCGCAGCAGGTCGTTGGGGAATTCGATGTCGGCCTTGTCGATCTCGTCGATCAGCAGCACCACCTGCTCGTCGGCTTCAAAGGCCTGCCACAGCACGCCCTTGACGATGTAGTTGCGGATGTCGTGGACGCGGTCGTCGCCCAGTTGCGAGTCGCGCAGGCGCGACACGGCATCGTATTCATACAGGCCCTGCTGCGCCTTGGTGGTCGACTTGATATGCCACTGCAGCAGCGGCATGCCCAGCGCGGCGGCGACTTCCTCGGCCAGCATGGTCTTGCCGGTGCCGGGCTCGCCCTTGATCAGCAGCGGGCGCTGCAGCGTGCGCGCGGCATTGACGGCCAGCTTGAGGTCGTCGGTGGCAACGTACTGGTCGCTGCCCTCGAAGCGGGCCTGCTGGGCGGTGGAAGCTTGGGCGGAAGCGTTGGCGGTGTTTGACATGAGGCAACCTGAGGTGACGGCCTCGGATCGAGGGCCGGGTTGGCGTGCTTGGCGCGGTCTCTTCGCGCTGTCATGCGCGCTTTCGTTATCGAAACAGGGTCCGGTGCAGGGCGCCCGCGCGCTGCTGGCGGCAGCATTCGCGAACGGTCGTGCGGATTCCCGGGATCAGCCAGTATAAAAGACCTTTGCGGTTCGTGTTGGGGCGCGCTGACAGGCCGCCGGCGGCCGGGCCCGGTAGCTGGACTGGCAGGTGCCGGCTGCGGTACAATGCGGCGGTTTGACGCGCCCCCACGTCCAGTTCTCCAGTATCCGGCAGTCCGCGTTCAGAAGTCCCAGCGGCCCTTCCGGGTCGCGGCGATGCGAGAGGTGGTTCCAGAATGGTGTTCCACATCACGGCAACAGACCGGATGCGACATGTCTGGCGGGTTGCACCTCGGCAATCCGGCTGGCTGCCCTGGTTTTCCCCGCAGAAGCATTCTGAAACCGTCTCCGCCCGGCAGGGCAGGTCACACGGTTTAACTTCCAATCCGCAAAGACAATGAAAAAGCTCCTCACGATGGTGGTGCTGGGCGCGGCTGCAACGGCCGCGCAGGCACAGGAAGTCAAGGGCAATGGAGACGCTGCCAGGGACAAGGTTGCAATGTGCATCGGATGCCACGGCATTCCGGGCTACCGTGCGTCATTCCCCGAAGTCTATGAAGTGCCAATGCTGGGCGGCCAGAGCGCCAAGTACATCGAGAACGCGCTCAAGTCCTACCAGAAGGGCGAGCGCAAGCACCCGACCATGCGCAGCATCGCCGCGACGCTGACCGAGCAGGACATCGCCAACGTGGCAGCCTACTACTCGCAGCAGAAGGCCGGCACGCAGAACAATTCCCTCAAGTAAGAGACCCCACATGAAGACGCTCAAGACGCTTTCGTTCGCGCTCGGCGCACTCGTGCTGGGTGCAGCCGCCATGCCGGCCTCGGCCGCCGACCTTGCCAACGGCAAGGCGCTGGTGGAAAAGGGCAACTGCGTGGCATGCCACGGCGCGGGCCTGAACGCACCGATCTCGCCGGATTATCCCAAGCTGGCCGGCCAGCATGCCGACTACCTGTACCACGCGCTGGCCTCGTACCAGGTGTCGGGCAACGCCCTGGTGGGCCGGTCCAACGCCATCATGGCCGGCCAGGTCAACGCCAACCCGGCCGTGACCGACAAGGACGGCAAGCCGCGTCCCTTCACCCGCAAGGAGCTGAAGGACATCGCTGCCTATATCGAATCGCTGCCGGGCGACCTGATCCTGAAGAAGTAAAGGCGTTCGCGCCAACAAGGGAAAGCCGCTTCCGGGAAGCGGCTTTTTTGTCGTCTCGCGGCAGCGGGGCCGGGGCCCCGCGCCGGCATCAGTTGCCGCTGCCCGACACCAGCCGGCGCTGGCGCACCGATTCGGCCAGGCCCTCGAGCACGCTGACCGAGTCGTCCCAGCCGATGCAGGCATCGGTCACGGACTGGCCATAGGTCAGTTCCTCGACCGGCTGGCCCTGCACGTGGTCCTGGCGGCCCGCCACCAGGTGCGATTCGACCATCACGCCGATGATGCGCTGGTCGCCGCCGGCGATCTGGCGGCCGATGTCCTCGCACACCGGGATCTGGTTCTCATGCTTCTTGCTGCTGTTGGCGTGCGAGGCATCGATCATCAGGCGCGAGGCCAGGCCGGCCTTGGAGATGGCGTCGCACGCTTCCTGCACGCTGGCCGCATCGTAGTTGGGCGCCTTGCCGCCGCGCAGGATCACGTGGCAGTCCTCGTTGCCCGAGGTCGACACGATCGCCGAGTGGCCGCCCTTGGTCACCGACAGGAAATGGTGCGGCTGCGACGCGGCCTTGATCGCGTCGACCGCGATCTTGACGTTGCCGTCGGTGCCGTTCTTGAAGCCCACCGGGCACGACAGTCCCGAGGCCAGCTCGCGGTGCACCTGCGACTCGGTGGTGCGGGCGCCGATCGCGCCCCAGCTGACCAGGTCGGCGATGTATTGCGGGCTGATCATGTCGAGGTACTCGGTGCCGGTGGGCACGCCCATCTCGCTGATGTTCAGCAGCAGCTCGCGCGCGGTGCGCAGGCCGTCGTTGATCTTGAAGCTGCCGTCCATGTGCGGATCGTTGATCAGCCCTTTCCAGCCCACCGTGGTGCGCGGCTTTTCGAAGTACACGCGCATCACCACTTCCAGTTCGCCGGCGAAACGCTCGCGCTGCACCTTGAGCAGCTTGGCGTATTCCAGCGCGGCGCGGGTATCGTGGATCGAGCACGGGCCGATGATGACGATCAGGCGGTCATCCATGCCGTGCAGGATGCGGTGCATGGCCTGGCGCGCGCCGTAGATCACGTCCGAAGCCTGTTCGGAGCAGCCGAACTCGCGGATCAGGTGCGCGGGCGGCAGCAGTTCCTTGAGTTCGCGGATGCGCAGGTCGTCGGTGTTCTTCAGCATGATGGCTCCAGGATTCTTGTGAGGTCGTGAGTCTGTGGGGAAAACAATCAGGTATAAAAAAACCGCCAGGGTTGCTGGCGGTTTCTTTTGTATTCGGGGGCTGCTTACAGCCGTCCCTCCCTATCCGCCAGCGGTGTGAGATCGCTAAAAAAGTAAAAGTAAAACTTAGCGGACATGGCGGAAAAAGGCGTTGGCTTGGGTCAGCTTGAATCGATTTTCTTCGTGGGCGCTGAATTTATGCTGCACTGCGTGGCAGAAAGGCAGGAAATTGCGCGCCGGTCGGTCAATTTTTACCGTGCATCGGTTGCTTGTCGCACGACGAAGCATCTTTATAGCGCCTTTTGCCGGGGTTGGCAAGTGTCGATGAGGCCATGCGGTGCGCTGGCGCACCGATCACCGGCGGCTTGCGGCGATACCGCGCAAGCCTTGTGCCGCCGCTGCTTTTCGGCTTTCTCGGCGATTGCCGGGGGCTATATTGAAACCGGGGAGCAGTGCGCACGGGGAGGTGCATCATGAGCGTCGATGAAGCGAGGCTGAATGCCTTCATGGAAAAATTCGTCAACGATATCGGCGCGGTGATGCATGCCGCGACCGTGGTCGTCGGCGATGAACTCGGCCTGTACAAGGCCCTGGCGGAAAAGGCAATGACCGCTGAAGTGCTGGCGGCAAAGACCCATACCGACGAACGCTACCTGCGCGAATGGCTGTCGGCCCAGGCGGCCAGCGGCTACGTCGACTATGACCCGGCATCCGGCCAGTTCAGCCTGAACGAGGAGCAGGCCTATGCGCTGGCGCAGGAGGGCAGCCTGGCATTCATCCCCGGCGCGTTCCAGATCGCGGTGGCGCAGTTCCGCGCCATCCCGAAGATGATCGATATCTTTCGCAACGGCCGCGGGCTGGGCTGGCACGAGCATGATCCCGCGCTGTTCCACGGCACCGAGCGCTTCTTCCGGCCCGGCTACTCGGCGCACCTCGTTTCCGAATGGATTCCCGCGCTGGACGGCATGGAGGCGCGGCTCAGGGCCGGCGCGACGGTGGCGGACGTGGGCTGCGGCCATGGGGCCTCGACCATCATCATGGCGCAGGCGTTTCCGGCATCGCGCTTTATCGGCTTTGACTACCACGAGCCTTCGGTGCGCCATGCCACTGAAGCCGCGCGTCGCGCCGGCGTGGCCGAGCGCGTGCGCTTCGAAGTGGCCAGCGCCAAGGACTATGGCGGCAAGGACTATGACCTGGTAGCGGTGTTCGACTGCCTGCACGACATGGGCGACCCGGTCGGCGCTGCGCGCCACGTGCGTGAGACCCTGCGCGCCGATGGCGCGTGGATGATCGTGGAGCCGTTCGCCAACGACACGCTGGAGCAGAACCTGACTCCGGTGGGCCGGGTGTTCTACTCCGCGTCCACCTTCATCTGCACGCCGGCGTCGCGCTCGCAGGAAGTCGGCTTGTGCCTGGGCGCGCAGGCGGGCGAGGCGCGCATGCGCGGGGTGGCGGAGCGGGCCGGCTTCCGCAGCTTCCGCCGCGCGGCGCAGACGCCGTTCAACCTGGTGTACGAGGTGCGGCCGTAACAGCCGGCCGGTCCAAAGAAAACGGGACCCCGCGGGGTCCCGTCTGCGTCCGTCTGCGTTAGCGCCGGACCGCTCAGGCAGTGCCGCCCACCGTCATATTCTCGATGCGCAGCGTCGGCTGGCCCACGCCCACCGGCACACTCTGGCCTTCCTTGCCGCACACGCCCACGCCCGAGTCGAGGCGCATGTCGTTGCCGATCATGGTCACGTCCTTGAGCGATTCCGGGCCGTTGCCCACCAGCGTCGCGCCCTTGACCGGGTAGGTGATCTTGCCGTCCTCGATCATGTAGGCTTCGCTGGCCGAGAACACGAACTTGCCGTTGGTGATGTCCACCTGGCCGCCGCCGAAGTTGACCGCATACAGGCCGCGCTTGACGCTGGCGAGGATCTCCTGCGGGTCCTTGTCGCCATTGAGCATGTAGGTGTTGGTCATGCGCGGCATCGGCAGCGCGGCATAGCTTTCGCGGCGGGCGTTGCCGGTGACCGGCATCTTCATCAGGCGCGCGTTCAGCGTGTCCTGGATATAGCCGCGCAGGATGCCGTCCTCGATCAGCGTGGTGCACTGGGTCGGGTTGCCTTCGTCGTCCAGGTTGAGCGAGCCGCGGCGGTTGGCCAGCGTGCCGTCGTCGACCACGGTCACGCCCCTGGCCGCGACGCGTTCGCCCATGCGGCCGGCAAAGGCCGACGAGCCCTTGCGGTTGAAGTCGCCCTCCAGGCCGTGGCCGACGGCCTCGTGCAGCAGCACGCCGGGCCAGCCCGGGCCCAGTACCACGGTCATCGCGCCGGCCGGCGCCGGGCGCGCGTCCAGGTTGACCAGCGCCGACGAGACGGCTTCATCCACATACTTCTGCAGCAGCTCGTCGGTGAAGTAGCCGTAGGCATAGCGGCCGCCGCCGCCAGACGAGCCGATCTCGCGGCGCCCGCCCTGTTCGGCGATCACCGTGACCGAGACCCGCACCAGCGGACGCACGTCGGCGGCGATCACGCCGTCGCTGCGCGCGACCAGCACCACATCGTACTCGCCGGCCAGGCCTGCCATCACCTGCACCACGCGCGGATCCTTGGCGCGTGCCATGCGCTCGACGCGCTCCAGCAGCGCGACCTTCTCGGCCGCGCTCATGGAATCGAGCGGGTCGTTGGGCGTGTACAGGTTGCGTCCGGCATGCGTGGCCAGCTCGCCGGCCACCTTGACGCGGCCGCTGCCGGCACGGCCGATGGTGCGCGTGGCCGCCGCGGCCTGTGACAGTGCCGCCAGGCTGATGTCGTCCGAATAGGCGAAGGCGGTGCGGTCGCCCGAGACGGCGCGCACGCCCACGCCCTGGTCGATGCTGAAGCTGCCCGACTTGACGATGCCTTCTTCCAGGCTCCACGCCTCGTTGCGGGTGTACTGGAAGTACAGGTCGGCGTAGTCGACCTTGTGCGTGAAGATATCGGCCAGCACGCGCTGGAGCTTGGCCTCGTCCAGGCCGTACGGTGCCAGCAGCAGTTGCTGCGCGGTGGCCAGGTTGCGGATTCCGAGATCGCCGGCGTTCATGAGATGTCCTTTCTTGCTGGGGGCGCGCCGGCTTGCGGCCGGCGCGGCAATCAATTCTCTGGGCGGGCGCCGGTAGCGGCCCCCGCGTTTGCGTACATGCTACAGCACCCGGTGCCGCAATGCCGGCAGGTTCTGCCGGACTTCGTCCAGGCGGGCAGGGTCGATGACGCCACCGACCACGCCTTCGCCTTCAGGCAGCATCGCCAGCACTTCGCCCCACGGGTCGACCAGCATCGAATGGCCCCAGGTGCGCCGGCCATTCTCGTGCTTGCCGCCCTGTGCCGCCGCCAGCACATAGCATTGATTCTCGATGGCGCGGGCGCGCAGCAGGATCTCCCAGTGCGCCTGCCCCGTGGTGTAAGTGAAGGCGGCCGGCATCAGAATCAAGCTGGTGCCGCCGTCCGCGGCCAGGCCCCGGTACAGCTCCGGAAAGCGCAGGTCGTAGCACACCGACATCGCCACGCGGCCGCACGGCGCATCGAAGCTCACGGGCGTGCGGCCGGCCAGGATAGTGCGCGACTCGTCGTAGCTTTCGGAGCCGCGGGTGAAGCCGAACAGGTGGATCTTGTCGTAGCGCGCCACGCGCTCGCCGCGCGGGTCGAAGGCGAGCGAGGTGTTGTACACCCGCGCCGGGTCGTCGCACCACATTGGCAGCGTGCCGCCGACCAGCCAGATGCCGTGGCGGCGCGCCGCATCGGCCAGGAACTGCTGCACCGGACCGTCGCCGTCGTGTTCGCGCACGGCCACCTTGTCCGATTCGGAGCGGCCCATCATGCAGAAGTATTCGGGCAGCAGCACCAGCTGCGCGCCGCCGGCGGCGGCCTCGGCGATCAGCGCATCGGCGCGCGCGAGATTGGCGTCGAGCGAGGTGCCGGTCACGGTCTGGACGGCGGCAACGCGGAACGGGGCGGGGGCGGTCATGGGCGTTGTTTTCCTCAGCGCGGGAAGGCGGGATCCGCACGGTTCTGGAGGGTCGGGGCTGGCGCCTTATTGTCCTCCAGTTTGCCGACCTGCGGGTTGGCCCAGGTGCCGGCGATGCGGTAGCGCTGGGTGAACATCTTGGAGAACTCGTCGGCGAACAGCAGCTGGGCGGCGAGCGTGCCGATGCCCAGTGCCGGGTTGATAAAGGCCGCGGCGATCGAGGTGGAAGTGGCATTGATGCGCGGCACCACCTCCACGCGCAGGTCCTGCGTCTCGCGCAGCAGGTTGGCGGTGCCGCTCATGCTGGCGGTGATCTGCGGGCTCTTGAGATTGAAATCCTGGATCGTGCCCACGCCATTCTCGATGGTGCCGGTGCCGGTAATGCGGTCGAACAGCAGCCCGCGGCCCGACAGGGTGCGGAAGTCCAGCGTGGCAAAGCGCAGCAGGCCCTGCAGGCTGAGCACGCCCAGCAGGCGCGCGGCGCCGGGATCCACGCTCAGGATCTGTCCGTTCTCCAGGTCCAGCGACAGCTTGCCCGACAGGGTCGGGTAGTCGATCGACACCGGCGAGCCACGCCACGCCACGCGGCCTTCCAGCTTGCCCTTGCCGTCGCTCAGCGTATGCGCCAGCCCGAGCCGGTCGAGCGTGGCGCCGGCGTCGCGTACGTCGATGGCGAACGACAGCATGGTGCGGCGCTCGGCATTGCCGTCGGCGCGCAGGCGGCGCGGCACGCGCCAGCTGCCGCTGCCGGTCAGGGTGGCGCCGGGCTGCTCGATCTGCAGCTTGTCCAGCGTCCAGACCGGGTCGGCGCCGCTGGTACCGGTATGTGCCTTGACCTCCAGCTTGCCGAAGTCGTGCCCGCGCAGCATGAACTGGTCGGCCACCAGGTCGATCGCGGGCAGCTCGTCGATGCCGCCGGCGAGCGCATCGACCACGTTGTGCTCGTCGTTGGCATCGGGCACATTCAGGCGCGCCAGCCGCAGCCGCAGCGAACCGGTGGCCGACGGCCCGGCCGGGCGCCATTGCATCGCGCCGGCCACCTGGCGCGAGTCGACCTTCGCGCTCCAGCCGTCGGCTTCGCGGCTGGCGTCCAGGGTGACCTCGTCCAGCGTGCGGCCCATGCCGTGCAGCGTGCGCGCGCGCAGCGCGATGCGGCTGGGCATGAACGGGGAGGGCGCATCGCCGGCGCTGGTGCCGGCGGCGGCACTGTCGGCAGCACTGCTGGAGAAAGCCGCGCGCCAGGCATCGACATCGAGCTCGTCGAAGGTGGCCGCGGCGCTGACGCCGGCTGCCGGCAGCGGTGCCGCCTGTTGCACGCCAATGCCGCCGGCAAGCACCTCGATGCCATTGCCGCCGCCGTCCCGGCGCAGCAGGTAGCGCGCGTTCAGCGCATTGCCCAGCTGCACAACCAGTTCGTTGGTGCCGGTGCGGGCCGGGTTGCCGGCGGGGCGCAGGTCCACGCGCAACGGCAGTTCGTGTGCCGCGGCCTTGGCCAGCGGCGCGGGCAGGTTGATGGCCATGCCGCTGAGTTCGGAGCTGACCTGCACCTGCAGCTGGTGCTCGCGTGTGGCGATCACCGCGTTGTAGCCGGTGCTGCCTTCGAGCCGCGCGGCCAGCTGCGCCAGCGCCGGGTTTGCGGCGGCCTCGCGCAGCCCGGCGGCCGAGGCCTGGCCGCTGGCGGTCACGCGCGTGGCGCCGTCCGGCTGGGTGCCGCCGCCCAGCCGCGCTTCGCCGCCGAGCAAGCGGGCACGCATGTTGTCCAGCCCGAAGCCGCGCTCGTTGAAGGTGATGGCGCCGCTGGCGTTGCCCAGCTGCGGCAGCTGCGGGCTGAGCACGACATCGTTGCCGGGAAAGCGGAAGCGGCCATCGACCTTGGCCGCGTTGGCGTGCTCCAGCGGCATGTCGAGCTTGAGCTTGAGTTCGCCGTTGCCGCGTGCCTGGGCCGCGTCGGCCACGTGCGCGGTCCATTCGCGCACCGGCGAGGCGCCGATATAGCGCAGGAAGCCCTGCACCGGCCCGCTGGCGCTGCCGTCGATCACCAGCTTGCCGCGCGGGCTGAGGTCGTCGATGCGGCCGCTGACATCCTGCAGCGTGACGCCGGCGATGTCCTGGACCGTGGCCCGGCGCGCCAGGAAGGTCATGCCGCCGCGGTCGAACACCACGCGTCCGGCGATATCGGTAAATACCGGCCAGAGCGGCGCGCCGCCCGTGGCGCCGGCCGCGGTCTCATGCGGGGCGATCTGGTAGCTGACGTGTTCGATCGGCACCTCGACCCGGAACTCGCCCGCCTTTTCATGCGGCGCGTGGAAGGGGAAGTGCGCCAGGTCGCCGCGCAGCACGAAGCTGACACCGGCCGCCTCGCCGCCCGCGAGCGCGCCGTCCAGGTAATGCCGGGTGCCGGCCGGGATGCTCAGCGGCAGGTAGCGCGGCACGCGCGCCACCCTGGCGCGCGTCATGTCGCCGGCCAGGTCGGCGATGCCGGAGGTGCCGTCGCCGCCTTCGCGCCAGGTGCCGCGCACCGAACCGGCGGCGTCGGCGTTGGCAAAGCGGATGCCATCCAGGGTGACCACGAGCTTGCCGCCGCTGTGCTGCCAGCGCACATCGCCGCCGATCTGGTCGAACGGCAGGCGCGGGTCCTCGAACAGCCCCGGCAGCACCAGCGCCGCGTCATTGCCCTCGAAGCGCGCATTGCCTTGCTGGTCGTCGAAGGCGAAGGTGCCCGACAGGTGCGAGAAGCCGGGCGTGCCTGGCTGCGGGTGGCCGGCGGCATCCTGCGCCGGCACCGCGGGCTGGCCGTTGACGGAGACATTGCGCATCGTGCCCTGGATGCTGTAGTGCGGCTTGCCGCCGCCGCGCTCGAGCATGCCGGCGCGCTCGCGGCTCCAGGTGACGTTGAGGTTGTCGAGGTGGCCGGCCGGCTGCAGCGCGCGCAGGCGGCGCAGCACGGCGGTGTCCAGCGGCATCGAGCTGGCCAGCGCGCGCACCGTGTTCAGGTCCAGCGACGGGGCCTTCAGCGTGAACTTGCGCAGGCTGCCATCCCTGGCGTTGGCCCAGCCGATGGCGACCTTGCGCATGCCTTCGCGCCAGGTGCTGTCGGCGGCGGGCACTTCGCTGTCGGCTGGCTGGGCGGGCTGCTGGGGTTGCAGGGGTTGCCAGAGCAGCGTGTCGACGGTCAGCAGGTTGCTGCCGTCGCGCTCGGTCCGGTGCAGCAGGAAGGCCTGCGCATTGGCCAGCCGCAGCGGCGCGGCGGCACCGGCCAGCAACAGGTCGACGCCGCTGGCGCGCAGCCGCGTCTGGCTGCGCACGATGCGCCCCTGGCGGAACTCGATGCTGCCGTCGGTGCTGAAGGTGCCGCTGGCGACGCGCTCGAACATCACCAGGTAGCGCTGCAACACAGGCAGCTGCAGCTGGCTGAGGTCCCAGCTGGCCTGGCCGGTCCAGTAGCGCCAGTTGCCGGCGCTGTGCAGGTAGTCATTGCGGAATTCGGACTGCACCACCAGCGGGCGCGGCCCCAGTGCCGGCGAGCTCGCTTCCAGCTTGAGCGTGTGGCGTGCGCCCGCGCGGCGGGTGTCGAGGCGGATCTCGCCGATGTCGAGCTGGGGCAGGCGCGCCTTCTCGTCCAGCCAGCGCAGCTTGCCGTCCGCCAGCGCCACGCGTCCCTGCGACATCAGCCAGCCCAGGAAACGGTCGTCATCCTGCTGGCCGCCGGTCGAATCGACCACCATGCCGCCGACCAGCAACTGGCCTTCGGGCGTGCGGCGCACCAGGATGTCGGTGCCGGTCGCGCTCAGGCTGACAAACTGCAGGTCCATGCTGAACAGCGAGCGCCACGCCAGCTTGCCGTCGAGCGTGGCGGCCGAAACCAGCGTGCGCTGCCGTGCATCCACGGCGCGCAGGCCGCGGGCGCGGAAGGCGGGGTGCCAGCCGTCCCAGTAGGTATCGAGCGAGCCAATGCTGACCTTGGCCGACAGCGCCACCGAGCCGCGCTGTTCCAGCCACTGGCGCGCGGTGGAAGCCTGCGGCCACAGCACAAAGCGGATCAGCAGGCCCGCCACCAGTGCCAGCGCGGCGAGCACCAGCGCCAGGCGCACCAGCGCGCGCCCAAGGCCGCGCCAGAAGGGGTGGCGCACGGCCGCTACCACGGCGCGGGCGCAGGCCCGCGCGAACGCACCCGCGCGCGCGGCGGCGGAAGGCTTGCGCGGGGCGCCGGTGGCGTCGATTCCCTGGGAGCTCATGGGGGGCGGGGCAGGCAGCGTGGAGGCGGCCTCGTGCCCACCCGCGCCGCCATGGGGGGGAGAACCGTCAGCGGGTTGTGGGGCGCGGCTGGACATGCGCAGATTATCCGACAATACTAGCCGCTCTCCAATCTGGTGCCCGGCCGGCTGAAACAAGAACGCGCAAGCTGCGCGCACCGCAGGTGACGATGGCGCGCCCGCTGCGCGTGCAGCGGGGCGCTGGCATCGGGCGAACCTCTGGCCGCACCTTTTCTCGCATTTCAAATACTGGAATGACTGCCTCTGATCCGACGAGTTCCGCCGCTGGCGACGCTGCTGAACAACACGGCGCGCGCGCCACCCCCGATCCGGCCAACCGGCCGGATCCGGCGACTGCGCAGGGCCCTGGCGGCATGGCCGCCGGTGCCTTTGCCATCACTGCGGCGCAGGGTCTGCGGCCGGATGACGAGGGTGCCCAGGCAGGCGGCCACGTATTGTACTCGGCTGCGTACTCGCACTACGCGCGCCGCGTGCTGCAGGCCCGGCCCGACCTGCCCGTCATCCTCGCCGCCGCGGTGGCGCAGCCGCTCACGCGCGACTGGATGCAGGCCCGGCTGCAGGCGCTGCACGAGCCTTCGGCCGATGCCGAGGAAGCCGCCAAGCGCACCCTGCGCCGGCTGCGCGCCGAGGTCATGTGCGCGGTGATCGAGCGCGACCTGCGCGGCCTGGCGACCCTGGGCGAGGTCACCGGCGCCATGACCGACCTGGCCGAGCTGGCGATCCAGCATGGCCTGGCGATGCTGGGCGACGACCTGGCCGCCACCTTCGGCCGCCCGGTCGGTGCCCAGAGCGGCGAGGTGCAGGAACTGGTGGTGGTGGGCATGGGCAAGCTGGGCGGACGCGAGCTCAATGTCTCGTCCGATATCGACCTGATCTTCCTCTACGACGAGGACGGCGAGACCCAGGGCGGTTCGCGCAGCCTGTCCAACCACGAGTACTTCATCCGCCTCGGCCGCCGGCTGATCAACCTGCTGGCCGAGGTGACCGCCGACGGCTACGTGTTCCGCGTCGACATGCGGCTGCGCCCCAACGGCGACGCCGGCCCGCTGGCGTGCAGCCTGGGCATGCTGGAGGAATACCTGGTGGTGCAGGGCCGGGAGTGGGAGCGCTATGCCTGGATCAAGGGCCGCGTGGTGTCGGCGCTTGGCACGCCGCATGCGCAGCGCACCGCCAGCCTGCTGGCGCGGCTGACCACGCCGTTCGTGTTCCGGCGCTACCTGGACTACGGCGTGATCGCCGCGATCCGCTCGCTGCACGCGCAGATCCGCAGCGAGGCCGCCAAGCGCAGCGGCGGGCTGGCTGGGCACGGTGTCAACCAGCGCTCGTTCAATATCAAGCTGGGGCGCGGCGGCATCCGCGAGATCGAATTCATGGCGCAGGTGTTCCAGCTGATCCGTGGCGGCCAGGATCCGGCGCTGCGGATACGGCCAACGCTGGAAGTACTGGCGGTGGCGGTCGAGCGCGGCCTGCTGCCCGCCGGCCAGGCCGAACAGCTGGGCGATGCCTACCGCTTCCTGCGCCAGCTCGAACACCGGCTGCAATACCGCGACGATGCCCAGACCCACCACCTGCCGACCTCGCCCGACGAGCAGCTGGCAGTGGCCCGGATGATGGGCTGCGACGACTGGCCCGCGCTGCTGGCACGGCTGGCGGCGCTGCAGGACCCGGTCGCGCAGCAGTTCGAAGCCACCTTCTCCAGTCCGGATGCCGGGCCGTGCGAGGCCTTGTGGCCGGACATCGTCATGGACGACAACGCCGCGCGCGCGCAGGACAACCCGCTGGAGGACGAGGCCGACAGAGAAGGCGAGTGCGCCGCGCCGTGCGACCGGCTGCAGGCCGCCGGCTTCACCGACTGCACCGGGCTGCTGGACCGGCTGCGCGCGATCGCCTCGTCGCTGCGCTATCGCGCGCTGTCCGAATCCAGCCGCGCGCGCTTCGACCAGCTGGTGAACCGCGCGCTGGACCTGGCCGCGCGCCAGGAAGATGCCGACAGCACCATCGCGCGCTTTATCGATTTCCTGGAGGCGATCAGCCGCCGCGCGTCCTATCTGTCGCTGTTGTCCGAATACCCGCAGGCGATGGACCGCGTCGCGCAGACGCTGCATGCCTCGCGCTGGGCCGCGGCCTACCTGACGCGCCATCCGCAGCTGCTGGATGAACTGCTCGACAGCGACGCGCTCGCCGGCGCGCCGGACTGGGCCGCGTTCCGCAAGCGGCTGCATGAGCGGCTGCTGGCCGCCGAAGGCCAGATCGAACAGCAGATGGACATCCTGCGGCGCGAGCACCATGTCGAGACCTTCCGCGTGCTGCTGCAGGACCTGCAGGGCATGCTGACGGTGGAGCAGGTGGCCGACCGCCTGTCGGACCTGGCCGATGCCATGCTCGAGGCCACCCTGGAGACGGTCTGGCGCCAGCTGGCCACGCGCCACCTCGAGACCCCGCGCTTCGCGGTGATCGCCTACGGCCGGCTCGGCGGCAAGGAGCTGGGCTATGCCTCGGACCTGGACATCATCTTCCTGTACGAAGATGGCCACGAGCGCGCGCCCGATGTCTACGCCGCCTATGCGCGCCGCCTGATCACCTGGCTCACCAGCCATACCGCGGCCGGCGCGCTGTTCGACGTCGACACGCGGCTGCGTCCCAATGGCGCGGCCGGCCTGCTGGTGACCAGCTTCGATGCGTTCCGCCGCTACCAGCTGCGCGAAGGCGACAACACCGCGTGGGTGTGGGAACACCAGGCGCTGACGCGCGCGCGCTTCTGCGCGGGCGACGCCGCCATCGGCGACCGCTTCGAGGCGCTGCGCGACGAGGTGCTGTGCCAGGAGCGCGACGCCGCCGTGCTGCGCGGCGAGATCGTGCAGATGCGCCACAAGGTCGCCGAAGGCCATCCCAATCCGACTGACCAGTTCGACCTGAAGCACGATCGCGGCGGCATGGTCGATATCGAATTCACGGTGCAGTACCTGGTGCTCCTGCACAGCCGCGCGCATCCGCAGCTGACGCGCAACGCCGGCAATATCGCGCTGCTGCGCGAAGCCGGCGAGCTGGGCCTGATCGATGCCGCGCTGGCGCTTGGGGTGGGCGATGCCTACCGCTTGTTCCGCGCGCGCCAGCACCAGCTGCGCCTCGACGGCCAGGCCCACGCGCGCGTGGCGCCGGCGTCGGTGGCCGCGCAGACCGCGCAGGTACGCGCGCTGTGGCAGGCCGTGTTCGGTGAGGACTGACGCCGCGGCAGGCCCGTCGGCACCCGCCGGGGCATCGTGGCCGGGGCTGCTGGCGGCGATCGCGCTGGTGTGGGCGCTGTCGGCCTGCTTCACCTTCATGCCGTGGTGGCACGCGCACGGCCTGTACCTGCGCGATGCGGTGCGGGTGGACGGGCAGTGGTGGCGCCTGGCCACGGCCATGTGGGTGCACCTGGACGCGCATCACTGGCTGGCCGATGTGCTGGCCGCGACCGGCGTGCTGGCCATCTCCGCGCGCGCGGCGCGCGCGCGCAGCCTGTTGCTGGTGCTGGTCGCATGCGGCATCGCGGTGCAGGTGGTGCTGCTGCGCGTGCCGGCGATCGCCTGGTATGGCGGGCTCTCGGGCGCCTTGCACGGGCTGGCGCTGTGGGGTGCGCTCGGGCTGTTGCGGGCACCGGGCCTGGCGCGCGCCACTGGCGTGCTGCTGTGTCTGGGCGTGCTGGCCAAGGTCTGGGTGGAACAGTCGTGGCTGGCGCCGGTGGTGTTCAGTCCGGCCTGGGGCTTCGGCGTGGTGCGCGCCGCGCACGCGGCCGGCGCGGTGGCCGGCCTGCTGTGCTGGGTGTTGCAGGAGTGGTGGCTGGCGCGGCGGCCGGCGCGCAGCAACGGCGCTGCCGCCTGAGCCGCCCCGGCTTGCCGCTACGCGCGGCGCCGCAGCGCGAAGGTGAGCAGGCCGGCCAGCGCCAGCAGCAGCGCGGTCCAGGGTGCCACCGTGCCGCCGCCACCGCCGCCGCCTCCGCTGGTCGAGGCCGGTGCAGGCGCGGCCGGCGTGGCCGCTGCTGCGACCAATGCGCCGTCGGCGTCGAGCAGCCCGGCGCCGCACACGCCCGGATTGGTGGTGCAATAGGTGCCTGCAGGATGCGGGCGCGCCGAAGCCTTCAGCGCTGCCGTGACCTGGGCCGGCGTCAGCGCACCGTTGACCGCGAACATCATCGACACCACGCCCGAGACCATCGGTGCGGCGAAGCTGGTGCCCGCGGACGACGATACCCAGTAGTTGCCAAGGGAAGTCTTGCCATCGTTGCTCAGGGTGCGAATGACCGAGGGCGTAACTGTGCACTGGTCATTGACAAACCGCGAGCTACCACACCCTCCGCCCGGCGCGCTGAGCGTGACCTGCGGGCCAACATCGGCATAGTTGGCATTCTCGCCGTCATTGGCATGCGCGGTGACCGCGATCACGCCGGCGCAATCGGCCGGCGCCTCCACCGGCTGGTGGTTGTTGGTGTTGTTGTTGCCCGCCGCGGCCACCACCACCACGCCGCGCGCATTCAGGTCGTTGACGGCCTGCTGTTCGATGCTGCTGCAGGTGCCCCCGCCCAGGCTGATATTGACCACGCGCGCCGGCGTCGGGTTGTCCGGCACGCCTGGCACCGACAGGCCGCCGGCCCAGCGCATGCCCTCGACGGTATCGGAGAGCAGCGCGCCGCAGCGCCCCGAGACGCGCACCGGCAGGATGCGCGCGTTCCAGTCGACGCCGGCGATGTCCTGCCCGTTATTGGTCAGCGCGCCCAGCACGCCCGCCACGCGCGTGCCATGCCAGCTGTTGTAGGTGGCCGTCTTTGTGGGCGTGGAACTGCCGGGACAGGTGAAGCCGGCCGGGACGTTGTCGCCGGCGTCGGTCGGGTCGCTGTCTCGCCCGTCGCCGTCATTGGAGATGGTAGGGTCGCTGATGAAGTCGTAGCCCGGCAGCAGCCGTGCCGCCAGGTCGGGGTGGGGCAGGTAGCCGGTGTCCACGACCGCGATCACCACGCCGCTGCTGCCTCGGCTGCGGTCCCACGCGTGCGGCAGGTTGACGCCGCCCACCGCGGTGCCCGTGCCCATCAGGTAGGGTTGGTTGACCTGGAACTCGGGATCGTTGGGCAGGGTGTCGTGCAGCTTCAGCCAGCGGTCGGGCACGGCATCGGCGATGTGCGGGTCCTGGCGCAGCCGGGCCGCGGCCGCTTCCGGGTCGGCCGCCACATCGTCGGGCACCTGCACCAGCTGCAGGTTGCCGCCCATGGCCCGGCGCGCCGTGACGGCGATGCCGGTGCGGTCGCTCAGTTGCTTGAGCGCATCGGCGGCAGCGGGGGTCTTGCTGGTCCCGTTGCCATCGGCTGCGGCCGTGGTGTCGTCGCGCCAGCGCACGATGATATGGCCGGTATAGGCCGGTGCGGCATGCGCACCGGCAGCGAGTGCCGCGCTGGTCGGTGCCAGGCCGCACACAGCGGCCGCGGCCAGGACGACTGCCCGCCAGCGGCGAGCCACGAAGCTGCGACAGAAGACAGACTGCGCGAATTGCGGCATGTACTCCTCCCTGGGGCGTGGCGCGCCCTGGCTCGGGCGGCGCGGGACATCTTATGTAGCGAATACGATCCAGCCGGGTTGCGCAAGGGTGACCGAAGGTCCCCGTCCTTGATGCAGGGCTTGCTTACTGGTGCAACCCTGGCCTCAGCTCTGCGGCATGTCGCGGCTGGTAGGGATATTGCGGCTGGGCTTGATCAGCCGGTCCGGTTCGGCGGTCTCGATGCGCGGCGTGGCGCGCAGGGTCTCGACCGCCTGCTGCATGGTGGCGTCCGCCGACGCCGAGATCGCGGTGACCAGCCACACGCCGCCGGACATCGGCCGCTTGACCACATAGCGGATCGGGCCCTTGATCTCGGCCAGCAGCTTGCCGGCGTCTTCGGACAGGTTCACCGCGGGCGGCTTGAAGCGGACCATGATGTCGCCGATGGCCCGGTCATCGCTGATGCTGCCCGGCGGCGGGGCCGAGGCCCTGGGCTGGGCCTGGCAGGCGGACAGCGCCAGCAGTGCGGCCGATGCGGCGGTGGCGATGGCCAGCACGGCGCGCAGCGAGGCGCGCGGGCGGGACCGGAAGCCGGCAGGCGGCGCTTGGCGGGTCATGGTTAGGCTCCTGTCAGTGTATAGGTGGGCGAGCGGTGCGACGGACCCGTCAGCCGGCGGCGGCGCGGCGGCTGCGCCTGGCGTCCTTGCCAGCGCGCGCGGGCTGGCTGCCCGGGTTGTCGGCCATGCCCTGCGAGAGCATCTCTTGCGCATGTTGCAGCGTCGTGGCCGTGACGGTGGCGCCGCCCAGCATGCGCGCGGTCTCGACCACGCGGCCGGCGGGGTCCAGCACCCGGATGCGCGAGCGCGTCACCGAGCCGTCGCCCTCGGCGGTGGTCTCCTTGCTGACCAGCAGGTGCGTGCCCGCTTGTGCCGCCACTTGCGGCAGGTGGGTCACGCACAGCACCTGGCGCGCGCGGCCCAGTTCCTGCAGGCGCCGGCCGACCACCTCGGCCACCGCGCCGCCAATGCCGGTATCGACCTCGTCGAAGATCAGTGTGGGCGTGGGCGAGGCTTCGCTGGTGATCACCGAGATCGCCAGGCTGATGCGCGCCAGTTCGCCGCCGGAGGCCACCCGGGCCAGCGGCCGCGCGCTCACGCCGGCGTGGCCGGCCACCAGGAACTCGACCTGCTCGAGCCCGTAGCTCTGGCCTTCGTCGAGCGGGTTGAGCGCGGCGACAAAGCTGCCGCCGGCCATCGACAAGCCCTGCATGGCGTCGGTGACCGCGGCGGACAGCGCCTGCGCGGCGGTATTGCGGGCGTGGCTGAGATGCTGCGCCAGCGTCAGGTAGGCGGCCTTGGCCGCGGCCTCGCGCGCCATCACCTTGTTCAGGTCCTGCGCGGCCTGCAGGTCGTCGAGCTGCTGGCGGCGCGCGAGCAGCTCGTCGGGCAGATGCTCGGGCGGCAGGCGGTACTTGCGCGCGGTGGCGTGCAGCGCCTGCATGCGTTCTTCCACGGCTTGCAGCCGCTCGGGGTCGAGTTCGAGCCGGTCGACATAGCGCGTGAGCGAGTGCGCGGCTTCCTCGGCCTGCACTTGGGCGGGCTCGAGCGCGGCCAGCACGTCGCGCAGGGCGGGATCGACATCGGCCAGTTGCTGCAGCTTGTGGACGATGGTATTCAGCGCCGACAGCACCGAGCCGTCGGCCTCGGACAGCGCCTCGAGCGCGGCACGGCTGCCGTCGATCAGGCCGGCGGCGTGCGACAGCCGGTTGTACTCGGACTGGATCTCTTCCCACTCGCCCGGCTGCGGGTTGAGCTTGTCCAGTTCGCCGACCTGCCATTCGAGACGCTCGCGCTCGAGCTGCATTTCGCGCGACTGGTGTTCCACCGCCTCGCGCTGGCGCACGCAGGCGCGCCACGCGCGCCAGGCCTCGGCCACGGCGCCGGCCTGTTGCGTCAGGCCGGCGTGGGCGTCGAACAAGAGCCGCTGCGCATCGGGGCGCAGCAGCAGCTGGTGCGCGTGCTGGCCGTGGATGTCAACCAGCTGGTCGCCGACTTCGCGCAGCTGTGCCAGGGTCGCGGCGGCGCCGTTGATAAAGGCCTTGCTGCGGCCGCCGGCATCGACCGTCCGGCGCAGCAGCACGGTCGGCACGCCGCCGTCTTCTTCGCTGTTGAGCTCGCGCTCGGCCAGCCAGGCGTCCAGCGCGGGGTGGGTCGAGAAGGTGGCGCTGACACTGGCGCGCGGCGCGCCTTCGCGCACCACGCCGGCGTCGGCGCGCTCGCCCAGCACCAGTGCCAGGGCATCGATCAGGATCGACTTGCCGGCGCCGGTCTCGCCGGTGAAGACGGTAAAGCCGGAGGCGAAGTCCAGGTCGAGCGTATCGACGATGACGAAATCACGGATGGACAGGCTGCGCAGCATCGTGGCGTGGAAGGTAGTCGGTCCGATGGGTTCGGGCTGAGGCTTGAGGGGCGGCTCAGAGGCGGTTGTCTTCGGACGGAAACTCGTGCCAGTGCAACTTCTTGCGCAGCGTGGCGTAGTAGTTGTAGCCGACCGGGTGCAGCAGGTTGATGGTCTTGTCCGAGCGCCGCACCACAATGCGGTCGCCCGGCAGCAGCGAGGTCAGCGACTGCATGTCGAAGTTGACGCTGGCATCGCGCGCGCTGGCCACTTCGATGGTGACCTCGGCATCGTGCGGCAGCACGATCGGCCGGTTCGACAGCGCGTGCGGGGCGATCGGCACCAGCACCACGCCCGACAGCGTCGGATGCAGGATCGGGCCGCCGGCGGACAGGGCATAGGCGGTCGAGCCGGTGGCGGTCGACACGATCAGGCCGTCGGACCTCTGGTTGTACATGAAGTTGCCGTCCACCGACACCGCGAGTTCGACCATGCCGGAGATGCCAGAGCGGTTCACCACCACGTCGTTCAGCGCCAGCGCTGAAAAAATGTCCATGTCGTCGCGTACCACGCGCGATTCCAGCAGCAGGCGGGTCTCGGCCTCGTAGCGGCCGTCGAGCATGTCGGGCAGCACCGTATGCGCGTCGTCGAGGGCAATATCGGTCATGAAGCCCAGCCGCCCGTGGTTGACGCCGATCAACGGCACGTTGTGGCCGGCGAGCTGGCGGGCGATGCCCAGCAGCGTGCCATCGCCGCCCAGCACCACGGCCACGTCGGCCTGCCGGCCGATCTCCTCGGCTGACAGGGCAGGGTAGCCGGTCAGCCCGGTGGCCAGCGCGGTCTCGCGCTCGAACACGACATCCTGGCCGTTGCGCAGGATATAGGAGGCGATCTCCTCCAGCGGCCCTTCGATGCCGGCGGTGGAGTACCGGCCCACCAGGGCGACGGTCTTGAACGGAGTGCGCACGGCGCTGGCTTTGGGGGGGGCGGACATGCCGGGATTAGACCATACCGCCGTGACGGTTGTCAGCAGGCGCCGGCAGGCCACCCGGGCCGGGCGCCAGAAGGTCCAAAACTTGCGTAAAATCGGGGCATCATGGATGAACGTTCCAAAACCCTGCTCAAGACCCTGATCGAGCGCTACATCGCCGAAGGCCAGCCGGTCGGTTCCCGCACCCTGTCGAAGTACTCGGGGCTGGACCTGTCGCCGGCGACGATCCGCAATGTGATGTCCGATCTGGAGGAAATGGGTTTCATTTCCAGTCCGCACACCTCCGCCGGCCGGATTCCGACGCCGCGCGGCTACCGCCTGTTCGTCGATTCGATGCTGACGGCCAAGCCGCTCGAGCGCAACGCCGACCTGGCCGAGCTGACCGGCCAGATCCAGGACCAGCTTGGCGGCCAGCAACTGGGGCCGCAGCGCATGATCACGGCGGCCGCGCGCACGCTGTCCAACCTGTCGCACTTTGCCGGGGTGGTGATGACGCCGCGCCGAGCGCAGGCGTTCCGGCAGATCGAATTCATGCGGCTGTCGGACAAGCGCATCCTGCTGATCATCGTCAGCCCCGAGGGCGACGTGCAGAACCGCATCATCCAGACCGAACTGCCGTACACGCCGGCCCAGCTGATCGAGGCGGCCAATTTCTTCAACTCGCACTATGCCGGCATGAGCTTCGACACGGTGCGCGGCCACCTGCGGGTCGAGCTGCAGGACCTGCGCCGCGACATGTCGCAGCTGATGCAGGCCGCGGTCGAGGCCGGCAGCACCGTCGCGGACGAGGACGACGACCACGTCTATATCAGCGGCGAGCGCAAGCTGCTGGAAGTTGACGACCTGGCCTCCAGCATGGACAAGCTGCGGCGCCTCTTCGACGTGTTCGAGCACAAGACCAGCCTGCTGCAGCTGCTGGACGTGTCCAGCCATGCGCAGGGCGTGCAGATCTTTATCGGCGGCGAGAGCCGGCTGGTACCGATCGAAGACATGGCGGTCATCACCGCCCCGTACGAGGTCGACGGGCAGATCGTCGGCACGCTTGGCGTGATCGGCCCCACGCGCATGGCCTATGAGCGCGTGATTCCTATCGTCGACATCACCGCGCGGCTGCTGTCCAGCGCCCTGAGCCAGAACTAGTGGTCGGGCGATCCGGTCTGACCTGCGGCTCCATTCCTACCGAGCGCGGCAATCGCCGGTGCGCCGCACCGGCGCCACTCCGGCACCGTGCCAACCCGGAAGCGATATGACGTTTTCTCCCGAACCGGCCTACCAGCACGGCCAGGCGCCGCGCACGGCGATCCTGCTGGTCAACCTGGGCACCCCGGATGCCCCCACGCCCAAGGCGGTGGGGCGCTACCTGAAGGAATTCCTGTCGGACCCGCGCGTGGTCGAGATCCCGCGCGCGGCCTGGCTGCCGCTGCTGCACGGGGTGATCCTGCCGCTGCGCTCGCGCGCCTCGGCGCTGAAATACGAATCGATCTGGCTGCGCGAGGCCCATATGACGGGCTCGCCGCTGCTGGTCTACAGCGAACGGCAGGCGCATGCGCTGCAGCGGCTGATGCACCAGCACGGCCACGAAGTGACGGTTGCGTGCGCGATGCGCTACGGCAACCCGTCGATCGCCTCGGTGCTGGAGGCGCTGCGCCGCCAGGGCTGCGAGCAGTTGCTGGTGCTGCCGATGTATCCGCAGTACTCGGGCACCACCACGGCCACGGCCTTCGACGAGGTGTTCCGCGTGCTGGGCCAGTGGCGCAACCAGCCCGAACTGCGGCTGGTCAAGCATTTCCATGACCACCCGGCCTATATCTCGGCGCTGCACCAGCAGGTCGGCGCCTACTGGAGGCAGCACGGCATGCCGGACTTTGCCCACGGCGACAAGCTGATCCTGTCGTTCCACGGCGTGCCGCGGCGCACGCTGGAGCTGGGCGACCCCTACCACTGCGAGTGCCTGAAGACCGGCCGCCTGCTGGGCGAGGCGCTGGGCCTGCAGCCTGGGCAGTATCAAGTGACGTTTCAGTCTCGTTTTGGCAAAGCGGAATGGCTGCAGCCCTATACCGCGCCAACGCTGGCTGAGTTGGGCAAGGTCGGCGCGGGGCGGGTGGATGTGTTCTGCCCGGGCTTCCCGGCAGATTGCATCGAGACCCTGGAAGAGATCGCCATGGAAGGGCAGACTGAATTCAAGGTCGCGGGCGGCAAGGACTTCCACTTCATTCCGTGCATGAACGATGCCGCGCCGTGGGTCGCGGCGATGGCGGAGATCGCGCTGCAGCACCTGCAGGGCTGGCCGCTGGCCACGCCGCATCCGCATGAACTGGAAGCGCGGCGCACACGCGCGCAGACTCGGGGGGCGGCGGCATGAACGTGGATTTCGATCCGGGTGCGCGCCAGCGCATCGACAAATGGCTGTGGTGCGCGCGCTTCTTCAAGACGCGCTCGCTGGCCGCCGAAGCGGTGGAGCGCAGCAAGGTGACTGTCAACGGCCAGCCTTGCAAGAACTCGCGCGAGGTGAAGCCCGGCGACAAGGTCGAGCTGGAAGCGCACCAGCAGCGCTGGGAACTGCTAGTGAAAGGCATTGCCCCGGCGCGCGGCCCGGCGCCGGTGGCGCAGACGCTGTATGAGGAAAGTGCCGAAAGCCAGTCCCGCCGGCTGGCCGATGCCGAGCGCCGGCGCCTGGAGCCCGAGCCGTCGGCACAGATCCAGGGGCGCCCGACCAAGCGCGACCGGCGCCGCATCGATCACCTCAAGGGCTGAAACGACAGCGCGGCGGCCCGGATGACTCCGGCGCCGCCGCGCAGCGGTATTGGATGCCAGGGGGCCTATTCCTGGTTGAATTGCTGGCTGACGATGGGGACGATGTAGTGCTTGAACACCGCCTTGCCGCTGCCATACTCCGTATCGCGCGGGGTGAATGCGCCGGAAAGGCAGATAAAGACGGTCATGACCGCCAATGCGGCCACGAGGCAGAGCGTCACGACTGGCAGCTTATGCATGGCCAACCTTTCGGAAGAGGCACAAAAATGAACCATCTCCAAGGCTCCCGGTATTTTTGTCATTTTTCTTACTAAGAATCTTAGTGAGTGCGTTGCGCCAAAGCAATAAGGCCTCGATTGCATATGGCTGCGCTTTGTAACGGTGTATTTCCGCGTCGCGCCGGCGCCACTCTTGAAAACCGGCGCCGTGCCACCACCTGAACCGGACACACGCCGATTTACCACCCGCGGCCGCGCCCTCGGCGGGCCGCGACAATGTATCGATACGGATCGACATGGAAGAACAGAAGCAGACGCCATCCACCCAGACGCCGTCGCCCGCGGGCGACGAGGCGGCCACCGCCGCCAACGCCAGCCAGGAGGCCGGCGCGCCGGAAGCCGCTGTCGTGGACGATGCGGCGGCCCAGCTGGCCGCCCTGGAAGCCAAGGCGCGCGAGCACTACGACCTGTACATGCGCGCGGTTGCCGAAGGCGAGAATATCCGCCGCCGGGCGCAGGAAGATGTCGCCAAGGCGCACAAGTTCGCCATCGAGAACTTTGCCGACAACCTGCTGCCGGTGATGGACAGCCTGCAGGCTGCGCTGGCCGACGGCTCGGGCGATATTGCCAAGCTGCGCGAAGGCGTGGAACTGACCGCGCGCCAGCTGGCCACGGCCTTCGAGCGCGGCAAGATCGTTGAACTGAACCCGGTGGGCGAGAAATTCGACCCGCACCGCCACCAGGCCATCTCGATGGTGCCCGCGGAACAGGAGGCCAACACCGTGGTGTCCGTGCTCCAGCGCGGCTACACCATTGCCGAACGCGTACTGCGGCCGGCACTGGTGACGGTGGCGGCACCGAAGTAAATCGGTACCAGGGCAAGCGGCCGGGACGCGGCGGCGTGCCGCCCCGGCTTCTGACCTGACGCCCGGTGCCTCTGGCCCGGGCGTTCGTCTTTCTGGAGCGAACCATGAGCACCGAACCGCCGGCCGGCGTAACCGAGCCGTCCCGGGACGCCCATCCCGACCACCGCGCCTTCGGCGCGTTCGCCATGCGCGAGGTCGATGACACCACCATCGACGCCGCCATCGCCGAGGCCGGAGATGCGCTGGTGTGCGTGTTCTTCTGGGGCGTGGACTGCTTCAACTGCGAGATGGCCAAGCAGGCCATGCTGGCCAGTCCCGGACCGATCCGGGCGCTGGAACTGCACTGGCTGCACGCCAACGTCTATGCGCACCCCGAACTCGGGCGGCGCTTCGGCCTGCACGGCATTCCCGTGTTCATGTTCTTCCGGAACGGCAAGAGGCTGGGCCGCGCCACCGGCTGGCATGGCCACGGCCAGTTTGCCGCGGCGGTGGCCAATGCGCGGCTCAAAGCCAGCGGCAAGCCGCTGGCGGGCTAGGTCGCCGGCGGGTTCAACGCGACAGCGCGTAGCCGATGCGGAACTGCCAGGGCAGCTTGCGGTTGTAGTCCAGCAGGCTCTCGCCATAGCCGACGAAATAGCCCGCCATCAGGTAGCCGGCGGTGCCCGGGATCAGCCGCGCCATCGGGTAGGTCAGCTGCGCGTCGACGCTGCCGTACCACTTGCGCGTGCCCTTGCGCAGCGTGGCCGAGAACTCCCATGAGTCCGGGCGCCCGTAGGCAATGCCGAGGTCCATGAAGCCCCGATAGTGGGCGATGTCAGGGTTTTCGCCCTTTTCCACATAGGCGTAGAGCTTGGGCGCAACACGCCAGTGCCAGTCGTTCTGGTCGCCGAAATAGAAGGTCGGCTTGACGAAGACCGTATTGATGCTGCGCGAATCGTCGCCGGCGCGGCCATTGGATTCATGCTCCAGGCCGGTCGCCAGCGACAGCCGGCTGATGGCCTTGTTCTTCACCCCGGTATCCGACAGGTAATAGAACAGGCTGGGCCGGTAGTTGGTGTCGCGGAATGGCTTGGACTGCTCGGACAGGTCCCAGAGCGAGAACTGGGTATAGCCCACGTACAGGTTGTCGAGCAGGCTTTTCGACGCCGGATCCTCGCCTTCGAACAGGCGGTACTTGAAGCTCAGCTGGAACTTGGCGTTGGCGCCGTCATGCGCGCCGACCATGAAGTACATCGGGTCGTGGAACGAGAGCCGGGCGCTGTCGCGCAGGTCGGCCGGCGCGGGCGCCGTGGCGCCTGCGGTGGTGACGGGGCTTACCGGCACGGTGGCGGCAGTCGCAGTGCCGGTAGCGTCGGCGGCCGGCGCCTTGCTGGCGACCGGCGCCGCCGAGGTGGCGGATTCTCCCGGCTGCGGCAGTCGGTTCAGCGTTACCAGGACCGGCGCGGCGTCGATGCCGGTGGCATCCAGCCGCACCTGGCCGCGCAGGGCCGGCGGCAGCGCCGCCGTGTAGCGGATGGCGCGGTGCTCGCCGCGGCGCAGGTTGACCACGGCCGGGCCCGAGACCTCGCGCCACAGCACCAGCCGCACGGGCGCCTGCAGGTCGCCCGAGGCGGTCACTTCGAGTGTGTCGGGGATGCGGTAGCGGCGCGTGGCGTCGTCGGCCGAGACCACCAGGGTCAGCGTCAGCGGCTGGTTGCCGTCGATCACGCGCGGCGGCTGCAGCAGCGCCACGCCGGCATGGCCTGCCAGGGGCCAGGCCAGCATCAGCGACAGGCACAGCGGAGCAATGGCACGGCCGGCGGGAGCCAGGCGGCGCCGGCGGGGAAGGGCAGTACGGGACATGGCTGGCGGGCACCGCGCCGCCATGTGACGGCAACGCAGCTAGGGATAATACGGACCCGCAAAGCCTACCACGCACCCGCCGGACGGTTGTGACGAATTGTACGCGTCGCCTGACGCGAACCGGACTCAGCGGCTGGCGCGGCGCCTGACGCAGTCGACGTAGTGGTCGCCGTCGGGCGGCTGGCCGGTGCGCTGTGCCTGCCACAGCATTTCACCGAGGCATTCCATCACCTGGTGCTGTGCTTCGTGCGGCGAGTCCAGCCGGCGCGCCAGTGCCTCATAGGCCTGGCGGATGCCGCGCGGCTGGTCGACCGAGACCTGCTCGGAAATCGACAGGTGCATCGACAGGTGCAGGAAGGGGTTGGTCTGGCCTTGCTCGGGGGTGTAGTCCTGCGCCAGCGCGCCTTCGGCGTCGCGCAGCAGGTCGTGGTACTCGGGGTGCTCGCCGATCCAGTCGACGGCGATGGCTTCCAGCGGGGTCAGTACGCCGCCTGTGATCTGCTTCTGCCAGGCATCGCAGAAGAACCGGCGGACTTCTTCTCGTGAGGGATTGAACATGGTGGCGACATTGTAAACGAGGCCCGCGCCCCACGCTGGCCGCGCCTGCCCGCCAAGTAGAATGCGGGATCGCCGACTTCCCGCCCGCCCGATGACCGCTTCCCCCTCCACCGCCACGGCCCATGCCCGCGACAAGCTGGCCGGCGTGCTGCTGATCGCGCTCTCGGCCAGCGCCTTCGGCGCCATGGCGATCTTCGCGCGCCTTGCCTACGCGGCCGGCGCGGATGTGTACGGGATGCTGCTGGTGCGCTTCGCGCTGGCTGCCGTGGCGCTGGCGTGGGTGATGCGCACGCGCGGCATCGCCCTGCCACCGTGGCGCCGCGTGCTGGCGCTGGCGGCGATGGGGGGCATCGGCTATGTCGGCCAGTCGTTCTGCTTCTTCAGCGCGCTCAACCATGCGCAGGCCAGCCTGGTGGCGCTGCTGCTGTACCTCTATCCGCTGTTCGTGACGATCCTGGCGGCGGTCTTCCTCAAGGAGCGGCTGACCACCGCCGCGGTGGTCGCGCTGGTGCTGTGCTCGGCGGGCGCCGGGCTGACCGTCGGCGGCGGCGAGGGCTCGCCGCTGGGGATCGCGCTGGGGCTGGCGGCGGCGGTGATCTATTCGGTCTACATCATCATCGGTGCGCGCGTGACCGCCGGCGTCAACCCGATCGCCACCACCACGGTGATCTGCACCGCGGCGGCGCTGGTCTACGGCGCCGCCGGCCTGCTGCGGACGGGCGCGGGCATGCCGCCGCAGTTCCCGGCCACTGCCGGCGGCTGGCTGGCGCTGGCGGGCATCGCGCTGCTGTCGACGGTGCTGGCGATCCTGACCTTCTTCGCGGGCCTGCAGCGGCTGGGCGCGGCGCAGGCCTCGATGCTGTCGACGCTGGAACCGGTGGTCACCGTGCTGCTGGCCGCGCTGCTGCTGGGCGAGCATGTCGGCGCGGCGCAGGCCGTCGGCGGCGGGCTGATCCTGGCCGGCGTGCTGTGGCTGACCCGCCGTGGCAGCGCGCCGGCGCCGGCGCGCGCCGATGTGCAACGGAATTGAACAGCTTGCTCAAAGGCACTGTCGCGGGCCGCGCAAGCCGTTGGGTACAATCGCGGCTTCTCTCAAATCTCGTACAGGAAAGAAGCGCATGTCCCAGATCGACAACGCCGCACTGGCGCAGCTGTTCTCCGAAGCCCGCACGCACAACGTGTGGCAGGACCGCCATGTGGACGACGCCGTGCTGCACCAGATCTATGAAGCGATGAAGTTCGGCCCGACCGCCGCCAACAGCAGCCCGGCGCGCATCGTGTTCGTCAAGAGCGCCGCCGAAAAGGCGCGCCTGGTGGACTGCGTGTCGGCCGGCAACGTCGACAAGACCCGCTCGGCGCCGGTGACTGCCATCATCGCCTTCGACACCGCCTTCCACGACCAGCTGCCCAAGCTGTTCCCGCACGCCGACGCCCGCTCCTGGTACGCCGGCAACGATGAGAAGATCGCCCGTGACGCGCTCATGAACAGCTCGCTGCAAGGCGGCTACTTCATCCTGGCGGCACGCGCGCTGGGCCTGGACTGCGGCCCAATGGGCGGCTTCGACGCCGACAAGGTCAACGCGGCCTTCTTCCCGGACGGCAAGTGGAAGGTCAACTTCCTGTGCAACCTGGGCTATGGCGTGGCCGACAAGCTGTTCCCGCGCGGCCCGCGCCTGTCGTTCGACGAAGCCTGCCGCATCGTCTGAGCCCGCTGCGCATCAAGCAAAAAAGCGACCCCCGGGGGTCGCTTTTTTGTTGGCAGGCGGTGGTGTCAGGCGGTCCATTCCTGCATCGGATTGCAGGCCAGGTAGCGGCGCGGCTCGGCAATGCCAAGCCGCGCGCGGGCCGCGTCGATCGGTTCGTGCAGCAGCTTCTCGTAATCCTCGCCCAACAGCCACTGCGCACGGCGGCCCAGCCGATAGCCTTCCAGCACGGCCCGCGCAAAGGCCAGGCTGCCGCTCACGCGCAGGCTCTTCAGCGACGCCGCGATGGCGATGAAGGCCCAGCCCTTGCCGCCGGTCTGCGCATAGCTGAACGCCACCAGCGCGGCCTCGCCAAGGCTTTCGTCGGCCCGGTAGCCGGTGAGCACATGCCAGATGTCGTGGATGTCGCGCGTACGCCGGCCGAACCACATGTAGGCGTCCTCGACCACCGGTTCCTGGTCCAGGTTCGAGACCTTGGCCAGTCCGTCGGCGCTGTAGCCGGTCTGTTCCAGGAACGCGCGATAGGCCGCGCCAACGGTGCCCGGAGCGAACCTGGCGACGTAGGCCGGATCGGACAGGCGCTCGGCCAGTTCGATGCGCTGGTAGACCATGCGCCGCCCGTCGGTCGTGCTCAGCAGGCGGCTGAAGTTGCGGGGCATGGACGGCCCGTTGAGCGCGCGCATGATGCGGAACACCTGCTCCGTGTCATTGCCATTGGCCATCAGCTTGCGAACGGCCTTGAGCGCGGTGAAGACATCCTGCTTGTAGGGGTTGGAGGCGGTCGAGGCGGCCATGGTCGGAGGCTCCTTGGGTCAAGCGAACTGCGCCTGCGCGGGCGCGGACATTTGCTGCTGCGCGGCGGCCTTGCGCACGAATTCGACGCTGGTATCGATGGCGGTCACCGGCAGCATATGCCCGCCGCTGACCAATGTCAGCGTGGCCCCCGGCACCTTGGCGACGAGCGCTTCGCCATGCTCGGCAAAGTCCAGGAGGCGGTCTTCCCGGCCGTAGAGCACGCTGACGGGCACGCGCAGCGTGCCGTAGTGGCCCAGCATTGCCGGCAGGCTTTGCGCGGCGCCGAGCAGGTCTTCGGACGCGGCCAGGAAGTGGCGCGGCCGCAGTGCCAGCAGGCCGCCGCCGCGCGTCGGGAAGTCGTCCGGCACCGGATCCGGGCCGAACACGATATCCATGACTTCCGCGCGGTGCCGGATCGACATCGGCACCATCAATGTCCATGCCATCAGCCGGCGCTGCCACGCGCTCGGCACGGTCATGGCCTTGAACACCGGCGAGATCGCCTTGGGCGGGTGCGTGAGCGGGGCGATCAGTGCCAGCCCGCCCACGCGCCCGGGATGGCGGATGGCCAGCGCCAGCGCAATCGCGCCACCGAGCGAATGGCCCACCACCAGCGGCCGCTCCAGGCCAAGCTTGTCGCACAGCGCGGCAAGGGCATCGGCCTGCGCCGGCAGGTCGGCGGCGCTGCCGGGCGTGCGCGTCGAGTAGCCCGCGCCGGGGCGGTCGACGGCGATCACGCGGAAGTTCTCGGCCAGCGGCCCGATCATGCCGTAGCCAAAATTCTCGAGCTGGCCTGACAGGCCGTGCACCAGCAGTACCGCCGGGCCCTGGCCGCGCTCCACCACGTGCAGGCGCGCGCCGGGTACCTCGACAAAGTGGCCGGGCGGTGGCATGGCCGCTTCGATGCGCCGGGCAGTACGCCACGTGAACAGGTACAGCAACGCGCCCAGCAGCAGGCACAGCCCGATCAGTACGGCAAGGATGGTCAGTACGATGTTCATGATTGCGCCTCGCCGGCGGCAACGGCCGGCACCGCGTTGTTGGTCGTGTCATTGGCCATGGTGTCCTGGCTGTCCCGCTGCGCATGGGGAGCGGGCAGCGGGGCATCGAAGCGCAGCACGCCGTCCGCGATGCGCCCGTGCCGGATCGTCAGCAGGTCTTTCAGGTAGTTCTGATGCACGCGCCATGGCTTGCGGTCGCCTTGCCGCGGCAGCACGCCGGCGGCACGCTTCACGTAGCCGGAGGTGAAATCCAGGAACGGCGTCGGCTGCACGCCAGCGGGTGCGTGCGGCGCGGCCATGCGGTGCCCATGGCGGTCCATATATCGTAGCAGCCGGCAGACGTACTCGGCGGTGAGGTCGGCCTTGAGTGTCCATGAGGCATTGGTGTAGCCGAAGGCCAGCACCAGGTTGGGCACGTCGCTCAGCATCATTCCCTTGTAAGCCAGGCATTCGGCGGGGCGGCGCGGGTGGCCGTCCACTGTCACCGCGATGTCGCCCAGCATGTTCAGCTTCAGGCCGGTGGCCACCACCACGACATCCGCGGCCAGGGTCTTGCCGCTGGCCAGCACGATGCCGTCTTCAGTGAAGCGTTCGATGGTATCGGTCACCACTTCAGCGCGCCGGTCGCGGATCGCGCCGAACAGGTCGCCGTCGGGCACCAGGCACAGGCGCTGGTCCCACGGCTTGTAGCGGGGCGTGAAGTGGGTGCCGACGTCAAAGTCCGGCGCCAGTTGCGCTGCCGCCATGCCGATCAGGCGCTGTTTGACGCGATCCGGCCGGCGCCGTGCGAGCTGGAAGAACATCATGCCCAGCAGCACGTTTTTCCAGCGCGTGGCGGCGTAGGCCAGCCGCTCGGGCAGCACGCGGCGCAGCTTGTGGGCGATGGGGTCTTCGCCGGGGCGCGTCACGATATAGGTGGGCGAGCGCTGCAGCATCGTCACATGCGCCGCGCTTTTCGCCATGGCCGGCACCAGCGTGACCGCCGTGGCGCCGCTGCCGATCACCACCACGCGCTTGCCGGCGTAGTCGAGCGATTCGTCCCAGAACTGCGGGTGCACCATGCGGCCGCGGAACTGTTCCTCGCCTGCAAAGCTGGGCCGGTGGCCCTCGGCATAGCTGTAGTAGCCCGCGCATACATAGAGAAAGCGCGAGCGCAGGCGCAGCCGGCTGTGGTCCGCGGCGCGCTCGGCTTCGACCGTCCAGCAGGCTTGCGCGCTGTCCCATGCCGCGCTGACGACCCGATGCCCAAAGCGGATATGTGACGTAATGCCGGCTTCCTTGGCCGTCTCGTGGATATAGGCACGAATCGACGGCCCGTCGGCGATGGCCTTGGCGCCGCGCCAGGGCTTGAAGCGGTAGCCCAGCGTGTACATGTCCGAATCCGAGCGGATGCCCGGGTAGCGGAACAGGTCCCAGGTGCCGCCCATGGCCTCGCGGGCCTCCAGGATGGCGTAGCGCTTGCCCGGGCAGCGCGTCTGCAGCTGGCGCGCGGCGCCGATGCCGGACAGGCCGGCGCCTACGATCAGGACATCAAGGACTGCGTCATCGGCACTGGGGGCGGTCATGGCAGGGGCATCCGGACGGGTGGCACTTCTGACAACATAGATTGTCAGAAGCGATTCGGCAAGTCATCTGACAATAGGGAATGTCATAATGGCGCCCATGACGACCGAGCTCACCCCTGCGCGCCGATACCGTGGCGCCGAAGCCGAGGAGCGGCGTGCCCAGCGCCGTGCGCAACTCATTGCCGCGGCTGTGCAGGTCTACGGCGAGCGCGGCTACCAGAACGCCACCGTCAAGGCCGTGTGCGAAGCCGCGGGCCTGACCGAGCGCTATTTCTATGAGTCGTTCGCCAACAGCGAGGCCTTGCTGCTGGCTTCGTTTCAAACGGTGACCCACCGGCTGCTGCACACGCTCGCGCTGGCGGGCGAGGGCGCCGGCGGCGACGGCCAGCAGCGGGCGCTGGCCATGCTGCGTGCCTATTTCGGGGCGCTGCAGCGCGAGCCGCGTTCGGCGCGGGTGTTCCTGGTGGAAATTCGCGGCGTCAGCAAGCACGTCGACGGGGCGCTGGCGGATTCGCTGGATGAATTCGGCGGGCTGCTGGCGCAAGCCCTGCTGCCTTCGGCGCGCCAGCTCGATCCGCTGCTGGCGGCGGGCGTGGCGGGCGGGGTGGTCCATATCGCCGTGCGCTGGATCCGCCACGGCTACACCCCCGATGTCGAGGTGGTCGCGCGCACCGCGCTGCAGCTGGCGCTGGTGCTGGCGCGCGAGCCGGAATAAGGCTGCTGGCTGCGGCGCCCCGGCTACAGCTGCGGCGCCGGCGTTTTTTCCCTGAACTCGCACAGCGGCTCGATCGCGCAATGCCAGCATTCCGGCTTGCGCGCCTTGCACACGTAGCGGCCGTGCAGGATCAGCCAGTGGTGGGCATCGTGCAGGAATTCGTGCGGCACGCACTTGAGCAGCTTCTGCTCGACGATCTGCACGGTCTTGCCCGGCGCCAGCCCGGTGCGGTTCGACACCCGGAAGATATGCGTGTCGACCGCGATGGTGGGCTCGCCGAACGCCGTGTTGAGCACCACGTTGGCGGTCTTGCGGCCCACACCCGGCAGCGCTTCCAGCGCTTCGCGGTCAGGCGGCACCTTGCCGCCGTGGCGCTCGACCAGGATGCGGCAGGTCTCCATCACATGCCTGGCCTTGGTTTTGTACAGGCCGATGGTCTTGATGTAATCGCTCAGGCCGGCTTCGCCCAGGTCCAGCATCTGCTGCGGGGTATGCGCCACCGGGAACAGCCGGCGCGTGGCCTTGTTCACGCCCACGTCGGTGGCCTGCGCCGACAGCAGCACGGCGATCAGCAGTTCGAACGGCGAGCTGTATTCCAGTTCGGTGGCCGGGGCCGGATTGACTTCGCGCAGCGTTTCGAAGATGGCACGGCACTTGGCGGCGTTCATGGTTTCCCTGCTGGGTCGGTATCGGGATTCTGGCCGGCCTTCCGGTCGGGTTCCGGCGCAGTCAGGCCTGCACGCGCGCGCCGCGCTTCGGCGGCGTCGATCTGGGCCTGCACCGCGGCCGACACGTTTTCTGTATTGCGCGGCTGCGCGGCCTGCTGCTTCTGCCGGGCGCGTTCGATCGCCGCCTGGATGATGGCGCGCTTGCGTTCCTGCGCGGCGCGCTCGGCGTCGTTCTCCGGCGTTTCGGCCTGCACCGCGGCCAGCTTGGCGGCGGCCTTGGCGGCCAGGCGCGCGTCGTTTTCCTCGCGCTCGCGCACCAGCCGCGCATTGCGCGCGAGGTAGCGCGCGTGTGCGGCATCGGCCTGCGCCTGCGACCACGCGGCCCAGCCGGTGTGCGCGCCGGTGACCGGCACCATGTCGATGCAGTCGACCGGGCAGGGCGCCACGCACAGGTCGCAGCCGGTGCACAGCGCCGGGATCACGGTATGCATCTGCTTGGCGGCGCCGGCGATGGCGTCGACCGGGCAGGCCTGGATGCAGAGCGTGCAGCCGATGCACAGGCTCTCGTCGATGCGGGCCACCGCGCGCGGCTGCTCGGTGCCGCGTTCCGGATCGAGCGGCAGCGGTTCGGTGCCCAGCACCGCGGCCAGGCGCGCGATCCCTTCCACGCCGCCGGGCGGGCAGCGGTTGCAGGCGGCTTCGCCGCTGGCCATGGCTTCGGCGTAGGGGCGGCAGCCGTTGAAACCGCATTTGGTGCACTGGGTCTGCGGCAGCAGTGCCTCGATGCGGTCGGCTAGGGACTTGACGGCGGGATTCACGACAACGGACAGAAAATCAGGGAACAAAACCGGGGCCAGAGCCGGACCGGGAACGGGCAAAACATGATATTTGCGGGGTGCTGTGAGGGGTTGGCGACATAACAGCCACGCCCTGCGGCGGACAATATGCCAGGGCCCACTGCGGCACCGGGGCCTGCGCGGACCTCTGCGAGCCTTCGCGCCGCAAGGATTATCCCCGATTTCGCCGGCGGACAGAAACGGCGATGATGCGCGTCGCACGGCAGGATTGCCGCATTCCGGCCTGTGCCATAATCCGCGCAACGATCGACCACACCCCATGTCAACTGAGCCCAAGACCAAACGCGACCCGGAAGGGACGCGCCGACGCATCCTCGCTGCGGCCACCGAGGAATTCGCCAAGGGGGGGCTGGCCGGCGCCCGCGTCGACCAGATTGCCCGGCGCGCGGAAACCAATGAACGCATGCTGTATTACTACTACGGCAGCAAGGAAGGCCTCTTCCTGGCGGTACTTGAAAAGCAATACGCGACTTTCCGCGCCGACGAGGAGCAGTTGCACCTGGTCGATGAAGACCCGGTCGAGGGCGTGCGCGCGCTGGCCCGCTTTGTCTGGGACTGGTACTACGAGCACCCCGAGTTCATCCGCCTGGTCAACAGTGAGAACCTGCACGAGGCCCGGCACCTGAAGAAGTCCGCCCATCTGCAGCAACTGATCAATCCGGTGGTCGACGTGCTCGCCGATGTGATCCGGCGCGGCCAGCAGCAGGGCGTGTTCCGCGACAATATCGACGTGCCGCAGTTCTACCTGACGATCTCGGCGCTGGGCTACTACGTGCTGTCCAACCGCTACACCATCAGTGCCGTGATCGGGCGCGACGTGGCTTCGCAGCAGGAGCACGAGCGCTTTGCCGAACTGCACACGGAAATGCTGCTGAGCTACCTGAAGAAGCCCTGAACTCCCGGCAGGAGCCCGCAAGAAAAATCGCCCGCGGTTGCGGGCGATTTTTTTACTTGGTGGCCGAGGCCGGGTGGTACTTGCGGATGAAGTCGCGCAGCTGCGGGTAGATGTCGTCGCGCCAGCGCCGGCCCGAGAAGATCCCGTAGTGGCCGCAACGCTCCGCGTTCAGGTGCTGCTTGCGGGTTTTCGGGATGCCGGCGCACAGGTCGTGTGCCGCGGCGGTCTGGCCCGCGCCGGAGATATCGTCCAGCTCGCCCTCGATGGTCATCAGCGCGGTGGTCTTGATGTCCTGCGGACGCACCGGCTTGCCGTCGATGGCCCAGGTGCCGTTGGCCAGGCGGAACTCCTGGAACACCTCGCGGATGGTGTCGAGGTAGTACTCGGCCGCCATGTCCAGCACCGCGTTGTACTCGTCGTAGAAGCGCACGTGGGCCTCGGCGTCGTCGGCATCGCCTTCGACCAGGCTCAGGTAGTAGTCATAGTGCGAGGAAAGGTGCCGGTCCGGGTTCATCGCCACGAAACCGGCATGCTGCAAAAAGCCCGGGTAGACGCGGCGGCCGTGGCCGGGGTAGTTGGCCGGCACGGTGTAGATGACGTTGTTCTCGAACCACTCGTAGGACTTGTTGATCGCCAGCGAGTTGACCGCGGTCGGGCTTTTGCGCGCGTCGATCGGGCCGCCCATCATGGTCATGGTGCGCGGGGTCTGCTCGCCGGCCGAGGCCATCAGCGAGATCGCGGCGAGCACCGGTACCGTGGGCTGGCACACCGAGATCACATGCAGGTTCTCGGCGCCGATATGGCGGATGAATTCCTGGATGTAGTAGATGTAGTCGGACAGGTGGAACGCGCCTTCCTCGATCGGCACCATGCGTGCGTCGAGCCAGTCGGTCACGTAGACCTTGTGGTCCTGCAGCAGCGTGCGCACCGTGTCGCGCAGCAGCGTGGCATGGTGGCCCGACAGCGGCGCGGCGACCAGCACCACAGGCTCATCCTTGAGCAGCTTGATGGTTTCCGGGTCGTCGGCATAGCGCTTGAAGCGCACCAGCTTGCAGAAGGGCTTTTCCAGCACGGTCTGCTCGACGATGGGGATGTCGCGCCCGTTGGAGCGCACCGACCTGATGTCGAACGCCGGTTTCTCGTACTCCTTGCCGAGCCGGTACAGCAGCTCATAGCCGGCAGCCAGGCGGGGAGCGCCGGGAACCAGCGAGAGCGGGCTGAGGGGGTTGGTGAAGGTCTTCGCGGTTGCCTGGGCCCACGCGGTCAGCGGGTGCAGGATCGAGCGCTGGAACTCGTGCAATTGGTAGAGCATGCCGTTTTCTGCCTGGGTCTTGCTTAGAAATACGTACCACCAAGTACTAATGTACTGACAATACACCTTGGATCGTGCCGACGATTATGCCCTAATCGAACGACCGTGCTAACGATCTTGCTCTGCAGCATATACCGTAAAGTACTTCTTTAGCTGCGGAAAACAATAAGGTAAATAGCTGATTTCTTGATGACATCGGCTCATCAATCGTAAACAAATGAAAAAAGCGGCCGAGGCCGCTTTTTTTGCATTGCTTTGTGACGCTTGCGCCGCCATCACCCGTGACGGGATGGTCAGGTGAAAGGTCTTTTACATCACAGCAGCAATAGCATCGACCACAGCGTCGATATTGCGGCTATTCAGCGCGGCCACGCAGATGCGGCCGGTGCCGACGGCGTAGATGCCGTGCTCGTTGCGCAGGCGGTCCACCTGGGCCGAGGTCAGGCCCGAGTACGAGAACATGCCGCGCTGGGCCTTGACGAAGGAGAAGTCGCCCGGCACGCCCTTGGCGGCGAGCTTGTCCACCAGCGCGTGGCGCATCAGCTTGATACGGTCGCGCATTTCGGCCAGCTCTTCTTCCCACATGGCGCGCAGTTCCGGGCTGTTCAGCACGGTGGCGACCACGGTGCCGCCGTGCGTCGGCGGGTTGGAGTAGTTGGTGCGGATCACGCGCTTGACCTGCGACATCACGCGCTGCGCTTCTTCCTTGCCGGTGGTGACGATCGACAGCGCGCCCACGCGCTCGCCGTACAGCGAGAAGCTCTTCGAGAATGAGCTCGACACGAAGAAGGGCAGGCCCGAATCGGCGAACAGGCGCACCGCGGCGCCGTCAGCGTCGATGCCGTCGGCAAAGCCCTGGTAGGCCATGTCCAGGAACGGGATCAGGTTGCGTTCCTTGACCAGTTCCACCACTTGCTTCCACTGCTCGGGCGACAGGTCGACGCCGGTCGGGTTGTGGCAGCACGCGTGCAGCACGACGATGGTGTTGGCCGCGAACGACTTCAGCGATTCCACCATGCCGGCAAAGTTCAGGCCGTGGCTGGGGGCGTCGTAGTAGGCATAGTTGACCACCGGGAAGCCGGCGGATTCGAACAGGGCGCGGTGGTTTTCCCAGCTCGGGTCGCTGATGGCGACCTTGGCGTCCGGGTACAGGCGCTTCAGGAAGTCGGCGCCGATCTTCAGCGCGCCGGTGCCGCCAAGTGCCTGGGCCGTCACCACACGGCCTTCCGTGATCAGCGGCGATTCCTTGCCGAACAGCAGCGTCTGCACGGCCTGGTCATAGGCGGCGATGCCCTCGATCGGCAGGTAGCCACGCGGGGTGGCCGTGGTCAGACGGGCCTTTTCTGCCTCCTGGACGGCGCGCAGCAGGGGGATTTTCCCTTCGTCGGTGAAGTACACGCCAACGCCCAGGTTGACCTTGGTCGGGCGGGTGTCGGCATTGAAGGCTTCGTTGAGGCCCAGAATCGGGTCGCGCGGGGCCATCTCGACGGCAGAAAACAAACTCATTTGGAATCTCGTGGTCGGCTATGTAGAAAAACGGAAGGCGTAGAATGCTCCGTACTGCGCTGGGGGCTGGCAGGCCGTTCGCTTCTCGGCTTGAAGCGGGGGGCTGACAACCCCAAGATTCTAGCGTATCCGTCCGTTTTCCTGAGGTATTTCCCTGATCCCGCCCCTATGACGAACCTTGCCGAAGCCGCGCCGGCCCTGGACGAAGACAAATTCGTCACATTTACCGGCTCCCCGTTCCAGCTGTACCAGCCGTTCCCGCCCGCCGGCGACCAGCCCGAGGCGATCCGGCAGCTGGTGGAGGGCGTGGAAGACGGCCTGTCGTTCCAGACGCTGCTGGGCGTCACGGGCTCGGGCAAGACCTTCACCATGGCCAACGTGATCGCCCGGATGGGGCGGCCGGCCATCGTGTTTGCCCCGAACAAGACGCTGGCGGCGCAGCTCTATGCGGAATTCCGTGAATTCTTCCCGCGCAACGCCGTCGAGTACTTCGTCAGTTACTACGACTACTACCAGCCCGAGGCCTACGTTCCGCAGCGCGACCTGTTTATCGAGAAGGACTCGTCGATCAACGAGCATATCGAGCAGATGCGGCTGTCGGCGACCAAGAGCCTGCTGGAGCGCCGCGACACCATCATCGTGGCAACCGTCTCGGCGATCTACGGTATCGGCAACCCGACCGAATACCACCAGATGATTCTCACCTTGCGCGCCGGCGACAAGATCAGCCAGCGCGATGTGATCGCGCGCCTGATCGCGATGCAGTACACGCGCAACGAGACCGACTTCCAGCGCGGCACCTTCCGCGTGCGCGGCGACACCATCGACATCTTCCCGGCCGAACACGCCGAGATGGCGGTGCGACTGGAGATGTTCGACGACGAAGTCGAATCGCTGCAATTCTTCGACCCGCTGACGGGCCGCGTGCGCCAGAAGATCCCGCGCTTCACGGTCTACCCGTCGAGCCACTACGTGACCCCGCGCGAGACCGTGCTGCGCGCGATCGAGGCGATCAAGTCGGAACTGCGCGAGCGGCTGGAGTTCTTCCACAAGGAAAACCGCCTGGTCGAGGCGCAGCGGCTGGAGCAGCGCACCCGCTTCGACCTGGAGATGCTGTCCGAGCTGGGCTTCTGCAAAGGCATCGAGAACTACTCGCGGCACCTGTCCGGTGCACGCCCCGGCGATCCGCCGCCGACGCTGGTCGACTACCTGCCGCCAGACGCGCTGATGTTCCTGGACGAGTCGCACGTGCTGATCGGCCAGCTCAACGGCATGTACAACGGCGACCGCGCACGCAAGACCACGCTGGTGGATTACGGCTTCCGGCTGCCGTCGGCGCTGGACAACCGGCCGCTCAAGTTCGACGAGTTCGAGCGCAAGATGCGCCAGGTGATGTTTGTCTCGGCCACGCCCGCGCAGTTCGAACAGGAGAATGCCGGGCAGGTGGTGGAGCAGGTGGTGCGTCCGACCGGGCTGGTCGATCCCATCATCGTGGTGCGCCCGGCGACCACGCAGGTGGACGACCTGCTGTCCGAGATCCACACCCGTGTCGAGGCCGGCGAGCGCGTGCTGGTGACCACGCTGACCAAGCGCATGGCCGAGCAGCTCACCGAGTTCCTGTCCGAGAACGGCGTCAAGGTGCGCTACCTGCACTCGGATATCGACACCGTGGAACGCGTGGAAATCATCCGCGACCTGCGCCTGGGCACCTTTGACGTGCTGGTTGGCATCAACCTGCTGCGCGAGGGCCTGGATATTCCCGAGGTGTCGCTGGTGGCGATCCTGGATGCGGACAAGGAAGGCTTCCTGCGCGCCGAGCGCTCGCTGATCCAGACCATCGGGCGTGCCGCGCGCAACGTCAACGGCACCGCCATCCTGTACGCGGACCGCATGACGGATTCGATGAAGAAGGCCATCGGCGAGACCGAGCGCCGCCGCGCCAAGCAGATCGCGTTCAACGAGGCCAACGGCATCACGCCGCGCGGCGTGGTCAAGCGCATCAAGGACATCATCGACGGCGTCTACAACGTCAGCGATGCCAGGGCCGAGTTGCAGGCCGCGCAGGAGCAGGCCCGCTACGAGGATATGAGCGAGAAGCAGGTCTCCAAGGAGATCAAGCGGCTGGAGAAGCTCATGCTCGACCATGCCCGCAACCTCGAGTTCGAGCAGGCGGCGCAGGTGCGCGACCAGCTGGCCAAGCTCAAGGCGCAGGTATTCGGCGCCAGCGGCGATGGTGCCTTGCCGCCCGCCTGATCCGCACGATGCCGGCCCGGGCTGGCCTATAGTGAAATGCATCATGGAGGGAGCGGCGGCCAGGCTGCCGTGAGCGCCGAGGAGGAGTTGCGATGGAACGCCAGTTTGAATACGGCGGCTACGCGATCGTGGTCAGCGCGATCCCGAATGCCGCCGGCGGGTTTGCGGCGCGGATGCGCATCGCCGATGCCTTCGGCGAGCCTTCCGGCCCCAGTTTCGAAGCGATCGCGGGCGACGCGCCCACGCAGGAAGCGGCCATTGCCCTGGCGGAGGCCGGCGCCATGCGCGCGATCGACGCGGGCGAGGTCAACTAGCCGGCTGGCCGGGCATTCCCCATTTTCCGTGGAGAACCACAATGACCGAAATCGGTGAATGGAAGAAGAAGGTTTATGAAACCCACGAAGTGCAGGTCCAGGTCAGGCAGCGCTCGCAGAGCGAATGGTCCTACACCGTGCGCGTCTGCCGCCCCCGCACCAATATCCGGGCCGCGGGCACGCTGACCGAGACCTCGCTCATCACCGACCACTACAAATCGGCCGAGGCCGCGGAAGTGGCCGGGTTTGCGCATGGCGAGCGGCTGGCCAGGCAGCTGGCCTAGCCGGCCACTGGTCTGGTCTGTCACTGGCGCCGCAGGGGCAGCGGGTAGAATTGCGCCTGCCATGCCGCGCGCGCCAAGCCTTGATCCGATGAAGAAATACGCCATCCTGATGTGTTGCATGGGGAACATCTGCCGTTCCCCGACGGCGGAGGGCGTGCTGCGCGCCAAGCTGGCGGCGGCCGGGCTGGCGCCGCTGGTGGAGCTCGATTCGGCGGGCACGCATGAATACCACCTCGGCCGCGCGCCCGATCCCCGCACCCAGCGCCACGCGCTGCGGCGCGGCTACGACCTGTCGGCGCTGCGTGCGCGCAAGGTCGGCGTGCCCGACTTCGACCGCTTCGACCTGATCCTGGCGATGGACCGCGAGAACCTGGCCGGCCTGATGCGGTTGTGTCCCGATGCCGGCGACAAGGTGGGCCTGCTGATGCGCTTCGCCACCCGCCATGACGCCGACGAGGTCCCGGACCCGTACTACGGCGAGGGCGATGGCTTCGAGCGCGTGCTCGACTATATCGAGGATGCCTGCGACGGCCTGGTGGCCGAACTGCGCCGGCGCCTGCAGGGCAACGCCGGCTGACGCCGGCACCATCCGCCGTCTTTCCGCTGTTTGCGCCGCGCCGTCACGAATGCCGCGGCCGATGGCCCGATCCCACGAGAATCCATGCTTCGCAACCTGTTCCGCAAATGGCGCGAGTCGCGCAACGCCAGCCTGCAGCTCGACGCCATCCTGGCCGCGGCCGACCCGGACGCCCCGCTGGCCGAGCGCAACGGCTGGCTGATCGAACTGGGCTTCTGGATCCGCCGCGACGGCGGGCTCGGCGCCGATGCCGACAGCCAGGAAGCCGGCGCGCAGCGCCGCCATCCGGAACATGTGCGCCTGCGCTACCTGCTGCAGGTGCTGGAGCGGCATCCCGACTGGGCCGGGCGCTTCGCGCTGACGGTGCGCAGCCTGGTCCGCGAAAACGATCCCACGGGCCTGTTCTGCGATACCGGCGTGGCGCTGCACCCGGGCTTCGTGAGCGAGATGATGAGCCGGCTGCAGAACCGCTTCCTGCCGCCGCCGCCCAACCGCTGCGACATGGCCGGGCTGTTCGCGCTGCTGTTCGTCGGCGACGAGGATGCCGGTTGGGTCGAGGCCATCGACGATGACCTGATGGCGCGGCTGACACGCGTGCTGCAGGCCGGCAACGCCGAGGGCGAGGCGGCGGGCGTGGCGCAGTATCGCGACGCGCTGGGCCAGACCCTGGCCACCAGCATCGCGGTGCTGGTCAGCCAGGTGCGCGCCACCGGCCTGAGCCAGGCGATCCGGTCGCGCCTGGCCGGGCGTGTCGAGGACACGCCGTTCTTCCGCCTGGACGAGGCCATCCAGGCCTTGCGCGAAGACGGCCTGCGCCATGACGACAGCAGCTTCGGCCACCGCCTGAACTATTTCCGCGCGCTGCTCGACGGCTGCCATGGCGCGGCCCGCCATGTGTATGAGGACCTGGAAGAAAACGGCGTGTCGGTCGAGGTGGTGTTCCAGATCGAGCGCATGAAGGTGCAGCTCAGCCGCATCGAGCTGCTGCTGGCGGCCTGGGTCGAGCCCGGCCGCGCCGGCATGCAGGCGCACCTGGTGGCGGAGCTGATCCGCTCGACCCAGGCCCGGCGCAGCATCTCGCACCTGGCCGGCACCTCGTTCGCGCAGCTGGCGCGCAAGGTGGTGGAGCGCTCGGCCGAGACCGGCGAGCACTACATCACGCGCGACCGCAAGGAATACGCCGAGCTGGTGCGCGCCGCGGCCGGCGGCGGGCTGGTCTCGGTCGCCACGGTGTACCTGAAATTCCTGATCTACGGCCTGCACCTGGACAAGTTCACCGAAGGGCTGCTGGCTTCGCTCAACTACGCCGGCAGCTTCCTGGCCATCCATTTCGCGCATTTCACGCTGGCGACCAAGCAGCCGGCCATGACCGGGCCCGCGCTGGCGCACCGGCTGGACTCGGCGGGGCGGCCGGAAGGGCGCGAGGCCTTCGTCGACGACACCATCGCCATGATCCGCTCCAACGCGGCGGCCATTGTCGGCAACCTGGCGGTGGTGTTCCCGGTGGCGCTCGGCATCCAGTGGCTGGCGTACAAGCTGCTGGGTGCCAACCTGATCACGCCGGCCAAGGCGATTGCCACCATCGAGTCGTTCTCGATCCTGGGCCCCACGCCGCTCTATGCGGCCTTCACCGGCGTGCTGCTGTGGCTGTCCAGCCTGATCGCCGGCTGGGCCGACAACTGGTTCGCGCTGCATCGCGTGCATGACGTGATGGCTTACAACCGCCGCCTGCAGTACGTGCTGGGTGCGCGCGGCGCCACCCGGCTGGCGGATTTCTGGAAACGCAACCTGTCGGGCATTGTCGCCAACGTGTCGCTGGGCCTGCTGCTGGGGCTGGGGCCGGAAATCCTGAGCTTCTTCGGGCCGCATATGGAGGTGCGCCATGTGACGCTGTCGACCGGCTCGGTCGGCGCGGCGATCGGCGTGCTGGGGCTGGATGCGCTGCGCATGCCGGCGCTGTGGCTGGCGGCGGCGGGCATTGCGCTGATGGGGATGCTGAATGTCGCCGTGAGCTTTGCGCTGGCGTTCAATATGGCGTTGCGGTCACGCAGCCTGCGGCGCGTAGACCGGGCCGAGCTGAGTGCGGCCGTGCGGCGGCGCATCCTGAAATACCCGTTGTCGCTGGTGGTGCCGCCCCCCGTGGCAGGCCCGGAAACGGCCGCGGGCGGGCGCGAGGCCTGATGGCCGGTGGTGCGCTGCGGCAGGGGTAGTTGACTGAATTAGTCGGGTACCTTTATACTTGACGGAAACGATCAAGTATTCGCTTCATCCCCAGAGCCCTGCACCATGAGACTGACCACCAAAGGCCGCTTCGCGGTCACTGCGATGATCGACCTGGCCATGCGCCAGGACCAGGGGCCGGTCACGCTCGCCGGCATCAGCCAGCGGCAGAAGATCTCGCTGTCCTACCTGGAACAGTTGTTCGGCAAGCTGCGCCGGCATGAGATCGTCGAAAGCGTGCGCGGCCCGGGCGGCGGCTACAGTCTGGCGCGCAAGGCCGAAGACGTCACCGTGGCGGACATCATCATCGCGGTGGACGAGCCCCTGGATGCCACCCAGTGCGGCGGCAAGGGCAATTGTAACGGAGATGACGGCTCGGGGCGCTGCATGACCCATGAACTGTGGGCCACGCTGAACCAGAAGATGGTCGAGTACCTCGACTCCGTTTCCCTCAAGAACCTGGTGGACCAGCAGCGCGAGCGCCAGCCCGCGACGGTGCTGCACGACATGCGCGAAGACGCCGCGCAGCCGGTGGCGGCCGCGGCGCGCGGCAAGGCCGACAAGCAGGAAAAGCCGGTCCGGGCCAGAATGGTGAATTCAGTTTTCAGCCTGGCGCAGTCCTGAGCGCGCCCGGGCAACGACAGCAAAACAGCGATCAGCGGTCCCTTACAAGGTAGTCATAACGATGAGCACCCCACATTTCCCCATCTACATGGATTACTCGGCCACCACGCCGGTGGACCCGCGCGTGGCGGACAAGATGATTCCGTACCTGCGCGAGCAGTTCGGCAACCCCGCCTCGCGCAGCCATGCGTACGGCTGGGAAGCGGAGCGCGCGGTGGAAGAAGCGCGTGAGCAGGTCGCCGCACTGGTTGGCGCCGACCCGCGCGAGATCGTGTGGACCTCGGGGGCGACCGAATCGGACAACCTGGCGATCAAGGGTGCCGCGAACTTCTATTCGGGCAAGGGCAAGCACATCATCACCCTGAAGACCGAGCACAAGGCCGTGCTGGACACCACGCGCGAGCTGGAACGCCAGGGCTTTGAAGTGACCTACCTGGACGTGAAGGAAGACGGCCTGCTCGACATGGACGTGTTCAGGCAGGCGCTGCGCCCGGACACCATCCTGGTCTCGGTGATGCTGGTCAACAACGAGATCGGCGTGATCCAGGACGTCGAGCAGATCGGCGAGATCTGCCGCGAGAAGGGCATCATCTTCCACTGCGACGCCGCGCAGGCGACCGGCAAGGTGGCGATCGACCTGGGCAAGCTCAAGTGCGACCTGATGTCGTTCTCGGCCCACAAGACCTACGGCCCCAAGGGCATCGGCGCGCTGTACGTGCGCCGCAAGCCGCGCGTGCGCATCGAGGCGCAGATGCACGGCGGCGGCCATGAGCGCGGCATGCGCTCGGGCACGCTGGCCACGCACCAGATCGTCGGCATGGGCGAAGCCTTCCGCATCGCCCGCGAAGAGATGGCGACTGAAAACGAACGCATCCGCATGCTGCGCGACCGCCTGTGGAACGGCCTGTCGGACATGGAAGAGGTCTACCTGAACGGCGACCTGGAACACCGCGTGCCGCACAACCTGAACGTCAGCTTCAACTTTGTCGAAGGCGAGTCGCTGATCATGGCGATCAAGGACGTGGCGGTGTCGTCGGGCTCGGCCTGCACCTCGGCCTCGCTGGAGCCGTCGTATGTGCTGCGCGCCCTGGGCCGCAACGACGAACTGGCCCACAGCTCGATCCGCTTCACGGTGGGCCGCTTTACCACCGAACAGGAAATCGACTACACCATCGAGCTGCTCAAGAGCAAGATCGGCAAGCTGCGCGACCTGTCGCCGCTGTGGGAGATGTTCAAGGACGGCGTCGACCTGAATTCGATCCAGTGGGCCGCACACTGACCGCCCGCCGGAAATCACCAGAACAGAAAGCAATACCCCCGCAAAGATACGCAAGAGGTAAGCAAAATGTCATACAGCACCAAGGTTCTCGACCACTATGAAAACCCCCGCAACGTCGGTTCGTTCGACAAGAACGACGACGCGGTCGGCACCGGCATGGTCGGCGCGCCGGCCTGCGGCGACGTGATGAAGCTGCAGATCAAGGTCAACGAGGCCGGCGTGATCGAAGACGCCAAGTTCAAGACCTACGGCTGCGGCTCGGCGATCGCTTCGTCCTCGCTCGTGACCGAGTGGGTCAAGGGCAAGACCGTGGACCAGGCGCTGGAGATCAAGAACACCCAGATCGCCGAAGAACTGGCGCTGCCGCCGGTGAAGATCCACTGCTCGATCCTGGCCGAAGACGCGATCAAGGCCGCCGTCGAAGACTACAAGAAGAAGCACGGCGCCGAGCAGAAGGCTGCCTGATTCTGTCGCACTGACCACGGCATCGACGAAGGAAGACGCAACGATGATCACCATGACCGAGAAGGCGGCCAAGCATGTGGCCCGCTACCTGGAACGCCGTGGCAAGGGCGTGGGCCTGCGCCTGGGCGTGAAGACCACCGGCTGCTCGGGCCTGGCCTACAAGCTGGAGTACGTGGACGAACTGCTGCCGGAAGACGCGGTGTTCGAGTCGCACGGCATCAAGGTCATCGTCGACGCCAAGAGCCTGCCGTATATCGACGGCACCGAACTCGACTACGCGCGTGAAGGGTTGAACGAAGGGTTCCGCTTCAACAATCCCAACGTCAAGGACGAGTGCGGCTGCGGCGAGTCCTTCACGGTCTGAGCCAGGCCACGCGCCAGCACGGTGGAGCGCAGCATCACGGGGTTCCATCGTGACGAGGAAGGCCATTGGGTGGCCGAACTCGAGTGCGGCCACGGCCAGCATGTCAGGCACGATCCGCCGTGGCAGTCGCGGCCGTGGACGCAGAGCGAGCAGGGCCGCGCCGGCATGATCGGCGCGCGGGTGAACTGCCTGAAGTGCGACCGCAACGAGCCGCCGGCCGAGTGGGCACGGCAGCGCGCCTGACCGGCCAGCGTCAGCGGTGATGGACTAAGGGGCGGCGCGGCCGCTCCTTTTTCTTGGGGAAGCAGTTGAAAGACGATTTTTTTGCACTGTTCGGTCTGCCGGCGCAGTACGGCGTGGACGAGGCCGCCCTCGATGCGGCGTACCTGACGGTGCAGTCGCAGGCGCATCCGGACCGCTTCGCCAAGGCGGGCGATGCCGAACGCCGCGTGGCGATGCAATGGGCCGCGCACGCGAATGAAGCCTATCGCACGCTGCGCCAGCCGCTGCGACGCGCCATCTACCTGCTGGGGCTGCGCGGCGTCGATGTGCAGGCCGAGAACAACACCGCGATGGCGCCGGCCTTCCTGATGCAGCAGATGGAATGGCGCGAGGCGCTGCAGGAGGCGGTGGAAGAACGCGCGGTGGACCGGCTCGATGCGCTGCTGTGCAGCCTGCGCCAGGAAAAGCGCGAGCGCCACGATGCGCTCGGCGCATTGCTGGATGCCGGCGACAACGAGGCGGCCGGCAGCGCGGTGCGTCAACTGATGTTTATCGAGAAGATCGAGCACGATACCAGCGAGGCCATCGACCGGCTGGAAGACTGACCGGCAAGTTTGCCGGGGCCGTGACACAATGGCGCCCGGCGCGAAAACGGCCCCCATGCGGCCCGCATGGCGGTTTCCCTGCCGTACAAGACAGCGAAGAATTACCATGGCACTGCTCCAGATTTCCGAACCCGGCATGTCGCCGGCGCCCCACCAACGCCGCCTGGCCGTCGGCATCGACCTCGGCACCACCAATTCGCTGGTGGCCGCGGTGCGCAGCAGCATCCCCGAGGTGCTGGGCGACGAGCGCGGCCGCGCGCTGCTGCCCTCGGTCGTGCGCTACCTGCCGGACCGTACCGCCCATATCGGCTACCGGGCCCAGGAAGAAGCGGTGCGCGACCCCAAGAACACCATCGTCTCGGTCAAGCGCTTCATGGGCCGCGGCCTGCGCGACGTGGCCAATATCGAGCACAGCCCGTACGACTTCGTCGATGCGCCGGGCATGCTGCAGATCAAGACCGCCGCCGGCGTGAAAAGCCCGGTGGAGATCTCGGCCGAGATCCTGGCCACGCTGCGCCAGCGCGCCGAAGACAGCCTTGGCGACGACCTGGTCGGCGCGGTCATCACCGTGCCGGCCTACTTCGACGAGGCCCAGCGCCAGGCGACCAAGGACGCCGCGCGCCTGGCCGGCCTGGAAGTGCTGCGCCTGCTCAACGAGCCTACCGCCGCGGCCATCGCCTACGGCCTGGACAACGCCTCGGAAGGCATCTACGCGGTCTATGACCTGGGCGGCGGCACCTTCGACATCTCGGTGCTCAAGCTCACGCAGGGCGTGTTCGAGGTGCTCGCCACCGGCGGCGACTCGGCCCTGGGCGGCGATGACTTCGACCAGCGCCTGCTGTGCTGGATCGTCGAGCGGGCCGGCCTGCAGCCGCTGTCGGCGCAGGACATGCGCCTGCTGATGGTGCGTGCGCGCGCGGCCAAGGAAGCGCTGTCGGAAAGCGACAGCACCGTGATCGACGCCGTGCTGGATTCCGGCGAGATCGTCCATCTGACGCTGACTGTCGAGATCTTCGACCAGATCACCGCGCACCTGGTGCAGAAGACCCTGGCGCCGGTGCGCAAGGCGCTGCGCGACGCGGGCGTCGGGCCCGACGAGGTCAAGGGTGTGGTCCTGGTGGGCGGCGCCACGCGCATGCCGTCGATCCGCAAGGCGGTGGGCGATTATTTCGACCAGACCCCGCTGACCAACCTGGACCCGGACCGCGTGGTGGCGCTGGGCGCCGCGATGCAGGCCAACCTGCTCGCCGGCAACCATGCCCCGGGCGAAGACTGGCTGCTGCTCGACGTGATCCCGCTGTCGCTGGGCGTGGAGACCATGGGCGGCCTGGTCGAGAAGATCATCCCGCGCAACAGCACCATTCCGGTGGCGCGCGCGCAGGAATTCACCACCTTCAAGGACGGCCAGACTGCGATGGCGATCCACGTGCTGCAGGGCGAGCGCGAGCTGGCCAGCGACTGCCGCTCGCTGGCGCGCTTCGAGCTGCGCGGCATCCCGCCGATGGTGGCCGGCGCGGCGCGCATCCGCGTGACCTACCAGGTCGACGCCGACGGGCTGCTGTCGGTGACCGCGCGCGAGACCCATTCGGGCGTGGAGGCTTCGGTCACGGTCAAGCCGTCGTATGGCCTGGCCGACGACGATATCGCCCGCATGCTGCAGGACAGCTTCCGCGAAGCCGAGCACGACATGAAGAGCCGCGCGCTGGCCGAAGAGCGTGTGGAAGCCGACCGCCTGGTCGAGGCCACGCAGCGCGCGCTGGAAACCGATGGCGACCTGCTGTCGGCCGAAGAGCGCACCGCGGTGGAAGCATTGATGGCCACGGTGCGCGAGATCGCCGCCGGCGAGGACCATCACGCCATCCACGCGGCAGTGGAAAAGCTGTCGCACGGTACCGACGAATTTGCAGCCCGCCGCATGGACCGTTCGATCAAGAGCGCGCTGGCCGGGCGCAAGGTGCAGGAGCTGGGCTGATCACCGGGCCCGCACCGTTATACAGATATCAGGACACCACATGCCCCAGATCATTATTTTGCCTCACGTCGAATACTGCCCCGAAGGGACGGTGATCGAAGCCGAGAAGGGCGTCAGCGTCTGCGACGCGCTGCTCTCCCACGGCATCGAGATCGAACATGCGTGCGAGAAGTCGTGCGCCTGCACCACCTGCCACGTGATCGTGCGCGAGGGCTTCAACTCGCTCAACGAGGCGGAAGAGAAGGAAGAGGACCTGCTCGACAAGGCCTGGGGGCTGGAGCCGAACTCGCGCCTGTCGTGCCAGGCCATCGTCGACGAGGAAGACCTGACCATCGAGATCCCGAAGTACACCATCAACCACGCCAAGGAAGGCCACTGAGCGGCCCGGCACTGACCTCAGCGGAGAAACACCTCATGAAGTGGACCGATACCTACGCCATCGCGGCTGCCCTGTACGACAAGTACCCGGACGTCGATCCGGGTGGCGTGCGTTTTACCGACCTGCGCCGCTGGGTGCTGGAGCTCGAGGGCTTTGCCGACGTGCCCGAGCGTTCGGGCGAGAAGATCCTGGAGGCGATCCAGCAGGCCTGGATCCAGGAAGCGGAGTAACGCCCGTCGTATCAGGTTGAAGCAAGAGGCCGGCGAGATGCCGGCCTCTTGCTTTTGTGCCGCGGGACAGAGCCGGGTCAGCCACGCACCAGCGCGCCGTTCTCCAGGTGTACGCGCTCGCCCACCTGTACGGCGGGGTCCTTCTCGTAGGTAAAGCTGCGGTGGCTGCCGTCGTCCATGCGCACGCGCACTTCGTAGTGCGTGTCCTTGCTGACGGCCTTCTCGATCTGGTTGCCGGCCACGCCGCCGCCCACGGCACCGACCACGGTGCCGAGGATGCGGCCGTTGCCCCTGCCGACCTGGTTGCCCAGCAGGCCGCCAACCACGGCGCCACCGAGCGCGCCCAGGCCGCTGGTGTTGGGCTTCTGGGTCTGGACCGGCGTCACGGCGACAATGCGGCCGGCATAGGGGCTGCCCTTGGGGAGCTGGCGTTCGGCATCGGCGCCCTGGCTGCTGCCGGCTTCGCTGTCGCGCGGCGCGGCCTGCTGGCGTGCCGGGGCGGCGCGCGGTGCGGCTTGCGGCGAACGGGCGGCGTCCTGGCTGGCCAGGCGCGGCTGGCCGTCGTCGTAGACCGGCGGCCGGGTGGTGCTGCCCGGGGCAGGAGCCGCCGTGACCGGCAGCGGTCCTTGCGGGTCTGCCTGCGCACCGGCCTGCGCCTGCAGGTCAGGGCTGGCCTTGCCGATCGGCAGCACGCCGGTCACGGCGGCGACTGCGGTCAGGCTGGCGATCACCACGGCGACGGCTGCCGCACCGACAAGCGGATGCAGCCGGCGTTGCGTCGGCAGCGGGGCAGGGGTGTTGTCGTTCGAGGTGGCTTGGCTTTGCATTGTTATGGCTCCGGTGCGGCGAAGGCCGCGTGGGGATGGAATCAGTGTGGCCGAAGCGGGGGACGATTTCCGTTTGATTTTGTAAATATATGTAGGCGGAAAATGTCTTTTGGATCAATGAGTTATGGTTGATTGTGGCGCGTAATCCGGGGCCGGACTGTAACATTCGGCGGCCTGGCATGACTTTGGCGTTGCCCAAAGTAAAAACCCCACCGGATCGGTGGGGTTGTTTCACTGCCGAAGTGCCTGCTCAGTCTTCCCGGCGCAGGTGCGGGAACAGAATCACGTCGCGGATATTCGGGCTGTCCGTCAGCAGCATCACCAGGCGGTCGATGCCGATGCCGCAGCCGCCCGTCGGGGGCATGCCGTATTCCAGCGCGCGGATGTAGTCGGCGTCGAAGTACATGGCTTCTTCATCGCCGGCGTCCTTCTGCTCGACCTGCTTGCGGAAGCGGTCGGCCTGGTCCTCGGCATCGTTCAGCTCCGAGAAGCCGTTGGCGATCTCGCGGCCGGTGATGAACAGCTCGAAACGCTCGGTAATGCCCGGCACCGTGTCCGAGGCGCGCGCCAGCGGCGAGACCTCGACCGGGTAGTCGACGATGAAAGTCGGCTCCCACAGCTGGCTTTCGGCGGTTTCCTCGAACAGCACCAGCTGCAGCGTGCCCAGGCCGGCGTTGAGGAACTGCGGCGCGTTGGTGTTGACGCCGAACTTCTTCAGCTCGGTGCGCAGGAACCCGGCATCGGCCAGTTGCGCGTCGGTGTACTGCGGCGCGAATTTCTGGATCGCCTGGCAGATGGTCAGGCGATGGAACGGCCTGGACAAGTCGAGTTCGCGGTCCTGGTAGGTCAGCACGGCGCTGCCGCGGGCATCGATGGCGGCCTTGCGGATCAGGTCCTCGGTGAAGTCCATCAGCCAGCGGTAGTCCGTGTAGGCCGCGTAGAACTCCATCATGGTGAACTCGGGGTTGTGGCGCGGGCTCACCCCTTCGTTGCGGAAGTTGCGGTTGATCTCGAACACGCGCTCGAAACCGCCCACGACCAGGCGCTTCAGGTACAGCTCAGGCGCGATGCGCAGGAACATCTGCATGTCCAGCGCATTGTGGTGCGTGATGAAGGGCTTGGCCGCGGCGCCGCCCGGGATCGGGTGCAGCATCGGCGTTTCCACTTCCATGAAGCCGGCATCGGCCATATGGCGGCGCAGCGACGAGATCGCGTTGGTGCGGGCGCGGAAGGTGTTGCGCGTCTCCGGCGACACGATCAGGTCGACATAGCGCTGGCGGTACTTCATTTCCTGGTCGGCCAGGCCGTGGAACTTGTCCGGCAGCGGGCGCAGCGACTTGGACAGCAGGCGCAGCTCGCGCACCTGCACCGACAGCTCGCCCTTGTTGGTGCGGAACAGCTCGCCGCGGGCGCTGATGATGTCGCCCAGGTCCCAGTGCTTGAAGGCGGCGTAGACCTCTTCGCCGACCTTGTCGCGGGTGATGTAGAACTGGATCTGGCCGCTGCCGTCCTGCACCGTGGCAAAGCTGGCCTTGCCCATCACGCGCTTGAGCATCATGCGCCCGGCGATGGCGACCTCGACCGGCGCGGCCTCGAGCGTGGCCTGCTCGGTCTCGGCGTACTGCGCCTGCAGCGCGGCGGCCTGGTGGGTGGGGCGGAAATCGTTGGGGAAGGCCACGCCTTGCTGGCGCAGCGCGGCCAGCTTCTCGCGCCGCTCCGCGATGATCTTGTTCTCGTCGACGGCGGGGGTGTCTGCGGCGGCTGGCTTGGCCTGGGCGCGGTTCGGTTCAGTCATGATGTCTTGTCGGATCGCACGCGGCGTGCCGCGCGCGGATTCAGATGGCTTGATGGGTGCGGCTTAGTGGTTGCGGAGATCGTCCAGCTCGGTGCTGCCGAAATCCGGGCGGTGCAGGTAGGCGACGATGCGGCCGGCGGTTTCCTCGGCCGATGCCAGCTGTTCATTGGCTTTGAGCTCGCGGAAGCGCTGCACCTGGGCGAAGTCGGCATTGCGGATGGTGGCCTGCATGCCGGTGTCGATCACGCCCGGGGCCAGCGCCACCGCGCGCACGGTGCCCGGCGCCTCGGCCTGGGCGTACTCGGCGTTGACCGAGCGCATGAACATGTCGAGCCCGGCCTTGCCGGCGCAATAGGCGCTCCAGCCTTCGACCGGGCGGCGCGCCGCGCCGGAGGAGATGGCCAGCACCTTGCGCGGGCAGCCGAACTTCTCGGTGCGCTCCAGGAAGGCCGCGGTCATCGTCATCGGCGCCGCCAGGTTGGTCAGCAGGTGCGGCACCAGGGTCTTTTCCTGCAGATTCGCGACCGGGCCGATCGGCTCGACCACGCCCGCGTTCAGGATCAGCGTGGCGCTGGTCGGCGGGAGGTCGAGCGTGTCGAGCACGCTGGCGAGCCAGGATGCCGCCGGGCCGGCCTGCGACAGATCCTGCAGGTGCCAGGCCACCGGCACGCCGCTCATGGTGGCGATGCGCTCGAGCTCGTTGTTGCGGCTGCGCGCCACGCAGATCAGGCGATTGCCCGGCACGAGCAGGGCATTGGTCAGTGCCGCGCCCAGCCCGCGCGAGGCGCCGGTGATGATGTAGAGGTGATTGGCTTCGCTCATGGTGCCCCGGTCGAGGTGTCGCTCTGCCGCCGTGCCGGTGTGGCGCGGGCGGCGGTACAGCGGTGGATGGGTTGCTGTGCCGCCGCCGGCCGCGCCGGCAGGGCGGACGGCGGGTACTGCTTACAGTCCCTGCTTGAGGCTGGCCTCGATGAACGGATCCAGGTCGCCGTCCAGCACCTTCTGGGTGTTGGACATTTCCACGTTGGTGCGCAGATCCTTGATGCGGCTCTGGTCCAGCACGTAGGAGCGGATCTGGTGGCCCCAGCCCACGTCGGTCTTGCCGGCTTCGAGCTTGTCGGCCTCGGCCTGGCGCTTGCGCATCTCGTGCTCGTACAGGCGCGATTTCAGCATCGACATGGCTTCGGCGCGGTTGCGGTGCTGCGAGCGGTCGTTCTGGCACTGCACCACGATCCCGGTCGGGATGTGCGTGATCCGCACGGCCGAATCGGTCTTGTTGATGTGCTGGCCGCCCGCGCCCGAAGCGCGGTAGGTATCCACGCGCAGGTCCGCCGGGTTGACCTCGACCTCGAACGAATCGTCGACCTCGGGGTAGACGAACACCGACGAGAACGACGTGTGGCGCCCGCCCGACGAATCGAACGGCGACTTGCGCACCAGGCGGTGCACGCCTGTTTCCGTACGCAGGTAGCCAAAGGCGTATTCGCCCTCGATCTTGATGGTCGCGCTCTTGATGCCGGCCACGTCGCCCTCGGACTCTTCCAGCACCTCGGCCTTGAAGCCCTTGCGCTCGCAGTACTTCAGGTACTGGCGCAGCAGCATCGAGGCCCAGTCGCACGCTTCGGTGCCGCCGGCGCCGGCCTGGATGTCGATAAAGGCGTTGGCCTGGTCCATCTCGCCGGCGAACATGCGGCGGAATTCCATGTCCGCCACGATGGCCTCGAAGCCCTTGACGTCGGTCTCGATCGCTTCGAGCGTGTCGTCGTCGCCTTCTTCCCTGGCGAGTTCAAACAGCTCTTCGGCGCCGCTGAGGTCGTCGGTGAGCTTGCCGAGGACGCCAACCACGCCCTCCAGCATCTTCTTTTCCTTGCCGAGGTCCTGGGCCCGCTTGGGGTTGTTCCAGACGTCGGGGTCTTCCAGCAAGCCGTTGACTTCGTCCAGCCTTCCTACTTTGACATCGTAGTCAAAGATACCCCCGTAGATCTTCCGTCCGGGAACGGAGATCGGAGATGGCACCGGAGATGGCGTTGAGGCGTTCTGCTTCCATGATGTTCCTGCGCTTCGAAAACCTTGAATTATAGCGGATCGGCGCGGCGGATCGGGGCTTCCGGGCCGCTCCGGGCGCGCCGCAAACCGAACGGAACGGCCCCCGCGCGGTCTATCCGGCGGGCCGCCCCGTGCCGGGCGGCGATAATACCGGTCGTAAGCCGCCCCCCGGCACGACAAAGAACAGGGACGAATGACGCAAACCAGACATGACATCGAACCAGGCCGGCGCCGCGCGCTGGGCCTGCTGCTGGCCGCCGCGGCCGCGGTTGCGGCCGGCTGCGGCACCACCGGCGGCCCGGTGCCGGACGGCTACTACCGCGTGGAACGCGGCGACACGCTGTATTCGATCGCCCGCAAGCATCGCCGCAGCGTGCGCGACCTGACCCGCTGGAACAGCGACATCACCAGCCCCGGCCAGATCGAGGTGGGCCAGCTGATCCGCGTGCGGCCGCCGGGTGGTGCGTCAGGCAGCGCCCCGGCCTCTACCGGCACCGGCCAGACCGTGACCGATACCCCGCGCGTCGACAGCGGCTCGTCCAGGCCGCCCGCCAGCGGCATCCGCCTCCAGTGGCCGGCCGATGGCCGGGTTACCGGGGGCTACGCGCCGCCGGCCAGCAAGGGCCTGCGCATTGCCGTGCCGGCCAATGGCACGGTGCGCGCCGCCGCCGCGGGGCGCGCCATCCACGTGGGCAACCTGCGTGGCTACGGCATGCTGGTGATCGTCAAGCACAACGACGACTGGCTGACCGTCTACGGCAACCTGGACCAGCCGCTGGTCACGGAAGGGGCCCAGGTGTCGGCGGGCCAGGAGGTGGGCCGCATGGGCGCCAGCGAGAGCGAGCTGCATTTCGAGGTGCGCGGCAACGGCAAGCCGGTCGACCCGATGGCCTACCTGCCGTCGCGCGGCTGAACGCGCGTATCGCCCCCGGGGAGCACGCTACTGCGCGTGCTCGATCACCAGCTGCACGCGGGTGACGCCATTGAAGGTGTTGTTGTCGAGCCGGTAGGCCACCTGCGCGCTGGCGCCGAGCGAGTCGGCGTGGTTGAACCAGATCGCGTCGAAGCGCTGGCTGCCGCGCCCGAGCTGCAGCTTCAGGTGCTTGCCCTTGAGCACGCTCTGGCGCAGCACGTCGAACTCGCCGCAGAAGGTCGGCGCCGGGAAGCCCTGGCCCCACACCTGCTGCTCCAGCAGGGTGACGAATTCGGGGCTGAAGCACTGGTCCTCGATGTCGCCGTCGGTCTCGATCACGCGCGCCAGCTGGTCGTCGGTCAGCCATTCGCGGCCGACCGCCTCGAAGGCTTCCTGGAATTCGGCAAAGCGCTCGGCGCGCACGGTCAGCCCGGCCGCCATGGCATGGCCGCCGAACTTGAGCAGCATGCCCGGATGGCGCTTGGACACCAGGTCCAGCGCATCGCGCAGGTGGAAGCCGGGGATCGAACGGCCCGAGCCCTTGACGGTGGCCTCGTCGCCGGGAGCGAAAGTGATCGTGGGGCGGTGGAACTTGTCCTTCAGCCGCGACGCCACGATGCCGATCACGCCCTGGTGCCAGGTGTCGTTGAACACGCTGACAGTAAAGCGCGCCGACGGGTCCGGGCCAGCCAGCGGCTGCTCCAGGATCTGCAGCGCCTCCTGCTGCATGCCGGCCTCGATATCGCGCCGCTCGCGGTTCATGCTGTCCAGCTCCTGCGCGATCTCCCAGGCGCGGTTGGCATCGTCGGTCAGCAGGCATTCAATGCCCAGCGACATGTCCGCCAGCCGCCCGGCCGCGTTCAGGCGCGGACCCAGCCCGAAGCCCAGGTCGAAGGTATTGGCGCGCGACGCCTCGCGCCCGGCGGCACGGAACAGCGCCGCCACGCCCGGCTGCATCCGTGCGGCGCGCATGCGGCGCAGGCCCTGCGCCACCAGGATGCGGTTGTTGGAGTCCAGCCTGACCACGTCGGCCACCGTGCCCAGCGCCACCAGGTCCAGCAGCGTCTGCAGCGGCGGCTGGGTCGCCTGCGTGTAGACCCCGCGCTGGCGCAGCTCGGCGCGCAGCGCCAGCAGCACGTAGAACATCACGCCCACGCCCGCCAGGTTCTTGCTGGGGAATTCGCAGCCCGGCTGGTTCGGGTTGACGATCACCGCGGCCTGCGGCAGTTCCGAGCCGGGCAGGTGGTGGTCGGTCACCACCACGTCGATGCCCAGCGCATTGGCCGCGGCCACGCCGTCGACGCTGGCGATGCCGTTGTCGACCGTGACGATCACGTCCGGCTGCTGCCTTGCCGCCAGCGCCACGATTTCCGGAGTCAGGCCGTAGCCGTACTCGAAGCGGTTCGGCACGATGTACTCGACCCGCGCGCCCAGCATGCGCAATCCGCGCACGCCCACCGCGCAGGCGGTGGCGCCGTCGCAGTCATAGTCGGCCACGATCAGCAGGCGCTTGCCGGCGGCGATGGCGTCGGCCAGGTAGGCCGCGGCGTGGCCGATGCCCTTCATCGCCGCGGGCGGCACCAGTTCGGGCAGGTCGGTCGCCAGCTCGGCGGCGCGGGCGACGCCGCGCGCGGCCAGGATGCGGGCCAGCGTGGGATGCAGGCCGGAGGCGGCCAGCGAGCTGGCGTGTTCGGGGGAATACTGGCGGATGGCGATCCGGGTCATGGGCGGGGCGGCAGGTGATGGTTCGGGTGGGGGCGGGGCGTTGTGTCAGGCGGCTTCAGGCTGCGTAGGCGAGGTCGGACAGCAGCGCGCGCCAGTCGCCGCGCTGGCCCATGCCGCGCCAGAACTTGCGCAGGTCGGCGCGCCGCACGGTGAACTCGGCAAAGTGGTTCTCGCCGCCCAGCACCAGCGTGATCGCGCCGACCTGGCCGGCCGCCAGGGCTTCCAGCGCCGGTCCGAACCAGTCGGCATCCAGCGCATGCATGCGGTCCAGCCACAGGCCCCAGTCTTCGGCGATATGCGCTTCGGTGGCGCCGTCGAGCATGGCCAGCACCGTGCCTTCCGTCCCGGCGCTGCCGGCCAGGCCGGCGGGCACCGGCAGCACGCGGCTGCCGGCGGCCAGGGCCAGGCCGCTCAGGAAGGGATCGTTGCTCAGCACCGTGTCGGCCAGCCGCGGCACCGGCTGCTGCGTGCCGCCTCCATACAGCCAGACCGAGTTGACCGGCGCCTCGCCGGCGGCCTCGCGGGCCTGGTTGACGCGGTGGTCGTGCCAGGTCATCTGGATCTCGTTCTGCAGGCGGCGCCAGTCGCGGGCGCGCTCGCCGGCCTGCATCCAGATATCGATATTGCGGCCCGCCGCGCGCAGCGGCGTGGTGGCCTCCAGCGGGCCGAACACGGCCTCGGGCAGGTACCAGCGCTGCGGGCAGGGCGTCTCCAGCGCAATGCCGGATTCCTGCAGCAGTTCGTCGACGGCGGCGCGCAGCGCCGTGGCTTCCTGCTGCCGGATGCCCAGCTGGCTGGGCGGCATCAGCACCAGGTGATCGCGCGCGGCGTGGATGTGCACCGGCTGCAGGCAGGTCCAGGACTGTCCGTCGGGGGCGGCCGGGACGGCGCCGCCACTGTCGGCCAGCCGCATATAGGGCGCCAGAGGCACCCGGGCCGTGTCCAGCCCCGCCTTGCCGGCGAGCCAGCGCTCCTGCGGCAGGCTGCGCAGGAAGGGGTCGTCGTGCCGCTCGCGCGGGCCGGGCGCGGCCCGGGTCAGCAACTTTCCGAGCGCTGGCAGCTCCAATTGCCGCAGCAGGGCGCCGGGAACGACATCGTCCCGGCCGTCATCGCCGGCGCCCGGCGGGACGGAAAAGGGCACAATCAGGGTCAGGTGCGTCATCATGGTGGCGAGATTGTAAACTCCCGGCTGGCCGGCGCCAGTCTTGCCCGGTCCGTCAACAGGCGGGCGGCGCACCTGACCGCCAGCAAGCGTGCCGCCGGCGCCCCTCCACCGGGCACCGGCGCTATCCCGAAACAACAGGAATCCTCTTGAACTTTCCTTACGAATGGCAGATCGGCTGGCGATATACCCGCGCCAGCAAGCGCGCCAGCCGCAACACCTTCATTTCCTTCATCTCGATGATCTCGATGCTGGGGATCGCCCTCGGCGTGGCCGCGCTGATCGTGGTGCTGTCGGTGATGAACGGATTCCAGAAGGAGGTGCGCGACCGCATGCTGTCGGTGCTGTCGCATATCGAGGTGATCGGGCCGTCGGCGCTGCCCGACTGGCAGAAGACCGCGGGCGAGGCCTTGCAGAACAAGGAAGTGGTCGGTGCCGCGCCCTATGTGGCGGCCCAGGCCATGCTGACCCGCGAGGATGCCGTGCGCGGCGTGCTGCTGCGCGGCGTGGAGCCGTCGCAGGAGCCCAAGGTCTCCGACATCGGCAGCCAGTTCCGGTCCGGCAGCATGACCGCGCTGGAGCCGGGCGGCTTCGGCATCGCGCTGGGCAACGAGCTGGCCAACGCCATGGGCGTGCAGGTCGGCGACAAGGTCACGCTGGTCGCGCCGCAGGGCACCATCACGCCGGCGGGCGTGCTGCCGCGGCTCAAGCAGTTCACCGTGGTGGGCGTGTTCTCGTCCGGGCATTTCGAGTTCGACAGCGCGCTGGCGCTGATCAACATGCATGACGCCGAGACCCTGTTCCGCCTGAGCGGCCCCACCGGCGTGCGCCTGAAGCTGCAGGACATGCAGCGCGCGCCGCAGGTGGCGCAGGAGCTGGCCGGCACCCTCTCGGGCGAGCTCTACCTGCGCGACTGGTCCAAGCAGAACCGCAACTGGTTTGCCGCGGTGCAGACCGAGAAGCGCATGATGTTCATCATCCTGACGCTGATCATCGCGGTGGCCGCGTTCAACCTGGTGTCCACGCTGGTGATGACCGTCACCGACAAGCAGGCCGATATCGCCATCCTGCGCACCATGGGCGCGCAGCCGGGCTCGATCATGAAGATCTTTATCGTGCAGGGCGTGGCCATCGGCTTTATCGGCACGGTGCTGGGCGTGGCCGGCGGCACGCTGATCGCCACCAACATCGACGTGATCGTGCCATTCATCGAGCGGGTGCTGCACGTGCAGTTCCTGCCGCGCGACATCTATTTCATCAGCGAACTGCCTTCGGATCCCCGTGTGAACGACATCGCCACCATCGGCATCATCTCTTTCGTGCTGGCCACGCTGGCCACGCTCTATCCCAGCTGGCGTGCCGCCCGCGTCAACCCGGCGGAGGCGCTGCGCTATGAGTGAAGCCGTGCTGCAAGCCGATACTTCCACGCCTGCGTCGGGCCAGCCGCGCACCGGCTCGCCGGTGCTGGTGGCCGAAGGACTCACCAAGCGCTTCCGCCAGGGCGAACTCGACGTGGACGTGCTGCGCGGCGTCGACGTGCGCGTCGATGCGGGCGAGAAGGTTGCCATCGTCGGCGCCTCGGGCTCGGGCAAGAGCACGCTGCTGCATGTGCTGGGCGGGCTCGACGAGCCCGACTCGGGCCGGGTCGCGCTGCTCGGCAAGCCTTTCACCGCGCTGCGCGAACGCGAGCGCAACGTGGTGCGCAACCGCTCGCTGGGCTTTGTCTACCAGTTCCACCACCTGCTGCCGGAATTCACCGCGCTGGACAACGTGGCGATGCCGATGCGCATCCGCGGCCTGACCCAGCATGACGCGCGCGGCGCGGCGCAAGCCGTGCTGGATCGCGTGGGCCTGGGCGGGCGCGCCAAGCACCGTCCGGGCGAACTGTCGGGCGGCGAGCGCCAGCGCGTGGCCATCGCCCGTGCACTGGTGGGCCAGCCCGCCTGCGTGCTGGCCGATGAACCCACCGGCAACCTCGACGACCACACCGCCGGCGGCGTCTACGACCTGATGCTGGAACTGTCGCGCACGCTTGGCACCAGCTTTGTCATCGTCACCCACGACCTGGACCTCGCCGGCCGCTGCGACCGCGTGCTGCGGCTGCGCGACGGGCACCTGCACCAGGAACGCTGAGCCGGCCGCGCCCATGTGGATCGACACCCATTGCCACCTCGACGCCAGCGAGTTCGACGCTGACCGCCAGCAGGTCGCCGATGCGGCCGAGGCTGCCGGCGTGCGTGGCATCGTGATGCCGGCGGTGGCGGTGTGGAATTTCGAGGCGGTGCGCGCGCTGGCGCGGCATGACGCGCGCTGCGTCTACGCGCTGGGCATCCATCCGCTGTGTTCGCCCGGCGCCGGCCAGGCCGACCTCGACACGCTGCGGCGCGAGGTGGCGGCCAGCATGGGCGATCCACGCCTTGTCGGCATCGGCGAGATCGGGCTCGATTTCTTCGTCGCGGGGCTGGACGCGGAGCACCAGACCTGGCTCTACGTCGAGCAGCTGAAGATCGCGCGCGAGTTCGACCTGCCGGTGCTGCTGCACGTGCGCAAGTCGCAGGACCAGGTCGGCGCGCAACTGCGCAAGCTGGGCGTGAAGCGCGGCATTGCCCATGCCTTCAACGGCAGCGACGAGCAGGCGCGGCGCTTTGTCGAGCAGGGCCTGAAGCTGGGCTTCGGCGGCAACGTCACCTTCAGCCGCGCGCGCCAGATCCGCCGGCTGGCGACGGAACTGCCGCTGGAAGCGCTGGTGCTGGAAACCGATGCGCCGGATATTGCGCCGGCGTGGCTGTCGGACGACCAGTTCGGCGAACAGCACAAGGCGCGCAACACGCCGGCGGAGGTGGCGGGCGTGGCGCGTGTGATGAGCGAATTGCGCGGCATCGATGCGATGACGCTGGCGCAGGCGACCTGGCGCAATGCCGTGGAGGCGATGCCGCGGCTGGCAGCGTTTGCGGACACCATGGCGCCGCGGATTCCCGCCGGACACACAACTTCCAATCCTTCTTGACAGGCTGACAAGCTTGCCGCGCGCTGGCGCGGGTACAACTCCGGCTATGCGCGTTTGGTCGGGGAGGTACCTTGCGTCGGTTTGTGTTGGCGTTCGTGGCGGGGAGCTGGACGCTGCAGCAGCAGTCAACGCTGCCGCCGCAGGTTGGCCTGCACCTGAGCGCTGTGGTGCTGGCGCTGGTCGCGCTCGGCGTGGCCCTGTGGGGCAGGCGCCCGCACGTCGTGCCGCATGGCGTGGCGCTTGCCGTTCTGGCATTCGGCGCCGCCTTCTGCTGGGCGGCCTGGCGGGCCGAACTGCGCCTGCGCGACTGGCTGCCGACGACGCTGGAAGCGCGCGATCTCGACGTGCGCGGCGTGGTGTCGGGCCTGCCGGCCGATGCCGCCGCCGGGACGCGTTTTGCCTTTACCGTGGAGCAGGGCGAAACGGGCCAGCATCTGCCGCGCCGCGTGATCCTCAACTGGCGTGGTGCGCCGCCCGACCTGCGTCCCGGGCAGCGTCTCACGCTGACGGTCCGCCTGCGGCGGCCGCGCGGGCTCGCCAATCCTTTCGGTTTCGACTACGCCTACTGGCTGCTGGCGCAAGGCTATGGCGCCACCGGTTATGTGCGCCGTGCACTGGCCCCCCCGCAGGATGCGTCGGGAGAGCGGCTGGCGTGGCGCATCGAAGCCCGGCGCGCCGCGGTGCGCGATCACCTGCGCGCGGCACTGCCGGCCGATGCGCGCTTTGGCGCCGTGCTGATCGCCCTGGTCATTGGCGACCAGCGCGGCATCGAGGCGGACGACTGGAAGCTGTTCCGGCGCACCGGCGTCAGTCACCTGGTGGCCATTTCGGGCCTCCATATCACCATGATCGCCGGCATGGCGGCGTCGCTTGCCGGGCTGCTGTGGCGGCAGTCGTTCGGACTCGGCCGCTGGCTGCGCCGGCCGTTGCCGCTGTGGCTGCCGGCCCGGCAGGCCGCGCTGGTGGCGGCCGTGGCCAGCGCGCTCGGGTACGGCTTGCTGGCCGGCATGCAGATCCCGGCGCTGCGCACCGTGGCCATGCTCTGCGTGGCCGCCATTGCGGTGTGGGGCGCGCGCGCGCCGCCCGCTTCGGTGGTGCTGGCGTGGGCGGCGCTGGTGGCATTGCTGCTGGATCCATGGGCGGTGATGCTGCCCGGCTTCTGGCTGTCGTTCGGCGCGGTGGCGGTGATCTTCTTTGCCGCCCGGCCGGGCCGGGATGCCGTGGCGGCGGGGCGTTGGCAACGCCTGCGCGCCACGCTCGCCACCGGGGCGCGTACGCAGTGGGCGGTGACCATCGGGCTGGTGCCGCTGACGTTGCTGCTGTTCGGGCAGGTATCGGTGGTGTCGCCGCTTGCGAATGCGGTGGCGATTCCGGTGGTCAGCCTGCTGGTGACGCCGCTGGCCCTGCTCGGCGCGGCCTTGCCGATGATGCTTGCCGTGCCGGTACTGGCCGTGGCGCACTTGGCGATGGTGGTGCTGGCCGCCGTGCTGGACTGGCTATCCGTGCTGCCGTGGGCGATGTGGGAAGCGGCCGGCGCGGGGCCGTTGGCCCTGGCGCTGGCCGCGCTTGGGGTCGGGCTGCTGGTCGCGCCGGTCGCCACGGCGCGCGTGCGCCTGCGTGGCGGGCTGCTGATGTTGCCGATGCTGCTGGCGCGCGGGCCGCCGGTGGCGCATGGCCAGTTCCGCGCGGTGATGTTCGACGTGGGGCAAGGCACGGCGGTGCTGGTGCGCACGCGTTCGCATGCGTTGCTGTATGACGCCGGGCCAGCCTATGGATCGGGGTCCAGCGCCGGTGCGCAGGTGGTGGTGCCGTGGCTGCGTGGCGAGGGGATCGGCCGGCTCGATCACCTGATGGTCAGCCATGAAGACACCGACCATGCCGGCGGCGTGGCAGACGTCGAGGCGGCGGTGGCCGTGGTGGCGCGCAGCACGGGTGCGCCGGTCGTTCACGCCCTGCTCGGGGCGCAGGCAGGTCAATGGCCGCCGTGCGCGGCGGGGCAGCAATGGGAGTGGGACGGCGTGCGCTTTACCGTCCTGCATCCGCTGGCCGGGGACGCGCAGCAGTCCGCCGTGGCCAGCAATGCGCGCAGCTGCGTGCTGCGCGTGGACGCGGCGGCGCACAGCCTGCTGCTGACCGGCGATATCGGCCTGGCCCAGGAGCGCGCATTGATCGACCGGCTGCCAGTCGGGGCACTGCGTGCCGACGTGCTGGTGGTGGCTCACCATGGCAGCGGCACCTCGTCGGGCGAGGCCTGGGTGGAGGCGGTGGGTCCGTCGGCAGCGGTGTTCCAGCTGGGCCATGCCAACCGCTATCGGCATCCGGGCGCCGAAGTGTGGGAGCGTTACGGTAGCGCAGGCGTTCTGCGCTACCGGACTGATGAAACCGGAGCGGTGACCATGACGACCACGCCTGCGGGGTACGCGCTGTCGATGTTCAGGCAGGCGCAGCCGCGCTACTGGCGGGCGCGGCCGGCGGCGCCGCGCTAGGCCGCCCGGGGGTCAGCTGCCCTTGCGGCGGCGCGTGCGCGTGGCTGCCGGCGCGGGGTTGGCCGGCTCCGGTGCTGCCTTGGTCGTGGTGCGGCTTCTTGCCGGCGCCGGCTCCGCCCCGGCGATGCGCCGTTCGCGCAGATGCGCCTTGGCGCGCTGCAGGCGGGGCGCGACGGTGTCCGCGCGCGCCAGTGCCACGCCGGCAGCCAGCACGTCGCCCAGCACGAGATGGCTGATGCGCGAGGTCATCGGCGTGTAGACCTCACTGTCTTCCTCGACGTCGGAGAACACGCAGACGTCGGCCAGCCGCGCCAGCGGCGAGCCGCTGTGCGTGATCGCCAGCACGCTGGCGCCGCTGCTGCGCGCCAGCGTGGCGGCGGTCAGCATGTCCCAGGTGCGGCCGCTGTTGGAGACCAGCACGGCCACGTCGCCTCGGGCCAGCAGCGCGGCGGACATGCTGAACACGTGCGGATCGGAGTACGCGACCGTCGGCATGCCCAGGCGGAAGAACTTGTGCTGGATATCCAGCGCGACGATGCCCGAGTTGCCGCAGCCGTAGAACTCGATGCGCCGGGCGCCGGCGAGCAGCTGGATGCCATGCTCGATCTGGTCGGCCGACAGGGCATTGCGCACGCTCATCAGCGTGGCAATGGTGCGGTCGAAGACCTTGCCGGCGATGTCCGCGGGGCGGTCGTCGGCCGCGACGTCCTGGTGCACGAAGGGTGTGCCGCCGCCGACGTTCTGCGCAAACTGCAGCTTGAATTCGCGGAAGCCGTCGTAGCCCAGCGCCGCGCAGAAGCGCGCGATGGTGGGCTGCGACACGCCCGCGCGCTCGGCCAGCTCGGGCATCGACAGCCGGATCACGGCGGCGCCGTGCCGGGCGACATAGTCGGCCAGGCGGCGTTCAGAGGGGCGGAGCGTGTCGTAGACGGCAAGGATTCGGTCGCGCATGGCGGCGGGGGCTGTGGGGTCTGGGTTTGTGGCTATGTAGAGATTCTACATCGGATGGCGTCGCATCTTGCCCGAATTGGTGCGTGACCCGCCCTCGGGGTTTGCCCTGATTTCCGGAATTTCTGCGAGATTGTGATGCATGAGCGGGTCGACGGCGCGTCCGCGCTCGGTATAATGGCGTCGATCTGTAGAAAATCTACATGCGATGGCGCGGCTTATCGCGTCGCCACCCAGCCCACAAGGAACGTCTGAGCCATGCCTTCCGCTGTCCATGCCGAGCTTCTGGCCGTAACCGACCGCATCGTTGCGCGCAGCCGCGCCAGCCGTGCCGCCTACCTTGCCCGCTGCGAGCGCGCGCAGGCTGAACTGGGGCCGCTGCGCGGCATGTCCTGCGCCAACCTGGCGCACGGCTTTGCCGCACTGCCCGCCAACGACAAGCTGAAGCTGCGCGTCGACCATGCCCCCAATCTCGGCATCGTCACCGCGTACAACGACATGCTGTCGGCGCACCAGCCATACGAGCGCTACCCCGCCGTGATCCGCGAGGCCGCGCGCGCGGTGGGCGCGGTGGCGCAGGTGGCGGGCGGCGTGCCAGCGATGTGCGACGGCATCACGCAGGGCAACCCGGGCATGGAGCTGTCGCTGTTCTCGCGCGACGCGATTGCCATGGGCACCGCGGTGGCGCTGTCGCACAACACCTTCGATGCGGCGCTGATGCTGGGCGTGTGCGACAAGATCGTGCCCGGGCTGCTGATGGGTGCGCTGCAGTTCGGCCACCTGCCGATGGTGTTCGTGCCGGCGGGCCCGATGGCCAGCGGCCTGCCCAACAAGGAGAAGGCGCGTGTGCGCCAGCTCTACGCCACCGGCCAGGTCGGGCGCGAGGCGCTGCTCGAGGCCGAATGCCAGGCCTACCACGGCGCCGGCACCTGCACCTTCTACGGTACCGCCAACAGCAACCAGTTCCTGATGGAAATCATGGGCCTGCACCTGCCGGGCGCGGCCTTCGTGCACCCGGACAGCGGCCTGCGCGACGCGCTCACGGCGGCGGCGGCACAGCGCGCGATCGCCCTGCGCGCGCGCGGCGACGAATACCTGCCGCTGGCGCGCATCGTCGACGAACGCGCCATCGCCAATGCCATGGTCGGCCTGCTGGCCACCGGCGGCTCCACCAACCACACCATCCACCTGGTGGCGATGGCGCGCGCCGCGGGCATCGTCATCGACTGGAACGATTTCGACCTGCTGTCGCGCATCACGCCGCTGCTGGCGCGCGTCTACCCGAACGGCTCGGCCGATGTGAACCACTTCCATGCCGCGGGCGGCGCCGGTTTCGTCATCCGCGAGCTGCTGCAGGCGGGGCTGCTGCACGAGGACGTGCAGACCGTGGCCGGCCCCGGGTTGGCCCGCTATGCACAGGAGCCGGTGATGACCGACGGTGTGCTGCGCTGGCGCGACGGCGCGGCGCAGAGCGGCGACGCGCAGGTGCTGGCCACGGCCGCGGCGCCTTTCTCCGCCGAAGGCGGGCTGCGGCTGATGCAGGGCAACCTGGGCCGCGGCGTGATCAAGGTCTCGGCGGTGGCGCCGGAGCACCGCGTGGTGGAGGCGCCGGTGCGGGTGTTCGATGCGCAGGAGGCGCTGCAGGCCGCCTTCGATGCGGGCGAGCTGACCGGCGACCTGATCGCGGTGGTGCGTTTCCAGGGGCCGAACGCCAACGGCATGCCCGAACTGCACCGCCTGACCCCGGTGCTGGGCGCGCTGCAGGACGCCGGCCACAAGGTGGCGCTGGTGACCGACGGGCGCATGTCGGGCGCGTCGGGCAAGGTGCCGGCGGTGATCCACGTCGGCCCCGAGGCGCTGGCCGGCGGCGCGCTGGCGCGCGTGCGCGACGGCGACCGCATCCGCGTCGATGCCGTCGCCGGCACGCTGCAATGGCTGGGCGACGAAGCCGAATTCGCGGCACGCGATCTGGCGCCGGCGCCGGCCGACGATTTCGCGCGGTTCAGCCTGGGGCGCGGCCTGTTCGGCCTGTTCCGGCGCCATGCGCGCATCGCGGAAGAGGGCGGCAGCGCACTCGACCTGTCCGAGGCGGATGCCGAAGCCGGCGCAGGCGGTCGCGAACGTACCGCGGCGGCGCAAACCGTCGCACAATAGCCAGGCCAGAGGCCGATTTTTCCCCTGAAGTTCCCCGCGGGGCGGCAGCGCCCCGGGACGCCTTTGCGCCGCCGCAAGGACGTCCGGCTGGACCGACAAGGACTGACAAGGATGGCGACACCATCCGATACCAAGACCGACGGAGCAGACATGATCTATATCCTGATGGGCGTTTCCGGCAGCGGCAAGACCACGGTCGGCCAGTTGCTGGCGCAGCGCCTGGGCTGCGGCTTCCATGACGCCGATGCCTTCCACAGCGACGCCAACAAGGCCAAGATGCACGCGGGCATCCCGCTGACCGACGACGACCGCTGGCCGTGGCTGGCCGCCATGCGCGCCGCCATCGACGCGGCCCGCGCCGAAGGCCGCACCCATGTGTTCACCTGCTCGGCGCTGCGCCAGGCCTACCGCGACCGGCTGACCCCGCCCGACGGCGGCGTGACCTTCGTCTTCATGAAGGGCGATGCCTCGCTGATCGGCCAGCGCCTGTCCACGCGCACCGACCACTTCTTCAACCCCGACCTGCTGCAGAGCCAGTTCAATACCCTGGAAGAACCCAGCGACGCCCTGGTGCTCGATATCCGCCAGTCCCCGGAGGCGCTGGTCGCCACCATCCTGCAGGCCACGGTGCCGCAAGGCGTCGGCGCGGCGCGCTGATCCGGCCGACTGCCACCCGGCTGGCGCCGCCGGCCGCTCCGGGCGGCGCGTTCCCACGTGACTCGCAAGAAAACGGCCGCCAGCCTCGCTGGCGGCCGTTTTTGCGTGCGCTGGCAGGCATCTTGCTAGTTCATTTTTCATACCGGTGCGGGTTAGTCACCTTGCGGCTTTCGCCGGCACGGGTATGCTGAAAGGGCCAGTGACTCGACGGCATCACCGCGGCACTCGCAGGACCGGGGGGGCGCGGCGGGCCAGGGCAGGACAGCCAGGGCAAAACCAGGGCAGCCGGCAGCGGCCGCGAAGTCGCGGCGAAGCGGTAGCGCCGGAAGCCCGCGACATGGAGGAACGGCCATCATGGCGGGGCGGTATTTCGACGAGATGCTGGACTGGCGCACGGACGGGGCGCCGATGGTTATCCAGGCGGGACAGGCATTGCCTGAAGGGGCGGTACGCCCGCATTACCGGCATTTCGCAGACTGGCTGGCACGGCAGTCCGAAAGCACGATGGGCAACAAGCGCGCCGAGGCCGACCTGATCTTCCGGCGCGTGGGCATTACCTTTGCCGTCTACGGCGACAAGGATGAAGCCAACAGCGGCACCGAGCGCACCATTCCGTTCGACGTGATCCCGCGCATCTTCCCGGCCAGCGAATGGGCGCTGCTGGAAAAAGGCCTGCGCCAGCGCGTGGCCGCGCTGAACCGCTTTATCCACGATATCTACCACGGCCAGGACATCATCCGCGCGGGCGTGATCCCGCCCGACCAGATCTACAACAATGCCCAGTACCGGCCCGAGATGCTCGGCGTCAGCGTGCCGCACGATATTTATGCGCACGTGGCCGGCATCGACGTGGTGCGCGCCGGCGAGGGCGAGTTCTACGTGCTGGAAGACAACCTGCGCGTGCCCTCGGGGGTGTCGTACATGCTGGAGAACCGCAAGATGATGATGCGGTTGTTCCCCGACCTGTTCGCGCGCAACCGCGTGGCGCCGGTGGCCCACTATCCTGACCTGTTGCTCGACATGCTGCGCGGCGTATCACCGCAGGCGATCGCCGATCCCACGGTGGTGGTGCTGACGCCGGGCATGTACAACTCGGCGTACTTCGAGCATGCGTTCCTGGCGCAGCAGATGGGGGTGGAGCTGGTGGAGGGCAGCGACCTCTTCGTCGAGGACGACCACCTGTTCATGCGCACCACGCAGGGCCCGCAGCGCATCGACGTGATCTACCGCCGCGTCGACGACGACTTCCTCGACCCGCTGGTGTTCCGCCACGATTCGTCGCTGGGCGCGGCGGGGCTGCTGTCGGTCTACCGTGCCGGCAACGTGACCATCTGCAATGCGATCGGCACCGGCGTGGCCGACGACAAGTCGATCTATCCGTATGTGCCGGACATGATCCGCTTCTACCTGGGCGAGGAGGCCATCCTCAGCAACGTGCCGACGTATATGTGCCGGCGCCCGGACGACCTGCATTACGTGCTGGACCATATGGACGAGCTGGTGGTCAAGGAAACCCACGGCGCCGGCGGCTACGGCATGCTGGTCGGGCCGGCCGCGACCCGGGCCGAGATCGATGCCTTTCGCGAGGTGGTCAGGTCCAGGCCGGAGCAGTACATCGCGCAGCCCACGCTGGCGCTGTCGACCTGCCCGACCTATGTGGAAGCGGGCATCGCCCCGCGCCATATCGACCTGCGTCCGTTCGTGCTGTCGGGCAAGGAGGTGCGCATGGTGCCCGGCGGCCTGACCCGCGTGGCGCTGCGTGAAGGTTCGCTAGTGGTGAACTCCTCGCAAGGGGGCGGCACCAAGGACACCTGGGTGCTGGAACGATGAACGCGATCCAGGCCATGACGACCGCCGCCACCGACCTCACTGCCACCACGCCAGGAGAGCCCACATGCTGAGCCGCACCGCCGACCATCTGTTCTGGATGGCCCGCTACACCGAGCGCGCGGAGAACACCGCGCGCATGCTCGACGTCAACTACCAGACCTCGCTCTTGCCGCAATCGGCCGAAGTGGCCGAGCAGGGCTGGTGGGCCATGCTCGATATCTCCGAGCTCACCGATGTCTTCGACCACAAGTACGGCCTGCTGTCGCGCGACGATGTGATCGACTTCATGGTGCGCGACATGACCAATGCCTCGTCCATCATGAGCTGCCTGCGCGCGGCGCGCGAGAACGCGCGCGCGGTGCGGGGCTCGCTGACCACCGAGGTCTGGGAGACCGTCAACACCACCTGGCTTGAGGTGCAGCGCCTGATCGCCGACGGCGTGCTGAAGGAAGACCCGGCGCGCTTCTTTGAATGGGTCAAGTTCCGTTCGCACCTGGCCCGCGGCGTGCAGTTCGGCACCATGCTCAAGGACGATGCCTTCCACTTCATGCGGCTGGGCACCTTCCTGGAGCGCGCCGACAATACCGCGCGGATCCTGGACGTCAAGTTCCAGGCGTCGGGCAGCGACGAGAGCGATGCCAACCGCGACCAGAACGACTTCTACCACTGGGCCGCAGTGTTGCGCTCGGTCTCGGGTTTCGAGGTCTACCGCAAGGTCTATCGCGCGGTCATCACGCCGCAGCGCGTGGCCGAGCTGCTGGTCCTGCGTCCGGACATGCCGCGCTCGCTGGTGTCGAGCATGGACGAAGTGGTTGCCATCCTGCACACGGTACGCAACCAGCAATCGGCGGAAACCGAGCGGCAGGCTGGTAAACTCCACGCCGACCTGAAGTACGCGCGGATCGACGATATTTTCGCCGTCGGCCTGCATGCGTACCTGACCAGCTTCCTGGAGCGCATCGGCGACCTCGGCAATGGCATCAGCCGGGACTTCCTCGTGCCGCTGCTGGCTGCCTGAGATGGGCCGCCGGCAGCCTCCATGTGCCGCCGCCGCGCCCTGATACCGTGAAATACAAGATCCATCACCATACTGTCTACCGCTACGCCGAACCGGTGCGGCGCAGCGTGCACGAAGTGCGGCTCGAGCCGCGCTCGGGCCCGCTGCAGTCCGTGCACAGCTGGCAACTGGTGACGCCCGGCAGCCCGTCGGCCGGGCGCGATGGCTTCGGCAATATCGTGCACAACTTCACCGTGACCGGGCCGACCAGCACCCTCTCCATCGAAGCCACTGGCGAGGTGGAAGTGCTGCCGCCGCATGGCGACCTCGACCGCGACGGCCACCATGCGTTCTGCGATGCGCCGCCGCCCGGTGAGTCACGGGTGTCGCCGCTGTACTTCCTTGGCAGCACGCCACTGACCACGGCACCGCCCGCGATGCAGGCGTTTGCCGCGCCGTTCCTGGCCGCCGGGCATGACATTCCCGCGCTGCTGGCACTGGCGCAAGGGATTGCCGAGCGGGTGCGCTACAAGCCCAATACGACGGATGTCGGCACCTCGGCCGCCGATGCCTTCGCGCTGGGAAGCGGCGTGTGCCAGGACCAGGCGCAGGTGATGGTGGCGGCGTGCCGGGCGCTGGGCATCCCGGCACGCTATGTGAGCGGGTACTTCTACGACCCGGCAGCCAGCGAAATGGCCAGCCATGCCTGGGCCGACGTCTGCCTGGACCCGGCGCGCGAGATCTGGTGCAGCGTCGACATCACGCACGGCTGCCTGACCGACGAGCGCCATATACGGCTGGCGGTAGGGCGCGATTACGCTTCGGCGGCACCAGTCCGGGGCATCCTGGAAGGAGGCTCCGGCGAAACGCTGGAAGTCAATGTAGCTATCACGCCACTTTATACCTGATTAGGTGCCTGATTCCAGACAAGGCGCGGTGCCGGTGCACCGGCGCTAGAATCCGGGGTGATGCAGGCCCACGGCTGGCCACTTCCGGCTGCCCCTGAGAACACCAAGACAAATCATGACGTACTGTGTAGCCATGCGGCTGGATGCCGGCCTGGTATTCCTGTCCGATTCCCGCACCAATGCCGGGGTGGACGCCATCTCGACCGCGCGCAAGATGACGGTGTTCGAGGAACCCGGCGACCGGGTGATGGTGCTGATGACCGCCGGCAACCTGGCCATCAGCCAGTCGGTGCGCCAGATCCTGGCCGAGAACCATGACGAGAAGCGCTCGCTGTGGACCGCGCGCGACATGTTCGAAGCCGCCTCTATCGTTGGCGAAGCGGTGCGCCAGGTGCACAAGCGCGACGCGCATGCGCTGCGCGATGCCGGCATCGAGTTCAATGTCAGCCTGATCTTCGGCGGCCAGGTGCGCGGCGAACGCGTGCGGCTGTTCAATATCTACGCGGCGGGCAATTTCGTCGAGGCCACGCCCGAGAACTGCTACTTCCAGATCGGCGAGGCCAAGTATGGCAAGCCCATCATCGATCGCGTAGTGCACCCGTCGCTGCCGCTGGCGGAGGGCGCCAAGTGCGCGCTGATCTCGATGGATTCGACGCTCAAGTCGAATATCTCGGTCGGCCTGCCGCTGGACCTGCTGGTCTATGAGGCCGATTCGCTGCGCGTGACCCGCTTTGTCAGTATCGACGAGCGCAATGCCTACTTCCGCATGATCCGCGATACCTGGGGGCAGCGCCTGCGCCAGGTCTTCGGCGAGATTCATAACCCGGAATGGGATGCCGCTACCGCCGCGGAATTCCCGCTGGCGCGCACCGGCGAGGCCGACCGCTGGGGGCAGCCGGTGCGCGCCAGGCGCAATCCGGCCCGCACCCAGGACTGAGGGCGGCCACACACGATGCGCGAGATCATTCATTTTTCCCATGCCAACGGCTTTCCGGTGACGACCTACCGCAAGCTGTTCGGCGAACTGGACGGCGACTTCGAATTCCGCGCGGTCGACCGCTACGGGCACAAGCCCGAATTCCCGGTGACGCGCGGCTGGCCGCACCTGGTGGAAGAGCTGCTGGGCGAGATCGACCGCCAGTACCGCGAGCCGGTGTGGCTGGTGGGCCATTCGCTGGGCGGCTTCCTGTCGCTGATGGCGGCGCTGCGCTGCCCGGAGCGGGTGCGCGGCGTGGTCATGCTGGATTCGCCGATCATTGCCGGCTGGCGCGCGTCGCTGCTGAAGACCGCCCAGATGCTGGGCATGGATGAAAAGCCCGGCCCGGCGGCGGTGACCAGAAACCGGCGCACCCACTGGCCGGATGCCGAGGCGGTGTGGGAACACTTCCGCTCCAAGCCCAACTTTGCCGTGTGGGACCAGGAGGTGCTGCGCGACTACGCCATCCACGGCACCGAGCCGACCGGCAAGGACGGCGAGCGCCGGCTGCGCTTTGACCGCGAGGTCGAATACTGGATCTACCGCACGCTGCCGACCAGCCTCGGGCGCAAGGTGGCGCGCGGCGCCCCGGTGCCGGTCGGCTTTGTCGCCGGCACGCGCTCGCGCGAGGTGCGGCAGTGCGGCCTGGGTGCAACCCGCAAGCTGGTGGGGCCGAACTTGCGCTTTATCGAAGGCGGCCATCTGTACCCGATGGAACGGCCGCAGGAGACGGCGCAACTGGTGCGCGACCTGATCGGCGCGATGCGTCGCGAGGGGCGCTGAGGCTGGTGTGCCGCGGGCGTGCGGCGCATGCGCCGCAGCGCCCCGGGAAAGCCAGTTGCTGCCCCGCTGCGGAGGGGGGCTGTCACAATTTCCGGGTCGGCGGGAAACGGGCTCTCATGTATAATCCCGATTTCCCCGGCAAGCTCGGTTTATGACCAAATTCGTCTTCGTCACCGGTGGCGTCGTCTCTTCTCTCGGCAAGGGCATCGCTGCTGCCTCGCTCGCGGCCATTCTTGAGTCGCGCGGCCTCAAAGTCACCCTCCTCAAGCTCGATCCCTACATCAACGTCGATCCCGGCACGATGAGCCCTTTCCAGCATGGCGAGGTGTTTGTCACGGAGGACGGTGCGGAAACCGACCTGGATCTCGGCCACTACGAGCGTTTCGTCTCGGCCAAGATGCGCAAGTCGAACAACTTCACCACCGGCCAGATCTACGAATCGGTGATCCGCAAGGAGCGCCGCGGCGAATACCTGGGCAAGACCGTGCAGGTGATCCCGCATATCACCAACGAGATCCAGGCGTTTGTCGAAAAGGGCGCCGCGGCCTCGCACGACGGCAAGGCCGACGTGGCGCTGGTGGAAATCGGCGGCACCGTGGGTGACATCGAATCGCTGCCGTTCCTGGAAGCCGCGCGCCAGATGAGCCTGCGCATGGGCCGCAACCACTGCGCCTTCGTGCACCTGACCCTGGTGCCGTTCATTGCCAGCGCCGGCGAGCTCAAGACCAAGCCGACCCAGCACTCGGTGCAGAAGCTGCGTGAAATCGGCATCTCGCCGACCGCGCTGCTGTGCCGCGCCGACCGCCCGATCCCGGACGACGAGCGCGCCAAGATTTCGCTGTTCGCCAATATCCCGCAGGACGCCGTGATTTCGGTGTGGGATGCTGACAGCATCTACAAGATCCCGCAGATGCTCAACGAGCAGGGCCTGGACCGCCTGATCTGCGAAGAGCTGCGCCTGGATCCCAAGCCGGCCGACCTGTCGATGTGGCAGAAGTTGGTCAACGCGCAGGAAAACCCCGAGCACGAGATCACCATCGGCATGGTCGGCAAGTATGTCGACCTGACCGAGTCGTACAAGTCGCTGATCGAGGCGCTGCGCCACGCAGGCATGCACACCGCCACGCGCGTCAACATCGAGTACATCGATTCCGAGGAACTGGAATCGGGCCACCTCGAGGTGCTGGCCCCGCTGGACGCCATCCTGGTGCCGGGCGGCTTCGGCAAGCGCGGCACGGAAGGCAAGATCCGCGCGATCCAGTACGCCCGCGAGAACAAGATCCCCTACCTGGGCATCTGCCTGGGCATGCAGCTGGCCGTGATCGAGTTTGCCCGCCACCTGGCCGGCATGACCGATGCCAACTCGACCGAATTCAACCTGGAAACCGAACACCCGGTGGTCGCGCTGATCACCGAGTGGATGGACCGCGAAGGCAAGGTCGAGCAGCGCTCGGCCGATTCCGACCTGGGCGGCACCATGCGCCTGGGCGCCCAGCGCGTGCCGGTCAGGGAAGGCACCAAGGCCGCCGCGATCTACGGCGCCGAGGTCAACGAACGCCACCGTCACCGCTACGAGGTCAACAACCACTACGTGCCGACCCTGGAAAAGGCCGGCATGGTGATCTCGGCGCGCACCCCGACGGAAAACCTGCCGGAAATGATGGAGCTGCCGGAGTCGATGCACCCCTGGTTCGTCGGCGTGCAGTTCCACCCGGAATTCACCTCGACGCCGCGCGACGGCCATCCGCTGTTCAAGGCCTACGTCGAAGCCGCGCTGGCCAGCCAGCAGCGCAAGGGCGCCTGAGCCCCGGGCGGCACGAGAGGAGATTGTCATGAAACTCTGTGGATTCGAGGCCGGCCTCGACAAGCCGTTCTTCCTGATCGCGGGTCCGTGCGTGATCGAGTCCGAGCAGATGGCGCTGGATACCGCCGGCGAGCTCAAGGCGATCACCACGGCACTGGGCATCCCGTTCATCTACAAGTCGTCGTTCGACAAGGCCAACCGTTCTTCGGGCAAGTCGTTCCGCGGGCTGGGGATGGAAAAGGGCCTCGAGATCCTGGCGACGGTCAAGCGCGAGATCGGCGTGCCGGTGCTGACCGACATCCACGAGATCGACGAGATCAAGCCCGTCGCCGCCGTGGTGGACGTGCTGCAGACGCCGGCCTTCCTGTGCCGCCAGACGGATTTCATCCGTGCCTGCGCCCAGAGCGGCAAGCCGGTGAACATCAAGAAGGGCCAGTTCCTGGCGCCGCACGACATGAAGAACGTGATCGACAAGGCGCGCGATGCCGCGCGCGAAGCCGGTCTGCCCGACGATGTCTTCATGGCCTGCGAGCGCGGTGTCTCGTTCGGCTACAACAACCTGGTGTCCGACATGCGCTCGCTGGCGATCATGCGCGAGACCGGTGCCCCGGTGGTGTTCGACGCCACCCACTCGGTGCAGCTGCCGGGCGGCCAGGGAACCAGTTCGGGCGGCCAGCGCGAGTTCGTGCCGGTGCTGTCGCGCGCCGCTGTCGCCACCGGCGTGGCGGGCCTGTTCATGGAAACGCACCCGGACCCGAGCAAGGCCCTGTCCGATGGCCCCAACGCGGTGCCGCTGTCGCGCATGAAGGAACTGCTGGCCGTGCTCAAGGACCTGGACACGCTGGTCAAGCGCGCCGGGTTCCTGGAAGACAACTTCGGCTGGCCGGCCTGCGCCTGAGCGGGCCGGGTTTGCCGCCGCCGTGCCGTTACCCGGCGCCGGCGGTGACAAACCATATCGAAAGACCATACAAAAAATCGGGAGATACTCCATGGCCGCGGGCTTTATCATCGCCTACGTCGACGTGACCGACCCCCAGCAGTACGAGGAATACAAGGTGCTTTCGAGCAAGGCCATGCAGATCCATGGCGCCGAAGTGCTCGTGCGTGGCGGCAAGACCGAGCCGCTGGAGGGGGAGTGGGCGCCGACGCGCGTCGTGGTGCTGAAATTCTCCAGCTATGAAGCCGCCAAGGCCTTCCACGACGGCGAGGCCTACCGCGCCGCGCGCAAGGCGCGCGAGCATGCGGCGAAGATGAACATGATCGTGGTCGAGGGCGCCGCCTGACCGGCTGGTGCCTGGCGGCAGCCATGCGCGCACGGGCTGCGCACATGACATGCGCCTGACACGCGCACAGGTTGAAGTAATCAGCAGCAGCAAGAATCAACAGTCAGAGAGGAATTCATGAGTGCAATCGTAGATATCATCGGTCGCGAGGTTCTCGACTCGCGCGGCAATCCCACCGTCGAATGCGACGTGCTGCTGGAATCCGGCGTGATGGGCCGTGCGGCCGTGCCGTCGGGCGCCTCCACCGGTTCGCGTGAAGCCATCGAACTGCGCGACGGCGACAAGAGCCGCTACCTGGGCAAGGGCGTGCTGAAGGCCGTCGAGCACATCAACACCGAAATCTCCGAAGCCATCATGGGCCTGGACGCCTCCGAGCAGGCCTTCCTGGACCGCACCCTGATCGACCTCGACGGCACCGAGAACAAGGGCCGCCTGGGCGCCAACGCCATGCTGGCGGTGTCGATGGCCGTCGCCAAGGCCGCCGCTGAAGAAGCCGGCCTGCCCCTGTACCGCTACTTCGGCGGTTCGGGCGCGATGCAACTGCCGGTGCCGATGATGAACATCGTCAACGGCGGCGCGCACGCCAACAACAGCCTGGACATCCAGGAATTCATGATCATGCCGGTGTCGCAGACCAGCTTCCGCGAAGCCCTGCGCTGCGGCGCCGAGATCTTCCACGCGCTGAAGAAGATCCTGGCCGACAAGGGCATGTCCACCGCGGTGGGCGACGAAGGCGGCTTCGCCCCGAACTTCTCGTCCAACGAGGAATGCCTGAACACCGTGGTGCAGGCCATCGAGAAGGCTGGCTACCGCGCCGGTGAAGACGTGCTGCTGGCGCTGGACTGCGCCGCCAGCGAGTTCTACCACGAGGGTGAAGGCGTGTACCAGCTGGAAGGCGAGGGCCTGAAGCTGACCTCGACGCAGTTCGCCGACTACCTGGCCAACCTGTGCGACAAGTTCCCGATCGTGTCGATCGAGGACGGCATGGCCGAAGGCGACTGGGACGGCTGGAAGACGCTGACCGATAAGCTGGGCAGCCGCGTGCAGCTGGTGGGCGACGACCTGTTCGTCACCAACACCAAGATCCTGAAGGAAGGCATCGAGAAGGGCATCGGCAACTCGATCCTGATCAAGATCAACCAGATCGGCACCCTGACCGAAACGTTTGCCGCCATCGAAATGGCCAAGCGCGCCGGCTACACCGCCGTGATCTCGCACCGCTCGGGCGAGACCGAAGACAGCACCATCGCCGACATCGCGGTGGGCACCAACGCCGGCCAGATCAAGACCGGCTCGCTGTCGCGCTCGGACCGCATGGCCAAGTACAACCAGCTGCTGCGCATCGAGGAAGACCTGGGCGATATCGCCAGCTACCCGGGCAAGGGCGCGTTCTACAACCTGCGCTGACACCTTGCCCGGCTGTTCCCGCGGGCGCGGGAACGGCGGCAAGTTGATGGAATGGCGGCGGCCGGCATTGTCCGGCCGCCGCCGTTTTTGTATCGAAATCTGCCTGGCAATTGCCTTCCAGGCCGAGTTCGCAGATCATTGTGCGGAAATTCCTGTCCGCAACTTTTTCATGCGCCTGATCTCGCTGCTGTTGTTCGTGCTGCTGCTTGCCATCCAGTATCCGCTCTGGCTGGGCAAGGGCGGGTGGCTGCGCGTGTGGGACCTGAACCGGCAACTGACCGAGCAGGGCACCCGCACCCAGACGCTCAAGCTGCGCAACGCCAAGCTGGAAGGGGAAGTCGCCGACTTGCAGGACGGCACCGGCGCGATCGAGGAACGTGCCCGCTATGAGCTGGGCATGGTGCGGGAAGGCGAGGTTTTCGTGCAGTTTGTCGCGCCGGCGCCCAAGGTCAGCGCCACGCCGCCGTTGCCGCCGCCGCCGAATTCGGTGGCCGGCAAAGGCGGCCACTAAGAGGCGTCTTGTCTCTCACTGTCGGTGGGCTTGGATCCAGCCCGCCGGCTGCCCGTCACCACCAGCCGTACGGATAGCCGCCCCAGCCCCAGCCGGGCATGCCGACGCCGACGCCGCCACCCCAGTGGCCGCCACCCCATCCCCCGTAATACAGGTTCCAGCTGGTGTTCGGATAGCCATAGGCCGCGCGCGCGGCCGCTGCCTGCTGGTCGAACGCGATGGCGGCCGCCTGGTCGCGCAGGACTTGCTGGTTCAGCGCGCTCAGCTTCTGCTTGTCCTCCGCCGTCAGCGGTGCCGGCGGGATGGCGTTGGGCGCCAGCCGCGCGGTGGGCGGCGAGCCGTTGGCGTCGCGCGGGATTTCCGCGCAGCCGGCGGCCAGCAGCAGCGCGCCGAGCGCAGCGCCGGCAGCAACGCCGCGCAGCACGCGCGGTGTCGTGGCAGGGGATTCAGGCAGGGGAGAGGTGGCTCGGGCGGACATGGTTGTTCTCAGGCTCGCTGGTCGGCAACTGGATGCTGCCATCGTACAGCCGTTGGACCGGACGGCAAGGCGGATGTTTCCGCCGTGCCGCCCCGAGCCTGCCCGGGCCGTGCCGCCGTGGCGGCTCAGTGGTGCTGCTGCGCGCCGGCACCGGCGCCGGTGGCGATATGGGTCGCGGAGAACAGCTGGGCGCAGTCGACCGGGTCGAACTCATAGCGCTGGCCGCAGAAGTCGCAGTGGATCTCGACATGGCCGCGCTCGGCGATGATGCCTTCGATCTCGTCCTGGCCCAGCGACTGCAGCATGCCCGCCACCTTGGGGCGCGAGCACGAGCAGTGGAAATGCGGTGTCAGCGGCTCAAACACGCGCAGGCCGGCGTCCTGCAGGTCTTCCCAGAACAGGCGGCGCAGCAGGGTGTCGGGCGTTTCGGCCAGCAGTTCGTCGGCCTTGAGCGTGGTGCCCAGCTGCACGGCGCGGTCCCAGGTGTCCAGGTCCTGCGCCCTGGCATGGCTGGCCAGCGGCGCGCCGGTCTCGCCGACTTCCGCGGTGCCGCCGTAGGCCGGCAGCTTCTGCAGCAGCATGCCGGCGGCGACGTGGTCGTCCGCGGCCAGCCACAGGCGCGTGTCGAGCTGCTCGGACGCCTGCATGTAGTGCTCCAGCACCGCGCTGATCGAGGCCAGCGGGCCGTGCGCATCGGACAGCGGCACGATGCCCTGGTATGGCTGCTGGCCCGGCAGCTTGTCCTTGGGATCCAGCGTGATGGCAAAGCGGCCATGGCCGTGGGCGTTGACCATCTGCGCCAGCGTGGCGTCGTCGGCGATCTGCGCGCCCTCGGCCAGCTTGGCGGTGGCGCGCATCGACAGGTCGGACAGGCATTCCACCACCAGCATGCGCACCGGGCCGTCGCCGTGCAGCTGCATCACCAGCGCCCCGTTGAACTTCAGGTTGGCCGACAGCAGCGCCGCGGCGGCCATCATCTCGCCCAGCAGCCGGCGCACCGGTGCGGGGTAGCTGTGGCGGCCCAGCACTTCTTGCCAGGTGGCTTCCATGCGCACCAGCTCGCCGCGCACGGGGGCCGCGTCGAACAGGAATTTCTGCAGGGTGTCGGGGGTGGTGGTATCGGTCACAATAATCTGTCGATGATTCGGTAAGTTGCCGCCGCGGTCGTCAGCCGATCCGCTTGAGCTGTTGTTTGTACAGGGCCTGGCGCGTGGCGTAGGTCTCGGCGTTGCGGTACAGGTTGGCGACGTCGGCATCGGTGAGCTCGCGCACCACCTTGGCCGGCGCGCCCAGGATCAGCGAGCGGTCCGGGAAGACCTTGCCCTCGGTTACCACGGCACCGGCGCCGACCAGGCATTCCTTGCCGATCACGGCGCGGTTCAGCACCACGGCCTGGATGCCGATCAGCGAGCCTTCGCCAATCGTGCAGCCATGCAGCATGGCCTGGTGGCCGATCGAGACCTTGTCGCCCAGGGTCAGCGGGCAGCCCGGGTCGGTATGCAGCACCGAGCCCTCCTGGATATTGGTGTCCTCGCCCACCACGATCGGCTCGTTGTCGCCCCGGATCACGACACCGGGCCAGGCGCTGGCGCGGGACTTGAGGGTCACGTTGCCGATGATGGTGGCTTCGGGGGCCACGTAGGCGTCGCTGTCGATATTGGGCTTGACGTCGCCGAGCTGGTAAAGCGCCATGAGGTCTCCTGCACGAAAGTCTTTTGTTGAAGTGGGGGTTGCCGCCGGACTTTAAAGGGCCGGGGTGGAGCGTGGGCGCGCGGCGCCCATGGGCTGCGTGGCTTGCACGGCAGTCGGGCAGCGGCGAGGCCCTACAATGGCGGCAGTCCCGGATTTTACGCCCATGCCAGAAAAAACACCCGCCGCCGCTTCGCCTGATCCGTCACTTTCGCCGCGCCATCATGCGCTGACGGTGCTGTGCATGACGGATCCGCGCCAGAAGTCCGTGGCGGCGCGGGCACTTTTCCGCCATGCGATGACGTTGCCGGACGAAGCGCTCGCCGCCGGCGAGGTGATCCAGGCCGATGCCGTCCATGCCATCCCGGGCCGCCCCGAGCGGCCGCCGCTGGTAGCGCCGCAGGGCGTCGAGCGGCGCCGCTCGCTGCATACACCGGCCGGGCGCGCGGCGATGATCCATGCGCTGTGCCATATCGAGTTCAACGCCATCAACCTCGCGCTGGACGCGGCCTGGCGCTTCCCCGGCATGCCGCCCGGCTACTACCGCGACTGGCTGCGCGTGGCCGATGAAGAGGCCTACCACTTCACGCTGCTGGCCGACCACCTCGGCACGCTCGGTGCGGCTTATGGCGACTTCCCTGCGCACAACAGCCTGTGGGAGATGACCGACAAGACCGCCGGCGACGTGCTGGCGCGCATGGCGCTGGTGCCGCGCACGCTGGAGGCACGCGGGCTCGACGCCTCGCCGCCGGTGCGCGCCAGGCTGGCCGGCGCCGGCGACCATGCCGCCGCGGCCATCATCGACATCATCCTGCGCGACGAGGTCGGCCACGTCGCCATTGGCAACCACTGGTACCGCTGGCTGTGCGCGCAGCGCGGCCTCGATCCCGTTGCCACCTATGCGCAGCTGGCTGAACAATACCGCGCGCCAAAGCTGCGCGGGCCGTTCAACCTGGATGCGCGGCGCGCCGCCGGCTTCGATGAGGATGAACTGGCATGGCTGGAGGCATCGGCGGGTTAGGCCGACTGGCGGCCTTCCCTTGCGCGTTCCTCCTCGAGCAGCCGCAACACCCGCCGCTGGATCTTGCCGGTCGTCGTCATCGGCAGCTGGTCGATAAACTCGATCGCCTTCGGGTACTCGTACGGCGCCAGCTGCCCACGCACATGGGCCTGCAATTCCGCCACCAGCGCCGCGTCGCCGTCGAACGAGCGCGCCACCGACGGCGTCAGCACGACGAAGGCCTTGACCACGGCGCCGCGCTCGGGATCGGGCGAGGGCACCACAGCGCAGTTGGACACCGCCGGATGCTTGAGCAGGCAGTTCTCGATCTCGCTGGGCCCGATGCGATAGCCCGATGACTTGAAGACGTCGTCGGCACGCCCCTGGTACCACAGGTAGCCGTCGGCATCGACGCGCGCCAGGTCGCCGGTGCGGCACCAGCGCAGGCCGTCGCGCTCGGTGTACTTGCCCGCGGTGGCGGCGTCGTTCTTCCAGTAGCCGAGGAAGAACACCGGGTCCGGATGCCCGGCACTGTCGGTCGCGCACACCGCGACCTCGCCGTCCTCGCCGGGCGGGCAGGGGCGGCCTTCATCGTCGATCACCTGCACGCGGTGGCCGGGGTAGGGGCGTCCCATCGAACCCGGCCGCGCCGGCCAGCCCAGGCGCTCGTCGTCGTTCTGCGCGGTGCAGTTGCCGACGATGTAGTTGATCTCGGTCTGGCCGAACATCTCGTTGACGATCACTCCAAGCGCATCGCGGCACCAGCCGAACACGGTCTCGCCCACGGCCTCGCCGGCGCTCATCAGCGCACGCAGCCTGATGTCGTAGCGCTGCCGCGGCTCCGGGCAGGCCTTCATCATCTGCTTGAGCGCGGTCGGGAACAGGAAGGTGTTGGTGACGGCGTAGCGCTCCAGCAATTCGAAGGCGCGCTCGGCGGAGAAACGTCCCTGGTAGCCGACGATGGGCTTACCGAAATACAGTGCCGGCATCAGCGCGTCCCACAGGCCGCCGGTCCAGGCCCAGTCGGCCGGGCTCCAGAACACGTCGTCGTCCTGCGGATACCAGTTCTGCGAGCAGACAAAGCCGGTCAGGTTGCCGATCAGCGCGCGGTGCGGGATCAGCGCGCCCTTGGGCGGGCCGGTGGTGCCGCTGGTGTAGATCAGCACCGCGGCCTCGTCGGCCTTGGTCTGCTCGGCGACGAAGGCCGGCAGCTGCGCCGCCAGCAGCACGTCCCAGTCGTGGTCGCCGCGGCTGTGCGCGCGGCTATTCGCGTCTCCGGCGGCGATCACCGTCGCCAGCGTCGGGCATTCCGGGCGCGCGGCCAGCACGTTGTCGATCGAGGTCTCGTCGGCGATCGCCACGCTGGCTTCGCTGTGCGCAATGCGGTAGGCCAGCGCCTCGGGGCCGAACAGCATCGACAGCGGCATGGCGATGGCGCCGAGCTGGTAGATTGCCATATGCGCGATCACGGTCTCGATCCGCTGCGGCATCACGATCGCGACGCGGTCGCCGCGCGCCACGCCCAGTGCGCGCAGCGCCGCCGACAGGCGGTTGGCCTCGGCCTGGATATGGGCAAAGGTGTGCGCGTTGCGGCGGCCGTCCTCGTGCTCGGTATAGACCGCGATGCGGTCCATCGTGGCCGGGTCGCGGGCCCAGCGTCCGCAGCAGGCTTCGGCGATATTGAAATGCGGCGGGATTTCCCAGCGGAAGGATTCGTACAGGGCGCGGTAGTCGTCGCGCCGGCTTGCCGGCAAGGCAGCTGCGGCCATCCAAGGTCTCCTGTGGGTCCGCCTGGCGCGGCAAGCTGCCAGCGGCGCCGGCCGCTATAATGCCCGCAAGCGAACGATCGTTCTATTTTGTCGTGGCTTCCCTCGCCAGCCCCCGCGGCGGGAAGATCCCGACGCAAGGGTGGAGACAATGGCAATCAAGGAAACCTCGCGGTCTGAATTTATCACGTTGCGCGGGCTGCGCTACCACGTGCGCCACTGGGGCACGCCCGGCGCGCGCAAGCTGTTCATGCTGCACGGCTGGATGGACGTGGCCGCTTCGTTCCAGTTCCTGGTCGACCACCTGCGCGGCGACTGGCACGTGATCGCGCCGGACTGGCGCGGCTTTGGCGAGACCGACTGGCCCACGCGCTACCCGGGCACGCAGTCCTACTGGTTTGGCGACTACATTGCCGACCTGGAGGCCTTGCTCGACCACTACGCGCCGGACGGCCAGGTTGACCTGGTCGGCCACAGCATGGGCGCCAACGTGATCTGCCTGTACGCTGGCATCCGCCCGCAGCGGGTGCGCCGCGTGGTGGACCTGGAGGGCTTCGGCATGACGGCGACGCGCCCGGTGCACGCGCCGAAGCGCTATGCGCGCTGGCTCGACGAATTGCGCGCCGGCGCGGAACTGAGGACCTATGACAGCGTGGGCGGCGTCGCCGCCCGGCTGCAGAAGACCAACCCGCGCCTGCCCGACGACCGTGCCGCCTTCCTGGCCGCGCACTGGTCGCGCCGCAACGCGGACGGCCGCTGGGAAATCCTGGGCGACCCTGCGCACAAGCTGGTCAACCCGATGCTGTACCGGGTCGATGAAGTGATGGCGATCTGGGAGCAGGTCAGCGCGCCGGTACTGCATGTGGAAGCGCGCGATTCGGACACGCTGCGCCGTATCGCCCACAAGCAGACCATCGACGAATTCAAGGAGCGCTTCCGTGCCTTCCCGGACTTCCGCGAGGCGGTGGTGGAAGATGCCGGCCACATGCTGCATCACGACCAGCCCGCCGCGGTGGCGGCCCTGGTGGAGTCGTTCTGCGGACCGCTGTAAGCGTGGCGCGCCGCGGCTCAGGCGTGCGTGAGCTTTTGCTTGAGCGCGGCGTTGTTGCTGGTGTGCACGTGCACCAGCGCCTTTTCCGGGAAGGCATAGTGATAGGCGCGGCGCAATGCCAGCGCGGCCTCGTGGAAGCCCGACAGGATCAGCTTCTGCTTGTTGGTGTAGTAGGCGATATCGCCCGCGGCAAAGATGCCGCGGCGCGAGCTTTCGTAGGTGGTGGTGTCGACCAGGATGCGGCCGGCGCGCATGTCCATGTCCCAGTGCGCGATCGGGCCCGGCTCGGACACCAGTCCATACAGCGCCACCAGTTCATCGGCGGGCAGCACCGTGCTGCCGTCGCGGGTGCGCACCTCGACCTCGGCCAGCGCCTGGCCTTCGGTGCGCAGGGCGCCCAGCATGCCGACCACGAAATCCATCTCTCCGGCGGCCACGGCTTCGCGCATCTCGGCCACGGTGCCGTCGGCCGCGCGGAAGCCCTCGCGCCGGTGCAGCAGCGTGACGCGCGCGGCCACCTTGCGCAGCGCCAGCGCCCAGTCCAGCGCCGAGTCGCCGCCGCCGGCCACCACCACGCGCTTGCCGGCAAAACGCGATACGTCGCGCACCGCGTAGTGCACATGGCGGCCTTCCAGCGCCGGCGCCTCGGGCAGCGACACGCGCTGCGGCGCGAAGGCGCCCGCGCCGGCGCAGACCAGCACCGCGGCAACATCGAAGCGCTTGCCGCCGTCGGTGGTCACCAGCAGGCGCTCATGGGCGGCATGGCCGTCCGTTGCCGGCGGTGCCGGGGTTTCGGACACGCTTTCCGCGCGCTGGCCGAAGTGCATCGGGAAGGCGAACGGCGCGCATTGCTCCATCAGCCGGTCGACCAGGTCCTGCGCCAGGCAGCCCGGCACGGCCGGGATGTCGTAGATTGGTTTCTCGGGATACAGCTCGGTGCACTGGCCGCCGGCGCGGTCGAGCACATCGATCAGTTCACATTTGAGGCCAAGCACGCCGGCCTGGAACGCGGCGAACAGGCCGACCGGGCCGGCGCCCACGATCAGGACATCGGTGGTGGTGACGGGTGCGGCGGCTGCAGGGGTAGCGGTGGGCATTGGGCAGGGCGGGCACGCCAGGTGCCCGCAAATAAACGGTGCAAAGCCCGACTATACCCCGCGCCACCCCGGTTTCCGCCGACGCCAGCGTTGCCGGCATGGCTTTGGCGCGGCCCGCCAGGGTGCGCCGGCGTCACGCATGCAGGGGCGACGGGAGTAGAATGACACCATGCAAAACGCCCACGCCATCAATGCTGACCTGCATTGCCATTCCACCGTTTCCGACGGCACGCTCGCGCCGCGCGCCGTGGCGGCAATCGCCCGCGACGCGGGGGTCGCGTACTGGGCGCTGACCGACCACGACGAGCTGGGCGGGCAGGCCGAGGCACGCGCCGCGGCCGAGGAATTCGGCATGCGCTACGTGCCGGGCGTGGAAATCTCGGTGACCTGGGCCGGGCAGACCGTGCATATCGTCGGCCTGCAGATCGACCCGCACTGCCCGGAACTGATCGATGGCCTGACCGATACCCGCTCGGGCCGCGCACGCCGCGCGCGCGATATCGCCGACGCGCTGGCCAGGGTCGGCATCACCGGCGCCTATGAAGGGGCGCTGCGCTACGTGGGCAATCCAGACCTGATCTCGCGCACGCACTTTGCGCGCTGGCTGGTCGACCAGGGGCGCTGCGCCACCATTGGCGACGTCTTCAGCGAGTACCTGTCGGAAGGCCGTCCTGGCTACGTCGGCCACCGCTGGGCCAGCCTGGCCGAAGCGGTCAGCTGGATCCGCGCGGCCGGCGGCATCGCCGTGATCGCGCACCCGGGCCGATACCACTACACCGATACCCAGCACGACGCGCTGTTCGATGAATTCACGTCGCTGGGCGGCGGCGCCGTGGAGGTGGTGACCGGCAGCCATACGCCCGACCAGTACCGCCGCTACGCCGAGGTGGCCCGCCATTACGGGCTGCTGGCCTCCCGCGGCTCGGACTTCCACGGCCCCGGCGAAGGGCGCGTGGGGCTGGGTACGCTGCCGCCGCTGCCGGCCTCCGTCACCCCCGTCTGGCACGACTGGTAGGCGGCAGGCGCCTGCCCGGCCTGGGGTCCCCCCAGATTCCGCTCCGTTCCGTCCGAATCCGTCCCCCTGGCCCATGTCACAGTACTTCGAGATCCATCCGCTCAACCCGCAGTCGCGCCTGATCAAGCAGGCCTCCCAGATCCTGCAGAAGGGCGGGCTGATCGCACTGCCGACCGACTCCAGCTATGCGCTGGCCTGCCGGCTCGACGACAAGGCCGCGGTCGAGCGCCTGCGCCGGCTGCGCGGTATCGACGATCGCCACCACCTGACGCTGATGTGCAGCGACCTGTCCGAGCTGGGCAACTTTGCCCGCGTCGACAACCGGCAATACCGCTGGCTCAAGGGTGCCACGCCGGGCCCGTACGTATTCATCCTGGAAGCGACCAAGGAAGTGCCGCGGCGGCTGTCGCACCCGGCGCGCAAGACCATCGGCGTGCGCGTGCCTGAACATGCGATCCCGCTGGCGCTGCTGGGCGAGACCGGGGAGCCGCTGATCTCGGCCACGCTGCAGATGCCGGGCGACGAGCAGCCGCTCAACGACCCGGCGGAAATCCGCGCGCGGCTGGAAAAGCAGCTCGACCTGGTGGTGTGCGGCGGCCCGGCGCCGGCGCAGCCGACCACGGTGATCGACCTGACCAGCGGCGAACCCGAGCTGATCCGCGCGGGCCGCGGCGACGTCGAGCGCTTCGGGCTCTGAATTCCTCCGGCACCGCCACCCTCCCGGAGGGGTGCGCCAGCGTGCGCCCGGGCGCCGCCGGGCCGTTACAATAAGGACCATGGATTCCTCCCTTATCCAGACCTTCGCGGTCTATGCCCTGCCGGTGCTGTTTGCCATCACGCTGCACGAAGCCGCGCACGGCTACGTGGCCAAGGTGTTCGGCGACAACACGGCCTATGCGCTCGGGCGCGTCAGCCTGAACCCGATCCGCCATATCGACCCGATCGGCACCATCGCGGTGCCGCTGCTGCTCTACATCATGACCAGCGGCCAGTTCGTGTTCGGCTATGCCAAGCCGGTGCCGGTGGTGTTCGAGCGCCTGCGCAACCCGCGCTGGCACGGCATGTGGGTGGCACTGGCCGGCCCGGCCAGCAACGTGGTGCAGGCCTTCGTCTGGGTGCTGCTGGCCATCGGCCTGACCTGGGGCGGCGTGCGCGAGCCGTTTTTCGGCGAAATGGCGCTGGCGGGCGTGCGCGTCAACCTGGTGGTGGCCGCCTTCAACCTGTTCCCGGTACCGCCGCTGGACGGCGGCCGCGTGCTGACCGCGCTGCTGCCGCAGGGCATTGCCCGCGCGGTGTCGCGCATCGAGCCGTACGGCATCTTCGTGGTGCTGGCGCTGGTGGCCGCGGGCGTGATCACGACGATCTGGATGACGCCGGTGGTCAATGTGCTGATGGCGCTGATCGAGCTGCTGCTGCGCCCGATCGTGATCCTGCTGCATTGAGGGGCCGGGGAACGCCATGATGCATGCCGGAATTTCAGCCCCGTCCGCCTGGGTCACCCGCTGGGCCCGCCTGCTGCGCCCCGGCGCGCGGGTGCTGGATCTGGCCTGCGGCGGCGGCCGCCACGCCGCCTGGCTGGCCGCGCGCGGCCACACGGTGCTGGCGGTCGACCGCGATGCCGACGCCATCGCCGGCCTGCCGGCCGGCGTGGCCGGGCGGGTGGCCGACCTGGAGCAGGGCGCCTGGCCGCTGGCCGGCGAGGCGCCGTTCGACGCCATCGTCGTCACCAATTACCTGCACCGGCCGCTATGGCCGCACCTGGCGGCGGCGCTGGCGCCAGGCGGATTCTGGATTTATGAGACCTTCGCGGCCGGCAATGAGACCGTGGGCAAGCCATCGCGCCCGGATTTCCTGCTGCGCCCGGGCGAGTTGCTCGAGGTGGCACGCGAGTTTGGCCTGCGTGTGGTCGCGTATGAGGATGGCCTGGCAGAAGTGCCGAAAACAGCCTTCGTGCAGCGCATTTGTGCGGTACGCGAGGTGGCCGCCGCCGCCGATGCGCCCGCGCCGCCACGCTACCGGCTCGATCCCTGAGCGGGGCGCCGCGCTGTCGGCGGGAATCGCGCCGCACGCGTTGAAACAGTTGGTATCAACCCCTGTCCGGGTAGCGGTCGAAGCGGCCCGCGGTTCCGGTACAATCCCGTTATTCGCATCCCGAATTCCTTAACGTTATGACACAGATTACCGGCAGCATCGTCGCCATCGTCACCCCGATGCATGAGGACGGCAGCCTGGACTTCCCGGCCCTGCGCGCACTGGTCGACTGGCACGTGGCCGAGGGCACCGACGCCATCGTGATCGTGGGCACCACCGGCGAGTCCCCGACGGTTACCGTCGAGGAGCACTGCGAACTGGTCCGCGTTGCCGTGGAACAGGCCGGCAAGCGCATCCCGATCATCGCCGGCACCGGCGGCAATTCCACCAAGGAAGCCATCGAGCTGACCGCCTTCGCCAAGAAGGTGGGTGCCGATGCCTCGCTGCAGGTCGTGCCGTACTACAACAAGCCGACCCAGGAAGGCATGTACCGGCATTTCCGCACCATCGCCGAGGCGGTGGACCTGCCGGTGCTGCTGTACAACGTGCCGGGCCGCACGGTCGCGGACATGAACAACGAGACCATCCTGCGCCTGGCGCAGGTGCCGGGCATCGTCGGTGTCAAGGAAGCCACCGGCAATATCGACCGTGCCGCGCAGCTGATCAAGGGCGCGCCGGAAGGCTTTGCCATCTACAGCGGCGATGACCCCACCGCCGTTGCGCTGATCCTGCTGGGCGGCCACGGTAATATCTCGGTCACCGCGAACGTGGCGCCGCGCAAGATGCATGAAATGTGCGCCGCGGCACTGAAGGGCGACGTCGTTACGGCGCGCCGCCTGCACATGGAGCTGATCGGGCTGAACCAGGCCATGTTCATCGAAGCCAATCCGATCCCGGTCAAGTGGGCGCTCCAGCAGATGGGCAGGATGGAAGGCGGTATCCGCCTGCCGTTGACCCCGCTGTCCGAGGGCAACCACGACTATGTCCGCAAGGCACTGGCCGCCGCCGGCCTGCTGGCCTGATTTTCCACGGCGCCCTGCTGTCCGCCCCATCTACTAGGATTGCGTGTCAATGAAACTGAAGCTTAACCGCCGCGGCGCGACGCAAGTCCGCCGCGCCGCCCTGGTTGTGCCCGTGCTTGCCGTCGGTGTGATCACCGGCTGCAGCAGCATCAACGAGGCGATGCAGCCTGACAAGATCGACTACAAGTCGTCGGCCTCGAAACGCACGCCCACGCTGGACGTGCCGCCCGACCTGACCAAGCTGGAAGGCGACCGCCGCTATTCGGTACCCGATGTGAACGGCACCTCGACACTGTCGACCTACAGCCAGGCCACCAAGGTACGCGAGCAATCCCCGAGTGAGAACGTGTTGCCCTCGGCGCAGGGCATCCGCATGGAGCGCGACGGCAACCAGCGCTGGCTGGTGATCAGCAACGGCATGCGCGGCGACCAGCTGTGGCAGCAGTTGCGCGGCTTCTGGCAGGAAAGCGGTTTCCTGCTGGTGCAGGACTCGCCCGAGACCGGCATCATGGAAACCGACTGGGCCGAGAACCGCGCCAAGATCCCGCAGGACTTCATCCGCAATACCATCGGCAAGGTGTTCGACGGCCTGTACTCGACCTCCGAGCGCGACAAGTTCCGCACCCGCGTCGAGCGCTCGCAGAACGGCACGCTCGAGGTCTTCATCAGCCACCGCGGCGTGCAGGAGCAGCTGGCCGGCGTCGACAAGTCGAGCACGGTCTGGACCGTGCGTCCGGCGGATCCCGAGCTGGAAGCCGAATTCCTGTCGCGCCTGGCCCAGCGCCTGGGCGTGCAGAAGGAGCAGGCCGACCGCATGGCCAAGAACCCGGAGGCGGCTGGCAACACGGCCGCCACGGCTGCTGGTGCGGCCGCCGGTGCGACCACTGCTGCCGGCACTGCCGCGGCAGCCGACGGCGCCGCGCCGAACAAGTCGTACCTGTCCCAGGTCAACGGTGCTCCGGCGCTGCAGTTGCCCGAGCCGTTCGACCGCGCCTGGCGCTCGGTCGGCCTGTCGCTCGATCGCGTGAACTTCACCGTCGAAGACCGCGACCGCGCCCAGGGCCTGTACTACGTGCGCTATGTCGACCCGCGTACCAACGCCGACAGCCGCGGCTTTTTCTCCAAGCTGTTCACCAAGCCGGACGATCCCAAGACCGCCAAGAAGTATCGCGTGGCGCTCAAGGGCACCGGCAGCGGCACGCTGGTGACGGTGCTCAACGAAGCCGGCCAGCCGGAGAAGGGCGAAATCGGCAAGCGGATCCTGTCGCTGCTCGACGAGCAACTGCACTGAGCCGGCGCATGACTGCTGGCTTGCCAGCCGGCCGTCCTGGCCGGTGCCTGGCGGGGAGGGCGCGGCCATGATGCGCTTCGCCTTCCTCGGCAGCGGCAGCGAGGGCAACTCGCTGCTGATCGAATCCCGTGAAGACACCACCACCACGCGCGTGCTGCTGGACTGCGGCTTCGGCATCCGCGAGACTGCCCGGCGCCTCGAGCGCCTGGGTGTCACGCCGGACCAGCTTGACGCCGTGCTGGTCACGCACGAGCACGGCGACCATGTCGGCTCGGCCTATGCCTTTGCCGCGCGCCATCGCCTGACGGTCTACACCAGCCACGGCACGTGGCTGGCGACCTCGCACCTGCGCGGCGCCGACGCCTCCGACGTGCGGGTCTGCTGCGCCGACCATGCCTTCGCCATCGGCGACCTGCAGGTGCTGCCCTACACCGTGCCGCACGACGCGCGCGAGCCGGTGCAGTTCGTGCTGTCGGACGGGCAGGCGCGGCTGGGCGTGCTGACCGACGCGGGTATGGAAACGCCTTATGTGACGGCGCGCCTGTCAGGCGTGGATGCGCTGGTGCTGGAATGCAACCATGACCGCGAAATGCTGCGCAACTCGGTCTATCCGGCCTCGCTGAAGCGGCGCATCGGCGGCGACTTCGGCCACCTGGCCAACGAGGTCGCGGCCAGCATCCTGGCGCAGGTTGCCCATGCCGGCCTGAACCGCGTGGTCGCGGCCCATCTCAGCAAGCAGAACAACACGCGGGAACTGGCCACCGGGGCGCTGGCTGCGGCATTGGGTGCGCTGCCTTCCGAGGTGCTGGTGGCGGACCAGGACGAGGGCCTGGACTGGCAGGCGGTGCGCGCCTGAGGGCTGGCGTGCGCGAAGGACGCAACGGGGGCGCAACGCGGTAGCGGCGCCCCAAATAAAAAAACCGGCCCGAAGGCCGGTTTTTTTATCGGTATGGAACCGATTACTGCTTGGCAGCCGGAGCCGAAGCGTCAGCAGCCGGAGCCGAGGCTTCAGCAGCCGGGGCCGAGGCTTCAGCAGCGGCAGCAGCCGGGGCTTCAGCAGCGGGAGCCGAAGCTTCAGCGGCGGGAGCAGCAGCAGCCGGAGCAGCCGTTTCAGCGGCCGGAGCGGCAGCTTCTTCCTTCTTGCCGCAAGCGGCGAGAGCAACAGCGGCCAGCAGCGATGCGATCAGGAGAGACTTCTTCATTGTTCGTCCTTTAACTTGTAATAACGAAAAACAGGCGATGAATAATTACCGGTAATTATCGCTCTTGAACTGCAAAATAGAGGCCCTCCCGGGTGCCGACATATGCAGTGGTCCGCAGTACTAGCCAGCCGACGATTATATCCGCGTTTTCCCGGCTTGTGTAGCGCCGAAATTTGCTGATTCGCAATGTTACGCATTATTACAGCGGCGGGCGCAACTGCAACCATCCTTCCAGCGTCCAGTGATGGAATGTTTCCATCAGATCGGGCAGATCCGCGCAATCAGCAACATCTTCGCCACTAAGTTGCCGATAATCGGCCAATTTCTTCAACCACGGCATCAGTTCGGCCGGCGGTTCGTAGGCTTCTCCATTCAGGAAGAAATTGGCGCGGTCGTAAAGCGCGATCGATGCCGGCGCAAGGACGACGCCATGGCGGGCCGCCAGTGTCGCATAGCGGCGCAACGGGATGTCGGCTATCTCCGCGAATTCAACGCCGGGTTTGGGTTCGGACAGATGGCTGCCGAGGAATTCCGACACCATCTGGCTGTTCCATTGCAGTGCCTTGAGCCGTTCGGCAACCGCCTTGGCCATGCCGGCGGGCAATTGCGCGGGGCGCGTGGCGGCGCGCTCGCCGGGGTCGGCATAACGGCCGCCGAGATCATCATTGTCCTCGACTGTTTCCGACAACCAGGCCAGGAAGTGCCCGGCCAGTTCGCGATAAGCCGGCGCGCGGAAGCCGATCGAGCAGGTCATGCATTCGCCCTCGGCGATCCCATCGTGCGCATATTGCGGCGGCAGGTACAACATGTCGCCGGGTTCCAGCACCCATTCCTGTTCGGCGCTGAAGTCGGCAAGGATCTTCAGCGGCATGTCGGGAATCAGGTCCAGGCTGGTCTGCGACGAGATGCGCCAGCGGCGCCGGCCCGAGACTTGCAGCAGGAACACGTCGTAGGAATCGAAGTGCGGACCTACGCCGCCGCCGTCGGAGGCGTAGCTGATCATCAGGTCATCGAGGCGCGCATCGGGCACGAAGCGGAAGCGGCCCATCAGCTCCGCCGCGGCGGCGTCGTGCAGATTGACGCCCTGCACCAGCAAAGTCCACTGGCGGGTCTTGACGGCGGGCAGGTTTTCGCGCGCAAATGGGCCATGCGCGAGCTTCCAGCGGTTGCGGAAGTGCGTCACCAGGCGCGATTCGACGTCGTCGCGATCGGCAAGGTCGAAAAGCGCATCGCGCGACACAGGCGGCACGATTCCCGGCACCGCCTGTCGAATGAGCAGGGGCTTGCGCTGCCAGACATCCCGCATGAATGCAGCAGGCGTCATGCCACCAAGCAGGTCGAGCGGAGTGTCTGGATCGACGGGGCCAGGGGGCAGGGCCTGCGCGTATAATGCGGAATCGTTCATGGAGTCAAGAATTGAAAATCGCTAAGAACACGGTAGTGTCCGTGATGTACAAGCTATCGGACGCGCAAGGCAATCTGATCGAGGAGTCAGATGAAGCCATGGTCTATTTGCACGGCGGGTATGATGGCACGTTCCCCAAGATCGAGGAAGCGCTCGACGGCCATGACACGGGCTTTGAGACCCAGCTGCAGCTTGAGCCGGAAGACGCGTTCGGCGATTACGACGCCGATATGGTGAAGGTCGAGCCGCGCAACCGCTTCCCCGAGCCGCTGGAAGTCGGCATGCAGTTCGAAGGCATGCCCGAGGACGGCGACGAAGAAGACTCCGTCATCTACACCGTGACCGACGTGGCCGAGGACAAGGTCGTGCTGGACGGCAACCATCCGCTGGCCGGCATGGCGCTGCGCTTCTGGCTGAAGGTTTCCGAAGTGCGCGAAGCTACCGCCGAGGAAATCGAGCACGGCCACGCCCACGGCGCCTCGGGCGTTGAAGTGGTGGATGAGGACGAGGACGACGATACGCCGCGCACGCTGCACTGAGCGCGCGCAACCAGCGCATCCAGAAGCCGGCAGTTGCCGGCTTCTTTGCTTTCAGCCGCCGGTCAGTGCGGCGCCGGCCCGTCCTTGAGCACGACCGCGAACGGTGACGCCGCGGCGGGCGTGATCACCAGCTCGGCCCATTGCGAGACCGTGCCGGCCGGCAGCGAGACGCGCGTGAAGTTCTGCAGGACCTTGCCGGCGGCATCGCGCAGCGGCTTGTCGATGCCGAAGCCGCTTTCGGTCCCGCTCCCGCTTGCATGCACCAGCAGCACCTGGCCGCTGAAACGCGCGCTCAGCTCGCGCAGCTGGCGCTTGAACTCCAGGTAGCCATCGCGGGTGCGGTGGCGCAGGAAGCCATCCAGCAGCGTCGGGCGGCCCTTCTTCTCCCAGCCGTTGCCAAAATGCGGGTCGCCGTGGACCACCACCACGATGCCGTTCAGTTCCCGCTGCCGGGCCACCGAGAACGCGCGCGCCAGCCACTGCCGGTTGGCCTCGCGCCGGTCCTCGAATTCGCCGTTGCGGCCGCCTTCATTGCGGTAGTGGTTGTTATCGCCCGGCACGTTCAGGCCGACGATCAGCACGTCGCTCACGCTCATGCGCATGTTCTCGCGGAAGCTGCGGAACAGTGCCTGGTCCGACTGCCGCAGCACCGGCCGCGGATGCTGTCCCAGGGTGGCATCCTCGGGGAAGAACAGCTCGCGCAGCCGGTTCAGCCGCTCGACCGAGTCAAAGCCGCCGTTGACCGGCAGCCGGCACTCGGACCAGTCGGTTTCACCCGGCACGTAGACCAGCGGCAGCGGCGACTGGTCCAGCAGCTGCTGGCGGCTGCTCAGCACCGTATCGCTGCACGATTCCGTATCGCCCTTGATGCCGCCGGCATGGATCACCAGGTCCAGCCTGCGCTCGGCAAAGTAGTCGAGCAGCGCCGCCGCATTGGCCTCCGCCGCCGGCCATTGCGGCAGGTCGGCGATCAGCGCGACGCGCGTGACCTGCGGCCTGGCTGGTGTCTTGCCCGCGCGGCCCGCGGGCGCGGCCGCTGCCGTGCCGGCTATGCACAGCAGCGGCAGCAGCAGGGTGAACAGGGCCCGGCGCGGGGCGTTCATGCCGTATCGACCGCCTCGCCTGCCAGCGACTTGAGCCGGTACAGCGCCTCCAGCGCGGCGCGCGGCGTCAGGGTGTCGGGATCCAGGTCGGCCAGCGCCTCGAGCAGCGCGGCCTGCTCGGGTGCCAGCGCGGCGGACACCACCGCCGGCGCACCGCCGAAATCGTCATCGTCGTCTTCCGGCGCCGGCGGTGCCGCGAACAGGTCCAGCTGCGGCGTGGGCGTGGCTTCGGTGGACTGCTGTTCCAGCCAGGCCAGGTGCTTGCGCGCGGCGCGGATCACCGGCTGCGGCACGCCGGCCAGTTGCGCCACCTGCAGGCCATAGCTCTGGCTGGCGGGGCCGTCCTGCACCGCATGCAGGAAGACGATGCCGTCGCCATGCTCCACCGCCGACAGGTGCACATTGGCCGCCTGCGGGAATTCCTGCGGCAGCTGCGTCAGCTCGAAATAATGCGTGGCAAACAGCGTATGGCTGCGGTTGTGCGACAGCAGGTGGCGCGCGATCGCCCACGCCAGCGCCAGCCCGTCGAAGGTCGAGGTGCCGCGCCCGATCTCGTCCATCAGCACCAGCGAAGCCGGGGTGGCGTGGTGCAGGATGCCGGCGGCCTCGGTCATCTCCACCATGAAGGTGGAGCGCCCGCCGGCCAGGTCGTCGGCGGCGCCGATGCGGGTGAAGATGCGGTCGATCGGCCCGATCACCGCGCGCCGCGCCGGCACATAGGCGCCCACGCAGGCCAGCAGCACGATCAGCGCGGTCTGGCGCATGAAGGTCGATTTGCCGCCCATGTTCGGGCCGGTGATCAGCAAGAGCTTGCGCGCTTCATTGAGCTGGCAGTCGTTGGCAATGAACGCCACCGACTCCGCCGCGAGCTGGCCCTCGACCACCGGATGGCGGCCCTGCACGATGTCGACCACGTTCTCGGCCACGCGCTCCGGCGCTGACCAGTCCAGCGTCTGCGCGCGCTCGGCCAGCGCCGTCAGCACGTCCAGGCGCGCGAGCGCGCCCGCGACCCGCTGCAGTTCGCCGATATGTGGCAGCAGCGCCTGCAGCAGGCCGTCGTAGAGCTGCTTCTCGCGTGCCAGCGCGCGGTCCTGCGCCGACAGCGCCTTGTCCTCGAAGGCTTTCAGCTCGGGCGTGATGTAGCGCTCGGCGTTCTTCAGGGTCTGGCGGCGGCGGTAGTCGTCGGGCACCTTGTCGGCCTGGCCGTTGGTGACCTCGATATAGAAGCCGTGCACGCGGTTGAACTCGACGCGCAGGTTGGCAATGCCGGTGCGGGCGCGTTCGCGCGCTTCCAGGTCGATCAGGAACTGGCCGCAGTTCTCGGAGATGTCGCGCAGCTCATCGAGGTCGGCATCGTAGCCGCGCGCGATCACGCCGCCGTCGCGCACCACGGTGGCCGGCTCTTCGGCCACGGCGCGCACCAGCAGGTCAAGGCAGTCCTGCGGCACGGCCAGGTCGTCGAGCGTCTGCGCCAGCAGGATGCTGTCCTGGTCGGCCAGGATGCAGGCCCGCACGTCCGGCAGCGCGCGCAGCGTGTCGCGCAGCGAGGACAGGTCGCGCGGGCGGGCATTGAGCAGCGCCAGCCGCGAGGTGATGCGCTCGACATCGGCCAGCCGGCGCAGCGCTCCGCGCAGGGCATCCGTGCCCTGGTCGATCAGCACGCCAATGGCCTGCTGGCGCGCCTGCGGCACGGCCGGGTCGCGCAGCGGGTGGTGCAGCCAGTGGCGCAGCGCACGGCTGCCCATGGCCGTGCAGCAGGTGTCCAGCAGCGAGAACAGCGTCGGCGACTCGCCGCCGCGCAGGGTCTCGGTCAGCTCCAGGTTGCGCCGCGTGGCGGAATCCAGGCCCACGTATTCCGATTCACGCTCGACCTTCACGCCCTGCACATGGCGCAGCGACTGGCCCTGCGTGGTGGCGGCGTAGTTCAGCAGCGCGCCGGCCGCGCCCAGCGCGGCACCCAGCCCGGCGCAGCCGAACGGGTCCAGGCTGGCCACGCCAAGCTGCTCGCGCAGCCGGCGCGTGCCGGCGTCCTGGTCGAAATGCCATTCGGGCAGGCGGGTGCGGGCGCAGGCGAGCGCGGGCAACTCGATGCCGTCCGCATACAGCAGTTCGGCCGGCCGGATGCGCTCCAGCTCGCGGCCCAGCTGGGCCGCTTCGCATTCCATCAGGCGCAACTCGCCGCTGGCCAGGTTCAGCCACGCCAGCCCGGTCTTGCTGACGCCGCGGCGCGTGGTCTGCTGGTGCACCGCCATCAGGAAGGTGTCGGCCTTGTCCGGCAGCAGCGCGGCATCGGTCAGCGTGCCCGGGGTGACGATGCGCACCACCTTGCGCTCCACCGGCCCCTTGCTGGTGGCGGGGTCGCCAATCTGCTCGCAGATCGCCACCGACTCGCCCAGCTTCACCAGGCGCGCCAGGTACTGGTCCGCCGAATGGAAGGGAATGCCGGCCATGCGGATCGGCACCCCGTTGGAGGCGCCGCGCGCGGTCAGCGTGATGTCGAGCAGGCGGGCGGCCTTCTCGGCGTCGTCGTGGAAGAGTTCGTAGAAGTCACCCATGCGGTAGAACAGCAGGGTGTCGGGGTGGTCTGCCTTGATGCGGAGATACTGCTGCATCATTGGCGTGTGACGCTCTGCAGTCGATCCCGCAACAGCCTGATCTGCCGTGCCTTTTCCGGGCAATCTCTTTGCTGGCATGGCCTCCATGCCAATCGGGGGACTTTCGTTCATCTCGTCAACACTCATCGTCACTCGCCTACACTCCTGTCTTTAGCGTAGGTTTCTAGCGCATCATCCCGAAAAAACCACGCTGGGATGCTCACATGCCGTTCCGGCAAAACCTACGCTGCTGAAATCCTACGCTATGCAATTCGACGCGCGAGCCGCCAAGCTGCTCAAACCGGGCGAGCACATGACGATCGCAGACCATCCGGGCCTGCGCCTCGAATGCACCTCCAGCCGGCGCGCGTGGATCTACCGCTACAAGTCGCCGGTCGACGGCCGCATGAAGCAGACGAAGATCGGGGCCTGGCCGGCGATGTTGCCGGCGGCTGCCATTGTCGAATGGGAAAAGCTCAGGGCTGCCCGGGACAGTGGGCGCGACGTGGCCGCAGAGAAACGCACAGCACGCACCAACGCGCGCGGTCGAAAACGGGAGTTTACCGCACGCCGGTCCGTACACGGTGCGACGGCTGTGCGCGGACTACCTGGCGGGGCACGTGGAGCGCAATCGCGCGCTGAAGGGGGCAAAAGAGATCCGCCGGATGTTTGACACGATGCTCGGGCCGATTGCCGGCATGCTCCCGGAGGACGTCACTCATGCGGTTGCATTCGACCTGCTCAATTCGTTTGCGCACATTCCAGTTCAGGCTGGCAAGCTGCGTTCCGAGCTTGGGGCCGCCTGGGACTATCGCCTTGACGCCGGACGACTCAGCGAGGATGTGCCGAACTGGTGGCGCCAGATCATGCGTGGGCGGCTACGAAGCAATGGGGAAAAAATTCAGGGAAATGGTTGAGAAGGCTGTCGGACAAGCTTGAGAGCCTCGCGGCCCTCCCGTAGTGTCCAATACCGGCCGAGTTTATTGGGACTCCTCCGATTCTTGGTTCACCAACGATTTCCGAGGGAGAACGCCATCAGGCTGAATTCGGCCATCTTCGGCTATCCAGCAAATCGAAAAATTCCGCGCCAGAACGACAGGTAACTAGTTGGGAACCGGCCACTCGACGAGTAAGTCGTCAGCACCCATTCAGCGTCAAGGGAAGCGGCCATTGTAGAACGACCGCGTCCGGATGCGGATGGGCGGTAAGGTCGCTATGCGACCCATGCATTCCGTGGTCATGCAGTATTGTTGCCGTATAAGGGCATGTTCGAATCTAGTGTTTGTGGTGGTGGGGGAGGGTCGCTGTGCTTGAAGAGCCCCACAAAGGCGAACCACCCGCCGCGCACCTCTGCCATGGTGCTGCCATCCAATTCTTCAACACAGGACAGATCCTTGATTACGAGAGCAGTCATTGCGGTTCTCCTTGAGGGTGGCTGTGAGCATTGACGGGCTCACTAGAGAGCCGCCGCATATCGTGTGCCAGCAGGGCTCAAACGACCTGACTCGGTACCTAACTCGCGGAACAATAAGAGCATTGTCGAAATTCTACCCGCCATTTAGTGTCCGGACGCGGCCAACCTGTCTGCTGTGGGCCAACAGGTTGGAGGCGGGCTGTTCACAGGGGCACAACATTCGCCAGGCGTGTCTCCCCATACATCAAATGTGCGAGCCGACACCCTGATTAGCGGACGGGATGCTAAGTATCAGGCGCCAGCCGAAGCTTGCTGGAAGCGTCTTCCTAGCTCTTTAACCGCTTTCAGGAGACGGTTGTGCCCACCGTGGTCCCGGCGGTCCAGATCCACACCTTACTTCGAACAGATTGGCACACGCGAGATCATCCGCGTTCTTGCTGAACGTGGTCCCCAAGCGGCACGCACTGTCGCTGCCGTGGTCGCCGACAGAGCAGCTATGCCAATGGATCATGTCTCTGAGGCTGCTCTAGCAAACCAAAAGCAAGAACGACGGCCAGTTAGCTCCAGCGCTATAAACGTAAGCAAAGGGGCGGATCCGGCCATCGCCACCGTTGGGTCGGATGGCGCTTTCGCGGCTGACTCGGCCCTTCGGCGTTGCGCGGTCGAATGGCTAAAGGGTCGGTCAGAGACGGTCGTGGTTTCGCGGTGGCTATCGGACCGAGATCGGCCATGACGCGTCGTTCGGCTGCATCGTCATTCGGAAATTTTGGCGTCTGCTCCGCCAGTAAGCGGCCGTAGGATTGGCGGCGATGCAAGTTGCACCTTCTCGTTGGCGATCAGTTTATGTCCGCTTTGAATAAAAGCGGGCCATACCATCCGTATGGCACTTGCTTTCTGAAGCATCGTGATTATGCTTTTTCTTGTGCTGTCAGAAACGGGCGCATTGTAGGGTGATGGGTTCATGTCCGTCCGCAGCCGTTCGATTTATTGGAGGAGAAGTTCCATGAGGGCATTTGTTGCCGCGATGGTGTCGCTTGCTGTGCTGGCCCTTGCAACTCCGAATATTTCGTGTGCGCAACAGGTACTGAAGGCCGGCAGCACTACTGCCGGGCAGCCTACATCTGGTCTGAATCCAAAAACGGGGCAGCTAGAGGGTATTTCGGTGGAACTGCTTAGTGCGATTGCGAAGGACGCAGGCTTAGAGATTGAATATCAGCCGATGACTTTCGCGGAGCTTCAACCCGCGCTGCTCGACAAGAAGATTGACATCATTGCGGCGTCCTATGGTGTGACTCCCGCGCGACAGAAGCTCGTGGATTTCACTGACGTGTATGGTTCATACAGGGACATGCTGATTGTGCGAGCTGATGATATGAAGGTGTATCGTTCGGTAGCCGACTTCAAAGGTATGTCGATCGCAATACCAAAAGGGAGCGCATACGTGAATGCGTTGCAAGAGGCTGGAGCAAACCTAACTTTTGTCAGCACGCCGCCGGAAGCGATCAGCGAGCTAGAAGCCCACCACGTGGCAGGCGTTGTCGACAATGGGCTGCAGATAGCATTCCGGATGCGAAATAATGCTCATCCTGATCTCAAGATCGTGGATTCGTACCAGCCAATCCAGGAGAACAAATTGGCCTTTGCAGTGCGAAAGGGTGACACTGACCTGCTTGCAAAACTGAATGCATCGTTAATGAAGCTACAAGCTGATGGCACAGTAAGGGTAATTTACTCAAGGTGGGGGCTCAATTAGCGATTGTCCCGCGTCTACGCCGGCAACAAACGATCTGAAGTGCTAGCATCGGTGCTCGGCGGAACGATTCCATCAAGCTGTTGCATCGACCGGTTGAATCCGCAGCACGCAGAGGCCGCTCGTGGTGGTGCTGGCCAGCAGTTGCTGCAGCAGGGCCTCGCGCTGCTCGATGGGCCGCACGCGGATGTCTCGGCCGCGATCGACCAGGGGGACGAAGGCGCAGAACGCAATCAGGTCGGCGCCGGCGTACCAGCGTCGTCGCAGCGCCCAGACATGCAGCCAGTCAAAGTCGGCGCGAAGCGGCCGCCGGCGTATTGACGCACAGCCCTTGGCAAGGCATCGGCGTTAGTGAGTGTCTTTGCTGAAGGTGAAGCGTTCGCGGATTTTGCCGCTCCGGCCGTGGATGAACAGTGCAACGCCATCCTCTTTCGCTTTTTCTGTGCCAGCGGCGACCGCCTGATCCTGCGTCAGGTATTCCGCGCTCGCTTCGTCTTCCCCTTCAACTTCGACGACCCAACCGTGCTGACCGGTTGGGATAACGTGGATATTGTGCGCATGCATGGTGGCTTCCTCCAGCTACCCGTTAATGATTTGATTCTGGCGCTGGCGTGTCTGAAAGCGCCAGCGGCGACCGTGTGATATCGCACAGTGAGTACTGGCCACGCCAGGCGCGGATCGGGTGCTAGAGGGGGCGAATGGGTCGGGCGGCTCCCGACAGGCGAACTAACCGGTAGGAGGGGCACAGTAGGCGCTGCCTTATCGCCGCCAGTCGAGTTACGCGAGAAGGCTGGCCACGCATTCCTTGAAGAACAGCTTATCTGGCTTGTCATCGATGCCGTGGATCATCAGGACGGCATCATGCTCGATAGCCGTTTGCATGCCCGCTGCGATAGTTTCATCGGCTCGGAGCAATCCACTGCCATGCAGTGCGAATGAACGAGGCGCGCGAACCAGCTTGGGACCACTGCGCCCGGTTCTCCTCGGACCCGAAGGGTGTTTACCTTACTTTTGGTGAGGCCGAGACCTCTTTGCGGCGTTACGTCTGGCGTAGGTTTGTGCTGGCCAGGGCGCGAAGGAGGGCGTTTTCGAATATGGGCGATATGGTACAGCACGGGGCTGCCGCCGCAGTGGCCGCGGAGCGGCTGCGGCGGCACTGTGGCGGCTTGATTTGGTGGCTTAATTTGCCAGCGCGCGCCCCACGATCAGCGGGTCGGGCTGCCCGATGGCGGTGGTATCGCGATTGGCGTAGGAGAAGCGCGCCAGGATGAAGCGCAGCGCATTGAGTCGCGCGCGCTTCTTGCAGTCCGAGCGGATCACGGTCCACGGCGCATCGGCGGTGTCGGTATGGGCGAACATTGCCTCCTTGGCGCGGGTGTAGTCGTCCCACTTGTCCAGCGAGGCCACGTCGACAGGGCTGAGCTTCCATTGCTTGAGCGGGTGGATCTCACGCTCGCGGAAGCGCCGCCGTTGTTCCTTCTGGCTGACCGAGAACCAGAACTTGAACAGGTGGATGCCGCTGCGCACCAGGTGCCGCTCGAAGTCCGGGGCCTGCTGCAGGAAATCCTGGTATTCGCGCGGCGAGCAGAAGCCCATCACATGTTCCACGCCGGCGCGGTTGTACCAGGAACGGTCGAACAGCACGATCTCGCCGGCAGCCGGCAGGTGCTGCACATAGCGCTGGAAGTACCATTGCCCGCGCTCGGTTTCAGAGGGCTTTTCCAGTGCCACCACGCGCGCGCCGCGCGGGTTCATGTGTTCCATGAAGCGTTTGATGGTGCCGCCCTTGCCGGCGGCGTCGCGGCCTTCGAACACGATCACCACGCGCTGGCCGGTTTCGCGCACCCAGGCCTGGAGCTTGAGCAGCTCCACCTGCAGGCGGTACTTCTGCTTTTCGTAGTTGCGCCGCGACATCAGGTTCTGGTACGGGTACGCGCCTTCGCGCCAGCCCGCGGACAGCTCATCGTCCGGATGCCGCTTGCGGCCGGCCTGCCAGGCGGCGGGATCGCCTTCGAGGATGAGGCTGCGCAGTTGCGCGGCCTCGTCGGGCGCCAGGCCGTCAAGCAGCGTGCGCATGGCATCGAGCATGCCGGCACCGTGGCCGGCGCGGCTGGCCAGGATGTCCTGCATGCTGCTGGCCGCGAGTTGCACCGCGGCGTCGACGGCGCTGTCGACTTCATTGCGCTGGGCCGACAGCGCCGAGTTGGTGGGCAGTACATCGCCCCTGGCCGTGGCGCGCGGACGTGGCGGGGTCGCGGTGTGGGACGGCTGGAGGGTGTCGCGATCGGTCATCTGCGGTCCTCGGTCAGGCAGCCTTGGTGCGCAGGATCTCGTAGAGCTGGTCCTTGAGCCGGAGCTTTTCCTTTTTCAGCCGCTCGATCTCGAAGGTGGAGGCCGGCACCAGCCCGGACTCCATGTTGTGGATTTCCTGGTCCAGCGCGTTGTGGCGGTGGAACAGGCGCGCGAAGCGGGCATCCTGGGTCTTCAGGGCGGTGATCTGGTCGCGGTATTCGGGGAACATGCTGGCTCTCCTGTGCTGGATCCGCGCGCACGGGGCGTGGCGCATGGATTCATTCTGGGGAGGGCAGGGTGGTGCGGCCTTGACCAGGATCATGGCCGTCGGAGGAATGAGAATGATCTGACTGGCGCCGCGCATAAAGCAAAACGCCCGCCGGGGCGCGGCGGGCGTCGGGGGCATGGCCGTCAGGCCATGTGCCGGTGTCAGGCGGCGGTGGGCTTGGCGTGGTCCAGCGAGAACGGCGACAGCAGGCGCACCATCTGGGCGAACGCCTTGGGGTTGCCGGCCAGCACTTCGCCCTGTTCCATCTGGCGCGGTTCGCCGGCGTAGTTGCCGACCAGGCCGCCTGATTCAGTGATCAGCAGCATGCCGGCGGCCATGTCCCACGGCTTCAGGCCGCGCTCGAAGAAGCCGTCGAGGCGGCCGCAGGCGACGTAGGCCAGGTCCAGCGCGGCGGCGCCCGGGCGGCGCAGGCCGGCACAGCTGCGGGTCATCAGCGCGAACATTTCCAGGTATTCGTCCATGCCTTCCAGGTCGCGGAACGGGAAGCCGGTGCCGATCAGGCAGTCGGCCAGCTTGTCGCGGCGCGTGACGCGGATGCGGCGGTTGTTCAGGAAGGCGCCGGCACCCTTGCTGGCGGTGAACAGCTCGTCACGGGTCGGGTCGTAGACCACGGCCTGCACCGGGGTGCCGCGGTGCAGCTGGGCGATCGAGACCGCGTATTGGGGGAAGCCGTGGATGAAGTTGGTGGTGCCGTCCAGCGGGTCGATGACCCAGGTGTACTCGCGGGCGTCTTCGCCTTCGGCCCAGGACTGGCCGGATTCTTCCGCTAGAATGCCGTGTTCCGGGTAGGCCGTGCGCAGGACCTCGATGATCGCGGCTTCGGCGGCGCGGTCCACCTCGGTGACAAAATCGTTGTGTTGCTTGCGCGAGACGCGCACCAGATCGACGTCGAGCGACGCGCGGTTGATGATGGATCCCGCCTTGCGGGCCGCCTTGATGGCGATATTGAGCATCGGATGCATGAATCTCTCCAGGCCGGCCACGACCGCGCGGCGGGGCGCCAAAGCGCCGCACGCCCGCTCATGGGCAGCTGACAACACAACGGATTGTAGAAGAACGTCGGGCGTCGCCGGTGCTGCTGCGCTCTGCTGAGAAAACTCGCAAAAGTGCCGCGAAAGACTCGCGAGCAAGCAAAAACCTGGCGCCGCGCCAAAGAAGAATCCCGAATTGTATATGAACCCGGCAATTGATACGAGCCAGCCCGCTTCCCATGGCGCAAGCGGCGACACCGGCGGCGACGCCTTCGGGCGCGTGCGCTTCGTGCTGGTCGAAACCAGCCACCCCGGCAACGTCGGCTCGGTGGCGCGCGCGATCAAGACCATGGGCTTCGGCAGCCTGGTGCTGGTCTCGCCGCGCGAGCCGGACGTGCTGCGGCACCCCGAGGCCATCGCCATGGCCAGCGGTGCCGACGATGTGCTGGCCGGCGCCGTGATCGTCGACCAGATCGACGCGGCCCTGGCGGGCGCCGCGCTGACCGTGGCCATGACGGCCCGCCAGCGCGAGTTCGGCCCGCCGCGGCTGCTGCCGCGCGCCGCCGCGGAACGCGCGCGCCAGACGCTGTCCGGCAGCGGCGGCGTGGCCTTCGTGTTCGGCAACGAGCGCTATGGACTGCCCAACGAGGCGGTCGAGCGCTGCAACGCCGTCACCCATATTCCCGCCAATCCCGCCTATACCTCGCTGAACCTGGCTCAGGCGGTGCAGCTCATTGCCTACGAACTGCGGCTGGCACTGCTGGAGGCGGCGCCGGACGCGGGTGCCAATATCGGCTATGCTGGTGAGCCGGCCACGGCCGAGCAGGTCGAGGCCATGTTCGGGCATCTGCAGACCGGCCTGGAGGCGATCGGTTTTCTCGATCCGTCCAATCCGCGCAAGCTGATGACCCGGCTGCGCCGGCTGCTGGCACGCAGCGGCCTGGAGCGCGAGGAAGTGAACATCCTGCGCGGCATCGCCAAGCACATGCTGATCGCCGCGCAACACCAGCCGGGCCCGCAAGGGGACCGGTGACAGGAGCAAGGACAGTGGCAGCAACCCATGGCGATTCGATGCAGGGCGAGGCACGCGCACGCAGCTGGTGCGCGGGTTGTTGCCGTGCCGCTGCGGGTTTGCGCGAGCCCGGGCGATGTTGATCGCGGCATCGATGGAATGTCCCTGACGGATCAGGGGCCAAATGCCGGCGCCAGAGACTGGCCCGGCAAATCACTTACACTCCCTGATCCCGTCCCCACCGGCCACCGACCTCGCCGGCGACCCTGCCCCGGGCACCAGCCCGGGTGGCGCGGCGCACGGCGCGGCACCACGACACGACCAAGATGTTCTCTCACCTGAAGGAAGATATCGACACGATCATGCTGCGCGATCCCGCCGCGCGCAGCCGCCTCGAAGTGCTGACCTGCTATCCCGGCCTGCACGCCGTGGTGTTCCACCGTTTTGCGCACGCATGCTGGAACGTGGGCTTGCACTGGCTGGGTCGCTGGATCTCGCACTGGTCGCGTTTTCTGACCGGCATCGAGATTCACCCGGCCGTCAAGCTGGGCCGGCGCGTGTTCATCGACCACGGCATGGGCGTGGTGATCGGCGAGACCGCCGAGATCGGCGACGATTGCACCATCTACCAGGGGGTGACGCTGGGCGGTACCTCGTTGTACAAGGGCCAGAAGCGCCACCCCACGTTGGGCGACGGCGTGGTGGTCAGCGCGGGCGCCAAGGTGCTGGGCGGATTCGTGGTGGGCGACGGTGCGCGCGTGGGCTCCAACGCGGTGGTGCTCAAGCCGGTGCCGCCAGGCGCGACTGCCGTGGGCATCCCGGCCCGCGTCATCCTGCCGGATGCGCCATCGGCGCAGCAGGGCGCCAGGCAGGAGTTCTCGGCCTACGGCATCACGCCCAATGCGGACGACCCGGTATCGCTGGCGCTCAAGAGCCTGATCGACAATGCGGCGGCCCAGCATGACCGCATCGAAGCGGTGCTGGCCGCGCTCGACCGGCTTGGCGAACACCTGGAGAACACGCCGAACGATCCCTTCGACGCAAGCGAGCTGCGCAAGCTGATGAAGTGAGCGGATGGCGAGACGGACTGCGCCGGCGCTGCCGGTCAGTCCGTCTGCGGCAGCAGACGAAACCCGTCGCGATCCAGTTGCAGCACCGCGGCGCGCGGATGCGCGCCATCGAGATCCCAATCGGTCAGCACCCAGCGCACGCCCCCGGCTTCTTCATGCCGCGCGGGGCGGTGCGTGTGGCCATGCACCAGCAGCGATGCGCCCGCCGCGCCGAGCAATTCGGCCGCGGCCGCCGGCGCCACATCGCCATAGATCACCGGCACGGCCGCGCCGGCGCTCAACTGCCTGGCGCGGTTGCCTTCACTGTCCGCGCGCAGCTTGCGCGCGATCGACAAACGCACCTTCAGCGGCAGCGCCAGGAACACGCGCTGCACCCAGCCCTTGCGGGTCCAGCGGCGGAATCGGTTGTAGCGTTCGTCGTCGATGCACAGCATGTCGCCGTGGCTGAGCACGACGCGCTCGCCGGCGCAGTGGATCACGGTGGGGTCGGGCAGCAGCGTGGCGCCCGCGGCGCGGGCGAAGCGCTGTCCCAGCAGGAAGTCGCGGTTGCCGTGCATCAGGTAGACCGCCACGCCGCGCGCTGCCAGCGCGCGCAGGGCGCCCGCCACGCGTTGCGCGAACGGCGAGTCAGCTTCTTCGTCGCCGACCCAGAATTCAAAGAAGTCGCCCAGGATGAACAGCGCGCGCGCGTGCTGCGCGGCGCGTTCGAGCGTGCGCTCGAAGGCCGCCAGCGTGCGGGGCATGCCGGGCGTCAGGTGCAGGTCTGAAATGAACCACGCCGGCGCCTGTACCTCGAGGGGACCGGCCACCGGCGTGTGGGGGATTGCGGTCATGCGTGGTGTCGGAAGGATAAAGCCGGCACGTGGGCGCGCACGGGACCGCAATCGGCAGGCATTGGCTTACTCGACGATGACGGCCTTCTCGATCACGACGTCTTCCAGCGGCACGTCCTGGTGGAAGCCCGAGCTGCCGGTGCGCACGCCCTTGATCTGCTCGACCACGTCGGTGCCGTCGACCACCTTGCCGAACACGGCATAGCCGAAGCCCTGCGGGGTGGGCGAGGAGAAGTTCAGGAAGTCGTTGTCGACCACGTTGATGAAGAACTGCGCGGTGGCCGAGTGCGGCGCGTTGGTGCGCGCCATGGCCACGGTGTAGCGGTCGTTCTTCAGGCCGTTGCCGGCTTCGTTCTCGATCGGGGCGTCGGTGCCCTTTTGCTTCATGCCGGGCTCGAAGCCGCCGCCCTGGATCATGAAGTTCTTGATCACGCGGTGGAAGATGGTGTTGTCGTAGTGGCCCTTGCGGACATACGACAGGAAGTTCTCAACCGACTTCGGGGCCTTTTCGGCGTCGAGTTCGATGGTGATGACACCCTGGTTGGTGTGGAGCTGGACCTTGGACATGGCGGTTTCCTCTGTTCGGTAATTATTTGACGACGCTGGCCGACTCGATCACGATCGGCGTGGCCGGCACATTGCGCATCGGGCCGTAGGCCGTGGTCGGCACGGTCTTGATCTTGTCGATCGTGTCCATGCCTTCCACCACCTTGCCGAAGACTGCGTAGCCGTTGCCGTCCGGCTGCGGGTAGTCAAGACTCGGATTATCCACCACATTGACGAAGAACTGCGCGGTGGCCGAGTTGGGGTCGCTGGTGCGTGCCATGGCGAGCGTGCCGGCCTTGTTCTTCAGGCCGCTGCGGGCTTCCAGCGGGATCGGCGCGCGCGTGGGCTTTTCCTTCATGTCGCGGTCAAAGCCGCCGCCCTGCACCATGAAGCCGTTGATCACGCGGTGGAAGATGGTGCCACTGTAGAAGCCGCTCTTCACATATTCCAGGAAGTTCGCGACGGTCTTGGGCGCGGCATCCGGGTAGAGCTCGACAGTGAACTTGCCGGCGCTGGTGACGAACTGGACGCGCTCGGCGGCCTTCTGCTGGGCCAGCGCGCTGAACGAAGACAGCGCCAGGGCGCCTGCGGTCAGGCCGGCCAGGACGATGCGACGGGAACGGATCATGAGTGGAACTCCGGTAGGTCTGGATGGACACGGCCCGGGCGCGCGGCGCCCGGGCCTGCGGATGGAAGCCGTCAGTTGGCCGCGGGGGCGCTGGCAGGTGCCTGGCGCCCGGCCGGTGCCGCCTTGCGGCTGCCGGCGGGTGCGGCCGGCTTTGCCGGCGCTGCCGCCGGGGCGGAAGCGGGGTTCAGCTGGCGCAGGCCGGCGCTGGCGCGGGCATCGCCCGGATTGCGGCGCAGCGCCTCGGCGTACGACTGCTCGGCCAGGCGGCGGTAGACATCGCCCAGGTTGGTATAGCCGATGGCAAAGCCCGGCTTGACCTGGGTGGCCAGCAGCAGCTCGGCCTCGGCGCGCTTCAGGTCGCCGCGCTTGGCGTAGAGCAGCGCCAGGTTGTTGTGCGGCTCGGGCAGTTCCGGAAAGTCCTGCGCCATCTCGGCAAAGGCCTGGATGGCCGCATCCTCGCGGCCGGACTGGGCCAGGGCCCAGGCGCGCTGGAAGCGAGCCTGCGCATTGCGCGGGTTGGCGGCCAGCACGCGATCGAAGCCCTTGATGGCCTCGTCATAGCGGCGCGCATTGGCGGCCTGCTGAGCCTCGCTCATGCCCGGGTCGGTCGACTGGATGCCGCCGGCCGGTGCGGTGGGCGCGGCCAGCGACAGCGGGCCGGTCTGCGCCTGGGCGGGGGCAGCCAGGGCGGCCGCCAGGGCCAGCAGGGGCAGTACGGCGCGATGGCCGCGCCGGCGCGCGGCGGCGGCGGGCGTGGCGAAGGACGGGGAGGGCAGCGGCAGGCTCATTGAGGACGGGTCCGTTATACTCCGCGGCATTCTAGCAAAGCGGCAAGTCCGGCACGAAGGCGATGCCATGGCGGCGCATGGTGCGCGACTTGCGTGCGCCCCGGCAGTGCAACGCTGCGGGCCCAACCCGCGCACCGCCTTCCGGTAAGATATGGGGCGCGACGGTATTGCGCCGGTGGCCACGGCCCGCGCTGCCTGCTGTGCGAACCCGGCAGTCCCCTCTCACCACTCACTTCGTTTCATGCAGCTTCTGAACATCTACAACACGCTCGCGCGTGAGAAACAGCCATTCGTGCCAATCGAACCCGGCAAGGTCCGCATGTATGTATGCGGCATGACCGTGTACGACTACTGTCACGTTGGCCATGCTCGCGTGATGGTCGTGTTCGATATGGTGCACCGCTGGCTGCGCGCCGCCGGCTACGAGGTGACATATGTGCAGAACATCACTGATATCGATGACAAGATCATCCGCCGCGCGGCCGAGAATGGCGAGACCATCGGCGAGCTGACCACGCGCTTCATCCAGTACATGCACGAGGATGCCGCCGCGCTGGGCGTGATCCGTCCCGACCATGAGCCGCGCGCCACCGACTACGTGCCGCAGATGCTTGACATGATCGGCAAGCTCGAAGCCAGGGGCCTGGCCTACCAGGCCAGCGACGGCGACGTGAACTATTCGGTGCGCAAGTTCGACGGCTACGGCAAGCTCTCGGGCAAGTCGCTGGAAGACCTGCGCGCCGGCGAACGCGTCAGTGCCAACGATGCCAAGCAGGACCCGCTGGACTTCGTGCTGTGGAAATCCGCCAAAGCCAGCGAGCCGCCCGAGACCAAATGGGAATCGAAGTGGGGCGCCGGCCGCCCGGGCTGGCACATTGAATGCTCCGCCATGAGCTGCGCGCTGCTGGGCGAGCATTTCGACATCCATGGCGGCGGGGCTGACTTGCAGTTCCCGCACCACGAGAACGAGATTGCGCAGTCTGAAGGCGCCAGCGGCAAGCCCTTCGTCAATATGTGGATGCACAACGGTTTCGTGCGCATCAACGACGAAAAAATGTCCAAGTCGCTTGGCAATTTTTTCACCATCCGCGAGGTCCTGAAGTCGTACGACGCCGAGGTCGTGCGCTTCTTCATCCTGCGCGCGCATTACCGCAGCCCGCTGAACTACAGCGACGCGCACCTGGACGATGCCCGCCACGCGCTGACGCGCCTGTACACCGCGCTCAAGGACAGTCAGCCGGGCGGCTGCGCGGTGGACTGGGACGAGCCGCACGCCAAGCGGTTTGCCGAGGCGATGGGCGACGACTTCAACACCCCGATCGCGATGTCGGTGCTGTTCGACCTGGCCAGCGAGATCAACCGCACCGGCTCGACCGCGGCCGCGCGCCAGCTCAAGGCGCTGGCCGGCACGCTGGGCTTGCTTGAGCGCGATCCGCACACCTTCCTGCAGGGTGGCAAGTCCGACGACGGCCCGTCGCCGGACGAGATCGAAAAGCTGATCGCCGCGCGCAAGACCGCCAAGGTCGAGCGCAACTTTGCCGAGGCGGACCGCATCCGCGCCCAATTGCTGGAAGCGGGCATCGTGCTGGAAGACAAGCCGGGCGGTGCCACCGAGTGGAGGCGTGCTTGAACGCTGCCGCGCGCAAGCCCGCCACCGCCACGACGCCCGTCGCGCCTGCCGCCACGCGCGGTCGTGCGAAGGCGGCCGGCCCGCGCCCGGGCAAGGCCGGCGCCAAGGAGGCGCCGCTGCCCGATGGCAAGGACACGGGCAAGGACGCGGGCAAACTCGCGGCAAAGACGCGCAACGCCAAGGCCGTGCTGCCCGAGGCGGATGCGGTGCCGCTGCCGGTTGAAACCGTCATCGATGCGGTGCGCCCCGCCTACTGGGACGAGGCCTGCGCCGACCTGATGAAGCGCGACCGCATCCTGCGCAAGATGATTCCGACCTATGGCCCGGCACACCTGGTGTCGCGCGGGGATCCGTTCGTCACGCTGGCGCGCGCGGTGGTGGGCCAGCAGATCTCGGTCAAGGCGGCGCAGTCGGTGTGGGAGCGGCTGCATGCGGCTTGCCCGAAGCTGGCGCCGGCGCAGTTCCTGCGCGCCGGCCCCGAGAAACTGGCCGGCTGCGGCTTGTCCAAGCGCAAGGCGGAATACCTGATCGACCTGGCCGACCATTTCAAGGCGGGCACGGTACACGTCGCCGAATGGGCGCGGATGGACGACGAAGCCGTCATCGCCGAGCTGACCCAGATCCGTGGCATCGGCCGCTGGACTGCCGAGATGTTCCTGATGTTCAATCTGATGCGGCCCAATGTGCTGCCGCTCGACGACGTCGGCCTGATCAACGCGATCTCCACCAATTACTTCAGCGGCGAACCGGTCACGCGCAGCGAGGCGCGCGAGGTGGCGGCCAACTGGGAGCCCTGGCGCACGGTCGCAACGTGGTACATGTGGCGCAGTCTCGACCCGCTGCCAGTGACGTATTAGGCATCGCGGCAAGAAAATTTAGTAGCAGGTGCAGTCCGGGCTATCTGGCAGGCGCTAAGATAGCGACCAAATTCCGGTAGAATGCGCCCCTTCACAGACAGGTACGTGTGATTTTATGAAAACCACCTTCCTGGATTTTGAGCAGCCCATTGCCGAACTCGAGGCAAAGATCGAAGAACTGCGCTTTGTGCAGGACGATTCGGCTGTCGATATTTCCGAAGAGATTTCGCGGCTGGCCGGCAAGAGCCAGCAGCTGACCAAGGACATCTACGCCAACCTGACCCCGTGGCAGGTTGCGCAAATCGCCCGCCACCCCCAGCGTCCCTACACGCTGGACTACGTGCGCGAGATCTTTACCGATTTCCACGAGCTGCACGGCGACCGCACCTTTGCCGACGATCTGTCGATCATCGGCGGCCTGGCGCGCTTCAATGGCCAGGCGTGCATGGTCATCGGCCACCAGAAGGGCCGTGATACGAAAGAGCGCGCCATGCGCAATTTCGGCATGCCCAAGCCCGAGGGCTACCGCAAGGCCAAGCGCCTGATGGAGCTGGCGGACAAGTTCGGCCTGCCGATCTTCACCTTTGTCGACACCCCGGGCGCATTCCCCGGCATCGACGCCGAAGAGCGCGGCCAGTCCGAGGCCATCGGCCACAACCTGTATGTGATGGCCGGCCTGAAGGTGCCCCTGATCGCCACCATCATCGGTGAAGGCGGTTCGGGCGGCGCGCTGGCGATTGCCGTGGGCGACGTGGTGCAGATGCTGCAGTTCGCCACCTACGCGGTGATCTCGCCCGAAGGCTGCGCCTCGATCCTCTGGAAGACCGCCGAGAAGGCACCGGAAGCCGCCGAGGCCCTGGGCCTGACCGCGCACCGCCTGAAGGCGCTGGGCCTGATCGACAAGATCGTAAGCGAGCCGCTGGGCGGCGCGCACCGTGACTACAAGGGCATGGCGGCAATGCTCAAGCGCTCGCTGGCCGAGTCGCTGCGCCAGTTCCAGGGCATGAGCGTGAAGGAGCTGCAGGCTCGCCGCTACGAGCGCCTGCTCGCCTATGGCAAGTTCAAGGAAACCGGCACCCAGGACTGACCCGTCCGCCCGGCTGACCGACAAGGTCGCACAGGCCCTCCAGGCCGGTGCGGCCTTTGTTGTTTCTGGTGGCGGTGCGGGCGAGGGCGCGGCAACGATCGCGGTGGCACTGTCGGGCGGTCGCGATTCGGTCACGCTGCTGCATGCCGCCCGCGCGGCTGCGGCAGCGTGGGGTGTTGGCGCGCGCGTGGTGGCGCTGCATGTCCACCATGGCCTGCAAGCCGAGGCCGACGACTGGGACCGCTTCTGCGCCGCGCTGTGCGAGCAGTGGCAGGTCGGCTATTTCGTACGGCGGGTGTCGGTGCGGCCGGAGGCGGGCGAGGGCGTGGAAGCGGCTGCACGCCGTGCGCGCTACGCCGCGCTGGCGGCGATGTGCGCCGACAGCGGGGCGCACCTGCTGCTCTTTGCCCATCACCAGGACGACCAGGTCGAGACCGTGCTGCTGCGGCTGTTTCGCGGCGCCGGCGTGGCGGGCATGGCCGGCATGCCCGCCATGCGCGCGCTGGATGAGGGCAGCGGCGTGATGCTGCTGCGTCCCTGGCTGGACGTGTCCCGTGCCGAAATCGAGGACTACTGCGCCGCCAACGCCTTGCAATGGGTCGACGATCCGTCCAATGCCGATGCCCGCTACGCGCGCAATGCCTTGCGCGCGCACCTGCCGGCGCTGCTGGAGGCCTTTCCGGCGCTGTCGGCCAATGTGGTGCAGGCGGCAGCGCATTTCGCGCAGGCTGGCCAACTGATCGATGCACTGGCCTCGGCCTCGCTGGCGGCGCTGGCGCACCCCGGCCGCGATCCCGATACGCTTTCCGAACTCGACCTGGCTGGCCTGCGCGCCTTGCCCGCGGCGCATGCCGATGCCGTGCTGCGCTTCTGGCTGCGCGACCTGAGTGTGCGCGCGCCGTCCACCGCGCGGCTGGCGGCGATGCGCGAGCAACTGGTCACGCACGCCGGCGGCGAGCCCGCGATCGCGCATGAGGGCCTGGTGCTGCGCCGCTTCCGCGACCGCGTACTGGCCTGCACGCCGCCACCGGCAGCCGCGCCGGCACCCGTGATGCTGGACTGGCGCGGCGAGGCGCGCATTGTCGTGCCCGCATGGCGCGGCGAACTTCACTTCTTCCGCGACGATACCTTCGGCGTGCCCGAAGCGGTGCTGCGCCAGCCCTTGCGCCTGGCCGCGCGCAGCGGCGGCGAGCGTATCGTGCTGCGCCCCGGCGGCCCGGCACGGGCGCTGAAGCAAGCCTGCCAGGAAGCCGGCATCCCGGCCTGGCGCCGGGCCTGGCTGCCGTTGCTGTGGGCGGGCGACACCCTGGTGCTGGCCGCCGGCCTCGGCATGCACCGGCGCTGGCCGGATGCCCAGGCGGCGCCGCGCTGGCGCGTGGAATGGCATCCGCGGCCGCCGGCGGTGGCGCCGCCGCCGCACTGAAACCGCCGGATCGCCGCCGGCATCACATCGGATCTGCAGCCCGGACCCCGCTCCCGCCTTGCCTGACGGGGCGTGTTCGTGTATTTTCAAGGGCTTTGCACAATCGCTGGCGTCGACAAGAAGATGGCTCTCATCGTTCACAAATACGGCGGCACTTCGATGGGTTCCACGGAACGCATCAAGAATGTCGCCAAGCGCGTTGCCAAGTGGCACCGCGCCGGTCACCGCGTAGTCGTGGTGCCTTCGGCCATGTCGGGCGAGACCAATCGCCTGCTGGGACTCGCCAAGGAAATTTCGCCGCAGCCCGATCCGCGTGAACTGGACATGCTCGCCTCCACCGGCGAACAGGCCAGCGTGGCGCTGCTGGCCATCGCGCTGCACGGCGAGGATATCGACGCGGTCAGCTACACCGGCTGGCAAGTGCCGGTGAAGACCGACTCGTCGTACACCAAGGCCCGCATCGAGTCGATCGACGACGAGCGCATCCTGGGCGATCTCGACGCCGGCCGCGTGGTCGTGATTACCGGCTTCCAGGGCATCGACGACGACGGCAACATCACCACGCTGGGCCGTGGCGGCTCGGACACCTCGGCCGTGGCCATTGCCGCCGCCATCGAGGCCGACGAGTGCCTGATCTACACCGACGTGGACGGCGTGTACACCACCGATCCGCGCGTGGTCGAAGACGCCCGCCGCCTGGACCAGATCACCTTCGAAGAAATGCTGGAAATGGCCAGCCTCGGCTCCAAGGTGCTGCAGATCCGCTCCGTGGAGTTCGCCGGCAAGTACCGCGTGAAGACCCGCGTGCTGTCGTCGCTGACCGACCCGCTTATGCCGCTCGAGCAGGAAATGCACTCGGGCACGCTGATCACTTTTGAGGAAGACTCCACCATGGAAGCAGCCGTCATCTCCGGCATTGCCTTTGCCCGTGACGAAGCCAAGATCACCGTTCTGGGCGTGCCGGACAAGCCGGGCATCGCCTACCAGATCCTGGGCCCGGTCGCCGACGCCAACATCGACGTCGACATGATCATCCAGAACCAGTCCGTCGACGGCAAGACCGACTTCACCTTCACCGTGCCGCGCGGCGACTACCAGCGCGCGCTGGCTATCCTGAACGATGGCGTGAAGTCGCATATCGGGGCCGGCAGCGTGTCGGGCGATCCGAAGGTGTCAAAGGTGTCGGTGGTGGGCGTGGGCATGCGCTCGCACGTGGGCATCGCCAGCAAGATGTTCCGCACCCTGGCGGAAGAGGGCATCAACATCCAGATGATCTCCACCTCGGAAATCAAGATCTCGGTGCTGATCGACGAGAAGTACATGGAACTGGCCGTGCGCGCCCTGCACAAGGCCTTCGAACTGGAACAGGCGTGATCCGTTCGTGAACACTTCTGACGGCGCGATTTTTGTGTTGTGTCATCAATTTTTCGTTGACCAGCGCGCGCAGCGTCGTTAGAATACGCGCTTCGTTGTGTGGCTCCCTCACACAACGCAAGTTTGGGAGACGTGGCCGAGAGGTCGAAGGCACTCCCCTGCTAAGGGAGCATCTGGGCCAAAACCTGGATCGAGGGTTCGAATCCCTCCGTCTCCGCCAGCAATGGCGGCGAACCCCGGAAGATCGCGGTCTTCCGGGGTTTTGTTTTTTCTGGCCCATCGGTTGCCCATCCGTGGCTCCCCCGAGGGGACCGACTCCATCGCAGAACGTCCGTCGTCCCGTCTGCGCCGCATATCCAAGAGCGCGGCGACAGCGCCTTGCGGGGCACGGAGCTTCGCTCATCCGCGTGCCGAGCGGCACCGAAGACTTTCATGGCATCCCCCTGCGTCACCGCGCGTGCTTCCTCGCCCACGCCTCTCGCAAGATGAGCGGCGTCGGTCATGGCTCGCAGGCGATGGCTGTGTTGACGCCGCCAGGCCCGCTACCAGAAGATTCTGCGCGTTCGGATGGCGGCGTCGGAGAGCTCCCGGTTCGTCCTTGGCGCACCGGTTCCCGGATTTTGGGGGGCTGGCCCCGTGGCCGGTCGCACGCTCGACTCGCTCGGGTCAATCGAGCGGAAGTAGGGGGAGGCCAGTCGCGCCGTAAGGGCGGACATCCGGCCGGCGGCTGGGGCATGAATTCTGCGCATCTCGGCTCCTCGCTGCCCTGTTGCGTGTTTTCGCAGGGCAGCACAATGCCAGCGAGTTCTGGCAGGACCGCACAAGGCGCGGGGCTGGCCGAATGGCCTTAAGCGACGCTGCCTTACCGTGACTTCCTTCCTTGGGTCCCGGAGCCAGGCGGGGCCTGGCCGGACCACCGAAGTTGGAATCGTAAATACTATATATACTGTATGAACGATGATGCCTAGGAACGGAGGACTTGATGGCAGGCGAATCACGGAAGAAGGTGGCCGCGTCGTTAGCACCGGACGCAATGGGCGAGGAAGGTACCGACATCAAGCTGCGCGCCGGCAAGGCGGGAAAGAAGGCGGCTTCTACCGCGAAGGTCTCGGCTGATGCTGCGGCAGCCACTGATGGAGGGGCTTCCAGTTCGAAGAAGGCAAAGAAGCCGGGCAATGGTGCGGCACCACAGGCAGAGAAACCACCCAAGAAGCCGAAGGTTGTCCGGGATAGCTTCACCATGCCGGAGCACGACTATGGAAAGCTGGCTGACCTGAAGCGAAAATGCCTGGCTGGTGGCGTCCAGGTGAAGAAGAGTGAGCTGCTGAGGGCGGGACTCCTGGCTCTCGAAGCCCTCTCGGAAAAGAGGCTGCTCAGCGTTGTTGCGCAAGTCGAGGCGGTCAAGACTGGACGGCCCGCAAAATCCTGAGCTGGCGCTCCGGGTCTGCTTCACGGAAGGTGCGACCGAAACAAAAGAGCCATCCAATGTGGATGGCTCCGGCAACCCCCCGCGACAATAATCACGTCTACCCAACTTGCACCTGCAGCCGAACGCTCTCCGGCATTCATGCCTTCCGCAGAGTTGCCTCGGCTCGACGTGCATCAAGCCGCTATATGGCCCACCCCAACGGTCCATATGCAACGCATTGTCAGTAATTCTGTCGTCGCGACTTGATTCGGCCTGATCATAGGGCACTTTTATTGCAGCAATAAGACGTTCCTGGCCGGCATTATTGGCGCTCGAAAAAAAGCCGGCGAGAGGTGAATCGCGGCGATGCGCGGCCTCAGGCGTGGGCGCCGTCCAGGTCGGATCGGCTGCGCGCGCCGGGTCAGCGGAGGGACCTGAGCGCGTCCCCCTTGTCGTACGTCGACATTGCGCGCGCCTCCGGTGTACGGGTCGCGCACGCCGGGACCGGCGGCCTGTGCGCCGGCGGCGGCAGCTGCCAGGGCGAGGGCGTACGCCATCCACTGCCAGGATGTCCATGCCGAATCGGAGGCAGTCGATGCTCAAGGAAGCGTTGTGCCAGAAAGTGGCGAACGGGATGCTTTACGCTCTCGGCAGCGGGCCGGTGGCGCGACTGACTTGTGCCCGCCACGCATAACTGTTTGTTGCCGCAAGGTCTTCGAACGCAGCACGGATTTGCCTAGATTGGAGCCCATCGGAGCCACCGGCCCGATCGGCAACACGGCCGAACCAACTGACATCGAGGTTCAAGACATGAGCGCAGCAAAGAAAGTCGTAGTCATCACGGGCGCATCGCAAGGTATTGGCGCTGAACTGGTCAAGGCATTCCGCGAGCGCGGCCATCGCGTGGTCGCCACGGCCCGCAGCATCCGGCCGTCGGATGATCCGGAGATCCTGGCGGTGCCTGGCGATATCGCCGATCCGGCAACCGCGCACCGCGTCATCTCCGAGGCCGTGGCAAAGTTCGGCCGCATCGATACGCTGGTCAACAATGCGGGCGTCTTCGTCGCCAAGCCGTTCACCAGCTATACGTCCGAGGACTATGCCACCGTCACCGGCATCAACCTGACGGGCTTCTTCCATATCACGCAGCTGGCCATTGCGGAGATGCAGAAGAACCGCAGCGGCCACGTGGTGAGCATCACGACCAGCCTGGTCGACCATGCGAACAGTGGCGTGCCGTCGGTGCTGGCCTCGCTGACCAAGGGTGGCCTGAACGCCGCGACCAGGTCGCTGGCCATCGAGTACGCCAAGACTGGTATCCGCGCCAACGCGGTTGCGCCGGGCGTCATCAAGTCGCCGATGCATCCGCCCGAAACCCACGAGGCGCTGGGCGCGCTGCATCCGGTGGGCCATATGGGCGAGATGCGCGACATCGCCGATGCCGTGCTGTATCTCGATTCGGCGCCGTTCGTTACTGGCGAGATCCTGCACGTCGACGGCGGCCAGAGCGCAGGGCACTGAGCGGGAGCGGGGCAAGGGGCAACGGCACGCGCGTCAATCCCGGGCCGCTGCCAGGTCTGCTCCTGTTCGAGCGCCGGCAATCATCGACATGATGCTGGTGGTGGCCTGAGGCGCGGGTATGCTGCGAACATGGCGGCTGCCCACCGCCCGCCACGCCAGGGGGGAGCGCTCAGCGCTCGAAGCCGTTCCCCCACGCATCAGGCTAGCTGATTCACGGCGGTGCGAAACTGCCAGTCGGCGCGCCCGACCTAAAAGGACTGCATCTTATGAGTATCCTGCTGCACACCTGGAATACGCCAAACGGACGCAAGATCAGCGTCGCGCTCGAAGAAATGGATTTGCCCTATACGGTCAAGACGGTGAATATTTCGAAGGGCGAGCAATTTGCGCCTGAGTTCCTGCGCATCAGCCCGAACAACAAGATCCCGGCAATCGTCGATCCCGACGGGCCCGGCGGGCAGCCGATATCGGTGTTCGAATCCGGCGCGATCCTGCTTTACCTTGGTGAGAAGACTGGCAGATTCCTGCCGGCAAGCCTGCGCGAGCGCGTACCGGTGCTCGAATGGCTGATGTGGCAGATGGGCGGATTCGGTCCCATGCCCGGCCAGGTCCATCATTTCCGCATGCTCGAGTCCGAAGTGGACCGACATTATGGTCTCAAGCGCTACTCGGAGGAAACGTACCGCCTCTATGGGGTGCTGGACCGCCGGCTTGCACACGTGGAGTTTGTCGCCGGCGAACTGTCCGTCGCCGATTTCGCGATCCTTGGCTGGGCATGGCGGCATGAGCGCCATCAGGTTTCCCTCAGTCAATTCCCGAACGTCAGGCGTTGGTACGAAACACTATGGGCGCGTCCCGGCGTGCAGCGCGGTTTTGCGGTCAAGCTGGATGCTACGGAGTAGCGAGACGCTGCCACGGCTACATCGCCAAATGTTTCGGTGAACTGCGGCATCCGTGGTGACAGCCTGTCGATGAAGCGGGTGCACCGCAAATTCTGGTCGCGTCGCGCCGCGATGGTGGCGCCCAGCCGGGGGCTATCGGGCCGATAGAAAAGAATTTCCTTGACTATCTACCTAGTAGTAGATAGGATGTGACTCATGGACGCGCTGCTTCCACCTGCAAACGAAGCAGGAAGCCAACGGACAGCGGGGCCATTGCACTACCGGAGGCGGTCTTTTTTTTGGCCTGGTTATCTATCTACTAGTAGATAACAATGCCGAAAGCGACTGGCCCAGAAGCAACTGATACGAGACATTGCCAAGTTAGGAGCCCATCATGACCAAGTTCGCCAAGACCCTGATCACCGCCGCAACCCTTGCCGCCGCCTTTGTGGGCGGTGCTGCCCAGGCCGGCACGGTGCCCGCCGACAAGTACGGCTACGAGTTCCGCGTAGGCAAGACCGATGCCTTCACCGACGGTGCCCGCGCCGGCAAGTTCGACCCCTTCACCGAGGGTGCGCGCGTGGGCGGCAAGTTCGACACGTTCACCGACGGTGCCCGCACGGTAGCCGGCCTGGACCGCAGCGGTGTCTCGGCTGCCCCGGCCCGCAGCTTTGACCCGTACACCGACGGCGCACGCGTGGGCGGCAAGTTCGACCCGTACACCGACGGCGCTCTGGCCTGATTACCCGCCGGCCTGGTTGCCGGCACCTGCTGACAAAAACGGGCGAAGCCGCAGAGGCTGCGCTTTGCCCGCTTGCCTGAGTTCATCATGCGTTTGCGTGACAGCGCCCTGATCCTGACCGGATGGGTCGGGCTTTGCCTGGTCAGCGGTTCGCTCATCACCCTGGTTGCGCAGGCTCTGCCGGCCTGAGCCGGCCGGCTGCATCGAGCGGGCTGATCATGGCGACGCGTTCCGTCCGCCAGCAACTGGATGGATTCGAGCGCCTCGACCACATTGTCTGCGTCGATGGCCACATTGCCGGTGCGCCGGGCTGGTTTGATCAGCCGGCAGGTTCATCAGGGATGCCAGGTTGACGGTTTTTCAATCTGCATCGCAGGCCGTTGGCTTCCTGCCATGGCATACGAAAGCCTGGTCGCCGCGTCGACGACTGTCTGTGCCAGTTCCAGCAGGCGTTCTTCGCTGAGCCGCGAGGTCGGTCCCGAAATGCACATCGAGCCGAGCAGCCGCCAGTGCAATCCGAATACCGGTGCAGACACGCTCGAGACTTCGGCTTCCCGCTCGCCAAGCGACAGATGAAAACCACGGCGGCGGATCATTTCATAGAGCTCGCCGGGCTCCCCCGAGAACGCCAGGATGACACGCCCCGGCGAGCCGCTGTCCAGCGGCAGTGCCGCCCCGATCCTGACGTGATGCCGGATAGCCTGCGGTCCTTCGACGCGGACCAGGCAGGTTCGCTGTTGTCCCTCCCGGACGTAGAACGAAGCGCTTTCACCGGTCTTGATCGTCAGCTCCCTCAGGACCGGCTCCACCACCTCGTGCACATTGAAGGTTGCCTGGTAGCACGCGCCCAGCCATCCCGCTGCGCGCCCAAGCCGCCAGCTGCCGTCTTCCTTCTGTACGAGATAGTTGTCTGCGGCGAGCGTGCGGGCGAGCCGGAGCACGGTGGTCTTGTGAATGCCGGTGCGCCGGCTCAGTTCGGCAAGCGACAGTTGCGGGTCATTGACCCCGAAGGCCTCCAGCACGCGCAAGGCCCGAGTGACGGCTGTCACGGCGCCCGGCGCGTCGTCGCTCGCGCGCGGGGTGTCTGAATCACTATCCTGGTTCATCGTACGAAATGCGTTGCACGGTGCGAAACGACATTGTATGCCGTGAAACGACCCACCACAATCCGGATCACAACGAAACAAGATTCGGAGACACCAATGAAGGCAATTTCCCGCCGAGGCGTGTTGGTCCTTGCCGGCCTGTTCATGGCATCGGCCGCTGTCCATGCCGTGCCGCAGTACCCCAGCAAGCCCATCAGAGTCATCGTCCCGTTTCCCGCCGGCGGGGGGACGGACATCATCGCGCGCGAAGTGACCAAAACGGTTGCCAGGTCGACCGGCTGGGTCTTTGTGGTCGAGAACAAGCCGGGGTCCGGTGGCAACCTGGGCGTGGACGCGGCAGCCAAGGCGCCCGCCGATGGCTACACCATCGTCATGGGGCAGACCAGCAACCTTGCGATCAATCCCTCGCTGTATGAACGGTTGCCTTATGACCCGTTGACGGATCTGGCGCCAATCGGCCTGGTCGCCTCCGCGCCGCTCGTGCTGGTCACGCACGTCAACTCGCCCTACAAGACGCTGCAGGACGTGATCCGGTCGGCCAGGGCAAAGCCCGGCGCGATCAATTTCGCATCGCCGGGCAACGGCACGGTGGCACACCTTGGCGGCGAGCAGCTGCAGAGCACCGCGAAGGTGAAGTTCACCCATGTGCCGTACAAGGGCGCGGCGCAGGCGGTCAGCGACCTGATGGGCGGGCAGGTCGATCTCTACATGGCATCGGTGCCGACGTTGCTCGGGCATATCCGGAACAACAGGATGCGGGCACTTGCGGTGACGTCCCCGAAGCGGGTGCAAGACCTGCCTCAGGTGCCGACCGTCGCAGAACTCGGCTATCCCGGCTTTGATACCGCGACCTGGTTCGGCTTCGTCGCGCCTGCCGCGACGCCGAAGGACATCGTGGTGCGCCTGAATACCGAGTTCAACAAGGCGCTCAAGTCTCCGGCGCTTGCCAGCAAGCTGAATGAACAAGGTGCGTCGGTGCTGGCCGGCACGCCCGAGGCGTTCAGCGCGCTGATCAGGCAGGACATCGGACGCTGGGCATCTGTCATCAAAACGTCCGGCACGAAGCTGGATTGACGCCCCTGTCTACCTATTCATTTCCTCTTGCCTGGAGTCCAGCATGACTTTGCCCAATATCATCAAATCGTTTGAGCGTGTGTCCGCCGAGATCGTGGCGCGGGCCGCCAGGTTCCAGCCGGCAATCCTTTCCGATGTCGGCGGACGCCGCGGTGCGTTGCATGGCCGGATCAAGGCCTTGCGGCCGACCATGAAAGTCGCCGGACCTGCCTTCACTGTCGAAGTTCGTCCGGGAGATAACCTGATGATCCATGCGGCGCTGGCGCTTGCGCAGCCCGGCGATGTACTGGTCGTCGATGGCAAGGGCGACCAGACCTCGGCGCTGATGGGGACGATCATGATGCATGCCGCCCGCCAGCGCGGCCTGGCCGGTGTTGTCATCGACGGCGCCGTCCGGGACAGCCTGGAGCTGGATGAAATGCAGTTCCCGGTCTTTTCGGTGGGGACGAATCCCAATGGCCCCACCAAGGAAGTCGGTGGCCGCATCGGGCACCCCGTCTCGGTTGGTGGCGTGACGGTGAACCCTGGTGACTATATCTGCGGCGATGCTGATGGGCTGGTTGTGGTGGAACGCGAAAAGATCGAAGCCTTGCTCGACGCCGCGGCAAGGAAGGAAGAGGCGGAAGCCATGCGTATTGCCCAGATCAAGGAGGGTAATACCACTGCGCCGTGGCTGCTGGCATCGCTGGTGACGGCCGGTGTCCTGAAGCTGGGAGAGGAACTGTGAGGAACCAGCCGGTCATTATCGTTACGGGTGCGGACCTTGCGCCGGAGGCGCTCGCGCTGCTGAGCGACTATGAAATCGTATTTGCCGGGAAGGCGCCCCAGACGGCTGATCTCGTGGCGCTGGCCAGGACGTACAACCCGGTCGGCATGATCGTGCGCTACGGCAGCGTCACCGCCGAAGTCATGGATGCCGCACCAGCCTTGAAGGTGATTTCGAAACACGGCACCGGAACCGATACCATCGACAAGGCCGCAGCGCAGGCGCGGGGCATCAGGGTGACCGCCGCCGCCGGAGCCAATGCCGCGGCTGTTGCCGAGCATGCGCTGGCGTTGATGCTGGCGTGCGCCAAATCGGTGGTGCCACTGGATGCGCGCATGCATGCCGGCCACTGGGACAAAGCGACGCACAAGAGCCTGGAGCTGAACGGACTGACCATCGGACTCATTGGCCTGGGCGCCATCGGGCGACGGTTTGCCAGGATGTGCGATGCCATCGGTATGCGCGTGATTGGTTTCGATCCCTTCGCCGCGGAACTGCCGGATTATGTCGAAGCTGTCCCGCTGGAACGGATCTGGGAAGCGTCGGATGTCATCTCGCTGCAATGTCCGTTGACGGCAGAGAACAAGGAAATGGTCAATGCCGGCACGCTTGCGCGCTGCAAGCCTGGTGTCATCATCATCAACACCGCCCGGGGCGGGCTGATCGACGAAGCGGCGCTGCGCGACGCCGTACAGTCGGGGCGCGTGGCGGCGGCCGGCCTGGATAGCTTTGCGCGCGAGCCGATGTCATCGCCGCATATCTTCCAGGGGCAGCCCGGCATCGTGTTGAGCCCGCATATCGGTGGCGTGACCACCGCGGCCTACGTCAACATGGGTGTCGCAGCGGCGACCAACACGATCGCGGTACTGAACGAGGCTGGCGAGCCCGCAGTCGGACAGCTATAGCCGTCATACAAGAACATCTCGCACCAATGGAGACAGCATGAAACAGAAGAAGGGCGGAGTGTGGATGCTCCAGGCACTGGCGTTGGCCACGCTTGCCGCCATGTCGATGGCAGCTCAAGCGCAAGGCTGGCCCGCCAAGCCGGTCAGGATTGTCGTGCCTTATCCCCCAGGCGGCGCGGTGGATGCCGTCACCCGCAAGATGGCGCAGCGGCTCTCCGAGCAGACGGGCCAGAGCTTCTACGTGGAAAACAAGGCCGGCGCGACGGGAACCATCGGCACGGCCCAGGTTGCGCGCGCGGCGCCGGACGGCTACACGCTGCTGGCCAACGACACGACCTACGCGCTGCTGCCCCACATCTTCAAGACCTTGCCTTTTGACCCGGCAAAGGACCTGCAGCCGGTTGCGGCATACGTGTTTGCGCCCATGGGTGTGGTGGTCAAGGCCGGTGGCAAGTACAAGACGCTGGCCGATCTGATCGCCGCGGCGAAGGCCGAGGACAAGGTCTCATATGGATCGGGCGGATCAGGTTCCACCCCTCACTTCGCCAGCGAGGCTTTTGGCATCGCCGCGGGAACACGCTTCATGCATGTGCCTTTCAAGGGCGCCGGCGAGGCTACCGTTGCGCTGCTGAGCGGTACCGTCGATTTCCAGATGGCCTCCATCCCGGGCGTCATCGGACAGGTCAAGGGCAACAAGCTGGCGGTGCTGGCCGTCAGCGGCACCAGGCGCTTGCCTGCGTTGGCCAACGTGCCTACCTTTGCCGAGGCTGGCGTCAAGGGCTATGGTGTGACCAATTTCACGGGCTTGTGGGCACCGAAGGGCACGCCCGCTGACGTGCTGGACCGCATCCAGAAGGAGGTGGGCAAGGCCATGGCGACGTCGGACATGCAAGCCTATGCTGAGAGTATCGGTGCCGAGCCAGGTTATTGGGATGCCGGTACCTTCAGGGCCGAAGTGGCCAGCAGAACCGCATTCTGGGGCAACGTTGCCCGCGGCACGGGCTTTCAAAAACAGTAGTGGCTGGCTGCATGCCGGAGGGCGGTGGCGTCACCCCCTTCTGGCCTCTGCTGCCGGAGACATCATCAACGGGATGCCAGGACATGTTTCTATTGAACCCACCGACGATCCGCGAAGCGCAGACGTATTCCAGCCTACCGGCCCGCTATCGCCAACAGCGGGGAACCGACTGGTCCAGGGCGAACCAGGGTGGGCGTGAGATCGACTCTTTTCTCGAAGGGCCTGTCGCCGACGATGCGGGCAACCTGTACGTCACCGATATCCCGAATGGGCGGATCTTCCGGATTGACCCGAAAGGCGAGTGGGATCTGGTTGCCGAATGGGAAGGCGAACCCAATGGCATGAAGTTCCTCAGCGCTGATTCCTTGCTCGTCACGGATTACCGCAACGGGCTCATGGAAGTGGACCTGCACGCCGGCAATGCCAGGCCGTACCTGCCACGCCGCAATACCGAGAGCTTTAAGGGCGTCAATGACCTGACCCTGGATTCGCGGGGAAACATCTATTTCACCGATCAGGGACAAACCGGCCTGCATGACCCCACGGGGAGGGTCTATCGGCTTACCCCGGAAGGCCGGCTGGAACTGCTGCTTGCCAATGTGCCCAGCCCGAATGGCATCGTGCTGTCGCCGGACGAGCGCTTCCTGTTCGTTGCCGTCACCCGGGGCAACTGCGTCTGGCGCATGCCCCTGCAGGAGGACGGCAGCGTGTCCAAGGCAGGACAGTTCTTCACGTCCTACGGTCCAAGCGGCCCGGACGGGCTCGCCATGGACGTCGATGGCCGCTTGCTGGTCGCCAACCCGGGACTCGCCTACGTATGGGTGCTCAATCATCGTGCCGAGCCGGTCGAGGTGATCCGTGGCACGGCCGGCCATTCGCTGACGAATCTTGCGTTTGGCGGTCCGGATCGCAGCACGCTCTTCATGACGGATTCGACGGCGGGCGAGATCCTGCGGATTGGCATGTCGGTTCCCGGCGTGAAGCCGCCGCAGCGGGTTTGATGTCAACGGCACGCGGCGCCGGCATCCTGCATATCCGCGCTGTCGAAACCTTCGGTGAATGCGCGCCGGATCTCCGCCAGCAGTTGCCTGGATGGCTCGATGCTGCCTTGCAGTCGCCACAGCTGCGCCAGATTCAGGGCCGCCCGCAATTCAAAGGATTTGGCATGCTGCCGGCGGGCTACCGCGATCGCGTTGCGAAAACACGCTTCCGCTTCTGCCTCGGCACCAGGCCTGAGGCCGCGGGGGGCCGAACTTTGCAGGATCAGTTCGCCCTTGACCCGATGCCACTCCGCTTCGCAATAGCGTTCCCCGATCCTTTCCACTGCGTCCTTCGCCTCGGCAAGCGCGCTCAGGCCTGACTCGATCTGTCCCACGTGCCCATAGGCCCGGGACAACAGCGCCTGGAAGTGCGAATACCCCAGCGTCGCCCCCGTCGCCTGATAGGCGGCCAGTCCCTGGCGCATCTGCGCGATGCCTTCGTGCTGCTGTCCCTGCTCGGAGAGCGCCCAGCCGCGAAGGATGGTCGTCCACGCCAGCCAGAACGGGAAGGCTTGTTCGGTCGAGAGCGCGATGCAGGCCTCGGCGTACTCTTGCGTGAGTCCGGGGTCGCGGCGGAACTGGTGCAGTTCCGCGACAAAGCAAAGGGAATGCGCCAGGCTGAACGGGTGGGACAGCTTCCGGGCCAGCGCGAGGGACCCTTGCGCATTCCTGACGGCCTGGTCGGGATAGCCGAGACACCACAAGACCAGAGCCGAAATGGATAGCGCCCGTACCTCCGGATCCACGCCATGAAAATTGAGGTGGTCGTAATGCGGTGCCTTGGTGTAGAGCTTGAGTGCATTCTGCAGATGGACCGCTGCAGCCGTAAACTTTCCCAGGTAATACAGCGTCGTTCCGAGCGAGACATGCGCCTCGGCCAGCAACTCGGGGTCTTGCGCATTCCTGGCCAGGCCAAGGAGTTGCCTCCCCAGCTGGTATGCCTTCGCATGTTCTGCTCGCAGAGAGAAATAGGTGCGCAATCCCACTTGCGTTCGAAAGCGCTGCGGTGTTTCCCCAACCTGGCTGCACAATGCCAGGGCATGGCTGTAAATGGCTTCCACCTCGGGCGAGGCAAATCCTCTGGCGGCAATCAATGCCGGCCCGATGGCAAGTCGCAAAGCGAGTTCCTGGCGTGCGCGTTCGGGGGTATCGGGCAGGCGCTTGAGCAATGCCAGGGCTGCATACAGTTGACGGATGGCTTCCTCATAGGCGGAGCGCTGTACGGCCTGCTGTCCGGTGGCCAGAAGGTACTCCACGGCTTTCGGATCGTTGCCGCTAAGGCTGTAATGCCGTGCCAGTTCGCTGTAGTAATCCTTCAGCTGATGGTGGAAGAGGGCCTCGATCGCATGGGCCGTGCGTTCATGCAGCGCAGTGCGTTGTTCCGTGAGCAGCGAGCTGCCGGCGACTTCCTGGGTCAGCGCATGCTTGAACGTGTATTCCGTGTCGGGGAATGCGGGCCGCTCGTAAATGAATCCGCCAGCCTCCAGTTGGGCCAGGAGACGGTGCAGCGGATCGTCAGGCTGCGCCACGACCCGCTGGATCAGGCGGTAAGGAAATTCCTTGCCGATCACGGCGAGGCTCTGCAACAAGTCCTTTTCGGCACGGGGAAGCCGGTCGATGCGGGCCGCCAGCACGCCTTGTACCGTGGTCGGGATATGCAGCGCCGTCGGGGTCTTCTCGATGCGGCAATGGCCAGGCTCGCCGTGCAGAACCTTCTCCTCGAACAGGGTCTGCACCACTTCCTCCATGAAAAAGGGATTGCCTTCCGTCTTCTCCATGATGAGCGTCTTGAGAGGCATGAGCGTGGGATCCTCGCCGAGCAGCACGGCGAGCAGTTGCCCGGCCTCGACCTGGCCCAGCGGATCCAGCCTGAGCTGCGTGTAGTGATCCTTTTCACGCCAGTCGTGCTGATACTCGGGCCGGTAATTCAGCAGCAGCAGAATCCTGGCGCCGGGCAAGTGGTCAGCGAGTACCTCCAGGAATGCCTCGGTTTCGTGGTCCAGCCATTGCAGATCTTCAAACAGGAGTTCCAGCGGCTGATTGTGGCTCTCCCGGACCAGCAGGCGCGTGATCGCCTCGAATGTGCGCTGGCGCCGGATCTGCGAGTCCATGTCCGGCAACGCAGAATTCGGGTCGGCGATGCCCAGCAGGTGCAGCAGATAGGGCAAGAGGTCTTCCAGCGTGCGGTCGAGCATCAGCACCCTGCCTGCAACCTTTTCCCGGCACCTCCGTTCGTCGTCCTGCACCTCGATCTGGAAGTAGTTCTTCACCAGTTCGATCAGCGGCAAGTAGGCAAAGGACTTGCCGTGCGAGACGGAAAAAGTTTCCAGGACCATGCAGCCGTGCTGTGACAGCGCCTTGAATTCGTGGAACAGTCGGGACTTGCCGACCCCGGCTTCCCCGACCACCCCGACAATCTGCCCGCTACCCGTCCTGGCCCGGTCCAGGGCCCCATGCAAATGCGCCAGCTCGTCCTGGCGTCCGACAAATTGCGCCAGGCCGCGACGCTGCGCCACTTGCAGGCGCGTGCGCAACACCCCCGGGCGCAGCACCTCGTACACGGCAAGGGGTTCCGGTATGCCCTTTACCTGGGCGGCGCCGAGGGCCTTGACGTCGAAATACCCGTCCGTGAGCCTGCGCACCGACTCGCTGACGAGAATGGAGGAAGGCGTGGCAATGGTCTCCATCCGCGACGCGATGTGGATCGTGTGTCCCACCGGATCGTAGTCCGTGTGCAGGTCGTCCCTGCGAATGGAACGCACCACCACCTCGCCGGTGTGGATCCCCACCCGGATCTGAAGCGGTATGCCTTGCTCGAGCCGGATGCGGTCACTGTGACGACGCATGGCTTCCTGCATCCGCAGCGCTGCATACACGGCGCGCTGCGGATGATCTTCGTGGGCGATGGGGGCGCCGAACAGGGCCAGGATGCCGTCTCCCAGGGACTTGGCGACATAGCCCTCATAGTGATGCACGGCCTCCATCATCAGGGCCATGACGGGGTCGATCAGGTGGCGTGCCGCTTCGGGATCCAGGTCGTGGATCAGGGCCGTGGAGCCGGCCATGTCGGCGAACAGGGCGGTAATGGTCTTGCGCTCACCCGCGGTGGATCCCCTGGCCTCCATGGCAGCCTGCTCGGCCAGAATGCGCTCGACCAGGTGACGTGGTGTGTAGTCGATAGGGGCGGGCGCGATCGGCCGGGCACCGCCGGACGGCTCTTCAGTGGGGATGGTGAAGGATGCGCCGCATTCCGTGCAGAACTTGTCAGCGGAGCCCGCCTCATGGCTGCAGTTCGGGCAGCGCCGTACAAGCCTGGCCCCGCAGTCCTTGCAGAATCTGGCTCCTTCGGGGTTGTCGGAGCCGCAGCTTGTGCAGCGCATATCGCCTCTTCACATCCGGCCCTTGTATGAACGATTAGACGCCTTCCGCACCGGGGTATCAATGGGCGCGACGGTGCCTGGCGCAGCAGGCAGATTCATATTGAGCATCAGGATCGGCGGTGCCAGAATTCCCTACATGCGGGGCGAGGCGCGGGGCGGGCGGTCACACATCGTGCTGGGCCGCCCGGCGCTGGCTGGCCGGACAGATCGGGATGCACATGGACCGGGAACTGCTGCACGAAGCGTCAGAGGGGTCGGTACTGTTTGCGGATGTCAGCGGCAGTACCCGGCTCTATGAACGGGCTGGCAACGCCGCCGCCGTTGCCGCGATCGGCCGCTGCATCGGTGCGATGCGATCCTGTTCCGAGGCGACGCAGGGCCGCCTCGTCAAGACCATCGGCGACGAGGTCATGGTGCTGTTCCCGTCCGCCGAACAGGCGCTGCGGGCGGCACTCGACATGCAGCTCGCCGTTTCTGAACTTCCGCCCGTGGCCGGCTTTTCCATGTCGGCCCATATCGGGTTCCACCATGGCCCGATCCTGTGCGAGGCGTCGGGCGATGTGTTCGGCGATGCCGTGAATCTTGCCGCCCGCCTGTCCAAGCTGGCCTCGCGCGGACAGATCATCACCAGCAAGGATGCGGTGGCGGACCTGCCCGCGCCGTTGCGCCAGATGACGCGCTACCTGTACCCCATCCAGGTGCGCGGCAGGGAGCAGCCGGTCGAGCTGTACGAGGCGATCTGGCAGCAGGCCACCGACCTGACCCTGATTGCGGGTTTCAACCAGCCCTTGCTGAATGCCAGCTTCCTCACGCTCCGCTACCGGGACACCGTGGTAGAAATGAGTGCCGCCTCCGCGCCGGTCACCATCGGGCGCGACGCCGGCATGACGATCGTCGTGACGGACCGGCTGGCATCCCGCTTCCAGGCCATGGCCGAGCCCCGCGCCGGCAGGTATGTGCTGATCGACAGGAGTTCGAACGGCACCCATGTCAGCCTGGACGGCAGCGAGCCATTCATCCTGCGCCGCGATGAGGTCACACTCAGGGGCCACGGCTGGATCGGCTTTGGCCCGTGGGCGGGACCGACCGCGGAGTGCATCGAGTTCGCGCTGTGCGTCGACAGGACTGGTGTGGCGCGCTAGCCGGCATGCTTGCGTTGAAATGGTGAATTTCAATTGTGAAATTCAAATTGTGTTCCGTACTCTGAAATCCCTTTCAAATCAGAAGGATGCAGCGTGGCCCGCTTCTTGCGCCCTGCGCACAGGATAGGCGCGGATTTCATCGTGCCTGCAATCTGCCGTCGCCCTGGCCATCGTGTTGTGTTGAGGGCAGGCGCCCCTGGCCTTGAAGAGGAATGCACCGCGATGTACTACGGACGAAACGGAACCGGCGCGCATAGCCGCGAGCTTGCCGGAGATGGCGATCAGCCGCGTGCCGGCCAGAATCGAAACGAACACGGCGACCGTGACCAGCAGTCGCCAAAGCGAACCAACTGGGCGTGGGCCGCTGCATCGGCGCATCATGACTGGATGGATTCGCACACTGCATTTGCACATTACGACTAGCGCCAGGGGCAAGCCTGACGCCCTTGCTGCATTCCCGATCACCTGACCCTGCCGTCGCGGTTGCGCATGGCTGGTTCGCTTCCTTGCATCCCCATGGACTACGCCCCTATCCGCTCCCTGCTGATTGCCAACCGTTCCGAGATCGCCATCCGCGTGATGCGCGCGGCCGCCGAGATGAATGTGCGCACGGTGGCGATCTATTCGAAGGAAGACCGCCTCGCGCTGCATCGCTTCAAGTCCGATGAGAGCTACCTGGTCGGCGAAGGCAAGAAGCCGCTGGCGGCTTACCTCGACATCGACGACATCCTGCGCATTGCCAGGCAGGCGAAGGTCGACGCGATTCATCCCGGCTATGGCTTCCTGTCGGAAAACCCGGAGTTCGCGCAGGCCGTGATCGACGCGGGCATCCGCTGGATCGGCCCGTCGCCCGAGGTCATGCGCAAGCTTGGCAACAAGGTGGCGGCGCGCAACGCGGCGATCGCGGCGGGCGTGCCGGTGATGCCGGCAACCGATCCGCTGCCGCATGACCTGGAAGCGTGCAAGCGCCTGGCCGCCGGCGTCGGCTATCCGCTGATGCTCAAGGCAAGCTGGGGCGGCGGTGGACGCGGCATGCGGGTGCTGGAAAGCGAGCAGGACCTTGAGGGGGCGCTGGCCGCGGCGCGGCGCGAGGCGCTGGCCGCGTTCGGCAACGACGAGGTGTATGTCGAAAAGCTGGTGCGCAACGCGCGCCACGTCGAAGTGCAGGTGCTCGGCGACACGCACGGCAACCTCGTGCATCTCTATGAGCGCGACTGTACCGTGCAGCGGCGCAACCAGAAGGTGGTCGAGCGCGCGCCCGCGCCTTACCTCGACGATGCCGGCCGGGCCGCGCTGTGCGAATCGGCGCTGCGGCTGATGCGCGCGGTCGGCTACACGCATGCCGGCACGGTCGAATTCCTGATGGATGCCGACTCGGGCCAGTTCTACTTCATCGAAGTCAACCCGCGCATCCAGGTCGAACACACGGTCACGGAGATGGTCACCGGGATCGACATCGTCAAGGCCCAGATCCGCGTGACCGAAGGCGGCCATATCGGCATGACCGAGAACACGCGCAACGAGAACGGCGAGATCGTCGTGCGCGCCGCGGGCGTGCCGGTGCAGGAGGCGATTTCGCTGAACGGTCATGCGCTGCAATGCCGGATCACCACCGAGGACCCGGAGAACGGCTTCCTGCCGGACTACGGCCGCCTCACCGCCTACCGCAGCGCGGCCGGCTTCGGCGTGCGCCTGGATGCCGGCACCGCCTATGGCGGCGCGGTGATCACGCCGTACTACGATTCGCTGCTGGTCAAGGTCACCACCTGGGCGCCGACCGCGCCCGAATCGATCCGGCGCATGGACCGTGCGCTGCGCGAGTTCCGCATCCGCGGCGTCGCGTCCAACCTGCAGTTCCTCGAGAACGTCATCAACCATCCCGCGTTCAAGTCCGGCGACGTCACCACGCGCTTTATCGACCTGACGCCGGAACTGCTGGCGTTCACCAGGCGCCTGGACCGCGCCACCAAGCTGCTGCGTTACCTGGGCGAGGTCAGCGTCAACGGGCACCCGGAGATGAGCGGCCGCCCGCTGCCATCGCTGCCGCTGCCCGCGCCGGTGCTGCCCGCCGTCGACACCAGCGGTGCGCTGCCCTACGGTACGCGCGACCGGCTGCGCGAACTGGGCGCGGACAAGTTCTCGCGCTGGATGCTGGAGCAGAAGCAGGTGCTGCTGACTGACACCACCATGCGCGACGCGCACCAGTCGCTGTTCGCCACGCGCATGCGCACCGCCGACATGCTGCCGATCGCGCCGTTCTATGCGCGCGAGCTGTCGCAACTGTTCTCGCTCGAGTGCTGGGGCGGAGCCACCTTCGACGTGGCGCTGCGCTTCCTCAAGGAAGACCCGTGGCAGCGCCTTGAGCAACTGCGCGAGCGCGTTCCCAACGTGCTGTTCCAGATGCTGCTGCGCGGATCGAACGCAGTCGGCTACACCAACTATGCCGACAACGTGGTGCGCTTCTTCGTGCGCCAGGCCGCCAGCGCCGGCGTGGATGTGTTCCGCGTGTTCGATTCGCTGAACTGGGTGCGCAATATGCGCGTCGCAATCGATGCCGTCGGCGAAAGCGGCGCGCTGTGCGAAGGCGCGATCTGCTATACCGGCGACCTGTTCGACAAGTCGCGCGCCAAGTACGACCTGAAGTACTACGTCGGCATCGCGCGCGAGCTGCAGCAGGCCGGCGTGCATGTGCTGGGCATCAAGGACATGGCCGGCATCTGCCGTCCGCAGGCGGCCGCGGCGCTGGTCAGGGCGCTCAAGGAAGAGACCGGGCTGCCGGTGCATTTCCATACCCACGATACCAGCGGCATCTCGGCCGCTTCGGCGCTGGCCGCGATCGAAGCCGGTTGCGATGCGGTCGACGGCGCGCTCGACGCCATGAGCGGGCTGACCTCGCAACCCAACCTGTCGAGCATCGCCGCGGCGCTGGCCGGCAGCGAGCGCGATCCCGGCCTCAGCTTGGAGCGCCTGCACGAAGCGTCGATGTACTGGGAAGGGGTGCGCCGCTACTACGCGCCGTTCGAATCCGAAATCCGCGCCGGCACCGCCGACGTTTACCGCCACGAGATGCCCGGCGGCCAGTACACCAACCTGCGCGAGCAGGCGCGCTCGCTCGGCATCGAGCATCGCTGGACCGAGGTGTCGCGCGCCTACGCCGAGGTCAACCAGATGTTCGGCGACATCGTCAAGGTGACGCCGACGTCCAAGGTGGTCGGCGACCTGGCCCTGATGATGGTGGCCAACGACCTGAGCGCCGCCGACGTGTGCGATCCGGCCAAGGAAATTGCTTTCCCTGAATCGGTGGTGTCGCTGTTCAAGGGCGAATTGGGCTTTCCGCCCGACGGCTTCCCCGCGGCACTGTCGCGCAAGGTGCTGCGCGGCGAGCCGCCCGCGCCGTACCGGCCCGGCGACCAGATCGCGCCGGTCGATCTCGACGCGGCGCGCGCCGCGGGCGAAGCCGCGTGCGAACAGCCGCTCGACGACCGCCAGCTGGCGTCGTACCTGATGTACCCGAAGCAGGCCGGCGAGTACCACGCGCATGTGCGCAACTACAGCGATACCTCGGTGGTACCCACGCCGGCCTATCTGTACGGCCTGCAGCCGCAGGAAGAAGTGGCCATCGACATCGCCGCCGGCAAGACCCTGCTGGTTTCGCTGCAAGGCACGCACCCCGATGCCGAGGAGGGGCTGATCAAGGTCCAGTTCGAGCTGAACGGGCAGTCGCGCACCGCGCTGGTCGAACAGCGCAGCACCACGCAAGCGGCCGCGGCGCGCCACAGCCGTCCGGTTGCCGAGCCCGATAACCCGCTGCATGTCGCCGCGCCCATGCCTGGCTCGATCGTGACCGTGGCGGTGCAGCCGGGCCAGCGCGTGGCAGCCGGCACGACGCTGCTGGCGCTGGAGGCGATGAAGATGGAAACCCATATCGCGGCGGACCGGGACTGCGAGATTGCGGCGGTGCATGTTCAGCAGGGGGATCGTGTGGCGGCGAAGGATCTGTTGATCGAGCTGAAGGACGTGGGTTGACGTTGGCGAAGGTCCTGCCTGCCGCTGCCAGCCGCTAGAACGAGTGCACGATGCCGGTATACACGCCTTGCTGCGTGACCCCGGCCAGCGGCTTGGTATCCGGCGTGACCTCCACCGAGAAGGCGGCATTGCCGCGGTTGACGACCGTGCCCACCGTCGCATAGAGCAGCGTGCGCTTGGACAGCGCGTAATTGGCGCCTAGCGCGAGCAGGGTGGCATTGCCGCCATCGCGGTTCAGGCGCGCGTGATAGCCGCCGGCCAGCAGGGTAAGGGTCGGCGTGGCGGCCCAGTTGGCGCCCAGCCAGTAGAGCTGGTGCTGGTTGGAAGCGGTGGGGTTGTTGGTGTCGGCAACGGTGGCGCCGCCGGAGCGGATCAGGCTGTAGCCGGCGAATACCTTGACGCTGCCCGCCTGGTAGGCGCCGCCGAGCGCATACTCGCGCGAGGTCGCGTACAGGTTGGTGAAGTTGCCGCTGTTGTCGCGGATGTCTTCATAGACGCCTTTGAGCACCAGCGGGCCGTTCTTGTAGCTGACGCTGCCGCTGAGCTGCCGCCCAGCGGTGGTGCTGCCGGGCACGCCGCCGGGACCGCCCTGGACGCGGAAGGAGAAGCCATTCCAGACCGGCGAGTTGTAGGTGATGGCGTGGTCGCGCGGTCCCCAGTTGCGGCCATAGGCAAGCGTGCCGAGGCTGGTGAACTGCATCGCGAACGGATCGACTTCCCATAGCTCGCCGTCGGTCAGCGCCATCGCGCGGCCCAGCCACACCGTGCCGTAGTCGCGGCTGGACAGGCCGACGACGGCGTAGCGGTTGAACAGGCTGTCGCCGACCGTGCGGCCGTTGTTGGCGGTGAACATGCTCTCCAGGTTGGCGACGGCGCTCAGGCCCTGTCCCAGGTCTTCCTGCATACGCAGGCCCCACCAGCTCACGCCCCACTGGCCGCCGTTGCGGAACACGCCGCCGCTGCCGCCGTTGGCGGTGGCCACCTTGCTGACGTAGTCGACGCCGCCGACGACACGGCCATAGAGCGTGACGCTGCTCTGTGCCCAGGCACCCGTCGCCATGAGCAGCGTGGCGGCGACGCAGGCCGGGCGGAAGCAACGCACGGCCCGGCGTGGACGGATGATGGATGCTGCATTGTTCGAAAACATCTCTGGCTCCATGCAATAGGAAGAGTCAGGTAATGAAATCCGCGGCGTGCAGCCACGCTTCGACAGGCAAAGCGCTCCCCGCCGCGCTTGCACGTGGGGCGAACGCGGGCAGGCCAGGCAGGCTTGGCGGCACGAGCGGCAAGACGGGCCCCCGCCACACCGCGCGGGTGGCTTGGGGGCACGCAGCTTGCGCAAGGGGCCCGGCAGCGCCGTGGCGCGGCCGGGTAGCGGAGGGCTTAGCCCGCCGGCGTCACGCGCTCGATCGTGAAGTCGTAGCGCAGCTCCAGGCAGGGACCGCCGATGCCGTATTCGTGGCGGCGCTCACCGGCCGCGACCGGCTCGAACCGGCGCACCAGCGACTGCTTCACGGCAAAGACCACGTCGGAATCGAGGTAGGGGTCCTCGGCATCGAAGATATGCGTCACCAGCGGCTTGCACCCCGGCGCGGTGATCCTGACGTGCAGGTGGGCGGGGCGCCACGGATGGCGGCTGGTGGCCTGCAGGAGCTCGCCGACCGGCCCGTCGGTGGGGATGGGGTAGCGCACCGGCCGCACGGTCTGCACCAGGAATTCGCCCGCATCGTTGACGCGGTACCAGCCGCGCAGGTTGTGCTCGGGCTGCCCGGCATCCTGGATGTCGTACATGCCGTTGGAGTTGGTCTGCCACAACTCCATCTGCGCGCCGGGCACCGGCGCGCCGTCGAGGTCAAGCACGCGGCCGCTGACGAACAGCGGCGGGTCGTCGCACGGCATCTGCTGGATCGATTCCCCCCACTGGCGTTCCGGCGTGCCCGGCACATAGAAGGGCCCGACCACGGTCGATTCCGTCGCGGCATGCGCCACGCGCGCGCTGATCATGTTGACCAGCATCGAGATGCCGAGGTTGTCGGAGAGCAGGATCATCTCCTGGCGCTTGTCATCGGAGATCTGGCCGACCGAGGTCAGGTAGAGGATGCCGCGCATCCACTCGTCCTCGGACAGCTTCACGTCGCGCACGAAGGCGTGCAGGTGCCGGATCAGCGATTGCAGGATCTCGCGCAGGCGCGGATCGGGGGTGTCCTGGTAACGCTGCAGGACGACGTCGGTCAACTGGGCTTCAGTCATGTTTTGCATGGTGGTGTCCTTGGCGCGGTTCGTTTCAGTGAGCGTAGGGTGCCGGCAGGAAGCGCTCGCCGGGGGCGACGCCGGCCTGGGCCAGCACATGGTCGCGCGAGCGCTCCAGGTCGCCGATCAGCCGCGTGACGTCGACATTCACCAGCTTGCCGTGGCGCTTGACGGCCTTGCCGGCCACCCATACCGAATCCACCAGGCCGGGATGGCCGGCCAGCACCACCGCGCCGACCGCGTTGTTCAGCGGCGCCATTTCCAGGTTGTCGGCGCGCAGCATGGCGATGTCGGCGTCCTTGCCCGGCGTCAGCGAGCCGATGCGGTCCGCCAGGCCCAGCGCGCGCGCGCCGTTGATGGTGGCAAAGGCCAGCACATCGGCCGTGTCGATCGGCAGGCGCTGCACGGTCTCGCCGGCATGGTCGGCGTGGTGATGCGCCCAGGCGCGCTCGACCAGCAGCACCGTGCGCATGACCTGGAACAGGTGGCCGCTGTTGGACGTGACGATGTCCACGCCCAGCGTGGGCGCCAGGCCAACGTCGAGCAGGCGGCGCGTCGCGGGCCAGCCGTGGCCCATCTGCAGTTCGATGTCGGGGGTCATCGAAGCCCACGCGCCGTGGTCGGCCATGATGCGGAACTCATCGTCGGCGAGCGAGTTGCAATGCACGCAGACCACGTCCTCGCCCAGCAATCCGTTTTCGGCCAGCCAGGCCACGGGCCGGTTCTTGCCCCAGGCGCCGTCGCCGACGTGCACCGAGATCAGCGCGCCGATGTCGCGCGCCAGGGCCCAGTCGTCGATGGTCACTTTCTCGCTGGCGTACTGCGGGCCGCGCAATGCCATGCCCATCTGCACCAGGTCATCGGCGCGCGAAAAATGCTCCTTCTTGACGCGGTAGGCATCGCGCGAAGTGGGCAGGTCGCTGACCGGCAGCCATTCGGCGTTGGAGTTGCCGTAGCACATCACGAAGCGCCCGCCCGAATCGCGCAGGCCATGCACCGCGCCATCGGTATGCGCGGGCGTGTTCATGTTGTGGGACCAGTCGAGCACGGTGGTGATGCCGGCGTTGAGGGCCTCGCAGGCGCCCGCCAGGTTGGCGGTGTAGATATCCCCGGCGCGGAAATGCTCGCCAAGCTGGCCGCGCACGCCGGCAAAGTACTGGTCCAGGGTCCAGTCGGCGGCGATATTGCGCAGCGTGGTCTGCCACACGTGGCGATGGGTATCGACCATGCCCGGCATCACGATGGTGCCGGTGCCATCGATGATCTCGGCATCTGCGGCCTGCAGGCCGGTGCCGACTGCGGCGATCCTGGTGCCTTCGATCAGCACGTCGCCCTTGTCTAAGTTGCCGATTGCCGGGTCGACGGTGATGACGCTGGCGTTGCGGATAAGGATGCGTTTCATGAGGTGTCTCCTGTGGTCTTGCTTGTGGTTGCTTTGGTTGTTGTGAGTGTCTGGGTGTCCGGGCTCACGCTGCCGTGCAGCGCACCCGCAAAGTCCTGGTCCGCCTCCAGCAACAGCACCTGCCGCCGGCGGTCCGCCGAGAGCCGGTTGGCCAGCACCTAGCCCGCCGCGCCCGCGCCGACGATCAGGTCGTCATAGGTTGTCATGACGCGTTGCCGGTGCCGTCCAGGACGGGCGCGGTCCCGGCCAGCAGCTCGGCCGTCAGCACACTGGCGATATAGTCGTCGCCGCCATGACCGTGCGCGAGCGATACGCAGTTGAGCTGGCTGACCAGCGCCGCCAGCGGCAGCGGCACGCCGGCATCCCCGCCGGCTGCCAGGATCAGGCGCAGGTCCTTGGCCATCTGCGCGCACGAGAACAGGGGGCTGAATTCGCGCCGGCGCAATTGCGCGGCCTTGACCTTGATCAGCGGCGAGGCCAGCACGCTGGAGCTCATCACGTCGAGCAGGTCGTCCCAGCGGATGCCGCCCTTGCTGCCCAGGGCCAGCGCCTCGGCCATCATTGCCGCGGTGGTGCCGACCATCAGGTTGAGCACCAGTTTCATGCTGCGCGCCTGTTCGTCCGGACCAAGGTAGCGCGGCGGCTGGCCCCAGGCCGACAGCAGCGGCAGCGCGGCCTCGAAGGCCTCGCGCGGACCGGACACCATGGTCGCGAGGCTGCGCTCCTGCGCCTGCACCGGCGTGCCCGACACCGGCGCGCGCAGGTAGCGCACGCCGGCCGCTGCCGCGGCGCGCGCTACCGTGGCAGAGGCCTGCGGCGACACAGTGCTGGTATCCACGTACAGCATGCCGGGCTGCGCGCCGGCAAACACCGCTGGCGCCACGGCCAGCAGCGCCGCATCGTCCGGCAGCGACGAGAACACGGCCTGCGCGCCACGGGCAGCCTGTTCCGGCGTCTGCGCAAGGGTTGCGCCGAGCGCCTGCGCCTGTTGGCGCGCCGGCTCGGACAGTTCCGCCACGCGCACGGCATGGCCCGCCGCCAGCAGGCTTGCCAGCATCGGCAGGCCCATCTTGCCCGCCCCGATCCAGCCGATATTCATGACAGGCTCCTGGTGTCGATGGATGAATCGGCACTCATTGCGGCGCTCCCGCGGCGCGATCGTCGACACGCTTGTGGAACGCATGGATGCGCACCGTTTCCCAGATGCCCAGCGACCAGAACGGGTCGTTGCGGTTGAAGTCGTCGACTTCGGCGCGGGTATCGGCCTCGACCAGGAAGAAGCTGCCCTGCATGTCGTTGCCCGCATCGTCCACCAGCGGGCCCGACACCAGCGTGCGGAGCGGATGGGCGGCAAGGTAGGCGCGGTGCTTGTCGACGTTGGCCAGGCGCGTCGGCAGCATGCCGGGCTTGTCGACGGCGTAGATGATCCAGTGCATGGTGTGGCCTTTCAGATGGGGTTGACGGAAGCGGTGGGGCCGTTGGGACCGCCGAAGGTCCAGTCCCAGCGGCGGATGTCCACGCTGGCAAACAGGCCGGCGCGGTAGTACGGGTCTTCGTGGCTGAACGCGACCACGTCGTCGTGGCTGGCGGCGCTGACGATCAGCAGCGAGCCGTTCATCACGGTGCCGTCGCCCGCGAGCGAGGCGCCGCTGGCAACCACGGTGACGCGGGCATGGCTGCCGCGCAGCCAGTCGCGGTGGCGCGCGCGGGTGGCGCTGCGCAGCGCCAGCGCGTCGGGCTTGTCGGTGGCGATCACCATGAAGTACATGGGCGCGTTCATCACGACTGGCTCCCGGCGGCGGCCTGTTCGCGGATGCGGCGCGCGACTTCATCCTTCAGCGTCTTGCCGACCGGGCTCCTGGGCAGCGTGTCGAAGATATGCACGGCCTTGGGCGCCTTGACCGCGCCGATCTCCTGCTTGACGAAGCGGATCAGCGCTTCCGCGGTGACGCTGGCGCCGGGGCGCAGCTGCACCGCGGCGTGGACGGCTTCGCCCCATTTGTCATCGGCGATGCCGACCACGGCGCTCTCATAGATCGCCGCATGGCGGCCGATGGCCTCCTCGACATCGGAGGGATAGACGTTGAACCCGCCGGTGATGATCACGTCGCGCATGCGCGACTTCAGGAACAGGAAGCCGCGCTCATCGATCGCGCCGACGTCGCCGGTATGCAGCCAGCCGTCGACGATGGTGGCCGCGGTCAGCTCCGGCATGCGCCAGTAGCCCGACATCAGCAGGTCGCCGCGGGCCACGATCTCGCCTTCCTGGTCCGGCCCCAGCAACGTGCCGTCCTTGCCCATCACCGCCACCCGGGTGGCCATGCTGGGCTGGCCGACCGAGCCCAGGTTGCGCGGATCGGCCAGCTGCGCGGGACGCATGCAGGTCATCACGGTGGGCGCTTCGGTCTGGCCGTAGGTGGTGGCCACCACGTTGCCGAACAGCCGCTGCGTCTCCTGGATGCGTGCCGGCGGCATCGGTGCCGCGCCATAGACCAGCAGGCGCAGGCTGGCGACATCGCGCGGCGCGCGCACCTGTTCGGCACACAGGGCGTAGATGGCCGTCGGCGGCTGGAACAGCGAGGTCACGCCCGCGTCGGCGATCCAGTCGAGCAGTGTCGGGGCGGCGGTGTCCGGCGGGAATACCAGGCCGCCGCCCGCGCCCAGCACCGCGAGCACATAGGTGGAGGCGCCGTGGGTCAGCGGGGCGCTGACCAGGAAGCGGTCGTCGGCGTTGAAGCCGAACTCGTGCCACTGCGTCAGCACCGTGGTGTTCCATGCGCGCATGGACTGCATCACGCCCTTGGGGGTGCCGGTGGTGCCGCCCGTGAACTTGATCGCCTGGATGGCGTCGAGCCCGACGGTCAGCAGCGGACGCGGCGCGCCGGCGTGGGCCTGGATATGTTCGCCGATGGACTCCAGCGGCACCACGGCGGCATTCACGACGGACAGCCGCTCGCGCATGGCGCTGTCCAGCACGACGATGGTGGGCTCGGTGAAGGCCAGGATGCGCTCGAGCTCCGGCGTGCCATTGCGCGGGTTCAGCGGCACCCAGGTCTTGCCGGCGGCCACCGCGGCCAGCAGCGCCACCAGGTGATCGACACTGTTGGCCGCACCGATGGCCAGGCGCGACTGCGGCGCGGGGTCGATGCGCGCAAAGGCGGCGGCAAGGCTGCCGACGCGTGCTGCCAGGTCGGCGAAGCTCAGCTCGCCCGCGGCGGAGCGCACGGCGGTCCTGCCCGGATGGCGGGCCGCGGCGCGCCAGAAGAAGTCGATCGGGTGCATTGAGATCCTTTTGGCCTTCCGGCTGCGTCTCGGTGATTTCTGTTTCGTGGTCGGTTTGGATCGAACGTTCAAACATTCGAATGTTGTCGAGTATAGCGCCGCTTTGTATCATGTCAACATTCGAATGATTCCCGGATCCGCATGACTTCCCAGCCACAACGCCTGCGGGCCCCCCAGCCCCACTACCTGGCGGTCGCCAATGAACTGATGGAAGAGATCCTGGCCGGACGGCTGGCGGTGGGCGACCAGTTGCCGGCCGAGCCCGAACTGGTGCGCAAGTACCAGCTGAGCCGCTACGGCGTGCGCCAGGCGATCAAGGCGCTGATCGATCTGGGCCTGGTCTCGCGTCAGCAGGGCATCGGCACGCGCGTGCTCAGCAACCAGGCGCGCGCGCGCTACAACCAGAGCATCGCCGGGCTGGACGACATTGCCCGCTATGCGCAGGAGACGGACTTCCGCATTCTTTCCCGGCACATGGTGGCGCCGGCCGAAAGCCGGGTGCCGCTGCCGGCGGAAGAGGCGGAAGGGGCCGGGGACGCGGACAAGTGGCTGCATATCGCCGGCCTGCGCAGCACGCTGGGCGCAGGCTTGCCGATCTCGCTGGCCGACATCTACGTCAGTCCCCGCTACGCGCGCCTGCCCAAGCTGGGCGCGACGCTGAACGTGCCGGTGCACGACTTGATCGAGCGGCAGTTCGGCACGCGCGTGACACGCGTCGACCAGGACACCCAAGGCGCGCTGGTGAGCCAGGACGAGGCGGAGCTGCTGCAGGTCGAGCCGGGCAGCGCCGCGCTGCGTATCATCCGGACCTACTTTGTCGACGACGAAGTCATCGAGGTCACGCTCGGCGTGCATCCCGCCGAGCGCTACAGCTACAAGCAGAGTTTCGAGCTGGAAGGGCGGTAGCGCGCCCACCTGCCGGCGGCACGCTGTCGGCGGGCTGACGCATTGTTCCGGCCTTGAAACACTGTGTTTGTTTCAGGCAGGCTTCCGCAAATCTGAAGCGCTGTTATCTTCTCGTGTCCTGAGTCGGAAGTTCGTTGCAGACTTATGCAACGAACTTGCGATTCAGGACGCTAGCGCCCTGATCACAACAAAGTGGTGGCACCGCGATCCCCGTGGACGCCGCCCGTAACTCACGGATGCCAGTGAAAAAAGCAACCATACCCATGCGGCTGGCGCAGTTCTCGGCCGCCATTCCCTTTGCGGCCTGCCTGTGCGCGCTGCCGGCCACGGCCGGCGCGGGAACCTTCTCGATGCAGGGCGGCTATGGCCGCGACAACGGCCACGGCGTTGAGAAGTACGAAGTGGCCGCGCGCTGGGACGATATCGTGCAGTGGCAGCTGTCGAGCCGCTTTGCGCTGTCCCTGGACGGCGAGGTCAATGTCGCGAACTGGCGGGCGCTGTCGTCGCGGCCGTCGAGCCAGCTGACCGAGTTCGGCGTGTCGCCGATCCTGCGGCTCAGTTATGCCGGCGAGTACGCGACGCCGTTCGTCGAAGCCTCGGTGGGCCTGCGCGTGCTGAGCCACACCGAGATCGCCGGCGGCCATCGCATGGGCTCGGCCTTCCAGTTCGCCGACATGCTCGGCGTGGGCGTTGCCTTCGGCAAGGCGCAGCGGCTTGCCATCGGCTACCGCTTCCAGCACCAGTCCAATGCCGGCATCCAGGAGCCCAATCCCGGCACCAACTTCAGCATCGGCTACGTGCGCTACCGCTTCTGACGCACTGGCGGCGCGACATCGTTCCAGCAGCAGGACACTGCATCGCATTCCCACCGTCTACCGCGCGTCGGTCGCGGCGCCTATCATCGCTTCATGGATCATTGCTTGCCGCTATCGGCAGGCATACTCGGAGATCAGACATGAAGCGCATTCTGGGTGTCTACAGCGCACCGCGTCCGCACTGGGTCGGAGACGGCTTTCCGGTGCGCTCGATGTTTTCGTACATGAGCCACGGCAAGCAGCTCAGCCCGTTTCTGCTGCTGGACTACGCCGGCCCGGCCGACTTCACGCCGACGCGGCGACCGCGCGGGGTGGGCCAGCACCCGCACCGTGGCTTCGAGACCGTGACCATCGTCTACAAGGGCGAGGTCGCGCATCGCGACTCGACCGGGCAGGGCGGTGTCATCGGTCCCGGCGACGTGCAGTGGATGACGGCGGGTGCGGGCATCCTGCATGAGGAGTTCCATTCGCCGGCCTTTACGCAAAGCGGCGGCGCGCTGGAAATGGTGCAGCTGTGGGTCAACCTGCCGGCCCGCGACAAGATGGCCGCGCCCGGCTACCAGGCGATCGTTGACCGCGATATTCCGGACGTGCCGATGCCCGATGGCGCCGGCACGGTGCGGGTGATCGCCGGCGAGTATGGCGGCAAGGCCGGGCCGGCCCGCACCTTTACGCCGATGCATGTGTGGGACATGCGCCTGAACCAGGGCGCCAGCACCCGGCTGGCGTTGCCGGAGGGCTGGCATACCGCGCTGGTGGTGCTGCGCGGCAAGGTCACGGTCAACGCCGAGGCGACCATGCGCGATGCCGAGATGGTGGTGCTGGACGGCGCCGGTGAAGATGTCAGCATCGAAGCCGGCACCGACGCGGTGGTGCTGCTGCTCAGCGGCGAGCCGATCGACGAGCCCATCGTCGGACACGGCCCGTTCGTGATGAACACTGAAGCGCAGATCGCCGAGGCCTTCCGCGATTTCAGCAGCGGCCGCTTCGGCAGCATGGCGGCTGGCCGGCAGTAGGCGCCAGCCGCGGCAGCGGGGCGGGCCTTCGCGGCTCGCCCCGCGCCGGCATCAGAAGATCTGCCGGATCCCCACGGTTACGCCCACCATGCTCTTCTGCCCGGCCATGGTCGGGTACTTGAAGGCAAAGGCGGTGGCGGCGCTGTCGAAGCTCAGGCCGCCGTTGCGCGCATAGCCTGCCGACAGGTACACGTCGGTGCGCTTGCTGAAGTTGTAGTCGGCGATAAGGCTGACCTGCTGCATGTTCGCAGGGTTGGTCTCGGGCGCCGTGGCGTTGGCGCGCGCACCCTTGACGTCGGCATAGTAGTAAGCCAGCGACAGGCCCAGCGCGGGCGTGGCCTGGTAGTTGACGCCGGCCCACCAGTAGTCGTCGCGCAGCAGCGTGCTGCCGTTGGCGAACTCGCCCTTGTTGTAGCGGTAGCCGAGCGTGAACTTGAACGGGCCGGTGTTGTACAGCGCGGCCGCGCCGAGCTTGGTCATGGTTCCTGGCTGGCCGGTGACCGCCGCGGGGCGCCACACGTCGGCGGCAAGCGAGGCGCCGAAGCCGCTGCGGTCCAGGTACGTCAGCGAGCCGCCGTAGGCGATGTTGTCGCTGAAGTGCCCCGGCACCTCGCCCGCACCGCCGTTGGCAAGCAGGATGGCGGCATTCTGCACCGCCACGCCGGCGCCGAACGAGAAGTGCGCCACCGCCTGCAGCAGACCGAACTGGCCGGTGTACTTGACCATATTGTCTTCGCGGTAGTTCAGGCCCATCCACCAGATGCCCGGCTCATAGGTGGCGGCAAAGCGCAGCGGCGCGAAGTTGGCCATGCCGTCGAAGAACGACGTGTACTGGCGGCCGAAGGTGAGCTTGCCGAAGGTGTTGTTCTGCAGGCCGACATAGGATTGGCGATTGAACAGCGGCGCGCTCTGCAGGTTGCCGCTGTCCCACTGGAAGCCGCTTTCCAGCACGAACAGCGCCTGGTTGCCGGCGCCCAGGTCTTCCACGCCCCGCAGGCCCCAGCGCGAGGCGGACAGGCCGCCGACCTGGGGCATGGCGAATCGGCTGCCGCCCTGGTTTGGCGTGGCGGCCGATGCAGCGACGCGATTGACATACTCGATCGATCCGTCGATGACCCCATACAGCGTCACGCCGGACTGTGCATTGGCGCTGCCCGCGGCCGCGCCCAGTACAGCCAGCGTGATAAGCGATTTCTTCATGCTAAGTCGTCTCCTGTCGGTTTTTATGGAAAACTCTGGCCGGTTGCTGCGCCCGGCTTCGTTCCATTAGACCTTCGTGCGCTGTGCCGTACCCCCTCCTAAAGGGAGTGAATCGGGGGCCGGGTGTTGCCACGGCGCACGGTTGATGGCAGGAGGAGATTCCCTATTGACTTGAACCGGGCAGGGGCGATGCGTGGTCGCGTGCCGGCAAAGCACAAAAAAAGGGCTCGCCTGAGCGAGCCCCCGTGCCGGTGCGGCTGAAATTACTGCACGTTGCCGGCGACAGCGATCACCTGGCCGGTGATGTAGTTGGAGTCCGGCGAGCAGAACAGATAGACGCCGCCCGCGGCTTCTTCCGGGGTGCCGCCGCGGCCCATCGGATTGCGCTGGGCGTGCGACTTGAGCATTTCCGGGTTCAGGCCCACGCGGATCTCCCGGCCCTCGATGTTCACCGTGGCGCCCGCCTTGGCGTCGGCCGAGGTCATGCGGGTGTGGATCAGCCCGAACGCCACCGCATTCACGTTGACGTTGAAGCGCCCCCACTCGCGCGCCATGGCGCGGGTCATGCCGATCACGCCGGCCTTGGCGCCGGAGTAGTTGATCTGGCCGGCATTGCCGTTCAGGCCCGAGGTCGACGAGATATTGACGATCTTGCGGTACACCTCGCGGCCGGCTTCCTTGTCCGCGGCGGCCAGCGCCTTGATGTGCGGGTAGGCGGCGCGCAGGATGCGGAACGGCGCGGTCATGTGGCAGTCGAGGATGGCGTACCACTGCTCGTCGCTCATCTTCTGCACCACGTCGTCCCAGGTGAAGCCGGCGTTGTTGACGATGATGTCGATGCTCTTGAAGTTGCTCATCGCCGTATTGATGAAGCGGTCGGCAAAGTCCGGGGCGGACACATTGCCCACGCAGGCCACGGCCTCGACGCCCATTGCCTTCAGTTCTTCGACCGTCTGTTGCGCCGGCTCGGCGTCCAGGTCGTTGATGACCAGGCGCGCGCCCTCGCGTGCCAGGCGCTTGGCGATGGCGTTGCCGATGCCGCGGCCCGAACCGGTGACCAGTGCCACCTTGCCTTCAAGTGCTCCCATGTCTGACTCCTTAGTGTGCGACATTGTGTTTGCTCAGGGACTTACAGTGCGACGACCGCGTCGCCCAGGATCCTGCTTTCGCCATACTGGTTGGCGGTCTGGATTTCCAGCCTGATGCGCTGCTCGCCGTCGGCTTCCAGCTTTTCGACCACGCGGCCGGTGCAGGTGATGCGATGGCCCAGGTGCGTGATGCCGACGAAGCGCACGCCGAACTGGCGCAGCTGGCGTTGGTCGACCCACTGCGTCAGCAGCCGGCCGAGATAGGCCATCGACAGCATGCCGTGCGCGAACACGTCCGGCATGCCGGCCTTGCGCGCGAAATCGATGTCGATATGGATCGGGTTGTGGTCGTTCGAGGCGCCGGCGAACAGCGCCAGCGTGGTGCGGTTGACCGGCTCCAGCGTCAGCGGGGGCAGGGTGTCGCCGACCTTGACCTGGTCGAAACTCAGTTTGCTCATGCGGGTTCTCCGGTTCAGCCGTTGCGATGCACCAGCACGCTGCGCAGGTCGGCCACGTGCTCGCCGTCCTGGTTGGTCACGCGCGTCTCGCGCACCACGAATTCCAGCGCGCCGCCCTTCTTGTCGTAGATGTCGGCGATGGTGGACTTGAAGTGCAGCGTGTCGCCGGCGTAGGCCATGCGGTGGTAGGTGAAGGACTGCTCGCCGTGCAGGATGCGGTCGATGCGGATGCCCAGTTCGTCGCGCCATCCGGTGGCCGGCCCTGCCAGTTCCAGCGAGAACAGAAAGGTCGGCGGCAGCGGCAGGCCCGGGTGGCCGGCGTCGCGCGCGGCGGCTTCATCGATATAGACCGGGTCGGTCTGGCCGGTCGCCTTGGCGAAGAAGCGCAGCTGGCTGGCCGGCGCGGATGCGCGGAAGTCAGCCACCACCTTGCCGATATGTTTCTTGTCGATCATCAAAGTCTCCTTGCCGTGCTCAGGCGTGCTTCTGGTACAGCGTGACCACGCACGCGCCGCCCGGGCCCAGGTTGTGCGTCAGCGCCAGCCGCGCGCCTTCCACCTGGCGCTGGTCGGCCTTGCCGCGCAGCTGCTGGACCATCTCGTAGCATTGCGCCAGTCCGGTGGCGCCCAGCGGATGGCCCTTGGACAGCAGGCCGCCCGACGGGTTGACCACCCACTTGCCGCCGTAGGTGTTGTCGCCGTCGTTGACCAGCTTCTCGGCGCCGCCTTCCGGGCACAAGCCAAGGCCTTCATAGGTCAGCAGCTCGTTCTGCGCGAAGCAGTCGTGGAGCTCGATCACATCGATGTCCTGCGGGCCCACGCCGGCCTGCTCGTACACCTGCCGCGAGCCTTCGCGGGTCATGTCGAAGCCGACCACGCGGATCATGTCGCGTGCGTCGTAAGTGCTGGGGCGGTCGGTGGTCAGCGACTGGCCGGCGATCAGCACGTCGGTCTTCAGGCCCTTCCTGCGGGCGAAAGCTTCCGAGACCACGATCGCGGCGGCGGCACCGCAGGTCGGCGGGCAGGCCATCAGGCGCGTCAGCACGCCTTCCCACAGCGCCGGCGCGGCCAGCACGTCCTCGGTGGTCAGCACGTCGCGGAACACGGCCAGCGGGTTGTTGGCGGCGTGGCGGCTGGCCTTGGCGCGGATCCTGGCGAAGGTTTCCAGTTTCGTGCCGTACTTGTCCATATGGGCCTTGCCGGCGCCGGAGAACTGGCGGATGGCATTGGGCAGGTCCTTGCGGTCGACCAGTTCGTCCACCAGGCCGATGGCGCGCTCCAGCGCCGGGGCGCGGTCGTCCCAGCGCGACTTCAGCGCGCCGGGCTGCATGAACTCGAAGCCGACCGCAAGCGCGCAGTCCACCGCGCCGCTCTGCACCGCCTGGCGCGCCAGGAACAGCGCCGACGAGCCGGTGGCGCAGTTGTTGTTGACGTTGATGACCGGGATGCCGGTCATGCCGACCTGGTACAGCGCCTTCTGGCCGCAGGTCGAATCGCCATACACGTAGCCGGCGTAGGCCTGCTGCACGTCCTCGTAACCGAGGCCTGCATCTTCCAGCGCCTGGCGCACGGCCGTGGCGCCCATCACGTCATAGCTGTCGCTGCTGCCCGGCTTCCTGAACGGGATCATGCCGGCGCCGGCAACGAATACCTTGCGAGTCATGTGTGTGCTCCGATGAAAGATTGTTGATAGCCGGCGCTTACAGCTTGCGCGCGATCAGTTCGCGCATCACTTCGCTGGTGCCGCCGTAGATGCGGGTCACGCGCATGTCGGCAAAGGCGCGCGCCACCGGGTACTCCATCATGTAGCCGTAGCCGCCGTGCAGTTGCACCATCTGGTCCAGCGCGGTGCCCAGCACTTCGGTCGAATGCAGCTTGGCGACGGCCGCTTCTTCCAGCGTCAGGCGGCGGCGGATGTGCTCGCCGATGTAGTGGTCGATCAGCAGGCGCACCGAGATGGCCTGGGTCTTGATATCGGCCAGCTTGAACTTGGTGTTCTGGAAGTCCCACACGGTCTGGTTGAAGGCCTTGCGGTCCTTGACGTAGGCCAGCGTGTGCTCCAGGCAGACTTCCAGCTTGGCTGCGGCGCTGACGGCGATCGACAGGCGCTCCTGCGGCAGCTCGGTCATCAGGTAGGCAAAGCCCTTGCCTTCCTCGCCCAGCAGGTTGGCCACCGGCACCCGCACGTTGTCGAAGAACAGCTCGGCGGTGTCCTGCGCGTGCTGGCCGACCTTCTCCAGCTTGCGGCCGCGGCGGAATCCCTCGCGGTCGCCCTCGACCACGATCAGGCTGACGCCGCGCGCGCCGGCGCTGGGGTCGGTCTTGCAGACCATGATGATCAGGTCGGCGTTCAGGCCGTTGCTGATGAAGGTCTTGCTGCCGTTGATCACGTACTCGTCGCCGTCGCGGGTGGCGGTGGTGCGGATCGCCTTGAGGTCGCTGCCGGTGCCCGGCTCGGTCATGCCGATGGCCAGAATGTATTCGCCGGAGCAGACCTTGGGCAGCCAGCGCTGCTTCTGCTCTTCATTGCCGAGGCGGGCGATGTACGGGGCGATGATGTCCGAGTGCACGCCGAAGCCGACGCCGCTCAGGCCGACGCGGGCGTATTCCTCGGCAAACACCGCCGAGTGGCCGAAGTCGCCGCCGCCGCCGCCGTACTCGGTCGGCAGCGTCACGCACAGCAGGCCTTCGCGGCCGGCCTTGAGCCAGGTCTCGCGGTCGACCTTGCCGGCCTTGTCCCATTCGGCTTGCCTGGGCAGGCATTCGCGTTCCAGGAAGCGGCGTACGGTGGTGCGGAACATCTCGTGGTCGTCACGATAGATGGTGCGGTTGATTTCCATGGGGTGACTCCGGATATCGGTCTGCGGGAGGTTGCCTCGGCCAGGGAAGCGGCCACTGGTATGGCGCTAAGGTACCGGGGAGGAGGGGGCCGCGAACACCACCCGCGTCAGGTGGCCGGAGACAGCAAAGGGGGGCCGCGCGGGGAATGCGCGGCGTCGGGGAAGGGGGGCTGTAGGGAGGTGGGCGGTTGCGCCGTCAGCGCGGCGCGTCCGGCGGCTGGGTGCCGCCGGCCTGGTCCAGCTCTCGGTCGCGGGCGCGGGCGACGGCCTCGTCGCGGCTGCTGACGCCGAGCTTGCGGAAGATGTTGCGCAAGTGCCATTTCACCGTTTCCGGCGACAGGCCCAGCGTGCGCGCGATTTTCTTGTTGGGCAGGGCCTGGCCGAGCAGGCGCACGACATCTGCTTCACGGTCGCTCAGTTCCTCAAGGCGCTGGTCGGCCCGGGCCGCGCCGGGCGCCGCGGTGCCCGGCGCAGAGGCTTCGGCGGCACGCGGCGGCACGGTGGCCCGCAGGCGCTCGACATAGAAGGCCAGCACCGGGTCCAGCGTGGCGTCGGCGGCCACGCCGGCGATCTGGCCGAGTGCGCCGGGGCAGGCGTCGATCAGGGTGCGCATCAGGCCGAGGCGGTGGCCGCGGCGCAGGCCTTCCAGCACATGGACGCGTGCCGCCTCGGTGTCGCCGCGGCGCGATGCCACCACCGCCGCCAGCATATGCAGCTGCGCCACGTGGCGCTGCCAGCCGCGCGTCTCGCAGTACGCCATCAGCGGCGTCACGCGCGCCGCGGCCGCGCGCATGTCGTCGTGCGCAAGGCATAGCAGCAGGTGGGCGCGTTCGGTCACCAGGTGGATCGCGTCCAGCGAGCCGCGCGGCGCGTTGCGGTGGCGCGCGGCAATCGCGTCCAGGCGGGCCAGCGTGGTCTCGGCAGCGCTGATGTCGCCGCCGGCCAGGTGCAGCCGGACCTGGTTGGCCAGGCTCTGCGCGACCAGCCGGTCAAGGCGCAACTGCGTGCCGTAGTCTTCCAGCCGCTCCAGCTGCGCGAAGGCATCGAGGCGGTGGCCGCAGATCCAGTGCGCGGCCGCCAGCACGGTATGCACGCGCAGCACCGAGTCGGGGATCGAGACCCGCTCGAGCACGTCGACCCGGTCTTCCAGCAGCCGGCGCGCGGCCTCCAGGTCGTTCTGTTCGTACAGCACCTCGCCGAGCAGGGCCGCGGCAAAGTACTCCGGCTCGGCACCGGCGCCGCCGTGGCCAACTTGTTCGACTTCACGCAGCACGTCGCGGGCAACGCGCTCGGCCTGGATCATGTTGCCTTCCAGCGCATGGCTGAAGCCGATCATGCAGCGGCCGTTGAGCATGCCGCTGGCGGTGCCCAGCAACGGCATGCCGTCGACCACCAGCGGCGGCGCTTCGGTCTGGATGCGGCGGGCGCGCTCGTAGTCGCCCAGGTGCATGTAGAGCCACGACAGCAGGTTGTTGCGCGAGCCGATAAACAGCGCCGGCATGTCGGCGGGCGCGCTCTCGACCTGCGGCAGCAGCGCCAGCGCGGCCTGGCTGTCGTCGCGCAGCAGCACCAGCGAAAAGCGCAGCAGCGCCAGCCGGTAGCGCAGCGAGGCGTCGCCCGGCGGGATGTCGGCCTCCAGCCGGTCCGCGGCCGCGGCGCACGCGTCCAGGTCGCGCGAGAACATCTGCGTGCGCAGCGCCAGCAGGCGCAGTTCCGGGCGCGCCTGCACCTGGTCGGCGGGGATGGTGCGCAACAGGCCCAGCGCCTTGCGCACCTCGCCGCGCAGGATCAGGGTGTCGGCATAGCGCTGCACCAGGTCGGCGGCGGTGTCGGCATCGCCGGCCAGCACCGCGTGGCGCACCGCTTCTTCCAGCATGCGATGGTCGCGGAACCAGCGCCACGCCGCCGCGTGCACGGCGCGCTGCTGGGCCTCGCTGCGCGAGCGGAAGCGCTGGGCCAGGGTTTCGCGCAGCAGCGGATGCAGCCGGTACCAGGCTTCGCGCTCGGGGCCCTGCGCCGGTGTGATGAAGAGGTTCTCCTGCTCCAGCCGTGTCAGCAGCGCCAGGATCTCGCCTTCGCGCAGCGTCTGTTCGCTCAGGGCCTCGCACAGCGATGCGGTGAACCGTTCGCACGCGGCCGCGCGCACCAGCAGCTCGGCCTCGTCGGGCGCCAGGCGCGACAGCACTTCGCGCTCAAAGTACTCGGCGAAGGCGCCGGCGTCCTGCACGCTGGCCTGCACGAAGCCGGTGGCAAAGGTGAGGCCGCTGGCGTTGGCCTTCTTGCGTTTCCAGTGGGCCGCAAAGAGCTGCAGGCCGGCGACCCAGCCGTCGGTCAGTTCATGCAGCATGCGCGCGTCGCGCATGCTGATGTCGCCCAGCTGGGCGCGCAGGAAATGCTGCGATTCGGCCAGCGTGAAGCGCAGGTCGCGCTGGTCCAGCTCGAGCAGCAGCCCCTGGTCGCGCAGGCGCCCGAGCGACAGCGCCAGCGCCGCGCGCGAGGCCAGCACCACGTGGAAATTGGCCGGGGCGTAGTCGAGCAGCCACTGCAGCGGCTCCAGCACGCGCGGCGACGTCAGGTGGTGCACGTCGTCGAGCACCAGCGTCACGTCGCGCGGATGGGCGGCAATGCCGCGCACCAGCGCGATGATGGCGCGCTCGACGGCTTCGTCGTCGGTGCCGCGGTCGGCCAGCACCATGGCTTCGCGCGTCAGCGCGGGGCTGACCTCGGACAGGCTGCCGAGCAGGCGGTCCAGCCAGCGCTGGCGCTCGTTGTCGGCCGGCTCCAGCGTCAGCGCGGCCATGTCGAAGCCGAGCGCCAGCAGGTCCAGCCGCCACGCCGTCAGCAGCGCGGTCTTGCCGTAGCCGGCCGGGCCCTGCAGTACGATGCAGCGCCGGCGCCTGGCCTCGGTCAGCTGCGCCAGCAGGCGCTCGCGCGAGACCACGCGCGCCGCGCTGCGCAGCGTGGCCGGCCGGGACGGCTGCGAGACCGGCGCGGCGGGCGGGCTCTGGGGTGCGGCTGGCGGATTGGCTGGCGTCTGGGGCATGGGCGGGGCAGGACGGTGCAGGTGAGAGGCAGGTGCGGTGCCGGTGGGGGGCCGCTGGGGGGCCGGTGAGGCAGGGCGGTGTCCTGCAACGGCAGCACGTTGTGACGATTGTACTGGCAGACGCGGCATGGCGGCCAAGCCACGTCCGGCGGGCTCGCGGGGTGGCCCCCGGGTGGCCCATGTGAGACGCGCACTGCACCCCCGGGCCACCCGGAACAGGTGGGGAAGGGTTTGCCGGGTGTCCGGCCACAAGGCCGCGCTTTATATTCGCGCAGCGGCAAGCCCGCCGGCCAGGCGCGTGCCGCCACGCCCCGCCGTTGCTTCGCCGCTTCGTCCCTTGCCCCCGCTTCAATTGCGCACCGCTGGACGCTCATGGAAACCATACCTGCCGCCGTCGCGACCCGCCTCGTGCCGCCGCGCCAGAACCGGCGCTCGGTCGCGCGCGAGGCCCTGCTGCAGCGCTTGCACGACGCCAGGCATGGCCGGCTGGTATTGCTGTCGGCGCCTGCCGGCTACGGCAAGACCACGGCGATGGCGCAGTGGCGCCACCGCCTGCTGGCCGAAGGCGCGCGCGTGGCGTGGCTCACGCTCGCGCCGGAAGATGATGATGTGAGCCAGTTCCGCGCGAGCCTCGATGCCAGCCTGCGGCAGGCCGGCATCCGGCCGTGCCGGCCAGGTTCGCGCCGCGATCTTGCCCATGAGCCGGCGCAGCCGGCTTCGCTGCTGCCGGCCTTTGTCACGCTGCTCGACGGCGTGCCGGGCGAGATCTACCTGATGCTGGATGGGCTCGACCGGCTGCGCTGCCCCGCCACGCTGGGCTTCCTGCAGGGAGTGCTGCATGCACGCCTGCCGCACCTGCATCTCGTCGCCGCCGCGCGCGGGCAGGTCGGGCTGGCGCTCGGCCGGCTGCGCGCCGGCCGCGACCTGGCCGAGGCCGGTCGCGCCGAACTGGCTTTCAGCCTGGTCGAGACGCTGGCCTTCGTGGCCAGGCGCGTGGAAGGCCGCACCGCGCGCCGGGAGAGTTCGCAAGCGGCCATCGATACGGCAGTCGTGCTGCAAGAGGTCACCGAGGGCTGGCCCGCGGGGCTCGAACTGGTTGCCGGCTCGCTCAGGCGCGCCTGCGAGCCGGCGTGGCCGTACCCGCAATCGGCCGCGCTGCATGCCTACTGGCGCGAGGAGGTGAGTGCGGGGCTGCCGCCCGCGCTGCTGGACTTCCTGCGCTGCCTCGCCGTGCCGCGCCGCATCCACCCCGAGCTGGCCGAGCAACTGAGCGGATGCGCGCAGGCGCCGGCGCGGCTTGCCGAGATCGCGGCACGCGGCCTGTTCCTGGAGCCGGCCCCGGCCGGGCCGGACGAAGCGAATGCCGGTGGGCCCGGCGCGGACTGGTATCGCCTGCATCCATTGTTCCGGGCGCACCTGCTGCACGATCTGGAACAGCACGAGCCCGCCACGCTGCAACGGCTGCACGGGCTGGCGGCCGCGTGGCTGGACCGCTGTGGCAAGCCGGCGGACGCGATCGGCCACGCGCTGCACAGCGGCGATTTCGGCCGCGTCCTGGCCCTGGCGCAGGCCACCGCGACCCATTTGCCTGGTATCAGCCCGCTGCGCGATTTCCTGCAATGGTCCGACGGCATCGCGCCGGCGCGGCTGGCGCTGCATCCGGCGCTGCTGTTGGCGGCGGCATGGGCGTGCGTGGTATCGGTGCGGCCGCAGCACGCCGAGCACTGGATCCGGCGCTGGGAAGCCAGTGCCGGGCCCGGCGTGGATACCGGCGCGCAGGCCACGGTGATGCGCGCGACCATCGCCGCGCAGCAGGATGACCACCCGCGCGTGCTGGCGCTGCTCGACAGCCTGCAGGGCCAGCCGCTGGGCAATCCCGCGCTCGAGCAGATCCGCATGACCCTGGCGCTGCGCTGCGGCACCATGCTGGGCCGCCCGCCGCGCTCGCGCGCGCCATACCGCTGCGCGGCGCAAGGCGGCGCTACCGAGATCGCGCTGATGGGGGCCGGCACGTTGGCCCTGGTGGCATGGATAGAGGGCAATGCCTATGAGACGCTGCGGCTCGGCACTGACGTGCTGGCGGCAGCGCAGCACGCCTACGGGCGCCGCTCGATCGCGGCCAGCCTGTGCGCGGTGCCGGTGGCGGCGGCGCTGTACGAGCAGGACCGCATCGCCGACGCCAGCGAAGTGCTGGCGGGCCGCCTGCAGACCCTGCGTACCGGTACGCCGGATGTGCTGATCGAAGCGGCGCTGTCTCACGCCAGGCTGCAATGGGTGGCGGGCGCGCGCCACGAAGCCCTGGCGGAACTGGCCGAAGCCGAAGCCATGTTCCACCGCCGCGGCCTGCCGCGCGGCGTGGCGCGCATGGTGGCCGAGCGCCAGCGGCTGGCGCTGCAGGGCCATGACCTGCGCCATGCGCAGCGGCTGCAGGCCGCGCTGGAGGAACTGGTGCACCAGTATCCGGGCGAGACGCCGCGCAGCCAGGAGATCGCCGCCGCAGCGGCGCTGGCCCGTGCACGGCTGGCGCTGGCGCAGGGCGACCCCGCCGGCGCGCTGGCGGCGCTCGAGGCGGTGCGTGCCTTGCAAACGGCGTCAGTCCGGGAACACCTGATGGTGACCGCCGACCTGCTGCAGGCGATCGCACTCGAAGATCTCTATCGTCCCGACGAAGCGCGGCAGTCCTTTGGCGCCGCGCTGGCGGCCGGCGAGCGGCTGGGCCTGGTGCGCACCTTCATCGACGAAGGCGAGCGCACCTGTGGCTTGCTGGCGAGCGTGGCCGGGCACGTGCCAGGAAGGTCCGCTTACGTGGCACGCCTGTGTGCAGCCGCCGCGATGCCGGTATCGGTGGCCGGGTCCGCCGAGTTCACGCACGAGGCCGCGCATGCGCCTGCCGTGCCGGCTGCGCCGGCGGCACTGCCACCGGCCGACGTCGGCAAGGGCAGGCTGCTGACCCCGCGCGAGCGCGAGATCCTGGCGCTGCTGGAACAGGCGATGTCGAACAAGCGCATCGCGCTGGCGCTCAACCTGAGTGTCGACACCGTCAAGTGGAACCTGCGGCAGATCTACGCCAAGCTCAATGTGTCGCGCCGCTACGATGCCATCCTGGTGGCACGCAGCGCGGCGCAGCGGCCGGGCTGACCGCGCTCGCGGCCCCCCGGCTGCGCGCATGCCTTACTCAGCGGTGGCGCCGCTGGTCTTGATCATCTGGGCGACCACGGGCTCGGTGGCGTCGAACTCACGGCGGAACTCCGCCGGCGAGTTGCCCACCGGCTCCATGGCCAGCGCCTCGAGCCGCGCGCGCATCGTTGGCGACTGGATCGACGCCCGTGCTTCCGTTCCCAGCCGCGAGAGGATCGCGGCCGGGGTGCCTGAGCGCGCGAACAAGCCAAGCCAGGCCGGCGAGCGCAGCTCCTGTTCCTTCAGCCCGGCTTCGGCCATGGTCGGCACGTCGGGCAGCTCCTTGACGCGCTTGTCGCCCATCACGGCCAGCGCCGTCAGCCGGCCGCTCTTGATATGCGGGCCGAGCGTGCTCAGCGAGCCGATCGCCCAGGCGATATTGCCGGCGATCATGTCCTGCGCCATCGGCGCTTCACCCTTGTAGGCCACGTGCGCCATGTCCAGGCCGCGCACCTGGTTCAGGTGCGCGCCAACCAGGTGCGGGAAGGTGCCGACGCCGTAGGAGCCGTAGCTGACCTTGCCCTTGTTCTTCGCGGCCCAGTCCAGGAACTGCTGCACGTTCTTGACCGGTACGTCCCGGTTCACCGCCAGGACGAGCTTGCCCACGCTCACCTCGGTGATAAAGGCCAGGTCCCTGCGCACGTCGTACGGCACGTTGCGGTACAGGTGCGGGGTGTTGATCAGCGGCCCCGAGTGGGTGAGCAGGATGGTGTAGCCGTCCGGCGCGGCGCGAGTGACGGCCTGCACGGCGATCACGCCGGCGCCGCCGGGCTTGTTGTCGACGATGATGGTTTGTCCCAGGCGCTTGCCCATGTCCTCGGCCAGCGCGCGCGCCACGGTGTCGGTGGCGCCGCCGGGCGGGCCCGGGACCACGAAGGTGATGGGCCGCGATGGATAGCCCTGGGCGCCGCACGCTGCGCTCCATGCCATGGCTGCCATCGCGATCAGGGATTTCATGCGCATGATGTGATGCCTCGAAAGAAGGAAGTGGGGGAGCAGGGGCCGCGCAGCACGAGAGGCTGCATGTGGAAACTTATAGGACGCGCGGCGGTTTGCGTGCCCCCCATATCGGCTGGGCGGGATTGCCCTAGGTGGTGTCGCCTGGCCGCCGGGCGGCCATCAAAAGAATGCTCCGGCGCGGGGCCGGAGCAAAACACACGGCCGGACAGCGGCGGCCAGGTGGAGACAGGACTGTGCGGCGCGGCGCGTGCCGCGCGCGGGGGTGCGCTTCAGCGCGGCGGCATCACGCCCAGGCCCTTTGCCTGCAGCTGTGCCACGCCATCGGCATCGAAACCCCAGTCGCGCAGCGCGGCGGCGCCATGCTCGCCGCGCGCGGGCGCGGGACCGGAGATCTCGGACGGCGTGCCGAGGAAGCGCGGCGCCGGCGCCGGCTGCACCACGCCCGCGATGTCGACAAAGCTGCCGCGCGCCAGGTGATGGGGGTGGTGGGGCGCTTCGCTGAACTCCAGCACCGGCGCGATGCAGGCATCGCTGCCTTCGAACACCGCGCACCATTCGTCGCGCGTGCGCGTCAGGAAGACGGCCTCGAACTGCTCGCGTAGCAGCGGCCAGCCCTTGCGGTCGTACTGGGCCGGGAGGTCCTTGCCGGCAAGGCCGAGCTTGTCCAGCAGCTCGGCGTAGAAGCGGCCTTCGACCGGGCCGATCGACATGTACTTGCCATCGCGCGTGCGGTAGTTGTCATACCAGGGCGCGCCGCCGTCGAGCACATTGGACTGGCGTTCCTCGCGCCAGTTGCCCGAAGCCAGCAGGCCCCAGAACACGGCGCCCAGCTGTGCTGCGCCTTCGGTCATGGCCGCGTCGACCACCTGGCCCTTGCCGCCGCGCTGGACGTTGAGCAATGCCGCCACCACGCCAAGCGCCAGCAGCATGCCGCCGCCGCCATAGTCCCCGACCAGGTTCAGCGGCGGCACCGGGGCCTGCCCGGCGCGCCCGATACCGGACAACACGCCGGACAGCGCGACATAGTTCAGGTCATGGCCGGCACGGTCGGCCAGCGGGCCGGTCTGTCCCCAGCCTGTCATGCGCGCATAGACCAGCTTCGGGTTGCGCGCCAGCGCAATGTCGGGCCCCAGGCCCAGGCGCTCCATGGTGCCGGGGCGGAAGCCTTCGATCACCACGTCGGCGCGCTCCACCAGCGCCAGCGCCGCGCGCTGCGCATCGGGCTGCTTCAGGTCCAGCGTGACCGAGCGCCGGCCGCGCCCGGTGATGTCCACGCGCTTGCCGGTGGCCGACCTGGGCCCCAGGTCGGCCGGCGCGGCGGGGCGGTCGACGCGCAGCACGTCGGCGCCCATGTCGGCCAGCAGCATTGCGCCGAACGGGCCTGGCCCGATGGCTTCGAATTCGAGTACGCGGATTCCGCTCAGTACACCCATGGTGGTTCTCCTTTTGCACTGGTCGCAAGTAGACCAAAAGCAGGCGCGACTGGCCCCCACCCGTATCAGGTAGGACCCCGGCCACCCTCTCTGCAGTGCACAAATGCGCTCCTATAATCGGCTCACCATGCGGCCCGCCCGTGCGTGCCGGAAGCTGAATGAGCCGGAGCCAGAAGTGAGCAATACCCAGCGCGCCATCGCATCGCCAACGCGGACACGGCAGGCCGCACGCCTGTTGCCCGTCCTGAGCGAACTCAGGCAGGAAGTGCGCTCGCTGAGCCGGCGTGCGCATCGCCTTGCGCTTGCGCAGGCCGATGGTGATGACGACGCGTGCCGCCATCAGTTGGCGCGGTTGTTCGAGCGCTGGATCGAAGACGGCTCGCCACGCGCGCAAGTGATCTGCTTTGCCTCGGCCGCGGAGTTCGGCCTGCCGCTGCACCGGCAGGCCGAGCGCTGCCGCGCCGCGGCGATGTGCGACGGTTCCGACGCGGTGCGCGCCTTGTACTGGGCGGCGCTGCACCGTACCCGCAGCCGCGTCGGCATGACCGCGCAGATGGAAGATGCGGTGGGCGCCGCAGCGCAGCCTGCAGTGTCGGCAGCCGATCAGGGCCCGGTGCCGGCCACCGCATCGGCACAGCCGCTATGCCGCCGCTGCGAGCGGCTGCGCCTGGATGCGCGCTGTGCCAACGGCCACGGTGCTTTGCGCCCGCTGGGCGACATGCAGTGGCGCAGCCTTGCCGCCGGCGTGCAATGCCAGACGCGCGAGCATCAGTGCGATACCTGCCACACACGCTGGACCCAGCACCGCAGCGCGGCGGATCCCTTCACGGCATGGGCCATCAGCCGGCGCGATGTCGCGATGCCGGCAAGGGACGCGCTGACGGCCTGAAAGCGATGTCCCCGGTCGGCTCTGACGGCTGACGGAAAAACGGCGCGCCGGTCCTTGCGGACCGGCGCGCCGTTCTGTTTGCTGCCTGTCGTCAGGCCAGCGTGAAAGTCGGCACCGGTGCGCCGCCATCGCTGGGCGAGAACTTCACCTGTACGTTCTGCCCGATGCGCACCGTGTCGAGGTCGCAATCGACGATATGGGTCATCATGGTCACGCCTTCATCCAGCTTCACATAGGCGATGCAGAACGGGTTGGGGCCGGCGCGGCGGGTCACGCTGAAGGTGTAGATGGTGCCGCGGCCGCTGGCCTGCTTCCACGAGGTGGTGCCCATGCAGAACGGGCACAGCACGCGCGGATACCAGTGGGGCTTGCCGCAGTCGTCGCAGACCTTGACCAGCAGTTTCCCTTCGCGTGCTGCCTGCCAGAAAGGCAGGTTGTCGGGCTGTTCGTCGGGGGCTTTGTAGACAAAGGGGATATGAGGAGTGGTCATGTCATGGCTCCCGCGCATTATTCACGTTCAAGGATCAGGGTGGCGCTGCCATGGCGCGAGCCCAGGTAGCCGCCGGTGCCTTGCGCCAGCGCCAGGTCGCAGTTGGCGACCTGCACCGCCGGATGGGCCTCGCCGCGCAACTGGCGCACGGCCTCGATCACCTTGGTGATGCCGCCGCGGTTGGCCGGATGGTTGTTGCACAGGCCGCCGCCGTCGGTATTGAAGGGCAGCTTGCCGACGCCGGAGATCAGGTTGCCGTCGGCGACGAACCTGCCGCCTTCGCCTTTCTTGCAGAAACCCAGGTCTTCCAGCTGCATCAGCACGGTGATGGTGAAGCTGTCGTAGATCGACGCGTACTTGATGTCGGCCGGCGTGACGCCGGCTTCCGCGAACGCCGTGGCGCCAGAGAAGCGCGCGCCGGACCAGGTCAGGTCGACCTCGCCGCCGAGCTGGCCCTTGATGGTTTCGCCCGCGCCGCGGATCTTCACTTTCGGCCGCTTCAGCGTGGCGGCGATTTCCGGGCGCGCCACGATCAGCGCGCCGCCGCCGTCCGATACCACGCAGCAGTCGAGCTTGTGCAGCGGATCGGAAATCATCGGCGAATTCAGCACGTCTTCGACCGTGACCACGTCGCGCAGCATGGCATGGGGGTTGTGCTGCGCGTGGTGCGACGCGGCCACCTTGACCCAAGCCATCTGCTCGGCCGTGGTGCCGTATTCGTGCATATGGCGCATGGCCGCCATCGCGTACAGGTTGACGGTGACCGGGCTGAACGGGCTTTCGAACGGCATGTCGGGCAGGTTGGCGCCCCAGTTGCGTGCCTGCGTGCCGCTGGAGCCTTCCGAGCGCGGACGGCCCGCCAGCGTGATCAGGGCCACGCTGCACTTGCCGGCCGCGATGGCCTGTGCCGCGTGCGAGACATGGACCAGGTAGGCGGAGCCGCCGGTGTCGGTGGAGTCGACATGGCGCACCTTGAGGCCGAGATAGTCGACCATGTTGACCGCGCCCAGCCCGGGCGCGTCGCCGGCGCAGAAATAGCCGTCCACGTCGGCCAGCGTCAGGCCGGCGTCCTGCAGCGCGCCCTTGGCGCTTTCGGCGTGCAGCTGCGCCACCGTCTTGTCGGGTGCCTTGCGGGTGGGGTGCTCGTAGGCCCCGACGATATAGGCCTTGCCGTTGATGCTCATCTGTTCTCCTTCAGTACGTCAAATTGCGCCATGTATGGATCTTGCGAACCGCGTGCCTGCCTGGCGGGGTTCAGTTCACCGCGCGCGTCTTGCCTTCCCAGTGCGGCGCGCGCAGGTCGCGCTTGAGGATCTTGCCCGCGCCCGACAGCGGCAGCGCTTGCCGGAACTCCACCGTCTTGGGGCACTTGTAGCCGGCGATATGCGCGCGGCAATGGTCCTGGATTTCCGCGCCGGTGGCTTGCATGCCGGGTTTGAGCACCACCACCGCATGCACGGCCTCGCCCCATTTCTCATGCGGCACGCCGATCACGGCGCTCATCGCCACGGCCGGGTGGCGGCCGAGCACGTTCTCGACTTCGGCGGAATAGACGTTCTCGCCGCCGCTGACGATCATGTCCTTGAGGCGGTCGACGATAAAGATATAGCCCTGCTCGTTCATGTAGGCGCCGTCGCCGGTGTGCAGCCAGCCGTCCTGCAGGGCCTTTGCGGTGTCTTCGGGGCGGTTCCAGTAGCCAGGCGTGACGCCGGCGCTGCGCACCAGGATCTCGCCCACGGCGCCGCGCGGCACCTCGTTGCCTTCCGGGTCGACGATCTTCACTTCGATGCCGATGCCGGCGCATCCGGCGGACAGGTGCAGCCCCTGCGCGCGCGCCGCCGGGCTGTGGTTCTCGGGCGGGTTGGTGGTGACGATCATGGACTCGGTCATGCCGTAGGAGTGGGCAAAGTCCACGCCCGGCAGTTTCTCCATGGTCTGCTCCAGCACGGCGGCGCTGATGGCGGAAGCCCCGTAGCCAAGGCGGCGCACGCTGCTGAGGTCATGCTTCGGGAAATCCGGATGGCTGATCAGCATCTGGATCATGGTCGGCACCAGCGCCAGTTCGGTGATGCGCTCGCGTTCGATGGTCTCCAGCATCTCGCGCGGCTCGAACATGGGCATGATCACGTGTGTCTCGCCTGCCAGGAACTGGTTCAGCACGCGCGCCATCGACGCAACATGGAAGAACGGATTGACATGCAGCGCCCGGCCCCCGCGCAGCGGCGGGGTATCCGCCATGCGCTGCAGGCAGCCGCACCACAGCGTGCCGTGGGTCTGCATCACGCCCTTGGGAAAGCCCGTGGTGCCGCCGGTGTACATGACGATGGCCAGGTCGTCGCCGCCGCGCTCGGCGTCGGGCACCGGCGCGCTTTGCGCAACCAGCTGCTCGAACGACAGCATGCCGTCGGGCGCTTCGCCGTCGCCGGCGTGGATCAGCACCGGCGCACGCCTTGCCGCGTCGCGGATGCCCGCGGCCATCGGCAGGAACTGGTCGTCGATCACCAGGATGCCGGTGTCGCAATCGTCCAGCGAATAGACCACTTCAGGCACGCTCCAGCGCACATTGACCGGATTGAGCACGCCGCCGCCCCACCAGGCGGCCATGGCGTATTCGAGGTAGCGGTCCGAGTTCTGCGCGAGGATGCCGACCCGGTCGCCCGGCTGCATGCCGAGCGCCTGCAGCGCGCCGGCCAGGCGCGCCACGCGGTCGAAGAATTCGCGGTTGGTGCGGTGCCGGCCGCGGAACACGGTGACGATCCGGTCGGGATGTTGCTGCAGGGCGCGGTGCAGGGCTCTGGTCAGGTACAACGTTGTCTCCGTTATGTTTTCGGGCGTGATGCGGCGAGTCGAACCTCAGGAGTATTGCGTAGCATAAGCCTGGTCTTGTATTCGGAAGTGCCAAAGGGTGTATTCGCCGAGCGGCATGCGAGCGTGCGTGCCGGACTGGTGGCATATCGAATGTTTGCGCCGACCGCTACAATCGCACTGGACATTTCTGAAATCTGTGCAAGAAAAATCGATGACCTACATCGTTGAAGCGGTGGACGAAGCCCTGGGCCTGCTGATGCTGGTGGCCGGGCACCCATCGCTGGGCGTGACCGAACTGGCGCGGCGGGCGGGGCTGACCAAGGCGCGCGCGTTCCGCTTGCTGACCACGCTGGAGCACCGGGGCCTGATCGCGCGCGAGTCGCCGGCGGCGGTCTACAAGCTCAGTTACAACGCGCTGCTGGTGGGCAATGCCGCGCGCGAGCAGTTCGACCTGGTCAAGCTGGTGGGGCCGCGGCTGGCGGCGATCGGCGCGGCCTGCGGCGAGAACGTGATCGTGCGCGTGCGCGACGGGCTGGAATCGGTTTGCGTGGCGCGGCATGAGTCGACGCAATCAGTGCGCGTGCATACCGAAATCGGCAACCGCCGGCCGCTGCACGTGGGGGCCTCCGGCAAGCTGCTGCTCGCTTTCGCTGCGCCCGAGGTGCTGGACGCGGTGCTGGCGCACCAGCTTGAGCGCTTCACCGACAAGACCATCATCGCGCCGCAGTCCCTGCGCGACGAGCTTGCAGCGATCCGTGCCGCCGGCTATGCCGTGTCGGTCGGCGAGCGCGATACCGAGGCCGTGTCCACCGCGGCGCCGCTGCGCGACCACAGCGGTGCCGCGGTGGCGTCGCTGAGCATCGCCAGCCCGGCCAGCCGGACCACGCAGGAGGCGCTGGACCGGCATGTGGCGATGGTGGTGGCGGAGGCCGCGGCCTTGTCCCGGGCGCTCGGCCACACCGGCGGCTGAACCTGGCCAGGCGCGGCAGGTCCGCGCAATTTCCCGACCTCTCAGAGCGGCGCTTCGGCGCCGCTTTTTCTTTGCCCTTGCACATCACAGGGGTAAACCCTGCTTATCGACACCGGTCTCGATGTCTTATCCTTCGATACGCTGTATCACTCATTGAAACATTGTTTCGAGAAACGAACCAGATCCCCATGCCTCACCTTGCTGTCCAACTGGCGTCACGTATCGCCGCCGCTGCCATGGCTGCCCTGGCGTGGCTCGCGGCCGGCCACGCCGCGCATGCCGCCGATCTCCGCATCGGCTACAAGGCCGAGATCAGCGCCGCCGATCCTCATGTGCTGGACGCCGCCGGCCGCAACCTGTGGGGTCATGTGTACGAGACCCTGGTCGGCCTGGACAATGCGCTGCGCCCGGTGCCACTACTAGCCACCGCCTGGCGCCAGCTTGACGACCGCAACTGGGAGTTCCAGCTGCGCCCGGGCGTGCGCTTCAGCAACGGAGAGCCGTTCACGGCCGAAGATGCCCGCTCCTCGATCGAGCGCGCGATGAGGCTGCCGGGCGCGCGCACCTTCCGCACCTACCTGAAGTCGGTGGCGGCGGTAGAGGTGACGGGGCCGCTGACGCTGCGCGTGCGCACGCGCTCGTCCAACCCGGTGCTGCCGCAAAACCTCGGCATGGTGGCGATGCTGCCGCGCTCGCTGGGCAAGGCCGTGCGCGAGGCGGACTTTGCCCATGGCAGCGCCAGCATCGGCACCGGCCCGTACAAGCTGGTGGCCTGGGAGCACGGCCAGCAGCTGACGCTGGCGCGCAATCCGGGCTACTGGGGCGGGCCGCAGCCGTGGGACCGCGTGGTGTTCCAGTTCATCCCGAAGGAGCCGGCGCGGGCCTCGGCACTGCTGTCCGGGCTGGTGGATGTGATCGACGCCTCGTCGGCCAGCATTGCCGAAGCCTTTGCGCGCACCAATGGCCGCATCCGCACCGTATCGGCGACGTCGTACATGCTGAACTACCTGCAGCTGGACCAGGCCCGCGCGGTGTCGCCTTATGTGCAGGACAACGCCGGCCAGCCGCTGGCGGCCAATCCGCTGCGCGATGCCCGCGTGCGCCAGGCCATCAGCCTGGCCATCGACCGCGACCTGATCGCGGCGCGCGTGACCAAGGGCGATTCCGTGCCGGCCGGGCAGATGGTGCCGCAGGGCTTCTTCGGCTTTGCCCCGGCGGTGCCGGCGCCGCGTGCCGATGCCGCCCGCGTGCGCCGCCTGCTGGCCGAGGCGGGCTATCCCGAGGGCTTTCGCCTGACGCTGCATTGCCCCAACGACCGCTACCTGAACGACGCCAAGACCTGCGAGGCCGTAGGGCAGATGCTGACCCGCGCCGGCATCCGCACCGAGGTGCGCACGCTGCCGTACTCGGTCTATATCACCCGCGCCACGTCAGGGGGCGAGGGCGGCAAGCCTGAGTTCAGCGCCTTCCTGCTGGGCATCGGCGCGGTCAGCGGCGATTCGCTGGAGCCGCTGGTGGCGGTGGCGCACACCCAGGACAAGGCCGCCGGGCTGGGCGCCAACAACCGCAGCGGCTATGCCAATCCGGCGGTGGATGCGCTGATCGGGGAAGCGATGCACACCATGGCGCCGGCACCGCGCGACCAGGTGCAGCAGCGCGCGGCCGAGAAGCTGGCCGCCGACGCGGGCATCGTGCCGCTGCATCACCTGCGCGCGGCGTGGGCCTATCGCGACGGCCTTGCCGTGCAGCCGCGCAGCGACGGCTTCACCTATGCCAGCAATATCCGCCCGGCGCCGCCGGCCGTCCCGCAACGCTGAGCCGCGCCACGGACTATCCCGCCTTAACCATCATGCTCGAAACCCTTGTCAAACGGCTGCTGCAGAGCCTCGTGGTGCTGTGGCTCATGTCGGTGCTGACCTTCTGCGCCGTCAACCTGATCGGCGACCCGGTGCACCTGCTGGTCAGCCCCACCGCCACCGAGCAGGAGATCACCGAGGCGCGCCACGCGCTCGGCCTGGACCTGCCCATGCCCCGGCAATACCTGCGCTTCCTGCACGGCGCCCTGCACGGCGACCTGGGCGATTCCTTCATCTACAACCGGCCGGCGATCGAGCTGATTGTCAGCCGCGTGCCGGCCACGCTGGAACTGGCCGTGACCGCGCTGCTGCTGTCGCTGGGCATCGGCATCCCGATGGGTGTGTTCGCGGGCCTGAAGCCGCACAGCCGGCTGGCGCGGATGCTGATGGCGTGCTCGCTGGGCGGCGTGATCATGCCCACGTTCTGGATCGGCATGATCGGCATCCTGGTGTTCTCGGTGAACCTCGGCTGGCTGCCCTCGGGCGGGCGCGGCCCGGTCAGCACGGTGCTGGGCGTGCCGCTGTCGGTGACGAGTTGGGAGGGCATCCGCTTCCTGCTGCTGCCGGCGCTGACGCTGTCGCTGTTCAAGATCTCGCTGGTGGCGCGGCTCACCGAAGCCGGTACCCGCGAAGTGGCCGGGCAGGAGTACATCAAGTTTGCCCGCGCCAAGGGTGTGGGCGGCGCGCGGCTGGTGCTGCGCCACGTGGTGCCCAATGTGCTGATCCCGATCGTCACCGTGGTCGGCCTGGAGTTCGGCCACCTGATTGCGTTCTCGGTGGTGACCGAGTCGGTGTTCTCCTGGCCCGGCATGGGCAAGCTGATCATCGATTCGGTGCTGGCGCTGGACCGCCCGGTGGTGGTGGCCTACCTGCTCGTCACGCTGGTGCTGTTCGTGGTGCTGAACCTGGTGGTCGACCTGCTCTACGTGGTGCTCGACCCGCGCCTGCGGCACAAGGCGGCATAGCACCGCCCGCGCACGCTGCCCCAAGCCTTTCTCCTTACAGAAGAACGAGACTGAACCGATGTCCCTGCCTGTATCTGAAATCGACACTGCCGTGCCGCCTGCGGCACGTCCCTCGTTGCTGCGGCGCTTCTGTGCCAACCGCGTTTCTGCCACCGCGCTGGCATTGCTGGTGGCGCTGCTGCTGGTGGCCGTGCTGGCTCATGTGATCAGCCCGCAGAATCCGTATGACCTCGCCACGGTATCGGTGATCGATTCCGAACTGCCGCCGGGCAGCGTCGGCTACGAAGGCCAGGCGCACTACTGGCTGGGCACGGACGGCGCCGGGCGCGACCTGCTCAGCGCCATCTTCTACGGCATCCGCATCAGCGTGGGCGTGGGCGTGATCAGCGCGGTGGTGGCGCTGATGGTGGGCAGTGCCGTTGGCCTGGCCGCCGCTTACTTCGGCGGGGTAGCCGATGCCGCGATCATGCGCGTGGTCGACCTGCAGCTGAGCCTGCCCGCGGTGCTGGTGGCGCTGATCCTGCTGGCGGTGCTGGGACAGGGCGTGGACAAGACCCTGCTGGCGCTGGTGATCGTGCAGTGGGCCTACTTTGCCCGCACCGTGCGCGGCGCGGCGCAGGTGGAGCGGCGCAAGGAATATGTCGAGGCTGCGCTCGGACAGGGACTGCCGGCGCTGCGCGTGATGTTCCGCCATATCCTGCCCAACTGCATGGCGCCGCTGGTGGTGACCGGCACGCTGCAGATCGCGCATGCGATCACGCTGGAGGCCACCATGAGCTTCCTGGGTATTGGCCTGCCGCGCACGCAGCCGTCGCTGGGCATGCTGATTGCCAACGGCTTTGAATACATGCTGTCGAACAAGTACTGGATCAGCATCTTCCCCGGCGTGGCCCTGGTGCTGCTGATCGGCTCGATCAACCTGGTGGGCGACCGCCTGCGCCGCGTGCTCAATCCGCGGCTGGAAGGGTAAGGAGCCCGGCATGGCACTACTGGAAGTTTCCGGCCTGAGCACCAGCTTCGCGTTTGCGCGCGGGGCGGTGAAGGCGGTGGATGGGGTTTCGTTCGCGCTGGAGCCGGGCGAGATCCTCGGCATTGTCGGCGAGTCCGGTTCGGGCAAGTCGGTGACGGCGTTCTCGCTGATGAACCTGCTGGATCCGCCCGGGCGCGTCACCGGCGGCTCGGTCCGCTTCAAGGGGCAGGAGCTGCGCGCGTGTACCTCGCGCCAGTGGCAGGCGCTGCGCGGCGACCGCATGGCGATGGTGTTCCAGGACCCGATGATGTCGCTCAATCCGGTGATGCGCGTGGGCGACCAGCTGGCCGAGACCGTGCTGGTGCATCACCGACGCACCCGCGCGCAGGCGCATGCGCAGGCGGTGGATGCCCTTACGCGGGTGGGCATTCCCGCACCGGAGGAGCGCATGCGCGCCTATCCGCACGAGCTGTCGGGCGGCATGCGCCAGCGCGTCGCGATCGCCAATGCGCTGATCAACCGCCCGGACCTGATCATTGCCGACGAGCCCACCACGGCGCTGGACGTCACCATCCAGGCGCAGATCCTCTACGAGATGAAGCAGCTGGTGCGCGACACCGGCGCCGCCGCGATCTGGATCACCCATGACCTGGCGGTAGTCAAGGACCTGGTCGACCGCGTCTGCGTGATGTACGCGGGCCGGGTGGTGGAGCAGGGCCGCGTCGCCGACCTGATCGAACGGCCGCTGCATCCGTACACGCGCGGCCTGCTGGATTCGCTGCCCACGCCGGCCATGCGCGGCGAAACCTTGCGCGCGATCCCGGGCGCCGCGCCGGCGCTGGCCGCGCTGCCGCCAGGCTGCGCCTTTGCGCCCCGCTGCCCGCGGGCGCAGGACGCGTGCCGCCAGGCACCTGCCGAAACCACCGTGCGCGGCCGGACGCTGCGCTGCTTTTATCCCCTGGAGGCGGCATGACAGTCATGCTCGAAGCGCGCAACCTGCAGAAACGCTTCTCGCTGAAGCCCGGGCTGCTGGGACGCATGGCCGGCAAGCCGATGCAGGCGGTGCATGCCGTCAACGATGTCTCGCTGCAGGTGACCAAGGGCGAGGTGCTGGGCGTGGTGGGCGAGTCCGGCTGCGGCAAGTCCACGCTGGGGCGCATGCTGGCGGGTCTGCTGCCGCAGACGGGTGGCGAGATCGCGTGGGAAGGCAAGCGCGCCGACATCGCGTCCGCCGGCTATCACCGCGCCGTGCAGATGGTGTTCCAGAATCCCTATGCCTCGCTCAACCCGCGGCTGCGCATCGGCCAGGCCATTACCGAAGGCGCGGTCTACCACGGCATCGTCAAGCGGGCGCGCGCGGCGTCGTTCGCCGGCGACCTGCTGCAGCAGGTGGGCCTCGATCCCGGCTACGCCGAGCGCTTCCCGCATGAGTTCTCCGGCGGGCAGCGCCAGCGCGTGGCGATTGCCCGCGCACTGGCCTTGCGTCCGCGCCTGCTGATCTGCGACGAGGCCGTTTCCGCGCTCGACGTCTCGGTGCAGGCGCAGATCATCAACCTGTTCATGCAGCTGCGGCGCGAACATGAACTGACCTATGTCTTCATCAGCCACAACCTGGCGGTGGTGGAGCATATGTCGGACCGCGTGGTGATCATGTACCTGGGCCGCATCGTCGAGAGCGGCGACGCGCGCGCGGTGTTCGCCGCGCCCAGCCACCCCTATACCCGCGCGCTGCTGGCCGACGCGCCGCGCCTGGGCGCCAGCCCGCCCGCGCACCAGCCGATCCGCGGCGAGCTGCCCAGCCCGCTGGCGCCGCCCACGGGCTGCGCCTTCCATCCGCGCTGCCCGCATGCGAGCGCGCGGTGCGCGGCCGAAGTACCGGTGCTGCGCGATATTGGCGGACGGCTGTCCGCCTGCCACCTGAATGACTAGATAGCCGCCGCCCGGCGCGGCCGGCCCACGCTCCCCAGACCATCGATGCCATCCCGCCTCGCGCGGGAGGGCGGGGAGCGTGCGCGCTGCGCGGACAGATAACGCGGCAGTTGGGACCAACCGAGGGGGATTCGTGCATTGGCACACAACAAGAGAGGGAGCAGAAGCATGAAGGGTATCCAGACCAGGAGCGCGTTCGGACGCGCCTGCATCGGCGGCGCGCTGGCGATGCTGTCGGCGGCGGCCGACGCATCGGTGACGCTGTACGGCCGCATCGACACTGATATCGAATACCAGAAGGGGCCGGACGGCCGGGTCACGCAAATGACCGACAACGCCTCGCGCTGGGGCATGCGCGGCAGCGAAGATCTGGGCGGCGGGCTGCGCGCCGCGTTCGGGCTGGAGCAAGGGTTTTTCGCCGATACCGGCATGGCCACCAACCCGCAGTTCCGCAATGCCTTTGTCGGCCTGGAGGGCGGCTTCGGCGCGATAGCACTGGGGCGGCTGGATTCAGCGGCGATCGTGGGGTCGCCGATCTATTCGCAGGTGACGCAGAACATCGACTTCGCCATCCATGATGCCGGCGCCACCGCCATCGGCACCAAGGTGCTGAACGCGCGCAACCGCGTGTCGAATGCGCTGGGCTATGTGACGCCGGACTTCGGCGGCTTTTCCTTGCGCGCGCGGGTGAACCTGGCGGGGCCCGATCCGGCCACGCCCAACGCCAAGTCCCCGGTGAAGGCGGAAGACGATTTCCGGCAGTACGACCTTGGCCTGAACTACGCCGCCGGCAACTTTGCCGCCGGCGTGGGCTATTCGCGCGATGCCAAGACCGGCGGACTGGTGGCCAACGACTTCCGCGACAAGGTGCAGGCGGTGGCTTCGTACGACTTCACCGTGGTCAATCTCTACGGCATCTATGGGCGCGACCGCTACGTCAGCACTGCCACCACGCGTACCGACGTGCCGTACTGGCTGGTCGGCTTCACCGTGCCCTATGGCGCCCACAAGCTCACCGTGAACTACATGGAGCGCGCGGTGCAGCGCGACCCGCAGGGCCGGCTCAAGAAGGTGCAGGCCGCCTACGGCTACAGCCTGAGCAAGCGCACCATGCCCTACGTTTTCTTTGACCGCGAGGATCCCAACTCGCACCAGGCCGGCGATACCGTGACCACGGTGGGCATCGGCATCCAGCACAAATTCTGATAATGGCTCTTCCTTATTCGCTGACTGAACCTGCTGGCGCGGCCTTGCCGCTGGTGGTGGACTCCCCGCACAGCGGCCTGGCGCATGCCGAGACCCTGCCGCTGGCCGCGCCCCCCGAAGCCCTGCTGACGGGCTGGGACGCCTACGTCGACCAGCTCTTCGCGCATGCGCCGATGGTGGGCGGCACGCTGCTGTGCGCGGGCTTTCCGCGCTGGCTGGTCGATGTCAACCGCGCCCGCGACGATATCGATCCCGCGCTGATCGACGGCACCATGCCCTATGCCGTGCGGCCCAGCGACAAGGCCGCGCGCGGCATGGGCGTGCTGCGCCGGCTGGCGCTGCCGGGCGTGCCGGTCTACGCCGCGCCGCTGTCGCCCGAGATGGCGGAGCACCTGGTGAAGACCTACTACGATCCCTACCACGCCGCGTTGTCTGGCCTGCTGGCGCAGCATCACGCGCGTGCGGGCTCGGTGTGGCACATCGACTGCCATTCGATGAAGTCGCGCGGCAATGCGATGAACGTGGACAGCGGTGCGGAGCGGCCGGATTTTGTGATCAGCAACGGCGACGGCGTCACCTGCTCGGACGCGTTCATCGACCTGGTGGCGCAGTGCCTGAGGGGCTTCGGCTACCGGGTAGGCATCAACTGGCCGTACAAGGGGGCGGAACTGATCCGCGCCTACGCCGACCCGGCGCAAGGACGCCACAGCCTGCAGATCGAGATCAACCGCGCGCTGTATATGGACGAGGCAACGCTGGCGCAGCATGCGGGCTATGCGGTGCTGCGCGGCCATCTCGACGCGCTGCTGGAGAACGTGGCGGCATATATCCGCGCCGAACTGGGAAGATGATCGGGGCGTGCGCTCAGATCACCTTGCCGGGATTCATCAGCCCCATCGGATCGAGCGCGCCCTTGATCGCGCGCATCATCGCCAGCTCGACTTCGCTCTTGTATAGCTGGTTTTCCACGCGCTTGAGCTGGCCCAGCCCATGCTCGGCGGAAATCGAGCCATTATGCGAGCGCACGCTGTCGTGCACGATGCGGTTGAGCTGGTCCTGGTTTGCCAGGAAAGCGTCATGGTCGACCCCTTCGGGCGGCGACACGTTGTAGTGCAGGTTGCCGTCGCCGAGGTGACCGAAGGTCACCATGCGCGCGCCGGGGAAGGCGTTCTGCAGCAGCGCGTCGGTGGTTTCGATAAAGTCCGCCACGCGCGACACCGGCACGGCAATATCGTGCTTGATGTTCTTGCCGTCTTCCACCTGCGCCAGCGGGATATGCTCGCGCAGGTTCCAGAAGTCGCGCGACTGCTGCACCGACTCGGCCACCACCGCGTCGGCCACCACGCCGGCGTCGAAGGCGGTCGACATCATGGTCTCGAAGATGCCGCGCGCATGGGCTTCGCTTTCGCTGTCGGACAGTTCCAGCAGCACCAGCTGCGGGTGGATGTCAGCGAACGGGTAGCGCAGTTGCGGGAAGTGCCGCGTCACCAGCGTCATGCTGAGCGCGGACATCAGCTCGAACCCGGTCAGCATGGCGCCCGCGTGCGATTGCGCGATGGCCAGCAGCGCCAGCGCCGCGCGCGGACTCGGCACCGCGGCCAGCGCCGTGACCGAGGCGCGCGGCGGCGGGAACAGCTTCATTACCGCCGCGGTGATGATGCCCAGCGTGCCTTCGGCGCCGATAAAGAGGTCGCGCAGGTCATAGCCGGTGTTGTCCTTGCGCAGGCCGCGCAGGCCGTGCCAGATTTCGCCCGACGGCGTCACCACTTCCAGCCCCAGGCACAGCTCGCGCGTGTTGCCGTAGCGCAGCACCGCGGTGCCGCCGGCATTGGTCGACAGGTTACCGCCGATGGTGCAGCTGCCCTCGGCCGCCAGGCTCAGCGGAAACAGCCGGCCGTGCTCGTGCGCCACGTCCTGCAGGTGCTGGAGCACCACGCCGGCCTCGACGGTGATGGTGTTGTTGAGCGGATCGACCTGGCGGATGCGGGCGAGGCGCTGCAGCGAGACCACCACCTGGTCCTGTCCCGCCACCGGCGTGGCGCCCCCGCACAGGCCGGTGTTGCCGCCTTGCGGCACCACGGCGATCTTGTGCGCATGGCAGGCATGGACCACCTCGGCGACTTCCTCAGTGGTGCCGGGACGCAGCACCGCCAGCGCCTCGCCGCTGTAGCGCTTGCGCCAGTCGGTCAGGTAGGGCGCCTTGTCGGCCGCGTCGGTCAGCACATGCTGCGCACCGAGCGCGGCACGGCACAGTGCGAGGAAGGAGTCTTGAGGCGAGGTCATGGCGATGGCGGGATGGGGGTCAGGACTTGGGCGCGGCCGCCTTGCCGGCCGCGCGGGCGCGGCGCTTGTACGGGCGCAGGTACAGGATGGTGCTGGTGAAGAACACCAGTGTCAGCGCCACCTCCACCCACGCCAGCGTGGACGAGGGCGCCCGGTCGCTGGTGGCGCGCACGATCCCTTCGGTGAAGAACAGCAGGATCAGCATCGACGACCACTGCATGGTGTAGCGGTTGCGCGTGAGCACGCCGCGCAGCGGCAGCAGCAGTGGCAGGAACTTGATGACCAGCCATGAGCCGCCGGGGCGCAGCGGCGCCAGGAACCATTCCCAGGCGATGCACAGCACCATCAGCGCGAGCAGGCTGCCGACGCTGAAGCGGAACAGCCAGGGACTGTGCAGCGCCTGGTCGCTGTTGGAAACGGGGGTCATGCCGCGTCTCCCGCCAGGCGCAGCGCGGTCTGCGCCAGCCGCCGGCCCATGGCGATGGCCAGCGCCGATTCGTCTTCCGTGACCGGGCCGCGGTTGTCGCCGTGGGCATGGTGGCTGGGGCCGTAGGGCGTGCCGCCCGAGGCGGTGGTCATCAGGCCCTTCTCCGAATACGGCAGGCCCAGGATCAGCATGCCGTGGTGCAGCAGCGGCAGCATCATCGACAGCAGCGTGGTTTCCTGTCCGCCGTGCAGGCTGCCGGTGGCGGTGAACACGCAGGCCGGCTTGCCAGTCAGGGCGCCTGACAGCCACTGGCCCACGGTGCCGTCCAGGAAGTACTTCATCGGCGCGGCCATGTTGCCGAAGCGGGTGGGGCTGCCCAGCGCCAGGCCGGCGCATTCGTCCAGGTCGCGCAGCTCGGCATAGGGCGGGCCGTCGGCCGGAATATCGGATGCGGTGGCCTCGCAGACGGTGGATACCGGCGGCACCGTGCGCAGCCGGGCCTGGGCGCCGGGGACGCTGTCGATACCGTTGGCGATCAGCTCGGCAAGTTTGCGGGTGCTGCCGTGGCGGCTGTAGTACAGGACAAGGATGTCGGTCATGGAGCGGGATGGCCGGCGGTGGAGGGGCGGTGCGCAGCGGATGCCGGAAACAATGCGCGTATTATAGATGCGCCCCCCGCGCCATCTCCCATCGGCCACGCGCCCCTGGTGCAGCGGGGGCGCTCATCGATCCGACAGACCAGATCCAGGAGGTTGTTTGCGCATGATTGGAACCCGCGTCGCCCGACTGCGCCGGGAATGGAACCTGCAGAAGCTGCGCGCCCTGACGCGCTATGCACTGCGCCGCGCCGGCGAAGACCGGCTGCCGCAGGTCTCGGCCAGCCTGACCTTCACCACCGTGCTGGCCGTGGTGCCGGTGCTGACGGTGGCGTTCGCGCTGCTGGCTGCGTTCCCGGTGTTCCGCGACTTCCGCAACGCCATCGAGGCGTTCCTGTTTCAGAACCTGATTCCCGGCAACGTCAGCGAATCGATCCAGCGCTACCTGGGCATGTTCGCCAAGAGCGCGCGCGGGCTGACCGCGATGGGCCTGGGCGGGCTGATGGTCACCTCGGTGCTGACCATGCTGACCGTGGAAGATGCGCTCAACGCGATCTGGCGCGTCAAGCAGCGGCGTCCGCTGGCGCAGCGGGTGCTGGTGTTCTGGGCCGTGCTGACCTTCGGGCCGGTACTGATCGGCGCAAGCCTGTCGATCAGCTCCTACCTGATCTCGATCTCGGCGGGTTATGTCGGCACCATGCCGGTGGGGCTTGGGCTGCTGGTGGGCGCGGCGCCGGTGCTGCTGTCGGCGCTGGCCTTTGCCTTCCTGTACACGGCCGTGCCCAATGCCTATGTGGAGTGGCGCGATGCCATCGTGGCGGGCCTGGTGGCGGCAATCGCTTTCGAGTTCGCCAAGCGCGGCTTCGGCTACTTCATTACGCATATCCCGACTTACACGGCGGTCTATGGCACCTTTGCGGCGCTGCCGATCTTCCTGCTGTGGATCTACCTGAGCTGGCTGGTGACGCTGCTGGGCGCCACCATCGCCGCCAACCTGCCGGTGATCCGTCAGGGCTACTGGCGCCGCCGCACCTTTGCCGGCAGCGAGTTCTTCGATGCGTTGGGCGTGCTGCTGCTGCTCTACCGCGCCCGCGACGAAGTGCCGCGCAGCGTCGGTGAGCTGGACCTGAGCCGCAAGCTGCGGGTCGAGGCCGATTACCTCGCGGGGCTGCTCGGCAAGCTCAAGGCCATGCATCTGATCGGGCGCCTGCAGCAGGAGCGTGGTCAGGCTCACTGGGCGCTGCTGTGCGATCCGTCGCAGGTGACGCTGCGCACGCTGCATGACCGCCTGGTGCTGAACCTGCCGCGGTTGCCGCGCACGGCGCTGGCGCAGGAACTGCGGGGGGCTGATGCGCTCAAGTCGATCCTGGATAATCCGCAGCTCGATCAGACGCTGGAGGCGGTGTTCCGGCTGCAGCCGGTGGATTTGCCTCCGGCGGGGGATGGGAATGGGGCGGGGCAGAGGCGGACGCTGGAGGTGGTGCCGCCGGGGTGGCATGGGCAGGTTTGAGTTTTTCTGGGGGGCTCGTTGGTCCCCACCCAAACAACCACCCCCCCTCAAAACGGAATCCTCCCCCGCCAGATATCCCCATACATCACCCAATCCCCCATCAGGCTATAAACCGGATGCCGAAACGTAGCCGGCCGGTTCTTCTCGAACCAAAAGTGCCCGACCCACGCAAAGGCATAGCCAGCCACCACCGCGGCGAGCAGCCACCACGCATTGCCGGTAACAACCATTGCCACCAGGCACAGCAACGCCACCGTCGACCCGACAAAATGCAGCCGCCGGCAGGTCCGGTCCTGGTGTTCACTCAGGTAATAGGGATAGAAAGCCGCGAAATTCTCGAACTCGCGCACGCGGGCGTGGGCCATGGCTGTCTCCGGCAGGTCTTGTTTTGTGCAGTGTAGACCTTCTGCGCCGAGGTGTAGGGAGGGTGGCTGCCGGCGGAGCCGGCCAGCCACCCGGGGCCTGACTTAGCCCGCTGCCACCACCTTGCGTGCAAAAGCCGCAAGCGCGTCCAGCACTTCATCCGGGCGCTCCCCCATCAACGCATGCCCGCAGGGCACCGTCACCAGGCTCGCCTTGGCCATCTTGCCGGCCAGCGCCTGGGCCGCCTTGGGCGACGTCATCATGTCCTTGGTGCCGGTGATGAACAGCGCCGGGCAGGCGACCGCGGCTGCGGCCTCCTCCCCATGGGCGTAGGCGTTGCAGGCCGAGAAGTCATTGTGGAACACATGGGCCTGCGGGTTGTTGCGCGACACGCGCTCCATCAGCCGCTGGCTGCCGCCATGCATCCACGCGCCCGGCCCGGGCGAAGACGGCTTGTTGGCCAGGCTCGAATGCGACCAGGCGTTGACCATGGCGATGGCCTCGTCCTCTCGGTTGAGCGAGGCGTCCAGCAGCGCGTCCGAAACCTTCATCGGGTAGGCCGTGGCCAGCAGGCCGATGCCGCGCACCGCCTGCGCATGCCGCGCCGCGCATTCCAGCGCGATCAGCGAGCCCATGCTGTGGCCGAAGACGAAGGCCGGCGCTTTCACGCCGGCGGCCGCCACCAGGGCCATGACCCAGTCGGCCATCGCTTCGACAGTGGTCAGCGGCGCGCCCTTGCTGCGGTTGTGGCCCGGCAGGTCCACCGCCAGCACCGAGAAACCGTGGTTGGCGAACCAGCGCGTCTGCAGGGCCCACACGCTGTGGTCATTCTGCGCGCCGTGGACAAACACGGCACAGGGCAGGGCCGGATCGAAGGGTTTGCCGCCGGTATAGGCGTAGGCCGGCTGGCCTGCAACGTTCAGTTCCATCAGGCTTGCCCTCCCTTGTTGCCAGCACCTGCGCCCATGGCCTTCTCGGCTGCCTTCAGGCCGCGCTTGAGATCGTCGATCAGGTCATCCGGGTCTTCCAGTCCGATCGACAGCCGGATCGTGCCTTCGGTGATGCCGGCCGACTGCAGCGCCGCGGCGTCCATGCGGAAGTGCGTGGTCGAGGCCGGGTGGATCACCAGCGAGCGTGCGTCGCCCACGTTGGCCAGGTGCGAGAACAGCGACATGCTCTCGATAAAGCGCTGGCCGGCCATGCGGTTGCCCTTCAGGTTGAAGCTGAACACCGCGCCGCAGCCGCGCGGCAGCAGGCGCTTGGCCAGTTCATAGTCGGGGTGCGATTCCAGTTCCGGATACGACACCGATTCCACCATCGGGTGCGACACCAGGAACTGCACCACCTTGCGGGTGTTGTCGACATGGCGGCTCATGCGCAGCGGCAGTGTCTCGACGCCCTGCAGCAGCTGCCAGGCGGCCATCGGGTTCATGCAGGCGCCGAAGTCGCGCAGGCCCTCGCGGCGCGCGCGCAGCAGGAAGGGCGCTACGGTGCTTTCCTCGGTGAACACCATGTTGTGGAAGCCCTCGTACGGCTCGGACAGCTCGGGGAAGCGCCCCGAGGCCTCGAAGTCGAAGGTGCCGCCTTCGACCAGCACGCCGCCGATGGTGGTGCCGTGGCCGCCCAGGAACTTGGTGGCCGAGTGGTAGAGCAGGCCGGCGCCGTGGTCGAACGGGCGCAGCAGGTACGGCGTGGTGAAGGTGGAATCCACCAGCAGCGGGATGCCGTTGTCCTGGCCCAGTTGCGCGAGGGTGGGAATGTCCAGCACGTCCAGCCCCGGGTTGCCCAGGGTCTCGCCGAACAGCAGCCGGGTGTTGGGGCGGATCGCGGCGCGCCAGGCGTCGATGTCGCGCGCCTTGACGAAGGTGGTCTCGATGCCGAAGCGGCGCAGCGTGTAGTGCAGCAGGTTGTGCGAGCCGCCGTACAGCGCCGACGAGGCCACCACATGCGAGCCCGCGCCCATCAGCGTGGCCACCGCCAGGTGCAGCGCGGCCTGGCCCGAGGCCGTGGCGATGGCGCCGGCGCCGTTCTCCAGCGCGGCGATGCGCTCTTCCAGCACGGCCACGGTGGGGTTGGAAATGCGCGAGTAGACGTGCCCCGCGCGCTCCATGTTGAACAGCGACGCGGCGTGCTCGCTGTCGCGGAACACGAAGGAAGTGGTCAGGTGGATGGGAGTGGCGCGGGCCCCGGTGGCGGGGTCTGGTGCGGCGCCGGCGTGCAGCGCCAGCGTGTCGAAGCGGGTTCCGGACATGGTCGGTGGGCCTTGAGTTGTCTCCGGCCAGCATCGTAGCACCGTGCGCCCGCCCACGCCCTGCCGCCGCCCGCAAACCGGCCCCCCGCTTTACTTTGACGGCGGGTTTGGGCTAGGATCGGCCAATGGGCAGACAGTGCCCGCACACCCATAGACAGATAACAAAACGACCGGTATCGCCGCCTGTGCCCCCTGGCCGGAGCGATGCCCTCAGTTTCAGCTCAGTTTGAGCGCAGGCAGCGGAGACCAACATGAAAGTCAGCGACATCCTCCAGATCAAGGGCAATACGCTCTATACCGTGACGCCTGACACCTCCTTGCTGGTAGCCGTCCACACCATGGCCGAGCACGATATCGGCTCGCTGGTGGTGATGGAGTACGGCGACCTGGTCGGCATGCTGACCTTCCGCGAGATTATCGAGACGCTCGCCCGCAATCACGGCAACGTCGGCACCACCAGCATCCGCAAGGTGATGGACGATGCGCCGCTGACCTGCACCATGGAGACCGACGTCAACGAGGTCCGCCGCATGATGCTGGAACGTCACACGCGTTACCTGCCGGTGCTCGACAACCGCACGCTGATGGGCGTGATCTCCTTCTACGACGTCGCCAAGGCCGTGGTCGAGGACCAGAGCTTCGAGAACAAGATGCTCAAGGCCTATATCCGCGACTGGCCGGAAGAGCGCGCCGAGTGACCTTGCCAGTCCGCCCGGGCATTCCGGGCTGAGGATTGCTTCGAAAATTCCCTCGATTGACGCCCCGCAGTCGTGGCGGGGTGGCGGCCGGGCGCCGGCTCCGGCAAACTTGCCGGCGTTCCCATTTGCGCGGCGGTCGCCCGGACCGACCGGCCCATCCATGAGCCAACACAGCCAGTTCCGACTGCTCGGCCTGCGCCGCTTCGCCCCGTTCTTCTGGACCCAGTTCCTGGGGGCGATGAACGACAACCTCTTCAAGGTCGCCTTCACCTCGCTGGTGACCTACCACACGGCGCTGTTCGAGGGCGTGGACGCGCGCAGCGCGGCCTTCCTGATCTCGGCCATCTTTATCGCGCCGTTCGTGCTGTTCTCGGCCACCAGCGGGCAGATCGCTGACAAGCTGGAGAAGTCGCGCCTGATCCGGCTGGTCAAGTCGCTGGAAATCGCCATCATGTTGCTTGGCCTGGCCGGCTTTACCTGGCACAGCGCGCCGCTGCTGTACACCGGCACCTTCCTGATGGGGCTGCATTCCACGCTGTTCGGGCCCGTCAAGTTCGCCTACCTGCCGCAGCACCTCGATGAAAGCGAGCTGGTCGGCGGCAACGGCATGGTCGAGATGGGCACCTTTGTCGCGATCCTGATCGGGACCCTGATCGGCGGCGAACTGGCCGGGCTGCAACAGGGCGGCACCATCGTGGGGCCGATGTATGTAGGCGCGGTGTGCGTGGCCCTTGCCGTGGCGGGTCGGCTGGTGTCGGGCCGCATCCCGGCCTCGCCGGCGCCGCAGCCGGACCTGCGCATCAACTGGAACCCGTTCTCCGAGACCTGGCGCAACCTGGTGCTGGCGCGCGGCAATCGCACGGTATTCCTGAGCCTGCTGGGCATCTCGTGGCTGTGGTTCCTGGGCGCCACCTTCCTGACCTCATTCTTCAGCTATGCCAAGGATGTGCTGGGCGGCGACCAGAACGTGGTGACGCTGCTGCTGGCGGTGTTCTCGGTGGGCATCGGCACCGGTTCGCTGCTGTGCGAGCGCTTGTCCGGGCGCCATGTCGAGATCGGCCTGGTGCCGTTCGGATCGATCGGCATGACCGTGTTCGCGGTCGACCTGTACTTTGCCAGCCACGGGCAGCCGCCGGCGGCGCTCAGCGGCCTCGGCGGCTTCCTGGCCGAGCCGCACCACTGGCGAGTGCTGGCCGACCTGTTTCTGCTGGCCATGTTCGGCGGCTTCTACAGCGTGCCGCTGTACGCGCTGATCCAGAGCCGCAGCGCGCCCACGCACCGCGCCCGCATCATTGCCGCCAACAACATCCTGAACAGCTTCTTCATGATTGCCGCCTCGCTGCTGGGTGTGGCCATGACGCAGGCCGGCTACAGCATCCCGCACCTGTTCCTGGTGGTGGGGCTGCTCAATGCGGCGGTGGCGGTCTATATCTACTCGCTGGTGCCGGAATTCCTGCTGCGCTTCATCGCGTGGATCCTGGTCCATACCGTCTACCGGCTGCGCCGCGTCAATGCCGAGCGCATCCCCGCCGACGGCCCGGCAGTGCTGGTCTGCAACCACGTCAGCTTTGCCGACGCGGTGGTGCTGATGGCCTGCAGCCCGCGCCCGGTGCGCTTTGTGATGGACCACAATATCTTCAAGGTGCCGCTGCTGTCGTGGTTCTTCCGCCAGGCCCGCGCGATCCCGATCGCGCCGGCGCATGAGAATCCGGACATGCTCAAGCGCGCCTATGACAGTGTGGCGCAAGCATTGGAAGAGGGCGACCTGGTCTGCATCTTCCCGGAAGGCAAGATCACCGCGACCGGCGACATCAACCCGTTCAAGCAGGGCGTGCAGCAGATCATCCAGCGCACGCCGGTGCCGGTGGTGCCGATGGCGCTGCGCGGGCTGTGGGGCAGCTTCTTCTCGCGCAAGGGCGCCCCGGCGATGTCGCGGCCGTTCCGGCGCGGCATCCTGAACCGGCTGGAACTGGTGGTGGGCGAGCCGGTGCCGCCCGAGGCCGCCACGCCCGAGGGGCTGCAGCAGATGGTGCAGGCCCTGCGCGGCGACTGGCGTTAATTCCATGGTGTGCAAACCGAATCGACGATGATTACGCTCTACACCTTTGGCCCTGCCTTCGGGCTGCCCGACGCCAGCCCCTTCGTCACCAAGGCCGAGATGCTGCTCAAGCTGGCGGGCCTGCCTTACCAGGCGCGGCGCGGCAGCCTGCGGCGCGCGCCCAAGGGCAAGCTGCCCTACCTGGACGACATGGGCCGGATCGTGGCGGATTCCACCATGATCCGCTGGCATATCGAGAAGACCTACCACATCGACTTCGACGCCGGCCTGAGCGCGGCCGAGCGCGGTATCGCCTGGGCCGCCGAGAAGCTGATGGAAGACCACCTGTACTGGGCGGTGGCGCGGGTGCGCTGGCTGGACCAGGCCAATTTCGACAAGGGGCCGGCCCAGTTCTTCCGCGGCGTGCCGGCGCCGGTGCGCGGCCTAGCCGAGCGCCTGGTGCGCTACAAGGTGCGCAAGACGCTGTGGGGGCAGGGCCTGGGCCGCCATAGCGAGGAGGACCTGGTGGCGCTGGCCAGCAAGGGCGTGACCTCGATCGCCGACATCCTCGGCGACAAGCCCTACCTGATGGGCAACCTGCCATGCGGGGCCGACGCCACGCTGTTTGCCTTCGCCGGCAGCCTGCTGTGCCCCGTATTCGACACCCCGATCCGCACCGCGGCGGAGGGCCATGCCAACCTGGTGGCCTATATGGCGCGGATGCGCGCCGAGTTCTACCCGGATCTGGTGGCGCAAAGCGCGGCCGCCTGAACCCGCCGGGCCGCCAGCGGGGCGGCATTGGCCTTACAATGGAGGCCGTCCCCAATTCCTGTGCGGTTTCCATCATGTCCGGCAACACCCTTGGCCTGCTTTTCACTGTGACCACCTTCGGCGAATCGCACGGGCCCGCCATCGGCGCGGTGGTGGACGGCTGCCCGCCGGGCATGGCGCTGACCGAGGCCGACATCCAGGGCGACCTGGACCGTCGCCGGCCGGGCACCTCGCGCCACGTCACGCAACGCCAGGAAGCCGACCAGGTCGAGATCCTGTCCGGCGTGTTCGAGGGCAAGACCACCGGCACTCCGATCTGCCTGCTGATCCGCAATACCGACCAGCGCAGCAAGGACTACGGCAATATCGTCGAGACCTTCCGCCCGGGCCATGCCGACTACACCTACTGGCAGAAATACGGCATCCGCGACCATCGCGGCGGCGGCCGCTCGTCGGCGCGCCTGACCGCGCCGGTGGTGGCGGCCGGTGCCGTGGCCAAGAAGTGGCTGCGCGAACAGTACGGCACCGAGATCCGGGGCTATATGTCGCAGCTGGGCGAGATCGCCGTGCCGTTCACGGACTGGTCGCAAGTGCCCGAGAACCCGTTCTTCGCGGCCAATGCCGACATCATTCCCGAGCTGGAAACCTATATGGACGCGCTGCGCCGCGACGGCGACTCCGTCGGCGCGCGCATCGAGGTGGTGGCCAGCAATGTACCGGTGGGCCTGGGCGAGCCGCTCTTCGACAAGCTCGACGCCGATATCGCCCACGCCATGATGGGCATCAACGCGGTCAAGGGCGTGGAGATCGGCGCCGGCTTCGACAGCGTGGCCCAGCGCGGCAGCGTCCATGGCGACGAGCTGACCGCCGGGGGCTTCCGCACCAACAACGCCGGCGGCGTGCTGGGCGGGATCTCCACCGGCCAGGATGTGACCGTGTCGCTGGCAATCAAGCCGACTTCCTCGATCCGTACCCCGCGCGAATCGATCGACAAGGCCGGCAACGCCGCCACCGTCGAGACTTTCGGCCGCCACGACCCCTGCGTGGGCATCCGCGCCACGCCGATCGCCGAGGCCATGCTGGCGCTGGTGCTGATCGACCACGCGCTGCGCCACCGCGCCCAGTGCGGCGACGTCAGGGTCGAAACGCCGCGCATCCCCGCGCAGGCCGGCCAGACCCGTTGAGTTGACGCCGCACCCAGCGGGCGGCGAGGGCGGCGCCAGCGGCGCCGGCCGCCCGGACTACGCGCGTTTCGGGCTCTTCTACCTTGGCTACTACGGCTACGTCGGCCTGATCTCGCCCTACGTCAGCCTGTATTTCGCCGACCGCGGCTTCAACCCGGTGCAGATCGGCGTGCTGATGGCGAGCTTCCAGGTCAGCCGCATCGTCGGGCCCTATCTGTGGGGCTGGCTGTCCGACGTGATGCACACGCGCGTGCGCATCCTGCGCGTGAGCGCGTTCACCTCGTTGCTGGCCTTCCTGATGCTGCCGGGCGTCGGCAGCTACGGCGGCATGATGGCGATGATGCTGACGCTGAGCCTCCTGACCAGCGCAATGTCGCCGCTGGGCGATGCCCTGACCATCTCCACGCTGCGCCGCTACGGCGCCTTCGACCATAGCTACGGCCGCATCCGCATGTTCGGCTCGGTCGGCTTCATCGGCGCGGTGCTGGCGGGCGGGGCGCTGTTCGAGGCAGTCGGCATGCGCGCCTTCCCGTGGGTGGCCAGCACGCTGCTGGCGATCCTGGCCGGGGTGGTGCTGAGTATGCGCGACGCCGCCGACGAAGGTCCGCGCACGGCACCGCCGCGCGCCTTGCCGCTGCTGCGCCGGCCCGACGTGGCCTGGTTCCTGGCCTCAGCCTTCCTGATGATGTTCGCGCACGCCGCGCTCTATGTGTTCTATTCGCTGTGGCTGGCCAAGCTCGGCTACAGCAAGTTCGCCATCGGCGTGATGTGGACCATCGGCGTGGTCGCCGAGATCGTCTTCTTCTACTACCAGGGCCTGCTGTTCGCGCGCTACGCGCTGCGCACCATCCTGGCCGGCACCTTCGTTCTGGCGGCGCTGCGCTTCGGCCTGACCGGCTACTTCGCGCAGATTGCGTGGCTGATGGCGCTGGTGCAGGTGCTGCACGCCGCCACCTTCGCCGCGCATCACAGCGCCAGCCTGAAGCGGCTGCAAACATGGTTTGCCGGGCCGCTGCAGGGGCGCGGGCAGGCGCTGTACACGGGCATTTCCTACGGCGTCGGCGGCACGCTGGGCGGGCTGGCGATGGGCTGGACCTGGAACGCGCTGGCGCCGGAGCATACCTTCGGGCTGGCCGCCATTGCGGCGGCCGCCGGCGCGGTCTGTGCCGTGATGAGCTTCCGCGCGGAAGGCGATGACGCCGTTCAGGCCAGCACCGCGCAGACCCGTTCGGCGATGGCCAGCGACGAGGTCAGCCCCGGCGACTCGATGCCGAACAGGTGAACCAGCCCCGGCACGCCATGCGCGGCGGGGCCGTCGATGCGGAAGTCCGCCGCCGCTTCACGCGGGCCGCTGATCTTGGGGCGGATGCCGGCATATCCCGGCTGCAGCGCGCCGTCGGCCAGCCCCGGCCAGTAGCGGCGCACCTCGTCATAGAAGCCGTCGGCATCGGCCGGGTCCACGCCATATTCGATCTCGTCGATCCAGCGCACATTGGGGCCGAAGCGCGCCTGGCCGCCCAGGTCTAGGGTCAGGTGCACGCCCAGCCCGGCGGCCTCGGGCACCGGGTAGATCAGCCGTGAGAACGGCGCGCGCCCGGCCAGCGTGAAATAGCAGCCCTTGGCGTAGTACTGCGGCGGGATATGGGCTTCGGGCATGCCCTCGATGCGGCGCGCCAGTTCCGGCGCGGTCAGCCCGGCTGAGTTCACCACGGTGCGCGCCAGCAGCGTGGTGGCGCTGCCTTCCTCGCTGCCGATCTCCAGCCGGATCCCGTCCGGCGTCACCGCGCCGCCCAGCACCGGCGACTGCACTGCCAGCATTGCGCCGGCGTTTTCCGCGTCGCCCAGCAGCGCGGTCATCAGGCCGTGGCTGTCGACGATGCCGGTCGACGGCGACAGCAGCGCGGCATGGCATTGCAGTTGCGGCTCCAGCGCCTGCGCCTCGGCGCGGCTGATCAGGCGCAGGTCGTCGACGCCGTTGGCCGCCGCCTTAGCGCGGATGCCTTCGAGCGTGGCCACCTGGGCCTCGCTGGTGGCCACGATCAGCTTGCCGCAGCGCTGGTGCGCCACATGGTGGCTGGCGCAGTAGTCGTACAGCATGGCCTTGCCGCGCACGCACAGCTGCGCCTTGAGCGAGCCGGCGGGGTAGTAGATGCCGGCGTGGATGACCTCGCTGTTGCGCGCGCTGGTGATGGTGCCGAAGGCATTCTCGGCTTCCAGGATGATCACTTCACGGCCCTGCAGCGCGAGCGCGCGTGCCGCGGCCAGTCCCACCACGCCGGCGCCGATGACGACGCAATCCACTTGTTCCATGGTTGTTCCTTGCTCCAATGTCCTGTGTGTTCGGGGCTCAGGCCGGCAGGCCCAGGCGTGCGGCGGCGGCCGCAAGGTGGCGCTGCGCGGCATGGCGCGCTGCCGCGGCGTCGCCGGCGGCAATGGCTTCGGCCAGCGCCGCATGTTCCTGGTCGGCGGCGCGCGGCACGCCGGTTGTCGCGCTCAGCCGCGCGGTGTTCTCCCAGGCACGCTGGCGCGCGGCCAGCATCTGCTGGCTGACGAAATCGGTGAGGCCGGTAAAGCAGGGGTTGTGCGCGGCCTCGGCAATGGCACGGTGGAAGGCCATGTCGGCCGCGGCCGCACTGGGCATGTCGCCGTGGCCGTCGGCTTGAGCCTGCATCACCGCGAGCGCGGCACGGATGGCGTCGATATCGGAACCGGTGCGCCGCTGCGCGGCCATTTCGGCGCAGGCGGTTTCCACCACCCGGCGCAGCTCGAACAGCTGCAACAGCGTCGGGCCGCCGTCGGGCTCGCTGGCCACGCGCCAGGCCTGGCCGCCCGGTGTCTCGGACACATAAGCGCCCGAGCCCTTGCGTGTCACCAGCACGCCATCGGCCTTCAGCTGGGCGATGGCCTCGCGCACGATCGGCCGGCTCACGCCGAAGGTATCGGCCAGGCTCGCTTCCGCCGGCAGGCGCGCGCCCGCGCGGTAGCGGCCGGCGAGGATGTCGTCGTGCAGGGTCTGGGCAATGCGGCTGGCCAGCGAGGCCGGGCGGGGCAGGATGGTCATGGCTCGATGTGTCAGGCTGTCAGACAGCTTTTGGTGATTCTGGCCATAACTTTGCGGCGCGTCAAGGTTTCCGCAGGGAGCGAATGCTACACATGCGGCCTCGGTCAATCATCGCGCACTTAATTTCGCCGCGCCGGCGCCGATAGAAACCCAATACAGGTGGCGGATCCTGCGCGTCGGCTCCGCCCAGGGCTTGACATGCCCCGTGGCGTCCACCCCGGGGCCTACCGCGAACAGCCATGATCCAGCTCACACCTAACGATCTTCCCGTCGGATACCCGCTGCCCTGGTCGCTGCTTGATGGCGAGGGCAATCTGGTGCTCGGCAGCGGCAACGTCATTCCCGATGAACGCGACCTGGCGCTGGTGTTCCGCCACGGCGTGGTCTGCCGCGAAGATGGCGGCGACGATGCCGATGACGAGTTGCGTCCAAGTACCGGGCCGCTCGGCCTGCAGGTCGGCACTCTGCTGCATATCAAGCTCGACGGCGAGGCCGCGCGCCCGGCCGCCAGCCGGCTGATCGGCTTTATCGAGCAGGGCCTCTTTGTCACCTGGCCGCAGCTTGGTGGGCGCGACCTGCCGCTGAAGGCAGGCGATGCTGTGCTGCTGCGCGGCTTCTCGGGGCAGGCCATCCACAGCTTCACCTCGACCATCACCGCCGTGTGCCGCAGCCCGTTCCGCTACCTGGTGCTGTCGGCGCCGGTGCAGCAGCATGCCACGCCGGTGCGCAAGGCGGCGCGCGTGCCCACCCGGCTGGCGGCCTACCTGACCGAGCCCGGCGATGACGAAGCCATCGACACCGGTGCGGCGCGCCTGGCGCTGCTGTCAGACCTCAGCACCGGCGGCGCACTGGTGCAGACCACCGCACCGGCGCCCGCGCCGGGCAGCCGCGTGCGGCTGCGCTTCCAGCTGCGGACGGCGTCACTGGACAGCGAGGTCACCATCGATGGCTGGGTCCGTGTCGCCGCGCCTGGCGCGGCCAGCGACGACGCCGACTTCCCTGCCTTCGGCGTGGCCTTCGATGTGCTGGCCGAGCGCGAGCTGACGCTGCTGCAGTGCTATATCTACGAACAGCTGCTGTCCAGCACCCGCATGCCCCTGCAGCCCGCGGCTGTCGCGGCCGTTTAGCGGCATCCCGCCTATGTTCTGATTGTCTCCACGCGCCAGCGCTACCGGCCGCGGATGCAAAAACGGCACTGGGTTTCCGGTGCCGTTTTCACATGCCTGCCGCTGGCGCGCCAGGCTTACATGCCGACGTAGTTCGGGCCGCCGCCGCCTTCCGGCGTCACCCAGACGATGTTCTGGGTCGGGTCCTTGATGTCGCAGGTCTTGCAGTGCACGCAGTTCTGCGCGTTGATCTGCAGGCGTTCCTTGCCCGACGTCTCGTCCTGCACGAACTCATACACACCTGCCGGGCAATAGCGCGACTCCGGGCCGGCGTACTTGTCCCAGTTGATGTTGACCGGCACGCTGGCGTCCTTGAGCGTCAGGTGCGCCGGCTGGTTTTCTTCGTGGTTGGTGTTGCTGATGAACACCGAGCTCAGGCGGTCGAAGGTCAGCTTGCCGTCCGGCTTCGGGTACTCGATCTTCTGGCACTCGGCGGCCGGCTTCAGGTACACGTGGTCCGGCTTCACGCGGTGGATGGTCCACGGCGGGTTGCGGATGCCCAGCTTGGGCAGCAGCCATTGCTCGATGCCGGTCATCAGCGTGGCGGTGGTGCGGCCCTTCTTGAACCACTGCTTGAAGTTCTTGGCCTGCAGCAGTTCCTTGTGCAGCCAGCTCTGCTCGAACGCGGCCGGGTAGGCGGTCAGCTCGTCGTGCTGGCGGCCGGCCTGCAGCGCGTCATAGGCGGCCTCGGCGGCCAGCATGCCGGTCTTGATGGCGGCATGGCTGCCCTTGATGCGCGAGGCGTTCAGGTAGCCGGCGTCGCAGCCAACCAGCGCGCCGCCCGGGAACACGGTCTTGGGCAGTGACAGCAGGCCGCCGGCGGTGATGGCGCGCGCGCCGTAGGAAAGGCGCTTGCCGCCCTCGAAGTACTGGCGGATTTCCGGGTGCGTCTTGAAGCGCTGGAACTCCTCGAACGGCGACAGCCACGGGTTGGTGTAGTCCAGGCCGACCACAAAGCCGACCGCGACCTTGTTGTCTTCCATGTGGTACAGGAACGAGCCGCCGTAGGTGGCCGGATCCAGCGGCCAGCCGGCGGTGTGCACCACCAGGCCGGGCTTGTGTTTGGCGGGGTCGATTTCCCACAGTTCCTTCAGGCCGATGCCGTAGCTCTGCGGATCCTTGCCGGTATCCAGGCCGAACTTGGCGATCAGCTGCTTGCCCAGGTGGCCGCGCGCGCCTTCGGCGAAGATGGTGTACCTGGCATGCAGCTCCATGCCCAGCTGGAAATTCTCGGTGGGCTCGCCTTCCTTGTTGATGCCCATGTTGCCGGTGGCCACGCCCTTGACCGAGCCGTCTTCGTTGTAGAGCACCTCGGCGGCGGGGAAGCCCGGGAAGATCTCAACACCCAGCGCCTCGGCCTGCTGGCCCAGCCAGCGCACGAAGTTCGACAGGCTGATGATGTAGTTGCCTTCGTTGTGGAAGCACTCGGGCAGCAGCGCGGGCGGCGTGCCCTTGGAGCCGGACTGGTTCAGGAACAGGAACTTGTCTTCGGTCACGGCCTGGTTCAGCGGCGCGCCCAGTTCCTTCCAGTTCGGGATCAGCTCGTTGAGGGCGCGCGGATCCATGATGGCGCCCGACAGGATGTGGGCGCCGGGCTCGGAGCCCTTTTCCAGTACGCACACGTTGACGTCGGCGCCTTTCTCCTGCGCGAGTTGCTTGAGGCGGATGGCGGTGGCCAGGCCGGCGGGGCCGCCGCCGACGATGACCACATCGTATTCCATGGCTTCGCGCGGGCCGAACTGCTCCAGGAGCTGTTGCTGATCCATTGTCTCTAACCCTCTATTTCTTTGCTGCTTGCTTGCGATTGTGGGAAATGCGGTGATCGTTCTGCTGAGAACCCGGCCCGGTGCGCGGACAGGAGCCCGCGGGAAGGGAGTTGTCGGCGTTTCGGTCTTGAACGCCGCCCGAACGGCGCCCGAAGGCTGCCGGAACGCGCGTTTTCCCTCTTTCCCTTTGCTGGCCAAGTTCTTAGAATCTCCGGCATTGTCCGGGACTCGCCACCCACAGGCAAGGATTTTTTTGGAACGGTCGTTCTTTTTTCTGATATGCTGCCTTCTGCTCCCGAACAGGCCGGAGGGGCTCCCGCACAAGAGGTCATCATGGGTTTGTCGATCAATCTGGAAGGCAAGGTCGCGCTGGTCACCGGCGCTTCAAGCGGGCTGGGCTCGCGTTTCGCCACGGTGCTGGCCGCCGCCGGAGCCAAGGTGGTGCTGGCCTCGCGCCGCAGCGAGCGGCTCAAGGAGCTGCGCGCGGCCATCGAGGCCGAGGGCGGCAGCGCCCACGTGGTGCGCCTGGACGTCACCGACCCGGACAGCATCCGCGCCGCCGTGGCGCACGCCGAGACGGAAGCCGGCTCGATCGACATCCTGGTCAACAACTCCGGCGTGTCGACCACGCAGAAGCTGACCGACGTGACTCCCGACGATTTCGATTTCGTCTTCGACACCAATACCCGCGGCGCCTTTTTCGTCGCCCAGGAAGTGGCCAAGCGCATGATCGCGCGCGCCAAGGGCGCCGAGCGCAACGGCAGCCCGCTGCCGCAGGCGCGCATCGTCAATATTGCCTCGGTGGCCGGGCTCAAGGTGCTGTCGCAGATCGGCGTCTATTGCATGAGCAAGGCCGCCGTGGTGCACATGACCAAGGCCATGGCGCTGGAATGGGCGCGCCACGGCATCAATACCAACGCCATCTGCCCGGGTTATATCGACACCGATATCAACCACCACCACTGGGACTCGGACGCCGGGCAGAAGCTGATCCAGATGCTGCCGCGCAAGCGCCTGGGCAAGCCCGAGGACCTCGACGGCCTGTTGCTGCTGCTGGCATCCGACCAGTCGCAGTTCATCAATGGGGCCGTCATCACCGCCGACGACGGCATGGTCTGACCGCCTCATTCCTGGCAGTGGGGGCGCAACGCCCCCGCATCCCGGCGCGCGCCGTAAGCGGCGCGGGATACCCAAATTGCGGCCCCAGAGCTTATCCGGCCCCCCTTGGGCGCGCCGTCGCCAGCACAAATCGATAGTCAGAAAATTCGTGCGTAGCGTGCCAGTCTTGGCATAATCCGCCATGTCTGTAGATTAAGTCATAAGAACCCGATTCACCATGAAGAAGCGCCCCTTCTTCATGGTGAATCGGGTTCTCACATACAAGTAAAAAAACGCCGCGGTGGCCGGATGGCCCGAGCGGCCCTGGACCGGAGGCCGGGGAGATGGAGCCACAACAAGAGGCACGGCGCAACGCCGTGCCGCAACACGTCGTCGATTCCGCGCTGATCCCGCAGGCCGCCGACGAAGCGCAGGACGCTGAATTCCGGGTATCGCCCCGCATCGAGGACTGGATTGGCGTGATCGTGATGGTGCTGCTGGTCGGCATCACCTTCGCCAACGTGGTGGTCCGCTATTTCACCGACGAATCGTTTGCCTGGACCGAGGAGTTCTCGGTCTTCCTGATGATCGTGCTGGCGCTGGTCGCCGGCAGCGCGGCGGTGGCGCGCGACCGCAATATCCGCATCGAATTCTTCTTCGAGCGAGGCAGCGCGGCCCGGCAGCGGCGCCTGGCGATCCTGTCGGCGCTGGCCGTTGCGGTCATGTTCATCGCGCTGGCGGTGCTGGGCGCGCGCATCACCTGGGACGAATACACCTTCGGCGAGACCTCGCCGGGCATCGGCGTGCCGAGCTGGTGGTACTCGATCTGGCTGCCGCTGCTGTCGGCCGGCATCGCGCTGCGCGCGCTGGGGCTGGCAGTGCGCAACGTGCGCGCCCTGAAGGCGCTGCACGCGGCCAGGGCAGGCGCGACGGAGGCGGCGCAATGACCCTCGTCGCCATCATCCTGTTCGTGGTCTTTATCGGCCTGATGCTGCTGGGCGTGCCCATCGGCGTGTCACTGGGCCTGGGCGGCCTGGTCGCCATCGGCCTGTCCAACCTGGATACCCAGATGTTCGGCCTGCTGGCCGTGCCGCAGAACTTCTATGCGGGGCTGGCCAAGTATCCGCTGCTGGCGATCCCGATGTTCGTGCTGGTGGGATCGATCTTCGACCGCTCCGGCGTGGCACAGCGGCTGGTGACCTTTGCCATCGCCATCGTCGGCCGCGGCCCCGGCATGCTGCCGCTGGTGGCGATCCTGGTGGCGATGTTCCTCGGCGGCATCTCCGGCTCCGGCCCGGCCAACGCGGCCGCGGTGGGTGGGGTGATGATCGCGGCGATGTCGCGCGCGGGCTATCCCGGCTCGTACAGCGCCGCCGTGGTCGGCGCGGCCGCCGCGACCGACATCCTGATCCCGCCCTCGGTGGCGTTCATCATCTACAGCGTGCTGGTGCCTGGCGCATCGGTGCCGGCGCTGTTCGCGGCCGGCATGATCCCGGGCATCCTGGCCGGCGTCGCGCTGATCGTTCCGGCGGTGTGGCTGGCGCGCAAGCACAATATGGGCGCGATCGAGGCGGGACTGCCGCGCCCGCCGTTCTGGAAGAGCCTGTGCGAAGCCGCCTGGGGCCTGGTCGCGCCGTTCCTGATCCTGGGCGGCATGCGCGCGGGCTGGTTCACGCCGACCGAAGCGGCGGTGGTCGCGGTGGTCTACGGCCTGTTCGTGGGCATGGTGATCTACCGCAGCATCGGCATGCGCGACCTGTTCACCATTTTCCAGGAGGCGGCCGAGACCTCGGCGGTGATCCTGCTGGTGGTGGCGCTGGCCGGCATCTTTGCCTATGCGCTGTCGACGCTGGGCGTGATCGACCCGCTGGCGCAGGCCATCGCCACCTCCGGGCTGGGCGAGTACGGCGTGCTGGCGCTGATCGTGCTGCTGCTGATGACGGTGGGCATGTTCCTGGACGGCATCTCGATCTTCCTGATCTTCGTGCCGCTGCTGCTGCCGATCTCCAATGCCTTCCACTGGAACCCGGTGTGGTTCGGCGTGGTGCTGACGCTGAAGGTGGCGCTGGGCCAGTTCACGCCGCCGCTGGCCGTGAACCTGATGGTGTCGTGCCGGATTGCCCGCGTGCGCATGGAAGAGACCGTGCCCTGGGTGATCTGGATGCTGCTGGCGATGTTTGTCGCCATGCTGATGGTGCTGGCCTATCCGCCGCTGGCGACCTGGCTGCCGGACTACCTCGGCTATTGATGTTCCGCATTCACCAACAAGAACTCACGCTTTCCCGAGAGGAGATGAAATGAAACGTCGTGCCCTGATGCTCGCAACGGCTGCCGCCATGGCCGCTTCCGCCTTCGCCCCCGCCGGCGCGATGGCCCAGACCTACAAGTCCGAGTACAAGATGTCGCTGGTGCTTGGCCCGGCCTTCCCGTGGGGAAAGGGCGGCGAGATCTGGGCCGACCTGGTCAAGCAACGCACCAACGGCCGCATCAACATCAAGCTGTACCCGGGCACCTCGCTGGTGGCCGGCGACCAGACGCGCGAATTCTCGGCGATCCGCCAGGGCGTGATCGACATGGCGGTGGGCTCGACCATCAACTGGTCGCCGCAGGTCAGGGAACTGAACCTGTTCTCGCTGCCGTTCCTGATGCCTGACTACAAGGCGCTGGACGCCCTCACGCAGGGCGAAGTCGGCAAGTCGATCTTCACCACGCTGGAAAAGGCCGGCGTGGTGCCGCTGGCCTGGGGCGAGAACGGCTTCCGCGAGGTGTCCAACTCCAAGCGCGAGGTTCGCAAGCCTGAGGACCTCAAGGGCCTGAAGCTGCGCGTGGTGGGTTCGCCGCTGTATATCGAGACCTTCAACGCGCTCGGCGCCAACCCGACCCAGATGAGCTGGGCCGATGCGCAGCCGGCGATGGCCTCGGGTGCGGTCGACGGCCAGGAGAACCCGCAGTCGGTGTTCGCCGCCGCCAAGCTGTACACGGTGGGCCAGAAGTTCGTCACAACCTGGGGCTATGTGGCCGATCCGCTGATCTTCGTGGTCAACAAGCAGATCTGGGAAAGCTGGACCCCGGCCGACCGCGAAATCGTCAGGCAGGCCGCCATCGACGCCGGCAAGCAGGAAATCGCGCTGGCCCGCAAGGGCCTGGCAGAGCCGGGCGCGCCGGCGTGGAAGGACATGGAGGCGCACGGCGTCAAGGTCTCGCACCTGACGCCGGCCGAGCACGACAGCTTCCGCAAGGCCACCGCCAAGGTCTACGACAAGTGGAAGAAGCAGATCGGCGCCGACCTCGTGACCAAGGCCGAAGGCGCGATCGCCAAGCGCTAAGCCACGCAGGGGGCCCGCCGGATTCGGCGGGCCTTTTCATTTGGAGACTGTGATGAAGCACGTCTATACGGTGGTCATGCCGATCCGCTGGGGCGACATGGATGCCATGGGCCATGTCAACAACACCGTCTATTTCCAGTACCTGGAGCAGGCGCGCATCGAGTGGTTCGCATCGCTGGGCCGCGGCGGCAAGGATGCGAGCGGGCAGGGGCCGGTCATCATCAATGCGCATATGACCTTCCTGAAGCAGCTGCGCTATCCGGGCGATATCGAGTGCCGCGTCTACGCCGGCCAGCTGGGCCGCACCAGCTTCGAGACCCGCATGGAAATCCGCCGCACCGACCTGCCCGACGTGGTCTGGGCCGAGGGCGGGGCCAAGGTGGTGTGGTGCGATTACACGCAGGAGAAGTCGGTGCCGGTGCCGGCCGAGATCCGGGCGATCATCGAGGGCTGATGCCCGCCGCGGGGCTCAGTGGTTGACCAGCCGCTGCACCAGGTCCACTGACGTGCTGGCCCCGTACTTCTTCATCAGCCGCGCCCGGTAAATGTCCACCGTGCGCGGGCTGATCGCCAGCAGCTTGCCGATCTGCTTGCTGGTCTTCCCCTCCACCAGCTGCGCCGCGATGTCGCGTTCGCGCGCGGTCAGCTCGGCCGTGACCTGGCGCTTCTGCGACAGGTCCTCGAAGGTCCAGATCCCGGCGCCCAGCGGCTGCGAGCGGTCCAGCGCGCGGCCGGTGACATGGCACCAGAACAGTTCCCCGCCGGCGCGCTTCATGATGCGCTCGTCCGAGTACATGCCGCGCGTGCCCATGATCGGCGCAATGCGGGCCCCGGTGCGCTCGAATTCGTCGACGGTGGGGTAGAGCACCTGGAACGACTGGCCCAGCAGCGCCTCGCGCGTGGTGCCGAAAATGCGGCAGACCTCCTCGTTGCAGTCGTCGATCACGCGTTCGCGTGACAGCACCAGGCCCACGGGGGCGAGCTGGAAGGCGGTCTGGTAGTCGATTGCGGGCATCTGCTTATGTATTTTTACGTAATGGCGTAGCCGGCTATGCTTGCGTATGCTGTCGGTCGGACGAGAGACGGCGCCCATCGCCGATTGTACCGTTACAATTTCCCTGCGTCGCCCGCCGCACAACCCGGTGGCGGGAGGATCGACAGGGACTACCGAGGAAGGAGCGAAGCATGAACAAGGTCTACGCCAGCGCCGCAGAAGCGCTTGCAGGCGTCGTCCGCGACGGCCAGACGATCGCTGTAGGCGGTTTCGGCCTGTGCGGCATCCCCGAGGCGCTGATTGCCGCGCTGCGCGACAGCGGCGCCAAGCAGCTCACCTGCATCTCCAACAATGCCGGCGTCGACGGCTTCGGCCTGGGCCTGCTGCTGGCCACGCGCCAGATCCGGAAGATGATCTCGTCCTACGTGGGCGAGAACAAGGAGTTCGAGCGCCAGTACCTGGCGGGCGAACTGGAGCTGGAATTCACGCCGCAAGGCACGCTGGCCGAGAAGCTGCGCGCCGGCGGCTCGGGCATCCCGGCCTTCTTCACCAAGACCGGTGTCGGCACCATCGTCGCCGAAGGCAAGGAAGTCCGCGAATTCGACGGCGAGCAGTACGTGATGGAGCGCTCGCTGACCGCCGACGTGGCGCTGGTCAAGGCCTGGAAGGCCGACAAGGCCGGCAACCTGGTGTTCCGCCGCACCGCGCGCAACTTCAACCCGATGTGCGCCATGGCGGGCAAGGTCACCGTGGCCGAGGTCGAGCAGATCGTCGAGACCGGCGAGCTGGACCCGGATGAAATCCACCTGGCCGGCATCTTCGTGCAGCGCCTGGTCCTGAACACCACCCCCGAGAAACGCATCGAGCAGCGCACCGTGCGCGCGGCCAGCTGAGGAGACCATCATGGCATGGACACGTGACGAAATGGCCGCGCGCGCCGCGGCCGAGCTGCAGGACGGTTTCTACGTCAACCTGGGCATCGGCTTGCCGACGCTGGTGGCCAACTGGGTGCCGGAAGGCATGGAAGTGTGGCTGCAGTCCGAGAACGGCCTGCTGGGCATCGGCCCGTTCCCGACCGAGGACGAGGTCGACGCCGACATGATCAACGCCGGCAAGCAGACCGTGACGACGCTGCCGGGCTCGTCGATCTTCTCGTCGGCGGACTCGTTCGCGATGATCCGCGGCGGCCACATCAACCTGGCGATCCTGGGTGCGATGCAGGTCAGCGAGAAGGGCGACCTGGCCAACTGGATGATCCCGGGCAAGATGGTCAAGGGCATGGGCGGCGCCATGGACCTGGTGGCCGGCGTCGGCCGCGTGGTGGTGCTGATGGAACACACCGCCAAGAAGAAGGACGGCACCGAGGACATCAAGATCCTGAAGGACTGCAACCTGCCGCTGACCGGCCTGGGCGTGGTCAACCGCATCATCACCGACCTAGGCGTGATCGACGTGACCGACGCAGGGCTGAAGCTGGTGGAAACGGCGCCGGGCGTCAGCCGCGAGGAAATCCAGGCCAAGACCGGCGCGCCGCTGCTGTAAGCGGCCAGCGGCCTGCGGAAAGGAAAAAGGCCCCGCCGGTGCGAACCGGCGGGGCCTTTTCCATGGGTACGGTAGTCAGCCGGCCTGCTTGTTGTAGCTGGCAAACACCTTGGCGGTGCCGTCGGCCTTGACCAGCAGCACGTCGAACGGGTCCTTGCGCGGGCCCTGTTCCATGCCGGGCGAGCCGACCGGCATGCCTGGCACGGCCAGGCCGACCGCCTTGGGTTTCGCGGCGAGCAGCTTGCGGATATCCGCCGCCGGTACATGGCCCTCGATGGCGTAGCCGCCGATATACCCGGTATGGCATGAGCCGAAGCGCTCCGGCATGCCAAAGCGCTGGCGGTACACGCCGGTGTCCTCGACGTCATGTACCGTCACGGTGAAGCCGTTGCTGCGCAGGTGATTGACCCAGTCCTCGCAGCAGCCGCACAGCGGGCTCTTGTAGATGTCGATGGCAAGCGGCCTGGCGGCTTGCGCGAGCGCGCCCGCCACCGGTGCCAGCGCCCCGGCCGGGACCGCGCCCAGCGCCAGCGCGCGCAGGAAACTGCGTCGTTGCATCGCCCGCTCCTTACTGCGCCACCCAGCCGCCGTCCATGTTCCAGATCGCGCCGCGGACCTGGCGGGCCGCTTCGGATGACAGGAACACGGCCAGCGCGCCCAGCTCATCGGGCGTCACGAACTGGCCCGACGGCTGCTTCTCGATCACCAGTTCGTGCTTGGCCTGCTCGACGGAGATGCCTTCCTTCTGCGCGCGGGCTTCGACCTGCTTCTGCACCAGCGGGGTCAGCACCCAGCCCGGGCAGATCGCGTTGGCGGTGACGCCGGTCTGCGCGGTTTCCAGGGCGGTCACCTTGGTAAAGCCGACGATGCCGTGCTTGGCCGCCACGTAGGCGGACTTCTGCGCCGACGCCACCAGCCCGTGGGTGGAAGCCACATTGATGATGCGGCCCCAGTCCTTCTGCTTCATGCCGGGCAGCGCCAGGCGGGTGGTGTGGAAGGCCGAGGTCAGGTTGATGGCGATGATCGCGTCCCAGCGCTCGGGCGGGAAATCCTCGATGCTGGCCACGTACTGGATGCCGGCGTTGTTGACCAGGATGTCGGTGCCGCCGAAGTCGGACTGCGCGTAACGCATCATGTCTTCGATCTCGGCCGCCTTGCTCATGTCGGCGCCGTGGTAGCCGACGCGGATACCCTGGCCGGCCTGCGCGATCTCGGCCTTTGCGGCGTCCACGTCACCAAAGCCGTTGACGATGATGTTGGCGCCCTGCGCCGCCAGCGCTTTCGCGATACCGAGCCCGATGCCGCTGGTCGAGCCAGTCACCAGTGCGGTCTTGCCGTTGAGCATGTATGCCTCCGTCGAGAGAAAGAGATGCCACAGAAGGAATGCCACAGGGTTGGCGGTGCGCGGCCGCGCATGCGGGGCGCAGACACTGTGCTGTGGCATTGTACCCGCTGCGGCGTACAATCCAGCTTTGCTCAACCTCCGGCGGCGGCGTCTTTCGGCGCTGTGCGGTCGGGTTCGTCAGGGAGTCCAGATGTCTGCCAGTCCGCGTCTCGGTTTTGTCCAGTGCATCAGTCCGGCGGGCCTGCACCGCATGGCGTACCACGAGTGGGGCGACCCCGCCAATCCGCGCGTGCTGGTGTGCGCGCACGGCCTGACCCGCACCGGCCGCGACTTCGACACCGTGGCTGCCGCACTGTGCGGCGACTACCGCGTGGTCTGCCCCGACGTGGTCGGGCGCGGCCGCTCCGAATGGCTGGCGGACCCCAACGGCTACGTGGTGCCGCAGTATGTCGCGGACATGGTCACGCTGATTGCGCGGCTCAACGTGGAGAAGGTCGACTGGTTCGGCACCTCGATGGGTGGCCTGATCGGCATGGGCCTGGCCGGGTTGCCGAAGTCGCCGGTGCGCAAGCTGCTGCTCAACGACGTGGGTCCGAGGCTGGCGCCTTCCGCGGTGGAGCGCATCGGCGCCTACCTGGGCCTGCCGGTACGCTTCAAGACCTTCGAGGAAGGGCTGGCCTACCTGCAGACCATCAGCGCATCGTTCGGGCGCCATACGCCCGATCAGTGGCGCGAACTCAACGCCGCCATCCTGAAGCCGGTGCAGGGCACCGACGGCCTGGAATGGGGCTTGCATTACGATCCGCAGCTGGCGGTGCCGTTCCGCAAGTCCACGCCCGAGGCCATTGCCGCGGGCGAGGCCGCGCTCTGGCGCAGCTTCGAGGCCATCGAGGCCCCGGTGCTGGTGGTGCGCGGCGCGCAGTCCGACCTGCTGCTGCGCGATACCGTCGCGGAGATGGTGGCGCGCGGCAAGCATGTGAGCTCGGTGGAAGTGCCCGACGTGGGCCACGCGCCGACCTTTGTCGATCCGGCGCAGATCGCGATTGCCCGGCAGTTCTTTACCGGGGCCTGATCGCGTTTAACGCCGGCCTTGTTTTTATCCGTCAACGCATTGTCATGAGTAACCCTGAACTGAAGCGCGCCCACGTGGGCAAGCGGTTGTCCGAATACGCGGTCTACAACGGCGTGGTCTACCTGGCCGGGCAGGTGCCCGAGGTCGATCCCAAGGCCGATCTCCGTGGCCAGACGCGCGAGGTGCTTGGCCATATCGACCGCCTGCTGGCCGAGGCCGGCAGCGACAAGACCCGCATCCTGTCGTGCCAGATCTTCCTCACCAACGTCGACCTGATCGGGGAGATGAACGAGGTCTGGGACGCCTGGGTGCCGCAAGGCAACACGCCCCCGCGCGCGACCGTCGAAGCCCGCCTGGCCAATCCCGATTACCTGATCGAAGTGGTGGTGACCGCTGCGCTCAACTGATGCAGGCGTAGTGACATGGTGACGTCGACCGACCTGACCGGGCGGGTCGCGGGGATTCCGGACACCGAACTGGTCGAGCGCGCGCTGGCCTACGTGCGCGAGCACGGCGCCGAGGTGGCGCTGCCCACCGGCGAGACCGTGCTGTCGCACGCGCAGGGCATGCTGCGCATTCTTGATGGCCTGCGCGTCGACGATGCCGCGCGCGCTGCTGCCTGCCTGTTCGGGCTGGTGGCATTCGTGCCCGGCACCGAGGCCGAGATCGCGCCGCGCTTCGGCGACGAGGTGGCGCGGCTGGTCGATGGCGTGCGGCAACTGCTGCGCATCGGCGCCATCGCCGGCAGCCGCCCCGACGCCGAGCCCTCCACCTCGAAGAACGAGGCGCAGGCCCGCCACGAGCAGGTCGAGGCCTTGCGCAAGATGCTGCTGGCGTTCGCCCAGGACATCCGCGTGGTGCTGGTGCGCCTGGCCTCGCGGCTGCAGACGCTGCGCTGGCTGGCCGAGACCAAGCAGGCGCCGCTGCCCGGCGTGGCGCGCGAAACACTGGACATCTACGCGCCGCTGGCCAACCGCCTGGGCATCTGGCAGATGAAGTGGGAGCTGGAGGACCTGGCGTTCCGCTTCGAGCAGCCCGATACCTACAAGCGCATTGCCAGGCTGCTGGATGAAAAGCGCATCGAGCGCGAAGGCTATATCGCCAGTGCCATCGCGCGGCTGCAGTCCGAACTGGCAACCGCCGGCATCCGTGCCGAGGTCAGCGGCCGGCCCAAGCACATCTACAGCATCTGGAAGAAGATGCGCGGCAAGGAGCTGGATTTTGCCGACCTGTACGATGTGCGCGCCTTCCGCGTGATCGTCGACGATATCAAGGACTGCTACACGGTGCTGGGTATCGTCCACCATATCTGGCAGCCGATCCCGCGCGAGTTCGACGACTATATCTCGCGGCCCAAGGCCAATGGCTACAAGTCGCTGCACACGGTGGTGATCGGCGATGACGGGCGCGCGTTCGAGGTGCAGATCCGCACCCACGAGATGCACCACTTCGCCGAATACGGCGTGGCCGCGCACTGGCGCTACAAGGAGGCGGGCAGCCGCGGCTATGCCGGGCAGTTCTCCGCCAGCGAGCGCTATGACGAGAAGATAGCGTGGCTGCGCCAGCTGCTGGCGTGGAAGGACGACGCCGACCACAGCGTGGCGCACGACGAGTCGTGGGAGCAGATCAAGCACGCCGCGATCGACGACCACATCTACGTGCTGACGCCGCAGGCGCGCGTGGTGGCGCTGCCGCAGGGCGCGACCGCGGTCGACTTTGCCTACTACCTGCACAGCGACCTCGGCCACCGCTGCCGTGGGGCGCGCGTCGACGGCACCATGGTGCCGCTGAACACGCCGCTCAAGAACGGCCAGACCGTGGAGATCATCGCGGTCAAGCAGGGTGGCCCGTCGCGCGACTGGCTCAATGCGGACCTGGGCTACCTGGCCAGCAGCCGCGCGCGCGCCAAGGTACGCGCGTGGTTCAACGCGCTTGATTCGCAGGAAACCATCGCGCAGGGCCGGGTGCTGATCGACAAGACGCTGCAGCGCGAAGGCAAGACCGCGGTCAAGCTGGAAGACCTGGCCACGCGGCTGGGCTTCAAGGCGCCGGAAGAACTGTTCGCGGCGGTGGCGAAGGACGAGTTCAGCCTGCGCCATGTGGAGCACGCGCTGCGCCACCCGGAGGGCGAGGTCCAGGCGCCGCTGAGCGAGGAAGACGCCGTCACCAAGAAGAGCCGCGCCACCAGCGTGGCGCGCGGCGCCAAGAGCGGCGTGCTGGTGGTGGGGGTGGATTCGCTGATGACGCAGATGTCGCGTTGCTGCAAGCCGGCGCCGCCGGACGATATCGTCGGCTTTGTCACGCGCGGGCGCGGCGTGTCGATCCATCGGCGCAGCTGCCACACCTTCCAGCAGCTGGCGGCGCGCGCGCCGGAGCGGGTGATCCAGACCGAGTGGGGGCAGAAGAGCCACGCCGCGGTCTATCCGGTCGACATCCATGTCGAAGCGATCGACCGGCAGGGGTTGCTGCGCGATATCTCCGAAGTGCTGTCGCGCGAGAAGATCAACGTCACCGGCGTCAAGACACTCTCCAGCAAGGGCGTGGCGCGCATGCAGTTCACCGCCGAGGTGTCCGAGGCGACGCAACTGCAGCGCGCGCTGCTGCTGATCGAAGAGGTCCAGGGGGTGTTGCAGGCAAAAAGAAAGTGATGCTATACTTGCGGCTTCGCTAGGCTCGTAGCTCAGCTGGTTAGAGCACCACCTTGACATGGTGGGGGTCGTTGGTTCGAGTCCAATCGAGCCTACCAACGAATTGCAGTAAAGCAGTAAAAGAAGTGCGGCAAGTCCGATTCAACCCCATACGGAACGGAAGGGCATCATGGTTATGACACCGCGAACTACTACCGCTGGCAAGCGACAGTAGTCGAGGTGCGCCTTCGACCCGGTTGGATCGGGTTTGACAAAGAGAAACGCGGCCTTGGCCGCGTTTTTTTTCGTCTGTCGCCTGCCAGCACCCTGATAAGCTGCCGCCTTCGCGCGCTGCAGAGCAGGGCAGCAAGGAATGAATCGCCAGCCCCGCAGGCATGCGGGCCGGTGCCACAAGATGCAGTTTGATCCGCTCAGGCGATGCGCAAGGCGCAGCCGGCGGAACCTGGAGAGTCGAAATGATCGCAATCACGCTGCCGGATGGGTCCCGCCGCGAGTTTCCCGGCCCGGTAACGGTTGCCGAAGTGGCGCAGAGCATCGGTTCCGGCCTGGCCAAGGCCGCGCTGGCTGGCAAGGTGGATGGCCAGATGGTCGACACGAGCTACAGGATCGACCGCGATGCCGAGCTGGCCATCGTCACGGACAAGGATGCCGACGGCGTCGATGTGATCCGCCACTCCACGGCCCACTTGCTGGCCTATGCCGTCAAGGAACTGTATCCCGAGGCGCAGGTGACGATCGGGCCGGTGATCGAAAACGGCTTCTACTACGACTTCGCCTACAAGCGTCCCTTCACGCCCGAAGATCTGGCCGCCATCGAGAAGAAGATGTCGGAACTCGCCCGCAAGGACGAGAAGGTCACGCGCGAAGTGTGGAACCGCGACGAGGCGGTAGCGCTGTTCGAGTCGATGGGCGAGAAGTACAAGGCCGAGATCATCGGCTCGATCCCGGCTGACCAGGAAATCGGCCTGTACCGCGAAGGTAGCTTCGTCGACTTGTGCCGCGGCCCGCACGTGCCGTCCACGGGCAAGCTGAAGGTCTTCAAGCTGATGAAGGTGGCCGGCGCCTACTGGCGCGGCGACGCCAACAACGAGATGCTCCAGCGCATCTACGGCACGGCCTGGGCGAAGAAGGAAGACCAGGAGGCCTACCTGCACATGCTGGAAGAGGCCGAGAAGCGCGACCACCGCAAGCTGGGCAAGACGCTTGACCTGTTCCACCTGCAGGAAGAGGCGCCCGGCATGGTGTTCTGGCACCCGAAGGGCTGGCAGGTGTGGCAGGCCGTGGAGCAGTACATGCGCGGCCGCCTGACGGATGCGGGCTACGATGAAGTCCGTACGCCGCAGGTGATGGACCGTTCGCTTTGGGAAAAATCAGGCCACTGGCAGAACTACAAAGAGAACATGTTCGTCACGGAGTCGGAGAAGCGCGACTACGCGATCAAGCCGATGAACTGCCCGGGCCACGTGCAGATCTTCAACCACGGCCTGCGCTCGTACCGCGACCTGCCGCTGCGCCTGGCCGAGTTCGGCGCCTGCCACCGCAACGAGCCGTCCGGCGCGCTGCACGGGCTGATGCGCGTGCGCGGCTTTGTGCAGGATGATGCCCACATCTTCTGCACGGAAGAGCAGATCGTGGCCGAGGCCAAGGCCTTCAACGAACTGGCCTTCTCGGTCTATGAAGACTTCGGCTTCAAGGATGTGAAGGTCAAGCTGTCGCTGCGACCGGACCAGCGCGCCGGCTCGGATGAGATCTGGGACCATGCCGAAGAGGGCCTGCGCCTGGCGCTGCGCGCCTGCGGCGTGGACTGGGAAGAGCTGCCGGGCGAGGGTGCTTTCTACGGCCCCAAGGTCGAGTACCACATCAAGGACGCGATCGGCCGCTCGTGGCAGTGCGGCACGCTGCAGCTGGACCTGGTGCTGCCGGAGCGCCTGGATGCCGAATACGTCTCCGAGGACAACTCGCGCAAGCGTCCGGTGATGCTTCACCGCGCCATCCTGGGTTCGTTCGAGCGCTTCCTGGGCATCCTGCTGGAAAACCACGCCGGCGCGCTGCCGGCCTGGCTGGCGCCGGAGCAGGTGGTGGTCATGAATATTGCGGATTCGCAGGCAGAGTACGCTGAAAGCGTCGTGCAATTGCTGCAAAAACAAGGGTTTAGGGCCAAGGCCGATTTGCGTAACGAGAAAATTACGTATAAAATCCGCGAGCATTCGCTTCAAAAGGTTCCCTACCTGCTGGTAGTGGGCGACAAGGAGCGGGATGCCAATCAAGTGGCCGTGCGTGCCCGGGGCAATGTGGATCTGGGTGTGATGCCCGTCTCCGCGTTTGTTGAGCGTCTGCAAAACGACGTCGCCAGCAAAGCCTGATGGGTGGAGAGCACGGCTTGTTTTTTTGTCTTCTTGAGGTAACGCAACATCGCTACGGACAAAGGTCATCGCATCAACCGGGAAATCAGCGCGCCTGAGCTGCGCCTGGTAGGGGTTGATAACGAACAGCTCGGCATCGTCAAGTTCATGGACGCGCTCCGGCTGGCTGAAGATAAGGACTTGGACCTGGTGGAGATCGCGCCGAACGCGGTCCCGCCCGTCGCCCGGATCATGGATTACGGGAAGTTCAAGTACGAGGAAGCCAAGCGCGCCCACGAGGCGAAGCTGAAGCAGAAAATCATCCAGGTCAAGGAAGTCAAGTTCCGGCCGGGTACGGATGATGGCGACTACAACGTCAAGCTGCGCAACCTGAGGCGCTTCCTGGAAGACGGCGACAAGACCAAGATCACGCTGCGGTTCCGTGGTCGCGAGATGGCGCACCAGGAAATCGGCGCGCGCATGCTCGAACGCCTGAAGGCGGACCTGGAAGAAATCGGCCAGGTCGAGCAGATGCCGAAGATGGAAGGGCGCCAGATGGTGATGGTGCTCGCCCCCAAGAAGAAGAAGTAATTTTTGCGCGATGCGGCGGCCGGGATGCCAGGCATCCCGGCGTTGCTTCGTGCAGAAGTCGCGCGTCGCCCGCAGGGGATGCACGCGCAACAACAAGTGGATGCGGGTCTTGCAAGCGTCGGCGTGAGCCGTCCACCTGCATGCATGTCATATGAGCTGGAGTTTTTCATGCCGAAGATGAAGACGAAGAAAAGCGCCTCCAAGCGCTTTACTGCCCGTCCGAACGGTTCGTTCAAGCGTGGCCAGGCCTTCAAGCGTCACATCCTGACCAAGAAGACCACCAAGAACAAGCGTCAACTGCGCGGTACCCAGGACGTCCATGAGACGAACCTGAAGTCGGTGCGCGCGATGATGCCGTACGCATAACCCCTAACGAAAACGAAAGGAGCATTACATGCCTCGAGTAAAGCGTGGGGTCACTGCACGGGCCCGTCACAAGAAAGTCATCGACGCTGCCAAGGGTTACCGCGGCCGTCGCAATAACGTCTACCGTATCGCCAAGCAGGCGGTCATGCGTGCTGGCCAGTACGCATACCGCGATCGCCGCAACAAGAAGCGCGTGTTCCGCGCCCTGTGGATTGCGCGTATCAATGCCGCGACGCGTGAGCATGGCATGACCTACAGCGTGTTCATGAACGGTCTGAAGAAGGCCTCGATTGAACTGGACCGCAAGGTGCTGTCGGACATGGCTATTCACGACAAGCCTGCCTTTGCCGCCATCGTCAACCAGGTGAAAGCCACCGTTGCCTGATGCCGGCTGCGGCCGCGCGCAAGCGTAGCCGGGCAAGCACCGACCGCAAGGTCGACCGCTGACCGCAAGGTCTGCTGAAACGGGGCTCCTCACCGAGCCCCGTTTTTATTTCGAATGCCGTTTCGGTTGCCGCTATCCCGCTGCCGAGACCGTATTCGAAACGAACACCGCACGTAGTGCCAACCCACGTCGGACCGGCGCGTACCGGCCCGACGCCAAAAATTCCACGACCGCCGCCATGTCTCAGGATCTGGATCAAATTGTCGCCGATGCCCAGGCCGCCTTCGCCGCCGCCAACGACAACGCCACGCTGGAAAACGAAAAGGCCCGCTTCCTGGGCAAGACCGGCGCGCTGACCGAGCTGCTCAAGGGTCTCGGCAAGCTCGACCCGGACACCCGCAAGACCGAAGGCGCCCGCATCAACCAAGTCAAGCAGCAGGTCGAAGCCGCGCTGCAGGCGCGCCGCCAGGGGCTGGCCGACGCGCTGATGAACGCGCGCCTGGCCGCCGAGGCTATCGACGTCACGCTGCCTGGCCGCGCGGTCAGCCGCGGCAGCCTGCACCCGGTGATGCGCACGTGGGAGCGCGTGGAACAGATCTTCGGCTCGATCGGCTTCGATGTGGCCGACGGCCCCGAGATCGAGACCGACTGGATGAACTTCACCGCGCTGAACAACCCGGACAACCACCCGGCGCGTTCGATGCAGGACACCTTTTACGTCGACGGCCGCGACAGCGAAGACAAGCTGCTGCTCCTGCGTACGCACACCAGCCCGATGCAGGTGCGCTATGCGAAGATGCACGTCGAGAAATACGCTGGCAAGGCAATGCCGCCGATCAAGGTGATCTGCCCGGGCCGCACCTATCGCGTCGACAGCGACGCCACGCACTCGCCGATGTTTAACCAGGTCGAAGGCCTGTGGATCGGCGAGGACGTCAGCTTTGCCGACCTCAAGGGCGTGTACACCGACTTCCTGCGCAAGTTCTTCGAGCGCGACGACATCCAGGTGCGCTTCCGCCCGTCGTACTTCCCGTTCACCGAGCCGTCGGCGGAGATCGACATGGCCTTCGGCAATGGGAAATGGCTGGAAATCTCCGGTTCGGGCCAGGTGCATCCGAACGTGCTGCGCAATATGGGCCTCGATCCCGAGCGCTATATCGGTTTTGCGTTCGGCTCCGGCCTGGAGCGCCTGACTATGCTGCGCTATGGCATCAACGACCTGCGCCTGTTCTTCGAGGGCGACGTGCGCTTCCTGCGCCAGTTTGCCTGACGCGCCGCCGCCTCACTCGACATCGACTACACAGAATACTTACCGGATCAGAAGCGCCATGCAATTCTCGGAATCCTGGCTTCGCACCTTCGCCAACCCTGAAAAGATCTCCACCGACGCGCTGTCGCACACCCTGACCATGGCCGGGCTGGAAGTGGAAGAGGTGGGCCCGGTCGCGCCGCCGTTCGACAAGATCGTGGTCGCGCGCGTGCTGTCGACCGAGCGCCATCCCAACGCCGACCGTCTCAATGTGTGCCAGGTCGATGCGGGCACCGGCGAGACCCTGCAGATCGTCTGCGGCGCGCCCAATGTCAAGCCGGGCATCCTGGTGCCGTGCGCACTGGTGGGCGCCGTGCTGCCGCCGGCAGAGGGCGGCGGCAACCCGTTCGAGATCAAGGTTGGCAAGCTGCGCGGCGTGGACAGCTACGGCATGCTGTGCTCGGCGCGCGAACTGAAGCTGTCGGAAGACCACGGCGGCCTGATGGTGCTGCCGGAAGACGCGCCGGTCGGCCAGGACATCCGCCAGTACCTCGACCTGGACGACCAGGTCTTCGTCATCAAGCTGACGCCGAACAAGGCCGACTGCCTGTCGATCCATGGCGTGGCACGTGAAGTGTCGGCCCTGACCGGCGCCCCGCTGACCTTGCCCGAGATGAAGCCGGTGGCGGTGACGATCCAGGACAAGCTGCCGGTCAAGGTATCGGCCCCGGACCTGTGCGGCCGCTTTTCCGGCCGCGTGATCCGCGGCGTCAACGCGCGCGCGGCCACGCCGCACTGGATGGTACAGCGCCTGGAGCGCTCGGGTCAGCGCAGCGTTTCCGCGCTGGTCGATATCTCCAACTACGTGATGCTGGAGCTGGGCCGTCCGTCGCACGTGTTTGACCTGAGCAAGATCCACGGCGGCCTGGACGTGCGCTGGGGCCGCAAGGGCGAACAGATCAAGCTGCTCAACGGCAATACCATCGAGGTCGACGAGCAGGTCGGCGTGATCGCCGATGACAAGGAAATCGAGAGCCTGGCCGGCATCATGGGTGGCGACAGCACCGCCGTGACGCTGGACACCACGGACATCTATCTCGAGGCCGCATTCTGGTGGCCCGCCGCGATCCAGGGCCGTGGCCGCCGCTACAACTTCTCGACCGACGCCGGACACCGCTTCGAGCGCGGCGTGGACTACGCCACCACCGTCGAGCACATCGAACGCATCACCGCGCTGATCCTCGAGATCTGCGGCGGCCAGGCCGGCCCGGTGGACGACCACGTGGTCAACCTGCCGCAGCGCAAGCCGGTCAGCCTGCGCGTGGCGCGCGCCGAGCGCGTGCTCGGCATCGAGCTGTCGCCGGCGGCCATTGCCGATGTGTTCCAGCGCCTGCGGCTGCCGTTCACGCGCACGCAGGGCGCCGACGGCGAGGTGTTTGAAGTCACGCCGCCGAGCTACCGCTTCGATATCGAGATCGAGGAAGACCTGATCGAGGAAGTGGCCCGCATCTATGGTTTCGAGCGCATCCCGGCGCGTCCGCCGATCGCCGAAAGCGAGATGCGCCCGACCGACGAGGCCCGCCGCTCCACCCACGTGGTGCGTCATGCCGTGGCCGCGCGCGACTACCAGGAGGTGATCAACTTCGCCTTCGTCGAAGAGAAGTGGGAGCGCGACTTCGCCGCCAACGACAACCCGATCCGCCTGCTGAACCCGATCGCCAGCCAGCTGGCGGTGATGCGCTCGACGCTGATCGGCGGGCTGGTCGACAAGGTGCGCTACAACCTGAACCGCAAGGCCGCGCGCGTGCGCCTGTTCGAGGTGGGCCGCGTGTTCCATCGCGATGGCAGCGTGCAGGACGGCGGCCTGACGGTGGCCGGTTATGACCAGCCGATGATGGTCGCGGGCATCGCCTACGGCCCGGCCTTCGAGGAGCAGTGGGGCATCCCTGCGCGCAACGTCGACTTCTTCGACATCAAGGGCGATGTCGAGGCCCTGTTCCATCCGCGCGTGCCGCGCTTCGAGCCGGTGTCGCACCCCGCGCTGCATCCGGGCCGCGCCGCGCGCGTGCTGCTCGATGGCAAGCCGGTTGGCGTGGTCGGCGAACTGCATCCGCGCTGGCTGCAGGAATACGAGCTGGCGCACGCACCGGTGCTGTTCGAACTGCAGCTCGACGCGCTGCGCGAGAGCGGCCTGCCGGTGTACACCGAGATCTCCAAGTTCCCGGCCGCCGTGCGCGACCTGGCCGTGGTCGTGAAGCAGACGGTACGCGTGCAGGACCTGCTCGACGCCATGCGCGCGGCACTGGAAAAGCAGGGCTACGGCCGCTACTGCCAGAGCCTCGTGCTGTTCGACGAGTTCCGTCCCAAGGGCGCTTCCACCGCCATTGGCGCGGACGAGAAAAGCCTTGCGTTCCGGGTTACCTTGCAAGATACTGGGTCGACCCTCCAGGACGAAACCGTCGACAGCGCAGTGCGCTGCATGGTCGACGCGCTGACAGAGGCCTTCCAGGCCCGGCTGCGCGGCTAAGCCATCGCCAGTACGCGACAAGTACGCGACGGACACACGATAAACAAGGGCGCCCGGGCCAGCCCCGGGCGGATCGCCAGACAGACACTTGAGCGATCGACATGAATGATCGAGACGCGAATTCCATGACCGCTGCAGCACTGGGTGAGATGAGCGACCGGCAGGCTTCCTCCCTTGACGATGCAATGCCGGACGCCCGCGCGACCGAAGTTCCCACGCTGACCAAGGCCGAGCTCGCCGAGATGCTGTTCGACCAGGTGGGCCTGAACAAGCGCGAATCGAAGGACATGGTCGAAGCCTTCTTCGACGTCATCCGCGAAGCGCTGGAGCAGGGCGACAGCGTCAAGCTGTCCGGCTTCGGCAACTTCCAGTTGCGCGACAAGCCGCAGCGGCCCGGCCGCAATCCCAAGACCGGCGAAGTCATCCCGATTACCGCGCGCCGCGTGGTGACGTTCCACGCCAGCCAGAAGCTCAAGGGCCTGGTGGAAGAACGCGCCGACATCGCCGGCTGACGCGTCCCCCGAACGGCGGATTGCTTCCCGCGGCCGGCATCGGTATTCTTCTGGGCGCGCACCTGCAGCGCGCCAACCTCATGGCCGGCATGGCCTGACGCTCGTCTACACACCACATGTCGGACAAATCCAGCGACCGCATCGCGTTGCCGCCGATCCCGGCCAAGCGCTACTTCACCATTGGTGAGGTGAGCGAGCTTTGCGCCGTCAAGCCGCATGTCCTGCGCTATTGGGAGCAGGAGTTCACGCAGCTCAAGCCGGTCAAGCGCCGCGGCAACCGCCGCTACTACCAGCACCACGAAGTCCTGCTGATCCGACGCATCCGCGAACTGCTGTACGAACAGGGCTTCACCATCAACGGTGCGCGCAATCGCCTCGATGAAGGCCGTCACCACAGTGCGGCAACGGCAGCGCAGGAAGCCGTGGAAGCCAGCGACGAAAGCGCAACGGCACTGTCGGTCGACATCGCCGGCTTGCGCAGTGAACTGGTCGAAATCCAGCACCTGCTTGCGCAATTGCGCGAGATCGCGAAGCACGGATAATTTCGACGTCACCCGCTAGTCATACGCGAAATGCTTCTGTTATAATCTTTTGCTTCGGGGCGTAGCGCAGCCTGGTAGCGTACCTGCATGGGGTGCAGGTGGTCGGAGGTTCAAATCCTCTCGCCCCGACCAGACAGAAACCCGCTTGGTGAATAGCCAGGCGGGTTTTTTATTTTGTTTGCGGCGCGTTTGCCAACGTGCCGCAACGGGATGCGGGCGTGCCCAATGCCCGTTGCGATGCTCGCAGCGGCGCCGTGGGGTCCGGAGTGCCTTACCCGCCGTTGGGTTCCACCAGCACATCCATCGGCACGTCGAGCGCGGCAGCAATTTTCTGCAACACCTCGATGGTGCCGTCGCGCTTGCGATTCTCGAGCTGGCTCAGGTAAGGCGTGCTTACGCCGGCCGCAGTGGCCACGGCATCCTGTGTCATGCGACGGTATTCGCGCCAGGCCTTGATAGGGTGGTCCCCGGCCAGTTCGGCGTCGACGACTGCCGCCGGGATGCGCAGACCGTCATCCCTTGCCTTGGCAGCATCGAAGAGCGCGATGTCTTCAAGATCTTCGAAGAGGTGCTTCACACGATCCCAGATTTCAATGGGCACCACCGCGAATTCACGCTGCCCATCGCGTTCGATGAACTGGATCTCTGTCATTGGTAGGCGCCTCCACGCGGTTTGATGGCCAGCACCATAATCACCAGCCGGCCATTCTCGATCTGGTACAGCACGCGCCAGTCGCCCACGCGCAGACGATAGCCATCACGGCCGGCCAACTTTCGGGCATTCGGGTTTGGCGCGTAAGGATCGACCGCAAGCGCGTCGAGCTTGGCGCGGATGATTGTCGCGACGTTCCGGGGCATTGCCTTGAGGGCTTGTGCGGCTTGCCTGCTGAATTCGATGCCGTGCACGTGGAATATTAGCAAATTGCTAACTTTATTGGCAAAGGGATTTCTCGGGTCGGATTCCCGCGCGGCCAGGACCGGAAGCCAGAAAAAGGCCACCGGATACCCGGGTTCTCTCGCCATGGCGCCTTTGCCCCCCGGCGTAGACTGGCCCCGCTGTACTCATCGGCCCGCCAGCACCCCGCCGCGGCGGGCTGTTTTTTTTATGCGAGGGCTATCGCGACAGCCTGCGCAACAGTGCGTCATATCCGCTTGCCAGCCCGGCAAGCGCCGCTGCGTCGGCCAGCTCGAACTCGCTGAACTGGAAGGCCGGCGCCACGGTGCAGCCGACCAGGGCAAAGTCCACGCCGTCGTCCAGATCCACGCGTTCGGCGGCGAACCACTGACCGCCGGGCACCATCGCCTGGAAGGCCGAGCCGGGATGCCGCAGCGGGTCGCCCAGCCGCTGCGTGACGATGGTGCCGTCCACGATCCGGTGCACGTCCACCGGCGAGCCGGCGTGGTAGTGCCACAGTTCGTCGGACCGGATGCGGTGCCATGCGGAAAAATCGTTGCCGCACAGCATGTAGTGGATTGCGGTGCAGGCTTCGCGGGTGCGTCCGTCCTGGCACGCGACCCGTTCTTCGCTGCGATAGGTTTCTCGGTAATAGCCGCCTTCCGGATGCGGCTGCAGGTCGAGCGAGCGGATCAGTTGGCGAGCGGTCGGGCTGAGATCTGGCATGGGGGCAGGGCGCGTGGCGCATTGGGCGCGGAAGGCTTGGCTTAAAGCAGCGTGAAGCGAGCCTGCCCCGGGCCGACCAGCGCCGGGCGGCTCACTGGATAGCGGTGGCGGGTGCCCTGTGCGTCGAAGGAGAGGAAGTCGGGTGTCCAGCGCAGGGATTGCAGCTGGCGTGGCTCGATGCCGTCGACGACGATGGCGCCTGCGTTCACGCTGACACTGCCGCAGGGCAGGCGCAGGGTTTCGGTGTCGTCGCCGAAGTAGTAGGCCTCGAGCAGGATGGAATCGGACTGGTACAAGGGCATGGCAGTGTCCTGATACTGTATGAATGTACAGTATAGCCACGGCCTGCCGTTCGGTCATCCCCCTCGATTCTCATTTTTCGGGCGTCGGCGCACACGAGCCGCCGGCCGCTTGCAAGCGGTGTCGCCGCGGATTGGTATAACCTGAAACCAAGGCCGGTCGCACCACACCGTCGTGCCAGGACCGGCCGGGTCGCTACGGGGGATGCCATGGCGAGGTGCGGAAGCAAGGCTTGCTGGTTCGGCCTGGGCATGGCGCTTGGCGCGGCGGTGGGCGGTGCCTGCGCGATGCTGGTGCGTGCCGCCGCGCAGGAGCGGGTGCTACGCCAGCGCGATGCGCCGATGGTGCCGTCCGATGCCACCGCGGACCAGGCGCTGACCGTCGATGCCACCGATGTGGTGGAGTACCGCGGCTTCGTCATCCATGTCTTCTGCCATGCGCTGGGCATGGGGCGGTTCAGGTCCCTGTGCGATATCTGGGAGTCGGGCGCCGTGGTGCTGGAGGGCGGTGGGCCGCCGACCACGCATGTGACGGCCGAGGAATCGCGATCCGCGGCGATTGCGTGGGCGCGGCAATGGGTGCAGCGCAACGGTTGAAAATCGCCCGCCACCGGACGACTGGCCCGATAATCGCGGCGGAGCAAGCGCGGACTGCCTGCCTGGCGGGCCGTGTCCGCCCCGGATCGCGCCCCGGACACACAATTGGCGTCACTTTCCAGGAGTATTCATGTTTGTTTGTGGGAACCAGCCTTGCGGCGCACGCTGGGAGCTGGACGAGGTCCAGATCCGCAATGAAGGGCAGGGGCCGGTGTTCCGTTGTCCGCAATGCGGCGCACGCAACCACGTCGAGGCGCGCACGGCGCGCGATGGCAGCACGGTCTACCGCCAGGTGCCCGCAAAGGCTGCGGAAAAGGCGCCCGCAAAGGCGCCCGCAAAGGCGACTTCAAAGGCGACTTCAAAGGCGGCCCCAAAGGCCCGCTCAAAGCCGGCACCGCGCTAGTGCCATCCGGCGGCAGGCCATGTCACCCTACCTGTGTGGGGTCAAATTCACATCGTTGACGGCTTAAGCTAGTTTGGGCAATACCGTTAAACACAACATGGACTTTGCCGATCTCCCTCAAAACTCCGCTTCCAATGCTGAATGCATGGGCTGGGCGAACGCTTCGCCGGATGTAATCGCGAAGGTGTTGAATTCGGCGCTGGCGGCGCAGGACCTTTCCGGGTTTGCCGCGCTGCTTTCGGATATCGCGCGCGACCGCGGCCTGAAGGGCGAGCGCGCCGCGCACCAGTCGATCTATGACATGCCGTACGCCAGCCTGCTGCCCAGGCAGAAGCACCTGCTGTCCGATGCATTCGAGCTGCTGCTCCTGCTCGGCCTGGAACTGCGTCCGCACGGCGCCGATGCCGATGCGGACATCGACACGGACGCCGACGAGTAAGCGTCCCCGCTGGCAGGCGCGGCGTCAGCCGCGCTCCAGCATGCCGATCTCGCGTACCGCCACCGACAGCATCGACAACCCCGCGGCCCCCGAGGCGCGCTGGTCCGCCAGCATGCGCGTGAAGCGTTCGAGCGCGCCGTGGCGGCTGGCCCGCCAGGCGTCGATCATGGCTTCAGGCGTATCGAGCCCGTCCGCGTGCGACTGCACGCTGACCGTCAGCGCGCGCTTGAGCCGCCCGAGGTCTTCCAGCGTGGTCGTGCGGGCCAGCAGGTCCCAGTGCGTGTCCGATGGCAGCGCCAGCGCGCGCTCGCGCAGCCAGCTGAAGCTCAGGTGGCTGTCCAGCGCGAAATAGACCCCTGCCACCAGATTCAGGCTGCGTTCGCATGCCGTCGCGACTTCGGCGATGTCGAGCGCGGCGGCGGAGATTTCGCTGCCGGCCACGCGCACGGCCAGCGCCTCGTCGACGCCTGCGTCCGTCAGCGCCCTAGTGCGCTCGGTCAACGCCGCGGCATCGGCCTGCGGCAGCAGCTGCGGTAGTTGCGGCACCAGCCACTGCGCCGCCTGCGCAAAGCGCGTCAGGTCTTCCGTGGTCTTGCTGCCGGTGCGCAGATAGCGGATGAACCACAGGCATGCGCGTTCCAGCAGCAGCGCCACGGCGCCGAACATGCGCGCTTGCTCGGCGTCGGCCACGCGGTTGTCGAGCGCATCGATTTCCTGCCACAGCGCGGTCAGGCCGAACACATCGCGCGCGATCAGGCAGGCGCGCACGATATCGGCCGGACGCGCGTCAGTCTCTTCCATGATCCGGTGCACGAAGGTGGCGCCGATGCGGTTGACCAGCATATTGGTCAGGTGCGTCGACAGGATCTCGCGGCGCAGCGGATGGCGCTGCATGGCCTCGCCGTAGCGCTGGCGCAGCGGCACCGGGAAGTAGTCGGAAAGCAGGCCGGAGACCAGCGCGTCTTCGGGCACGTCGGAGCCGAGCAGCTCGTCGTACAGCCACATCTTGCTGTAGGCCAGCAGCACGGCGCGCTCGGGCGAGGTAAGCCCTTCGCTGGCAAGCTTGCGCTCGGCGATTTCCTCGTCCGATGGCAGGAACTCCAGCGCGCGGTTGAGTCGCCCGGCGCGTTCCAGCCAGCGCACCAGCCGCCCTTCGCCGTCGAGCAGTGCGGCGCTGCTGCGCCCGGCCACGGACAGCGCCTGGGTCTGGTAGTAGTTGTCCTGCAGCACCAGCAGGCCGACCTCGTCAGTCATCTCGGCCAGCAGCTTGTTGCGCTGCTTCTCGGTCATCTCGCCGTCGCCGACCACCAGCCCGAGCAGGATCTTGATATTGACCTCGTGGTCCGAGCAGTCCACGCCCGCCGAGTTGTCGATGGCATCGGTGTTGATGCGCCCGCCCTTGCGCGCGAACTCGATGCGGCCCAGCTGGGTGAAGCCCAGGTTGCCGCCTTCGCCGACCACCTTGCAGCGCAGGTCGTTGCCGTTGACGCGCACCGCGTCGTTGGTGCGGTCGCCCGCCTGCAGGTGCGTCTCATGGCTGGACTTGACGTAGGTGCCGATGCCGCCGTTGTAGAGCAGGTCCACCGGCGCCATCAGGATCGCGTGGATCAGTTCGGCCGGCGACAGCGCCGCCGCCGTGATGCCCAGCACCGCCTGCACCTGCGGCGACAGCGGGATGGTCTTGGCGGTGCGCGGATAGATGCCGCCGCCGGCGGAAATCAGCGTGGCGTCGTAGTCGGCCCAGCTCGAGCGCGGCAGGCCGAACAGCCGCACGCGTTCCTGCAGGCTGCCCGCCAGATCCGGATCGGGATCGAGAAAGATATGCCGGTGGTCGAAGGCTGCCACCAGCCGGATATGCGGCGACAGCAGCATGCCGTTGCCGAACACGTCGCCCGACATGTCGCCGATGCCGGCCACGGTAAAGTCGGTGGTCTGGATATCGACACCCATCTCGCGGAAATGCCGCTTGACCGATTCCCACGCGCCGCGCGCGGTGATGCCCATCTTCTTGTGGTCATAGCCGACCGAGCCACCCGAGGCGAAGGCATCGCCCAGCCAGAAGCCATACTCGGCCGAGATCGCATTGGCGAAGTCCGAGAACGTGGCGGTGCCCTTGTCGGCGGCAACCACCAGGTAGGGGTCGTTGTCGTCGTGGCGCACCACCTCGGGCGGCGGCACCAGCTGGCCGCCGACGAGGTTGTCGGTCAGGTCCAGCAGCCCGCGCAGGAAGGTCTGGTAGCAGGTGATGCCCTCCTGCAGGAAGGCATCGCGGTCGCTGGGCGGGGGCGGGCGCTTGACCACGAAGCCGCCCTTGGAGCCCACCGGCACGATCACCGTGTTCTTGACCATCTGCGCCTTCATCAGGCCCAGCACTTCGGTGCGGAAGTCCTCGCGCCGGTCCGACCAGCGCAGCCCGCCGCGCGCCACGCGCCCGCCGCGCAGGTGCACGCCTTCCACGCGCGGCGAGTAGACCCAGATCTCGAACATCGGGCGCGGCTCGGGCAGGCCGGGCACCAGCGCGGGATTGAACTTGAACGACAGGTACGGGCGCGGCTGGCCTTCCTCTCCGCGGTGGAAATAGTTGGTGCGCACGGTGGCGCTGATCACGCCCAGGAACAGCCGCAGGATGCGGTCTTCGTCCAGGTTGGGCACCTTGTCCAGCGCCGCGCCGATGTCGGCCAGCAGCTTGTCGCAGCGCGCCTGGCGGGCGGTGTCGCCGGCCACCTGGCTGAAGGTGTCGAAGCGCGCCACGAACAGCGCGACCAGCATTGCGGCGATGGCGGCGTTGCCGGTCAGCGCGCGTTCGATATAGGCGTCGCTGAAGGTTGACCCCACCTGGCGCAGGTAGCGGGCGTAGGCGCGCAGGATGGTGACGTCGCGCGCGGCCAGCTCGGCGCGCAGCACCAGCCGGTTCAGGTCGTCGTTCTCGATCTCGCCGTGCCAGGCGCGCGCGAACGCATCCTCGAACAGCGCCTTGACGCGCGCGATGTCGAACTCCGCCGCGCCGCCGCCGTCGGCGATCTCCAGCCCGAAGTCGTGCACCCAGACCGGCACGCCGCTGTCGGGCTCGATCAGGTAGGGGCGTTCCTCATCCACGCGCACGCCCAGGTGTTCCAGCATCGGCAGGCTCAGCGACAGCGCGATCGGCTCGCCGGCGCGGTACACCTTGAAGCGGAATGCCCCCGGCGCGGCCTCGATCGGGCGGTACAGGTTCATCGCCATGCCATTGCCGCGCAGCGCCTTCTCCATCAGCTCGATATCGCGTACCGCGGTGCGGGCCGGGTAGTCTTCACGGTAGCCCGCGGGGAACGAGCCGCCATAGCGCCGCAGCAGCCGGTTGCCTTGCTCTTCGCCGTGGCTTTCGTGCAGTGCCTCGGCGAGGTCGTCCTGCCAGCGGCGGCTGGCGTGGACGATGCGCGTTTCCAGTTCGTGCGTGTCGACGTGCGGCATGCTGCCGGGATCGCCGCGCACGGTCAGCTGGATGCGCGCCAGCGGCGATTCGGACAGCAGCGGCGTGAACTCGCAACTGGTGCCGTGGAAGGCCGCGGTCAGCAGCTTCTGGATCTTCTGGCGCAGGTCGGTGTTGTACTTGTCCCGCGGCACGAACACCAGGCATGAGACAAAGCGGTCGAAGCGGTCGCGCCGCACGAAGAGCCGCGTGCGCTGGTGTTCCTGTAGCCGCAGGATGCCGGTGGTGATGTCGAACAGTTCATCCTCGGTGGCCTGGAACAGTTCGTCGCGCGGGTATTGCTCAAGGATGGTCACCAGCGACTTGTACAGGTGGCCCTTGGCGAGGAAACCGGCGCGCGCCAGGATATTGGCGCATTTGCGCCGCACCAGCGGGATCTCCGCGATCGGCGCCGTGTAGGCCGTCGAGGTGTACAGGCCGACGAAGCGCCGCTCGCCGAACAGCTGGCCGTTTTCATCGAGCAGCTTGACGCCGACGTAGTCGAGATAGCCCGGCCGGTGCACCGTGGCGCGCGAATTGGCCTTGGTCACGAAGATCGGCGAGCTGCCTTCGATGATGGCGGTGGCCGCGGCGGGCAGCGGCGTGAGGTCTTCGGCATCGCGCTCGCGCAGGCTTTCGCGCAGGATGCCCGCGCCGGAGTCCGGCACGCCGCGCAGGAAATAGCGCCCGTCCTGCGACACCAGCTGATAGTCGCGCTGTCCGAGGAAGGTGAAGTGGTCGTCCATCATCCATTCCAGGAAGGCGCGCGCCTCGACGCTGTCCGGCGAGGCGGCGTCCGGCGCCTGCGCCATGGCACTGATGGTGGTCCGGGTGATGTCGCACATCTGCGGCCAGTCTTCCACCGCCGCGCGCACATCGCCCAGCACCTGCGCGATGCCGCTGCGCAATGCCTCCAGCCGCGCGGCTTCGCCGCTGCGGTCGACCTCGAAATGGATAAACGATTCCAGGCGCGAAGTGTCGCCAGCCTTGCCGGCCCCGCCCGGGGCAATCCGCTCGATGCCGCCGCCCGGGCCTTGCCAGACCCGGAACACGGGATGGATGGCCGAGTGCAGGGCCAGTCCCTGGCGGTTGATCTCCATCGTCACCGAATCGACCAGGAAGGGCATGTCGTCGTTGACGATTTCGACCACGGTGTGATCGGAGTGCCAGCCGTGCTCTTCCAGGTTGGGGTTGTAGACGCGGATGCGTGCGCTGCCGGGGGTGAATTTCTGTGCCGTCTGCCAGTGCGCCATCACGGCGCCGTAGAGGTCGGCGACTTCGCGCTGCAGCAGGTCTTCGGCGTCGCCCTGGTCGTAGTAGTGCAGCAGGAAGGGCTCGACCACGCTGAATATCGCCGCCGGCAGCCGCTCGCGCGCGAAGCTGGCCAGCTCGTCCAGCAGGTGCGCGACTTTGTCTTCGTTCTCCTGCGGCATATTTCCTCCTGGAGGTGTCGATGGGCCGCCCCGGCATGTGCCGGGGCATGCTCATACTTTAGGAAAAAACCGCGTGCCCGGCGCAACAAAGTGGCGGGTATCGGCGATGGCGAGGGAGGGCAAGCGGTCCGGTCCCGCGGCAGCCTGCGGGACCGGCTTGCGCGGCGCTCAGAAGCGCGTCGCGGCGAGGGTGGGGCAGGTGGCAGGCCGGTGCGCGACCGGCGGCAGGCCGGGGCAAGGGACGGGCGGCACGGGCCTTTCCTGGCCGGCGGCTTCGGTGCCCGCGCGGATCTGGCGCGAAGTGTGGCCGTTCAGCGTGGTCTTCATCCGCTCCAGCAGGCTGCCCAGCGCCGCGCGCTCCTGCGAACTGAACGCGGCCACCGACACACTGTGCAGTGCGCTGAGGGCCTGCGCGGCGCGCTGCAGCCGGTTGGCCGCGCCTTCCGCAATACGGGGCGCCTCGGTCCCGGCGAACTCGATCCAGCCATCGCGCTGCAGCTCTTCCAGCATCGTCTCGGATCGCGCGGCATCGATCGGCATCGGGCCTGCCAGGGGCGCGCCGCGCACGAAGGCACCCTGGCGGATGGCCCGCAACAGCAGCCACTGGGTGTAATTCAGGCCCGAGGTGCGCAGCGTCTGGTTCAACGCACCCTGCCAGGCTGTTACCGCGTCAATCAGGGCAAGGACAACCGGCTCGCTGGGTTCGAGGGGTCTTGGTTGCATGAATGGCGTCTCCTGTAGTGATTTGCCGCCACTGCAATGCACTGGGCACCCCTGGAGGGGCGCGAGATGGCCGGAGCATGGCCGGCCCGGGCGGCACGGACGCCACAGCCTCTCTGGCGGGCTGGGTCGACCGATGGGCGAGACACTACCAGAATCCTTTGCCTGTTTTATGACACTGCGGGAATGTCCTGAGCCGGTGCAACGACATAGTGCCGCGCGCGTCTCGCGCAGCCCGTGCCGGTGTATGAATAAAGCGACTGGAAGTGATGATTTTAAATCACAGCCGGAATAATTGCGGCTGGCTACACTGCCTGCCTAAGACCCCGCCAACGCGCCTTCAGGCCTGCACGGGGCGCGCGGCGCGGGCACGGGCCCGGCCGTCAGACCGGAGATGACGATGTACAAGGAACGCATTCGCCTGGCCAGGCTTCACGACAAGGTAGTCTCGGCCGACGAGGCCGCCGCGCTGATCCGCGACGGCATGACGGTGGGCATGAGCGGGTTCACGCGCGCGGGCGACTGCAAGGAAGTCCCGTTCGCGCTGGCGCGGCGGGCGGCAACGGAGCCGCTGCGCATCACCCTGATGACCGGTGCCTCGCTGGGCAATGACATTGACCGGGTGCTGGCGGAGGCCGACGTGATCGCGCGCCGCCTGCCGTTCCAGTCCGATGCGACACTGCGCCGCAAGATCAACGCCGGCGAGGTGATGTTCATCGACCAGCACCTGTCCGAGACCGTGGAGCAGTTGCGCTCGGGCCAGATCGCGCCGGTGGACGTGGCGGTGGTGGAAGCCGTGGCCATCACCGAGCAGGGCGGCATCATCCCCAGCACCTCGGTCGGAAATTCGGCCAGTTTCGCCATGCTGGCGCGCAAGGTGATTGTCGAGATCAACCTGAACATGCCGCTGGAGCTGGAAGGGCTGCACGATATCTACTTCCCGGTGCAGCGCCCGTACCGCCAGCCGATCCCGCTGATCGCGCCCGAGCAGCGCATCGGCCTGCCGTATATCCCCATCGATCCCGAGAGGATCGCCGCCATCGTCATCACCGCCAAGGACGACAGCCCGTCCAATGCGCTGCCGCCGGATGCCGACACGCGCCAGATCGCGGGGCATCTCAATGAATTCCTGCAGCACGAAGTCCGCGCCGGCAGGCTCTCGCCCTCGCTGCAGCCGCTGCAGGCGGGCATCGGCACCATCGCCAATGCGGTGCTGCACGGCATGGTGGATTCACCGTTCCGCGACCTGCAGATGTATTCCGAGGTACTGCAGGACAGCACCATCGAGTTGCTGGATGCCGGGCGCCTGGCGTTTGCCTCGGCCTCGTCGGTGACGCTGACGCGCGAGGTGTACCAGCGCTTCCTGTCGAACCTGGACCGCTATCGCTCGCGCCTGGTGCTGCGTCCGCAGGAGATCAGCAACCATCCGGAGATCCTGCGCCGGCTGGGCCTGATCACCATCAACACGGCGCTGGAGTGCGACATCTACGGCAACGTCAATTCGACGCATGTGGGCGGCACGCACATGATGAACGGCATCGGCGGTTCCGGCGATTTTGCGCGCAATGCGCACCTGTCGGTGTTCGTGACCAAGTCGGTGGCCAAGGGCGGCGATATCTCCAGCATCGTGCCGATGGTGGCGCATGTGGACCATACCGAGCACGACGTCGACATCATCGTCACCGAGCATGGCCTGGCCGACCTGCGCGGCCTGGCGCCGCGCGAGCGCGCGCGCACCATCATTGCCAACTGTGCCGACGCGCAATACCGCGAACTGCTGGGCGATTACTTCCGGCGCGCCAGCGCGCACGGCGGCCAGACCCCGCACCTGCTGGAAGAGGCGCTGTCCTGGCATGTAGGCTTCCGCGAGCGCGGCACCATGCAGCCGGCCCAGGCGCTGGCCGCCTGAACACGAACTCCGCCAGAAAGCAAAACAGCCCGCGCAAGCGGGCTGTCTGCCTTGGTGCCGCCGGTTGGCGGCGGGGTGGGCTTACTGGGCCTTGCTGCCCTGGCTGGCGGGAGCCTTGGCGCCGTCGGTGTACGGATCGGCCTTGCCGGCCTTGGCACCGTCGGTGTACGGATCGAACTTGCCGGCCTTGGCGCCATCCGTGTTCGGGTCAACCTTTTTGCCCGAATTGGTCAGCTCCGACTTGGTCGACTGCTTGGCGCCGTCGGTGTACGGGTCGAACTTGCCGGACTTGGCCGCGTTCTGGTGCGGGCTGGCCTTCTTGGTGTGGCTGCCGCCGTAGAGGTCGCCGCCTTCGGTGTAGTTCTTCTGCGCATACACCTGGGTCGCGCCCAGTGCGGCCAGTGCTGCAACGATCAGGGTCGGTACGGTCTTCTTCAGCATCTCTCTAATCCTCGCGAATGACGGCCGCGCAGCGCCTGCGCGAAACCGGTTTGGGGGCCGGACGTTGGCCGGCGATTGCCGGCGCCCGTTGCGGAGCACCCGGTAAATGTACCGAGTCAGCGCGTGTCCGCAAAGTGAAAGTTTCTTCTACAAGCATTGAACGCCGACGGCGTTGCCGGCGTACTGTGCGTGATCAAATGCAACAGAAATCAGGTACATATGCATGGCCTGGTGTGCATTTTCAAGCGCCAGCCATAAAAAAAAACCGGCTGCCATGGCAGCCGGTCGTGACCCCTCGCGGGACGGTTTTCCCGTCCGTTTTATTCCAGTGTGATGTTCTGGTCGTGTGCGATCTTCTTGCGCAGGTCCAGTTCGCGCTTGATCTGCGCGGCGTACTGCGCCGGAGTGTTGCCGTCGGTATAGGCACCGCTGTCGGCCAGGCGGCGCTTGGCGTTCGGGTCCTGCAGCGCCTTGACCGCGGCATCGTGCACGCGCGTGATGATCGCGGCCGGCGTGCCGGCCGGGGCCACCAGGCCGTACCAGGCCATGTTGTTCATGTCCTTCATGCCGGCTTCGGCAAAGGTCGGCACGTCAGGCAGGCCTTCGACGCGCTTGGGCGCCGCCACGGCCAGCGCGCGCAGCTTGCCGGCCTGGATGTGGGGCATCGACGACGGCAGGTTGTCGAACTGCGCGCTGACCTGGCCGGCCAGCGTGTCGTTCAGCGCCGGGCCCGATCCGCGATACGGAATGTGGACCATGTCGGTCTTGGTGATGTCCTTGAACAGCTCGCCGTCCAGGTGCGAGATACTGCCCTTGCCGGCCGAGGCGTAGCTGTACTTGCCCGGATTGGCCTTCAGCATTGCGACGAATTCCTTCAGGGTCTTGGCCGGCACTTTCGGGTTGACCGTCAGCACATTGGGCACGTTGACCAGGTTGGTGATCGGCGCGAAGTCCTTGAGTGGATCGTAGGGGTTCCTCACGTTGGTGGCGGGGTTGGTCGCCATCGTGCTGACGGTGGCGATGCCCAGCGTGTAGCCGTCCGGCGCAGACTTGGCCAGCGCGTCGGCGCCGATCACGCCGCCGCCGCCGCCACGGTTCTCAACCACCACCGGCTGGCCCAGCTCGCGGCCCAGTGCCTCGGAAACCGCGCGCGCGACGATGTCGGTGGTGCCGCCGGCCGCGAACGGCACAATCAGGCGGATCGGCTTGGTGGGGTAGGACTGGGCCTGTGCCAGGCCGCCGTGGGCCAGGCCAAGGGCGGCGATGCAGGCGGCTGCGCCGGCGTTAAGGACTGCTTTCAAAGGGTGCCTCCGTTCTTCTTTCACTGATTCGCCAGGCGGGCTGCAGGCGATTCTGCGGGCACGAGACCATTGTCCGTGCCCCGCGCTGTCAGGGGTTCCCGTGCTGGCATGACCTGGCCGTGCCGGGGTGCGGTACGGCCGGCACCTTGCGATAGTTCCGCGATACGGAACTATGTTCCACAATGTGCGCGGGAGCGATTCAACCGGGAAAGCGCGTGCAAGGGAATTGGTAAGAACCCGCGTATCAAGAAACCGGCTGCGCTGCCGACCGCGCGCGGAAAGAAAGAGGGGAACGAAGGGGATCGCGAAAAAGCAAAAAGCCGGAAGCAAGGCTTCCGGCTTTTCCTGAATTCGCTGGTGGGGCGTGAGTGACTCGAACACTCGACCTACGGATTAAGAGTCCGCTGCTCTACCAACTGAGCTAACGCCCCAACGAAGAAAAAGATTGTAGCAAGGTATCTGATAAGACGCAATAGCCTTCGCGCAATTTTTCCAGGCCGCCTTGCACTGGCCGCTACAATGCCAGGCCGCCATGCGTATCCCGCGCGCGCCGAATCCACCCCTTTGCCCAGTCCATGCACGCCAGAGTCCTGCGCTATCTCGACGAGGTCGTCCGCCGCGGTTCGATCCGCAAGGCGGCCGAGCACCTGCACGTGGCACCGACCGCGGTCAACCGGCAGATCCTGGACCTGGAGGCGGAGCTGGGTGCGCCGCTGTTCGAGCGCATCAACAAGCGCCTGCGGCTGACGCCGCTGGGCGAGATGGTGCTGGCCCATGTGCGCCAGACCCTGCGCGAGCACGACGCGCTGCGCGAGCGCATCGAGGACTTCAAGGGCGCGCGCCGCGGCGAGGTCACGGTGGCGGTTACGGCGGGGCTGGCGGGGTCGCTGATGCCGTCGCTGGTGCATGATTTCCGCCAGCGCTATCCGGGCATCGTGGTGCGCGTCAATGACCTGCCGGTGGCCGACATCATCGCGGCGGTGGAGCAGGGCGATGCCGACCTGGGGCTCGGCTATGACCTGCCTGAGTTGCCCGCCTTCCGCGCGCTGGCGACCAGCGACTGGCAGATCGGCGCGGTGGTGCCGCCCGGCCATGCGCTGGCGGCCAGCCAATCGGCGCTGCTGAGCGAGTGCGTCGGCTATCCGCTGATCCTGCCGGCGCCGTCGCTGTCGATCCGGGCCATCCTGGATGCGGCGTTCGCCCGCAATGCGATCGAAGTCTCGCCGGTGGCGGAGTCCACCTCGACCGCGCTGATCCGGCAACTGGTGATGCTGGGCACCGGCATCGCCCTGCTGAACCCGCTCGATGTGATGGAAGAGCGCACCCGGCAGGCGCTGGTCTATGTGCCGCTGCGCGACCGCCACCTGCAGGGCCAGACGCTGACGCTGGTGGCGCGCGCCCGCGGCCCGCTCAGCGCCGCGGCCGAACTGATGGCCGAGCGCATCGGCGACGCGCTTGCCATATTGTTCGCGCAGGCCCGCTAGTCATGCAGTTGTCCACTTTTTGTGGACAGGATGGTCGGAATTCTGTGCTTGGGGGATGGCACCGCGCCGCCGTAGACTGGTGGTCATCCAGTCCCCCAATTCGCTTTACTGAAGGAATTCCCCCATGACCCTGATTGCCCTGAACGCCGACGTGCTGGTCACCATGGACGCCCAGCGCCGCGAGATCCGCGACGGCGCGCTGGTTGCCGAAGGACCCGCCGTGCAATGGGTCGGTCCCACCGCTGAACTGCCGCCGCAATACCGGCGCATGGTCGACGATGGCAGCGCGCAGGTGCTGGACATGCGCGGACGCGTGGTCACCCCTGGCCTGGTCAACACCCACCACCACATGTACCAGAGCCTGACGCGCGCGGTGCCGGCGGCACAGGATGCCGAGCTGTTCTCGTGGCTGACCAACCTGTACATGCTGTGGTCGCACCTGACCCCGGAAATGATCGCGGTGTCGACCAAGACCGCGATGGCCGAGCTGATGCTGTCGGGCTGCACCACCACCAGCGACCACCTGTATTTGTTCCCGAACGGCTCGCGCCTGGATGACTCGATCGCCGCGGCGCACGAGATGGGCATGCGCTTCCATGCCGCGCGCGGCTCGATGAGCGTGGGCCGCAGCAAGGGCGGCCTGCCGCCGGACGTGGTGGTGGAAGAGGAGGACGCGATCCTGCGCGACAGCCAGCGGCTGGTGGAGCAGTACCACGACAGCGCACGCCACGCGATGCTGCGCGTGGTGCTGGCGCCGTGCTCGCCGTTCTCGGTGTCGCGCGACCTGATGCGCGAATCGGCCAGCATGGCGCGGCACTACGGCGTGTCGCTGCATACGCACCTGGCCGAGAACGACAACGACATCGCCTACTCGCGCGAGAAATTCGGCCTGACGCCGGCGCAGTATGCCGAGGACCTGGGCTGGGTTGGCCACGATGTGTGGCACGCGCACTGCGTCAAGCTGGACGAGGAGGGCATCGCGCTGTTTGCCCGCACCGGCACCGGCGTGGCGCACTGCCCGTGCTCGAACATGCGGCTGGCGTCCGGCATTGCGCCGGTGCGTGCCATGCGCGACGCGGGCGTGCCGGTGGGGCTGGGCGTGGACGGGAGCGCGTCGAACGACGGCGCGCATATGCTGGGCGAGGCGCGCCAGGCGATGCTGCTGCAACGCGTCGGCTACGGGCCGGCGGCGATGAGCGCGCGCGAGGCGCTGGAAATCGCCACGCTGGGAGGCGCGCGCGTGCTCAACCGTGACGATATCGGCGCGCTGGCGCCGGGCATGTCGGCGGACTTCGTCGCCTTCGACATGTCGGAAGTCGGCTTTGCCGGCGGCGGCCATGACCCGGTGGCGGCGCTGGTGTTCTGCACCCCGGCCAATGTCGCGGCCAGCGTGGTCAACGGCAGGGAAGTGGTGCGCGACGGTGCACTGCTGACCGCCGACCTGCCCAATGTGCTGCTGCGCCATCGCGCGCTGGCGCGCACGCTGTTCGAGCGGGCCAGCCAGGGCGCCTGATGCAGGGTCGCCGTGGCGTGGGCACGTGCCTGCGCCACGGCGGATCAGGGAGGCAGGCGGGCCTGCAAAGCAAAAGGCCGGAAGCATTGCTGCTTCCGGCCTTTTTGTATTCGGTGGTGGGGCGTGAGTGACTCGAACACTCGACCTACGGATTAAGAGTCCGCTGCTCTACCAACTGAGCTAACGCCCCAACGAAGAACGAGATTCTAGCATGATTTCTGGCGCTGTCAAATGTTTGATGCAGTTGCCGCAGTAACCGCCCGCATTGTGACCAGCGTGCGAGGCTGCATGCGGATGGAACCGAACGGCAGCCGCGATGGTCTTCCGAATGAGCGCATTCGCATGGGTGGTACCCATACGATTTTGCCGGAGCCATGTTAGGATGTTTCTCCACTTGCATATGGAGGGCCGCACCGATGGATATCAAATTCCAAGAGCAAGAGCGCTACGACATCAATAACGAAGGCTTGTTGTTCCAGGCACTTGTCAATGGCGAGAAGGTGACTTGCGTGGTGACACGCGAAGCACTGTGGGAAGGCTTCAGTGCCGACCAGGTACTGTCGCTGGAAGAAGCATTCCGCGCCGGTCGCGAAACCATCGAACGCGCCGCCGTGGTGCTGATCGAGCAGGGCGCGCCCCAGCCAATCGTCGTCAAGCGCGCCCACGTGGCGCCGATCTGATGCGGATGGATGCCCCGGCCAGCCCCAGGCATGCCGCGGGCGCCCATCTGTTATCAGGCAGCAGAGCGTAGGGCCGTCCGGCCTTGCGTGCCAGCCGGCTCCGCCGGCGCAGGCAGATCCCAGTCTCCCCGTTTTTTTCAGTTTTATTGCAGCCGCATCGTTGCTGAGCGCTCGCGCGTGCGGGCGCTTCCGTTCATGCGCGCGCAGCCTGTGCCGCCGCGGTGCCCGGCCGCGACGCGCACTCTTCGAAGATCCGCGCCGTGCATTGCGCGCAGATGTCCGGCGAGAGCTGGCCGATGATCGTGTGCAGCGCCTGCCGCTTGGTCGGGAAGATATGGTCGGCGCCGAGCTTGTCGGCAAAGCCGGTCTGCGCCCAGGTCTGCAGCACCTGGGTGCGCGGGCGGTGGAAGTACAGGTCGCCGCCCAGCGCGCGCCGCTCGGACAGTTCGTATTCCCACATCTCGGCGCCGGCCAGGTCGATGAAGTTCATGCTCTTGGTCATCGCCAGCAGGTGCGTCTGGCCGGCATTGACCGTGCGCAGCCAGTGCAGGCGATCCGTCACGTACTGCACGGCGCCAAAATAGATCGCGCCCTCCATGCGCAGCAGCTTCAGCTGCGGGCATTCCGGCTGCGGCCGGCGCAGCTCGTCCAGCGGCGTGAAGCGCCGGCCGGGATCGTCGGCGTCCGGCACCAGGCTGCGCACCGCTGGCCGCGAAGTGCGGTACAGGTAGGCCACCAGCGACAGCACGGTGCCGAGCAGCACCGCCATCTCCAGCCGGATCACCAGCGTGGCGGCGAAGGTGCCGATGGCGATCGCGAATTCCGTACGGCTGAGCGTGAAGATGCGGCGCAGCCGCGCGATGTCGAGCAGGCCCCACGCCACCAGCAGCAGCATCGCGGAGATCGCCGCCATCGGGATCTGCGCCAGCAGCGGCGCGCTGACAGCCACCAGCGCCACCAGCCACAATGCCGAGAACATGCTCGCCAGCGGCGTGCGCGCACCGGCTTCGAAGTTGGGCACCGAGCGGTTGAGCGAGCCGCACGAGATATAGCCGGAGAAGAAGCCGCCCGCGATATTGGACAGGCCCTGGCCGATGAACTCGCGATTGGCATCGATATGCTGGCCGGAGCGCAGCGCCACCGCCTTGGCGATCGAGATCGACTGGCCCAGCGCGACGATGGTCAGCGCCGAGGCGATGCCCAGCAGGTCGGGCAGCTTGCGCCAGTCCACGTCGGGAAGATGGAAGCGCGGCAGCGCCGACGGGATCGGCCCGACCACGTGGACGTGATGGGTGCCGCCCGTGCCTGACTGGTTCAGCAGCAGCGCCATGCCATAGCCGGCCAGCAAGCCCAGCAGCATGAACGGCAGGCGCCGCGACAGCCGCTTGCACAGCAGCGTCACCGCGAGTGTGACCGCGCCTACCGTGACCGCGCCCCAGTTGATCGTGTCGATGTTCTCGAACAGGTGGCGCAGCACGCCGAAGGCGCTGGTGCCGGTGGGCACCGCCAGCCCGAACAGGTCCTTGAGCGCGTACAGGCCGATCAGCGTCGCCGCGCCGCAGGTAAAGCCAAGCAGCACCGACGGCGAGATGAAGTTGGCCAGCGAGCCCAGCCGCAGCGTGCCCACCGCCAGCTGCATCACGCCCACCACGATGGTGACCGCCAGCGCCAGCCCGATATAGGCCGGGCTGCCGGCAAACGCGAGCGGGCTCAGCATCGCGAACAGCGCCAGCGAATTGGCGTTGGTCGGCCCCGACATCACGTGCCAGCTCGAGCCGAACAGCGCCGCCACGATGCATGGCACCACCGCACTGTAGATGCCGTACTGCGGCGGCAGGCCGGCCAGCGTGGCGAAGGCCACCCCCTGCGGCAGGACCAGCACGGCGCCGAGCAAGCCGGCCACCAGGTCGGCGCGCAGCGTGGTCTTGTCGACGCGCTGGCTCCATGGGAACAGGCGCGGCAGGAGGGATCCGGATCGGGACGCGGGCATTGGCAATGACGGGGGAAACGGGCTCAGCCGGCCTCGTCGACGCGGTCAGGCGGCGGCGCGGCAAGCGATCCTGGTGGCTCAGCGGGCGGGTTTGGCTGCGGCGCCAGGCCGGCCAGCATGGCGTCGAGCGCGCGGTAGACCTCGGTCAGCCGTTCGGCGCCGAGCCGCTGCGCCAGCTCCTGGTAGCGTGCATCGATCAATGGCTCCATCTGCACGATGATGGCGTGCGCCGACGGCGTCAGGCTGACCAGCTGGCGGCGCTGGTCGGTGGCGGAGCGGGTCCGTTCGACCAGCCCGGCATCTTCCATGCCGCTCAGCATGCGCGTCAGGCTGGGGCTCAGGATCAGGCAGGCATCGGCCAGCTGGTTGGGCTCCATCGGCCCGCGTTCGTTGAGCGTGCGCATCACGCGCCATTGCTGTTCGGTGATGCCGAACTGCCGCAGGATCGGGCGAAAGCCGGCCAGCAATGACTCGCGCGCTTGCAGCAGCAGGTGAGGAAGGTTGCGATGGCGGAACATGGCCTGGCTGGTGTGGCTCATGCCCGCAGTGTAGCGGGCACGGCGCCGCGCGGCGAGCGGGGCTTGCCCGGACTTGCCGGGTCTTGCCTGAACCCGCGCGCGGGTTCAGGGCGCGTTCAGCGGCAGTCGAGCGTGGCGACCACGGGCGTGTGGTCCGACGGCTGCTCCCACTTGCGCGGCACGCGGTCGATCACGCAGGCGCTGCAGCCGCTGGTCAATGCCGGCGACAGCAGGATGTGGTCGATGCGCAGGCCGGCGTTGCGGCGGAATGCCATCATGCGGTAGTCCCACCACGAGAAGCTCTTCTCGGGCTGCTCGAACTTGCGGAACGCATCGGCAAGGCCGAGTTCCACCAGCCCCGCAAACGCGGCGCGTTCCTGTGGCGAGACCAGGTTCTGGCCTTCCCACTTCTTGGGGTCGTGCACGTCGCGGTCTTCCGGCGCGATATTGAAGTCGCCCAGCAGTGCCAGCCTGGGGTAGCGCTGCATTTCCTCGCGCAGCCAGGCTGTCATCGCCTCCAGCCACTTGAGCTTGTAGACGAACTTGTCCGAGTCCAGCGCCTGCCCGTTGGGAAAGTAGGCGCAGACCAGCCGCAGGTCGCCGTAGGTGCCCGCGATCACGCGCTGCTGCGCGTCCTCGAAGCCGGGGATGTTGCGCACCACGTCGGCGGGGGCGGGCATGCTGGCGTCGCGGGCGAGGATGGCCACGCCGTTGTAGGTCTTCTGCCCGGTGAAGATGCTGTGGAAACCGGCGTTCTCCAGCTCGGCCAGCGGGTACTTGTCGTCCGGCAGCTTCAGTTCCTGCAGGCACAGCGCGTCGATCGGCGCGCCGGCCTGGTCCTGCTCGGCCAGCCATTGCAGCACCTGCGGCAGGCGCACCTTCAGGGAATTGACATTCCAGGAGGCAATCCGCAGGGGACCGTTGGTAGGCAATGTCGCGCTCATGCCGTCATCCCGCCGTGGCGCAGCAGCGCGTCGATCTGTGGCGCGCGGCCGCGGAAGGCGACGAACGAGTCCATCGCCGGGCGGCTGCCGCCGACCGACAGGATCTCGCGCTGGTAGCGCGCGCCGGTCTCGCTGTCGAGCACGGTGCCCGACAGTTGCGCGGCCTCTTCGAACGCGGCGTACACGTCGGCCGACAGCACTTCGGCCCACTTGTAGCTGTAGTAGCCCGCCGCATAGCCGCCGGCGAAGATATGGCTGAAGGTGTTCGGCCAGCGCGACAGCGGATGCTGCGGCACCACGTGCACGCGGTCGTTGATCTGGCGCGACAGGTCCAGCACCGAGGCGGTGCCGGCCGGGTCGAAGTCAGTGTGCAGGTGCATGTCGAACGACGAGAACACGATCTGGCGCAGCGTCATCATGCCGTTCTGGAAGTTCTTGGCGGCCAGCATGCGGTCGAACAGCGCGCGCGGCAGCGGCTCGCCGGTGTCGACTTGCCGGGTCATGCCGGTCAGCACCTCGTACTCCCAGCAGAAGTTCTCCATGAACTGCGACGGCAGTTCCACCGCGTCCCATTCCACGCCGTTGATGCCCGACACGCCCAGCTCGCCGACCTGCGTCAGCATGTGGTGCAGGCCGTGGCCGAACTCATGGAACAGGGTGATCACTTCATCGTGCGTGAACAGCGCGGGCTTGCCGCCCACCGGCGCCGAGAAATTGCAGGTCAGGTAGGCCACCGGCGTCTGCACGCCGCCTTGTTCCAGCACCTTGCGCCCGCGCGCGTCGTCCATCCAGGCGCCGCCGCGCTTGCCTTCGCGCGCGTACAGGTCGATGTAGAACTGGGCCAGCAGCGCGCCGTCCGCGGTGGTGACGCGGAAGAAGCGCGCGTCCTGGTGCCAGGTCTGCGCCTGCTCGGGCTCGATGCGCACCGAGAACAGCTTCTGCACCACCCCGAACAGGCCTTCGAGCACCTTTGCTTCCGGGAAGTACTGCTTGACCTCGTGCTCGGAGAACGCATAGCGCTGCTGGCGCAGCTTTTCCGAGGCATAGGCCACGTCCCACGGCGCCAGCTCGGGCAGGTTCAGCTCGGCGGCGGCAAAGGCCTTGAGCTCGGCCCAGTCCTGCTCGGCATAGGGGCGCGCCTTGACGGCGAGCTCGTCGAGGAACTTCAGCACCTCGGCCGGCGATTCGGCCATCTTCGGCACCAGCGAGACTTCGCCGTAGCACTGGTAGCCGAGCATCTGCGCCTCTTCGCGGCGCAGCGCCAGCTGCTCGCGCATATTGGCGGTGTTGTCCCAGTCGGCCTGGCCCTGGCCGTGCTGCGGGCCCAGCTCCGAGGCGCGCGTGACGTTGGCTTCGTACAGGGTCTGGCGCAGCGCGCGGTCGTCCGCATACTGCAGCACCGGGAAGTAGGAGGGGAAGTGCAGCGTGAATTTCCAGCCGGCCTTGCCTTCCTTTTCCGCGGCGTGGCGGGCGGCTTCCTTCGCGTCGTCGGGCAGCCCGGACAGGCGGGCTTCGTCCTCGACATACAACCCATACGCGTTGGTGGCGTCGAGCACATGGTCGGAGAAGGCCTTGGACAGCTGGGCCTGCTGCTCCTGGATCCCGGCAAAGCGCGGCTTCTTGTCCTCGGGCAGCTCGGCGCCGCCCAGGCGGAAGCCGCGCAGCTCGTTCTCGATCAGCTGGTGGCGCGCCGCGCTCATGCCTGCGAACGCGGGGCTGGCGGCCAGCGCCTTGTACTTGTCGTACAGCGCCAGGCTCTGGCCGAGCGAGGACCAGAACTCGGTCATGCGCGGCAGGTTCTCGGCGTGGGCGCGGCGCAGTTCGGGCGTATCGGCCACCGCGCTCAGGTGGCTGACCACGCCCCAGGCGCGGCCCAGCGGCTCGGTTGCGGCTTCCAGCGCCTGCACGGCGTTGGCCCAGTCGGCGGGGGTGGCGGGGTCTTCGGCGCGGGCGACGGCCTGCTGCGCGCGCTCCAGCAGCACGTCCAGCGCCGGGCTGATGTGCTCGGGCCGGATCTCGGCAAAGCGGGGCAGGTCGGAAAAGTCCAGCAGAGGATTGGTAGCGTTGGCGGCTTGGTCCATGGCGTGTTCTCGGTTGGCTGGCCTCGGTCAGGCAATGATCCCGCAGATGGGGCCGGGGCGCCGGATTTTCCAGTGCCCCGGGTGGCTTATCGTGCGCTGCAAGTGCGCCGGGGGCCTTAGCCGGCGGTGCGCTCGGCGGCTTCCAGCGTGTTGACCAGCAGCATGGTGATGGTCATCGGGCCGACGCCGCCCGGCACCGGCGTGATATGGCCGGCGACTTCACGCACGCCGGCAAAGTCGACATCGCCGCACAGCTTGCCGTGGTCGTCGCGGTTCATGCCCACGTCGATCACCACCGCGCCGGGTTTGACCATGTCGGCCGTGATCAGGTTGCGCTTGCCGACCGCAGCCACCACCACGTCCGCGTCGCGGGTGTGGGCGCCGATGTCGCGTGTCTTGCTGTTGCAGATGGTGACGGTGGCGCCAGCCTGCAGCAGCAGCATCGCCATCGGCTTGCCGACGATATTGGAGGCGCCCACCACCACGGCGCGGGCGCCGCGCAGCGGGAACTGGATCGACTCCAGCATCTTCATGCAGCCGTAGGGCGTGCACGGGCGGAACAGCGGGGCGCCGGTCATCAGCGCGCCGGCATTGGCCACGTGGAAGCCGTCGACGTCCTTTTCCGGGGCGATCGCCTCGAGCACCTTGTGGCTGTCGATATGCTTGGGCAGCGGCAGCTGCACCAGAATGCCGTGGATGTTCGGGTCCAGGTTCAGTGCGTCGATGCGGGCCAGCAGTTCCGCCTCGGACAGGTCGGCCGGGTAGCGGTCGAGCGAAGAATGAAAGCCGTTGTCCTGGCAGGCCTTGACCTTGTTGCGCACGTAGACCTGGCTGGCCGGGTCCTCGCCGACCAGGATCACGGCCAGGCCGGGCCGGTGACCGCGCTCGGTCAGGCGGGCGGCGCGCAGGGCGGCTTCGGAGCGGATTTGTTTGGCAAGGGCGTTGCCGTCGATCAGTTGGGCAGGCATGGAGGCTGGGCGGGTTCGTGGCCGGGAGGGTGGAGGCGCCGCCCCGCGCCGGGGCGCGGGATGGGCCAAAGGCGGAATTATAAAGGTTGCTTGGGGCATGCCGCACGGAGCTTGACCGGGGGCAAGGGCAGCGCCGCGGCGGCGCTGGTAGCATCGGCCGCATGCACACCGCGCTCGCGTCCCTGCTGTCCGATCCCTTGCTGGCCTTGCTGTCCCTGGCGGGGCTGCTGTGGGCCCTGACGCGCCGGCCCTGGCAGCTGCTGCGGCGCAATGCGCTGCAGAACGCCTGGCTGGGCGCGATGGTGCTGGTGGCGCTGCTGTGGACAGTGCGCGCGACGCTGGCCGGCGGGCTGGTGATCCAGCTGCTCGGCGCCACGCTGATGGTGACGCTGTTCGGGCTGCCGCTGGCGCTGCTGTCGCTGTTCGTGGTGGATGGGTTGTCCCTGCTGGGTCTCGAGTACCTGGCCGGCCACGGCTGGGCCCAGTTCGGCTGGGACGCGCTGTGGGCGCGCTACGTCTGGCTGGCGCTGCTGCCGGCGCTGATTTCCGCGACGCTGCAGGCGGCCATGCGGCGCCTGCTGCCGCGGCATCCGTTTGTCTTTATCCTGGGGCACGGGTATTTCACGGGCGGCCTGGCCGCGCTCGGGGCCAGCGCGGCGCAGGCCGGCTGGCGCTACCTGATGGCGCCGGCGTCGCCCCTGAGCGTTGCCGACACACTGGTGGCGGGCATCATCCTGGCCTTCGGCGAGGCCTTCCTGACCGGCATGCTGGTCGCGATATTTGTGGTCTATCGGCCACAATGGGTGGTGACATTCCGGGACGAGGAATACCTGAACGGCTAATGGGGAAAGCAGGAAGCGGCAGGAAGGCGCTGCACCGGATGGCGCGCGGGGAGGGCAGCCGGTGCGGCCGTGGGCCGCACCGGGCAAGGCGGTCAGGCGCCAGGCGCCAGCCGCTCAGCTGTTGCGCGACAGCGCCAGGCGCAGCAGGTCGGCGACAGTGTTGACGTTGAGCTTTTCCATGATGTTGGCGCGGTGCGCCTCGACGGTCTTGATGGAAATGCCCAGGTCGTCGGCGATCTGCTTGTTCAGGCGGCCGGCCACGATGCGCTCCAGCACCTGCTGCTCGCGCGTGGTCAGCTTGCCCAGCAGGTCCTTGGCGGCGCGCTGCTCGCGCGCGGTGGAGTGGTCGGCGCGGGCCTTGGTCAGCATGCGCTCGACCAGCGCGCGCAGTTCGGACTCATCGAAGGGCTTTTCGATAAAGTCGATCGCGCCGCGCTTCATCGTCGATACCGCCATCGGCACGTCGCCGTGGCCGGTGATGAACACGATGGGAATGTCGATCTGCTCGGCCAGCATGCGCTCCTGCAGCTCCGGGCCGCTCATGCCGGGCATGCGCACGTCCAGGATCAGGCAGGACACCTGGCTGGCATCGTAGGCGGCGAGGAACTGCTCGGCGCTGCTGAAGCTGCGCACCTGATAGCCATTGCCCTCCAGCAGCCAGGTCAGCGAGTCGCGCATGGCTTCATCGTCGTCGACGATGAACACGGTCTCGCCGCGGTGGGGCGTGGGGTTTGGCGTTGCGGTCATGTAGTCTCCTGGGGACAACAATTCATTGCTGCGAAGTGTAACCGGCAGCGGCCCTCTGTGGCGAGACAGGCCCCCGGGATCCGTGGGGGAATGGCGTGGCCGGATTTTTCTGGAATCCCTTGGCGGGTCCGGGCGCGACGGCGCTCCGTGGTCCGGCCTATTGTTCGGCGAGCGCCGATTGCAGCGGCAGCATGATCTTAAATGTACAGCCGATGCCGTCGACATTGTTCTCCACCCACAGGCGGCCCTGGTGCGACTCGATGATCGAGCGGCAGATGTTCAGCCCCATGCCCATGCCGTCGGACTTGGTGCTGAAGAAAGGCTCGAACAGCCGCTCCTTGGTGGCCTCGTCGACGCCCGGGCCCTGGTCGATCACGTCGATATGGACGTTGTCGCCGATTTCGCCCGGCTCCACCCGCGCGTGCAGCCGCACCACGCCGCCGGCGCGCAGGGCGGGCAGGCCGGCCATGGCCTCGACCGCGTTCTTGAGCAGGTTCACCAGCACCTGCTCGATCAGCACCGGGTCGACATAGACCGTCAGCGGCGGCGTCGGCAGGCGGGTCAGGATGGTGACGCGGCGGCGCGTGGCCTCCAGGTCGGCCAGGCCCACCGCGTCGGCGACGATGTCGTGCAGCGCGGCCGCGCGCCGCTGCGGCTGGCTGCGTTTCACGAAGCCGCGGATGCGGCTGATGATGGTGCCGGCGCGCACCGCCTGCGCCGAGGTCTTCTCCAGCACCGGGATCAGGTCCTCCGGCGTGCTGCGGCCCGAATGCAGCCGTGCCACCGCGCCCATGCAGTAGTTGTTGATCGCCGCCAGCGGCTGGTTCAGCTCGTGCGCCAGCGACGAGGCCATCTCGCCCATGGTGGTCAGGCGGCTGGTGAACTGCAGCCGCTCCTCATGCTGGCGCGCCATTTCCTCGGCGGCCTTGCGCACGGTGATGTCGGTGGCGATCTGCATCTGCGCCAGGTGGCCGTCGACCCACTGGATATAGCGGCGGCGCACTTCGAACCATTTCTGCATGTCCGGCACGAACACCTCGCGTGCATCCGACGCGTACGGCATCAGCTCGGAGGCCGGCAAGCCGGCGTAGGCGTCGACGTAGTCGGTGTTGTCGCTGGAGACCTGGTCCTTGTCGAGTTCGTCGCCGGCCAGCTTCAGGTGGCCCTCGGCCTCCCAGCCGAACAGCTGCCGGTAGTAGCGGTTGGCAAAGAGCAGTTCGGCCTTGTCGGTGGCCAGCACCGACACCGCGGCATCCAGGCTCTCCAGCACCGTGGTGAAGCGGTCGTGCGCGGCGGCCAGTTCCTCGCGCGCGCGCTTGGGCTCGGTGATGTCCGTCATCGAGCTCATCCAGCCGGTATGGCGGCCGCGGCTGTCCACCAGCGGCGACACATACATGCGCGCGTAGAAGCTGCTGCCGTCGCGGCGCATGACGCGCATCTCGTAGCCGCCGGCGGGCGACTTGCCCTGCAGCGTCAGGTCGATCTGCTTCTGCATCTCCTGCTGGTCGTTGGGCGGCCAGTAGGGGAAGGGTGGCAGGCGCCCGACCAGGTCGTTCTCCTGCCAGCCGGTCATGCGGCAGAAGGCCGGGTTGACGTAGGTGATGCGGCCGTTCAGGTCGAGCGCGCGCAGGCCGATCAGCATCGAGTTTTCCATCGCGCGCCGGAACGAGGTCTCGGCCAGCAGCGCGCGCTGCGCCTCGGAGCGGCGGCTGGTATGGCGCCACATGCTCCACAGGCTCCACAGCAGGAAGCAGGACAGCCCCACCACCAGCCACAGCAGCATGTTGTTGGGCAGGTTCGACGGCGGCGGGTAGGCGTCGGCGCGCAGCGACAGCGAGTGGCCCGGCGGATCCAGCAGCACCTCGTACGACAGCGCATTGCCCGGCACCGGCCGCAGCGAGGTGCTGGCCCGGGTCTGGTTGTTCTTGTCGATCAGCGAGAAGCGGTAGCGCTCGGTCAGCTCGGGCGGCAGCAGGTGGGTCAGGATGCCGTTGATCGAGTACAGCGCACCCAGCGTGCCGAGGAACTCGTTGTCGCGCACGATCGGCACTTCCATCAGCATGAAGCTGTCGCCGCGGTCGTTGACCAGCGGGCGCGAGTAGACCACGCGCTGGGTCTCGCGCGCGGCGTCGAAGGTGTCGAGCACTTCGGGCTCGAGCGGCTGGTCCTGGTTCTCGCGCAGGCGGCTGGCGAATTCCGAGGTCGACGGCAGCGACCAGCGGCCGCGCTTGGTGGCATCGAGCCAGTTGATGAAGACGATCTCGGGGTTCTCGCGCAGGATTTCCTGCGCCGCGGTGCGGTAGGCGCCTTGCTCCAGCTGCGCGGCGGCGATGTCGCGCGCCAGCGAGGCCAGCTGGTCCTGGTTGCTCAGCAGGGACAGGCGCACGCGTTGCTGCGCCCAGGCGGCGTCGCGGTACAGGGCGTCGCGCTGCTGCTGGCGCTCGGTCTCGTGCAGCGACCACAGGATCACGCCCATCGCCACCGTGAAGAGCACAATGGCCACCAGCGGGATGAACATGAACCAGCTGGTGGCTACCAGGTTGCGCCAGCGCATCCACCACAGTCCGCGCGGCGGCGCCACGGGAGTACCGTCATCGGGGCCCAGCACCTCGATCGGACCAAGTCCGGCCGCCGGAGAGGGGGCGTGCGGGCCGTGCGGCCCATGCGCGGGGTCGCCGCCCGCCGCCTTGGCTGTACCCGACACGTCGGAGGGAAGCACGGCGGCACGCAGGCTGCGGAAAAAACGATCGAGGCGGCTGAAAAACGGCATGGGAGGGATTGACGGCTGACCGACCAGTGTACCGAGATTATTGCGGTGCGTCGCTTGGGGAAAGCGCCAATGAAATCCCGGCCGCGCCTGCCGCGGCGGGCCGGCTTGCGGGACAGGGCTGGCGGGGCGGGCAGTGATTCTTTGTGCGCCGCCGCATAATTCCACATTATAAAAAACGATATCGCAATTTGAAAATTTCGCTTGTGCTGGACTTTCGCCTTCCATAGAATCGGTCCGACCCAAGAATGCGGGCGGAAGCCATGCGCCTGCCGCGCGGAGGAACCGGAACAGGTTTCCCGGCGGCGGCCCCGATGCAAGGCAGCATGGCGCCCGGAATCCGCAAGTCGGTGCGAGTCATACGTAGAGTCGTGTCCGGGCGCTGCCAGCGCGGGCGCGGAAGCAAAGAATTCACCCAGGAGACAGTCATGTCCGCCGTACCAGAGCAGATTCTCGGCGCCTCGAGCGCCAACGACGCCGATCCCCAGGAAACCCATGAATGGCTCGACGCCCTGCAGGGCGTCCTGGCCGCCGAAGGCCCGTCGCGCGCCGCTTTCCTGATCGACAAGCAGATCGAATACGCACGCGTGAACGGCGTCACCCAGCCGTTCCACGCCGAGACGCAGTACATCAACACGATTCCGGTCGAGCAGCAGGCCCGCATCCCCGGCGACCAGGACATCGAGCACCGGATCCGCTCGTACACCCGCTGGAACGCCATGGCGATGGTGCTGCGCGCCAACAAGCACACCAACGTCGGCGGCCACATCTCGTCGTTCGCCTCGGCGGCGACGCTGTATGACGTCGGCTACAACCACTTCTGGCGCGCCCCGTCGGAACAGAGCGGCGGCGACCTGGTCTTCGTGCAGGGCCATTCGGCCCCGGGCGTGTATTCGCGCGCCTTCCTGCTGGGCCGCCTGACCCAGGACCAGCTTGACAACTTCCGCCAGGAAGTGGACGGCAAGGGCATCTCTTCGTACCCGCACCCGTGGCTGATGCCGGACTTCTGGCAGTTCCCGACGGTGTCGATGGGCCTGGGCCCGATCATGGCCATCTACCAGGCCCGCTTCATGAAGTACCTGGACAGCCGCGGCCTGGCCAAGGCCGGCGACCGCAAGGTCTGGGCCTTCCTGGGCGACGGCGAGACCGACGAGCCGGAATCGCTGGGCGCGATCGGCATGGCCGGCCGCGAGAAGCTCGACAACCTGGTCTTCGTCATCAACTGCAACCTGCAGCGCCTGGACGGCCCGGTGCGCGGCAACGGCAAGATCATCCAGGAGCTGGAATCCGAGTTCCGCGGCGCGGGCTGGAACGTGATCAAGGTGGTCTGGGGCAGCAAGTGGGATTCGCTGCTGGCGCGCGACACCAAGGGCCTGCTGATGAAGCGCATGATGGAGTGCGTGGACGGCGAGTACCAGACCTTCAAGGCCAAGGACGGCGCCTATGTGCGCGAGCACTTCTTCAACACGCCTGAGCTCAAGGCGATGGTGGCCGACTGGTCCGACGACGACATCTGGCGCCTGAACCGCGGCGGCCACGACCCGCACAAGATCTATGCCGCCTACAAGGCTGCCAGCGAGCACAAGGGCCAGCCCACGCTGATCCTGGCCAAGACCATCAAGGGCTATGGCATGGGCGATGCCGGCCAGGCCATGAACGTGGCCCACCAGCAAAAGAAGATGCCGGTGGACGCGATCCGCAAGTTCCGCGACCAGTTCAGCATCCCGGTCGCCGACGACAAGCTGGAAGACGTGCCCTACGTCACCTTCGAGGAAGGCTCGAAGGAACTGGAATACATGCGCCAGGCGCGCATGAACCTGGGCGGCTACCTGCCGGCCCGCCGCCTGAAGGCCGAGGCGCTGCCGGTGCCCGAGCTGAAGGCGTTCGAAGCGCTGCTCAAGGCCACCGGCGAAGGCCGCGAAGTGTCCACCACCATGGCCTTCGTGCGGATCCTGAACACGCTGCTGAAAGACAAGCAGATCGGCAAGCACGTAGTGCCCATCGTCCCGGACGAGTCGCGCACCTTCGGCATGGAAGGCCTGTTCCGCCAGGTCGGCATCTGGAACCAGGAAGGCCAGAAGTACGTGCCGGAAGACCACGACCAGCTGATGTTCTACAAGGAATCGCAGACTGGCCAGGTGCTGCAGGAAGGCATCAACGAAGCCGGCGCCATGTGCGACTGGATCGCCGCCGCCACGTCGTACTCGACGCACGGCGTGCAGATGATCCCGTTCTACATCTACTACTCGATGTTCGGCATCCAGCGTATCGGCGACCTGTGCTGGGCCGCCGCCGACATGCGCTCGCGCGGCTTCCTGCTGGGCGGCACCGCCGGCCGCACCACGCTGAACGGCGAAGGCCTGCAGCATGAAGACGGCCACTCGCACGTGTTCCACGCGGTGATCCCGAACTGCATCTCGTACGACCCGACCTTCCAGTACGAACTGGCGGTCATCATGCAGGACGGCCTGCGCCGCATGTACGCCGAGCAGGAAGACGTCTACTACTACCTGACGGTGATGAACGAGAACTACGAGCATCCGGAAATGCCGGCTGGCGTAGAGCAGGACATCGTCAAGGGCATGTACCAGTTCCGCAAGGGCGTCGAGAACAGCAACGCGCCGCGCGTGCAGCTGCTGGGCTCGGGCACGATCTTCCGCGAGGTGATCGCCGCCGCCGACCTGCTGAAGAAGGACTGGGGCGTCGAGTCCGACCTGTGGAGCTGCCCGAGCTTCACCGAACTGGCCCGCGACGGCCAGGCCGCCGAGCGTTTCAACCTGCTGCACCCGGCCGAGACCCAGCGCGAAGCGTTTGTCGCGCAGAAGCTGAAGTCGGCCCGCGGCCCGGTGATCGCCTCCACCGACTACATTCGCGCCTTCGCCGAGCAGATCCGTCCGTTCGTGCCGCGCCGCTACGTGGTGCTGGGCACCGACGGCTTCGGCCGCTCGGATACGCGCGAGAAGCTGCGCCACTTCTTCGAAGTGGACCGCTACTGGGTCACGCTGGCCGCGCTCAAGGCGCTGGCCGACGAGGGTGCGATCGGCCGCGACAAGGTCGCCGAGGCCATCAAGAAGTACAACCTCGACCCGAGCAAGCCCAACCCGATGTCGGTCTGATCCGGCAGCCAGCACCCACCCCCGCAGTACGGCAACGCCGTGCCGCGGGCGCCCCGGCCAGAGCCCGGACGGCGCCTTGCGGCATGGCGGCGTGACAGAAGCGGGCGGCGAAGGTAATCTCGCCGCTTGCGGACGTCGCGCGTGCCGGCCTGCCCAGGAGACACTGAATGAGTCAAGCGATTGAAATCAAGGTGCCGGATATCGGCGACTATGACGCCGTGCCCGTCATTGAAGTGCATGTGAAACCCGGCGACAGCATCAACGCGGAAGACGCGCTGGTGACGCTGGAGTCGGACAAGGCCACCATGGACGTGCCCTCGCCGCAGGCCGGCGTGGTCAAGGAAGTCAAGATCAAGGTTGGCGACAACGTGGCCGAAGGCTCGGTGCTGGTGATGCTGGAGGCCGCCGGCCAGGCCGCAGCCGCTCCGGCGCCGGCACCTGCTGCCGCAGCCCCGGCCCCGGCTCCCGCCGCAGCCCCCGCACCGGCTCCGGCTCCGGCACCCGCCGCGGCGCCGGCCGGCGGCGGCGTGATCGAAGTCAAGGTGCCCGATATCGGCGACTACGACGCCGTGCCGGTCATCGAAGTCCATGTCAAGCCGGGCGACACCATCAACGCCGAAGACGCCGTGGTGACGCTGGAATCGGATAAGGCCACCATGGACGTACCGTCGCCGCAGGGCGGCGTGGTCAAGGAAGTCAGGGTCAAGGTCGGCGACAACGTCTCGGAAGGCACGCTGCTGCTGATCCTGGAAGGCGCAGCCACGGCTGCCGCCCCGGCCGCTGCCGCCGCGGCACCGGCCCCGGCTGCCAGCGCGCCCGCTCCGGCGCCGGCCCCTGCGGCTGCCCCGGCTCCGGCCGCGGCGCCTGTTGCCGCGCCGGCCGCCGCTGGCGCAACCGGCAAGGCCGCCCATGCCAGCCCCTCGGTGCGCAAGTTCGCGCGCGAGCTGGGTGTCGACGTGTCGCGCGTGCCGGGCACCGGTCCCAAGGGCCGCATCACCCAGGAAGACGTGCAGAACTACGTCAAGGGCGTGATGACCGGCCAGGCCGCCGCGCCCGCACAGGCCGCCGCGGCTGCCGCCGGTGGTGGCGAGCTCGGCCTGCTGCCGTGGCCGAAGGTCGATTTCACCCGCTTCGGCGAGATCGAAAGCAAGGCCCTGTCGCGCATCAAGAAGATCTCGGGCGCCAACCTGCACCGCAACTGGGTCATGATCCCGCACGTCACCAACCATGACGAAGCGGACATCACTGAACTGGAAGCCTTCCGCGTCCAGCTGAACAAGGAAAACGAGAAGGCCGGCATCAAGGTGACGATGCTCGCGTTCATGATCAAGGCCACGGTGGCGGCGCTGAAGAAGTTCCCGAACTTCAACGCATCGCTGGATGGTGACAACCTGGTGCTGAAGAAGTACTTCAACATCGGTTTCGCCGCCGACACCCCGAACGGCCTGGTCGTGCCGGTGATCAAGAACGCCGACAAGAAGGGCGTGCTGGAAATCAGCCAGGAAATGAACGAGCTGGCCAAGCTGGCCCGCGACGGCAAGCTCAAGCCCGACCAGATGCAGGGCGGCTGCTTCTCGATCTCGTCGCTGGGCGGCATCGGCGGCACGTATTTCACGCCGATCATCAACGCGCCGGAAGTTGCCATCATGGGCGTGTGCAAGTCGTACCAGAAACCCGTATGGGACGGCAAGCAGTTCGTGCCGCGCCTGACGCTGCCGCTGTCGCTGTCGTGGGACCACCGCGTCATCGACGGTGCCGAGGCCGCGCGCTTCAACACGTACTTCGGGCAACTGCTGGCGGACTTCCGCCGGATCCTGCTGTAAGCGGGGTCGCGCCGGGCGGGCGGGGCGACAGCCTGGCCTGCCCGGCGCACCACGCGCAACCGGGAGCGAGCCATGACTACCTGTGTGGTCGTCAGGAAGGGCGCCGAAGTGGCGATCGCCGCGGACGCGCTGGTCACGTTCGGCGATACGCGCCTGTCGCGCGCCTACGAGCGCAACCAGAAGGTGTTTCCGGTGGGCGACGGCTTTATCGCGCTGGCCGGGACCACGGCGCACTTCCCGGTCATGCGCACGCTGCTGGCGGGCCTGGGCGAAGAGTGCCGGCTGGGTTCGCGCGACGACGTGTTCCGTACCTTCCTGAAGGTGCACGAGAAGCTGAAGTCGGACTACTTCGTCAACACCAAGGAAGACGATGACGATCCCTACGAGTCGTCGCAGATCGTATGCCTGATCGCCAATCCGGCGGGCATCTTCGGCGTCTACTCGTACCGCGAGGTGTTTTCGTTCGACCGTTTCTGGGGCATCGGCTCGGGCCGCAACTACGCGCTGGGCGCGATGCATGCGGTGTACGACCGGCCGGACCTGGATGCGGGCGAGATCGCGCGCATCGGCGTCGATGCGGGCGTTGAGTTCGACAAGAGTTCGGCGGGTCCGATCGAGGTCCATACCGTGCAACTGCACCAGGGCGATGCCCCGGCGGCGGCTGGCGGTACGGCGAGCGGCAATGCGGCACCCGGCAGCACGGCAACCAACAACGACGGCGCGCCCTGAAGCCGAAAGGCAGGCGCGCATAGAGGAGCAAACATGAGTGTGATCGAAGTCAAGGTGCCGGATATCGGCGATTTCGACGCGGTGGAAGTGATCGAGGTGCTGGTCAAGGCCGGCGACACGGTCGAAGTGGAACAATCCCTGATTGTGCTGGAGTCCGACAAGGCCAGCATGGACGTGCCGTCGTCGGCCGCCGGCAAGGTGGTCGAGGTCAAGGTCAAGGTCGGCGACAAGGTCGGCCAGGGCGCGGTGATCTGCACCATCGAGGCCCAGCAGGCCGCGGCCGCCCCGGCGCCCGCGCAGGCTCCGGCTCCGGCGCAGGCCCCCGCGCCTGCCGCCGCCGCGCCGGCACCTGCACCCGCGGCCGCCAGCCACGGCGGCGGCGCCGATATCCAGTGCGAGATGCTGGTGCTGGGCGCCGGCCCCGGCGGCTACTCTGCCGCCTTCCGCGCCGCGGACCTGGGCATGAACACCGTGCTGGTGGAGCGCTACGGCACCCTCGGTGGCGTCTGCCTGAACGTAGGCTGCATCCCGTCCAAGGCCCTGCTGCACAACGCCGCCGTGATCGACGAAGCCAAGGCGCTGGCCGCCCACGGCATCCTGTTCGGCGAAGCCAAGATCGACCTCGACGGCCTGCGCCACTACAAGAACCAGGTGGTCGGCAAGCTGACCGGCGGCCTGGCCGGCATGGCCAAGGCGCGCAAGGTGCAGGTGGTGCGCGGCGTCGGCAACTTCCTCGACCCGCATCACCTCGAAGTTGAGCTGACCGAAGGCGAGGGCAAGCAGACCACCGGCAAGAAGACCGTGATCCGCTTCGAGAAGGCCATCATCGCCGCCGGCAGCCAGGCGGTGAAGCTGCCCTTCATCCCGGAAGACCCGCGCATCGTCGACTCGACCGGCGCGCTGGAGCTGCCCGAAGTGCCCAACAAGATGCTGGTTATCGGCGGCGGCATCATCGGCCTGGAAATGGCCACGGTGTACAGCACGCTGGGTGCCGACATCGACGTCGTGGAAATGCTCGACGGTCTGATGGGCGGTGCTGACCGCGATCTGGTCAAGGTCTGGGAAAAGAAGAACAAGGACCGCTTCGGCAAGGTCATGCTGAAGACCAGGACGGTGGGCGTGGAAGCCAGGCCGGACGGCATCTACGTCAAGTTCGAGGGCGAAGCCGCGCCGGCCGAGCCGCAGCGCTACGACCTGGTGCTGGTGTCGGTGGGCCGCTCGCCCAACGGCAAGCGCATCAGCGCCGAGAAGGCTGGCGTTGCGGTGACCGACCGCGGCTTTATCGACGTTGACAAGCAGATGCGCACCAACGTGCCGCATATCTTCGCGATCGGCGACGTGGTCGGCCAGCCCATGTTGGCGCACAAGGCCGTGCACGAAGCCCACGTGGCCGCCGAAGCCGCGCATGGCGAGAAGGCCTACTTCGATGCCAAGCAGATTCCGTCGGTGGCTTTCACCGATCCGGAAGTGGCCTGGGCCGGCCTGACCGAGGACGAGTGCAAGGCGAAGGGGATCAAGTACAGCAAGGGCGTGTTCCCCTGGGCGGCTTCGGGCCGCGCCATCGCCAACGGCCGCGACGAAGGCTTCACCAAGCTGATCTTCGACGAGGAAACCCATCGCGTGATCGGTGGCGGCATCGTCGGCACGCATGCCGGCGACCTGATCAGCGAGGTCTGCCTGGCGATCGAGATGGGCGCCGATGCGGTGGATATCGGCAAGACCATCCACCCGCACCCGACGCTGGGCGAGTCGATCGGCATGGCGGCGGAGATCTACGAGGGCACGTGCACGGACGTGCCGCCGCCGCGCAAGCGCTGAGCGCTGCTTGCTGCAAACGGAAAAGCCCGCCTGAACTGGCGGGCTTTTTCATGGGCAATTACGCAATTAACCGCCAGGATTCTTTCGGCGCCTGCAGGTTCTGGCTGCCAGGACGCGTCTGAGTCGCGGCCAGGGTGCCTGCAGCGGCAGAGCCGGCCCAATACCCTCGAAGCCTATACTGACCACATGGCTGCCGGTCATTGGCGCCATAAAGGATCCGCCATGAGCAATCGCCGCTATGTCGTGACGATCGACCAGCCCAGGGACGTTGCCGACGAGCAGATGGCAGAGTACATCAAGCATGCCATCGCCGGCTGGGGGGCAGGATTGCCTCCGCCTCCGGCGGACAGCCCGTTCTTCGACCTGGATGTGCTGTCGGTCACCGTGACCAGCAAGCAGCACAAGGACCATCCATGACGGATGCGTCCCGTTCAGGGACCTACCCCGGCCGTTACTGGCACTTCCTGGATGACGGCCGCATGCAATGCGATCTGTGCCCGCGCCACTGCCGCCTGCATGGCGAGCAGCGGGGCGCTTGCTTTGTGCGCCAGCGGGTCGGCGATCGGATGGTGCTGACCGCTTACGGCCGCTCGTCGGGCTTCTGTATCGACCCTGTCGAGAAGAAGCCGCTCAACCACTTTTACCCGGGCTCCGCTGTCTTGTCGTTCGGCACGGCCGGCTGCAACCTCGCCTGCAAGTTCTGCCAGAACTGGGATATCAGCAAATCGCGCGAAATGGAGACCCTGGCCGCTGCGGCCATGCCCGAAGCGATCGCCGCAGCGGCTGCCGCACAGGGTTGCAAGAGCGTGGCCTTCACCTACAACGACCCGGTGATCTTCGCCGAATACGCCATGGACGTGGCCGATGCCTGCCACGAACGTGGCATCAAGGCGGTGGCGGTGACCGCCGGCTATATGGGCGCGGAGGCGCGGCGTGATTTCTACGCCAGGATGGATGCGGCAAACGTCGACCTGAAAGGCTTTACCGATGCGTTCTATGTTGCCTTCACGGGGGCGCACCTGCAGCCGGTACTGGAGACGCTCCAGTACCTGAAACACGAAACCGATGTCTGGCTGGAGATCACGACACTGCTCATTCCCGGCAAAAACGACAGCGATGACGAGATTCGCGCCGAGGCCCGGTGGATCGCCAGGGAACTGGGCCCCGACGTCCCGCTGCACTTCACCGGATTCCATCCGGACTACAAGATGCGCGACGTGCCGCCGACCCCATGTTCCACGCTTGCGCGCGCTCGCGAGCACGCGCTGGCGGAGGGATTGCATTACGTCTACACCGGCAATGTCCACGACACCGCCGGCGCCACCACCTATTGCCCCGCTTGCCGCGCGCAGCTCATTGTGCGCGACTGGCATGCGATCGAAAGCTATCGCCTGACTCCCACGGGAACTTGTCCGGACTGCTGTACGCGGATTGCAGGATGTTTTGGGAATTTTGAGCGTCAGTTCGGGCGGCGGCGGATCCCTGTGCGCATCGGGGAATAGGCCGGCATGCAGGCACAAGGCCCGAAACCGCCAGCCCGCCTGCTGGACCAGGCATCCTTGCCACAGCCGCTGATCACTGGCGACCGCTCTGGTGCAAGCGTGAAGAGGAAAAAAAAGCCCGACCTCTGGAGGTCGGGCTTAACGATACTTTGGACTAGGAGACCGCGGTACCGAGGAGACATCGGCAGATAAGGCAGTGCCGGTGCAAGTCGGTCAGGGCACTACCTTCATCGTTGGCAAAACACACCGCAAACGCCAGGCGTCGATATGCTTTGCCAACGGACCGGCCGCAGCCGGTCCATCTTCAACACAGACAGCTATCAGGCAGCCGTCGTCTTCTTGGCCGTGGCCGTGCGGGCCGTGGCGCTGGCTTGCTGGGCAGCCTTGGTGGCAGCCGTGGCAGCAGCCTGGAAGTTGGTTTCAGCGATTTCGACCGCTTGCTTGGTCGCCTTCTGCACCGACTCGTAGGCGTTGTTGGCAGCGGAGATCGCCGACTTCACGATGGCCACGGTCGATTCCGAACCGGCCGGGGCGTTCTTGGCGAAGTTGTCGACCAGGGCTTGCACCTTCTTCGTGCCTTCGGCCAGTTGGGCTTCGGCTACCTTGGTGAACTCGCTCTGGGTTTCCGAAGCGATTTCATACAGGTGACGGGTGTAGGCCAGGGTCTTTTCTGCGACCGGCTGCACGGCTGCGGCCTGGATGGCCAGCAGTTCCTGCGCGTCCTTGGCCGACAGCGCCTTCTTGGCGTTGTCAACGCTTTCCGCGAAGGTGGTCTTGACGACCTGCAGGTTCAGTTCGACGAGCTTTTCGACGCCTTCAAATGCCTTGGTGGTCAGGCCGAACAGCGTTTCGAGGTTGGCCTTTTGCGCTGCTGCAACTTGTTCCGGGGTGAGGATCATTGCTGGTCTCCAGTGGTGAACTTCAAGGTCAAGCAAATTAAGCCGCCTAGATGTCAGGACCGTGACGGTGTTGAACCCGCTTCGGCCACCCCAGGCGTGTGGGTAGGTTTAGGTGCACTTTTATGTTTGGTGCGCCGCAACAATTCCCATTTTAGGGACGCCGGATGCAATGTCAAGTGGATTTTGTGCGATGCACAAGAGCTTGTTGCAGGCGAGTCGGAGAAGTGGCTGCGGCGCCATCCGGGAGCCCTCCGGGCGATGGCGGGGCAGGGGTGCTACCATCGCAGCCTGCCCGCTCCCGCACGGCTGGCCGCCGCCGGGAATCCAACAAGACATGAACAGAATCGCCAGGCCAATCCATGCTCGCCTTCTACGCCGACCACTTTGTGCTGCCTTTGCCACCCGGGCACCGTTTCCCGATGTGCAAGTACAGCATGCTGCGCGACGCCGTCTCGGCACAGGTGCCGGGCCTGCGCCTGGCGGAGGCCCCGCGCGCCGGCGACGACGCGCTGTTGCTGGCGCACACGCCCGAGTATGTGCATGCGGCGTCGGCCGGCACGCTTGACGCGGCGCGCCAGCGCGAGATCGGATTCCCGTGGTCCGAGGCCATGGTGGAGCGCTCGCGGCGCTCGGCCGGCGCCACCATCGAGGCCTGCCGGACGGCGCTGCGCGAGGGCATTGCCGTGAACCTGGCTGGCGGCACGCACCACGCCTATGCCGACAAGGGCGGCGGCTTCTGCGTCTTCAACGACGCCGCCATCGCGGCCCGGGTGCTGCAGCGCGATGGCGCCGTGCGCCGCGTGGCCGTGATCGACCTGGACGTGCACCAGGGCAACGGCACCGCATCGATCCTGCAGGGCGATCCGTCGGTGTTCACGCTGTCGCTGCACGGCGAGAAGAACTATCCGTTCCGCAAGGAAGCCAGCGACCTGGATGTTGGCCTGCCGGACGGCTGCGATGACGATGCCTATGCGCAGGCGCTGCAGGCCGCGCTGGACACGCTGTTCAGCCGCTTCGAGCCGGAGTTGCTCATCTACCTGGCTGGCGCCGACCCGCATGAGGGCGACCGACTCGGCCGCCTCAGGCTGACCACGGCGGGCCTGGCTCGGCGCGACCGCCTGGTGTTCGATGCCGCGCAGGCTCGCCAGTTGCCGGTGGCGGTGGCGATGGCCGGCGGCTATGGCAACCAGATCGAAGACACTGTCGCCGTGCACGCGCAGACCGTGCGCCTCGCGGCGCAGTATCACGCGAGCCGCGCACAACTGGCGGTGGCGTCATGAGCGATGTGATGGAGTCAGGCCACGCAGCCGTGACCAGCCCTCGCGCCACGCTGTGGGTGACGTCGATGCCGTGGCTGTTCGTACTGATCTGGAGCACGGGTTTTATCGTTGCCAAATACGGCATGCCGTATGCGGAGCCGATGACCTTCCTGTTCCTGCGCTTTGCCGGCGTGCTGGTGCTGATGGTGCCGTTCGTGGTGCTGGCGCGCGTGCCGCTGCCGCGCCGCCCAGGCACGGCGGTGACAGACTGGCGCGCGGTCGGGCATATCGCCGTGGCTGGCCTCTTGTTGCAGGCGGGCTACCTGGGCGGCGTGTGGGCCGCGATCAAGCTTGGCATGCCGGCGGGCGTGTCGGCGCTGATCGTCGGCATGCAGCCGATCCTGACCGCGGTGATCGCCACGCGCATGGGCGAGCGCATCGGCGCGCGCCAGTGGCTGGGCCTGCTGCTGGGCATCGCCGGCGTGGCGCTGGTGGTGGCCAACAAGCTGGGGGCCAGCGGGCTGACGCCGGCAAGCCTCGCGCTGGCGGGCGGTGCCTTGCTCAGCATCACCGTCGGCACGGTCTATCAGCGGCACTTCTGCCCGGTATTCGACCTGCGCATGGGCTCGGTGATCCAGTTTGCCGCGGCCGCGCTGGCGTGCGTGCCGTTCATGTTCCTGTTCGAAACCCGTGTGGTGCAGTGGAATGCCGCCATGCTGGGCGCGCTGGCGTGGTCGGTGGTGGCACTGTCGATCGGAGCGATCTCACTGTTGTTCCTGCTGATCAGGCAGGGCGCGGCGACCAAGGTGTCGAGCCTGATGTACCTGACGCCGCCCACCACCGCAGTGATGGCCTGGCTGCTGTTCGGCGAGCGCTTTCCGCCGCTGGCGGCCGCGGGCATGGTGCTTGCGGCGCTTGGTGTTGCGCTTGTCATCCGCCGCTAGCCGCCGCGCGTTCGTTCCGCTGATGCGGCTGTTTCAGAGTATTCCTATTCCGTCCTGTTGCGCGCCCTGTCTCTTTCCCGCCCCATGAAACCGCAAGCCGAATCGCGCCGTGCCTATCCGTACTTCCAGCCGATCACCACGCGTTGGATGGACAACGATGTCTATGGCCACGTTAACAACGTTGTCTACTACAGTTATTTTGACACCGTGGTGAATACCTACCTGATCCGGCAGGGCGTGCTCGATGTCGCTTCGGGCGACACCATCGGGCTGGTGATCGAGACGCAGTGCAACTACTTCTCTTCGCTGAGCTTCCCCGAGACCGTGGTAGCGGGTTTGCGCGTGGCCAGGCTGGGCACGTCCAGCGTACGCTATGAAGTCGGGCTCTTCAGCGGCGACAACGAGATCGCCGCGGCGCAAGGGCATTTCATCCACGTCTATGTCGATCGCGCCACGCGCCGTCCGGTACGGCTGCCGGGTGCGCTGCGCGAGGCGCTGCTGCCATTGGTGGTGACGGGTGCGCAAGGGTAAGCGGGGCAACAGGAGATGAACAAGATGTCCCACGAGATGCAGCTCGGTTCGCAGGACGCCGCGGACTGCGTGGATCGCGCGATCCTCACGCGGCGTTCGGTGCGGGCGTTTCTCGATACGCCCGTGCCGCGCCGCACCGTCGAAGAGATCCTGGCCGTGGCCAGCCGCGCGCCTTCGGGCACCAACGCGCAGCCGTGGCGCGTCTATGTGCTCTCCGGCGAGGCCAAGGCGAAGCTGTGCGCCAATGTGCTGGCCGCCTACGAGGACCCGGAGCGCGACAGCAAGTACCTGGAGGAGTATCCGTACTACCCGCGCGAATGGGCCGATCCCTATCTGTCGCGGCGGCGCAAGGTGGGCTGGGACCTGTACGGCCTGCTGGAGATCAGCCGCGAGGACAAGGCGCGCATGCACGAACAGCACGCGCGCAATTTCCGCTTCTTCGACGCGCCGGTGGGGATGATCTTCACCATCGACCGCATCATGGAGCAGGGCAGCTGGCTGGACTACGGCATGTTCCTGCAAAGCATCATGGTCGCCGCCAGGGCGCGCGGGCTGGATACCTGCCCGCAGGCGGCGTTTACGCAGTTCCACAAGGTCATTGCCAGTCACTTGCTGCTGCCGCCCGAGGAAATGGTGGTGTGCGGCATGTCACTGGGGTTTGCCGATCCGGAGGCCATTGCAAACCGGCTGGCCACGGAACGTGAACCGGTCAGTGGGTTCGCGCGTTTTCTCTCATAGTGAAATCTGTTTCAACATGTAACGATGGATGCCGATATAGCAAGCGACTTTCCCGTATTGGCGGCGTCGTTACCAAGGGGTAGCAAGGTGAATCGGACTGCGCTTGGGTCAAGCGTGCCATGGTTCGATAGCAAACGTGATTCATCGCGTACTTTTTTCGCAATGTGGAAATGTTTGCTAATCGAACTTTAAGGAGCGTCTGTAAGTCTTTAATCTTGCTAACAATTTCTTTCTTTCCTACACTAGCGCCATCCCTGATGCGCTGAACGAATCATGTTCCGGTCTGATTCCATTTTTTCCAGATTCTTCGGCTCCACGCCCCTGTCCGCCGTTGCCGCCGCAGTGCTGGTGTCGGTGTCGATGGTCGCGGCGCCTGTGGCCGACGCGGCCACCACGTCCGCAAGCACCCAAAAAACGTCTAAGAAGCACGCAAAATCGGCTAACGCCGAGAAAAATGGTGCTTCGAAGACAGCTACCAAGAGCTCTCACAGCAAGGTGGCCAAGAGCGAGGCAGCGTCCTCGCGCAAGGTCATCGTATTGAAGAACGGCAAGCGCCACGTCGTGATGGCGCAACGCGCGGCACCGGTGCGTGCCGCGTTTACGCCCGCCAAGCCCTCGCTGGGCGAAGCCATGGGCCTGCGCGCCACGGACGATGCCCTGGCGCTGCGCTCCAGCGTGGCCCTTGTGATGGACCAGAACTCGAACGAGGTGCTGTTCCAGAAGAATGCCAGCGCCGTGCTGCCGATCGCCTCGATCACCAAGCTGATGACCGCGCTGGTGGTGATGGACGCGCGCCTGCCGATGGACGAAGTGCTGACCATCTCCGAGGATGACCGCGACACCGAGAAGCACAGCAGCTCGCGCCTGCGCTTCGGCACGCAGCTGCCGCGCCAGGAACTGCTGCTGCTGGCGCTGATGTCGTCCGAGAATCGCGCCGCCTCGGCGCTGGGCCGCAACTATCCGGGTGGTCTGCCGGCCTTCGTGCAGGCGATGAACCGCAAGGCCCAGGAGCTGGGCATGAACGACAGCCACTTTGTCGATTCCAGCGGCCTGTCGAGCGGCAATGTGTCGAGCGCGACGGACCTGGTGCGCATGGTCAATGCCGCGTACCGCAACCCGACCATCCGCGAGTTCTCGACGCAGACCGAGCATGAGGTCAACGTGCTGGGCCGCACCCAGCACTACGTCAGCACCAACCGCCTGGTGCGCGGCGGCAACTGGGACATCGGGCTGCAGAAGACCGGCTTTATTTCCGAAGCTGGCCAGTGCCTGGTGATGCAGGCCAAGGTCCAGGGCCGCAATGTCGTGATGGTGTTCCTGGATTCCGTCGGCAAGCTGTCGCGCTTTGCCGATGCCACCCGCGTCAAGGACTGGCTGGAGCATTCGCCGGCGCCGTCGTCCCCGCAGCCGCGCGCCTTCCCGGCATCGCCGAACCTGACGCAGGGCCCGAACAGCGCGCACGCGGTGCTGGCATCTCAGCAATCGCGCGGCATCTGATACGGAACGCCTGACCGAAAAAAACGCGCCGTCCTGCGGCGCGTTTTTCTTTGGTGCCGGCGGCAGCCGTCAGAGCAGCTTGCCGGGATTCATGATCCCGGCAGGATCGAACACGGCCTTGATCTCGCGCATCAGGCGCAATTCCAGCGGATCCTTGACAGCCAGGAAGGCATGGCGCTTGAGCTGGCCGATGCCATGCTCCGCGCTGATGCTGCCGCCATGGCGCATGACTTCGTCCAGCACCGCATCAGTCACGGCGTCACCCCGGGTGGCGGCCCAGTCTTTCGGCGCGCCGGCCGGGCGCGACAGGTTGTAGTGCAGGTTGCCGTCGCCGAAGTGCCCGAAGACAAAGGGGCGGATGGCGGCATCGAGCGCGCGCAGCCGCGTTTGCATCGAGGCCATGAAGGCCGGGATCAATTCGATCGGCAGCGACACGTCGTGCTTCAGATGCGGGCCGTCGGCGCGTTGCGCCTCCGAGATTTCCTCGCGCAGCTTCCACAGCGCCTGTAGCTGCGCGAGCGAGGCGGACACGGCGGCGTCGAGGCACAGCTCGCGCTCGAGCGCTGCACCGATGACGCGCTCGAGCAGCGCGTTCAGTGCGGCTTCATCGGTGGTGTCGGCCAGTTCCACCAGCACGTAGGCGGGGTAGCGCTGCGCGAACGGCTCCTGCACGCCCTCCGCATGGGTCAACACCAGGTCCAGGCAGTCGCCGGTGAAGAACTCGAACGCCTGCAGGCGCGCGCCGCATTGTTCGAACAGCAATTCATAGAGCGCCAGCGACTGCGCGGGCGAAGCCACCGCCGCCAGCACTACTCTGCGGGTATCGGTGCGCGGGAACAGCCGCAGCGCCGCGGCGGTGATCACGCCCAGCGTGCCTTCGGAGCCGATCAGCAACTGCTTCAGGTCGTAGCCGGTATTGTCCTTGCGCAGCGTGCGCAGGCCGTGGAAGACCTCGCCGTTGGGCAGCACGGCTTCCACGCCCAGCACCAGCTCGCGCGTCATGCCATAGCGCACCACGTTGACGCCGCCGGCATTGGTCGCCAGGTTGCCGCCGATCTGGCAGGAGTCTTCGGCCGCGAGCGACAGCGGCAGCAGGCGGTTGGCGTCCTGTGCCGCGCGGCGCAGGTTGCCCAGGATGCAGCCGGCCTCGGCGACCATGGTGTTGGCGACGGTGTCGAGCGCGCGCACCGCGTTCATGCGGTCCAGGCTGAGCACCACGTTTTGCGCCTGCGCATCGGGCGTGGCGCCGCCGCACAAGCCGGTATTGCCGCCGCGCGGAACCACCGGTACCGCGGCCTGCTGGCACAGCGCCAGCGCGCGCGAGACCTCATCCACGGTACGCGGCCGCAGCACGGCCTGGGCCTGGCCACGGTAGATGCCGCGCCAGTCGGACAGCCATGGCGCGATGTCGTCAGGGTTAGTCAGGACGGTGTCGGCGCCGAGGGCTTCGGTGAGCCGCTGGGCGAATGGTCCGTTTTGCATGATGGCGGTGTGGTTTCAGGAAAGGGAAGGGTGGCTCTCGGCGGAAGCCGCCGGTGCGGCATCGGCACGCACGCGCAACGAGAGGCCAAGCCGGCGTGCCGCGCACTGCAGGTGTGCGACGGCTGCTGCGCGGGCTGCGGTGGCATCGCCGATGCGGATGGCGTCGACGATCGCTTCGTGCTCGGCATGCACGGTCTCGGCCAGCCCTGGCTGGCGCAGCGTATTGGCGCGCGCGGTGGCCACGGCCTGGTGCAGCTGCAGGTTCAGGTATTGCAGCAGCTGGCGGTAGTACGGATTGTGCGTGGCGGCGGCGATGCCGATATGAAAGGCCGCGTCGATATCCGCCGCCGGCTGCGGATCGTACAGGTGGGCGTGCAGGCGCTGCAGCAAGGCGCTCAGCGCGGCCACGTCTTCGTCGGTGCGGCGCACGGCGGCCAGCGCCGCGGCGGCGCCTTCCAAGTCGATGCGCAGGTCGTACAGGTCAGCCAGCCCGCTGGCGTCGATATCGGGCTCGCGCGGCAACTGGAAGCCGGATACACCCGTGCGTGAGCGCACCGTGCAGCCGACCCCCTGGCGGGACTCGACAAAGCCCTGCGAGCGCAGGTGTTCCGTGACTTCGCGGATAACCGCGGCGCTGACGCCGTACTGCTCGGCCAGTTGCCTGCCGGTCGGCAGCCGGCTGCCGACGGGGTAGGCGCCGCTTTCGATATCGGTGCGCAGCTGGCGGGTGACCTGTTCGGTGAGGGTGACGGCGCGGGTTCGCATGGCGGCCGATTATAAGGTTTGCTGGTTATCTGAAAACTAAGGGTAAACCATTGAATGAAGCTGGCCGGTGCTCCAAAGCAAAACGCGCGGACTGCCGTGATGGCAGCCCGCGCGCTGGCGGTGGCGGGTACAGCGGGGATCAGGCCGCGGCTTCGGTCACATAGCCCATGCCGCGCGAGATCTGAAGTGCCGTGTCTTTCAGGTTTTGCAGCCAGCTGTCCTGCAGCCGGTCGGCCGGCGCCGACAACGACAGCCCGGCCACCAGCCGGCGCGAGTCGTCATAGATGCCGGCGGCGATGCAGCGCACGCCAAGTTCCAGTTCTTCGTTGTCGCGCGCATAGCCGTTGGAGCGCACCCAGTTCAGTTCCCGCTCCAGCTTGGTCAGGTCGGTGATCGAGGTGCGGGTATGCCCGGCCAGTCCGGTGCGGGTGGCGTAGTTGCGCACGCGCGCCGACTCATCGGCGGCCAGGAACAGCTTGCCGACCGAGGTCAGGTGCAGCGGCGCGCGGCCGCCGATGGCGCGCACCACCTGCATGCCCGAGCGCTCGCTGTAGGCGCGTTCGATATAGACGATCTCGTCGCCCTGGCGCACCGACAGGTTCACGGTCTGCCCGGTGACGCGGTGCAGCGCGCGCATTGGCGCCAGTGCCGCGTCGCGTACCGACAGGCGCGCCTTGACCAGGTTGCCCAGTTCCAGCAGGCGCATGCCAAGCCGGTAGCTGCCGGGGTCGGAACGGTCGACAAAGCGGCAGGCCACCATGTCGTTGAGGATGCGGTGGGCGGTGGAGGGGTGCAGCCCCGTGGCCAGCGACAGCTCTTTCAGGCTGACCGGGTCGGCGTGCTGCGCGAGGGCGTCCAGCAGGGTCATCATGCGCTCGATGACCTGGATGGACGTCTTGCCGGGTGACTTGTCTGCGTCGGACATAGCTGGAAAAAGGAGAAATGTTGCCTTGCGGCATTTTTAAGCGTCTGCCTGATTCTATCTCGCATTGTGAAAATTTCAATAGGTGAAATGACATTACGGTAAGAATCGGTCCGTGATGTCGCCCCCGGAAGTGCTGTGTGTTGCACCGGATTCACGGCGCCGGTGAACGGTTTGTGCGCCACGCGCGACGCCAAGCGCGCATAATTGCGGGGTTTCGGGGTCTGGAGAAGTCAACAATGCGAGTCGGTCTGTTCGCTACCTGCCTGGTGGACCTGATGCGTCCGGAGATCGGGTTTTCCGTGCTCAAGCTGCTGGAAGGCGCCGGCTACGAGGTCATGGTGCCCGAGGCGCAGACCTGCTGCGGGCAGCCGGCCTACAACTCGGGCGAGCGCGCGGTATCGCGCGACCTGGCGGAGAAATTCCTGCGCGAGTTCGAGATGTTCGACTACATCGTGGTGCCGTCGGGCAGTTGCGGCGGCATGATCCGCCACCATTACGCCGACTTGCTGCGCGACGACCCGGAACTGAACGGCCGCTATGAGCGCCTGCGCGAGCGCGTGTTCGAGCTGACCGACTTCCTGGTCAACGTGGCCAGGATCGAGACGCTGCCGTCGACCTTCTCCGGCCATGTCACCTATCACGATTCCTGTTCCGGCCTGCGCGAACTGGGCGTCAAGCAGCAGCCGCGCGCGCTGCTCTCGCGCCTGCCGGGCGTGCAGCTGACCGAGATGAAGGACTGCGAGGCCTGCTGCGGTTTCGGCGGCACGTTCTCGGTCAAGTACGGCAATATCTCCACGGCCATCGTCGACGAGAAGTGCGCCAACATCAAGGCCAGTGGCGCCGATGCCGTGGTGCTGGGCGACCTGGGCTGCATCCTCAATATCGAAGGCCGCCTGCGCCGCACCGGCGACAGCAGCACGCGCGTGCTGCATATCGCGCAGGTGCTGGCTGGCGACGCCTGACATCCGCTGAAATCCGGGGAATCGCCACGATGCAAGTCCACAGCATGGAATTCAAGACGCGCGCCGGCCAGAAGCTGGCCGACCAGCGCCTGCAGCAGAACCTGAAGAAGCTTTCGACCAAGTTCGTCACGGCGCGCGCCGACGCGATCCGCGATATCGACTTCGACGCCACGCGCGAGGCCCTGAAAGAGCGCCGCAACCGCGCGCTGGAAAACCTCGACGTCTGGCTCGCCACCTTCGAAGAGAACGCGACCAGGCGCGGCGCCACGGTGCTGTTTGCCGAGACCACCGCCGATGCCGCGCGCCTGGTGGCCGGAATCGCGCAGAAGCACGGCGTGAAGAAGGTCATCAAGAGCAAGTCCATGGTGACCGAGGAAATGCGCCTGAACCAGGTGCTCGGCGAGATGGGCGTGCAGAGCATCGAGACCGACCTGGGCGAGTACATCCTGCAGATCAATGACTCGGAGCCGCCGTCGCACATCATTGCGCCGGTGGTGCACAAGGACAAGGACGAGATCGCCGACCTGTTCGCCAGGGTCCACCACAAGCCGCGGCTGACCGAGATCCCGGAGATGACGCGCGAGGCGCGCGAAGTGCTGCGGCCCGAGTTCCTGAGCGCCGACATGGGCGTCACCGGCGGCAACTTCATCATTGCCGAGACCGGTTCGGTGGCGGTCGTCACCAACGAGGGCAACGAAGGCATGTGCACGGTGATGCCGCGCGTGCACGTGGCCGTGACCGGCATCGAGAAGGTGCTGCCGACGCTGGAAGACCTGGCCACGGTGATGCGCCTGCTGCCGCGCTCGGCCACCGGCCAGGCGATCTCCAACTACTTCTCGCTGCTGACCGGCCCGCGCGCCGAGGGCGAGCGCGACGGCCCCGAGCATATGTACTTCGTGCTGGTCGATGGCGGCCGCAGCGGGCTGATCGGCGGCGACTTCCAGGAGATGCTGCGCTGCATCCGCTGCGGCGCCTGCATGAACCACTGCCCGGTCTACCAGAAGATCGGCGGCCACGCCTACGGCTGGGTTTATCCGGGCCCGATGGGCAGCGTGCTGACGCCCAGCTATGTCGGCCTGGCCAATGCGGTGGACCTGCCGCAGGCGGCGACCCTGTGCGGCGAATGCAACCGCGTTTGCCCGGCGTCGATCCCGCTGTCCGACCTGTTGCGCAAGCTGCGCGAGAAACAGATGGAGCGCGGGCTGCGCCCGTGGCAGGAGCGCTTCGCGCTGCAGGCGTGGGGCTACGTCGCCAAACGCCCGGAGCTGTATGCCCTGGCGACGCGCATCGGCGCCTGGGTGCTGGGCCGCATGGGCGGCAGCAACAAGCTGATTGCCAGCCTGCCGCTGGCAGGCAAGGGCTGGACCGAAACCCGCGACATGCCGGCCCCGTCGGGCCGCACGTTCCGCGAACTGTACAAGGAAAGGAGGGCGCGTTCATGAGCGCAGCCAACAGCGAGGCACTGGCACGCATGCGTGCCGCCCTGGACCAGCACCTGGCGGGGGCGATGCCGGCCGCCGACCTGGTGCGCGCATGGCGCGACGCCGGCAGCGCGTTGGCGCTGCCGCCGGTCTACGGTCAGGCCATGGAGGAGTTGCTGCGCCGGATGGAGATGTCCGCGGTCTTCGCGCAGGACAGCTGCTCGTTCTCGAGCACGGCGGTGACGGACCAGCTGCGGCGCTGGCTGGACAAGGCCGCGACAGTCTGAAGCCCGCGGTGCGGCGCGTCAGCGCCTCATCATCGCCGTCAGCGTATCGACGAACTCCAGCGCCAGCCGCGACAGCGGTTCGGTCTGCATATGGAAAATCTGCACTGAGGCATTGACCTTGGTGCGCACCGGCACCGCGACAATATTGGGCCAGGCCGCGCCAAACACGGTCATGGCGTCGACCAGCGCGATGCCGGCGCCGGCCTGCGCCAACGCGCGCGCCACATGCGCCTGCTCCACCTGGACACGCATGTCGGGCTGGTCGCCCTCGTTGCCGAACATCTCATGCACCAGCAGGCCGAACGGGACATCCGGCCCGTAGCCGATCAGGTCTTCGCCGGTCAGGTCGGCCGGGCGCACCCACTTGCGCGCGGCCAGTGGATGCCCTGCCGGCACCAATGCCACGATCGGGTTCTTCACCAGCAGCCGTGCCTCCAGGTTGGGATGCACCAGCGGCATGTTCGACACCGCCAGGTCCACCTGCCCCGACAGTACCGCACGCAGCATATTGCCCGGAATCTGCGTGCGCACCACCACCCGCACCGCCGGGTGCGCCGCGCGGAAGCCGGCGATCGCGCGCGGCAGCACGGTCTGGCCCAGGTTGGGGCTGCATGAGATGCGCAGGCTGCCGGTGCGGTTGGCGGCAAGGTCTTCGGCGATCTCGTTGACGCGCTCGATGCCCTCGTAGACCGCATTCACTTCCCCCAGCAGGCGCCGCGCCTCCGGCGTGGGGTAAAGGCGTCCCTTGGTGCGGCGGAACAACTCCAGTCCAAGGCGTTGCTCGGTGTGCGACATCAGCCGGCTGATTGCCGGCTGCGATACATAGAGCAGCTTCGACGCACCGCTGATCGAGCCGGTCAGCATGACCGCGCGGAACACCTCGATCTGGCGCAGGTTCATTTTCATGGCATTAACCTGATGTTAAGGCTGGCGGACATATAAGCATATGACAGTCAATGGCGCCAACCCTACACTGAATTCCATCGAAACACGCCGGGCCTTTGCAAGGCAGGCACGGCACCACCTTGAAACGCGGCGGCCGCGATGCGGTGCAAGGCGCACCGGCAGTGTGCAGGCATAAACCTGGAGGAAAGGACTGTATGAGCGACATCCATCTCACCTATCTCAACGGCAAGGACATCGCACGCCTGGAGATGACCGACGCCGAGATCCTGGACGCGGTCGAACAGGCGCTGGTGGCGCAGGGCAACGGGCAGACCGTGATCGAGCCGCGCGTGCACCTGATTCCCGACCCCGCCTTCAACGGCCACTTCAATGTGCTGCGCGGCTACGTGGCGCCGCTGGGGCTGGCCGGGGTCAAGATCGTGGGTGACTTCGTCGACAACTACAAGCTCGGCCTGCCATCGGAAATGGCCATGCTCAACCTGTTCGATCCGCGTACCGGCATCCCGGTGGCGATGGTTGACGCCACCTTCATCACCGATGCGCGCACCGGCGCGCTCACCGCGCTCGGCGCCAGGTACCTGGCGCGCCGCAACAGCAAGGTGCTGGGCCATATCGGCGCGCGCGGCACCTCTTACTGGAATGTGCGCCTGCTCGACAGCCTGTTCGATTTCGACGAGATCCGCGTGCACTCGCGCCGACCGGAAAGCCGCAACGCCTTCGCCGCGCGGCTGGAGCGCGATCTCGGCAAGAAGATCGTGGTGACCGAAGACTGGGAATCGTGCGTGCGCGATGCCGACATCGTGGTCGAGGCTTCGCGCCTGGAGCGCCCGACGCCGATGCTCAAGACCGAATGGATCAAGCGCGGCGCCTTTGTCGTGCCCTATGGCACCATGAGCGCAGTCGAGTTGTCGCTGACCGACATCATGGCCAGGCTGGTGGTGGACGACTGGGGGCAGTGCAAGGGGGGCATGTTCGGCTCGCTGCGCGCGCATGTGGAAGCCGGCAAGCTGTCGGAACAGACACTTTATGCCGAACTGGGCGAGATCGCCGCCGGGCGCAAGCCGGGCCGCCAGAGCGATGACGAGACCAACCTGTTCTGGCACCGCGGGCTGTCCCTGAGCGATATTGCGCTGGGCCACGCCATCCTGAAGAAGGCCGAAAGCCGCGGCCTGGGCCAGAGGCTGGTCTACGCATGATCGCCAGCGCCCGCATGTACTCGGTGAGCGCGGCGGCCGGGCAGGCATGGCGTGCACTGCTGGCGCAGGTGGCCGAGCGCGCCGGCGTGGACCTTCCCTATGTCGAGCATGCCGCACCCGCTCCGGTCAGCGCGCTGTGGGCGCGGCCGGATTGCGGCTGCGTGTTCATGTGCGGCTATCCCTTTGCGCGCGCGCCGGTCTCGCCGCAACTGCTGGCGGCGCCGGTGCCGGCGCTGCCGCGCTACGGCGGGCGCCCGGTCTATTTCACCGAGTTCATTGTGCGCGCCGATGCGCCTGAGCAGACGCTGGCGCAGACCTTCGGCGGACGGCTGGCATGCATGCTGCCTGAGTCCAACTCGGGCTACAACGCGCCGCGTCACCACCTGATGCGGCTGGCGCCGGCGGGCACACGTGCGTTGTATCGCGCGACCGAGGTGCCCACGCCGACCCCGCGCGAAGTCATCGCAGCGGTGACCGGCGGACGTGCCGAGGTGGGTGTGGTCGACAGCTACGTACTGGACCTGCTGCGCCGCTTCGAGCCCACGCTGGTGGCGCAGCTGAAAACGCTGGAGGTCACCAAAGCCACGCCGATTCCGCCGCTGGTGGCCGCGGCGCGGATCGATCCGCGGCAGTGCGAGCGCGTGCGTACCGCGCTGCTGGCGCTGCATGAGGACACAACCGGCACCGCGCTGCTCGCCATGCTGGGGCTGGCACGCTTTGCCGCGGTGCGGCCCGCCGACTATGCCGTGTTGCCCGCCATGGCGCGCGAAGCCGACCAGGCGGGATTTGCATTGACCGATGCCGGAGCCGGCGCGGTGGGGGAGCCAGGCCTGATAACCGCCGAATAGGGGAACTGAGATGAAGTCCGCTGTGAATCCCGCTGTAGAGACAGAAACTGCCGTGAAGCCCGCCGTACTGGCAGGCCTGCGCCGTGTGGCGATGCATGGCGTGCTCGCCTGCGTGGCGGCCTGCGCGCCGTGGCTTGCGGCCACTTCCGCGCTTGCCCAGCCGCCGGGCTATCCCGCCAAGCCGGTGCGCATCGTGGTGCCGTTTGCTGCCGGCGGCCCGGCCGACGTGCTCGGCCGGGTGGTTGGCGAGGGCATAGCCAAGGCCATTGGGCAGAGCGTGCTGGTCGATAACAAGGCCGGCGCGGCGGGGAACATCGGCGTCGACATGGCGGCCAAGGCAGCGCCTGACGGCTATACGCTGGTCGTCGTGCCGGTGGGCAATATCGCGGTGAACCCCACGCTGATGCCGAACCTGCCGTACAAGCCGTCGGACCTGGCGCCGGTGGCAATGCTGGCCACCGTCGAGAACGTGCTGGTGGTCAATGCCGCCACGCCGGCCCGGTCGCTGGCGGACCTGCGCAAGCTGGCCACGCAGAAGCCGGGCGAACTGAGCTTCGCGTCGCCCGGCGCGGGCAGCCAGGCCCACCTGGCGGGCGAGTTGCTGCAACTCGACGCCCATATCAAGCTGAACCATGTCCCGTACAAGGGCATCAACCCCGCGATGACCGATGTGGTCGGCGGCCAGGTGACGATGATGTTCGCGCCGCTTTCGGTGGCGCTGCCGTATATCAAGTCCGGCAGGCTGCATGCGCTGGGGGTTGCCAGTGCCAGGCGGTCGGCGATCCTGCCCGAGGTGCCGACCATCGCCGAGCAGGGCTTCCCGAAATTCGAGGCGGTTTCCTGGTACGCGTTGATGGCGCCGGCCGGTACCCCCGCGGAGATCGTGCGCAAGCTCAGCCAGCATGTCGATGCCGTGCTGGCCGACCCCTCGCTCAAGGAGAGACTGGCGACGCTGGGCATGGAGGCGGCGGGCGGCACGCCGCAGCAGCTTGCCGCCACCATCCAGAAGGAAAGCACGCGCTGGGCCGGCGTGATTCGCCAGCGGAACATCACGATCGACTGAGTGTTGATGGCGCTTCGCCTGCCACTTGGCGCACGCGGTGCTGCAAAACAAAACGGGGAGCCGAAGCTCCCCGTCCTTTCAGCGCTGCAGGTCTTCTTCAACCCAGCAGCAGCGCGTCGTCGTCCAGCTGCTCGTGGCGGGTCTGCTCGAACATGCGCAGCAGGTCCGGCACATCCAGCCCCTTGCGCTTGTCGCCCGACACGTCCAGCACCACCTGGCCCTGGTGCAGCATCACCGTGCGCTGGCCGTAGTCCAGCGCCTGGCGCATGCTGTGCGTCACCATCATCGTGGTCAGCTTGCTTTCCTCGACGATGCGGGCGGTCAGTTCCAGCACGAAGGCGGCGGTCTTCGGGTCCAGCGCGGCGGTGTGCTCGTCCAGCAGCAGGATGCGCGACGGCTGCAGCGAGGCCATCAGCAGGCTCACTGCCTGGCGCTGGCCGCCTGAGAGCAGGCCGATGCGGTCCGTCAGGCGGTTTTCCAGGCCCAGGTTGAGCAGGCGCAGTTTCTCGCGGAACAGCTCGCGAGAGGCGCGGTTCAGGGCCGGGCGGAAGCCGCGGCGGCTGCCGCGGGCCATCGCCAGCGCCATGTTTTCCTCGATGGTCAGCGCCTCGCAGGTGCCGGCCATCGGGTCCTGGAACACGCGGGCCACCAGGTGGGCGCGGTCCCATGCGGGCTGGCGCGTGACGTCGGTGTCAGCGATGGTGATGCGGCCCGCGTCGACCATCTGGTCGCCGCTGATCGCGTTCAGGAAGGTCGACTTGCCGGCGCCGTTGGAGCCGATCACGGCCACGAACTGGCCGCTGGGGATCTCCAGGCTGAGCCCGCGCAGCGCGCGGGTCTCGATCGGGGTGCCCGGGTTGAAGGTGAGCTTCAGGTCTTGTGCGCGCAGCATCTCAGGCACCTCCGTTCTTGCGGGCGAACAGCTTCTTGCGGGTCGCCGGCAGCACCAGCGCGATCGTCACCAGCGCGGCGGTGACCAGGTTCAGGTCCTGCGCCTTGAGGCCGATGAATTCGCTGTTCAGCGCCAGCGCGATGAAGAAGCGGTACAGGATGGCGCCCAGCACCACGGCCAGCGTGGTCCAGATCAGGCGGCGTGCCGGCAGGATGGTCTCGCCGATGATCACCGCGGCCAGGCCGATCACGATGGTGCCGATGCCCATCGAGATATCGGAACCGCCCTGGGTCTGCGCGAACAGCGCGCCGGCCAGTGCCACCAGCGCGTTGGACAATGCCATGCCAGCCAGCGTGGCGCGGCCGGTGGGGATGCCCTGGGCGCGGGCCATGCGCGGATTGGCGCCGGTGGCGCGCATCGCCAGGCCCAGCTGCGAGCTGAAGAACCAGTCCAGGCCGACCTTGGCCACCACCACCACCACGAACAGCACCAGCGGGCGCAGCACGTAGTCGGGCATCCACTCGGGTTGCAGGATGGTGAACAGCGTCGGTTCGGTGATCAGCGGCACATTGGGCCGGCCCATGATGCGCAGGTTGACCGAGTACAGGGCGATCATCATCAGGATACTGGCGAGCAGATCCATGATCTTCAGGCGCACATTGAGCCAGCCGGTGATGAAGCCTGCCAGCGCGCCGGCCGCGATCGCCGCGGCGGTGGCCACGAACGGGTCCTGGCCGGCGGCGATCAGCGTCGCGGCCACGGCGCCGCCGAGCGGAAAGCTGCCATCAACGGTCAGGTCGGGGAAATTGAGGATGCGGAAGGAGATCAGCACCCCGAGCGCCACCAGGCTGAAGATCAGGCCGATCTCCAGGGCGCCCAGAAGGGAAAAGAGGGACATGGGGGGAATCCTGTTGCAGGGTCCGGCGTCTGCCTTGGCGCCGGTTTCGGGGCGGGTGGGCCGGCGTGCCCGGGTGGGGCTGCCGGCCGCCTCGCCCTGTTCTGTTCCGCCGGGCCGGGTAGGCCAGGCGGAGCATCCGCCGTCTTGCGGCGGCGGGTTGGCAGGGCTTTGCAGTGCTTACTTGATGACCGTCTTGGCTTCCTTGACCAGCTCCGGCGACAGCGTGACGCCTTGCTTGGCGGCGGCGCCGGTGTTGACGAACAGTTCCAGGTTGTCGCTGGTCTGCGAGGCGATCGCGCCCGGCTTCTCGCCCTTCAGGATGCGCACCACGACCTTGCCGGTCTGGTGGCCCAGGTCACCGTAGTTGATGCCCAGCGCGGCCACGGCGCCACGCTTGACGCTGTCGGTATCGGCGGCGACCAGCGGGATCTTCGATTCGTTGGCGACCTTGACCAGGGACTCATACGCCGACACCACGTTGTTGTCAGTGTTGGTGTAGATCACGTCGACCTTGCCGATCAGGCTCTTGGCGGCCGGGCCGATGTCCACGGTACGCGGCGCGGCGGCTTCCTTGAGCGTCAGGCCTTCCTTGGCCAGCAGCTCCTTCAGTTCCTTGACCACCACCACCGAGTTGGCTTCGCCAGGGTTGTAGACCATGCCCACGGTCTTGGCCTTCGGCACCACGCGCTTGATCAGGGCGACCTGCTTGTCCAGCGGCAGCTTGTCCGACACGCCGGTCACGTTGGTGCCGGTTGCCGACCAGCTCTTGACCAGCTGCGCGGCGACCGGATCGGTCACGCCCGAGTACACTACCGGCACGGTCTTGGTGGCGGCAACCACGGCCTGGGCCGACGGGGTGGCGATGGCAACGATGGCGTTCGGGTTGTCGCCGACAAACTTGCGGGCGATCTGCGCCGCGGTGCCGGTGTTGCCCTGGGCGCTCTGGTATTCCCACTTCAGGCTCTTGTCGGCGTCATAGCCGGCGGCCTTCAGTTCGTCGCGCACGCCGTCGCGGATGGCGTCCAGCGCGGGATGGTCGACGATCGACAGCACCTTGACGGTCTGGGCCTGCACGGCACCGCCGTACAGCAGTGCCAGCGCCACGGCGCCGCCCAGGATGGACTTGGTTGCTGCGAGACCCTTGATGGACTTCATTATCTGTGCTCCCCCGAAACTCGGTTCTGGATTGGATACGGCCGCGGATGGTTCGGTCCGCTGTCCTGGCCCGCGCGCATGCTGGCGTACAGTGCCGGTCCGGGCGGGCGCGGCGGCTTCCTGCGGCTGGAGGGAGCGTGCGCGGGCGCGTCGGATGCGACAGCGATAAGCCTGCGAGGATACCATTTCCCGCGCACGAAATGGACAGTCATCATGCGGATGTGAGGCATCGGATGCCGCCAGACGCCCGCTATCCGCCATCGGGGCGCATTTTATTGCGCGGGATTCATGATTTGCTTGTGGATTACCCCGATTGCGCTGGCCACATCTTCATGCAATTGCGTGTTCCAGGCGTCGAGATTTTCCTCGAGCTGGGCCAGCGTGGTGGCGCCGACGATGGTGCTGGCGGCGAACCAGCGCGAGTAGCACCAGGCCAGTGCCAGCGTGGCAGGGGACAGGCCGGCACTTTTCGCCAGTTCGACATAGCGGGCCGAGGCCGCCATGGTCTCCGCGCGCATGTAGCGCGGGCTCCAGTCGGCGGGGAAGCGCGACAGGCGGCCCCTGGCCCCGGCGTTGAAAACCGGGCTGGCCGCGTCGCCCGCCAGGTATTTGCCGGTCAGTTGCCCGAACGCCAGCGGGCTGTACACCAGCAGGCTGACATCGGTGCGGAAGCACGCTTCATCCAGCCCCTGCTCGAAGGTGCGGTTGACCAGGTTGTACGGGTTCTGGACGGTGGCGATGCGCGGCAGCCCGTGTTGCTCGGCCAGGCGCACGAACTCGGCCACGCCCCACGGGGTCTCGTTCGATACGCCCACGTAGCGGATCTTGCCGGCGCGCACCAGTTCGCCCATGACCTCGAGCTGGGCCTGGATCGAGGTGCACTCGCGCTCATTTTGCGGATCGAAGCTGAGCTGTCCGAAGATCGGCGCATTGCGCGCCGGCCAGTGGATCTGGTACAGGTCGATATAGTCGGTCTGCAGCCGGCGCAGCGATTCGTCCACCGCGGCGCGAATACCCGCCGGGGTCAGGTCGTCGCCGTTGCGGATCCACGGCATGCGGCCCGGGCCCGCCACCTTGGTGGCTAGCACCACGCGGTCGCGCGGCTGGCGCCTGAGCCAGGTGCCGACGATGCGCTCGGTCTGGCCGTAGGTGGCGGCGCTCGGCTTGACCGGGTACATCTCGGCCGTGTCGATGAAATTGATCCCGCGCGAGAAGGCGTAGTCCAGCTGGCTGTGGCCTTCGGCTTCGGTGTTTTGCTCGCCGAAGGTCATGGTACCCAGGCAGATGCGCGAGACCTGCAGGTCGCTGCGGCCGAGTCGGATGGTTTCCATGGCGGTTTGCGTGTCGTTGGCGTGCGAGGGGCTCAGCCGCGCAGCGCCGCGGCGCAGTCGCGCACCAGCGCCGGGCCGCGGTAGATCAGGCCGCTGTAGACCTGCACCAGCTTCGCGCCGGCGTCGATCTTGGCGCGCGCATCGGCGCCACCGAAGATGCCGCCGACGCCGATGATCGGCACCGCGTCGCCGACCACGCCGTGCAGCGCGCGCACCACGCGGGTCGATGCTTCAAATACCGGGCGGCCGGACAGGCCACCGGCTTCCTCGGCGTGCGGCAGGCCCTTGACCGCCTCGCGCGAGATGGTGGTGTTGGTGGCGATCACGCCATCGATCCTGTGCCGTACCAGCGCGTCGCCGATATTGCCGATCTGGTCGGCATCCAGGTCCGGTGCGATCTTCAGCGCCAGCGGCACATAGCGCTTGTGCTGGTCGGCCAGGCGCTGCTGCGCGTTCTTCAGCGTCGACAGCAGGCTGTCCAGCTCGCTCGCGCCCTGCAGCTGGCGCAGGTTCTTGGTGTTGGGCGACGAGATATTCACCGTCACGTAGCTGGCGTGCGGATAGACGCGCTCCAGGCAGTACAGGTAGTCGTCGTTGGCGCGCTCGATCGGGGTATCGGCGTTCTTGCCGATGTTCAGCCCCAGCACCCCGCCCTCGGCCTTCCAGCGCGATGCCCGCACGTTGGCGACGAAGGCATCGACGCCGCCATTGTTGAAGCCCATGCGGTTGATCAGCGCATCCGCCTGCGGCAGCCGGAACATGCGCGGGCGCGGATTGCCCGGCTGCGCGCGCGGCGTGACCGTGCCAACTTCGACAAAGCCGAAACCCAATGCGGCCAGCCCGTCGATATAGGCCCCGTCCTTGTCCAGCCCGGCGGCCAGCCCGACCGGATTGGGAAAACGCACCCCCATGACCGTGCGCGGATCCTCGGCAATCTTGTTGCCGATGCAGCCGCCCAGGCCCATGCGATGGGCGCGCAGCAGGTTGTTCAGCGTGAAATGGTGGGCGTCCTCGGCATCCATCGAGAACAGGGCGGGGCGAAACAGGGGGTAGAGCGCGTTGAGCACGTGGCAGGCGGCCGGCGGGGCGGCGCAGAAGTCAGGACCAGGCCGGCATTGTAGCGGCTGGGCCGCCTGCCCGCGCGGACCGGCCGCGGGTTCCGCCTACTCGTGGGTGGCCGGCGGAGCCGGGCTGGCCTCGGCGCCATCCCCGGCTCCGGCTTCGTCCTCGAACGCGTGCCAGTGGTTGCCGGTCAGCACCTGCAGCGGCCGGAAGCGTGCCTTGTAGGCCATCTTGCGGCTGTCGGCGATCCAGTAGCCCAGGTAGAGATGCGGCAGGCCCAGCTCACGCGTCTGGCGGATCTGCCACAGGATGTTGTAGGTGCCGTAGCTGGCGTTGCGTTCGAGCGGATCGTAGAACGTATAGACCGACGACAGCCCGTCGTCGAGCACGTCGATCATGCTGACCATGCGCAGGCGCCCGGCCTCGGGCGAGCCCGGCGGATCGCGGAATTCCACCAGGCGCGAGTTGACGCGGCTCTGCAGCAAAAACTGCTCGTACTGGTCGCGGCTGTCCTGGTCCATGCCGCCGCCGGCGTGGCGCATCGACTGGTACAGCAGGTACAGCGAATAATGCTCTTCGACGTAGGTCAGCGGCGCCACCAATGCCTGCAGGTGCTGGTGGCGGCTCCAGGCGCGGCGCTGCGAGCGGTCCGGCGTGAACTGGTCGACCACCACGCGGCACGGCGTGCAGGCGTGGCATTCGTCGCAATACGGCCGGTAGGTGAAGATGCCGCTGCGGCGAAAGCCCGCGCGTACCAGGCGCGAATAGACATCGGCGTTGATCAGGTGCGCCGGGGTGGCCACCTGGGAGCGTGCCATGCGGCCCTCGAGATAGCTGCAAGCGTAGGGCGCCGTGGCGTAGAACTGCAGCGCGGAGAGCGGTAGTTCCTTCAGCTTGCTCATGACTCAGGGGGCTCCGGGCGGGACGGTGCGGCCCAGCGCTCCAGCACCGATTTGTCGAACCGCCACGGACTGATCGCCGGCTGTGCCGTCGCCGCCCGCACATGGGACACGAACTGCGCGCGGGGGATCGGGTGCGCACCCAGCGAGGCCAGGTGGTCGGTTTCCTGCTGGCAGTCTATCATCGCCACGCCGTGGTTGCCGAGGAACGCGCACAACGCCGCCAGGGCAATCTTGGAGGCATCGGTGCGGTGCGCGAACATCGATTCGCCGAAGAACATCCGTCCCAGCGCCACGCCATACAGGCCGCCCACGCGCTCGCCGCGATACCAGCTTTCGACCGAATGGGCCATGCCGTTGCCGTGCAGCGTGCCATATGCGGCAATGATGTCGTCAGTGATCCAGGTGCCGTCCTGGCCGTCGCGCGGCGTGGTTGCGCAGGCGCGCATCACCGCCAGGAAGTCGTCGTCGACGCGGATCTCCCAGTCGGCATCGCGCAGCACGCGCCGCAGCGTCTTGCGCAGGTTGACCGAGACGCGCAGCGCCGGCGGGGCCAGCACCATGCGCGGGTCGGTGCTCCACCACAGCACCGGCTGGCCGCTCGAATACCACGGAAAGATGCCCTGGCGATACGCCAGCAGCAGCCGCTGGGGCGACAGCTCGCGGCTGGCGGCGAGCAGCCCCGGGGCCTCGGAATCAGGCCCGAGCGCGTGCTCTACCGGGGGAAACGGATCTTGCGGGTCCAGCCAGGCAATCATGCGGGCTGCGCCGGAGGGCGATGCGCGGCAGGCCGGCCGCTCAGGGGGTAACCGTGGCCCGGCTGGTCAGCGGGCGCATGGGTTTGTCGATGTCCAGGCTGTGCAGCCGGAAGCTGCCGTCCTGCAGCCGGCCGGCGGCGCGGTCGGCAAAAAAGCAGCGCAGCGTGTGGATCACGGTGGGGAAGGCCAGTTCATCCCAGGGCACATCGGCTTCTTCCACCAGCTTGACCTCCAGGCTTTCCTCGCCCGGGGCGATATCCAGGTCGTCCAGCGTGGCCAGGTAGAACAGGTGCACCTGGTGCACATGCGGCACGTTCAGGATCGAGAACAGTTCACCGACCTGGACGCGCGCGCCGGCTTCTTCCAGCGTCTCGCGCGAGGCCGCCTGCGCGGTGGTCTCGCCAATCTCCATGAAGCCGGCCGGCAGGGTCCAGAACCCGTAGCGCGGCTCGATCGCGCGCTTGCACAGCAGGACCTTGTCCTCCCACACCGGGATCGTGCCCACGACGTTGCGGGGATTGACGTAGTGGATGGTGCCGCAGTTGTCGCAAACGCTGCGCGGGCGGTTGTCGCCGTCAGGCACGCGCAACACGACCGCATGACCACAGTTCGAGCAGAATTTCATGAGGGGCGTCCGGGAGGAATGGCGAAAGTGTATCACCCTCGGGGAGGCGGCCGGCAGCGGTGATTGGGGCAGTGGGGCGCCAATGGGCAGCGCCGCCTGATGCGGCAGCAGAGGCTGCCATGCAGCCACCAGCGTGGCGTGCCGGCTGCCGGGTTGCAGCACAAAACAAAAAACCCGCCAGTGGCGGGTTTATCTGCTTTGACGGTGCCGCGCATGATATGCATCATGCGGTTGGTTGCGGGGGCAGGACTTGAACCTGCGACCTTCGGGTTATGAGCCCGACGAGCTGCCAACTGCTCCACCCCGCGTCCGTCGAAGAAAAGATTATATGGCACCCGGTTGCGCAATGCAACACCTGATTGAAAATACTTTCCTGCGGTGCGCATCGCCGCCTGCCATAACGATTAGATCGCCGGCATGGGGAGTAGGTTCAGCCGTCGCCGGGGTTATCGCTTGTGCGCTGCCACAGCGCGGCTTCGAACTCGAAGCTGTCGCGTTGCTGCAAGTCGTCGCGTTGCCAGATCACGCGCTCGCGGCGCACGGTCAGCATCCAGGTGGTGGTGGCCAGCGGCGTGGGGTGCGAGAACGCGCGCGGGGACAGCACGGCGCCGCAGGGGCCGTGCAGCGGGTCGCGTACCGAGGTGTAGCGGATCATGCCGAGGCCGGCCTCGCGTGCGATGCGGCCGAAGGCCTGGCAGGGCTCGTGGTGGTCGGGGTCGGTCCAGGTGGCGCGGTCCTGGTCGAAGGGCGGTGCGTCGAGTGCCACGCCCGAGGTGTCGATGCGCACTTCGAACAGTGTCTGCGCGCGGGCGTCGATGCGCGGCAGCGCCGGGCTGTCGTTGAGGAAGCGCCAGCGCCAGTAGCCGAGTTCGGCGCAGGCGGTGCGGATCTCGTTGGCGCCATAGAACACGCCGGGGTCCTGGCTGGCGCGAAAGCGCGAGCCCCAGGGCGAGGGCGGATAGCGGAACGGGGTGAACAGCAGGTAGTGCAGGTGGCGTGCCTCGGCGGGCACGGCGGGTTTGCCGGCGTCCAGCACGGCTTCGAGCACAGCCTGTTCTTCCAGGCTGTCGACCAGCGGCATGGTGGATACGACATGCTGGGCTTCCACCGCCCGCCACAGCGTGAGCGCGAACGGCCGGCGCTCAGATGCGACCGCGGGTGGCGTCCAGGTAGTGAACGACACGGACCAGACCTTCCGTTGTGCGGATCAATTCGACGGGCTTGCCGCCCAGTGCCAGGTTTTCATTGGTCAGCCATAGCCGGGCCTGGTCGCCGTGGCCCAGGATGGCATCCAGCGAGCGGAACAGGCGCACGAACAGGACGCCGAACTCCCATTCCTTGCGGTGCGCATCGAGCACATAACCACCCGATGCCATGCGCGACACCGAAGCCGTGCTGATGCCCAGCACGCTTGCCACCATGGCCTGGCTGATGCCGAGAAAGCCGGCGGCGCGCATGACCGCCTTGGTCAGCGTGGTGCCGGGGTCGGGGCCGCCGGCGGGATCGGTTTCCGGAATCCGCCTAGATTGCATCGCCTTTGCTCCTGTTTCTTGAGAAAGATTATAGGCGATGTATTTCAGAAGTGAAGCCCTTGCTGAATAAATCAGCACGCCGCGAGGGTGCTTTGTCGTTTTTGGCTAGTAAGTCTCGATATGCAGCCGGCCTTCCGCCTTCATCGTGGTTTCCAGCGCCTTCCAGTTGAGACCCGCGTTGGCGCAGACCGTTTCAAATGCCGCCAGCACACCTTCCTCCATCCCCTTCAGGCCGCAGATGTACACATGGCCATTGGTGTCGCCCAGCAGCGCGGCCACGCTGCCGCCCGCCTCGCGGATCGCATCCTGCACATAGCGGCGCGGTGTCGCCGGGTCGCGCGAGAAGGCGAAGTGGATATCGAGGAAGTCCCTGGGCAGCTTCAGCAGCGGGCCGAAGTAGGGCAGTTCGTTGGCGTTGCGCGCGCCGAAGAACAGCAGCCGGCGCCCGCTGAAGTGCGCCATGTTGCGGCGCATGCGCTCGGTCATGGCGCGCATCGGCGCCGAGCCCGTGCCGGTGCAGATCATCATCACGCTGGCCTCGGCATGGTTGGGCATCAGGAAGGTCGAGCCGAACGGGCCCACCACCTGCACCGTGTCGCCCTTGGCCAGGTCGCACAGGTAGTTGGAGGCCACGCCCAGCACCGGCTTGCCGTCGTGGTCCTGGTCCACCCGTTTGACCGTCAGCGCCAGGTTGTTGTAGCCCGGGCGCTCGCCGTCGCGCGGGCTGGCCACCGAGTACATGCGGATGTAGTGCGGCTTGCCCGACGCATCCGTGCCCGGCGGCATGATGCCGATCGACTGGCCTTCCAGGATCGGGAAGAAGTGCGTGCCGAAATCCAGCACGATATGGTGGATGTCGCTGGATGCGTCGTCGCCGGTCAGCCGGTAGTTGCCGGCCACGGTCGCCGCGACCGGCGCGCGCACGCCATGCAGGTTCACATAGGGATGGGCCGCCGACCACGGCGCACGCGCCGAGGTGTGGTGGCTGGTCTCCACGGACTGGAGGGCGGCGCCGGTGGCAGCCGCAGTTGCCACGCCGCTGTCGGCGGTGGCATCCGGCGCTTCGCCCAAGCTGGCCAGATCCGGCAACGGCACCTCGGCCGGCAGTTCGTCCCACAACAACTGGGCCTGGATCGGGTAGGCCTGGCCGCGCAGCATGGTGCGCCAGTTGTCGATGGCGCCAGTCGGGCAGGGCGACAGGCAGGCGTTGCAGCCGTTGCATACGTCGGCCCTGACCACGTAGTTGCGGTCATCGTGGGTGATGGCATCGATCGGACAGGTGTCCTCGCAGGTATTGCAGCGGATGCAGATTTCCGGATCGATCAGGTGCTGCTTGATGATGTCGGGGGCGCCCATGGCGTGTCTCCGGTGTCTCCCTGGCCTGCCTGGCAGTTCTGGTTCAGTTGAAACGCACGTACTCGAAATCCATCGGCTGGCGGTTGATGCCCACCGCCGGCGGCGCGATCCAGTTGGCGTATTTGCCGGGCTCGGTCACGCGGCCCATCAGCGAGGCGACGAAGGCACGGTCTTCCTCGGTGGCCAGCCAGTTGCGCTCGTTGGCCTGCCATTCGGCTTCGGATATCAACTGGCCCTCGGGCGACACATGGACATTGGCCAGCGTGCCGATCTTGCGGTTGAAGGCCTTGTGCGGCACGGTCAGGCGGAACGCGATCCCGGCCTTCTCGATGACCTTGTTCCAGCGCGCCACGCCGCCCATGCTGTCCTTGATATAGTCGTCGCGCAGCACTTCATTGAGCGCGTTGAGCATCGGCACCTCGCGCTCGCCCAGGTGGCCGTCGCGCACTTCCAGCACGCGGTAGACATCGCCCTTGAGCACGTGGTCGTCGGCGCGCTTGCCTTCCTCGAAGCGGCCTTTCAGGCCCGCGCTGTAGAAAATGGCGGCGTTGGACGACTGGTCGGCGCCGAACAGGTCGATGGTGACGCTGTAGTGGAAGTTCAGGTAGCGCTGGAGGGTCGGCAGATCGATCACGCCGGCGGCGCGCACCTCGGCCGGGTCTTCGATGCCGCGCTCGCGCATCACCTCGCAGGTGCGCTGGATCACGCGCGATACGCCCGATTCGCCGACGAACATATGGTGCGCCTCCTCGGTCAGCATGAAGCGCGTGGTGCGCGCCAGCGGATCGAAGCCGGACTCGGCCAGCGCGCACAGCTGGAACTTGCCGTCGCGGTCGGTGAAGTAGGTGAACATGAAGAACGACAGCCAGTCCGGCGTGCGCTCGTTGAAGGCGCCGAGGATGCGCGGATTGTCCTGGTCGCCCGAGCGGCGCTCCAGCAGCGCCTCGGCTTCTTCGCGGCCGTCGCGGCCGAAATGGCGGTGCAGCAGGTACACCATCGCCCACAGGTGGCGGCCTTCCTCCACGTTGACCTGGAACAGGTTGCGCAGGTCGTACAGGCTGGGCGCGGTCAGGCCCAGGTGGCGCTGCTGCTCGACCGAGGCCGGCTCGGTGTCGCCCTGCGTGACGATGATGCGGCGCAGGTTGGCGCGGTGCTCGCCCGGCACCTCCTGCCAGGCAGCTTCGCCCTTGTGCTCGCCGAAGTGGATCTTGCGCTCGGGGTCGGCCGGCTGCAGGAAAATGCCCCAGCGGTAGTCCGGCATCTTGACGTGGTCGAAATGCGCCCAGCCCGATGGATCGACCGACACCGCGGTGCGCAGGTAGACATCGAAGTTGTGCGAGCCATCGGGCCCCATGTCGCGCCACCAGTCCAGGAACGCCGGTTGCCAGTGTTCCAGCGCGCGCTGCAGCGCGCGGTCGTCGGACAGGTTGACGTTGTTGGGAATCTTCTGGCTGTAGTCGATGCTCACGTGCTGTCTCCTGTGTTGTCTGGTCGGGCGCGGCCGCTACACGCGGTCCCAGTCGAAGCGCGCCTTGTTGCCGCTGCCGAAGACCTTCAGCGCGCCGTTCTCGCCGACGGCGTTGGGTCGCTGGAAGATCCAGTTCTGCCATGCGGTCAGGCGGCCGAAGATGCGGGTTTCCATGGTTTCGGCGCCGCCGAAGCGCAGGTTGGCTTCCATCCCGGTGAGCGCATCCGGCGACAGGCTGGCGCGCTCTTCCAGCGCGATGCGGATCTCGTCCTCCCAGTCGATATCGTCGGGCGCGGCGGTAATCAGGCCGAGCGAGTCGGCGCTGAGCGCATCCAGCGGCGCGCCGATGTGTTCCTGCACCGCCGTGAGCGCGACCTCGTCGCCGTAGAAACGTGCCGACAGCCGGGTTTGCCCGTTGGGCATGGGGTAGTGGCCGAAGTTGAGCGCGGAGACGAATACGCGCGGCGCGTCGTCGGGGGCGTCGGGCAGGTGCAGCATGTAGCTGCGGTCGGCGGCCAGCGCCAACTCCAGCAGCGTACCGGCAAAGCAGGAATCCGGCTCGATCAGCGCGATCAGGCTGCGCGAGGACACGTCAAGCCGCGCCAGCGTGCGGCGCAGCATGCCGATGGTCTCGCGCACGAACCAGTGGCCGGCGTGTGCCTGCAGCAGGGCATCGGCCGCCAGCACCGCGGCGGGGGCGCCATCGGTCTTCAGTACCCAGATGCCGATATCGAGATGATTGGCGCGCAGCGTCAGGATGGCGTCGTCGAGTTCGCGGGCCATTTTCAGCGGCCACCATTGCGCGCCGGCAGCGACCAGGCCAGCGAGATCGGCTGGCTGGTGCTTGTCCGGCCCGAATACGGTCAGCGTGGCCCTGCGTGCCGCGGCGTCGACATGCACGCGCACGGTCTCGTAACGGTAGCCATCCGGCTCGACGGTACGCGACAGCGGCGTCAGCGTGATGCCGTGGTGGCCCTGCGGGCGATCGCTGGTGGCCGCCAGCGCCGCCGCGCGCTCGGCGATGTGCTCGGCAAAGCGGGCCGGCTTGACCACCTCGTCGACCAGCTTCCAGTCCTTGGCGCGCTGCCCGCGCACGCCCTCGGTGGTGGTGCAGAAGATATCGGCGTGGTCGCGGCGCACATGGCGCTTGTCGGTCACGCGTGTGAGCCCGCCGGTGCCGGGCAGCACGCCCAGCAGTGGCACTTCGGGCAGGCTCACCGCGGACGAACGGTCATCGACCAGCACGATCTCGTCGCAGGCCAGCGCCAGTTCATAGCCGCCGCCGGCAGTCGTGCCATTGCAGGCGGCGATGAACTTCAGTCCCGAGTGCCGGCTGGCATCCTCGATGCCATTGCGGGTCTCGTTGGTGAACTTGCAGAAGTTGACCTTCCACGCATGCGACGACTGCCCCAGCATGAAGATATTGGCGCCCGAGCAGAAGATGCGGTCGCGCGCGCTGGTCAGCACCACGGTGCGCACTTCCGGATGCTCGAAGCGGATGCGCTGCAGGGCGTCGTGCAGTTCGATATCGACGCCAAGGTCGTAGGAATTGAGCTTCAGCGCGTAGCCGGGACGCAGGCCGCCTTCCTCGTCGACATCCATGGCGAGCGTGGCGACGGGGCCGTTGAAGGTCAGTTTCCAGTGGCGGTACTGGTCGGGATGACGCTCGAAAGTGACGGGCGCGGGCGCGTCCGTGGCGTCTGCGTTGCCGGGGCGATGCAGGGCGGTTGCCGGCGTGGACATGGCTGTCTCCTGAGTGCACTATAGTGCCTTGCGGCTTTTGATGAAATATAGTGCATGGAGACGGCCGGTGCAATGACTTTGTCAGTCACACTTACTGGGGCGTGGGGGATCAGGCGCCGGCGGCCTGCAGCTGGGCGCGCAGTTGCTGCAGCGAGGTGGCGGCGTCCTGGCCGCTGGTGTCGATCGCGATATCGGCGCGGTCATAGAGCGGCGCGCGCGCCTGCAGGATGCGGCGCAGGTCTGCCATGGCCTCGCGATTGCCTTCCATCGGCCGCATGTCGCCCTGCGCCACCACGCGCGCCATGTGCTCTTCGGGCGAGGTACGTACCCAGATGGTGTAGCACTGGGCCAGCAGCAGGTTGAAGGTGGCGGGTTCCGAGACCAGGCTGCCGGGCGTGGCCAGCACCATGCGGTCGTGCTCGCGCAGGGTGCGCTCCAGCGCGCGCATTTCGTAGCGGCGGTAGGCGGCCTGGCCGTAGAGCGAGTGGATCTCGGACAGGCTGGCGCCCGCTTCGCGCTCGATCACGGTATTCAGCTCGACAAAGGGCACGTCGCGGGCGGCTGCCAGCGCGCGCCCGAGCGTCGACTTGCCGGCGCCGCGCAGGCCGATCAGCGCGATGCGGCGGTGGCGCGCATCGCCGGATTCTTCCGGTGCCAGCGCCTGGCGGCTGGCCTCGCGCACGCGCGCTAGGTCGCCGGGGGGCAACTGCGCCAGCCATTGCACCATCTGCGCGAACTCGGTGGCCTGCTGCCCGTTGAGGCTGTCCACTTCGGCCAGCACCACCGGCAGCGGCACATCGAGCGCGCGCGCCACCTGCCGCAGCAGCAGCACCGAGGCATTGCCGGTGCCGGTTTCCAGGTTGGCCAGGTAGCGCTCGGAGACGCCGGCGCCGCGCGCGAGGTCCTTGCGCGACATGCCGCGCGAGGCGCGCAGCGACCGGATGCGCTCGCCCAGTTGCGTCAGGTAGGGATCGCGTTCGCCGTTGGCGGCAGGCGCGGGGCGCGTGTCGGCCTCGGCGGCGCTGTCGGCATTCTCGGCATTGGCGGCGGGCAGCGGGGCGGGGTCGCGGCGCATGGTGGCGGTCGGGTTGGGTCCGGCGAAAAAAGCAAGGGCGCATTATACGGGCAGCCAGCGGGCAGTCCTGCCACGCCAAGTGGCGCCTCAGGCGGCTGCCATCGATAAGCACTGTCCTATAGTGCATCCCCTCGCTTGCATAATAGTTGATATGAAATAAAATGCATCAACAAGCGGATGCCGGCGTGCCAGATTGCCGGACACCACAACAGCGACTGGCCTGACGCCGGCGCGACGCCTGCCGGATCGCGGCGGGCACGCGGCGCGCGACACCAAGGAGTGGAGACATGACGCCCCCCAATACCGCCGCCGGTGCGCAGAGTGCCGCCACGGCGCTGCCGCCACGCTATAACGCCGCCGAGGACCTGTTGTCGCGCAACCTCGGGGCGGGGCGCGGCGGCAAGACCGCTTATATCGACGACACCACCTCGCTGACCTATGCCGAACTCGATGCCCGCGCGCGCCGCTTTGCCGGCGCGCTGCGCGAGGCCGGCTTCCGCCAGGAAGAGCGGCTGTTGCTGTGCGCGCTCGATACCATCGATTTCCCGACCGTGTTCCTCGGCTGCCTGCTGGCGGGCGTGGTGCCGGTGGCGGTCAATACCCTGCTGACCGCGGACGACTATGCCTACATGCTTGGCCACAGCGGCGCGCGCGCGGTGGTGGTATCCGAGCCGCTGCTGCCGGTGATGAAGGCCGCGATCGACAAGAGCGGGCTCTCTCCGACGGTGATCCAGGCCGCGCCGCATGGCGACGCCGCGCCGGCCTGCAGCGTTGGCGCGATGCTGGCGCGCACGCGTTCCCACGCGTCGGCGGCAGGCACGGGCCCCGACGACATGGCGTTCTGGCTGTACTCGTCCGGCTCCACCGGCCGGCCCAAGGGTACCGTCCACACCCACGGCAACCTGTTCCACACGGCCGACCTGTATGCGCGGCAGGTGCTGGGCATCCGCGAGGACGACGTGGTGTTCTCGGCTGCCAAGCTCTTTTTTGCCTATGGGCTGGGCAATGCGCTGACCTTTCCGATGTCGGTCGGCGCCACCACCGTGCTGATGGCCGAGCGGCCAACGCCGGCGGCCGTGTTCAAACGGCTGTGCGAGCAGCGGCCCACGGTGTTCTGCGGCGTCCCCACGCTGTTTGCGGGCATGCTGGCCGCGCCCGATCTGCCGCCGCGCGCCGGGGTGGCGCTGCGCGTCTGCACCTCGGCCGGCGAGGCGCTGCCGCGCGATATCGGCGAACGCTTCCTGGCGCATTTCGGCTGCGACATCCTGGACGGCATCGGCTCCACCGAGATGCTGCATATCTTCCTGTCGAACCGGCCGGGCGAGGTGCGCTACGGCACCACCGGCGTGCCAGTGCCGGGCTACGAACTGAAACTGCTGGACGAACAGGGCGAGCCCTGCGCGCCCGGCGAGATCGGCGATCTCTACATCAAGGGTCCCAGCGCCGCGCTGATGTACTGGTGCAACCGCGACAAGAGCCGCGATACCTTCGTCGGCGCATGGACGCGCAGCGGCGACAAGTATCTGTGCGACGCCGACGGCTACTACACCTATGCCGGGCGCAGCGACGACATGCTCAAGGTGGGCGGCATCTACGTCTCGCCGTTCGAGGTCGAGGCCGCGCTGGCGCAGCATCCGGCCGTGCTTGAGGCGGCGGTGATCGGCGTGGCCGATGCCGATGAGCTGGTCAAGCCCAAGGCGTTCGTCGTGCTGCGGCCCGGCCAGCAATGGCATGACGGCATGGCGGCGGAACTGCAGGCCTTTATCAAGTCGCGCCTCGCGCCGTACAAGTACCCGCGCCAGATCGAATGCGTGCCCGAGCTGCCCAAGACCGCGACCGGCAAGATCCAGCGTTTCCGGCTGCGCCAGCGCGAGGAAGCCGCGCGCGCCTGACCATCCCTTCCTGAACCGATGCAAGAGAACAAAGTGCCCATGCCAAGCAGCCTGGTTGAAATTCCCTTCGACAACCGCCGTATCCAGATCGAGTACCAGTGGCTGTGTCCTGAGCGCAAGGAGCGCCCGCTGGTGGTGTTCCTGCACGAGGGCCTGGGGTCGGTCAGCATGTGGCGGGATTTCCCGCGTGAATTCTGCGAGGCCGGCGACTACCGCGGGCTGGTGATTTCCCGCTATGGCTACGGGCGTTCCACGCCACGGCCGCACGACGAGAAGTGGCGGCCCGACTTCATGCACAGGCAGGCGCGCGAGGCGCTGCCCGCGCTGTTCGATGCGCTCGATATCGGTCCCGGCCGCGCGCACGGCGTGCCCTGGCTGCTGGGCCACAGCGATGGCGGCTCGATCGCGCTGATCTATGCGGCCAGCTTCCCGCGGGCAGTGGCCGGCATCACCGTGCTGGCGCCGCATATCGTGGTCGAAGACCTGTCGGTGCGCAGCATCGCCGCCACGCGCCAGGCCTACCTTGAAACCGACCTGCGCGAGCGGCTGGCGCGCCATCACGCGGATGTCGATTCGGCCTTCTGGGGCTGGAACGATATCTGGCTCGACCCCGATTTCCGCCACTGGGACCTGCGGCCGCTGCTGTCCGGACTGCAGTGCCCGGTGCTGGCGGTGCAGGGCGAGGACGACGAGTACGGCACCATGGCGCAGATCGAGGGTATCCATCGATATGCCCCCCAAACCACCTTGCTTAAACTCGCGCGATGCGGACATTCGCCACACCGGGATCAAAAAGATCCGTTGACGCTGGCTGCCGTTCGGCATATAAATCTGCATACTTCAAACCTAAAATAATTCGGCTTCCCGCCGGTTGCGAAGGGTCCCCAGGGTGCTTGCACCAGCGCGGGACACGCCACGGGCAGGGGTGACCGGCAACGGTCCAGCGAGCCACCGGCTTGACCACCAGGAGACACCATGCGTCGCTTCACCTCGCGCGGGCTTGCGCCTGCCTGCCTTGCCGTCGCCACCGTCTTTGCCATGGCCAGCGCCTCCGCGCAGCCGGCGGCCCCCGCGCCCGCGGCGCCGGGAGGCAAGATCAAGGTTGGCTTCATGCTGCCGTACACCGGCACCTATGCCGCGCTGGGCACCGCCATCGAGAATGGCTTCCGCATGTATGTGCAGCAGCAGGGCGGCAAGCTCGGCGGCCGCGACATCGAGTACTTCAAGGTCGACGATGAATCCGATCCGGCCAAGGCGCCGGAGAACGCGACCAAGCTGGTCAAGCGCGACCAGGTCGATGTGGTGGTCGGCACGGTGCATTCCGGCGTGCAGATGGGCATCGTCAAGGTGGCCAAGGAAAACAACACGCTGCTGATCATCCCCAACGCCGGCGTGGATGAAGCCACCGGGCCGCTGTGCGGGGCCAATATCTTCCGCACCTCGTTCTCCAACTGGCAGCCTGGCTACGCCATGGGCCAGGTGCTGGGCGAGCGCGGCCTGAAGAAGGTGGTGACGCTAACGTGGAAGTACGCCGCCGGCGAGCAGTCGGTGAAGGGCTTCAAGGAAGCGTTCGAAGCCAAGGGCGGCAAGGTGGTGAAGGAGCTGAACCTGCCGTTCCCCAATGTCGAGTTCCAGGCCCTGATCACCGAAGTGGCCTCGCTCAAGCCCGATGCCGTGTTCGTGTTCTTTGCCGGCGGCGGCGCCGTCAAGTTCGTCAAGGACTGGGCCGCGGCGGGGCTCAAGGACAAGATCCCGCTGTATGGGTCGGGCTTCCTGACCGACGGCACGCTCGAGGCGCAGGGCACTTCGGCGCAGGGGCTGGAAACCACGCTGCATTACGCCGATGGCCTGACCAACCCGCGCGACAAGAATTTCCGCCTGGACTACGCCAAGACCTACAAGCTGCAGCCCGACGTGTATGCGGTGCAGGGCTACGACGCCGCCCAGTTGCTGGCGGCCGGCGCCACCGCGGTGAAGGGCGACATGACGCGCAAGGCCGACCTGTACAAGGCCATGGGTGCGGCAAGGATCGACAGCCCGCGTGGTGCCTTCACGCTGTCCAAGGCGCATAACCCGGTGCAGGACTTTTACCTGCGCAAGGTCGACGGGCGCGAGAACAAGGTCAGCGCGGTGGCGGTGAAGGCGCTGGCAGATCCTGCGCGCGGCTGCCGGCTGTAAGGCCGTCCAGGCCTGACGGTTTGCGCCTCCTTCCCGCTTGCGGGAGAGAGGCGGGGGAGAGGGCAGGAGCCCCCACGAAGTCATGGCCTTCGCATCCCGCAAGCGCCGGCCCTCTCCCCCAACCCCTCTGCCGCGCGCGGGAGAGGGGAGCCTGCCACCGGCACGCGTGGCGCTGTCGGATATTTGGTGCATGACCCCGCATGGATATCGTCTCCTTCCTGATCCAGTGCCTGAACAGCGTGCAGTACGGCCTGCTGCTGTTCCTGGTCGCCAGCGGCCTGACGCTGATCTTCGGCATCATGGGCGTGATCAACCTCGCCCACGGCAGCTTCTACATGCTGGGCGCCTACCTGGCCTTCACGCTTGCCGGGCTGACCGGCAACCTGTTCATCGCCATACCGCTGGGCATCGTGCTGGCGGTGGCGTTCGGCTACGTGCTGGAGTGGGCCTTCTTCAGCTACCTGTATGAGCGCGACCACCTGCAGCAGGTGCTGATGACCTACGGCCTGATCCTGGTGTTCGAGGAACTGCGCAGCATCCTGGTCGGCGATGACGTGCATGGCGTGCAGGCGCCGGCGCTGCTGGACGGCGCGCTGGCGATCGGCAACGACATGACCTACCCGGTGTACCGCCTCTTTATCTCCGCCATCTGCCTGGTGGTGGCGGTGGCGATGTATTACGTGATCCGCCGCACCCGGCTGGGCATGATGATCCGCGCCGGCGCCACCAACCGCGAGATGGTGCAGTCGCTCGGCATCAATATCACGGTGTTGTACCGCTTTGTGTTCGCGCTGGGCGTGGCGCTGGCCGTGCTCGCCGGCATGATTGCCGCGCCGGTGTCGTCGGTCTATCCGGGCATGGGCGCGCAGGTGCTGATCGTCTGCTTCGTGGTGGTGGTGATCGGCGGCATCGGTTCGGTCAAGGGGGCGCTGGTGGCGTCGCTGTTGCTGGGTTTTGTCGATACCTTCGGCAAGGTGTTCTGGCAGGAGGCGGCCGGCGTGCTGATCTACCTGCTGATGGCGGTAATCCTGCTGTGGAAGCCGCAGGGGCTGTTCAAGGCGGGATGACATGAATCCGACGACACTGCCGGCGCGCCGGCACGCTGCCCGCAACGCCACGCTCGCCACCGCGCTGGGCTGGCTGGTGGCCTTTGCGGTACTGGCCGGGCTGCCGCTGCTGCTTACCGCTGACAGCCACAAGTTCTATATCGAGCTGCTCAGCAAGGTGATGATCATGGCGATCTTCGCGCTGTCGCTGCAGCTGCTGATCGGCTATACCGGGCTGGTCAGCCTGGGCCATGCCGCGTACTTCGCCATGGCGGCGTATGCCACCGCGATGCTGGCGCCGCAGGCCGGCCCGGGCAACGGCTGGCTGCTGCTGGCCGGTGCGCTGGCCGCATCGGCCTTGCTGGCACTGGCGGTAGGCGCGCTGGTGCTGCGCACGCGTGGCGTGTATTTCATCATGGTGACGCTGGCGTTCGCGCAGATGGTGTATTTCGTCTTTCACGACACCAGCGTCGCGGGCGGCAGCGACGGTACCTATGTCTACTTCCGGCCGGAATTCCCGGTGCCCGGGCAACAGCCGCTGACGGTCAACGACCCCATGCACTTCTACTGGATGGTGTGGCTGGGGCTGGTGGTGACGGTGGCGGTGCTGATGGTGGCGCTGCGCTCGCGCTTCGGCCATGCGCTGGTCGGCATCCGGCACAACGAGCAGCGCATGCGCGCGGCCGGCTATGCCACGTACCGCTACCAGCTTGGCGCCTTTGTCGCGGGCGGGCTGCTGGCGGGGCTGGCGGGGTTTCTGTATGCGATCCAGTTTGGTTTCGTCAATCCGGAGATCGCGTCGTGGCACCAGTCCGGCAACGCCATGCTGATGGTGATCCTGGGCGGCGTGGGCAGCCTGGCCGGCGCGGTGCTGGGGGCCTTCTCGTTCGTGCTGCTGGCAGAGTGGTTCAGTAGGCTGACCAAGCACTGGCAGCTGCTGATGGGCGGCTTCATCATCGTCGCGGTGGCGCTGCTGCCGCGCGGGCTGGTCAGCCTGCCGTCGGTGCTGCGGCACGGGCGGCGCGGACGCCGCAATGGCGACGCCGGCACCGGCACGGATGAGGCCGCAGGCACCGTGGACAGCCGCGGCGAAGGACGCCGGAATACGGAGGCCGCATGACATCGCAAGGCACCCCGATCCTGCAGGCGCAGCAGCTGACCCGGCGCTTCGGCGGCCTGACCGCCGTGGCGGGCGTCGACCTGTCGCTGGCGCTGCATGAAATCCATGCGGTGATCGGCACCAACGGCGCGGGCAAGTCCACGCTGATCAATATGCTGTCCGGTGAGTTGCCGCCGTCGTCCGGCCGCCTGCACCTGAAGGGCGAGGACGTCACGGGCTGGTCGCAGCCGCGGCTGGCGCGCCATGGGGTCGGGCGCAGCTACCAGCGCAACAACATCTTCCTGCCGCTGACGGTGCGCGAGAACTGCCGGCTGGCCGCGCAGTCGCGCGCGCAGCGCGCCTGGCGCCTGTGGGAAAGCGCCCAGGGCTGCCGCACCAGCGCCGCGCTGGCCGACGAGGCCATGGAGCGCGCCGGCCTGGCGCACCTGGCGGACCGGCTCGCCAGCGATCTTGCGCACGGCCAGAAGCGCCAGCTGGAGGTGGCGATGTGCCTGGCCACGCAGCCGGTCGCGCTGCTGCTGGACGAGCCGCTGGCCGGCATGGGCGCGGAAGAATCGGCGCGGATGCTGGCCTTGCTGCGCGGTCTGCGCGAAGGCCATGCCATCCTGCTGGTCGAGCATGACATGGACGCGGTGTTCTCGGTCGCCGACCGCATCACCGTGATGGTCAACGGCGCCGTGATTGCCACCGGCACCCCGGATGCGATCCGGACCAACCACGAAGTCCAGGTTGCCTACCTGGGCGAGGAAGAGGGCGAGGCCGCATGAATGCACCGAGCAAAGCAGCGACCAGCGCGCCGATGATCGAAGCCACCGGCATCAACGCCTGGTATGGCTCCAGCCACGTGCTGCGCGATGTCGACTTCACCGTGGGTGTGGGCGAGACCGTCGGGCTGCTGGGGCGCAATGGCATGGGCAAGAGCACGCTGTTGCGTACGCTGCTGGGCCATGTGCGCCAGCGCCAGGGGCAGATCCGGGTGGCCGGCCGCGATGTCTCGCGCGCGCAGGCGTTCGAGGTGGCGCGCCTGGGCGTGGCCTACGTGCCGGAGGGTCGTGGCATCTTCCCCAGCCTGTCGGTGCGCGAAAACCTGCTGATGGCCGCGCGCAAGGGCTGCAACGGCCGCCATGACTGGGACGAAGCGCGCGTGCTTGACCTGTTCCCGCGCCTGAAGGAGCGCCTGTCCCATGGCGGCCAGCAGCTGTCCGGCGGCGAGCAGCAGATGCTGTCCATCGGCCGCGCGCTGATGACCAACCCCGACTGCCTGGTGCTTGACGAAGCCACTGAGGGGCTGGCGCCGCGCATCGTGCACGAGATCTGGGAGGTCATTGCCACCGTGCGCGGCACCGGCATCGCCTCGGTGGTGGTCGACCGCAATTTCCGCTCGGTGCTGGCGCACGCCGACCGCGCCGTGGTGCTGGAGAAGGGCCGGGTAGTGATGGCCGGCCCCGCGTCGGACCTCGCCGGCAAGCCCGAAGCCCTGGACCGCTATCTCGGTGTCTGATTGAAGAGTGCCTTATAAGGCACTCATGTTGCTGTGCCGCAACGCCCCTTGCGGGCGCAAGGTCACGCAGTTTTGCTCAGCCGGGGCTTGACCATCGGCCGCTTCCCTCCCATCCTTGCGAAGTCACGAAAGCGGCATCCCTGTTTGCCGCAGTGGTCGATTACCGACAGTTCAACTAGAATTGCGCGCGTTTGTGCAATGCAATAAGAACCGCAAGATGAACCGGAAACGGGCGCAGCCTCCTGCTGCGCTGGATGGGACCGGACCGCGGCGGAGCCAACAGAGCTGCCGGCGAGCCGGCCGAGCAGACCCAATTTCATGACCCAGTCCACAACCAGCCATTATTTTGTCGAGAGCCCCAGCACGCGCGCCCTGGTGCTCGGTGCGGTAGGCGTCGTCTTCGGCGACATCGGCACCAGCCCGCTCTACTCGCTCAAGGAATGCTTCAGCCAGGAACACGGCATTCCGTTCAGCCCTGAGGCCGTGCTTGGCATCATCTCGATGCTGTTCTGGGCGATGATCATTGTCGTTTCGCTCAAGTACGTGATGTTCGTGATGCGCGCCGACAACGACGGCGAGGGCGGTGTGCTGGCCCTGATGGCACTGGCGCTGCGCACCGCGGCACCGCGTTCGCGCATGGCGCACCTGCTGATGATGCTGGGCATCTTTGGCGCCTGCATGTTCTATGGCGATGCGGTCATTACGCCGGCAATCTCGGTGCTGTCGGCGGTGGAAGGCCTGGAGATCGCGGCGCCGGGCCTGTCGCATTACGTCATACCGATCACGCTGGTGATCCTGTGCGCGCTGTTCTTCATTCAGCGCAGCGGCACGCAAGCCGTGGGCAAGCTGTTCGGCCCGATCATGGTTGTGTGGTTCCTCGCGCTCGGTGCGCTTGGGCTGCTGCACCTGGTGAAGGCGCCGGGCATCCTTCTGGCAGTCAGCCCGCACTACGCGGTCAGCTTCCTGATGGAGCATTCGCTGCAGGCCTTCGTCGTGCTGGGTTCGGTGTTCCTGGTGCTGACCGGTGCCGAGGCCCTGTATGCGGACATGGGCCACTTCGGCGCGCGCCCGATCCGCTACGGGTGGTTCGCACTGGTGATGCCCTGCCTGATGCTCAACTATTTTGGCCAGGGCGCGATGCTGCTGAACAATCCGGCCAACGTCTCCAATCCCTTCTACCTGATGGTGCCGGACACGCTGCAGCTGCCGATGGTGCTGCTGGCGACCGCCGCCACCGTGATTGCTTCGCAGGCCGTGATCTCGGGAGCCTTTTCGCTGACCAGCCAGGCTATCCAGCTGGGCTTCGTGCCGCGCATGCGCATCCGCTATACCTCCGCGGCGGAAATCGGCCAGATCTACCTGCCGGTGATCAACTGGATCCTGCTGGTACTGGTGGTGATCGTGGTGATGGCGTTCAAGAAATCTGACAACCTGGCTGCTGCCTACGGTATTGCCGTCACCACGACAATGGTGATCACGACCTTCCTGGCGGCGGTCGTGATGCGTAATGTCTGGAAGTGGAATCCGGTGCTGGTCACGCTGATCGGCCTGTCATTCCTGCTGGTCGACCTGGCGTTCTTCTCGGCCAACCTGCTGAAGATCGCCGAAGGTGGCTGGTTCCCGCTGTTGATGGGCGGTACGGCCTTCTTCCTGCTGATGACCTGGCACAGCGGCCGCAAGCTGCTGCGCGCGCGCAGCCTGGAAGACGGCATCCCGCTCGAGCCCTTCATCGCCGGCCTGCTGGCGCACCCGCCGCACCGCGTCGAGGGTACCGCGGTGTTCCTGACCGGCAATACCGAGTCCGTGCCGGTGTCGCTGCTGCACAACCTGAAGCACAACCGCGTGCTGCATGAGCGCGTGGTGTTCCTGAGCTTTGTCACGCGCGATATCCCGTACGTGGACGATGACAATCGCGTGAGCTGCAAGGACCTGGGCGGCGGCGTCTATATCCTCAAGTCCGAATACGGCTTCAAGGAAACGCCGGATGTGCAGCGGGTGCTGGACCTGGCCGACCGCAAGCTGGGCATGCACTTTGAACTCATGGAGACCTCGTTCTTCATCGCGCGCGAATCGGTGATCCCGTCCAAGCTGCCGGGCATGCCGATGTGGCGCGAGAGCCTGTTTGCCTGGATGCACCAGAACGGCGCCAAGCCGTCCGATTTCTTCCAGATCCCGGCCAACCGGGTGGTGGAGCTGGGCACCAAGGTCGAGATCTGAACGCGAGGGCCGAGGCGCCCGCATCCGTCTATCCTTCGCAACCCCCGGGGCGCGCCGCCAGGCCACCCGGGGGTTTTGTCATCCGCACGAACTTGCCCGACGGGCCGGGACTTTAGTCCTGGTTCACCAGGGTGCGGGCATCGCTCACGTGGCCGCGATACGCCTCGAAGATGCGGCGCAGCGCCGCTTCCATGCTGATCTCGGGCTTCCAGCCCAGTTCCTCGATGGTGTTGTCGATCTTCGGCACGCGGTGCTGCACGTCCTGGTAGCCCTTGCCGTAGAAGTCGCCCGACGAGGTCTCGACGATCTGCGACTTGCGCGCTTCTTCCGCGTATTCCGGATAGTCCGCGGCCATCTTCAGCATCATCTCGGCCAGCTCGCGCACCGAGTGGATATTGCCCGGGTTGCCGATGTTGTAGATCTTGCCGCTGGCCACGCCGTTGGGGTTCTCGATGATGCGCATCAGCGCGCTGATGCCGTCGGCGATATCGGCGAAGGCACGCTGCTGCGCGCCGCCGTCGACCAGCTTGATTGACTCGCCGCGCACGATATGGCCGAGGAACTGCGTCACCACGCGCGACGAGCCTTCCTTCGATTCGAAGATCGAGTCCAGCCCGGCGCCGATCCAGTTGAACGGGCGGAACAGGGTGTAGTTCAGGCCTTGCTCCATGCCGTAGGCGTGGATCACGCGGTCCATCAGCTGCTTGGAGCAGGCGTAGATCCAGCGCGGCTTGTTGATCGGGCCGTAGACCAGCGGCGAGGCCTCGGGATCGAATTCTTCGTCGCTGCACATGCCGTAGACCTCGGAGGTCGACGGGAACACCAGGTGCTTGCCGTACTTCACCGCGGCGCGCACGATCGGCAGGTTGGCCTCGAAGTCCAGCTCGAACACGCGCAGCGGCTGGCGCACGTAGGTGGCCGGGGTGGCGATGGCCACCAGCGGCAGCACCACGTCGCACTTGCGGATGTTGTACTCGATCCACTCCTTGTTGATGGTGATGTCACCTTCGAAGAAGTGCATGCGGGGGTGGTCGACGAGGTCGCCCAGGCGGTCCGACGACATGTCCATGCCGTAGACTTCCCACGGCGTGGTTTCCAGGATGCGGCGCGTCAGGTGGTGGCCGATGAAGCCGTTGACGCCAAGGATGAGTACTTTCTTGCCTTGCATGGGGTTTAACTGTGGCAGGGATTCAGGGATGCGCCGGCGCGTCTAGCGCTCGCCGGCGAAGGGAAAGTTGGTAACAGCAACGCGCCGCCAGTCGCGCGCGATGACATGCATCGGCGCGCGCGCGCTCAGCTCGGCGAACGCCGACGGCGACAGCAGGGCGACGGCGGGCGGGCCATGCTGCCAGGCTTCGACGAAGGCATCGCGGGTCGGGAGCCACTTCTGCGGCTCCTGCTCGGTGCCAAAGGCAAGCTCGTCGGCCTGGGCCACCATGGTGAGCGGATGGCGCAGGTAGAAGGGCAGGGTATGGTCAAGCAGGCCGACGGCGTAGAGCGGCATGGCGGGACGCAGCACGCGCTCGATCGGCGCGATCATGTCGATGCCGGACGCCGAACGGCCGATGGTTTCATGGCCGAGCAACGCCGTGGAGAATGCCAGCAGCATGCCGAAGGCATAGGCCGTGACGCTGGCCATGCTGCCCCGCCGCCGCAGCAGCCACAACGCGACGGCGGCGCTGGCAATCACCAGCGCGAAAGCCAGCGCCGCCCAGATCGCATAGGCGCGGTACAGCACGTTCGGCGTGTTGTTGGAATTCAGCGTGGCCACGATCGGGCTTGCCAGCAGGCCGATGGCGCCGATGACCAGCATGGCGCGCAGTTGCCGGGTCCAGGCGCGTTCGCCGGTCTGGGTGAAGGCCACGCCTGCGAGGATGGCCAGCGCCGGGAACACGGGCACGATGTAGCCCGGCAGCTTCGACCCCGACAGGCTGAAGAACACGAAGATCGACACCGCCCACAAGGCGGACAACAGTGCTGGCTGGAACGGCTTGCTACCGCCGGGGCCGCCGGTGTCGCGCACGCCGGCGCGCTGCCTGACGGCGCGGACCATGCCGGGCACCAGCCCCAGCCAGGGTAGGAATCCGCCCACCAGCAGCGGCACGAAGTACCACAGCGCACCCTTGCGCGCATGCACCGTCGAGGTGTAGCGCTGCCAGTGCTCATGGATAAAGAAGAAGCGCAGGAATTCCGGGTTGCGCTCTGCCACCAGCCAGAACCAGGGCACCGTCACCAGCAGCATCAGCGCAATCCCGGCCGGTGCATGCAGGCGCCGCCACAGTCCAAGGTCGCGCGTCACGCAGGTGTATACCACCAGCACCAGCCCCGGCAGCGCCAGGCCTACCAGTCCCTTGGTCAGAACCGCCACGCCCATTGCCGCCCAGCACGCCAGCATCCAGTTGCGGCGCGCCGCCGGCGTGGCGTCCGGATGCTGGGCCAGCAGCATGAAGGCAAGCACGCAGGCCATGACGCCTGACAGGGTCATGTCCAGCGTATTGAAATGCGCGGCAACGTTCCACATGGGCGCGGCCGCCAGCACCAGTCCGACCAGCAGCCCGGCACGCGCACCAAACCAGCGCGCGGCTGCCAGCATCGACACGCCCAGCCCGATCATGCCGGACAGCGCCACGCACAGCCGCGCCTGCCAGTCGCCGAGGCCGAACAATGCGAAGGAAACCGCGGTGGTCCACATGTGGAACGGCGGCTTTTCGAAGTACTTCAAGCCGTTGTAGCGGATCGTGACCCAGTCGCCGGTGCTCAGCATCTCGCGGGCGATCTCGGCATAGCGGCCTTCGTCGGGGCCCAGCAGGTGGCGCACATCCAGCGTGCCGAACCACAGCAGCGCGAAGGCCAGCGCCACCAGCGCAACCACGGGGATACCAGCGAAGCGGGCGGCATGCCACGGCGCGGCGGGCCGGGCGGTGTCGTGCCCAGGCTCGTCGGCGAGGCGATCGGAACGATGCTGCATGCGGGATGGGCTCGGCGTGAAAGGGGTGAACGAGGAATGGAGGGGGCGTGGGTGGCTAGGCTTGTCCACGCCAAAGTTCAGCGCCACGTTGAACCGCCAGGCGCTGGCAAGGAGAGCGGGAGGATAATTCGCGAACCTTAACGGAATATTAAGGCGGCTCGCGCACAATGCCGTGATACGTTCGCGATACTTGCGCCTGGCGTGGCGCGCACGCAACACACGCCGCAACCGATCAGAGCATGAGAATCCTTATTGTTGAAGACGACCCGATGCTGGGCGATGGTCTGCGGCGCGGCCTGCAGCTGCTCGACTATGCGGTCGACTGGTTCAGTGCCGGCGCCGAAGCCGACCATGCGCTCGACGTGGTCCACTACGACGCCGTGGTGCTGGACCTGGGCCTGCCGGGGGAAGACGGCATGTCGCTGCTGTCGCGCTGGCGGGCGCGCGGCTGCCGCATCCCGGTGATCGTGCTGACCGCGCGCGATGCGATCGACAGCCGCATCGGCGGCCTGGATGCCGGTGCGGACGACTACCTGGTCAAGCCGATCGCCCTCGATGAGCTGGCGGCGCGCTTGCGTGCCGTCACCCGCCGCGCCGCCGGCCTGTCGTCGCCCGTGTGGAAGCACGGCGCGCTGGAGTTCCACCCGGCCGCGCGCCAGGCGTACTGGCAGGGCAAGTCGGTGGAACTGACCAGCCGCGAAGCCATGCTGCTGGAGCTGTTGCTGGCGCATCCCAACCGGCTGCTGACGCGCGACTTCCTGCGCGACAAGCTCTATGACTGGCAGGGCGGGGTCGAAAGCAATGCGCTGGAGGTCCATATCCACCACCTGCGCCGCAAGATCCACCCCAAGATCGTGCGCACCTTCCGCGGCGCCGGCTACACCCTCGGCGCGGCCGAGGACTGCGCATGACGCTGCAGCGCCGGCTCATCCTTGCGGTGCTCATTGCGGCGCCGGTGGTATGGCTGCTGACCATCGGCATGACCTATGTGCGCGCCCGCCACGAGATCAACGAGCTCTACGACACCGACATGGTGCGCATGGCGCTGCAGCTGCACTCGGTGCTGCCGCTGGTGGACGTTGCCGCGGCGCCGTCGCGCGCGATGCAGCCCCACCTGGTCGAGGGCGACCAGGGCGACGCGGGGCTGGGCGACCTCGCCATTGCCGTGTGGCTGCCGGACGGCAAGCCCCTGCATATCGATCCGGACGGCGACCTGCTGCCGCGCGCGCCGGGCATCAAGGGCTTTACCGACGTCGCCATCAACAAGGTGCGGTGGCGCCTGTACTACCTCGACGATCCCGACCATGGCTGGCGCGTGTGCGTGGGCCAGCAACTGGGTGAGCGCAATGAGCTGATCCTGTCCTATATCGCCGCGCAGGTGCTGCCCTGGGCGGTGGGCCTGCCGGTGCTGATCGGCCTGCTGATCTGGTTCATGCGGCGCGCCATGACACCGGTGCGGGCCCTGTCGACGGACATCGAGGGCCGCGCCCCCGAGGACCGCCGGGCGCTCAGCCTGCAAGCCGTGCCGGGCGAACTGGTGCCGCTGGTCAAGGCGATGAACTGCCTGCTGGCGCGGGTATCGGATTCGATCGACCACGAACGGCGCCTGACCGCCGATGCCGCGCATGAGATGCGCACGCCGCTGGCCGCGCTCAAGGCGCAGTGGGAGATCGCCGAGCGCTCGCCCGACGAGGCCGAGCGCGCGCAGGCACGCGCCAACGTGGCCGCCGGCATCGACCGCATCAGCCGGCTGGTGTCGCAGCTGCTGACGCTGAGCCGGCTGGAAGATGCCGCCGGCCTGCCGTCGCGCCAGCCGGTCAACTGGGTACCGGTGGCGCAGCAGGCGCTGTCGGACTGCCTGGCGCTGGCGCAGCAGAAACAGGTCGACGTGGAACTGGAGTGGCCACCGGAAGGACAGGCGCCATTGCCGGTCGCGGGCGACACCAACCTGCTCTCGCTGTTGCTGCGCAACCTGCTCGACAACGCCATCCGCTACAGCCCGCCGGGCGCGCTGGTGACGATCGACTTCCGGCCAGACAGCGTCACCGTGCGCGACCAGGGCCCGGGCGTGGCGCCCGACGTCCTGGCGCGGCTGGGCGACCGCTTTTTCCGCGGCGGCTCGGGGCAGCGCGAGCAGGGCCACGGCCTGGGCATTTCCATCGCGCAGCGCGTGGCGCGGCTGCACGGGCTGGAGATCGCATTTGCCAACCGCGCGGATGGAGCGGGCGGGGGGCTGGCCGTGCGGATCGCATACAGCGGCTGAAATGATGGCGGCTGAAATGAAACACGCCCCGCACGGTTTCCCGTGCGGGGCGTGTTGCCATCCTGGTGCGGCTCAGCGCTTGAGCTTGGCGAAGGCCGCGGCCATGGCGCCAGCCGGCTCCGCATCGCGGCGCCCGCCGTTGGATCCCTTGCCGCCGCCATTGCGTTGGCCACCGCGGTCGCCACGGTCGCCGCCGGCGCGCGCCGCGGCCTGGCCGGGCTCGTCGTCCAGGCGCATCGACAGGCCGATGCGGTTGCGCTTGACGTCGACCTCCATCACCTTGACCTTGACGATCTGGCCGGCCTTGACCACTTCGTGCGCGTCCTTGACGAACTTGCTGGACAGCGCCGAGATATGGACCAGGCCGTCCTGGTGCACGCCGATATCGACAAACGCGCCGAAGGCCGCCACGTTGGTGACCACGCCTTCCAGCACCATGCCGGGCAGCAGGTCCTTCACGTCCTCCACGCCGTCCTGGAAGGTCGCGGTCTTGAACTCGGGGCGCGGGTCGCGGCCCGGCTTTTCCAGTTCGGTCAGGATGTCGCGCACGGTCGGCAGGCCGAACGACGCATCGGTGAATGTTTCGGGCGACAGGCCGCGCAGCGCGTCGCGGTTGCCCATCACATCGCGCAGGCCCTTCTTGATGTGCTCGAGGATGCGCTGCACCACCGGATACGCCTCCGGGTGCACCGAGGAGCGGTCCAGCGGATTGTCGCCGTCGTTGATGCGCAGGAAGCCGGCGGCCTGCTCGAAGGTCTTGTCGCCCAGGCGCGGCACTTTCTTCAGCGCGTCGCGGTTGGTGAAGGCGCCGTTGGCGTCGCGGAACTCGACGATATTGCGCGCCAGCACTGAATTCAGGCCCGACACGCGCGCCAGCAGCGGCGCCGAGGCGGTGTTGACGTCCACACCTACGGCGTTCACGCAGTCCTCGACCACGGCGTCGAGCGCGCGCGCCAGCTCGCGCTGGTTGACGTCATGCTGGTACTGGCCCACGCCGATCGACTTGGGATCGATCTTGACCAGTTCCGCCAGCGGATCCTGCAGCCGGCGGGCAATCGACACCGCGCCGCGCAGCGACACATCCAGGTCCGGGAATTCCTTGGCAGCCAGTTCCGACGCGGAGTAGACCGAGGCGCCGGCCTCGCTGACCACGATCTTGGTCAGCTTCAGCTCGGGCATCTGCTTCATCAGGTCCTGCACCAGCTTGTCGGTCTCGCGGCTGGCGGTGCCGTTGCCGATCGACACCAGTGCCACGTTGTGCTGTTTTGCCAGGCGCGCCAGCGTGGCGAGCGAGCCGTTCCAGTCGCGGCGCGGCTCGTGCGGGTAGATGGTGGCGGTTTCCAGCAGCTTGCCGGTGCTGTCAACGACCGCGATCTTGCAGCCGGTGCGGATGCCCGGGTCGACGCCCATCACCGACTTGGGGCCGGCCGGCGCGGCCAGCAGCAGTTCGTGCAGGTTGCGGCCGAACACCTTGATGGCCTCGCCCTCGGCGGTTTCGCGCAGCTGCGTCAGCAGTTCGGTCTCGAGGTGCGGCTGCACCTTGACGCGCCAGCACCAGCGGCACACGTCGCCCAGCCACTTGTCGGCCGGGCGGCCCAGGTTCTGGATGCCGACGTGGCGCGCGATCATGCCTTCGCACGGATGCGGCACCATCGCGTCCTGTTCTTCGCCCAGGCCCAGCTTGACCATCAGCACGCCCGCGTTGCGGCCGCGGAACAGCGCCAGCGCGCGATGCGACGGCACCGTGCGGATGGTCTCGCTGTAGCTGTAGTAGTCGCGGAACTTCTCTTCCTCGGCGGTTTCCTTGCCTTCCATCACGGTGGAGGCCACCACGCCGTTGTTCCACAGGTGCTCGCGCAGCTTGCCCAGCAGTTCGGCGGTCTCGCCGAACTGTTCGGACAGGATGTCGCGCGCGCCGTCCAGCGCGGCCTTGACGTCGGGCACGCCGCCGTCGGCGGTGGGATTGCCGTTGACGTACCTGGCGGCCTCGGCCTGCGGGTCCAGCGTCGGGTCCGCCAGCAGCGCCAGGGCCAGCGGCTCCAGCCCGCATTCGCGCGCGATCTGGGCGCGCGTGCGGCGCTTGGGCTTGTAGGGCAGGTAGAGGTCTTCCAGCGTCTGCTTGGTCTCGGCGGCCTCGATGGCGGCCTGCAGCTCGGGCGTGAGCTTGCCTTGCTCCTGGATCGACGCGAGGATGGCCGCGCGGCGGTCTTCCATGTCGCGCAGGTACAGCAGGCGCTCTTCCAGGTTGCGCAGCTGCGTGTCATCCAGGTTGTCGGTCACCTCCTTGCGGTAGCGGGCGATGAAGGGGACGGTGGCACCTTCGTCAAGCAGCGCCACGGCCGCAGCCACCTGGCGGGGCTGCACGGACAGTTCAGCCGCGATGAGCGAGACAATCTTTTGCGAGACGGATGCGGGCAGGTTGGACATCGGAGAGCAGCGTGAAACGCAGTCAGTCGAAAGCGGGGCATTTTGCCACAAGCGCGGGAGCGGTTTGACGGGGCGGACGACGGGGGCGCGGCGGGCGGCTTCCCGAGCACGTTTGGACGGGAGGCGGGGCGGGCCGGTGCACGGCCCGGATGCTAGAATCCGGTCATGATCGTCAAGTCCCGTCCGGCCGCCGTCCAGGCCACCCTCCTGGCCATGCCAACCTTCGCCAACGTGCCCGCATCTTCCCTGTTCCGCTTCGGCCGCCTGGCGGCACTGGCCGCGGCGGCTTGCGCCGTGCTGATGCCGCTGCGCGAGGCGCAGGCGCAGGCTTCCGCGCCTGCCGCCAGCGCTGCCCCGGGCGCCCCGCGCGACTTTGCCGCCGAGCGCCAGGCGATTGGCGATTCGCGCGCCTGGACCAACTACCGCTTTGCCGTGGCCGAGCGCGAGTGCTACGGCAAGTTCTTTGTCAACCACTGCATCGACAAGGCCAAGGAAGCCCAGCGCGAGGAACTGGTGGTGCTGCGCAAGCGCGAACTGGAAGTGGGCGAGGCCGAACGTGCCCACCGCGCCGCCGAGCGCGACCGCGAACAGGCGCTGCGCCGCGCCGAGTTCGAGGCCAGCCAGCCGCAGCGCGCCGCCAGCGAGCAGACCAGCCGCCAGGCCTTCGAGAAGAAGCAGCAGGAACAGCAGTTGCGCGACGCGCAGCGCCAGGGCGAGGCGCCGCAGCGTGGCGCCAATGCGCAGGCGTATGAGAAGAAGCAATCCGACTTCGATGCCCGCATGCAGGAGGCGCAGCAGAAGGGCGCGGAGCAGGCCCTCCAGCGCCAGGAGAACGTGAAGGCATACGAGGCCAAGCAGCGCGACCTCGAACAGCGCCAGAAAGAACTGGAAGAGCGCCGCGCCAAGGCGAAGGAGCAACAGGGCCAGGCGTCGGCGCCGCGCCCGTTCGGCTTCTGAGGCCCGGCACCGTGACTGCGCAGCGGAGGCATAGATGGACAGCAACCTGAACACCCTGGAGCGGCGCATCATGGAGTTGCAGATCGAGCACCGCGACCTCGACTTCCTGATCGACCGGCTCGCCAGCGACGCCGTGCATGACGAGCTGCAACTGCGCCGGCTGAAAAAGCGCCGCCTGAAGCTGAAGGACGCGATCACGCTGCTGCAGCTGCAGCTCGAACCCGACGTGCCGGCCTGAGCGCATCCGCGCCGGGCTGCCGAATGCCGCCGGCCTCGGCCGGCGGCCCATAAAATATTCCCCCCTGCCTTGTCCGATCTTCCAGATTCCCCTGAGCTGTCAGATGACCTCGGCGTGAGCGACGCCGAGGCGCCCGCACATGCCGGCCCCGCCGACGCGGGCGCCAGCCGCGGCGCCGAGCTTGCCACCATCTTCGCCGATACCGGCACGCTGGCCCAGGCCATTCCCGGCTACCGGCCGCGTGCCTCGCAGCACAAGATGGCAGAGGCCGTCGCCGACGCGATCGCACAGAGCGATTCCGTCATCGTCGAGGCGGGCACCGGCACCGGCAAGACCTACGCCTACCTAGTCCCGGCCATGCTGTGGGGCGGCAAGGTGATCCTGTCCACCGGCACCAAGAACCTGCAGGACCAGCTCTACCTGCGCGACATTCCCACGGTGCGCCACGCGCTCAACGTGCCGGTCTCGGTGGCGTTGCTCAAGGGCCGCGCCAACTACGTCTGCCACTACCACCTGGAACGCGCGCAGGCGGGCGGGCGCCTGGCATCGCGCCAGGATGCGGCGTGGCTGCGCGATATCGGCCGCTTTATCAAGGAAACTTCCACCGGCGACAAGGCCGAGCTGGCCTCCGTGCCCGAGAACGCGCCGGTGTGGCAGATGGTGACCTCCACGCGCGACAACTGCCTGGGATCCGAATGCCCGCATTACAAGGAATGCTTTGTGATGCGCGCGCGCAAGGAAGCGCAGCAGGCCGACGTGGTGGTGGTCAACCACCACCTGTTCTTTGCCGACGTGGTGCTGCGCGACACCGGCATGGCGGAACTGCTGCCCGCGGCCAATACCGTGATCTTCGACGAAGCGCACCAGTTGCCCGAGACCGCCACGCTGTTCTTCGGCGAGACCCTCTCGACCAGCCAGTTGCTGGAAATCGCCCGCGATACCGTGGCCGAGGGCCTGTCGCATGCGCGCGATGCGGTAGACTGGGTGGCGTTGGCCGCACCGCTGGAACGCGCCGCGCGCGACCTGCGCCTAGTCTTCAGCAAGGACAACGCGCGGCTGGCGCTGGGCCAGATCGAGGCCGACCGCCGCATCGCCGAGCCTTTCAACGAAACGCTCGATGCGCTGGACGAGGCCTTGTCCGATTTCGTCGAGATGCTCGAAAGCCAGGCCGAGCGCGCCGAGTCGCTGCAGCAATGCCACCGCCGCGCGCTGGAGCTCGCCAACAAGCTGGCGGCCTGGCGCACCGATGCCGCGCCGGCCCCGCAGCCGCCGGAAGGTGATGGCGAAGCAACGCCCGCGGTGTCCGCCGGGCCCGAAACCGTGCGCTGGGTCGAGGTGTTCTCGCAGACCGTGCAGCTGCACCGCACGCCGCTGTCGATCGCGCCGATCTTCACGCGCCAGCGCGACGGCCAGCCGCGCGCGTGGATCTTTACCTCGGCCACGCTGTCGGTGAAGGGCAATTTCACCCACTATGCAGCGCAACTGGGGCTGGACAAGGACCGCTCGCTGACGCTGCCCAGCCCGTTCGACTACGCGAAGCAGGGCCTGCTCTATGTGCCGCGCGACATGCCGGCGCCGCAGTCGCCGCAGTTCACCGATGCCGTGGTGCAGGCGGCGTTGCCGCTGATCGAGGCGGCCGGCGGGCGCACCTTCCTGCTGTGCACCACGCTGCGCGCCGTGCAGCGTGCTTCCGACCTGCTGTACGACGCCTTTGCCGAGCGCGGCCTGAACCTGCCGCTGCTGGTGCAGGGCCAGGCCAGCCGCACCGAACTGCTGGACCGCTTCCGCGAGCTGGGCAATGCGGTGCTGGTCGGCAGCCAGAGCTTCTGGGAAGGGGTGGACGTGCGCGGCGAGGCGCTGTCGCTGGTAATCATCGACAAGCTGCCGTTCGCGCCGCCGGACGACCCGGTGCTGGCCGCGCGCATGGAAGTGCTGCAGAAGAAGGGCCTGAGTCCGTTTGCCGTGCACCAGCTGCCGCATGCGGTGATCACGCTCAAGCAGGGGGCGGGGCGGCTGATCCGCTCGGAATCGGACCGCGGCGTGCTGGCGATCTTCGACACGCGCCTGGTCGAAAAGCCCTATGGCCGCCAGATCTGGCAGAGCCTGCCCCCGTTCACGCGCACGCGCGAGGCGGCGACGGTGGTGCGGTTCCTGGAGTCGCTGCGCAGTCCCGGCAAAGCGGCTGCGGCGGAGCCGGCCGACGCCAGCGCCGAAGACCCGGCAGAGGACTGATCGCCGCAGGCGCTGTCGCGGCGCCGGGCAAAGAAAAACGGGACGTACCGGATGATACGTCCCGTTTTTTATGGCCGCTGGCCGGCCGGCGTCAGAACACTTCCCACCAGGACTTGTCCTTGCGGCGCGCACCATACTTGATGAAGTCGCTCTCGGGGAAGTTCTTCTCCATCACGCGCGCGGTGTCGTCGCGCAGGTCCTTCATGCCCATCGCATCGTACGAGCGGATCATGATGTACAGGGCCTCTTCGTTGGCCGGTGCGCCATCGTAGTCCTTCAGCGACTGCTGGGCACGGTTGACCGCCGCCAGGTAGGCGCCGCGCCGGTAGTAGTAGCGCGCGGCATGCACTTCGTGCTGGGCCAGCGCGTTGACGATGTACTGCATGCGCAGCGTGGCGTCGGGGGCGTACTTGCTTTCCGGGTAACGCGTGATCAGCGTATGGAAGGCGTCGTACGCGGCGCGCGCGGCCTTGGGATCGCGCTCGCTCAGGTCCTGGCCCGAGAAGCGGCCCAGCCAGCCCAGGTTGTCGTTGAAGTTGATCAGCCCCTTCAGGTAGTAGGCGTAATCGATATTGGGATGGTTCGGGTGCAGCTGGATGAAGCGGTCCACCGCCGCCAGTGCCGCCGCGGTCTCGCCATCCTTGTAGTTGGCGTAGGCGGTATCGATCTGCGCCTGCTGCGCATAGCGGCCGAACGGATAGCGGCCTTCGAGCTTTTCATACAGCTTGACGGCGCGCGTGAAGTCGCCGCCGTCCAGCGCATCCTTGGCTTCCGAATATAATTTGTTGGCCGACCAGCCTGCGGTCTCGTCGGGCTGGTCCGCGAGCAGGCCGCATGCAGACAGCATAACGCAGCCGCCTGCGAGCAGAACCGCTCCTATTGTCGTGCGCCAGCGCGCGCGTTTCATGCTCTGCAATTGCATGGGCAATCGTATCCCGGATGAAGAAAAATAGCGTCAAGCATTATAGCCCAAGCCCCCAGCCCAACTCAGAAGCAGGAGATGGCGTGGGAGGACTTCCACCAGAACGGGTGCGCGCGGCCGCGTCCGTGGCCGATTTCGAGGCCAATCCCGAGGAATTCGAAGACCTTGCCGAGACCCCGTCCGTCAGCGCCAGAGTGGCCGTGAGCCTGTCGTTGGAGGTGGATAGCGCCTCCCACGGCGAGCGGCTCGATAAATTGCTGGCGCGTCACTTCAGCGAGTTTTCGCGCAGCCGCCTGCAGCAGTGGATCGAAAGCGGCGCGGTGCGCGTCGACGGCCAGGTGCGCCGTCCGCGCGACGCGGTGCAGATGGGCAACCGGATCGAGATCCAGCCGCAGGCCGCGCCGGAATCGTCCGCTTTCTCGCCCGAGGACGTGCCGCTGGACGTGGTCTATGAAGACGACACCCTGCTGGTGATCAACAAGCCCGCCGGGCTGGTGGTGCATCCGGCTGCCGGCAACTGGAGCGGCACCGTGCTCAACGGCCTGCTGCACCGCGACCCGGCCGCCGCAGCGCTGCCGCGCGCGGGCATCGTGCACCGGCTCGACAAGGAAACCTCGGGGCTGATGGTGGTGGCGCGCTCGCTGACCGCGCAGACCGACCTGGTGCGCCAGCTGCAGGCGCGCACGGTCAAGCGCGCCTATATCGCGCTGGTCTGGGGCCGCACTTACGACGAAGGCACCATCGACGCGCCCATTGGCCGCGATCCGCGCGAGCGCACGCGCATGGCGATCGTGCATACCGCTAGCGGCAAGCCGTCGCGCACGCACTTCCGCACGCTGGCCACGGTGCCGCTGGGGCGGAGCTTCGTGTCGATGGTGATGTGCAAGCTCGAAACCGGCCGCACGCATCAGATCCGCGTGCATTTCGAATCCATCGGCCATCCGCTGGTGGGGGACCCGGTTTATTTCCGCGCCACGCAGCGCGGCCAGCGCCCGGCGATCCGTGTGCCGTTGCCGGTGCCGTATGAGCGCCAGGCGCTGCATGCCTACAAGCTCGGCCTGGTGCATCCGGCCACCGGCCGGCACATGTCGTGGACCGCGCAGCCGCCGGAAGATCTGCAGGCGCTGATCGATGCGCTGGACTTCGAAAGTGCCCAGGCCGACGAAGAAGAAGAGGCCTGGGACGAGGTCTGGGAAGGCGGCGAAGCTCACTGGGAATACGCTGGCGATGATGACGACGCAGACGACGACAGTCATGACGATGAGCGCGACGCCTGATCCTGCCTGGCTGGTGCCCGACTGGCCCGCGCCGGCGCGGGTGCGCGCGTTGTCGACGACACGCCAGGGCGGTGTCAGCAAGGGCCCGTATGGCCTTGTCGACGGCGCGCAGGGCGGCCTGAACCTGGGCACCCACGTTGGCGACGATCCCGCCGACGTGGCGCGCAACCGCGAACGGCTCGCTGCGTGCCTGCCGTCGATGCCGCAATGGCTGGAACAGGTGCACGGCTGCGCGGTGGCGACCGTGGATCATGTGGCGGCGCCCGCCGATCCCGTGCCGCGGGCCGACGCCAGCCTGGCGGTGACGCCCGGCCACGTCTGCGCCGTGATGACGGCGGATTGCCTGCCGGTGCTGCTGTGCGACGCGCAGGGGACGGTGGTGGGCGCCGCGCATGCCGGTTGGCGCGGCCTGTGCAACGGCGTGATCGAAGCCACGCTGGCACGAATGCAGGCGGCTGCCGGCGGTGGTGCGGTGCGCTGGCTGGCGTGGCTGGGTCCTGCGATCGGCCCCGATGCCTTCGAGGTGGGTGCCGAAGTGCGCGAGGCCTTCCTCGCCCAGGCCTATCCCGGCGAACAGGCCGCGGTTGCCGCGGCCTTCCGCGCGGGTGCGCCGGGCAAGTACTTCGCCGACATCCATGCGCTGGCCCGCACGCGGCTCGCCCGCGCGGGCTGCGTGGATATCCATGGTGGCGACGCCTGCACCGTGGCCGACGCCGGGCGCTTCTACTCCTACCGGCGCGACGGCGTGACCGGCCGCATGGCCAGCCTGGTCTGGCTGGCGGACTGAGCCGGCCGCTGCCTCCTACTCGTCCTTGCCCCCGGCGGCCACATCGGCCGCCTCCTTGGCCCGCTGTGCGCGCTCGGCTTCGGCCTTGCGCCGCCGCCGGCCGGGCGTGCCCATGATGTAGAGCACCAGCGCCACCGGGGCGATTCCATACATCAGGAAGGTGGCAACCCCCGCCACCACGTTGTGCTCGGTGATCGCCATCATCAGCGCCACGTAGAGCCAGCCAATGGCCACGATGTACATCAAACTTTCATCCTTCTCGCCTATGCTTTGTGGCCTCGGCAGATGCGAGCGCTGCATACCGTCCGGTAGGTCGGGGAGCGCGCGGGGCCGGGGCTGATTCCCGCATTGACAGCGCGTGCGTTGCAAGGCAACAATGGGCTCAAATGTCTCGGGATCGCTGACGATTCCCAGGTTTTTCCGGCAAGCATACCGCATGGCACTGCCATGCCCGGGTGTTGCGCTTGCCGGATAAAAGGGGAGCCGCTATCGGGAAGGACGCAAGCCACGGCCGCAGCAGTGCGGTCGAGGCTTCCAGCCTGTTCCAGGGCAGATGTGCCGGCAGACCCCCCCTGTTATCGGGGAGGCGCAAGCCGGGTCCATTCGGATAGCATCTCCCCATGCAGAAAGCGCCGGCCAGGGCAATGCCCGGAGCCGGTTCGAATAGTGACGGCAGAGAGACAATCAGATCATGGCGACCGGCAAAGGTGCGGCAGCTTCCACACAGGAAGGCAAGTCCCAACCATTCAAGCTCACGCCGGGGCCATTCGATCCAGCCACGTGGCTGGAATGGTCCCGCCAGTGGCAGGGCACTCAGGGCAACGGCCACGCGGCCGCGGCAGGCATTCCAGGCCTGGACGCGCTGGCGGGCCTGAAGATCGAGCCGGCGCAGCTGGCCGATATCCAGCAGCGCTACATGAAGGACTTTGCGGCGCTGTGGCAGGCCATGGCGGAGGGCAAGCCCGAGGCTACAGGGCCGCTGCACGACCGGCGCTTTGCCGGCGACGCGTGGCGCAACAACCTGCCGTTCCGTTTTGCGGCCGCCTTCTACCTGCTCAACGCGCGCGCCATGACCGAACTGGCCGACGCGGTCGAGGCAGATGCCAAGACACGCCAGCGCATCCGCTTTGCGATCTCGCAATGGGTCGATGCGATGTCGCCCGCCAACTTCCTCGCCACCAACCCTGAAGCGCAGCGCCTGCTGATCGAGTCGGGCGGCGAATCGCTGCGTGCCGGCGTGCGCAACATGATGGAAGACCTGACGCGCGGCAAGATCTCGCAGACCGACGAGACCGCGTTCGAAGTCGGCCGCAATGTCGCGGTGTCCGAAGGCGCGGTGGTCTACGAGAATGAATACTTCCAGCTGCTGCAGTACAAGGCGCTGACCGAGAAGGTTCACGCGCGCCCGTTGCTGCTGGTGCCGCCGTGCATCAACAAGTACTACATCCTCGACCTGCAGCCGGAGAGCTCGCTGGTGCGGCACGCGGTGGAGCAGGGCCATACGGTGTTCCTGGTATCGTGGCGCAACCCCGACGCCAGCATGGCCGCGACCACCTGGGACGACTACATCGAGAACGCCGCCATCCGCGCCATTGAAGTCGCACGCGACATCAGCGGCCAGGACAAGATCAATGTGCTGGGCTTCTGCGTGGGCGGCACCATCATCTCGACCGCGCTGGCGGTGCTGGCCGCGCGCGGCGAGCACCCGGCGGCCAGCCTTACGCTGCTGACCACACTGCTGGACTTTGCCGACACCGGCATCCTCGACGTCTTTGTCGACGAGGGCCACGTGCAGTTGCGCGAGGCCACACTGGGCGGCGGCGCCGGCGCGCCATGCGGGCTGCTGCGCGGCCTCGAACTGGCGAACACCTTCTCGTTCCTGCGCCCGAACGACCTGGTGTGGAACTATGTGGTCGACAACTACCTGAAAGGCAACACGCCGGTCCCGTTCGACCTGCTGTTCTGGAACGGCGACGCGACCAACCTGCCCGGGCCGTGGTACTGCTGGTATCTGCGTCACACCTACCTGCAGGACGATCTCAAGGTGCCCGGCAAGCTGAACGTATGCAACGAGCCGGTGGACCTGGGCAGCATCGACGTGCCGACCTATCTCTACGGTTCGCGCGAAGATCATATCGTGCCGTGGACCGCGGCCTATGCCTCGACTGCGCTGCTGAAGAACAAGCTGCGCTTCGTGCTGGGTGCTTCGGGCCACATTGCCGGGGTGATCAACCCGCCGGCGAAGAAGAAGCGCAGCCACTGGACCAACGATGCACTGCCGGCGTCGCCGCAGCAATGGCTGGCCGGCGCCACCGAGCATCACGGCAGCTGGTGGCCGGACTGGTCGGCATGGCTCGCCAGCCATGCCGGCGCCAAACATGCCGCACCTGCCGGGTACGGCAATGCGCGCTACCCGGCGATCGAACCCGCGCCTGGGCGATACGTCAAAGCCAAGGCATGATGCTTGCTTGACGGCCGGCGTGCGCCATGCACGGCGCCGGCAGGCTTGCAGGTTTCCCCGTTTTCATTGAGAGGACTACACCATGACTGACGTTGTCATCGTATCCGCGGCCCGCACCGCGGTTGGCAAATTTGGCGGCTCCCTGGCCAAGATCCCGGCGCCTGAACTGGGTGCCATCGTCATCAAGGCCGCGCTGGAACGCGCCGGCATCAAGCCGGACCAGGTCAGCGAAGTGATCATGGGCCAGGTGCTGACCGCCGGCTCGGGCCAGAATCCGGCGCGCCAGGCGTCGATCAAGGCCGGCTTGCCGGCAATGGTGCCGGCCATGACCATCAACAAGGTGTGCGGCTCGGGCCTGAAGGCCGTGATGCTGGCCGCCAACGCGATCATGGCGGGCGATGCCGAGATCGTGGTGGCCGGCGGCCAGGAGAACATGAGCGCCGCCCCGCACGTGCTGCCGGGCTCGCGCGACGGCTTCCGCATGGGCGATGCCAAGCTGGTCGACACCATGATCGTCGACGGCCTGTGGGACGTGTACAACCAGTACCACATGGGCATCACCGCCGAGAACGTGGCCAAGGAATACGGCATCACGCGCGAAGCGCAGGATGAGTTCGCGGTCGGCTCGCAGAACAAGGCCGAAGCCGCGCAGAAGGCCGGCAAGTTCGACGAAGAGATCGTGCCGGTGCTGATTCCGCAGCGCAAGGGCGATCCGGTGGCCTTCAAGACCGACGAGTTCGTGCGCCACGGCGCCACGCTGGACAGCATGTCCGGCCTCAAGCCCGCTTTCGACAAGGCCGGCACCGTGACCGCGGCCAACGCCTCGGGCCTGAACGACGGCGCCGCCGCGGTGGTGGTGATGTCGGCCGCCAAGGCCAAGGAGCTGGGCCTGACCCCGCTGGCCACGATCAAGAGCTACGCCAACGCCGGCGTGGATCCGAAGGTCATGGGCATGGGCCCGGTGCCGGCCTCCAAACGTGCGCTGTCGCGTGCCAACTGGACCCCGCAGGACCTGGACCTGATGGAAATCAACGAGGCCTTCGCCGCGCAGGCGCTGGCGGTGCACCAGCAAATGGGCTGGGATACCTCCAAGGTCAACGTGAACGGCGGCGCCATCGCCATCGGCCACCCGATCGGCGCGTCGGGCTGCCGTATCCTGGTGACGCTGCTGCACGAGATGAAGCGCCGCGACGCTAAGAAGGGCCTGGCTTCGCTGTGCATCGGTGGCGGCATGGGCGTGGCGCTGGCAGTCGAGCGCAATTAAGGGTGCGCCGGCCCGCGCAGGTTCGCGCGGGCCGGCGGCAGATAACGAAAAGCCAATCAAGGAGTGGACATGACTCAGCGCATTGCGTATGTGACCGGCGGCATGGGTGGTATCGGAACCGCCATTTGCCAGCGGCTGGCCAAGGATGGCTTTCGCGTGGTGGCCGGCTGCGGCCCCAACTCGCCGCGCCGCGAAAAGTGGCTGGAGCAGCAGAAGGCCCTGGGCTTCGATTTCGTGGCCTCGGAAGGCAACGTGGCTGACTGGGACTCGACCAAGACGGCATTCGACAAGGTCAAGGCCGAAGTCGGCGAGGTCGATGTGCTGATCAACAACGCCGGTATCACCCGCGACGTGGTGTTCCGCAAGATGACCCGCGCCGACTGGGATGCGGTGATCGACACCAACCTGACCTCGCTGTTCAACGTCACCAAGCAGGTGATCGACGGCATGGCCGACCGCGGCTTTGGCCGGATCGTCAACATCTCGTCGGTGAACGGGCAGAAGGGCCAGTTCGGCCAGACCAACTACTCGACCGCCAAGGCCGGCCTGCACGGCTTCACCATGGCGCTGGCGCAGGAAGTGGCGACCAAGGGCGTGACCGTCAACACGGTGTCGCCGGGCTATATCGCCACCGACATGGTCAAGGCGATCCGCCAGGATGTGCTCGACAAGATCGTCGGGACCATCCCGGTCAAGCGCCTGGGCCTGCCGGAAGAGATCGCCTCGATCTGCGCGTGGCTGTCGTCCGAGGAGTCCGGTTTCTCGACCGGCGCCGACTTCTCGCTCAACGGCGGCCTGCATATGGGCTGACCTGCCGGGCTGGTTCAGACCAGTCGGCAGCCCGCGCCGGCGCCCGCGTATTGCGGTGCAGCCAGCGCGGCGCACAAGGCGGCGGACGCTTCGTTTCGCCACTCGTTTCGCGGGCCGTCATGGCCCGCGAATCGTTGCTGCCTGCGTGCTATTCCCTCCTTTTTGCGCCAATTCACCGGGTTTTCCTTAAGGCCGGTCGCTTTTCTTAGTGCCTTGTTGGGCATAGAATCAGGGCAGCGGCGCAGCCAGCACCATAGTCGTGCAGCGCGGCCCTCGCGGAGCGAGGTTGCCGGCCGCCACGCGCAGCCATGCGCGAACAGGCCACAAGACGGCAGGCACGACAACAAGCAGATGGGGCGGGCGGTACCGATTTGCGCACTGCACCCCATGCGGTGCAGCAGCGCGCAAACAGCGACGACACAAGGACAGAGCACCGATGGCCACGACCAAAAAAGGCGCAGAGCGACTGATCAAAAAATATCCAAACCGCAGGCTCTACGATACCCAGACCAGCACCTACATCACCCTGGCCGACGTCAAGCAGCTGGTCATGGACACAGAGGACTTCAAGGTCGTCGACGCCAAGTCTGGTGACGAACTGACCCGAAGCATCCTGCTGCAGATCATCCTGGAAGAAGAAACCGGCGGCGTGCCGATGTTCTCCAGCGCCATGCTGTCGCAGATCATCCGCTTCTACGGTCATGCCATGCAGGGCATGATGGGCACCTACCTGGAAAAGAACATCCAGGCCTTTATCGACATCCAGAACAAGCTTGCCGAGAACTCCAAGGGCCTGTACTCCGGCGAAGCCTTCAGCCCCGACATGTGGTCGCAGTTCATGAACATGCAGGGCCCGATGATGCAGGGCATGATGAGCAACTACATCGAGCAGAGCAAGAACCTGTTCGTGCAGATGCAGGAGCAGATGCAAAGCCAGGCCAAGAATATGTTCGGGACGTTCCCGTTCAACCAGCCGGACAAGAAGTAACACGCCAGCAGCGGCGGGCCCTGCGTCCGCCGCGCATCCCACACGCTGGCTGCCAGTCAGCCAGCGCTCGCATGCAGGCGGATGCCCAGCGCCCGCATCACCTTCCAGATCGTCCCGAACTCAGGATTGCCTTCGCCTGACAGCGAGCGGTAGAGGCTTTCGCGCGACAGGCCGGTTTCCCGCGCCAGTCGGGTCATGCCACGCGCGCGTGCCACCACGCCGAGCGCGTAGGCGATGAAGCGATCGTCGTCGCCAGCTTCGGCGAGGCAGCCATCCAGGTAGGCGGCGATTTCCTGCTCGGTCCTAAGATGCTCGGCGGAGTCCCAGGGGCGGGTTGGTTCTTTCATGGCTCACTCCAGATCAAGAATTGCCGCCAGATTGCGTGCTCTGTCGATATCAGCGTGCTGGGTCGACTTGTTGCCTCCGCAGAGAAGAATCACAAGTACCCGGCCGTGTTGCTGAAAGTAAATACGGTAGCCGGGGCCATGGTCCACGCGCATTTCGCTGAGTCCGCCGCCAAGGGCTTTTATATCGCCGGGATTACCGTTCAGTAAGCGATCGATGCGGACTTGAATGCGGATCCTGGCGGCGTTGTCGCGCAAGGCCGCATACCAGCGGTCGAAGGTTTGGGTTGTTCGGAGGCTGAGCATACCATACCGTAGCCTTTGGGCTACAGTATGTTAATCACCGATTCCTGAAAACCGCGTCAACCCAAAGCAGGTAGAATGCGCGCTTTGCGCCCGTCAGGGCTGCAGGCAATCACGCAAACTCTCAACAGCGGCGGCTCAGTGTGGACTCGCCTTTTACGCGCGAACTCCCATGATCTCCGTTATCCCATGTGCTCGTCAGGCGCCGGCCGTTAAGGCCCGGCCCTCTGTTTTGGTGAGGGCCTTGCCATGAGCCGGCTGTTCCTCGCCCCCATGGAAGGGCTTGCCGACTATGTCCTGCGCGACGTGCTGACCGATACCGGCGGCTACGACGGCTGTGTGTCGGAGTTCGTCCGGGTGACGGGTTCGTTGCTTCCGGCGCGCGTCTACGAGCGGGATACGCCCGAGATCCTCGCCGGCGGCTATACCCGCAGCGGGACGCCGATGGTGATCCAGCTGCTCGGCAGCGATCCGGAATGGCTGGCGCGCAATGCGGCCTATGCCGCGACCTTGTCGCCGCATGGCATCGACCTGAACTTCGGCTGTCCCGCCAAGGTCGTCAACCGGCATGGCGGCGGTGCGATGCTGCTGACGAACCCCGAGCTGCTGAACCGGATCGTTGCCTCCGTGCGCGCCGCGGTGCCGGCCGATATCCCCGTGACGGCAAAGATGCGGCTGGGCGTCTCCGATACCTCGCTGGCCATCGATTGCGCCACGGCGCTCGCCGAAGGCGGCGCGGCTTCGCTCGTGGTGCATGCCCGGACGCGGGACCACGGCTACCGGCCGCCCGCCCACTGGGACTGGATCGCGCGCATTGCGGCGGCCGTGGACGTGCCCGTGATTGCCAACGGAGACGTCTGGACGGTGGCGGACTGGGCGCGCTGCCGGGACGTCAGCGGTTGCGCCGACGTGATGATCGGGCGGGGCGCCGTGTCGGACCCGTTCCTCGCCTTGCGCATCCGCGGGCTGATGGACAGTACGCCGTCGGACGGGGAATGGCCGCTGGTGCTGCGCCAGATCGCCACCTATTTGAAGAAGCTGCATGCCCGCATCGCCTCCTGCCATGAACACGGGCGCGTGAAACTGTGGCTCAGCTATCTCAAGCGGACGTGGCCGCAGGCCGCCGAACTGCACGATGCCATCCGGCGCATGCAGGACTCGCTGGAGATAGCGCGCGTCCTGGACAGCTTGCCCGGGACCGCTGCCGCGCCGCAATGACGCGGCGTTACCGCCGCCTGCGCCACATGTGTGGAGTCAGGCGCCGAGAATTCATGGCAAACGGTTAAAATAGTCGATTGGCTGTTACCGCCTGGCGGCCCCATCCCTGCACTGTCCCTGCATTGGCCGCCACGCCTGCCCCACATTCGGATTGCATCGTGAAAAACCCTTCAGAATCAACGACCCAGAAAGACCATAGTCCACGTGTGGGATTCGTTTCCCTTGGCTGCCCGAAGGCGCTGGTCGACTCGGAGCAGATCATCACGCAACTGCGCGCCGAAGGCTACGCCATCAGCGGCACCTATGACGGCGCCGACCTGGTCGTGGTCAACACCTGCGGCTTTATCGACGAGGCCGTGCAGGAAAGCCTGGACGCCATCGGCGAGGCACTAACCGAGAACGGCAAGGTCATCGTCACCGGCTGCCTGGGGGCGAAGAAGGATGCGGCGGGCCACGACATCGTGTCGTCGGTGCACCCCAAGGTGCTGGCCGTGACCGGCCCGCATGCACTGGGCGAGGTGATGCAGGCGGTGCACACGCACCTGCCCAAGCCGCATGATCCGTTCACCGACCTGGTGCCGGCCGCCGGCATCAAGCTCACGCCCAAGCACTACGCCTACCTGAAGATTTCCGAGGGCTGCAACCACCGCTGCTCGTTCTGCATCATCCCGTCGATGCGCGGCGACCTGGTCTCCCGCCCGGTGGCCGAGGTCATGCTGGAGGCCGAGAACCTGTTCAAGGCCGGCGTCAAGGAACTGCTGGTGATCTCGCAGGACACCAGCGCCTATGGCGTCGACGTCAAGTACCGCACCGGCTTCTGGAACGGCCGCCCGCTCAAGACCCGCATGACCGAACTGGTGGCGGCGCTGGGCGAACTGGCGGCGCAGTACGGCGCCTGGGTGCGCCTGCACTACGTCTACCCGTACCCGCACGTGGACGAGATCATCCCGCTGATGTCGCAGGGCCACGTGCTGCCGTACCTGGACGTGCCGCTGCAGCACGCCCACCCGGACGTGCTCAAGCGCATGAAGCGTCCGGCCAATGCCGAGAAGACCATGGACCGCATCCGCGCCTGGCGCGAGATCTGCCCCGAGCTGACCATCCGCAGCACCTTTATCGCCGGCTTCCCGGGCGAGACCGAGGCGGAGTTCCAGACCTTGCTCGACTTTATCGCCGAGGCCGAGCTCGACCGGGTTGGCTGCTTCGCCTACTCGCCGGTGGAAGGCGCCACTGCCAACGACCTGCCGGGCGCGCTGCCCGACGAGGTGCGCGAGGAACGCCGCGCCCGCTTCATGGAAGTGGCTGAAGAGGTGTCGGCGCGCCGCCTGCAGCGCAAGGTCGGCCAGACCCTGCGCGTGCTGGTGGACGAGGTCAACCAGGATGGCGGCATCGGCCGTTCGTCCGCGGACGCGCCGGAAATCGACGGCCTGGTCTATATCGCGCCGCCGGAGCGTAACGCCGGACGCTACCGCGCCGGCGAGTTCGTCGACGTGAAGATCACCGGCGCCGACGGCCACGACCTTTGGGGCGAGGTCTGAAACGGGTTGAATAAGTAAAAGTACGCTCGTTCGATTTCGCTCCGATCCCGCTATACTGTGCGGTGCAACATACCCCCCTGGAGACAAAGTCATGACGCGTGAAGTCGTAGTGGTGAGCGGTGTCCGTACCGCGATCGGGACCTTTGGCGGCAGCCTGAAGGATGTGGCGCCGGCGGAACTGGGCGCACTGGTGGTGCGCGAGGCGCTGGCGCGCGCGCAGGTGTCGGGCGACGATGTCGGCCACGTGGTGTTCGGCAATGTGATCCAGACCGAGCCGCGTGACATGTATCTGGGCCGCGTCGCGGCGGTCAACGGCGGGGTGACGGTCAACGCGCCCGCGCTGACCGTCAACCGCCTGTGCGGCTCGGGCCTGCAGGCCATTGTCAGCGCCGCGCAGACCATCCTGCTGGGCGATACCGACGTCGCCATCGGCGGCGGCGCGGAAAGCATGAGCCGCGCGCCGTACCTGGCGCCGGCGGCCCGCTGGGGTGCCCGCATGGGCGATGCCGGCCTGGTCGACATGATGCTGGGCGCGCTGCACGATCCCTTCCATCGCATCCATATGGGCGTGACTGCCGAGAACGTCGCCAAGGAATACGACATCTCGCGCGCGCAGCAGGACGAGGCCGCGCTGGAATCGCACCGCCGCGCCTCGGCCGCGATCAAGGCCGGGTACTTCAAGGACCAGATCGTCCCGGTGGTGAGCAAGGGCCGCAAGGGCGACGTGACTTTCGACACCGACGAGCATGTGCGCCATGACGCCACCATCGACGACATGACCAAGCTCAAGCCGGTCTTCGTCAAGGAAAACGGCACCGTCACCGCGGGCAATGCCTCGGGCCTGAACGACGCCGCCGCCGCCGTGGTGATGATGGAGCGTGCCGAGGCCGAGCGCCGCGGCCTGAAGCCGCTGGCCCGCCTGGTGTCCTATGGCCATGCCGGCGTGGATCCGAAGACCATGGGCATCGGCCCGGTGCCCGCGAGCAAGATCGCGCTGGAGCGCGCCGGCCTGCAAGTGTCGGACCTGGACGTGATCGAAGCCAACGAAGCCTTTGCCGCGCAGGCTTGCGCGGTGACCAAGGCGCTCGGGCTGGATCCGGCCAAGGTCAACCCGAACGGCTCGGGGATCTCGCTGGGCCACCCGATCGGCGCCACCGGTGCGCTGATCACGGTCAAGGCGCTGCATGAGCTGAACCGCGTGCAAGGCCGCTACGCGCTGGTGACGATGTGCATCGGCGGCGGGCAGGGCATTGCCGCCATCTTCGAGCGTATCTGAGGTTTGCCTTGCGCCTGGCTTTGCTGACGAAGACCCTTTGCACGCTCGGCCTGGCCGCCGCGCTCGCCCTGGCGGGCACGGCGCAGGCCGCTTCGGCCACCGAGCTGTCGGCCGGCCCGGTGAACGCTGCCGGCGGCGGGGAGGGCCTGGGCATCAACCAGGCCATTCGCGACGGTGAAGCCCGGCGCGGCGCCACGCTGTCCACCGGCGCCCCCAGGCCGCTGGCGCCGCGGCCTGAGTATGCGTCGCTACCGGTCTATGTCGGCAAGGTCGGCGACCAGCCGGTGCGCTTGCGCCTGGGCCCCAAGCCCGACGAGCGCGACAGTGTGCGCGGCGAGTACAGCGGACGTGGCGCCGGTGTGCGCCTGCTGGCCGGCGAGTGGGAGGGCGGCGCCTTCCTGATGGAAGAGTCCGACGACGGCACGCGCGTGTCGGGCAACTGGGAAGGCAGCATCGACGCCAGTGGTGCGGTGCGCGGCACCTGGACCGATGCGTTCAACCCGTCCATCGTGCTGCCGTTTTCTATCCGCCCGCTGGGCCTGCTGGTGATCCCGCCGTTCGACATGACGCCCAACAGCGGCGTCACCTACGCACCGCCGCCGCCGAAGTCCTCGATTTCCGGCTGGTAAGCCGCTTCGCGGTGCCTGCCGCCGCCATCGCCGGTGGCGCGGCCGGCATTTGCTGGTAAGCTCGAAGGCTCATCGAGTCTCATTCCTGACCGTCCTACGCCCTTGCCTGAGCAACATCGCCGGGCAGCGCGCCGTGGCCGGCCAGCAGCCAGCAAGGAAACCGCCGTGTCCGATTCGCCATCCGACAAGCCCGCGTCCCCCGCCCATTACCTGCAAACCGTTGCGGTCCAGCCCGAGCTGGAGATCGCCCCCGGCTTTGCCTCGTTCTCTCCCGCCACGCACCGCGGCTCGACCGTGGTGTTCCGCAACCTGGCCGAACTGCGCGCGCAGGGCGACGGCAGCACCACCTACTGGCGCTATGGCCTGCACGCCACGCCGACCAGCGAGGCGCTGTGCCAGCACCTGGCGCTGCTCGAAGGCGCGCGCCACACGTTGCTGCAGCCGTCGGGCCTGGCGGCGATCTCGCTGGTCTACTTCGCGTTGCTCAAGAGCGGCGACGACGTGCTGGTGCCGCACAACGTCTACGGCCCCAACCGCGACCACGGCGAGTGGCTGGCACGCGAATTCGGCGTGACCGTGCGCTACTACGATCCGATGGACGCCGCCGCGCTGGCGGCGATGATCCGGCCCGATACGCGGCTGATCTGGATGGAGTCGCCCGGTTCGGTAACGATGGAAGTGCCCGACTGCGACGCCATTGTCGCCGCCGCCAGGGCGCGCGGCGTGCTGACCGCGATCGACAATACCTGGTCGGCAGGTATCTACTTCCGTCCGTTCGAACGCGGTATCGATATCTCGGTGCAGGCGCTGACCAAGTACCAGTCCGGCGGCAGCGACGTGCTGATGGGCGCGGTGCTGACCTGCGACGACGCCCTGCACGACCGCCTCAAACGCACCCGCATGCTGATGGGCTGGGGCGTTTCCGCCGACGACTGCCACCTGGTGCTGCGCGGGCTGCCGAGCCTGCCGGTACGCCTGGCCGCGCACGACCGCGCCGCCCGCGAAGTGGCCGAATGGCTGCACCAGCGGCCCGAGGTGGCGCGCGTGCTGCACCCCGCGCTGCCGGATTGCCCGGGCCATGCCAACTGGCGGCGCGAGTTCAGCGGCGCCAGCGGGCTGTTTGCCATCATCCTGCGTGCACGCTATACACGCCAGCAGGTGGATGCTTTCGTCGAGGCGTTGCAGTTGTTTGCCATCGGCTGGTCCTGGGGCGGGGCCCACAGCCTGGCCGTGCCCTACCATGTGCAGGGCATGCGCCCGGCGGGCACGTGGCCGCCGGCCGGCTGGCAGGATAGCGGCGAGCTGGTGCGGCTCTATATCGGCCTGGAAGACACGCGCGACCTGATCGCCGACCTGCGCCAGGCGATGGCTGCGACGCTGGGCGTAGGCGACCGACCCTAGGCGGGCTGCCTTAGCGCGAGGTTGAGCTGGTCGACGACTTCGGCCCAGTCGGCGTCGTCCAGCAGTTCGTCGCGCAGCAGCGTGGCCTGGGCGGGCGTCCAGAACGGCGCCTCGGCCAGTTCGATATCGTCGGGCAGCGGCGCATGCGTGCCGATAAAGCCGCGGATGCTGGCTTCGTCAGCGGGCAGGCCGAGTTGGGCGAACAGTTCGGAAAACTGATGGAAGGTCGATTCCATGACGGTCGGCTCCGTGTTGTTGGCCTCAGGTAGTGTAGGGCAGCGCGGCCAGGCCGGCGCGCCAGGAAACAAGAACGGACGCTGCTGCGTCCGTTTTGCATGCCAGGGCCGTGCGCTCAGGAGGCATCCGTGCCGGGCATCGTCCTGGCGCCCTGGGCCGCCGGTGCAGGCTGCGGCATCGCCCAGACCGACTCCGCCGGTCCGTTGCGCGCGCGGCGCCGGGTGGCGCGCGCCAGGGCGGCAAAGCCCGCGGCCAGCGCGATCGCGCCGATATCGAAACCGGCGATGATCCAGTGCCCGCTGGGGATGCTGTGCAGCAGATGGTCGCCGGTCAGGATCGCGTTGGACAGCGGCACCGTCAGCGACGCCAGCGCGGCGGCGTAGAGCAGTTCCACCGCGGCGCGCACCGGCGGGCGCAGCATTGCCCAGGCGCAGGCCAGGACGAACGCCGTGAAATACGTATAGCTCACCGCCAGCTCCGGCCACAGCAGCGCCGCCGGAAAGCACAGTGCCACGCCGATGCAGCAGCCGATGCACACGCCGACGGTGGCCTGCGCCAGCAGGTGGTGCAAGCGCGGCTGCTCGGCCTGGCGCGGCTTGCGCCGCGACTCGATCCACAGCAGGTTGCCCGAGTAGAACAGGAAGGCGCCGGCCAGCCCCGCCAGCAGGTAGACCAGCCGCACCGGCAGCTTGCCGAAGGTGCCGAAATGCAGCGCATACAGCGCGCTGTAGAGCCCGTGGTTGCTGTCACGCGTGCCGGCGGTCTGGTTCGCAGTCAGCTGGCCCGCGTCGGGCTCGCCGCTGGCGGCATGGATGCCGACCGAGCCCAGGTTGCCGAGTGCCCGCGTGCTGGTGCCGCGCACTTCCACCACGGCGTTGGCATCGCCATAGCGCTGGAAGCGGAACGATTCCGGCGTGAAGCGCTCGCCGCCGTGTTCGCGCGCGATCTGCATCAGCGTTGCCGTGGGCATGGTCGGCGCGGCGCGGCCGGCCGCTGCCACTTCCGGCACGGCGGTGGTGGCGCGCGGCACCGCCTCGAACAGGCGGCCATCGACGGTCAGCGTGTTGAACACCGTCATCAGCACCAGCGACAGGCAGAACAGCGCGCCGGTGATGGCAAAGACCAGGTGGAAGGGCAGGCTGAACAGGCCCAGCACATTGTGGGTGTCCATCCAGAAGCGCTTCAGGTTGCGTCCGGGGCGCACCGCGAACAGGTCCTTCTTCAGCCGCGGCAGGTGCAGCAGCACGCCCGACACCAGCGCCAGCCCGTACAGCACCGAGATCGCGCCCATGAAGTAGATGCCGCCGACCGGGATGCCGAGCGAATAGTGCAGGCTGTTCAGGAATGCCGACAACTCCCCGGTCATCCGGTCGCGCGAGGTGTCGCGCTGCATCGCGGCGTCGCCCGCCAGGCGCGCGTCGGTGGTCATCTGCCACTCGCCAGCCTTGTCCTGCCAGTAGGCCGAGATATCAGGCTCGCCCTCAGACGGCATGATCACGTAGGAACTGGCCGCGGCCTCGGGGTGGATCGTGACCAGCTTCTGCATGAAGCGGTCGACCGCGGCCGGGTCGGCCGTGGCCCTGACCGGCGCGCTGCCCTTGAGCCGCGACGGCGACTGCCACACATGCAGTTCGTGGTGGAATACGGTGACCGCCCCGGCAAAGAAGGCGATAAACAGGGCCCAGCCGGCCATCAGGCCGACCCAGGTATGCAGCGTCTGGTACAGGCGCAGGGTTGCGGTGTTCATGATGGCGATCTCAGGAGGCGGGCAGGGCGGCCAGTGCAACCGGCGCCAGCCCGGCCAGGCGCAGCGCCCACAGCGCGCTGAAGCAGAGCAGGTTGGCGCCGCCCAGCCAGACCCAGGCGGCACGGCTGGAACGGAACCGCAGGCTGGCGCTGATGATGGCCACCCAGACTGGCAAGCAGGCCACCACGGCCGCGACGATGCCGGTTTCCCAGCCGCCCGGCAACCACAGGATCGACAGCGTGCACAGTGCCACCGCCAGCGGCAGTCCGAGCAGCGCGCCGGCCAGCCATTTGGTGCCCATCGCGGACTGCACCGCGCTCATGCCCGCTGCCCCCGTGCGGCGTTGCGCCGGTGCGCGGCATAGGTGCCGACGAAGGGCCACACCGACAGCGCGCAGGGCACCGTCACCAGGCTGGCCGCGATCGCCACGGGCCAGCCGTCGGTCGTGCTCCAGAGCCAGGTACTGACCGTGACCAGGACCAGGCCCAGCCAGCCCGGCACACGCGGTCGTGCCATCGCGCCGGGCGGCAGCAGGACCTGGTTGGGCGCGGCCAGGTACAGGCACGCGGCACCAGCCAGGCCGAGAAGGACGGCCAGAACTTGCATGGGAAAATGTCAGATCAACGAAACATTAATGATAATGATTCGTATTTGATTGAGCAAGCGCCAGGCAGGCTCGCTTCCTGACGGGATTTATCTGCACTTGGGGAGGGATTTGCGCTGGCCGAAGCGCGAATTGTCGAGGTCGGCCCCGGTGAGCGGGGCCGGCCGGGCGCTTGCCGCCCGGCGTGCGATGCCTCGCTTGCCGCGGCCCGGGATCAGTGCGGGAACAGCGCCAGCAGGCCGTCCAGCCCGACGTGGTTGAAGGCGACGCTGGCTTGCGTGCGCACCACCGGCTTGGCCCGGAAGGCCACCGACAGGCCGGCCACGGCCATCATCTTCAGGTCGTTGGAGCCGTCGCCCATGACGATGGCCTGGTCCGGCGTGGCGCCGATCCGGGCGCAGACTTCCTGTACGGTGCGGGCCTTGACGTCGGCATTGACGATCTCGCCGACCACATTGCCGGTCAGCTTGCCGTCGACAATTTCCAGGGTATTGGCGCGGGTCACGTCGAGCTTGAGCCGGGCCTTGAGCTTCTCGGTGAAATGCACGAAGCCGCCCGACACCAGCAGCGTGCGCAGGCCCAGCGCCTGCACGGTCTGCAGCATGCGCTCGGCCCCCGGCGACAGCCGCAGCCGCTCGTCATAGACGCGGTCCAGCACGCTCGCGTCCAGGCCCTTGAGCAGGGCCACCCGGCGGCGCAGGCTTTCGTTGAAATCGGTGATCTCGCCGCGCATGGCGGCTTCGGTGATGGCGGAGACCTCGGCCTTGAGGCCGCAGAAGTCGGCGATCTCGTCGATGCATTCGATCGTGATCAGCGTCGAGTCCATGTCCATCGCCACCAGGCGGAAGTCGGACAGCTTGCGCCCCGCGGGCACCACCGCCCAGTCGATCGCGCGCGGGCCGCAGAAGTCATCCAGCGCATCGCGCAGCGCCGGCGTCAGCGGCGCGCAGTCCTCGGCGGCGGCCACGGTGTCGCTGCGCAGCACCGGTTCAGAGGCGCGGGCCAGGGTGCGGGCGGTGTCGAGGTCGGCGGCGGAAAGCGGGGCGGTGCTCTGGAGGATCAGGGGCATGACGAATGAGGATCGGGCGCCTGCCAGGCTGGCGACACAAAGCTGGCGGCAAGGCGGGGGGCTGCAACGCGGCAAAACCGTTATTGTAGCCCCCCGCGGCGCCCCGGGCGAGCCGCTCAGCGCTGCGCCATCACCATGTAGTCCACGGTCAGGCTGGACAGCGCGCGCACGCCGTTGATCAGCGCCGGCTCGTCCACATAGAACTCGGGCGAGTGGTTCGACGCCGCCTTGGTCACATCCTGGCCCTTGGGCGTCACGCCGAGGTTGAAGAACAGGCCCGGCACCTTCTCCTGGTAGAACGAGAAGTCCTCGGACGCGGTCGCCTTGGGCGTGATCATCCAGTTGCCGTCGCCGGCCACGCGCTGCAGCGTGGGCGCCATCTTCTCGGTCAGGGCCGGCTGGTTGACGGTGGCGTTGTACAGTTCCACCACGCGGAAATTCGCCTCGGCGCCGGCGCTGGTGGCGATGGCCTCGGTGGTGCGCTTCATGCGCGCGTGGATGTCCTTCTTCATGCCTTCGTCATAGGTGCGGACGGTGCCCATCATCTCGACCTTCTCCGGCACGATATTCATGCGGTTGCCGCCGTGGATGGCGCCCACGGTGATGACCGACGGCTCCAGCATGGCGTTGACCTGGCGGCTCTGGATGGTCTGCAGGCCCATCACGATCTGCGACGCTACCACGATCGGGTCGATCCCGCCCCACGGCCGCGCCCCGTGCGTCTGGCGGCCCTTGACGTCGATCCAGAACTGGTCGGCCGCCGCCATCGACGGGCCGCTGCGCCAGCCCAGCTTGCCCGATTCGATGCCGCTGCTCACATGCAGGCCGAAGATCGCATCGACCTTGGGGTTGTCCAGCACGCCCTCGGACACCATCTGCTTGGCGCCCCACATATTGGAGCCGTTGGGCTCGAAGTCGGCGGGGCTTTCCTCGGCCGGCTGGAAGATGAACTTGACCGTGCCGGGCAGCTGGTCCTTCATGCCGGCCAGCACCTCCGCGGTGGCCATCAGGATGGCGACGTGGGTGTCATGGCCGCAGGCGTGCATCACGTCCACTTCCTTGCCCAGGTACTGGCCCTTGGCCTTCGACGCGAACGGCACGTCCACGCGCTCCTTCACCGGCAGCGCGTCCATGTCGGCGCGCAGCGCCACCACCGGGCCGGGCTTGCCGCCCTTGAGTACGCCGACCACGCCGGTCTTGGCCACGCCGGTCTTCACTTCCATGCCGAGCTTGCGCAGATGGTCAGCCACGAGCCCGGCCGTGCGGGTTTCGTAGTTGCCCAGTTCCGGATGCTGGTGGATATCGCGGCGCCAGGCGATCAGCTGCTGCTCGACCGCCTTGGCGCGGGTCTCGATCTGTGCGTGCAGCGCGTCGGCGCTGGCGGGTGCGGCCGGCGCCTGGGCCTGCGCGGTGTGGCAGAGCAGGCCTGCGGCGAGGGCCATGCCGGCCAACGCGAAGCGGGTAGTGGAACGGGATGCGGAATCACGGACAGCCATGCAAGGTCTCCTTCATTATTGTTGGTGTGATGCAGGCAGTGCTGAGGCCACGCCGGACAGCGTGGCCGGAAGGGCGCCGCGCCGCGTGCCTTCGCCGGGCACACGACGCGGCAGAGGGGGATCAGGCCGCCACGCGCAGGCTGTCGACCACCTTGTGCAGGAAGGCCTCGCACGCGGCCAGCTGCTCCAGCGAAACAAACTCATCCGGCTTGTGCGCCTGCTGGATATCGCCAGGCCCGCACACCACGGCCGGAATGCCGGCGCGCTGGAACAGGCCGGCTTCGGTGCCGTAGGCGACCTTGTTGGTGTCGCGGTCGGCGGTCAGCGCACGCACCAGTTGCGTGATGGCCTCCTGCTCGGCCACGTCCAGCGACGGCGCGGCGGCGATCTTGCTCAGCGTCAGGCCGGCATCGGCATGCTCGGCGCGCATCTTCGGCAGCAGCACGTCGTTGGCGTAGGCCTGGATGCGCGCATAAATGGCTTCCGGATCCACGCCGGGCAGGTTGCGGAACTCGAATACGAACTCGCACAGCGCCGGGATGGTGTTCAGCGCGATGCCGCCCTGGATGGTGCCGGTCTGCGCGGTGGTGTAGGGCACGTCGAAGGCCTGGTCATACGGGCCGTTGGCCTTGAACTCATCGGCGATGTCGCGGATAAAGCAGATCATGCGCGCGGCGTATTCGATCGCATTGACGCCACGCGGCGTCAGCGACGAATGCGCGGCCTGGCCCCTGACGCAGCAGCGGTAGGCGTTGATGCCCTTGTGCGCCACGATCACGCGCATGCTGGTGGGTTCGCCGACGATGCAGCCGCCGGGCGTCACGCCGCGGTCGCGCAGCTCGGCCAGCAGGTAGGGCGCGCCCATGCAGCCGATCTCTTCATCGAAGGACAGCGCGTAATGCACCGGTTCGCGCAGCCTTGCCTGCAGGATGGCCGGCAGCAGCGACAGGCTGGTGCCGATAAAACCCTTCATGTCGCAGGTGCCGCGGCCGTAGAGCTTGCCGTCGCGCACCACCGGCCTGAACGGGTCGGTGGTCCAGTCCTGGCCGTCCACCGGCACCACGTCGGTATGGCCCGAGAGCACGATGCCGCCGTTGGTGTCGCCGTTGGCGGCGGGCACGGTGACGAACAGGTTGGCCTTGTCCTGCTGCGGGTTGTAGCTCAGATGCGGCTTCAGCCCCTTGGCCAGGAAATGGTCGCGCACCGACTCGATCAGGCCCAGGTTGGAGTTGCGGCTGGTGGTGTCGTACGCGACCAGCCGCTGGGTCCATTCAAGCGCGCTGCCGCGCGCGGCGGTTTCGGTGACGGGCTGGCGGTGGGAAGCGGCGTGGGCGGGCATGGGGCGATATCGCTAACTTGTTAAGGATTTGATGCTACACCCGGCCGCGCGCCGCGTCCATGCAGGACAGGCATGGCGCCTACGCCAGTTGCCGCAACGTATGCTTGATGGTCTGCGCGCGGATCGCCACGTCCGGCATCTTGGCCTCGATGCGCAGCTTGTCCTGCCCGGCCAGCTTGATATGGCGGTTCTTCTGCACCAGGTCGATGATGCGCATCGCGTCGATCGGCGGATTGGGCACGAACTGCACGCTGATGGTGGCCTCGCCCGCGTCGATCTTGCGCACGCCCAGCGGCGCCGCGGCGATGCGCAGCCGGTGGGTTTCGACCAGCGCCTGCGCTTGCGCCGGCAGCCGCCCGAAGCGGTCGATCAGCTCTTCCTGGATATCGTCCACGCGTTCCGCGGTCTCGCAGTTGGCCAGCCGCTTGTACAGCGACAGGCGCTCGTGCACGTCGGCGCAGTAGTCGTTGGGCAGCAGCGCCGGCGTGCCCAGGTTGATCTCGGTGGTGGCCGCCAGCGGCGCCATCAGGTCGGGCTCCTTGCCCGCCTTGAGCGCCTTGACCGCGGCGTTGAGCATGTCGGTGTAGAGCTGGAAGCCGATCTCGTGGATCTCCCCCGACTGCTTGTCGCCCAGCACCTCGCCCGCGCCGCGGATTTCCAGGTCGTGCATGGCCAGGTAGAAGCCCGAGCCCAGTTCCTCCATCTGCTGGATGGCTTCGAGCCGGCGCTGCGCCTGCTTGGTCAGGCCTTCGACGTCATGCACCAGCATGTAGGCATAGGCCTGGTGGTGCGAGCGCCCGACCCGGCCACGCAGCTGGTGCAGCTGCGCCAGGCCGAACTTGTCGGAGCGGTGGATCAGGATGGTGTTGGCGGTCGGCACGTCGATGCCGGTCTCGATAATGGTGGTGCACAGCAGGATGTTGTCGCGGCGCGCGACGAAGTCGCGCATCACGCGTTCGAGCTCGCGCTCGTGCATCTGGCCGTGGGCGACGGCGATGCGCGCTTCCGGCACCAGCTCGGCCAGCCGCGCGCGCTTGTTCTCGATGGTCTCGACCTCGTTGTGCAGGAAGTAGACCTGGCCGCCGCGCTTGAGCTCGCGCAGGATGGCCTCGCGGATCACGCCGTCTTCCTCGCGCCGCACAAAGGTCTTGATCGCCAGCCGCTTCTGCGGCGCGGTCGCGATCACCGAGAAGTCGCGCAGGCCTTCCAGCGCCATGCCCAGCGTGCGCGGGATCGGCGTGGCGGTCAGGGTCAGCACGTCGACCTCGGCGCGCAGGGTCTTCAGCGCCTCCTTCTGGCGCACGCCGAAGCGGTGTTCCTCGTCGATGATGACCAGGCCCAGGCGCTCGAACCTGACCTGGTCGGACAGGATCTTGTGCGTGCCGATGACGATGTCGACGGTCCCCTCGTTGATCTGCTTGATGGCCGCGTCGATCTCTTTTTTGGTCTTGAAGCGCGACAGCTCGACAATGCGCACCGGCCATTCGGCAAAGCGGTCGGACAGCGTCTGGAAGTGCTGCTCGGCCAGCAGCGTGGTCGGCGCCAGCATCGCCACCTGCTTGCCGCCCAGCACCGCGACAAAGGCCGCGCGCAGGGCCACCTCGGTCTTGCCGAAGCCCACGTCGCCGCAGACCAGGCGGTCCATCGGCTTGCCCGAGGTCATGTCGGCGATCACCGCGGCAATGGCGGCGGCCTGGTCCGGCGTTTCCTCGAAGCCAAAGCTTTCGGCGAAGGTCTCGTAGTCCTTGGGCGAGAGCGGGAAGGCGAAGCCCTCGCGCGCGGCGCGGCGCGCGTACAGGTTGAGCAGCTCGGCCGCGGTGTCACGGATCTGCTGGGCAGCCTTGCGCTTGGCCTTGTCCCACTGGCCCGAGCCCAGGTGATGCAGCGGCGCGGTTTCCGGGTCGGCGCCGGAGTAGCGCGAGATCACATGCAGCTGATGCACCGGCACGTACAGCTTGCTGCCCTTGTCATAGTCCAGATGCAGGAATTCCTCGTCGCCCTGGCCCATGTCGAGCGTGACCAGGCCCTGGTAGCGGCCGATGCCGTGCTCGCTGTGCACCACCGGGTCGCCGATCTTCAGTTCGGCCAGGTCGCGCACCATCGAGTCGACAGCGGAAGCCTGCTCCTGCTTGCGGCGGCCGGTGCGGCGCGTGGTGCCGGCATACAGCTCGGCTTCGGTGACAAAGGCGATCTGCCCCTGCGGCAGCGCAAAGCCGCTCTGCAGCGGCGCCACCGCGATCGAGAAATGCGAGTCGCCCGCCAGGAACGCGGCAAAGTCGTCCACCGGCTGCGGGCGCAGGCCGCTTTCGGCAAAGAGCTGCAGCAGCGTCTCGCGCCGCCCGGCCGAGTCGGCGCACATCAGCACGCGGGTCTGCTTGTCGAGCAGCAGCGCTTCCAGGTTGACCAGCGGGTCGTCGGCGCGGCGGTTGACCGAGACGTCGGGCAGGATCGCCGAGAACGCCGCCTGGTCCGCATTGGCCTCGGCCTGCAGCACCAGCCGCGCCATCGGCTTGGCGGCGACGAAGAACTGCTCCTCCGACAGGAACAGGTCCGCGGGCGGCAGCAGCGGGCGCTCGCGGTCGTGGCGCATGAAGTTGTAGCGCTGCGTGGTGTCGGCCCAGAAGCGGCGGATGGCCTCGTCGACATTGCCGGCAAAGGCAAGTTGCGTTTCGGCGGGCAGGTAGTCGAACACGGTTGCGCTGTGCTCGAAGAACAGCGGCAGGTAGTACTCGATGCCGGCCGACGGCACGCCGTTGCCGATGTCCTTGTAGATCGGCGACTTGGTCGGGTCGCCTTCGAACACCTCGCGCCAGCGCCCGCGGAAGGCGGTGCGCGCAGCTTCGTCCAGCGGGAACTCGCGCCCGGGCAGCAGGCGCACTTCCTTGACCGGGTACAGGCTGCGCTGGGTGTCGGGATCGAAGGCGCGGATGGTCTCGATCTCGTCGCCGAACAGGTCGATCCGGTACGGCAGCGCCGAACCCATCGGATACAGGTCGATCAGGCCGCCGCGCACGCTGTATTCGCCGGGACGCATGACCGCGCTGACGTGCTCGTAGCCGGCCAGCGTGAACTGCGCCTTGAGCGCGTTCTCGTCCAGCCGTTCGCCCTGCTTGAAGAAGAAGGTGTAGGCGGCCAGGAACGCTGGCGGCGCGACCCGGTACAGCGCGGTGGTGGCCGGCACCAGCATCACGTCGCATTGCCCGGTCTGGATGTCGTGCAGCGTCGCCAGGCGCTCGGACACCAGGTCCTGGTGCGGCGAGAAGCTGTCGTAGGGCAGGGTTTCCCAGTCGGGCAGCAGGCGCACGCGCAGTTCCGGCGCGAACCAGGGGATTTCCTCGGCCAGGCGCTGGGCATCGACGGCATGGGAGCAGACCACGGCCAGCATCGGCGCGCGCTCGCGGTGCTGGCGTGCGTACGCGGCCACCGCCAGCGCATCGGCCGAGCCGCGCAGGCCGGCCACGCTGTGGCGCAGCCCCGGCTTGACCAGCGGCAGGTTGACAAAGGGAAAGGCGGGCTTGGCGTCAGGCATGTCGGCAGCGGGGCGTTCAAAACGACGACACCCCGCCGGCATTGCGGGCGGGGGTCGGAACAGGGGACCTCAGGTGCCCATGGCACCTGCTGCGTACGATAGCGCGGCATGGCGACGGGCAAGGGCCGTATTATAGAATGCGCACCGGTTGTCCCGCTGGCCATGCTGGCCGGCGGGCGCCCGCGCCTCTTTCACTCCACGCCGATCCTGTGTCCGCTCGCCGCTTTGCCCTGATTCCCTGTGCCGGTACCGGCAGCCGCGCCGGCGGTGCCGTGCCCAAGCAATACCAGACCGTGGCCGGCCGGCCGATGATCTGGTATGCGCTGGCGGCGTTCTCGGCGTGCGACGCCATCAACGCCACCGCGCTGGTGCTGGCGCCCGACGACATGCCGCTGGAGTCGCGCTTCGGCGCGGCCACGTTTGCGGGGTTGCGTTTCGACACCGCCTTTGTCGGCGGCGATACCCGCCATGCCTCGGTGCTGGCCGGCCTGCACCACCTGGCGCAGCTGGGCGCAACCGACAGCGACTGGGTGCTGGTGCACGATGCCGCGCGCCCGGGCCTGACCCCGGCGATGATCCACGCCCTGGTGCGCGCGGTGGAAAGCGACGGCGATGACGATCCGGACGCCGCCATCGGCGGCATCCTGGCGGTGCCGGTGCCCGATACCCTCAAGCGTGCCCAGGACGATGCCCGCATTGGCGCCACGGTGCCGCGCGAAGGGCTGTGGCAGGCGCAGACGCCGCAGATGTTCCGCGTGGGCGTGCTGCGCCAGGCGCTGCAGGACGCCATGGTGGCCGGCGCGGTGGTGACCGACGAGGCCAGCGCGATCGAGCGCCTGGGGCTGCATCCGCGGCTGGTCAACGGCTCGCTGCGCAATTTCAAGGTGACCTACCCGGAGGACTTCGCGCTGGCCGAAGTGCTGCTGGGCAACGACAGCAAAGGAGCATAACCGCATGATGCCTTTCGATATCCGGGTGGGACAGGGCTATGACGTCCACGCACTGGTGCCCGGCCGCAAGCTGATCCTGGGCGGGGTCGAGATCCCGCACGATCGCGGCCTGCTGGGCCATTCCGATGCGGATGCGCTGCTGCACGCGGTGACCGACGCGCTTTTCGGCGCGGCCGCGCTGGGCGATATCGGCCGCCATTTCCCCGACACCGACGCGCAGTTCGCCGGCGCCGACAGCCGTGTGCTGCTGCGCGAGGCCGCGCGCCGCGTGCGCGAGGCGGGCTATGAAATCGGCAATGTGGATGCCACCGTGATCGCGCAGGCGCCCAAGCTGGCGCCGCATATCGGTGCGATGGTGGCGAACCTGGCGGAAGACCTGGGGATTACGCGCGGGCGTTGCAACGTCAAGGCCAAGACCAACGAGAAGCTGGGCTTCGAAGGGCGCCAGGAAGGCATCGTGGCGCAGGCCGCGGTGCTGCTCTGGCGCGCCTCGGTAGGCGACGCGCAGGACTGATCAGGGCTGCGCCGCGTCTGGCGCCGCGGCGTGATCCGGCGGGATGGCGTAGGCGTAGTCGATCAGGCGGGCCATCGCGCCGGTGCGCGCGCCGGCTTCGGTGCGCTTGGTAAAGCCCATCTGCTGGCATAGCCGGATGGCCGATGCCATTTCCGGCATGGTGCGCACCACCAGCGTGGACGCGCCGATATCGCGCGCGCGCTGGATGCAGATCTGCATCAGCGTGCGGCCCAGGCCCAGGCCCCGCGCCTGCGGGCTGACCGACAGCAGCCGCGCTTCCGGCTGGGTCAGGGTGATGGTGCTGCCGTCCAGTGCCGGCAGCGTGGCGCCGGGATGGCAGAACAGCACGGCACCCATGATGCCGTGATCGGTCTCCGCCACCCACCATTCCATGTCCGGATGGCTGGTCGCCAGCACCGCCTGCATGCCGCGCTGGAACGACGCGCGGCAGTCTTCCATGATGGCCAGCTCATACTGGCCGTAGGCTTGTTGCGTGACGGCGGCGATGTCGCCCCAGTCATGCGCCGCCGCGAGGCGGTAGTGGAAGCGGGGGGAAGTCGGCGAAGGCAGGGTCATGGCAGCCTGAAAGTGCGTGTCTTGCCTGGATTGTAGGCGGATCACCGCACCTGTGCAGCCCTGGCGCGGGGCGGTTGCAGGATCGGAACAGCCGGCAATTCCCGATGGGAAGCCGCCGGCTGCTGTGCTACGGCGCCCGTGGCGGGGCTTACTGCGCGGCGATCACGTTGGCGGCAGCCACGATCACCGCGGCGATGCGGCCGACGTCGCGCAGCTGCTGCGCGGTCATGCCTTGTTCATTCTTCAGCAGCTGGTAGTGCGACTTCACGCAGAAGTGGCACTTGCCCACGATCGAGGCGGCCAGCGCGTACATCTCGAAACGGCGCTTGTCCACGCCGCCATGGGTGGCGTAGGCGTTCATGCGCAGGCCGGCCGGCTGGGTGGCCAGGTCCGGATCGTCGGCCATTTCGACATACGGGTACCAGGTGTTGTTCATGCCCATCAGCGCAGCGGCAGTCAGCGCGCCGTTGGTTTCCTCGGGCGACAGCACACCGGCGTTGCGGATGGCATCCACCAGCACCTTGCTCTGTGCCGCGAACGCCGCCGCCAGCGCCACGCCCACCGCATCGTTGCCTTCCAGCGAAGAGCGCGCGATGGTGCCGTCCACGTTCAGTCGGATGTCCTTGGCGAAATCGGGGATAAGATTCTTAATCGTGCTGAGGAATTCCATCTATTTCTCCTATCGGTCGGGGCTCAAAAAACCCGCGCAAGCGGGTTTTGATGCGGAGGGCAGGGCCCTCCGCGAATCGCCACGGTGTCGGGCGACTGGCAGCAAATTACAGCGTGGCGCCACCAACGGCACGGTTGCACGGGCACAGCTCGTCCGTTTGCAGACCGTCCAGGATACGCAGGACTTCTTCCGGGTTGCGGCCCACGTTCAGGTTGTTCACCGACACGTGCTGGATCACATTGTCCGGGTCGACGATGAAGGTTGCGCGCAGGGCAACGCCGGCAGCGCGGTCACGCACGCCCAGCTGGTCGATCAGCGAACCGGTCACGTCGGCGAATTGCCACTGGTTCAGCTTGCTCAGGTCCTTGTGCTCGCGGCGCCATGCCAGCTTGACGAACTCATTGTCGGTCGAGCCGCCCAGCACGATCGCGTCGCGGTCGGCGAAGTCGCCGTTCAGCTTGGCGAAGGCCACGATTTCGGTCGGGCACACGAAGGTGAAGTCCTTCGGGTAGAAGTAGATGACCTTCCACTTGCCTTCGAACGACTTTTCGGTGATGTCTTCGAAAGCCGACTGGCCGTTCTCTTCGTGATTGTTGAATCCCGGCTTGACACCGACGACGTGGAAGGCTTCGAGCTTGTCACCAACGGTCTTCATAGACTTCTCCTGATACGGTTGCAATGAAACGGGTACGGCTGCAGCGCTGCCGGCGTGGGACCGGTACCAGACTTTGCTGCAATGCACCGCGACAAAACGTGATTATGCGTCATCATCCGGCACGGGGCTAATTGATATTCTCAAACAGCCCGATAGGCAAAGCATGTGACGCACGGAGCGAATCCCGGCACGGGCAGCTGCGCGGCGCCAGCCGCGCGGCCTCGATGCGGAAGGGCAAGTATGCCATGCGCGATGGGCCCGCTCATGGCAAGTTGGTGACGATTGCGGCGAGTTCAACCCGTCATGGTCAGGCCGGATGCATGGCAGGCTCCGCGCGGCGCGTACGGAAGATCACCAGCGTGGCGACCAGCCCGCACATGGCGGCGAACATCAGCCACAGTCCCGGTGCCGCCTTGTTGCCGGTGGCGTGGATCAGGTAAGTCGAGATTGCCGGCGTGAAGCCGCCGAACAGCGCGGTCGCCAGGCTGTACGCCAGCGAGAAGCCGGTGGTACGCACCGCGGCCGGCATGATCTCGGTCAGCGCCACCACCATCGCACCGTTATAGCTGCCATACAGGAACGACAGCCACAGCTCCACCATCAGCAGCCGCGAGAACGACGGTTCGGCCACCAGCCACGACACGGCGGGGTAGGCGGTCAGCAGCGTCGCCACGGTGAAGAACACCAGCAGCGGCTTGCGCCCGATGCGGTCCGACAGCGCACCCATCAGCGGCAGCCAGATAAAGTTGGACAGGCCCACGCACATGGTGACGATCAGGTTGTCGACATCGTCCAGCTTCAGCACGGTCTTGCCGAAAGTCGGCGTGTACGCGGTGATCATGTAGAACGACACCGTGGTCATCACCACCATCATGCAGCCGGCCAGAATGATGCGCCAGTTCTCCAGCATGGAGCGGTAGATCTCCCCAATGGCGGGGCGGTGCTTGCGCGCCTTGAAGGCTTCGGTCTCTTCCAGCGAGCGGCGGATCAGGAACAGGAACGGCACGATCAGGCAACCGACCAGGAAGGGGACGCGCCAGCCCCATTCGTCCATCTGCGCCGGTGCCAGCGTGGCATGCAGGATCACGCCGAGCAGGCCGGCGAAGATCACCGCCACCTGCTGGCTGCCTGACTGCCAGGCGACATAGAAGCCCTTGCGCCCGGGCTTGGCGATTTCCGACAGGTAGACCGAGACCCCGCCCAGTTCGACACCGGCGGAGAAGCCTTGCAGCAGCCGCCCGGCCAGCACCAGCAGCGGCGCGGCCACGCCGATGGAGGCATAGCCCGGCACGCAGGCGATCAGCAGCGTGCCCAGGGCCATCAGCGCCAGTGTCATGATCAGGCCCTTGCGGCGGCCGTGGCGGTCGATATAGGCGCCCAGCACGATCGCGCCCAGCGGCCGCATCAGGAAGCCCGCGCCGAAGGTGGCGAGCGAGAGCATCAGCGAGGCGAACTCGTTGCCGCTCGGGAAGAACGTCTTCGCAATGGCGGCGGCGTAGAAGCCGTACACCATGAAGTCATACATTTCCAGGAAATTGCCGCTGACAACGCGGAACACGGTGCGGAATCCGTGCTGCGAGCCAGGGGTGGCCGCGGAGGTATCTGACATGGCTGTCTCTCAGTCACCGCCGGTCGAGCCGGCGGCATGATTATTTCGGAGAAGTCAGCCAGGCGCGCGCGGGCCGCGCCGTGAGGGGAAGGATCGCCGCGGGCCTGATGACGGGGGCCAGTGTGCGCCGAGCCCCCTGTCATTGCCCTGTCAAATACCTTTCAGAAGGCTATCAACGGCTGTCGAAAACCTGTCAAAGTGCCGGATTCGCGTGCAATATGACTGATCAGGCGCGCCGGAAGCACGCGCTGACCACCAGCCCCGTGGCCGGGGCGGCGCGGTTGGCCAGCAGCAGCCGGCCGCCGTTGCGCTGCATGATGCGGTTGACGATGGACATGCCCAGCCCGGCGCCCTTGGCCTCGCTGCGTGCGCTGTCGAGCCGGTAGAACGGCCGCGTGAGCAGCGACAGCTGGCCGTCGGGCACGCCTATGCCATGGTCGGCCACGGTCAGCACGGCTTCCTTGTCGTCCACGCGCGTGGAGATTTCCACCACGGCCATGCCGCTCTGCTCGTCCTTGGCATAGCGGCGCGCGTTCTCGACCAGGTTGTCCAGGATGCGCTGCACTTCCATGCGGTTGGCCACCGCCATCACCGGCTCGTTGGCGCGCACATGCACGCGCACGTCGTCGTGCGCCGCATAGACGCCCACGGCATCGTGCACCAGTGCCGACAGGTCCACCGGCTCGACGGTCTCCAGCGGCGGGCGCGCGTAGTTGAGGAACTGGCCGATGATGGCGTCCATCTGCTCGATGTCGGCGATCATGGCGTCGCGCGTGACGCCGTCCATCGGCGACATCTCGGTTTCCAGCCGCAGCCGCGTCAGTGGCGTGCGCAGGTCGTGCGAGATGCCGGCCAGCATCACCACGCGGTCGTCGTCGAGCTGGCGCAGGTCGCGCACCATCTGGTTGAAGCTGTGGTTGGCCAGCGCCACTTCGCTGGCGCCATGCTCGGGCAGCGCCGGCGGGGCGCCGCCGGCACCGATGGCGCGCGCGGCGTTGGCCAGCCGCTTGAGCGGGTAGTTGACGCGCGCGGTGATAAAGGCGGCGCCGATGATCGACAGCAGCAGTGCGGCAATACTCCACCACAGCCACTGGATGCCGGGCACGCGCTCGAAGCGCTCGGGGCTGATCGCCACCCAGTAGTCGTCGCCCTCGATCTCGAAGCTGACCCACACGCCGGGGATGTCGTTGACGGTGGTGGCCAGCACCGTGTCCTCGCCCAGGCGGCTGCGGATCTCCTGCTGCACCAGCGTGGTCAGGAACGGGTTGGCAGTGGGCGCGGCGAAGTCGTCATCCTTCTCGCGCGGATAGACCTTGATGCCTTCGTTCTGCACCAGGTCGAGCAGCAGGAAACGCCGCCGCGCGGGGTCGGAATAGAGCAGCGCGGCGCGCGTGAGCTTGACCACGCTGACCACCTGCATGGCGATCTGCTGCGCGCGCGGGGCGCGTTCGAACAGCCGGTAGCTCTGGAACCAGATGCCCAGCGAGATCGCCAGCAACAGGGCGATCAGCATGAAGGTCCGCCAGAACAGCGAACCAAAGAACCGCGTTGCGGTACGGCCGATTACGGTCGCCACGATAGGAACAGCGGCCGCAATCGGTTATTTCACGCCATCGGGGATGAAGACGTAGCCCAGGCCCCACACCGTCTGGATGAAACGGGGGTTGCTCGGGTCCGGCTCGATCAGCTTGCGCAGGCGCGAGATCTGCACGTCCAGGCTGCGGTCGAACACTTCGTATTCACGGCCGCGCGCCATTTCCATCAGCTTCTCGCGCGACAGCGGCTGGCGCGGATGGCGGGCAAACACCTTGAGCACCGAGAATTCACCCGTGGTCAGCGTGATTTCCTCGTCGTTCTTGGTCAGCGTGCGCGTGGCCAGGTTCAGCACGAAGTCGCCGAAGGCGAAGGTCTCGGGCGTTTCCGACGGGGCGCCGGGCACTTCGGCCGGGCCCTTGCGGCGCAGCACCGCGTGGATGCGCGCGATCAGTTCGCGCGGGTTGAACGGCTTGGGCAGGTAGTCGTCGGCGCCCATTTCCAGGCCGACGATGCGGTCCACGTCCTCGCCCTTGGCGGTGAGCATGATGATCGGGGTCTGGTCATTGGCCCCGCGCAGCCGGCGGCAGATCGACAGGCCGTCTTCGCCGGGCATCATCAGATCCAGCACCAGCAGGTCGAAACGCTCGCGCAGCCAGAGCTTGTTCATCGCGGTGGCGTTTTCCGCCACCAGCACGGTAAAACCCTGTTCGCCCAGATAGCGGCGCAGCAAATCGCGCAGACGCGGGTCATCGTCGACGACAAGAATCTTGTGGCTGGTATTTTCCATGGCGGTATCTTAGCGACTATCGCTTTCGCTCAAAATGGCTTAACAAAACGTTACATACTTTACCCCGTGGTATGGCAGTGTGCACCATTCGTGCGATTACACTGCGCAATCCGTCTTTTTCGGCGCCATGCGCGGCAGATTTCCACGCATTTGCACCGGACGATCCACTGCTCCGGCCAGCCTGCCCAGCCCGCGCTGGCGCGATGCTTGCAGAGGGTGCGGCGCCTGACGGGGTACCGGAATTCCAGGCTTCAGGGCAGTCCAACCACTGCGTTTTCCCGAAGCCAAAACCGCCATTATCAATGAAAGTGAACCGAACCCGGCACGGGCATCCGCAGCAAGGTATCGCCGGCGCATGCCTTGCACTGGCGCTGGCCGCGCTGGCGCTGTGCATGCCGGCCGGGACGGCACTGGCGCAATCGGCAGGTATGGCCAACCTGCTCAAGCGCCATCCCTCGAGCCAGGCCAGCGATCCTGGCAACGGCCAGCGCGAGGCCCGGGCCCGTGCCGAGCGCCACCGCGCCGAGCAGCGCGAGGCCGAGCGCCGGCGCGTGGACGACCGCAGCGGCTCGCGCCTGTCGCCGGATGAGCGCCGCAAGCTGCGCAAGAACCTCTACGACTTCGGGCGCGATATCTATCGGGGCGGCTGAATCGTTCGTTTCGTGCTTCGTTCCATGGTACGCCACTGCGGCCATTAGCTGCGCGGCTGGAAGTGCCGCAGGAAATCCACGAAGACCTCCGCCGCCAGTTGCGCATCCTCCGCCGTGATCGTTTCCAGCGGATTGTGGCTGATGCCGCCGTTGCCGCAACGCACGAACAGCATGGCCACATCGGTGATGCGCTGCATCATCATGGCGTCATGGCCCGCGCCGGAGGGAAGCTCGAACGCCTGCAGCCCGCGCTTTTTCAGCACCGCCCCGAACTGGTCCATCAGCCAGCGCGCGCATGGCGCGTTGTTGACCGGGGGCACGCGCTCCACCTGCGCGGTCAGCCCGCGCCGCCCGGCGATCTCGCCGATGCCGGCGACGATGTCGGCGATGGCGGCCTCGCGGATGCCATCCTCGCCGGCGCGAATGTCCATCGAGAAGGTGCAGGCCGCCGGGATGACATTGCTTGACCCGTTGGGCACCTGCAACTGCCCCACCGTGCCGACCAGCGTCGGCGCCGCGGCGCAGCGCTGCTCCACCAGCAGGATCATCTCGGCTGCGCCCGCGGCGGCGTCGCGGCGCATGCCCATCGGCGTGGTGCCGGCGTGGCTGGCCAGGCCTTCGACCCGCACCGTGAAGCGGCTGCTGCCCGCGATCTGCGTGACCACGCCCAGCGCCAGGCCATGGTGCAGCAGCACCGGTCCCTGTTCGATATGCACTTCGATAAAACCCAGCAGCGACGCCGGATCGACCGCCGCGGCGCGCAGGGCTTGCAGCTCGCCCGCGCCGGGCAGGTCAGATGCCGCCAGGGCCTCGCGCAGCGTGATGCCGTCGGCGTCCTGGCGCTCCAGCAGCGCGGGATCGAAGCGGCCCGCCAGCACGCTGCTGGCCAGGAAGCTGGTCTTGAAGCGCAGGCCTTCCTCTTCGGCGAATCCCACCACTTCGAAGTGATAGGGCAGGCGGATACCGGCCTGGTTGAGGGCGCCGACCACGGCGATCGGCAGCAGGATGCCAAGCCGGCCGTCATAGCGCCCGCCATTGCGCACGGTGTCGAAGTGCGAGCCGGTCATCAGCACGCGCGCGTCGGGCACGGCCGGGTCGGCCGCATAGCGGCCGATGACGTTGCCGATGGCGTCGATCCGCACCTGCATGCCGGCCGCCTCCATCCACTGCGCAAGCCGGGCCTGCGCGGCGCGGTGGGCCGGGGTCAGGTAGGCGCAGGTCAGCCCGTCTTCCATGTCGGAGAAACGGGCGAGCTGGTCGGCGTGGGCGAGGATGGTGTCGCCGAGGGAAGCGGAGGTCTGCGTCATGGCGGTACGGCTCGGGACGGGGCGAAGTGGAGAAAGGAACAGGGGCCGGGGGGCAGGGCGCTAGCTGTTGCGCACCCAGGTCTTCCAGGCGATCCACAGCTTGCGCAGCGGCGTCAGCGCGATGCGCTGGTGCAGCACCTGGAACTGGCTGGCTTCCAGCTCGTCGAGCAGCGCGTGGTAGATCGCGCCCATCAGCAGGCCGGCACGCTGGGCCCGGCGATCCTGCCTGGGCAGCAGCGCCAGGGCCTCATGGTATAGCGCGCGGGCGCGGCCGGCGTGGTACTGCATCAGCGCGACAAAGCGCTCGGAATGCTGGCCCTTCAGGATCTCCGAGGCCGGCACCTGGAACTGCTGCAGCGTGTTGACCGGCAGGTAGATGCGCCCGCGCCGGGCGTCTTCGCCGACATCGCGCAGAATATTGACCAGCTGCAGCGACTGGCCGAGCTTTTCGGCAAAGACCAGTGTCCGGGGTTCGGTGTAGCCGAACAGCCGCGCGCTGAGGGTCCCGACCACGCCGGCGACGCAATGGCAGTAGCGGGCCAGGCCGGCTTCATCCAGGTAGCGGGTCTGGGTCAGGTCCATCTCCATGCCTTCCAGCACCTCGGCCATCTCGGCCTGGCTCAGGCCGGCGCCGGCCACGTGCGGCTGCAGGGCCTTGGTGGTCGGATGGGTCGGCGCGCCGTCGAACAGGCGGCGCAGTTCGGCGCGCCACCAGTCCAGCTGCTGGTGCGCCAGGCCGGCATCATGGCTGTCGTCGACCACATCGTCGACCTCGCGGCACCACGCGTACAGCGCGGTGATGGCGCGGCGGCGCTCGGCCGGCAGGAACAGGAAGCTGTAATAGAAGCTCGAGCCGCTCTGGGCGACTTTCTCTTGGCAATACTGATCGGGCGTCACGCCGGTCTCGGGTCGAAGATATGGGGGGAAGCGCCAGGGAGGGAGGCGGCAGCGGCGCGCCGGATTGTAGCATCGCGCCGGGCAGGGTATGGTCGCCCATGCCGAAGCGCTGTCAGCGCAACTTACCGGCCCGGAACGACATCTGAATGTTCATTCCAGCCGTTTCGTCGCCTGCCGTTTGACGCACCCCGGGGTCGTCGTTATATTGCTGACCGGCAAGTTATTTATTGCCGGCGCCGGTTCCCGGCGGCCCGTCCGCCAGCCCGCCGGCTTCCCCGGCACAAGGTCGGCACAGGGGGCTGCGGCCACCGGCCCGTCTCGTCAGTTGTACCCATCCGACTCGTTGCCTACCGATGCCAGTGCTTTGCCAAGTGCCGGAAGTTGCGGCTGCAGATACCCCTGTCGTTACGATGCTGCCGCGCCACACCGGCCGTGGCATGGTCGTGGCCGCACTTTTGACCGCCAGCATGCTCGTCCTGGCCGGTTGTGGCAAGAAGGCCGAGCCGGCGCCGGAGGTCCGCCCGGTGCGCCTGATGCAGCTGAGCCCGCACAGCGGCAAGACCGCCTTCGAGTTTTCCGGCGACGTGCGCCCGCGCGTCGAGTCGCGCCTGGGCTTCCGCGTGGGGGGCAAGATCGCCGCCCGGCTGGTGGATGTCGGGGCGGTGGTCAGCAAGGGCCAGCCGCTGGCGCGGCTGGACCCGACCGACCTGTCGCTGGCCGAAGCCGGCTCGCGGGCCCAGTTCGAGGCCGCGAAGACTGACCGCGACCTGGCGGCCAGCGACCTGAAGCGCTACAACGACCTGTTCGCCAAGGGCTTTATCAGTGCCGCCGAGCAGCACCGGCGCCAGGCCACCTACGATGCCGCCGAAGCGCGGCTGCGCCAGGCCGAAGCCGGGCTGCGCAGCCAGTCCAACCAGACTGCCTATGCCGTGCTGCATGCCGACGCCGACGGCGTGGTCACGGCCATCGATGCCGAGGTGGGCCAGGTCGTCACCCCTGGCCAGCCGGTGGTGCGCGTGGCGCAGACGGCGGAGAAGGAAGTGGCCATCGGCCTGCCCGAAGACCAGGTCGACCTGCTGCGCGGCATTAGCGACGTGACTATCCATACCTGGGCTGACCCGCAACGCGCGCTGCCCGGCCGCGTGCGCGAGATCGCCGCGGCGGCCGACCCGGTCACCCGCACCTATGCCACCCGCGTGACGGTGCCGAACCCGCCCGCCGACCTCAAGCTCGGCATGACCGCGGTGGTGACCTTCGTGCGCACCGGCGCCACCCCGGCGATCCGGGTGCCGCTGACCGCGCTCCTGCAGGAGCAGGGCCGCAACCAGGTCTGGATCTATGACGCCGCGGCCGGCACGGTGAAGCCGGTGGCGGTGACGCTGGGCGATGCCATCGGCAACGAGGTGGAGGTGCGCCAGGGCCTCGCGCCTGGCCAGACCATCGTCACCGCCGGGGTCCACCTGCTGCGCGCGGGCCAGAAGGTGCGTCCGCTGCAGACGGCCGCGCCTGCAGCGGCACCTGCGTCGGCCCCGGCATCGGTACCGGCCGCCACCCCGAGGCAGGGGTGAGCGGATGGACCATTCCCGCTTCAACCTGTCGCGCTGGGCGCTCGAGCACCAGCCGCTGACCCGCTACCTGCTGGTGGTGCTGCTGCTTGGCGGCATGCTGGCATTCTTCCAGCTGGGCCAGGACGAGGATCCGCCGTTTACCTTCCGCGTGATGGTGGTGCAGGCCTTCTGGCCCGGCGCCACCGCCGAGCAGATCGCTGTCCAGGTCACCGACAAGATCGAGCGCCAGCTGCAGGAAGTGCCCTATGCGGACAAGATCCGCAGCTTCTCCAAGCCGGGCGAGACCACGGTGATCTTCCAGCTCAAGGACACCTCGCCGGCCAAGGAGACCGCGCAGATCTGGTACACCGTGCGCAAGAAGATCGGCGACATCCAGCAGACGCTGCCCGCCGGCGTGCGCGGGCCGTTCTTCAACGACGAATTCGGCGATGTGTACGGCACCATCTACGCGCTCTCGGCCGACGGCTTCAGCTACAAGGAGCTGCGCGAGTACGCCGACCTGGTGCGCCAGGAGTTGCTGCGCGTGCCGTCGGTGGCCAAGGTGTCGCTGATCGGCCTGCAGGACGAGAAGGTCTATATCGACTTCAACCAGGCGCGCTTTGCCCAGCTGGGGCTGGATATCAACGCCATTGCCGACCAGATCTCGCAGCAGAACAACCTGACCGGCAGCGGCGTGCTGGTCACCCCGACCGACAACCTGCAGGTGCGCCTGTCGGGCCAGTTCGCCAGTGTCGAAGACCTGGAGAACCTGGTGCTGCGCGGGCCCAACGGCATCGCCAATATCCGCCTCGGCGACATCGCGCACGTCTACCGCGGCTATGTCGATCCGACCCAGACGCGCATGCGCTTCAACGGCAAGGACGTGATCGGGCTGGGGATCTCGATGCAGAAGGGCGGCGACATCATCGAGCTCGGCAAGAACCTGCGCACCGCGTTCGACGGGCTGCGCACCCAGTTGCCGGTGGGCATCGAGATGGACCAGGTGCAGGACCAGCCTGAGGCCGTCAAGCGCTCGGTCGGCGAGTTCGTGCACGTGCTGATTGAAGCGGTGGTGATCGTGCTGGCCGTCAGCTTTGTCTCGCTGGGCCTGCATACGCGGCCGCTGCGGCTGGACGTGCGCCCGGGCCTGGTGGTGGCGCTGACCATCCCGCTGGTGCTGGCGGTGACTTTCCTGTTCATGCATATCTTCGGCATCGGCCTGCACAAGATATCGCTGGGGGCGCTGATCGTGGCGCTGGGGCTGCTGGTCGACGACGCCATCATTGCGGTCGAGATGATGGTGCGCAAGCTGGAGGAGGGCCTCTCCAAGATGGAGGCGGCCACCTTCGCCTACACCTCCACGGCAATGCCGATGCTGACCGGCACGCTGATCACCGCGGCCGGTTTCCTGCCGGTGGGCCTGGCGCGCTCGACCGTGGGCGAGTACACCTTCGCGATCTTTGCGGTGACGGCGCTGGCACTGGTGCTGTCGTGGCTGGCGGCGGTCTACTTCACGCCCTACCTGGGCTACCTGCTGCTCAAGACCCGCGGCACCGGTGCGGCCGAGGCCCACGAAGTCTTTGACACGCCGTTCTATGCGCGCTTCCGCCGGCTGGTGGACTGGTGCGTGACCTGGCGCAAGCTGGTGATCGCGATCACGCTGGTGGCCTTTGCGCTGGGCCTCTACGCCTTCAAGTTCGTCGAGAAGCAGTTCTTCCCGGATTCCAGCCGCCCCGAGCTGATGGTGGAGCTCTGGATGCCCGAGGGCACCAGCTTTGCCCAGATGGAGACCGAGGCCAAGCGCTTCGAGCAACTGGTCGGCAAGGACAAGGACGTCGAAAGCCTGGCCACCTTCGTCGGCTCCGGGGCGCCGCGCTTCTACCTGCCGCTGGACCAGATCTTCCCGCAGACCAACGTGGCACAGGTGATCGTGATGCCGGTCAGCACCGAGGCGCGTGACGCGCTGCGCCGCCGCGTCATCAAGCTGCTGGATGCCGAGTTCCCGTACCTGCGTGGCCGCGTCAAGCTGCTGCCGAATGGGCCGCCGGTGGCTTATCCGGTGCAGTTCCGCGTGATCGGGCCGGACGCCGCCGGGGTACGCCAGCTGGCCGACCAGGTCAAGGCCGAGATGCGCGCCAACCCCAATACCGTCGGCGTCAACGACAACTGGAATGAGAACGTCAAGATGCTGCGCCTGGAGATCGACCAGGACAAGGCGCGCGCGCTGGGCGTGACCACCAATGCCATCGCCCGCGTCACGCAGACCGTGCTGACCGGCGTGCCGGTGGGCCAGTACCGCGACGGCGACAAGCTGATCGACATCCTGATGCGCACCCCGCGCAATGAGCGCGATGCGATCTCTGACCTGAACAACATGCTGGTGCCGACCAATACGGGCCGCATGGTGCCGCTGACGCAGGTGGCGCGCGTGGCGCTGCGCTCGGAACCGGGTGTGGTGTGGCGCGAGAACCGCGACTTCGGCGTGACCGTGCAGGCCGACGTGGTCGACGGCATCCAGGGCCCGACGGTGACCGCGCAGATCAGCCCGAAACTCGACAAGCTGCGCGCGCAGCTGCCGCCGGGCTACCGCATCAGCGTGGCCGGCGCGGAAGAGGAGAGCGGCAAGGCCGGTGCCTCCATCGCGGCGCAGCTGCCGCTGTGCATCTTCATCATCTTCACGCTGCTGATGCTGCAGCTGCACAGCTTCTCGCGCGCGACCATGGTGTTCCTGACCGGCCCGCTGGGGCTGATCGGTGCCGCCGCCACGCTGTTGCTGCTGCGCGCGCCGATGGGGTTTGTGGCGCAGCTCGGCATTACCGCGCTGCTGGGCATGATCATCCGCAATTCGGTGATCCTGGTCGACCAGATCGAGCAGGACGTCAGCGCCGGCGTGCCGCAATGGACCGCCATCGTCGAAGCCGCGGTGCGCCGTTTCCGGCCGATCATCCTGACCGCCGCCGCGGCGGTGCTGGCGATGATCCCGCTGTCGCGCTCGATGTTCTGGGGGCCGATGGCGGTGGCGATCATGGGCGGGCTGATCGTTGCCACGGTGCTGACGCTGTTGTTCCTGCCGGCGCTGTACGCGGCGTGGTTCCGCGTCAGGCGGCCGGAGGACGGGGTGGGGGCGCTGGCGGGCTGAAGCGCCGCGGGGCTCAGGCCGCGAGCGTCTCGCGCACGAAGTCGGTGATGGTGGCCTGGGGCTGCGCCAGCAGGGCCTGGCCGGCGAGGCGGTTCCAGTACGCCTCGGCGCCATCCGCCATGCGCCATTCGTGCAGGCGCCGGGTGTAGAGGTGCAGGTCGTATTCCTCGGTCACGCCGATGGCGCCGTGCAGGGCGTGCGCGGTGGCTGCGACCAGTGGCACCGCCATGCTGGTGCGGGCCTTGGCGATTGCCACCGGCATGCGGGCGGGAAGGGGGCCGTCGCCGGCAAAGGCGAGCTCCGCCGCGATGCCCGCCGCCGCCACATGCTGCGCCATCACGCTGAGCTGGTGCTGCACGGCCTGGAACTTGCCGATCGACTTGCCGAACTGGGAGCGGTCGTTGCAGTACTGCAGCGTCATGTCGAACACGCGTCCCATGGCGCCGGCCATGGCGGCGGCGTGGATGGCGGCGCTGAAGTCGCGCACGCGCTCGCCATGGTCGCCGGCCGGACCCGGCAGGTCGCCCGCGGCCCAGACCAGCGTGGCCGCCAGGCTGCCATGCACGCCGGACGGCTGGCGCGATGCCTGCGACGCATCGAGCAGCAGCATGCCGCCTTCCACGTTGGCCAGCACCCAGTCCGCGATCGCGCCAAAGGGCAGCAGCGGTGCGGTGATGGTGCCGTCGGCGCCGCGCAAGCATTGGCCGGCCAGCGTGATCATGCCGGCGGGTGCCGCCTTGCCCGTGGGCGCCAGCAGCGCGCGGGCAGCGATGGCCTGGGCCGCCGGCAGCGGCAGCGCGTGGCTGCCGAAGAGGGTGCAGACCGGTCCGATCGCCGGCAGCGGCAGGGCCGCGCCGCCCGCGGATTCCGGCGCCATCAGCTCCAGGAAGCCGGCATCGGCCAGTGTTGCCCACAGCGGCGCGGGTGAGGCACCGCCCTCGATGGCGCGCAGCGCGGCCGGGGTGGCGTGGTCACGCAGGATGTCTTCGATGGCTTCGGTAAACATGTGGTCCCTCTGTAGGTCTGGTTGGCTCAGCGCAGCCCGAGGCCGCGGGCAATCATGCCGCGCAGCACTTCGCGCGTGCCCCCGCGCAGCGAGAACGTGGGTGAGATCTGGCTCAGGAAGGCCACCGTGCGGTACAGCTCGGGGTCCGGCGCGGCGCCGGGGTCGGCGCTGATCACGGCTTCGAGCAGGGCGGGAATGGACTGCTCGAACTCCGTGCCCAGGTCCTTGACCAGCGCCGCTTCCACCACCGGGCTTTCGCCGCGCGCCAGGCGCGCGGTCACGGCCACCGACAGGCTGCGCAGCGTGGCCAGCTGGGTCACGAAGCTGCCGAGTAATGTGGCATTGGCGGCATCGGCGTCCGAGGGCTTGCCTGCGCGCAGCGCCTGCACCCAGCGATCCACCAGCACAATGCTGGAATAGAGCCGCTCCGGGCCGCTGCGCTCGAACGCCAGTTCCGCCGTGACCTGCTCCCAGCCGCTGCCTTCCTCGCCGACCAGCGCGTCCTCGCCCAGGAACACATCGTCGAAGGTGACCTCCGAGAAATGCGCGTCGCCGGTCAGGTCGACGATCGGGCGCACCGTGACGCCGGGCGCGGCCAGGTCGATGATGAACTGTGACAGCCCCTTCTGTCGCTCTTCCGGCGCGCCGGAAGAGCGCACCAGCGCGATCATGTAGTGGCAATGGTGCGCGTTGGTGGTCCAGATCTTGCGCCCGCTCAGGCGCCAGCCGCCAGCGCAACGCGTGGCGCGGGTGCGCACGCTGGCCAGGTCCGAGCCGGCGTTGGGCTCGCTCATGCCGATGCAGAAGAAGGCGCTGCCGTTGCAGATGCGCGGCAGGTAGAAGTCCTTCTGCGCCGGCGTGCCGTACTTCAGGAACAGCGGGCCGCTCTGGCGGTCGGCGACCCAGTGCGCGGCTACCGGGGCGCCGGCGGCCAGCAGCTCTTCCACCAGCACGAAGCGATGGAATGCATCCATGCCGGCGCCGCCATAGCTGGCCGGCAGCGTCACGCCGACCCAGCCGCGTTGCGCCAGCCGGCGGCTGAAACCGGCATCGAAACCCATCCACGAGCGCGCGCGGATATTGGCACTGGCGGCTGGCAGGTGCTCGGCCAGGAAGTGCCTGATTTCGGCGCGCAAGGCCTCCGCCGCGGGCGGCAGCGCGGTCAGGCGGAAGGTGTCCAGCAATTGGCTCACGTCGTACTCCTTGGTGGCGGCAGGCATTGCCGCCACGGTCATTGGGCTTTCCAGTAGCGGTCGCGCAGGGCCTGCTTGTACAGCTTGCCGGTGGGCAGGCGCGGCATGGCGTCGGTAAAGTCGATCGAGCGCGGCACCATGTAGCGCGCCACCTTGCCGCGCAGGTATTCGAGCAGGGTCTCGGCCAGCTCCGGAGATGGCGTGATACCGGTGGCCGGTTCGACGATGGCCTTGACCTCTTCGCCCATCTCCGGGTTGGGCACGCCGATCACGGCAGCGTCGCCGACACTGGGATGGACCACCAGCGCATCCTCGATCGCCTGCGGGTAGATGTTGACGCCGCCCGAGATGATCATGAACGCCTTGCGGTCGGTCAGGTACAGGTAGCCGTCTTCATCGAGCCGGCCGATGTCGCCCACCGAGGTCCAGGTGGGATGGCGCGGGTGCTGCGCGGCGCGGGTCTTGTCCGGATCGTTGTGGTAGTGGAACGGCAGGGCCTCGCGCTCGAAGTACACCAGTCCGCTTTCGCCGCAGGGCAGTTCGTTGCCGTCGTCGTCGCAGATATGCAGCACGCCCACCAGCGCCTTGCCGACCGAGCCCGGGTGCGCCAGCCATTCCGCCGTGTCCAGCGTGGCCACGCCGTTGCCTTCGGTGGCGGCGTAGTACTCGTGCACGATCGGCCCCCACCAGGCGATCATCTCGCGCTTGATTTCCTGCGGGCAGGGCGCGGCCGCGTGGATCGCCACGCGGTGGCTGGACAGGTCGAAGGCCGCGCGCTGCGCCGGCTCCAGCTTGAGCATGCGGATAAACATGGTCGGTACCCACTGGCTGTGGGTGACGCGGTAGCGCTCGATCATGCGCAGCGCCTCAACCGCGTCGAACTTCTCCATGAAGACCACGGTGCCGCCACCGAACTGGGTCTCCAGCCCGTAGCCGAGCGGTGCAGTGTGGTACAGCGGCGCGGGCGACAGGTAGATGGTGCCGGCATCGAAGCCATAGCGAACGAACTGCGCCCGGCGCGGCGAGCCCGAGCCTTCGGTCACATAGCCCTGCGGCTGCGCGCGCACGATGCCCTTGGGCCGGCCGGTGGTGCCCGAACTGTAGATCATGGTCGCGCCCATCCATTCCTCGGCCAGGCGCTCGGCCGGGTGCGCGGCGATGGCCGCTTCGTAGCTGTCCCAGCCGGGCATGGTGCCGTCCACCATCAGCCGGCTGCGGCAGCTTGGCATCAGGTCCGTCAACTGGGCGGCCAGTTCGCGCATCGCGTGGGAGGTCACCACCACCTGTGCCTGGCTGTCCTCGATCAGGTAGGCGGCCTCGGGGGCGGTCAGGAAGCGGTTGACCGGGGTGATCAGCAAGCCGGAACGCAGTGCGGCCCAGCACAGCTCGAAGCAGCGCATATTGTTCTCGAGCACCATCGCGATATGGTCGCCGCGACGCAGGCCAAGCGCGTACAGGTACCGGGCAAAGCGGTTCGAGCGCTGGTCCAGCTCGCCGTAGCTCAGGACCTCGCCGGTGGTGCCGTTGATGGCGGCGGGCTTCTCAGGGTTCAGGGCGGCGTGATCGCCCAGGTACTTGGGGGTCATGGTGCGGGTCCGTGGATGCGGTGCTCAGTGCGGTGCTCAGGCGGCAGGAATCTCGCCCGACGTGCCGGCATTGGGCGCGGCCTGGCGGACCAGCGCGGGAATCTGCCGACCCAGTTCGGCGGCGTCCCAGCGGCCGGCCTTCTCGATGCGCGGGCCGGCGTGCCAGCCTTCGGCCACCGTGATGCGCCCGCCGCGCACGCCGAACACGCGCCCGGTGACGTCGCCGGATTCGACACTCCCCAGCCACGCCACCAGCGGCGCCACGTTGCCGGCATCGAGCGGGTCGAAGCCCGGCGCGGCGCCGGCGGTGAACTCGGCGCCGCGCTTGGCGAAGATGTCTTCGGTGAGGCGGCTCATCGCCGTCGGGTAGATCGCGTTGACGGTGACGCCGTAGCGGTCCAGCTCGCGCGCGGCGATCACCGACATCGCGGCGATGCCGGCCTTGGCCGCGCCGTAGTTGGACTGGCCAGCGTTGCAGTACAGGCCCGACGACGAGCTGGTGTTGATCAGGCGCGCGGCGCGCTGGCGCCCGGCCTTCGATTGCTCGCGCCAGTAGGCGGCGGCGTGCCGCGACGGCGCGAAGGTGCCGCGCATATGTACTCGGATCACTGCATCCCAGTCTTCCTCGGTCATGTTGACCAGGGTGCGGTCGCGCAGGATGCCGGCATTGTTGACCAGCACGTCGAGGCTGCCAAAGGTGTCGATGGCGGCGCGGATCATGCGCTCGGCACCGGCCCAGTCGGCCACGTCGTCGAAGTTGGCGATGGCCTCGCCGCCGGCGGCGCGGATCTCGGCCACCACTTTCTGGGCCGGGCCGCTCGCGGCACCGCCGCCTTCGCCGCGCCCGCCGAGATCGTTGACGACCACCTTCGCACCCTGGCGGGCGAACTCCAGCGCATATTCGCGCCCGATGCCGCGGCCGGCGCCGGTGATGACGACCACGCGGTCCTTGCAAAGCTGTGACATGGTGAATCCTGTTCCTTGGGGTTGTGCAGGGTGATGCTTCAGCGTGCGCTGACGTCGTAGGTCTTGACCAGTTGCCCGTAGCGCCCCCGCTCCGAGGCGATCATGGCGCCCATCTGCTTGCCCGGCTCGGCCAGCACTTCGGCATAGGCGGTGCGCGCGGCGAAACTGCGGAATACCGGCGTGCCGAGCGCCTTCAGCAGCGAAGCTTCAAGCTTCTGCGCGATCGGCTCGGGGGTCTTGCTGCTGACGCCAAAGCCGATCCACACCGACAGCTCATAGTCGGCCACGCCGCTTTCGCGCACGGTCGGAACGTCGGGCAGTTCGGGATGGCGCGCGCGGGTGGTCACGGCCAGCGGGCGCAGCTTGCCGGCGCGCAGCAGCGGCAGGGCGCCGCCGACATCCAGCAGGGCCAGGTCCACCGCGCCGCCCATCAGGTCGGTCTGCACCTGCACCGCGCCTTTGTAGGGGATGTGGTTCAGGTCGATGCCTGCCATCTGCTGCAGCTGCAGGCCGCCCAGCCGATAGTGGTAGCTGTAGCTGGCCAGGCTGACCGTATGCGGCGTCCTGCGCGCGGCACTGAGCACGTCGGCAAAGCTCTTGTAGGGAGAGTTGGCGCCCGTGACCAGTACCGCCGAAGCGCGGATCGCTGCGGCCAGCGGGCGGATGTTGCGCGGGTCGTAGGGCAGCTTGTCGTTGACCAGCGGGTTGATGACCATGGCGCTGGGCGAGATCATCAGGATGCTGTAGCCGTCGGCCGGGGCGTTGAGCAGGCTCTGCACGGCAATGATGGCGTCGGCGCCCGGGCGGTTCTCGACCACGGCCGCCTGGCCCAGGTCCTTGCCCACCAGCTCGGCGACAAAGCGGGTGACGGTGTCCGAACCGCTGCCCTGTGTCAGGGGCACGATAAAGCGCAGCGGATGCGAAGGGAAGTTGTCGGCGGCACTTGCCGGCAGCGCCGGCAGCAGCATCACGCAGGCCAGGCCCAGGCCCGGCAGGCGGTAAAGCGGCGATTGTTTCATGGCAGTCTCCTTGCGGGGCACTGCCGGCAGCACGATGCCGCCGGCGCGCCGCGTCTTTGCTCTGCTTCGGTCCGTGGTTCAGTACTGGCCGTACAGCGTCACCACGCAGGCGCCGCCGAGGCCAAGGTTGTGCTGCAGCGCCAGCTTCGCGCCTGCCACCTGCCGATGCTCGGCGGTGCCGCGCAGCTGGTGCGTCAGCTCGTAGCACTGGGCCAGGCCCGTAGCGCCCAGCGGATGCCCCTTGGACAGCAGGCCGCCCGACGGGTTGACCACCACCTTGCCGCCGTAGGTGTTGTCTCCGTCCATCACGAACTTCTCGGCGCCGCCTTCGGGGCAGAAGCCCAGGGCTTCGTAAGAGATCACCTCGTTGTGCGCGAAGCAGTCATGCAGCTCGCACACATCGACGTCTTCGGGGCCGATGCCGGCCTGCTCGTAGACCTTGTTGGCCGCCGCGCGCGTCATGTGAGTGCCGACATAGTTCAGCATCGACGGCGGGTCGAACGAGGCCGGCGGATCGGTGGTGAGCGCCTGCGCCACGATCTGCACGCCGGTGCGCAGGCCGTGCTGGCGGGCAAAACGCTCCGACACCAGGATCGCCGCGGCGCCGCCACAGGTGGGCGGACAGGCCATCAGGCGCGTCATCACGCCCGGCAGCAGCTCGACGTCGTTCATCACGTCTTCGGTGGTGACGACCTTGCGGAACAGCGCCAGCGGGTTGTTGGCGGCGTGGCGGCTGGCCTTGGCGCGCACCGCGGCAAAGGTTTCCATGCTGGTGCCGTAGCGTTGCATATGCTCGCGGCCGGCCCCGCCGAAGGTGCGCAGCGCCTGCGGCAGGTGCGCCATGTCGGCGGTCAGGCCGTGCATGATCGGCTGGAAGCGGGCGCGGGTGACGGGGCGGTCATCCCAGTGCGACTTGAGCGCGCCGGCCTGCATCTGCTCGAAGCCCAGCGCCAGCACGCAGTCGGCATCGCCGGTCTCGATCGCCTTGCGCGCCAGATAGAGCGCGGTCGAGCCGGTCGAGCAGTTGTTGTTGACGTTGATGATGGGGATGCCGGTCATGCCGACTTCATACAGCGCGGTCTGGCCGCAGGTGGAGTCGCCGTAGACATAGCCGGCAAACGCCTGCTGCACCTGCTCGTAGCCGATGCCGGCATCCGCCAGCGCGCGGCGCGTGGCTTCCGCGCCCATTTCGGTGTAGCTCAGGCTTGCGCCGGGCTTGGCGAAGGGGATCATGCCAACGCCGGCAACCAGGGCTTTCTCGCTCATGATGGATTCCTGAAGGAAGTTTCGAAAGGGGGGCTCAGAGCTTGCGCGCGATCAGGTCGCGCAGCACTTCGCTGGTGCCACCGAAGATGCGGGTCACGCGCATGTCGGCAAAGGCGCGCGCGATCGGGTACTCGAGCATGTAGCCGTAGCCGCCGTGCAGCTGCACCATGTCGTCGATGCACTTCCACATGGTTTCGGTGGCGTACAGCTTGGCGATCGCGGCTTCCTGCAGCGTCAGCTTGCGCTCCATGTGCTTGCCGATGTAGTAGTCGACCATGGTGCGCATGGCCACGGCCTGGGCCTTGACGTCGGCCAGTTTGAACCTGGTGTTCTGGAAGTCCCACACGGTCTGGTTGAAGGCGCGGCGGTCCTTCACGTACTGCAGCGTCAGTTCCAGCTGGCGCTCCAGCTTGGCGGCGCAGTAGACGGCGATGATCAGGCGTTCCTGCGGCAGTTCTTCCATCAGGTGGATAAAGCCGCCGTTCTCGTTGCCGATCAGGTTGGCGACCGGCACGCGCACGTTGTCGAAGAACAGCTCGGCAGTGTCGGCGGCATGCTGGCCCACCTTCTCCAGCTTGCGCCCGCGGCGGAAACCTTTCCGGTCCGCTTCCACCATGATCAGGCTCACGCCCTTGGCGCCCGCTGCCGGATCGGTCTTGCAGACCGCCACGATCATGTCGGCATTCAGGCCGTTGGAGATGAAGGTCTTGCTGCCGTTGATGACGAACTCGTCGCCGTCGCGCACGGCCGTGGTACGGATCGACTTCAGGTCGGAGCCGCTGCCGGGCTCGGTCATGGCGATGGCCAGGATCTTCTCGCCGCGGCAGATCCCGGGCAGCCACTTGCGCTTCTGCGCCTCGGTGCCCAGGCGCACGATATAGGGCGCGGTGATGTCCGAGTGCACCGAGAAGCTCGGGCCGGAGATGCCGGAACGGTGGTACTCCTCGGCCAGCACGGCGGAGTGGCCGAAGTCGCCGCCGCCGCCGCCGTATTCCTCGGGCACGGTGACGCACAGCAGGCCCTCGCGGCCGGCCTTGAGCCAGGTCTCGCGGTCGACGCAGCCGGCCTGGTCCCAGGCGGCCTGGCGCGGCAGGCATTCGCGCTCGAAGAAGCGGCGCGCGGTTTCCCTGAACATCTCGTGGTCTTCGCGATAGACGTTGCGGATGATTTCCATCGATGGCTCCCGGTCTGGCTGGTGGGCGGCGGCGGTGTCGCTGCCTCGTTGGGTCCAGTGTGGCCGGGGGCGGGAGGGAAGTCCCTACACCGGTGGTGTAGGTGGGGCAGGTCAGGAGGAGGCGAGGGGGGTGGGCAGCGCGCCGGCATCGCGCAGCCGGGCCACGGCTTCGTCACGCCCGGTGACATCCAGCTTGGCGTAGACGTTGCGCAGGTGCCACTTCACCGTGTCGAGCGATACGTTAAGGATGCGGGCGATCTTCTTGTTCGGCATGGCCTGCGCCAGCAGGCCCAGCACTTCCTGCTCGCGCTCGCTGAGCGTGCCCAGGCGTGCGAGTTGCGCGGCGGGGGCCGGCGAGGCGCCGGGGCTGGCGCAAGCGCCCGCCCCGGCGGCGTCGGCCAGGCGCTGCGCGTAGAACGCCAGCACCGGGTCCAGGCTGTCGTCGCCAGCCAGCGCGGCCAGCATGGCCGGCACTTGCGGTGAGGCGTCGAGCAGGCTGCGCACCAGCCCGTGGCGGTGGCCGATGCGCAGGGCGTCGGCCAGTTGCCGGCGCGCGGCGGCCGGATCGCGGCGGCCCTGGTGGGCCAGTGCCATCAGCATGCGCAAGGTGGCCACGCGGGACCAGCGCCCGCCTGCCTCGGACAACGCGGCCAGCGGCTCCAGGCGCGCCAGCGCGCCGTCGAAGTCGTTGTGGTGCAGGCACATGCCGATGCGGGCCAGGTCGGCGTGGACCCGTACTTCCCAGGCGGTGCCGCGCACCGCGCCGGCATGCCGCGCCGCCAGCGCTTCCAGCCGCAGCAGGGCGTCGTCGGCGGCGTCGACATGGCCGTCCTCAAGCAACCGGCGCGAGCGCAGCCACAGGGCGCCAGCTACCAGACGGTCGACGCGTTGGCGCTGCCCGTAGCGCTCCAGCCGGTCCAGGCACGCCAGCGCGCCGGCGTGGTCGCCGGCATGCCAGCGAGCGCAGGACAGCGCCAGCAGCGCGCGCAGCACGGTGTCCGGGATCGAGATGCGCACCAGCACGTCGATGCGGGCATCGAGCAGGCTGGCGGCAGCCTCGACATCGTTGAGTTCGTACAGGGTCTCGCCCAGCAGCGCGGCCGCCATGCAGGCCACGCCGGCGCAGGCCGCGCCGCGCTGCCCGGCATCGGCCAGCACGTCATGCAGCACGCGCTCGGCCACCAGCACCTGGCCCTCGACCGCGTGCGTCATGCCGCCCATGCAGTGGCCCAGCAGCGTGCCGCGCGGCGCGCCGTCGCAGGGCGCGCCGTCCTCGATCACGCGCCGCGCCTGGTCGTATTCGCCGCGGTAGATATGCATCCACGACAGGATGTTGCCGCGCCCGGTCAGGGTGAAGTCGTCCGCGCCAGCGGGCACGCGCTGCAGCGTCGGCAGCAGGCTGGCGACCGCGTCGGAGTCGTCGCGCAGCAGCGCCATGCTGCCGCGCAATATCGCCAGTGCATAGTGCTCGCGCGGGCCCAGCCGCGCGGCCTGGGCCTGCATCCGCTGCAGGCTGTCCTGCAGTCCGTCGGCATCGCCGGCATACATCTGCAGGTGGGCCTGGACCAGCAGCAGGCCGAAGCGGGCCCGGATCTGCTCGGCGGGCAGTTGCCGCACCAGCGCGGCCAGCTGGCTGAGTTCGCCGCGCGCCAGCAGGCCGTGCGCGCGGCCGTGGACCATGTCGGCGGCTGCCGCGCCGTCGCCGGCGAGCACCGCGTGCCGCACTGCCTCATCCACGTCGCCATGCGCGTTGAACCATTGCCAGGCCGCTGCGTGCATCGCGGCCTGCGTGCCGGGCGGCTGCCCGCCCAGGCGACCCAGCAGCACCTCGCGCAACAGCGGGTGCAGGCGGTACCAGGCCTCGCCGTGGCTCTCGTTGCCGATCTGGGTGATAAAGAGGTCGTCGCGCGCCAGGCGCGCCAGCCGCGTGGTGATCTCGGCGGCGGCATCGGGGCGGCCCAGCAGGGTGGCGCACAGCGCGCCGCAAAAGCGGTGGCACAGTGCCATGCGGGTGAGCAGGTCGAGGTCGTCCGGCGTCAGCCGCACCAGTACCTCGCGCTCGAAATAGCTGGCAAAGGTCTGCGCGTCGCGCACCTGGACCGGGTTGTACGACCCGCCGCGCTTGCCCTTCAGGTCGATGGCAAAGAGCTGCAGGCCGGCGGCCCAGCCGTCCGTGAGTTCATGCAGCCGGCCCGCATCGCGGGCGTCGACGTGGCCCAGTTGCTCCTGCAGGAAGCGGGCGGACTCCTGTGCCGAGAAGCGCAGGTCGGGCAGCCCGAAGGTCGACAGCAGCCCCTGCGTGCGCAGCCGCGCCAGCGATACCGGCGGCGCGGTGCGCGATGCCAGCACCACATGCAGCTGCGGCGGCGCGTAGTCGAGCAGCCAGCGCAGCGCCAGCACCACGCCCGGGTCGTCCAGGTGATGGACGTCGTCGAGCATCAGCACCAGCTCGCGCCGGCGTGCGCCGATGGCCCGCACCAGCGTGATGACCCAGTGCTCCACCGCGGACTGGTGGCCGTCGCGGCCCATCAGCACCCAGGCGTCGCGCACGATGGCGGGGTCAACCATGGCCAGGCTGGCGACCAGTCCGTTGAAGAACGCCGCGACACTATTGTCTTCCGATGCGAGCGACAGCCAGGCGACGTCGAAGTCCAGCGTCAGCAGGGCCTGGCGCCACGCCGCCAGCGTGCTGGTCTTGGCGCAGCCGGCCGGCCCCTGGATCACGATGCAGCGCTGGCGCCGCGCCTCGGCCAGGCGTGCCAGCAGGGTGTCGCGCGCCATCAGCGGGCGGGCGCCGCGGGGCGGCACCAGCTTGGTCGGCGTGACCGGAAAGGCCGGCGCGGCGGACTGGCTGGCGGATGCTGCTGGCGCGGCTTCGGCCGGGGGCATGCTGGGCTCCTCCTGTCCGTGCGGCGCGGGCCGGCGGACCAATGCAATGACGGCATTGTAGGAGCGCCGTGCAGGCCGGCGGAGCCTTCCGGCGGTGGGCCACCTGATGCGGGTGGGGTGCGCTGTGCCCGACCGCATGCACGCGACCATGCGCGCGGCGTCAGCGCAGGGCCTGCCGCATATGAACGTGGCCAGCGGCGCCGGCCACGACGCCATCTACGTCGCGCGGCGAGCGCCCACCGGCATGAACTTCGTGCCGTGCAAGGACGGCATCAGGCACAACGAACTGGAAGACGCACTGCCCGAGCATATCGAGACAGGTGCCAGCGTACTGCCGCAGGCCATGCTGGCGCACGCGCCCGTGCCGGGGCTAGTTGCAGATCGTGCCTGGAACCGGCTTGCCGGAGGCGGTCAGCCCCTGGCACGCATCGCCGTGGCTCAGGCTGGTGTCCGACGCCGAGGATGGCGACAGCTTCAGCTTGCCTGCCACCGTGCAGCACCCGCGGACCGGCGGCGGCGCGGGTGTGCGCCTGGTTGCCGGCAGCGGCGCCGGCCCGCCGGCTTCCGCGGTATCTTCCGGGTCAGGAAAGACGCACTGCCCTTGCTGGCAGATCCGCTCTCCTTTGCACTGCATGTCGTACTGGCATCCGGCAGCCTGGGCGAGCGATGACCAGCCAGCGGTCATCGACGCTGCCAACAGCAAGGCGGGGAATTTCATATGCCCTCCGATCAGGGCTGAGGTGAAGACGCCGGAGACAGCCTGCGCAGCGCGCAACGCCGCCCGACATCTTCAGAATAGATCGCGGCACGGGCCGGCGAAAGGCGCTGCCACTCAGGTCTTCTACCACCCTTGCGGTGGCCTGCAATGGGCGATGGAGCGCGAGATCGGCCGCGCGCATTCCATCACTAGCGGCCCTTGCTTTTTCTGCGTCTCGGCCATGCTCCAGCGACTGGACGGCGGCGACACGGGGACCACGCCGACCGCCATGCCCCGACTGTTGACGATGGGCGTGGCCGGGCCCATGTCGCCGATGAACAGCGCCTCTTCGCTGCGGGTAAAGTGCGCAAAGCGCCTCTTTCTCGCGTGGCGGGCCGGAGGGGAGCTTGAAAAGGGGAGGTTGTCAGCCCGCCACTTGGAAGGCGGGTGGTGCGAGGGAGGGGACTCGAACCCCTACACCATTGCTGGCGTCAGGACCTAAACCTGGTGCGTCTACCAATTTCGCCACCCTCGCGGTCCTGCGGCGCTGCCCTGGCGGGCGGCCGCGATGCTCGTTGGCAGGGGCAGGACAGGAAAGCAAAAAAGGCGGCTGGAACTGCCCGCCTTTACGCTGTCCGCTGCTGGCGGCACCGGCTGCCGAAACGTGGTATCGGCATGGCTTGCGCCTGCACTGCAACGAGGCTGCGGATTGTAGCGCAAGGCGCGGGGGGAATCCAGCCCTGCCCGGCACTCCGGTGGCGGCGGCAGGCGGCCGGGATATATTGTCGGCTTTCTCGCTCCCACCCACATGCCGATGATTTCCCTCCCGACGCTGACTCCGTTGCGCTGGCGCCTGCTTTTCTGGGGCTGCGCGGCGGCGGTGCTGGTCCTGTCGCTGCTACCGCCGAGCCAGCCCCTGCCGACCACCGGCTGGGACAAGGCCAACCATATGCTGGCGTTCGCGGTGCTGGGCGTGCTGGGGCGGCGCGCCTACGCCGGGCGAGGCTGGGCCGTATGGCTGGGGCTGGTGGCGTACGGCGGCCTGATCGAGCTGCTGCAGGGGCAGACCGGCTACCGTGATGCGGACTGGCTCGACCTGCTGGCCGACTGCATCGGCCTGGCCGCGGGCATGGCGCTGGACTGGCTGGTGCGCCGCCTCAGTGCTCCTCGGCTTCGAGCGTGAACTTCGCGCCGTCGTCCTGGCCGAGCAAGTCGGCCAGCAACGGCATCGCCTCTTCCAGCGATTCCTTCAGGCGCCACGGCGGGTTGACGATGAACATGCCGCTGCCGTGCAGGCCGAGGCCACCCTCGACCGGGTGCCTGACGGTCAGGGTCACGTGCAGCCAGCTCTTGAGTGGCAGGCCCTTGAGCTGCACCGGCAACTGCACCGACTCGCGCCGCTGCACCTGCGGGTACCAGACCGCATAGACGCCGGTGGCAAAGCGCTCCAGCCCGTCGCGGAGGGTCTGCACGGTGCGGGCGTAGTCCTGCTTGTCCTCGTAGGACGGATCGACCAGCACCAGCGCGCGGCGCGGCGCCGGGGGCAGGATGGCCTTGATGCCGCTGAAGCCGTCGCCGTCATACAGCATCACGCGGCGCCCGGCGCCGCGGAAGTTGTCGCGCAGCACCTGGATCTCGGTGCTGTGCAGCTCGAACAGCCGCAGCCGGTCGTGCTCGCGCAGCATCTGCCAGGCCAGCCAGGGCGAGCCGGGATAGTGGCGCAGGTTGCCGTCCGGGTTGAGCGCGCGCACCTGGTCCAGGTACTCGTCCAGCATCGCCGGCAACTGCGTGCCGGCGGCGGCGCGCCACAGCGGCGCGATGCCGGTCTCGAACTCGGCCTTCTTCTGCGCGTAGGCATGGTCCAGCGCATAGAGGCCGGCGCCGGCATGGGTGTCGATGTACCAGAACGCCTTGTCCTTCTGCGTCAGGTGCTCGAGCAGTTGCACCACGACGGCGTGTTTGAGGACATCGGCATGGTTGCCGGCGTGGAAGGCGTGACGGTAGCTGAGCATGTGGGGCAGGGCGCCTTGTCGGCGCAAAATCAGGGGCAGGCGTGAGGTCTGCGGGAAGGCCGCTATGCTACCATCCGCCGCGGGTTGCCAACCCCGGCCCCTACCACGCCCGGCGCGTTCGCCCGGGCATTTTGCTTCCGCCGAGTTTCCTGTCCCATGCCGCGCGCACTCGAGCCCGCCGAGCCCATCCTGTCTGCCGAAGGCACCCCGTATTCGCCCCGCTACGACGACGTCTACCACAGCACCGAAGGCGGGCTGGCGCAGGCCGCCCATGTCTTCCTGGGCGGCAACGGCCTGCCGCAGGCGTGGGCCGGCCAGCGCCAGTTCGTCATTGCCGAGACCGGCTTCGGCCTGGGGCTGAATTTCCTGGCGACCTGGCAGGCGTGGCGCGACGATCCGCAGCGCTGCGGCACGCTGCATTTCGTTTCGATTGAAAAGCACCCGTTCACTCGCGAGGGGCTGGCACAACTGCACGCCGGGCTGGACGGACTGCGGCAGCCGCTGGCGCAGGCGCTGCAGGCGCAATGGCCGTTGGCGCTGCCAGGGCTGCACCGGCTGGCTTTCGACGAGGGCCGCGTGGTGCTGACGCTGGCCCTGGGCGATGTCGAACAGATGCTGCCGCGACTGGCGGCCGGGGTGGATGCCTTCTACCTGGACGGTTTCGCGCCGGCGCGCAACGCGCAGATGTGGTCGCCGCAGGTGTTCCGCGGACTGGCGCGGCTGGCCCGGCCGGGCGCCACGCTGGCCACGTTTGCGGCCGCGGGCTTTGTGCGGCGCGGGCTCAAGGAAGTCGGTTTCGAAGTCAGCAGGGCCCCCGGCTTTGGCGGCAAGTGGCACATGACCGTCGCGCGCTTCCGCCCGCAATGGAAAGCGCGCCGCCACGCACCGCCGCTGCCGGCGCAATGGGACGGGCGCCATGCCATGGTGATCGGCGCCGGCCTGGCCGGTTGCGCGGTGGCCGAGCGGCTGGCCGCGCGCGGCTGGCGCGTGACGCTGTTCGATGCCCACGACGGGCCGGCGCGGCAGACCTCGGCGCATCGCGCGGCGGCCATGCATGCGCATGTGTCGGCCGACGACAGCGTGCTGTCGCGGCTGTCGCGCGCCGGCAACCAGTACGCGCTGCGCACCTGGGCGGCGCTGGCCGAGGCCGGCCATCCCGTCGGCTGGCATGGCTGCGGCGTGCTGCAGATCGGCGAGGACGATGCCGAGGGCGAGGCCCAGCGCGCCGCGCTGGCGGCGATGGGCTTGCCTGAGGGATTCGTGCGCTGGATGAGCGCTGAAGAGGCCGCGTCGGCCCACTGTGCCGGTGTGCCGCGTGGCGGCTTGTGGTTCCCGCAAGGCGGCTGGGTGGCGCCGCCGGATATCTGCGCGGCGCAGCTCGCGCGTGCTGGCGATGCCGTGACCGCGCGTTTCGGCTGCCGGGTTGCCGGGATTGCATACGTTGACGGGCAATGGCAGGCAGTCGGGCAGGATGGTGCCGTGCTGGCATCGGCGCCGGTGCTGGTACTGGCCAGCGCGCACGAGGCGCAGCAACTGCTGCCGCAGCAGCACTGGACCATGCGGCGCGTGCGCGGGCAGCTGACCACGCTGGCGTCCGCGCAGGTCGATGCGCTCGGCGGCTGGCCGGATTGCGTGGTGACCGGTGCGGGCTACCTGCTGCCGCGTGCCGCCGATGGCACCGGCCGGGTCGGCTCCAGCTACGACGCCGACGAGGGCCCGCTGGTGGAGCAGCCGGCGGTCCACGCTGCCAACCTGGCACGCTTGTCCGGGCTGTTGCCGCGCCACGCCGATGACGTCGCCGGCATCGACCCGGCGGCCCTGTCAGGATACGTGGGTGTGCGCACCGTCACGCACAACCGGCTGCCGCTGGTCGGCCAGGTGCCCGATGAGGCCGTTGCGCTGGCGCAGGCCGCATCGCTGCGCGGTGCGCACCTGCGCGACCTGCCGCGCCTGCCTGGCCTCTACGCGGCCCTTGCATATGGGTCGCGCGGCCTCACATGGGCTGCGCTGGCCGCGGAACTGCTGGCCAGCCAGATCGAGGGCGAGCCGCTGCCGCTGGAGTCGGACCTGGCCGATGCGGTGGATCCGGCACGCCTGCTGCTGCGTGCACTGCGCCACGGGCAGGCCGGATAGCGGCGCATGGTGCGGCAGGGCGGCTCCGGGTGCGTTCCGGGCAAAAACTGCCGGAAGCGAATCGAAACCGTGCGATAATCCCCGTTTTCCGTTTGCGCGGAGCGTTCCGTTCGCCGGTGCGCCGCCCCGGCCGTCCTGTGGTGACGGCGCCGTGGCGGTAAAGCGGGCGGTACATGCGCAAGCGGTAGCACCTACGAACACAACTACATTTCTGGATTGGATCTACGACCATGTCGAACGTGATTGAGAACCTCGGCAAGCTGGACCGCAAGGTGACCCTGGCCATCCCCAAGGCCGAAGTGGAAAAGGAAAAGCAGGAGCGCCTGGTTCGCCTGTCGAAGACCGTGAAGATGTCGGGCTTCCGTCCGGGCAAGGTGCCGATGAAGATGGTCGAGAAGCAGTACGGCCAGCAGGTCGAGTTCGAAGTGCGCTTCGACAAGGCCGCGCGCAAGTTCTTCGACATCACCAAGGAACAGGACGTCAAGGTTGCCGGCCAGCCCAAGTTCGAGATCAAGAACGAGGGCGTGGGCGAAGACGAAGTGGCCTTCGACGCCACCTTCGAGGTGTACCCGGAAGTGACCATCGGCGACCTGTCGGCTGCCGAAGTCACCCGCACCGGCACTGAGATCACCGACGCCGAAGTCGACAAGACCATCGACATCCTGCGCAAGCAGCGCGTGCACTACCACGCCCGCGGCGAAGCCGGCGAGCATGGCGACGGCGGTGCCGACGTCACCGCCCAGAACGGCGACCGCGTCACGCTGGACTTCGTCGGCAAGATCGACGGTGAAGAGTTCGCCGGCGGCAAGGCCGAGGACTTCCCGTTCGTGCTGGGCGAAGGCCGCATGCTGCCCGAGTTCGAGCAGGCCGCGCTGGGCCTGAAGGTCGGCGAAAGCAAGACCTTCCCGCTGGCCTTCCCGGCCGACTACCACGGCAAGGAAGTGGCCGGCAAGACCGCCGAGTTCACGGTGACCCTGAAGAAGATCGAATGGGCCCACCTGCCGGAAGTCAATGAAGGCTTCGCCAAGTCGCTGGGCATCGCCGACGGCAGCGTCGACAAGATGCGCGCCGACATCCGCGAGAACCTCGAGCGCGAAGTGAAGCGCCGCACGCACTCCATGCTGAAGGATCAGGTCATGGACGCGCTGCTGAAGGCGAGCGAGCTGGACGTGCCCAAGGCCCTGATCGAGCAGGACCAGGAACGCCTGGTGGAAATGGCCCGCCGTGACCTGGAACAGCGTGGCATGCCCAACGCCAAGGACATGCCGATTCCGGCCGAGATGTTCGCGCAGCAGGCCGAGCGCCGCGTCAAGCTGGGCCTGATCCTGGCCGAGATCGTCAAAGCCAACGGCCTGGAAGCCAAGGCCGACCAGATCAAGGCCGAGATCGAGGACTTCGCCAAGAGCTACGAAGACCCGAAGGAAGTCATGCGCTGGTACTACGGCGACCAGCAGCGCCTGGCCGAGATGGAAGCCTACGTGCTCGAAAACAACGTGGTAAATTTCGTGTGCGACAAGGCCAAGGTCACCGACAAGAAGGTGTCCTTCGAGGAACTCACCGCCGAAGGCAACCAGCAGCAAGCCTGAGGCCGGAAGTGACCCGCAGCCCCGCGTCACGGCGTGGGGCCGGGCAACTTCCCGAGTTACCCCGGATTGCCTTGCAATCCGACGAATCCATGGAGAACATGCATGACTCGCAATGATTTGCTTGACCGTCTCGCCACCACGCAGGCCTCGGCACTGGAAACCCAGGGCCTGGGGCTGGTGCCGATGGTCGTCGAGCAGTCCGGCCGGGGCGAGCGCGCCTATGACATCTATTCGCGCCTGCTGAAGGAGCGCGTGGTGTTCATGGTGGGCGAGGTCAACGACCAGACCGCCAACCTGGTGGTGGCCCAGCTGCTGTTCCTCGAGAGCGAGAACCCCGACAAGGACGTGTCGCTGTACATCAACTCGCCGGGCGGTTCCGTCTCGGCCGGGCTGGCGATCTACGACACCATGCAGTTCATCAAGCCGGACGTGTCCACGCTGTGCATGGGCATGGCGGCAAGCATGGGCGCCTTCCTGCTGGCGGCCGGCGCCAAGGGCAAGCGTTCGGCGCTGCCCAACTCGCGCATCATGATCCACCAGCCGCTGGGCGGCGCGCGCGGCCAGGCCTCGGACATCGAGATCCAGGCTCGCGAGATCCTGTACCTGCGCGAGCGGCTCAACACCATCCTGTCGGAAGTGACGGGCCAGCCGGTCGAGAAGATTGCGCGCGACACCGATCGCGACAACTTCATGAGCGGCGACCAGGCGGTCGACTACGGTCTGATCGACAAGGTCCTGGCGCGCCGCGGCTGATGCTGCGGGCCGCCGTGGCGTCGCGGTTGCGTAATCCGGCGGCGGCCACCGGCCAGGCTGGCCAGGCCCAAATGGCGAAGGCTACACCGGAACGAGGCCCCGTGCCTCGTTTTGTGCTTTAGCCCCACAGCCGGGGGGAACCGCCGGTGGTGCCAATTGTTTTGGCGTATGATGCGTTTGAAGCGTATCGCCGAGGAGCCTGTCGCCCCGCGGTGTGCGCACTGCATAAGTGACTGATTCCTATGGCGGACAAAAAAGGTTCATCCAGCGAAAAGCTTCTGTACTGCTCCTTCTGCGGCAAGAGCCAGCATGAGGTCAAGAAGCTGATTGCCGGCCCGTCGGTGTTCATTTGCGACGAATGCATCGACCTGTGCAATGAGATCATTCGCGACGAGGCCACGGCATCCGAGAAAGACGCCGCCGCGGCCGCGCGCTCGGACCTCCCCACGCCCCACGAGATCCGCGAAAGCCTGGACCAGTATGTGATCGGCCAGGAACAGGCCAAGAAGATCCTGGCCGTGGCGGTCTACAACCACTACAAGCGCCTCAAGCACCTCGGCAAGAAGGACGATGTCGAGCTGTCCAAGAGCAACATCCTGCTGATCGGGCCGACCGGCTCGGGCAAGACGCTGCTCGCGCAGACGCTGGCGCGCCTGCTCAACGTGCCGTTCGTGATCGCCGACGCGACCACGCTGACCGAAGCCGGCTACGTGGGCGAGGATGTCGAGAACATCATCCAGAAGCTGCTGCAGAACTGCAACTACGAGGTCGAGAAGGCGCAGCGCGGGATCGTCTACATCGATGAGATCGACAAGATCTCGCGCAAGTCGGACAACCCGTCGATCACCCGCGACGTCTCGGGCGAGGGCGTGCAGCAGGCCCTGCTCAAGCTGATCGAAGGCACCATGGCATCGGTGCCGCCGCAGGGTGGCCGCAAGCATCCGAACCAGGACTTCCTGCAGGTGGACACGACCAACATCCTGTTCATCTGCGGCGGCGCCTTCGATGGCCTGGAAAAGGTCATCATGCAGCGCTCCGACAAGACCGGCATCGGCTTTGCCGCGCAGGTCAAGAGCAAGGAAGAGCGCGATGCCAGCGAAATCCTGCCGCAGACCGAGCCGGAAGACCTGATCAAGTTCGGCCTGATCCCCGAACTGATCGGCCGCCTGCCGGTGGTCGCGACGCTGGCCAAGCTGGACGAGGCCGCGCTGATGCAGATCCTGGTCGAGCCCAAGAATGCGCTGGTCAAGCAATACCAGAAGCTGCTGGCGATGGAAGGCGTCGAGCTGGAAATCCGCCCGGGTGCGCTGAGCGCCATCGCCCGCAAGGCGATCCGCCGCAAGACCGGCGCGCGCGGACTGCGTTCGATCCTGGAACAGTCGCTGATGGACGTCATGTACGACTTGCCCAACTACAAGGGCGTGCAGAAAGTGGTGATCGATGAAAATACGATCAACGGTGATGCACCCCCGCTGCTGATGTACGAGGAGCAGCAGCCCAAGGTGGCAGGGTCCAACTGACGCGAGGGCTGCCAGAGGTGGTAAGTGGTCGGGACCACACCGGCAGCAGGGCGGAAAGGCCGTTCGCGTAGAAGCGAGCGGCTTTTTTTGTTTATTTCTACCGACGAGAGGGAGGAAACGCGGGTATGCTGTTTCAGAGGGGCCAGCAAGTGCAGGGAGCGGCATCTGCCTGCCTTGGTGAATCGATTGGCGCAGTATCTTGTAATCGATTCGGGCGGCCCAATTTACGCCTTAAATGACTGACTTGGGGAAAATGATGTCCGGAACACAACTCCTCCCGGCCGAGCCGATTCGCCTCCCACTGTTGCCGCTGCGCGACGTGGTGGTGTTTCCGCACATGGTGATCCCGCTGTTCGTGGGACGCCCGAAGTCCATCAAGGCGCTTGAGACTGCGATGGAGGCGGGCAAGAGCATCATGCTCGTGGCCCAGAAGACGGCGGCGAAGGACGAGCCGACCGCCGACGACCTGTACGAGGTCGGCTGCATCGCCAATATCCTGCAAATGCTGAAACTGCCCGACGGTACCGTGAAGGTGCTGGTCGAGGGTACCCAGCGCGCGAATATCCGCGAGGTGAGCGAGGACGAATCGCACTTCATGTGCGAAGCCGTGCCCGTGCCGCCCGCACCTGGCGAAAGCGCCGAGACCGAGGCCCTGCGCCGCGCGATCGTGTCGCAGTTCGACCAGTACGTGAAGCTCAACAAGAAGATCCCGCCCGAGATCCTGACCTCGCTGTCGGGTATCGACGAGGCAGGCCGCCTGGCGGACACCATCGCCGCGCACCTGCCGATCAAGCTCGAGCAGAAGCAGAAGATCCTGGAGATGGTCAATGTGACCGAACGCCTGGAAAGCCTGCTGTCGCAGCTCGAGGGCGAGATCGACATCCTCCAGGTTGAAAAGCGCATCCGTGGCCGCGTCAAGCGCCAGATGGAGAAGAGCCAGCGCGAGTACTACCTGAACGAGCAGGTCAAGGCCATCCAGAAGGAGCTGGGCGAGGGTGAAGAAGGCGCGGACCTGGAAGAACTCGACAAGCGCATCAAGGCTGCGCGCATGCCGAAGGAAGCCAAGAAGAAGGCCGACGCCGAATTCAAGAAGCTCAAGCTGATGTCGCCGATGTCGGCCGAAGCCACCGTCGTGCGCAACTACATCGACACGCTGGTGAACCTGCCGTGGCGCAAGAAGAGCAAGGTCAACAATGACCTCGCCAACGCCGAGCGCGTGCTGGATGAAGACCACTACGGCCTCGAGAAGGTCAAGGAACGCATTCTCGAGTACCTCGCGGTGCAACAGCGCGTGGACAAGGTGAAGGCGCCCATCCTCTGCCTGGTCGGGCCTCCCGGCGTGGGCAAGACCTCGCTCGGCCAGTCGGTGGCGCGCGCGACGAACCGCAAGTTCGTGCGCATGGCACTGGGTGGCGTGCGCGACGAGGCCGAGATCCGCGGCCACCGCAGGACCTATATCGGCTCGATGCCGGGCAAGATCCTGCAGAGCCTGTCCAAGGTCGGCGTGCGCAATCCGCTCTTCCTGCTCGACGAGATCGACAAGATGGGCATGGATTTCCGCGGCGATCCGTCGTCGGCGCTGCTTGAGGTGCTGGACCCGGAACAGAATCACACGTTCCAGGACCACTACATCGAGGTCGACTTCGACCTGTCGGACGTGATGTTCGTGGCGACGTCGAACTCGCTGAACATCCCGCCGCCGCTGCTCGACCGCATGGAAGTGATCCGCCTGTCGGGTTACACCGAGGACGAGAAGGTCAATATCGCCCAGCGCTACCTGCTGCCCAAGCAGATCAAGAACAATGGTCTGAAGGCGGGCGAGATCGAGGTGGCCGAAAGCGCGATCCGCGACATCATCCGCTACTACACACGTGAAGCGGGTGTGCGATCACTGGAACGCGAAGTCTCCAAGATCGCCCGCAAGGTGGTCAAGCTGCTGCTGCTGAAGAAAGAGTCGGGCACGATCAAGGTCGACTCCGAGAACCTGGACAAATTCCTGGGCGTGCGCAAGTACGACTTCGGCCTGGCCGGCAAGGAAAACCAGGTGGGCCAGGTGACCGGTCTGGCGTGGACCGAGGTGGGCGGCGACCTGCTGACCATCGAAGCCGCGATCATGCCGGGCAAGGGCAACATCACCCGCACCGGTTCGCTGGGCGATGTGATGAAGGAATCGGTCGAAGCCGCGCGTTCGGTGGTGCGTTCGCGGGCACGCCGCCTGGGCATCACGGATGAGATGTTCGAGAAGCGCGACATCCACATCCACGTGCCCGAAGGCGCCACGCCCAAGGACGGCCCGTCGGCTGGCGGTGCGATGACCACCGCGCTGGTGTCGGTGCTGACCGGCATTCCGGTGCGCGCGGATGTCGCCATGACCGGCGAGATCACGCTGCGCGGCGAGGTGCTGCCGATCGGCGGCCTCAAGGAGAAGCTGCTGGCGGCCCACCGGGGCGGTATCAAGCTGGTGCTGATCCCGGAGGAAAACGTCAAGGATCTGGCCGAGATCCCGGACAACGTGAAGAACGCCATCGAGATCGTGCCGGTCCGCTGGATCGACAAGGTGCTGGAACTGGCGCTCGAGCGCAAGCCCGAGCCGTTGCCGGAAGAAGACGCCAAGCCCGCCGATGTGGCGGACAAGGCCGCGGCCAAGGTTGAACGTCTGCATCACTGACGCAACCTTGGCCGCATGAAGCAAACGCCGCGGGGCAGCGATGCCCGGCGGCGTTTTTTTGCGCGCGCGGGTCTTGGCAAACTGAAATCACCTGTATTACACTTGCGCCCTCGCAACGCAAACCACGGCAACTGCCGCGAGGTGTGGAGCGATCAGCAAGTTGCAGGCAGCCTGCCTGCGATGGTCGAGCGGGTGCTTAGCTCAGTTGGTAGAGCGGCGCCCTTACAAGGCGTAGGTCGGGGGTTCGAGCCCCTCAGCACCCACCACCGCTCGACTCACAAAAGCAAGGACTTAGAGCGATCTAAGGTAACTGCTCAATAACCCGGGGCAACCCCTCAGGCGCTGCGTCGCCCCCCGACCGGGAGCATCGAGCCAGGATGCAGGCGACGCCTTCTTGCGGGCGGCAATAAATTTCGGTTGTAAACCTTAGGCGGCGATGTTAACTTTTGTTGCATCGCCACTCCTACGTTGCCGGGCCATGAGCACCCCTCAAAAATTCATCCCGCCGGATATCGACCGAAGCGAGTTGACGCCGCGGGAGCTTGAATTGCTGGCGGTGCTCGAGCGGTTGACCGACATGGTCAATCACCAGCAGGAGCAGCTTCAAGGACTGGAAAAGGAAATCGCCCGGCTGCGTAAAGCCGGCAAGCGCGCATAGCCTCACGCAACCGTGAGGAAGAAACTCGCTGCGCCGTATATTCCCGAAGCCGAGCGCACACCCGCGGTCGTGAAGCTGCTCGCCTGGGGTGAAGGCCTCATGGAAATCATCCTTCGCCAACATGAGCAGGAGTTGCATCTGAAGGATGAAGTCGCTGTGCTCAAGGGCGAGAAGAAGCGCCCGAAGTTCAAGCCGAGCCGCATGCATGAGGAGGCCGGCAAAGTCCAACAGCAGGCCAAGCCAGGTAGACGACGCGGTTCGCCCGGCAGGAGCAAGACCGCCCAACTGAGGATCGATTGCGAAGAGATCATCGAGCCGGCCGGGCTGATCCCGCCGGGCTCCCGATTCAAGGGCTACCGGGATTATGTGGTGCAGGACTTGGTGATCGGCTCACGCAACACACGCTATCGGCTTGCACGTTGGCAAACACCAGACGGTCGGACCTTGACCGGGCAACTTCCCTGGGCCGTCGCAGGCAGCCACTTTGGCGCGACGCTGGTCAGCTATCTGCTCTACCAGCACCACCATTGCCACGTTACCCAGCCGCTGTTGTGTGAGCAATTGCGCGAATGGGGCATCGAGATCTCGTCGGGGCAGTTGAACGCGCTGCTGCAAGAGGGCAAGAAGCGGTTTCACGAGGAAAAAGACGGGCTGTTATCGACCGGGCTGGCGCTCTCAGCATATGTGACGGTCGATGACACGGGCACGCGTCATCAAGGCAACAATGGCTACGTCACCCATATTGGTAACGAGCACTTCGCTTGGTTCAAAAGCACGTGTTCGAAGAGCCGCATCAATTTCCTCGAACTGCTCGGCGCCGGACACGGCTACCAGATCAACGAAGACGCCCTCGCCTACATGAAGAAGCAAGGGCTCTCGCAGGTGTTCCTAAATGCGCTGCGTGAGCACGACCGCAGACGATTTGCCGATCAGGGTGCATGGCAACTCCACCTCAACGGCCTGGGCATGGACGTTGCCCGCTACCGCAACATCGCCACCGAGGGCGCGTTGCTGGGCAGTCTGAAGCGGCGTGGCGTGGCGCAGGATCTCGCCATCATCAGCGACGATGCAGGACAGTTCAACGTCCTGATTCACGGCTTATGTTGGGTACATGCGGAGCGCCTGGTTCACAAGCTGCTCCCGTTGAACGATCTACACCGCGAGGATATTGCACGCGTACGCAGCGACATCTGGTCCCTGTACGCGGACCTCAAGGATTACAAGCGACGTCCCACCCTCAAGCGCAAGCGCGAACTGCAAGCGCGCTTTGATGCCGTCTTTACCCAGAAGACCCGCTACACCACACTCAACCGTTTACTCAGGCGCATTCACCTGAACAAGTCCGAGTTGCTCCTGGTACTTGAGCGTCCTGAGGTCCCACTGCACACAAATGGCAGCGAGCGCGATATTCGCGATCACGTGAAAAAGCAGAAGATCAGTGGCGGCACGCGCAGCGAGCTCGGTCGGCAATGTCGCGATACGTTCTCCAGCCTGAAGAAGACCTGTCGCAAACTGGGCGTCTCGTTCTGGGATTACCTGACCGACCGCATCTCGTGCAGCGATCACATCCCACCACTGCCGCACCTGCTTGAACAACGCCTCCTGCGCTCTGCTTGAACAGGGTGCCGCCGTTCGCCCCGGGTTATTGAGCAGTTACGATCTAAGTCCTTTTTTGTTGGCATTTCACCTCCCTCCAGCCGAGCCTAAGAGAGGCTCTACCAACCAGGAAGAGCGGACCTGCAAGACTTCGAGCGTCTTGGTCGAGCAATAGACCTGGGGAGGACTGCGAGCGTCCCTTGGCATCCTAGCCAGACGAGCCGAGCGACCGTCGCGCCATCGACGACGTAGACTGCTTTATCTCGTTCAAGCAATAGGTCCGCTGCGTGCCGCTCTGCCAGCGTGCCACTGCATACGCATCGCGGCGCCTCTTCACTTTGCCAAGGCCTGTGTCCTTGTTGAGGAATGCCTGAACTGAGGCCGCCATGCAAGCCAGCATGCCCTCATGGATACGCCAGACCAGCCGACGCTGGCGTGCATGCGTTGCCATTCATCTGATTCTCACCCTGATCTGGTCAGATTCAGAAGGGCTAAGTAGTCCCCGTGTGACCAGACGGGCTTCGGGACGCACTAACAACTACGCTGACCATGCTGCGCGGCTAGCCATTGGGCAGCGTGCGCTCATCCTGCTTGACAGTCGACAGTCCCACGTCTATCTTTAATTGCGATCGCAATCAAAGTGGTGGTTCGACTATATGTGAATCCACAGCAACATTCCCGAACTGCACCTGTTAAAGCTGCGCGGCGGGGCCCGGGCAGTAGCCATTGCGTTTGGCTTGGCTGCGTATCCCGCATGGAGCGCATCGGTCACGGATGGAAGGCTTTGTGTCGACCGGTACTGACCGCGCGAACCAGGGCGATCATTCACAGTCCCCGTTTCTGGAGGAGACCATGGTGTACGTAAGACGCGAGCAGTCCGACGAGAACCGCGCAGCCCTGCTGGCAACGGCCGGCCGGTTGTTTCGCGAACGAGGAATCGATGGCGTGGGCGTCGCGGAAATCGCGCGCGAAGCCGGGCTGACACATGGCGCGCTGTATGCGCATTTCCGCTCGAAGGACGATCTTGCGACGGAAGCCTTTTCGCAGGGCCTGGCGCGGAGCCGCGAAGCGTTCCGGGGCGAGGCAACGGGCCGCAAGCGTAGCGTGTCGGGATATCTCGACTATTTGCTTTCGCCGCTAAGACGCGACGATCCCGGCATGAGTTGCCCGATGACTGCGTTGGCTAGCGAAATCGGGCGGCAAGGAAGGGACATCAGCGCGCGGTTCGCCAAGGGGTTTCAGGAAAAGGCGAGCGCATTCGAGGCCGTGCTGGACGAAGCTCTCCCCGAGGCCGAACGGCGCCGTCTGGCGATGACCATCGTCGCGGCGGAAATCGGGGCTATGGCCGCCGCCCGCGCTGTCGCCAAAAGCGACCCGTCGTTGTCCGATGAAATACTGAAAGCGGTGCATGCTGTGCTGGTGAAGGCATCGAAGGGACAGTGATGCGAAGTTTGAGATCTGGCTGCTCCACGTCACCCGAGAATGCGCGAGTCGTTTCTCTCAGGCTGGCTCGCGTGTTCATCGTCGACATTGAGAAGCACTAGCCAACCGTCATTACCGATACCCCAGAACGACGCGAAGGCGAGCGAAAAGATCAGGCCGAACAACTTGGCGCGGTCTCCGAACAGCATCTGAATGGCGACATATTTCATGACGCTTCATCCTCTTGCAATATGACCAGTGTAATAATCTGGCCCCGCGAAATTTGATCTTCCCTGGGTCAGGCCTGGCAGAAATTCGCGCGGTAGAACTCGCGGGCCTTCGCGAGCAGCATGTCGCTCATGGCGCGATCGGCAAGAACGCGAGAAACCATCAGCACACCGGCCATCGACGCAAGCATCAGCCCTGCCTGCTGCCGTCGCTCAACCGGGTTCTCGCCTGCAAGGTGGGGCGCGATACGGTCGAGCATGGCGAGGGCGCCGGCGGTGAACTCCTTGCGCAACTTCCGGTCACTGCGCGCGACGTCGCCCGCCAGGGCCGCCATCATGCAACCCGACTCCGGATGATCGCGATGGCGGGCGCTGAGGTAGGCGTCGATGAAGGCCTCTAGTTGCCTCTCGGAAGGCGAGGTGCCCGAATGGTCCCGCAGCCACTCGACGCTCCCCTCGAATCCTTCCGCGCTGGCCTCCCGGAACAGGGCTGCCTTGTCGGCAAAGTGGAAGTAGAACCCACCTTGCGTCAGGCCGGCGCGCATCATGATGTCGCGCACGCCGACCCCATCGATGCCACGCTCACGAAAGGCAGCTGCCGCCGCTCTGACAATCTTGCGGCGAGTCCTTTGGCTTTTGGGGCTTCGGTTTGGCGGGGGGGCTTCACGATAACCATAGCGGGCAGGTGGCTGCCTTCATACTAGGGCACGCGAAAAATATTACAAGTGACCGAATTTGGGTTGACCGGAGCTGACGGGCGGTCCGACGCGATCCCGGCACGACTGCCCGTTCTTTGATGAGCGAAGCGGCCGCTTGAATGGCCAACTGAGCCCGAAAGCGAACGGCACAAGATGGCTGCCGCCGTTGCGTTCCCCGTCCACTCAGACATGCAACGGGGTGCCTCAGCGAGCGGCGCTCGGCTGAACGTGACGCAGCAATGCTTCTTATCATTGAGTTCCTTCGCAGGCGAGGGCAGTTCGGCCGCAGCCCGACCACTGCCGGCCGGCGCCGCGAAAGGCCGAAAGTTGGGCGAGGTCGATGTTGCCGCCGTTCGGGCTCCGGTATCGGAGAATTCACGAGAAGCCAGCAATTCGTTAGGTAGGGCCGCGCGGTCGACCGACGTGAGGCCAAGACGAGTGAAATAGCCGGCAACAGTTTCAGCTCGGGTGACCGGGGATTCGATACGTTCACGCAAAGCGCGAGCCAGGAGATGGCCGTCACAGTGATGTCATTTGGATGCCGACATAATCGCTCACCAAGCAACTCCGCGGTTTCGAATGATATGCACGTAACGATTCGTACATTCACTATTCCAGGAAAGCGGAGCCGCGAGCCTCTGCACCAAGCGGCGGTCTACGCCACGATAGCACTGGACGCCGCACCACTAATGAGAAGTGATTGGAGTCAGCGAGAATCCGAGGTATTCAAAGCAGCGCTGATTTGGGCTCGACGGAGTTCTTATACTGTGTCGAATCCCAGGTCAGGCTCATCCTATGGAATCGCTGCCGGCCGCTGAGTGGAACCGTTGCCATGGCACCGCTGCCCAGTGCGATGGGACTCAGGCGCGATAGTACGGTGGCCCGATGGTCGAAGCAGTATCTCGAGGACGACGAGGCAGGCCGGCATCCGGCCATGGACCGGCTGGTCCAATGGCTGCCGGAGCATCTTCCAACGGCGGACAGGACAGCCATCACGCACGGGGATTTCCGCGCCGACAACATGATCTTTCATCCTGCCGAGCCGCGTGTGCTTGCGGTCCTCGACTGGGAGCTGTCGACACTCGGCGATCCGCTCGCCGACTTTGCCTATCACGCGATGATGTACCGGATGCCACGCGATATTCTTGGCGGCATTGCAGGCATCGACCTCGCGCAGGGGGGCCTGCCGAGCGAGGCTGCCTACGTGGCGGCCTATTGTGCACGGACGGGCCGAGCTGGCATCGACGACATGGACGCCTATGTTGCCTTCAACATGTTCCGCTTTGCCGCCATCCTGCATGGCATCAAGGGAAGGGCGGCACGAGGCACGGCGTCCAGTGCCGATGCGCATGCGATGGGAGAACGGTTTGCCCGGGTTGCCGATCTGGCCTGGGCACAGGCCGAGCGCGTGCGCTGATCAGCGTGGCATGACCGTTCTGGTGGCGTCGGCGCATTGCCCGCGCGCGGGGTGCGATGGGCCTGCGGCAAGGCGAGCCGTCACGTGCGCCACTTGCCGCCGCGCACGAGTTCCGTCACGGCGTCGGCGAACGCGTCGGGCGCTTCCTGCGGCAGATTGTGGCCCACGCCGGGTATCTGGCGATACGTGCGCGGACCGGTGAACCGCACGGCGGAGGCCTGGCCGTCCGTGGCGGGAACGACGCCGTCGGCGGTGCCATCGAGCGTGATCGCCGGGACGGAGATCGCGGGCAGGGCCGCCAGTTTCTTCTCGGTGGCCTCATGCAGCGGATAGCCGGGAGCCAGGCCGAGCCGGCGCGGCAGCGGCGATGCGGTGGCGCCGGATGCAAGGCGTCCGGCGGACGGCGACGCGAACGACGGCGCGGCGGCAAGCACCGTCGCACCGGCAATGCCGGCGCGCAGGAACGCGCGCCGCGAAGAGATGTGATCTGACACGATGTCGTTCCTCAGGGTTGGATCATGGGATGCGGCGATGACTCAGGCGCCTTCACTTTCATTTTCGACCGCGGCGACCAGGCCGTTGCCCAGCCACCGGGCGAGCATGGCGCCGGCGGCGTCGACGCCTTCGTCCTCGCCAAGCCGTGTCACGAGCCATTCGCAGAGCGCTTCGAAGCGATCGTCGGCCTGCACCTGGCGCAGCGCGTCAAGTTCCAGCGCGTCGACCAGGTTCAGGTAGCAACCAAAGGCGCGGCGCCAGACGATCAGGCCGGCGGGTGCTGCCAGCATCTCGCTGTCGGGCACCGGCGTGCCATCGTTGAGCGCGGTCCAGAGGTCCTGCGCGTTGGTGGTGGCGGTGCGCATCCGCAGCGATGGCACCAGAACCAGCCGCGCCGACTCCCAGTCGACGCCTGCCAGCGCCTGCGCGGACGGCGGTGCCGCATCGGCGGCGACGAAGGCGACGGACATGGCGTGCTCGATCCATGCCAGCTCATGCAGGTCCGGATTGTCGGGGTAGCGTGCGGCCAGCGTGGTGTCGAAGCCGTCGGCATAGGCATCTAGCGTCCAGGCGTGCGGGGGCTGTCTGTCGACATGTGCGACGGCCGAGGCAAGGAAGGCTTCGTCGCCCAGCCATGCGTGGACGTTCGGGTACGACGTTTCAAGGCAGCCAACCAGCTGCGCGCGGTAGTTGTTCTGGTAGACCGCAAGGCCCGCCGCGGTATCGGGGCCGAGGCGGAGCGCCGCCTCCGGCGATGCGGTTGTCAGCCAGGTGTGGAAGTCCTGTTGCAGCGTGGCGAGCTTCATGCCGCGTCTCCCGCGAGGGTCCGCGCGATGGCGAGCTCGTCGAGCAGTCCGGCCAGCGGCGGGATATTGTCGTCGCGCTCGATCATGGTGGCGACGGCGCCGAGGCGTGCGCGCACCTGGGCGTAGAGTTGCCACACTGGCTCGCACACGGCGTTGTCGTGCGTGTCGATCAGCAGCTCGCGCCCCTGGCAGTGTCCGGCCAGGTGAATCTGGCGCACGTGCGCGGCGGGAATGCCGTCGACGAACGCGTTCGCATCGAAGCCGTGGTTGGTGGCGCTGACGTAGATATTGTTGACGTCCAGCAGCAGGCCACAGCCGGTGCGCTGGCACATCGCGGCCAGGAACTCCCACTCGGTCATGGATGCGCCGTCGAAGGCGAGATAGCTTGAGGGATTCTCGAACAGCATCGTGCGGCCCATCACGTCCTGCGCCAGGTCGATATTGGCGCAGACGATATCAAGCGCCTCGTTGGTGTACGGTACCGGCAACAGGTCGTGCGAGTTGAAGCCGCCAATGCGCGACCAGCTCAGGTGGTCGGAGACGAAGAGGGGATCGGTCTCGTCGACCAGGCCCCGGAGGCGGCGCAGGTAGTCGCGGTCGAGGCCATCCGAGGAGCCGATCGACATCGACACGCCGTGCAGCACCACCGGATAGCGCTTGCGCACTTCGCGCAGGATATGGCGGGGCCTGCCGCCGTCGACCATGAAGTTCTCGGAGATCACTTCAACGAAGTCGACCGGAACATCCGTTTCGAGGAAGTCCTGGTAGTGCTCCTTGCGCAGGCCGAGGCCGTAGCCGGAGAAGGGAGGGCTGAGAACGGGCATGCTGACACTCATCGGTTTGCAAACGTGCTGGTGGGCCCCGGGTGGCCTGCGCCACCCGGGATCCGGTCCGGTGCTTACTTCGGCTCGGTCAGCGTGCCGCCTTCCTTCAGGCACACCGAGGCGGGCTTGACGACGACGCCCTTGCCCTTGCACTCGTTCAGGCCGGCGCAGTCATTGCTGGCAGTGGCGCACAGGCTGTTGCCCTTGCAGGCATTGACGCCGTAACAGCGGCCAGGCTCGTCGCCGCCGGCGGCCTGTGCCGGCATCGAGATCGAGGACAGGGAGCTCAGCGCAACAAAGGCGGCGGCAGTGGCAAAGCTGATGCGGGACTTCTTGGTCATGGTCATGATGAAACTCCGGTTGGGTTGGGGGAAACAGGTGCCGGCGCTACTGGACGTTGCGCGCGGCTTCTTCGATGACTTCCGCAACCTTCTCAGGCTGGGAGATCTGAACAGCGTGGCTGGCCTTGATCTCAGTCACGCGGGCGCCGGCGCGCTTGTACATCTGGCGCTGCAGCTCGGGATTCAGGAGACGGTCTTCGGTGGCGACGATGCCGTAGCTCGGCTTGTCGCGCCATGCGGCGGTCCAGACGTTGCCGCGGAACAGCGCGTCGGGCACCAGTGCCTGCGAATTGGCCAGGAAGCCGGTGCGGTTCGGCGTCAGGTCGGCGGCATAATCGGCGTTGAACCGGTCGGGATCGATATACAGGTGGCCATCCCGCGTCGGCCGCACGCTGGCTGCGGCGGCAGGCGGCATGGAGGCGTTGAGCTGGTTGATGCCTTCGCCAACGTCAGGCTCCACGGCGGCGACGTAGACCAGTGCCTTCACCTTGGGCCGGGCGCCGGCTTCGGTGATGACCAGGCCGCCGTAGCCGTGGCCGACCAGCACGACCGGGCCCGGCTGCATGCCGATACGGTCGCGCACCACGGCGATGTCCTCGCCCAGCGTGGTGTGGGGCAGCTGCACCACGCTGACCTTGTAGCCCTTGAGCTTCAGGCTGTCATGAACCACACGCCAGCCCGAGCCGTCGACAAAGGCATCGTGGACCAGGATGATGTGCTGCACGCCCGGGGGCTCCGGGCGTGTCGCCGCGGGGGCGAACGAAGGGATTGCCAGTGCCACGGTGGTGGCAAGCAACGGAATAAACCGCATTGTGAATCTCCGGTAGGCCCCAAGGGCGGGGCCCAGGTTGTTGTGGGAAGACAGATAAGGGTGGGGGTGGTGCCCGGCTAGACCTTGCGCACCCCGGTGCGCCACACCCCTTCGAGCGACCAGGCACCGCCGCCGTATGCCAGCAGCGGCAGCAGCAGGCCCGCCCAGGTGAGGTGCGTGGGCCAGGCAGCCGGATAGACGAAGATCTCGATCACCGCCGTCATGCCAAGCAGCGCCGCCGCCGAGAACCGCGTGAACAGGCCAAGCACGAGCAGCACCGGGAACAGGTGCTCGGACCAGGTGGCGAACTCGGCGGCCAGGTCTGGCGGAATCAACGGCAACGCGTACTCCGAGGCGAACAGCGCGTAGGTGGACGCCTTGATCGCCAGCAGCCCCTCCACCTTGGTCCGTCCCGACAGGAAGAACACCGAGGCGATACCCAGGCGGGCCACCAGCAGCAGCGCGGCGTTCACCGCGGCCGGGACCTGTCCAGGGCCGCTTGCGTATGGGCTGGTGCGCGACATCACACGATCGGCTTCAGCGAGCCGTAGCCCTTGGGCGTCTTGATGGCCGTGCAGGTGCCCTTCTCGACCATGGTCCAAGCGTCGCCCTGGTAGTCAGTCTTGGAGGTGGCGGCACAGCTGGTGCCGGGGCCAGCGGCACAGTCATTCTTGCCGGCGAGGGACACGCCGTAACACTTTTCCAGGGCCTTGGCGGGCTCGGCCGCGTGGGCGGCAAAGGCGAGGGCGTTGATGGACAGGGCGAGGGTGGCTGCAACGATAGCGTTCGAGCGCTTCATAGGAAACTCCTGCATCGAGAATTAAGAAGTAAAGCCAGCGACGGGTGCATCGCGGCGCGGGCGGCATCAGGCGCGGGCGCCGTCCTGGAAGACGTCGAAGCTGCGTGCCGGATCAGCCGAAGGGCCCGTGCGGTCCCAGCCGGCGAGGAAGCGCCCGCCCTTGACGAACGGGTCGACATTGCGCGCGCCCTCGCTGTAGGGGTCGCGTGCGTCCCGCACAGCGCGGGCGCCGTCGACGAACGGGGTGCGTGCGTCCTGCACGGCACGTGCGCCTTCGGTGAACGGGTCGCGCGCACCGGGGGCGGCGGCATGGGCGCCGGCCGCCCCGGCCAGCAGGGCGATGGCGAAGACAATGCGCTTGGTGAGATGGGTAGTCATGGTCGGTTTCCTGGAGGTCTGCGTTGGATGACGCGGCCGGGGGATCGTCTTGTCGACGTACGCCGCCGGTCCACGAGATGCATTAAAGGAAACCGGTGTATCTCTCCTATAGCGTCGGGACACCATTTCTGTCAGGGCGCGTATCGTTCGCTGCGCCTGATACATAGTGGTACAAACGGGCGCGAGCCTTTGGGCCTGTCAGGCGGGATGTGGAAGAGATTGGCGCGGTATCCGGCACATTTGTCGGATACCAGCGTTTCAGGCGGGGGTGCCCGAATGGGCTTGCGTGGGGAGTCTGTCAGCGCGTGACGCCGTAGCGTGCCGCCGGCTGGTCACGTGAAAGATTGGGGCCAAGGGCCGCTCGTGCAGCCTCGAATGCGTGCCAGTCGGCTGCGTCAGGCAACGACGGCACGGTAATCACCTCGCCTTGGTCCAGGCCTGCCAGGGCTGCATCGACCAGGTCGTCGCCACTCATGACGATTGCTTGCGGCAGATTCTCCACTGGCTGGCCGGCGATATCCCAGAACTCTGTGCGGACCGCGCCCGGCAGCACGGCCTGGACCCGCACGCCCTTTCCGGCAAGCTCATGTTGCAGCGACTGGGTAAAGGCCAGCACGAACGCCTTTGAACCACCATAGACGCCGTTCAGGACCTCGGGCGCCACCGCAACAATCGAAGCGATATTGATGATCGTGCCCTGGCCGCGCGCGACGAAGTCGGGGGCTGCGGCATAGGTCAGGCGCGTCAGCGCGGTGACATTGAGTTCGATCATTTCCTGCATCTTGTCGACATCCGACTGCAGCAGCTGCCCCGCGCCGCCGAAGCCGGCGTTGTTGACCAGCGTGGTGATGCTGGCGTCGGTGCGCAGCAGGTCTTCGATACGTCGTACATCCGCAGCCTGGCCGAGGTCTGCCGTCACGATCTCGACCGACCGGCCGGTCTCGTCGGTGATCCGGCGGGCCAGCGTTTCGAGCCGGCTGCGGTTGCGTGCCACCAGGATCAGGTCATGGCCACGGCGGGCCAGACGGTCTGCATAAATGGCGCCAATCCCGGAAGAGGCGCCGGTGATCAGGGCGGTGCCGGCGTACGAGTGCGTTGTCATGTCGATTCTCCAGATTCAATGTGGGTAGGTTCCGGCAGCCGGCGATGAATGCGGCGGCTGCGCGAAACGAAGATTAGGTGCACAATGGAGTGGCGCCAATGTCATTGATCCAACTTTTTCTGCCATCGCCCTTAGATTGCCCCTAGGGTGCCCCTGACTGCCGACTGGAGATCGACATGCATCACGTAGCCCTTGCCCTCTATCCGGGGTTCCAGGCACTGAACCTTGCGGTGTCGACGGTGCTTGAATTTGCCAACCGCTCGCTCGGGCAGCCGCTGTACCAGCTGCACCTGCTGTCCGAGCACGGCGGACCGGTGCTGTCGTCCGGCGGCTTTGCTGTGAGCACGGAGCCGTTTGGCAGGCGCCGCTTTGATACGGTGCTGGTCGTGGGAGACAACGATGTGCTGCCTACGTCGCCGGCGCTGGTGGAGTTCCTGCGGCGGGCGGCAAGAACGTCGCGGCGGATTGGCGCGACCTGCACCGGTGCCTTCAACCTGGCCGAAGCCGGGCTGCTCGATGGCCGCCGGGCCACGACGCACTGGTACTACGCGGGGCTGCTGCGCCGGCGCTTTCCGCATGTCCATGTGGAGGAGGATCGGATCTTTATCATTGACGGCGAGGTATGGACCTCGGCGGGCATGTCAGCCTGCATCGACCTGGCGCTGGCGCTTGTCGAAAAGGATGCCGGTGGCGCCGTCGCGCGCGATGTCGCGAAGCAGCTGGTCGTGTATCACCGCCGGGCCGGTGGGCAATCACAATTCTCGGCCCTGCTGGATCTCGAGCCCCGCTCCGACCGAATTCGTGCCGCGCTGGATTTCGCGCGGCAAAACCTGCAACAGGAGCTTTCGGTGGACCAGCTCGCGGATGCAGCGCACCTGAGCCCGCGCCAGTTCGCCCGCGCCTTCCGGGACGAGACCGGGCAGACGCCCGCCAAAGCCGTCGAGCACCTGCGCGTGGAGGCGGCCAGGCTGATGATGGAAGGCGGCCGCCACAGCATCGACGTGGTCGCACGGGACACCGGATTCGGCGATCGCGAGCGCATGCGCCGTGCCTTCCTGCGGGCCTTCGGCCAGCCGCCGCAGGCCATCCGGCGCATGGCGCGGGGCGCGGAACTGCAGGCCGCCTAGCTGCTGACGGAAGTCGAAGGCAAGCACCTGGCCGACTGCTGACGCGGCTCGGGCCGGGGCAGCGCGAATTACCCGCCGGGGCCGGGGAAGCCGCCACGCACTGTGCCGCTGATTGTCACCGGCAACAGCCAGCAATCGATCCCTCGAGCGTGCCGGCGCGAACCGTGTGCTGTTCAACCTCAAGTACGGCAGCCGCCCGGCCGAGGCGGTACTGGACGAGCTTGCCACGCACGTGCTGCCGCGCTTCCCGGCGCTGGACGGCGCGCGCTAGCGGCCATTCCCGCCGGCGTCGTGCCGCGCGAACATCGACATGTGTCGGGTGATGTGGTCCAGCAGTTCGAGTGCCGCCGCCGGCAACGGCCTGCCGGCCTTCACCAGCAGCCGGGCCTGGGTGCCCACGAGCAGGGGGTGATCGATGGGCACGACGGCGAGGGTTCCGGCCGCGATCTCGCGGTAGGCAGCGAACTCACCGATCAGCGTCATGTAATCGCCGTAGGCGACGAACTGCTTGAGCGCCGTCAGCGAGTTGCTGACCAGCGTCGCGCGGATCGAGATGTTCTCGGCGAACTCGACCATGCTTAATGCATGCCCGACGCCAAACGATGCCGGCATCATCGCCAGCGGATAGGCCTGCAGGTCCTGGACGCTGGCCGCGCCGCCGCGCAGGACCAACGGGTGCCCGGGGCGGACCAGCAGCACCACCGGCTGCGGAGCGCTGGCGCGGTATTCGATGCGCGGGTGCGGCGGCGGGTTGTAGGCCAGGCCGATATGCGCGCGGCTCTCTGCAACTTCCTCCAGGACGCCATCCACCGCCAGGATGTCCATGCGGATATCGAGCCTGGGGTAGCGCGCGCAGAACTGCGCCAGGACTTCGTTGACCAGGAGATCCACATAGCCCTCGCTCAGCACCAGGCGGACCTCACCTTGCTGCAGTCCCTTGAGCGAGTGCAACTGGTCCTCTAGCTTCTCCTGGTGCGAACGATAGCCGCGCCAGAACTCGAGCAGGTGCGTGGCCGCCGCGGTCGGCTTCAGCCCCCGCGGTTCGCGCTCGAACAGCGTCGCGCCAAGCTCTTCCTCGAGCAGACGGATCTGCCGGGTGATCACCGACGGCGAGGTGTTGAGGCTGTCCGCAGCCCCGCGGATGGTCCCGTGTGCCAGCACTTCGCGGAAGTACCGCAGCCGCTGCTGATTGATCTCTCGCATGTCGAACCGCCTGTTCAGCGCATGGTTGGCCGTGCAATAACGATACCCGAACCTGGTTTCCCCTTGCCTGCCACGTGCGGTGCGGAGCACGACCCGACCGCGGGAGGGGCGTTTGCGCCACGCGCGGAGGGGGTGTTGCCCAAAAGGGAACGGAACGTGGACTTAGTTGCTCTTTGCCCGCATCGCCGCCGCTGCCATGATCCACTCCATAAAAGATCCATCGACACGTAACCATCCGGAGACAGGCAGCATGCTGGCAATCCCTAACTCGAGCACCGTCGACGACGCCTCGGCGCTCTACAGCAAGGTCAACTGGCGCTTGCTGCCGTTCTTGCTGATCTGTTACCTGTTCGCCTACCTGGACCGCGTCAACATCGGTTTTGCCAAGCTGCAGATGCAAGGCGACCTGGGCTTCTCGGACGCGGCGTATGGCGTGGGAGCCGGCATCTTTTTCCTGGGTTATGTGCTGTTCGAACTGCCGAGCAACCTGCTGTTGCCGCGGGTCGGGGCACGCAAGACGTTCAGCCGCATCCTTGTGCTGTGGGGCATCACGTCCTCCTGCATGCTGTTCGTGAATAGTGTGCCGATGTTCTATGCCATGCGCTTCCTCCTCGGCATCTTCGAGGCCGGCTTCGCGCCCGGCATGATCTACTACCTGTCGTGCTGGTACGGGCCGCAGCGCATGGCCCGCGCCATTGCCATCGTGTTCCTGGCAGGCCCGATCGGCGGCATTGTCGGTGGCCCGGCCTCGGCGTGGCTGATGACCGCGCTCGCCGGCCATGCCGGCCTGGCCGGCTGGCAGTGGATGTTCCTGATCGAGGGCCTGCCCTGTGTACTGTTGGGCATCCTCGCGCTCCGGCTGGTGCCGGACCGTCCCGCGCAGGCGTCCTGGCTCAGCGAGCCGGAGCGGCGGCTGCTGGAAGCGGACGTCGGGCATGCGGCGGCACACAAGCACTCGTTCAAGGCGGTCGCAAAGGACGTCAGGGTCTATGTGCTCGCACTGGCGTACTTCTGCATCATCGCGACCATCTATGCCATCAGCTTCTGGCTGCCGACCATCATCAAGGCGCAGGGCGTCGCGGATACGGTGCAGCTGGGCTGGTATTCAGCCGTGCCTTACGTGGCGGCCGCATTCGGCATGTATTACATGGGCCGCAAGTCCGATCGCTCGGGAGAACGGCGCTATCACAGTGCGATCCCGGCGCTGGCTGCCGGCGCGCTGCTGGCCGCATCGATCCTGGCGGATGGCAACCTGACCGTGTCGCTGGTGCTGCTCACCCTCGCCACCATGGGGCTCTGGATGGCCTACACCGTGTTCTGGGCCATGCCTGCCGAATACATCAAGGGCCCCGCGGCCGCCGGCGGCATTGCGCTGATCAACACCATCGGGCTGTCGGGCGGATTCTGGGGCCCCGCCATCATCGGCTGGGCCAAGACGGCAACCGGCAACCACCATCTCGGCGTGCTGCTGATGGCCTGTCTGCCCTTGCTGGCAGCCATGATCCTCCTCGCCAACAAGCTTCCCGCGAAGCGGTGATCCCGCGCCGCGGGACACAACACCATCCATGACGTCCGGCGCACGGACCAAGACAGGAGTACCTATGCGACTACATCTTTCAACCTGGGCGGAGATCGAGCAATACCTGGCGCGCAGCCGCACCATCGTGGTCCCGATCGGCTCGAACGAGCAGCACGGTCCGACCGGGCTGCTGGGCACCGACTGGCTGTGTCCGGAAATCATTGCGCATGAAGCCGAGAAGAGTGCCGACATCCTGGTGGCGCCGACGTTCAATATCGGCATGGCCCAGCATCACCTCGGCTTCCCGGGAACCATCTCGCTGCGTCCGTCGACCTTTATCGCGGCGATCGGGGACTGGGTCCGTTCGCTGGCGGGGCACGGGTTTGAAAAGATCCTGTTCCTGAACGGCCACGGCGGCAACGTGTCCTCGATCGATGCCGCGTTCTCCGAGCTCTATGCCGAAGCCAGCTTCGGCAGGCGCCGCGCTGGATTTGCACTGAAGCTCTGCAACTGGTGGGACCTGGAGGGCGTCGGCGAGCTGGCGCGCGACCAGTTCCCGGTGGGCCATGGCGCGCACGCCACGCCCTCCGAGATTGCGATCACCCAGTGGGCCTTTCCAGACGCCGTGAAACATGCGGACTATGCGCCGAAGATCGCCCCCTCCGGGCCGATCCGTGAAGCGCTGGACTTCCGCGCGCGCTATCCGGACGGCCGCATCGGCTCCGACCCGGGGCTGGCGACGCCGGAGAAGGGCGCGGCGCTGGTCAGGCAGGCGGCGCAGAGCCTCGCCCGCGAGCTGGATGCATTCAGCCACGAGCCGCTGGCTCAATGATTCCCGCCGGATCCGCGGGATCCGGCAAGTTGCGGCACTCAGGTTCCGGTGCGTGCTGCCGTCTCTTCCAGCACGGCATGCAGGCGGTGTTCGAGCATTTCCGCCGACGAATAGCCGTTGGCAATCATCTGCAATTCGTTGCCGGCGCGCAGCAGCAGTGCCGGAAAGCTGCGGATGTTCCAGGACCGCGTCAGCGCAAAATCCGCCCGGGCTTGCGCCTGGATCTCTGGCGCCTGCCAGCGTGCGAGGAAGATGTCGGCGCTGACGACAAAGCCCAGACGCGTCAGCGCCTGCGATCCGGCCTCGGCCAGCACGCGGCCATCGGTCGTGTCCAGGGCATCGACATGGAAGGCGTGCTGCAGCGCACGGAATACTGCCAGCAGGTCGGCCTCTGGTGCGAGGTCGCGCGCGGTCACCACTGCCCGGCAGATGGGCTCGGTATCGTAGACAAAGCCGGTGCGGTCCAGCAGCCCCTGGCGGTTGAACGGCAGGCCGCTGGCCTGCTCCACGCGCGCCCAGTGTTGCAGCCGCATCTGCTTGCCCGCGTGGTCCAGCACATCGGTCGCACCGGCGCGGAGCCCGCCCACGACGATGCGCACGGGCAGTTGCGGGAAACGCGCGGTAAGCGCGGAAAGCTCCTTGCCAAAGCCGTAGCACCAGGAGCACATCGGATCGCCGACGAAAATCAGTTCCATTTTTTTATCCAGTCAGTTCAGGGAAGTGATGCCGGCCGCATGGCCGGCATTGGTCATGCGGCCCGCTTCAGGCTTCGACATGCGCATAGAGCTTGTTGACAATCCACCAGCGGCCATCCCGCTTCCGTAGCGAGAGGAGGTTGTAGTCGTTGTTGCCGAGCAGGGGCACATGGACTTTTGCTGATGCGATATCGCCCACGACTTGCACGGACAGTATCCGCATGCGGTAGGGTTCGCCCAGCGCCCGCGGGCTCTTTCGGTTTGCGACACCATCCAGGTAGGTCACCACCGGCTTGTGCACCGCCTTGCCGCGGACCATGCCGAACACGGCGGCGTCCGGGTCGAAGCGTTGCGCCAGCGATGGCGCATCGCCGTCATACAGGGCGTCGAGATATTCCTGCAGCAGGTGCAGGACCAGCAGTTGGTCTTCCATGGTTTTTCCAGAATCGAGGCTGAAATCGGGAGCTGAAGCGACCGGCAAGCCCCGGCATTGCCGTGGCGTGGGGCCCATTCGTTGCCCGATGCATTGCTGCAATGTATTTGGGGCAGCCCCGGGGAGGAAGGCAAGCGCGGTAACTACTGTTGGTTCGCCATGGCAACAATCGCCTGGCACGAGACCGTCCGGGAGTTTCTGCATGCGCCATCGGCCCATGTGCGATGTGGCCTGTCGGATCCTGCGATCCAGGGGCCGCGTGCGTGTCATCGGAGGCAGTCGATGCTGAAGGAAGCGTTGTGCCAGAACGTGGCGAACGGGATGCTTTACGCTCTCGGCAGCGGGTCGGTGTCGCGACTGACTTGTGCCCGCCACGCATGACTGTTGGTTGCCATAGCTACGGCTATGGCGCCTCCTCGCGCCTGGCCCGACGACCAACCGGACGATTTCATTTTGGCAAGCTATCTGCGGAACGGGACACTAGCCGAAGGTGAACGCATACGCCTGGACACCGGGATCCAGAAAGCGGATCTCGAAGGTGTGCTCGCCGACCTCGCCAGCCTGGCGTACCAGCTGGTAGAGCCGGGTCTGGGTGACGGCGCCATTGCCGCCGCTATCGGTGTCGGCGCCATGACTGGCGCCCGGGCGCTTGCCATCAACAGTGACGACGAAGCGCACCGCGCGGCCATCGGCGGCTGGTCCCAGCACCAGATGCAGGTCGCGCGCATGAAAGCGATAGGCAATGCCGCCGTCGCCGCGATTGAGCGTTGCCCGTTCGGCACCGACGGTCCATTGGCCCGACAGGCCCCACTGGTTGAGGCGAAGCCCGCCAACGCTGTACTCACGCGATGCGTCCGTACGCATGCCACCGGGCGAGGCGAAATTCTCCGCCTGCCTGTAACCGACGTAGGTCTCGTCCGAGCGAATATTGCCCAGGTCCGGCGCCGCCTGGGCGCCGCTCGCATCGGGCGCGACCACGCCGTTCGCGGCCGGCGGATTGCCGGCCTCCGCCAGCAGCGCCTGGATGACGTGCTCTGAGGTGGCATAGTCGCCTTCGCCGAACTGATGATGGCGGATGTTGCCGCGGGCGTCGACAAAATAGGCGGCTGGCCAGTAGCTGTTGCCGAATGCGCGCCAGATGCGGTAGTCGCTGTCGACCGCCACGGGAAAGCCGATGCGGAAATCCGCGATCGCCCGGCGCACGTTGTCCGGCTTCCTCTCAAAGGCAAACTCAGGGGTATGCACGCCGACGATGGTCAGTCCCTGATCCTTGTACTTGTCCGCCCAGGCGCGAAGGTAGGGGAGGGTGCGGATGCAATTGATGCAAGAGTAGGTCCAGAAATAGACCAGCGTGACCTTGCCTTGCAGCTTGTCGGCCGACAGGGGCGGGGAATTGATCCATTGCACCGCGCCATCGAGCGAGGGCAGGCGGCCTTCTACCGGAAGCTGGCGTGCGAAGCCGGCGGGCAGGTGACTGGCGGCCAGCAGCATGCCGCCATCGCCGCGCGCGGCGGTCGTCGCCTGCGGCGGGGGTGGCTGTTTGTGCAGCGCGTCGACCAGCGCCTGTTCGATGCGAGCGGTTCCGCTGGAGGACAAGCCTGCCAGCAGGCCGGTATCTGCGCCGATGCCAATCGCCGCCACCGCACCCAGAATCGCCACGCCGAGACCGCGGCGCAGCCATGCGCCCGTGCCCATGGCCCGCTTCATCAGGGCAAGCGCGCGCCCGCCGATGCCGAGCGCGGCAGCCAGCGAGGTCGCCGCGCCAGCGGCGTAGGCGGTCAGCAGCAGCACCGCGGACATGCCGCCGCCCTGGAGCGCCGCACCGGTCAGAACCAGCCCGAGGATCGGGCCGGCGCAAGGGGCCCACAGCATGCCCGTGGCAACGCCAAGCATCAGTGATCCCCATGGAGAAGCCTGCGCGGGTGAGGCCGCTGCGGCCAGCCGGTCACCAAGTGTCACAACCGGCCGCGTGAGGATTTGCGCCAGCCGCGGCACGAGCAGGGATAGCCCGAAAGCTGCCAGCAGCACCAGCGCCGCAATGCGCCCGTATTCGTTGGCGCGCACCGCCCATGCGCCGCCTGCCGACGCCAGCGCGGCAACCGACGTGAAGGTCAGCGCCATCCCCGCCAGCAGCGGCAGCCTGCCGCGCAGGAACGGCTGGCCGGTACGGCTAAGGACAAAGGGCAGGACCGGCAGGATGCACGGGCTCAGGATGGTGAGCACGCCTCCAAGGTAGGCAAGTATCAACAGGGTCATGATCGGGGTCCTCGCGGAAAGGCTGGGCTTGCCTTGCATCAGACGCCGCCGATGTCGCCCGGATGTGTCGTGATCGGGCGGATATGTACCGGACAGTGGATGTACCGCCGCCAGATACAGTGCGATACACAGAGCGTCCAGGGCACGCCTGCGGCGGCTGGTCGCGGGCGCTTCCTTTCCGGCTTCATCTCGTACCCGGGATGCGCACGGCTGCTGCCTGGCGCCGTTCCGGGTGAGCTTTGGTTCCGCCGATCCGCCCCCGAGCCGCCGTGCTTGTCTGGTTGTAATTTTCCTTATTTATCAAATAGTTGCGCTTGTCAGAGCGGGGGCTATCGGGCCGATAGAAAAGAATTTCCTTGACTATCTACCTAGTAGTAGATAGGATATGACTCATGGACGCGCTGCTCCACCTGCCAACGAAGCAGGAAGTCAACGGACAGCGGGACCATTGCACTACCGGAGGCGGTCTTTTTTTTGGCCTGGTTATCTATCTACTAGTAGATAACAATACCGAAAGCGACTGGCCCAGAAGCAACTGATACGAGACATTGCCAAGTTAGGAGCCCATCATGACCAAGTTCGCCAAGACCCTGATCACCGCCGCAACCCTTGCCGCCGCCTTTGTGGGCGGTGCTGCGCAGGCCGGCACGGTGCCCGCCGACAAGTACGGCTACGAGTTCCGCGTAGGCAAGACCGATGCCTTCACCGACGGTGCCCGCGCCGGCAAGTTCGACCCCTTCACCGAGGGTGCGCGCGTGGGCGGCAAGTTTGACACGTTCACCGACGGTGCCCGCACGGTAGCCGGCCTGGACCGCAGTGGTGTCTCGGCTGCCCCGGCCCGCAGCTTTGACCCGTACACCGATGGCGCACGCGTGGGCGGCAAGTTCGACACGTACACCGACGGTGCCCGCACGGTAGCCGGCCTGGACCGCAGCGGTGTCTCGGCTGCCCCGGCCCGCAGCTTTGACCCGTACACCGATGGCGCGCGTGTCCGCAAGTTCGACCCGTACACCGACGGCGCCCTGGCCTGATTAGCCGCCGGCCAGGTTGCCGGCACCTGCTGACAAAATCGGGCGAAGCCGCAGAGGCTGCGCTTCGCCCACTTCCCTGAGTTCATCATGAGTTTGCGTTGACCGGATGGGCCGGGCTTTGCCGGGTCTGCGGGCAGCGTTGTCAACGCATGTCATCTGTAGCCTTGCTGATACCAAGGCATTCAAAAAGGCTGTGCGTGCGACTTGTTACCTCAGGTACCGAGTCCTGTTCCCTGCCATGCCTTTATCCCCAGCCGTTGCGCACCTAGAGTTGGCCACATGCCCAAACTCTCATGGAGCCAACAATGTCTGTTCAGGAACAACTTACAGCGCGCGGCCTTGTGCTGCCGCGGCCCCCGCAGCCCCTGGGCAGCTATACCGCAGTCAGCCAGGCAGGGGACCTGCTGTTCATCTCCGGGCAGTTGCCATTGCAGGATGGCAAGGTGGTCTGGCAAGGCCAGGTCGGCAAGGACCTGACGCTCGAGGAAGGCAAGCGTGCCGCCGAACTGGCCGCGCTCAACGTGCTGGCGCAGATCCATGCCTACCTGGATGGATTCGATCGCCTCGACCACATTGTCCGCGTCGACGGCCACATCGCCGGTGCGCCGGGCTGGTTTGACCAGCCGGCGGTCCTTGATGGTGCTTCCGACTTGTTCCGTGACGTGCTGGGCGAGAAGGCCGGCCACGCCCGGACCATCTCCTCGCACTTCCAGCAACCGGGCAATGCGGCCGTGATCCTTGTTGTCGTTGCCCAGATTCGCCCCGCCTGAGGGCGGCGCGCCAGCCGCTATGCGGAAAACTTCTCCATCAGGAAGTCGACGAACACCCGTACCCGGCGCGTGACATGGCGTGCGGACGGGTAAAGCAGCACGAAGGGGCGCGAACTGCCGCCGTATTCCTTCAGCACCTCGACCAGCGTGCCTTCGCGCAGGTCATGTTCCACGACAAAGCGATAGGTCTGGAACAGGCCGGCGCCGGCGCGCACCAGCGTCGCCCCGCCCAGGATGTCCTCTGACACCGCATACGAACCGGTTGTCACGACGTCCGTGTCCTCTGCGTTGACCCGGAACGTCCATGGAATCCTGCGGCCGCTGCTTGGCCGCTCGAACTGGATGCACTCATGCCTGAGCAGGTCTTCCAGGGATTGCGGCGTGCCGGCGCGCCGCAGATAGCCGGGCGTGGCCACGACAACCAGTTCGGCGTCCTCCAGCTTGCGCGCGATCAGGTTCGAGTCATCCGGCGCGCGTCCGCGTACCGAGAGGTCGTAGGTGTCGTCCGAGAAGTCCACATTGCGGTTGCTGATGTGTACGTCGATCACGACTTCCGGGTACTGCGCCCGGAAGGCCGGCAGCACTGGCAGCACGCGGTAGTGGGCGTAGGGGGTCGGCAGGCTGATCCGCAGCCGCCCCGCGGGGGCAGCGTGCTGCCCGCTGATCTGACGCTCCGCGTCCACCAACTGCGCCAGCGCGCCGCGGCTCTGCTCGAAGTACAGCCGTCCCTCGTCGGTCAGTCGGATCTGCCGCGTGGTCCGCACAAACAGGCGCACCCCCAGGCGTTCTTCCAGCCTCTGCACGGTGCGGCTGACCGCCGGCGGTGTCACGCCCGCGGCTACCGCGGCTGCGGTGAAGCTGCCCAGCTCGGCGGCCAGGCAGAACAGCTCGATGCTGCCGAGCTGGAGGTCATCGAATTGCCGTTTCATTTCTGTTTGTGCTGGCAATTACCGCCAATCCGATTGTCCAGCGGCGCCCTGCGGATCTGCCAGCGCGGTCATCCGCCGGATTGCCTCCCCGAGCTCCGACTTGAGCTGCGCGACCAGGTCGGCGGCCGGAAGCGCTCTGGCCAGCGGGGCAGCCTGCCCGGCCCACTGCGCCGCGTACTCCGCGCTTCCCGTGGTCTTGGCCAGGCCATGCAGCGCCTTGCCCGCGTCATAGGCAATCGGGTAGTCCGGGACCGGGGGGGCGTCGGGGGCAATACCGAGGGCCGTCAGCTGATTGACAAAGCCCCTGGCCGCGCGGCCGGAGATGGCGCGCGTAAGCGTTGTCACGCGCGGGCTCGGCGCGGTCAATGCCGCGCGATAGGCGGCATCGGCCGAGGACTCCGGGCTGGCAACGAATGCCGTGCCAAGCTGCGCGGCTTCAGCGCCCAGGGCCAGAACCGCGGCAATGCCTTGTCCGTCCATGATGCCACCCGAGGCAATGACCGGCAGCCGCGTACCTTGCACCAGCAGGCGTACCAGCGCCAGCGTACCCAGGCCCTCGTCATATCCCGCTGTATCGAAGATGCCCCGGTGTCCGCCGGCCTCAATACCTTGCGCGACGATGGCGTCCAAGCCCGCGGCTTCGATCTGGCGCGCCTCGCGCGGCGACGTTGCGCTGGCGAGCAGGACAATCCCGGCCGCGCGCAGCGCATTGATCTTTGCCTGGGCTGGAAGGCCGAAATGGAAACTCACCACCGCCGGCTTTTCTTCCAGCAGCATCCAGAACATGGCATCGTCGACCACGAAACTCTTGTAGATCTCGCGCAGGCTGGCGGGCGCTGTCCCGCCGTGCTCGGCGAAATGCCGGGCAAGGTAGTCCAGCCAGGTCTTTTCACGCACGGCATCGGCCTTTGCCGGGGCATGGCAGAACAGGTTGACGTTAAATGGCTTGCCGGTGAGCGCTCTGGTTTCGTGAATCGCCTTGCGTGCGGCTTCCGCGTCCATCGCGCCAACCCCGAGCGAGCCCAGCCCACCGGCCTCGGACACGGCGGCCGCCATGGCCGGGGTGCTGACGCCGGCCATGGGCGCCTGGATGATGGGCGTGGCAATGCCAAGCATGGCGAGAAGGCCGCGGCGCTGGCTGGAAGGCTTGGAAGTATCCATGGATGTCTCTTTATGCTTCAGCAAAATATGTTCTCTATCCGGGCTTGCCCTGTGTATGGCGCCGACTGCAAGCACCCCGGCATCTTGCCGGATTCTCGCTCGTGGGCGGCCTGCCGCACAAGCGTCGCAATTGCCGGCAACAGGCCCGCGAGCGTCATGCCCATTGCGCCGCGCGGGACGGCCTGGAGGGTGCGCAACAGATCACCGTGATCCCAATTGGCTTTTCTGATAACCGGCTGGCCCGGGGCGCATGAATAATGCTAGCGAGGCTCTGATGAACCTGGGAACGGTTTATCGTGATCGAGTTATCTCGAAGAATGATGACAGCGTGAACCGCGGGAGCTGGCGGCGGTCGCGTGGAACCGTTGGCAGCTCCTGGCCTTGCCGCCGGCGCCAGGAAGCCCGTGAAGCCGTCGCCCGGCTTGGCAGCATGAACAAGGCGGCAGGAGAGCTGCACACGGTCCAATCCAACGTGACCGCAAGGATCCGTGCGCTCGAAGGCGAAATCGGCGTCGCGCTGTTCCTACGACATACCCGCGGTGTCAGCCTGACTCCGGCAGGACAACGCATGCTGCCGTATGCTGCACGCATTACCAAGCTTGTTTCGGATGCGCGCGCGGCTGCTCTGGACGACCGTCCGCCCAATGGCTCCCTTGTCCTTGGCACGCTGGAAACGACTGCGGCGCTGCGCCTGGCTCCCATCCTCAGCAGCTTTGCCAGGCTGTACCCGCAGGTCAGGCTGTCGCTGACGACCGGCACAAGCTGCAGCCTGTCGACCGACGTCATCGAATGCCGCCTGGATGCGGCCTTTGTTGCCGGCCCGGTCGAACACGCGGATCTCCATGCCGAGGCGGTATTCCAGGAGGAACTGGTGCTGGTGACGCCGAGGACCTTCAAGTCCCTGGAGGCCTTAAAGTCGGCGCAGGCGTTGAAGACGATCGTGTTCCGGCTGGGATGTTCATACCGGCAACGGCTGGAAGCGCTGCTGGCCGAAATGGGCGTGCTGGTGGCGAGCCCGCTGGAATTTGGTTCGCTGGATGCGATCCTCGCGTGTGTTGCCGGCGGCGTCGGGGTGACGCTCCTCCCGCGCAGCGTCGTCGCGGCCTCGAACCAGCAGGACGCGATTGCCATCCACGAGCTTCCACCCGAAAAGGCGCATGTCGAGACGCTTTTCATCAGGCGGCGCGACGCCTATGTTTCGAGTGCGATGGTCGCATTTGTCAAGGCCGCGCGATCGCGGTACGGGATGTTGGAAGCCGTGGCATAAAGACAGGTCCGCGCCGCGGGAACAGGCCGGCCTGATCTGCATTGAGATTTCAACGCCAGTCAGGTGCAAAAGCACTTGTACCTTGGTATCGGTTTGGATGCGTTGGCGCCAGCCAGCCGGGGTGAGAAGGCCTGCGCAGGCCGCCGTCGTCATCCTGCATATTCTCTGCACGCCCAACGTGACCTTCCTGGTCCCGATCGCGGGGAGCAGCCTGAATAGAAAGGCCGGGAGTCTGGATTGGCATGCCCCCGGCAAGGCGCCGGGCGATGCAACCGGAGGGGGTGCCGGAGGAGACGTTGCAAGCGCCCGCGTTGATGGGTCCCATGAAGGACGGACGGGGCCGGCATTGACAGGGTGCCCGCCATGGAGGGGCTGGCACCTGCCTACGCCAGCGCAGATGGCTCATGTTAGGCCGCAGGCCACGAGGGGCGCCATTGGACGATGGTATTGGCGAGCGAGCGCGGAACTCCCGGATTTCCGCGCGTCTTCGCCAGCCTTCTTGACGCCGTCCAGATCGACGATGGCGGGCGGGTAAAGCGTGAGATGCCAGATGCGGCGGCGCCGGGTTGGTCGCCGCCGCGACGGCGAGAATGGCCGCTTATGGATTGAGAGCGGATAACCGCCGCGAAGGCGCCGGGCGCTTCCCCGCGGTTTCCTTTCCTTTTTGTACGCGTTTGTATCAGCCGGCGGTACCAATACGCTACCTGACACTAAGACCCGTATTTCGCTACGAGCGCGATACGCACACCGTCTTAAATACGTTCCATGGCAGCGCAACGCACAACCGACAAAGCGAAAACGCTGCTGCGCCATACCTGGCAACGTAAGCCGCATATCGCAAACCAATCAATGCAAAGGAAACTGATCATGTCCAAGACCTACGCCAAGCGCCTCGTCCTCGCCGTCGCCCTGGTTGCCGCTGCTGCCGGCGCGCAGGCTTCCGTCCGCGATGCCCGTGACCCGTACTCGGGGGGCGCTCGCTCCGTCCAGGATGCCCACGAAGTATTCAGCGAAGGTGCCCGTTCGTCGAGAGATGCCCGCGACCCGTACACGGAAGGTGCGCGTTCCGTGCAGGACCAGCGCAGCCAGTACTACGACGGCGCGCACACCATTGCTGGCATGGACCGCACCGGCGTGTCGGCCGATCCGGCCCGCGCCGTCGATCCGTACTACGACGGTGCCCATACCGTCGCTGGCCTGGACCGCACCGGTGTGTCGGCCGATCCGGCCCGCAAGGTCGATCCGTACCTCGACGGCGCCTACGCCTGATCGCCGCACCGCGTGCAATCCCCGCCAATCCGCTATTGAACACCCATTGAACTGTAGAAGGAGCGCGTCATGACCCGCATCGAGAAAGTCCTGTACACCGGCAAGGTCCACATCACGTCCGGCGGCCGCGATGGTACCGCTCGCAGCGATGATGGCAGGCTCGATATCGCACTGTCGTCCCCGGGCAGCAAGGGGCAGGGGACCAACCCGGAACAATTGCTGGCCGCCGGCTGGTCGGCATGCTTCATCGGTGCCATCGGCCTCGCTGCAGGCAAGCAGAAGATCAAAATGCCGGAGGACTTGTCGGTGGATACGGAAGTTGACCTGGGTACTGCCGGCACCGAGTACTTGCTGCAGGCACGGCTGCGCGTGCACATCCCCGGTATCGAACGAGAGGTGGCTAAGGCGCTGGTAGACACCGCGCACCGCACGTGCCCGTACTCGAAGGCGCTGCATGGCAATGTCCATATCGAAACCATCCTGGTCTGATCCTTGCCCCCTCGCTCGCCGTGCGAACGGGGGGGCAAGTTATCCAAACTCTGAAGCCTGAATCATGCGTAACGTTATTCGTGCCATCCTGGCCGCAGCAGGCATTGCTGCGATCTATGCTTTCGGCACCGGCGCCATTGCAGAGGGCCCCAAGGTGGGTGATCAGGGCAAGGCCCCGGAGTTTGCGAACATCGACCACTGGTTCAATTCGGAACCGCTGACGATGCAGCAACTGCGCGGCAAGGTAGTGCTGGTGGATTTCTGGACGTACTCTTGCATCAACTGCGTGAACACGCTGCCGTACGTCAAGCAGTGGCACGAAAAGTACAAGGATCAGGGGCTGGTAGTCGTGGGCGTGCACACGCCGGAGTTTCCGTTCGAGAGATCGACGGACAACGTGCAGGCAGCAATCAAGCGGTTCGACATCCGCTATCCCGTGGCGTAGGACAACATGTATGCAACATGGTCAGCGTTCCGCAACCAGTACTGGCCCGCTACGTACCTGATCGATGCCAGCGGCCGCATCGTCTATCAGCACTACGGCGAGGGACGGTACAAGGAGACGGAAGCCGAGATTCAGAAACTCCTGACGGAGCGCAAGGCGGCGCAGATGCAGTGAAAGAGGGCTGGGCTGCTCCCATGCCAAGAAATGCCCGCCCTTGTCGAGCCGGTTGTAGTCGGTGAGCTTCGAACAGGCCCGCTCCGCCCGGCGTCCTGGTGCTGCTTAATGCAAGTACCGAGGCGTATGAAGAGATGTGTCGCCTGCTCAAGCGACGGTCGTGGGGTCGCTGGCAGTGTTCAACCCTGAATCGTATCGGATGGACAAATGAGTAATCTTTTGGATGAGGTGCATCTGAAATCCCCTGTTTGAGTGGGAAACTTGCAATACGCAAGATTCATGAGCAGTTGGCCAGCGGATGTATGAATACTCGCAGGCGCCGGTCGACGTCGGTATACGCGACCAGTTGAGCGGGCCGGCCAATGCCCTGGTGTCTAGCGGTCCCAGCGGGTCCGCAGAAATCCAACCAGACTGATGGTCGCCGCCAAGGCAATGCTGACGGCCACCAGTACGAAAGCAGTGTGCAGGCTCGCGTAGCCTTGCAGGACCAGCACCATGGCGGCCAGCGCAAATACGCAGCGCACCACGCTTGCGGTCAGCGGCCAGAGGATGCGTTGCGCCCCCTGACCTGCAAAGTAGAGCTCGAAAATCACGCCGATCACCGCATACAGAGGCGCTATTGCGTGCAGGTATTGTGCGCCGACCGCCATCACGGCCCTATCGCTGGTAAACAAGCCCAGCCAGAATTGCGGGAAGAGCGAGACAACCAGTCCGCCCAGGCCAACCACGCCTGCAACAAGCAGTAAGTTCACGATCGCCACGCGCCGGGCACGCACCACGTTGCCTGCACCCAGGTTCGCGCCTACCAGCGTGATCGCGGCAGTTCCGAATCCGAACATCACCGGTACCAGCAGCAGCTCGAGGCGGGAGGCAATGCCATAGCCGGCGATGGCGGCGACGCTCACGGCACCGGCCGCAGCGGTCAGCGCATTGGCTGATATGGCCGACATGACGGCGTTGATCGACGACAACAGGCCGACGCCGAGGATCGCACTGAAATGCTTGCGCTGCAGCGGATAGCGGCGCAGGCGCAGCGTCGACGAGGGCGAACGCATGTAGACGACCACCACGCCGAGCGCGGCGATATTGCACAGTACCTGGGCGACGCCGGCGCCCGCCACGCCCATGCGCGGCGCATCCAGCCAGCCATTGATCAGCACCGGTGAGAGTATCAGGCCGGCGACCGCGCCGCCCAGTATGATCGTCGCCGGCACCTTGACGTTGCCGGCTCCGCGCAGCGCCGCCTGCAGCAGCAGTATCCAGAACGGGATCGCGCCTCCGAACAGGATGTCGGAGTAGAGTACCGCCTGGTCCAGCGATGGTCCGCTGCCGCCAAGGCTGCGGTACAGTGCCGGGCCGGCCAGCAGCACCGCCAGGGAGGACAGTCCGCCTGCTGCGGCGCCGATGACTACCGCATGCCAGGCCAGGCTTGCCGCCTCGTCCTGGCGGCGGGCGCCGGTGGCGCGGGCGATGGCCGACGATACGCCGCCGCCGATGCCGGCACTCGCCAGCGTGGTCATCATCACCATGACGGGAACCACCAGGGATGCGGCGGCGATCGCCTTCAGGCCCAGTGAGCTGACAAAATAGGTCTCGGCGACACTGACGAAGGTCGTCATGAACAGCACTGCGACCGTCGGCAAGGCCAGGCGGATCAAATTTGGCAACAACGGACCGTGGAGCAGTCTGTTGGCCGGCAGGTTGTCAGGAGGAGAAATCTTCTCGGCCGGACCAGCAAGAGTAGCGGACATAATCTTTTGTAAGCTAAGAAGAAGAGAACCGCCCGACGATGGCCGGGCGCAGACAGATAGTCGGATGCGTGGGCCTCATTCAGGCGGTCATCGTGTGCCGTGTGAACGCCGCGGCGTGGGTTTGGACGAACTCGCGCATGCTCATCGGCGCACGGCCTGTCATCCGCGTGAAGTCGTCCGTCATGCGGTCGTAGCGGCCCTGTTGGTGCAGGCGCGCCATTGCGGCGAAGTGGGCCAGCAGGTGAGCCGGAACACCGGCCTCGCGCAGTTTGCCGATCCAGGCGTCGACCGGCACATCGCGGTAGGTGATCGTGCGCCCGAGCGCGTCGGAGAAGACCTTCGCAAAGTGCGTCAGGTCGGCCGACTCGTGTCCCGTGAGGTTGTACGTGCGACCGAGGTGCGGAGCGGGCTCGTCCAGCACCAAGGCGACAGCGAACGCGACGTCCAACGCGGAGATGGGCGCGGTGCGGCCGCCGCCGAGCGGCAGCACAAGCGCATCGCTGTCGCGCACGCCCGCTGCGGCGAGCAACTGGAAGAAGCCCTCCAGGAATACCGTCGGCCGTATCGTGACGACCGGCAGGCCGGACCATGAGAGCGCCTGCTCGGCGAGCCAGTGCAGTTTGTGCTGGGGACTGTCGGTAGTCTCGGTAATGCTCATCTGCGTGACCGTCATCTGCGACATGTTCACGATGGCCTCGACGCCATGGTGGCGGGCGACCGCGGCGATGTTGACGGTGGCCTCGAGATAGGCTGCGGAGACCGACATGCCGAAGTAGATGCGCTTGCAGCCCTCGACGGCGCGGTGCACCGAGGCGAGGTCGGTCAGGTCGCCCACGACCACCTCGGCGCCGAGGCGGCGAAGGCCTTCGGCGCGGGTGTCCTCTCGTCGCACCATGGCGCGCACCTTGTAGCCCTGGGCCAGCAGCATCTCGGTGACGCTGCGGCCGATGGCGCCGACCGCGCCGGCGGCGCCGGTCACGAGGATGGGGGAGTCGTGTTTTGAAACGGTGGCCATAACGTATCCTTGGGAATCAGGTAGTGATGAAAGAGCTCGGGTGGGATCGGCGCTGCATACTGCACATGCGACAGCCATCGAGAAATCGCAGTTCGCGCGACACGGCAGCTCGCCCGCGATCGCCTTGGTCGAGTGCACGCCAACCGTCTGCCGCGCTGGGACCGCACCGCCGCTGAGGTGGCAATGCGGGTCGTGGCGGCGGAAGGAGGGGCGTGATGGGGCTGATATGACTCCCCGTGTCAATCGAGATTGGTTTGATTTAGTTTCACAGTTGGATGTTGTTCCTCCATTCAATTTCCTGAGGGCGACGTAGCAGTAAGTCTCGACGGTGGATCACGCTGATATCCGCGGGTTGGTTACCGCATTACAGAGGTCCGCCCAATGAGCCTGCCGCTATCTAGTGCCGCAAGTCGGATCAAATCCATTGCTTAGCCATCGCGCGGGTTGCTCGTGTGCCGGGCTACGCCGCCTTCAGGAAACTGGCTTCTACCGTAGGTGTCAGATAGGTTGATATCGGGCGCTGGGTTAGGTTGTCTGCGCCTGATTCGGTACGGCAAGCGACATGGCGAGCTGGCTGATGTCCCAGATGAACCCGCTGAGTTCGCGGGCCACCGCAACCACCGCAATGTTCGGGTTCTTGCCGCGCGCGGCAAGTTTCCGATAGCGCCGGCACAGTCGAACCTGGGCGTCCCAGGACCGGTCAACGATGGCCTTGGGAATGCCTTCGTGCCGGCGCTGAATCTCGGGGCTCACCCGTGCCGGGTGCCGGTAACTCCAGGCGGCTTCGATCAGCAGCTTTCTTGCATAGCTATTGCCGTTCTTGGTGATGCTGCCTTGGCGCCGCTTGTCCCCCGATGAGTGTTCGGAGGGTGCGACGCCAAGCCAGGCCATCAGTTGGCGCGGATGCGCGAAGCGCGAGAGATCGCCCAATTCGGCGAGCATGCCTATCGCGGTGGTGAACTGCACGCCGCGCATGGCCTGCAAGCCGAGTACGGCCGGATAGAAGCGCCAGTTGACCACGGCTTCGCGCAAGGCCGCCTCGAGACGGCTGCATTGCGCGAGCCGATCCTCGATGGCACGTCGATATTCGTCAAAGGCAAGTTGTTGCCACACGGCATCGAAGGCAAAGGCACTAATCCAGCGGCGGTGCGCTGGTCCCCAGTCGGCTCTGCCGGTGTAGCGGACACCGTGCGAGAGCAGAAAGGCCTTTAGCCTTTGTCGGGCCCGCTTCAGATCGTCCTTGGCGCTGACCCACGCGCGGGACAGATCCCGGAATGCTTCGTCTTCGACGCTGGGCACGTACACGGCCGAGAGGTCACCGGCGCGCAGCGATCGCACCAGTTTGACCGCATCGCGCCGATCGGTCTTGACGCGCTCGCCGGGCTTCCTCGGGATCAGCGACGGCGCGCACACCATGCACTCAAATCCCTTCCCTGCAAGCTGTCGGTAAAGGCCATAGCCGCAGGGGCCGGCCTCGTAGACGATGCGGATCCGGCGCGCTTTGGACTGCAGGCGCTTGCACAGGCGGTCTATATCGGCCTTCGAGGTACCGATCTTGCCAAGCAGCTCGACCTCACCCATGCCGAGTGCATAGGCGACCGTGATCGAGTCCTTATGGACATCCAACCCGACATACAAAGTGATATCGTGTTCCATGCTGGCCTCCGTGCTGGAAATCGCCGGGTGTGGCACTGTCCACACCATGCGGCTCTGGCAGTGATGCTAACCCGCGTTAGATTCCTCGCGGCGGGCCAGCCCTCTTGCCCTCCAGGGGAGTCATATTGACTAGTCTGGATCTGCCGGACCCACTTGACCAGTGCAATGTTCTGAAGCCAATATTGCACAGCATGAAAACATATGACCTGAACCTGCTGCGCACGCTTGACGCGCTGCTGGCCGCCGGAAGCGTCACCGGTGCCGCCGAACGGCTTCACCTGAGCGTGCCGGCGACCAGCCACGCGCTTGCGCGCCTGCGCGAACTCACTGGCGATCCGCTCCTGGTGCGCGCTGGCCGGCGCCTGGTGCCCACGCCGCGTGCCGTGGCGCTGCGCGAGCCGGTGGCGCAGTGGATTGCGCAGGCCGCGGCGCTGGTGCAGGCGCCGCGCGGGGACGACTTGGCGGACACTGAGCGGAGCTTCGTCGTGCGCGCGCCGGACGGCTTCGCGATCGCCTTCGGCGGTGCCCTCGGCGCCGCACTGGCGGCAGAGATGCCGCGCGCCCAGTTACGCTTCGTGACCGAGACACAGGACGACGACGGTGCGCTGCGCGACGGTCGCGTCGACCTCGACATCGGTACGTTCAGGCCGCGAGAGCCGGAGATCGAAGCCGTCGACCTCTTCCCCCAAGCGCTGATCGCGGTCGTGCGCGCCGGGCATCCGTTCGCCGCCCGCCCTGCGACCGCGCGCCGCTACGCGGCACAGTCGCACATTGACGTGCAGCGCCGCGCCGGGGCGCCATCGGCAGTCGACGACGCGCTGGCCGCGCTTGGCCTGGCGCGGCGCGTCGTGCTCACCGTGGCGCACGCCAGCGCGGCGCCCGTCATCGCCGCACGGGGCGACTTTGTCGCCACGCTCAGCGAGCGACTGGCGCGGGCGATGGCGCCCGGCCTCGGCCTCGTGGTGGTGCCGCTGCCGTTCCTGCCGCGCGGCGAGACGGTGGTCATGGCATGGCATCCGCGCCACGCGGCCGACCCGGCGCACGCATGGCTGCGGCGGCAGGTGCCGGCCGCGATCGCCGCCGCGAGTGCCCCCCTGAGCTATGGGATGGACTCGGCCCCTTCGACGTGAGCCCAGGCGCGCCGGCGGCGCGCGGCGATTGACGCGGAGAGGGTTCCGCTTGCGGGCTGGGGCACAACGGTGCCCGGCCTCAGCAGGTCTGATGAGGCAAGCGAAGCGTTACCCGCGCGCGGGTAGTCCTCATACCCTTACTTCAGAAGCTTGCTGAAATCGCGGTCCAGTCGCGCCAATGACGCGTCAATGCTGCCGCGCATTCCCTTGATCCAGGCATCCTGCTGCGCAAGTCGCTGGTCTGCCTCCTTCAGCATGCGTGCCATCTCCGAAGGTTGCGGTCCCCCGCTCGTGACGCGGTGGTTGACGATCGCAACCGGATCCAGTGCCGCGCGAAACTCGGTTTCGGTCATCGGGAAGTCAGTGTTGCTGCTGTAGCCACGCACGGACTCGGCATAAATGCGACGAGCCTCCGCGTAGGGAAATGCGCTCGGCCGGATGTCGTGCGCCTTCGCGTAGTCGACGAGCTCCGAGGCGAAATGATGTCCGATGCGGAACGGTAGCTTGTACTTGCGCATGAGTTCGTCGGCCAGTTCCTGCGACGAGGTCCAGTCGCGGTCCAGTTCCTGCAGCGCACGCTGCGGGTCGATGACCAGTGCTTGCATGACCCTGTCCCAACCCTGCAAAACCCGAATCGCGCTGTCGACCATCTCACCATTCACGACGGCGTCCTTGGCATCGGACATGCCAGGCGGCAGGTTATGTGCCCGCATTACCGGACCCATCGCCAGCGTCAGTGCGGTCGAGGCGCGTTCCCGCGTGGAGTTCAGCAGTCCAGGATTGTGCTTCTGTGGCATCGCGCTCGATATATATGTATTGCCGCCGCCTTCCCGGAGGAGAATCCACGGACGCGGCTGGGCATACTGTGTCATCACATCCTCGATAAAGCTCCCGGCGTGCAATGCGATGCTGGTTACGATCGACGCTACCTCGACCGGAAGATCCACTGCACTGATCTGCGACGCGTCATAGGCGTTGTCGACCAGTGCGGAAAATCCGAGGTAGCCCGCCATCCTCGTACGATTCAGGGGCCAGCCGGTCCCATTCAGCACGGTGGTGCCCATCGGCGAGCGGTCGATGCGGCGATAGGCTTCACGGATTCGCTCCGCATCGCGGTCGAGCCCCGCGGCAATACCCAGCAAATAATGCCCGTAACTGTTCGGCTGCGCAGCCACCCCGTTCGTGTAGTTTGGCACGATGGTGCCGGCATGCTGCCTGGCCAGTCCAACGATCAAGGCGGATGTCTTGTTCAGTTGATCAGCCAGCGACAGCACGTTTTCGCGCAGCATCGCCGCGCGCACCGTGGCAAGCATGTCCTGGCTGGAGCGGCCGGCGTGCAGCAGGGTGACCTCCTGGCCTGCCGCCTGGATCATCAGCGGCTCGAAGGTAATCACGGTCGCAGGGCGCTTGCCGCCGGGCTTATCGCCGTTGGCCAGCACGGTTGCAATCCCTTTGGCGACCTTCGGCGCCAGAGGCTTGTCTAGCAGGCCTTCGTCGGTATTGATGACGGCAGATGCCTTGTTGATCTCGCCGAGCCAGAAGAAGGCGTCGCGGTGGGCACTGTCGGCGGCGAAAGCGGCATGGGGGTGGATCGAGGCGGCAACGACGATGAAGGCGGACGATTTGAGGATGTGGGAGGCTTTGTGCTTCCACCGCGTAAAGGACATGGATTCTCCTGAGTTTCGGTGTGGGTCATTGCCGGCAATATTGGTGCGTCGTTGCGCCTTTGTCTACACCGATCAGTCGAGCATGACATGGAAACCGCCGGCCATTCCGATGCCAGCGGCCTTCGTTGCGGGGGGGGCGCGACGTCCGATCATGCTCCAGCGCTGGCGCCCACTGCCACCCAGGCAAGCCTTGGCGTTCTGGCGCATCTGCGCCCCGACAGCCTCGGGAATTGCTCCCTCCGGCGCCACCGCGCGCACTACGCCTCTCGGGGCGGCATTGTCCAAGTTTGCCGAACCCTGCGTACAACCTGTGACGGCTGCCCAATCGGTATCTGCCGTCATAAGCTGTTGCACAGGAGCGGCTATGCGCTGTTTCCACATGTCTGTTTCAAACTGGAGAGGACAATGTTAATGCTCAAGGGATTTCATCATCTGACCCTCGGCGTGAGGCACGCACAGGAGGATGTGGACTTCTACGTCAAGCTGCTCGGGCAGAGCCTCGTGAAGAAGACCGTGCTTCTCGACGGCGAGGATCCCATCTACCACCTTTACTACGGCAACGCGAACGGCGATCCTGGGACCCTGGTGACGTCGTTCCCGTTCCGTCAGCGGGGTGTCATGGCGCGTCCGGGATCGGGCCAGGTGCGGGTCATCAACTACTCGGTTCCCAAGGACTCGCTCGAATTCTGGCGCAGCCGCTTCGATGCCATGGACGTCCCGTATGACAGCGAGATCGTCGAGCGCTTCGGAGAGCGCCGCCAGCGATTCCAGCATCCGTGCGGCATCGAGTTCGATCTTGTCGAAACGGATCTCGATTCGCGTCCGGCTTGCGTGGCCAGCGATATCCCCGAAGCCCATGCCATCCGCGGCGTCCACAGCATCACGCTGTCGCTGCGGGAAGTCGACGAATCGATCCGCTTCATGAGCGAAGCTCTCGGTTTCCGGAACGCAGGCCAGGCGGGATCCTACTATCGCTTCGAGACGTACAACGGCGGCCCGGGCATGCTCGTCGAGTTCCTGCATGAGCCGGAACGGCACCAGGGTTCGTCGATCTACGGCGAAGGCACGGTCCACCATGTGGCCTTCGCGGTGGACAACGTGGAGCAGCAGGCGATCCTGAAGGAGAGAATGTTTGCCCTGGGCTACATCGATACGTCCGAATCGGTGCACCGCAACTACTTCCGTTCGATGTACTTCAAGATGCCCGGCGGCGTGATGTTCGAGGCGACCACCACCGACATCGGCTTCGCGATCGATGAAGAGCCCGGCCATTTTGGCGAGGAGTTCCAGCTCCCGCCGTGGCTGGCGGAGCGCAAGGACGAGCTGCTGGGCCGGCTCGAGCCCATCTCTGTATGACGTTGCCGGGAATCACCATGCAAAAACCGAAAGTACTGATAGTTTTCTACTCACGAAACAGCTCCACCGAGATGCTGGCCAAGGCTGTCGCCGAGGGGGCCCTCGAGGCTGGCGCAGAAATCCGCATGCGGCGTGTGCGGGAGGTTGTCGGCCCCGACGTGATGCGGCAGGCGCCGGGCTGGCTCGAGAACGCCACGGAGATGAACGCGAAATACGAGGCGCCGACCGAAGCCGATGCCGAGTGGGCTGACGCCATCGTGTTCGGCACGCCGACGCGGTTCGGGTCGATCTCGTCCGAACTTAAAGCGTATATCGACGGGCTCGGCGGCCTCTGGTTTGCGGGAAAACTCAATGGCAAGGTGGGCTCGGTCTTCGGCTCGACGTCCTCGCGCCACGGCGGCAATGAGGCCACGCTGCTGGCAACCTATGCGCCCATGGCGCACCTGGGCCTGATCATCGTGCCGCTGGGCTATGCCGACGCGGCGATGTTCAAGGCAGGTACTCCGTACGGCGCGACGCACGTCTCGCAGCGTGACGCCGTGAAGCCCGACGACGATCACCTGGCGGTTGCCCGGTTCCAGGGCCGCAGGGTGACGACCGTCGCCCGCGCCTTGCACGTCCAGCCGCAGCACGTGGCAGCCTGAAAGTAGAAGCCTGATGGTAAAAAAGGGCGGAGATTCGCAGTCTCCGCCCTTCTTTTTGCACCGGCACAGGCCGGTGGCACGATGGCATGGCAACCACTCAGGCCAGGCGGCAACAAGTCCTGCGTCCCCGGCATGATTGACGCGTCATGGACGCGAGCGCCGCAATCTTGTGATTGTTGACCCTTGCCATGACCGTCCTGAGCGTGTCACTCCGCAGCCCGGGCATTTCCCTGGCCGCGCGCGTGCGGACACACCGCAGGCGGATCGCCGATGAAGCCGCGCGCAGACCAGAGTTCCGGGAATGGGATCTCGTTCATGGTCGGCAGGAGCCAGGCAATGCCCTCGGTGCCGAAGTAGGCTGGCCGGGCGCCGAACGTCCGGCGCGTTGCCATCAGGTGCAGGTGCTTCCACGCGGAGAATCCCTCCGCGATGTCGGCCAGCGTCTCGCCGAGCTGCTGCAGTTCCCGGTGCTGGTCCGGGTCGGCATAGACCTCGCGCCAGACGTTCTCGACCACCTTGTCCGGCGTGTAGGGCACGCTGAAATCGCGGTCGAGTACCACCGCCGGCACGGCGAAGCCCTTGCGGCCCAGGTGGGCGAGCACGTCGTCATACAGGCTCGGCTCTGCCAGCGCCTTGCTGAGTTGTTCCCAGCGCCGGGGTTGCGGCAGGAAGTGCTGCAGGTGCTCTCCCTGCTTGATGCCGAGCAGGTAGACCATCTGCCGGTACGTCCAGCCCTGGAGGGCGGTGTCCTTGCCGTACTTCGGGCCAACGCAGGACAGGATGGCGAGCAGGTCGACAGGCGTCATCCACGCGATGGAGCGCCATGTGGCATTGAGCGGCTCGTGGTGGGCGACCACGCGCCGCAGCGTCCGGCAGGCGCCGCTCAGGTCATCGGCACGCAATTGCGCCTGCGCGGCCTCTATTTCCTTGATGATTAGCATCCAGTAGAGCTCGGACACCTGGGCCGATACGATCCAGGCGTGCTCGCCGGGATGATCGCTGACCGGGCGCTGCAGCGAGTGGAGCACGTCTGTCTGTAACCAGTCGCTGTATGGCGTATGCCCGGCCGGGGTTCCGGCCGGCGCCGGGGATGCGGGCTTGACGGTATCGTTCACTTTGGTCTCCTCGTGGTGGTGGGGTCAGGCAAGTTCTGTGGAACGGCGACGGTCTGCAGCATCGACTGCATCGGCGTCGGGCCGGTCGCGGTGATCAGGGCATCGGGGGGCGGGAAGCTGCCGGATGGCCGGCCGGTCATTACCACAGGCTCTCCAACAGCGCATCCAGCTTCGTGCCGGCATCCTCGCCAAGGTCGCCGACCTCGGAGGGATAGTTCTGCTTGAGCAGGGCCGCCATCTCGGGAAGCTTCGCCCGGTCGAAATCGAGGTCGCCTAGCCGGCTCGGCAATTCCAGTGCGTCCACGGCTGCCTCGATGCGGTCAGCGAGGCATGCGGCGGGCGTGCGGCCGCCACGGTCCGTTGAGAAAATCTCGAGCTTTCGGCCATAGGCGTCGGCGCAGGCGCGGATAACGGGCGCCAGCGCAATGCACGATGTCACGCTGTGCGGAACCCCGAACGTCCCGCCGAGGATGTGCCCGATGCGATGGCTCAGGCCGTAGATGACCGAAGCAGGGTAGAAGTAGCACTGCCATGCGGCGAGCTGGAGCTGCAACAGGTCGTCGGTCGAGACGTGGCCGCCCGCGATGGCCTCGCGCGTTTCGAGCTTGCGCGGCCACTTCTCCAGCACGGCAAGGAAGCGCTCCACGCCCCTGGCGGCCAGGATGGCGTGAGGGTGATCCACGTCGACCCGGCGCATGCCTTCCACCGCATGGTCGATCCCCTTGATGGCCGAACTCAGCAGCAGCATACGTGGCGTGCCGACGATCATCCGGGGATCGATCACCACCAGCCTGGGCGTCGTCTCGCGCACGGCATAACTGCGCTTGAACTTCTGGGGACCGTCCGTTTCCGTCACGCCGAAGTAGTGGGAGAACTCCGAACCCGACAGGGTCGTCGGAATCGCGGCAATCGGCAGGTAGCTGCCTGTCTGCTGGAAATGCCGGTAGGAGACTGCCTTCGCGGCATCGAGTACAGAGCCGCCGCCGAGGGCGATGATCGATCCCGCATTGGCCTCGATGCATGCACGCAGTCCGTCGCGTACGGCGAAGTCTGGCAAATGCGGCGGCAGCCCGGTGAAGGTGCCCACGCCGTCGGCGATGGCAGGCTGCAGGTGCTCGCGGTTCAATGCCTCAAGGAATTCCACCGTGAACGTCATCGGACGGCGGATGCCGTAGTTCCCCATGGAGGGGGCGACGGCTTTCAGCACGTCGTGTCCCCACACAATCTCTTCCTGCGGCAAGCATTTCAACTGGTTCATTCCACTTCTCCACCATGTTTTCGTATGCGATCGGGGGCTCCGATCCCGAGTAGGAAGATAGGCGAATCGGGTTCGCGCGTGCGCGCGGGATTTGAGAACAGAGCGTCCAGGATTTTGGACGCCGCACATATGCGAATGGGGCCTGTCGTTCGTTGTTTCCGGACGAAGCTTTCAAGTTTTGCCGTCTTCACAAGGCAGGGGACGTGTCTATGATCCTTTCCACCGTAGCGACCCCCACCACTAGAACGGAGACATGAAGATGGAGGCAATCCAGATTACAGAAGCGCTGATCCGCGGACGCCACAGCAAGCGCGGCTTCCTTGACCAGCCGGTGCCGATCGAGACTGTCAGGGACATCCTGTCGGTCGCGAAATACGCGCCGAGTTCGAGCAACACGCAACCCTGGCGCTGCCATGTGCTGACCGGAAAGGCGCGCGAGAAGATTGCGGGAGCCGCGGTCGAGGCGTATCGCGCCGATCCTGAGGGACTGACGCCCGACTACCCGTTCTTTCCAAAGGAATTGCCGGCGCCATACTCGTCGCGCTTCAATACGTTTCGCGGGACGCTGGGCGATGCGCAGGGCGTGCACAGGAGCGATCTCGTCGGGCGCCGGCGCGACGTCGAACGGCAGTTCCGGTTCTTCGATGCGCCGGTGGGACTGATCTTCACCATGGACCGGCGCCTGGAATGGGCCAGCTTCATCTGCTACGGCTGCTTTCTCCAGAACATCATGCTGGCCGCGCGCGCCCGGGGGCTGGACACCTGCCCGCAGCAGATCTGGTCGCTGCAATCGGCCGTCCTTCGTGAAGGCCTCGCCATTCCCGACGGGGAGATGATCGTGGCCGGAATGTCACTCGGCTATGCAGACAACAGCTTCCCGGAAAACAACATGGAGCTGGGCAAGATGGACCTGGACGAGTTCGTCTCGTTCGTCGATGGCTGACACGCGGAGCCGTCCAGGTCGCTCGTTGGCCTGGAAAAGCGCGAATAAGCGATAGCCATCGTTAGCGAGTTTCGGCAAGTTGCGGAGGTGTCGAATAGTCAGCGTAGGCGCGCTCAACCGGCTGATCCGGATGCCCGGAGCCCTCAGCCGAGAAAGAAAATATAGAGAGACGGAGGAGACATGATTAAAGTGCCCGCGAGATTTCTGGCGGTGGTTGCGCTCGCATGCTTGCTGGCCTCGAATGTCGAGGCAACCGAGAATGGCCAGACCAGTTACCCTATTGGCGTCAATACCGTATTGAATGGAATCTTGCCACCGCCTGGTGAAACCCAGTTCTACAACTACACGCTCTACTACGATGCCGGAAAGTTCGCTGGCCCGCATGGAGAAAGTCTCCTGCCCGGGTTCCAGTTGAACGCGTTTATTGATGCCCCGCGTTTCGTTCACACCTGGGGCACTACCTTAGGCCCCTTTACCCTGTCTAGTGGTGTAATCGTCCCGCTCGTTCATGTTCGGGCGGACACGCCGGGCGGCAGCGACAAGCGCAATGGAATTGGAGACATCATCGTTGAGCCGTTCTACATCGGTTATTCAAATCTATCGCGATCACTCTTCGCCTACCTCACCACCGAAATTTCAGTGCCGAGCGGGTCCTACTCCGCGAACCGAGTGGCGAACACTGGCCGCAATGTATATGCGCTGACGCCGCAACTCAGTACGACATGGTTCCCCACGCCCGCAGTTGAAGTCTCTACCACCATGTCGGTAGAGTTCAGTTCACCGAATTCAGCGACTCGATATCACTCTGGCGCTGTTGCAGCACTTGAGTATCTTGTTGGCTATTCGCTGAACAGCAAGTTCCAGCTCGGACTTCAGGGATATCTGCTGAAGCAGTTCACCGATGACAAGGTCAATGGTGCGCCCGTCCCAGGGGATGGGTTTCGCGGAAAAGCTGTCGCGATCGGGCCGCAACTACGATACATGTGGTCGCCGGCGGCTGGCATTGCGTTCAAGTACCAGCGCGAGTTCGACGTGCAGAATCGGCCACAAGGCAGCAAATTCTGGATTGAACTGTCCTTCCCGCTTTGATCGGAATGCGGCGAGGTTCGAAGCGAATACGCGGCTTGCCGAACCCGGCAAGCTGCGCATGCGTGCGCTCGCGGTTTACGCCGACGTAGTGTCGTTTGCTGCCAGGTTTGCCGCGATCGGTGGGATTCGGGCGGTCGTGGCGCGAGCGGGCGCCGGCCACGGCAATGGCGGTCATTGGGGGCCCAACCGTGGCACTGTGCGCACCCCTTGCAGTACCATGCGATGGAAAGCACACGCCATTGGCCCCGACCCAACCGTTACCAAGGCAGCCCGATGCTGGACCTGAAAGACGTTTTTCACTTCGTGCAAGTGGTCGACCGCGGGGGCTTTACGTCTGCCGGCAACAGCCTGGGGCTGCCCAAGTCCACGTTAAGTCACAGGGTCAAGGAGCTGGAGGCTTCGCTGGGCGTTCGCCTGATCAACCGGACCTCGCGCCAGTTTGCCTTGACCGACGTAGGCGCTGAGTTCTACCAGTACGCTGTCGCCTTGCTGCAGAGCGCAGACGTCGCGGAACAGGCAATGCGCCAGAGGCTCGCGGAGCCCAGCGGGATCATCCGCGTGACGGTAGCGGTCGAGCTTGCGCAGTTTGCGCTGCGCCAGGTCCTGCCGACGTTCCTGAGCAGCCATCCCAAGGTCAGCATCGTGGAAATCGCCACGGACAGGCTTGTCGACGTTGTCGGCGAGGGCTTCGACCTCGCGCTGCGCGGACATACCTCGGCACTGCAGGATTCGAACCTGGTCCAACGGCCCATTGTCCGGGCGCCATGGTACCTGTTTGCCGGTGCCGACTACCTCGAACGGATGCCACGCCTGGAGGAACCGGAGCAACTTGCATCCCATGCCATCGTCTCGATGGTGCGCAAGGGGCCGCTGCAGTGGCAACTGCGCGGCCCCCAGGGCAGGCTCGTCACCGTCCCGATCGAGCCAAGATTCCAGAGCAACAGCATGATGTCCCTGAAGGAGGCAGCCTGCGCCAACGTTGGCGTGGCAGCCTTGCCCGGGTATATCTGCCGGTCCGAGCTGCAGGCTGGCGTGCTGCGGCAGGTACTGCCGGGCTGGATCGCCGCGGATGCGCGCATCTCCGCCCTCATGCCCTATCGGACCGGACTGCTTCCCGCGGTGCGGTCGCTGGTCGATTTCCTTGCCGTAGAACTGCCCAAGGTCACGGCGTTCGACGGCCGCTGACCCGGCACTACCTCCTCCGCCTCCAATGCTATGCGGACCACGCCCCGTGTGGCCCGCCAGGCGTTCCGTATTCATGGACGCTGCGTTCGGCGCCAGCCAGCTTCCAAGGCCGAGCCGATCAACCTATCGTTTCCAACCAGGGATAAGCCAACCGCAACGCCACCCTGGAGTGGAAAACATGAACCAGCTGAACTGCCAGCCACAAGACGCGATCTTCTCTGGCCACGACATACTACCGACGGCTGTCGCGTCGCTCGATCAGCACGGCAGCCGACGCCCATCCCGAACGACGGCCCCGCATGCCATGGGCTTGCGCGACACGCTGGATGCCCTTGCCACGCGGCAGATCACGGCGACGGCATTGACGGAGCAGGCACTCGAACGCGCGGAAGCCAGCAAGCGGCTGCTCAATGCATTCTCGGCGATCGATTGGGACCGTGCGTTGAAGGCGGCGGCGGAAAGCGATCGCCGCTATGGCGAACGCCGGCCGCGGCCACTGGAAGGACTGCCCATTGCGGTCAAGGATCTGATCGACACCAGGGGCATGGAGACCCGCTACGGTTCCGCAGCCTATCTCGGTCATGTGCCAGCCGCCGATGCGGACATCGTGAAGACTCTGGTGGAGCGCGGCGCGATCATCATCGGCAAGACCACGACCCACGAATTCGCGTGGGGCGTGACAACCGCCAGCGCCAGGTTCGGCGCCACCCTGAATCCGCTGGACCATGCGCGCATACCCGGGGGTTCCAGTGGTGGCGCCGCGGCGGCGATTGCGCACGGTGCCATCACGGCGGGCGTGGGCACGGATACCGGCGGCTCGGTCCGGATTCCCGCCGCGCTGTGTGGCGTCGTCGGATACAAGCCCACGCTCGGCACGTTATCGACGCGCGGCGTGTTTCCCCTGGCGCCCACTTGCGACCACGTTGGCCTGCTCGGCGAGCAGGTCGACGACGTGCTGTTGCTCGCCGATGCCATTGACATCAAGGTTCCCGAGAGCGATGCGTGGCTGTCCGCACGGCTGGGCGTCATTCGTGACATCGCACCGGTTCCGCTTAGCCCGGAAGTTGCCGCGGCATTTGACGGCGCGATAAAGCGGCTGGCGCAAGACTTTGCCTGCATGAGCGTCGGCACGTCCGGTCTGTTCGATGCGGTATTCGATGCCTTCGCGAGCATCGTCCTGATCGAAGGCGGCATCGAGCATTTCCGGCGAAACGACTGGGGCTGTATCTCGACGCACTACAACCCGGAAACCGTCGACCGGCTGAAGCGCGCCGAAGCCATGGACCTGCGCGCCTATGCGGTGGCGCAGCAGGCCAGGAGAGATTTCACGGCAAGGCTGCACGAGGTGATGTCGACGGTTGACTATCTCGTGCTGCCGACATGCCCCTGCACCGCACCGCATCTCGATGCCGGAACCGTCAGCATTGGCGCCTGGACCGGCACGGTCCGCGAGGCGCTGATGACCTACACCGCACCGCTCAATGTCGCGGGATTTCCTGCCATTTCGATTCCCCTGGCGACCGGCGAGCGCAGCCTTCCCGCTGCCTTGCAGATCGTCGCGAAGCCTGGCGACGACGGTGCGCTGCTGCAGATTGCACAGCAGATGGAGCTGATGCTGCGAACGGGCTCCGCACACAAGAGTAGGTAAACGTCAGCCCCACAATCAGGAGACAACGATGAGCGATGCAACAATTCACGACAAATTGATGAATATGGCGGCCGGTGCCCGTGCCGGCATCGCGGACCCCGCGCGAATCTCCGTCGTGGGTAGTGACGCCAACCCCCGCTTCGAACTGTTCCACGCGTCCAGTTCGCTCTGCTCGCAGAAAGTGCGCGCGGTACTGTTCGAGAAGCAACTGCCATACCGTTCGAACAATATGATGATCCTCGGCTCGATGGGCCCGGATGGCCTTGTTCCAGCCGAGCACTACCATCCGCCCTACGTCCGTCTGCGGTTGCTTGCAGGCCGGGAAGTGGGTCAGGATCTTGTCAGCGGCTATAGCGGGCGCACTGCGGTGGAGACCGAGGGCTTTGATCCCTGCGCGGTCCCGCTGCTTGTGGACTACAAGGCGGGCCGGGTCATTGCCGATTCCAGACGAATCTGCTGCTATCTCGATGCGGTTTCACGCGATCCCATTCATCTGGTGCCGGAAGGTGCCGATGCGCGTGCCCAGGTGATGCATCAGGTGAGCATCGTCGATCAGATCCCGAACGGCACCTTGCTCTATGGCTTTCATCCCGATGCCGACTTGCGGCCTGAGGCGCTCAAGGCGGCCATGGAAACAGTCTACGACTACAAGATCAAGGCGCTCGAAGCCATGATTGACGCCAATGCCGACGATGGGGAACTCGTTGCGGCTTATCGCGCGAAGATCGCGAAGGAGCGGGGCGGCAAGTCGGTCCGCCGCGATGCGGCATTTCAGCGCGCCGCCCGTCGGCACGTCGCGGCCCTCTTGAAGGACCTCGACCACGCGCTTGGTTCGTCGACGCCGTACCTCAGCGGGGAATCATTCTCGCTCGGCGATGTGCTGTGGGGTGTCAACCTGGTGCGGATGGCTTATCTGGGGCTTGCGTCGATGTGGGAAACCCTGCCCAACGTCGAGCGATATGTGAATGCGCTGGTCAAGCGTCCGTCCCTGTGCAAGGAAGCGGTCCAGGCCACGGTCGATTCCATGCCGCCTTCGCGTTATATGCATGTCATGGCCGGCTGCGGGGAGGCGGTGCCGGCGTAGTTCTCCAGCCCGATGGCACCGGTCAGTGCCGGTGCCTGTGGCAAGAGGGGAATGGGCGGGGACCCTGAATCTCCGCCCATTTGCTTTCTCAGGCTGTCACGGGCCGGATCCCGGCGGATGCGCGCCCTGGGGTATGATCGGAGGTCAAGATCACACCCAAATCCGATCCGTTGCCACCGCCGGCAATGATTCGCGTTCCCATGCATCGGCGTTGCGGCACTGCCCGGATACGTCTGCCAGGCTATGACGAAGTCACCGGCTCAGAATCCATCCAATGCTGCGCCGCTGCATGAGCAGATCTACGCACGGATTCGTGCCTCGATCCTGCAAGGGCAACTGAAGCCCGGTCAGCGGGTGCCATCCTTGCGTGCGTTTGCGAGCGAGCTCGGCGTGGCCCGCGGGACCGTTCAGGTTGCCTATGACCGGCTCTTGGGCGAAGGTTACCTGATCGCCAGAGGCCCTGCGGGGACGTTCGTTTCCGAACAATTCGCGCCATCGCGCCCCCACCGCGTGGCCGCAGCGGCCGGATCCAGCCGCACGCCACCGCACCAGGAACATACCGATTTTTCGATCGATGCAGAACGTGGAATCCCCGCGCCGTTGCAACTGGGGCTTCCCGCGCTGGATGAGTTCCCGCGAAAACTATGGACGAGGTTGATGGCGCGGCAAATACGTAGCGCCGGCTCGCTGACCAGGCCGGCGTCAGCCGGATTTGGCCCGCTGCGGGAAGCGTTGGCCGCTTACCTGCAGCGCTCACGGGGCATCGACACCCAGCCGCACCAGGTGTTCGTCGTGCCGGCATATACGGCCAGCCTTGCGCTGCTTGTGGATGCGCTCAGGCTGGCGGGCGAAAGCGCCTGGGTTGAGGATCCCAGCTATCCACTGACAGCCCAGTCACTCAGGCGCCTGAACCTGCAGGTCCGGAATGTGCCAGTGGATGATCATGGCCTCGACGTCGAATTTGGACGTCAGCATTTTCCAGAGGCGCGCCTGGCCGTAGTGACGCCATCGCACCAGAGCCCGACTGGCGTGGCACTGACACTGCAACGTCGCGTCGAACTGCTCGACTGGGCCGGTGAGCGGGGCGCATGGATCATCGAGGACGACTACGACGGCGAGTTTCGTTACCGTGGCCACCCGTTGCCGGCCTTGAAGAGCCTGGACACAGGCGACCGGGTGATCTATTGCGGCACGCTTAGCAAGGTGCTGTACCCGGGGCTACGGCTCGCCTACGTGGTCGTGCCGCCAAGCCTGGTGCCGACCATGGAGCTGGCCTGCAGGCGCACGGTGCATGGCGGCTGCCCCGAACTCTTGCAAGCCGTGGCGGCGGAGTTTATTGCGCAGGGGCACTTCGCCCGGCACGTCAAACGCATGCGCACCCTTTACGCGCGACGACGCGCAATGCTGGCCGAGGCGCTGGCTCCATACAAAACGGACGGCTTCACTGTTTGCCTGCAGGATGGCGGCATGCACCTTCTGGTCGACGTCAGGGACGATCTTGACGATCTGGCGATGGCCGGTCGTGCGCGCGAGGCAGGATTCGCCATCCATTCGCTGACCGCCTGGCGGCATGGGGCGCCAGGGAGGCGTGGCTTGATGATGGGCTTTACCAATCTGCGCAGTCAGACTGAAGCCGATCGCGTGGTTGCCGAACTGATGCGCGCGCTGAAAGCATAGGCGATCGTCATGGGATGGCCCCATGTCGATGGCCCAGTCAAAAACGATAAACATGTGCCTGTTGACTGTGTCATCGCCCGACTACATTGAAGCCTGCACAAACCAGCACGCGTCGGCACCATGACCAGGAACCCGACGCTCAGACATATTCAAGGCAACGCGCGCACGCGCCAATAATGGAGTCTCACCATGTCTTCAGATCGCAGCCTCGATCACGGCCTGTCGCGACGTCACCTGCTGTTGGGCAGCGCGGCCGCAGCCGGCGCGCTGGTGGCTTCCGGCTTGCCCGGACCTGCGGCGGCAGCACCGTCGGCAGAAAAGAGGAATACCGCAACGGCAAGCGGCAAGGCTTCAGGCGGCTACATCACGGCAAAGGACGGCACCCAGCTCTATTTCAAGGACTGGGGTACCGGTCGCCCCGTTGTATTCAGTCATGGCTGGCCACTGAGCTCGGACAGTTGGGAATCCCAGATGATGCTCGTTGCGTCGGAAGGGTATCGCGCCGTTGCACATGACCGCCGTGGCCACGGCCGTTCAAGCCAGCCATGGCATGGCAATGAGATGAACACTTATGCCGACGACCTAGCCACTGTGTTCGAAACCCTTGACCTGCGGGATGCCATCCTGGTGGGCTTCTCCACAGGTGGAGGCGAGGTGGCCCGGTATATCGGCCGGCATGGGACGCGACGCGTTTCAAAAGTGGTGCTGGTTTCTGCGGTGCCGCCTTTGATGGTGAAGACCGCCGCCAATCCGCGCGGACTGCCAATTGAAGTGTTCGACGGCCTGCGTGCCGCACAACTTGCCAATCGGTCGCAGTTCTACAAGGACGTGCCGGCAGGGCCGTTCTATGGCTTCAACCGTCCCGGTGCAAAGCCGTCGCAGGGGTTGATCGACGCATGGTGGGCGCAGGGCATGCAGGGTGGACACAAGAATACTTACGACTCGATCAAGGCATTTTCTGAGACCGATTTCACCGAGGATCTCAGGAAGATCGATGTGCCGACCCTGATCATCCACGGCGACGACGATCAGATCGTGCCGATCGACGCCGCTGGGCGCGCATCGGCAAAGGTCGTCAGGCACTCGAAGCTGATCGTCTACCCCGGTGCGCCGCATGGGCTCACCGACACCCACAAAGACAGATTCAACGCCGACCTGCTGGCATTCATCCGTAGTTGAAACGACGCCGCATCTGCCGGGCCCACGAAGGCGCCGGCAGACTGGTTCACCGATCGCATGACAAGCCACTCTCAGGTCATACCGTCCTATGTCGATGGCCTGGTTGAAAGCGATAAACATGTGCCTGTTGGCTGTGTGATCGCCCAACTACATTGAAGCCTCCACAAACCAGCACGCATCGGCACCATGACCAGGAACCTGACTGTCAGACATGCGGAAACGGAGGCCGAGATTCGTGCCTGCTTCCCAGTCATGCGGCAACTGCGCCGCGACCGGATGGATGCCAGACAGGCAACGCGGTGCGCTCCGGGCCGATCTGGCGCGGGGATGCCGCGTTCCCTAACATGGAATCGTTCCACCTTCCTCAGCACGGAGAAGCATCATGAAGATTGTCGTCATTGGCGGGACCGGCCTGATCGGCTCGAAGACCGTTGCCATTCTGCGCCAGGGTGGCCACGAGGTCGTCGCCGCCTCGCCCAGGAGCGGTGTCAACAGCATCACCGGCGAGGGGCTCCATGCGGCCCTGACCGGCGCTCAGGTGGTGATCGACCTTGCCAATTCCCCATCGTTTGAAGACAAGGCGGTGCTGGAATTCTTCGAGACCTCCGGCCGCAACCTTCACGCGGCGGAGACCGCAGCGGGCGTTCAGCACCATGTCGCGCTGTCCATTGTCGGCACCGACCGGACGCCCGAGAACGGCTATTTCCGCGCCAAGGTCGCGCAAGAAAAACTGATCGTGGCCTCCGGCATCCCCTACACCATCATCCGCTCGACCCAGTTCATGGAATTTATCGGCGGTATCGCCGATTCCAGTACGCAAGGAAATATCGTCAGCCTTTCGCCTGGGCTGTTCCAGCCGATTGCGTCGGACGACGTTGCCGCCCTCGTTGCCGATGTCGCGCTCGCGCCGCCGCGAAACGGCATCGTCGAGATCGCCGGCCCGGAACGAGCCCCGTTCAACGAGATCGTCGCCCGCTATCTCAAGGCGGTGGGCGACCCGCGTGAAGTCGTGCGCGACCCCGAGGCCCGCTACTTCGGCGGCCGGGTCGAGGAACATTCGCTCGTGCCATTGGGCGAGGCTCGCCTCGGGCGCATCGGCTTGGAGGAATGGATGCGTCAAGCGCAGCACCGATAGTCCGCAGGGCGCATGCCACGTAAGCAGCACCGGTTTCGTCAGTACCACATTGAGCAGATCACCAGGAGCAAACATGACCCAACGTTCGAATTACTTCCAGCAATCCCCGGAGCTGTCCAAGAAGCTCATGGAGTTCGGCGCGCTGTTCCAGAAGACCACGATCGAAGAGCCCATTCGCGAGCTTGTCGAGATTCGCGCATCGCAGCTCAATGGCTGCGCATTCTGCGTCGACATGCATATCAAGATGGCGAAGATCCACGGCGAGCGCGAATTGCGCCTGCATCATGTGGCGATCTGGCGCGAGTCGACGCTGTTTTCGCCGCGCGAACGCGCCGCGCTGGCCTGGACCGAGGTGCTGACCAGGCTTCCCGCCGACGGCGTGCCCGACGATATCTATGAGCGCGTGCGCACCCAGTACAGCGAGAAGGAACTGTCGGACCTCACCTTCCTCGTAGGGGCGATCAATACCTGGAACCGCCTGAACGTGGCATTCCGCATGGTGCCTGGTTCGTCGGACAAGGCGTTCGGGCTCGACAAGGCCAACCTGGAGTGATGCCATGAAGACGGTCACTTCCGTTGCGGCAGCGCTTGTGTGGTCATGCCTGACGGTCGCGCAGCCGGCCGCCGCCGCGCCGGAGGCAAGTGTCACGCCCTTGCTCACGGAGGCGTTGTCCGAATACCCGGGGAAGGAGGCCACGATGATCATGGTGGAGTATCCGCCGGGCGCCGTCGATCCCGTGCATCGCCATGACGCGCACGCCTTCGTCTATGTGCTCGAGGGCAGCATCGTCATGGGCGTCAGGGGCGGCAAGGAGGTGACGCTCAAGGCGGGCGAAACCTTCCACGAACGTCCCAACGATATCCACACCGTCGGACGCAACGCCAGCAATACACAGCCAGCAAGGTTCGTCGTGTTCCTGCTCAAGAAAAAGGGCGCGCCGATCCTGACGCCGGTGCAGTAGGCGCCGTCCATGCGGGCGCCGGCAATGCCGGTGCGCACCATCCGGCACGGCAAGAGCGGCGCTAGCGCATGCTCTTGCCGTGCCGCTGCTTTTTTAGGGTGGCGTGAAAGGGTTGTGGGACGGAAATTGATACGACGCCGGCTTCTTGGCAATATCACCATGACAAAATCAGGTCCTGGGCAGCGATCTGGTCAGTAGTGAGGGCGGTTGGCCGTATTGCCTGCCGGCAGTTCGGACCTCGGACCTGCGACCTGCCGCACCCCCGCGAGATGCGCACCATGCACCTGGGAAAATCATACACAGTATCCGAGTTCACATTCTGGTCGAGACGGCAACTTTATGCCTCGCTGGCATGCGGTTCGCTGCCCGTCGTCCTTTATCAGTGCTTCGGGCTGAAATGGCTGTCGATCCCGGTCTCGGTTGTGGTGCTGCTGGGCACCGCCACGTCATTCATCGTGGGTTTCCGGAATGTTCAGACCTACAGCAGGGCCCTGGAGGCACAGCAGATCTGGACTGAGATCCTGAACGGCAGCCGGTGTCTGGGTGTGATGAGCCGGGACTTCCCGGCAGGGCAGGCGGCCGGGCGGGATCTGGTTCTCCGGCATTGCGCATGGCTGACGGCGCTCCGCTATCAACTGAGAACCCCAAGGATCTGGGAAACCGCGGGCAAGGCATCCAACGTGGAGTACCGGAAGTACTACCGGGTTCCAGAGTGGGAGACTCCGTTGGATGAGGCGCTTGCGCGGTATCTGCCACAGGCCGAACTCGACTCGCTCGCGCATGCCGAGAGCAAGACAAGCCGGTTGCTGGGAACGCAGTCATCAATGATCAGGCGGCTCCTTGACGCTGGCGAGATCGGCAATGCCTTCTATCTGGAGTTGGTAGGATCGATCAGAGGCTTCTTCGTGCAGCAAGGACGGGCGGAGCGTATCAAGGACTATCCGTATCCCAGGCAATATGCGGTCGTCAACAAGCTCTTTGTCCGTACTTTTTGTCTGCTGCTGCCTTTTGGCATTCTTACGGAATTCGAAAAGCTCAATGCCAGCGTTTCAGGCGTCATGCATGGCAACATGATCTGGCTGGTCATTCCATTCAGCACGATGATCTCCTGGATGTACCTCGCGCTGGAGCAAGTGGGCGAAAGCACGGAGAACCCGTTCGAAGGAAACGCCAATGATGTGCCCATGGCACAGATCTGCCGGAAGATCGAACACGAACTCATGGATATGCTTGGCGAGAAGTGCGACATCCCCGCGCCGACGGCCGGGCACGGTATAGTCCTCTGACCACTCAAGGTTATCGCTTTAGTCAGGCGTCCTGTCATGTCTGCGGGGCCGTGCGTCGTCTTATCGCTCAGTGCGCAGCCGCTGCGGCGGCCGCGGAGCCGCCCCTGGCGGGCTTCGTGAACCAGATCAGCGGCACGATGGCGACAAAGATCACGCCCGAAATCCAGAAGATGTCGTTCAGGCCCAGCATGATGGCCTGCGTGTTCAGGCTGCGCTCGAAATAGGCGACAGCCTGGTCCTGCGTGAAGCCCATCGTCGCTTGCAGCAATTCGATCGTCCTGGCGTACAGCGGGTTGTGCACGCTGGCCTGTTCCGCCAGTTGCGCGTGGTGCAGGATGGTGCGGTTGTTCCAGCCGGTGGTGGCGAGCGACGTACCCACCGCACCGCAGAAGACGCGGACGAAGTTTGACAGGCCTGCGGCGGCAGGAACCTTCTCGGCCGGCTGGCCGGACAGGATGATGGCCGTCAGCGGCACGAAGAAGAGCCCGGTCGGGATGCCTTGCAGCAGGGTAGGCAGCACCAGGGTGTAGGCATCGACGCCCGTGGTGTAGTGCGAGCGCATGAAGTACACCGCCGCGAATCCCAGGAAGGAGAGGGTGGCGAGCACGCGCAACTCCGACTTCGGCAGGATCTTGCCCACCACCGGGGCTGTCAGCACGGCGAAGATGCCCAGCGGCGCGGTCACCAGCCCGGCATTGACGGCCGGATAGGCCAGGTACTGCTGCATCCACTGCGGCAGCACGACCAGGTTGGCGAAGAACACCGCAAAGGCGACCGAGATGGCCACGGTGCCGGCCAGGAAGTTGCGGCCCTTGAACAGGCGCAGGTCGATGATCGGGTTCGGCTCGGTCAGCTCCCAGATCACGAAGAAGATGAAGCTGAGCAGCGCGACGATGCCCAGCCCGATGATGACGGGCGAGCTGAACCAGTCGAGGTCCTTGCCCTTGTCGAGCATGATCTGCAGCGACGCCACCCAGGTGACCAGCGAGGCCAGGCCCACCACGTCGATCGACAGCTTGCGCGTCGGCGTTTCGCGGTCGCGGTAGATCGCCCAGGTAACGGCGGCGGCGAACAGGCCGACCGGCACGTTGATGTAGAAGATCCACGACCACGCGTAGCTGTCGGTCAGCCAGCCGCCCAGCGCCGGGCCGGCGATGGGGCCGACGGTGGCGGTGATGGCCCACAGTGCCAGTGCGGCAGCGCTTTTTTCCCTGGGATACGACGACAGCAGGATCGACTGCGACAACGGGATCAGCGGCCCGGCCACGGCGCCCTGCAGGATGCGCGCGGCGAGCAGCGTGGTCAGGTTGGGCGCCACGCCGCATAGCCAGGACGACAGCACGAACAGCAGGATGGCGCCGACGAACAGGCGGACCTGGCCGATCCGCTGCGTGAGCCAGCCGGTCAGCGGGATCGCGACAGCATTGGCCGCGGCAAACAGCGTGATCACCCAGGTGCCTTCGTCAATCGACACACCGAGGTTGCCGGCGATCGTCGGGATCGCCACGTTGGCGATCGACGAATCCAGCACGTTCATGAAGGTGGCCAGGGCCACGGCGAAGCTTCCCATCAGGAGCTTGCCGCCGGTGAGCGGGGCTGGCACGAGTGAGGTCTGGGCTTGAGATTGCAAGATGCGCTCCGGGGTTTTGGGGCCGATTTTCCTGATGGGTCAGTCAAATTGGCGCGGGAAGGCGATTGGCGTGATGCCGCTCATGCGCCGGAGGCGGTGCCGGCAGCTTGCGCCGTGCGCTTGGTCGCCTGAGGTTGCTGCGCGACTTGCGAAGCCTGGGATGACTGCACCACAGCTGACTTGCCGTTGCTGTTCTGCGCAATGATCCGCGTGATCTCGCGGTCGGCCTCTTCGCCGTAGCGCTGGAACACGTCGGTGCGATAGGCGGTGCGATAGGTGGTGTGTTCGGGCACTTCCGCGCCTGGGCTCAGGTGTGAACCGGAAGCCTGGCGCGTCTCCACGTCGACCTGCATCGACAGGCCGATCTGCAGCGGATGTTTGCGCAGCTCCGCCGGATCGAGCTGAATGCGCACCGGCAGGCGCTGCACGACCTTGATCCAGTTGCCCGTGGCGTTCTGCGCCGGCAGGGCCGAGAACGCGCTGCCGGTACCGGCCGACAAGCCGATCACCTTGCCGTAATAGGTCACGCTGCTGCCATACAGGTCGGCGTGGAGCTCGACCGGCTGGCCGATGCGGATGTGCTTGAGCTGGACTTCCTTGAAGTTGGCATCGACCCACACACCGTCGAGCGGCACGATCGCCATCAGCGGGTTGCCGGGGGCCACGCGCTGGCCCACCTGCACGGAGCGCCGCGCCACATAGCCGGTCACGGGAGCCGGCAGCGTGTTGCGGGCGTTGGCCAGGTAGGCGTCGCGCACCTTGGCGGAGGCGGCCTGCACGCTGGGATGTTCGGCGACGCTCGTCTTGTCGGTCAGCGCCTGGTTGGCGGCAAGCTGCTGGCGGGCGGTCTCGAGCGCGGCTTCGGCGGTCTTGACGGCGTCACGGGCATGCGCCACATCTTCCGCCGCGACGGCGCCGGATTCGGCCACCCCGGTGCGGCGGCGCAGGTCGTCCCGGGCGCGGGCCAGGTCAGCCTGGCGTTGCCGGATGGTGGCACCGAGCACGTCATTGTTGACATAGAGCGCGCTGACCTGGCGCACCGTCTGGCCGAGGGTGGCCTCCGCATTGGCCAGCGCCACCGTTGCATCGGCAGCATCGAGCGTCACCACGGGTTCGCCGGCCTTCACGATCTGCGTATCGTCGGCGTTCACCGCGATCACCGTGCCGGCGACCTGCGGCGTGAGCTGAACCAGGTTGCCGTTGACGTAGGCGTCGTCGGTGTCCTCGTGGAAGCGGGCCACCGTGTAGTAGTAGACGCCGTAGCCGGCGGCGGCGAGCGCGCTGGTCAGGCCGAGCAGGGCCAGCAGGCGCTTGCGGGTGTTCCTGGCGGACGTCGGGGCGGCCGCGGCGGGTGTGGTCTGCTGGTCGGCCGGGGTGGTCTTGGTCGTATCGTTCATGGCAGCACCTGTAGCTGTGTTCGTTTGCGTCAAGAGGCGAGTCAGCGGACCTGGGCCGCATTCATGATCGACTCGGAGGTATCGGTGAAGCCACCGCCCAGCGCGGCGGCCAGCGCAATCTGCCGGTCGCGGCGGTTCATGCGCAGGTTGGCCACTACCTGGCTGCTGGCCAGCGCGTTGGTCTGCGCGTTCAGCACCGTCAGTTGCGTGGTCAGGCCGGCCTTGTACTGCGCCAGCGCCAGGCTCAGGGCGCGTTGCGCGGCGGTGTCGGTGCGCACGGCGTTGTCGAGCTGCGCATCGACGGCACGGATGTCAGAAAGCTGGGTGGCCACATCGGTCAGGGCGTTCACCAGGGTCTCGTTGTAGTTGGCTACCGCGAAGTCGAAGTCGGCATAGCGGCCCTTGAGCTGGGCGCGCAGCGCGCCGCCGTCGAAGATCGGCAGGTGAATGGCGGCGCCGGCCGAGGCGGTGCGGCTGGCGGCGCGCAGGAAGCGGCCCCACCCTAAGGCATCCAGGCCGATCATCGCCGTCAGGTTGATGTCCGGATAGAACTCGGCCTTGGCCACCTTGATGTCGTGCAGGGTGGCGTCGACGCGCCAGCGCGCGGCAACGATGTCGGGCCGGCGCGAGACCAGGTCGGCCGGCAGGTTGTCGGGCAGGCGGACTTCATCACCGGCGCGGAGGTTCGGGCGGGTAATCGCCAGGCCGCGGTCCGGACCCTGGCCGAGCAGCGCGCCTAGCTGGTAACGAGTGCGCTGGATGCTGCCTTCCAGCGCGGCGACGGCGACTTCACTGGCGCCAAGGTTGGCTTCGGCCGTGCGCTTCTCGACTTCGGTCTCCAGTCCCATGGTCACGCGGCCGTTAGTCACGCGCAGCACTTCGCGGCGCTGCGTCACTTCGTCCTGCGCGATGTCGAGCAGCGTGTAGAGACGGGCCAACTCGTTGTAGGCGCGCGCGATGGCGGTGCTCAGCGTCAGCTTGACCTGTTCGGCCTCGGCTTCGCTGGCATGCACGCCAGACACCGCGGACTTCAGCGCCTCGCGGTTCTTGCCCCACAGGTCGAGGTCGTATGAGGCGTTGATGAACGCCTTGTTCTCCGACTGCCACGACCCGGCGAATTGCGGCGGCACCATCGCGTTTTCCGTGTAGCGCTGGCGGTTGAACGCATAGCCTGCGCCCACCTGCGGCAGCGTGTTGGCATTGGCGCCCTCGCTGAATGCCACCGCGGAGGCCACGCGGGCACGGGCCTTTTCCAGCGACGGGCTGCCCTGCAGCGCTTGCGCGATCAATGCCTTGAGCTGGGCGTCGCCGAACTGGTCGGCCCAGTCCGCCGAAGGCCAGTGGCCTTGCCCGGCCGGGATGCTTTGCGTGGTGGCGTAGTTGGTGGGTTCGGCGATTCGCTTGTCGCTACGGATACCGGCGTAGTTGGCACAGGCGCTCAGCACTGCAGCGATCAGCGCCGCGAGCAGGGGACCGGCAAAGCGGCGGGTCAGGCGGGGCGCGGCTGGGCGATTCGTTTGACTAGGCATTTTCTGATCCGTCAGTTAAATGGGTAAAAAAGGGAGGGCTCAAGCCTTGCACCTTTTGACCCATCAACCAGATGGGCAAAAAAGACGCGCTCAGGCGTCCGAAAATTTGGCGAGCAAGCGACGGAATTCGGTAAATTCTTCCTTGCTGAAGTTCCTGAGGCGTTGATTGAGTACTTTGGGGGCCACCTCCGGGATGCGCTCGGCAACTTCCAGGCCCTTCCGGGTCACAGTCAGGTTGACCACACGGCGATCATCGATACTGCGGCTGCGTGACAGCAGGCCCTTGGCCTCCAGCTTGTCCAGCATGCGGGTCATCAGGCCGGTGTCGATGCCGAGCAACTTGCTCAGCTCGAATGGGGTGGCAGCAACACCATGCGTGAGCGACATCAGGATCCCCATCTGCTGGCCGGTGATGTCCAGATCCTTCAGTGCCGCATCCATTTCCATCAGCAGCGTGTTGCGGGCACGGTTGAGGAAGAAACCGATGCTCTGGGTGATCTGGAAGTCTTCCTTCGAGTAGTGGTCCATGGTGGGTTTCCTTGCTTACTGACGAGACAATAGTTGATCTGTCAGATAATTGCAAGGTGGAGGCCTCATTCGATGGGTGGGCCGGATGTGTCGGACTTTATGGCTTTGGTATCGCAACGCATATGGCTACTGAGCCGACCCGGAATGAGCCAGGCAAGGAACGGTTCTATCCCATTGATGGGGATCGACTAATCCTTCGAGCCAGCGAATGGACGACGCTCAATGTCAAATTTATCGCGGCGGATACGGTCACGGTGGACCCGCCACCAGGCGAACACGCTTAGTGGCATCTCCGCACCATCTGGCAGCAGCGGCGTACGCTGTGCGGGCTGGGCCGATTGCGCTCAGAACGTGCGGGTATTGCGCAGATGATTAACACGAGCTATAGTTCGGCCTCTCGCAGCTAGGCATGGCCGGCACGGGGAAGTTGGTAGGCGTTGTAGGCATATGATTTGTAAGGAAATCCGATTCCCTTGCAAGGCGTAGGTCGGGGGTTCGAGCCCCTCAGCACCCACCGCTCTCCATCGCAATGGGTATGAGCCAGCCGGCAGCAAGCACCGACACAGGAGTGGTAGTTCAGTCGGTTAGAATACCGGCCTGTCACGCCGGGGGTCGCGGGTTCGAGTCCCGTCCACTCCGCCAGTTTCAAGGAAACGCCCGCGCTAGCGGGCGTTTTTCATTTATGCGGAGTGGAGGAAGCCGCCTGCGCGGCTTCCGGCGGGAATCGAAGGGCTGCGCTTGCAAGCGCAGCCGCGGCCCGCGGGACGTGGGCGAGTCCCGTCCACTCCGCCAGTTTCAAGGAAACGCCCGCGCTTGCGGGCGTTTTTCATTTGCACCCCCATGTTTCCCACCCTGCACAAGGGTGCCTGCCCAGCGGCTCCTGATAGAATCGTGGAGTTTGTCTTTCGTGCCAATCCACTACCCGAATCCGCATGCTTGATTTCGTACGCAACAACCGGCGCCTGATGCTCTTGCTGCTGCTGGTGCTTGTTTTCCCGTCGTTCGTGTTCTTCGGCGTGGAAAGCTATTCGCGCTTCATGGACAGCTCGCACGATGCCGCCAAGGTCGACGGCCATGCCATCAGCGTGCAGGAAGTCGACAACGTCGTGCGCGACCAGAGCGAGCGCGCGCGCCAGATGCTGGGCGCCAGCTATGATCCGCGCCAGTTCGAAGGCCCGGACGCACGCAAGACTGTGCTGGACCAGCTGATCCAGCAGCGCGTGATGGCCAATGCCGTGGCCAATGAGCACCTGACGGTGTCCGATGCCAAGCTGCTCGAAGAGATCAGCAACCTGCCGGCGATCGCGCAACTGCCGCGCACCAAGGACGGCAAGGTCGACGACAAGGCCTACGTGCAGCTGCTGATGTCGCAGGGCATGACGCCCGAGCAGTTCGATGCCCGCATGCGCTTCGAGCTGGCCACGCAGCAGCTGGGCGCTTCGGTTGCCGCGACGGCGTTCATGCCCAAGTCGCTGATCGAGCGCCTGCTGGCCGTGCGCGACCAGCAGCGCGATGTGCAGACGCTGCTGTTCAAGCCGGCCGGCTATGCCGCCAAGGTGCAGCCCGATGCCGCCGCGCTGAAGGCTTACTATGACGGCCACCAGCAGGCTTTCTCGGTGCCGGAACAGGCCAAGGTGGAATACGTGGTGCTGTCGGGCGAAGCGCTGGCCGCGTCGCAGGCGGTGACGCCGGAAGAGCTGAAGTCCTACTATGAAAGCAATATCGCGCGCTTCCGCGTTGACGAGCAGCGCCGCGCCAGCCATATCCTGATCGCCGCGCCAAAGGATGCACCGGCAGCGCAGCGCCAGGCGGCGAAGGACAAGGCCACCAAGCTGCTGGAAGACCTGCGCAAGCATCCCGACACCTTTGCCGAGGTGGCGCGCAAGAACTCGCAGGACCCGGGCTCGGCCGAGAAGGGCGGCGACCTGGGCTTCATGGGCCGCGGCGCGCTGGTCAAGCCGTTCGAGGATGCCATGTACGCGCTCAAGGACGGCCAGATCAGCGACGTGGTGGAGACCGACTACGGCTACCACATCATCAAGCTGACCGGCATCAAGCCTGCGGAAACCAAGCCGCTGGACGCCGTGCATACGGAGCTGGAAGCCGAGCTGCGCAAGCAGTTCGCCGACAAGAAGTTTGCCGAGCAGGCCGATGCCTTCGGCAATAACGTCTACGAGCAGGCCGACAGCCTCAAGCCCGCCGCCGACAAGTTCAAGCTGACCATCCAGACCGCTGACAATGTCACGCGCCAGCCGAACCCGGCGCTGGGCGAGCAGAGCCCGCTCAATAACGAAAAGCTGCTCAAGGCGCTGTTCAGCGACGACGCGGTCAAGAACAAGCGCAATACCGAGGCCGTCCAGGTGGCCCCGAACACGCTGGTGGCTGCGCGCATCGTCGAGTACCGCCCGGCGGCCGTGCGCAAGTTCGAGGACGTCGAAGCCAAGGTGCGCGAGGGCTATATCGCCCAGCAATCCGCAGAACTGGCTCGCAAGGATGGCGAGGCACGACTGGCCGCGCTGAAGAAGGCCGACAGCGCGGACGGCTTCGGCGCGGTGCAGACCGTGTCGCGCACCAAGGCCGAGGGCATGGCGCCGCAGGCCGTGGAAGCGGTGATGCGCGCCGATGCCGCGAAGCTGCCGGCGGTGGTGGGTGTCGACCTGGGCGCCCAGGGTTATGCGGTCTATCGCATCACCAGGATCAGCCAGCCGCCCGAGGCCAATCCGGCCCAGCGCCAGGCCGCGGCGCAGCAGCTGTCGCAAGTGGCCGGCCAGACCGACCTGCAGGCCCTTTATGAAAGCCTGAAGGCCCGTTCCAAGGTCAAGATGCTGACGCCGGTGGGTGCCACGCAGGCGCAAGGCGGCGAGTAAGCCCCGGCGGCAACGCTGCAAGCAAAAACCCCTGCCACGCGGCAGGGGTTTTTCTTATTGGTGCTTCGCGCCGCCGCGCTTGAGCAGGGGCTTGAGCTGCGGCCACACCGTATCAAGCAGAGTCGGCTGTGCCGCGGCGGTGGGGTGGATGCGGTCCGGCTGGAACCAGTCCTGCCGCGCAATCACCTGGTCGAGGAAGAAGGGCACCAGCCGCACCTTGTATTCGCCGGCCAGTTTCGGATACAGCGAGACGAACTTCTCGGTGTAGTCCTGCCCGTAGTTGGGCGGGATGCGCATGCCGATCAGCAGCACGCCCGCGCCGGCCTGCTGCGCCGTGGCGACGATATTGCGCAGGTTGGCCTCGGTGGTCTGCAGCGGCAGGCCGCGCAGCGCGTCGTTGGCGCCGAGCTCGACCACTACGATGGCCGGCCGGTGGCGCGACAGCAGGTCCGGCAGCCGCGTCTTGCCGCCGATGGTGGTCTCGCCGCTGATGCTGGCATTGACGACGCTATAATCGAAGCGCTCCTGCCGCAGACGGTCCTGCAGCAGCGTGACCCAGCCCGTGCCGCGCGCGATGCCGTACTCGGCGGACAGGCTGTCGCCAAGCACCAGCAGCGCGGGTCCGGCGCCCTTGGCCGGTGCCGGGGCTTGCGCTTGTGCCGTGGCCGATATCGCCAGTGCCATGCCGGCTGCCAGCAGCAGCCTGCGCCTTTTCCCTCGGATCCCTATATCCATGTCTTCTTCCATTCTCGCTGTCGAGTCCCTCGGAAAGACCGTTGCCGACACGACCGGTTCGCTGACGATTTTGCACGACGTGACCTTTTCCGTCACGCCGGGCGAAACGCTCGCCATCGTGGGGGCGTCCGGATCGGGCAAGTCGACGCTGCTGGGGCTGCTGGCCGGGCTGGACCTGCCCAGCACCGGCACGGTGCGGCTGCAGGGCCAGGACCTGTACGCGCTGGACGAGGACCAGCGCGCCGCGGTGCGCGGCCGCCATGTCGGCTTTGTGTTCCAGTCCTTCCAGCTGGTGGCGCACCTGACCGCGCTCGAGAACGTGATGCTGCCGCTGGAGCTGCGCGGCGAAACCTCGCAGGTGCGCGAGCGTGCCGTGGACATGCTGCAGCGCGTGGGCCTGGGCGCGCGCCTGGGGCACTACCCGCGCACGCTGTCGGGCGGCGAGCAGCAGCGGGTGGCGCTGGCACGGGCGTTCGTGGCGCGCCCGGATATCCTGTTTGCCGACGAACCCACCGGCAGCCTCGATACCGCCACCGGCGAAGCGGTGATCGCGCTGATGTTCGAACTCAACCGCGATGCCGGCTCCACGCTGGTGCTGGTCACGCACGACCGCTCGGTGGCATCGCGCTGCGGCCGCATCCTGACCATCGACGCCGGCCGCGTGGCCAGCGACGAATGGATGGGCGCCGAGGTCTAGCTGGCGGCGCCCGCCTTCAGCACCGCGCGGGCGCGGTCGATCAGCGCGGAGGTGGAGGCATCGTGCTGGCCTGCCGCATTGCCGGTCAGCTCGGCCTCGATCGGGCGGGCCAGGATCTTGCCCAGTTCCACGCCCCACTGGTCGAAGGAGTTGATCTTCCACACCACGCCCTGCACGAAGGTGCGGTGCTCATACAGCGCGATCAGCGCGCCCAGCACGTGCGGTGTCAGGTTCTCCATCAGCAGTGTGTTGCTGGGGCGGTTGCCATCGAACACCATATGCGCGATGCGCACCTCATCCTTCAGTCCGGCGGCGCGCAGCTCATCGGCGCTGCGGCCGCGCATCAGCGCCTCGGCCTGCGCGAAACAGTTAGCCAGCAGCTTGGCGTGATGGCCCGGCAGCCGGCGCGGCGGCACCAGCGGCGCGACGAAGTCCACCGGCACCACCTGCGAGCCCTGGTGGATCTGCTGGAAATAGGCATGCTGGCCGTTGGTCCCGGCCGTACCCCACACCACCGGCGAGGTATGCGCGCGGATGGGCTGTCCGTCCAGCTGGACGGACTTGCCGTTGCTTTCCATCTCCAGTTGCTGCAGGAAGGCGGGAAACAGCTCCAGCGAGGTGGAGTAGGGCGCCATGCAGCTGGTCGGCAGGTTCCAGAAATTGCGGTACCAGATGCCCAGCATGCCCAGAATCACCGGCATGTTGCGCTCCAGCGGCGCGCTGCGGAAGTGCTCGTCCATGGCGCGCCCGCCGGCCAGCAGGTCGGCAAAGGCATTGAAGCCCACCGCCAGCGTGATCGACAGGCCCACCGACGACCACAGCGAGAAGCGTCCGCCGATCCAGTCCCAGAACTCGAACATATTGGCCGGGTCGATGCCGAATTCGCGCACCGCGTCGGTATTGGTCGAAACCGCGACGAAATGCTTGGCAAGGTCCTGCTCGGCCACGCCGTTGGCGACAAACCAGGCGCGCGCGCTGCACGCATTGGCCATGGTCTCCAGCGTGGTGAAGGTCTTGGAGCAGACAATCACCAGGGTCCGCTGGGGGTCCAGCCGCAGCAGGGTCTCGGCCAGGTCGGTGCCGTCGACATTGGAGACGAAGTGCATGCGCGGCCCGGGATTGCCGTCGGCATCCGCCAGGTGCGACAGCGCGCGGCACACCATGCGCGGCCCCAGGTCGGAGCCGCCAATGCCGATATTGATGACATCCGTGATGCGCTCGCCGGTGGCACCCTTCCAGGCACCGCTGCGCACGCGCTCCGAGAATTCGCGCATGCGCACCAGCACCTTATGGATCGCCGGCACAACCGGTTCGCCATCGACCTTGTAGCCGGCGCCGGCGGTGGCGCGCAACGCCACGTGCAGGGCCGCGCGGTCTTCGGTGGTGTTGATATGCTCACCGGCGAACATGGCGTCGCGGCGTCTGGTCACGCCGGCCCCGGTCGCCAGTTGCACCAGCAGGCGCATGGTGTCGGGCGTGATCCGGTTCTTCGAGTAGTCGAGATAGAGCCCGGCGGCTTCCAGCGAAAATTGCGCGACGCGCTGCGCGCCTTCGCGATCGAACCAGTCGCGCATCGTTGCATCGCGAAGGGTGTCGTGGTGCCGCAAGAGGGCGTTCCAGGCGTGAAGGTCAGTGGGCATGCAGGACAACCGTTGTTGCGCGAGCCGCGTGGCGTTGCCGGCTCACAGGACAGAGTGGCAAGTATATCGTCTGCGCTGCCGGCATCCGGCCCGGCAGCGGTGTCATATCGTTACCACTTGCAACATAGCAGCCGGGGCGTGGGCCAGGTATCGGACATTGTCTGACGGCGTGTGCCGCCAGGCCGGGCGGCGGAGCACGGCGCGATCAGCGTGATCCGGCAGGCACTGGTTGCGCCGCTCTGGATCAGCGCGTCATGCGCGCGGCCCATTCAGCAACTGGTTGAAGACGGTGCGCGCCGGCCCGTACAGCTCGCTTGCCGTGACGCCGGCGGGCCCGGTGCCCTGCGCGACGAGGGCATCGGCGGCCCGGCCGTGGATCCACACCGCCGCCTGGGCCGCGGCGAGCGGCGCCATGCCTTGCGCCAGCAGCGCGCCCAGCATGCCGGCCAGGACGTCGCCGGTGCCGGCGCTGGCAAGTGCCGCATTGCCGGTCGGGTTCAGCGCGCATGGACTGCCGTCGGGCGCGGCGATCACCGTGCCCGATCCCTTCAGCACGACCACGGCCTGCCATTGCGCGGCCAGCGCCGCGGCGGCGGCGGGGCGGTCGCGCTGTACCTCGGCAAGCGGCACGCCCATCAGCCGAGCGGCTTCGAGCGGGTGCGGCGTCATCACGCAAGCCGCGCCGCTGGCGGCCAGCGCCCCCGCCAGCGCCGGATCGGCGGCCAGCAGGTTCAAGGCATCGGCATCCAGCACCAGCGGCAACGGCGCGGCTTGCAGCAGCCGCGCGAACTGCTTGTGTGCGTTGGCATCCGTGCCCAGGCCCGGACCGATCACGAGTGCCGACATCGAAGCGAGGGCCAGTGCATCGACGGCATGCAGCATGAGCTCCGGATGCAGCGGATCGATCAGCGGTGCGGGTTGCGCCAGGAAGCCGATATGCACCTTGCCCGCGCCGAGGAACTGCGCGGCCCTGGCGCCGAGCAGCGGCGCGCCGGTCATGCCCAGGTTGCCGCCGATGACCGCCAGCGAGCCGTGCGTGCCCTTGTTGCTGGCGTGGCGGCGGCGCGGCAGCGCGGCACTGAACAGCGCCGGGCCGTTTACCAGGCAATGGGGCGTTTCGTCCGGCGGATAGCCGAGGCCGATCGGCGCGATATCGACCTCGCCGGCGCAGTCGCGCCCGTCCAGCGTCAGCAGCCCGGGCTTGGCGGCGATAAAGGTCAGCGTGCGCCGGGCGCGCACGGCAGGCGCGCCCGCGCCGGTGTCGGCAAACAGGCCGCTGGGGATGTCCAGCGCAAACACCGGCAGCGCGCTGCGGTTGAGTTGTCCGATCCACCACGCCATGGTGCCGTCGGCGGGGCGGTTCAGCCCGATGCCGAGCAGGCCGTCGATGATCGCGGCGGTGCCGGCGGGCCAGTCCGCGTCATGCGAGGCATCCATGCCCGCGACCACGCTGACGGGCACACCGGCGGCGTGCGCCTGCTGCCAGGCGGTCGCGGCATCAGCGGGCAGGCGCTGCGGGTCCGCAGCCAGCCATACCTGCACCGCGCGGCCAGCGCTGTGCAGCTGCGTGGCGGCGACCAGCGCATCGCCGCCATTATTGCCGGGGCCTGCCAGGAACAGCAGCGGGCCGGCGGGCGCATGGCAGGCTAGCCAGCGCGCGGCCGCGGCGCCGGCGCGCGACATCAGCGTAAAGCCGGGCAGTTGCGTGAAGGCGGCGTTCTCGATCCGGCGGATGGCGGCCACGTCGTACAGCGGCACCGGCGCGGATGCGGCCGCATCGAGGGCAAACCAGCCGTCGCCGCTTTCGGGCGAGCTGGCGGTAGAGGCGGAGGGTGTCATGTCTGGTTATCTGGCGGGCCCCAGGCCGTAGCGGTCGGCCAGCTGGGCCTCCATGTCGATGTCGGGGCCGCCATGGCTGCGCCGCGGGCTCAGTCGTCGCGCTGTGTCGGTTGCACGATGCGCTCCAACGCGAGGGCCGTGCCCAGCAGGTCGGCATCGCGCATCGGGCCGTGCGACAGCATCAGCCCCACCGGCAGCTCGTCCGGCGCATGGCAGGGCATCGACACCGAACAGCCGTCAAGGAAGTTGAAGGCCGAGGTATTGCGCAACAGCAGGGCATTGACGCGGAAGAACTGCGCGTCATCGGTGCGCAGCGGCGCAATCTCGGGCGCGACCATCGGCACGGTCGGGCAGACCACGGCGTCGAAGCGGGCCAGGCGCGCCTCCATGCGGGCAATCCAGTCCAGCCGGGCGCGGCCCAGGTCGATATAGTCGGCGGCGCTGATGTTGGCACCACGGTCGATGCGCGAGGCCACGCGCGGGTCGTACAGATCGCGCCGGGTGCCCAGCACGTGGCGGTGGATGGCATAGGCCTCGGCCGAACTGAACCCGCCCTGGGCGTTCAGGCCGGCCAGTTCGCCGAGCTCGGGCAGGTCGACGTGCTCTATCTGCACGCCGGCGGCCGACAGCCGGCCCAGGGCGCGGTCGAAGGCGCGGGCCACCACCGGGTCGAGATCGTCCAGCAGGAGCTGGCGCGGAATTGCCAGCCGCGTGGCGGCGGGGTTGGTCACGCGCGGGATCACCGCGCTGTCGGCGATCACGCTGTCCACCGCGATGCAGTCGCTGACCGTGCGCGCCATGGCGCAGGCGGTGTCCAGCGTGTACGACAGCGGGAAGGCCCCGGTCAGTGGCACGCGCCGCGTGGTGGGCTTGAAGCCGGTGATGCCGCACAGCGCGGCCGGGATGCGGATCGAGCCGCCGGTGTCGCTGCCCAGCGCCGCGACCGCCAGCCCCAGCGCGACCGAGACGGCCGCGCCCGACGATGAGCCGCCCGGGATGCGGGCCACGCCATCGGTGCCGGCCGGATTGACCGGCGTGCCGTAATGGGGGTTGATGCCTACGCCCGAGAATGCGAACTCGGTCATGTTGGTGCGCCCGACCAGGGCCGCCCCGGCCGCGCGCAGCCGGGCGACCACGGTGGCGTCCGCGGCGGCCGGCGCGGCATCCTTGCGCACCAGCGAGGCGGCACGGGTGGTTTCGCCCGCCACGTCGTACAGGTCCTTGACCGAAACCGGCAGGCCCGCCAGCGGATGCAGGGCCTTGCCGGCGCGGCTGGCCGCATCGGCGGCGCGCGCAACCTGGCCGGCGGCCTCGAAGGTGCTGTGCAGGAACACGGCTTCGGCAGCCGGCGTGGCGGCCCGGGCTGCGGCCTGCTCGATGATCTGCGCGCGGCTGGCGGCGCCGTCGCGCAAATGGGTGTTCAGGGTGTCGAGGTCGGGAAGCATGGGTGGCATGAGGTCTGCAAACGGCGAGCGAGGAGGACGGGGCGGGCAGCGCCGTGGCGGCGCTTGCCTGCCAGCGCGAGGAAGGGCGGTGCACAGGCGCCGGGCCAATTGTGGCCGGCGTCCTTCCTCATGCTTTACCTGTATTTATTAGGTGTTCATGCTCATAATTCGCCAATAAACTGTCAAGCTAAAATTGCCGGGGCGCGCTCGGGGCTTATACCTAGCAGCGCCAGCGCCGCCCCCATCGAAAGGAGTCTCCTGCATGCCACGCAAGTCAGCCGAGAGCGGGCCCGCCACCGCCACCGCCGCCGTGGCCGATGCGCCTGCCGCCGCGCTGTCGCGCACGGCCGGGTCCAATATCGTGTCGTCCTCGCACCTGGTGTCGGTGCGCAGCCCTGAGCTGTCCGAGTTCGAGTTCGGGCTGAACACCGCCTACAACGCCTACAGCCGCTGGGTGGTGCGCTGCATGGGCGCGGCCGGCGTGCGCGACCTGACCTTCCTGGATGTGCTGGTGCTGCACCACGTCAACCATCGTGGCCGGCCCAAGCGGCTGGCCGACATCTGCTTCGTGCTGAACGTGGAAGACACCCACCTGGTGACCTACGCGCTGAAAAAGCTCCAGGCACTGGCGCTGGTGAGCGGGGAGCGGGTTGGCAAGGAGGCCACGTATTCGACCACCCCGGCCGGCGCCGAGGCCTGCGGGCGCTACCGCGAGATCCGGGAACAATGCCTGACCAGCAACTTCACCGAGGGCAGCGAAGAGAACGCCGAGATCGGCGAACTGGCCCGGCTGATGCGGGTGCTGACCGGCCTGTACGAGCAGGCCGCGCGCTCGGCGACGTCACTCTGAGCCGTTTGTACGGGAAAAGTGATGCATAGGCATTATCACGAAATCCCGCAACACGGGGTCGCCGTGATGCCGCAGTGCAAAATCCGGGTGCCGGCAAGGTACAATAGGGGTTTCCGTGCGACACGCACTCTCGTGTCCGGGTAGCTCCAACGTAAGGAGCATCGACCTTGTTGGGACAAGGGGAAGGCTTCGGCCCGAACCGTCCAATCCCAACCATTTCTTGCTTAGACGAACCCGGCCGAACAGCTAGGGGGAGTCCGATGTGCTGCAGACAGTCGGAAAATTGGCTGACCTGCGGCTTGCTTTTGCTGGATGGATTTCCAGCCATTGCCCAAGGGCGGGGACGCTCGCCTTTGGGCGAGTTCTCTGTAAACGCCCCTCCACGGAGGGTGCGGGCAGGTATGCAACGGTAATTTTGTTGCATAAACGCCACATAGCTCTAAACCGGTCCGGATTGGATCGGCGCTACGTTCTTTGGGACGGAGGTCTGCGCTCGCAAGAGTCCGCCGCCGTCAAGCGCTCGCTAGGACAGGAGCACGTGGGTAAGGAAGTGAGGCCCGGAGCGTAAGCTCTGCGCGTTATGGTTCGGTCAGACACGCCTGTGAGGGCGCTTTGATAGAGAACCTGCTATGCGACTAGCAGTAGCCTAGGGAGACATGCGTCACTGGTAACGGTGGGGTGTGAAGCTTTCCTGACAACGTAGCCCCCGCAAGGGTGCTCAGGGACCGTGAGGTCCGTGGGTAGTAGGCCGAAGTAGCATCGGTCGAGGAGCTAGGCTGGCTGGTATGGGCAATGTATGTGAATTGCTGATAAACGTCGTGACTATTGCGGTGCTTAAGCTACTAAGTGGCACTAACCAAAATGGTACGTGGTCGGTTATCCCGCTGGAAACTCGGGATACGTCGTCAATAGACCACCGGCGAAGAGGCAGGCCCTAACCCAGTCGTGTAATGCGCAGGGAACGTGGTAAGCCCGTATGGCTGCCGGGGCGCAGTAAGGCTCAGGCAGGCGAACCGCAAGGAACGCTGTTGGCTGTGCGGGTATGGGAGGTTGGAGAAAGCGAATGCCGGGCTGTAATGGTCCGGATAGGGGTTGAAACATCATCCCACGCGAAAGCGGGCAGACTTCCAACTGGTCTTCTCGTCGCAAGACGGCTGACTGAACTCGCTTGTTTAACTTTTCTTCCCTTGAGGGACAACCTGTCCCTCAAGGGGCATGTTGTCTCTCGATGTTGGGGAAGATCCTCAAGATAGGAGGGCAGCATGGAAGCATTGATCCGCAAGGATGAATCTGCGCCTTCCGGCGTACCGCAAAGATGGGGCGACATTGATTGGCGCCGCGTCGACCGGAACGTTCGGGTAATGCAGATTCGAATTGCGAAGGCAACACAGGAAGGGGATTGGCGCAGGGTGAAAGCCTTGCAGAGGTCCCTGACCCGCTCGTGGTCCGCCAAGGCATCGGCGGTGCGGCGAGTGGCGATGAACCAAGGTGCGCGGACGGCGGGAGTCGATCGCGTAAAGTGGGAAACGTCTGAAGCCCGGTGGGAAGCCATCGGGCGGTTGAGGCGCCGGGGGTACCGACCTTTGCCATTGCGGCGGGTCTACATCCCCAAGGCGAACGGGAAGAAGCGCCCTCTGGGCATTCCGACCGTGCACGACCGAGCCATGCAAGCGCTGTATCTGCTGGCGCTGGAACCGGTGTCCGAAGGGACGAGCGATCCGAACTCTTACGGGTTTCGGATTAATCGCTCGACTCATGATGCCATGTCTCAGCTATTTGTCTCCCTATCCCTGAAGGCCTCGGCTCAATGGGTACTGGAAGCGGATATTAAGGGGTGCTTCGACCATATCAGTCACGACTGGCTGGAGCGCAATGTCCCGATGGACAAAGCAATCCTTCGGAAGTGGCTGAAGGCTGGCGTGGTATTTCAGGGCCAGTTTCAGGCGACCGACGCTGGAACGCCACAGGGGGGCATTATTTCCCCGACTCTGGCAAATGTGGCACTGAATGGGTTGGAACGGCAATTGACCAATGCCCTCCGGGCGAGGTTAGGGGCCCACAACCTGCGAAGGCATAAGGTAAACGTAGTGCGTTATGCGGACGACTTCGTCATCACCGGTAACACACCGGAGGTATTAGAGAACGAAGTGAAGCCGTGGGTGGAACAGTTCCTTGCTGTTAGGGGGCTGGCGCTATCGACGGAGAAAACGCGGATCGTACACATTGCTGAAGGCTTCGACTTTCTAGGGTGGAATTTCCGGAAGTATTCGGGAAAGTTGCTCATCAAGCCGAGCAAGAAGAACGTGAAAGCGTTCTACAGCAAGGTGAGGGAGGTCATCAGTCGCAACAAGGGGGCCAAGCAGGAGAATATGATTCGACTGCTAAACCCGATGCTGAGGGGCTGGGCGCAGTATCACAGCCCAGTGGTAGCAACGGCGGCGTTCACCCGAATGGAGCACCTGGTCTTTAGGGCTCTATGGAGGTGGGCAAAACGGCGACATCGAGGAAAGAACTCCGAATGGGTGCGAAAGAAGTATTTCGACTCAGTTGGAAATCGGAACTGGGTGTTCGGAACCACTGCTGTGAACAAGGCAGGTGAAGGCTACTGGATGGAGTTGTATTCGATTGCGGGTACGCTCATCCGGAGGCACAAGAAAGTGCGGGCGGACTACCATCCGTTCGACCCGGCGCAGGAAATGTATGGCGAGAAATTGCGGCAGGAACGCATGGCAGAGCGCATGTCGTACCGAAAGCAATGGGCAAGGCTGTATGTTTCTCAGCGAGGCTTGTGCGCGGTGTGTCAAGGCGAGCTTACCGACGAGACTGGATGGGATGACCATCACATTGAACCCCGGATTCTTGGGGGCTCAGATGCTCTAGGAAATCGCGTATTGTTGCACCCCGATTGCCATGTCCAAGTTCATCACTACGGCAAAAGTGCTGTGAAACCGGTGCTCGAATAAGTTCAGTCACTTTGTAAAGACTTGAGCCGTATGCGGGGAAACTCGCACGTACGGTTCCTAGGGGGGAGTGTCACCAGCAATGGTATACTCCTACCCTCCCGCCGGCCGGCGCCCCATGCAGCGGTGCCGGCTAAGCAGCAGCCCCTACCTCACCGCCTCCCGACCGCTACGATCATGGCGCATTTCTCGTGCTTCCCCGGCGCTTTGGCGCTTTCCGCCTTCCGTCAGCAACGCCTGCTCACCGCCCTGCGGCAGATCGACGCCGATATTGAATCGGTGCATGGCCAGTTCCTGCACTTTGTTGACGCCCAGACGCCGCTGTCGGCCGAAGAGCAGTCCCGCGTCGCCGCGCTGCTGACCTACGGCGCCCCGTTCGCCGAGCAGCCCGAGGGCGACCGCTTCGTGGTGATCCCGCGCTTCGGCACGATCTCGCCGTGGGCCAGCAAGGCCACCGACATCGCCCACAACTGCGGCCTCGCGCATATCCACCGCATCGAGCGCGGCATCGAGATCACCGTGCTGTGCAAGAAGGGCCTGCTGCGCGGTCGCAAGACGCTGGATGCAGGCACCCGCGCCGCGGTCGCCGCGCACCTGTTCGACCGCATGACCGAGACCGTCATCGCCACGCGCGATGACGCCGCCGGGCTGTTCCAGGAACTGCCGGCCAAGCCGCTGCGCTTTATCGACATCTCGGCCGGGCGCGGCGCGCTGGCCGCGGCCAACGTCGAGATGGGCCTGGCGCTGTCCGAAGACGAGATCGACTACCTGGTCGACGCCTACGCCAGGCTGGAGCGCAACCCGACCGACGTCGAGCTGATGATGTTCGCGCAGGCCAACAGCGAGCACTGCCGCCACAAGATCTTCAACGCCACCTGGACCATCGACGGCGTGCAGCAGGACAAGTCGCTGTTCGCGATGATCCGCAATACGCACCAGCTCAATCCGCAGGGCTCGATCGTGGCCTACTCGGACAACTCCGCGGTGATGGAAGGCGGCATGGCCGAGCGCTGGTTCCCGCGCGGCGACAACCACAAGTACGGCCGCCACGAGGCGCTGACGCACACGCTGATGAAGGTGGAGACGCACAACCACCCGACCGCGATCTCGCCGTTCCCCGGTGCCTCCACCGGTGCCGGCGGTGAAATCCGCGACGAGGGCGCCACCGGCCGCGGCGCCAAGCCCAAGGCCGGCCTGACCGGCTTCACGGTGTCCAACCTGATGCTGCCCGAGGCGGTCGAATCCTGGGAAAACGACCGCGATGCCGCCCAGCCGGTGACGCACCGCAACCCCGACGACAAGCCCGGCGTGACCGGCAAGCCGGACCGCATCGCCTCGCCGCTGCAGATCATGATCGACGGCCCGCTCGGCGGCGCCGCCTTCAACAACGAGTTCGGCCGTGCCAACCTGGGCGGCTACTTCCGCGTCTACGAGCAGAACGTGGGCGGCACCGTGCGCGGCTACCACAAGCCGATCATGATCGCCGGCGGCATCGGCAATATCGACGCCTCGCACACGCACAAGAACCCGCTGCCGGCCGGCACGCTGCTGATCCAGCTGGGCGGCCCGGGCATGCGCATCGGCATGGGCGGCGGCGCCGCCAGCTCGATGGCGACCGGCACCAATACCGCTGACCTGGACTTCGATTCGGTCCAGCGCGGCAACCCCGAGATGGAGCGCCGCGCGCAGGAAGTGATCAACGCGTGCTGGCAGCTGGGCGAGGCCAACCCGATCCTGTCGATCCACGACGTCGGCGCGGGCGGTATCTCCAACGCCTTCCCCGAGCTGGTGGACGGCGCCGACCGCGGCGCGCGCTTCGACCTGCGCCAGGTGCACCTGGAAGAGTCCGGCCTGTCGCCGGCGGAAATCTGGTGCAACGAGTCGCAGGAACGCTATGTGCTGGCGATCGCGCCGGACAGCTTCCCGCAGTTCCAGGCCATGTGCCAGCGCGAGCGCGCACCGTTCGCCGTGGTGGGCATTGCCACCGAGGAAAAGCAGCTGCAGCTGGTCGACGCCAATGTCGACGCCGCGCTCAAGGAACACTACACCGTCAACATGCCGATGGACGTGCTGCTGGGCAAGCCGCCACGCATGCACCGCGACGTCAAGCGCGTGGACGAGGCGCTGCCGGCCGTGGACGTGACCGGCATCAGCCTCGAGCAGGCCGTGCGCGACGTGCTGCGCCACCCGACCGTGGCCAGCAAGTCGTTCCTGATCAGCATCGGCGACCGCACCGTGGGCGGCATGAATGCGCGTGACCAGATGGTCGGCCCGTGGCAGGTGCCGGTGGCCGACGTGGCCGTGACCACGCTCGACTACCAGGGCCATGCCGGCGAGGCCATGACCATGGGCGAGCGCACCCCGCTGGCCGTGATCAACGCCCCGGCCTCGGGCCGCATGGCAATCGGCGAGGCGCTGACTAACCTGGCCGCCGCGCCGGTCAAGGACCTGGGCAAGGTCAAGCTGTCGGCCAACTGGATGGCGGCTTGCGGCGTGGAAGGCGAAGACGCGAAGCTGTATGACACGGTGCATGCAGTCGGGATGGAACTGTGTCCGGCGCTGGGCATCAGCATCCCGGTCGGCAAGGATTCGCTGTCGATGCGCACCAAGTGGCAGGACGACGGCGTCAACAAGGAAGTGGTGGCGCCGGTGTCGCTGATCATCTCGGCCTTTGCCGCGGTGGACGACGTCAACCGCACGCTGACCCCGCAACTGCGCACCGACGCCGGCGACACCGTGCTGATCGGCATCGACCTGGGCCGCGGCAAGAACCGCATGGGCGGCAGCATCCTGGCGCAGGTGACGCAGCAGGTCGGCGACAGCGCCCCGGACGTCGACAATGCCGAAGACCTGAAGAACTTCTTCAACGTGATCCAGCGCCTGAACCGCGAAGGCAGGCTGCTGGCCTATCACGACCGCTCGGACGGCGGCTTCATGGCCGCGCTGGCGGAAATGGCCTTTGCCGGCCACTGCGGCATCTCGCTCAACGTCGACATGCTGGCGCTGGACCCGCAGCAGGAGCAGGACTACGGCGACGCCAAGAACTGGGCGCAACAGGTGGCCGAGCGCCGCAACGACCAGACCTTGCGCGCGCTGTTCTCGGAAGAGCTGGGCGCGGTGGTGCAGGTGCGCATGGAGGAACGCGACGCGGTCTTCGCGGTGCTGCGCGAAGCCGGCCTGTCGGCCTGCAGCCATGTCGTGGGCAAGCCCAACGCAACCGACCAGATCGAGGTCTACCGCGACGCCAGGAAGGTCTTCGGCGCCTCGCGCACCGACCTGCAGCGCAACTGGAGCGAAGTCAGCTGGCGCATCGCACGCCTGCGCGACAACCCGGCCTGCGCCGACAGCGAATACGACCGCCTGCTGGACGCCGCCGACCCCGGCATCAGCCCGGTGCTGACCTTCGATGCGGCCGAAGACATTGCCGCGCCGTTCATTGCCACCGGCGCGCGTCCGCGCGTGGCGATCCTGCGCGAGCAGGGCGTCAATTCGCAGATCGAAATGGCGTACAGCATGGACCGCGCCGGCTTCGACACGCACGACGTGCACATGAGCGACCTGATCGCCGGCCGCGCCAACCTGGCCGACTTCACCGGCTTCGTCGCGTGCGGCGGCTTCAGCTACGGCGACGTGCTGGGCGCGGGCGAGGGCTGGGCCAAGACCATCCTGTTCAACGGCCAGATGGCCGAGCAGTTCGCGGCCTTCTTCAACCGCCAGGACACCTTTGCGCTGGGCGTGTGCAACGGCTGCCAGATGATGAGCAACCTGGCCCCGATCATCCCCGGTGCCGGTGCCTGGCCGCAGTTCACGCGCAACCAGTCGGAGCAGTACGAGGCGCGCTACGTGACCGTGGAAGTGCAGTCCTCGCCGTCGATCTTCTTCGCCGGCATGGAAGGCAGCCGCATCCCGATCGTTGTTGCCCACGGTGAAGGGTTTGCGGACTTCTCGCAGCAAGGCAATATCGACCAGGCCCATGTGGCGCTGCGCTTTGTCGACAACTACGGCGCGGCGACGCAGGCCTATCCGCTCAACCCGAATGGCTCGCCCGATGGCATCACCTCCGTGACCACCGTCGATGGCCGTTTCACCGTGCTGATGCCGCACCCGGAACGCGTGTTCCGTGCCGCGACCATGAGCTGGGCGCCGGACGCGTGGAAGCAGGTCGCCGACGGCGGCAGCCCGTGGATGCGGATGTTCCGCAATGCGCGGAAGTGGGTGGGGTAAGCATCAGCCCAGGGCCTGCGCCCCTTGTCCCAAGCAAGAGCCACCGGCAGCGCCGGTGGCTTTTTAGTTTTTCGGCGATGCACGCAGCCGATGCCCGGATCGCGGCGGCCATTTCCTGCCGGATCTTGGAATCTTCCGCATTTCCTGCCGTTTATGCATTGATACGCTTGCGCTGACTCACGATCGGATACGGGCCTCTTGCCCGAGCCGCAATGGTGGATTCGGAGGGCCAGATGAATCGGAAGGCGCAGTCGTCCCAGGCAGTCGATGCAGACTATATGTTCGCCCCGGTCCCGCGCGATGCGCGCAGGCCGACCTGGAAGCAGGTGATGGTGTGGGTCGGGTTTGGCTACGTTGCCACCGGCCTGTTTATCGGCGGCACCCTGGCCGGGCCGGCGGGCGGCGCGGGCGTTTCCTTCCCCATGGCGTTGCTGGCCATTGCCATCGGCATGGGCATCCTGTTCGTGCTGACCTCGCTGCTGGGCGTCATCGCGCAACGAACCGGGCTGAGCCTGGCCCTGCTGTGCCGTTATGCCTATGGTGCAAAAGGCATGAACCTGCCGATGCTGGCGATGGGGCTGCTGACGCTGGGCTGGTTCTCGGCGATCACGGGCATGGTGGGGGATATCTGGGGGGCCTTCATCGGCAACCCGAGCGGCATCGTGGTGCTCGACCCGGGCCGGATGGGATACCCCATCGCCCCCATTACGCTGGAGGTCTTTGCGGCATGCCTGCTCTGCGGGCTGTTGTTCACCGCGACTTCCATGTCCGGCATGAAAGGGCTGGAGCGCCTGGCGGTGCCGGTAGCGCCCGTCATCATGCTGATCGCGGTGCTGGTCGGCATTGGCATGCTGGATGAGGGCGGCGGGCTCGGCAGCTTTATCGCGGCCTCCTCGCAGAAGAGCGGTTTGCCGCTATCGTCCGCCGTCACCATGCTGGTGGGGAGCTGGATTGCCGGCGCCATCATGGGCGTCGACCTGTTTCGCTTCAGCAGGAACGCCCGGGCGGTCTGGCTGGGCTCGGCAGCCTGCTTCCTGCTGACGAATCCGTTGCTCAATATTGTCGGCTATATCGGCACCGTCACCGTCGGTGAATACAACTACGTGTCGTGGATGCTGGAAAAGAGCTTCCTGCTGGCACTGGCGGGCGCAGTCACGTGGACCTTGTCGCTATGGACCACCAACGATGCCGAGCTCTATTGCAATGCGCTCTACACAGGTCCAGTGCTGCAGTCCTGCGGCATCGGGGTCGGCAAGAGGCAGCTCGTCCTGGTGGCAGGCCTTGCCGGCACCGTGCTCGGCGCGCTCGGCTTCTATCAGATGCTCTTTGCGCAGTTCATCAACTACCTCGGCATCATGGCGCCGCCGCTGGCCGGCCCGCTGCTGGCGGACTACTACGTCAAGCACAAGGGCCGCTATGACGTTCGCGAACTGAATACCCAGCCTGCGTTCAACCGGGCTGGCGTGGGCTCGGCGCTGATCGGCATGATGCTGGGGCTTTGCCTCGAGCTGAACCAGTGGCTGGCTTCCTGGCCGAACGGCCTGGTGGCGCTGCTGGCCACCGTGCTGCTGTACCTGCTGTTGCACCCGATACTGAACGCGAAGCCGCGCCCGCTGACGCAGAGGGCATCATGAAGAAGGTCTTCCTGAATGAATTCTCCACGGCCGAGCTGGAGGCCATGTTTGCCGCCGGCGACATCGACAGTGCGATCACGGTCTTCGGCAGTTGCGAAAGCCACGGCGGCCACCTGCCATTGGGGCCGGACCTGTTCGTTCCCACCGAAGTGGCCCGGCAGGCCGCGCAACGGCTCGCCCGCACCGTCGTGGTCCCGGGCGTGCCGTTCGGCACCTCGATGCACTACAACGCCAATCCGATGGCGATCTCGCTTCGCTTCGAGACGGTGACGGCCGTCGCCGAGGATATGTTCGAGAGCCTGCTAGCCTACGGCATCCGCCATATCTTTGTGCTGAACGGCCATGACGGCAATATCGCGCCGCTGGAAATTGCGCAGCGCAAGGTCAAGCAGCGGCATCCCGAAGCCGTGTTCGCCTATATGCCCGCCTGGTGGTACGTGGTCGGCAATGTGCTCGGGGACGGCTTCTTCGCCGAGTGGGACGGGCTGGGGCACGGCGGCGAAGGAGAAACCTCCATCACCATGGCGGTGCGCCCGGAATTGTGCGACCTGAGCAAGGCCGTGCGCCAGATGCCCGACGACAGCATCCGCCTTGGCGAGCGCGTGCAGATCATGTGGGATATCGCTGAAGTTTCCGCGACGGGTGCCACGGGCGATCCTACGCGGGCCAGCGCGGAGAAGGGCAGCAAGATGCTTGACGCCCTGGTGGGGCTGGTGGTCGGCAGTATCAGGCAGCTTGACGACGAAGGGTGGCGTTACGATCGCCGTCGGTAACTGGCGAATAGTAAAGGGCGAATCAGTCCGGTATCGGCGCGCGCAAGCGTGAACTCCACGACGCATACGCATAAGTCAGCATCCGCCCGGCTTCAAAACCAGAGGGCGGCCTGATCTCGCCGCGAGCCTCTCTGTACGCCACCACGGCGTGCAGGATCTTCTCGGGCGCGTAACGGTCACGCAGGGGGAGATGCGGATGGAGCCGGCGCCAGCCAGGGGCGGCGCCGTCCAGGGTCGCCCAGGCCAGTGCGCAATAGCACATGCCCCGGGACGAGAGATACCAGAGTTGCCAGTAGCGGCCAGTCGACTCCACGCGCTGCATCCTTGGATATGACAGGACCGGCGGGGGCGACCGGGCCGATGCTTACTGGATCCTGGCCTTGTCCTTCAGCGCCTTCATCATGGCCTGGAACTGCTCGCGCTGCCAGTTCTGGTCGCCCATCAGCATCTGCGTCAGCTGCGGCTTGACCTCTTCGAACGACGGGATCTTGGCGTCGCGCGTGTCGACCAGTTCGATGATGTGCCAGCCAAACTGGGTCTTGACCGGGGTATCGGTCATCTGGCCTTTCTTCAGGCCGGTCATGGCTGCCGAGAACTCAGGCACGTAGCTGCTGCTGTTGGCCCAGTCCAGGTCGCCACCGTTGGCGGCCGAGCCCGGGTCCTTGGACGAGGCCTTGGCCATGTCCTCGAACTTGGCGCCACCCTTGATCTTGGCGATGATCGCCTTGGCGTCGGCTTCCTTTTCCACCAGGATATGGCGGGCGTGGTATTCCTTGCCGTTGCCGAACTGCGACTTGATCTTGTCGTACTGCTTGAGCAGTTCGGCGTCGCTGGCGCCGTGGGTCTTGACGTAGTCTTCGAACACCGCGCCGGCCAACACGTTCAGGCGAGCCTGTTCCAGTTGCTCCTGCACGTCGTCGCGCTGGGTCAGGCCGCGCTTGTTGGCTTCCTGGGAGAGCAGTTCGCGGTCGATCAGCATGTTGCGGGCGCGCGTGCGCAGCTCCGGGTTGTCGGGCTGGCCGGTGCCGGCGATCAACTTGTCCAGCTTTGCCGATGGAATGGCCTTGCCATTCACCACGGCGGCATTCTGGGCGAAGGCCGGCAGGCTGCCGGCAGCAAGCACAGCCGCCAGGCTGAACGAGAGGACGGTGGTCTTCATGGAATCAGGTCTGAGAGTTGCTGGAAGAATCGCGTGATTGTGCGAAGGATTGTGTGCGGGATTGATACTCTTGGTCGGTGAACGCAGTCACGGCGAGTGCGTGGATCTGCGTTGGGAACAGACCGCGCAGCGCATCATACACCATGCGGTGTCGGGCAACCCGGTTGTGACCTGCAAAGCGCTCGCTGACGATTGTCACGTCGTAATGTCCGCCGCCGGACGCGGCGCCGGCATGCCCGGCGTGCGCCGCGCTGTCATCGCGCACGGCGAGGTGGCTGGGGGCGAGCGCTTCGCGCAGCATCGCCTCGATCGTGGCGGGATCGGCTGCCATGATGGTTTCCTTCGGTTCGGAGATGCGGGGGAAAAAGGGGAAAAGAGGCAGGGCCGTCAGTCCTGGCTGTTCTCGGGCATGTGGCGCGACAGCCAGACGCTCTGCGCGACGATGAAGACCAGCATCAGCCCCATGCTGCCGAACAGCTTGAAGTTGACCCAGGCCTCGGTCGAAAACTGGTAGGCCACGTACAGGTTGAGCACGCCCATGGCGGCGAAGAAGCCGGCCCAGGCGGCGTTCAGCCGCGCCCACACGGCATTGGGCAGGGTCACCTGCTTTTCCATCATGGCGCGGATCAGGTTCTTGCGCCAGCCGATCACCGAGCCCAGCAGCGCGGCCGCAAACATCCAGTACAGCACGGTCGGCTTCCACTTGATGAAGGTCTCGTTGTGCAGCACCAGCGTGGCGCCGCCGAAGACCCCGATGATCAGCAGGCTGACCCACTGCATCGGCTCGACCTTGCGGTGGCGGAACCAGACCCAGCCGATCTGCAGCACCGTGGCGCCAATGGCCACGGCGGTGGCGGTGTAGATGTCGGCCAGCTTGAAGGCGGCAAAAAACAGGATGACCGGGAACAGGTCGAACAGGAATTTCATGCGGTACCAGGTTGGGTCCGGCGTCCTTGCCGGAGCATTAGCGCTGCGGGTCGCGCCGGGGTTCGTCGCCGCTGCCGGCACCGTGGGCATCATCCGCCGCACGCTGTGCCGGGTCGCGATCATCGAATTTTAGCGCAGCCGAGTTGATGCAATAGCGCAGGCCGGTCGGGGCGGGGCCGTCTTCGAAGACATGGCCCAGATGGCTGCCGCATTCCTTGCAGCGTACCTCGACCCGCGTCATGCCGTGGCTGTGGTCGACATGCTCGGCAATCACCTCGCCGTTGATCGGGCGGAAATAGCTGGGCCAGCCGCAGCCGGCGTCGAACTTGGTGGCGGATTCGAACAGCGGCGTGCCGCAGCCGACACAATGATAGATGCCGTTGTCCCAGTGGTCCCAGTAGCGCCCGGTGAAGGGGCGCTCGGTGGCGGACTCGCGGGCCACGCGGTATTCGATGTCGGAGAGTTGTGCACGCCACTCGGCGTCGGTCTTGGTGGTGGTCATGGTTTGTCCTCGGCGGGTCTTCGTCTGAAGGGTTTCCTCAGGTCAGGCGTTGGTCGTGCGAACTGCGCCAACCTTACACCGGCCGGCGCCGGCGTGCAGGGCGCGTCACGATGAGCAGCTGACCTCCAGTCCCGATGCCCAGTCCGGCGGCAGCGCCGCGTAATGCTCAGCCTCCGGCTGTTCGTCGAACGGGCGCGACAGCACCGCCAGCAGCCGGTCCACTTCGCTGAAGTCCTTGTCGCGGGCGTGCCGGATGGCGGTCTCGGCCAGGTGGTTGCGCAGCACGTATTTGGGGTTGACCGCCAGCATTTCCAGTGCGCGGGCGGCATCGTGCGACGACTCGGTCCGCAGGCGCGCGCGGTAGTCGGCCACCCAGGCGTCGAAGGCGGCGCGGTCCGGGAACAGGTCGCGCACCGGCGCGTCGCACGAAGCGTCGGTGGACGAAATCCCGCACAGCTTGCGCCAGAACAGCGTGTAGTCCACGCGCTGGCCATGCAGCAGCTGGAACAGGCTGGTCAGCAGCGGCTCGTCGGACTTGTCGTCGCCGCCCGCGGGCGGGCGCAAGCCCAGCTTGGCGCGGTAGTGGCGGAAGAACGCCGCGGCGTAGCGGTCGCGGAACGGGTCGAGCGCGGCGCGCGCGGCTTCCACGGCGGCGTCGCGCGCGCCCTCCTTGTCGGCATCCTCCGGTGCCAGCCACAGCGGCAGCAGCGCCTGCGCCAGGCAGTGCAGGTTCCAGAATGCCACCTGCGGCTGCTGGCTGTAGGCGTAGCGGCCCTGCGTGTCGGAGTGGTTGCAGATATGGTTGGCGTCGAACGCGTCGAGAAAGCCGAACGGGCCGTAGTCGATGGTCAGGCCCAGGATCGACATATTGTCGGTGTTCATCACGCCGTGGCAGAAGCCCACCGCCTGCCAGTGCGCGACCAGGTCGGCGGTGCGCAGCGAGACCTCGCGCAGCAGTGCCTGGTAGGGCTGGGCATGGTCGCGGCACGCGGGCATGAAGTTGTCGATGACAAAGTCCGCCAGCTTGCGCAGCGCGGCCACGTCGTCGTGCGCGGCGAAGTGCTCGAAGTGCCCGAAGCGGATAAAGGTCGGCGACAGCCGCGTCACCACTGCCGCGGTCTCGATGGTCTCGCGGCGCACCGGCGCGTCCGAGCCCATGATCGACAGCGCGCGCGTGGTCGGCACGCCCAGCGCAGCCATGGCTTCGGAGCAAAGATACTCACGGATCGACGAGCGCAGCACCGCGCGGCCATCGGCCATGCGCGAGTAGGGGGTCAGGCCCGCTCCCTTGAGCTGGATTTCCCACGGACCGGTGGCGGTCTCGGCCTGCGCCAGGCGGATGGCGCGGCCGTCGCCAAGCTGGCCGGCCCAGACCCCGAACTGGTGCCCGGAATACACGCTCGCGAGCGGGTCGGCCCAGTCCGGCACCTGGTTGCCGACAAAGGTATCGATAAAGTCCTGCCGGCTGCCGATGCCGGCGTCCCAGCCGAGCAGCGCCGCCGCGGCCGGCGCCACGCTCACCAGGTACGGCGACGGCAGCGGCGTGGGACGCAGGCGCGTGAAGAACTGCGCGCCGAGTTCGGCGAAGCCGGGCGCGGTGCGAAAGGGCACGGACAACGTGTCCGGCGTGGCTGCGTCGGCGGGCTGCGTGGCTTGTGGCTGGAGCGTGTCTGGCATCGCGTAGGGGCGCATCGGGGCGCAAGTGGGGCGGTGCGAATTCCGTGCGGTCGTCGATATGCCGGGAACCGCGTAAAAGGCGGTGCGGCGCGGCATGCCGAGGGCACGAAAATGCGATGGTGGCTAGGGAAAACGACATGTTGAGGTGCAACATGCCACGCAGTATTGTACGTCCTCAACGGCACTCGCCCGCTCTCGGCCGGGTAATGCCGCCATGCACCGCACGGTTATTTTCCTCCTTCAGTGCGCACATGAATCCGGTGCATGGACTTCCGCAGAATTGCGGCCCGACGACCAGCAGCACGCGACGACGGCAACACACAGCAACGCGACGACAGTACAGCAGTGCACAACTGGATCGGCCCGATGCTGATTCCATGCATGCGAACGACCGCCAAAAAATAGTACGGTTGTTCGTTTTTTGACGGAAAAGACAAGACTTTCAGGAGGCAGGTACATGGCATTGATGGGTCAAATGATGAGCGCGCCGCTGCTCATTTCCTCCATCATCAAACACGCCGCGCGTTACTACGGCAGCACCGAGATCGTCTCGCGGCGCACGGAGGGCGACCTGCATCGCTATACATACCGCGACTGCGAACTGCGCGCCCGCAAGCTGGCGCAGGCGCTGGGCGCCCTGGGCGTGAAGCCGGGCGAGCGCGTCGGCACGCTGGCCTGGAACGGCTACCGCCACCTGGAGATCTACTACGGCGTGTCCGGCATGGGCGCCGTCTGCCATACCGTCAACCCGCGCCTGTTCCCCGAGCAGGTCGCCTATATCGTCAACCACGCGGAAGACGGCTATGTCTTCTTCGACCTGACCTTCCTGCCGCTGGTGGAGGGCGTCGCGCCGCATTGCCCCAACGTCAAGGGCTGGGTGGCGATGACCGACCGCGCGCATATGCCGGCCGAATCCAGGGTGCCGCTGCTGTGCTACGAGGAACTGGTCGAGGCCCAGGACGGCAACTACGAATGGCCGCAGTTCGACGAGAACCAGGCGTCGAGCCTGTGCTACACCTCGGGCACCACCGGCAACCCCAAGGGCGCGCTGTATTCGCACCGCTCGACGGTGCTGCACTCGTATGCGTCGGCGATGCCGGACGCGCTGGGCTGTTCCGCCAGCGACGTGATCCTGCCCGTGGTGCCGATGTTCCACGTCAATGCCTGGGGCCTGCCGTACTCGGTGCCGCTGGTCGGCGCCAAGCTGGTGCTGCCGGGTGCCAGGCTGGACGGGGCCTCCATCTATGAATTGTTCGAGCAGGAGAAGGTGACCTTCTCCGCCGGCGTGCCGACGGTGTGGCTGGGCCTGCTGCAGCACGTGCAGTCGAACCAGCTGAAGTTCTCGACCTTCCACCGCACCGTGATCGGCGGCTCGGCCGCGCCGCCGGCGATGATCCGCGCGCTCGAGGCGCTCGACGTCGAGGTGATCCACGCCTGGGGCATGACCGAGATGTCGCCGCTGGGCACCTCGTGCAAGCTGCTGGCCAAACATCAGGGCCTATCCGACGCCGACCGGCACAAGATCCAGGAAAAGCAGGGCCGCGTGATCTACGGCGTCGACATGAAGATCGTCGATGGCGACGGCAAGGAGCTGCCGTGGGACGGCAAGGCCTTCGGCGACCTGATGGTGCGCGGCCCGTGGATCATCGACCGCTACTTCCGCAATGATGCCAGCCCGCTGGTCGATGGCTGGTTCCCGACCGGCGACGTCGCCACCATCGACGCCGACGGCTTCATGCAGATCACCGACCGCAGCAAGGACGTGATCAAGTCCGGCGGCGAATGGATTTCGTCGATCGATATCGAGAACGTCGCCGCCGCGCACCCCGCGGTGCACATGGCGGCCTGCATCTCGGCCTACCACCCCAAGTGGGACGAACGCCCGCTGCTGGTGGTGGTGAAGAAGCCCGGCGCCGAGGTCACGCGCGAGGAACTGCTGCAGTTCTTCGAAGGCAAGGTCGCCAAGTGGTGGATTCCGGACGACGTGGCCTTTGTCACCGAGATCCCGCTGACCGCCACCGGCAAGATGCAGAAGCTCAAGCTGCGCGAGCAGTTCAAGGACTACAAGCTGCCGACTGCCTGAGGCCGGCACACCCGCAGTCCGGTGCGCCATGCCAGCTTGCGGCGTGGCGCATCCGGGGCGGGCCGGGGGCGCGACGGAGGGCGCGCGCGGCCAGCCGCCATCAATGACAAGCCAACGAAAAGAGTGAAGGAGACAGGTATGACCAAGATGCGTCCGCTGGTGGCCGGTGCGGCCATGTTTGCCGCAGTCGGTTCTGCGCTGGTTTCGGGTACCGCACTCGCGGATACGGTGAAGATCGCCTTTATCGATCCGCTTTCGGGGCTGATGGCTCCCGTCGGGCAGAACCAGCTCAAGAGCTGGCAGTATGTTGCCGACATGGCCAACCAGAAGGGCTGGGCAGGCGCGCACAAGTTCGAGGTGGTGGGTTTCGACAACAAGCTGTCGCCGCAGGAAAGCCTGACCATCCTGAAGCAGGCGGTCGACCAGAACATCCGCTATATCGTGCAGGGCAACGGCTCGTCGGTCGGGATGGCGCTGGAGGACGCGGTGGCCAAGCACAACGAGCGCAATCCGGGCAAGGAAATCGTCTACCTGAACTACGCGGCGGTGGACCCGGACATGACCAATTCCAAGTGCAACTACTGGCATTTCCGGCTCGACGCCAACTCGGACATGAAGATGGAGGCGCTGACCACCTTCCTGGCCAAGGACCCGAACGTCAAGAAGGTCTACCTGATCAACCAGAACTACTCGTTCGGCCACCAGGTGGCGCGCGCGGCCAAGGAGTACCTGAAGCGCAAGCGCCCGGACATCCAGATCGTGGGTGAAGACCTGCATCCGCTGGCCCAGGTCAAGGACTTTGCCCCGTACGCTGCCAAGATCAAGGCCTCCGGCGCCGACACCGTGATCACCGGCAACTGGGGCAGCGACCTCGCGCTGCTGATCAAGGCAGGCAAGGACGCCGGCCTGACCGCCAACTACTACACCTACTACGCCGGCACCACCGGCGTGCCCACCGCGATGGGCGCGACCGGCGCCGAGCACGTCAAGTACGTTGGCTACTACAACCCCAACAACAAGGGCTTCAAGGGCGCCGACGTCATCGAGGGCTTCAAGAAGAAGTACAACGACGACTTCTACGTGATGGCCTCGTATACCGGCATCGCCATGCTGTCGAAGGCGTTCAAGGACAGCGGCTCGACCGACCCGGTCAAGGTCGCCAAGGCGCTGGAGGGCATCAAGGTCGACAGCATGAACGGCGCGGTCGAGATGCGCAACTCCGACCACCAGGCGCAGCAGCCGCTGGTCGTCGCCACCTGGACCAAGGTTGACGGCAAGGACGTCAAGTACGACCAGGAGAACACCGGCTACGGCTGGAAGACCAATGCGCTGATGGACCAGTACGTGTCGGCCCAGCCGACCTCCTGCCAGATGAAGCGGCCGGGCTGACCCTGCCGACGGCGGGCCGGCCACGCTGACAAAGTGGCCGCCCGGCTTGCATACTTCCGGTCTTTCCGGCCGTAATTTCGGCCTTTGTTTCGGACGATAACGGGGAGCGTCCGGGGGCGCTGTCCGCTCCCCGGGAGGGGAACGCTCACCCTCAATCCCACCGGACGGATGCCGGGATGCTCACGCATGGCGGCACCAGCTTGAAGGACACGCTGTGGAATTCTTCATCATCTCACTGCTGAACGGCATCAGCTACGGGCTGCTGCTGTTCATGCTTTCATCGGGCCTGACGCTGATCTTCAGCATGATGGGCGTGCTCAACTTCGCTCACGCCAGCTTCTACATGCTGGGTGCCTACTTTGCCTACACCGTCGCCAGCAAAGTCGGCTTCTGGCCGGCGCTGATCTTCGCGCCGCTGCTGGTGGCCGGCGCGGGCGCGCTGGTGGAGCGCTTCGGCCTGCGCACGGTGCACAAGTTCGGCCACGTAGCAGAACTGCTGTTTACCTTCGGCCTGGCCTACCTGATCGAAGAGGGCGTCAAGCTGGTGTGGGGCCTGGCCGCGGTGCCGTACCGGATTCCCGAGGTGTTGGATGGTCCGCTGTTCACGGTGTTCACGTCGTCCTTCCCCAAGTACCGCGCCTTCATGATGCTGGTGTCGCTGGGCATGCTGGTGGCGATCTACCTGGTGCTGACGCGCACCCGCATCGGCCTGGTGATCCAGGCCGCGCTGACCCACCCGGAAATGGTCGAGGCGCTGGGCCACAACGTACCGCGCGTGTTCATGATGGTGTTTGGCGGCGGCGCCGCGCTGGCCGGGCTGGCCGGGGTGATCGGCGGCAATGCCTTTGTCACGGAGCCGTCGATGGCGGCGGCGGTCGGGTCGATCGTGTTCGTGGTGGCGGTGGTGGGCGGCATGGGATCGCTGGTGGGCGCGTTCATCGCGTCGATCCTGATCGGCGTGCTGCAGACCTTCGCGGTCACCATCGACGCCTCGCTGGCGGGCCTGATGGCCAGCCTGGGGCTGGCCGTCAGCGACGCCACGCCGTTCTATTCGTTGTGGAAGCTCACGGTGGCCCAGGTGGCGCCGGTGCTGCCGTACCTGTTGCTGGTGGTGATGCTGATCTTCCGCCCGCGTGGACTGATGGGAACCCGGGAGAGCTGACACCATGGAGCAAGCGATGCAACAACCGCGCGAGCCGGTGGTGACCGGCCGCACCCTGCGCTACCGTCCGCTGAACCTGGCGCGCTGGATCATCTGGAGCCTGACCGTGCTGGTCATGCTGGTGATGCCGCTGATCTTCACCGGGGGCTTCGCCATCACGCTGATGTCGCAGATGGGCATCATGATCATCTTCGCGCTGTCGTACAACATGCTGCTCGGGCAGACCGGCATGCTTTCGTTCGGCCACGCGGTGTATGCCGGCCTGGGCGCCTTTATTGCCGTGCATGTGCTGAACATGGTCGGCGCGGGCAAGGTGTGGCTGCCGGTGTCGATGCTGCCGCTGGTGGGCGGGCTGGCCGGCGCCTTCTTCGGCGTGATCTTCGGTTATGTCACGACCAAGAGATCCGGCACCACCTTTGCCATGATCACCATGGGCATCGGCGAGATGGTGTTCGCCAGCTCGCTGATGTTCCCGGATTTCTTCGGCGGCGAGGGCGGTATCTCCACCAACCGCGTGATCGGCGATCCGTTCCTGGGCATCACCTTCGGGCCGGGGCGCCAGGTCTACTACCTGATCGCGGCGTGGTGCCTGCTGTCGATGGTGGCGATGTACGCCTGGACCCAGACGCCGCTGGGCCGCATCGCCAACGCCGTGCGCGACAACCCCGAGCGGGTCGAGTTCATCGGCTACAACACCCAGCGCGTGCGCTACCTGGTGCTGATCCTGTCGGCGTTCTTCGCGGGCATCGCCGGCGCGCTGGGCGCCATCAACTTCGAGATCGTCTCGGCCGAGAACGTCAGCGCGGTGCGCTCGGGCGGCGTGCTGCTGGCGGTGTTCATCGGCGGCGCGGGCGTATTCTTCGGGCCGGTCATCGGCGCGGTGGTGTTCGTGCTGTTCGCGGTGGCGCTGTCGGACCTGACCAAGGCCTGGCTGCTGTACCTGGGCCTGTTCTTCGTGCTGATGGTGATGTTCGTGCCGGGCGGGCTGGCCAGCCTGCTGCTGATGCAGATGCCGCTGCTGGGCAAGGGCAAGCTGGGCCGCATGCTGCCGTCCTATGCGCGTGCGGGCGGGGCCGGCGTGGTGCTGCTGCTGGCCATGATCCTGACGGTCGAGCTGGTCTACAAGGTGCAGGTCGACAGCGCCAACGGCACCGCGATGTCGCTGTTCGGCGTCGGCTTCGATGCGGCAAGCTGGACGCCATGGCTGGTGGCGGCGGTGCTGTGGGCGGTCGGGCTGGCCGCGTGGCGGCTGGCGGTGCGCGCCGCGCGCGCGCAGTGGGACAAGGTGCAGGCAGAAATCGCAGGAGGCAGGGCATGACCGCAGCGGCACTGGAACTGACCGATGTACGCAAGAAGTTCGGCCAGACGGAGATCATCCGCGGCGTGAACCTGAGTATCCCCAAGGGTGAGCGCCATGCGCTGATCGGCCCGAACGGGGCCGGCAAGTCGACCACCTTCAACCTGATCTCGGGCCGCTTTGCGCCGACGAGCGGCACGGTGCGCCTGAACGGCGAAGAGATCGGCGGGCTGCAGCCCTTCGTCATCAACCGCATGGGGCTGTCGCGCAGCTTCCAGATCACCAATATCTTCCACCGGCTGACGGTGTTCGAGAACCTGCGCTGCGCGGTGCTGTGGTCGCTCGGCTACAAGTATTCATTCTGGCACCGGCTCACCGGCCTGCGCGATGCGCGCGAGCGTGCCGACGAAGTGCTGGAGCTGATCGGCATGCAGCATCGCCGCGATACCCAGGCGGGCCTGCTCACCTATGCCGAGCAGCGCGCGCTGGAGATCGGCATCACCATCGCCGGCGGCGCCGAGGTGATCCTGCTGGACGAGCCCACCGCGGGCATGAGCCGATCGGAATCGGACCATGCGGTCGAGCTGATCCGCAAGGTCACCGTGGGCAAGACGCTGGTGATGGTGGAGCACGACATGAGCGTGGTGTTCGGCCTGGCCGACCGGATCTCGGTGCTGGTCTATGGCGAGGTGATCGCCACCGACACCCCGCAGGCCATCCGCAACAACCGCAAGGTCAAGGAAGCCTACCTGGGCACCACGCTGGACGAAGACACCACCGAAGGAGCGCACTGATGGGCAAGCGCATGCTGGACGTGACGGGCCTGCACGCCTACTACGGCAAGAGCCATATCCTGCACGGCGTGGATGCCCATATCGATGAAGGCGAGATCGTCGCGCTGCTGGGCCGCAACGGAGTGGGGCGTTCGACCATGGCCAAGGCCATCCTGGGCATGGTCAGGGCCGAAGGCTCGGTAAAGTTCCGCGACGAAGAGATCCTGGGCCGGCGCACCTTCGAGATCGCGCACCTGGGGATCGGCTATGTGCCGGAGAACCGCGATATCTTCCCGACCCTGACCGTGCGCCAGAACCTGCTGCTGGGCGAGAAGCGCAATCCGCGCCAGGCCAAGCCGCGCTGGACCGTCGAGGACATGTACAACATGTTTCCGCGGCTCAAGGAGCGCGAGAACACCTCGGCCGGCGTGCTCTCCGGCGGCGAGCAGCAGATGCTGACGCTGTGCCGCACCCTGATGGGCGACCCCGACCTGATCCTGATCGACGAGCCCACCGAGGGGCTGGCGCCGATGATCGTGACGCTGGTGGGGGACTACCTGAAAACGCTGAAGGAGCGCGGCGTGTCCGTGCTGCTGATCGAGCAGAAGCTGGCGATCGCGCTGGATATCTCGCAGCGCGTCTATGTGATGGGGCACGGGCACATCGTGTTCGAAGGCACGCCCGCCGAGCTGAAGGCGAATTCGCAGGTGAGAAAGGAATGGCTCGAGGTCTGATGCGGCACTGACCGCATCATGCGCCGGGTCGGTGTTTTGATCCCGGGCATTCCATTGTCGCCCGCCGGCTAGCTTCAACCCATCAAGATAGCCGGCGTTCCCGCTGCGACTCAAGCGGCGCCGGAAACGCAGACGGCATACCCTCATAGCCGGTCAGCTGCGACTTCTTCACTACCCGACCCCCTCACCAGGGCGCCGAAAACGCCGGCACGCCGCTTTCTCCGTATCGCTCAAATAAAGACCGATACTGGTTTAGAGGCGAGGCTCGGTTCCACTTTAAAAGTGCGCTATCAGGCACGATTAGGGTGATGCGGTGCCGGTTAAGCGCAGGCTCCATGCATGGCGATAACGGGCGGCATTCGTGCTGCGCATGTCACCGGAAAAGTCCGAAAATTAAAATTGAACGACCGTGCTATTTTGTGTATGCTTGTTTCGCCCAAGCGCCGGAAGGCGTTGCGGGGCGCGGGAAAGCAGCAGGCCGGGCGGAGGGTTTACCCGCCCTGACGGTCGCCTCCCGAGGTAGTCGCCGGCGGCCGCCGCTGGCCGCGTCGTGCAGTAAAAAATGCATTCGAGAATTCGAATCCCGAGACAACTTCTGACACCAAAGGAACCAGCATGACAGCGCAGTATCAGGTTCAGGACGGCGTAGCCGTCATCACGCTCGACAATCCCCCTGTCAACGGCCTGGGTCACAGCACCCGGCTTGGCATCGTCGAAGGCATGACCCGTGCGCTGGACGATGCCGCCGTCAAGGCCATCGTCATCACCGGCGCTGGCAAGGCGTTCTCGGGCGGCGCCGACATCCGTGAATTCAATACGCCCAAGGCCATGCAGGAGCCGACGCTGCATTCGGTGATTCGCGTGCTGGAAGCTTCGTCCAAGCCGGTCGTGGCCGCCGTGCACTCGGTTGCCATGGGTGGCGGCCTGGAACTGGCGCTTGGCTGTAACTACCGCGTGGCCGCCGAGGGCGCCCAGATCGCGCTGCCGGAAGTGAAGCTGGGCCTGCTGCCCGGCGCCGGCGGCACCCAGCGCCTGCCGCGCGTGATCGGCCTGGAGGCCGCGGCCAACATGATCGTGTCGGGCACCCCGGTGCTCTCCGAAAAGTTCGCCGGCACCAAGCTGTTCGACGAGATCGTCGATGGTGACGTGCTGCCCGCCGCAGTCAAGTTCGCGCAGAATGTGGCAGCCGCCAACGGCCCGCACCCGAAGGTGCGCGACCTGAAGGTGCGCCACGAGAACGCGGAAGGCTACCTCGGCTTTGCCCGCAACACCGTGGCCGCGATGGCCAAGAACTTCCCGGCGCCGCTGAAGTGCCTGGAAGCGGTGGCCGGCTCGCTCAAGCCGTTCGAACAGGGCCTGAAGGAAGAGCGCGACGGTTTCCTCTACCTGGTCACCACGCCGGAATCGCGCGCGCTGCGCCATGCCTTCTTCGGCGAGCGTGCCGCCAGCAAGATCCCCGACGTGCCCGAAGGCACGCCGACCCGCAAGATCGAGAAGGTTGCCGTGATCGGCGCCGGCACCATGGGCGGCGGCATCAGCATGAACTTCCTGAACGCGGGCATCCCGGTCACCATCCTGGAAACCAAGCAGGAAGCGCTGGACCGCGGCGTGGGCATCATCCGCAAGAACTATGAGAACAGCGCCAAGAAGGGCAAGCTGACCCAGGAAAAGGTCGAGCAGCGCATGGGCCTGCTGTCGACCACACTGTCCTATGAAGAGATCAAGGATGCCGACCTGGTCATCGAAGCCGTCTTCGAAGAAATGGGCGTCAAGGAAATCGTCTTCAAGAAGCTGGACGAAGTGATGAAGCAGGGCGCGATCCTGGCTTCGAACACCTCCACGCTGGACGTCAACAAGATTGCCTCGTTCACTAAGCGTCCGCAGGACGTGGTCGGCATGCACTTCTTCAGCCCGGCCAACGTGATGAAGCTGCTGGAAGTGGTGCGCGGCGAGAAGACCGGCAAGGACGTGCTGGCCACGGTCATGCAGCTGGGCAAGAAGATCAAGAAGACCGCGGTGGTGTCGGGCGTGTGCGACGGCTTTATCGGCAACCGCATGATCGAGCAGTACAGCCGCCAGGCCGGCTACCTGCTGGACGAAGGCGCGCTGCCCGAGCAGGTCGACAAGGCCATCGAGAAGTTCGGCTTTGCCATGGGCCCGTTCCGCATGGGCGACCTGGCCGGCAACGACATCGGCTGGGCCATCCGCAAGCGCCGCGCGGTGGACAAGCCGGACATCCAGTACTCCAAGACCGCCGACCTGCTGTGCGAGATGGGCCGCTTTGGCCAGAAGACCGGCGCGGGCTGGTACGACTACAAGGCGGGCGACCGCAAGCCGTACCCGAACCAGCAGGTCAACGACATGATCGTGCAGCATTCGAAGGATCTCGGCATCACGCGCCGCAAGATCTCGGACGAAGAGATCGTCGAGCGCCTGGTGTTCGCGCTGGTCAACGAAGGCGCCAAGATCCTGGAAGAAGGCATTGCTTCCAAGGCCTCGGATATCGACATGGTGTACCTGACCGGCTACGGCTTCCCGCTGTTCCGCGGCGGCCCGATGCTGTACGCGGACCAGGTCGGCCTGTACAACGTGGCGCTGTCGATGAAGCGCTACGCCAAGGGCTACCACGGTGAGGCCTGGCAGGTCGCGCCGCTGCTGCAGAAGCTGGCGGACGAAGGCAAGGGCTTTAACGGTTAAGACTGCCAAGCAAGGTTCAGACTGGAGCTGAGATGAACACCACCATCGGACCTGACGATTGCCTGCTGGTGATCGACGTGCAGAACGACTTCATGCCGGGCGGCGCGCTTGCCGTGCCCCACGGCGATGAAGTGGTGCCCGTCATCAACCGGCTGGCGAGCGCGTTCGGTCACGTGGTGCTGACGCAGGACTGGCATCCGGCCGCGCATGTTTCCTTTGCGGCCAACCATGCCGGGACGCAGCCGTTCCAGACGCTCACGCTGCCGTATGGCGAGCAGGTGCTGTGGCCGGTGCACTGCGTGCAGGACACGCCGGGCGCCGCGCTGCATGCGGGGCTGGACGTGCCGCACGCGCGGCTGGTGATCCGCAAGGGCCACCATGCCGACGTGGACAGCTACTCCGCCTTCCTGGAGGCGGACCGCGCCACGCGCACCGGACTGGCTGGCTACCTGCATGAACACGGCGTCAAGCGCGTGTTCTGCGCGGGACTGGCCACGGACTACTGCGTGGCGTGGAGCGCGCTGGATGCGCGCGCCGCGGGCTTCGCGGCGGTGATGATCGAGGATGCCTGCCGCGCCATCGACCTGGAAGGGTCGCTGGCCAGGGCATGGCAGGACCTCGGCGCCGCCGGCGTGGCACGCGTCACGTCCGCTGAACTGCTCAAGGCCCAGCGCTGAACCGAACCACCGAACTGAACGACACAAGAGATTCCGAGGAGCAAGACATGAACGAAGCAGTCATCGTATCCACCGCGCGGACCCCTCTGGCCAAGAGCTGGAAGGGCGCCTTCAACATGACCCACGGCGCCACGCTGGGTGGTCATGCCGTCCAGCACGCCATTGCCCGCGCCAGGATCGAGGCCGCCGAAGTGGAAGACGTGCTGATGGGCTGTGCCAACCCGGAAGGTGCCACCGGCGCCAACATCGCGCGCCAGATCGCACTGCGCGCCGGCTGCCCGGTCACCGTGCCCGGCGCCACCGTCAACCGCTTCTGCTCGTCCGGATTGCAGACCATCGCCATGGCCGCGCAGCGCGTGATCGCCGATGAGGGCGACATCTTCGTGGCCGGCGGCGTGGAAAGCATCTCGTGCGTGCAGCAGGAGATGAACCGCCATATGGTCCAGGAAAGCTGGCTGACGAAGAACAAGCCGGAAATCTACTGGAACATGCTGCAGACCGCCGAGAACGTGGCCAAGCGCTACAACATCTCGAAGGAGCGCCAGGACGAGTACGGCGTGCGCAGCCAGCAACGCGCCGCCGCTGGGCAGGAAGCCGGCAAGTTCAAGGACGAGATCGTGCCGATGACGGTGCTGGCGGGCGTGGCAGACAAATCGACCGGCCAGCTGGTGACCAAGGAAGTCACCATCTCCGCCGACGAAGGCATCCGCGCCGATACCACGCTGGAAGGCGTGGCCAAGATCCGCAGCGCCGTGCCGGGTGGCGTGATCACCGCCGGCAATGCCTCGCAGTTCTCGGACGGCGCATCGGCTGCCGTGGTGATGAGCGCGCGCGTCGCGGCCGCCAAGGGCCTGCAGCCGCTGGGCGTGTTCCGCGGCTTTGCCGTGGCCGGCTGCGAGCCGGACGAGATGGGCATCGGTCCCGTCTTTGCCGTGCCCAAGCTGCTGAAGAAGGCCGGCCTGAAGGTCGACGACATCGGCCTGTGGGAGCTGAACGAAGCCTTCGCCGTGCAGGTGCTGTACTGCGCCGACACGCTGGGCATCCCGATGGACCGCCTCAACGTCAACGGCGGCGCCATCGCCGTGGGCCACCCCTACGGTGTGTCGGGCGCGCGCCTGGTCGGCCATGCGCTGATCGAAGGCAAGCGCCGCGGCGTCAAGTACGTGGTCGTGACCATGTGCATTGGCGGCGGCCAGGGCGCTGCCGGGCTGTTCGAAGTCCTGTAACTGCCGACGAAGCCGGCTGCCGGTTTGCTCCCTCTCCCGCTTGCGGGAGAGGGAGCACCCATCCGGTGATGCAAAGCCAGGCGGTTCGCACAAGACGGCAATAAAGAACCCGCGGCACGCCACGCAGTGCGCCGCATGGAGACCCCATGTCGATGATCCTTTCCCGCCGCGACCTGAACTTCGTGCTGTACGAATGGCTCAAGGTCGACGAACTCACGCGCATCCCGCGCTATGCCGACCACTCGCGCGAGACCTTCGACGCCGCGCTGGACACCTGCGAGAAGATCGCCACCGACCTGTTCGCGCCGCACAACAAGAAGAACGACCAGCAGGAACCGCATTTCGACGGCGAGACGGTCAGCATCATCCCCGAGGTCAGCACCGCGCTGAAGGCCTTCTGCGAGGCGGGCCTGATGGCCGCCGGCCAGGACTATGAACTGGGCGGCATGCAGTTGCCGGTGGTGGTCGAGAAGGCCGGCTTTGCCTATTTCAAGGGTGCCAACGTCGGCACCAGTTCTTACCCGTTCCTGACCATCGGCAATGCCAACCTGCTGCTCACGCACGGCACGCCGGCGCAGGTCGAGACCTTTGTCAAGCCGGAGATGGAAGGGCGCTTCTTCGGCACCATGTGCCTGTCCGAGCCGCAGGCGGGTTCGTCGCTGTCGGACATCACCACGCGCGCCGAGTATGAGGGCGAATCGCCGCTGGGTGCACAGTACCGGCTGCGCGGCAACAAGATGTGGATCTCGGCCGGCGAGCACGAGCTGTCGGACAATATCGTCCACCTGGTGCTGGCCAAGATCCCCGGCCCGGACGGCAAGCTGATCCCGGGTGTGAAGGGCATTTCGCTGTTTATCGTGCCCAAGTACCTGGTCAATGAAGATGGCTCGCTGGGCGAGCACAATGACGTGGTGCTGGCGGGCCTGAACCACAAGATGGGCTACCGCGGCACCACCAACTGCCTGCTGAACTTCGGCGAAGGCATGAAGTACCAGCCGGGCGGCAAGGCCGGTGCAATCGGCTACCTGGTGGGCGAGCCGCACAAGGGCCTGGCCTGCATGTTCCACATGATGAACGAGGCGCGCATCGGCGTGGGCCTGGGCGCGGTGATGCTGGGCTATACCGGCTACCTGCATGCCGTGGACTACGCGCGCAACCGCCCGCAGGGCCGCCCCGTCGGCCCCGGCGGCAAGGATGCGGCCAGCCCGCAGGTGAAGCTGGTCGAGCACGCCGATATCCGCCGCATGCTGCTGGCGCAGAAGAGCTATGTCGAAGGCGGCCTGGCGCTGAACCTGTACTGCGCGCGCCTGGTCGACGAGGAAGAGGCCGCGGCGGCTGCCGGCGACGAAGCCGCGCATGCGCGCCTGGCGCTGCTGCTCGATATCCTGACCCCGATCGCCAAGAGCTGGCCGTCGCAATGGTGCCTGGAGGCCAACAACCTGGCGATCCAGGTGCACGGCGGCTACGGCTATACGCGCGAATACAACGTCGAGCAGTTCTACCGCGACAACCGCCTGAACCCGATCCACGAAGGCACGCACGGCATCCAGGGCCTGGACCTGCTGGGCCGCAAGGTGGTGATGAAGGATGGGGCGGCCTTCAGGCTGCTGGGCGAGCGTATCCAGGACACCATCGGCCGCGCGCTCGCCGCGGGCAATGCCGAGCTGTCGCACCAGGCGGGCGCCCTTGGCGCGGCCACCAAACGCCTGGCCGAGGTCACGCAGGTGCTGTGGAGCGCGGGCGACCCCAACGTGACGCTGGCCAATGCCTCGGTCTACCTGGAGGCCTTCGGGCACGTGGTGGTGGCGTGGATCTGGCTGGAGCAGGCATTGCTGGCGCAAGCCGCGCTGCCGCGCGCCAACGGCAAGGAGGACGAGGACTTCTACCGCGGCAAGCTGGCCGCGGCGGCGTACTTCTTCCGCTGGGAACTGCCCAGGGTCGGCCCGCAGCTGGCGCTGCTTGAATCGCTCGACCGCACCACGCTCGACATGCAGGACGCGTGGTTCTGAGCGGCGCCCGCTCATCCCGAACACCACAGAACGAAGGAAGACAACATGCGTACCATCCAGCAACTGTTTGACCTGAAGGGCAAGACCGCGCTGATCACCGGCGGCTCGCGCGGGCTCGGCCTGCAGATCGCCGAGGCACTCGGCGAGCAGGGCGCCCGCGTGGTGCTGTCGGCGCGCAAGGCCGACGAACTGCAGGCGGCGCAGGCACACCTGAAGTCGCTCGGCATCGAGGCCGACTGGATCGCCGCCGACGGCTCGAAGGAGTCGGAGATCGCCCGCCTCGCCGACGAGGCCATCGCAAAACTGGGCCACGTCGACATCCTGGTCAACAACGCCGGCGCCACCTGGGGCGCCCCGGCCGAAGACCATCCGGTCGAAGCCTGGGACAAGGTGATGAACCTGAATGTCCGCGGCCTGTTCCTGCTGAGCCAGCGCATCGGCAAGCTGTCGATGATCCCGCGCCGCTACGGCCGCATCATCAACGTGGCGTCGATCGCGGGCCTGGCCGGCAACCCGCCGGGCAGCATGGAGACCATCGCCTACAACACCTCCAAGGGCGCGGTGGTCAACTTCACGCGCACGCTGGCAGGCGAGTGGGGCGAGCACAACATCACCGTCAACGCGCTCGCGCCGGGCTTTTTCCCGTCGAAGATGACCCAGGGCTCGCTCGATCGCATGGGCGTGGACGCCATGTGCGCCGGCGTGCCGCTGCACCGCCTGGGCGACGACGAAGACCTGAAGGGCGCCGCGCTGCTGTTTGCCAGCGACGCCGGCAAGCACATCACCGGGCAGATCCTGGCGGTGGACGGCGGCGTCAGCGCGGTCTGACGCAGGCAAGGGGCAACCCGGCGCCGCTTGGCGGAACGCCGGATTGCCATCAAACTTGGGGCCGACACCCAACTCCGGACTCGCAATCGCCATGAACCAGTTCAAAGGCCCCCTGACTCACATTCCCTTCCTCGCCGACCTCGGCGTGACCTGCAACTTCGCCGAAGGCGGGCGCAGCGAGATCGCGCTGCCGATCGAGAAGCGCCACCAGAACAGCTGGGACATGGCCCACGGCGGCGTGATCATGACGCTGCTCGACGTGGCCATGGCGATCGCCGGCCGCAGCAGCGACGCCGATGGCCGGGGCGTGGTCACCATCGAAATGAAGACCAGCTTCATGGCACCGGGCCGCGGCGCGCTGACCGCGCGCGGCACCACTGTGCACCGCACAACCACCATGGTGTTCTGCGAAGGCGAGATCGTCGACGCCGACGGCAAGACCGTGGCGCGTGGCTCGGGCACCTTCAAGTACATCCGGCGCATGCCGCCGCAGCGCCCGGGTGAAACCGATACCGGTGCCGACGGCTGAGCGCCGGCACCGATGCAGCAGACGGGGCAGCGCCGCTGTCCTGCCCGAGGCAATATTCCAGCAGTTCCCATTCCTACTGAAAGGAATCGACCATGTCCAACACGTTCAAGCGCATCGTCCTGGCCTCGCGTCCCGAAGGCGCGGTGACGCCGGCCAATTTCCGCCTGGAAGAAGTGCCCGTGCCGCAGATCGCCGACGGCCAGGTGCTGGTGCGCAACCATTACCTGTCGCTGGACCCGTATATGCGCGGCCGCATGAACGACAGCAAGTCCTACGCCGCGCCGCAGCCGCTCGATGAGGTCATGATCGGCGGCACCGTGGGCGAAGTGGTGGAAAGCAAGAACAGCAAGTTCAAGCCGGGCGACAAGGTGGTCGGCATGTTTGGCTGGCAGGAAATGGGCGTCAGCGACGGCACCGGCCTGCAGCCGGTCGACACCACGCATATCCCGCTGTCGGCCTACCTGGGTTCGGTCGGCATGCCGGGCGTGACCGCCTGGTATGGCCTGAACAAGATCATCATGCCCAAGCCGGGCAAGACCATCGCGGTCAGCGCGGCCTCCGGCGCGGTGGGCAGCGTGGTCGGGCAACTGGCCAGGCTGGCCGGCTGCCGTGCGGTCGGCTTTGCCGGCGGCAAGGACAAGTGCGACTACGTGGTCAATGAACTGGGCTTCGACGCCTGCATCGACTACAAGGCGGCCAGGGATCCCAAGGAGCTCTACACGATGCTCAAGGAAGCCACCCCGGACGGCATCGACGGCTATTTCGAGAACGTCGGCGGCGATATCCTGGACGCCGTGCTGGCGCGCATGAATGCCTTCGGCCGGATCGCCCTGTGCGGCATGATCGCCGGCTATGACGGCCAGCCGATGCCGCTGAAGAACCCGCAGCTGATCCTGGTGTCGCGCCTGACCGTCGAGGGCTTTATCGTCTCCGAGCACATGGAGGTCTGGCCGCAGGCGCTGAAGGAACTGGGCACCGCCGTCGCGCAGGGCAAGCTCAAGTTCCGCGAGAGCATCGCCGAAGGCCTGGCCAGCGCGCCGGAAGCCTTTATCGGCCTGCTCAAGGGCAAGAACTTCGGCAAGCAGCTGGTCAAGCTGGTCTGACCGGCCTGCATGCAGGGCCGCGGCGCGCCACCCGGGCGTGCCGCGCGCAACGGATATCACCCAAAAAAACAGGAGACACCGATGAATGCCCCGCAAGCCCCGCAAATCCAGAGCGCCGACGAGATCGGCGCCGGCCTGCCCGAAGAGGTGAAGGCCCGCTACCGCAACCTGCCGCGCCCGCCGCAGTTCGCCACCGCCGCCGAAGAGCGCCTGCACCGCAAGCAGCGCCTGGCCGCGGCCTTCCGGCTGTTTTCCAAATTCGGTTTCGATGAAGGCGTGGCCGGCCATATCACCGCACGCGACCCGGAGTTTCCCGATACGTTCTGGGTCAATCCCTTCGGCGTGCATTTCAGCCAGGTCAAGGTGTCCAACCTGATCCGCTGCGATCACCACGGCGACGTGGTGGAGGGCGACTACCCGGTCAATGCCGCGGCCTTCGCCATCCATTCGCGCGTGCACCAGACCCGCTCCGACGCAGTCGCGGCCGCCCATTCGCACAGCACCTATGGCCGCGCCTGGTCAACGCTGGGCCGCCCGCTCGATCCGCTGACGCAGGACGTCTGTGCGTTCTACAACGACCATGCGGTCTATGACGATTTCGGCGGCGTGGTGGTGGAGCTGGACGAGGGCCAGCGCATTGCCAACGCGCTGGGCCAGAACAAGGCCGCCATCCTGCAGAACCATGGCCTGCTGACGGTGGGCAAGACCGTCGACGAAGCCGCCTGGTGGTTCATCACCATGGAGCGCTCGTGCCAGGTCCAGTTGCTGGCCGAAGCCGCCGCCGCACGCACCCAGGCGCCGCTGAAGGTGATTTCGGACGCCGCAGCGCGCCAGGCTTATTCGATCGTCGGCACGGCGCAGGCAGGCTGGTTCCAGTTCCAGCCGCTGTATGCCCGCATCGTCAGGGAACAGCCGGACCTGCTGGACTGACCTGCGCGGCGCGCTTCGGCACGTTCAGCAATCATGGAGGTGGACCGCATGGCCGACATCATTCTTCATCAGTACGCAACTTCGCCGTTCTCGGAAAAGGTCCGCCTGCTCCTGGGTGCCAAGGGGCTGGCCTGGCAGGCGGTGGAAATCCCCGCCATCCTGCCCAAGCCTGACCTGCTGGCGCTGACCGGCGGCTATCGCCGCACGCCGGTGATGCAGGTGGGTGCCGATGTCTATTGCGACACCGCGCTGATCTGCGAGGTGCTGGATGCGCTGGCGCCCACGCCGGCGCTCTATCCGCCGGCCCAGGCCGCGGTGGCGCGGCTCGCGGCCGCGTGGTTCGATACGGCGCTGTTCACCGCGTCGGTGACCTATGTGTTCCAGCCGGCCGGTGTCGCCAGCATGCTGGGACACCTGTCGCCGGCGCAGATCCAGGCGTTCACCGCGGACCGCAAGGCCATGCGCGGCGATACCAACGCGCTGCGCATGCCGCTGGCGGAAGCGACCGCGTTGCTGCATGAGACTTTCGGACACCTGGAAACGCAATTCGCGGCTGGCATCGGGCATGTGGCCGGTCCGGCGCTGTCGATTGCCGACTTCTCGCTGTACCACAACCTCTGGTTTATCCGCCGCGCCGGCGCGCTGGCGCAGCTGCTGGAGGCTTATCCGCGGCTGCAGGCCTGGTATGCGCGCATGAACACCTTCGGCCATGGCCGGCCGCGCGTGATCGGGGGCGAGGATGCGATCGGCGCCGCGCTCAGGGCCGACCCGGCTGCGCTGGACGAGGGCGTGATCGCCGATACCGGACTGCAGGCGGGTGACGCCATCACCGTCACGCCCACCGACTACGCGCGTGACCCGGTGGCCGGCGTGCTGCTGGCGCTGACCGCGCACCGCGTCACGCTGCGCCGCCAGGACACACGGGCAGGCGCGCTCAATGTGCATTTCCCGCGGCAGGGCTACCAGGTGCAGCGCGCCGCCTGAGTGCGCGCAGAGCATCCAGCCCCCCATTCCACACACGATCTACGCGACAGGACAGGACAGACAATATGAAGGATTTCTCCAACAAGGTGGCTGTCATTACCGGCGGCGCTTCGGGCTTCGGGAAGGAATTCGCCCGCGTCGCCGCCGACCTCGGCATGAAGCTGGTGCTGGCCGATGTGCAGGAAGACGCGCTGGACGCGACCGTAGCGGAGTTCAAGTCACGCAATGTGCCGGTGATCGGGTTGCGCACCGACGTCTCGCGCGCCGAGCAGGTCCAGGCGCTGGCCGATGCCGCGATCGAGGCCTTCGGCCAGGTCAACCTGCTGTTCAACAACGCCGGCGTCGGCGCGGGCGGCCTGATCTGGGAGAACTCGGAGAAGGACTGGGAGTGGGTGCTGGGCGTCAACCTGTATGGCGTGGTGCACGGCGTGCGCATCTTCACGCCGCTGATGCTGGCGGCCGCAGCGAAGGATCCGGCCTACCAGGGTCATATCGTCAATACGGCATCGATGGCGGGCCTGCTGAACCCGCCGGCGATGGGCGTGTACAACGTGTCCAAGCATGCGGTGGTGGCGCTGAGCGAAACGCTGTACCAGGACCTTGGGCTGGTCACGGAGCAGGTGCACTGCTCGGTACTGTGCCCATACTTCGTGCCGACCGGCATCAGCCAGTCGCAGCGCAACCGGCCCGCCGACATGGCCAACCAGGCGCCACCGACGCGTTCGCAGCTGGTGTCGCAGGCCTTGTCGGACAAGGCCGTCGGCTCCGGCAAGGTGACCGCCGCGGAGGTGGCGCAGGTGACGTTTGATGCCATCCGCGACGAAAGCTTCTATATTTATTCCCACCCCCAGGCGCTCGCCCCCGTGCGCCAGCGTTTCGAGGATATCGTCGGGCAGCGCAATCCCGGCGATCCGTTTGCCGACAAGCCCGAGGTCCGCGCGGGCCTTGTTGCCGCGTTGCGCGGCTGACCTTCGCCAGCACAACGCAACAACGAGGAGGACCGCATATGGAGAACAACATGGCCGCCCCCGCCGCCGTGATCCGCCACCTGCAGTACGCCACGCTGCCCAATGGCACCCGCCTGCACTACGCCAGCGCGGGCGAGCGCGGCAAGCCGCTGATGCTGTTCGTGCACGGATTTCCTGAATTCTGGTTCGAATGGGAGGCCCAGCTGGCCGAGTTCGGGCACACGCATTTTGCCGTGGCGCCGGACCTGCGCGGCTACAACCTGTCGAGCAAGCCCGCCGACGTCGACGCCTACCGGCCGCGCCATATCGTCGAAGACCTGGTGCAGCTGGTCAGTGCGCTGGGCTATGACCAGGCCGTGGTGGTGGCGCACGACTGGGGCGGGGCGATCTGCTGGAACCTGGCAATCCAGTTCCCGCAGCTGGTGCGCCAGCTCATCATCGTCAACTCGCCGCATCCCTACCTGTTTGCGCGCGCGCTGGCCACCGATCCGGCGCAGCAGGCGGCTTCCGCCTACATGAACTGGCTGCGCAAGCCGGGCTCGGAAAAGGCACTGGCTGCCGACGACTTCGAGCTGCTGGACCGGATGCTGGCCGACGCCGACGGCAAGTCGGCGGCTTGGTACACGCCCGAGACGCGCGCCAGGTACCACGCCGCGTGGTCCCAGCCTGGCGAAGGCAAGGATGCGGACGTCCATCCGCTCACCGGTGGCGTCAATTTCTACCGCGCCTCGCCCATGCACCCGCCGGGCGAGGGCGAGCCGCCGCCCGATATCTCGCGCCTGGACCCGGCTGCTTTTGTGGTCAAGGTGCCGACGCTGGTGATCTGGGGCGAGCGTGACCGCGCGCTGCCAAAGTCACTGGTGGACGGGCTGGGCGATTTCGTGCCGGACCTGCGCCTGGAACGCATCCCCGAGGGCACGCACTGGGTGATCCACGAGCAGCCGGAACGGGTCAATCAGCTGATCCGCAGCGCGCTGTCGGCGTGACCTGGGCGTGCGGCTGCCTTGGGGCAGCCGCACGCGGCTTCAGGTCAACCGCTCGCGGTACAGCCGGTAATTCTCGTCATCGAAGCAGACGAAAGTGATCTGCTCGATTTCCGGCGCCGTGGCCAGGGCCTCGCGCACCGCGGCGATGGCGATATCCGCCGCGCGCTCGCGCGGGAAAGCATAGATGCCGGTGCTGATATTGGGAAAGGCCAGCCGGCGCAGGTGATGCTGCGCCGCCACGCGGATGCTGTTGCGGTAGGCATTGGCCAGTTGTTCGTCCTCGCCCTTGCCGCCGCCTTGCCAGACCGGCCCGACCGCGTGGATCACGTAAGGCGCCGCCAGGCGGCCGCCGGTGGTGATCACCGCCTCGCCGGTGGGACAGCCGCCCTGCGCGTCGCGGATCGCGCGGCAGGCCTCCATGATGGCAGGGCCGCCGGCCCCGTGGATGGCCCCGTCGACCCCGCCGCCGCCTAACAGGCCGCTATTGGCCGCGTTAACGATGGCATCGACTTCCATCCGGGTGATATCGCCATGGACTACCTGCAAGTGCTCGCCGCTCATGGTGTCTCCTGCGCTGTGAGGGAGGGCCGCCGGACAGCCGCTTGGTCGGTCAGGCCGGCGGGAGGCTGCTTTGTGCTACATGGTGTACTACATGGACTGCTCAAGCATACGCCGATAATCCGCGGCGCTGGCTTCTTTCGGGTTGGTCTTGTGGCAGTGGTCGACCAGCGCGCCGGCAATTACCTTGTCGAACATGTTCTCGGTGACGCCCATCTGGCGCAGGCCGGTGGGCAGGCCCAGGCGCGCGGTCATGTCGTGCACGGCCTGCGCGATATCGGCGCCGTCGGGCAGGTGCATGGCGCGGCGCAGGCGTGCGTAGCGGTCGTCGCGCACCACCGTGGGCGCGTCGGCGTTGAAGCGCAGCACCGCGGGCATCACCACTGCATTAAGGGTGCCGTGGTGCAGGCCGGTGCGACCGTCGATCTTCAGCCCGCCCAGCGGGTGCGACAGCGAATGCACGCAGCCCAGCCCCTTCTGGAACGCCATCGCGCCCTGCATCGATGCGCTCATCATGTTCAGGCGCGCGTCGCGGTCCTGGCCGTCGCGGGTGGCGCGCTCGATATGGCCCCAGCCGCGCTCGAGGCCGTCCAGCGCAATGCCGTCCGCGGGCGGGTTGAAGGCAGGGGCCAGGAAGGTCTCGATGCAGTGTGCAATCGCGTCCATGCCCGTGGCCGCGGTCAGGCCGGCGGGCAGTCCCAGCGTCAGTTCCGGGTCGCACACGGCGGACTTGGGCAGCAGGTGCCACGAATGGAAGCCCAGCTTGCGGCCGTCGTCCAGGATGATGATGGCGCCACGCGCCACTTCGCTGCCGGTGCCTGAGGTGGTGGGCACCGCAATCAGCGGCGCCGCCTTGTCGGTGATCTTGCCGCTGCCGCCTTCGATGGTGGCATAGGTGGTCAGCTCGCCCTCATGCGTGGCCAGGATGGCGATGCCCTTGGCCAGGTCGATCGACGAGCCGCCGCCCACCGCCACCAGCCCGTCGCAGCCTTGCTCGCGGTACTGCGCGGCGGCCTTGCGCACCATAGCCTCGGTCGGGTTCGACGGGGTCTCGTCGAAGACCGCGACCGGCAGGCCCTGCATCGCATCGATGGCGCGTTGCGCCACGCCCGCGGCGACCACGCCCTTGTCGGTCACCAGCAGCGGGCGGCGGATGCCGATGCGCGCGCATTCGGCCTTGAGCACGCTTACCGCGCCGAAATCCAGGTGAATGTGGGTCAGGTAATAGATAAACGCCATGTTTGCTTGTCTCCTGCCGGGATATGCCGCGAAATCATTCTTCAGCATGCGTCTGCAACATTGCTCGCCACGCGTGCTGTCTTGGGTTTCAATAGCCTGTGCAGTATTGTTTCCGGAGCGCTTCGCATTGCTTCAGCCGATCATCGCGCAAAAACTTCCCGCGTGGCAGCCTGGGCGGGACTTTTCGGGGTTATCTCGTACTGCCCGGCTCCTGGAACATCTGGCATCATACTAAAATCGAACGATCGTTCACTATTCGAACTTCTCCCGATGCGGGCGACGCGGCAGAGCTTCCGCGTGGCGCTGGCGCCGGGTCCGGATCCGCATCCTTGCCTATGTCCGCCGCACCGCCTCCCAATCCTGATGCGCCAGCCACGCCCGGCCTGCCGTCCAGCCCGCTCGACCCGCAGGTTGCCGCGCTGCTGGAGCTGATCTCGCGTGTCAAGGGTCCACCGCTCTACGAGATGGAGCCGGAGGACGCCAAGATCGCCTACGAGAAAAGCGCGTCGATCCTGGATATCAACCCGCCGCCGGTGCATATGGCGGAAGACCTGCTGGTGCCGGGCCGTGACGGGCACGCCATCCCGGTCAGGCTGTACACCCCGCGCGAGGCCAGCTGGACCGAGCCGCTGCCGCTGCTGGTGTATTTGCACGGCGGCGGCTTCACGGTCGGCAGCGTCAATTCGCACGATCCGCTGTGCCGGCTGCTGTGCTGCCAGGCGGACTGCATGGTGCTGTCGGTCGATTACCGGCTCGGGCCGCAATGGCGCTTCCCGACGGCGGCCAACGATGCCTTCGACGTGCTGCACTGGGTTTTCGCCGAAGCCGACAAGCTGGGCGCCGACCCCGCGCGCATCGCGCTGGGCGGCGACAGCGCCGGCGGCACGCTGGCCGCCGCCTGCGCGGTCGAGGCCCGCAATGCCGGCCTGGCGCCGGCGCTGCAGTTGCTGATCTATCCGAGCACCTGCGCGCGCCAGGACACGCCGTCGCACCGCGCGCTGGCCGACGGCTACCTGCTGACGGCGGAGATGATCCGCTGGTTCTTTTCCCAGTATCTGAACGGGGAAGCCAGCCGCGACGATTGGCGCTTTGCCCCGCTGGACGGCGGCGGCACCGGCGCCGAGGTGCGTGGCGTCTGCCCGGCCTGGGTCGCCGTGGCCGGCTACGACCCGCTGCACGACGAGGGCGTGGCCTACGCGGAGAAGCTGCGCGCCGCCGGCGTGTCCGCCACGCTGGTGGAGTACCCCGGCATGATCCACGATTTTTTTAAGCTGGGCCGGTTCGTGCCGGCGGTGGCGCAGGCACATGCCGATGCCGTTGCCGCGCTGCGCGCCGCGTTCGGCACATCACAAGACTAGCCTCGCGGCCGGGCCACGCCGGCCCGGCCTTCATTTTTCAGCAGTGAATTGCAGCACAAGGAGACATAGTCAAAATGCAACGCCGCCACTTTATCGCCCGCGCGGGCATCGCCGCCGCCGCCGCCGCGGCCATGGGTCTTGCCGCCATGCCTGCCCAGGCACAGGCTGACAAGTTCCCGCAGCGCCCGATTCGCCTGGTGATCGGCTATACCGCCGGCGGCTCCACGGATATCCCGTTCCGCGTGCTTGCCGACAACGCCTCGAAGATCCTGGGCCAGCCCGTGATCGTCGAAAACAAGCCCGGTGCCGGCGGCGTGCTGCCCGCGCAGATGATGCAGACCACCGCGCCGGACGGCTACACGCTGGCCCAGGTCGCCATGCCGGTCTACCGCCTGCCGTACACCACCAAGATCAACTGGGACCCGGTCAAGGACCTGAGCTACGTCATCAACCTCGCTGGCTACTCGTTCGGCCTGGTGGTGCCGGCCGATTCGCCGATCAAGACGATGCAGGAGTACATCGCTTACGCCAAGGCCAATCCGGGCAAGCTGACCTACGGCTCGCCGGGCTCGATGACCACGCTGCACCTGACCATGGAAGAGCTGGCGATGAAGCAGGGCGTGCAGTTCTCGCACATCCCCTACAAGGGCAATTCCGAGTCGATGCAGGCGCTGCTGGGCGGCCACGTGATGTCGGTCGCTGACACGCCGGCCTGGGCGCAGTACGTGGAGCAGGGCAAGCTGCGCCTGCTGTCGACCTGGGGCGAGAAGCGCTCGGCGCGCTTCCCCAATGTGCCGACGCTGAAGGAATTGGGCATGGGCATCGTGCAGACCTCGCCGTTCGGCCTGGTCGCGCCCAAGGGCACCGACCCGAAGATCGTGCAGAAGCTGCATGACGCCTTCAAAAAGGCCATGGACATGCCCAACTACCGCGAAGCGCTGGCCAAGTTCGACATGGAGCCGTACTACATGAACAGCCAGCAGTACGCGCAGTTCGCGGCCGATACGGTCAAGAAGGAAAAGGCGATCATCGAGAAGCTGGGGCTGGCCAAGGCGCAGTAAGCGCAATCTGCCTGCAGCCATCACAGCATCCATCCAGGCCGCCGCGCCTGCCGGCCCAGTCCGGCGGGCCGGCGGCCTGGTGTTTTGACAAGCACGACTACGAACAAGGAGACCACGCCGATGGCCAAAGAGGATTTCCGCCACAGCATCCCGCTGCGCGTGCGCTGGGCCGAAGTCGATCCGCAATCGATCGTCTTCAACGCGCACTACCTGACCTATTGCGATATCTGCGTGACCGAGTACTGGCGTGCGCTGGGCATCCGCTACCCCGAAGACGTGCTGCACGCGCACGGCGTGGATATCTTCGTGGTCAAGTCCACGCTGGAGTATCACGCCTCGGCGCGCTTTGACGATGAGCTGGAAATCCGCGGCCGCATGTCGCGGCTGGGGCGCTCCAGCATGCTGTTCCGGGTCGAGATGTTCCGCGGCGACGAACACCTGATCACCGGTGAGATCGTCTATGTGTGCGCGGATCCGGCCACGCAGAAATCGGCGGCGATTCCGGGGCCGGTGCGGGAGATCATCGAGGGGTATGAGGTGGTGAAGCCGGCTGCGTGATGCCGGCGGCGAACGGCCCTCAGCAAATCAGAGGGCCGTCGCAACAACGTAGTTGGAGCCGCTTACTTGCCCAGCCCCGCATCCTCCATATACGCCCGAATCGCGTCATCGAAGCTCGCGTCGCTCAGGAACCCCAGCGACAGCGCACGCTCCGCATTCCACGCCGCCGGCCAGGTGCCGACGATGTTCTCCACGCGCGCCTCACGTTCCCACGTCACGCGGTCGGCCACGGCATCGCCCGCCACGCGGCGCAGCGCGTCGACCATGCCGGCAGCCGTGACCGACAGGCCCGGCAGGTTCACCACGCGGCGGTTGCCCAGCCGCTGGCCGGCCAGTTCGATGCCGTTGACCAGCGCGGCCACGGCAGCGCGCGGCGACAGCAGCCACAGCGGCGTATCCGGTGCCACCGGGCAGTTGGCGCCGACGCCCGACAGCGGCTCGCGGATGATGCCGCTGGCGAACGACGAGGCCGCCGCATTGGGCTTGCCCGGGCGCACGCTGATGGTGGGCAGGCGCAGCACGCGGCCGTCGACAAAGCCGCGGCGGCTGTAGTCCGACAGCAGCAGCTCGCCGATGGCCTTCTGCACGCCATACGACGATTGCGGGTTCAGCGCGGTGTCGTCCTGCACCACCGGCGGCAGCTGGCCGCCGTAGACCGCGACCGAGCTGGTGAACAGCACGCGCGGCTGGTGGCCCAGCTCGCGGCAGGTTTCCAGCAGCGCGCGGGAGGCGTCCAGGTTGACGCGCATGCCCAGGTCGAAATCGGCCTCGGCCTGGCCGCTGACCACGGCGGCGAGGTGGAATACGGCGCCGGTGTCCGTGTCGATGGCCTGGCGCAGCACCGCGGGGTCGGACAGGTCGCCGGTGACCACGCGCACGCGCGCATCGTCCAGGCCCTGCGGCGCCACCACGTCCAGCAGCGTCAGGCGCGTGATGGCGACGGGCTGGCCGTCCAGGTTCAGGGCGCCGCGCTGCAGCAGCAGGCGGGCGAGTTGCAGGCCGAGGAAGCCGGCGCCGCCGGTAATCAGTACGTTCATGGCAGGATGGGAGCGGTTGTTCTTGGGGTTTGCCGCGATCAGCGGCCAAGGTAGGGCTTGAGCCAGCCCAGCCCCGCCGAGGTGCCGGCGCGCGGGCGGTATTCGCAGCCGATCCAGCCGCCGTAGCCAAGCGTGTCCATGACCTCGAACAGGTAGGGGTAGTTCAGTTCGCCCACGTCCGGCTCATGGCGCTCGGGCACGCCGGCGATCTGGATATGGCCGATGCCCGCGATGTCGCGCCTGAGCTTCATCGCGATATCGCCTTCGACGATCTGGCAGTGGTAGCAGTCGAACTGCACCTTCAGGTTGGCCGCGCCGACTTCCTTGCAGATGGCCTGGCCGTCGTCCTGGCGGTTCAGGAAATAGCCCGGCATGTCGCGCGTGTTGATCGGCTCGATCAGCACGGTCACGCCCTGGGCGGCGGCAGCGCTGGCGGCAAAGGCGAGGTTGTCGAGGTAGATTGCGCGGCAGCGCGCGCGGTCGGCATCGGCGGGGATCAGGCCCGCCATCACGTGGATGCGGTCATTGCCGATCACGCCGGCGTATTCCAGCGCGCGGCCGATGGTGCCGCGGAATTCCGCCTCGCGCCCGGGCAGGGCGGCCAGGCCGCGTTCGCCCGCTGCCCAGTCGCCCGGCGGCGCATTGAACAGCGCCTGCGCGAGACCGTTCGCGTCCAGGCGCGCGCGCAGTTCGGCGGCGGCGTGCTCGTACGGGAACAGGTACTCCACCGCCTGGAAGCCGTCCGCCGCGGCAGCGGCGAAGCGGTCCAGGAAAGCGTGCTCGTGGTACATCATCGACAGGTTTGCGGCGAAGCGCGGCATGGGAACTCCAAAGCGATAGCAGGGGCGGGCCCGGCCGCGGCCGGGCCCGCCGGATTCAACGATTGACCAGTTTAGCTGGCGTCAGCCACACCAGCGCGGCGCCGACCACCAGGATCGCCGACAGCACATACATGCTCGACTGCGTGCTGTGGGTCAGGTCGGTCAGGTAGCCCACCATGTACGGCGCGACAAAGCCGGCCAGGTTGCCCACCGAGTTGACCACGGCAATCCCCGAGGCGGCGGCGATGCCGGTCAGGAACGAGGTCGGCAGCGACCAGAACAGCGGTGCGCAGGTCAGCACACCGGCGGCGGCCAGCGACAGCGCGGCGATGGCCACTCCCGTATTCTTGGTGAACGAAGCGGCAATGGCAAAGCCCACCGCGCCCATCAGCGCCGGCACGATCAGGTGCCAGCGGCGTTCGCGGCGCGCATCGGCGCTGTGGCCCAGGATGTTCATCACGACCACGGCGCAGAGGAAGGGGATGGCCGACAGCAGGCCGATATTGAGGTTGCCGGTGACGCCGCTGGTTTTCACCAGCGTGGGCATCCAGAAGGTCAGCGCGTACTGGCCGGTGACGAAGCAGAAGTAGATCAGGCACATCCACCACACGCGGCGGTCGGCGAACACCGCGCCCAGCGAGTGGCCGTGGGCCTTGCCGGCGGCGGTGGCGGCGCTCTGGGCGCTGCGCTGGTCTTCCTCGATATTGCGCTTGAGCACGCGCTTTTCATCGGCGTCGAGCCACGGCGCCTTGTCGATGCCGTCGCGCAGCACGAAGACCGTTACCACGCCGATCACAAACGCGGGCAGCGCCTCGAGCAGGAACATCCATTGCCAGCCGCGCAGGTCATGCGTGCCGTTGAAGGCGTCCATGATCAAGCCCGACAGCGGGTTGCCGAACATGCCCGCGATCGGGATGCCCGACATGAACAGCGCGATCATCCTGGCGCGGCGGTTGGCCGGGAACCAGTAGGTCAGGTACAGGATCACGCCGGGGTAGAAGCCCGCTTCCGCCAGGCCGAGCAGGAAGCGCATCGCGTAGAACTGGGTCGGCGTCTTCACGAACAGGAACAGCGCCGAGATGATGCCCCACGTGATCATGATGCGCGCGATCCAGATGCGCGCGCCGATGCGATGCATCAGCAGGTTGCTGGGCACCTCGAACAGGAAGTAGCCGATAAAGAACAGGCCGGCGCCGAGGCCGAACACGGTTTCGGAGAAGGCCAGGTCCTGGGCCATCTGCAGCTTGGCGAAGCCGACGTTGACGCGGTCCAGGTAGGCAACCACGTAGCACAGCATCAGGAACGGCATGATGCGCCAGAACACCTTGTTGTAGGCGCGTTTCTCGACTAAGGCGTCGCTGTCCAGCCGGGCGTTGCCGCCCAGGCTGTCAAGGGCGGGCACGCTTGCCGCCGGTTGGTTTGGGTTCACGGTAGTCTCCGGGTATGTTGGTGGGTCTAGTAATGCGGCGGCGCGCGGAATGCAGGCATGCGCGTCCCCCGCACGGTGGCCGCAAGGCAACCGCGCCGGGTGAAGCCGTCGTTTATCGGGGAAAAGCGGTGTTACCAGCGCGCCTGGAAGGCGTCGCGCAACTCAGCCAGTGCGCTGTCCGGCAGCGCCGCGCGGGCGGCAAAGCCCGGCACGTCTTTCATCGTCATCCATAGCTTGGCGGTCTCCTCCAGTTCTTCCAGCGCGAACGCGGCGCGCGAGACGCTGGACTCCCACACCACCGGCCCGAGGCGCTCCAGCAGCACGCCGCGCACCTGCGCGGCCAGCGTGGCCACGCGCGCGGCCACTGCCGGATCGCCGGGGCGATGGTAGGGAATCAGCGGGATATGGCCGACCTTCATCACGTAGTAAGGCGTGAGCGGCGGCAGTACGTCGTCCGGTTGCCAGACACCGGCCAGCGTCAGGGCCACGAGGTGCGTCGAGTGCGTATGCACCACGGCGTGCGCCCCGGGGTTGTTGTCGTAGATCGCGCGATGCAGCGTCAGCGTCTTGGAAGGCTTGTCGCCCGACACCCAGCGGCCATCGGTAGCCACCTTGGCGACGGCGGCAGGATCCATCATGCCCAGGCAGGCATCGGTCGGCGTGATCAGCCAGCCGTCGTCCAGCCGCGCGCTGATATTGCCGGCGGAGCCCACGGTATAGCCGCGCTGGTACAGGCTGGCGCCGATGCGGCAGATCTCTTCGCGCAGTTTGCTTTCGGAACTCATGCCTGGCCTCCAAGCTGGCGCAGCGCCTCGTCAAAGAAGTCCGGGCCGCCGAAGTTGCCCGACTTGAGCGCCAGCGCCAGCGGCTTCGCGTCCAGCGTGACGGTGGCCGGCACGCCCGGTGCAATCTGCGCGCCGATGCGCAAGGCGCGCACGCCCAGCGCCTGCACCACCGCGCCCGAGGTTTCCCCGCCCGCGACCACGAAGCGGCGCGTGCCGCGTGCCAGCAGCCCGGCGGCAACCGTGGCCAGGCATTGTTCGACCAGGTGGCCCGCGCGCTCCACGCCCAGCTCGGCCTGCACGGCCTTGACCTGGTCGGGGCTGGAGGTCGCGTAGATCAGTACCGGCTCGTCATGGCCGGCGGCAAAGGCCAGCGCCGCATCGGCCACGGCTTCGCCGCGCGCCAGCGCCAGCGGGTCGATGCGCAGCGCCGGGCGGCCTTGTTCCAGCCAGCGTGCCACCTGGCCGTTGGTCGCGCGCGAGGCGCTGCCGGCCAGCACCACGCCCGGGCTGTCGATGGCCGGCACCGCGTCGGCGTCGCCGCGCTGCGGCAGCAGGCCGGCACGGCGGAAGTTCTCGGGCAGGCCCAGCGCGATGCCGGAGCCGCCGGTGATCAGCGGCAGGCCGGCGCAGGCTTCGCCCAGCGTGAACAGGTCGGCGTCGGAAACCGCATCGGCAATCGCCAGCCGCACGCCGTCAGCGCGCAGCGCGGCAATGCGCTCGGCCGTGGCCTGCGCGCCGCGCGCCACGGCGTCGTAGCGCAGCAGGCCCACCTTGTCCTGGCTCTGGCGCTGCAGCACGCGCACCAGGCTGGCATCGGTCATCGGCGTCAGCGGATGGTGCTCCATGCCCGATTCATTGAGCAGCACGTCGCCCACGAACAAGTGGCCGCGGAAGATGGTGCGGCCGTTCTCCGGGAAGGCCGGGCAGGCGATGGTGAAGTCGCTGTCCAGCGCCGCCAGCAGCGCCTCGGCGACCGGGCCGATATTGCCGGCATCGGTCGAGTCGAAGGTCGAACAGTACTTGAACACAAACTGGCGGCAGCCTTGCGCGCGCAGCCATTGCAGCGCGGCCAGCGACTGGGCCACGGCCTCGGCGGCCGGGATGGTGCGGGACTTGAGCGCGACCACCAGCGCATCGGCTTCGCCGATGTCCTGCACGGTGCCGCCATCAGGCAAGCCAATGGTCTGCACCGTGCGCATGCCGTTGCGCACCAGGGTGTTGGCAAGATCGGTGGCGCCGGTGAAATCGTCGGCGATGCAGCCCAATAGTGGGCGATGGGGGCGATGGGTGAGGGTGCCTGCGGTCATCTTTGCTTCCCCCGCTTACTCGGCCTTGCCCGGCAGCCCGATGCCCGGGAAGATCTTGATCACGGCCGAATCGTCCTCGCCACCATGGCCGGCGGTGGACGCCATCATGAACATCTGGTGCGCGGCCGCGGACAGCGGCAGCGGGAATTTGCTGTGGCGCGCGGTGTCGAGCACCATGCCCAGGTCCTTGACGAAGATGTCGACCGCCGACAGCGGCGTGTAGTCGCCCTTCAGGATATGCGGCACGCGGTTCTCGAACATCCACGAATTGCCGGCGCTGTGCGTGATCACGTCATAGAGCGCGTCCGGGTCCACGCCTTCGCGCAGGCCCAGCGCCATGGCCTCGGCGGCCGCGGCGATATGCACGCCGGCCAGCAGCTGGTTGATGATCTTGACCTTGGAACCCGCGCCGTGCGCGGCGCCCAGGCGATACACCTTGCCGGCGATGGCGGCCAGCACGTCCTCGGCCAGCGCATAGGCTTCGGCGGGTCCCGACGTCATCATCGTCATCTCGCCGCTGGCGGCGCGCGCGGCGCCGCCCGAGACCGGCGCGTCCAGCATCAGCAGGCCCTGTTCGGCGAGCCGGCGGCCCAGCGCCTCGGCAAAGCCCGGTGGCACCGTGGCGCTGGCGATCACCAGCTTGCCCGGCTCCATCGCCGCCGCGGCACCGTTGGCGCCGAACAGCACCGCCTCGGTCTGCTGCGCATTGACCACCAGCGTCAGCACCACGTCGCAGCGGCTGCCCAGCTCGGCGGGTGAGGCGCACGGCACGCCGCCGGCATCGGCAAAGCGCTGCAGCACCTCGGGGCGCAGGTCGCACGCGTGCACATTGAAGCCGGCACGCAGCAGCGACTGCGCGACACCAAAGCCCATGGCACCAAGGCCGATGACGCCGATATTCCTGGACATGAAGGGACTCCTGAAACAGATACGGATGATTCGATGGTCTGGGGTTACGTGCGCGTCAGTTGGTGGCGCCGTGCGCTTCGCCGCTCTCGTCTGCGCCCTGCTGGGCCAGCCGGTGCGCGGCGTTGTACATATGGTTCTGCGCGGCATTGCGCGCGGCCAGCGGGTCGCCGGCGCGGATGGCGGCGACGATGGCCTGGTGTTCTTCACGCACCTGGCGCGAAAAGTCCGCGCGGCGCGCCTCGTTGGTCCGCGTTACGCGCGTGGCGGCTTCCAGGTACTGGCTGAGGAAGGCCAGCGTCTTCAGGAAATACGGATTGCCGGTGGCCTCGGCGATGGCGCGGTGGAACGCTACGTCAGCGGCAACACCGTCGCCGCCGTGCGCGACCTCTTCGTCGAGGCGGGCGAGCGCGGCGTCGATGGCCGCCATCGACGCATCGGTACGGCGCCGGGCGGCCTGCGCGGCCACCTCGGCCTCGATCGCGCGGCGCAGCTCGACGATCTGCAGCACCGATTCCAGCGTGCCGGTGTCGGTGTAGTCGATGCGCAGCGGCCGGATGCCGGCCTGCAGCGTCACGAACACGCCGCTGCCCTGGCGCGACTCGACCACGCCTTCGTACTTGAGCCGGGAGATGGCCTCGCGCACCACGGTGCGGCTGACGCCGAACTCCTCGGACAGGACCGCCTCGGTCGGCAGCTTGTCGCCGCGGGCGAAGGCGCCGTTCTGGATCTTGTCCAGCAGTTGTTCGGCGACGTTGTCGGTGAGGGCGCGGGCAGGGACTTTCTGGAACACGGCAGCTTCCCGGGTTATTCGGTAATAAGGTCATCATACAAATTTGCTAAAGCGATGCCGATCCCGGGAAAACCCTGACGTGGTGCATATCATGTACCGAATGATCCGCTTTGGTGCGTCGGCGATCGCGGCGGCACTGGCGTATCATGGGCGCCCGTCCGCAAGCCGCGTCGGACGCTATCATTCCCCAAGTGCCTGAATTCATCGTCATGTCCGTCACCGTCCTGATCTGCCCCTGGTCCGAAGCCCGCGAACGCGCGCGCGCCATCCGCTACACCGTCTTTGTCGAAGAGCAGGGCGTGCCGGTGGAACTGGAATGGGACGAATGGGACGAGCCGAGCTGGCACGCGCTGGCGCTGGCCGAGGACGGCACCCCGGTGGCCACCGGCCGGCTGCTGCCCGATGGCCATATCGGGCGCATGGCGGTGCTGCAGTCAGCGCGCGGCACCGGCGTCGGCGCGCTGGTGCTGGAGGCACTGATGGGCAAGGCTGAAGCGCTGGGCTATCCGGAACTGGTGCTGAACGCGCAGACGCACGCGGCGCCGTTCTATGCGCGCGTGGGTTTTGCGCAGGTGGGACCGGAATTCGAAGAGGCGGGCATCCCGCACGTGGAGATGCGCAAGCGGCTGGTCGGCTGAGCCGGAGCGGTCAGCGCGGTGCCTGCACGATGCCGGTGTCGCGCGACAGATTCAGCTTGCCGTGATAGGACACATCGCCGATGCGGCCGTCGGCGTCGAAGCTGCGCTCGCTCAGGTCGAAACGGCCATCGTGGCGCACCCGCAGTACCGTGCTGGCGCGCGTGCCGTACAGCGGCGAGCGGATGAACGCGGACGACAGCAGCTTTTCCCACTCCGGTGCAACGCCCGTGGAAGGCAGCTCGAAATCCGCCGCCTGGCGCTCGTCGGCCAGCATCTGCAGGTAGGGCTCGGCGCTGGCGTTGGCGTTGCCGCTGTCGGCGGCCAGCACTTCGGCCAGCGCGCCCACGCGGCTGCGCACCTTGGGCCAGGGCGTGTCGAGCAGCGCGTTGGACAGGCCGTACAGCCCCGGGCGCAGCCGTTGCGGCTGGCGCGAGGCGGAGCGGTTGCTGTACCACCAGAGTTCACGCAGGTCGCTCGCCAGCAGGTTGAAGCCGTTGTAGCAGCCGTCTTCGCCGGCGAGGCCGTCCAGGTAGTCGAACGGCGCCGCGTGGCCGCGCAGGAAGCCGGCCACCAGTTCGCCGCGCGAACGGGCATCGGTGCGTTTTTCGGAAGGGGCGCGGTAGTTGGTCAGCGCGGCAAAGCGGCCGTCGGCGTTGACGCCCATCCAGGTGCCGGGCTCGCCGATGACTTCCGCCAGGTCGCGCCCGGCCAGCACCTGCGGCGCATCCTGCCACCAGTGCGCGGCCGCCGCGGGGCGGACGTAGAATTCATCGCGGTTGCCGGCGACGACCAGGGCATAGTCCGGGTGGGATTGCCAGGCAACCAGGATCAGGCACATTGCTTTGCTTCCTTTGCCGCCGGGGTTGCTGCAGTAGCGCCCGACGTACTTCAGTCCAACGGCAGTCAAGACGCCTACAGCACGTCAAGGTCGACAAAGTGCTCGGCCCGCCGCTCGCCATCCACCCACTGGTCCAGCCCGCTCTGCCGCCACAGGCCTTCCAGCGTGGCATCGAACGCGGGCGGCACGTCGGCGTAGCACTCCATCCAGGTCTGCACGCCGGCGCGGGTTTCCGGCCTGCGCATCAGCGTACCACCAATTCCGGTCGCTTCGGCGACCGTCTCCATCCAGCGGTGCCAGTGCGGCAGCGCCTCGGCGGCGACGGCTTCCGGGACGCGGAAATAGACGTAGAGGTGATCGCTCATGGCGGCTCCTGCAGGGTTTCAGCCAGCAGCCTGGGCGGCCTCGCCCAGCGGCACCTCGTAGGGCAGGGAGGCGGTGGTCACGTCCGCGCCCTCGGCACTGCCCAGGCGCAGCGCGCTGGCGGCGGCGTCGATCTTGAGTTCGGCCAGCCCGGCCCAGCCGCCCCGGGGCGCGGGCGTGGCGTTGACGATCATGCCGCACGGCTGGCCCGGATCTTCCGGGCGATAGATCTCGGCCGCGGGCGCCGGCACTTCGCCTTGGCCCTGTACCAGCCACATGCGGCGCTTGAGCGTGCCGCGGTACTGGCTGCGCGCGACGATTTCCTGTCCGGGATAGCAACCCTTGCGGAAATTGACGCCGCCCACCAGTTCTAAATTGATCATCTGCGGCACGAACTGCTCCTGCGTGGCCGCGACAATGCGGGGCAGGCCCGACTGCACTTCCAGCCAGTCCCACAATGCGGGCGAGGCGCCTTGCAGCGTGGCGGAAAGCGCCGCGCGCACCGCGTCGGCCCGCTCGGCCGGCAGCACCAGCTGCCAGCGCGGCTGGCCGGCGCCATCCGGCAGGCGGATCACGGTGACGCCGTCGGTCTCGGTCACGGCAAGGGCTGCTTCCGGCGCGGGCAGGCCAGCAGCGGCAAGCGCCTTGGCAGCGCCGATCCCGGCGACGCCGAGGACCGCATGGGTAGGGGTGATATCGGACAGCTTGGCCTTGGCGCGCAGCACGAACATCGACAGCCGCTTCTGCACCGGGGCCTGGATATCGGCAGACAGCTGCAGCACGATGCCTTCGGCGTCGCGCCACATCAGGAACGTGGCGAGCAGCCGCCCCTTGGGCGAGCAGTAGCCGGCCAGGCGCGCCGCGCCCGCATCCAGGTCTTCGACCGCATTGGTCAGCTGGGTGTGCAGGAAGCTGGCGGCGTCGTCGCCGGCCACGCGAACGAGGCCGAGCCCGGCCGGGGTGCAAACGATGCCGCCGCCGTTCAGCGCGTCAAGGTTTGCGGCGAGTTCCTGGGCTTGGGCATTCAATTCTGGCATTGCGTGGCAATCGTCGAGGCAAATCGGAGAGGGAACAAAGCACTTGTCGCACCCGTTGTGCGAGGCGCCGGGCGGGGCCCGCGGGCGGCGCCGGCGTCACGGGTCATGGTCGGTGCGAGGCTGCCGGTTATTATATGGGGCTATGAGATTTTCGGCCGGTGCCGGCGGCGCGGGGTGGTGCGCAAGCCCTCCGACGGTCCCCGACAGCCGCCTTTATTCCTGATACATGAAACGTTTTTTCCTTAGTCTTGGGTTGGCCGTGCTGGTGTTCGCGCTGGCGGCAGCAGGCGCGTTCGCGTGGTGGGCCAATCACCCGCTGCGCCTCAATAATTCGCCGCTGGAGGTGGTGATCAAGCCCAGTTCCGGGGTTGCCAGCGTCGGCCGCCAGATCCAGCGCGGCGGCGTCGGCATGGACCCGCGGCTGTTCATGTTGCTGGTGCGCCTGACCGGGCATGGCCCGGACCTGAAGGCCGGCGGCTATGAATTCGAGACCGGCGCCACGCCGCTGTCGATCATCGGCAAGCTGGCGCGCGGCGAGGTCACGCACTACGTGGTCACGGTGATCGAGGGCTGGGAATTCCGCAAGATGCGCGCCGCCGTCGACGCCAGCCCGGCGCTGAGCCACGACACCCGGGGCATGTCCGACGCGGAACTGATGAAGGCCATCGGCGCCGCCGAGACCGCGCCCGAAGGGCTGTTCTTCCCCGATACCTACCTGTTCGCGCGCGGCAGCAGCGATATCGAGCTGTACAAGCACGCCTACCACGCCATGCAGCGGCGCCTGAACGAAGCCTGGAACGCGCGCGCGCCCGACCTGCCCTACAAGACCCCGTACGAGGCACTGGTGATGGCGTCGATCGTCGAGAAGGAAACCGGCCAGGCCGCGGAGCGCCCGATGATCGCCGCTGTCTTCGTCAACCGGCTCAGGAAGAACATGATGCTGCAGACCGACCCGACCGTGATCTATGGCCTGGGCGAGCGCTTCGACGGCGACCTGCGCAAGCGCGACCTGCAGGCCGACACCCCGTACAATACCTACACCCGCACCGGCCTGCCGCCCACGCCCATCGCGCTGCCGGGGCTGGCCTCGCTGGCGGCGGCTACCACGCCGGCGCCGTCCGACGCGCTGTACTTCGTCGCCCGCGGCGACGGCAGCAGCCATTTCTCCAACTCGCTTCCCGAACACAACCGCGCGGTCGACAAGTACCAACGCGGCAAATAGGCATTCCATGCGCGGAAAATTCATCACGTTTGAAGGCATCGACGGCGCCGGCAAGAGCACCCATATCGACTGGGTTGCCGACCGCCTGCGCGCACGCAGCGATATTGCCGGTGTCGTCACCACCCGCGAGCCCGGCGGCACGTCGCTGGGCGAGGACCTGCGCCAGATCCTGCTGCATCGCAAGATGCACCTGGAAACCGAGGCGCTGCTGATGTTCGCGGCCCGCCGCGAGCATATCGCCGAAGTCATCGCCCCCGCGCTGGAGCGCGGCAAATGGGTGATCTCCGACCGCTTCACCGACGCCACCTTCGCCTACCAGGGCGGCGGCAGGGGCCTGGCCACCGAGCGGCTGGAAGTGCTGGAGGACTGGGTGCAGGGCGGCCTGCAGCCGGACCTGACGCTGCTGTTCGACGTGCCGCTGGAAACCGCCAGCGCGCGCCTGGCCGGGGCGCGCGCGCCCGACAAGTTCGAGGCCGAATCGCGCGCCTTCTTCCAGCGTACCCGCGACGAATACCTGCGCCGCGCGGCCCAGTCGCCGCAGCGCTTCCGCGTGATCGACGCCACGCGCAGCATTGCCGATATTCGCGATGAACTTGAGAAGATCATCGCAACCATCTGATTTTTAAGCACTGAATCACATGCTATATCCCTGGCAGAAGGAAGACTGGCAACGGCTTGGCGCGCTGCGCGAGCGGCTGCCGCATGCCTTGCTGATCCATGGCCAGCAAGGCATCGGCAAGCGCGACCTAGCCCTGCATTTCGCGCAGGGGCTGTTGTGCGAGGCGCCGCTGCCGGACGGCCAGCCCTGCGGCCAGTGCGCCGCCTGCCACTGGTTCAGCCAGGGCAATCACCCGGACTTCACCGTGGTGCGGCCCGAGGCACTGGACGCCACGTCCGAGGCCGAGACCGACGAAGGCGGCAAGAAGAAGGCGCCCAGCAAGATCATCCGCATGGAGCAGGTGCGCGCGCTGATCGAGGCCGTAGGCGTGGGCACGCACCGGGCCGGGCTGCGCGTGGTGGTGGTGTATCCGCTCGACGCGCTGCAGACCGAAGGCGCCAATGCGCTGCTGAAGACGCTGGAAGAACCGCCGCCGTCCACTGTGTTCCTGCTGGTGACCGACCGGCTGGACCGCATCCTGCCGACCATCCTGTCGCGCTGCCGCCAGTTCTCTGTCCAGCGCCCGACGCCGGAAGCCGCGCTGGCGTGGCTGCGCGGACAGGGCGTGGCCGATGCCGAAGCCCAGCTGGCGCTGGCCGGCGGTTCGCCGCTGACCGCGCTGCATGCGGCCGAGGCCGAGGAGCAGCCGCTGCAGCGCTGGCTGGTCGGCCAGCTGGGCGCCGCAGCCGCCTTCGACGCCTCTGCCGCGGCCGAGCAACTGCAGAAGCTGTCCGTGCCCGCCGTGCTTGGCATCCTGCAGCGCTGGACGTACGATCTGCTGACACTGCGCCTGGACGGCAGCGCCGCCCCGCGGTACTTCCCCAAGGAGCGGGTCGTGCTGGCGCGCTGCGCCGAAGCCACCGATGCGCACCGGCTGCAGGCCTTTGCCTCGCGGCTGGCCGCGCACCGCCGCAGCGAGAACCATCCGCTGGCGGCCCGGCTGGTGATGGAAGCGGTATTCCTGGAATACCGGCAACAGTTCCGGTAGCAGGCAGGCAGGCAGTCAAAACAAAGCCATAACAACAAGCAGCATCGTCATTCTGGGGGTCAGTCATGAACACAGCAGTCGCCGGCGTACCGCTGGGTGCGCCAACGGGAAGCGGGGCGGCGTCACGCCCCAATGTGCTGTCCTTGTCGCTCAAGGACCAGGCCGGGTTGTACGCGGCCTATATGCCGTTCCTGGCGCGCGGCGGCATCTTCGTGCCGTCGAACCGGCCGTTCCGGCTGGGCGAGCAGGTGTTCCTGGTGCTGTCGCTGCTGGACCGGCCGCAGAAATACCAGATCGCGGGCCAAGTGGCCTGGATCACCCCGGCGGGCACGCCGATGAAGACCCCCGGCGTCGGCGTGCATTTCCCCGACGACGACAACGGGCGCAACCTGCGCCGCGCGGTGGAGGAGATCCTGGGCAAGATGCTGGAGTCCGGGCGCCCCACGCAAACCTTATGAACGTTGTGAAGTTATTCTCACAACTTTTTGATTTACAATGAATTTCTCGCTACGTACCGCTGAGCCCCGCGACCTGCCTGGCATCGTCGCCATCTATAACAGCACCGTGCCCTCGCGCATGGTCACCGCCGACACCGAGCCGGTCACCGTGGCCTCGCGCCAGGCCTGGTTCGATGCCCACCAGCCCGGGCGCCGGCCGCTCTGGGTGTGCGAGGACGCCGACGGCCACATGGCCGGCTGGATGAGCTTCTCAGACTTCTATGGCCGCCCAGCCTACGGCGCCACGGCTGAAGTGTCGATCTACCTGGATGCGCAGCGCCGTGGCCAGGGGCTGGGGCGCTACCTGCTGCAGCAGGCCATCGACCAGGCGCCCCAGGTCGGGGTGAACACGCTGCTCGGCTTTATCTTCGGCCACAATGCGCCCAGCCTGGGCCTGTTCGCGTCGCTGGGCTTTGCGCGCTGGGGCGAGCTGCCGCGCGTCGCCGTGCTCGACGGCGTCGAGCGCGACCTGATCATCGTCGGCCGCCGCGTGGACGTGGCCTGAACGTGGCCTGACCCACCAGAGATTCCCCATGTTTGTCGATTCCCACTGCCATATCGATTTCCCCGAGCTGGCCGCGCGCCTGCCGGAGCTGCTGGAGAACATGCGCGCCAACCAGGTCACGCATGCGCTGTGCATCTCGGTCACGCTGGAAGACTTCCCGCGCGTGCTGGCGCTGGCCGAGCAGCATCCCAACCTGTACGCGTCGGTCGGCGTGCATCCGGACTACGAAGAGGGCGAGGACCCGACGCTGGAGCGGCTGGTGGAGCTGTCCGCCCACCCGCGCGTGGTCGGCACCGGCGAGACCGGGCTGGACTATTACCGCCTGAACGGCCGCAGCATCGCCGAGATGGAATGGCAGCGCGAGCGCTTCCGCACCCATATCCGCGCCGCGCGCCAGACCGGCAAGCCGCTGATCATCCATACCCGTTCGTCCGCCGACGACACGCTGCGCCTGATGCACGAAGAGAACGCGCGCGAGGCCGGCGGCGTGATGCACTGCTTTACCGAGACCTGGGACGTCGCCCGCCAGGCGCTGGATGAGGGCTTCCATATCTCGTTTTCCGGGATCGTCACCTTCAAGAGCGCCGCGGACCTGCAGGAGACCGCGCGCAAGGTGCCGCTGGAGCGCATGCTGATCGAGACCGATTCGCCCTACCTGGCACCGGTGCCGTACCGCGGCAAGACCAATGAGCCGGCCTGGGTGCGCCATGTGGGCGAGTTCATCGCGCAACTGCGCGGGCTGCCCGTGGAACAGGTTGCGGAACAGACGACCGAAAATTTCTTCAATCTATTCAAACATATTGATAGGAAATCTCATGTTTGACATGAAGTTTGTCCGGCGCACCGCCGGCGCCCTGGCGCTGGCCGCCGCGACGCTGGCGCACGCCGCGCCCGCCGACGACATGCGCAAGGCCGTCGAATTCGACGACGCCAATACCGTCAAGAAGCTGCTGGCCAGGGGCGTCGATCCCAACGTGGTCGACAGCCGCGGCAACCCGGCCCTGGTGGTGGCGCTGCGCGAGAAGTCGCTGAAGGCGGCCACGGCGCTGATCCGCGCCAAGGACATCGACTTCGACAAGGCCAACCCGGCCGGCGAGACCCCGCTGATGATGGCCGCGCTGCAGGGCGAACTGGACATGGTCAAGCTGATGGTCGACGACATGGATGCCGAGATCAACAAGACCGGCTGGACGCCGCTGCACTATGCGGCCACCAACGGCCACAACGATGTGGTCAAGTACCTGGTCGACCATGCCGCGTATATCGATGCCGAAAGCCCCAACGCCACCACGCCGCTGATGATGGCCGCGCGCGGCGGCCATATCGAGACCGTCAAGCTGCTGCTGGATGAAGGCGCCGACATGCGCCTGAAGAACCAGCAGGGCATGACCGTGATCGACTTTGCCGAGCGCTACAACCAGGCCGAGATTGCCAACGGGCTGAAGTCGCGCTGGCAGAAGCTGTACCCGCAGACGCCGATCGTCGCGGCACCGCCGCTGAAGGCCCCCACGGGCGAGCCCGGCGGCCAGCGGCCCGCGGCGCCGCAGAGCAAGAGCCGGTAAGCCGTGCCGGCTGCGGTGGCTACCGGTTCGCGCCTGCGCCAGTGGGCGCGCGGGCTCAAAAGCAGCCTGCTGACGCTGTGGTTCTGCAGCCGCCACCCGGGTACCCCGTGGGCGGCGCGGCTGCTCGGCGCGCTGGTGGTGGCCTATGCCTTCAGCCCGATCGACCTGATCCCGGATTTCATCCCGGTGCTGGGCTATGCCGATGACGTGCTGCTGGTGCCGCTGGGCATCTGGCTCACGCTGCGGATGATCCCGGCGGCGGTGAAGGACGAATGCCGCGGCCGGGCGGAAGCCTGGCAGGCTGCCCATGCGCAACGGCCGCGCAATCGCGCGGCCGCCGTGGTCATCGTGGTGGTGTGGGTGCTGCTGGCCTGGCGCTGGCTGGCGCCGCTCGTTAATGCGCTGTCCTAGGAGTTTGTCGGATTTTCGGGATCTCCAGTCGTCCGGCGGGACGGGTTGGGCGTTGATAAATTCACAGTTCGCTGAGTGAGCCCATAGATGAGTCGTTTCGTGCCCGTTGATCGTCAGACCGACTATCTGTTGCCACCGTCAGTGGAGGACTGGTTGCCGGAAGGTCATCTGGCGCGGTTCGTAGTGGAAGTCATCGAGCAGATGGACCTGTCGGAGCTGAGTGGGGCGTACGCGGGTCGCGGCATGGCGGCGCATCACCCCGAGGTGCTGCTTGGCTTGCTGGTGTACGGGTATGCGACCGGAGTGTCTTCGAGCCGCAAGATTGAGAGAGCGACCTATGACTCGGTGGCGTTCCGCTACATTGCGGCGAACACGCATCCGGACCATGACACGCTGGCCACCTTTCGCAAGCGGTTTGCGAGCCAGTTAGAGAAGCTGTTCGTGCAGGTGCTGCTGATCGCGAAGGAGATGAAGCTGGTCAAGCTGGGCCGGATTGCGCTGGATGGCACCAAGGTGAAGGCGAATGCGAGCAGGCACCGCGCGCTGTCGCACGGGTATATCGGCCGGATCGAAGCGCAGTTGCATGAAGAAGTGCAGCAGTTGATGGCGATGGCCGAGACCGCCGATCGAGAGAGTCTGCCAGATGGGATGGATGTACCGGCGGAGATCGCACGGCGCGAAGCGCGACTGAAGGCGTTGGCCGAAGCGAAGGCGAAGATCGAGGCACGGGCGCAGGAACGGTTCGAGCAAGAGCAGCAGGAGTATGAAGCCAAGGTGGCGCGTCGCGAGGCGCAGCGCAAAGACGGCAAGAAGCCGCGGGGCAAGGACCCGGAGCCGCCGCAAGGCGGTGCCAAGGAACGCGACCAGATCAACCTGACGGACGAAGAGTCGCGCATCATGCCGGTGTCCAGCGGCGGCTTCGAGCAAGGCTACAACGCGCAGGCAGCGGTGGATGTCGAGACGATGTTGATCGTGGGCACCTCAGTGACCCAGCAAAGCAACGACAAGCGCCAGGTCGCACCGATGATCGACGTGCTGGGGGCGCTGCCCGAGCCATTGGGCCAGCCTGAGATTTTGCTGGCGGATGCGGGCTACTTCAGTGCGGCCAACGTCGTCACCTGCGAGGCGGCGGACATCACCCCGCTGATTGCGATCCAGCGCGACGCCCATCATCTGCCGCTGATGGAACGCTTCGCCGACGATCCGGCGCCGCCTGAGAGCACCGATCCAATCGTCAGGATGACACACCGACACAAAACGAAGGCGGGGCGAGCACTGTACGGGCTGCGCAAGAGCACGGTCGAGCCGGTGTTCGGCATCATCAAGCGAGTGATGGGATTCCGGCAGTTCTCGCTGCGCGGACTGTCCAACGTCGCGGCGGAATGGTCGCTGGTGGCGCTCGCGTGGAACATCAAGCGGATGAACGTATTACGGGGTGCATAGGGCCGATCAGCGGGCTTCTTGTGCGGTCAAAAAGCACCCGATTGCCTTCCTCATCCACTCTCAAATACCTTCATCGCGTATCACGACTGCGATGAGCCCGCCAACCGAAGCGAACCCCGTCACGACCTGATGTTTTGAATCACGCTTCACCTCAACTCCGACGAACTCCTAGACATCGTCCGCCAGCCGCACCCCTGTGAACTGCCAGCGCTGGTGCGGGTAGAAGAAGTTGCGGTAAGTCGCCCGGATATGCGATTCGGGCGTGACGCACGACCCGCCGCGCAGCACCATCTGGCTGCTCATGAACTTGCCGTTGTACTCGCCCACCGCGCCCGCGTTGGGGCGGAAGCCCGGATACGGCAGGAAGGCGCTGCCGGTCCATTCCCACACGTCGCCGAACATCTGGCGCAATGCGCCTGAGGTGTTCTGCCGGTCCGGCAGCGGCCGCAGCACGCGTCCTTCGACAAAATTCCCGGTGGCCGGCAGGCGGCTGGCCGCGTGCTCCCATTCGGCCTCGGTCGGCAGCCGGCGCTCGGCCCAGCGCGCGAACGCGTCGGCCTCATAGAAGCTGATGTGGGTGACGGGGCTGTCCGGGTCGACCGGATGCATGCCGCGCAGCGTCATCTGCCACCACGTGCCTTCGCGTTCTTCCCAGTAGAGCGGGGCCTGTATGCCTTGCTCGGCCACCCAGCGCCAGCCGTCGGACAGCCACAGCCCGGCGGTCTGGTAGCCGCCATCCTCGATGAACTCGAACCATTGCCGGTTGCTGACCGGGTGCGAGCACAGCGTGAACGGCGCCAGGTAGACCTTGTGGCGCGGCCCTTCGCAGTCAAAGGCAAAGGCCTCGCCGCGGTGGCCGATCTCGACCAGGCCACCGTCAAAGCCGATCCAGTCCGGCGCGGGCCGCGGGTCGGCGATCACCGGCGCCGGCAGTTCCGGGGCGAACGCGGGACGCAGCGGGTTCTGCGCGAACAGGTGCAGGATGTCGGTCAGCAGCAGTTCCTGGTGCTGCTGTTCATGCTGCAGGCCAAGCATGATCAGCGCGGCCTCGTCGTCAGTCTGGGCGCTGCCCAGCAGCGACAGCATCGATTCGTCCACGGCCTCGCGGTAGGCCAGCACTTCGTCCAATGACGGGCGGGACAGCAACCCGCGCTGCGGCCGCGGGTGCCGCGGGCCGACTGCCTCATAGTAGGAGTTGAAGAGGTAGCGGTAGTCCGGGTCGACCAGCTCGTAGTCCGGGATGCGCGCAGCCAGCACGAACTCCTCAAAAAACCACGTAGTGTGCGCCAGGTGCCATTTTGCCGGGCTGGTGTCGTCCATGGACTGCACGGTGGCATCGGCGTCGGACAGGTCGGCCACCAGGGTCTCGGTGGCGGCGCGTACGTGGCGATACTGCGAAAGCAGGGCGGGTTCGTGCGGCGGATGGAGGGCGGCTGCGGGCAACAGGGCTGAAGTCATGCGGGCTCCCGGGGTTGGATCGGTCGATGACTGCAGGCGGCTGGCCGCCACGGCCAATGAGCCGCGGCGGCGCGCCGCCCATGGCACGCGGGGCGCCGTAGCGCCCCGATCCATCATAGACCTGATCTGTCCCCGGGGCGAGCCGGCACCGTCCTGCGGCGCCGGCCGGGCCCGTGGCCTCAGGCGGCCAGGCGGCTGGCGTCGTTCAGCGCCGCGATCTCGGTGCGGGCGCTGGCCAGGCCGGCTTCGCGGAACTCCGGACCCATGGCCAGGCCGTGGGCGCGCACGTAGGTGATGTCGGTAATGCCCAGGAAGCGGAGCACGATATCGACGGTCTTTTCGTGCAGGTCCAGCTCATTCGCATCCTGGCGCACGCCGCCGCGCGACGACACCACGATCACGCGCTTGCCGCCGGCCAAGCCCACCGGGCCGTTCTCGGTGTACGTGAAGGTGCGGCCAGCCTGCGCGATGCGGTCGATCCAGGCCTTGAGCTGGCTGGGGATGCTGAAGTTGTACTGCGGCACGCCCACCACCAGCACGTCGGCGGCCAGGAATTCGGCCAGCCATTGCTCGGTGCGCTGCAGCTCGGCTTCCTGGACGGCATTCAGGCCGTCCTTCGGGCCGCCCAGCACGGGCAGCAGGTTGCCGGACAAGTGCGCCGGGGCGTCCTGGTCCAGGTCGCGCACGGTCAGCTTGGCGCCCGGGTTGGCGGCGACCAGGTCGGCCACCACGCTGGCGGTCAGGCTGCGCGAAACAGAGTTGTCACCGAGGACGCTGGAATCGATCTGCAGGATGTTCATGTCTTTCTCCACTAGGGTGCGGTTGCGATGGATGAAAGATAGCGGCTGGCCATTGGTATCGGTAGTGAGGCAAAATGCAAATGATTGTTCTACCGATGCAACGCCAGTCCGGGCGACGCTCCCTGCCGGGACGGCGCCGCCCGCGTGATCCCGGAGCCATCCATGCAAGACCTCAACGACCTGTCCCTGTTCGCCCAGGTGGTCGAACACGGCAGTTTCTCCGCGGCCAGCCGTGCCACCGGCGTGCCCAAGTCGCGCCTGAGCCGGCGCATCGCCCAGCTGGAGCGCGACCTGGGCGTGCAGTTGCTGCGCCGTACCACGCGCCAGGTGCGCGTCACGACACTGGGTGAGTCCTATTACGCGCGCTGCCGCGCCATGCTCAACGAGGCCGAGGCGGCGCGCGAGGTCATCGAGCAGGCCCGCGAACAGCCCGGCGGCACGCTGCGCGTGAGCTGCCCGGTCGCCATTGCGCAGATCCTGCTGGCGCCGGCCATCGGGCACTTCATGCGCGCCAACCCGGCCGTGCGCATCGAGCTGGAAACCACCAACCGGCGCGTGGACGTGATCGGCGAGGGCTTCGACCTGGCCCTGCGCGTGCGCGAGGCGATGGAAGACTCCAGCCTGGCCGTGCGCACCTTCGGCGAAAGCCAGCTGATGCTGGTGGCGAGCCCGTCGCTGCTGGATAGCATCGGCCGCCCGCGTACGCCGCAGGCGCTTGACGGCATGCCGGGCGTGGGCCAGCAGCCGCACGACGGCAAGCATGTCTGGATCTTGCGCTGCAAGACCGGCGACTCGATCCAGATTGCCTACGACCCGCGCCTGGTCACCGATGAATTCGCGCTGCTGCGCGAGGCAGCGATCGCCGGCGTCGGCGTGGCCATGCTGCCGCGCATGTACTGCCGCGAAGCGCTGGACCGCGGCGACCTGGAACTGGTGCTGCCGCAGTACGACATGCCGGTCGGCACGCTGCATGCGGTGTTTCCGTCGCGCAAGGGCGTGACGCCGGCGACCCGCCGCTTCCTGGATTTCCTGGGCGAGGTCCTGCCGGAGGGCGCACACAAGGCCGGCATGCATGAGTCAAGGCCGCCGTCGATGCATCGGGTGGTGTAGCCCCTTTGCCGGCGCCGTGGCCGGACCGGCGAGGTGTTGTGCCGGCCGCATCGGGACTGGCGGCTGTTGCACATTTGCGGCTTTACCTTCACGCCGGCTCGCACTAAGGTACATGGGCGAACCCTCGCGCGTGAGGGTAAAGACGCTTGAATCGACAACCAGTTCGACAGACAACGCGACAGACAACGGCAAGGAGAATGGCCATGGGTGGCTCTCAGGGTTCCCAGGACTTGGGCAAGGCGCTGCTGCGCATCATGCTTGGCGTGCTGATCCTGATGCACGGCATCGCCAAGCTGGCCGGTGCGGTCGGCATGGGCTTTGTGGCGAAGGTAGTCGCCGACGCCGGGCTGCCGGCATGGCTGACCTACGGCGTCTACATTGGGGAAGTCGTGGCCCCGATCCTGCTGATCATCGGGCTGTGGAGCCGGCTGGCGGCGCTGATCGTGGCCATCAACATGCTGTTTGCGCTGTTCCTGGTGCACGCCAAGCAGTTCGGCATGCTGGCCGATACCGGCGGCTGGGCGCTGGAGTTGCAAGCCATGTACCTGGGTGCTGCGCTGGCGGTGCTGCTGCTGGGGGCGGGCCGGTTCAGCGTGGGCGGCATCAACGGCAAGTTCAACTAGGGCGCGGTCAGGCCGGCGGCGTGGCCGCCGCCCGGTCGATAGCATCGGCGATGAAGATTTCCGCGGGCTTGGGCGCGGACCACAGATAGCCCTGGCCCAGCGGGCAGCGCAAGGCCAGCAGCGCGGCCCGCTGGGCGTCGGTCTCGACGCCTTCGGCCACGCATTCCAGACCCAGTTCCCTGGCCAGGCCGATCATGCTGCGGCAGATCGTGGCGCGCTGGCCATGCCCGTCGACATCCGCCACGAACGACCGGTCCACCTTCAATTTCGTGAATGGCAGGTCCGCCAGCAGCTTGAGCGTGGCGATGCCCACGCCGAAATCGTCGATCGCCACGCCGTAGCCCAGCAGCCGCAAGCGGTTCATGACGACCGACAGGGCCAGCGTATCGGGGACCGGGTAGCCCTCGGTCAGCTCCACCGTTAACGACTGCCGTGGCATGCCGCTGGCGGCCACCAGCGCATCGAATTCTTCCAGCACGCCGGGCCGGCACAGGGTTTGCGCCGAGGCATTGATGCCCAGCGCAATGCCGATGCCCGCCGCGCGCAGCCGCTGCTGCGTTGCCAGGCACTGGCGGGTGACAAAGAAGAACACCGGGTCGACCGCGTCCAGCGCTTCGAGCCGCGGGATGAAGAGGTCGGGCTGCACCAGGCCGTGCTCGGGATGGCGCCAGCGCACCAGGGCCTCGGCGCCGGCCAGGCGTCCGCTGGCAATGTCGTGCTGGGGCTGCAACATGACCAGCAGGTCCGTGCCCGCCTGCGTGGCCGCGATCAGTTCCGCGTCGTCGGGCGACCAGGCGGGCTCGGCTGCATCGGAAGCCTGGCGCAACAGCGCATCGGCCAGGATCTCTTCCACCGCATCGCGCGACAGCGGCTTGCGCAGCGCGTGCACGCGCGGGATGCCGGCGGCGTGCGCCAGGCCGCGGTTGGAATCCAGGATGTCTTCGGCCAGGGCCGTGAGCCAGACCCAGACCGGCGGCGCCCCCGCGAAGGCGCGCTGGCCGCGCTGGTGCAGTTCGGCGATCAGCTCGGGGCCATTGCCGCCGGGCATCTCGATGTCGCAGAGCACGACGTCGAACGGCTCGCGCGCCAGGACTTCGGCCGCCTGCGTGCCGTTGTCCGCGCAGACCACGGTCTGCACGCCGACATGGCGCAGCAGCCCTTCGGCCGCGGCCTGCTGGAACGGGTGGTCTTCAACGACGAGAATACGCAGCCTGGCGTAGCGGATCGGCATGGGGGAGGGGAGGCGGCAGGGCGCCTGTCTGAAATGCGATGGGGTTTGGCGCATGGTAGCGCGGTGCCGCTGCGCCAGACGCGCGCGAGCCTGCGGCCTGCGGAATGACTCCCGCAATGCGCCAGAAACGCGCAGCGTTACGAATATTTGCGCTTTCCAATTCAATGGCCGCCTGTCATAACCGCTACAATCGCTGCCCGTAGTTTTGAACATGGCATGTCGATAATGGGTTTTGGCTGGTTCGGATTCTCGACTCTCTGGATAGTACCCCTGGTCTGGCGCCTGGTGACGCGCTGGCTTGCCGGCGAGCGCCGGCTGGCCGGGCCGGGCTCGCTGCGCGTATGGCTGGGCACGCTGGCCGTGCTGTGCGCAAGCGCCTGCCTGGAAGCGCTTACCAGCGGATCCGATCCGGCATCGACCGCCGGTGGCTCCGCCGGCCGCGCGCTGGCCGGCATGATCGGCAAGCTGTTTGGCTGGACCGGCTCCTTGCTGCTGATGTTGGGCGTGCTGGCACTGGTCGCGCCGATGGTGTTCGGCGAAACCTGGCGCAGCCTGTTCTCGCGCAAGCCGCGCCGCGCGGCAGCGCCCGACGCGGCGCCGGAAGAGCCGCCGGTGTCCTTTGCCGCCACCCAGCCGATGCGCGAGGCAGAGCGCTGGGATACGCCGTCGGCAGGCAACGCCGGCTGGAGTGCGCCGGCCACGCGCCATCGCAGCTTTGAAGCCGTCTCCGCACGCCGCCAGCCCGCCTGGCAACCGCCGCGCCGCACGCGTGAATCGCCGCCGCAGCCGGGCGAGATCTGGCTGCACCATGCTGAATCCCCGGGCGCGGTCAAACCGGTTCGCAGCACCCAGCCAGCGCCCGCCGCGGCGGCGCCGGCTCCGCGTCCTGCCCAGCCGGCCGCACGCAAGCCGGTCAAGACTGCAGCGCCCGCGCCTGCGCCAGCACCCGCGCCTGCTCCGGCACCGCGGCCAGCGCAGCCGCTGCGCGGCACGGTCGTCAGCAGCCCGTTCCGCCAGCCGCAGCCGCTGGTGCGTTCGGCGATCACGACGCTGCCGGAAGCTTCCGCCAGGGCCGCTGCCGCGGCCACCGTGGCGGCGGCCGTGACGGTTCCGGCCGAGGCTGCAGTTACGGCCGCGGCGCCCGCCATTGCCGAGCAAGACGTAGCCGCCCCGGTGGAGCCGGTTGTCGTGTCCGAGCCTGAGCCCGTGATCGACACCGATGCGCCAGCCAGTCAGCCGGTATCCACCGAAACCCCGATCGCAGATACCCCGATCGCCGACGACCCGCCACAGGCAATTGCGACGAACGAGGCCGACGTAACCTCGCTGGCAGCGATCCGGCAGGAAGCGCTCGAGCTGCTGGCCGAACTGCAAGCCCTGGTAGGCAAGCCACCGGTATTGCAAGCGCCTGCGCCTGAACCGCAGCCGTTGGACGCGTCCGCTGCAGAATCGGCAGCCGAGGTTGTCGTTGACGCCGAACCGCCCGCGCCGGCTGGCGTCATCCTGCAACCCGAGCCGGAAGCCGAAGCCGAGGCCGAACCCGAATATCGCGTCGAGCCTGAGCTTGAAGCGCTGCCGGCAGACACGCCGGAAGACACCGCCGCGGAGTTTGAAGCCCAGGTAATCGAGTCGGAGTCCGAGTCCGAGGCCGTAGCCAATGCGGTGGCGAGTTCCGCGATGGAGGAGGGCAGCGAGCCCGATGCCATTGCCCACGCTCCGGCAGAGGACATCGGTACGGAAGCGCCGATGGACGGCAACGGCCTCGTCGGCGAAGCGGCCGAGCCGGACGAGTCCCAGCCTGCTGACGTAGTCGAAGCGTCGGAAGTCACGGAAATCGCTGAAGTAGCCGAACTCCCCGAACTCCCAGAACTCCCGGACACGGCTGAATCGCCCGAAGCAACCCCGCCACCGGTTCCGGCCGCCAAGCCCCGCATCGTGTTGCCCGCTGTCGTCGGCCGCACCGTGCCGCTGTCCGCTGCGGTCCAGCCGGCCCCCGCGCCGGTACCGGTTGCCCCGCCTGCGCCGCGCCCGGTCGTCGACTATCGCCTGCCGCCGGCTGAATTGCTTGAGGGGGAAGTCGACAGCGCCGAACAGGTGTCCGAAGAACGCCTGCGCGAAACCGGCGAGCTGATCGCGCAACGGCTGGCCGAGTTCAAGGTGCCCGTCGCCGTGGTCGGCGCCGGTGCCGGCCCCGTGATCACCCGCTTCGAGGTCGAGCCCGCCATGGGCGTGCGCGGCGCGCAGGTGGTCGGGCTGATGAAGGACCTGGCGCGCGCGCTGGGCGTGACCTCGATCCGCGTGGTCGAGACCATTCCCGGCAAGACCTGCATGGGGCTGGAGTTGCCCAACGCGCGCCGGCAGATGATCCGGCTGTCGGAGATCGTCAACGCGACCTCGTTCCAGGCGCACCATTCGCGGCTGGTGCTGGCCATGGGCAAGGACATCACCGGCAATCCGGTGGTGACCGACCTGGCCCGCGCACCGCACCTGCTGGTGGCCGGCACCACCGGCTCGGGCAAGTCGGTGGCGGTCAACGCCATGATCCTGTCGATGCTGTACAAGGCCACGCCCGAAGACGTGCGCATGATCATGATCGACCCCAAGATGCTGGAACTGTCGGTCTACGAGGGCATCCCCCACCTGCTGGCGCCGGTGGTCACCGACATGAAGCAGGCCGCGCACGCGCTCAACTGGTGCGTCGGCGAAATGGAAAAGCGCTACAAGCTGATGTCCGCGCTGGGCGTGCGCAACCTGGCCGGCTACAACCAGAAGATCCGCGCCGCCGAGGCCGCCGAACTGAAGGTGCCGAATCCGTTCTCGCTGACGCCGGACGCGCCCGAGCCGCTGTCGCGCCTGCCGATGATCGTGGTGGTGATCGACGAGCTGGCCGACCTGATGATGGTCGCCGGCAAGAAGATCGAAGAACTGATCGCGCGCCTGGCGCAGAAGGCGCGTGCCGCCGGCATCCACCTGATCCTGGCCACGCAGCGCCCGTCGGTGGACGTGATCACAGGCCTGATCAAGGCCAATATCCCCACGCGCGTGGCGTTCCAGGTCTCGTCCAAGATCGATTCGCGCACCATCCTCGACCAGATGGGCGCCGAGAGCCTGCTTGGCCAGGGCGACATGCTGTTCCTGCCGCCCGGCACCGGCTATCCGCAGCGGGTGCACGGCGCCTTTGTCGCCGACGACGAAGTGCACCGCGTGGTGGAGCACTGGAAGCAGTTCGGCGAGCCGGACTACGATGAAGCCATCCTCGCCGGCGATCCGGCCGAGGCCGGCAGCGCCGACCTGTTTGGCGAAGGCGGCGGCGATGGCGAGGCCGATCCGCTCTACGACGAAGCCGCCAGTTTTGTGCTGACCAGCCGCCGTGCCTCGATCTCCGCCGTGCAGCGACAGCTGCGCATCGGCTACAACCGCGCGGCACGGCTGATCGAGCAGATGGAAGTCGCCGGGCTGGTGACGCCGATGGGCCGCAACGGCGCGCGCGACGTGCTGGCGCCGGGACCGGGCGACTGACGCGTTCCGTAACCATGACCGCGAGGGGGCAGCATGCAGCCTGAACACGGAAACCTGTTGGCAAACGTCCCGGCTGGCGCTGCGCAGGAAGTCTTCGAGCCGCTGCTGGAACGCCCCGGCCTGCGCATCGAACGCATTGTCTCCAACGGCCAGGCCAGCCCCGAGGGCTTCTGGTACGACGGTCCGGAGGCGGAATGGGTGCTGCTGGTCAGCGGCAGCGCCGGCATCGAGATCGAAGGACGGCCCGGCCTGCATGTCATGAAGCCGGGTGACTGGCTTCACCTGCCCGCCCACTGCCGCCACCGGGTGGCGTGGACCGATGCCAGCCAGCCCAGCGTCTGGCTGGCGGTGCACCACACCGCCGGCTGAGCGCATCCCCCGGCGGTCAGCCCCGATCGCGTTCCGCCTGCAATAATTTCAGCCGGGTCCGGCCATCGGGTGTGAAGTGGGTGCCGAACCGCACCAGCCCGGCCCGATGCAGCTGGCAGCTCATGGTGAAGCTGAGCAGCATGCCGGGCTCGGTCTCTTCGATGGTCAGGTCGATGGCCCGCAGCCGCGGCTCGTAGCGCAGCAGCGTGGTCTCGATTTCGCGCCTGAGCGTATGCGCGGAGGCGGGCAGGTGGCGGTAGATCTTCGACAGGTCGCCCAGGCCATAGTCAGGCAGGTGCGCCAGGCAGCCGCGCCGGCTGTTGAGGATGCGCTGGATGTTGTCCTGCACCGACAGGAAGGTCTGGGTCACCGGGTCGAATTCGTCGACCGCGATCCCGTTGGCAAAGTACCCGGTGACGGCTTCGAACAGGCCGGGTCCGCCGCCCATCACGCGGCCTCCGCGGCCTCGGCCGATTCGTCGAATGCCAGGCCGATGCCGTCCGTCTCGGAAAACGACAGCAGCATCGAAGTCGGCACCCGACTCCCGCCCATGCGTACCAGCAGCTCACGCGACAGGACCGGCAGGATCTGCTGGTCGAGCAGGCTGTCGATATTGCGAGCGCCGGAGTCCGGCAGCAGGCAGGCCCGCACCAGCTCTGCCACCAGGGCCTCGTCGCAATGCAGCGGCACGCCGAAGCGCCGCGCGATCCGGCCGGCCACCTTGCCCAGCTTCATGCGGACGATCGCGGCCATGGCCTGGGCCGACAGCGGGCGATACACCACAGTCTGGAAGCGCGCCAGCAGCGCCGGCTGAAAGTGATCGATCAACTGGGGGCGAATCGTTTCCATCAGCGCGCCGGCAGCGAGCGCTGTGCCTGCTTGCTCCGCTGCGTCGATCGCCGTCACCAATGCCTCGCTGCCGAGATTGGAGGTCATCAGGATCACGGTATTACGGAAGTCGATCACGCGGCCTTCGCCATCGCGCATAAAGCCGCGGTCAAAGACCTGGTAGAACAGGTTGAGCACATCCCGGTGGGCCTTCTCGACTTCGTCGAGCAGCACGATGCTGTAAGGGCGCTGGCGCACCGCCTCGGTCAGCACGCCGCCTTCGCCGTAGCCGACATAGCCCGGCGGCGAGCCCTTGAGCTGCGAAACGGTATGGGCTTCCTGGTATTCGGACAGGTTGATGGTGATCAGCGAGCGCTCACCGACGAACATCAGGTCAGCCAGCGCCCGCGCGGTCTCGGTCTTGCCGACCCCCGACGGCCCCACCAGCAGGAACACGCCCAGCGGCGCGTCTTCGGATTTGAGTCCCGCCCTGGCGGCCCGCAGGCTTTTGCCGAGCGCTGCCAGGGCGTCGTCCTGGCCGACCACGACTTGGGCCAGCCTGGCTTCCAGCTCCAGCAGCGTCGCCAGCTCGCTCGACAGCAGGCTGTCGACCGGCACGCCCGTCCAGTCGGCGATGACCTGCGCGATGGCGGACTCATCGACCTCGGCGTGGAGCAGCGCGGCCTGGCCGTGCTTTGCCAGGGCTTGATGGGCAGCCTGGATCGACGCCGTCAGGTCCCCGCGCGCCGAGGCATCCGATGCAGCCTGCCATTGGGCACGCAATGCGTGCAGCGTTTCGGCCGCATCCTTCTGCTCCGCAAACGCATGCCTCGACTGTTCCAGTTCGATGGCCAGCGCGGCCAGCCGGACATCGATGGCGGCCAGGCGCTGGTTGACCTCCGCGCCCGTTGCGCCCTGGTCGTCCAGCAGCGCGGTGCGTTCGACCTCCAGTGCCGCAAGCTCGGCCTCGCGGGCGGAGATGGCGAGCGGGGTAGCCTGCTGGCTCATGCGCACGCGCGCGGCGGCGGTGTCGAGCAGGTCGACGGCCTTGTCCGGCAACTGGCGCCCGGTCAGGTAGCGGCGCGACAGGCGCACCGCGGCGGCGACAGCGGCATCGGTGATATGCACGCCATGGTGCTGCGCATAGCGGCGCTTCAGCCCGCGCAGCATCAGGCAGGCGCTGTCATCGTCGGGCTCGTCGACCTTGACCATCTGGAAGCGGCGCTCCAGCGCGGCGTCGCGCTCGAAGTACCGCTTGTATTCCGACCAGGTGGTTGCCGCGATGGTGCGCAGTTCGCCCCGTGCAAGGGCGGGCTTGAGCAGGTTGGCCGCATCGGCGCCGCCCGCGGTGTTGCCTGCGCCGATCAGGGTATGGGCTTCGTCGATGAAGAGCAGGATCGGCGTCGGGGACTGCTGCACGGCCTCGATCACGTTCTTCAGTCGCTGTTCGAATTCGCCTTTGACGCCGGCACCGGCCTGCAGCAGGCCCAGGTCCAGCGTGAGCACGCTGACGTCGCGGATGACGGCCGGCACCTCGCCCTCGGCAATCCTGAGTGCAAGGCCTTCCACCAGTGCAGTCTTGCCCACCCCAGGCTCGCCGACCAGGATCGGATTGTTCTTGCGGCGCCGGGCCAGGATGTCCACCATCTGGCGGATTTCCACGTCGCGGCCGAACACCGGATCGATCTTGCCGTCACGCGCCTTCTGCGTGATATCGGTGGTGAAGCGGGCCAGGGCCGATGTGTCCGCCTGCCCCGGCATGGCCGGCGTGCGAGGGGGAGCCGGAACTGGCATGTCATCCGGCCTGGTGGCAGCGCCGGCACCCGGTGTGACGGGCGCAACTGCCTCGACCGAAATCTTGTCGAGTTCATGCATCAGGCGCTCGATCTGCGCTGCGGACACGCTCAGCAGTGGCCAGGCATCGGGCGCACGCAACAGGTGAGGCGCGTCGGCCAGTGCGGCCAGCAGATGTGCCGAGCGGATTGACTGATCCGCCCCAGGCGCCGCGGCTTCAAGCGACGCGCGCAGCCATGCGGCCTCCAGCCACTGGCCGACGCGCTGCGACAGGCCCGGCTTGCCCCGCAGGTCGTGCGGCAGGCGATCGATCGCGCCCAGCAGGCCGTTCCAGATGCCGTCCACGTCGAGTGCATAGCGGCGCAGGATTGCCAGCAGGTCTCCATCGCCCAGTTCCAGCAGCTTGATCAGCCAATGCTCGATCTCTATGTCCCGGTTCGCGCGTGCTTCGCAAAGACTGGCGGCTTGCGCGAGGGCACGGGCGCAATGGTCGTTCAGACGACGAAGGAACGGAGACAGGTCGCGGGCGGTCATGGTATGGCGGAGGAGGGGAATGCGGGAGAATCATGCGGGCGCGTGGTCCGGATACCGGCCACGCGCAAGGACTAGCCGGCATCAGCGCCGGCCGCTGACATCAGGAGCGTTCGTTCCAGCTGTCGGCGTGGATGATGTTGCCGTCCTTGTACGACCAGGTGATCTTCTCGTAGCGCAACTCGATATCTTCCAGATGGTTGTGCTTCTCGAAGGCCGGGTTCTTGATGTCCAGCATCCTGGGCGTGACGCCGACCACCTTCACGTTGTCGAGCCTGGTGTTGAAGTACTCCTTCTCCTTGCCGGCGTCGTCGATCTTGTACCACTTGATCTCGACCGACTTGAGCGTCTGGCCGCTGGTGACAGCCTTGTACAGGTAGGGCGTGGAGGCGTCGGTCTCCTTGGTGAACAGGATCGGCTTGTGCACGCGCGTGCCGGTCAGCTTGCCAGTGTTGGAGTCGGTGGGAATATTGACGGCATGGTCGAACGCCACCACCTCAACGCTGCCCTCACGGCCGGAGACGGTCACGGAACCCTTGATATCGGCACCGCCATCGTCCTTGATCCACATGTATGCGGGAATTGCCATTGCTTCTTACTCCTTTTACTGGAATGAACAGGCCGATCGGCCCGGGGGTGTCCGATCGCCTCGGCTGGTATCGCGGCAATCGGGGACGAGCGTGATCTCGACGCGCCGGTTCGCTGCGCGTCCCGCGTCGGTGTCGTTGGCCGCCTTGGGGCGGGTGTCGCCATAGCCCTGAATCGCAAAATGCGTCGGCGGCAGCCCGGCGGCATCGGCCAGCCAGTCGCGTACCGATGCGGCGCGCGCTTCCGACAGCCTGAGGTTGGCGGCCGGCGTGCCGGTGGCGTCGGTATGCCCGGCCACCAGGACACGTTTTTCCGGATGGGCCTTGATCATATCGAGGGCGCCGAACATGACGCGGTTCGAACCTGGGGCCAGGGTCGCGCTGCCGCTGCGGAACAGCGACAGGCTGTCCAGTTCGATCGTGGCTGGCGGCGGCGCCGGCGGCTGATACCCCGCGATCAGCGCATTGAGCGGCGTGAGAAAGGCCGTGCCGCGATAGAAGCCCAGTCCAAGCCGTAGCGGCACGCCAGTGCGGGCATACCCGTCCAGCAGGTCGCGATCGCGCTTGATTGCCTGCAGCGCGTCGAGGCGCGCCGCATCATGCTCTGGACCGATGGCGCGATAGCGGGCCATGTCCTGCATCACGCGGGCCACCAGCGCGCGGTTCTGCCAGGCCGAGGCGGCCGCGGCGGCGCAGAAGGCCAGGGCCAGCCAGGCAAAGGCATGCGCCAGCGCCAGCGGCAGGGCACGACGCACCGGTTGCGGCGCAATGCCCTGGATCAACGCAGCGGGCAATGGGTAGCGGATACCTTGCGCATCAGGCCGGCCTGTGGACGATGCGTGCGCCAGGGCGGTGATCTTGGCGACATAGCTGGCATAGAGCGAATCCGCGGCCGGCACGCCTGCGGTGGCGGTCACGCCGAACGCCGTGACCCGCGCGGGCCGTCCGTGCCGGTAGCCGTCGCGCTGGCTCTCGCCCAGCGCAGGCAGCAGTGCGTCCGCGGCCCAGCGTGCCAGTGCGTCCAGGCGGGCAGCACGGAGCATCCGGGATTCGCGCTCGGATGGCATGGCGGCCTGGCCGTATTGCTGCAGGCGCCAGGCAATCTGCGTTGGCAAGCCAGCTGCCTGCAGCGGCGCCGTTCCGGAAATGCCGAACCAGGGACAGGTATCGGGCATGCCTGTGGAATCCGCCATATACACTGCCACGCAGACGGGAATCGCGTAGCCCAGCGCGCGGCTCGATTCGCCGATCGCCGAGCGCCAGCGCCTGAGGCCGGCGTCCAGCACTGCGGCGTCCCGCGCCAGATGGGCGGCAGCCAGGTACGCGACGGCATCCGGGCCCTGGCCCGCGCGCCAGCCCCGGAGCGCGGCCGCCACGTGTGCAAGCCGTGTCGGCTCGTCGACGCGCACCCAGATTGCCGCGTCCGTGATGGTGACAAGCGTTGCGCCGAATGCCCGCGCCGGTGCCCCGTGGGCATCGCCGACGACCAGTATCAGCGGCGTATTGCGCCGGATGTCGCCGGGCAGCGTGTCCAGCGTAGCGTTGAGCGCTTGCAGCACGGGCTGTGAGGCTCGCTGCTGTGCGAGCCGGTGCCGGGTCACGATCACGATTGCCAGCAGCGCGAGCGCAAGCGCAAACGTGCCGAGCAGCAGGTTCAAGCCCACGTTCCAGGGTGAGCTGAATGCCAGCCACGCAAGTGCGAGTGCCGCAACCCAGGCAGTGAGCAGGCGGTAGGGGTAGCCGGACACGGCAGCCCTCTCAGCCGGGAATCCGGCCGATGGCCAACGCCAGCCACCGGTCCAGTGCAAGGTAGACCAGGCCGGCCCCCACCACGGAGATCGCAAGCCAGCCGAGCGCCGACAGGTGCGCAAGGCGTCGATGCGGCTTGATGGCCGTGACCAGCACAGGGCCGTCTGCAGGGTGCACGCCGGCACGGTGCAGGCGTTCATCGATGGCGCGCATCAACGCACTGCGGGCCTTGGCACCATCCAGCGCATACCGACCCTGGAAGCCCAGTCCGAGGATCGCCTGGAACACCGCGAGCAGCGGCAGCACCGGCTGGGGCTCAGCCAGCCTGCGCTCGATGCGGGCGATCAGGGCTTCCCCGGCGTCATGGCTTGCGAACTGGTCGACCTGCAGCGGCTGACATTCCCACGCGTCACGGCCGTCGCCCTGCAGCCGGTTCAGTGCCACCTCGTCCAGCAACGCGCATTGGGCGTAGGCGGCATCTTCAACCACATCCGCGGGCTGGCCGCTGGCGCGGACTTCTTCCTGCAAGCGCTTCACCTGGTCCAGGCATTGGGTCCGGAACGCCGCAAAGTCCGGGGCTTGTGCCGTATCCGCAAGTCCGGCGATGGTCAGGGCTGTGTCGCGCAGGGCGAGGGGGATCATCATGGAGCGATTCATGCCGGCAGTACCGCAAACAGCTCCAGCGCCACGTCCGGCAAGGAGGCCGGGACATAGAACTGGCAGGCCCGCGCCTCCAGCATCCGCTGGAAGGCGGGGTGAGCGCTATCGAGCGCGAAATACTGGTTTTCAATGCGTACCGGTATGGCCGCGGGCAGGCGCGACATGGTGCGCAAGGGGATGCCCGGCAGCGCGGAGTTGACGATCTGCTCCACCTCATCCGGCGCGCCAGCCTTGCACAGGCGGGGCAACTGTTCAAGCAGCTTGTGGGCCGGCAGCGCGGCCCGGACCGACAAGTAATATTCGGCCCCCTCGACCAGACGCTCATCGAGGATCTTGCCGGCCCAGACGGTTGGCCGGATGCGCTCCAGCGCAACCGGCACCACCCGAGACGGAATCACGGTATCCAGCAGCGAGCGAATCAACGACTCCAGTTCCGCGAACACAGGTTCCGGGGCAAGATGATCGTAGGCAGGGATGGATTGCAGTGTCTCGGTGGTGGAGAACGTCAGCAGCGATCCTGCCAGCCGGGCCAGCACGGCATAGAGCCGTTCCGGATGCTGCTGCGGTGCCGTGCACAGGCGGGCCAGTTCGGGCCAGCTGCTGTTTACGCTATGCAGCAGCCAGAACAGCGCGACATCCGCCACCGCATAGTCAGCGATCTGGTCCGAGCGCTCGCGCCGGCGCACGGCCAGGCTGGCGCTCTTGGCACGCAGGATCTCGGACAGGCGGTTCATGCGCTCGACCAGACGCTCGCTTGCCGACAGGAAGAGGCAGGGCGGCACAAAGCCCGGATCGCGCTCGAAGCGGCCTTGCGGCGTGCGCACCAGGCGGGCAATGGGACAGGTCACATAGTCAGCGGGCGGCTCGAAGTCGAACAGCAGCGCCAGGGCCTGCCGCTCCACGCTGATCTCTTCCTTGCCTTCGCCATGCAGGTCGGTGATTTCCAGGTACTCGCGCACAAAGCGCCGTGGGCGAGCGGGCCGCTCACCGGCTTCAATACAGTTGCCGCCCTGCGCGTCCACCAGCGGCAGACCGATCAGCACGACTACGGCGTCGACGGCCGCGGGCACATCGGCCAGATCGCGGGGAGCGGGGGTCAGGTCCGCCACCTCGGAATCGACCAGCGCGCCGTCTGGTAGACGCAAGGCGAGCGTATTCACCATAAGCCGATGAATCGCCAGCGCCTGCGGGTCAAGCCCGACCCGGACGACGCCCCATGGCTCGGGACTGGCTACCCGCGCCACCGCTTCATCGGAATGCCGGTCCCACAGCGCCTGCTGCTGGAAATGCTGCGGGGTCATGAAAATGCCCTGTGCCCACAGCGGTCTTGTTATCTTCATCGTGATCGGCTGGTACGCGGAAAGACCCTATTCCGCATGGAGTTCGTGCCGGACCGTGGCGGGATTGCCACCATCCGGCGGTGCGAGGCAGCGACTTGCGGGAAGATCAGTTCTTCGCCTTCGGCATCTGCGACACGAGGGACAGGTTGATGTCCATCCCCTCGATCTGGAAATGCGGCACGATGAACAGCTTGACCCGGAAGAAGCCAGGGTTGTCCTCGATATCCTCGACAATGACCTTGGCTTCGCGCAGCGGGTGGGATGCCTGCAGTTCGTCCCCGGGATCCGTCATCTCGGTCACCAGCGTCTTGATCCACGTGTTGAGCTCCAGCTCCAGCAGCCGGCGGTCCTTGGTGGTGCCGATGTTCTCGCGCTGGATCAGCTTCAGGTAGTGCGCGATGCGCGACAGCAGGAAGATGTAGGGCAGGCGCGCGTTGACGCGGCTGTTGGCCGTGGCTTCCCTGGTGTCGTAGAGCGCGGGCTTCTGCGCCGAATGCGCGGAGAAGAAGCAGGCGAAATCGTGGTTCTTGTAGTACGACAACGGAATGAAGCCGAGATTGGCGAACTCGAATTCGCGCGTTTCCGGAATCAGCACCTCGGTCGGGATCTTGGCCTGGTTGCCGGTGCCCAGGTCGTACAGGTGGATCGGCAGGTCTTCGACCAGGCCACCCGCCTGCGGGCCGCGGATCTGCACGCACCAGCCGTTCTTGATAAAGCTCTGCACCATGTTTGCCGCAAAGGCGAACGAGGCATTGGCCCACAGGTAGCGCGTGTGGTCCGGGCCCTTGACGGCTTCCGTGTAGTTGAAAGCGCGTACCGGCACCGTCTCTGGCCCGTAAGGCAGGCGCGCCAGGAAGCGCGGCAGGGTGAGGCCGATATAGCGCGCGTCGTCGGAGTCGCGGAAGCTTTTCCACTTCAGGTACTCGGCACGATCGAAGTAGTTGCCGATATCGCGAATGCTGGCGACTTCCTCCATCGAGTCCTTGCCGAAGAAGGCCGGCGAGACAGATCCAATGAACGGCATGTGCGCAGCGGCGGAAACCTTGGAGATATTGCGCAGCAGGGCAATGTCCTGTGGGCCGCGATCGAACTCGTAGTTCGAAATAATCGACCCGATCGGCTCGCCGCCCGGCGTGTCGTATTCCTGGATGTAGGTGTGCAGGTACAGGCCGCTCTGGATCACCTCTGGCGTGTCCTCGAAGTCCTGCCGCAGCGCATCCTTGGAAACGTCCAGTACCTCGATGCGGACGTTCTTGCGGAAATCCGTGCGATCGACCAGGAACTTGAGGCCGCGCCACGCCGACTCGATCTGCTGGAACGTGTCGTTGTGCATGATCGCATCCAGCTGGCGGCTGATCTGCTGGTCCAGGTGCTCGATATGGAAATCGAGCAGGCTCTTGTCCAGGCGATCCACCTGCTGCGACGATTCCTGAATCATCTTCAGGAACACATTCATCGCCTGCGCTACGCGTTCGTCCAGTGACGATTCGGAGAGCGCGTCGGCGCTCTGGAACGACTCCACCGGCCGGGTGGTCTTGACCGGCGTCAGGTTGATCTTCTCGCATAGCGACTCATAGACGCTCTTGCCGGGCGCATCCAGGACGATGGTGTCGGATTCGTTGTTGCCGCGGACGGCACTGTCATGCTTGTTCATGGCACTGGCTCCTCAAGGAATTTACCGGGCACTCGGGGAGGCCGGGGCGGCCTGGCCGATCTTCTGCAGGTCCGTGCGCAGGCGCTCGGACAGGGCCGGATCCATGAGGATCTTCTCGAGTTCACGGCGGAACATCGCGTTGTCGAGCAGGTTCGACTTCAGGTCCCGCAGCAGATTGCGCGCGGCCATCAGCGCACGCAGTTCCGGTACCCGTCCCGCAACGACTTCTGGCTTGAAGTCATCCATGGACCGGAAGTCGAGATCGACCGGCAGTTCCGTGCCATCGCCGGTCAGCGTGTTCTCGACGGCGATCTTCGCCTTCGGATTGAAGTCGGCAAGCACCGCGTTGAAGTTGTTCTTGTCGATCGATATCTTCCCGCGCTCGGCAACCGCCCGGCTGTCCTGGCCGTTGCTGTAGTCGCCCAGCACCAGTAGCTTGAGCGGCAACTCGACCTTCTTTTGCGCACCACCGGTGTGCAGGTCAAGCTTGATGTTGACCCGTGCCTTGGGCACTTCATTCTGAAAGCTTTCGGCCATTCTTCATTCCTCTTCTTTGTCTGAAATCAACGGTTGTGGATGTTTGAAGTCGCGGTGATGGCGAGATCGCTGCGCCACTAGGACGGAATTTCTAACATGGACGATACGGGCCGTAACATAGGAAATTACTTATTCTTCAATCGAAATTTACTTTGGAATTAATGAAACGCAATAAAGTGCAATATTTGAAGAAAATGGATACCGGCCTTAACAATTTGGAGTTACCGTGCGGCGCAACGGGCATTGTGGCGAGCGATGGTTTGCTGCCGTGGCAGGCTCGTACAAGCTGACAACGGGACTGAACGATGGCGAATCTGGAAAGAGGAATCGAGAATTGCGGCAATGCGCTGCTCAGGCACATCACGGGGCGGCAGGTATACTTTGTCGACGTGCCGGGAACGGCCAGCGCCGCGGCGCTGTCGGTCGTCGCCTTCGAGGCTGTCGAGCGCCTCGGCGATCCCTACACGGTCACCATCCAGCTGACCCATCCGCTTGCACTGGATCGCGCCGACTACCTCGGCAAGGCGGCGACATTCCGGATCGATCCCACCGACGGCACCGAAGCACGGCAGTTCGCCGGCTGTATCACGCGCTTCAGCAAGACCCGGCAGACCCACGACTTCTGCGGCTACGAGATCGTCATCGAGCCCCTGGTCGCGCGCCTGAAGCTCACGCACGCCAGCCGCACCTACCAGCAGCAGACCGCCCCCCAGATCATCGAGGCCATCCTGCGCCGCCATGACCTGCGCGGCCACCAGTTCGCCTTCAAGACTCGGCGAAAGTATCCGCAGCACAAGTTCCGCTTCCAGTACCAGATGTCGGACTGGGCCTATATCCGGCTGCTGATGGAGCAGGAAGGCCTTTACAGCTACTTCATGCCCGGAAAGTTCGGCGAGATGGTGGTGTTCGGCGACGACATCGACCATTACATCTACCAGCCGGAGCTGCGAGTGCCGTACCGGGAGACGGCTGGCCTGGAGTCAGGCATCGAGGCGGTGTCCGACCTGCGGACCCATGCCCGGACGGTCGCCGAGTCTTTCCGCGTGGCCGACTACAACCCCGACCAGGCCTATGAGCGCTTCGAGGCCGAGGCCCACCTGGCCCGCAAGGACAAGACCACCTACGGCCAGCCCTATGTCTATGGCACGCACCATCTGGACCAGGCTGGTGCCCGGTGGGAAGCGCAACTGCGTCATGAGGCGGCGCTTGCGGGGCAGGTCATCTACGAGGGCGAGAGCAATGTGCTGGCACTACGCCCGGCGCGCATCCTGCGCATGGACCAGGCGTTGCCAGATGCCCCCAACGGGCAGGTGATCACGGAAGTCATCCACAGCGGCGCGCGCGATGCCGCGTACCGCAACACCTTCAAGTCCATTCCCTCGGACCGCCGTTACCGGCTGCCGCTTGCCGAGGACAGCTGGCCGAAGATCCACGGCACGCTGAGCGCGCGGGTCACCTCGCCGGGCCGGTATAAATACGCCTACCTGACCCAGGACGGACGTTACACCGTCCGCTTCGACCTGGACTTCGACAGCTGGCCCAACGGCGGCGAGAGTGTGCCACTGGCGCTGGCCAAGCCATTCGCCGGTGCGCTGAGGACCGGCTTCCACTTCCCGCTGGTGGATGGCACCTACGTGGACGTGGCCTTCCGCGACGGCAATCCCAACAAGCCGTATATCGCCCATGTGCAGCACAACAGCCAGCACATGGACATCATCACCAGCCAGGACCGCTGGCAATCCCGCAACTTGATCCAGACGCAGAGCAACAACAAGTTCCGCATGGAGGACCGGGAGGGGCAGGAGGGAATGAAGTTTTCCACCGAGTATGGCGGGAAGACGCAGTTGAACCTTGGCTACCTCGTTGACCACAAGAAGCAGAAGCGGGGGGATGGATTTGAGTTGCGGACCTCGGGGTGGGGGGCGATCCGGGGTGGGAAGGGGTTGCTCCTCTCTGCCGACGACCAGCCAAAGGCCGAGGGCAAACAACTCGACATGCAATCGGCGCTCAACCAGTTGCAGGTCGCGCTGGCCCAGGCCGAAGGCCTGGGCCATGCCGCGCAGCTTGCCAAGGCGGAGATTGCCGACCTGAAGTCAGAGAACTTGTGGCTCAAAGACAGCGTAAACGCGCTGAAGCAGGCGGTGATGGTGCTGTCCGCGCCGGCCGGCATTGCCGCAGTCACGCCGGACCGCGTGGCGATTGCCGCAGGCAAGGACGTCAGTGTCGCCGCCTCGGCGGGTTTCCATGTCAATGCCATGAAGAACATTGCCATGGCTGCAAGCGGCGCCTTGTCATGCTTTGCTCAAAAACTTGGCATCAAGCTGTTTGCAGCCCGAGGCAGCGTTGAGATTCAAGCGCAGAGCGATGCAATGCGCTTGCTTTCAGATAAGGACTTGACAATCACAAGCGCGCGCGGGCGCGTTGTCATCGAGGCCAAAGAGGAATTGCTGCTCAAATGCGGCGGTTCTTACCTGCGGATGTCATCGACGGGCATTGAAGATGGTACCCGAGGTGATCGATCATTCAAATCCACATCATTTCGTCGCCAGGGTCCGAGTTCACTTTCGCAGGCAATGAACACGTGGAAACACGCAATGTTCAATGATGCCTATGTGGTGCGCAATCCTTCCACCGGGGAGCCGCTAGCCAATGCGAATGTGGCGCTTCTCCGTGAGGATGGGACTCATCTGAAAGTGGCAACGGACGCGGCGGGACGAACGCCACTGCAGAAGAGCCTATTTGTCGAGCCAATCAGAATCCGGCTGCTGGGCTAATCCCGGATACCATAAATCGAGTTAGTGCCATGGCTGATACCCAATCCGTTCTCTACCAGAGTATCGTCGACGACGACGGCGATCAATATTGTTCAGCGACGTTGACACCAACTGAGGATCAGCGCGAGAAGATTGTTCTTGCCAAGCCCTATGTAATCCCGATCGTTTTCCTGCCCGGCATCATGGGTACCAATCTGAGGAAGAAGGAGGGAAAGACCATCGTCTGGCGTCCACCCAACGCGGACCTGCGTGGCGCGGCTGATCTGATCGCCCAACTCTTCAGCTATCTGTTCAAAAACACGAAGGATCGAGCCAATGATCTGGCGACGGATACCGTCGAAGTCGATCCAAGCGGGCCGATTGATGCCGGTCGGAGTGGGCTGCCGAAGAACGTATTGGTGGGACGCGGTTGGGGGGCGTTGATGCGCTCTTCCTACCATCCATTCCTGGGTCAACTTCAGCACTTGCTGAACTCGCTGGCCGAGTATGACTTCGAACATAACGAAGCCAACTTGAAGAATTGGGCAGCGGAGTCCGGGCAGGATGCCCCGAGCGAATGGGGAGCATCGGGTGGTGAGGCACTGACCCGAGAAGAGATACTCCATGCAGCCACCTACCAGTTCGACGTGTGGGCAGGCGGATACAACTGGCTGCAAAGCAATCGTGACTCCGGGGCCGCGATTCGGGAACTGATCGAGAACACGATTCTTCCCTACTACAACGATGGTCAGACCGTTGTCGCCCTAGACACGCCGGATGGAAAGGGAAACAGTGAGTGCCGCATTCGACGCAGCAAGCCGAATCGTCCGCTGGCAGAGAAGGTGATCGTCGTTACGCATTCAATGGGCGGGCTGGTGAGCCGGGCCCTGACGGAGATCCATCAATGTGACAAGGTGCTCGGCGTTTCCCATGGTGTGCAACCGGCTACCGGGGCGCCGGCTACTTACAAGCGAATGCGGGCGGGCTTTGAAAGCGCGGAGCAGATCTTCCTTGGACGCAATGCTGCAGATGTTGTCGCCATTCTCGCCCAGGCGCCGGGAGGACTCGAGCTGTTGCCGACTGCTGACTACAACGGAGGAAAACCTTGGCTGATGGTCCGAGATAGGGCCACCGGAAAGGATATCCTGCATCCATTGCCTCAGAAGGGCGATCCTTATGGCGAGATCTATCGATCGCCGGCATGGTACGGCTTGGTGCCTGATGGAAATCTACGCTTAATGAACCCTGCAGAGCGCGATATGGTCAGCACTTCAGATAGCGGTTTTAGACCGGATGAAGGGTCGCCGCGGAAGTCGATGAATGACGTTATTGCCAAAGTACGGGAGTTTCACGAATCAATCGAACGGCGATATAAGGAGCCAACCTACGCCCACTACGGCTCGCAAGGGAAGAGGGACGTTGAGAGTGGCAAGGGAGGGTTGCTTGGAACCGGAATGTTTGCGAGCGAACACCGATTCACTTGGGGGGAGGTGGCTTGGGAGGGAAGAGGCTTTGGCGCGCCGGATCGGGCTGAAGTTCGTGTTGTCAGTGATGATGGAAACGGTGCATTGAGGACATCGTGGGGGCTCAATCTAACTATTGGCGCACCTGACTGTCCGGGGGATGGCACCGTTCCGTACTATTCGGGCGCGGCTCCGGGTAGGGCCGGTATTGAGATGAGTTTCGCGCATGGTCAAGGTAATTCCGGGCAGCACAATATGGACTTCTGCTACGACCATCAAGGGAGCTACAGCGACGCATCTCAGCGTTCGCTCTACGCCACGATGTTTGCCATCGTCAAGATCGCTCAAGGTGCGCAATGGCACAAGAGGGAGTCGAAATGAAGAAGCCATGGAGGACCCGTGCAATCGGTCGGCATCTGATCGACTTGCCGGCAGGCGCGAACACCATTGAGAGCTATTCATACAACAAAGTAAAGATCCAACCGCTGGTTGGGAGATTCACGGCGGAACTCTTTAGCAAGTTGGTTGCTCAAGAAGAACGAGCACTGCGGGCCACTAAGCACGCGAAGCATGGCAGCATGTTTATCGACCGAGTCTCCCACGAAAATCAGGCTGTCACGCTGATCTCTTGGAATAGACCGACCGGGGAAATACTGTATCGCTTTGAGACCTATTTTCTCGCCGGGTCGAGGGCGCTGAAGTACTCCGGAGATGTTGATCCAGATCGAAAGCAATCTGCTTTGACTGTGCGGGAAGAATTGTCCCGAGAATGGCGCCAGATTCCCGATGGCGAAGCCCATGCTGGGATTGGCTACGTGGCTGATGACGCAATTCTGGTGGATAAGACTTTGAACCTGGAAAGCTGGCGCATGGCCATTCAACTGGCTGGCAGGCCGGATGTGTCATTCACCGTAACAGCTTACACGCAGCGCACCGTCGAGCCCGGACTGCGGGCGCGAGCAGGCGGGGTGCTCGCGACGCTGCTCGGTACAGTAGCAGGCGTCGGTCAATTGCGAAACCGTGAACGGCCGGTCGGCCCTATTCAAGCCGATGAAATCCTCATTGCAGGGACGCAGGATGGTAAGCGCACCTATGGTTTCAAGTGGGAAGCGCCAGGCAAGGCGGACTCATTGGCAGAGCCCAACCTGAATGTGTCGTTGCAAGTTGGGGAGAGTGCGTATTCCACGAACAAGGAATCGTTTTCCAGCGACGAAGAGGCGCTGGAACTATGGGATACGGTGGTTGATTCGCTGCGTCTGCGTCCGGGGGCTGTATGAAGGTACTATCTCGCCGCCGAGTCCTTTGGACATTCGCTGCTGGCTCACTTGCATTCCCGGCTTCGGTTCTTCCATGCATTTGGGACTGTGCCTAGCTACTCCGGGGAAGCGCCTGGGAGGTCTGGAATTGCGATGAGTTTTTCGCATGGGCAGAAGAATCTTGGTCAGCATAATTCGGCTTTCGGTTACGACCACCAAGGAAGCTACGGCGATAAGGACGGCAGGTCGCTCTACGCGACTATGTTTGCAATCATCAAAATTGCACAAAGTGCTGATTGGCATAAGAGGGACTGACAATGAAGAAAGGATGGATAACTCGACCAATCGGCCGGCATCTGATTGATCTTCCCGAAGATGCGAGAACGGTCGAGGGGTATGCATACAACAGTTCCAAGATCGATTTGATGCCAGAGTTGCAGACGCAGGCGAGTCTCGATCAACTTGTCGCCCGGCAAGAGAAGATGCTACGTGCTGCAAAACATGAGGTGTTTGGCAGTATGTTTATCGAACGAGTCCAGCATGAGAACGGATCGGTTACGCTAGTTTCGTGGGAGGCGCCATCGCTGGACATCTTCTATCAATTCGACACCTACTTTCGTGCAGGCGAAAGGACGTTGAAATATATGGGAAAGGTGTCGAAGAGTCGTCGGCAGGCAGCGCTTTCGGTTCGTCAAGAACTGTCCCGAGAATGGCGCCAGATTCCTCCCGGGGAGACACCATCCGGCATTGGATATGTAGTCGATGACACGATTCTGGTAGACAAGGTGATGAACCTGGAAAGCTGGCGCATGGCTATTAAACTGGCTGGCAGGCCGGATGTGTCATTCACCGTAACAGCTTACACGCAGCGCACCGTCGAGCCCGGACTGCGGGCGCGAGCAGGCGGGGTGCTCGCGGCGCTGCTCGGTACAGTAGCAGGCGTCGGTCAATTGCGAAACCGTGAACGGCCGGTCGGTCCTATTCAAGCCGATGAAATCCTCATTGCAGGGACGCAGGATGGTAAGCGCACCTATGGTTTCAAGTGGGAAGCGCCAGGCAAGGCGGACTCATTGGCAGAGCCCAACCTGAATGTGTCGTTGCAAGTTGGGGAGAGTGCGTATTCCACGAACAAGGAATCGTTTTCCAGCGACGAAGAGGCGCTGGAACTATGGGATACGGTGGTTGATTCGCTGCGTCTGCGTCCGGGGGCCGTATGAAGGCACTATCTCGCCGCCGAATCCTTTGGACATTCGCTGCTGGCTCACTTGCATTCCCGGCTTCGGTTTTTCCTTCCATTTGCCGACGCGCTCCATCGGTGGGTGATGTTATGCACTACTTGTGTGAGGAGATCTTTCCGTCCGCTCACCAGCGGCGAGACGATTTGCTTAACAGGTCTGAGCGTCGGTATTCGCGGTAAGTGCCAAGGTACGTGCAGCGGGCGGATTGGAAACAGTTGTTATCTCGTCTGATTTGATGAAGGCAAAGCATGGCTGTTGATTTTTCGCTTCTACCCAAAGAAGTTGCGATTCCGGAAGATCCACCCTCGCGGCTATTCTGGGGAGTGACCTTCATTCTGATGGCCATCGGGTTCGGGGTGGCCGTTCTCTTGCTTTGGCCGGAGCACTTGCCGACGAATACCTGGCGCTTCTGGATAAGCCTCATCTTTTTTCCATCGGGTGTGGCTGGCTTGGCAGTACTTCGACGCTATGCGATTTATGAGGGTCACAGACTCGACGTGTTGATGCGCAATGAAGCCGTCCGTGACTATAACGCGGGCATCTTTGAGGTGGCAGCGCATCCTTTGGCCATAGTTTGCACGGCCTATCGATTTTCTGCTGACAGGACTGAGAATGCTACGCAGAGCATTCAGTCCGGCACGGTAAGACTGGAGTCCCAGAATCCGGTCTTTAGCGAGAGCGATCCCATCCAGGCGCGCTGGCTGCTCGTGCCTGGATTGGAGCTCAAATCCGGGGCAAGGAGAGACGACGAGGCGCGCCATATGAAGGTAGTGCATTGGGTATTTTTGGAACTACTCGAGGAACTGGCTGAGAGTCTTGCATCGCTGCCATCACCGACAGATCTCGGCGTACATGTCTGGGTGTCAGGTGGATCGCCTCGCAAGGACTATCTGGAGCTCTGGCGGAAGTGTTGGGCGGAACGCCGGCTTCGGCGAATGCATGTGATTGACGATGCGAATCCCGTGAACCTCGGTGCCGTTGACAGCTGGCTTGATCAACTTGCTGCCGGCCTTGAATGCGAGGCAAGGCTCTTCGTCACGATTCAACTGTACCCACTGCTGAGCGAAACGCCACCTGTCGGGGCTGCGGAAGCCGGTGTGGCTGTTCTGCTCATGCCAGGAGATCAAGCAACCCGGAACGAAGTGGCGTGCGAAGGCAATCTGCATCGCCCAGTTCATGGGGCACCGGACCAATTGGATGGCGCGATATGTCGCGCGTTGCAGTGGGGCGGGATCGCCGCATCGCAGGTTGGCGGCGGCTGGCAGACCGGACTTGCTTCAGCGCAGACTGGCGTCCTTCGTGCGACCGCCTTGAACCTGGAACTCAGTGTGAAGCCAACGGATCTGGATCAGAGCGTCGGGCATGCCGGCATCGCCGCGCCCTGGCTTGCTGTCGCCTGCGGGGCACAGTCATTGTCTGCCACTGCTCCCAATCAGATTCTCTTCTGTGGCCGGTTGGATAGCGTGGATGCCGCGATTGTCCGTCGGGTGGAAGACGGGATGGAGCTAGGCTCAAATCTCTTAGAGTCGCTGGCGCCATCGGCAGAGACTTATCTCATTTGAAGGGTCACAAACAAGGAGCACATCTTGGTGAGACGCTACGACATCACAAAAGGGGCTTTAACAACGGCCGGTGGCATTGTCATAGGTGGGGATGGTAATGATCTCGTGGAGGGGCAGGAGCAGGCCTATGAGAGTGACCCGGTTTGGTGCCCGATCTGCAAGACGGTCGGACGGATCGTCTGCGTGGGTCCACGCCTGTCGATGACCGGACCGGAGGGCCGTGAAGCGGCATTGAGCGACGACTTGTGTGTATGCCGCTGCATGCCTAGTCCGCTCCTGATTTCTTCACAGCATGCCTCGTATATGGATGTCTGAGAGGTATCGATGAGTATTGTTCGAGTGGACCTCTCAGTTGTCGGCCTGATACTTTGTACAAAGCGATGAAGAAACTGCAGCTAGACCTTGTCTCGATACTGATTGCTGCACTGCTTGCAATGTTGGCGATGTATTTCTGGGGGGAGTACGCAGGCATCAACACTCCCGAGGAGCGCAGTTGGTGGTTGTCGGTACTGGCAATTTTCGCATTGGTGCTGGCGGTGATTGCATCGCTTGACGGCTTTGGCCGCTGGATGGATGCCGTACGCGCGCTTGGAAAATGGCTGCATGTTCGTCAAACAGACACGGCGGGAACCACGCAGGGAAGCATTGCTGAAAACCAAAGCGCAGCGAGGTCTGCATCAGGTTCACTGAAGCAACTTCGCCGAGAGTTGCGGCTGGAACTGGGGTGGCGCTATCGTGAACGCAGGCCATGGTTGCTGCTGAGCGGGGATGACATGGCTATCACTGGGCTGCTGCCAGCGTTAGCCTCCCAAAGCTGGCTAGTCTCACCCGACGCGGTACTGCTTTTTGCTCGGACCGGCAAGGACGGCCACCCCGACACCGCCTGGCTAAAGCAACTCTACAAAATGCGCCGCCGCCGCCCGGTCGACGCAGTCGTCCTAACCATCAACGGCGACACCAGCTTGCCCGCGCAACGCCGGGGCACCCACGCCTACGGCGTGACGCTTGCGCGCATTACCGAGATTCTGCGCTGGTCCGCCCCGGTCTATGTGCTCGATGTCTCGAAAGCCGACACCGTAGCCAATGGCAATACCACTGTCATTGGCTGTGAACTGCAGCGGGACGCGGATGCAGCGGCAATCGACAAGGCACTGCAGGTCCTGCGCGACGAACTCGCCCAGCGTAGCGTGGCGCAACTGATCCGCAATGAGGCGGACCGCTATATGGGGATGCTTTCACAGCGGCTCGATACCAGTGCCAAGCCAATGGCCGAGTGGCTCGCGGGACTGACGAGCGGCCGGCACCGGCGATTTCCGGTTGCTGGTATCGTGTTCGCGCCATATCCGGCAGGTGTCGCCACGGATCCGGAGGCGCAGCCCGGCGCTGATCTGCCTCTCTGGTCATATCTTGGGGACGCCGCCCGCCGTGAGCCGGGCCGTCGCACCCGCAGGCACCCGATGACCGTGCTCTCGGCCATCGGACTGGCGTCGGTTGCCCTGTGGACCATCGGCATGGCCTTGTCCGGCCTGCTGAACAGCTGGGATGTGCACGCGGCCCGGCAGTCGGTGACTGACCTCAATGCCGCACCTGACGCGGCGGCCCGGCTGCGGGCGCTTCTGGCCCTGCAGCACCAGATCGAGCGCTACGAATACCGCACCGGGCACCATGCACCGCTGGCGACGCGCTTCGGCCTGAACCGGGACGAAGCGGTCCTGGACGCCTTGTGGAAGCCCTATGCCCAGGCCAGCCGGCAGCTGCTGGCGACGCCGGTGCAGCAGGACCTGGAGGCGTCGCTGGTCGATCTTGCGCAGATGCGGACCACCACGCTCGACGAGCAGACCAGCACATGGGCACTGAGCGGTCACCAGGGGCTGAAGGCTTACCTGATGCTGGCCCAGCCCGAGCGTGCGGAGGCGGCGTTCCTGACGCCGCAACTGGTGCAGCACTGGTCCACCGAAGCGCGGATAACGCCGGGTGAGCAACAGGATCTCGCTGAGCGCCTGCTTGGCTTCTATGCCCGGCACCTGAAGGCGAACCCGGGCTGGGCCATCGCACCGCAGTCAGAGCTGGTGGCGGGAGCGCGCCAGACGCTCCTTGCGGTCATCGGACAGCGCAATGCCGGGGACACGATTTACCAGGGCATCCTGAGTGCCTTTGGGGAGAGCCACAGCAAGTACCCGGACCAGAGCCTGGCGTCGCTCACGGCCGGCACCGATCCCCGTGGCCTGCTGCGCGCGGCGACGACCGTGCCGGGCGTTTTCAGCCGCCAGGCGTACGAAGGCTACGTCGCGCCCGCAATCGAGCAGGCTGCCAAACGTACGGAGGTTGCCAGCGACTGGGTATTGCAAGGCTCCGCCGTTACCCAGCATGCAGGGGCCCGTTCCACCGAGGCGCTGCAAGCCGAGCTGACCGCGCGGTACTTCGCCGACTATGCCGAGCACTGGCAGGATTTCATGAACAGCCTGCAATGGGAGCCGGCACGCACGCTGCCGGCGGCGATCGGGCAGTTGAAGCTGATGGCGGATGCGCGCCAGTCGCCGCTGATCGCGCTGATGAAGGCGCTCGAGTACCAGGGCGGCGCGGGGGCGCGCAGGGACAGCCTGTCCGATACGCTGGTGGCCAAGGCGCAGGATTTGCTGGGCAGGCAGGCTGCGGGGCCCGAATCCCGCAAGCAGGATGGGGCAGGGCCGCTAGGTGCGGCATTTGGCCCGGTGCTGCGGCTGGTCGGGGAAGGCCAGGCCGGACAGTCCGGCAACGATGCCCTGAGCCTGCAGCGCTTTCTCGACCGCGCAACGGCGTTGCGCCTGCGCCTGCAGCAGGTCACCAACAGCGCCGATGCCGATGCCCAGGCGCGCTTGATGGCGCAGGCGCTGTTCCAGAGCAAGGGGTCGGAGCTTGCCGATATCCAGGCCTATGCGCAACTGATCGCCGCCAGCCTGGGGAACCAATGGGCGGGCATGGGCGAGGCGTTGTTCGTACGGCCGATCGCCCAGGCGACGCAGACGGTGCTGCAACCGGCGCAAGCCAGCCTGAACGATGCCTGGCGGCAGGGCATCGTGGTGGCGTGGGGCAGGTCGTTCGCCGGCCGCTATCCGTTTGCGGATACTGCCAATGATGCGTCGCTGCCCGAGCTGGCGCGCTTCCTGCGCCCGCAGAGCGGGCTGATCGGCGCGTTCCTCGGCATGCAGCTGGCCGGCGTGCTGGAACTGCAGGGCGATCAATGGGTGCCCGCGGCCACGGGTGGCCAGGCGCTGTCGTTCGATCCGGGCTTCCTGAAGGCAATCAACACCCTGCAGCGCATTGCCGCGCACATGCTGGCGCAAGGCGAGCCGCAATATCGCTTCGAGGTGCGGCCAATCCCGACGCCGGGGCTGACCGACACGGTGCTGGTGCTGGATGGCCAGAAACTGCACTACTACAACCAGCGCGAGACCTGGCAGGCGATGCAATGGCCGGCCGCCAACCTGCAGGATCCGGGCACCCGGCTGCAATGGCAGACTGAGCAGGCGGGCACCAACAAGAACTATGAGTTCGGCGGGCGCTGGGGGCTGGTCCGGATGCTGGAGCGGGCGCAGGTCGAGCCGCTGGACAGTGCGACCTATCAACTGACCTGGCGCGGCGTGCCGGACACGCCCGAATCGAAGGCGAGTGCGGAAAGCAGTGCTGACAGTGATGCGGACAGCCTCACGGCACGGGCGGCGAAGCTTCCCGCGCCCGCGCAGATGTCCTATCCGATCCGCTACCAGGTACGTACCGAAGTCGGCCAGGGCCCGCTGGAGATGCTGGTGCTGCGTGGCTTCGTGCTGCCGACGCGCATCTTCACGGACGAGCGAATGCAGGCCGTAGCTGGTGTTGTGCCCGGTGGGCGCACATAGGGACAGTCAGAAGGAACCCATGCTTACCAATCTCCTCAACGCGCTCTTCGGCACGCGCGCGCCCGCGGACCTTGCCCGCTCCACCCAGGCCCGCTGGGAGCCATGGCTGCAGCCGATCCGGCCGGATGCTGTAGTCGGCAGCGATCCCGGCTATGACGATGACTTCCTCGCCATCAAGGACGAGGTGGCGAAGCTGTCGGACCTCAACGATACGCTGATCATCGAGCTGGCCGAAAAGCTGCTGAAGTCTGCCGCCAAGGACGTGCGCCTGGCGGTCTACTATGTCTACGCGCGCATGCGGCGCGATGGCGCGGAAGGGATCAGCGAGGGCTTCGAATTGCTGTCAGCGCTGATCGACCGGTTTGGCGCCGGGCTATTGCCGGCGCGAACGGAAAGCCGCAAGGCGGCGCTTGAATGGCTGGCCGGGGCCACGTTCACCAGCCGGCTCGACCGCATGCAGGGACTGGCCGGTGGGCCGCTGGAACGAACGCTGTCGGCGCTGGCGTTGATCCTTGAGCGCACCGCACAGTGGCCGGAGGCCGGGCGGCCGGCGCTCGATGGGCTCTTCCGGCGGTTTGAAGAGCGGGTAGAGGGCGCTGGCGAATCCTCATCCGTCGCCTCAGCCGCGGATGCCGCTGCCGATCTGTCGAAGGCTGTCCATTACCCGCTCGCTTCCGTCTTGCCCACCGGCGGCGAGGTCGCTTCCACGCGCGATCTGCTCGACCGTGCCCGGCAGATGGCGCTGTTCCTGCGCGAACAGCCACAGGGATACCTGGCCGCCTACCGCCTGATGCGATGCGTGCGCTGGGACACGCTCACCGAGGTGCCCCCGCACGAGACCAGCGGCAAGACGCGCTTGCCGGGGCCGCGCGCGGAATTGCGCGCACAACTCAAGCGCCTGATGCTGCAAAAGCAGTGGCCGGAGTTGCTCGATCGGGTGGAACAGGCTTTCGCTGAAGGGGCGAATCACTTCTGGCTGGACCTGCAGTACTACGCGTTTATCGGGCAGGAGCAGGCGGGCGGTGAGTACGAACCCGTGCGCGATCTGCTGGCGACCGAATGTGCATTGATGCTGGAACGCCTGCCGGGACTGGAGCAACTGGCTTTTGCCGATGGCACGCCGTTTGCCGATGACACCACGCTCGAATGGATCGCGCGCCATGCCACGGTACGGGACGTGGAGCGTGGCGAAATGATGGCGCCGGTGTCGGTGGCTTCCGCCAGCACCGATTGGGCCGAAACCGAGGCCCAGGCTGCCGATCTTGCCGCCCAGCAAAGCCTGGATGCCGCCTTCGCCTGGTTGCAGGGCTTGCCTGTGCCCGATGGCGGACGCGATCGCTTTATCCGGCAACTGGTGATGGCGCGCGTGGCGGAGCACGCCGGCCGCGCCGATACCGCCTCGCACCTGCTGGCTGCGCTGGACCTGTCCGCGCAGCGCTTTGAACTGGCCGCCTGGGAACCCTCGCTTGTGTTCGAGGCCAAGCAGCAACGGCTGCGGCTGCTCAGGGCACGCATGAGCCGCAAGGACGCTGACAAGGCCGCGTTGGCACAGCGCGTGGAGGCCCTGGTGGGTGACCTGACCGCAATCGACCCGGCACGTGCCGTGGCCCTTTCCTGAGTCGCGCGAGGCAACTGTCCCATGAACCATCCCACTCAAGACAACGAGATCCTGCGCTACTACGAGGCGGAAATGCGTTACCTGCGCGAGGCCGGCAAGGAGTTCGCCCAGGCGTTCCCCGACCGCGCGCGCATGCTCAATATCGACCGCATCGGTGAACGTGACCCGCATGTCGAGCGCTTGTTCGAAGGCTTCGCCTTCCTGATGGGCCGCTTGCGCCATAAGCTCGACGATGAATTGCCGGAGCTGACCGAGGGGCTGGTCAGCATGCTGTGGCCCCATTACCTGCGCATGATCCCGTCGCTGTCGATCCTGGAACTGTCGCCGACCCCCGGCGCGCTGCAGCGGCATGAAACCCTGCCGGCCGGGCTGGAGGTGATGTCAGACCCTGTCTCCATGGGCAGCCAGCCGGCAGGTGGGGGGGATACCGTCGAGTGCGTCTACCGGACCACGCAAGCGGTCGATCTGTATCCGCTGCGGCTGACGGAGGCACAAGCCTATGCGCGCGAGGACGGGCGCTCTGTGATCCGCCTGCGGCTTGAGTTGCGGCAGCAAGGACGCCGCGAGCAATGGCAGGTGCCGCGCCTGCGCCTGTATCTGCATGCCGACCGGCCGGTGGCGCTTGCGCTGTATGCCGCGCTGACCGCCGAGCCGCTGGCCATGCAGGTGCGGGTACCCGGTGCGCCGGCGGACCGGCCCGGCGCACCGCAGCCGATGCCGGGCCTGCGCCTTGAGCCCGCGGGCTTTGCGTCAGGGGAACGCCTGTGGCCCAAGGCGGACAACGCCTTCGGCGGCTACCAGCTGCTGCTGGAGTACTTCACGTTCCCAGAGAAGTTCATGTTCGTCGATCTGCTCGGGCTGGACATGGATGCCATCCCACCCGATGCGGAGCATGTCGACGTGGAGACGGTGCTGGCCAGGCCGTTCCCGGACGATATGCGTTTCTCGGCCGAGAACGTGCGGCTGTATTGCACGCCCATCATCAACCTGTTCGAGCTGGAGGCGGATCCGGTTTCGGTGACGCATCAGGAAACCGAGTATCGGGTGCGCGCGATGGAGCAGCATGGGCACCACGTCGAGGCCTATTCGGTCGACAGCGTACGCGGCTTCGAGGTGGCCAGCGGCGAGCGCTTTGAATACGCGCCGTTCGCTGCCTTCCGCCACCGCGGCGGCATGTTGCGCCATGAGATGCCGGAGCGCTACTTCCACACCCGCATGCGCCGTGGTCCCTCGGGCAGGTTCGACACCTGGGTGGTGCTTGGCGGGCATGCCTGGGAGCGGCAAGCGGAATTGCTCCAGGAGACACTGTCACTGTCGGTCACTGGCACCAACGGCATGCTGCCACGCAAGGGCTTGCGCGAGGCCGGCATCACGCGCATGCGCGGTGGCTTCACCAATATCGGCACGGTGCGCAACCTGACCGCGCCGACGCTGCCGGTATACCCGCCGACCAGCGACCGCTTCCACTGGCGCGTGCTGTCGCATCTTGCGCCCAACTATCTGTCGCTGCTCGATGCGGAAGTCCTGCGCGGCAGCCTGGCGCTTTATGACTGGACCGAGGGGGAGCTGAACCGGCGGCGCATCGACGGCATCTCGGACGTGCGGCATCGCCCGCTGCAGAAGCTGGTCAAGGGCGGCTTGCTGCGCGGGGTGGAGATTGAGGTGGTGCTGGACAGCACCCGCTTTGCGGGCGACGGCGACGTGGAGCTGTTCGGCGAGATGCTGAACCGGTTCCTGTCCCTGTACGCCACGGTGAACCTGTATACGCGGCTGGAGATTGTGTCGCAGCCCAGTGGCAAGCGGCTCGCATGGCCGGACAGCAAAGGCGAGGGGGCACCGTTTTGAGCATGGAATCCGCTGTAACGGCCGGCTCGGCCGGCGCCCTGCTGGAGGCGCTGCTGGCCGCGGCGCCGCAGATGAATCTCTTCCGGCTGTGCGAGCTGATCGAACTGTCGGCGCCGCGGCAGCCACCGCTTGGCACTACGGATTCGCCGGACAATGAGCCGGTGCGGTTCCGTTCGCATGGGCCGCTGGGTTTCCCCGCGCGCGAGGTCGCGGCGGTGGAGCGCGACAGCGATCATCCCGGGCGGCCGCCGGTGATACGCACGACCTTCCTCGGACTGTATGGCGTCGATGCGCGGATGCCGGCCTATTTCACCGATGAGATCGCACAGCGCCGTGACGGCGCCGAGCCGCTGGCGGCGTTCCTCGATTTGTTTCACCACCGGATTGTCACGCAGTTCTACCGGGTCGCGCGCAAGTACCGCTACCCGGTCGGATTCCGGTCGGGCGGCGATGATGATGTGTCGCGCTGCCTGCTGAGCCTGCTCGGGCTGGGGCTTGGCCGGGCGGACGGTCAGGCGCCGGTGGAAGGCGACGTCGGCGCGCGCAAGCTGCTGTCGATGCTGGGCCTGGCCAGCCAGCGCACACGCACAGCCGAAGGACTGGCGGGCGTGCTCCGGCATGCCGTGCCGGACGCGCACATCGCCGTGGAAGAGTTCCATCCCGTGTGGGTGCGCATCGATACGACGGAGCCCATGCCGCTGGGCGAGAACTGCGTGCTGGGCCGTGGCTTCTTTGACCGCGCCAACACCGTGCGTGTGGTGGTCACGCCGCGGACCAACGAGGGGGTACTGGGCCTGATGCCAGGCTGCGCGCTGCATCGCGAGGTGACGGCGCTGCTGCGCTTCTATCTTGGCTACGCGGCGCAAGCGTGCCTGGAGATGCAAGTCGACGCCGCACTGATGCCGGCGCCGGCGCTGAATTCAGACAAGGTGAGCCTTGGCTACACGACGCAACTGAGGCGAGGCGCCGGTTCGGACAGGATGACCCGTGTGCAACTCGGCACCTGGGCCGGGAACGGCCCGGCAGCGGCAATGTCGCACTGAGCCGCTAACGGGCAAGATCGATGCAAACCAGCAAGACAGGATTCAGATGATGAAACGGCAGATTTGGAATCAGGGCGCGGTGCTTGCCGCCATGCTTTTGCTCGCGGGGTGCGGGGTCGGGCAGGCGATCAAGGATGGCACGGTCCAGGCAGCGAAATGGGCTTTCACGACGCAGGTCAAGACCATGAACCTGGACCTTGCCAGCCGCACGTCGCTCAATCCCAGCGGCGCCGGACGATCGCTATCGACGGTTGTGCGCGTCTACCAGCTGAAGGCACCGCAGATGTTTGAGCAGCTCAGCTACGCGCAACTGCAGGCGAATGATCTTGAATCGCTCAAGCCCGACCTGCTCGCCAGCCGCGACGTGGTCTTGCGCCCCGACACGAGCGCAAGCCTGAGCGAGCCGATGCACGCCGACACGGAATATGTCGGCGTGGTGGCCTTGTTCCGCAACCCGGACAAGGATGCCGTCTGGAAGCTGGTCGTGCCGAAGAAGCAGTGGAAGAAGACCGATCCCGTCAAGATCGAGGTGCGGGACAGCGCGCTGCGGCTGGCGGGTGGCATTGCCGCAGGCGCCTGACGGCTTACTGCCCAGACTGCTCCGGAAACACCGGTTCACCCAGGTTCAACATCAACCGGTTCGCCCACGCAAAGATGGCGACCGAGTGGATCAGGTCCAGCATCTCCGCATCCGTCACGCCAGCGTCGCGCAGCGGCCTGAGCTGCCCGGCAGTGACCTGGGCGGGCTGCTCGGTCAGTTCGATCGAGAACTTTGCGATCGCCTGCTCGCGCGCGGTGGTGCCGGCCGTGTAGGGATCGTCGAACACTTGCTGAACCACCGCGTTGCGCTTGGCTAGCTGTTCAAAGCGTTGGGCATGGACCGACGCGCAGTAGACGCAGCCGTTGATGCGGGACACCACCGTGCTGGCCAGTTCGCGCTCGGCGCGCGGCATGCCGCCCGGGGCGTACATGATGGCGTTGAAGGCGGTGGAGCGCTGGCGCAGGATCTCGGGCTGGTGCACGAGGAACAGGTAGTAGTCCGATACCTTGGCCTTGGGGTGGCTTTCCTCCAGCACCGCTACCTGCTCGGGCGTGGCGCTGTCGACGGATACCACGTCCAGCCAGGCCTTCCAGTCCAGCACTTCGTTGGTGAAGCCACGCGCGCGGATCGGGTTCTGCAGCAGGGTGCCTGCCGTGGCGGGCGCGGCCGTGGTGGCCGGGGTGCCGGCGCCCAGTGCCTGCATTGCCTTGAGTCCGGCCACCAGGCGCACCTGGTAGGACAGGAAGGCGATCAGTTGCGCCAGCGTGACCACGTCGGGCGTGGCAAGGCCGGCGGCGGGCAGGGTCTTCAGCGCGGCCTGGTCGCCTTCCACCGGGCGCTCGCTCAGCGTGCGGGTGAAGGCCAGGATGGCGCGCAGGCGCGCGTCGGCGAGGGTATCGGGGTTGGCCTGCTCGACCAGGGCGACCAGCGCGGCGTCGGCCTCGATGGCCTGCAGGCGGGCACGGTAGTGGGCCACCAGGTCGGCGGCGCCGGCCAGGCGGGCAGCGTAGAGCGCGACCAGCAGGCGCTCGGCGAGGGTCAGGCCGGGCAGGGCAGGATCGAACAGCCCGTTGTAGCTGCCCTGGGTAGAGGCCACCACCTTGTCGCGTGCGTGACGCAGCGTGTGGATGGCGGAGCCGGCGGCCAGGCCGGAGACCTGATCTACCACGTCAGTGGCGGCAGCGTTTGCTTGGGTCATATAAGGACTCCCGGAGTATCGAAGGATTCGTTGTCGTGCTGGCGCAGCCGTCAGTTGCCGGCGGCTTGCTTGCGCGCGGCCACCGCCCGCGCCAGGAAGGCGCGGACCCCGTGCCAGGACGCCTCGTCGGCACCGGCGTTGGCCTCGGGGGTGCCGCCCGTGGTGCTGATGCGGCGCGATACCGGATGCGCGTAGACCGCTTGCGTGGTGGGCACGTAGGGGAACAGGATGGCGTGGCCGGCGTGCTCGAAGTCGAGGTGCTCGACCGGATACGGATGGCCGGTCTCGGCCAGCTTGTCCGCGACCATGCGCGAATACAGGCTGGACGGCCACGAGCCGTCGTCGGTGCCGGACAGCAGCATCACCGGCCCGCGGATGTGCTCCACCCGGATGCGGGCGCGCGCCACGGCCTCGGCATTTTTCAGTGCAGTCAGGATGGCGCGCTCGTGCCGGTGCGGGGCGGGGCCTTCGTCGAATGGTGCCCAGCTGGCGTCGGGGTTGTTCTCCCACACATGCGGCAGCGGCTTGCCCTGGTGCAGCCAGGCCGCGCCCTCGCGGCCGATGGCCGGGTCGGCGGCATTCTGGGCGCTGTGTACCACCGCGCCCGGCACGTAGCCGACCACCGCCGACACCAGATCGGGAAAGGTCGCACCCAGCAGCAGCACCAACTCTCCGCCGCGCGACTGGCCGGACAGCGCGACAAAGCCGTGCGCCGGGTGCAGCTCGCGATGCATCCATTGCAGGCCGCGCTCGAAGTATTCCAGTGGCGTGTTGGAGATATAGTCCGACAGGCCTGGCGCCTTGAAGTAGCCCAGCGCCAGCGCGGCATAGCCATGCGAGGCATAGAGCGCGGCGCGCGGTTCGTTGATGCCGCCGCCGGACCCGTTGAGCACCATCACCGCCGGGTGCGGGCCGGCGCCCGGCGGGCGGTACAGCGTGCCGACCAGCCCGCCCACGCGGATTTCCTCGCGCACCACGCCTGGCGCGGCAAGGCGCTGCACCAGCTCGCCGCCGGCCTCGCCGCCGGCGGCGGTGACGGTGATCTCGGTCACCAGCGGCCGGGTGGCGTCGACATGGAACAGTTCGCGGCTGTCCGATGCCACCGGCCGCTGCGCCCACAGCAGGCCCATGGGAGCCACGCCGTCATAGCTGCCGCGCACCGGCGCATCGCGCTCCAGGTCAACGCTGCCGTCGCCCGCGGCGATGAAATCGGCCTGGCTGGCCCAGGCGATGTCGCGGCCGCGCACGGTGCGCGTGCTGACGGCCACGGTCTCGCCGGGGCGCAAGCCGGTGATGGCGATGCGGCGCGGCACGTCGATCAGCGCATCGGCCGGGGTGATGGCAAGGGTTGGGGCGGTCATCGCGGCCATGCTCACTTGCCCGTCCGCGTCACCATCATGGCGGCGGTGCGGTCGCTGGTCATCGGCGTCACCTTCAGGCCCTTCTTTGCGGCCCAGATGTTCTGATAGTGGTAGAGCGGCAGCACGCCCACGTCGTCGGACACCAGCTTGACCGAGCGGCGCAGGATGGTTTCACGCTTCGCCACGTCGAACTCGGCGGTGGATTCCTCCAGCGCGCGGTCCACGGCCGGGTTGCTGTAGTGCCCCCAGTTGGAGGCGCCCAGGCCCTTCTTTGCGTCCACGCTGGCCAGCACGTTGACCAGCGCATAGCTGGCCTCGCCCGTGCCATTGCCCCAGGCCAGCATGCTGACCGCGTACTCGTTCTTGTTGGCGCGGCCGGAGTAGACCGACCAGGGCACCACTTCCACCTGGGTCTTCACGCCCACGCGGGTCCAGAACTGCGCCACGGCCTGCGCGGTTTCCGGGCCCTGCGGGTAGCGGTCGTTGGGGGCGTGGATGGTCAGCTTGAAGCCGTCGGCAAAGCCGGCCTCGGCCAGCAGCTTCTTCGCCAGCGCGGGGTCATAGGCGATGTCCTTGACCTCGGGGTTGTAGCCAAAGGTGCCCTTGGGCATCCACTGGTTGGCGACGGTGGCGGTGTTCTGCAGGATGCGGCCCACCACGGCCTCGCGGTTGATGGCCAGCGACAGCGCCCGGCGCACGCGCACGTCAAGCAGCGGGTTCTTGTCCAGCGGCTTGCCGGCGTTGTCGGTGATGTAGGGGTTGGGACCCGGCTTGAAGCTCGGTTGCAGCAGCATCACGCGCAGGCCGTTGTAGGGGAACACGCTGACGCTGGACGACTGCCTGAGCTTGGCGAGGTCGGACACCGAGACCTTGTCGATCACGTCGACATCGCCGGACAGCAGCGCTGCCGTGCGGGCCGGGCCGTTGTTGATGTAGCGGTAATTGACCTGTTGCCAGATCGGCTTGCCGCCCCAGTAGCTGTCATTGCGCGCCATGATCACACGGTCGCCCGGAGTGTAGGAGACGAACTTGTAGGGACCGGTGCCCACCACCGCGCGGCCCGCGTTGTAGTCGTCGGTACTGGCCTTGTCGCCGACGTGCTTGCTGACGATATGGACCGAGGCCAGGTTCAGCGGCAGGTCGGGGTTGGCGATATTGGTCTTGACCAGCAGCGTGTACGGGTCCTTGGCGCTGGCGGATTCGATGGTGCGCAGGTAGCCCGAGAACGAGGCCACGCTACCCGGCACGTTGCGTGCGCGCTGGTAGGAGAAGACCACGTCCTCGGCGGTGAAGGGCTTGCCGTCCTGCCACTTGACGTCGCGGCGCAGCTTGAACTCCCAGGTCTTGTCGTCCAGCGCCTTCCACGACAGCGCCAGCCCCGGCTGCAGCTTGTTGTCCTTGTTTTCGATCAGCAGGTCCCAGAAGTGCAGGTCCACCGAGCGGTCGCCGGCGTGGTTGTTCAGCTGGGGGTCCAGTGACGACAACGGGTCGGCAAAGCCGATCGTCAGCGACTGCGCTGCAGCCACCGTCGCGGCGGCGCAAAGCACGGCGGCCACGGTGGCGCGCAAGGAGAAGGACGGCGAGCGATTCATGGGGCGATTCCTCGGGGCGGTTTGTGGAACGAACGGGGCGATACGGTGAGTGTCAGCCTTCATTGAGATGGCAGGCGCTCAGGTGGTTGACGGCGATGCCGCGCAGCCTGGGCGGCTCCACCGCGCAGCGCGCCATGGCATGCGGGCAGCGCGGGTGGAAATGGCAGCCCGCCGGCGGCGCCAGCGGGCTTGGGATCTCGCCGCGGATGGCGGTAAAGGTCTTGTGGCGCGCATCCAGGCGCGGGATTTCGGCCAGCAGCGCCTGCGTGTACGGATGATTGGGGCGACGGAAGATCTCGGTGGTCGGCGCGCTTTCCACCACGCGGCCCAGGTACATGATCATCACGCGGTCAGAGATATGCTCGACCACGCCCAGGTCGTGGCTGATGAAGAGGTAGCTCAGGCCCAGTTGCTCGCGCAGGTCCATGAACAGGTTCAGCACCTGGGCCTGGATCGACACGTCCAGCGCGGCCACGGCCTCGTCGCACACCAGCAGCTCGGGCTGCACCGCCAGTGCGCGGGCAATGCCGATGCGCTGGCGCTGGCCGCCGCTGAACTGGTGGGGGTAGCGCTGGCGCAGCCTCGGGTCCAGTCCGGCGCGCTGCAGTTGCGCGCTGACGTAGTCGTCGAAGCCGGCTGCATCGACCAGCCCTTGCAGGCGCGCGCCCTCGCCGACGATGCGGTCCACGCGCAGCCGCGGGTTCAGGCTGGCGTAGGGGTCCTGGAACACCATCTGGATCTTCAGGCGCAGCGCCTGGCGCCCGGCGCGGTCGAGGCTGGCGGGGCTGCGGCCGTCGATGTGGATCTCGCCGGCGGACGGGTCGAGCAGGCCCGCGATCATGCGCCCCAGGGTGGACTTGCCGCAGCCCGATTCGCCCACCAGCCCGAGCACTTCGCCGTGCTTCAGGTCCAGGTCGACGCCGTCCACGGCGTGGGTGACGCGCGCGGGCTCGGAGCAGCCCAGGCGCTCCAGTGCCTGGCCGATGCGCCCTGGCTGGCGCTCGCCGAAGCGTTTGGCCAGCGCGCGGGCCGACACCAGCGGCGGCCTGCCATCTGCCGCTGCCGGCACAGTTTGCGCGTGGCCCGCCTGGGCGCGATCCAGTTGGCTGACGGTCATGCCGGCTCCATGCTGACGGCCGCCTGGCCGGGGTGGAAGCAACGCACCTGGCGCAGCGGCGCGGGGGTGGTGATTTCCGGCGCTGCGCCGCACACGGCGCTGGCACGCGGGCAGCGCGCGGCAAAGGCGCATCCGGGCGGCAGCGCGGCCAGGTCGGGCGTCATGCCGGGAATCTGCCGCAGCCGCTGGCCACGCTGGTTCAGGCTTGGCAGGCTGGCGATCAGGCCGGCGGTGTAGGGGTGCAGCGGGTGGTCGAGCACGTCGTCGACCGGGCCTTGCTCGACGATGCGGCCGGCGTACATCACCGCAACCTCGTCGGCCAGGCCCGCCACCACGGACAGGTCGTGCGTGATCCAGATCAGCGCAGTGCCGTGCTGGCGCGCCAGCGTCTGCACTTCCGAGAGGATCTGGGCCTGGATGGTGACGTCCAGCGCGGTGGTGGGCTCGTCGGCGATGATCAGGTCGGGCCGGTGCAGCATGGCGGTGGCGATGGCCACGCGCTGGCGCATGCCGCCGGAAAGCTGGTGCGGGTAGGCCAGCAGCCGTTCGTCCGGGCTTGGGATGCCCATCATGCCCAATGTGTCGCGGGCCAGTTCGCGCGCTTGCTTGTGGCTGGCCTTGCTGTGCGCGCGCACCGCCTCGATCATCTGCGCATCGATCCGCATCACCGGATTCAGCGTCATCATCGGGTCCTGGAAGATCATGGCGATGCGGTTGCCCTGCAACTGGCGCAACTCGGCCGGGCGCATGCGGGTCAGCTCACGGCCCTGGAACAGGATCTCGCCGCCGGCGATATGGCCCGGCGGATCCACCAGCCCCATGATCGAGAAGCCGGTGACCGACTTGCCCGAGCCGGATTCGCCCACCAGCCCCAGGATGCGGCCGCGCGGCACGGCGAACGAGACATCGTCCACCGCGCGCAGCACGCCGTTGCGGGTGTCGAAGTGGGTGCGCAGGTGGCGCACTTCCAGCGTGGGAAGATCGGATTGCGTGGCAGGCGCGCTCATTTCTGCAGCCTCGGGTTGAGGACGTCGCGCAGGCGGTCGCCCACCAGGTTGATGGCCACCACGGTCAGCAGCAGCGCAATGCCCGGGAAGAAGCTGATCCAGTATTCGTCGGACAGCATGAACTGGTAGCCATTGGCGATCAGCAGGCCGAGCGAAGGCTCGGTCACCGGCACGCCCAGGCCGAGAAAGGACAGCGTGGCCTCCAGCGTGATGGCGCGCGCCACCTGCAGCGAGCCGATCACGATCAGCGGCGGCATGCAGTTGGGCAGGATGTGCCCGACCACGATGCGCCAGTGCGCGATGCCCTGGCCGCGCGCGGCCTCGACATATTCGCGCCGGCTTTCCACCAGGGCCTGGGCGCGTGCCGTGCGGGCGTAGTAGGCCCACTCCAGGATCACCAGCGTCAGCACCACGTTGCCCACACCCTTGCCCAGGAAGGCCAGGATCATCATCGCCACCAGGATGGACGGGAAGGACAACAGCAGGTCCACGGTGCGCATGATCAGGCTGTCCACGCGCCCGCCGGCATACGCCGCAATCAGTCCCAGCAGCGTGCCGAGCACGCCGGCGATTGCAGCCGAGCCGACGCCGACCAGCAGGCTGATGCGCAGCCCGTAAATGATGCCGGACAGGATGTCGCGGCCCTGGCCGTCGGTGCCCAGCCAGTAGCTGTAGGTGCCGGCACCGTTGGCGGTGCCGGGCGCCAGGCGCGCGTCCAGCACATCCAGTTGCAGCAGGTCATAGGGGTTCTGCGGCGTGATCCATGGCGCCAGCAACGCGGTGAGCACCAGCAGCACCAGCACCACCAGCCCGAACATGGCGGTGCGCGAGGCGAGGAAATCAGCCGCCACGCGGCGCCACGGCGCCTCGCGCCGCAATGCCGGCGCCGCGAAATCCTCAGCCGGCGCGGCGCTTGTCTTGTCGCTGGCGTTCATGCCGCGCCCTCCAGCCGCACGCGCGGATCGAGCAGTTTGTAGAGCACGTCGACAATCAGGTTCAGCGTGACGAACAGGCATACCACGACCACCAGGTAGGAGACGATCACCGGCCGGTCGAGCGCGTTGATGCTGTCCAGGATCAGCTTGCCGGCGCCAGGCCAGGCAAAGATGTTCTCGGTCACCACGGCGAACGCGATGGTCGAGCCGAACTCCAGGCCCAGCACCGTCACCAGCGGGATCATGGTGTTGCGCAGCACGTGGCCGAGCACCACGCGCAGCGGCGACAGGCCCTTGGCGCGCGCGAACCTGACCCAGTCCTGCGGCAGCACCTCGCGCACGCCGGCGCGCGTCAGGCGCAGCACCAGCGAGACCTTGAACAAGGACAGGTTGATCGCCGGCAGGATCATGTGGCGCAGCCCGTCGGCGGTGAGCCAGGACCACGGCACGCCCAGCCATTCCGCGGTGGCGCCGCGCCCGCCCGAAGGCAGCCAGCCCAGCCGCACGCTGAACGCCATGATCAGCATCAGCCCGACCCAGAAGGTGGGCAGCGAGAAGCCGACGATGCTGCCGGTCATCAGCACCCGCGACAGCGGGTGCTCGGGATACAGCCCGGCGAACAGCCCGAGCGGCACGCCCACCAGCACGGCCAGCAGCAGGGCCGCCACCGCCAGCTCCAGCGTGGCCGGCAGCCGCTGCAGGATCAGCTCGATCGCCGGCACGTTGTAGACAAAGCTGTTGCCCAGGTTGCCGTGCAGCGCGCCGTTCAGGAAGCCGAGGTACTGGCGCCACAGCGGCTGGTCCAGCCCGAGCGCGGCGATGATGCGCGCGCGGTCGACCTGGTCCACGTCCTGGCCGATCAGGATGTCGACCGGATTGCCGATGGCATGCAGGCCGGCGAAGACGATCACAGTCATCACCAGCACCACCACGGCCGCCTGCAGCAGGCGGCGCAGCAGCCAGCGCCAGGGCCAGCGGGTGAGGGCGCTTCTCATCGCCCTCATGGCGCCGGCGTCCATTCGTCGCCGAACACTTCGGGCTCGGCGTAGGCTTCCAGGTTGGCGTAGTGGATTTCCACGTCTTCCTGGTACAGCAGCCCGGCGATGCCCTGGCCCAGCCGGCGCGCGCCGTCGCTGATGGCCGGGATGTCGCCCGACACCGTGCCGTGCGACAGCGCGGCCGGATAGCAGAAGCAGTGGATGCGCGACAGCCCGGGGCAGGCGCCGGGCGTCTTCTCGATGAACTCGAAGGCGGGGCCCAGGTCCGGCGAGTCGGCCAGTTCCTGGTCTTCCTGGCCGGGGCGCGGCGTGTAGCGGTCGCGCCAGTAGCGGATTTGCGGGGCGAAGGCAGCAAACTCTGGCCGGGTGTCCAGGGCGATGCGGAAGCCGGTGGAGAAGACCAGGAAGTCGAGCTCGAATACGCCCTTGGGCGTAAATACGCGCAAGCCTTCGCCATGCGGCTCGATCGCTTCGATCGAGCAGCCCAGGTGGAAGCGCGCATTGGCATGGCGCGAGACCCGCAGGGTGCTGCCGCGCGGCGGCGGCACTTGCTGCGCGTTGATGTAATGGCGGATGCGCCATTTCCATGCATCGGACAGCATGGGGTGGCCGTGGACCAGGCCGGGGCTGCCCGCGCCCTTGCCCTTGTTGACGCGCGGGATGTCGGCGCGGCGGATCAGCATTTCCACGCTGGCGGCGCCGGCTTCCAGCGCGGTCGCCGCGCTGTCCATGGCCGACGCGCCCGCGCCGACCACGCCCACGCGCTTGCCGCGCAGCGCGGCATAGTCCATCTCGTCGGACGAATGCGCCCACAGGTGGCGCGGCAGTTTGGCCGCCACCGGCGGCAGGTAGGCGCCGCCCAGGCCGTCGCGGCCGGTGGCCAGCACCACGCGGCGCGCCAGCACGGTCTGCGGGCCGTCCGGGGTCTGCATCGACAGCGCTACCAGTCCGTCCGGGCGCGGCACGATGGCATCGACCCGGTGTTCATTGCGGATATCCAGCGCCAGCATCTGGCGGTACCAGCGCAGGTAGTCCATCCATTGCAGCCGCGGGATCTTGTCCAGCGCCTCCCAGGCGGCATCGCCGAACTGGGCCTCGAACCAGGCGCGGAAGGTCAGCGCCGGCAGCCCCAGCGCGGGGCCGGTCAGTTGTTTGGGCGAACGCAGCGTTTCCATGCGCGCGGTGGTGGCCCACGGGCCTTCGAAGCCGGCCGGGGAACGGTCGAAGGTGCGCACGCGGATGCCGAGATGCGTCAGGGTGGCGCTGGCTGCCAGCCCGGCCATGCCGCCGCCGATGACAGCGACGTCCAGGACTTCCTGGTCGTCCAGGGTGCGCGGGACGGTCCAGGCCTTGGCGGGCAGTTCCAGCCAGGACAGGTCCTGGCGCAGGCGTGCCTCAAGCGCGGCGAGGCCGGCGGCAGGGGTAGGGGCGGAGGCGGATAGGTCAGTCATGGCTTGGAAGTCCGGCATCTTGTGAGAGCGTGTCAGCGTCGCCGCTGGCATCGCCATAGAGCGACTGCAGCAGCGCGCCGTGTTCGGCGGGCTCGCGCCGCACCAGGTCGGGCAATAGTCCGGCGGCGGCGTCGGCCACGGCCTGCACCAGCCCCAGCACCGCAGTGCTGGCGGGGCGGGCTTGCGGCGTGATCACGCCGAAGAAAAAAGGAATATCGGCATCGATGGGCCGCACGGCGATATCGGTCAGCGGCAGCCCGCGCGCGGTCACGGGTTCCAGCACGGCGATGCCCAGCCCCGCACGCACCAGCGTGAGCGCGCTGATCGAGGTATTGGTGTCGATCACGGCGGCCGCCGGCACACCGGCGCCGGCCAGCGCCCGGTCGACGCGGCGGCGCAGCCGGTACGGGTTCTGCATGGTGACGAGGCGGCGCCCGCGGCAGTCCTGCAGGGCGATGGCAGGCTGCGCCGCCAATGGGTCGTCGGCACGCACCGCCGCCACGCAGGCGGACTGGCCGATCCAGTGCACGGTCACGCCGCGGTGTTCCAGCGGCAGGCTGTTCAGGCCGATATCGGCGGCGCCGGTCAGGACTGCGTGCACCACCTGTTCCGGCGACAGGTTCTGCACGGAGACCCGCTCCGGTGCGCACAGCCCGCGTTCGAAAGCCAGCGCCAGTGCCGGCGGCAGCAGGCCTGCCGCCAACGCCGGGGTCGCGGCGATGCGCAGGGGCCGGCCATCGCCGCGCGCCAGGGCCGCGGCGCGCGTGCGGATCTGCTGCATGCCGGCCAGCGTCTGCTCGACTTCGTCATAGAGCAGGAAGCCTTGCTCGGTCGGGCTGACGCGCGGGCCGCTGCGGGTGAACAGGGCAAAGCCCAGCTCGGCCTCCAGCTCCTGGATCAGCCGCGTGATGGCCGGCTGCGAGCGGCCGAGCAGGCGCCCGGCAGCGGTGACGCTGCCCGTGGTGACCACCGCGGCGAAGGCTTCCAATTGCCGGATTTCCATGGGGGGCGCACTTGGAAAGAATGTGTAATCCGCATTCTGATGCCTTCATCATGCAAATGACAAATACTATTTCTGGATAAGGACATGTGCCAGCTATGATGTAGCGATGCCGGGCGCACACCGGCCCACCATCGGGACAGACGTTTTGGCTTGGATCCGTGGCAGTCGGGAGATAGGGCGAACAGGGCGCCGGCTGTGGCATGCCTTGGCGTGGGTGCTGACTGCTGCACTCGCGGGTGCCGTGCCGGCACGCGCGGCGGATCCATTGCGCGTGGGTTCCAAGCGCTTCACCGAGTCGTACATCCTTGGCGAGCTGCTGACCCAGGCCGCGGGGCCGCCCGGGGCCGCACAGCACCAGCCAGGGCTGGGCAATACCGCGATCGTCTTCGAGGCGCTGAAGGCCGGCAGCATCGATCTTTATCCGGACTACACCGGCACGCTCGCCACCGAGATCCTCAAGCTGCCCCCCGGAGCCGGGCTCGATGCCATCCAGCGGGCGCTGGCACCGATGGGGCTGGGGGCGGCGATTCCGCTTGGCTTCGAGAACACCTATGCGCTGGCCGTGTCCGATGCCCGCGCCGGCGACCTGCGCCGGCTGAGCGATCTTGCAGCGCAGCCGCAACTCAGGCTCGGCCTGTCGCATGAGTTCCTGGGGCGCGCCGACGGCTGGCCGGGGCTGGCCAGCCGCTACGGGCTGCCGCAACGCCCGGTCGGGCTGGACCACGGCGTTGCCTACGAGGCCCTGGCGGCCGGGCAGGTCGATGCCATCGACATCTATTCCACCGACGCCAAGATCCGCAAATACAAGCTGCGCGTGCTGGAGGACGACCGGCACTACTTCCCGCGTTACGACGCGGTGGTGGTCTACCGCCTTGATGTTCCGCAGCGCTTCCCGCAGGCATGGCAGGCATTGGAGCGCCTGGCCGGGCGCGTCAGCGCCGACGACATGATCGCCATGAATGCGGCGGCGGAGATTGACGGCCAGTCATTCGACGCGATTGCGCGCGCCTTCCTCGCCGGTACGGCGGGGCAAAAGACCACGCCTGACAGTGCCAGACCGCGCAGCCGGCTGGCCGCCGCGCTGTTCGGGCCCGACACCACGCGCCTGGCGCAACGCCATGTCGGCCTGGTAGCGGGCGCGGTCGGCGCGGCGACGCTGGTGGGCGTGCCGCTCGGGATGCTGGCGGCGCGGCGGCGCCGCACCGGTCAGGTCGTGCTGGGCGTGGTCAGTGTGCTGCAGACGGTGCCCTCGCTGGCCCTGCTGGCGATGCTGATCCCGCTGCTGGGCCGCATCGGCGTGTGGCCGGCGATGGTGGCGCTGTTTCTGTATGCCTTGCTGCCGATCGTGCGCAACACGGCCACCGGCCTGGAACAGGTGCCGCAGGGCATGCGCGACGCGGCGCGGGCGCTCGGGCTGCGCGGCGGACAGGTCGTGCGCTACGTGGAACTGCCGCTGGCCTTGCCGGTGCTGCTGGCAGGCGTCAAGACCGCGGCCATCATCAGCGTCGGCACCGCGACGATCGCGGCCTTTGTCGGGGCGGGGGGCTTTGGCGAGCGCATTGCCACCGGGCTGGCGCTCAACGATACCGCGCTGCTGCTGGCCGGCGCGATCCCGGCGGCCATGCTGGCACTGGTGGTGCAGGCCGTGTTCGAGGCGCTGGAGCTGGCGCTGCGCCGCCATCGCGACGCGCGCTAGCCACCTTGCTGCTGCGCGATGAGCCGGCCGAGGGTCGCGACCGCGGCCTCGGCCTCATCGCTCCATAAGTGCCCGTAGTTCAGCCGGATGCAGTTGCGGTATCCCTGCCGCGCCGAGAAGATCGGTCCCGGCGCAATGCCGATACCTGCTTCCAGGGCGGCATGGTGCAATGCCAGCGCATCGAAGCCGGGTGCAAACTCGACCCACAGGAAGTAGCCGCCGTCCGGGCGCGACACGCGCACATCCTCCGGGAAGTGCTGGCCGATGGCATCGATCATGCGTCCCTGCTGCATCTCCAGCACATGGCGCAGGCGGCGCAGGTGCTTGTCATAGCCGCCATGCTGCAGGTATTCGGCCAGCGCCACCTGCGTGGGCACGCCGGCCGACAGCGTGGTCATCAGCTTGAGCCGCTGGATGGCTTCGCCAAAGCGGCCCGGCGCCACCCAGCCGATGCGGAAGCCCGGCGCCAGCGTCTTCGAGAACGAGCTGCAATGCATCACCAGCCCCTGCGTGTCGAAGGCCTTGGCCGGCAGCGGGCAGCGGTTGCCGAAGTAGAGCTCGCCATAGACATCGTCCTCGATCAGCGGCACCTGGTGGCGCGCCAGCAAGGCCACCAGCGCCTTCTTCTTGTCCTCGGACATGCTGGCGCCAAGCGGATTCTGGAACTGCGTCATGAACCAGCACGCCTTGACCGGGTGGCGCGACAGCGCGGCGTCGAGCGCGCCCAGGTCGATGCCTTCGGCGGGGTCGACCGGGATCTCCACGGCCTTGAGCCGCAGCCGCTCCAGCGCCTGCAGCGAGGCATAGAAGCCGGGCGATTCGATCGCGACCACATCGCCCGGCTGCGTCACCGCCATCAGGCACAGGTTCAGCGCCTCGAGCGCGCCGTTGGTGACGACCAGGTCCTCGGCCGGCTGCGGCGCGCCCGCGCCCAGGTAGCGCAGCGCGATCTGGCGGCGCAGCGCGGTATTGCCCGGTGGCAGGTCGTTGACCGAGTACCACGGGTCGAGCGCACGGCCGGCGCGGGCCAGCGACTTGCCCAGCCGCTCCCACGGGAACAGCTCGGGCGAGGGAAAGGCCGAACCGAACTGCACCAGCTCGCGGTCGCGCGCGCCTTCCAGCACGGCGAAGACCAGCTTGGAAATGTCGACCTGCGTCGACACCTGGCGCGACGGCCGCGCCTGCGGCTGGGGCAGCTCGCGCCGCGCCGCGCCCGCCACGTAGTAGCCGGAGCGCTCGCGCGCCCGCACCAGCCCGCGCTCTTCCAGCCGGTAATAGGCCTGGAAGGCGGTGGAGGGGCTCACGCCATACTGGGCCACGGTCTTGCGGATCGACGGCAGGCGCGTGCCCGGGGGCAGGCTGCCGTTGCGGATATCGGCGGCCAGGGTCTCGGCGAGGGCTTCGTACCGTTTCATCGGTGGGCGGTAGGGGCGGCAGGGATGAAGGGATTATCGCCCGCCGGCGTCAAACTGATACGTAAATTTTCCTGTTATCTGATGCTGTTATGGCTGGCGCGTACGGTCCATAATCGGCTCTCGTACGCATAGGCGTTATGCAAGGAGATGCCATGAACCCGTTGAGGCTGTTGCGGACCGTGCTGTGGGGCTTCTTTGGCCTGCGCCAGGGGCAGGAGCACCAGCGTGACCTGGACACGCTGCGCCCGGTGCCGCTGATCCTGACCGGCGTGGCCGTGGCCGCCGGGCTGGTGGTCTGCCTGGTGCTGGTGGCAAACTGGGCTGTGTCCACTGCCTGACCTGATCGCTCCCATGCTTCTTCTGCCCGACGGACCTGGCGTCGCCGCATATCGCGCGCTGCGCAAACTGGTCAGCCTGGCGCTGGCGGTGCTGCTGCCGGCAGGCCTGGCGCTGGCCGCCACCGCATCCGATACCCAACAGATCGACCGCGGCCGCTACCTGGCGCGCATTGCAAATTGCGCCGCCTGCCACACCAGCGATGGCGGCAAGCCGTTTGCCGGCGGGCTGGCGATCCGCACGGCGGTCGGCACGATCCATTCGACCAATATCACGCCCGATGCAAGCAGCGGCATCGGCGCCTATACGCTGGCGGAGTTCGACCGCGCGGTGCGGCACGGCGTGGCGCGCGACGGCAAGCGGCTCTATCCGGCAATGCCGTATCCGTCGTATGCGCGCATGCGCGCCGAGGACGTGGCGGCGCTGTATGCCTACCTGCGCGCCGAGGTGGCGCCGGTCACGCAGCGCAACCCCGCGCCGCAGATGCGTTGGCCGTTCAGCATGCGCAGCCTGCTGGCGGTGTGGAACGTCCTGTTTCTCGACGATGACCCCGTCCGCACCGACCCAGCCCGCGGCGCGGCCTGGAACCGCGGCGCCTACCTGGTGCAGGCCGTGGCGCACTGCGGGGCCTGCCATACGCCGCGCGGCAGCCTGTACGCCGAGAAGGGGCTGGACGAGCGCAGCCGCCATTTCCTGGCCGGCGCGAGCGTCGAGGGCTGGTCCGCCACCAACCTGACCGGCGACCAGATCACCGGCCTGGGCGCGTGGTCGCGCGCGGATATCTCGGAGTTCCTGCGCACCGGGCGCAACGGGCACGCGACCTCGTTCGGGCCGATGTCCACGGTGATCTCCACCGCCACCCAGTACATGAACCCGGCCGATCTCGACGCGGTGGCTGCCTACCTGAAATCCCTGCCCGGCGCGCGCGGCGAGGACAAGCCGTTCCGGCACGATCCCGCCAGCGCGCAGCAACTGCGGCAGGGCCGCTTCGACCTGCCCGGCGCGCGCCAGTACGCGGTGTTCTGCATGCCTTGCCACGGTGCCGACGGCAAGGGATTTGCCCGCGTGTTCCCGCCGCTGGCCGGCAACCCGACCGTGGCCGATCCCGACCCCGCCTCGCTGGTCAACCTGCTGCTCGACGGCGCCGTGACGGCTCGCGTGGGTACCGCGCCGGCGGACTACCACATGCCCGGCTACGGCTGGACGCTGGACGACCAGGAACTGGCCAACGTGCTGACCTTTATCCGCGGCAACTGGGGCAACCGCGCCAAGCCGGTGCCAGAGGCCGACGTGGCCGCGCGGCGCAAGGCGCTGGCCGCCCAGCATCGCACCGAAGCCGAACGATGAGTCCCCGATGACGATCACGCGCAGAGACTTCCTCAATGGCACCGCCCTGACCATCGCCGCGGGGCTTGCGCCGGTACAACTGCTGCACGCGCAGCAGGGTGGGGCCGGCGCAGCGTACCCGCCGGCCCTGACCGGCCTGCGCGGCAACCATCCCGGCACCTACACGCTGGCGCACAGCCTGGCGCGCGAGGGCGCGAAATATCCGGTGGTGCTGGCTCGCGAAGCCTTCGACCTGGTGGTGGTCGGCGGTGGCCTGAGCGGGCTGGCGGCGGCGTGGTTCTACCGGCGCCGCTTCGGCGCGAATCGCCGCATCCTGATCCTGGACAACCACGACGACTTCGGCGGCCATGCCAAGCGCAATGAGTTCACGGTGCGCGGCCAGCGGCTGGTGACCTATGGTGGCAGCGCGGAGATGCCCGCAAGCGCTGCCGGCGACGCCGCGGTGCGCGAACTGCTGGCAGGGGTCGGGCTCGACGCCACGCGCCCGCCTGGCACGGCGCCTGCGGATCCCTATGCCGCGCTCGGCATGGGCCGCGCCGTGTTCTTCGATGCCGAGCATTTCGGGCGTGACCAATGGGTCGGGGGCGATCCGTTCGGCGAGCTGATCGATGCCCGCAACGGGCAGCAGGCCACTGGCCCGGATGCGGCGGCCCTGTCGCGCTTCCTGGACAGCACGCCGTTGTCTGCGGCGGAGCGCGCCGCGCTGGCGCGGCTGGCCGCCGGCACCACTGATTACCTGCCGGCGCTGTCCGGCGCCGAGCGTGCGGCTGCGCTGCGCGCCATGCGTTATGCAAGTTTCCTGCGCGACAAGGCCGGCATCGGCCTGGCCGGGCAACGCTTCCTGCGCAGCCGCAGCAACGATGCCTATGCGCTGGATGCCGATGGGATCTCCGTTGCCGACGCGATTGCCATTGGCCTGCCTGCCGGCGCCAACATGCCCGCGCCGGCGGGAAACCCGAGGCTTGGCAAGTCGCCGGCCTCGCGCCTGTGGTTTCCGGATGGCAATGCCTCGCTGGCACGGCTGCTGGTGCAGAGCCTGATCCCGGGCGTGGCGTCGATCGCGCGGCCGGCCGATGTGGTGTCGGCCGCGTTCGACTACAGCCGCCTGGACCGCGACGGGCAGCCGGTGCGCCTGCGCCTGAACAGCACCGCGATCGCGGTCGAGCCCGACGGCAATATCACGCGCGTGACCTATGGCTTCAGCGGCAACCTGCACCGCGTCGAGGCGCGCCACGTGGTGCTGGCCGGCTACAACATGATGATTCCGTACCTGCTGCCGTCGCTGCCGGCGCAGCAGAAGGAAATGCTGCACAACGAGGCCAAGGCGCCGCTGGTCTACACCAAGGTGGCGCTGGACCACTGGCAGGCGTTCGCGGCGCTGCGCACGCGCCGTATCCACGCGCCGGCGATGGCCTATACCGACCTGTGGCTGGAACCGCCGGCGGGCAAACAGCCCTCCGATCCGGCTGTGCTGCATATGCTCTATGTGCCGACCGTGCCGGACAGCGGCATGCAGGCGCGCGACCGTTTCCGCGCGGGCCGCGCCTTGCTGCTCGGCACGCCCTTCGACACGCTGGAACGCGACATCCGCGCGCAGCTTGACCGCATGCTCGGGCACAAGGGGTTTGCTTCGAAGGATGTGATCCGCGGCATCACTGTCAACCGCTGGGCGCACGGCTACAGCTATATGCCCGACAGCCTGGCGGGTGAGAACGTGGCGCCGGACGCGGCGTGGCCGGGGCTGGCCGGTGTGGGCAATATCAGCATCGCCAATAGCGACAATGCCGGCAGTCCTTCGCTGAGCGCGGCGGTGGGGCAGGGGAAGGGGGCAGTGGAGAGGTTGGTGTAGCCGGAGGGCTTTCTGGTCGTTGGCTTGCTTGTTGGGTATGTAGGTCGGGTTCCTGTTGTCGTAGGTTTGACCGCCTGGTTCCGCCCTGCTGGGCGGGTCACTTTTTGGCCGAGCGCCAAAAAGTAACCAAAAAACGCGTCGCCTCTGGCGGCTGGCCACCAATTCCTCGGCGGGGGTGGTTCCAGCGGCGGTGATTTCCGTTCGGTGGGGTAGGTGGTTCAACCCTGCTACGCTCCCGGGATGTGCCTTGCGTCCAGGGACTATTGGACGAACCCGACTTTAGGCTGTTGGCAGCCATCTAACGAGGTTATCGGTAGGACGCCTACGGCTGCGCGCACTCAGTATCGTAGGTCAGTTGCTCGGGCACGGAGTGCGTCGCTGCGCTCGCACGGCGTTGTCGCGGATGATGCCGGGCCAAAGGAAAAATCAGGACGTGGCCACTGGTTCTGCCACGTTAGGACGTGCGCGAAGCGCAGCCGAAGGCGTCCCACCGACGCGGTGCTTAGCAGGCTGCCAATAGCCTAAAGTCGGGTTCGTCCAATAGTCCGTTGATGTGGGCACAGACAGGGTGCGTAGCAGGGTCGAACCACCCACCCCATCGACCGGAAATCACCGCCGCCCGCACCACCCACACCGAGGAATTGGTGGCCAGCCGCCAGAGGCGACGCGTTTTTTGGTTACTTTTTGTCGCTCGGACAAAAAGTGACCCGCCCAGCAGGGCGGAACCAGGCGGTAAAACCTACGACAACATCGAACCCGACCTACATACCCAAGCAAGCCAACGAACACGAAACCCGCCGGCTACGCCGGCAAAACAGCCCACCCCCCCCAAGAACCACAAACCTCCCAAACAGCGAAAACCCAATCACCCCCCCAAAACCTCACCCCACCCGCCCCGACACCAACGCATCGATCTCCGCATCCTTCTCCTCCCACTGGCGTGCCAGCCAGTTGTGGAATTCCCTGCGGAAGGCCTTGTCGCTGCCGTAATCCGCCTCGCAGAAGGCCGGCGGCACCGGCAACTGCCGCATGCGCACCAGCACCGGGCCGCCGCGCCCGCAGGCCAGGTCCCAGAAGCCTGGCGCGCCTTCCGGGTACACGATGGTGACGTCGACCAGCGAGCGGAACTTGTTGCCCATCGCATTCAGCGCCACCGCCAGTCCGCCTGCCTTGGGCTTGAGCAGATGCCGGTACGGCGAGTCCTGGGCCGCGCGCTTGGCCTCGGTAAAGCGGGTGCCTTCGGCAAACACCATCACGCTGGTCGGCACCAGAGAAAACTTCGCGCAGGCGCGCTTCGCCGTTTCCTGGTCCTGGCGCTGCAACGCCGGATTGCGCCGCAGCTGCGCCTTGCCATGGCGCTTCATGAAGGGAAAGTCCAGTGCCCACCACGCCAGCCCGATCACCGGCACATAGATCAGCTGTTGCTTCAGGAAAAACTTCAGCAGCGGGATGCGCCGGTTCAGCGAGCGCTGCAGCACGAAGATATCGGCCCACGACTGGTGGTTGCAGTTCACCAGGTACCAGTCGGCATAGCGCAGCCCTTCATTGCCCTGGACATCCCACGGCTCGCGTTGGATCCACGCGAACCAGCCGGTGTTGTTAGAGATCCAGGCGGTGGCGATGCCGTTGAGCAGCGGATCGATGCGCCGCCTGACGGCGGCAAACGGCAGCGCCAGCTTCAGCAGCGCCAGCGGAAACAGCAGCGCGCACCAGAACAGCGTACTGGCGATCAGCAGGGTCCAGCTGAGGGTCCCGGTGATCCAGGCGAAGCGGCCACGCGGCACCGGAGCCCGGCGGCGGCGAGTCACGGGGGTGGGTTCCCCGGGGATTAATGGCGTTGAGGGCGAGGCACTCGTGCCGGTGGCACGTGTTGACGAGGAGGGGGCTGAGGTCATGGATGCCAGTCTGCAGGCTTGCAAAGGTTGTGGGCTTGCGCGTGATCAACGCAGGCGCCATTGGATGCGTACTTTAACTCGCCCGATGGGGAGCGTGGGACGCATTCTGCCTTGCCGCCTGGGAACTTGCAGGAATCAGAACACGATGGTCGCCGTTCCCATGAACGTATTCGTGCTCTTCAGGCGGTTCTTGCCGGCCACCGTAGGCACCCATCGCAGGCCCAGCGACAGCAGGCTCCTGGCGCCGATCTTGGTGTCGTAGGTGGCGATCGGGCCCACCGCCCAGTCATGGCCGCGGAAACCGTTCAGGCGGTCGGCCAGCGGGCCGCTGTCATCGCCCAGCTGCTGCGTCGTGCCGGCGATCAGCCCGAGGCCGGCGCCGTTGGCAAAGCGCTTGAGCAGCATGGTGTCGAGCGTGAACAGCGGCGCGTTCTGGTAATCGGTGGCGTTGTTGCGGGTGTAGAACTGGATCCCGGCCACGGCATCGAACTCAAGTCCGTGTTCGGGAAACAGCCTGGTGTAGGCCACCTGAGGAATGAAGGTCCAGTTGTTCAGGCTGGGGTTGGCCAGGGCGTTAGGGTCGTACTTGCCAGTCGGCGCCCACACGTTCAGGCTCAGGGCCACGTGCTCGGTCTTCGAGAAGTGGTAGCCCGCGATGATCGGTGCGAAGGTAATGTCGAACAGGTTCGACGAGGTGTCCTGGATGCTGCCGCCGCGGCCGCCGGCGCTGACGTTGGCCGTGACCTTGGTCCAGACATAGGGCAGCGTGAAGCTGGAGGCGAAATTCCACGCGCCGGGGCCGGTGTCCCAGACCTTCATCACGGTTGCCAGCGTGAACGCCACCTTGCCGTCCACCCCGGCGGATGCCTTGCCCGCGATGGGCACGCTGCGGCTGCCGCCGATCGAGCCATCAAGGTAGATCTCGCCGACGTTGACGATCAGCGCCGGTTCCGGCGACACGATCCCCACATTGGGGAGCACGCTGGTGCCGGTCACCGGGCGCCCCAGGGCGCCTTCGGTCGCGTGAGCGCCCGCGCAGGCAACGAGGAGGGAGGCTGCAATGGCCATCCGGTTTGCAAGGGTCTTTGACATGGTCATGGAACGTGAAGTGCAAGGTCGCTCAGCCGCTTGCCGGAATGCCGACCTCAGGCGCAGGCCGGCTTGCGCCTGCTACGGGGAAATCAAACGGTGAACTACGGCCTCACCTGTTTATTTTCACGACATTTCATACCACCAGCAAAGCCCCCGGTCACTGTCGGCAAGCGAATATACGAAAATCTTCATCACGGAATCGCAAATACTTACTTCTCAAGCATCCAGGCGGTCTGCCATGATGCAATTGCCATATTCAATGGTGGCATTACCAGATTTCATTAAGAGCGGCGATGCGGAAATGAATTCAGTCATGCAGAGACTAAGACTTGCCGCAGGCAGTGCGGCGGCGATATTGCCGGTGCTTGCCGGTGCGGCGGGGCCATCGACGGAGGACATGAATTCGTCAAACAATCCGCTGAGCCCGACCATTACCCTGAATCTGCAGGACCAATATGTGGGGCGCTATTACGGACTCGGCGACAAGGACGGAAACAGCGTCCTGCTGCGCGGCACCATTCCGCACAAGCTGTTCGGGTTGCCGCAGATCGTCCGGTTTACGATGCCGGTCGCCACCACGCCGAACGTGGCGCCGGACGGCAGCAAGACCGGGCTGGGCGACCTGAACCTGTTCAACCTGGTGCTGCTCAAGGGGATGGGGATGGAATGGGGCATCGGCCCGCAATTGACCATCCCCACGGCATCGCACGACCAGACCGGCACCGGGAAATGGCAAGCCGGCCTGGCCGGCGTGGCAATCTCCCCGCAGAAATGGGGCATGATCGGCGGGCTCGTGACCTGGCAGCATTCTTTTGCCGGCGAAAGCGGTCGCCCGACCCAGGACAACCTGACCGCGCAGCCGTTCGTGATCTATAACCTGCCGCAAGGCTGGTACCTGCGCAGCACCGCCACCTGGAATTTCGACCTGAAGCGTGGGAATTATTACATTCCCCTCGGTATTGGCGCGGGCAAGATCTGGAAAATCGGCAAGGAAACCTGCAACCTGTTTGCCGAGCCGCAATGGACGGTGGGGCACGAGGGAGTCGGGGTGCCTAAATTCCAGGTGTTCATGGGATTGAATATCCAGTTCCCGCTGTAGTCATCAAGATGGAATATTCTTAATTTTCCGATGACCCGCTCCCACGCAAGTCAGCGCATTGCATCGCTGCTCGGCGCACTGGCTTGGCTCTGGTGCGGCGCCGCCTTCAGCCAGGCTGAAGCGCCGGCTGAAAAGAGACCGCTGTCGTTCTTCGATCCTGAAGACGGCATGCTGGACATGAGCGATTTCCTGCTCAATCACAAGGGTGCGCTGCCGGTGCCGGTCGTGATCACGGAACCGGCCATTGGCTACGGCGGCGGGCTGGGGCTGATGTTTTTCGCGGAATCGATGGCGGAAGCGGCGGCCAATGCCAAGGCCAGCGGCAAAGGCCCTGCGCCGCCGAACATTACGGCCGTCGGCGGCGCCTATACCCAAAGCGGCACCTGGGGCGCTGGTGTGGCGCATTTTCACACCTGGGACGGCGACCGCTACCGCTATCTTGGGGCGATCGGCAAGGTCGATGCAAATCTGGATTATTTCGGCTTGCTGAACAAGCCCCGTGCCTATGAACTGAGAGGCGTGGCCCTGGTGCAGCAGCTGCTCGTGCGCTTTGCCGATACGCGCTGGTACGTGGGGCCGCGCTATGTGTATTTCGATTCGACGGCGACCTTCAAGTTTGGCGACGCGGGCGAGCTGGGCAGCATCAACCATACCCAGCGCATCGGCAAGGCCGGGCTGGTGGTCGACTACGACTCGCGCGACAACATCTTCTACCCCGGCCGCGGCAGCTATGGCGAGCTGGAGGCGCAGTTCGCGCGCGCCGGCTTCGGCAGCACGCATTCGTTCAATATGTACAACGCGCGCGGCTTCACCTAGCTGCCGCTGGCGCACACCGTGATCCTGGGGCTGCGCGCCGATACGCAATTCTCCTCCGGCGACGTGCCGTTCTACGCGCAGCCGTTTGTCAACCTGCGCGGCGTGCAGAAGGGGCGCTACCAGGACCGCAATGCGCTGGCGGCTGAAATGGAGCTGCGCTGGGATGTGACGCCACGCTGGTCGCTGCTGGGTTTCACCGGCGTCGGCAAGGCATATGGGCGCTGGCATGATTTTTCAGATGCGTCGACCATCTACAGCATCGGTACGGGCTTTCGCTACATCATCGCGCGCAAGCTGGGCGTGTCGATCGGTATCGATGTGGCCCACAGCAAGGGCCAGAACGCCTTCTATATCCAGGTGGGAAGTGCCTGGCACTGAACGCATCTGGCCTGCCCGCCGGATGTCTCGGTCAACGGCAATTATCCAGCGTTGAGCAAGGCGCCGCGGGGGGGCGAAAGAAAAACTTAATTCACTTGCGCCCGAAACGAGAAAAGGCTGACTTCTGATCGCTGTAGCCATCTGAGATCATTGTTTGCGCTGGGCCAGCATGACTTTTGTAGAGAGGCAGAGTGAATGAGCGGACGACGTGAGGGCAGCAATACCGGTGCAGGCACGGGGCGTTCCGGCTCGGTTGCACTTGCCGCCGGACGGCGCAGCGGGCAAAAGGCGTTGATCGCGGCGCTGCTCGGTCTCGGGGTCGCAGCGGGCCTCGGTGGCAGCTACTGGTACATGCAGGGGCGCACGCCATCGGCGCCCACCATCGTTATCGGCGATGGCAAGAACGGTCCGGCCGGCATGGCGCGCGTGCCCGGCGGCGAATTCCTGATGGGCAGCGACAGCAAGATGGCGCAGCCCAACGAAAAGCCCGCCCACAAGGTGCGCGTGCGCGCCTTCTGGATGGACCAGCACCACGTCACCAACGTGGAGTTCCGCAAGTTCGTTGAAGCCACGGGCTATGTCTCGACCGCGGAGCGGGCGCCTGACTGGGAAACTCTGCGGGTCCAGTTGCCGCCCGGCACGCCGCGCCCGCCTGACAGCGCCATGGTTGCCGGCGGCATGGTCTTCGTGGGCACGCCGCAGCCGGTACCGCTGCAGGATTACTCGCGCTGGTGGCGCTATGTGCCCGGCGCCGACTGGCGTCATCCGACCGGTCCCGGCAGCTCGATCGAAGGCAAGGACAATCACCCGGTGGTCCAGGTCTCGTACGAAGACGCGCAGGCCTATGCCAAGTGGGTCGGCAAGCGTCTGCCGACCGAGGCGGAATGGGAGTTTGCCGCGCGCGGCGGGCTGGAGCAGGCCACCTATGCCTGGGGCGAGCAGTTCTCTCCCGATGGCAAGCAGATGGCCAATGTCTGGCAGGGCCAGCAGAATCAGCCGTTCCCGGTGGTCAGTCCCAAGGCCGGCGGCGCGCTGGGCACCAGCCCGGTCGGTACCTTTCCTCCCAACGGCTACGGGCTGGCCGACATGACCGGCAATGCCTGGCAGTGGGTGGCGGACTGGTATCGGGCCGACCAGTTCCGGCGCGAGGCCGCCAAGGCGCAGCCGATCGAGAATCCGGTGGGCCCGCTGGTCTCTTGGGATCCGGCTGAACCCGGCGTGCCGGTCAACGCGCCCAAGCGCGTCACGCGCGGCGGCTCCTTCCTTTGCAATGAGGACTTCTGCCTCAGCTACCGCCCCAGCGCGCGGCGCGGGACCGATCCGTACAACAGCATGTCGCACCTCGGCTTCCGGCTGGTGATGGACGAGGGCCGCTGGGCGGAGATGCAGCGGCAGGCGCCGGTGGCAATGCGCGGCCCGTCACGGCCGGCGGTGCGCTGACGCTGCCTACCTCATTACCCCAAGGCTGGTGCGAAGTAGGCAGAAGCGGAAGCCGGCACGCCACGCGTGCCGGACGCAGGTTGAATCAGTTTGACTACCGGGAGCAGCAATGCAACGCATGACAGAGACCACCCAGGCAAGGCGCGGCGCGCGCCTTGCCATGGCCGCGATGGCGATCGCCGTTGCGGCGATCGCCGGCTGCAACAAGTCCGACGAACCGAAGCAGCATGCGCCCGCCGCGCAGCAGCCGTCAACGCCGGTGCCGGCAGCCGCGCCAGATACGTCCGCAACGCCGGCACGGCCGCCGGCGCAGTCCAACCTGCCGGTCGCACCGGAAGCCGCTTCCGCGCCCGTGGCCGTCAACACGTCGGGCAAGAAGCCCAACATCCTGGTGATCTTCGGCGATGACATCGGCCAGACCAACATCAGCGCCTACAGCATGGGCGTGGTGGGTTACCGCACGCCGAATATCGACCGCATCGCCCGCGAAGGGATGATGTTTACCGACTACTATGCCGAGAACAGCTGCACGGCAGGCCGCTCCTCGTTCATCACGGGCCAGTCGCCGCTGCGCACCGGCCTGTCCAAGGTGGGCGTGCCTGGCGCGCCCGTTGGCCTGCAAGCCCGCGACGTGACCATTGCCGAAGCCCTCAAGCCATTGGGCTATGCCACCGGCCAGTTCGGCAAGAACCATCTGGGCGACCGTGACGAGTACCTGCCGACCAAGCACGGCTTTGACGAGTTCTATGGCAACCTCTACCACCTGAACGCCGAGGAAGAGCCGCAGCGCCCGTACTGGCCGAAGGATAAGAACGACCCGTACGTGAAGAATTTCTCGCCGCGGGGCGTGCTGCACTCCACGGCCGACGGCAAGATCGAAGACACCGGACCGCTGACCACCAAGCGCATGGAGACCATCGACGACGAGACTACCGACGCGGCGCAGAAGTTCATCACCAGGCAGGTCCAGGCGGACAAGCCGTTCTTCGTGTGGATGAACACGACCCGCATGCACGCGTTCACCCATGTGCGTTCGTCCATGCAGGGCCAGAGCGGCATGCCGGGCAACGACTATGCCGATGGCATGCTTGAGCATGACGGCGACGTCGGCAAGCTGCTCAAGACGCTGGATGACCTGAAGGTCGCGGACAACACCATCGTCATCTACACCACCGACAACGGCCCCAACCAGTGGTCCTGGCCCGATGCGGCAACCACGCCGTTCCGCAGCGAGAAGGACACCAACTGGGAAGGCGCGTTCCGCGTTCCGGCGATGATCCGCTGGCCGGGCAAGATCAAGCCCGGGACTGTCAGCAACGAGATGTTCTCGGGCCTGGACTGGTTTCCGACGCTGCTGGCGGCCGCCGGCGATGGCGATATCAAGGAGCGGCTGCTAAAGGGCACCTCGATCGGCAGCAAGAACTCCAAGCTGCACCTGGACGGCTATAACCAGTTGGGGTACCTGACCGGCCAGACCAACAAGAGCGCGCGCAACGAGTTCTACTACTTCAACGACGACGGCGTGCTGGTGGCGATGCGCTATGACAACTGGAAGGTCGTGTTCTGCGAGCAGACCACGCCGGGCGGGTTCCAGGTCTGGCAGGATCCGTTCAAGTGCCTGCGGGCGCCGAAACTCTTCAACTTGCGCATGGATCCGTATGAACGCGCTGACATTGTGTCCGACCAGTACAACGACTGGCTGACCAAGAACGGGTATCTGTTCGCGATTGGCACGATGAAGGCCTCGGCGTTCCTGGAGAGCTTCGTCGCCTATCCGCCGAGCCAGAAGCCGGCCAGCTTCAGCATCGACCAGGTGCGCGCGCAGGTCGACAAGCAGATTGAAGAGGCGATGAAGAAGAGGTAATGCCGTCAGTCGTCAGCGCGGTCCACCTGTGATGGCAGTTGAAACCGGCGAAGGCCTGCGTACGCGCGGGCCTTCGCGCCAACGGTCCAGTTCATGATCGAATCTCATGCCGCCCCGGGCGGCAATGGTGGCAAAGACGGGCGCCGGGTGCGCTCTGTCAAGACCGAATTTCCTGAAGCCGCCGTAGCGCAGTGGGGCGACACGGCCGACCAGACGTGGCTCTGGGCGGCCGCTTTACTGTTTGCGTCCGGCACGGCCGGACTGGTTTACCAGATCGTATGGATCCGACAGTTGTCGCTGGTGGTTGGCGTCGACGTACACGCGATCACCACCGCGGTCAGCGCCTTCTTTGCCGGGCTGGCTTTGGGCGGCTGGCTGTTCGGCCGCGTGGCCGACCGCCATGGCAATCCGCTGCGCCTGTATGCGTGGCTGGAGATCGGCGTGCTGGTGCTGGGCATCGGCGCAACCGTGGCGCTGGCGCATGCGGCGGCGCCGTTCGCATGGCTGGAGCAGCGCGCCGGATGGCTGGCGTGGGCCTTGCCCTTTGTGCTGGTGATCCTGCCGGCAGCCGCCATGGGCGGAACCTTGCCGGTGCTGATGCGCGCCTTGACGCCCGGCGCCGGCCGCGTGGGCGTGCATGGCGGGCGGCTGTATGCCGCGAATACCGCCGGCGCGATTGCCGGCACGCTGCTGGCGGGTTTTTTGCTGGTCCCCCTGCTGGGCATTCTCGGAAGTGCCATCGCGGCGGGCGTGCTCAATGGCGCAGCCGCGCTGGTGGCCTGGCTGCTGGCCGGTCGTACGCAGATCGGCGTCGGGCCCGCCGATGTGACCGCAGCGCCGGCTGGTGCGAGCGCGGGGGATGTGGCCAACGGCCGCCTGGCGTTGGTGCTGTATGCCGCCGCCGGCGGCATCGCGCTCGGCTACGAGGTGGTCTGGTCGCAGGCCATCGTGCAGTTCCTCAGCACGCGCACCTTCGCCTTTACCGTGGTGCTGGCCACTTACCTGGCCGGGCTGGCCATCGGCAGCGTGCTGGCCGCGCGCCATGCCGACCGGGTGCGCGATCCGTGGGGCGCCTTCGGCCTGCTGGTGGCGGGGGCGGGACTGGTGGCATTGCTTGAATTCGTGCTGCTGGGCGAATGGCTGCTGCGCGCCCAGGGAGGCTTGTCTGCCTGGCTGCAGGGCCTGACGTCCAGCCCGCTGATGGCGGCCTGTGCCAGCTTTGCGCTGGCGGCGCTGTGGGTCGTGTTCGTGCCGACCTTGCTGCTGGGCGCGGCGTTCCCGTTCGTGCTGCGTGTGAGTGTCGACAGCCGGCTAGTCGGCGCCGGCGTGGGCACCGTGGTGGCGCTCAATACGCTCGGCGGCATCGCCGGAACGGTGCTGGCCGGCTTCGTGCTGGTGCCCTACCTTGGGCTGGTGCATACGCTGTCACTGCTGGCCGTGGCGGCCGCCGTCGTTGGCGTGGTGGCAGTGGCGCTGGGTAGCGGCGTGGGCCGCGCGGCGCGTTGGGCGGTGCCGATGCTTGGCGTGCTGGCAGTGATTGCTGCCGTACTGGCTCCAGCGGACCGGCTGGCCACGCTGCTGGCGCGGGCGCGCGGCGGCGAACTGGTGTTCTACGAGGAAGGGCGCGGCGCGACCGTGGCCGTGGTGGAGCAGGCTTCGCCCGGTAACCGTTTCCGGCGCCTCTATATCCAGGGCGTCTCCAATTCCGGCGATGCCATGACCTCGCAGCGCTATATGCGGCTGCAGGCGCTGCTGCCGTTGATCGTGCATAACGGCACGCCCAGGTCCACGCTGGTGATCGGCCTTGGCACCGGCATCACGGCCGGCGCCACGCTGGCCTGGCCGGGCCTGGAGCACCGCGTGGTGGCCGAACTGCTACCACCGGTGGCGCGCGCCGTGCCCGGATTCGAAGGCAATTTCGGCGTCGCCACCGACAAGCGCATGGATATCCGCCTGCGCGATGGCCGCCGTGAACTGCTGCAGAGCACGCAGCAGTACGACCTGATCACGCTGGAGCCGCCGCCCCCGTCGGCAGCCGGCGTGGTCAACCTCTACTCGACCGATTTCTACCGCCTGGCGGCCGCGCGGCTGCAACCCGGCGGGATGGTGGCGCAGTGGCTGCCGCTGCCGACGCAGAACGACGAAGACACCCGCATGCTGGTGCGCAGCTTCCTGGACGTGTTCCCACACGCCACGCTGTGGACCACGGAACTGCACGAGATGATGCTGGTGGGCTCGATGTCGCCGCTGGCACTGGATGCCGAGCGTATCCGCACGCGCTTTGAGCAGCCTGAGGTTGCCACAGCGCTGCGGGCCGTGGGTGTGCGCTCGCCGGAGGCGCTGATGGCGACCTGGGTCACCGACCGCGCCGGCCTGGACTGGTATGCGGCCGATGCGCCGGCCGTGACCGACGACCGCCCGCGCATCGAGTACGCCGGCTGGGTCCGCCGCGATGCCTTCCCGGAAACCCTGTCCAGGCTGCTGTCGCTGCAGAGCGAGCCGCCGCTGGCAGGTGCCGACGAAGTATTCTGGCGCGACCTGCGGCGCGAACGCGAAGTGCTGCACACCTTCTACCGCGCCGGGCTCGACGCCTACCGCGGCGACCGCGAAGCCTGGGCCCGCCATATCGCGCAGGCCATGCGCGCCGATCCCGACAATCCCTACTACGCCTGGTTTGTCGGCGGCCAGTCAGCTCGCCCCGCACGCCGCGCACCGGCTGAACCAAGGAACACGCCATGAGCGCGCGCGACGACGTCCTGGCCCTGCAGCAGCGCATGGGCGAATCGATTGTGGGGCAGCAACGCATGATCGAACGCCTGCTGCTGGGCCTGCTGGCCGATGGCCACCTGCTGGTGGAAGGGCTGCCGGGGCTGGCCAAGACGCGCGCCATCAAGATGCTGGCGCGCAACCTGGACGCGCGGCTGTCGCGGATCCAGTTCACGCCCGACCTGCTGCCGGCGGACATCACGGGGTCCGAGGTCTACTTCACCGAAGGCGGCAAGGGCGAGTTCCGCTTCCAGGCCGGCCCGGTGTTCGCCAACCTGGTGCTCGCGGATGAAGTCAACCGGTCACCGGCCAAGGTGCAGGCGGCCTTGCTCGAAGCGATGGAAGAGCGCCAGGTCACGGTCGGCGGCACCACGCACAAGCTGGAACCGCTGTTCCTGGTGATGGCCACGCAGAACCCGATCGAGCAGGAAGGCACCTATCCGCTGCCCGAGGCGCAGATGGACCGCTTCCTGATGCATGTCAGCGTGGGCTATCCGGAGGCGGATGCCGAGGCGGACATCGTCAGGCTCGCGCGCGGGGAAGAGGCCGGCGGCGGGGCCGGCGGCGGCGCGCAGCCGCTGCGGCTGGCGCCCGAAGCGATCTTCACCGCGCGGGCGGAGATCCACGGGATCCACGTCAGCGATGCCGTGGAGCGCTACATCGTCACGCTGGTGCAGGCCACGCGCGCGCCCAGGCCGGTCGACGACGACCTCGACAAATGGATCCAGATCGGCGTGAGCCCGCGCGGCTCGATCGGCCTGGACAAAGTGGCGCGCACGCACGCCTGGCTGCATGGGCGCGACTTTGTCACGCCCGAGGATGTGCAGGCCGTGGTGCATGATGTCTTCCGCCACCGGCTGATCCTGTCGTACGAGGCGCATGCGGCCGGCATCGGTGCCGATGCCGTGCTCGACCGCCTGGTGCAGCAGGTAGCGGTGGCCTGAGCGCCGGCGAGGGCATGCCGATGCGTCTGCCGTTCCGTGCCATGGCCCGCGCCGCGCCGTCGGCGGCGCAGGGGCCGTCTTCCGGGGCAATCGCCGGCGTCAGCGTGGACGCAGCGGCGCTGGCGGCCCTGGAAGCCGCTGCGCGCGACTTCCACTTCCTGCCGCGCCAGCCGGTGCACAGCGTGCTGGCCGGGCGGCATGCGTCCAAGGTGCGCGGGCGCGGGCTGACCTTTGAAGAGCTGCGCCTGTACCTGCCCGGCGACGATATCCGCAGCATGGACTGGCGCATCACCGCGCGCACCGGCAAGCCGCACGTGCGCGTCTACACCGAGGAAAAGGATCGTCCGGTGCTGCTGGTGGTGGACCAGCGCATCAATATGTTCTTTGGCAGCCGGCGCGCAATGAAATCAGTCAGCGCGGCCGAGGCGGCGGCGCTGGCCGCCTGGCGCGTGCTGGCCGAAGGCGACCGCGTCGGCGGTGTGGTGTTCGGCGATGCGAAGATCGAGGCGTTTACGCCGCGCCGCAGCCGTGAAGCCGTGCAGCAGCAGCTGGGCGGCATCGCCCGCTTCAACCAGGCCCTGCGCGCCGATGCGCCGGCACGGCGCGCCGCGGGAGAACTGAACGCGGCGCTGGAGCGTGCCGCGCGCATGGCGCACCGCGACTGCCTGGTCATCGTCATCAGCGATTTCGACGGCCACGACGACCGCACCCGCGACCTGATGCTGGCAATGGCCGCCCGCAACGACGTGCTGACCATCCTGGTCCACGATCCCTTCCTGAGCGAGTTGCCGGAGTCCGGCCAACTGGTGGTCAGCGACGGCGAGCTGCAGGTGGAACTGGGCTTTGGCCACGCGGCCACGCGGCGCAGCATCGCTGGTTTTGTCGACGCACACGCCAGGGCGTTGGACTGGCACCATGCCGTCGGCGTGCCGCTGCTGCCGCTGTCGGCGGCAGAGGAGACCGCGCCGCAATTGCGGCGCCTGCTGGGCCGGCCGCTGCAGCAGGTGCCGGTGCGGCAACGTGCGGGAGGGGCGCGGTGAGCCTCACGCACAGCACCGCCCCCGGGGCCGCGGACAGCACGGGCGTGGCGACGCTGGCAAGCCTTGCCGACGTCGCCGTGCCGCCGCCGCCATCGTGGGCGCCGCAGACCATCGGCTGGCCGATCGCCGGCGCCTTGCTGCTGTTGGCCCTGGCGTGGGCCGGCTGGCGCGCCTGGCGGCGCTACCGCGCCAACCGCTACCGGCGCGAGGCGCTGGCGGAACTGGCCGCACTGCCGCTGGGCGCCGGCCCCGCGCAGCGCGTCGCCGCGCTGCGGCAGATGGCGGCGCTGCTCAAGCGCACGGCCCTGGCCGCCTGGCCGCGCGCACAGGTTGCCAGTCTGGCCTGCAACGGCTGGGCCGGGTTCCTGCGGGCGCACGCAGGGCGCGCACAAGACGCCGCGCCGCTGCTGGCGGCACTGGTGCACGACGCGGAGTACCGCGGCGACGCGGTGCTGGCGCAATGGCCCGACAGCCAGGTGCGGGCCGTTGCCGGCGCGTGCCGGCGCTGGATTGCGGAGCACCATGTACCAGTTTGAATATCCCTGGCTCTTCGCGCTGTTGCCGCTGCCGTTGCTGCTGTGGTGGTGGCTGCCGCCGTACCATGAGGAAAGCCCGTCGGTGCGCCTGCCGTTCTTTGGCGAGGTGGCCAGCGCCGCCGGCCTGATCCCCGCCACCGGCGCCGTGGTGCCGCGCCGCAGCCGGCTGCAATGGGTGCTGGCGCCGCTGGCCTGGGTGCTGGTGGTGACGGCGCTGGCGCGGCCGCAGTTCCTGGAAGCGCCGGTCCGGAAGGTGCAGCCGGCGCGCGACCTGCTGATCGCGCTGGACCTGTCGCAGTCGATGGACACGCGCGACTTCCGCGATCCGTCCGGCGCGCTGGTCCCGCGCGTGCAGGCGGTTCGGCAGGTCGTCCGCGATTTCGTGGCCAGGCGTCCCGGCGACCGCATCGGCCTGATCGTGTTTGGCGATGCGCCGTATCCGCTGGCGCCGTTCACGCTGGACCACCAGCTGGTGCAGACGCTGATCACCGGGCTGCTGCCGGGAATGGCCGGGCCGAGCACGGCGCTGGGCGATGCCATCGGGCTCGGCATCAAGATGTTCGGGCACAGCGAAGCGTCCGAGAAAGTACTGATCGTGCTGACCGACGGCAACGACACCGCCAGCCGGATGCCGCCGGAGCGCGCCGGCGGCATTGCAAAGGAACGCAAGGTGGTGGTGCATGCCATCGGCATCGGCGATCCCAATGCGTCGGGCGAGGAGAAGGTCGACCTCGGCGTGCTGCAGCGGCTGGCCGCGCAGACCGGTGGGCGCTACTTCTTCGGCGCCGACCAGGCCGGGCTGGAGACCATCTACGCGACGCTGGACCAGATCACGCCGCATCACCAGCAGACATTGTCATGGCGGCCGCGGCGCGAGTTGTTCATGTGGCCGCTGGGCGCAGCGCTGGCGCTGGTGCTGGGGTACCAGTTGCTGATGTTTGGCTACTCGGCGTGGTGGTTCTCGCGCCCGCGCCATGCGACTGCCGACGCCATGGCGCATGCGGGTGCGGAGCGGCGTTGATGTTGATGCTGCCTGATACGCTTGCTCACTTCCATTTCCTGCGCCCGTGGTGGCTGCTGGCGCTGGTGCCTGCCGCGCTGCTGGTGTGGGCGGTGCAGCGCCGCGGCGATGCGCGGCGGCGCTGGCGCCAGGCCATTGCGCCGCACCTGCTCGGCGCGCTGATGATCGGCGAACGCCGCCGCGTGGCATTGCGCCCGGTGCACCTGACCGCGCTGCTGCTGGCGCTGGGCGCCATCGCGCTGGCGGGGCCGAGCTGGCGGCAGGAGCGCCCGCCGTTCCTCGACGACAAGGCGCCGCTGGCGATCGCCGTGGACCTGTCGCGCACCATGGACGCGGTGGACGTCACGCCGACCCGGCTGGAGCGCGCCAAGCTCAAGATCAAGGCACTGCTGGCGCGCCGCGACGGCGGGCGCACGGCGATCTATGCCTATGCCGGCTCCACCCACCTGGTGCTGCCGCTGACGGACGACGCCAGCCTGCTGCAGACCTTTGCCGATGCGCTGCAGACCCGCATCATGCCGGTGCCCGGCCGCGACATGGCGCAGGCGCTGCGCACCATCGACGCCGACCTGGCGCATGAGCCGGTGCCCGGCACCATCCTGTTCCTGGCCGACGGCGTCGACCCTGCCGCGGCCAGGGTTTTCCGCGCGCAGGCGGATAGCGGCCGCAGCCGGCCGGTGGTGCTGGCCATCGGCACGGAGCAGGGCGGGCCGCTTCGTAACGTCGAGGGTGCCGGGGGCGGCTTTGTCGAGCAGGACGGGGCGCGTGTGTTCGCGCGGCTGGACTTGGCGGCGTTCAGGCGCTTCGGCGACGACAGCGGCGTGCCGGTCGCCACCTTCACGCCCGGCAGCGACGACGACGTGGCCTGGGTGCAGCGCCATGTGCAGTCGCACCTCGAACAGATGCAGGCCGGCGAGCGCACACGCTGGAAGGATGAAGGCTGGTGGCTGGTGCTGCCGGTCACGCTGCTGGCCATGCTGTGGTTCCGCAAGGGCTGGACCGTGCGCTGGACCGCCGGCCTGCTGCTGGCGCTTGCGCTCGCCGCGCCGCAGCCGGGCTTGCGCGCGCAGCAGGGCGATGCCGCGCGCCCGTGGCGTCTTGCCGACCTGTGGCTGACGCATGACCAGCAGGGCCGCCGCGCCTTCGAGCACGGCGATTTCGCGCGCGCTGCAACGCTGTTCGACGATGCGATGTGGCGTGGCATCGCCCAGTATCGCGCCGGCCAGTACGCACAGGCCGTGCAAAGCTTTGCGCTGGTCGATTCGCCGCAGGCCGACTACAACCAGGGCAATGCGCTGGCACGCCAGGGCCAGTACCGGCAGGCCGCCGCGCGCTACCGCCAGGCGCTCAGGCGCCAGCCGCGATGGCCGGCGGCCACAACCAACCTGGCGCTGATGGAAAAGCTGCTGGCGCAGCAGAAGCCAAAGGACAGGCAGAACCCCGACGACGAGGAAGAGCCCCCCGACGTGCCGCCGGACGACATCAGGTACGACGCCGCGAAGCCGCCGGATCAGGGCGGCCAGTCCATGCATATCGGCCTGACGCAGGACGCCGAGATGTGGATGCGCGCGATCCGGACCACGCCGACCGACCTGCTGCAGCGCAAGTTCGCGCTGCAGCGCGGGCAGGGGCAGCGATGAGCGGCAACGCCGTCCGGTATCGCGCGTGGCGGCGTCACCTGGCGCCGCTGATCCTGCTGCTGGCGGCATTGGTGCAGCCCATGCTGGCGCGTGCCGCGGCCGGGCCCGTCGTGCGCGTGGAGGTGGGCGCGAAGCAGCCGGTGCTGGTCGGCCAGCAGGTCAGCATCGACGTCACCGTCCTGGCGCCCAATTTCTTCCTGTCGGCGCCGGCCTTCCCGGTGCTGCAGGTACCGGGCGCCATCGTCACCATGCCCGACGAGCGTGCGCTGAATTCAACCGAAACCATCGGCGGCGTCGCCTACGCAGGCATTCGCAAGTCCTACGCCTTCACCGCCGAGCAGGATGGCGATTTCCAGTTGCCGCCGGCGACCATCCGCTTCACCTACGCAGGCGATGACGGCGCGCCGCGCGAAGGCAGGGTCACCTTGCCCGCCACGCCGATCCGGGCCGGCGCCGGTGGCGCGGTCACCGCGGGGAGCACCGCGGGGCGGCCATTGCTGCCGGTGGCACGGCTCACCGTGACGCAGGCGCTGGACCATGCCGACGACGACGGCGCGGTACGGCTGCACGCGGGCGATGCGCTGGTACGCACCGTTACCACCTTTGCGCCGCAGACCCAGGCGATGATGATCCGTCCCCCGCACGCCGCGGCGCCGCGCGGCGTGCGCGTGTTCAGCGCCGATCCGCGGCTGTCCGATCACGCCCGGGGCGCGCCCGGGCCAGGTGGCACGCGCGTGGATGCCATCACTTATGTCTTCGAACGGACCGGCACCTACACGCTGCCGGCGATGACGGTGGACTGGGTCGACCCGGCCACGCGCAAGCCGGCGAAGTCCGAAGCGCCCGCAGTCAAGGTGGTGGTGGCAGCCGCGCGCACCGCGGGCGCGCTGGCGCCGGGCGGGCCGTTGGCAGGCGCGCTGCCGGGTGCGGGTGGCCTGCCCTGGCGGTCGTTGCTGTGTGGGGCAGGGGCGCTGCTGGCCGTGCTGGCAGCCGGGCTGCTGTGGTGGCGGCTGCGGCCGCACCTGGCGCGGCTGCGGCAACGACTGGCCGAGCGCCGGCGCGCCCGGGCCGAGGGGGCCGACGCGCGCCTGGCGGCAACGCTGCGGGCCTGCCAGGCCGGCGATGCCGCCGCCGCCAGCCAGGCGCTGGGCGCCTGGACCCGCCTCGCCCACGGCACCACGCCTGCGGCGTGGGCAGAAGGGGTTGGCGATGCCGGGCTCGCCGATGCCGTGACCGCCCTGCAACGCCACCTTTACGGCGCGATGTCCGCCCAGACCCCCTGGGATGGCAAAGCGCTGGCCCAGTCCCTGCAACGGCACGCCAGAACGGCACCGGCGCACCCGCGCCGGCAGGCCGTGCCGGCGCTGCCTCCGCTCAATCCCTGATAGTGTGCTGGCGCTGGTCGCGATGCGCGGCAAGCTGCCGCCCAATATCGGACAGTCCCATGGCTTCGGCCATCTCGCGCGGGGTCTCGCAGTCGTCGATGCGCGTGCGGCAAGCCGCGTCCGCCCCCGCTGCAAGCAGCAGCGCCACCGCGGGCAGATTGCGCACGCTCACCGCCATGTGCAGCGCGGTGTAGTCGTTGATGCCGCGCTGCGCGGGATCGGCGCCGAAGTCCAGCAGCAGCCGGAGCAGTTCGACCACGTCCGGGCGCGCGCTGCCGCCGGGTGGTGCGAGCGTGCATGACAGCGCGGCGATCAGCGGCGGAAAGCCTGCGTGATCTGCCGGGCGGGGATCCGCGCCGGCTTCGAGCAGGGTACGGATAAAGGGCAGCGGGCTGTGGTAGATCGCGTATTCGAGGCAGGCACCGATCCCTGGCGGCATGATCCCGTTGGGAATGCAGGCCGGGTCGTCCACTGCGGCTCGCAGCGCGTCGATGTCACCGGCGCGGAAGGCCGCATGGATTCTTTCAAATTGCCGGTACGCGTCGCAGCGCTCCTTGTCTGGCCTCATGGTGGATCCCGACAAATCTCGTGGCCTTCGAGCAAGGGGTGAACATGCTGCTGGGTGAATGCGCCCGGGGCGCGCCGCTGCGTCAACGCCCTCTGGCAATGGCGCTGAGAACGCTGCTGCCTCGGGTCGTAATGCTGGGACGCCAATATCCAGGATCAAAGTCTCCAAGCTCAACCAGCTCTTGCTCGATGAGCGCATGGACAGCCGCACGGTCCAGGTCCTTGATGTTGGGCGCTGCTTCGTCGATCAACATGAGTGTGGCCACTTCATGAGGCGTTAGCATGGCTGTCTCCCGGGGTGGGCTGAGGCTGGATTCGTGGGCAATCTTCCGTTTCTGACGCGAACATTCATTCAATGACGTGAACGGCAAGTCGTCAAGACAAAACTGTGACATTTCACGTAGCGGCCTACCATGAAGTACTGGTTCAGAGGCCTTTATCTCCCATGAGACTTATCTTCCACCAGCGTGGTCACCCGGAGCTGCCGCTGCACGGTGCCCGCTATTACCTGATGCTTGGCGCAGGGCTTGTCGTGTTGGGGGCGCTATACCTGGTGCTTTCCACGTAGCATCGGCGCCGACCGGGGATGGCACGACCCACTGATTTAGCGGGCCGGCGTTGGACATTCGTGCCTGAATGTTCCTGATAAGGCATTTCCATCGTTTGGCGTGGCGACACGTTTCCATGGTTGCCCGCGCTGATCGCAGTTGCCGGGCCGAATCGCCCTTTTTGCCGCACGCTCTTTTCGCGCGGCGCATCATCCCCTGCCATGCACTTTGCCGTTCGCCCCTTGCCGTCCTACAACTGGAGTGTGGGCCGGAAGGCACCGGGCCGCGCTTGCAAGGATCAAAGGAGGAGCATCATGTGCCGCTGGCTGGCTTACTCGGGCAGATCCGTTGCGCTGGAGACGGTGCTGTTCCAGCCGGAACACTCGCTGATCGACCAGAGCCTGAATTCGCGGCTGGGTCATACCACGACCAATGGGGACGGGTTCGGCGTCGGCTGGTACGGGCGTCATTCGGAAGTCCCGTTCCGCTACCGCTGCCTGCACCCGGCCTGGAGCGACACCAACCTGCGCGAGACGGCCAGGGCGGTGCGGGCGCCGCTGTTCGTGGCCCACGTGCGCGCGGCTACCGGCACGCCGACGCAGGAGACCAACTGCCATCCGTTCCGCTTCGGCCGCTGGCTGTTCGTCCATAACGGCCTGATCCGCGAATACCCGTTGCTGCGGCGCGACCTGATGATGGCGGTGGCGCCGCATCTGTTCCGCTGGATCGAGGGCTCGACCGATTCCGAAGTGATGTTCTTCCTGGCCCTGACCTTCGGCCTGGAGCGCGACCCGCTCGGTGCGCTGGAGCAGATGGCCGGGCTGATCGAGGACGTCGGGCACCGCTACGACGTGCAGTTTCCGCTCAACATGACGGTCTGCGTGACTGATGGCCAGCAGATCGTGGCGGTGCGCTATTCGAGCGAGGCCAACTCGCGTTCGCTGTTCCACAGCACCTCGTTCCGGCAGCTGCGCGCGCTCTACCCGGACGACCCGCGCATCGCCGCAGCCGGCGACGATGCCTTCCTGGTCCTGTCGGAGCCGCTGATCGACGTGCAGGGGGTGTGGGAGGAAATCCCCGAGGCAACCATCCTGGTTGCGCGGGGCGGCGAGATCGACAGCAACCGCTTCGTGCCGCGGATGCCAAGCCGGACGACGTGACCGCTACCCAGCGATCAGCTTGAGGCCGGCGGGCAGCGCCTCCCCAAATACCCGCCCTTCGTCGGCGGCATTCAGTTCCACGACTTCGCGCACCATCGCAATCCAGCTTTGCGGCGCGTTGGCCGCTTCCAGGCGGCGCACGACGCTGGCCCGGGCGTCGTCAGGCAGGTCCCGGGTGCGGTCGCCGGTCATGCGCGCGATCTGCACGGCGGCGAAGGCGGCCGGCTCGACCTTTTTCCAGTCGAGCGCAAGGATGGCGTCCACCCAGCGCGCGGCGGTCCCGGCCGGCACGACGCTGTGCGCGCTGCCGTAGAACGGCCGGCGCGCGCCGATGCGGCCCACGGCCCACCAGCCCTGGTTGTTCTCCGACGGTTTGCGCAGCCGCGTCAGCAGCCATTCGGCCAGCTCGATCTTGGCGTCGGCGGGAATGCGCTCCAGCGAGCCGGCCAGGCGCACCATGTCGGCATAGCCGCCCCGGGTGGGCCCGGCGGGCTTCTTGTAGCGGGCGCTGCCGGGTGGCTGCAGGTAGAAGGCCATGTCTTCCAGCAGGCGCAGCTGGGCGCTCTCGTCCAGGCCGCCCGCCGCGCGCCGCCACAGCGTCCACCACTCCGACCAGTTCTGGCTTTCGTTGACGTACTGGATGCCCTGGTCGTACTGTGACCAGAGCTGCTCCACGCGCCATTCGTCGAGCGGATAGCCGAACCCCGGGCGCACGCAGTAGCCGGCCAGGTTCAGCCACAGGCGTTCATGGTCGGCAGTGCGCCGCCGGCGCCGGGCGCGCTCCCAGAAGGCGCCGAACAGCTCGCGCAGCAGGGCGCTGTCCCACTGCTCGCGCGCGCCCAGCAGCTGCTCCAGCTGCGCGCGCAGGCGCTTGACCTCCTTGGGGCCGACGTCCTGCGAGCGCGCGCCGAAGGTGCGGTCGATCGCCTCCAGGGCCTGGGGCAGGGACGGGTGCGCCGTGTCCGCCGCGGGCGCCGCTGCCGGGGCGTCGTTGCCGCGCAGCTGGAACTCAAGGCGCCATCGCTGCGCGGCATCTTCAATGTCGATGCAGTGGACTTCCAGCGTGCCGACCTCGGTCAGCGAGGTGGTGATCTGCACCGGCGTTTCGCGCGGGCCACTGGCGCCGCGCGGCTGCACCACGGTGGCGATGGGCGGCAGGCGGACGAAGTCGCCCGTCGACAGATCGGTCAGCTGGCCCGGCTGGTAGGCCGTGTCGGCGACCGAGGAAACCAGGTGGAACTGCACCGGATGCCCGAGCCGCAAGGCAAAGGTGCGGTCGCTGAGGTGGATCTCATGGCCTTCTTCGGTGCCCCGTGGCAGCAGGCAGATGCCCTGCGGTCCCGACGCGCCATCCTCGAGCACCAGGAAATAGCTGCGCGGCGAGCCGCCGCCGATGCGCGGCGCCTGGCCGGCACGTGCCCGCGCATACGCGACCGCGCCGCGTGCCACGGCGATGTCGGGATCGGCGTTGTGCAGGACATGCAGCGGCGCGCCGCGCCAGCTGCCCAGCGTATCGGCGATGCGGCCGGCCAGGGCTTGCGCGCGGAACACGCCGCCGTTGAGCAGCAGGGTGTCTGGCACCGGCAGCGCGTCGTCCTGCGCGGGTGGCGCATCCAGTGCCGCGCGCGACTGCGCGGCGTGCTGACCCAGGAAGGCGGCAACGTGCCGGGTGACGGCCGGGTCGGACGCATACGGCAGGCCGAACTCGACAATGGCACCGCGCGCGCGGCCGGGCCGTTCGCTGGCCGGTACCTTGGGGAAGAAGCCGTCGACGACAAGCTGATCGACTTCCTGCCGCGTCACTTCCACCGACCGTGCGCCGCCGATCAGTTTCGAGCCCGCGCCCAGCAGCGTCACCGTGACCGAGTCCGGTGCGTCCGAGCTGAGTAATTGCTCCTTGGCGGCGCGGCAGCGTGCGACCAGTTGCGACAGGCTGGCCGCCGACAGCCGGGCCTGCGCCGTGTCGCCGGCCCCCAGGCGCGCTTCGGCCAGGTGCGCCAGGCCCAGGTCCATGTTGTCGCCACCGAGCATCAGGTGGTTGCCCACGCCGATGCGGGTCAGCTGCGGCTGGCCGTCCTGCATCTCCACCCGGATCAGGGTGAGGTCGGTGGTGCCGCCGCCCACGTCGCAGATCAGCACCAGGCGGGTTTGCGCCAGGTCAGTGTCCAGGGTCTGGCGATGGTGGAACAGCCAGTCGTAGAGCGCGGCCTGCGGCTCCTCGAGCAGGCGCAGGGCGGGCAGCCCGGCCAGGCGTGCGGCCTCCAGCGTCAGCGCACGCGCGCCTTCGTCGAACGAGGCGGGCACGGTGAGGACCACGTCCTGGTCCTCGAGCCTGGCATCGGGAAAGCGGTGGTTCCATGCCGCGCACACATAGCCCAGGTAGCTGGCGCTGGCGACCACCGGCGAAATCTTGTCGAGATCGTCGTCCCCGCCCCACGGCAGGATGGGCGCGGTGCGGTCGACTGACGCATGCGACAGCCAGCTCTTTGCGCTGGCCACCAGGCGCCCCGGTACCTGCGCGCCGAGCGTCGCGGCCAGGCGGCCGAACACGGTCCGGCGCGCGGCCGCGCTGGCGGCGGATTGCCAGGGCAGCTGCAGGTCATCGCCGCTGAGCTCGCCCGGCGCCGCGTGGTAGCGCACCGAGGGCAGCAGGGGGCGCGCAGCGACCTCGCCCGGGCTGACCAGCTGGTCGATATCGAAGACGCGGATATCGTCGGATCCGGCCTTCGCATAGGCGACGACCGTATTGCTGGTGCCTAAATCAATGCCGACGACATATTGCTTCGTCGCCGGATTCGCGGCTTCAGGCATCGGCGTTGCCGCGCACGTCGAACTCTACCTTCCAGCGCTCGGCGCCACCGCGCGGCACGGCCTCGAGTTCCAGCGTGCCGGCCTCGGTCACCCGCGCATGCAGCCTGACCGGTACCACTTCGCCCTCGGTGCGGCCTTCGGCGGGCAGGGTTGCCTGGATTTCTTCCAGTTCCTGCAGTTCCTCCGGCCCCCAATAGTCCAGCAGGGTGCCGACCTGGTCCTGGCGGCGCACCGACGAACCAAAGAAACGGAAGTGCACGGGTTCGCCCACCACCAGGCCGAATTCCTGCGGCGGCAGTTCGGCCTCGGTGCCTTCTTCCATGCCGAACGGCGCCACGCACAGGGCCTGGATCGGCGGTTCGAAGCCAGGCACGGCCGGCATCGAAGATTCCACGGCGATATAGTACGAGCGCGCGGTGCCGCCACGAATCCGCACCCCCTTGCCGCGCCGCACGTAGCCGTAATAGGCGGCGCCGCGTGCCACGGCCAGGTCCAGCTCGGCGCCGTCAAGCAGGCGGGCCGGGGCCGCGCCTTCCGCGGCCAGCCAGCCGTTGAGCGTCTGCACGATGCGCTCCGCCAGCAGGCCCGACTTGAATACGCCGCCATTGAACAGGACGGCGGTCGGGTGCAGGAAGGTCGCGCCTTCCGGCTGTACGCCTTGCAGGCCTTCGACTTCGGCCAGTGCCGCCACCTGGCGGCCCAGGAACGCGGCCAGGTGCCGCGTGACGGCGGCATCCTGCGCATAGGGCAGGCCCAGCTGGGTCAGGCCGGCGCGGGCCCGGCTCACCGGGCGGGCCGAGGCCTCGACTTGCGGGAAGAAACCTTCCAGGATGGTCTGGGTCAGCTCGGCGCGGGTCAGGTCCGTGCGGATCGAGCCGCCAATCAGCTTGGAGCCGCGGCTCGGCACGACCAGCGGCACGGTGTCGGTGGCCGGGTCGGTCAGCAGGGTTTCCTTGGCCGCGCGGCAGGCATAGGTCAGCGCGCGCAGTTGCCACGGGTCGGCCTGGGTGCCCTGGGCGGCCAGCTTGCGCGCCACCACGTGGGCCAGCGCCAGGTCCATGTTGTCGCCGCCGAGCAGGATATGGTCGCCGACCGCGATCCGATGCAGTTCAAGGTTGCCCTCGCGCTCGATCACGGCGATCAGCGACAGGTCGGTGGTGCCGCCGCCGACGTCCACCACCAGGATGACGTCGCCGACCTGTACCTGCTTGCGCCACTGGCCGCCGCTCTTCTGGATCCAGCTGTACAGCGCAGCCTGGGGTTCCTCGAGCAGGGTCATGCGGGCATAGCCGGCCGCGGCGGCGGCCTCGGCCGTCAGTTCGCGCGCTGCCGGGTCGAACGATGCCGGAATTGTCACGGTGACGTCCTGCTCGCCGAACGGCGCGTCGGGGTGGGCCTGATCCCAGGCTTCGCGCAGGTGCGTCAGGTAGCGCACCGAAGCTTCCAGCGGCGACACGCGCGTCACCTCGGGCGGCGCGTCGTTGGGCAGGATCGGCGAGCGGCGGTCGACGCCGGGATGGCACAGCCAGCTCTTGGCGCTCGACACCAGGCGGATCGGCGTGGCCGCGCCGCGGCTGCGCGCCAGTTCGCCCACGGCGAAATCGCGCTCGGCGTTCCACGGCAGCCGCAGGTCGCCCGGGGCCAGTTCGCTGGCGTGGGGCAGGTACAGGAAGGAGGGCAGCAGGTCGAGGTCTTCGACGGCGCCGGGCGCGGTCAGCTGCGTGACGGGCAGGACGCGCTGGCTGGTCTTCTCGCCATCGCTGGCGGCCAGGTCGACATAGGAAACGGCGCTATGGGTCGTGCCCAGGTCGATGCCGATGGCATAGCGTGCGTCGCTCATAGCTCCACCTCGGCCGGGGCGATCACCGTGGCGTCATGGCGCTCGGCCACGCGCGGCAGGCGCACTTCCGCGACCTTCCAGCCGCGGTGGCTGATGCTGCCATGGAACGGCGCGCTGCCGACCACGTTGCCGGTCAGGCGGATGGCGCTGGCGTCAAAGCCGTCGGCCAGCGTCACGCGGCTGCCCTCGGCTTCCTCGCGCACCGGCCGGATGGTGAAATGCTCGCGCAGCACCGCGCGGCAGCCATCGTGCACCAGGCGGGCGGCGGCGCCGATCTCGGCGTCGGCATAGCGCGCGATGTCTTCCTCGACGAAGTCGACAAAGCGCGCGTCGCGCTGGAGCAATCCCAGCAACTGAAGGGCCGCCACCGGGCTGGCCTCCTTCAGCACTGGCGCGGCGGCTTCCGCCACCGGGGCGGGTGCTGACGCAGGCGCGGGCGCCGGCACCGGGGCGAATCCTTCACCGTCACGCAGGCGCTTGATACCGGCCGCGAGCTCACGGTTGCCAAGGATGGCGAAGAAGGTGCCCACGGCAAGCGAGACCCTGCCGAAGAAAGATAGGTTCGAGTCAGTCATCCAAAAGCTCCTGTCTGCGCTGCAACGCCGTTCAGTTAAGGTGTCCCACTACCGTCATTCCCGCCTGCGCGGGAACGACGAGCCCTAATTGAACAGCATTACCCTGTCTGCGCTGTGTCAGTCGGCCAAGCTGGTATTGCCGGCAAGTATCACGCGTCACGCAGGTAGGTGATCAGCTGATCCGCGCGGCTGGGATGCCGCAGCTTCTTCATGGCCTTGCTTTCGATCTGGCGAATCCGCTCGCGCGTGACATCGAACTGCTTGCCGACTTCCTCCAGCGTGTAGTCGGTCGACATGTCGATGCCAAAACGCATGCGCAGCACCTTGGCTTCACGCGGCGAGAGTTCATCGAGCATCTCGCGCACCACGGCACGCAGGCCGGCCTGCAGCGCGGCGTCGGCCGGCGTGGCCGTGTCCGAGTCGGCAATCATGTCGCCCAGGCTGGTATCGCCATCCTCGCCGACCGGGGTTTCCATCGACACCGGCTCCTTTGCGATCTTCATGATCGAGCGGACCTTGTCCTCGGTCATGTCAAGGCGCTCGGCCAGCACCGCCGGATCGGGTTCCTTGCCGGTCTGCTGCATGATCTCGCGCGACAGGCGATTGAGCTTGTTGATCTGCTCGATCATGTGCACCGGCACCCGGATGGTCCGGGCCTGGTCGGCGATCGCGCGCGTGACGGCCTGGCGGACCCACCACGTGGCGTAGGTCGAGAATTTCCAGCCGCGGCGATACTCGAACTTGTCGACCGCCTTCATCAGGCCGATGTTGCCCTCCTGGATCAGGTCCAGGAACTGCATCCCGCGGTTGGTGTACTTCTTGGCAATCGAGATCACCAGGCGCAGGTTGGCCTGCGTCATCTCATGCTTGGCCTGGCGCATCTGCCGCTCGGCGGCCAGCATCTTGCGGTTGACGGTCTTCAGTTCGGGCAGCGACAGGGCGGCGCGGGCCTGGATGTCGATCAGCTTTTGCTGATGCGCCTCAAGGTCCGGCAGCGCGCGCGCGACCGCCGCGCTGTACGGGCGCGATTCGGCGACAAGATCCTGGCCCCAGGCGAGGTTGGTTTCATTGCCGGGGAAGCGGGCAACGACGTCCTCACGCTCCATCCCGCAGCGCTCGACCAGCAGCTGGACGACCTGGCGCTCGACCACGCGGACCTCGTCGACCATGGCCTGGACGTTGGCGCACAGGCGCTCGATGGTTCGCGCGGTGAAGCGGATCGTGCGCAGTTCCTCGCGCACCGCATCCCGCGCGGCCAGGAAGGCTGCCGACGCCGTGCCGTGGGCTTCGCTTTCCTCGCGCATGCGCTCGAATTGCTCGGCGACGCGCGCAAAGCGCTTCATGCATTCGTCGCGCAGCTTGGCCAGGTCGGCTTCGGCGCTCTGCTGGCTGCCGCCTTCGTCAGCGGCGTCGTCGGCATCGTCATCGGCCTCGTCGGCACTGTCGATGGTGTCGTCGGCCTCGTCAGCGGCCGACGCGGCCACAGGCTCGGCAATGCTCTCGTCGCTCAGGCCGTCGACCACGTCGTCGATGCTGATTTCGTTGCTGGCGACCTTGGCCGACAGCTCCAGAATGGCGGCGACGGTGAACGGGCAGGCCGAGATGGCATGCACCATATTGTTCAGGCCATCCTCGATCCGCTTGGCGATCTCGACTTCCTGCTTGCGCGTGAGCAGCGTTGCCGAGCTCATCTCGCGCATATACATGCGCACCGGGTCGGTGGTCCGGCCAAACTCGGAGTCCACGGTCGCCAGCGCCACCTCGGCCTCTTCCTCGGCCTGCTCGTCCGAGGCCACCACCGGGGCGTCGCTCAGCAGCAGCGTCTCGGCATCCGGCGTCTGCTCGTAGATCTTCACGCCCATCTCGGCGAACGTGCTGACGATGCTTTCCATCGCCGCCGTGTCGGTGAAGTTCTCCGGCAGGTGGTCGCTGATATCCGCGTGGGTCAGGTAGCCGCGCTGCCTGCCCAGCTGGATCAGGGCGCGCAGTTGCTGGCTGCGCGCCGTGGCTTCCGCCGCGGTATCAGTCTGCGCCGTCGGCGCCGTGTTGGTCTGGCCAGTGTCTTTGACCGCTGTTGCTCGTGTTTTGGCTGCCGTTCGTTGTGCGCCGCTTGTCATCTACTACGGTTTCCTTCGTGCATCGCGTTTCGACGGCAGTGCGCACGATGGCGTGCGTTTTCGGACCTGCTGTCAAGGCTCGCGGGGGGTATCGGTGGGGCGAGGGCCAAAAACCGGACGCCGCGACCGTTTGAATAGGGGCCGCATATTCTACAGCTATTGATGCGTCGCAGCAGGTTGGATGACAGAGATCGCCTGGCGACAAAATGACCTGGAGGGCGGTTTTCGCGTTTTTGAAACGAGAAAATGCGCCGAAATGGCGCAAATTGCTAGTCCCGACGGGCTGGCCGCTGGCGCGGAAACAGCGCAAGTGCGGCCTCAGGCATAGTCGAGCGGCAGGGCCGTGGTGTATTTGATCTGCTCCATGGCAAAGCTGGAGCTGACATCGGCCAGTTCCGCCCCATGGATCAGCTTCTTGTAGACGCGGTCGTAGGCGGCGATATCGGGCACCACCACGCGCAGCAGGTAATCCGTGTCGCCTGCCATGCGATAGAACTCGGTCACTTCCGGGATCGACGACACCAGCCCGTGGAACTGGTTGAGCCAGTTCACGTTGTGCTGGCTGGTCCGGACCGACACGAAGACGGTGACGCCGGCATTGAGCTTGCCGGCGTCCAGCAGCGCCACGCGCTTGCGGATCAGGCCGGCTTCTTCCAGCTTCTGGATGCGGCGCCAGCATGGCGTCGAGCTGAGCCCGACGCGCTCCCCGATTTCCGCCACCGGCACGGTGGCGTCTTCCTGCAGGATGGCAAGGATCTGTTTGTCGTAGCGGTCCATGGCGCGTAGCGGTCAGGTGAGGGTGGGGCGCCGGCCGCACCCTGCGCTGTGTGCGGCTAGGCGTCGGCGGTGGGCACCAGCAGGTTCACGCCGGTAGCAATATGGTCGCGGCTGACACCATAGAGATGCAGGGACACGGCGATCTCGTCGCTGGTATTGCCGAGCGCATGGATGTGCTGCAGCCCGCTTGGCACGCTGAAGGTATCGCCGGCCGTGCGCATGACGGTATTGGTATGGCGCGCGTGCCGGCTGGCGGCATCCCACTGGTAATGCCGCTCGGTCAGCGTGCCGCGCAGCACGCGGTAGGCGCACCAGGTGCGATGGCCGTGCACGGGGCTCGCCTGCCCCGGGCGCCAGACCAGCACCATGGCGGAGAAGCGCTCCATCGGATCGCCATAGACCAGGTGCCGGGTATAGGTTTCCGGCGAGCCGAGCAAGGCGCCCGGCGGCAATGCGGCCAGCAGGGTGTCGGTGTCGGTCAGGTGTGATGCGATCTGGCTGGCCACCATGCGCGCGCTGTTGGCGAAAATGCCCGCCAGGTCCAGCGCCAGCTGGTCGAGCGGTGCGGCCGGCAGGGGCAGGGGAGGTGCATTGACCGGGCGTGCGGCAGTAAGGGGGGATGCGGTTGGCATGACGGGCTCCGTCGGCTTGTTCTTGTCTATTCATGATATTGGCGGGCCGGGAGCACATGCATGCGAATTTTCCTTCCAGATTGGCTGCGATTGTAATCCTATTCCTAAAATTTGCGTAAATTTAGAATACAATGCTCAAATCGTGCCGAAAGCGAGATTGAGGGGGCGATTCCGGCCTGCCGTGGCGCGGGAAGCGGCCCGGCTATCCGCCCTGGTCCTTGGGCCAGAAGGTAATGAGGATGTTGGAAGGGGCGACGCCGTTGGTGTCGCGTGGCAGCGGGTCGGATCGCTGCACCGCGCGCAGCACGGCGTTGTCCCAGCTGGCATTGCCGCTTGACTTGGCAAGGCGCGTGGACAGCAGCGAGCCGTCTGGCGCCATGCTCACGGCCACCACCGCCGCCGGGTTGCCGGGGAGGTCTTCGTTGAAGATGATGTTCGGCTTGACCCGTTGCCGCACGCGCTCGGCATAGCCGGATGAAGCCTTTGCGGAGGCGCCGGAGCCGGACCCGGCGTTGGCCGCGGCGCTGGTGCCGCCCGCCTGCGCCCGCAACCGCGCCAGTTCGCTCTGGCGCTGGGCGTTGCTGGCCTGGCGCTGCGCTTCCGTCGCCTTGCGTTGCGCATCCTCTTTGCGGGCGGCTTCGGCGCGCGCCTCGCTCTCGCGCAGCCGCGCCTGCTCTTGCTCGCGCGCGGCAAGCGCGGCCTTGCGCTGCTTTTCCTGCAGCGAGATATCGGCCTCTTCCTCTTCGACCGGCTTTGGCGCTGGCGCTGCCCTGGTCGCCGGCTCCGGGGTTGTGGCTTCGGGGATAGGTTCCCACAACTCGGCCGCGACGCCCTCGGGCGCCGCGCTGTGCCAGCGCACGCCGTAATAGAGCAGGACGCCCAGCAGCAGGTGCATGAGCAAGGCCAGCAGGAAGCACATCAGCGTGCCCCGCTCACGCACGGGCTGATAGGGGTAGGCGGCGGTCTGCATGGATCACGCACCTTGCCGCTGTTCGCTGCCGGGCTCCGGTTTCCTATGCGCCCGCAGGCGTATCAGCATGCCGCTCCAGTTTCAGGTACGAGTCGGCCGCGACCAGGCCGAACACGATGTGGGCAATGGCGGTCACCCAGCCTCGCGCTTCGGCAAACCATGGGAAGACGGCGGTCATTCCGTAAAAGTTCACCAGCAACAAGCCCAGGCCGAACAGCGCTCCCACCACCGAGGCCATGCCGACGCTCGAATCGAAATGGAAGGGCGCCATGATCGTCGCCAGGATCAGCGCGAACACGACCGAGAGTACGAAGTGGACCACCACGGCCGCCAGCAGCACGCTCATCTGGAAGGTGGCGGTTTGCGTCAGCACATCCGGGCCCAGCAGGATGGCGCCGATCATGGTCAGCGTTTTCCAGACGCTGGCCCCCATCAACATGGCCGCCAGCAGGTCGAGCACCAGGAATACCACCCCGGCGACAATGCCCGCCAGCGCCGCCGCACGCCAGTCCGGCCACCGGTGCGTGTAGCGATGCGATTGCATATGAAGTTCCATGACATCCTCCTTTGCTGCGGCAGAAACCAGGGCCGCGTTCCAAGGCGCAACTTCATTTTATGGGGTGCAACCGCGTCAACCAAGCGCAGTAAACGCTGAAAAGCGCCGAGCGGGTGTGGCCGGGCGCCAGTGTCTCTTCAAAGGCCCACGGCAGCCGGCGCCTGCAACTCAGGCCCTCGTGAAGATTTCCAGAAAGTGCTTGCTCGGATCCTCGAAGTAGATCCTGCGGCCGCCATCGTCGGTGTTGACCTCGCCGGGGCGGCGGCGGTACGGGTCCGCCCAGTACGTCAGGTTGCGTGCGCGGATGCGGGCAAAGCCCTGATCGAATTCGGCGTCGCTGACCAGGAAGGCATAGTGCTGCAGGGCCACATCGCCTTGCGCGTCCATGAAGTCCAGGGTGACATCGTTGTCGAGCCGTACGCCGAGAAACGGCCCGAACGGCTTGGCCGGGGGACGCCCGAGGATCTCGCAGAGGAAGTCCGCGGATGCCTGCTTGTCATGAGAAAAGACGATGGTGTGGTTGAGCTGGATGGCCATGTCGCAATCTCCGGTACATCGGCTTCCACCGGCCGCTCAAGCCGGCCAGGCGGTCAGGCGCCTTCGGCCTTCCTCAGCGCCGCGCCGACTTCGCCATAGAAGGCGCGCAGTTTTTCCACCTCGACATTGACCGGCAGCAATGCGGGCCACAGCAAGGCCACCATGTCGCTGGCGGTCTTGTCGATATCGACTTCGCGCTCGCGCGCGATCGCATCCCAGAGGATATGCTCCATCGGCCCGAGAATGGCGGAGCGCATCAGGCTCAGCGGCAGGTCGTCGCGAATCTCGCCATTCTCCCTGCCGCGCGCCAGCAGGTCCATCAGCGGGGCCGTATAGCGGCGTTGCAGCGGTACGAACATCTCGCCGAGGTCCGGCCCCTTGGCCCGGCCTTCCGACAGCACCAGGGCGCACAGGCCGGTCCCCTGGATCAGGAACAGCTGCAGGTGCGTCCTGACATAGAACGCCAGTTGCGCCCTGGTGCTTTGGCCGCGGGGCATGCCTTGCTCGATGGCATCGATGATCTCGTCGTACCAGTCCTCGATCACCCGCACGCAAAGCGCGCGCTTGCCATGGAAGTAGGTGAAGACCGTTGCCTCGGAGATGCCCAGGCGTTGGGCAATCTCGGTGGTCGTGGCGCGTTCGTAGCCCAGTTCGGCGAACACCTCGCGGCTGACGCGCAGGATGTCGCGGATGCGCTGTTCCGCCTTGGCGCCGGCCGGTACGCGGCGAGGGGTGGTGATCTCTTCCATGTGTCTGAGCCCAGCTGGCGGAAAGGCGGAATTATAGGCCGCGCCCGTCTGGCCGCGGCGCGAGGGATGCAGGCTGCCGAGGCTGCGTGCGCGCTCCATGTGATGCCATGGTACTCCTTTTCCTGGTAACTTGAGTAACACTCAAGTACCTATTGAATTTTTCCCGGGCACCGTATACCTTTCCATCATTCGGCCTCCATGGCCAATACCGCAAAGCATACATCTGGCGGGGTGGGATCGATTTTTAGGGGTAAACCCCTGAAATGGTCTGGAATCTGGTGGCAGTCGAAAAATTGAGCTAAGCTCAAGAAACATCAGGCACGAAACACGACGAGCTTTGGAGACAAGTATGAAGACGCAGGGAGAGCCGCTTCACACCATTCTGCCGATCGGCGGGCTGTCGCATGTGCGCGGCGACACCAGTATTCCGCTTTCCGAGCAGACCGTGCCGGCGTTCCTGGCGCAGACCGTGGCCGCTTTCCCTGAGCGCGAAGCAGTGGTGTTCCGCGAGCAGGGCGTGCGCTGGAACTGGCGCGAGTTCGCCGGGGCGATCGATGCGCTGGCAGCGGGCCTGCATGCGCTGGGGCTGGTGAGGGGAGATCGCGTCGGCATCTGGTCGCCCAACCGGGTCGAGTGGCTGGTGACGCAGTTCGCCACCGCGCGGCTGGGGCTGGTGCTGGTCAATATCAACCCGGCCTACCGGCTGGCCGAGCTCGAGTACGCGCTGAACAAGGTCGGCGTCAAGGCGATCGTCGCGGCCGAGGCCTTCAAGACCTCGCGCTACCTGGAGATGCTGCAGGCGCTGGCGCCGGAACTGGCGACCAGCGAGCCGGGTGCCTTGCAGGCCGCGCGCCTGCCGTCGCTGCGCTGGGTGATCCGCATGGGTGAAGATGAGACGCCCGGCATGATCCGCTATGCCGAGGTGATGGCCAAGGGGGAGGGCGTGGCGCGTGAAACGCTGGACGCCCTCACCGCGCAGCTCGACCGGCATGACCCGATCAACGTGCAGTTCACCAGCGGTACCACCGGCGCACCCAAGGGCGCCACGCTCACGCATCGCAATATCATCAACAATGCGCGCTACATCGCCATGGCGATGCGCTTCTCCGAGCAGGACAAGCTATGCATCCCGGTGCCGTTCTACCACTGCTTCGGCATGGTGCTGTCGGTGCTGGCCTGCGTCTCGACCGGCGCGGCGATGGTATTCCCCGGCGAGGCCTTTGACCCGGAAGCGACCATGCAGGCCGTCAGCGAAGAGCGCTGCACCGCGCTGCACGGCGTGCCGACGATGTTCATTGCGCAGCTCGACCACCCGCGCTTCGGCGACTACGATTTCTCTTCGCTGCGCACCGGCATCATGGCCGGCTCGCCGTGCCCGATCGAGACCATGAAGCGCGTGGTGGCGCAGATGCATATGTCCGAGGTGACGATCGCCTACGGCATGACCGAGACCAGCCCGGTCTCGTTCCAGAGCAGCACCACCGACCCGCTCGACAAGCGCACCACCACCGTGGGCCGCATCCAGCCGCACCTGGAAGTGAGGATCGTCGACGCCACCGGCGCCACCGTGCCGGTGGGCGAGAAGGGCGAGCTGTGCACGCGCGGTTACTCGGTGATGCTGGGCTACTGGGACGACGAGGCCCGCACCGCCGAATCCATCCGCGACGGCTGGATGCACACGGGCGACCTCGCCACCATCGACGACGAGGGCTACTGCAATATCGTCGGCCGCGTGAAGGACATGCTGATCCGCGGCGGCGAAAACATCTACCCACGCGAGATCGAGGAATTCCTGTTCCGCCATCCCAAGATCCAGGCCGTGCAGGTGTTCGGCGTGCCCGACCCGAAGTATGGCGAGGAGGTGTGCGCGTGGATCGTGCTCAAGCCGGGCGAAAGCGCCACCGAGGACGAGATCCGGTCGTTTTGCCGTGACCAGATCGCCCATTACAAGATCCCGCGCTACATCCGCTTTGTCGATGAGATGCCCCTGACCGTGACCGGCAAGGTGCAGAAGTTCGTGATGCGCGACCAGATGATGCGTGACCTGAACCTTGGCGAATCCAGGACGGCCTGAGCGCGCTGACTGACCACAACCAACAACCGACTGCCCGAGGCCCTTATGGCGGCAATAGAAACCAAGCTGAACGCCCGCTCCGAAGCGTTCAAGACCAATGCGCAAGCAATGCAGGCCCTGGTCGCCGACCTGGAAGCCAGGATCGCGAAGCTGGCCGAAGGCGGCGGCGAGGCGGCCCGTGACAAGCACCTGTCGCGCGGCAAGCTGCTGCCGCGCGAGCGCGTGCAGCAACTGCTCGATCCGGGTACGCCGTTCCTGGAGCTGTCGCAGCTGGCCGCGTACGACATGTACGACAATGCCGCGCCCGGCGCCGGCATCATCACCGGCATCGGCCGCGTGGCCGGCCAGGAATGCGTGATCGTCTGCAACGACGCCACCGTCAAGGGCGGCACTTACTACCCGCTGACGGTCAAGAAGCATGTGCGGGCACAGGAGATCGCCGAGCAGAACAACCTGCCATGCATCTACCTGGTGGATTCCGGCGGCGCCAACCTGCCGAACCAGGACGATGTATTCCCCGACCGCGACCACTTCGGCCGCATCTTCTACAACCAGGCCAACCTGTCCAGGCAGGGCATCCCGCAGATCGCGGTGGTAATGGGCTCCTGCACCGCCGGCGGCGCCTATGTGCCGGCGATGAGCGACGAGTCCATCATCGTCAAGAACCAGGGCACCATCTTCCTGGGCGGCCCGCCGCTGGTGAAGGCCGCCACCGGCGAGGAAGTCAGCGCGGAAGACCTGGGTGGCGCCGACGTGCACACCCGCCTGTCCGGCGTGGCCGACTACTTCGCGCAGAACGACCATCATGCGCTGAGCCTGGCGCGCAATATCGTGCAGCACCTGAACCGGCGCAAGCCCGACCAGATCCGCCTGCACGAGCCGGTAGAGCCGCTGTACCCGGTGCAGGAGCTGTACGGTGTGATCCCCACCGACACGCGCAAGCCCTACGACGTGCGCGAGGTGATCGCGCGCATCGTCGACGGCTCCGAGTTCGACGAGTTCAAGGCGCGCTACGGCACCACGCTGGTATGCGGCTTCGCGCGCATCTGGGGCTACCCGGTCGGCATCATTGCCAACAACGGCATCCTGTTCTCGGAGTCCGCACTCAAGGGCGCGCACTTTATCGAGCTGTGCTGCCAGCGCAAGATCCCGCTGGTGTTCCTGCAGAACATCACCGGCTTCATGGTGGGCCGCAAGTACGAGAACGAAGGCATTGCCCGCAACGGCGCCAAGATGGTGACGGCGGTGGCCACGGCGCAGGTGCCCAAGTTCACGGTGATCATCGGCGGCTCGTTCGGCGCGGGCAACTACGGCATGTGCGGGCGTGCGTACTCGCCGCGCTTCCTGTGGATGTGGCCGAATGCGCGCATCTCGGTGATGGGCGGCGAGCAGGCGGCGAGCGTGCTGGCCACGGTGCGCCGGGATGGTATCGAAGCAAAGGGCGGCAAGTGGAGCGCCGAGGAAGAAGACGCCTTCAAGCAGCCGATCCGCGACCAGTACGAGCACCAGGGGCATCCGTACTACGCCAGCGCGCGGCTGTGGGATGACGGCGTGATCGACCCGGCGCAGACGCGCACGGTGCTGGGGCTGGGTCTGTCGGCCAGCCTCAATGCGCCGATCGACGACATGAAGTTCGGCGTGTTCCGCATGTAAGCCTGCCAGTCTCCAGGGCACCACCCAGAATCGTTGTTAAGAACGCTCCCGAGCGTGGAGCGAAAGGCGAAGTCATGTTCAACAAAGTCCTGATCGCAAACCGCGGCGAGATCGCCTGCCGCGTGGCCGCCACCTGCCGCCGGCTCGGCATCCGCACCGTCGCGGTGTACTCGGATGCCGACGCCGATGCGCGCCACGTCGCCTTCTGCGACGAGGCCGTGCATATCGGCGGCGCGGCCGCGCGCGACAGCTACCTGCGTGCCGACCACATCATCGAGATGGCGAAGGAGACCGGCGCCCAGGCCATCCACCCGGGCTATGGCTTCCTGTCCGAGAACGAAGCCTTTGCCGAGGCCTGCGCCGCGGCAGGGCTGGTCTTCATCGGCCCGCCCGCATCGGCCATCCACGCGATGGGCAGCAAGAGCGCGGCCAAGCAGTTGATGGAAAAGGCCGCGGTGCCGCTGGTGCCGGGCTACCACGGCGAGGACCAGGATCCGGCGCTGCTGCGCCGCGAGGCCGACCGCATCGGCTACCCGGTGCTGCTCAAGGCAAGCGCCGGTGGCGGCGGCAAGGGCATGCGCGTGGTCGAGTCGGGCGACGGCTTCGAGGCCGCGCTGGCCTCGGTCAAGCGCGAGGCGTCGGCCAGCTTCGGCGACGACAAGGTGCTGGTGGAGAAGTACCTGACGCGCCCGCGCCATATCGAGATCCAGGTATTTGCCGATACCCACGGCAACTGCGTCTACCTGTTCGAGCGCGACTGCTCGGTGCAGCGGCGCCACCAGAAGGTGCTGGAAGAGGCGCCGGCGCCAGGCATGACCGGGGAGCGCCGCCGCGCGATGGGCGAAGCGGCTGTCGCCGCGGCCAAGGCCGTGGGCTACGTCGGCGCCGGCACGGTGGAGTTCATCGCCAACCAGGACGGCTCGTTCTACTTCATGGAGATGAACACACGCCTGCAGGTGGAGCATCCGGTCACCGAGATGATCACCGGGCAGGACCTGGTCGAATGGCAGCTGCGCGTCGCCGCCGGCGAGGCGCTGCCGCTGACGCAGGAGCAGTTGCGCATCGACGGCCATGCGCTGGAAGCGCGTATCTACGCGGAGAATCCCGACAAGCAGTTCCTGCCGTCCACCGGCACGCTGCGCTTCCTGCGCACGCCGCCGGCGGTGCAGTTCATGCGTGGCGGTGATGCGCACGGCCCGGCGGGTATCCGCATTGACGCCGGCGTGCGCGAGGGCGACACCATCAGCCCGTTCTACGACCCGATGATCGCCAAGCTGATCGTGTGGGGCAAGGATCGCGACGAGGCGCTGGCGCGCATGCGCCAGGCATTGGCGGCCTACCACGTGGTGGGGCTGTCGACCAACGTGGCCTTCCTGCAGCGGCTGGTGTCGTCACAGGCCTTCCGCACGGCGGATCTCGATACCGGCCTGATCGAGCGCAACGAGAAGATCCTGTTCCCGCCGCCGGCGCCGGTCGGCATGGAGATCATCGCGCTGGCGGTGGCGGCGCTGCTGGACCGCGAGACGCGCGAGCGCCGCATCGATGCCGCCGACCAGCATTCGCCGTGGACCCATGGCGGGGCGTGGCGGCTCAACGGCGGGGCGTCGCGCACGCTGAAGTTCGCCTACGGCGATCAGTTGCTCCACGTGACCTTGAACACCAATGAGCGCGGCAGCACCCTGACTTACGCGGACCAGGCCGCTCCATTTACCGCTGCCTGCCAGGCCGACGACATCCGCATCGACCTCGGCACCCGGCGCGTGCACGGACAGGTGCATGCGGAAGCCGACGAGTTCCATGTCTTCCATGCCGGCCGGCACGTGGCACTGACCCGGATTGACCCGCTGGCCCATGCCGGCGAGGCCGAAGGCGAGGGCGGCAAGCTCACCGCGCCGATGCCGGGCAAGGTTATCGCCGTGATGGTCGAAGCCGGCAGCGCCGTCACGCGCGGCGCGCCGCTGCTGGTGATGGAGGCGATGAAGATGGAGCACACCATCTGTGCGCCGGCCGACGGCGTCGTCAGCGAAGTGCTGTACGGCATCGGCGAGCAGGTGACAGAGGGTGCCCAACTCCTGGCGTTCAACGCCTGAAGCTGCCAGGGAGGCGCACTATGCATGCGGATTTCGTCAAGGTCGTCGAGGTCGGTCCCCGCGACGGCTTGCAGAACGAAAAGATCCTGGTGCCGACCGGGACCAAGGTGGCACTGATCGACCAGCTCTCCGACGCCGGATTCGTGAACATCGAGGCAGCGTCGTTCGTGTCGCCCAAATGGGTGCCGCAGATGGCCGACGGGGCGCAGGTGATGGCCGGCATCCGGCGGCGTCCCGGGACCCTCTACTCGGCGCTGACGCCGAACATGAAGGGCCTCGAGGCCGCGCTGGCCGCTGGCGTCGACGAGGTCGTGATCTTTGGTGCCGCGAGCGAGGCATTCTCGCAGAAGAACATCAATTGCTCGATTGCCGAGTCGATGGCTCGCTTCGCGCCGGTGGCCGCGGCCGCGAAGGCGCATGGCCTGCGCCTGCGTGCCAGCGTGTCCTGCGCGTTGGGATGCCCCTATCAGGGGGAGGTTCCTGCCGGCGCGGTGGCGGAGGTGGTGCGCGGCATGCGTGAGCTGGGCTGCGACGAGATCGATATTGCCGATACGATCGGCGTTGGCACGCCGCAGAAGGTGAGGGAGGTGATGCGCGCTGCCTCGACGGAATTCCCGACCGAAGCGCTGTCAGGGCATTTCCACGATACCTATGGCCACGCGCTGGCGAACGTCGTCGCCAGCCTCGAGGCAGGTATCCGGATCTTCCACTCGTCTGTCGCGGGCCTCGGCGGTTGCCCCTACGCCAAAGGGGCAACCGGGAATGTGGCGACCGAATCCCTGCTCAGACTGCTGGAGGACATGGGTCTTCAGACTGGCATTGACCTGGGGAAGGTCGCGGTAGCCGCGCAGTTCGTGTCGAAGGCGGTAGGCAAGCCCTGAGACCGCGTCGGGCATTCGCCGCGATATCGACGTCGCGGCGCGCCCCATGCCGGCGGCAAGGCATCAACGGCCCTTCAACGCCCAAACCGGCCGACATGGCTCTGCGCCTCCAGTGCATGTCCCTTGAGCGCGCCCATCAGTTCGTCGCGCGTCATGCCCGGAGGCAGGTTTGGTGCCAGGTCCGTCGCGATGACCGTAATCACGTAGTGGTGTGGCGTCTCCCCGGCCGGCGCGCAGGGGCCGCGGTACCCCGCCTCGCCACGCACGTTTTTGCCGACCGTGATGCCAGGCCCGTCCGCCTTGCCTTCGCCTTCCTTCAGTTGACCGTGATTCGCGGCAATGTTGTAGGCGACCCAATGCGAGACCCCGAGACCGGCGTTGCCGTCCATGTCGTACATCAGGACGGCGACGGACTTCGCGCCCGCGGGAAGCTTCGACCACGAGACCTGCGGCGACACGCCCTTGCCGCCGCAGGGCTTCTGGTCGCCGCCGACGCCGTCATGCGCATACTGCGTAGCGATCGTGGCGCCCTCGGCGTACGAGGTGGACGACACCTCCATGCCGACGGCGTGGGCATTGCCGATGCAAAGGCACATTAACATCCCGGCTACCGGAGCGGAAACTGCGCTAGCGTTCTTCATTCGAATTCTCCAGGAATGTAATCGGTGGACCCAGACGGGGAGCGTCCCTCTGACCGGAATTGACCAACGCGCGCATGCCGCCCACCCGCCAGGACTGACTAACGGCCCATTCCTACGCCCGACGGCAGGATTCCCGCGCGAAGCTTCCAACAGCAAGGATAGGGTAGCGCCTTGCCACAGGCGTGGCGGCTTGTGCTGATGCGATCATGCCTTGCAAGACGCATGCGGTCCAACGGTCCGCGCGAAGTGCCGGGCCAGTACCAACACCGCACTAGTACCGCCGCACCGGCGTTAGCAAACCGGCCTGGCCTGGCGGAGCCGGCCTGCGTCGATCTCCGCACCCCTTTGTCGCGTCCGCATGCCAACCCTGGTCGTCATGTCATGAGGGGGCTGTAAGCTGCACTTTCGGCAATGGGCTGGCCGAAAACTTGCTTGCTCAATGCCTGAGGTCGCAAGGCGACAGGCATCCGTTGGGAGGATCTATGCAGCACGCACGCATCACTGCGCACAGGGGAATTCTGGTTGTCGAGTTGTTACCTGGCCCGGCGAATGGGGACGCCGCCTCGACCAACAAGCTCCGCCATCTGGCCACGGTCATTCATGACACAGGACGGCACCTGGGTGTTTCAGAGGAAGCCCTGGCGCTGCTGAAGAGGGTGAAGCGTGGCCTTGACCGCATCGGCGACTTTGCCTGGTTCCGTAGCGACGACGGCAGAGATCATTTTGCGTGGCTGGGAGGCCCGAAGCGGCTGGTCAATCCCACGGAAGTGGCGGCTGCCCGGGGCTATGCAATTCTTGCGCACCGGGTCATACCGAACGAGGTGCCTGACGGCGCGAGGATGGCCATCGAGGCGAACTTCTGAGCGCCTGGCAGCGCGGCAAGGCGAGCCCGCTGTATCGGGCAATGGTCAGGGTCAGGCATTTGCTGTCTCCTGGCGAGTTCGCTGTGCGCCGGTGACAGGGTCCGGGTACACAGCGCGCTGGAATGGTTCGATGCCGATGCGGCCGACCACGTCGACAAAACGCTCGGCTTCGCTGTCCCGATGCGACAAGTAGGTCTCGATCAGTCGTTCCACCACATCCGGAACCTGCTCCTGCGCAAAGGACGGCCCGATGACGCGGCCGATGGCTGCGCCGCCGGCTGCCACGCCATCCGGGCGGCCCTGGCTGTCGCCGCCGTTCTGCCTGCCGCCGATGGTGATCTGGTACCAGGCTTCGCCGGCCTTGTCGACGCCGAGGATGCCGATGTGGCCGATATGGTGGTGGCCGCAGGAGTTGATGCAGCCGGAGATGTTCAGGTCCAGTTCGCCGATGTCGTGGACGTGGTCGAGGTCGTCGAAGCGCTCCTGGATGGCCTGGGCCAGCGGGATCGAGACCGCATTGGCCAGCGAGCAGAAGTCCCCGCCGGGGCAGGCGATGATGTTGGTGATCAGGCCCACGTTCGGCGTGGCCAGCCCGGCGGCGTCCAGCGCCTGCCACAAGGCGTGCAGGCCGCTGCGGCGGACATCGGCAAGGATCAGGTTCTGCTCATGCGACACGCGCAGCTCGCCGAAGCCGTGGCGCTCGGCCAGGCCGGCCATGATCTCCATCTGGTCGGCAGTGATGTCGCCGGGCGCCTGGCCCGCGGCTTTCAGCGACGCCGTGACGGCCGCGTAGCCAGGCACCCGGTGCCGATGCACATTGCTTTTCAGCCAGAGGCGGAAGGCGCGGTCAGTCTTCGCCAGTTCGGCTGACTCGTCCGGCTCGTCGGCGGCAGCGGGGTCATACGGCGGGATCGTGAAGCGCCCGGCGATGGACGCGACAAAGCCTTCAGACACGGTGTCCGGCCCCCCACGGATGCTTTGCCACTGCTCATCCACCTGCGCACGGAACCCCTCCGGGGTCAGGTCCTTCACCAGGATCTTGATGCGCGCCTTATACTTGTTGTCGCGGCGGCCGTGCAGGTTGTAGACGCGCAGCGTGGCCTGCAGGTAGGTCAGCAGGTCCTGCCGGGGGACGAAGGGGTTGATCAGCTTGCCCACCATCGGCGTGCGGCCCATGCCGCCACCGACCCAGACCTTGAAGCCGGCCTGGCCGTCCTGTTCGACGGCCTGCAGCCCGATGTCATGGACGCCGACCGCGGCCCGGTCCGTCCGCGCGCCACTGATGGCAATCTTGAACTTGCGCGGCAGGAAGGCGAACTCGGGATGCAGCATCGACCATTGCCTGACGATCTCGCACCACACCAGGGGGTTCACCAGTTCGTCGGGCGCAATGCCGGCGAAGTGATCGGTGGTGGTATTGCGGATGCAGTTGCCGCTGGTCTGGATCGCGTGCATCTGCACCGTGGCCAGCTCCGCGAGAATCGCGGGAGCATCCTCGAGCCGCGGCCAGTTGAACTGCAGGTTCTGCCGCGTGCTGAAGTGCCCGTAGCCGCGATCCCAGCGGCGCGCGATCTCCGCGAGCTTGCGCAGCTGCCGGGACGCCAGCATGCCGTAGGGAATCGCGACACGCAGCATGGGTGCATGGCGCTGGAGATAGAGGCCGTTCTGCAGCCGCAGCGCGCGGAATTCGTCCTCGGTGAGCTGGCCGTTCAGGAAGCGGCGCGTCTGGTCGGCGAACTGCACGACGCGTTCGTCGACGAGCTGCTGGTCAATGGCGTCATAGACATACATGGTGGAAAGCCTCCTTGCGCAAGCGCTAATCTTTTGCCCGTGCCCGTTCGACGGACATGTCGGTCGGCATCATGTTGATATTGGCGTTGTGCATCACCCACAACGAGCCGGCCACGACGATGACGATCAGGAAGCCGGTACAGGCAAAGATGGCGGTGTTGCCGCGCTGGCCGGGACCGGTGCCCAAATGCAGGAAGTACACGAGCTGCACCAGCAACTGCGCGACACAAAGGCCGACGATCAGCGCAATCGCGGACTGCGTTGGCAGGGATCCGGTCATCACCGCCGCAAACGAGGCCATCGTCAGCGCGACCGACAGCAGCAGTCCGATGGTGTAGCCGCGCACGCTGCCATGCGCGGCCGGCTGGTCCGCGTGCACGGCATGGAGATGGGACGATTTCATGCAAATTCCCGCAGGTAGACGAAGGTAAAGACGCAGATCCAGACCAGGTCCAGGAAGTGCCAGAACAGGCTCAGGCAGGCAAGGCGGCGGCGCACGATATCGTCCAGCCCGAAATGCCGGATCTGGTGAATCATCACCGCGAGCCAAAGCAGGCCCGACGTCACATGCAGGCCGTGCGTGCCGACCAGCGTGAAGAAGGCCGACAGGTAGGCGCTGCCGCCAGGGCCAGCGCCTTCATGCAGCAGGTGCGCGAACTCGTAGACTTCCATGGCGATAAACAGCGCGCCGAGCATGAAGGTGACCGTCAGCCAGCGGATCATCCGCGGCGCGGCATCCGCGTCCTGCCTGAGCATGGCCAGGCCGAAGGTGTAGCTGCTGAGCAGCAGCACCATGGTCTCGGCGAACACGAACGGCAGCTCGAACAGTTGCCGCCCGCCCGGGCCGCCGGCCGTGTTCCCGGACAGTACGCCGAAGGTGGCGAACAGCACCGCGAAGATCAGGCAATCGCTCATCAGGTAGAGCCAGAACCCCAGCGGGGTGTGCGAGCTGGCTTCGTGATGGTGGTGCGCCGCGTCGTGCGTGGCCTCGTGCCCGGGGTGATGCAGGGTAGGGGAGAGAGTCGGGGTCATGGTTCAGGCAGCTTCCTGCAGTTGTGCATGGCGCGCGCGTTCGATCCGCTCGACTTCCGCGGCCGGCACGTAGTAGTCAACGTCGCGGTCATAGCTGCGCACGATAAAGGTGGCGATGGCACCGACCAGTCCGGCGACGGCGACCAGCCACATGTGCCAGACCAGCGCGAAGCAGAGCAACAGCCCGAACGCGGATACGATGAAGCCGGCGGAGGTATTGCGGGGCATATGGATGGCTTCGTAGCGGGCGGGCTGGCGCCACGCGCGCCCGGCCTCCTTGTCGTCCCAGTGCTGTTCCAGCGACGTGATCCGCGGCACATGGGCAAAGTTGTAGGACGGGGCGGGCGAGGCCGTCGACCATTCCAGGCTGCGGCCATCCCACGGGTCGCCGGTCAGGTCCTGGTTCTGCTTGCGGTCGCGGATGCTGACCGCGAACTGCACCATCATCGCCAGGATGCCGGCACCGATGACGAAGGCACCCACCAGCGCCACCACCAGGTAGGGATGCCAGTCGACGTTGGCATAGTGGTTCATGCGGCGGGTCATGCCCTTGAAGCCGAGCACGTAGAGCGGCATGAAGGCCAGGAAGAAGCCGGTCAGCCAGCACCAGAACGAGACCTTGCCCCAGAACTCGTTCAGCGTGAAGCCGAACACCTTCGGGAACCAGAAGCTGATCGCGGCCAGGCAGCCGAAGAGCACGCCGCCGATGATTACGTTATGGAAATGCGCGACCAGGAACAGGCTGTTATGCAGCACGAAGTCGGCACCGGGGATGGCGAGCAGCACGCCGGTCATGCCGCCGACCGCGAACGTCACCATAAAGCCGATGGTCCACAGGGTCGAGGTATGGAAGCGGATCCGGCCCCGGTACATGGTGAAGAGCCAGTTGAACAGCTTCACGCCCGTGGGGATCGAGATGATCGAGGTCATGATGCCGAAGAAGGCGTTGACGTTCGCCCCGGAGCCCATGGTGAAGAAGTGGTGCAGCCAGACGAAGAACGACAGCACGCCGATCGAGGAGGTGGCGTACACCATCGACTTGTAGCCGAACAGGGGCTTGCGCGAGAACGTGGCGATGATTTCGGAGAAGGCGCCGAAGGCCGGCAGGATCAGCACGTAGACCTCCGGGTGGCCCCAGACCCAGATCAGGTTCACGTACATCATGGCGTTGCCGCCGAGCTCGTTGGTGAAGAAATGCATGCCGAGGTAGCGGTCGGCAGTGAGCAGGGCGAGCGTGGCGGTCAGTACCGGGAAGATCGCCACGATCAGGATGTTGGTGATCAGGGCAGTCCAGGTGAAGACCGGCATCTTCATCAGGTTCATGCCCGGCGCGCGCATGCGCAGGATCGTGACGATGAAGTTGATGCCCGTCAGCGTGGTGCCAAGCCCGGATATCTGCAGTGACCAGATGTAGTAGTCGACGCCTGGGGTGGGGCTGTAGCCGAGTTCGGACAAGGGCGGGTAGGCGACCCAGCCAGTGGCGGCGAAGTCGCCGACGAACATCGACAGCATCACCAGCACCGCGCCCATCGCCGACATCCAGAAGCTCAGCGAATTGACGAACGGGAAGGCGACGTCGCGCGCACCGATCTGCAGCGGCACGATCACGTTCATCAGGCCGAGCACCAGCGGCGTGGCCACGAAGAAGATCATGATCACGCCGTGGGCGGTGAAAATCTGGTCGTAATGATGGGGCGGCAGGTACCCCGCGGCATCGCCATACGCGAGCGCCTGCTGTGCGCGCATCATGATGGCATCGGCAAAACCGCGCAGCAGCATCACCAGTGCCAGGATGATGTACATCACGCCGACCTTCTTGTGATCGACGGAGCAAATCCAGTCGTTCCACAGGGTCTTCCATTTGCCGTAGTACGTGATGGCGCCCGCCAGCGCCGTGCCCAGCAGGATCACGACGGCCAGCGTCCCTATGATGATCGGCTCATGGAGGGGGATGGCGTCCAGGTTGAGTTTTCCAAGCATTCTTATTGCTCCATGCGGCCAGCGGGCGCCGGCGGGACGCGCTGGAAGGCCTGCAGAGATTCCGGGGCGTCCGCGCGGCAGACCTGGCCGTTGGCCAGCATGTATTTGTCGACGACCTGGTCGAACAGCTTCGGCGCGACGGCGGCATACAGCGTCACCGGGTCCTTGCTGCTGGGCAGTTCAAGCGTGCGATAGGTCTTCAGGTCGAGCGCCTGGGACGAAGCGCGGGCAGCCTGGATCCAGGCATCGAATGCCTCGCGCGAGGTGGCGACGGTCTTGAAGTGCATGTCCGAGAAGCCGGGGCCGCTGTAGGCGGCAGACTGGCCGAGATAGATGCCCGGTGTGTCGGCGATCAGGTGCAGGCGCGTCTGCATCCCCGCCATGGCGTAGACCATGCTGCCGAGCTGCGGGATGAAGAACGCGTTCATCATCGATTCCGCGGTCAGCCGGAAATTGACCGGCGTGCCGACCGGGATCGCAAGCTGGTTCAGCGACGCGACGCCGTATTCCGGGTAAATGAACAGCCATTTCCAGTTCAGGGCGATCACGTCGACCTGGACCGGCCTGACCTGCGACGGCAGCGGCCGATAGGGATCGAGCTTGTGCGTCGAGCCCCAGATCAGCACCGCCAGGCAGGCCACGATCACGCAGGGGATGCCCCAGACCACGACCTCGATCCTGGTGGAGTGCGCCCAGTTGGGGGCATAGGTGGCGCTTGTATTGGTTTCGCGGTAGCGCCACGCGAACCACAGCGTCAGGACGATCACGGGGATGACGACCATCAGCATGACGAACAGCGCGATCAGGATCAGCGACTTTTCCTGTTCTCCAATGCTGCCCTTGGGATTGAGCAGTTCCAGGTTGCAGCCGCTCAGCAACACGCTCAGGCAGGCGCACAGCAATAGTTGAGGAATTCGGCGCGTCGGGCCGGGGGACGGGCGGGGGAGCGGGCCTTGTCGATTCTTGTCTGCCGGCCCGGCGGTATGTTTGAGCATTTCGGACACCTTGGTTACGGATCACCGAAGGCACCCGGCCACGCGCTCCGATTCAAGTGCGGTCTCAGCCCCGCGCGAGCGTGCCTTGTATGGATTCCCTCGGTGATGTCTGGCATGCTAATGCAAGACAAAACCCATACATCGATGAAATCTGCTGCCATGAAATCCATGCAAGACACCGATGTCCGCCCCGATGTCAGCGCTACATGGGGTCTGGAGATCACAACCGGTGGCGGTGCACGCTACTTGCAGATCGTGGACTTTATCGAGCGGGCGATCGGCGAAGGCCGGCTGGCGGCCGGCGACCGCGTGCCGCCGCAGCGCAGCCTGGCCAAGGCCCTGCGCGTGGACCTGACGACCGTGACGCGTGCCTACAACGAGGCCAAACGGCGGCATCTGATCGATGCCCGGGGGGCACTCGGCACCTTTATTGCCGCGCCGCGGGCGGAGCTGGCGCGGGTGATCGACATGAGCATGAACGTGCCGCCGCCACCGGCGGGGCTGGATTTCCAGGACCTGCTGCGGCGCGGCCTGTCGCAGGTGCTGCTGCATAGCGACCCGCACCTGCTGATGACCTACCAGCTCGGCGGTGGAAGTGCTGCCGACCGATTGGCCGGAACGCTCTGGCTGGCGCAGATATTCGGGCCCGTCACGACTGCGCGGCTCGTGGTGTGCCCGGGAGCCCAGGCTGCCCTGTCCGCCGTGATCCTGGCCCGGACCCGGCCGGGCGATGCGATTGTGACCGAGCCGCTGGCCTACCCCGGCATTCGCGCCGCCGCGGCACAACTCGGGCGACGTGTGGTGATCGCGCAGGTCGACGCCGACGGGATGCGCCCCGATGCCCTCGAAGCGGCCCGCGGCGACGGTGCAACGCTGGCCTACCTCAATCCGACCGCCCAGAATCCCACTACGCACACCATGCCGGCCTCGCGCAGGGAGGCGATTGCCAGGGCCGCGCAGCACTGTGATGTCACCTTGCTGGAGGATGATCCCTACTGGCTGCTGACGCCGTCAGCGCCGCCGCCGCTGTCCAGCTTCGCACCCGACCGCACGTACTATGTCTCGACCCTGTCCAAGACGCTCAGTCCTGGGCTGCGCACCGCGTATGTCATGCTGCCGGAGGGCAGGCGCGGCGACGATCTGCTGGCATCGCTGCGGGCCTTCGCCCTGATGGCCGCACCGATGACCGCGGCCCTGGCGACGCAATGGATCCACGATGGCTCGGCCATGCAGCTGCTTGACGGCATCAGGACCGAAGCCTTGGCCAGATGCGCGCTGGCAAGCCGATGGCTAAGCGGGATTGGCCAGCTCCCGCCCAGCGCCATTCACGCGTGGCACCGCTTGCCGGAGCACTGGTCGGCGCAGCAACTCACCAGAGCCGCGCTGGCGGAGGACCTGCGCGTCACGCCGTCTGACGCATTCTGGGAGGGGCCAAACGCGCCGAATGCTATCCGTATCTCGCTCGGCGGGGTGGATGACCGCGCGCAATTGTCGGTTGCGCTGCGCAGGCTGGCCGCATTGCTGGAACGCCGGCCGACGCCGGACCTGGAAATGGTGGTGTGAGCGCCGTTAGCCCGGATCCTTGGCCATGCCTCTAGGAGCGGATGCCGAACAAGCCGTGCCAGAATGAATCGAAGGCGCCGGGATGCCGTTTGTGCCGCGTCCCTTCGTCGGGCCCTGACGCCGCGCCGGCAGGCGCTGCGGCCGCCTCGGTGTCAGGCGTGTCAGCGGCTGGCTCAGTTGCCCTGCGCGACGCCTGCAACGCCCAGGTGCTGTCGGCGATGCGTGCCGCCAGTTCGGCCTGGCAATCCCGGCCGAGCAGCACGCCGAAGATCACGTCGCGGTTGTGGCCCTCGTCGGCAAAGCGCATGGCGATGGCGACCATCTTCTCGTAGTGTTCCTGCGCAGCGCGCTGGGCCTCGCGCTCCACTTCACGCTCCTGTTCCTGCTGTGCCTCGCATTCGGCCTGCCAGCGCTGCATCTCGCGCTCGAATACCTCGTCGTAGACCTGGCGCTGAACGGCGTCGGAAAGAATGGCGTAGGCATCGCGGATTTCCTGGAAGGCCGTGTGCGACTCTGCCTCGCGGCCAGGGTTGCGGTCGGGGTGCCATTTCATGGCGGCGCGGCGGTAGGCGCGCTTGATCTCGTCCAGGGTCGCGGTCGGTTGCACGCCGAGGGTCGCGTAGAGGGTGGTCATGAGAGAGTCGGGCGGCTGCTGGAGGCAGCGCTCATCCTAGCACGAGGTCACCCGCCGGTGGCCGGCACCAGCCGGGCCTTGTATGCCGCGTGCCACGGCCTTGCGCCACGATCGGCAGGTTCACAGCGCCCCGTGCGCGCATTCCCTCAGCCAGTCCATAAAGACCAGCAGCCGCCTGGGCACGGGATCGAGTGGCGGGTGGACCAGATAGTAGTCGTAGTGGCCGCATCGGGAAAAATCGCCCAACGGCAGCACAAGCTCGCCGCGCCTGACCCGCTCCTGAACCAATCGCTGTCGGCCAATGGCGATCCCGGCATGATTCATCGCGGCGATCACTGACAAGTTGGAACTGTCGAACGTGAAGTGGCGAGTGGGCAGCGATGCTTCCATGCCGTGCTGGCGCGCCCACAGCCTCCATTCCGCGTCGTGTGAAGCGTTTTCCCAGGCAAGCGAGTCGTGCAGCAGCGTGCAGTGCTGCAAGTTGCCAGGCCTGTCCACCAGGCGATGGCGTTTGGCATACTCCGGACTGCAGACCGGTGCCATCTTCTCCTCCATCAGCTTCAGGCCGGTCAGCCCGGGGAAATCTCCGCTGGCGTAATAGAGTGCGAGATCGATGTTTCGGGTCCGGAAGTCGACGCTTTCGTTCCCGACCCGCAGATCCACCGACACCAGCGGATAGCGTCGCGCGAAATCGGCCAGGCGGGGCACTAGCCAGCATTGCGCCACGGAAGGCCTCGCGTACAGGACAATCGCGCCCGCGATGTCAGCCTGCGACGATTGCTGCAATGCCTCGGACAGATCGCCCACTGCGCTCTGCAGAATCCTGAAGATGCGCTCGCCCTCTTCGGTCAGGCGCACCTGGCGCGTCAGGCGCACGAACAGCTTGATCGACAGCGCGCTTTCCAGCCGGCTGATGCGGTGACTTACCGCGCTTGCCGTCAGGCAAAGCTCGTCGGCGGCCCGGGCGAAGCTGAGGTGCCGGGCCGCCACCAGGAACGTATGGAGGTTGGCAAACTGGCTGCTGTTCAGCCGCGAGCCAGCGCGGGGAGGAAGGTTCAGCAAGGCGGTGGTTTCCTTGAGCCGACAAGCCGCGTGGAAGTCGTATCACGTTGCGAGCAACGCGCGACCCTTGGCCAGGTAGGCTTTCATCTCGTCGGGCGGAACCATGCTACCACCAGTTGCCCAGACCAGATGGGTGGCTTGCGCGAGGGATCGCGCGCTCAGGCCGGTGCGCGCACGATAGCCCTGTTGCTCGCCCAGGACTCTCAAGATGCCCGGCACGCCCGCCAGTGCGGACGGCTCCAGGCAGACGCCTTCGCTCTGCTCCATGACGGCGAGCAGCCGGTACAGTGATTCGTCGCTGACCGTATAGTAGCCGTCCAGCAGGCGTTGCATTGCCCTGCCAACGAATCCCGACGCGCGCCCGACCGCCAGGCCATCGGCAGCGGTAACGTTGTCGATGCCGAAGTCCTGTACGGACACTTCATCATGCAGGCCCGTATAGACGCCAAGCAGCATGCACGGGGAGTGGGTGGGTTCGGCGAAGACACAATGCACCGCATCGCCGAACGCGAGCTTCAGTCCGAACGCCACGCCACCGGGACCGCCGCCGACGCCGCAGGGCAAGTACACGAACAGCGGATGTTCGTCGTCGACCGCCACACCGGCGCTGGCCAGTTGCGTCTTCAGCCGCTCCGCCGCCACCGCATAGCCGAGAAACAGGTTGGTTGAGTTTTCGTCGTCGATGAAGTGGCAGGTGGGATCGGCCTCGGCCTGCCTGCGTCCTTCCGCGACCGCCACGCTATAGTCGGACGTATGCTCGACGACAGTGACGCCATGCGATCGCAGTTTGTCCTTCTTCCATTGCCGCGCATCGGCCGACATATGGACGATCACCTGAAAGCCGAGCGTCGAACCCATGATGCCGATGGACAACCCCAGATTGCCAGTTGAGCCGACCGCGATCTTGCGGCCGCTGAAGAACGTGCGCGCCTCTTCGCTGTCCAGTCGGGCGTAGTCGTCTCCTGCCCGAAGCAAACCACCTGCAAGCGCGACATCCTCCGCGTGCTTGAGCACTTCGTATATGCCGCCGCGTGCCTTGATCGAGCCGGAGATCGGCAGGTGGCTATCCGTCTTCAGCCACATGGCACCGTTCAGTTCGACGCCGTACTGCTTGCACAATGCCTGCTGCAGGGCCCGCAGAGGACGAATGCCCGACTCGATCATGCCGCCGCTGACGGCCGTTTCCGGGAACACCCGCGCAAGGTACGGGGCAAAGCGCGCCAGGCGCGCGCTCGCGTCAGCGACATCGTCGGCGGTCAGGCCGACATCCTGCAGCGCCTCGGCGACCGGGGCGGTGGCCGGATTGAACCAGCTGGTTTCCTGGCACTCGACCAAATCCCGGATCAGCGGATGCGTTGCATACCAGCTCTCCAATGTCTTACCCAAGATCATGATGCAGTCCTTGTTTGAGGTCGATTGAATGTAGCTTGCCGTCTGTTCAGACAAAACGCGACAGCAGCAGGGTCAAGCCGAGCGCCACCAGCGACGCGACGACTGTCGCCGCGGTGAACTTCTTCAGGGCGTCCGCAAGCGACACGCCCAGGTATTCCTTTACCACCCAGAATGCCGAATCGGTAACGTGGGTCCAGCCGATCGCGCCCGCGCCGATGGCGATCACCATGATTTCGCGGCTCGGGGCCGCGTGGGCGCTCAGCGTCGGCATCACCATGCCGGCAGCGCTGATCATGGCCACCGTGGCGGAACCCACCGCGAAGTGCATCAGCCCTGCCACAAGCCACGCCAGCACGATCGGATTCATATCCCATTGCGCGAGCACGCTGGCCAGCGCCTTGCCGACGCCGCTGTCGATGAGGATGCTGTTGAATGCGCCACCTGCGCCGATGATCAGCAGGATGCTCGCCAACGGCGGGAAGCTCTTCTGGGTGTGCTGGAGCAGATCCGGCATCGACAGGCCACGTCGCAACCCCAGCGACCAGTAGGCGAACACGACGGCAATCGTCAGCGCCGCCAGCGGATTGCCGACGAAGGAGATCAACTGGAACGCGACGGAGCCTTTGGCGAACCCGGCCGTCACGGTCTTGCCCATCATCAGCAGCAGCGGCAACAGGATCGTCAGCAACGTCATGCCGACGCTCGGCAGCGCCTTGCTGTCGCGGGAGTCATAACGCTCATCGAGGAACGCCTCCTGAGTCGCCGGTGCGTCACTGTTGCAGACCAGCTTGATCCAGAGCGGTCCGGCGATGACGGCTGTCGGCAGTCCGACGATGAGGCCGTACAGAATCACCTTGCCCACATCGGCACCAAGCATTCCGGTAATCGCCATGGCTGCGGGGTGGGGCGGCAACATGCAGTGCACCGCCATCAATGACACCGCCAACGGAACGCCCAGGTAGAGCAGATTGATCCGGGTCTCTTTGGCAACGACATAGACAAGCGGGATCAGGAGCACGAATCCCACCTCGAAGAACACAGGAATCCCGGCAATGAATCCGACCAGCATCATCACCCAGGACGCCCGCTCCTTGCCGAGCGAATCGAGCAACGCCTGAGCGAGGCGCTCCGCTCCGCCGGACTCCTCGAGCATCTTTCCGAGAATGCTGCCCAGGCCAATGATGGCAGCCAGAAAGCCGAGCGTCCCGCCTACACCCTTTTCGAAAGACGACGCAACGTCCGCCAATGGCATGCCCGAGCCGACGCCAACCACGAAGCAGGCAGCCAGCAGGGCGAGAAATGCGTGAACGCGAACTTTGACGATCAGTACTACGATCAGCGCGATAGCAGCGAGCAAAACCAGCAATGAACCCGCACCACCTTCCATAACGTCTCCTCTGATTTATTCGCGCGACACCGTCTGCCGCGGTTGAGGGACGCATTAAAAGGCTTCCTTGCCGGGGCTGACAAAGGATGGATTGTCAGGGGACAGATGATCGTACGTCATCTATCTGAGGTGCAGTAAGGGCGCTAGCTCGGCGTTGCCAAAAAGATCCGTTAAATCAATGAACTGGCGTCTTCTGTAACACGCCGGTGGCGGCCAGCGCCGGCGCGGCGCGCCGATCAGGCGCGAACGTAGCACCAACCCTCACGCTGCATCCTCGCCAGCGCGAGCACCGCGCCTTCGGGCAGCACGGTAAATGGCGCCCGCGCCTCCCGGGCGATCTTGGCCAGCGTGTTGGGACAGACCAGGGTGAGGGCGTCGGAAGCGGGATCCGGCACGTCCAGCGCGGCCTCCACGGCTTCGGAATTCACGACGATGCGAACTGTCGTATGGGGCGAGTTCTTGTTCAGGTTGGCGGCATTGCTACGCGCGCGGGCCAGCGCGAGGGCGGTGGGCGCATGCAGAACGATGCGCAGGTCGTCGATGTTGTCTTCCATTTTCTCTCCTTGTGATGGTCGGGTATCCCGCAGTGTTCGTCGTCCTCGATCAGGCTCTGGTGCAAATGGCGAGGCTAGGATGCCCGGCGATTGAACATATCGGTTCCGAGTTGCACAAATGCCCGTACCGCCGGGGATATTTCCCGACGCCTGTGAGCCAGCACCAGGTGCACCGAGAGTTTGAAGTCGGCGATCGGTGTGTAGAAGATGCCTGGCTGGGAGAACTTCTGCATTGACTCTGGCACGATGGCCACGCCGTATCCCGCGGACGCGAGGCAAATCGCCGAGATGAAATCCTGGACGCGATATTCCAGATGTGGCGTGAACCCTCCGGCCTCGCCCAGGGCGGATAACGCTGACCCGAATCCTTCCTCGTCGGCAAACTGCGGGACGATGAACGACTGGTCTGCCAGGGCGCGCGCTGAAATGGTCTTTCGCCTGGCAAGCGGATGGCTTTCTGTCATTGCCGCCAGCATACGTTCGGTCTGGACGACTTTCGTGACAACGCCAGCGGGATAGAGCCGCCTGGGCCTGACAATTCCTACATCGATCTGGCCATCGCTGAGCGCTTCGAGTGCCCTTGGCGTTTCCATTGGCACGACCTCGATCCGGACCGTCTCGTGTGATTTACGGAATTCGCTCAGCATCATCGACAACAGGCCGCTGCTGGCGCCGGATGCTACATAGCCGACACGGATGACGCCAGCCAGCCCTCGGGCAGCCAGGCGTCCCACCTGGTCGGCCCGCTCAATGTGCCGCAATGCAGCGACAGCCTCGGCATGGAACAGGTGCCCCGCGTCGGTAAGTGACACCGGCTTCCTTTTGTTGCGGTTCAGGAGCGTGACCCCCAGATCCTGCTCAAGGCGCTGGATCTGGGTGCTGAGCCCTGACTGTGCGACCCCCAGTCGATCCGCCGCCTTGGCAAAGTGAAGTTCTTCCGCCACGGCGAGGAAGCACTGCAGCTGGCGAACATCAATCATGGTTTTAATCCCGATTTCGGAACAAAGATTACGTATTTCTATCTGGATCATATCAAAGAATCCAGATGAAATAGCGCCATACCATATCCCCGAGAGCTATCGATGAATGCCCCGCTCCCTGCGGCAGTGCTTGCCAGCCAAGACCAGAGCCGTTTCCAGTTGTCTGCCCACCCGGATCACCATCGCATCCTGCATGTGACCGTTGAGCGCGATGCCCTGCTTGGGTTCCTGCATGACGTACGCAAGGTCGACGTTCAGAACCTGGAGTATGTCCCGTTCATGCGCTACGAACTCGCGGATGTACTTGCGAAGCATGCCGGCGAGGACTTCGCTGCCACCATCAACGAGATCGTGAAGGATCGGCAGCACGGTGGCTTTACGGTAGGCCTCCAGGGGCTGACGACGGACGCCGACGATTTCGTTCGCTTCGGCACTGCCATCGGGCACCTCCTGGGGCCCAGCAACCACGATTCGATGTCGGGCACCTACTACGCTCGCTTCGTGGTCAAGCATACGGACAATAGCGACTCTTATTTGCGCCAGGCCTATCGGCTCTTCACCATGCACACCGACGGCACCTTCGTGACCGAAGCGACGGACTGGCTGCTGATGATGAAGTTTGCGGAACAGAACGCAATCGGCGGCGAGTCCCGGTTCCTGCATCTGGACGACTGGGAAGGGCGCGACCGCTTTGTCAGTCACCGTCTCGGGACGCAGCCTTTCCTCTACAAGGCGCCGGGCTCCAAGAATGTCAGCGATAAGGTCGAGCGCCCGCTCTTCTTCCAGAACGAGTTTGGGTTGTCGATGTCCTTCATCGACCAGTTTGTACAGCCTCGCAATCGTGAGGAGGCTGCATTCCTGAACGACCTGTCGACTTCCATGGAGGCGTCGCCGGGAACCAGGGAAGTGTCGCTGCCCGTCGGCGACCTGGTTGTCCTGAACAACTACTTCTACCTCCACGGGCGTGCGCCGTTCGAGAAGAACGAGTCCCTGTTCCGTGAGCTGATGCGCCAGCGCGGCACGTTCGCCTGATTAGCAATGGGATCCGGCGTGGCTGACAGTGACAGCGGTTGGGCCTGAAAGACGCTTCAAATCATGATGACATCTCAAACCGAAGTTGCAAGCAGCCAGGCCGTTCCGAGTGCCGGAACACCTGCCAAGCCCGCCTATGGCGTCAACCGTCAGCTGCCTCGACGGCTGCGGCCGATCCTCTCGCTTGCCGATTTTGAAGTCGCGGCAAAGCGAGTGCTTCCGCGCCCGATCTTTGGCTATATTGCCGGCGCCGCGGAGGATGAAAAGTCGCTAGCCGCGAACAGGAGCGCATTCGACGAGCTCAGGTTTCGTCCCAAGGTCCTTGTCGACGTGTCGGGCAGGTCGCAGGCGACCGAGATTTTCGGGCAACGCTACGCTTCTCCCTTTGGCGTGGCGCCCGTTGGAATCAGTGCGATTGCCGCCTACCGCGGCGATGTGGTCCTCGCGCAAACGGCGCGGGAAGAGCGCATACCGGCAATCATGAGCGGCACCTCCCTGATTCCGATGGAAACCGTTCACGCAGCCGCGCCAGGCACGTGGTTTCAGGCGTACCTGCCCGGTGACGCCACACGCCGGGATGCGCTGATTGACCGGATTGAAGCGGCGGGGTTCGCCACGCTGGTCCTGACGGTCGATATCCCCGTCTGGGCCAACCGGGAGAACAACGTCCGTAGCGGCTTCTCCTTGCCCTTGCGGCCATCTGTGCGTCTGGCACTCGATGGCGTGACCCGGCCGCGCTGGCTGGCGGGGACCTTCGCCAGGACCCTCATTTCCAGTGGGATGCCGCATTTTGAGAATTCCTTTGCGTCTCGCGGCGCACCGATCCTGTCGGCCTCCGCCATTCGCGACACGACGGGGCGCGATCACCTGAGCTGGACGGATATCGAGCGAATCCGGCAACGATGGCGCGGCAACCTGGTCATAAAGGGCATATTGCATACGTCCGACGCCGAACGCGCTGTCGCCCTGGGCGCCGACGGCATCATTGTCTCGAATCACGGCGGGCGCCAGCTGGACGGCGCCGTGGAACCGCTGGCTGTACTGCCGGAGATTTGTGAGGCCGTCGCGCACAAGACAACCGTCATGATGGACAGCGGTATCCGTCGCGGCGGCGATGTCCTGAAAGCATTGGCAATGGGCGCCCGCTTTGTCTTCCTGGGGAGGCCATTTATTTACGCTGCGGCCATTGGGGGAGCCGAAGGCGTTCGCCACGCCATCACGCTCCTGCGCGATGAGGTCGATCGGAACATGGCCATGCTTGGCGCGACGGCCATCGCAGACGTGAATCATTCCGTCATTGTCCAGGGCCCCAGAACCGGCCGAATTGCGTAAGCCAGGCCGGTCTCATACCCGGGTCTGCCGCAGCCTCGGCAGGGACGGGAACACATTGTCAGGAGGGCGCCAGCGCCTGTACGATCCACTTGTCTCCACTCCGACGAGCCGTCCCCTGCGGTATGCGCCGCTGATGACGGCCTTCGGAGCTTTCACGGGTCTGGAAAGGCATTGTCCCTCCAGGCCCGTTTCTTTTGGCGAGAATGCCGCGAACGCGCCGCCTGCAATCCTGGCGGACCCTCAGCATCGTGTTCTCATTGATGTCGACAAAATAAACACCTACTATTGATGTCGACATAAATGTGTCAATGAACCGATGTGAGAACTCACACAGGAGGGGACATGGCGTCAGTCAGCAGACTTTTGGTATCGCTCTCACTAACGGCGGCTGCCTTGTGCGGAGGATCGCCAGGCTTTGCCGGACCAGTGAGCGGCAAGTGGCCGGAGCGACCGATCCACATGATCGTGCCAGCTTCAGCGGGTTCCGGAACGGATGTCATGGCAAGGACGCTGGCGCAGCGGCTGGGCAATGCCCTCGGGCAGCCTGTTGTGGTTGAGAACAAGCCGGGCGCCAGTGGCATGATCGGCACCAACGCGGTAGTCAAGGCCCCCCCGGATGGCTACACGTTGCTGTACACGAATGCTTCATTCGCAGTGGTTGCGCCTGCAGTCATCCGGAGTATCAGCTTCGATCCGACGCGCGATCTCTTGCCGGTTGCGCAGACTGCCGCGGGCGGGGTTTTGCTGATCGTCAACAAGGACCTGCCCGTCACCAACCTGCGCGAACTGGTGGAAATGGTCAAGGCCAGGCCCGGGCAGTTCACGTATGGCACCTGGGCCAATGGCTCATCCGGAAACCTGATGATGGAGTGGTTAAAGACCAAGACAGGCATGAAGATGAGTCACGTGGCCTATCGGTCTGTTCCCCAGTTGCTGGCGGAGATGTCAGCGGGTGTGCTGAAAATTGGCTGGGTGGATCCGGTTGCGCCACTCCCCCTGTTGCGCGCGGAGAGGATCCGTTGCATTGCCGTCAGCGGCAACGTTCGCGCTCCGCAGTTGCTGGACGTCCCGACGATGGGCGAGCAGGGATTCCGGTTCGATACGGTGGGATGGTTCGGGATCTTCGCTCCGCCTGGTACCGATGCAGCCATCGTTACCCGCCTGGCCGACGAGGTCAACAAGATTCAAGGCTTGGATGACCTCAAGGAGCTGATGAAGAACATGAACTTTGAACCGCCTCCCGTCAAGACTCAGAAGCAATTTCGAGACATCGTCGCTACGGACCTGAACGTCTGGAAGCAGATCGCGACGAGCTCGGAAATCAAGATCGAGAACTGAGCGGCGTAGCGGTAGCGGCATTCAGGCGCTCGTCGGACAACGCAAAGGATGGGCGGTTCTGCGTGGTGGCAGTCCGCCCATTGTTACTGTTCTGCGCTTCTTACATCGGAACTTCACCCTTCAGCGTAACGCGATTGAGTACCCGCTCCTGGGTTCCGTAGTCGTGCACGGCGTAGTGCATGGTGCAGCGGTTATCCCACATGACAACGTCGCCGCGGCTCCAGATATGCCGGTAGACATTGTCTGGCGTGGTGGAGTGCTGGTAAAGGTAGTTGAGTAGCGGACGGCTTTCTTCCATGGTCCACCCTTCGATCCCGAGCACGTTTTCGTCGTGGGCGATATACAGCGCCTTCCGTCCCGTTTCGGGATGCGTGCGCACGATCGGATGCACTGCCTGCGGTATGTCCTTTTCCGCGACCCCGAGCATGCGTCCGAGCCGCGTTCCGCGAAAGCGCAATTTCAATCCCTGGAGCGTCTCGCGCAGCCCGGCCGACAGCCGTTCGTAGGCGAGATACTGATTCGACCACATCGTGTCCCCACCGTGTGGCACATGGACGGCGCACAGGATCGAAATCTTCGGCGGCACCGCGGTGAAGGGGGCGTCATAGTGCCATGCTTCGGTGGATGCGGTCTCCTTCGGGATCCTGGTGATCTGTACCACTTCCGGATAGCCGTCGAGAGGCTGGAGCATCGCGGTGACGACAGGTTCGCCCCAGCGCCTGGCAAAGGCTAGCTGTTCCCGGGGCTGAATGTGCTGTCCTCTGAAGACCAGGGTGCAATGGTCCAGGAACGCGCGCTGCAGAAGCTCGAATTCCGCGTCGTCAAGCGGTTCGTTCAGGTTGATGCCGTCGACCGATGCGCCGACGGAACCCGTGGTGGGTGTGATCTTCACAGCCATACACATCTCCTTGCCAGGTTTTGACTGCCCGTCCGCTCGGCGGGCGCTGACCGGACGCGTGGCGGGTCGAGATCGCGGTCCAGGTTCAGGCAAGCATAGTCTATTTATGTCGACAAAAACAATGGTCGGTGTATAGTGGCGACTGTCGGGAGCCATCTCGACCCAGGGAACTGCAAGGAGACTCAGGTGGAGCGTCAGCGATCAGGCCCGCGAGGGCGGGGGCAAGTCCTTCGTGTCACAAGAACTGGCCTGGCCCGGGCCTTGCGATATGGGCGGAGGTGCTTGTCATGATGGCGGTCTGGTACGACCGGCAAGGACCAGCGCCGGAGGTATTGCAGCACGGGGAGTTGCCGACGCCGCAGCCTGGGCCCGGTGAGGTGCGTGTTCGCCTTTACGCCTCCGGGGTCAATCCCGCCGATGCCAACCGGCGCGCTGGGCGCATGCACACCATGGAATTCCCGCGCATCGTTCCTCATAGCGACGGGGCGGGCATTGTCGACGCCGTCGGGCCGGGGATTGATCCGCACATGGTGGGTGCGCGCGTGTGGATCTGCTTCGGGCAGCGGGGGCGGCCATTCGGGACGGCTGCGCAGTACATCTGCGTGCCCGCGGAGCTGACGCAGCCATTGCCTGAAGCGATCGGATTCGCGCAGGGCGCTTGCCTGGGCATTCCTGGCCTGACCGCTTACTGCAGCCTGTTCCTGGCGGGGCCGATCGCGGGGAAGACCGTTCTTGTCACGGGGGCCGCCGGCGCGGTGGGGCATTACACCGTGCAACTCGCCAGATGGGCGGGTGCGCGCGTGATCGCGACGGTCAGTTCACCGGAGAAGAAGGCGCACGCCGAACGTGGCGGGGCGGATACGGTCATCGACTACACCATGCCCGATGCGGCCGCGCGAATTCTCGATGCGACGGCGGGCAGGGGCGTCGAGCACATCGTGGATGTGGATGCCATCGGGAACCTGGCATTGTGCCTGGAGGTGGCGGCAAACCACGCGCACTGGATCTCTTACGCCGTGGGCCCCGACGCCAGCCATGCATTGCCGCTTGCCCGGCTGATACGCAAGAACATCAGCCTGCGCGGCCTGTATATGCCCGATATCGCTCCGTCGCTGCGCAGGGAAGCGCAGCAAGGGCTGACGCGATGGCTGGCCGAGGTTCCGGACGCTGTTCACGCCGTGCACAAGGTATTCCCGTTGCGGGAGACGGCACTGGCCCACGCGGAAGTCGAGGCGCGCAGCAAGCTCGGCACGGTCGTGGTGAGTTGCGGGCAGTGAGCCTGCGCAAAAAAGCGGCTGCGCAAGCGCGGCCGCCTCGGATATCCGTGCGTCACTCCCGATCAATCGGTGCTCGCCTCGCGTGCAGGCATGAAATGTCGCTGGTAGCGCTCCCGCAGCGGACCCTTCAGCATCTTCCCGGTCGCTCCCAGGGGAATTTCGTCCACGAAGACCACATCGTCCGGCGTCCACCATTTCGCGATCTTGCCGGAGAAGTAGCCGAGCAGCTGTTCGCCGTCCATCGTACTGTGGGGCTTGCGCACCACAACCAGCAGAGGGCGCTCATCCCATTTCGCGTGCGCCACGCCGATGCACGCCGCCATGGACACCTCGGGATGGCCCATGGCGATGTTTTCCAGTTCGATCGAGCTGATCCACTCTCCGCCGGACTTGATGACATCCTTGGTCCGGTCGGTAATCTGCATGAAGCCGTCGGCGTCGATGGTGGCGATATCGCCGGTCGGAAACCATCCGTCCACGAGCGGACTGTCGCCGTCCTGCCGATAGTATTGGGAAAGGACCCAGGGGCCGCGCACCAGCAGATGACCTGCGGAGGTGCCGTCCCGCGGCAATTCCGCGCCGTTGTCGTCGACCACCTTGAGATCGATGCCGAAGACGCAGCGCCCTTGCTTGGCCTGGATCGCATATCGTTGCTCGGGCGGCAGGCGCCGCTGTGCCCCGGTCAATACGGCGGCCGAGCCGAACGGGCTGGTCTCGGTCATGCCCCATCCGTGGATGACGCGGATCCCGAAGTCCTCCTCGAAGGCGCGCAGCATGGCCAGAGGGCAGGCAGATCCGCCGATCACAGTGCGCTTCATGGCGCTGAAGCGCAGTCCGCCCGCGATGACGTGATTCAGCAGCCCCTGCCACACGGTTGGCACGCCGGCCGACAGGGTGACCTGCTCGGCCTCGAACAACTCGTAGAGCGATTTGCCATCGAGCGCGGGGCCGGGGAAGACAATCTTCGCTCCCACCATGCAGGCGGAATAGGGCAATCCCCAGGCATTGACGTGGAACATCGGCACCACGGGCAGGACGCAGTCACTGGCGGACAGACCCATGGAGTCGGGGAGGGCGCCGCCATAGGCATGCAGCACCGTCGAACGATGGCTGTACAGCACGCCTTTCGGGTTTCCGGTGGTGCCGCTGGTGTAGCACAGGGATGACGCCCGATTTTCGTCGAATACGGGCCAGCTGTAGCGGTCATCCTGCGCGCCGACCAGATCTTCATAGCACAGCAGCCTGAGGCTTGAGACCGGCATGTGGGCGCGGTTCGTCATGACCACCAGGTGCCTGACCGAACCAATCCGGTCACCGATCGCCTCGATCTGCGGGAGAAACGTCAGGTCGAAGCACAGCACCTGGTCCTGCGCATGCTCGATGATCCAGGCAAGCTGGTCGGGATGGAGCCGGGGATTGAGCGTATGCAGCACGGCTCCCGACCCGGAAGCCGCGAAGTACAGCTCCAGGTGCCGATAGCCGTTCCATGCCAGTGTCCCGACCCGCTCGCCGGCGTCGACCCCAAGCACATGCAGCGCCTTGGCCAGACGGCGGGAGCGCGCCGCCATCTGCGCAAAGGTATAGCGGTGGATGTCGCCTTCGGTGCGGCGCGAGACGATCTCCTGCTTGCCATGATGCCGCTCGGCATGCTGGAGCAGCGATGAGATCAGCAACGGTTGTTGCATCATTTGACCGAGCACGGATGTCTCCTCTGTCGTTTCGTACTGATTGCGTGGGACCCGGGCTTAGCCTGCACGGCGGGCCCGCTCGCCGATCTGCCGCAGCAAGGTCAGCGCGTGCCGTGCCGCCGCCCGTCCGCCCGCGACGTCTCCACGGACGAAGAGCGGGCGCAGCTCCTCGATTTCCTCCAGGGCGCGCAGCAGGTCGGGCTCGACAATCGAGTATTTGCGCAAGGTGTTGACCACAAGCATGCCGGTATGGACGATGTCCTCGCCATGCTCCGACAAGCAATGCCGGTGGAGCGCATAGTTCGCCCAGTGGGTACCGGCAAGCATGGCGGCTTCGATCTGGATCTCCCAGTCGTCGTCGCGGCAGACCGCAAGCGAACGCTCGATGCGTTCGGCAACGCGGCGGTGTGATTCCGGATTCATCGCTGGCTCCCTTCGCAATAGTGCTGCACGATCGATGTGACCTCGGCAAAGGCGTGGTCGCATGCCCTGACAATCTCTGGCGTCGCCGCCACGCCCTCGCGGATGCAGGGATCCCGATAGCGCTCGATCGCCTCAAGCGAGTGTTCCAGCGACCGGATCGGAGCCGGGATCTCGCCTGCAATCGGTGGCCAGCCCACGTGGCTGACATCGCCGGGGCCGCGCAGCGCCCTGGCGTAGCTTCCGTCTGCCTGGCGCACCACGTGCACGCCGGGGATGGTGGAGAACACCGGGTCGTCGCTGGTGAGTCCTGCCAGGTGCAGGCTGGCGTTGAGCGCATTAGTGCCGGCGGTCAGCGTCGTCCAGAACCAGAGTTCGAAATCCTCCAGCGGATCGAAGCGCTGGCGCAGGGAGCTCAGCCGCCGGAACTTGTCGAGGTGCGATGGCACTTGCATGTTGGATGCGCTCCCATGGTCAGGCCGAAGCCTGGTCGACAGTCAGGACGATCTTGCCGATATGCTGGTCGGTCTCCATGTAGGCATGCGCCTGCGCGATATCTTCAAGGGGGTAGCTGCGATCGATTGGCAGCGACAGGCGGCCCGCATTCAGGTGGGGCGCAAGGTCATTCGCGCATGCCTGTACGCAGGCAAGGCGTTCCGCCTCCGTGCGCGTGCGGAAAGTGACGCCGATCAGCTTCAGGCGCCGCAACCACAGCAAGTCGAGATTGATGGTCGCCGTGCTGGAGCCAAGCCGCCCGATATTGACCAGCCGCCCCTTGACCGCCAGGCACCGGAGGTTTGTATCGAAGACTGTCCCGCCCACCGAGTCGATGATGATATCGGCCCCGCGATTGTCCGTCAGCTTCATGACGGCTTCCAGCTGGTCTTGCCGGGAAATGTCGATGACATGCTCAATGCCGAGCTGCCTGAGCTGTTCCACCTTGGCCGCCGAGCGCGACGTGGCGATCACCATGCCCGCGCCCATGACACGGGCGATCTGGATCGCGGCGAGCCCGATGCCGCTGGACGCGGCGTTGACCAGTACGGTCTCGCCCGGCTTCAGCTGGCCGTTGGTGACCAGGGCGTCGTGCGCGGTGATCAGCACGTTGGGCAATGCCGCCGCCTGCACCCATGGCAGCGTCCCGGGCACGCGGATCAGCGCCAGCGGATCCGCCAGCACGTACTCGGCCTGTCCGCCGTTGCCGTGACCAATCACTCTGTCGCCTGCATCCCAGCCGGATACCTCCGCGCCGACGGCCGCGACTTCCCCAGCGAATTCCACGCCAGCGGGCAACGGATGCCCGTCGCGTGCGCGCTTGACGATATTGATTTCGCCACGGTTCAGCCCCGACGCGCGCACGCGCACCAGGATCTGACCGGCGGCGGGGACCGGTGTCGGCACATCGACGATCTTCAGGGTGCCACCTTCCGCTCCGGGAAATATGCGTACCGCTTTCATGTCTGTTCCTCCACTCAGTTGTTGGCGTGCCGCCGCTCCTTGCTTTCGGCCGCATCGAGCAGGGTCAGTGTAGCACCGGAAAATAATTAATGTCGACAAATAAAACGGACGCAATGACTCAGCCGTGTGGACAACGCGGCCATGCCTGGCGTGCCGTGCCCACGCCCACCGCTAACTCTCATCCCAGGCAGCTTCATGTTTTCACTTGATTGATGTCGACATAAATAAAAATGGCGCGTATATTGGTCCTTACAGGCTTAGGGCGCCTGTCCGTTTCGCTCCCGCGAACCCTTACACTGAGCAATGGAGACTGAGCATGACCGATCCCCGCCTTGCCCGCCTCGCCGGTAAGATCATTGACTTCCGCCTGCGTCCGCCGACCGGGCCCTACCGTACGTTCTTCACGACCAATGTGGTCGGCGCGGTCAATCGGATCCTGGGGCAACCGGTGCCGCGGTCCTATACGATAAGCACCGAGCCCTACCCGCATTCGGAGGATCGCGCGCTGCGTGCGTTGATCGACGAAATGGATAGCGTGGGCGTGCGCATCGGCGTGATGAACGGCCGCCATTCCGTGAACCGTCCGGTGCCGGTGCACATCGAGGACGCCGACCTGGCGGCGCTGACCAAGCGAACCGACAATCGCGTACTGGGCCTTGCCGGCGTGGATTTCGACAAGCCGATGAACGAGATCCTGGAAGGGCTGGACACCGCGGTCAAGGAGCTTGGCCTGGTCGGCATTTGCGTTGAGCCGGGGCTGGCGCGCACGCCGATGTACGCCGACGACGAGAGACTCTTTCCGTTCTACGAGAAGGTGGCGGAGTTGAAGGTGCCGTTGCTGTTCATGACCGGTCCGCTGGCAGGCCCGGATATCAGCCACACCGACCCGGTGCGCTTCGATCGCGTCGCGCGCCGCTACTCGACCATGCCGGTGGTGCTTGGGCACGGCTGCTACCCCTACGTGACCGAGGCGGTGTCGCTGGCATTCAAGAGCGAGGTGACCGGCCTGATGAACGTGTTCCTGTCGCCCGACGTGTATATGTTTGCCCCGGGCGGCAGCGGTTACGTGGAAGGGCTGAACTGGCTGCCGAACCGGTTTATCTACGCTTCCGCCTATTCGTTCTGCGGCGTGGAAGAGGGGGTGCGCGAGACCCTCAAGCTGCCGATCGGGGACGAGGCGCTCGAGGCCTACATGTATCGCAACGCCGAAGCGCTGCTGCGCGCCGTGGAGGCCTGAGATGACGGACCTCAATACGCAGATCGTGATGAAACGCCATCCTGCCGGGATGGTTTCGGAGGACGATTTCTCCGTCGTGCAGGCACCGCTGCCGACGCTTCAGGCGGGGCAAGCACTGGTGCGCAACCTGTTCCTGTCGCTCGACCCGTACATGCGCCCGCGCATGGATCCGCTGCGGTCCTACGTAGAGCCGCTGAAGCCAGGCGAACTGATGCCCGGCGGTACCATTGGCGAGGTCGTGGAAAGCCGCGACCCCGAGTTGCCGGCGGGCACCCTGGTAGCGGCGGCGCTTGGCTGGCAATCGCACGGTGTGGTGACCAAGGCAACGGTGCGCGTGCTCGATCCGGCCATGAAGCAGCCGTCGGCGGCGCTGAGCGTGCTGGGCATGACCGGCGTGACCGCCCACTATGGCGTCGTCAAGCTGGGGCAGCCCAAGCCAGGCGAGACGGTGGTCGTGACCGCGGCTTCGGGCGCCGTCGGCGGCATTGCCGGCCAGATCGCCAGGCTCAAAGGCTGCCGCGTGGTGGGCATCGCCGGCGGCCCGGACAAGTGCCGCTACGTAGTGGAGGAGTTGGGCTTCGATGCCTGCGTCGACCATCGCGCGCCGGATTTTGAAGCGCAACTCGCCGCGGCCACGCCTGACTACGTAGACGTGCTGTTCGAGAACGTGGGCGGTCCCGTCATGGATGCGGTACTGCAGCGGATCAACGATCACGCCCGCATCGCACTGTGCGGCAACATCAGCCAGTACAACGCCAGGGAGCCCTACGGCCTGAAGGGGATGCGGCAGCTGTTGATGCATCGTGTCACGACCTATGCGTTCGTGATCGCTGATCACCGCGATTACTGGCCGACCGCACTGGCGGATCTGTCCGCGTGGCACCGCGACGGCAAGCTGCGTTTCAAGGAAGATATCGTGGAAGGGCTGGGCAACGCCCCCGCGGCCTTCATCCGGATGCTCACCGGGCGCAATTTCGGCAAGCAGCTGGTCCGGATCGCCGCCTGAGCGGATGCCGGCCCGCCAGGTGATCGCGGCAAGGCCGGCGGCGCTGCGATCACTGCCTGCGGGCCGCGTACCGCCGCGACCGCGGGCGGGGCAGGAGAGGGCCGTTGCAACGGCCCGGCCATTCCCTTCACCGTGCGTAGATGGTCTTCCCGCCCACGATGGTCTCGATTACCTGGATATCCTTGATCCGTGCCGGATCGTCCAGCGGGCTCGACGACAGGATGGCGAAGTCCGCGAGCTTGCCCGGCTCGATCGAGCCACGGCTGTCTTCCTCGAAGGACTGCCACGCGGAGTCGATCGTGACCGCGCGCAGCGCCTGGGTCGCGCTGATGCGCTCTTCGGCGCCGATCACCTTGCCGCTGCTCGAGATCCGGTTGACCGCGGACCACATCAGGCGCAGCGGATCCATCGGCACTACAGGGGTGTCGGTGTGGATGGTGAACCGCACACCGCGCTTGAGCGCGGATTCAAGCGGACTGATGCGCATGGCGCGCTGCGGCCCGAGGAAGACGTCGCGGTGCCGGTCGCCCCAGTAGTAGGTATGCAGGACAAAGAAGGACGGGATGACGCCCAGCGCCTTCATTTTGTCGAGCTGGTCGTCGCGCGCGGTCTGCGAGTGCACGATGATGTGGCGCGCATCGGGACGGGGGAAGTCCTTCTGCGCTTCGCTGAAAGCAAACAGGATGTCGTCGATGGCGGCATCGCCGTTGCCGTGGATGGCAATCTGCCGGCCGGCCTTGTGCTGTTTGAGCACCAGCGCGGCTAGCTGGTCGCGCGGCATGGTGGGGTAGCCGCGATAGCTGTCGTCCTTGCCGGGCGCGTGCACGTGGTATGGCTCGCTCAGGTAGCCGGTATAGCCCTGGATCGAGCCGTCACTGAAGATCTTGGTTGCACCGATCCTGAGCAATTGCGGATCCGGCGAGTGGAACTCGGCCTTGCCGTCGATCAGTGCCTTGGCCACGGGAGCGGTGGGCCAGACTACCAGGCGGACCCGCAACTGTCCCTGGGCCGCCGCGTCCTGCAACATGGGCAGCAGCTTGGCGTTCCCGAAGGCGCCGTCCTGCGCCGTCGTCACGCCTTTGGCCGTGTAAATTTCGGTGGCCTTGCGGATCGCCTCGAGATTCTGCGCGCGGCTCAGGGCCGGTATCCTGGCCGCCACCGGCGCCAGCGCGGTGGTCTCTTCCAGTACGCCATTCAGCTCGCCCGCGGCATCACGGCGGAATTCTCCGCCCTGCGGATTAGGCGTGTTCCTGGTGAGCTGCGCCAGTTCCAGGGCCTTGCTGTTGGCAACGGCAAAGTGACCCGATACGTGGCGAATGAAGATCGGGTGATCGGTAGATGCCCGGTCCAGGTCGGCTCGGGTCGGGTGCCGTTTCTCCGCGACCAGGGTGTCGTCATAGCCGTTGCCAAGAATCCATTCGCCCTTGGGCGTGCTTTCGGCCTTGCGCTTCAGGCGCGCGACGATCTCGTCGATGCTCTTGACGGTGCCCACGGGAGCACTGCTCAGGTCGACCGAGAACGCCGCGGCGGCACCGGTCGACAGGAAATGACTGTGCGCGTCGACGAAGCCGGGGATCATGGTTTTTCCCTGGAGGTCGACCACCCTGGTGCCCGGCCCGGCCAGTGCCTCGATGTCGCCCCTGCGTCCTACCGCCTGGATGCGGCCGTCGCGTACGGCGACCGCTTCCGCTGTGCGGTTGCCGGCGTCCACTGTCAGCACCTTGCCGTTGATATAGATCGCGTCTGCGGTCGTGGCCGTACTCTGCGCGGCCGCGCAAACTGACGCGCCTGCGATGCTGCCTGCCGCCAGTGTCAAGGTCAGGGCATATCTGGCGGATCGCATCATCCGGGTCGCTCTCATACTCGGGTTTCTCCTCGCTTTTCGTTGTCTTTGGTTCTGCCTGCGGTGTCTTCCCGGGAACAGGCGGAGCAGGCCAGCCTACCCTAGGAGCGGGACGTGCTCATAGATCCAGAAGGCAAGGATCGCTGGTGCCAGCCGCCGCACTGACAAGTGGGCGCCGGCCGGCCAGTCCGGGAGGAACCAGCAATCAGATATCCAGCACGATCTTGCCGATGTGCTGATTCGATGCCTGGTAGCGAAAGGCGTCGGCGATGGCTTCCAGCGGAAAGTGCCGGTCGATCACCGGGCGGATGCCGGTGGCATTCAGGGCGCGTACCATGTCAAGCTGGTGTTGGCGGCTCCCTACCAGCAGGCCGGTCAGGCGCAGGTGCTTGCGTAGCAACTGGGTAACGGTGACCGGCCCGGTCGGGTTCCCCAGTGAGCCGATCACGGCGATATGTCCGCCGACACGGGCCGCCGTCATCGATTGATCGAGCGTTGCCGCTCCGCCGACCTCAATAACATGGTCGACCCCGGCACCGTCTGTCATCTCGCGCACTGCCTCGCCCCACTGCGCCGTCGAGCGATAGTTGATCAGGCAATCGGCGCCGAGTTGCCGGAGCCTGGCAAGCTTCTCGTCCGAGGATGAGGTGGCGATCACGCGCGCGCCGGCCGCTTTGGCGAATTGCAGAGCGAAGACCGATACCCCGCCGGTGCCCAGAACCAGCACGGTTTCCCCGGGCTTCAAGGCGCCGTCGACAAACAGTGCTCGCCATGCCGTCAGCCCGGCCGTGGTCAGCGTCGCGGCCTCGGCATGGCTGTAACCGTGCGGGGCAGGTGTGAAGTGGCTAGCAGGGAGCGTTACGGTTTCCCGCGCAAAGCCGTCGACGCCATCCCCGGGGACGGTGGCGAAATCGCACACGCGAGGGTCTCCGTCCAGCCAGGTCGGGAAGAAGGTGCTGACGACACGGTCGCCAACGGCAAATTCCTCCACACCCGCGCCGACGGCTATGACTTCTCCAGCGCCGTCAGCCATTGGAATACGCCTGTCCTTCAGTTCCCGACGGCCGGAAACCACGGCGTAGTCATGGTAGTTCAGCGAGCTTGAGCGAATACGGACGGTGATCTCGCCCTGTCTGGGGGGTGCGGCCGTGGCTTCCCCGATCACGACGCGCTCGAGGCCGGCGGGTGGATCGAGATAAATGGCTTTCGATGCAGTCATGGCATTCCCTTTGATTGGCGACAGCAAGTGCGCGGCAAGTTTAGCATCGGTAAATTATTAATGTCGACGAAGCGTGGTGAAAGCCAAAGCGCTGTCAAATTAAATAGTGTCGACAAGAATAAAAGTGTGTACCATGGTCAATGCGTCGCGCCGACTGTGAGTTGCCAGCGAGCAGCGCCCCAAGCACGCCGTACACCAAGGAGACTCCAACCATGTTCGACGCGAGAAAATGCCTCGCCGCGCTATGCGCCATCTGGTTTGGCGCGGCGGCAGCGCAGGCCAGTGCAAATACCTATCCCGAGCGTCCGGTCCGGCTGATCGTGCCATTCCCGGCCGGCAGCAGTATCGATACCGCGGCTCGCGTACTGGCGCGCAACCTGACGCCGGCGCTTGGCCAGGCCATCGTGGTGGAGAACAAGTCAGGCGCCGGCGGCACCGTCGGCGCGGTCGCGGCGGCGCGTGCGGCACCTGATGGCTACACCATCTTCCTTGGCTCGGTGGCGCAGCTGATCGGCAAGGTGGCGCAGCCGTCGGTGGCCTTCGATCCCTTGAAGGACTTTGCGCCGGTCTCGCTCGCTTACCGGACTGCCGAGATAGTCACCGTCAGCTCTCAGACGCCGGTCCGGTCGGCTCCCGACCTCGTGCGGTGGGCAAAGGACAACCCCGGGGCACTGAACTATTACTCCGGCGGCGTAGGGACGGCGGCACACTTGCTCGGTGCCACCCTTTCCACCAAGGAGGGGGTGAAGACGGTGCACATACCGCTTCGCGCGGTGACCGACATGCTGCCGCAACTAGGTGACAAGACGCCGCATTTCGCCTGCTTTATCGCGCCGGCGGTGCGGCCCTATGTCGAATCCGGGCGCCTTCGGGCGCTGGCGGTGTCGTCGCGCGAACGGCTGCCGCAACTGCCGGACGTGCCCACGCTGTATGAGATCTTCAAGGACGAGGACTTGGTCCAGGAGAGCTGGCTGGGCATCTGGGCGCCGGCAGGCACGCCGAAGCCGGTCATGCAGAAGCTGTTCGCCGCGACGGAGCGCGCAGTCAACTCGGCTGACTTCAGGGACGCGATGCGTCGACAGGACCAGGAGGCAATCGCCAGCAGCAGCCCGGAGGCCTTTGCTTCGTACATGCGTGCGGAGTACGCCAAGTGGGAGCGCCTGGCCAATGTGGCGCAGCTCCCGCGTCAATAGCCGGGCACGGAGGTAAGGATATGAAGGGCGATCAGCGTGCCGGGGATGGCGCCTGCTTCCGTCGGCGCCTGCGCCGGACGGTCTGTCATGGATTTTCCTGGCTTGCCGGGTTCCTTAGCTACGCGACCACGGCGATGCTGCTGACCGACGTGATGGCGTGGGACAGCGATGGCAAGATCGTGCGCCATTACTTGCAACAGGGCGAGGCACCCGCAGCCGAGGAGTGAGCCGGCTGCGCAAAGCGCAAAGGGCGGGCAGGGCGGCGTCAGCCGCCGTCCTGCCCCCAGCGCGTCGGCAACTTGCCGAACCGCGAAGCGAACCACCCGGTTCCCCAGCCTCCAGGCGGCCAGCCCCAACCATTCGCTGGCGAGGCTTTGCTCCAACACCGCCGACGTCGCCTGAAAGCCATCCAGACCACACCATGCCGGATCCGCGCCCCGCGGACGGGCTCTGTGCGCCATGTGTCGGCCGGCCCGGTGCGCAACGTGAGGTAAGATCTTGGGCGCCGCCCGCACCACACTGCACCGCGCCGCCGGCGCCAGACCTGTTCGCAACCCTCGGAAGGACCCCATTCATGGGCAGACTCAAGACTACCAATACGCCTGAACTGCAGGCTCTACTGACGCAGCAGTCCCCGCAGAATCCGGTCACGCTGGCGGTCGAGCAGGCGCTTATGCATGGACGCGACTGGTCGGCATCGGTGGCCGAGCAGATCGCGGTGCGGCTGGCCGGCCTGATCGCGATCGACGTGATCCACGCCGGCCAGCGCCTGCTTGAGAAGGACATCAGCGACGTCCTGGAGGTCAGCCGTGCCCCCGTGCGCGAGGCCCTCCGCATCCTGGAGCGCGAGCGGATGATCGAATTCCGCGCGCGCCGCGGTGCTATCGTCACCGAGCCGAATGCGCAGGACCTGCGGGATATCTACGTGGTGCGCGAGGCGATGTTCGCCATCCTGCTGCGGCAGCTGGTGGAAGAGCGCCCGGAGGCGCTTGAAGCCCTGTTCGAAGCGTTCATGCCGCAGGTCAGCAAGGCGGTGGAGGAGTCCGCCGTGGATGCCTATACCAGCGTGACGTTCCTGGCGAACATGGCGATGGCGGACCTGTCGAGCAACCGGCTGGTTGGCGATTTGCTCAATTCCCTCTCGCTGCGGACCCTGCGCTATGTGCGGCTAGGGCTCGCATCCAATCCCGGCTTGCTCGAGAATAACGTCAAGACCTGGCGCGCACTGCAGCGCGCCGTAGCCAAGCGCGACATCGACGCGGTCCTGCAGACCGCGCGCAAGCGCATTGAAAGCTCCCGCGAAGCCGCCATTCGCGCACTGCCTCGCGCGGAGCCGAAAGGCAAGGGCGCCGCCTCGGGCCGCGCCACGCCGGCCAGGGCCGCCTGAACGGCGGCCCGTCCCTGCTATAGCGCGCTGGTCAGCCTCTGCATCAGCAGGCTGCTGGCGGCAACGCTGGCCCAGACCAGCAAGCCCAGCAGCAGCGGCCGCCAGCCGGCGCGCCTGAGCCGCGCGATATCCGTGTTCAGCCCGATTGCCGTGAGCGCGCCCACGATCAGCAGCGGCGCGACCATCCGCACTGCGCCGGTGAGCGGGGCAGGCAGCCATTGGTTGGTGGCGGACGCGGCCACGAACATGACGATGAACCAGGGCACGCTGCGGCGGATCGAGCTGTTCGCGCGTTCGCGCCGGTACAGCGTCGCGATCACCACGACCACCGGCACGATCATCATCGCGCGCGTCAGCTTGACGATAGTGGCATATTCACCCGCAGTGGCGCTCCAGGCATAGGCCGCGGCGACGACCGAAGACGTGTCGTTGATCGCGGTGCCAGCCCAGAGCCCGAAGCCCGCATCCGTCATGCCGAGGAGTTTGCCCGCGACCGGAAAGAGCATCACGGCGACGATATTGAACAGGAAGATCGTGGACAGCGCGTAGGCCGTGTCATGCTCGTCCTGCTCCAGGATCGGGGTGATGGCGGCGATGGCTGAGCCGCCGCAAATGGCGGTGCCGGCGCCGATCAGGATCTTGAGCTTACCCGGGATGCCCAGCAAGCGCCCGGCTGCCACGGCGACCACGAATGCGACCGTCAGCGTGACCAGCGATACCGGCAGGGAATGCAGGCCAGTGCTGGCAACCTGCTGCAGAGGCAAGCTGAATCCGAGGGCAACGATCGAGCATTGCAACAACTGCCTGGAAGCGAAGCGGATGCCGGGCAGGCATCGCTCGCCCGGCGTGAACCACTGCCGGCAGGCAATGCCGAGCATCATGCCGATCACGGCGCCGCCCAGCAGCGGGAAGGCGCGGCCGAGCAGGACAGCTGGAATGGACAGGAGCAAGACCAGCAGCAGTCCCGCAATCATGGAACGGGATGTCCGCAGCGCTTCGGTCCCGGATCGCCAGGCGTCGGCCCAGGGGCCGGGAACAATTCTGACTACCTTCATAGCATCTCCTTGGCTGGTCGACTGCACGTTCTGTGTGCCTGGCGCCGGGCAAACGCGTCGGCAACCACGCTGCCCCTGCTCGATGGCGGGGACTCTAGCATGGCTATGAGATTAATGTCGACACTATTAAGGGCGACTGCTAGTATTTATCAAAGCGTAGCCCGGGACGCTGCCCCGGAGGCGCGGCCACCGCCGCGCAGGTGGACGCTTGTTCCCTAACGAGAAGGAGACGAAGAATGATCAAGGTAGAGAAGCTGACCAGCTGTATCGGCGCCGAGCTGTCAGGCGTCAGCCTGGGCGACGCCTCGCGCGATGCCGGGTTGTTCGCGGAGATCAAGGCCTTGCTGCTGCAGCACCGGGTGCTGTTCTTCCGCGACCAGGACCTGACCCGTGCCGAGCACGTGGCCTTTGCGCGCCGCTTCGGCGAACTGGAAGACCATCCGGTGGTGGGCAGCGACCCCGAGCATCCGGGGCTGGTGCAGATTTATCGGTCCGACGAAAAGCAGCCTTACGAGAACAACTACCACACCGACGGGCTGTGGCGGCCGAATCCGCCAATGGGGGCGGTGCTGCGCTGCGTCGAGTGCCCGAAGGAGGGCGGCGATACCATCTGGGTGAACATGGTCGAGGCCTACCGGCGCTTGCCGGAAGAGGTCAAGCAGCGCATTGCCGGCTTGCGCGCGAAGAGCAGCATCGAACATTCGTTCGGCGCGGCCATGGCGCCCGAAGAGCGCGAGCGGCTTGCCACGGCCAATCCGCAGGTTGAGCATCCGGTGGTGCGCACCCACCCTGAGACCGGCGAGAAAATCCTTTACGTGGGCAGCTTCACCACGCATTTCGTGAACTACCACACCGTCGAGAATGTGCGCTACGGCCAGGACAAGAACCCTGGCGCGAGCCTGCTGCTGAACTACCTGCTGAGCCAGGCAGCGATCCCCGAGTTCCAGGTCCGCTTTCGCTGGCGGCCGAACAGTGTGGCGGTCTGGGACAATCGGGCCACGCAGCATTATGCGGTGATGGACTACTGGCCGGCACCGCGCAAGATGGACCGCGCCGCGATCATCGGGGACAGGCCGTATTGAGCGAACCCGCTGTGGCTTGATGTGTGCCGTCAATGCTTCGCAGCGAGATGCGAAATTCAAGAAGGCGGATAGAGGCGGGCTGCCTGGTATGGGTACGCTCGTCCTTGGCCACTGCCGCTTGCGCTTGCATCGTTGCCCATGGGCCTTATTCCTTCTGGGGAGGCAGGTAGGCCATGCCCTCGTCCTCGTAGAGGCGGTAGATCATGTCCCGCAGCGAGCGCAGGTCGGCCGACTCGTCCAGCATGCGTGTGCTCATGATAATGGGAGACACCAGCTTGGGATCGTCCAGTTCCTTGTAGGTCACGTCGCCCCGCTTGAGCCCGTAGACGCTGCTGGGCACCACCGAAATGCCTTCGCCCATCGCCACCAGCCCGAGTGCGATCTGCAGCTCGCGCACCTCGTGCAGGCGGCGCGGTTTCAGGGCGCGGTCGTGGAAGGCGGCCAGCACCTGGTCGGCAAAGCTCGGGCGCGGCGCCTTCGGGAAGATGATGAGCGGCTCGCCGACCAGGTCGTGCAGCGCGAGTTCGGGCTTGGCGTCAGCCAGCGGATGGCCGACCGGCAGCGCCACGATCATGCGCTCCTCGCGCAGCACCACGCGCCGCACCGATGGGTCTTCGTGACGAATGCGCCCAAAGCCCACATCGATGCGCCCCTCCTTGAGCGCCTTGATCTGGTCCATGGTCGACATCTCGTGCAGGCTCAGTTCGAGATCGGCATGCATCTGCCGGAAGCGCCGGATGATGCGGGGCAGCATCCCATACAGCGTGGAGCCGACAAAGCCGACTGACATCTTGTGCTCGATCTTGCCGACCCGCTTGGTCATCGCCTGCAGTTCGGCCGTCTGGGCCAGCAGTTGCAGCGCGTGGGTATAGAAGTATCGCCCCGTGTCGGTCAGCTTCAGCGGGCGCGAGTGGCGCTCGAAGAGCTGCACGCCCAGGTCTTCCTCCAGTTGCTGGATCTGGCGCGACAGCGGCGGCTGCGCGATATGCAGCCGTTCGGCTGCCCGGGTGAAGTTGCGTTCTTCTGCCACGGCCACGAAGTAACGCAGGTGCCGCAATTCCACGACTATACCCCCTGAGTATCATGCGGATACCAAATCAGTGTTGGACTGCCAAAACTGCCGTTGACTATGCTCCATCCGTGCCTGGAAGACAAGCTTGATACCTGAAAAGCATGGACCGGCACCCAACCACAATGATGGAGACCCCCATGACTCACTCGGAAATCGACGCCCTGGTCAACGGCTTTATCGTCGCCACCGGCACGCAAGGCACCCCCGACCCGCGCGTACAGCAAGTGGTAGTCCGCCTGGCCGCGGACCTGTTCAAGGCGATCGAGGATCTCGACCTGAGCGCCAGCGAAGTCTGGAAGGGCATCGAGTACTTCGCCGAGGCCGGCGCCAGCCAGGAGCTGGGCCTGCTCGCCGCCGGCCTGGGGCTGGAGCGCTTCCTCGACATCCGTGCCGACGAGGCCGAAGCCCGCGCCGGCCTGACCGGCGGCACGCCGCGCACCATCGAAGGTCCGCTCTACGTGGCCGGCGCCCCGGAAAGCACTGGCTTCGCCCGCCTTGACGACGGCAGCGACGATGGCAAGGGCGAGGTCCTGTTGATGCAGGGCACGGTGTATGGCGCCGACGGCAAGCCGCTGGCCGGCGCCAAAGTCGAGGTGTGGCACGCCAACCTGATGGGCAACTACTCGTTCTTCGACAAGACTCAGTCGCACTTCAACCTGCGCCGCACCATCGTCACTGACGCCGATGGCCGCTACCAGTTCCGCAGCAACGTGCCGAACGGCTACGGCTGCCCGCCGCAAGGCACCACCCAGCGCCTGCTGGACCAGCTTGCGCGCCACGGCCGGCGCCCGGCCCACATCCATTTCTTCGTGTCGGCGGACGACCACCGCAAGCTGACCACGCAGATCAACATCGACGGCGACGAATACCTGTGGGATGACTTCGCCTTCGCCAGCCGCGAGGGGCTGGTGCCGGCGGTGACCCGTGTCACCGACACCGCCGCGCTCGACAAACATGGCGTGGACAAGCCGTTCGCCTCGATCGACTTCGATTTCCGGCTGCTGCCGGAGCAGGCCGGCGCCCCCGCCGCCGAGGTGGGGCGCCAGCGCGCCGCCGCCTGATTTTCCGCAATGCCGCCCGCCTTGCGGGCCGGCAGATCCAGTCCGGGCGGCAGCGCCATGCGCGGCGCCGCCCTGGCGACAAGACACCGGCAGGAGACAACTTCCATGATCCCCATCTATCCGGAGGGCACGGCCCCCGTTCGCCCCGGCGCCAGGCGCCTCGACCTGGATGCCTTCCTGGTGGAAGACAAGGCAAGCGGCGACTACCGGCTGCACCGCCAGGCCTTTACCGACGAAGACCTGTTCGAACTGGAGATGAAGCACATCTTCGAGGGCAACTGGATCTACCTGGCCCACGAAAGCCAGATCCTGGACAACAACGACTACTACACCACGCATATCGGCCGCCAGCCGGTGGTGATCGCGCGCAATCGCCAGGGCGAGCTGAACGCCTTCATCAACGCCTGCAGCCACCGCGGCGCCATGCTGTGCCGCCACAAGCGCGGCAACAAGGCCACCTACACCTGCCCGTTCCACGGCTGGACCTTCAACAACAGCGGCAAGCTGCTGAAGGTGAAGGACCCGGAGAACGCCGGCTACCCTGACTGCTTCAACAAGGAAGGCTCGCACGACCTGAAGAAGGTGGCGCGCTTCGAGAACTACCGCGGCTTCCTGTTTGGCAGCCTGAACGCGGACGTCCCGCCGCTGAAGGACTTCCTCGGCGAAGCGGCGCGCATCATCGACATGATCGTCGACCAGTCCGCCGACGGGCTCGAGGTGCTGCGCGGCTCGTCTACCTATACCTTCGAAGGCAACTGGAAGCTGCAGGCAGAGAACGGCGCCGACGGCTACCACGTATCGGCGGTGCACTGGAACTACGCCGCGACCACCGGCCACCGCAAGCAGAAGAACGCGCAGGAAGACAAAATCCGCGCCATGGACGCCGGCAAGTGGGGTCAGCAGGGCGGCGGCTTCTACGCCTTCGAGCACGGCCACATGCTGCTGTGGTCGCGCTGGGCCAACCCGGAGGACCGCCCCAACTTCAGCCGCCGCGAGGAATTCGCCGAGCGCTGCGGCGCGGAAACCGCCGACTGGATGATCCGGAACTCGCGCAACCTGTGCCTCTACCCCAACGTTTACCTGATGGACCAGTTCGGCTCGCAGATCCGCCTGCTGCGCCCGTTGGCCGTCGACAAGACCGAGGTCACCATTTACTGCATCGCGCCGAAGGGCGAATCCGACGACGCGCGCGCGCGCCGCATCCGCCAGTACGAGGACTTCTTCAACGTCAGCGGCATGGCCACGCCGGACGATCTCGAGGAATTCCGCGCCTGCCAGCAAGGCTATGCCGGGCAGGCCCTGGCATGGAACGACATGTGCCGCGGCGCCAGGCACTGGATCGAAGGTGCCGACGAGGCTGCGCAACGCATCGGGCTCAAGCCCGTGATGAGCGGCGTGCGCACCGAGGACGAGGGCCTGTACACGGTGCAGCACCGCTACTGGCTGGATGTGATGAAGAAAGCCGTGGCAGAGCAGTCCGGCGCAGCCGCGAATGAAGCCACCGACGCCGCCGCAGGGAGCGCAGCATGAGCACCGCCGACACCATCCTCGACAAGCCAGTCGACCTGGCCGCCATCCAGTCCTTCCTGTACCGTGAGGCGCGCCTGCTGGACGACGAAGAGTGGGACGCATGGCTTGCGTGCTACCACCCCGACGCAAGGTTCTGGATGCCGTGCTGGGATGACGACGGCAAGCTGATCACCGACCCGCAGCGCGAGATCTCGCTGATCTATTACCCGACCCGCCAGGGCCTGGAAGATCGCGTGTTCCGCATCAAGACCGAGCGCTCCAGCGCCACCATTCCGGACACGCGCACCAGCCACAACCTGAGCAACGTGGAAGTGCTCAGCACGGAGGGCGACACCTGCACCGTGCGTTTCAACTGGCACACGCTGAGCCATCGCTACCAGACCACCTACAGCTACTTCGGCATGTCGCGCTACACGCTCGACCTCGCCGGCCGGCAGCCGCGCATCCTGGACAAGTATGTCGTGCTCAAGAACGACTACATCAACCAGGTCATCGACATCTATCACATCTGATCCAGGCTGGAGGAACGCGCCATGGAACACACCATTGCCCTGCAATTCGAGGACGGCGTCACCAGGTTCATCACCTGCGGCGAGAACGAGACCCTGTCCGACGCTGCCTACCGGCAGCAGATCAATATCCCGCTGGACTGCCGCGACGGCGCCTGCGGCACCTGCCGCGGTCTGTGCGAATCGGGCAGCTATGACCTGCCGGCATCGAGCTATATCGAGGATGCACTGACCGCGGAGGAAGCGGCCGAGGGCTACGTGCTGGCCTGCCAGACCCGCCCGCGATCGGATTGCGTGATCCGCGTGCCCGCCTCGTCGGCCGCGTGCAAGACCGGCGTCACCACCTACCAGGGGACGCTGGCCGAGCTGGAACAGCTCTCCGATTCGACGATCGGCTTCGCCATCGACCTGGACGATGCCGCCGGCCTGGACTTCCTGCCTGGCCAGTATGTCAATGTCGAGATCCCGGGCACCAGCCAGACGCGCTCATATTCCTTCAGCTCGGCGCCCGGCAGCGCGCGCACGGGCTTCGTGGTGCGCAACGTGCCGGAAGGCCGGATGAGCACCTGGCTGACCGGCCAGGCCAGAGCCGGCGAGCGCGTGGCGTTCTCGGGCCCCTACGGCAGCTTCTACCTGCGCGAGGTAGTGCGGCCGGTGCTGTTCCTGGCCGGCGGCACCGGCATCGCCCCCTTCCTGTCAATGCTCGATGTGCTGGCCGGCAGCGGCTGCGCGCAGCCGCTGCGCATGGTCTACGGGGTCACCAACGACATCGACCTGGTGGCGCTGTCGCGCATCGATGCGGCCCAGGCCGCATTGCCCGGCTTCGAATACCGCACCTGCGTCGCTGAACCTGCCAGCAACCACGCCCGCCGGGGCTATGTCACCGCCCATGTGGAGCCGGAATGGCTCAACGGCGGCGATGTCGACATCTACCTGTGTGGCCCCGTGGCGATGGTGGAGGCGGTGCGTGGCTGGCTGCAGCAGAGCGGCATCACACCCGCCGGCTTCTACTTTGAGAAGTTCTCGGCCAGCAACGCGGCGTGAGCAAGGAGGAAGACAAGATGGGAACCGCTGCACGCTTTGCTGGCAAAGCGATGATCGTGACCGGCGCCGCGCAGGGCATCGGCCGAGGCGTGGCGCTGGCCGCCGCCGCCGAGGGCGCCTCGGTCGCGCTGGTCGACCGCTCGGCGCTGGTCGATGAAGTCGCGGCGCAGATCGCTGCTGCCGGCGGGCAGGCCATCGCCGTGCACGCCGACCTGGAGCGCTATGCCGGCGCCACGCAAATGGCGCAGGTGGCCGAGGCAGCCTTCGGCCGCATCGACATCCTGGTCAACAACGTGGGCGGAACGATCTGGGCCAAGCCCTTCCAGGCCTATGAAGAGGACCAGATCGAAGCCGAGATCCGCCGCTCGCTGTTCCCCACGCTGTGGTGCTGCCGGGCGGTGCTGCCCGGCATGGTCGCGCGCCGCCAGGGCGTGATCGTCAACGTGTCGTCGATCGCCACGCGCAGCATCCACCGCGTGCCCTATGCGGCGGCCAAGGGCGGCGTCAATGCACTGACGGCCAGCCTTGCCTTCGAGCATGCGCACGAAGGCATCCGCGTCAACGCCGTCGCCACCGGCGGGACCGAGGCGCCGCCACGCAGGATTCCGCGCAACGGGGCAGCGCAAAGCGAGCAGGAGGCGATCTGGTACCAGGCTATCGTCGACCAGACCAAAGCGTCCAGCCTGATGCACCGATACGGAACGATCGACGAGCAGGTGCATGCGATCCTGTTCCTGGCGTCGGAGGACGCCTCGTACATTACCGGAACGGTGCTGCCGGTTGGCGGCGGGGATCAAGGTTGATGGCGCAAGTCCGGACGGTGGATCGCACTGCTAGCCGCGGGTTGGTTACCGCACTGCTGAGGTCCGCCGCTTGCGCCTTCCAAGCCTACTTTAGCGTGCGCTCGTACATGCCAGTGACGTCGTCCATCACCTGAAGAATTCGCTCGCTGGTCGTGGCAATATTCCTCAACTGCTCCGCCCGGCTGACACCAGTCTGACTGAGCGCCTCTTTGAAGAACAGCCACTGAGAACCGGCAAGCTGCAGTTCGCCCCGGATTGCAGCAGTGTTTTGTGGTGCCGAGGCCAGCAGTTCCTGCGCGGCGGTGAATTCCGTGGTGGCCGTGTCCAGCTCCTGCGCCATCTGGGGGGAGGCGATGCCCCAGGCACGCAACATGCTGATCTTGGCGATTTTCTGCGAGAGCATTCGCTGGCGGCCGGCAACGTTGATCAGCTTTGCCGTAGTGGTGCCGGAGAATCTCTCCAGCTGTACGGTACCTTGTTGTGCAAGCTTCAGTACCTCTTCGCTCATTCTTGCGATGGTCTTCCCATTCTCCAGATTCGGTTCGCTGCCGGACAGCAACTGCTTATAGGAAATCCACGCCTGCGCTAGTCTCGCGTAGGTGTCCTTGATCTCCGACGTAGGCGCGAACGCCTGCAGATCCATGAGTTGCTTGTCGAACAGCGCGACCGACTGCTCAAGGATCCGCCTGGCTCGTTCGGCTTCAACACCGAGGCCAGCCTGGCAATAAGCCTTGGCCATGCGCTGGGACAGCATGCGCTGGCGGCCGGCCTTGTTGATGGCCGAGTTGATGTTCGGTGTTTCGGCCGAGGCGGTTCCGGCCAGGGCAAGCGCCAGGGCGCTGCAGACGATCAGGCAAACGGCACTGAGGTAACGATTCAAGGCAGTCTCCGCATCACTGTGTGCCCAGAATGCAATATGTGTGCCATACCTCACGCAAGTCGCGGAATGGCTGGGACGCAGGGAACAAAGGGCCCAGCGCACCAGGCTGGTGCCTGATTTGCACAACGATGCGTGCGTTGGGAGTAGTTCTGCAAGGGCGGCGAGGCGACAGTCCAGGCTGCTTCGCTAGAATAGGCGCATCGATCGTGTTGACACACGAGTGCCTGGATTTACGGAAATGATGAAGACGAAAATTTGGATCATGGCGTTCGGGCTTGCCGCCGTCAGTTCGTTGACGCATGCGAGCCTGGCCACGGATGCCCGGGCCTTCAAAGAGGGCGTCAAGACTGCAGGAAAGAAGACCGGGCATGCCGTGCGCGATGGCGCGCACGCGGTGGGCCGTGGTGCGAAGGAGGCCGGCCACGCCGTGGCCGACGCAACCAGGCACGGCTATCACGCGACGAAACGGGCGGTGAAAGGGCACGAATAGAGGTTGCAACCCGCGAACGATCCCGGGCAGGTTCATGCATGCAAGCGTGCCAGCGCCGCCGGGCAGCGCGAGTCCCGGCAGGCGCTGTGCCTGAATGCGCCGAGCGGCCCCGTTCCAGCACTGTCTTCAAACGTGCTGGTCTCACTGATGAGGAACGCTGCGGCAAGCGCGGCGGCGATTACGCCGAAGGCATAGACAAGCCTGGTGTTCATGGCACCCCTTCTTTTGCGGGCGAAAGCTTTCGCGACACAGACTCTTGTTGGTCAGAGTGGCACTACCTTGGGCAACTCAGGCGAAAAGAGCGGGCCGTAGAAGACAGGCGGCCGGTAGCCCCCCGAAAACCCGGGAAGCTCGCGTAGCAGGCGTGCCAGTCCCGGCGGGAGGCCAGGTTCCGGATTCCGGATGGTCAGCGGCTCGTCATCCATATAGCCCTTGCCGCCAGCCAGGGCGGCCCTGGCGGCCAGGTCCAGCTCGCGCACCTGTGGCAGGTTGTTGATGGTCAGCGTAGACATGTGCATCTCCTTGCGTCGTGATGGCAGGACGAACGGCGGATGGCGCGTTCGTCCTTCACTACGCACTGGCCGTGCCAAGGGATAACGGCATACGGAGTGCGCGGCAAAGCGCAGGATCGGCGCAAACAGACGGGAGCCGGCCAACACCCGGAGAGAAACGTTGGCCCCGGTCGAACGGGCGGCGTATCCGTCCTTCACGTACACCGTCTACGCGTTTACCCCGGAGCGAATCCATCCACCGTGTAAGTCGTGGGTAAGGGGCGCCGTTTACCTTGTCAGCGTGGCACCGGCTGCATCCGGCAACGCCAGGACATGAATGGCAGGAGACAAAGATGAATGAAGATCTGGTCGCAAGACTGAAGGCAAATCCCCGGTATCACGAGCTTGTCCGCAAGCGCTCAAGGCTTGGATGGTCGCTGACCGCGATCATGCTCGTCATCTACTACGGTTATGTGCTGCTGATTGCCTTCGACAAGGAGCTGCTTGCCACGAAGATGGGAAGCGGCGTCATGACGTGGGGCATGCCGATCGGCCTGTTCGTGATCGTCTTTACCATTGCCATCACCGGTTTCTATGTACGCCATGCCAACGACTCGTACGACAAGCTGACCGAGCAGATCAAGCGGGAGGTGGCATGAAAGCGAATCATACAATCGCCGCCTGCGCGGCGCTGCTTCTGTCGGGGGCCGCGCTCGCGGCCGGCGGAGACCTTGGGCAGGCCGTGCGGCAGCCGACCAACTGGACCGCAATCGGGATGTTCGTCGTGTTTGTCATTGGCACGCTGTTCATTACCAAGTGGGCGGCATCGAAGACAAAGTCGGCAGCGGCGTTCTACACGGGGGGAGGTGGCATCACCGGCTTCCAGAACGGCCTGGCAATTGCCGGCGACTACATGTCGGCGGCGTCATTCCTCGGCATTTCGGCGGCAGTCTTCACCAATGGTTATGACGGGCTGATCTATTCCATCGGCTTCCTCGTCGGCTGGCCGATCGTCACCTTCCTGATGGCGGAGCGGCTGCGCAATCTTGGCCGGTTCACGTTCGCCGACGTTGCGGCATACCGCTTCAAACAGGGGCCGATGCGCGCGTTTGCAGCGTCGGGAACGCTGGTGGTGGTTGCCTTTTACCTGATTGCGCAGATGGTGGGCGCCGGGCAGCTGATCAAGCTGCTGTTCGGGCTGGAGTACTGGATCGCGGTGGTCATCGTCGGTACGCTCATGATGGTGTACGTACTGTTCGGGGGCATGACCGCAACCACGTGGGTACAGATCATCAAGGCTTGCCTGCTGCTGGGCGGAGCGTCGTTCATGGCCTTCATGGTGCTGGCCCAGTTCCACTTCAGCCCTGAGGCCCTGTTTGCAAAGGCCGTCGAGGTGCATGCCAAGAAGGACTCCATCATGAGTCCCGGCAACTTCATCAAGGACCCGATCTCGGCCATCTCGTTTGGCATCGCCCTGATGTTCGGCACGGCTGGCCTGCCGCACATCCTGATGCGTTTCTTCACCGTGCCCAACGCCAAGGAGGCGCGCAAGTCGGTGTTCTGGGCGACCACCTGGATCGGCTACTTCTACATCCTGACCTTTATCATCGGTTTCGGCGCGATCGTGCTGGTGGGAACGAACCCCAGCTTCCAGGATGGGGGCGGCAAGCTGCTTGGCGGCGTCAATATGGCGGCGGTACATCTTGCCAGCGCGGTCGGCGGCAACGTATTTCTCGGCTTTATCTCGGCGGTGGCGTTTGCAACCATCCTGGCCGTCGTTGCCGGACTGACGCTTGCCGGCGCATCAGCCGTGTCGCACGATCTCTATGCCACGGTGTTCAAGCATGGCAATGCCAGCAGCCGCGACGAACTGCGCGTATCGCGGATCACGACCGTCATCCTCGGCCTGGTCGCGGTGGTGCTTGGCATCGTCTTCGAGAAGCAGAACATTGCGTTCATGGTGTCGCTTGCCTTCGCGGTTGCGGCGTCGGCCAACTTCCCGGTGCTGTTCATGTCGGTGCTATGGAAGGGGTGCACCACGCGCGGCGCGACCATAGGCGGGTTCCTGGGACTGTTGTCGGCCGTGGTTCTCACCATCCTGTCGCAGGCGGTCTGGGTCGACGTGTTCCACTTCAAGAGCGCGCCGTTCCCCTATACGTCCCCGGCATTGTTTTCGATGACGATCGGCTTCCTCGGCATCTGGCTGGTCTCGATCACCGACAAGTCGGCCAGGGCACGCATGGACAAGGCTGGCTTTGAAGCCCAGGAGCTGCGCTCCGAAACAGGGATCGGGGCAGTGGAGGCAGCGAGCCATTGATGGCGGCCACGGAGGATCCGTGGGATCCTCCGTGTTGAAGCCTGGCTCCGGGGCCGGCCTGGCATGTCCCGCAGCCTCAGTCCAGTGCAATATTGGCCTTCCTGATCACCTCGCCCCAGCGCTGGGTCTCGAAGCGGACCAGCCTGGCATAGTCGGCGCTTGTGCCGGGCAGCGGAATCGCACCCTGGGTAGCGAGGCTCTCGGCAGTCGACTTCTCTTTCGCGATCTTGCTGATCTCGAGCGAGAGCCTGTCGACGACAGCCTTGGGCGTTCCCGCGGGCGCCAGCACGCCGGACCAGGAGTCGACCACGAAGTCCGGGACGCCTGCCTCCGCCATGGTCGGCACGTCCGGCAGCGAAGCGGCCCGTCGCGCGCTCGCGACCGCGAGGGCGCGCATCTTCCCGCTCTGGATGTGCGGCAGAACATTCGGCAGGTTCACGAACATCAGGTCGATCTGCCCCGACAGGAGGTCGACCGTTGCCGGGCCCGCGCCCTTGAACGGCACGTGTTCGAACTCGGTGCCGGTCTTGTGCTGAAACAACTCGCCGATCATCTGATTGACGCTGCCGTTGCCGGCGGAGCCCATGAACAGCTTCTTGCCGCCCGATCTGGAGTAGGCAACGAAATCCTTGACGGTCTTCGCCGGTATCTTGTTTGAGACGACAAGCACATTCGGCACAGCCGCGAAGAGCGCCACCTGGGTAAAGTCCTTGTTCGCGTCGTAGGGCAGCTTTTTATAAATGAAGGGATGGATGGACTGGTGGCTGGAAGACGCGAGCAGAAGCGTATAGCCATCGGCCGGCGACTTGGCGACCACGTCCGCTCCCAGCGTGCCGCCTGCGCCGGGCTTGTTCTCCACAATGACCGGCTGGCCCAGTTTCTCGGACAGATGCTGCGCCAGCACACGGCCAATGAGGTTCACGGTTCCACCCGCCGCGAACGGGACGATGAGGCGGATCGGCTTGTCCGGGTACGCGGCGCAGGCGCCAGTGGGAACGCAGGCAGCGGTTGCGGCCGCAATCAGGAACTTGGCGATGAGCTTCATGGTTCTGTGGGGATAGCGATGGGTAGGGGGATCAGGCGGCTGCCAATGCGGCGATGTCACGTTTCATCCGTTCACGCGCCGCATCGAGCCGATCTCGCGTGGACCGCACGGAAGCCAGCAGGGCATCGATGTGATCGCGTTGCCGCTGGATGGCGAGGGTGACCTCCGCCGGCGCCGGACCGCCATTGCCGCGCGCGTTGACGCTCTGGACAGGATCCAGATACTGCCGCAGCTTGTCCTCGGGCCATTCGATCGCGCGACCGATCACGTCCACCGCGGCGCGGTCCAGCATGGCGCTGGTCAGCGCGCCGGCGGACAGGCCGGAATCCAGTGCCATGCGCACCAGTCCGCCCACCACATGGTGAGCGTCCCGGAACGACAGTCCTGCCTCGGCGACCAGCCCGTCGGCCAGGTCCGTCGCCACGGAAAAATCGAGGCTGACACGCTGCAGCATGCTTGGGCGCTTCGGCTCGACACTGCCGAGGATCAGTTCGAACAGGGACAGGCAGCGCGCGGTTTCCTCGCAGCATTCCCAGAAGCCGCGGATGCTCTCCCGGCTGCTGTCGCCGGTGTGCGTGAAGTGCGTTCCCTTGACGGTAGCGAGGGAAGTCGTCAACAGGCCAACGATATGGGCGCTCTTGCCGCGCAAGTACTCCAGCGCCGCGGGATTCTTCTTCTGCGGCATGATGCTCGAGGTACTTGCCACGCGGTCAGGGAAGGAAAGCAGGCCGAACTCGGACGTGGACCACACGTAGAAGTCCTGTGCGACCCGGCCCCACGTCAGCGCGACGATGGCCATGGCGGACATCGCCTCCCAGGCGAAGTCGCGAGACGCCACTGCATCCAGCGTGTTATGCACCAGCGAACCGAAGCCAAGCCCATCCGCCGTGACTTGCCTGTCGATCGGGAAGCGCGTGCCGGCCAGCGCGCCTGCACCAAGCGGCATGGCGTCGATGCGCGGCAAGGCCGCATGAAGCCGGTCCATGTCCCGGCCCAGCGCCTCGGATACGGCGCTCAGGTAGAAGCCGAAGGTGATTGGCTGCGCAGGCTGCAGGTGCGTGTATCCCGGCATGACGGCGTCGGCGAATTCGCCCGCGCGCTGCAGCGCCACCTTGCGTAGCCTGCCCAGCGCCTCGATGGTGTCCAGGACAATGCTGCGAGCGCGCATCCGGTCAATGGTTGCCGCTATGTCGTTCCTGCTGCGCGCCATATGCAGCCGCCCGCCGATATCCCGGCTGGTCACCGTCATCAGCCTGGCTTCATAGTTGAAGTAGGGGTCTTCCTTTGCAGGATCGAGGGTCACCGCGCCGGGGCCTTCGGTTTCCATCTGCTGCAGGCCGCTGGCCAGCTTGCTGGCGATCTCCGGCGAGACGAGGCCGGACTGGTGCAGCATCAGCAGATGCGCCTGGTTCACTTCGGTGAGGTAGGCGAATTGCCGGGCGAAGTCGCGCGCTAGGCGCGGACCGTAAATGTGCTCGCAGATTTCCTGTGCAAGCGGCTCCTTGAGCCGGCGGCTGACTTTCGATTCCATGATTTCCGATACGTTCTGTGGTGGATTCAGTATCGAAGGCCGACCGCATACCGGTCAAATGACAGTTTCGGGTTGTCGCATGCATTTTTGATATGGGCATGGGGAAAGCGGGGCTGTACCATGGCGGGCATGAACTTCAAGCAGATCGAGACCTTCCGGGCCGTCATGCTGACCGGCTCCATGACTGTCGCGGGGCAGCAGTTGCACACGTCCCAACCCAACGTGAGCCGCATCATCGGCAAGCTCGAAGCGGAGCTTGGCTTCGAGCTGTTCGACCGGCTGCCCGGAAGGGTAGTGGCGACCAAGGGTGCCGAGGCGCTGTTCAAGGAAGTGGAGCGCGCATTCGTCGGGCTGGACAGCCTGAGCGAATCGGCGCGGGCCATCCGCGACGTCGGCGTCGGCACGCTGCGCGTGGCGGCTGCGGCGTCGATATCGCTGAGCGTGCTTCCCCTGGCGGTGCGGATGTTCTGCGAAAAATACCCCCTGGTCCGCATCGTCCTCGACACCAGCGAGTCCCACGTGATCGCCAACTGGGTCGCCACCCAGCACTGCGACATCGGTTTCGTTTCCAACATTGCCGATAAGCCGGGGGTGGTGGCGTCTGTCATCCATACCGAAAGCGCGGTTTGTGTCGTGCCGGCACGGCACCCGCTGGCGAGGAAGAAGCGGCTGGTTCCGCAGGATCTGGCCGGCGAGCGCTTCATTTCCCTGCCCGGCGGCAGCTTGTCAAGGCGCGCCATCGACGCGGCGTTCAGCGACGGGGCGCGGATCATGGCGCTCGAAACTCCCTTTGCCGCAACGATCTGCAGAATGGTCAGCGAAGGCCTGGGGGTCAGCCTGGTGAACCCCATCGTCAGCCGGACGATGACGTTCCCCGGCGTCGTGGCCATCCCGTTCAAGCCGGATATCCCGTTCAGGAGCTACATGCTGCGCGCGAAGCTGGCGCCACGCGACACGCACGTCAACCACTTTGTCTCCTGCATGCGAGCCGCCTTCAGGTCCATGTGACAGGGGCCGCGGGCGGTTTCGCAGCCCGGTTTGGGAGACTCTGGATCGCCGGCTTCATCGCCCCGGCCGCCAGAGTGTGAGACATTGGAGGCCCGACAACGGCATCAGTCTCACCCGACCGGTCAGGCTCGCGCGAGGTGAACGACTGGCGTTGTTGTGACGGTGGCGGATTCCCGGTGCTCAACTCTCCAGGAGACACGAAATGCATAGCAAGAACACCATCTGTTTGTGGTACGACCGCGATGCCCTTGACGCCGCAAACTTCTATGCCGAAACATTTCCGGACAGCGCTGTCAGCGCTGTCCATCGCGCACCAGGCGACTATCCCGACGGCAAGCAGGGCGACGTCCTGACGGTCGAGTTCACCGTCGTCGGCATTCCCTGCCTTGGCCTGAACGGCGGCCCGCATTTCAAGCACAGCGAGGCCTTCTCGTTTCAGATCGCGACCGACGACCAGGCCGAAACCGACCGCTTGTGGCATGCGATCGTCGGCAATGGCGGCCAGGAAAGCGCCTGCGGCTGGTGCAAGGACCGGTGGGGATTGTCATGGCAGATCACCCCGCGCACCCTTACCGCGGCGATCAGCGACCCGGACCGCGCGGCGGCCAAGCGCGCATTCGACGCGATGATGACAATGCGAAAGATCGACATCGCAGCGATTGAGGCGGCACGGCTGGGCTGAAACCCATCCCGAAGTTGATGGAGCGTGGCCTGCACATTGGCATGGGTGCACTGCGCCTCTTTGTCAAATATTACTGAACATTTTGTCAATATTGCCTGGGATTGTATAGCGCATTTTTCCAAGCAAGAATGCTGAGTTGACCGCGATGGGACCAGCCCACGCCCGGTTTTTCAGAGACGGCTTGTTCCCCGAAACAGCCCATGGAGACAAACAATGCAGACGCCCGACCCATCCCAAGATATCGACTTCCCGCTTGAGGGCGTGCGCGTACTCGACCTGTCGCGTGTGTTTGCCGGGCCGCTGTGCGGCCAGGTCCTGGCCGATTTCGGCGCTGAGGTGGTCAAGGTGGAACACCCCGGCCGCGGCGACGATACGCGCGACTGGGGCATGCGTATCGGCAAGACCGAGACGACGTACTACAACAGCATGAACCGCAACAAGCGGTCCATCACGCTGGATCTGCAGAGCAAGGAAGGCTTGCAGATCGTCCACGACCTGCTGCCGCAGTTCGATGTGGTCATCCACAATTTCAAGACCGGCGGGGCGGAGAAGCTGGGCCTTGGCTACGAACAGCTCAAGGCCATCAAGCCTGACCTGATCTACTGCGCGGTTTCCGGCTACAACAGCAGCGGCCCCGAGGCCAAGCGTCCCGGCTACGACCTGGTGATCCAGGGAGAGGCCGGGCTGATGGCGCTCAACGGCGAAGCCGACACGCCCCCACTGAAGTTCGGCGTGGCGGTGGTGGACCTGATGACCGGCATGTATGCCGCGCAGGCGGTGCTGGCGGCCTTGTTCCGCCGCGAGCGCAAGGGCAAGGGCCAGTTGATCGAGATGGCGCTGTACGACTGCGGGCTGATGGTGACCGGCTATTACGGCCTGGATGCGATGCTGCTCGGGCGCGACCCGGCGCGCTATGGCAATGCCCATCCGTCCATCGTGCCCTATGGCATGTTCGAGGCCGCCGATGGCCCGCTGATCATCGCCGTGGGCAACAACAGCCAGTTCGACAAGTTCTGCCGCCAGGTCATCGAGCGCGCGGACATCGTCGAAGACCCGCGCTATGCCACCAATGTGGAGCGCGCCAAAAACCGCGAGACGCTGACCCCGCTGATCACGGGCCTGATCCGTGGCTTTGCGCGCGACCTGCTGCTGGAGCGCATGACGGCCTGCGGCATTCCCTGCGGCAAGGTGGCCGGACTGCACGAGGCCCTGACCAGCGAGCGGACCCGCGCGGGCGGCCTGCTGCGCGAGATGCCGCATCCCGTGGCAGGCACCACGCACGTGTTCGCGCCGCCTTACCGCCTGGATGGCCAGCGCCTGCCGATCCGCAACGCGCCGCCGACGCTGGGCGAGGGCACGCGGGCGGTACTGCAGGGCCTGCTGCAAATGAGCGATGACCAGCTGCGGGCACTGCAGGCCAGCGGCGTGCTGACGCTGCCCGAGGCACCGTAGCCAGCCTGCGCCTTCGCGCCGCGCGGACGCACCTGGACGTACGCGCAATTCTGCCCGGCAAGAGGGGATGCGTTCCCTTGCACTGAATCAACCTGGAACAACAATCGTGCGCATTCGAAATTTCACCCGTATCGTCCACTCCCGGCGTCGTGCCATCCTGGCCCTGGCCGCGGCGCCGCTGCTGGCCGGCAGCGCTTTCGCGCAAGCCTGGCCGAGCAAGCCGATCAAGCTCGTCGTGCCGTTCCCACCGGGCGGGCCCACGGATACGGCATCGCGCATCGTCGGCCAGAGGCTGGGCGAGCGCCTCAAGCAGCCGGTGGTGGTCGAGAACCGCGCCGGTGCGTCGGGTTCCATTGCTGCCGCCCAGGTGGCCAAGAGCGCGCCTGACGGCTACACGCTGATGATGCTGGCCACGCCCACGCTGCTGGCGCCGCACCTGTACAAGAAGGCGGGATACGACACGACCAGGGACTTCACGCCCGTCGCCACCGTTTACGACCTGCCGATCGTGGTGGTGGTCAACCCGACGCTGCTGCCCAACGTGACCGACCTGCCCAAGCTGATCGCACAGGCCAAGGCCCAGCCGGGCAAGCTCAACTACACCAGCTCCGGCGCGGGCAGCTTCGGCCACCTGAGCATGGAACTGCTCAAGCAGATGGGCGGCTTCGAGATGCAGCACGTGCCCTACAAGGGCGGCGTGCCCGCCATCAGCGATACCCTCGGTGGCCAGGTCCCGATCATGTACGCCGACCTCGTCGCCGCGCTGCCGCATATCCAGGCAGGCAAGCTGCGCGCCATCGCGGTCGGCTCGCCGCAGCGCGTCAGCATGCTGCCCGACGTCAAGACCATTGCCGAGCAAGGCTTCAAGGGCTACGACGCAGTGTCCTGGGGCGGCCTGCTGGCGCCCCCGGGCACGCCCAAGGAAGTGGTGGACCGCATCTCGGGCGAGGTCGGCAAGATCCTGGCCGACAAGGAGGTCCAGGACAAGCTGCTGAAGGCCGGCGCCATTGCCAACTTCCAGCCGCCGGCGCAGATGGCCCAGCGCATGCAGCAGGACTATGCCAAGTGGGGCAAGGTGATCCGCGACAAGGGTATCGCGGTCGAGTAAGCACCAGCAGTCCGGGCACGCTGCAACGGCGCGCCCGGTTACCCCCGGCTCCGCTAAAATCGGCGAGAAGCGGTTCTCCAAGGTTTATAGCGTGGCACTCCAGCAGGGTTTTATCCTGACCCGACATTGGCGCGATACCCCGGCCGGCACCGAGGTCGAGGTCTGGCTGGCGACCGAGGACGGGCCGCGCCGGCTGCGCCTGTCCTGTCAGCCGTCCGTGGCGTTTATCCCCGAGGCACAGCGTGAACGCGCCGAGGCGCTGCTGTGCCGCGAGCGCGATGTCGAACTGCGCCCGCTCAGGCTCCAGGATTTCCAGCGCAGGCCCGTACTGGGCTTGTACTGCCAGCAGCATCGGCAACTGATCCAGCTCAGCCGCTCCTTGCGCGATGCCGGCGTGGATGTCTACGAGGCCGATATCCGCCCGCCCGAGCGCTACCTGATGGAGCGCTTCATCACCGCCCCGGTCTGGTTCGACGGCGAGCCGGATGCGGGCGGCGTGCTGCGCAATGCCCAGATGAAGCCGTCGGTGGACTACCGTCCCTCGCTGCGGCTGGTCTCGCTTGATATCGAAACCAACGCCTTTGGCGACCTCTATTCGATTGCGCTCGAGGGCTGCGGCCGGCGCCAGGTCTACATGCTGGGCCCGGCGCCGCAGATGCCCGCCGACGTCGATTTTTTGCTCGAATACTGCGCAACACGGCACGAGTTGCTGGAGAAGCTGAACCTGTGGCTGGCCGAGCACGACCCCGACGCCATCATCGGCTGGAACCTGGTCCAGTTCGACCTGCGCGTGTTGCACGAACATGCGCGCAAGTTCCAGATTCCGCTGCGCCTCGGCCGGGGAGGCGCCGAAATGGAATGGCGCGAGCACAACGCCCAGCAGCACTATTTCGCCAGCGCGGCGGGCCGGCTCGTCATCGACGGCATCGAGGCGCTGCGTTCGGCCACGTGGAGCTTCCCGTCGTTCAGCCTCGAATCGGTGGCGCAGACGCTGCTTGGGGAAGGCAAGGCCATCGACGACCCATACGACCGCATGGACGCCATCGACCGCATGTTCGAACAGGACAAGCCGGCGCTGGCCCGCTACAACCTGCGCGATTGCGAACTGGTGACGCGGATCTTCGAGCAGACGGAGCTGTTGCCCTTCCTGCTGGAGCGCGCCACGGTCACGGGCCTGCCCGCCGACCGGAGCGGCGGCTCGGTCGCCGCCTTCACGCATCTCTACATGCCGCTGATGCACCGGCAGGGCTATGTCGCGCCCAACCTCGGCGAGAAGGCGCCCGAGGCCAGCCCTGGCGGCTTCGTCATGGACTCGCGGCCGGGGCTCTATGAATCGGTGCTCGTGCTCGACTACAAGAGCCTCTATCCGTCAATTATCCGTACCTTCCTGATCGACCCGGTCGGCCTGGTCGAGGGCCTGGCGCATCCGGACGATGCCGATTCGGTACCCGGCTTCCGCGGTGCGCGGTTTTCCAGGACCAAGCACTGCCTGCCCGCGATCGTCGCCAGGGTCTGGCAAGGGCGCGAGGCCGCCAAGCGAGACCGGAACAAGCCGCTGTCCCAGGCGCTCAAGATCATCATGAACGCGTTCTACGGCGTGCTCGGGTCCAGCGGCTGCCGCTTCTTCGATGCGCGGCTGGCGTCGTCGATCACCATGCGCGGGCACGAGATCATGCGGCAGACCCGGGCACTGATCGAGGCCCGCGGCTACGAGGTGATCTATGGCGACACGGATTCCACCTTCGTCTGGCTGCGCCGCGCCCGTACCGAGGCCGATGCCAACCAGATCGGCCGCAGCCTCGTCGCCTACGTCAACGACTGGTGGCGCGACCACCTCTGGCAGGCCCATGGCCTGGAAAGCGCGCTCGAACTCCAGTTTGAAACGCACTTCCGGCGCTTCCTGATGCCGACCATCCGCGGCACGGACCTTGGCAGCAAGAAGCGCTATGCCGGGCAGGTGGAACGGCCCGACGGGAAGGTCGAAATGGTGTTCAAGGGGCTTGAGACGGTGCGTACGGACTGGTCGCCGCTCGCCCAGCGGTTCCAGCAGACTCTCTACGAAAGGATTTTCAACCGCGAGCCGTACGCGGACTATGTGCGGGACATCGTGCGCCGCACCCTGGCCGGCGAGCTCGACGAGCAACTGGTCTATCGCAAGCGGCTGCGGCGCAAGCTCGACGACTACCAGCGCAACGTGCCGCCGCACGTGCGGGCTGCCCGTATCGCCGATGCCTATAACGAGCGCCACGGGCGGCCGCGCCAGTACCAGCAGGGCGGCTGGATCAGCTACGTGATGACCATGGCGGGGCCGGAGCCGCTCGAGGCGCGGTCGGCGCCGATCGACTATAACCACTACGTGACAAAGCAGCTCCAGCCGATTGCGGATGCGATCCTGCCGTTCCTGGAGGATGGCTTCGAGACGCTGCTGACCGGGCAGATGGCGCTGTTTCCGCAATAGCCCGGGCGCTGGGGGTGCCGTGATCGCGATGTAAGTTTCTGAAATATGCGCGGCCGATTATCGGCCGATCGGTTTCTTTATGTCGGGATAGACTCTCTCGGTTACGTCTGCAACTGGCGCAATGCGGGAATGGCGCTTGCGTCACCTCGGCCTGCTCCGCTCTGACGCAGGTCAAGCGGTTGCCGGCGAGACTATGAATCGGCTTGATTCCTACGCAGGACATCGCAATGCAACGATCACGCGGCAGTAGCGCCTGGGTTCCGGTCACGCTGGCCATCGCCATGTCAACGCTCGCCGGATGCGGTAACAAGAAAGAGGCCGCCGCGCCACCGCCGCCGCAAGTGAGCGTGGTCACGCTCAAGGCCGAGCCACTGACGCTGGATACCGAGCTGCCGGGCCGCACCACGGCGTACCGCATTGCCGAAGTCAGGCCGCAGGTGGACGGCATCATCCTGCGCCGCCTGTTCAAGGAGGGCAGCGACGTCACGCAGGGCCAGCAGCTCTACCAGATCGATCCGTCCACCTACGAGGCCGCCTACAAGAGTGCCAGGGCGACACTGGAATCCACCCGCCTGCTGGCGGAGCGCTACGGTCGCCTGGTCGGCGACGAGGCGGTCAGCAAGCAGCAGTATGACGAGGCCAGGGCCGCCTGGCTGCAGGCGCAGGCCGCGGTGGACCGCGCCGATATCAACCTGCGCTATACCAAGGTGCTATCGCCGATCTCGGGGCGCATCGGGCGCTCGAATGTGACAGAAGGCGCACTGGTGACCAACGGCCAGGCTACCGCGCTGTCCGTGGTGCAGCAGCTCGACCCGATCTACGTCGACGTGACCCAGCCCTCATCGTCCCTGCTGCGGCTGCGGCGCGAGCTGGCCAATGGTGCGCTGCAAAATGCCGGTCCCAACGCGGCCCAGGCCAGCCTGGTGCTGGAAGACGGTACCCGCTATCCCGAAACCGGCCGCCTGGAGTTCTCGGAAGTGGCGGTGGACCAGGGCACCGGCTCGGTGACGCTGCGCGCGGTGTTTCCCAACCCGCGCCATGAGCTGCTGCCGGGCATGTTCGTCCACGCCCGCCTGCGTGAGGGCGTCAAGACCGATGCGCTGCTCGTGCCGCAGCAGGGGGTGACGCGCGACCTCAAGGGCCAGGCTACGGCGCTGGTTGTCAATGCGAAGGACGAAGTGGAACTGCGCCAGATCAGCACCGACCGCGCCGTTGGCGACAAGTGGCTGGTTGCCGGCGGCCTCGGTGCCGGCGACCGTGTCATCGTGGAGGGCCTGCAGTTCGTGCGGCCCGGGGTGAAAGTGCGCATAGCCCAGGCCGGGAGCGGCGCCGGCGCGCCGGCGGCCGCAGCTTCCGCCCCATCCGCCACGACCGCGGCCAAGCACTGAGCGCAGCGCCGGGACAAGGGAGCAGCCATGTCCAATTTCTTCATCGACCGGCCCATCTTCGCGTGGGTGATCGCCCTGGTCATCATGCTGGCCGGCGTGCTGTCGATCCGCACGCTGCCCATCAGCCAGTATCCGGCCATCGCGCCGCCCACCATCGCGATCTCGGTCAACTACCCCGGCGCCTCCGCCGAGACGGTGCAGGACACCGTGGTGCAGGTGATCGAGCAGCAGCTCAACGGCCTGGACCGTTTGCGCTACATCTCCTCGGAAAGCAACGCCGACGGCAGCATGACGATCACGGTGACCTTCGAGCAGGGCACCAATCCGGATATTGCCCAGGTGCAGGTGCAGAACAAGCTGGCGCTGGCGCAGCCCCTGTTGCCGCAGGAAGTGCAGCAGCAAGGCATCCGCGTGACCAAGTCGGTGCGCAACTTCCTGGTCATCGTGGGCATGATTTCCACTGACCCCAAGGTGACGCGGGAAGACCTGTCGAACTACATTGTCTCGAATATCCAGGATCCGCTGTCGCGCACCTACGGCGTGGGCGACTTCCAGGTGTTCGGCTCGCAATATGCCATGCGGGTATGGATCGACCCGGCCCGGCTCAACAGCTACCAGCTCACGCCGCTGGACGTGAGCAATGCCATCCGGGCGCAGAACGTCCAGGTGGCCTCCGGCCAGCTTGGCGGCCTGCCGGCGGTACAGGGCCAGCAGCTCAATGCCAGCGTGATCGGCAAGACCCGGCTGCAGACCAGCGAGCAGTTCGGCAACATCCTGCTCAAGGTCAACCCCGACGGCTCCCAGGTGCGCCTGAAGGACGTGGCCGACGTGGGTCTGGGCGGGCAGGACTACAACATCAACGCGCAATACAACGGCCAGGCGGCCTCGGGCATTGCCGTGCGGCTGGCCGCGGGGGCCAACGCGCTGGAAACCGTGCGCGCCATCCGCAAGACGCTGGACCGGCTGGAGCCGTTCTTCCCGCCGGGGATGAAAGTGGTCTACCCGTATGACACCTCGCCGGTGATCTCGGGTTCCATCAAGGAGGTCGTGAAGACGCTGATGGAAGCCATCGCGCTGGTGTTCCTGGTGATGTACCTGTTCCTGCAGAACGTGCGCGCCACGCTGATCCCCACCATCGCCGTGCCGGTGGTGCTGCTGGGCACCTTCGGCGTGCTGGCGGCATTCGGCTACACCATCAACACGCTGACCATGTTCGGCATGGTGCTGGCCATCGGGCTGCTGGTGGATGACGCCATTGTCGTGGTGGAGAACGTCGAACGCGTGATGGCCGAGGATGGACTGGGCCCCAAAGAGGCCGCGCGGCGCTCGATGGGCCAGATCCAGGGCGCGCTGGTGGGCATTGCCATGGTGCTCTCGGCGGTGTTCCTGCCGATGGCGTTCTTCGGCGGCTCGACCGGCGTGATCTACCGGCAGTTCTCCATCACCATTGTCTCGTCCATGGCGCTGTCCGTGCTGGTCGCGCTTATCCTCACGCCGGCCCTGTGCGCCACCATGCTCCAGCCCATCGAAAAGGGCGATCATGGCGAGAACAAGGGCGGCTTCTTCGGCTGGTTCAACCGCAGGTTCAACGCGACCGTCCAGGGCTACGAGCGCAGCGTGTCAGGCATCCTGAAGCGGCGCATGCCCTTCCTGCTGATCTACGTGGCCATCCTGGTGGGGATGGGCTTCCTGTTCACGCGCATCCCCACGTCATTCCTGCCGGAAGAAGACCAGGGCGTGCTGTACGCCCAGGTGCAGACGCCGGCCGGCGCCACCGCCGAGCGCACGCAGAAGGTACTCGACCAGATGCGCGATTACCTGCTGAAGGAAGAGGGCGGCGTGGTGGAATCGCTGTTCACCGTCAATGGCTTCAACTTCGCCGGCCGCGGCCAGAACTCGGGCCTGGCCTTTATCCTGCTCAAGCCATGGGAGGAACGCAGCGGGGACAGCACCAGCGTGTTCGACCTGGCCGCGCGCGCGCAGCGCAAGTTCCGCAGCTTCCGCGATTCGCTGTCGTTTGCGTTCGCCCCGCCCGCGGTGCAGGAACTGGGCAATGCCACCGGCTTTGACCTCTACCTGCAGGACCAGGCCGGCATTGGCCACGTGGCGCTGATGAACGCGCGTGACAAGTTCCTGTCGCTGGCGGCGAAAAGCCCGGTGCTGCAGCGCGTGCGCCCCAATGGCCTGAACGACCAGCCGCAGTACCAGATGGTGATCGACGACGAAAAAGCGCGTGCGCTCAGCGTATCGCTGGCAGACATCAACAGCACGGTATCGATCGCCTGGGGCTCCAGCTACGTCAACGACTTTATCGACCGCGGCCGGGTCAAGCGCGTCTACGTGCAGGGTCGCCCGGATTCCCGGATGAATCCGGGTGATGTCGACAAGTGGTTCGTGCGCAACGACAAGGGCGGCATGGTGCAGTTCTCAGCCTTTGCCGACGGCAAATGGGGGTTTGGCTCGCCCAAGCTGCAGCGCTACAACGGCGTGGCCGCGGTGGAACTGCTGGGGGAGCCCGCGCCCGGGCGCAGTTCCGGCGAGGCCATGGCGGCGATCGAGGAGATCATGAAGCAGATGCCGCCGGGCGTAGGCTATGCGTGGACCGGCCTGTCGTATGAAGAACGGCTGTCGGGCTCGCAGGCGCCGTCGCTCTATGCGCTCTCGCTGCTGGTGGTGTTCCTGTGCCTGGCGGCGCTTTACGAGAGCTGGTCGATCCCGTTCTCGGTAATGCTGGTGGTGCCGCTCGGCGTGATCGGCGCATTGCTCGCCACGCTCGGGCGTGGCTTGTCCAACGATGTGTTCTTCCAGGTGGGCCTGCTCACCACCATCGGCCTGTCCGCCAAGAACGCCATCCTGATCGTGGAATTCGCCAAGAGCCAGTACGAGCAGGGCAGGAGCCTGGTCGAGGCCGCCGTCGAGGCGTGCCGCATGCGCCTGCGCCCCATCGTGATGACCTCGATGGCGTTCATGCTCGGCGTGTTTCCGCTGGCGGTGTCGAGCGGCGCCGGCGCCGGCAGCCAGCACGCCATCGGCACCGGCGTGATCGGCGGCATGATCACTGCCACGGTACTGGCGATCTTCTGGGTGCCGCTGTTCTTTGTCGTCGTCAACTCGCTGTTCGGGCGCAAGCGCAGGACGGAGCCACATGATGCTTCCCTGGAAGAGGGGGCGCTCGAATGAAGAAGACCTTGCTCTGCGCCGCCGCCGTGGCCATGCTGGCCGGCTGCAGCCTGATTCCCAAATACGAGCGGCCGGCCGCGCCGGTGGCCGCAGCCTACCCGCAGGGCCCGGCCTACCTGCCTGCCGATGCCGCCGCCGAAGCTGGCCAGGTGTCCGCGGTCGGGCTGGGCTGGCGCGATTTCTTTGCCGATGCGCGGCTGCGCCGTCTCATCGAACTGGCGCTGCAGAACAACCGTGACCTGCGCGTGGCTGCCCTCAATGTGGAGGCGTTCGGGGCCCAGTACCGCATCCAGCGCGCCGACCTGTTTCCCGCTGTCAGCGCGGCTGCACAGGAATCGCGCCAGCGCATTCCCCCCGACCTCTCCACCACCGGGCGGCGGTTGATCAGCAGCCAGTACGGCGTGTCGTTGGGTACGACTGCGTGGGAGATCGACCTGTTCGGTCGCCTGCGCAGTCTCAGCGAAGCCGCGCTCGAACAGTATTTCGCCAGCGACGAGGCGCGCCGCAGCACCCAGATCTCGCTGGTGGCAAGCGTGGCCAGCGCCTACCTGACCCAGCGCGCTGATGAAGCGCTGCTGCAGGTCACCCGGGAAACGCTGGCCAATTACGAGCGCAGCTATGGCCTGACCCGGCGCAGCTACGAGGAAGGAATCGCCTCCCGGCTCGATCTGCGCCAGGCGCAGACCGCCCTGGAAACCGCACGCTCAAGCCTTGCGCGTTACACCCGGCTGGTGGCACAGGATGAGAATGCCCTGGTGCTGCTGCTCGGCACATCCCTGCCCGCGGACCTGCCCGCAGGCCTGCCGCTGGAGCAGAAGCTGTTTGCCGAGGTGCCGGCCGGGCTGCCTTCCGAGCTGCTGCAGAACCGCCCGGACGTGCTCGCCGCCGAGCACCGGCTGCGTTCGGCCAATGCCGACATCGGCGCCGCACGCGCGGCGTTCTTCCCCAGCATCAGCCTGACCGCATCGGCGGGCACCGCCAGCAGCCAGCTTTCCGGCCTGTTCGGGGCTGGCTCCGGCACGTGGCTGTTCCAGCCGCGGATCAATCTGCCTCTGTTTACCGCTGGCAGCCTGCGGGCCAGCCTGGACTTCGCCACTATCCAGAAGGACGTCAACGTCGCGCAGTACGAGCGTACGGTGCAGACCGCCTTCCGCGAGGTGGCCGATGGGCTGGCCGCGCGGGGCACTTACACCGGCCAGCTCCAGGCCCAGGTCAGTCTCGTCGAAGCCGCCCAGGACGCCTATGGCCTGGCCGACCGGCGCTACCGCACGGGTGTCGACAGTTACCTTGCCGTGCTGGACTCGCAGCGCTCGCTCTACAACGCGCAGCAACTGCTGATCCAGGCACGGCTCGAGCAGCTGACCAGCGAAGTCAACCTGTACAAGGCGCTGGGCGGCGGCTGGCACGACCAGACCGGCAAGGCCACCGATACGTCCACGGCAGGCGCAGGACCAAGCTGACGCGCAGGCCGGGCGGCCAGCGCAGACTGCGCTACGTGCCTGAAAACAGAAAAGCCCTTCTCGATGCGTGAAGGGCTTTGTCGATTCAGGCCGTCAGGTGGGCAGGCCGACTAGATCGGGCGAATCTTTGACGCTTGCGGGCCCTTCTGGCCTTGCGTCACTTCAAATTCCACCTTCGCACCTTCATCCAGCGATTTGAAGCCGGTGCCCTGGATTTCGCTGTGATGCGCAAACAAGTCCTTGCCGCCATCATCCGGTGTGATGAATCCGTAGCCCTTTTCACTGTTAAACCACTTCACGATGCCAGTCGCCATCTCGTCCTCAACATTTGGTGCACGCAAGTCGCGTGGAGGGCCGCCCCTTCGGTACGGGGCGCCAACGAAACCCCAGCATAACCGAAGAGGGACGCAAGCAGCATCCAAGGGTTTACCTCGGGGCCAGAGAGCGGAAGACGCGGCCCGCTGTCGGCCCCAGTCAAGCGGCCACGCGACGGCTGCTCCAGTCGAGGACCGGCTGCACTACCATTGGAATGAGCAGATGCGGCGGCTGCCCGCAGCAGTGACTTTCACGCCACGATCTTCCGCGCAATGGGAGAAAGACATGGCAACCTATGAGTTCAAGGACAAGGACCTCCAGTTTCTGGCCCAGGGTGCTGACTCCTGTTTTCCGTCCCCTGACACCGCTTTCGTTGAGTGCGCCGATAGCCATCCGGCGTTCCTGGTGACATGGCCGGAGAGTGGAGCGGCGGCGATGAGTCTCAAGGTGCAGATTCGGGCAAGTCAGTACGCCAATTACCTGACGGATCCGTTCAGGGGACGTGAAGTCCTGCGCAAGGCAGTCGAAGATCGCCTTGCGCTGATCCACACCGCGAAAAGTGGGCTCCTGCTCGCCCCCGACATCTAGGCCCTAGGGGGCTGGCGAAAATTGCTGAATGGCGGCGCCCGCGAGGCGAGCAGTCACCGCCGCGCCGTATGGCGCCAATAAAAAAGCACCTTTTACAGGTGCTATGCGCTTCCAACCTTTCGCGTTGGCGTCCGAACCGGGTCAGCAACAACTCATGATCCGGTTCGGACCTGCAGGCTTGTGTGGCCTGCACGATCACGCTTCATATAGGAAACACGATCGTTTTGCTGACCTACCTTCGCTTTGTCAGAGCGTGTCTCAGTCAGCACTTGAATTATAGGGCAGCCGACGGCGAGGTCAATCCGAATCTGGCGGTGCCGCTGCGTGCGGCAGTGAGACGCCAGCGGCGAGCGACGCTGTCCACACAAAAAGATGTAATCGTTTGTTAATACTGCGCCTGGCAGCCCTGTTTTGGCCACGGACGCGTCCTTCGGCTTTGGTAGGATCGCGCTCTTTCCGCCACGCGTCCCGCCATTGTGAATCGCCGCTACGTATCGTTGTTTCGAGAGCACTGCGCACGATGGCTCATCCGTATCCAACCGCTCGCCGCTGCCAGCCTCACGATAGCCAGACGCATCTGCAACGGCGCGCTGCGCCGCCTTCGCCACCCGACGCGACGCGGCATCATGCTGGCGCTCGCCGCCGTGCCGGCGCTGTTCCTGCTGTACGTGCTGGCGCTCGTGCCGTTTACGCCGGGCATCGGCGACATCCGCAAAGCCCGCATCGACCGGCCGGCGCTGATCGTGTCGGCCGACGGCAGAGTGATCGACGAATTCAAGCCGGTCAATCGCGAGTGGGTGTCGCTCGGGCAGATCTCGCCGTACATGGTGGCGGCATTGATCGCCACGGAGGATCGCCGCTTCTATGAGCATTACGGGATCGACTGGCTGCGTATCGCGTCGGCCGCGCTGCACACGTTCTCCGGCGACCGGCAGGGTGGCTCGACGATCACGCAGCAGCTTGCGCGCAACCTGTACCCGGACGAGATCGGCCGCGCGCCGACCCTCGCTCGCAAACTCAGGGAAGCGATCACGGCGCTGAAGATCGAAGCGGTATACAGCAAGGACCAGATCCTTGAGACATACCTGAACAATGTGCCGTTCCTGTATAACGCCTACGGCGTGGAGATGGCCGCACGCACCTACTTCGGCAAATCGGCGCGTCAGCTCGACATTCTCGAAAGCGCGACACTCGTCGGCATGCTGAAGGCCAACAGCACCTACAACCCTGTCCTGAATCCCGAGCGCGCATTGGCGCGGCGAAACACAGTGCTCGGGCAGATGAACAAGTACGGGAAGCTCAAGCCCGATGCTTACAGCTGGCTGCGGCGGCAACCGCTTAACGTCAATTTCGAGCTGCAGACCGCGCCACGAAGCACGGCGCCGCATTTTTCAGCGCAACTGCGCAGGTGGCTGATTGCATGGGCCGAACGCAACGGCTACAACATCTACGCCGACGGGCTGGTGGTGCGTACGACCCTGGATTCCCGTCTGCAGGCGATGGCGGTGCAGGCGATGGACTGGCAGGCGAGCCAGCTGCAATGGATCGCAAGCGCGGCCTGGAACGAACGCACCGGCTGCTGGCCCGGCAACGACCTGTTCCGGACGTTCATCCGGCAAACACCCGACTATCGCGCCGCACGCGATGCCGGCCAATCGGATCAGGCGGCGCTCAGGAAGCTCGGCACGAACCCGACGTTCGTCCGCGCGCTGTGCCGGAGCAAGACCCAGGTCCAGGCGGGCTTTGTCGCGATCGATCCGCGCAACGGCGATATCAAGGCATGGGTCGGCAGTCGCGATTTCAGTGACGCACCGTTCGATCATGTGCAGCAGGCCCGGCGCCAGCCAGGGTCGACCTTCAAGCCGTTCGTCTACGGGGCGGCGTTCGCGGACGGCGCGCGGCCGGGCGATACGATCGTCGACCGGAACGTCGCCATTCCACTGACCGGCCAGGCGATCTGGCGGCCTACCGACGCGGAACCGCCCACCGACCGGCCGATGACGCTGCGCGACGCGCTGGCGTATTCGCGCAACCGCGTCACCGCGCAACTCATGCAAAAGGAACGCCCTGAGAAGGTCGCGCGGCTGGCGCGCGCGATGGGAGTGCGCGACAGTCCGCTCGAAGCGGTGCCGTCGCTCGCGCTCGGCACGAGCCCGGTCACGCTCAGGGAGATGGTGTCGGCGTATAGTACGATCGCGAACCGCGGCGCCTATGTCGAACCGCGCATGGTGACGCGCATCGAGGATCACGATGGCAAGGTGCTCGCCGAATTTGCGAGCGCGTCGCCGCAACAGGCACTGCCCGCCGGCGCAGCGCAAACGCTGGTTGATGTCATGCGCGACGTCGTGACCCGGGGCACCGGCGCCGGCATCCGGACGCGCTTCGGGATCCGTGCCGACGTGGCCGGCAAGACGGGCACCACGCAGGACAATGCGGATGGCTGGTTCATCCTGATGCATCCGCAACTGGTCGCGGGCGCATGGGTGGGGTTTGACGATGGACGTGTGACGCTCGGCAACGACTGGGGCCAGGGCGCGCATAGCGCTCTGCCGATGGTGGGCGCGTTCTACGATATGGCCTTGCGTGCGAGAGTGATCGATCCGGAGGCGCGCTTCAGCCCTGAAAACCGGGCTCCTCGCAAGGTCCATGCGCAACAGCATCGGCACTTCCTGTTCTGGAGATACTGATGCCGTCGCTGGCGTACGAGACCTCTTCACCGCGACCGCAGCGCCCTGATCGTCCACCGCTTTATCCAGGCAAATCAATAAGTTGGTAAAGACCTGGCGGATCTTTCCTGGCCCCCCGCCGGCGCGGATGGCGCGGCTGCCGGCGCAGAGCGGCACGGTAGTGTCCGGTGTTGCGCGATAGCGCCAACGACGTGTTCGCATTCGCACTGAAGCACTTCCCGACCTAATATAGGCCATGCCATCGGCGGCACCGGGGGGCTTCCAATGATGTTCGATCCGCCAGTCTTGCCATGTTGACGCGCAGAACCTTCCTGCTCGGCGGCGCGGGCGCTGCAGGTGTGCTGGTGATCGGATGGGCCGGGCTGCCGCCGCGCCAGCGCCTGGCGGGTGGCGAGCCGCTGGCGGTGCGCGACGGGCAATTCGCGCTGAACGGCTGGGTCAAGGTGGCGTCCGACAACACCGTCACGGTGGTGATGAGCAAGGCCGAGATGGGGCAGGGCGTGCATACCGGCGCGGCGATGCTGCTGGCCGAGGAGATGGAGGCCGACTGGTCGCAGGTCCGCGTCGAGCCGTCGCCCGTCGACAGCCTGTACAACAACATCGAGGGCGTGGTCGCCAACCTGCCGTTCCGGCCTGACGACCAGGGGTGGCCCAGGCGCGCCGCCGAATGGTTCACGCGCAAGGGCGTGCGCGAGGTGGGCATGATGTTCACCGGCGGCTCAACCAGCATCAGGGACCTGTGGGATCCGATGCGCGAGGCCGGTGCCGCCGCCCGCATGATGCTGTGCGCGGCGGCGGCGAAGCAATGGAATGTCAAGGCCGCCGATTGTCGCGCGCAGGCCGGCAAGGTGGTGCATCCGTCGGGACGCAGTGCCACGTTCGGCCAGCTGGCCGCGGCAGCCGCGCGCGAGGGCCTGCCGGGCAAGGTCGAACTGAAGGACCCGTCCAGCTACACGCTCATTGGCACCCGCGCCGCGCGCCTTGATACGGCTGCCAAGCTCCACGGCACCGCCCGCTTCGGCATCGACGTGGTGGCGGACGCGATGGTCTACGCCAGCGTGCAGATGTGTCCGACGCTGGGCGGCAAGCTGCAGGAATCCCCGCCCGACGACGTAAAGACATTGCCCGGCGTGCTCGACCTGGTCGCGCTGCCGCCGTTCCCGGGCGGCAGCGGCGGCGTCGCGGTGATCGCCAGCGATGCGTGGATCGCCATGCAGGCGGCGGAAAGGGTCCAGTGCAAGTGGGACGAGGGCGAGGCGGCAAAGCTGTCGGGCGAAGGTGTCCGCGACACGCTGGTGAAGGCGCTCGACGCCTCCGGCCCGCGCGTCTGGTACGAGCATGGTGACGGGCGTGTCATGAAGCAGGGCAAGCCCGCCATCCAGGTCTTGTACTCGGCGCCGTATCTCGCCCACGCCGCGCTGGAGCCGGTCAACTGCACGGTGCTGGTCCAGGACGACCGCGCCATCGTCTGGGCCGCGACGCAGGTGCCCGGGCTGGCACGCCGCTGCGTGGCGAAGACGCTCGGGCTGGACACGGACAAGGTCGAACTGCGCCAGCAATCCATCGGCGGTGCGTTCGGGCGCCGGCTCGAAGTCGATTTCATCTGCCAGGCGGCTGCTATCGCGGCAAAGCGCAAGGGCGTGCCGGTCCAGACGATCTGGTCGCGCCCCGAGGACATGCGGCATGACTTCTACCGCCCGGCCAGCGTGTCGCGCTTCGAGGCCTGGCTCGACGGCAACCGGAAGGTCATCGCCGTGCGCAATATCTCGTCCAGCCAGTCGGTGCTGGCGAGCACCGCGAAACGCAACTTCGGCCTGCCCGACATCTTCGTGTCGCGGCTGGACAAGTCCACGGTGGAAGGCGCTTTCGACCAGGCTTATGACTGGCCAGATGTATGGATCGGCCACCAGACCGTGGACCTCGCGATTCCCGTGGGCTACTGGCGCTCGGTGGGGCACTCTCACCACGCCTTCTTCATGGAGAGCTTTGTCGACGAGCTGGCGGTGGCGGTCAGCAAGGACCCGCTCGAATATCGCATGAGCCTGCTCAGGGAGGATCGCCAGCGCGCGGTGCTGGAGCAGGTAAGGAAGATGTCGGGCTGGGGCCAGCCTTTGCGCAAGAAGCCTGGCGTGGCAAAGGTTGGCCGCGGTGTGGCTCTGCACGAGTCGTTCGGCAGCGTGGTGGCGCAGGTGGCCGAGGTGTCGGTTGACAACGCGGGGCAGGTCCGCGTGGATCGCGTGTTCTGCGCCATCGATTGCGGCATGCCGGTCAACCCGAACCTGATCGAGCAGCAGGTGGAGGGCGGCATCGTGTTCGGGCTGTCGGCGGCGCTGTGGCAGAAGATCACGCTGGAGGGCGGCAAGGTGAAGGAGGATTACTACACTGCCTTTCCGGCCATGCGCCTGCGCGACTGCCCGGACATCCAGGTACACGTGATGGCGTCGATGGGGCCGCCGCAGGGCGTGGGCGAGTCCACCACGCCACCGATCGCGCCGGCGGTGGCGAACGCCTTGTTCCATGCGACCGGCGAGCGCTTGCGCGACCTGCCGCTGCTGAAGACCCTGCCGCCTTCCGGAGCCTGCGATGCCAGACCATCAACTCAGTGTCAACGGTAAGGACGTCGCAATCCGCTCGGACGGCTGCACGCCGCTGCTGTGGGTGCTGCGCTGCGAGCTGAAGCTGACGGGAACCAAGTTCGGCTGCGGCGTGGGCGTGTGCGGCGCCTGCGCGGTACATGCCAACGGCAAGCTGCTGCTGTCGTGCCAGCACCAGGCGAGCGAGATGGAAGGGAAGAAGATCGTCACCATCGAAGGCCTCGACGGCCCCGAGGTGAACGCCCTGCGGAAAGCCTGGCTGAAGCATGAGGTCGTGCAGTGCGGCTACTGCCAGAGCGCGCAACTGATGGCGGCGAGCGCGCTGCTCAAGCGCACGCGGAATCCTGACGAGGCGGAGATCGCCGAGCAGATGAGCTGCGTGATCTGCCGGTGCGGCACGTATGCGCGGATCAGGCGGGCAATTGCGGAAGCGGTGGAGATATTGCGGGGGTGAGGGCGCCGACGTGCGCGCGTGCCCCAGCCATAGGTTGACGAGCGGGAAGTCTTGGGGGGGGAAGGCAATGAAGCATTCCGGGCCAGCGCCAGAGCCGCTATATACGAGCGGGTCGCAACCGGCGACTGATGCCGCCGGCGCTGCGGCGATCCCTTCCGCGCCTGCCGCAAGCGGGCGCGTGGAGCTCTACACGCAAAGCGCCATGGTGAACTGGTTGAGCCCGCTGCAGCTTCCGCTCACCGCCCTGCGTGTTGCCGTGGCGACGGCGGCCGGCGCCTTTGCAGACCAGCGCATGGTGCAGGCAGCACTCACCACACTCAATCCGAATCCACCGCTGCCGGTACCGGCTGACGAGCACGGCGATGTCTGGGTCGACTATCTGGCCGATACGGGCGACGGCTGGGACTCGACCTACTCCATGGCATTGTGCGTCAGTCACGCGGTGACGCTGCGCGAGCAGGGCGTGACGCTGCCGCGGGCGAAGGTGCTGTTGCTGGGCGGTGACCAGGTGTATCCGACGCCTGCCCGGAATGGCTATCGGACCCGTTTCGTCGATCCGTTTCGGGCGGCATTCCCTGCGCCAGTCGAGGCCGCGCGCCCCGCCTACAGCGACGAGCCGATCGCGTTGCCGGACGCGCCGTGGATGGTCGCCACGCCAGGCAATCACGACTGGTACGATGGCTTGCGTGGCTTCGCCCGGCTGTTCTGCTGTGGCAAGCCAGTGGGCGGCTGGGAGACGCGCCAGGCTACGGGCTACTATGCCTTGCAGTTGCCCGGTGGCTGGTGGATATGGGGCCTGGACCTGCAACTGGAGTCGGAAATCGACCAGCCGCAGCGCGAGTACTTCCAGAAGATGGTCACGGCGCTGCAGCCCGGTGACCGCGTCGTATTGTGCGCGCCCGAGCCGAGCTGGGTGGACGAGATGGAGCGCGTGCGCCGCGCGGAACAGCGGGCCCTGCCTTCGATCGAGACCAAGACGCCGCGCTTTCGCAGCCTGAGCGAGATCGAGGGGATGCTGGGCGGCCGGCTCGCGCTGGTGCTGGCCGGCGACTCGCACCATTACGCGCACTACGTGCCCCGAGCGGGCACCGCCGGGCCGCATCGCATCACCTGCGGAGGCGGCGGCGCATTTCTCCATGGCACGCATCTGCTGCCAGATCCGCCGAGGCCTATCGTCGTTGGCCCGGCCAGACAGTCGTACGAGTTGAAGGCAGCGTATCCGGAAAAATCGACCTCCCGGCAATTGCGCAATCGCGCGTGGCAACTGCCTGGGCGCAACCTGTCGTTCTGCGCATTGGTGGCGATCCTGTACTTGCTGTTCGACTGGATCATTCAAAGCGCGAGCCGGGTATCTGTTCCCGGGCGGGATCAACACAGCTTCGTCGGCAGACTGGCCAATCTCGAAGTGACCTTCGGGAATCTCGGCGAGGTGTATCAGGAACTGTTCCGGGTCATGGCGCACAGTCCGGCGGCAGTGGTGTTCGCAGCGGTCATGATCTTTGGTTGTGGTGCGCTGTCGACCAGGGATGTCAGGCGCGGCGTCCTGCTGGCCAGCCTTGTCGGCGCGCTGCACGGGCTGCTGCACCTGGCACTGGCGGTCGCGCTGCTATGGCTCATCACGCGCTTCAACCTCCACGCCTTTGGCGCCGACAATCCGCCCCACATGCTGCTGTTCATTGTCCAGGCAATGCTGCTGGGCGGGGCCCTCGGTGGCCTGCTGTTCGGCGTGTGGATGGTGTTGGGCAACGCCCTGTGGCGCCTCCACACCGAGGAAGTGTTCTCCTCCCAGCGCATCGCCGATTACAAGTGCTTCCTGCGGATGCGGTTCGAGGGTGGGCAATTGACAATCTACCCGCTCAAGCTGGAGACGGTTTGCCGATCCTGGACGCTGGGTGAGGGCGTCAAGCGGCTGGCCCGGGTCCGCAACACCTGGCGCGTGCGCGCCCAGCCCGGCGCAGCCGGTCCGCGATTCGTGCCGGCAGACGGTCAGGTTTCGCCGCCGCAGGCAGTACAGATGATTGAGCAGCAGGCAATCATCATCCAACGATAGGGAGCGTCATGATGAGCAATGCGCTTGCCTTCGATGTCGTCGTCATCGGCAGCGGCTTCGGTGGCGCGGTCTCGGCCTGCAGGCTCGCGCAGGCCGGCCGCAAGGTGCTGGTGCTGGAGCGCGGCCGGCGCTGGAGCCCGGCGACCTACCCGCGCGACGAGAGTGATGCCTGGTTGTGGAACCAGGAGCGTGCGCATCGCTTCAATGGCTGGGCCGATATCCGGACCTTCTCTGATGTATGGGTCATCGCCGGTGCCGGAGTCGGTGGCGGCTCGCTGATCTACGCCAACGTTTCCGTGGAGGCCAGGCCGGAAGCCTTCCGGCACGGCTGGCCGAAAGAGGTGACCTATGCCGCCCTGCAGACCCACTATGAGGAGGTCGGGCGCATGCTCGCGGTGAGCGAAGTGCCGGACAATCAGGTGAGCGAGCGAACCCGGCTGTTGCGCGAGGGGGCCGAAGCATGCGGGTGGGGCGGACGCTTCCGCAAGCTGCCGCTGGCGGTGACGTTTTCCGAGCACTGGGATCCCACGCGACGAGACGCCCGCGATGACCGTCATTCAGAGAAATTCCTGAACCAGCACGGCAGGTGGCAGGGCACTTGTGTCCATTGCGGCAACTGCGACGTGGGGTGCCAGGTATCGGCCAGGAATACGCTGGACCTGAACTACCTGGCGGTGGCCGAAGACAATGGCGCCGAAATCCGTCCCCTGCACCTGGTGGACAAGCTCGAGCCCCTGCAGCAGGGCTGGCGGGTATGCTTCAGGAAAATCGATGCGGAGGAACAAACGACAAGCCCCGGTGAAGTCACGGCTGCCAGGGTGATCCTGGCAGCTGGCTCCATCGGCAGCACCGAGCTACTGCTGCGCTGTCGGGATGAGCATCGCACGCTGCCAGGGCTGTCACCACGGTTGGGATATGGCTGGGCCCACAATGGCGACTTCGTGACGCCAGCCTTCTATGACCACAGGACAGTCTCGCCTTCGCATGGCGTGACCATCTCCGCCGCAATCGACTTTCTGGACCACGGCGGGCCAAACGGGCAGGCGATCTTCGTGGAGGACGGCGGCATCCCGAACCTCGCAGGCAACTTCATTCGACGGCATATGAAGAGAACGCGTTCCCGCAAGCTGCGCGCTGTGTGGAAGGATGTCGGCGGGCTGTTTGACGACGGCGATCCGGTCGAGCGGATGATGCCCTGGTTCGGGCAAGGCGTGGACCCTGGCGATGGCCAGTTGAGGCTGGGCCGGAGTTGGTACGCACCGTGGCGTCGTGTGCTGCGGCTCGACTGGTCCTATCAGGCATCGGTGCCCGTCATCGAGGCCATGATTGCAGCGCATACCCAGCTCTCGAAAGCGACTGGCGGGGATCCGAGGGTGCCGGTCACCTGGCGGCGGTGGCATAACCTGATCACACCGCACCCGCTGGGGGGCTGCAACATGGGGACCTCCGCCGCGGACGGCGTCGTCGATGCATGGGGCCGGGTATTTGGCTGCAAGGGACTGTATGTCATGGACGGTTCGATCGTCCCGCGTCCGCTCGGCCTGAACCCTTCGCGCACCATCGCGGCGCTTGCGGAGCGTAACGTGGCCAGGCTCCTGCGCGAGCAGGATTGACGGGGTGTTCTATGCTGGAGTGGGATTGAAAGCCATCCATGCACCATCGACACCTTCAGCCTGGCACGCTGTGGCCGGCTATCTTGCAACGGACGTCGTACGCCCTGCAGAGCGGGGCGTTGTGCCCGATCGAAAATGTCCAGGCGACGATTGAGGATGGCGGCGTGCGGTTCCTGGTCCGCCAGGTGTCCAGCCTGGCGCGCAAGGACAAGGCACGCAGGACGAGCCGTGCCGGGGGCAATCCATTCCTGCCCTATGACCCCGCACTGTTTGTTGCGGATATCTCCGACACCCATGTGGCCTTGCTCAACAAGTTCAATGTCATCGCGCATCACCTGCTCATCGTCACCCGCCGCTTCGAACCGCAGGAATCCTTGCTGACAGTACCGGACTTTGAAGCGCTGCTGGCCTGCATGGCGGAGTTCCCGAGCCTGGGCTTCTACAACGGCGGGGCAGCGGCGGGAGCGAGCCAAGGCCACAAGCATCTGCAGATCGTGCCGTTGCCGCTCGCCGAGGGCGGCTCGGCGCTACCGATCGGCTCCTTGCTGGAGGCGGCGCGGTTCGCCGGTGCCATTGGCGCCGTGCCCGGCCTGGCATTTGCGCATGCGTTCGCGCCGCTGGATCTGTTTGCGGCGACCGTGGAAGAGGCAGCGTGCACGGCGTACGAGCGCTATCGCGCGCTGCTGGATGCGGCTGGCGTGCGGGCGGTCGAGGTCGGGGGCGGGCTGCGCCAGTCGGCGCCATACAACCTGCTGGTCATGCCCGCAGGGTTGCTGCTGGTGCCGAGGGCCACGGAGTGCGTGGAAGGCATCTCGGTCAATGCCCTGGCGTTCGCCGGCTCGCTCTTTGTCCGGGATGCGGCGCAGATGCGGGCGATTGAGGCTCTTGGCCCGATGCGTCTTCTGCGGCGAGCCGCGGGGCAGGGCGGGACGGTCGCCTGCCCCTGACCTGACCCTACGCGGCCTGATTCGCAGCCGGCTGCCGCGCTGCCGCTTTATGCCCGGCATGCTTGCTGCGCCTGGTTGCACGCAGCACCATCAGCACCACGGGCAGGATCAACACGCCCTTGATCAGCTCCGGGTCCAGCGGGAGATGCACCGCGTGCAGCGCCTTGAGCCCGGTACCCGCCAGCGACAGCACGTAGTAGGAAATGGCCGCCACCGACAGGCCCTCGACCGCGTGCTGCAGCCGCAGCTGGCTGCGCGCGGTCTGGTCCATGCCCTCGAGCAGGCGCGTGGTGTCCTGCTCCTGCGCCAGGTTGACGCGCGTGCGCAGCAGGTCAAGCGCGCGCGCCACGCGGCCGGCAAACTGCTCGTGGCGCGCCCAGACCGACCTGCATGTCTCCATGGCAGGCGCGAAGCGGCGTTCCATGAATTCGGCGATGGTCGGTATGCCTTCGATGCGCTCTTCACGCAATTCCTGGATGCGCGCCAGCACCAGTTTCTCGTAGGCGCGCGACGCGCTGAAGCGGTTGCCGGATTCCGCCAGCGCCTCGATGCGGACCGCCAGGTGCGTCAGCCGCTCCAGCAGCTCGGCATCGTGGCGGCCGCCCTGGCTGGTGTCCATGCTGCGCATCAGCGGCGCGAGCGAGCGCTGCAGGTTGTCCACGCTGCGGCCCAGGTCACGCGCCACCGGCAAGGCCAGCAGTGCCATCATCCGGTAGGTCTCGATTTCATACAGCCGCTGCAGCAGCCGTCCGCCTTGCACTTCGCGGAAGCCGTTGTCGATGACCAGGAAGCGTGTAAAGCCGTCGGGCGGGATGGTCCAGTCGCAGAACACCTCGCCGCCGCCCAGCACATGGCTGCCCGCCAGGATCGGGCCGTCGATCCATTGCCTCACGTGGTCGCGCGCATGGGCCGCGGCCTCGCCCGAGACCAGCTCCATGCGCAGCGCCACCAGGCGCTTTCCCGCGAAGCTGTCGAACCACTCGGCCGGAATATGGGAAGTGGCGAGGTCGGAGAAGTAGTCCGCGTCACCACGCTGCGCCACGAAGGTGAAGGTGGAGAACTCGGTGTGCCGCTCCCACTTCAGCTGCTTGTCTTCGCCCCAACGCCCTGAATAGTGCGTCACGCCGTCGGCCGGTTCTTCCAGTCCGGTCAGCCGGCACAGGGAGGCCAGCAAGGCGTGGTGGATGGCGGTATCGCCGTCGGCATAGATGGCGAAGTGCGTCAGCGAGGCGGAGCCGCCGATGCGCAGGAAGGGTCGGGCATGCAGTTCGCGCGCAAGGCTGTCGCGCAAGGGGTGGTCCATGATCGGCTGTGGCATAGGTCGTCAACGTTTTCGGCCAGTATGCCGAGGGCCGACGATTAAGAAAAACGCGTAAAATTGATCTGTTGCTTCAGTTTTTCTGATACCAATGAAAGCGCTTGACCTCGATGTGCTGGCCATGATGGTGGCGGTTGCCGATACGGGCAGCATTTCCCGCGCGGCGGAACTCGTGCACCGGTCGCAGTCGGCGGTCAGCATGCAGATCAAGGCGCTGGAGCAGGCGCTGGGCAAGCCGCTGTTCGTGCGCAAGCCAAGGAATGTGGTGTTGACCCCGGAAGGCGATGTATTGCTGGGCTTCGCGCGCCGCATGCTGGCCTTGCGTGACGAGGCCTGGGCGGCCGTGGTCCGTCCCGACGTGACCGGGCGCGTGGTGCTCGGCATGCCGGATGACTATGCCTCATCCCTGCTGCCGGCGATCCTGAAGAAATTCTCGGCGACGTACCCCAAGGTCGAGATCCAGGTCATTGGCTTGCCGAGCGTGGCCCTGGCGCCCATGGTCAAGGACGGAACGGTCGACCTGGTCTGCGCAACGCGAGTGAAAGGGTTGTCCGGGGAGTTCATCCGGCTGGAACCGATGGTGTGGGCCGCGTCACCGGCGGCGCACGAAATCTGGAACGAGCGGCCGCTGCCGATTGCCGTGTTCCAGCCGGGCAGCGTCGCCCGCGACATTGCGATCCGCAGCCTGGAGCAAGCCAGGATCGCCTATCGCATGTCCTACGAGAGTCCCAGCCTGCTGGGCCTGCTCAGCATGGTCGAAGCAGGGTTGGCCGTGGCGCCACTTGCGCGATGTGCGGTCCCGGCGCATTTCACCATCCTTGGCCCGGCCCAGGGCCTGCCAGAGTTGGCCGGGCTGGAGCTGGTGCTGGCGCGCAGCACAAAGTCAAAGCGGCCGCCTTGTGACTTCCTTGCTGAACAGATCCTGTCCGAGCTACAGCGCAGGCAAGCGTAATGAGGCGCCCGTCCGACGAGGAAGTGCCATGCCGTCGCGCCTCCCGTTCCATATCCAGGTCGTGGGTCGATGCCGTCAAGTGGCAAAAGAGGCTCTTTAAATTTCTTTTCAAAAATGCTTGCGTGGCAGCCATCCAGGCTTTACTATTCGCCCCCTCGTTCGCAAGGCACCGCGCAACGAGCTGTGGGAAAAGACCCGCAAGGATTAACTCGGCTCGAATGAGCGAGCCTTCCGGAATAAAGAATTTCTCGAAAACAGTTGATTATTCGCAGAAACTTCTTTATAGTCTTGTTTCTCCGCTGCAAACAAAACGCAGTAACGCAAACGGCAAAGCCGGATGCGGCCCGGACGGTAACGGAAGGGCAGGTTCTTTAACAAACAGACAACCGATAAGTGTGGGCGCTTGATAACGGATGCGAAAGACTTCGGTCTTTTAGCTTACAAGTTATACAGTGCTCGCACAGCAAAACGTGACTGGATCTTCGGATCTGGTCAGTCAGTTTTCTGAGAGTGAGCGACCGCTCGAAAGAGCGAGGGAGCCGCGAGGCTTCCACACAGAGATTGAACTGAAGAGTTTGATCCTGGCTCAGATTGAACGCTGGCGGCATGCCTTACACATGCAAGTCGAACGGCAGCACGGGCTTCGGCCTGGTGGCGAGTGGCGAACGGGTGAGTAATACATCGGAACGTGCCCTGTAGTGGGGGATAACTAGTCGAAAGATTAGCTAATACCGCATACGACCTGAGGGTGAAAGCGGGGGACCGCAAGGCCTCGCGCTACAGGAGCGGCCGATGTCTGATTAGCTAGTTGGTGGGGTAAGAGCCTACCAAGGCGACGATCAGTAGCTGGTCTGAGAGGACGATCAGCCACACTGGGACTGAGACACGGCCCAGACTCCTACGGGAGGCAGCAGTGGGGAATTTTGGACAATGGGGGCAACCCTGATCCAGCAATGCCGCGTGTGTGAAGAAGGCCTTCGGGTTGTAAAGCACTTTTGTCCGGAAAGAAATGGCTCTGGTTAATACCTGGGGTCGATGACGGTACCGGAAGAATAAGCACCGGCTAACTACGTGCCAGCAGCCGCGGTAATACGTAGGGTGCGAGCGTTAATCGGAATTACTGGGCGTAAAGCGTGCGCAGGCGGTTTTGTAAGACAGGCGTGAAATCCCCGAGCTCAACTTGGGAATGGCGCTTGTGACTGCAAGGCTAGAGTATGTCAGAGGGGGGTAGAATTCCACGTGTAGCAGTGAAATGCGTAGAGATGTGGAGGAATACCGATGGCGAAGGCAGCCCCCTGGGACGTCACTGACGCTCATGCACGAAAGCGTGGGGAGCAAACAGGATTAGATACCCTGGTAGTCCACGCCCTAAACGATGTCAACTAGTTGTTGGGGATTCATTTCTTCAGTAACGTAGCTAACGCGTGAAGTTGACCGCCTGGGGAGTACGGTCGCAAGATTAAAACTCAAAGGAATTGACGGGGACCCGCACAAGCGGTGGATGATGTGGATTAATTCGATGCAACGCGAAAAACCTTACCTACCCTTGACATGCCACTAACGAAGCAGAGATGCATTAGGTGCCCGAAAGGGAAAGTGGACACAGGTGCTGCATGGCTGTCGTCAGCTCGTGTCGTGAGATGTTGGGTTAAGTCCCGCAACGAGCGCAACCCTTGTCTCTAGTTGCTACGAAAGGGCACTCTAGAGAGACTGCCGGTGACAAACCGGAGGAAGGTGGGGATGACGTCAAGTCCTCATGGCCCTTATGGGTAGGGCTTCACACGTCATACAATGGTGCGTACAGAGGGTTGCCAACCCGCGAGGGGGAGCTAATCCCAGAAAACGCATCGTAGTCCGGATCGTAGTCTGCAACTCGACTACGTGAAGCTGGAATCGCTAGTAATCGCGGATCAGCATGCCGCGGTGAATACGTTCCCGGGTCTTGTACACACCGCCCGTCACACCATGGGAGTGGGTTTTGCCAGAAGTAGTTAGCCTAACCGCAAGGAGGGCGATTACCACGGCAGGGTTCATGACTGGGGTGAAGTCGTAACAAGGTAGCCGTATCGGAAGGTGCGGCTGGATCACCTCCTTTCAGAGCGTGCATCCGAAGTCGAGCGTTCACACTTATCGGTTTGTTTGTGGTTAAGGCCAGGTGGCCAAATGAAAGCACTCGTTGCCGAGTGTTTTCATTTGGCATTGCCAAGCGATCGCAAGATCGGCTGTTCTTTAAAAATATGGGATGTAGTAAAGGTGTCGCGGTGCTTTGATGAGAAGCACAGTAGTTAAACGCGATACCGGGTTGTGATTGTATCAACCAAAATGTATTTAAGTGATCGAAAGATGACTTGGAATACGGCACAAATGCGAGAACTCATCCTGTAGCGACTGTTTCGAGCGATCGAGACACACTCGTTATAGGGTCAAGCGAACAAGTGCATGTGGTGGATGCCTTGGCGATCACAGGCGATGAAGGACGCGGTAGCCTGCGAAAAGCTTCGGGGAGCTGGCAAACAAGCTTTGATCCGGAGATGTCCGAATGGGGAAACCCGGCCCGTATGGGTCATCCCTGACTGAATCCATAGGTCAGGGAAGCGAACGCGGCGAACTGAAACATCTAAGTAGCTGCAGGAACAGAAATCAACCGAGATTCCCAAAGTAGTGGCGAACGAAATGGGAAGAGCCTTGTACTCTTTAGCAGTGGTGTTAGCAGAACGGGATGGAAAGCCCGGCCATAGCAGGTGATAGCCCTGTATGCGAAAGCACGATTGTGGAACTAGGTGTACGACAAGTAGGGCGGGACACGTGAAATCCTGTCTGAAGATGGGGGGACCATCCTCCAAGGCTAAATACTCGTGATCGACCGATAGTGAACCAGTACCGTGAGGGAAAGGCGAAAAGAACCCCGGGAGGGGAGTGAAATAGATCCTGAAACCGCATGCATACAAACAGTCGGAGCCTGGAAACGGGTGACGGCGTACCTTTTGTATAATGGGTCAGCGACTTACATTCAGTGGCAAGCTTAACCGATTAGGGAAGGCGTAGCGAAAGCGAGTCCGAACAGGGCGTTGAGTCGCTGGGTGTAGACCCGAAACCAGATGATCTATCCATGGCCAGGTTGAAGGTGCGGTAACACGTACTGGAGGACCGAACCCACTAACGTTGAAAAGTTAGGGGATGAGCTGTGGATAGGGGTGAAAGGCTAAACAAATCTGGAAATAGCTGGTTCTCTCCGAAAACTATTTAGGTAGTGCCTCGTGTGTCACCTTCGGGGGTAGAGCACTGTCATGGTTGGGGGGTCTATTGCTGATTACCCCGCCATAGCAAACTCCGAATACCGAAGAGTGCAATCACGGGAGACAGACATCGGGTGCTAACGTCCGGTGTCAAGAGGGAAACAACCCAGACCGCCAGCTAAGGTCCCCAAGATTGGCTAAGTGGGAAACGAAGTGGGAAGGCTAAAACAGTCAGGAGGTTGGCTTAGAAGCAGCCACCCTTTAAAGAAAGCGTAATAGCTCACTGATCGAGTCGTCCTGCGCGGAAGATGTAACGGGGCTAAGCCAGTCACCGAAGCTGCGGACGCACAGTAATGTGCGTGGTAGGAGAGCGTTCTGTAAGCCTGTGAAGGTGTCTTGTAAAGGATGCTGGAGGTATCAGAAGTGCGAATGCTGACATGAGTAGCGATAAAGGGGGTGAAAGGCCCCCTCGCCGTAAGCCCAAGGTTTCCTACGCAACGTTCATCGGCGTAGGGTGAGTCGGCCCCTAAGGCGAGGCAGAGATGCGTAGCTGATGGGAAGCAGGTTAATATTCCTGCACCGTCGTATGATGCGATGGGGGGACGGATCGCGGAAGGTTGTCCGGGTGTTGGAAGTCCCGGTCCCTGCATTGGAGAAGGCGCTTTGGCAAATCCGGGCGCGGGATTCAAGGATGTGGGGCGAGCGGCCTAGTGCTGCGAAGCAATTGGAAGTGGTTCCAAGAAAAGCCTCTAAGCTTCAGTCATACGAGACCGTACCGCAAACCGACACAGGTGGGCGAGATGAGTATTCTAAGGCGCTTGAGAGAACTCGGGAGAAGGAACTCGGCAAATTGGTACCGTAACTTCGGGATAAGGTACGCCCTGGTAGCTTGACTGGCCTGCGCCAGAAGGGTGAAGGGGTTGCAATAAAATGGTGGCTGCGACTGTTTAATAAAAACACAGCACTCTGCAAACACGAAAGTGGACGTATAGGGTGTGACGCCTGCCCGGTGCCGGAAGATTAAATGATGGGGTGCAAGCTCTTGATTGAAGTCCCGGTAAACGGCGGCCGTAACTATAACGGTCCTAAGGTAGCGAAATTCCTTGTCGGGTAAGTTCCGACCTGCACGAATGGCGTAACGATGGCCACACTGTCTCCTCCCGAGACTCAGCGAAGTTGAAGTGTTTGTGATGATGCAATCTCCCCGCGGCTAGACGGAAAGACCCCATGAACCTTTACTGTAGCTTTGCATTGGACTTTGAACCGATCTGTGTAGGATAGGTGGGAGGCTTTGAAGCGTGGACGCTAGTTCACGTGGAGCCGTCCTTGAAATACCACCCTGGTTTGTTTGAGGTTCTAACCTTGACCCGTGAATCCGGGTCGGGGACAGTGCATGGTAGGCAGTTTGACTGGGGCGGTCTCCTCCCAAAGTGTAACGGAGGAGTTCGAAGGTACGCTTGGTACGGTCGGACATCGTACCTAAAGTGCAATGGCAAAAGCGTGCTTAACTGCGAGACCGACAAGTCGAGCAGGTGCGAAAGCAGGACATAGTGATCCGGTGGTTCTGAATGGAAGGGCCATCGCTCAACGGATAAAAGGTACTCTGGGGATAACAGGCTGATACCGCCCAAGAGTTCATATCGACGGCGGTGTTTGGCACCTCGATGTCGGCTCATCTCATCCTGGGGCTGTAGCCGGTCCCAAGGGTATGGCTGTTCGCCATTTAAAGAGGTACGTGAGCTGGGTTTAAAACGTCGTGAGACAGTTTGGTCCCTATCTGCCGTGGGCGTTGGAATCTTGACGGGGGCTGCTCCTAGTACGAGAGGACCGGAGTGGACGTACCGCTGGTGTACCTGTTGTCTCGCCAGAGGCATCGCAGGGTAGCTATGTACGGAAGAGATAACCGCTGAAAGCATCTAAGCGGGAAACTCGCCTGAAGATGAGGATTCCCTGGCGGCTTGACCGCCTTGAAGGGTCGTTCGAGACCAGGACGTTGATAGGCTGGGTGTGGAAGCGCAGTAATGCGTTAAGCTAACCAGTACTAATTGCCCGTAAGGCTTGATCCTATAACCAGTGTGTTTTGCCTGGTGTGTGTGATCGTGACTGTGCCGAAACAGTTGACACAAGACGCACAACCCCAACTACATCCCTATTCGCAGCGTTGACCTCAACCTCAGCGCTGCAACCCCTTATGCCTGGTGACCATAGCGAGTTGGAACCACCCCTTCCCATCCCGAACAGGTCCGTGAAACGACTCCGCGCCGATGATAGTGCGGATTACCCGTGTGAAAGTAGGTCATCGCCAGGCTCTTATTCCCAAAACCCCTCGACAGCGTGTGCTGCGAGGGATTTTGTCTTTGGTGGTTCGGAAACGCTCGGGCGGCTTGCGCTAAATGTGCTTCATCGAGCCTTCCGGATCGATTGACGGCAGGTAACTGTGGCGAAGGGCCGGGCAAGGGTCACGACCGTTTGACTTTATAAGACGACTGGTCATATTATTCGCACATGGCCCGCACCGCAGACAAGACCGACATCCCCAACCGCCTGACGAAGGCAGGGCGCGAGCTGTTCTCGCGCCACGGCTACAACGCCACCGGCATCCAGCAGATCACCGACCACGCCGGCGTGCCGAAGGGCTCGTTCTACAACCATTTCGAGAGCAAGGAAGCCTTCGCCGCGGCCATCGTCGCGCAGTATGCGGACTACCTGCAGCGGTCGTGGGAAGCCATGATGGAGGCCGCGCCGCCGGAGCCGATGGCGGCCATCCATTACGTCTTCACGCAGATGATTGCCTACCACCAATCCAGGACGGTGCAGGCAGGCTGCCTGATCGGCAACTTCGCGGCTGAGATCGCCTTGTCGAGCGACACCTGCCGCGCAGTCCTGCAGGCAGCACAACTGGCCTGGCGCGAACGCCTGGCCGGCATGATCAGCCAGGCCCAGGCGCAGGGCGCCATCCGCGCGGACATCGCGCCAGCCGAGTTGTCCGGGCTGGTCTGGGATGCCTGGGAGGGCGCCTTGCTGCGCATGAAGCTGGAGCGCTCGGTGGAGCCGCTGTGCCATAGCGTCGACCTGATGTTCAACCACCTGTTCCGGCCGGCCGCTACGGCAGCTTCGGCCGTTGCAAGCCACAGACCAACCACGGAGTAAGTCATTCATGGGCGCACAGAAAGAAGCCTTTCTCACTGACGCTTTGTTCCAGCCGATCAGGCTGGGCAAGGTCGAACTCGCCAATCGCATGGCCATGGCGCCGCTCACGCGCAGCCGGGCCGACGATAACCTGGTGCCGACCGACATGGTGGTCGAGTACTACAGCCAGCGCGCCAGCGTGGGCCTGATCATCGCGGAGGCCACGCAGGTCTCGACGACCGCCCAGGGCTATACCAATACGCCGGGCATCTACATGCCTGAGCAGATTGCTGCCTGGAAGAAGGTGACGGACGCGGTGCATGCGAAGGGCGGCAGGATCTTCCTGCAGATCTGGCACACCGGCCGCATGTCCCACACGCACTTCCAGCCGGACAACCAGGCCCCGGTCGCACCGTCGCCCATCGCTGCCAATGCCAAGACCTACATCAACGGCCAAGGCTACGTCGAGTGCTCGGTCCCGCGTGAGCTTGAGACGGCAGAGATCGCCGGCATCGTGGATGATTTCCGCACCGCCGCGGCCAATGCCATCCAGGCCGGCTTCGACGGCGTCGAAGTCCATGGTGCGCACGGCTACCTGCTTGACGCCTTCCTGCGCGACGGCACGAACAAGCGCACTGACACGTATGGCGGCAGCATTGAAAACCGCGCGCGCTTCCTGCTCGAGGTCATGGCAGCCGTGATCGGAGAGATCGGTGCCGACCGGGTCGGCGTCCGCCTGGCACCGGTGTCACCGGTCAACGACGCGCTGGAGAGCAACCCGCAGCCGTTGTTCGAGCATGTCGTGCGTGAACTGGAGGCGCTGCACCCGGTGTATATCCACGTCGTCGAAGGCCACACGGGCGGCCCGCGCGACAACGCGCCTTTCGACTATGCAGCGCTGCGCCGCCTGTACACGGGCGTGTGGATGGTCAACAACGGCTACTCCAAGGAGATGGCTGAAGAGGCAATTCGCAGCGGCCATGCCGACATGGTCTCGTTCGGCCGCAAGATGATCACCAACCCCGACCTGCCGCGCCGCTTCCGCGAAAACAAGCCGCTGAACCGTCCGTTCGAAGACGCTTCGCTCTACGGCGGCGATGGCGCGCACGGCTACGTCGACTACCCGGAACTGGCCTGACGCATGATGCGCCGGGAAGCGGGAGAGATCCCGCTTCCCAAGGCCTGCGCGAGCGTCTGAGTTCGCCGCCCTCCCGAGGCAGGCTCACTGTGCCCGGGCTTATGCCAACGCGCTGTCGGTATAGACGTCGAATTTGCGCGAGGGGTCGGCCGATGGCCCGCTGCGGTCCATGCCGGCGAGGGTGCCGTCAGAATCGGCACCGGACTTGCGGGCAGGGTCGGAAGACACGCCGCTGCGGTCCATGCCAGAGAGGGAGAACTCCTTGGTGGGGGCAGCCTTAACGCGGGCACCTTCGCTGAAGACGTCGAAGCGGCTCGCTCGTGCGCCGTCGCTGAAGACGTCGCGCATGTCGACGCGGAAGGTGTAGCCGTACCTGTCGCCGGCAAAAGCGCTGTCGCCAGGGGCGGCGGCATGGGCAGCGCCGGCCGTGCAGGTGGCGGCAATCGCGGCGGCGGCGAGGATCGTGTTGGCGAACTGGCGGATCATGGCGGTACTCCGGTTTGCGGTGAGAAGGGCAGAACGCTGCGGGCGTCCTTTCACTTATACGCAGAGGCTGCGCCACCGGATGCGGACTGGCAAAGATGAAGTCGCAGCGCCGTCATCAGCGCATCCGTCCGATTGGCGGCGTCAATGTCGGGCGGATACGAACTTGCGGCGTATTCGACGCCCATCCAGACCAACAGCTTCAGCCGGCAATCGCACCCTCTGCGGCCGGCATCCCCGCCTCCGATCAGTTGCGACAGCGAGGCCATGCCAATACAGGCATTGCCGGTGCCGATGCACGGCCCGTGCGCCATGCGCCCCCTGTAGAATCGGCCTCCACGCAACCCTGGAACGTCCCGCATGGACTCTCACGCCCCGGATCGCGGCGCGCTGGTGCCGCTGGCCTATCACGCAGCGGTGGTCGACTACCTGCGCCGCCATGAGCCCGAGGTCTGGCGCTGGGCCGGCGCCCGCGCGACCGGCGCCGATCACCGCGAGGCACTGCGCCAGACGCTGCTGCGCGACACCTACCGCATCGAGGCGGACGCGCACGCCGACGTGCACGCGGCGCTGGCCGGGGCGATGGCGCGGCTTGGCATCGACGCGCCCGCGACGCTCTACCAGTCGCCGGGCCAGGACATGAACGCCGCGCTGGTCTATGTGCCGGGCGAGGTCCACATCATCCTGCAAGGGCCGCTGCTGGAACGGCTGTCGCCCCCGGAGCTGCTGGCAGTGTTCGGCCACGAGCTGGCCCACTACCTGCTGTGGTCGCGCGATGACGGCCAGTTCCTGGTAGCCGACCGCATCCTGAACGACGCGCTGGCCGCGCCCGGCGCCGGCGCCAGCCATCGCGAGACCTGGCGCCGCTACGCGCTGCACACCGAGCTGTTCGCCGACCGCGGCGGCGCTGTCGCCGCCGGCGCGGTGGCGCCGGCCGTGTCCACGCTGGTCAAGGTGCAGACCGGCATGGGCAGCGTGGACGCGGCCGCCTACCTGCGCCAGGCAGCCGAGATCGAATCCCATGAAGGGGGTGCGAGCGCTGCCCACAGCCATCCCGAGACCTTTATCCGCGCCCGCGCGCTGGCACTCTGGTGGGAGGGCGCCGCCGGCCTCGATCCGTGGATCGAAACCCGGCTGCACGGCCCGCTGGCACTGGAGAAGCTGGACCTGCCGGGACAGGTCCGGCTGCAGGCGCTGACGCGCGGCTTCCTGGCCCACTTCCTTGCCGGCACGGCGCTGGCGAGCGAGGCGGTGCTTGCGCAGGTGCGGATGATGTTCCCCGACTGGCGCGACGACGAAGCGGCGGTCGGCCCCGATGCCTTGGGTGCGGACGTGGCCGACGACAGCGTGCGCGGCTACCTCAACGCGCTGATGATGGACCTGGCGCTCGCCGACCCCGACCAGCACGACGCGGCGCTGCTGCGCGCCGGCCAGGTGGCACAGGCGCTCGGCAGTCTGGACGCGCTGCAAGGCAACCTGCGCCGCGACGCCGGCTTCGGCAAGCGCGAGCTGGACCGTTTCCAGCGCCAACTGCAACGCGAACTGGCCAGGGAGGGCCGGGCATGACTGACAGCACGACCCCTGGCACGAATTCCATCTCGGGTATGAGCGGCAACAGCGAGCCGCGCACGCTGCGCGCCCTGGTCGACGCGCAGGCGGGCGCGGCGCTGCCGACCGACGACGTTCTGGTGCTGGTGCTGCCACTGTTCGCGCAGGTCGCCGCGATGCACGCGCAGGGCAGGGTGGCCGCGCTCGATCCCGACAGCATCCTGGTGGACGAGAGCGGCGGGCTGCGCCTGCGCCGGCCCGCCGGCGAAGCGCCCGTCATGGACATCGGCGCAGTGCATCGCGTGCAGCCGAATCCGGCCTCGGGCCTGAACATCGTCGGCGCGCTGCAGCTCGGCCACGCCGATGACGGACAGCGCGACCAGGCCGACCTGGCGCTGCAGCTCGACGCCACGGCGCCAGTCGAGCGCCCGGTCTATCTGCCCGGCCCGGCCAGCTGGGAACGCCTGGTTGGCCACCACGACGAGATCGGCGACGTCTTCCTGCTCGGCATGGTGCTCGCGAGCCTGGCCTGCGGCCTGGACTTCGGCGACGAGGACGACCTGCGCAGTTTCGTCGCGCATCGCCGCAACCTGTTCCTGGTGCACGAGCGCTTGCATCCGATCGTCGCCGCGGTGATCGTCGAGATGACCGAGATCAACCGCCACGACCGCGCCACCGATGTCGCCGCGCTGGCGACCCGGCTGCGCACGTGGCGCGAGCAGCCACTGGGCCTGGACGTTGAACGCGCGCTGGCCGGCACGACGGGGGCCACGCCGCGCCGAGCCGCCGTGCTCACGCACCTGCGCGACCGCTTGTTCGACCTCTCGCGGCGCAACCGCCTGCTGCATTTCCGTCCGACTGCGGCCAGCGTCAACGTCACCGTGGCCAGCGTGCCGCTGATGCTGCAGATCGAAAGCGTGCGGCCCGAGCACATCTGCACCTGGGGCGGGCCGTTCGCCGCCGAGCTGGTGGCGGGCAAGCCGGTGTCGCTGCAGCGCTGGCTGCGCTTCGACGACCAGCCATACCTGCCGGCATCGCTCGACCGCCTGATCGCCGAGACCCGCCGCGACCGCGCCGAATACGGCTTCAGCAACCTGCGCCTGGTGGTCGCGTTCCTGCGCTGGCACAACCTGAAAGAGGCGCCGGACGAGCGTATCGTGACGCCGCTGCTGTGGCTGCCGGTGGAGCTGGCCAAACGCAAGGGCGTGCGCGACCAGTACGTGATCCAGAGCGCCGGCGGCGAGGCCGAGTTCAACCCGGTGCTGCGCCACTACCTGAGCCAGCTCTACGACATTCGCCTGGACGAGACAGTGGATCTCGGCAAGACCTCCATCGAGGAGATCCATGCCGACATCCTCGCGCAGATTCGCCGCTCCGAGCCCTTGGTAGAGCTGCGCCTGGTCGACAAGGCCGCGGTGCGGCTGGTGCGGCAGAAGGCGCTGCAGCGGATGCAGCAGTTCCAGCGCCGCAAGCCGGGCACGGCCGCCGCGCGCACCGGCGGCTGGCTGCCGCCATACAGTTATGCGCAGGACGACTACCGGCCGCTGGGGCGCGCGCTGTACGAGCACTGGGTGCGCCCGAGCGACCTGCCTCAGCGTTTCGAAGCTGGCGCTGCGCCGGGAGCGGGTCCACGCCAGCCGCACATGAGCGGCCCCGCCGCAGCGCAGAGCGAGGAGCGCCAGGGCTACGTGCTGGAGCAGTCCGAGGGCCATCGTTATGCCTGGGACCTGGACCTGACGCAGGTGACGCTCGCCAACTTCAACTACCGCAAGATGTCGCTGGTGCGCGACTACGCGCAATTGCTGGACGAGCCCGGCGCCAATCCGGCGTTCGACCGTGTGTTTTCGATCGAGCCGCGCGACGTGGAGACGGAAGCGCCCGCGCCGCTCGCACCGGATGAGCAATGGAACGTGGTGGCGGCCGATGCGACCCAGAACGCCGCGGTCGGCCTGGCGCGCAGCCAGCGCAGCTTCATCATCCAGGGCCCGCCGGGCACGGGCAAGTCGCAGACCATCACCAACCTGATCGCCGACTACGCCGGGCGCGGCAAGCGCGTGCTGTTCGTCTGCGAGAAGCGCGCCGCGCTCGACGTGGTGTTCCATCGGCTCAAGCAGAGCGGGCTGGACCCGCTGTGCTGCCTGATCCACGACTCGCAGACCGACAAGAAGTCCTTCATTGCCGACTTGCGCGCCTGCTACGAGCAGTGGATCGCGCAGCCGCACGACGGCGATGCGCTGGCGGCGCGCCGCACACAGCTGGCGCAGGCGCTGGCCGCGCACCAGCAGCGTATCGATGCGTTCGAGTCGGCAATGGCCGCCGCGCCCGAGGCGCTTGGCGACAGCGTGCGTGCGCTGCAGCGCCGCGTGACCGCGCTGCCGGCCGTGCCGGACGCAGGGCCCGCGCTGCGCGAGCGCCTGCCGGCGCTGGCCGCGTGGGACCGTCAGCGCGATCTCGCGCACCGCGTGCACCGCGCCACGCGCGAGCGCTTTGGTCTCGACAGCCTGGCCGCGCACCCGTTCGCGCGCTTGTCTGCGCAGCTGCTGGCCGACGAGCGCGCATACGGCCGCGCCGAGCAGTTGTGCCATGACGCCGAGGCGCTGTTCGATGCGCTCGACCCTGTGCTGGACAGCACTGCGAGCCTGACCAGCCAGGCCACCAGCCTGGAACAGGCACGCGCGCATGCTTCCGACAGCCAGTGGCTGCTCGATACGGGCCTCGCTGCCCACCTGGACCTGCTCGATCCGGCTTCGCCGGCGCAAGCCGCACTGCGCGAGGTCCGCGCGGAGCTGGAGACACGCTCGCAGGCACTCGCCGGTGCAAAATCCGCAACCGCGAACTGGCAGGACAAGCTCAGCCCCGGCGATACCGAATCGGCACTCGCGCTTGCACGGCGGCTGGAGCCGTCGTTCGCGCGCTGGCTGCAGCCGGCATGGTGGCGACTGCGCGGCGAACTGAAGCGCCGCTATGACTTCGGCAAGCACGCCGTCCATCCCGGCTATGGCAAGGTACTGGAAGCGCTGGCCGCCGAGCACGCCGCGAGCGCGGCGCTGGCGGCGGCCGATGCCGACAGCCGCCGGCGCTACGGCGTGAGCGAGATGCAGGCCTTCCTGCGCGCGCTTGGCGAAATCGAGCAGCGCCTGCGGTCAGGCGCCGGCCCGCGCGAACTGGTCGCGCACCTGCGCCAGGCCGTCGATCCGGTCGCCGCGGCGCGCGCCGAGGCCGGTGCGCGCGAGGCACTGGAGAAGCTCGCGCAGCGCGTGCGCGACGGACTGACGCTGCCCGCCGATGCCCGCCTTGGCGGCATCGCCGAACTGCTGCGCGACCTGCGCGAAGCGCTGGACGACCTGCCAGACCTGTTGCCGCTGTTGCGCGCGGTGCATGCGGGCGACCCCGCCTGCGCCGCCACGCTGCAGTGGCTCGATCACGCACCGGCGCAGCTGGAGGCGCTGGTGGCCGACGAGGCACTGCGCCGTCTTGCACGCGAGAACCCGGTGCTAGCGCGCTTTGGCGGCGCGGCGCTGGCGCAGGCCGCCCGTGCGGTGGCGCAGGGACAGCGCGAGCTGCTCGCGCTCAACGCGCAAGTGGTGCGCGCCACGCGGCACAAGCAGTTCGCCGAGCACGTGCGCGTGTCGTCGCTATCGGCCACGATGCTGGACGCCGGCGGCAAGGCATTCAAGAAGCAATACGCCACGGGCCGCCGCGAACTCGAGCACGAGTTTGGCAAGAGCATGCGCCACCGCTCGATCCGCGATCTCGCTGACGATGAAACCGGCCTTGTCATCAACGACCTGAAGCCGGTCTGGCTGATGAGCCCGCTGTCGGTGTCTGACACGCTGCCGCTCTCGCCGGACCTGTTCGACGTGGTGATTTTCGACGAGGCCAGCCAGATTCCGACCGAAGAGGCCGTGCCAGCACTGAGCCGCGCGCGCCAGGTGGTGGTGGTCGGCGACGAGATGCAGCTGCCGCCGACGAGCTTCTTCACGGCCGGCGGCGCCGAGGGCGACGACGAGATCGTCGTGGAAGAAGAGGGCGAGCGCATCGCGATCAACCTCGATTCGGACAGCCTGCTGAACCAGGCCGCGCGCAACCTGCCCGCCACGCTGCTGGCGTGGCACTACCGCAGCCGCCATGAGTCGCTGATCAGCTTTTCCAACGCGGCGTTTTACGACGGGCGCCTCGTCACCATCCCCGACCGCGTGCTGGAACAGGCCGAGGACGAGGCCGAACCGCTGCGCTCGGACCAGGAGGATGCCGGCATTGCGGGTGCGGACGCGCTGCTGGCGCGGCCGGTCAGCTTCCACCGGCTGGCCGACGGCGTCTACGCCGACCGCCGCAATGCGCCGGAGGCGGGCTACATTGCCCGGACCGTGCGCGAGCTGCTGCGGCGCGAGACCGGGCTGAGCCTGGGTATCGTGGCATTTTCCGAGGCGCAGCAGGGCGCCATCGAGTCGGCGCTCGAGGCGCTGGCCGCCGCGGACGCGGACTTTGCGATGCGCCTCGAGCGCGAGTATGTGCGCGAGGACGACGACCAGTTCAACGGCCTCTTCGTCAAGAACCTGGAGAATGTGCAGGGCGACGAGCGCGACGTGATCATCCTGAGCATCTGCTATGCGCCGGGACCGGACGGCAAGATGCTGATGAACTTTGGTCCGATCAACCAGCGCGGCGGCGAGAAGCGCCTGAACGTGATCTTCAGCCGCGCACGCCATCGGATGGCGGTGGTGTCGACGATCCAGGCCGAGGCGATCACTAACGTGCATAACGACGGCGCGGCCGCGCTGCGCGCGTTCCTGCAGTTCGCGCAGGCCAGCGCGCGCGGCCAGTTCGAGCGTGCCCAGGCGGTGCTCGGCGCGCTGAACCCGGGCGCGCGCGACGCCTTCACGCGCGAGGCCACGCCGGACAGCATCCGCGACGCACTGGCAGAGGCCTTGCGTGCGCGCGGCCACGAGATACATGCCAACGTTGGCCGCTCGCAGTTCCGCTGTGACCTGGCCATCGCCGATCCGTCGGGACAAGGCTACGCGCTGGCGATCCTGCTCGATACGCCGTCAGAGGACGTGACCGACACCGCCGAGCGCTACGTGTTCCGCCCCGGCATCCTGCGCAGCTTTGGCTGGCGGGTGCTGGACATCCCGGGCAAGGACTGGCTCGACGACCGGGACGCGGTGCTGGCCCGCATCGAGGCCATGCTGGCGGGCGGCGAGGACCGCGCGCTGGATGTGGAGGTCGAGATCCCGGCGCCGTTGGCGAAGCCGTTGACGACGCCGGTGACGGCGCAGGGCGCAGGGACAGGCAACGAGGTCCGGACGGGCGCGGCAGCGGCAGCGGCAGCCGTGCCTGAGTTGGTGCGGACGCTCCGCTTCGAGCAGGGCACGTCGCGCAAGTTCTGGCGTGCCAGCGTGCGCGGCACGGAACTCTGCGTCAGCTACGGCCGCATCGGCAGCGCGGGGCAGACGATCGTGAAGGCGTTCGAAAGCGCCGAGCGGGCCCGGCGCGAGGCGGACAAGCTGGTGACGGAGAAGCTGCGCAAGGGCTACGTGGAGGAGTAGCCACGGGATCGGGTCAAGCGCACGATGGGCCGGATACCCAAGTATCGGGCGCCATCGCGCGCCGGCTCACTCAGTCGTCCTGACGATGCTTCTTGTGGTTCTTGTGCTTGCCGCGATTGCCGTTCTTGTGGTCATCGGCATAGTTGTTGCGCGACACATTGCCGCCCAGCGCCGAACCCGCCGCACCACCGGCCGCGGCACCGACGATGCCGCCGGTTCGGCCGCCCATGGCATTGCCTGCCGCGGCGCCGGCACCACCGCCCAGCGCGCCACCCACGACGGCGCCAGTGCGTTCCTTCTTGTTGGCAGTCACTGCGCCGCCCGCGCCGCCGCCCACCGCACCGCCGATCACGGCACCCGTGCTGCCGCCCAATGCGCCACCGACGGCCGCGCCCGCGGCACCGCCCAGACCGCCTCCCACGGCGTTCTTCAGGTCATCGGCCAACGCCGGCATGGTTGCAGCGCTTAGCAGCAGGGTCAGGCACAGCGTACGAAGTGGTTGTCGAGTCATGTTTTTCCTCAATAGGGGCTGGTTGGCGATCCGCCGATGCAGGAGCTTACATGGGCGGCATTCGACTCCGGCAATAGCGCCCCCCAGCATGGAGGCGCAACGCGCCGGGAGACAGAAGAGCGCTTCTCAATTGGTGGAGGGCTTTGTCGACGCAGGCCGTCAGGTGCACAGGGCGACCGCTGGCCTAAACTTCCTTCGTGTCGAATATGAGCATGTCAACGCCGGCCTGGGCAAACTTGGCCACGTCAGCAGCTGCTGCGGCCCCCTCAGGCGAAGCCATTGCCTGCCGGAGCGCTGCCAGCGAATCGAAGCTCAGCACCGCAACCAGGTGAAACGGCGATTCGCCGACTGGGGTTGCAACCGGGCCGCTGCTGACTTCGTAGCGTCGCAGGCCGGCGATCTTCTTGGCGATCGGAATATGGGTCGAGAAGTAATAGGAATCAAACGCCGCCGTGTCCGCAGGCTTCTTGTATAGCACCACTAGCTTTGCCATTGTGGTTTCTCCAAACGTGAGTTAAACAGCGCCCGAGCTTGCTAGTGTAGCTTCCCTATGGCTTGTGAACCCCACTTCTTTCGGGACATGTGCCGTCCGGTGCACTTTATGCGCAGCGCGTACTGGGGGCAGCCGGTGATCGTCGGCGCTTTGACCTGTTGATTGCGGTCGGAGCGATGCTGCCGACCTCGCCGTCGAAGCTCGGGTTGACCAGTTTCTTCATGCTACGATTTCCTGTCTGAATCGGAGGCGGTCATGACAATCGAAAGCTACCAGGGCTACATCGTCCGCGGCTTTGCAAAGCAGCTTGGCGACGGATCGTTCGAGGCATCCGGTGCAGTTGAGAAGGATGGCCACGTCGAGGAGGGATCGGATCCCTTGGGGTACTACCCTTCATTTGAGCTTGCTGCGGCAGCCGGCATCGCCTGGGCGAAGGCGTGGGTAGATGATCACGGCTGAATTACCCTGAACTCGGCCACCCGGATACGATACTTTCAGACAGTGGGAGAAAGATATGGATCTCCAAGGCTTCACGTACTACCGTGACCACTGGTATGAGGTATCCGCAACGTCTCTTGGAGATGGAGAGCCTTGGCAAGGAGAGGCAACGATTTGCACGAAAGCGGCAGACGGTGCGCCACTCAAGGTCTTCGATCACCACCATGTTCCCGGCCAGTTCTTCAGCGAAGGCGAGGCATGGCAGCACGCTTCCGAGTGGGCCAGGAAGCAGATCGATGCGCGCTGTGATTCGCACGCCTGAGCCAGGAATCCTCGAAACGATGGGAGGTCGCCATGTCGAGCCATGTCTGGGTCGAAGAAGGGGAGTACTACTGCCACTGCACGGTCTGGAAGGCTAAATCCGGGATCTGGGAGGCATCGGTATTGTTTGAACGACGAATCGATCATGCAAACGCGTTTGTCCCGGGCTTGCGGCACAAGATCAAAGCCACGTTCAGTAGCGAGGAAGAGGCAATGACCGAGGCAATCGCTTACGCAAAGGCTTGCGTCGAGAACACCAAGACCGGCTTGTAGCCTCGTGGGGCTAGTCCAAATCGTTTCGGCTGCTTCTCCGACAGCTCGCCATCCGGCGCACGCTCACGAAAAGCGCAGCACGAGATTCCCCGGCCCGGCCGCCATCAGGATGACAAAGCCGCCGATGATGCTGATGTGCTCCAGGAATCCGGTGAAGAGCACCGTGCGCCGGGCGCCCTTCTGGTTCCAGAAGTCATAGAAGACCGCTGCGGTGGCCAGCGTGAAGATCGCCAGCAGGAAGGATGCCATGGCGGTCTGGTACCCCGCCATGATGGCAAGGCCGCACGATAGCTGCACAAGGATGGTCAGCGACAGCGCCACGCGTGGGAACGGCAGGTTGCGTGCGCGGACTTCGTCGAGACCGTGGCTGAAGAAGACCAGCTTGTTGGTGCCGCTGAGGACGAACATGAAGGCGATGAACACCCGGCCGGAAAGGAGGTAGTAGTCGGCCATGCCGGCTCCTGGTTGGGTGGTTGGAATCAGGGGGGACGTCGGACTTGCGCGCGCAATGGCGCAGGGAAGGAAGCGGGCCGGTGCGCCGTAGCGCTCCGGCCCGTCTTGCATCAGGTGCGGTCGTAAGAGAACTGAATGCCGGCCGTGCCGCCTGTCTGGATGAACAGGTCGATGAAAGCCGGAACGGTTTCCGAACGCGCCCAGTCGCGCTGCAGTTCGCAGAACAGTTGCGCAACGCTGATCATCTTGCCGCCGGCCTGTTCGATGCGGCGCAGCGCGGCTTCGTGCGCCGCAACGGAGGTACCGCCGACGGCATCGGCGACGACGTAGACCTCATAGCCTTCCTTGAGTGCATCGAGCGCAGGGAAGGTCAGGCAGGCCTCGGTCCACAGCGCGGTCATGATGAGCTTTTTGCGCCCGGTGGCCTTGACTGCCGCGCGGAACTCGACGTCCTCCCAGGAGTTGATCGAGGTGCGGTCATAGGTCGGGAAGTCGCCCAGCACCTTCTGCAGCTGCGGGATCGGCGGCTTGTTCAGGCCGGTCTTGACATTGACAGTGGAGTGGATGATCGGCAGCTTGTAGGCAACCGCGGCACGCGAAGTGCCGACGATGTTATTGACCAGCAACTGCCGGTCCATTGAGGCGATGGAGTTCACCTGAACCGGTTGGTAATCAATGATCACAAAGGCTGAGTTCTGCGGAGTCAGCAGGTGGTCGCTTGCGGGATCGCGGATGGGTTCGCTGGCCATGGTTTTCTCCAAAGCAAAGGATTGGATTTGCTGCTAAGCAGCGCATCAGTGCAGGTTGCGCTTGCGGCAGCCTGCGGCGCTGAGCCTTTGCAGCATAAGCCAAGGGGAGCACAAGCGAAATGGCCATCTGCCAAACACGCTGTTCGCCATGACAGAACGATACGCGCAGCGCCGGAATGTCCTTGCAAGCACCGGGACGTTTGACTAGGCTCCACGCACGACCCGATCGGAGGATGCGTGCGATGGATGACTTTTATGTGCTGGCGGTCCTGTACGCAAAGCCCGGACGGGAAGCCGAACTCAGGGAAAAACTGCGGGCCGTGGTGACGCCATCGCGTGGCGATGCGGGCAACCTGCGCTATGAAATGTTCGAGCAGCAGGACGATCCGCGCCGCTTTGTTTTTGTCGAGCACTGGGAGAGCCCGGCAGCGCAGGAAGCCCATCACACGCAGACCGAACACATTCGCCGCTTCCAGGAGGAAGGCAGCGATGCGGTGGAGCGTGTCGAGTTGTTCTACAGAATGAAGCTGGTGACCTGAGCGATCGTCGACATGAGGATTGGCAAGCAGGTTTGCCGTGGTGGAATTGTCGCGGTCGGCAATGCCGCGTGCGATGCTTTCCACGTACAGCTGTCAGCGGCTTGCCTCCGGACAGCAACCTGACCTCGACCTTCGCGCCGACGCGTACGTTGGGCAGCTTGGTTTCCTCGAAATATCCGTAGACCCAGTATGAGTGCTTGTCGATGAGCGCCATGCGCGCGGCGCCTGCGCTCACGTAGTCGCCCGCGTGCAGGTTCAGGTTGGTCACGTAGCCATTCAGCGGCACATAGACCTCGCTCCTGCGCAGGTTCAGCCGCGCGGTCTCCAGCGCGGCCAGGCTGGCATCGTAGCTGGCCTTTGCCTGCTTATCCTGTACACCGATATCCTCGCGGCTTTCGGCAGAGACGACGGCGCTGTCAAGGATTACGCACCGCTTGGCGGTGCCGCATATCGAGTTCGGCCTTGCGTGCCTGCGCCAGCGCTTCCGCCTGTGCCAGCGCCTGCCGGAAGCGCTCCTGGTCGGCAGCCATGTTCACCACATCGGCCCGCATGCGGCCGTCGCGCGTCCTCGGGGAGTACATATAGTGCAGAAGCGGTCGTCGGCGTTGTCCGTCGAGATGATATGCGAAACTTGTTTTTATATATTTTATGACATAGTATAGGTTCCAAGACTGCCGGGCCGGATGCACGGGCCTCGCGCGACAAGGTAAGAGAACTGCAGGAGACAAGATGGACATAAACGGAGCACAGCCGGGGACGCAGTCATGCGTGCCGGCGGCGGCGCCGCAACATGCGGTGCATTCGATCGATCACTACGCGCTCGAAGTGCCGGACCTGGCAGTGGCCGAGCAGTTCCTCGAGGCCTTCGGTCTGACGTTGCGGCGCCAGGCAGGCTGGCTGGAGGCGTTTGCCGCCGACGGGCATCGCTGGGCCCGGTTTCGCGAAGGCGACCAGAAGCGCTTGGCCTATCTGAGTTTCCGCTGCTTCGCCGAGGATCTTGCGGGCATCCGCCAGCAACTTGCCGATGCCGGTGCGACCTTCGTCGACGATGTACCGTTTGATCAGCCGGATGGCATCTGGTTTATCGATGTCGACGGCAACCTGATCCAGGTCCGGGTCGGGCCGAAGACTTCGCCATACACCAAGCTCGCGGCCGGGCTCGACAGCACGCTCGCAGGCGAGCGTGGTGCGCTGGTCAGGAGCCAGGTGCAGAAGGTCCGTCCGCGCCGCCTTTCCCACGTCCTGCTGTTCTCGCCGAATGTACAGCGAGCGCTCGACTTCTATCGCGATGCCCTGGGGCTGCGGCTATCCGACCGTTCAGCCGACATCATCGCCTTCACCCACGCCCCGCATGGCAGTGACCACCATCTGCTGGCGCTGGTGAAAAGTTCCGCCAAGGGATGGCATCACGCCGCATGGGACGTGGCCAGCGTGAACGAAGTCGGGCAGGGCGCGGCCCAGATGGCCAATGCGGGCTATATGCGCGGCTGGGGCACGGGGCGACACGTCCTGGGCTCCAACTACTTCTTTTATGTGCTCGATCCCTGGGGCTCGTTCTGCGAGTACTCGGCGGACATCGACTACATCCCCGCCGGGCAGGTATGGCCCGCGGGCGACTTCGCGCCGGAAGACTCACTGTACCAGTGGGGGCCGGACGTGCCGGACTATTTCGTGCGCAATACCGAAGCGTAAGCAGCAGGCCAACGCTGACGAATGGCCGCATGATCGGCAGTGCCTTTTCCTTTTGACTGAACGACAGCAGTAGCTTGCGTCTCGAATTTTAAAATATATTTAATTTGTATTTGTATATCGTGATGCCGTGACGGCCGCGATCTTCCCTACCGGAGCTTGAAGCATGAAACTCGCAACATTTTTACTGGACGGACGTTCGCGCGTGGGCGTGGTATCCGCCGACGGTGTGCTGGCCCTGCCAGAGGCGGCCGGAACAGACGTTGGCGCACTGGTGAAGTTGGGCCACAACACGGAGCAATGGCGCGAGCTGTACGCGCATGCCACGCCCGTGACGGATGCCAGCCGCCTGACCTGGCTGCCGCCGGTGCGCACGCCCCCCAAGATCCTGTGCGTCGGGCTGAACTATGCCGATCACACCAAGGAGTCCCCGTACGATCAGCCCGACTACCCCACGCTCTTCCTGCGCGTGGCGACCAGCATGGTGGGACATGAAGGCGCCATCGTGCGGCCACTGGTGAGCGATACGCTCGACTACGAAGGCGAGTTGGCCGTCATCATCGGCAAGGGCGGCAAGCATATCGCCAAGGAAGATGCGCTTGCGCACGTGTTCGGCTATTCCATCTTCAACGATGGCTCGGTGCGCGAGTATCAGTTCAAGTCGCCGCAATGGACGGTGGGCAAGAACTTCGATGCAACGGGCGGTTTCGGGCCGGTCGTGGTCACGGCCGATGAGCTGCCGCCGGGCGCGGCAGGGCTCAGGCTTGAGACACGCCTGAACGGCCATGTGGTGCAGTCCGCCAATACCTCGGACATGCTGTACGACGTGGCGTCGCTGATCGCGATCATCAGCGAGGCCATCACGCTCGAACCGGGCGATGTCATCGTGGCCGGCACGCCGTCTGGCATCGGCTGGGCGCGCACGCCGAAGCTGATGATGCGGCACGGCGACGTGTGCGAGGTATCGATCGAAGGCATCGGCACGCTGTCGAACCCGATCGAAGACGAGCCGGCGCAATAAGCCTTGCAATTCGAGGAGACGACCATGAAGACCATCGAAGTACCGGTCCTGGTGGTGGGCGCCGGGCCCGCCGGCCTGACCACCACCGCGCTGCTGGCAACCTACGGCGTGCGCACGCTGACCATCACCAAGTACCAGGGCACCGCCAATTCGCCGCGCGCCCACATCACCAACCAGCGCACCATGGAAGTGTTCCGTGACCTGGGCATCGAGGACCGCGTGCTGGCACTGGCGACGCCGAACGCGCTGATGAGCAACAACGTGTGGGCGACCAGCTTTGCCGGCACGGAGATCGCGCGGTTGCAGACGTGGGGCAGTTCCGAGCAGCGCAAGGCCGACTATGCGACGGCCAGCCCTTCGCCGATGTGCAACGCGCCGCAGCATCTGCTGGAGCCGGTGCTGCTCGATTGCGCCCGCGAGCGTGGCGCGGAATTCCTCTTCAATACGGAGCTGACGCACATCTCGCAGACGCCGGACGAGGTCACTGCGATGCTGAAGGACCGCATCACCGGGGAAATCACGCAGGTGAAGGCGCGCTACGTGGTGGGCGCGGACGGCGGCGCCAGCACAGTGGTGCCGCAGTGCGGGTTCGAGATGGAAGGCGAAATGGGACTCGGGGCAGCGGTCAACTGCTGGCTCGAGGTGGATCTGGCCAGATACTGCGAGCATCGTCCGGGCGTGCTGTACTGGATGACGCAGCCAGGCAATGATTATTGGGTAGGAAGCGGTACATACATCTGCGTGCGCCCGTGGAACGAATGGGTGCTGCTGTTCATGTACGATCCGGCCCAGGGCGAGCCCGACCTCAGCGAGGAGGCCGTGATCCGGCGCGCGCGGGCCACCATCGGCGACGACTCGCTTCCCATCAAGGTGAAGGCGGTCAGCAAATGGCAGATCAATCATGTTGCGGCGAAGAACATGCGCAAGGGCCGCGTGTTCATCGCCGGGGACGCGGCTCACCGGCATCCGCCCGCGAACGGACTCGGCACCAATACGTCGATTCAGGACGCGTTCAACCTGGCCTGGAAGCTTGCCCATGTGGTCCGCGGCAACGCCGATGAGCGCCTGCTCGACACGTATTCCGCCGAAAGGCAGCCGGTGGCGCGACGCGTAGTCGACCGGGCCATGCAGTCGGTCCGCAACATGCTGCCGATTGCCAAGGCGCTCGGGTTTGAGCCTGGCCAGAGCGAAGCCGAGGGCTGGCAGAACGTTGACGAACTCTTCGGCGACACGGAGCGGGGCCGCGAGCGGCGTCGTGCCTTGCAGGAAGCGGTGAAGCTGCAGGACTTCCAGTTCAACTGCCACGGTGTGGAAATGGGACAGGTCTACGCCTCATCCGCCGTGGTGCCGGACGGCCGCCCGCGCGAGACAGATTCGCGGGACCCGGATCTCTACTATCACCCGAGCACATCGCCTGGCGGCGTGGTGCCACATGCCTGGCTGGAGCATCGCAAGGCACGCCTGTCGACGCTGGACCTCGTCGGGCATGGCCGCTTCACGCTGCTCACCGGTGTTGGCGGCGCTGCATGGCGGCGCATTGCCAGACAGGTATCGGCCGCGCTTGGTACCGAAATCGAGGTCGTCAGCATTGGCGGCCCGAACTGTGATGCCCACGACGTCTACGGCACCTGGAGCGAACTGCGGGGCATCTCGGACGCCGGCGCGGTCCTGGTGCGGCCGGACCGGTTCGTTGGCTGGCGGCACGAGCATATCGATGCGCACGCGCCGCAGGCGCTGGAAGACGCCATGCGCGGCATACTCGGCCAGGCCGACGGGGCCGGCCGCCGCCGGGCCGCGTAGCTTCTCCGGTGGGTCCCGCAAAATATATAATAGTGCCTACTATCTATCATCGAGCGAGGCCCCATCGTGGCAAGAACCAAGTCAGCAACGACCGCCTCCGGCGAAGCCGCCGTCGCTTTGCCGGAGGCGCCGGACCTGGGCGGACGCACATGGGCTTCCGTGCTCGAACAAAGCGTCCGCGAAGACATCATCAACGGCAAGCTGCCGGCCGGCAGCAAGCTGCGCCTGAAGGAACTGGCCGAACGCTACCAGGCAGGCGTCATTCCGCTGCGCGAGGCTTTGTCGCGGCTGTGCACGACGGGCTTCGTGCTGGCCATCGACCAGAAGGGCTTCCGTGTGGCGCCGCTGTCCGCCGAAGAACTGCTGGACATCACGCGCGTGAGGCAGCAGATCGATACCAGCGCCCTGCGCGACGCAATCGAGGCCGGCGATATCGCCTGGGAGGCGGATGTCGTGGCCGCCCATCACCGCCTGACACGAATTCCGATGGTGCTGCGCGGCAAGGAAGGTGCCCTCAATCCCGAATGGGAGGAGGCGCACGCCGTGTTTCATGAGGTGCTGGTGTCCGGCTGCCGCTCGGCGTGGCTGCGTCGGTTCTCGATCGTGTTGCGCGACCAGACCGCGCGCTATCGCTTCCTCTCGCTTGCCGTGCCCAGGGCGGCCCGCAAGCGCGACGTGGCGGCCGAGCACGAGGCCATCGTCAACGCCATTGTCGCCCGCAACGCGCGTGAAGCGAGCAAGCTGCTGTCCGATCATTTCCAGGCGACCACGGACCTGGTGCTGAAATACCTGGCGCAACAGAAGACGCGTTCGGCCCCGGCACGTATGCCGGCGGTGGCAACCGAGCTGGCTACCTGAGGCATTCGCGCGCAGCCAGGCGGCGCGAGCGTTTGGCCGCGCCGCGGCGGGACGCGCCGTCAGACTGACAGGACCGGCTTGACGTCGGGCGTCCCGGCGGTGCTGTCGCAGCGCGGCTCCCACGGCGGCGGCGACAGCGATTGCTGCAGGAACTGGATCAGCGTCCGGATCTTGTGCGAGGTATAGGCGGTGCGTGGATAGACCGCAAAGACGCCATCGTCTATTGGCGCTTCGTGGGGAAGTAATTCGATCAGGCTGCCGGCCGCCAGCTCCCGCGAGACGATGAACAGCGGCAGTACGGCAATGCCGTGGCCGCCCAGCGCGGCGTCGCGCAGCACCTCGCCGTTGTTGGCCGTGAATACGCCGTGTGGTGTGATGATCTTCGGTGCGGCCTGCGGGGTGCGGCCACGGAACGCCCAGATCTGCCCGGGCGGGGAATTACTGTAGGACAGGCAGGCATGCCTGGCGATGTCGGCGATGCTCTCGGGCCGGCCGGCGCGCGCCGCGTATTCAGGGCTGCAGCACAGGATGCGCCGGCTGATCGCCAGTTTGCGGGCGATCAGCGCGCTGTCGCCGAGGCGCGTGATGCGGATCGCCAGGTCATAGCGTTCATATCCCGTATCCACCAGCCGGTCGTCCAGCTCCATCACAACATGCAGGCGCGGATGCGCCTTTGCGAATTCAGAAATCAACGGCGACAGCCAGAGCGTGCCGAAGCTCATCGGCGCAAGGATTCGCAATTCGCCGCACAGCTCCTGCGAGGTCTTGGAGATGCTTTCGGCGGCATGGGTGAGCTGTGCCATGGCAGCCCGCGCCTGCTCATAGAAGTGCCGGCCGCTCTCGGTTGGCTGCACGCGGCGCGTGGAGCGCTGCAGCAGCGTAACGCCCAGGCTGCGCTCCAGGTCGCTGATGCGCTTGCTGACGACGGACTTCGAGAGCGCCATGTGACGCGCAGCGCCGCTGATGCTGCCGAGTTCGACGACCAGCAGGTAGGCTTCGATCTCCTCGGTTCTGAGTTGCATTTGGGTATCCGGATTCCTTCAATTCGACGCGTAGCATACTGAATCGCACTGTGACAGTGCAATCGAAAGCGACCCGGGCAGAGCGCCCGCACGCAAGTCGGCCGCGGCTACCGAACTGACTGCCTGAATGGCCTCGATCCCTCGAATCCGCAGATCGCCGGCCGTCAGGTGAAATGACGTGGCGGAATATGCCACGTCCTGCCTTGAAGCATCAGACGGCCCCGACCACGCCCTCTGCCACGATCAGGGCGGTAGCGTCATTGACCAGCGCATGCATTTCGCCGTCGTCCGGACGCACGCCGGTGGCCAGGGTCCGGTGCAGCACGCTGGCCAGCACCATGCCGTGGAAGAGCAGGGCGCAGACTTCCGGGCTGGCTGACAGCGTGGCGCCGGCCGCTTGCCGTGTAGAGAGAAAGCCCGCGACATAGGCACAGGTTGCCGCGGGGCCACGCGTGTACCACGCATTGCCGAGAGCCGGAAAGCGCCGCGATTCCGCGAAGATGAGCCGCAGGAACGCAAGGTGGCGCTCCTCCAGCAAGGACTGCAGGAAGCCGTGCGCGATCTTCCGCAGGCCCTGTGCGGCGTTGCAGCGCGACAGGTCCAGACTGGTCTCGGTTTTCTCCAGGAAGCGGTCGCAGAGTCTTTCCACCACGGCGACGAACAAGCCGTCCTTGCCCCCGAAGTAATTGTAGACATTGGTCTTGGAGCCTCCGCACGCCTTGACGATCTCATCGAGGCTAACGCCGTCGTAGCCGTGCTCGAGAAACATATCCGCAGCGATGCTCAGGATCAGGGCGCGCTTCTCTTCCCCACGACGCGTCATGCGCAAGGGCGGGCGGGGAGCAGCGTCGCGGGAGGGGTCCGGTTGTAATTCCATGCAATAGCCAGCGTTGAAAGAGATTGGCCGCCCGCGCCATGTTCCGTGGCGCCGGGCCCCGCGCAGTCTACCAAAAGGCCGAAGTCGGGACTGGCGGCGTGAGGTACCCGGGGAGACTTCGGAGAATCCGAACCGCATCTTCCGAATCAAAGAATACCATACGGTACGGTTATGTATATATTTCACTCCATCCACGGCGCTGCCGGGCCAATGCGGTGGGCGCGCTTTCCCTCAACTTTCAAGGAGCAAGTGATGAAAACGGCAATGATTGGTGCGATGGCGATGCTGGTGATGGCTTCCGCGGCGCAGGCGGCAGTGCGGTCGCCGGATGCCTGCAGGGATGGGGCAGGTGCGGCACAGGCCTCGCTGCCCATGATCTGGGCGCTGCAGCACTCGCCGACCGGCCGCCTGGCGGACGAGCAGTTCCGCAAGATCGCTGTGCGCAAGGCAGACCCGTTCCTGGATGGTGCGGCTCGCCCGGTTGATGCGTTCACTGATGGCGCGCTGCGTCAGGTCGATCCGTTCACTGACGGTGCGCTGGCCAAGGTTGGCGGTGTGGATCCGTTCGCGGACGGCGTCTGACCGGCAAGCAGGGGCTGCGCGCATGACGCGCAGTGCTTATCGCGCAACGTGCACAAGCTGCCGCGCTTCGTCTCGCGGTCGATGCCGTGCCGCACACCCCGACGCACAAGCCCGCCAAGCACAAGCTGATGGCGGACAGCTCACTGCTGGCCCGCGCCGTCGACCTGGCGGCTGCCAGGGGATGAAACAGAACAAGCGGAGACAACCATGGGCAATCCCGACAACTACACCCTCCAGCGCGCCCTCGACGCCATGTGCGATGTGCCGGGTTCCGACCCTGCGCTGCAGGCTCGGTTCGGCGTGGCGCTGCGGCACTTTCATGCCATGCTGGACGAACTGAAGCTGACCGACGAACAGCTGTACCGCATCGCCGGCTGGCTCGGCAAGGTCGCCGCCCAGGACGAACTGGTCATGCTGTGCGACATGATGGGCCTGACCATGCGCGCGCTCGACCTGGCGCGCACCGATGACCACGCCACGCCGCAGAACGTGACCGGCCCCTTCCCCAAGGACCAGGTGGCCGAGGGCTCCAATCCCTGCTACATCGCAACGGAAGACGAACCCGGGCAGCGGCTGGAGGTCCGCGGGCGGGTGCTGGACGCCTCGACTGGCCGCCCGATTCCCGGTGCGACGCTGATCGTGTGGCAGCCCAACCAGTTCGGGCGCTACGAGAACGAAGACGACTCGCAGTCAGAAGACAACCTGCGTGGCAAGCTGCGCTGCGATGCAGAAGGCGCTTTCGAGGTGGTCACGGTCCGTCCGGGCGGCTACGTCATCGGGCGCGAGCATACCGAGGTCGGCGTGTTGATGAAGCACCTCGGGCGCAATCGCCAGCGTGCGCCGCACATCCACTATCGCGTCATGCATCCGGGATACCGGACGCTCACTTCGCAGATCTATTTCAAGGGCGATCCCGCCAACCCGGTCGACTGCATCTTCTCGACCATCGAGGACCACATCGTCAATATCGTGCCGCACCCGGAGCGCAAAGGCTACCAACTGGTGGAACTGGAGGTCGTGGTCGAGCCGGAGCCGAAGCAGTAAGGCGGCAGCGCTGCCGCTCAGGACGCTGCTGAAATCGAGTGGACCTGCGCCGGGGCGCACTGAATTCTTGCGGCGCTTGGGCGAGAGCTCAAGCATAGGCGGCGTGGGGGCATCGTCAATGGCTGTGCGTGCGACGTGTCTGGTCTGGAGTGCCAGTACTGTTGAGCGTCGATGCGGAGAGCGTTGCCAGGAATGCGACAAAGAGCAACCCGAAGCCGGGTGAAAGCGCAGCCAATGTCGGCGACCTGCGTAACCCGCACGCCGACGGCGCCAAGCGGGGAAGGGCGGATTCGTTCACCGGTGGCGCGGCCTGTCACCACAGGACGTTCGGCGCGCACATCCGAGACGCCATGGCCTCCGTCATGCTGGATAATGAGCAGGGCCATACCCCTACATCTTCATGAAATGAGGCGCGACAAATGATCAGAATCCTGGGAATTTCCGGCAGCCTGCGTGCCCAGTCGTACAACACCGCGCTGCTGCGGGCAGCGCAGGCGGAGGCTGACGCGCAGATCCGCCTCGATATCGCCACCCTGCATGGCATTCCGCTTTACGACGCAGACCTGGAGGCGCGTGAAGGCTTGCCCGCCGCCGTGGTGGCGTTGCGCGAAGAGGTCATGGCCAGCGATGGTCTGTTACTCGCCACGCCCGAATACAACAACGGCATCCCCGGCGTCTTCAAGAACGCCATCGACTGGCTCTCGCGGCCGGCGAGCGATATCCCCGCAGTCTTCGGCAATCGCCCGGTAGCAGTCATCGGGGCATCCGCCGGGGGCTTCGGTACCGTGCTGGCACAGAACGATTGGCTGCCGGTGCTCAAGACACTGGGCACGCGGAACTATAGCGGAGGCCGGCTGCTGGTTGCGCGCGCGGGCCAGGTGTTCGACGCGCGGGGCGAACTCACCGATGCCGGCATGCGTACGCGGCTCAAGGAATTTGTTGGCGGCTTCGCTGCGTTCGTGGAAGGCCTGCGCGCGGGCTGAGCGTGCTCAGCTGGCGGTTCCCGCCGCAGCCTCGGGACGTGTTTTTAACGCTCCCGTCGAAGCGCGGCAGATCGTGAGCGGGATCCATAGCCCGTTCACGGAGGGATTTGACACTGCGGACTGGCGTCAGGCAAAAGCGCTGTCGGAGGAATTGTCCTGACGCCGATGGCTCTATGCCGCGAGATTCACACTCGCGAAAGTGCTTATAAAGACACGTTTATAAATGGGCACGGTGGTTTTGCCGCATTCATGACGCAACTGCCTGAGGGCGCCGCGACAGCGCTGCCGCGCCCAACCGGGCGTAACGCGGTTGGGCCCGTGCCGCCACCATTTCGATCCCTTCGAATCGCCGTTTCGGAAAAGGCCAGTTGGCCAGACGGCGGCACGCCTCTACTCTTCCCGCATGCACCAGATCCATTTGGATGCAACGCAACGCATAACAAAGGAAGACAGCAATGCATGACTTGCCTCTCGACGGTGTGGTGGTGGTCGAACTGAGTGACAGCGCTTCGGCGCCGTTCGCCGGCCAGATCCTGGCGGCGCTGGGAGCGGACGTCTGGAAGGTGGAGCGGCCCACGGGTGATTCGGCGCGCGGCTGGGGACCGAGCAAGTGGAAGGGCAGCGGCGCGGCCTTCCATGCCATCAACCGCGGCAAACGCTTCATCAGCCTTGACATCAAGGACGCCGGCGATCTTGCCACGCTACATCAGCTCATTGCGGAGCGCGCCGACGTCTTCTTCCACAACCTGCGGCCCGGCTCGGCGGCGCAATACGGGCTTGATCCCGACAGCCTGCGTGTGACCAAGCCGGAACTGATCTGCTGCGAGGTCGGAGCCTTCGGCCACGTGGGGCCGCTGAATGCCGCACCGGGATATGACCCGCTGATGCAGGCGTTTGCGGGGATCATGAGCATCACGGGAGAGGAGGGCCAGTCGCCCGTGCGTGCCGGGGTGTCCATCGTCGACTTTGGCACCGGCATGTGGGCGGTGATCGGCATCCTTGCGGCGCTGTTTCGCCGGCAACAGAAGCATGTCGGCGCAACCGTCAACAGCTCGCTGCTGGAGACCGCCATTGCCTGGATGTCGATCGGCGTCGCCAACTACAACGCTGACGGCGAGCCGGGCTCGCGCCATGGGTCCGGCGTCGCCTTCATCGTGCCGCATCGGGCCTACCAGACTGCGGACGGTGACCTGATCATCAGTTGCGCGAACGACGCGCTGTTTGCGCGGTTTTGCGAGACGCTGGACCGGCCCGAGTGGGCCGTCGACCCACGCTTCACCACGAATGCGGCGCGCCTGCGCCATCGCGCCATGATCGATGGGCTCATCGGCGAGCGCCTGGCAGAGCGCCCGCGCGCCCACTGGCAGGAGCGGCTGGGTGCCGCCGGACTGCCGTGCGCCCCGATCCAGACTACTGAGGAACTGGTGCACCACGCGCAGACCGACGCGCTGGGCATCATCGACAAGCCGTCAGACGATGAGCTCGCCGTCGTCGGCCTGCCGTTGTCGTTCAACGGCAAGCGTCCGCCGCCGCTATCGGCGGCGCGAGAAGTCGGCCACGACAACGCGGACCTCGAATTCCTGGCCAAGCGGCAGCGAAGCCCTCGTGGGGCACGACATTACCAACCGGAGTGACCTTGAACACCAATGACAATGCTGCCACCGCAGCCGCCGCGGGAAGCTCGGAGCGACCGCTAAGCGGTGTGCGGGTCCTGGCTGTCGAGAACTTTGTTGCCGGACCGTTTGCCTCGATGTGGCTCGCCGATGCCGGTGCCGAGGTCGTCAAGGTGGAGTCGCGTGACGGTGGAGATTTCGCGCGCAATACCACCCCGGTGAAGAGCGCGGAGGATGGCTCCTGGCAGAGCTTGTCCTTCCTGCGCAACAACCGGAACAAGAAGAGCATCACCCTGGACCTCAAGCATCCCGAAGGCAAGCGGATCTTCACGCAACTGGCATGCGAGGCGGACATCGTCCTCGAAAACCTGCGGCCCGGCGTGATGGACCGTCTTGGCATCGGCTATGCCGCGCTGCGCGAACACAACCCGCGCCTCATCTACGTTGCGATCTCCGGCTTCGGGCATGAAGATGTGATGCCGAGCCCGTACACGGACTACCCGGCTTTCGACATCATCGGACAGGCGTTGAGCGGGCTGATGTACCGGCCCGAGCGCCAGGGTGACCGGCCCACCTACCTCGGCTTCTCGATGACCGACCTGCAGGGCGGCATCCTGGCCGCGCAAGGTGCGCTGCTGGCGCTCTACCAGCGCGAACGTACCGGCGCAGGCAAGAAGGTCGACATTTCGCTCTATGACGCTTCGCTCGTGCAGAACGAGATATCGGTGGCGATGTACTCCGCATTCCGCAAGCCGGCACCCCCCGGTCTGCATGCCGTGACGGCGCCGTTTGGCACCTACCGCGCCAGCGATGGGTATATCGTCATCGCCGTGCTGGGGGATCATATCTGGGAGCGCTTCTGCCACGTGATCGGCATGCCGGCCCTGCTGGAAGATGCGCGCTTCAAGGACGGTATGGCCCGCAGTGCCAACAGCGACGCGCTCAACCCGCATATCGACGAATGGCTGAGCACGCGCACGCGCACCGAGGCTGTCGAGGCACTGCGCGAAGGCGGCGTTCCATCCTCCGCGGTCAATGACATTGCGGACGTCTTCGAATGCCCGCACGTTGCGGCACGCCAGATGCTGATGACCCTGCATGACCCGTCATGGGGCCCGGTCCAGGTTGCGGGCAATCCGATAAAGATGTCGGATGTTCCCGAGCCGGAGGCAGGCCTGCCACCCCGGCTGGGTCAGCACACCGATGGCGTGCTGGGCGACTGGCTGCGCATGGATGCGCAGCTGATCGAAGCGCTGCACTCGTCGAGGATCATCTAGCCAACGTCGGGGCATCTGGCTCGAATCAATCAACGTCTCAACGGATAGAGGTTCCCGAACATGACAAGTCTTGAAGGAAAGGTTGCCATTGTCACAGGTGGTACAGGCGGGATTGGGAAGGGCGTCGCGTTACAGCTCGCGTCTCTCGGTGCCATCGTTGTCATCAGCGGCAGGACGGCAGCGAAGGCTGAGGCCGTACTTGCCGAGATTGGGCAAGCCGGAGGCACCGGGGATTTCCTGGCAGGCGATGTCCGCTCGAAGTCTGACATGGACGCGGTGGCCGCCGAGACCGCTCGCCGCCATGGCGGTATCGACATTGTAGTTGCAAACGCTGGCGGCAATGACGACGAGGCGCGCCGCCCCGACGTCCGCGGCCCCTTCGGAGAGATCGACCTGGCACGGGTTTGCGCCGTGGTGGCGGAAAATACCGTGGCGAAGCTGCTCCCGGTACAGTCGGCATTGCCTTTCATGCGCCAGCGCGGAGGCGGAAGCGTCGTCTTCGTGACTTCCGAGGGCGGCAGGGTACCCACTCCAACCCAGACAGCGGTCGCGACCTTCGCTGGCGGGCTGATCAGCGCGAGCAAGGTGCTTGCCAAGGAGCTGGCCAGGGACCGGATCCGCGTGAACTGCGTCTGTGTGACGGTGGTGCGCGACAGCCCCTCCTGGCAGGCCGCGTTCGAAAAGGAAGGTGGGGTGTCGGAGCGCCACCGGAAACAGTATGAAAAGATCATTGCCAGCAGTCCGCTCGGCGTGGCGGCGCCGCAAGACATCGGCCAGGTGGTGGCATTCCTGGCTTCGGATGCGGCGCACTACCTCACGGGGGCGACACTCAGTCCGACGGGAGGACTGACCATTCACTGAGGCAACTGCAATACACCAGGACGCCCGTCCAGACGCAGGGTTAGGCAAGACATCTGGCTCAACTCTGCATCTGTCCCATGCCGTCCGCAAATGCGATCGACCAACGGCGCCGCATCAACCAGGCCAATCCAGACGTCATGAGCGCGAGTGCCAACAGTGCCGGACGTACGCCTATCCGGTCGGCCAGCGCGCCGAACGTAGCAGCTCCGCTTGCGCCGCCGCCCATTGCGGCCATGAAGAAGACCGCCATTCCCCGTGCGCGTAGACGATCAGGCAGAGCCAGTTGGGCGCTGACGTTCAGCGAGTTGCCGATCCCAAGCCAGCCGGCTCCGCTCGCGAACAGGACAGGCGCCGCCAGCCACGCATGCGGGGCCAGGCCGATGCCTGCAATCGCGACACCGAGGATGAGCGCTCCATCTGTGACGATTCTTTCCGAGCCGAAACGAGTCCGCAGTCGCGGCAGCGCCATCGCCACCGTCATGGCCCCGGCGCCTACGCATGCGAGCAGTGTCGTGTAGACCTGTGCGCTGACCCCGCCATACGCGCGAGCCAGCAGTGGGAGTAACGCCATCAACGCGGTCACGGTCATAAAGAGCACCCAGACCCGCACGATCGCGGCGCGCAGGCGCTGGCTGCGCCATGCGTAACGCAGGCCGGATCGTATCGATTGCGGCAGCCGCACGGCGCGGCGCTTGCGCGGCGGCGCGTCATAGTCCCATTTCCAGATCACCAATGCCGAGGCAAGCGACATCAGCGCGCCGGCGATGAACACCGAGGCGTCGCCCCAGATGGCCAGGAACAAGCCCGCCAGGAGCGGTCCGCCCACGCGGCCGCCGTGCACTGCCAGGCCATGTAAGACCATCGCCTGCGGCAACTCCGGACGCGCAACGACCTCCGGCAGCAAGGCCGAGAAGGCCGGCCAGCGCAGGGCAGTGCCGATGCCCCCGGCGAAGACCAGCGCAAGCAGCAGGGGGGTGTTGAGGAGGCCAGTGGCAGCGGACACCGCCAGCACGGTGGTCGTGGCCGCGGTCCACAAGAGTGTAAGGAGGAAGCACCTGCGCCGGTCGAGCTGATCCGCCAGTGCGCCACCGGGGAGGGCGAGCAAGAACGCTGGCAGGGATGTGGCAGTCTGCACCAGGGCAACCAGGGTCTTGCTGTCGGACAGGGTGGTCATCAGCCAGGCTGCGGCGACGTCGCACATCCAGACGCACAGGTTGGCGGCGACCCATACCGACCAGAGTACCGAGAAGCGCCGGTTGCGCAGTGGCCCCCAAGCGGTGATGGCTGTGGCTTGCGCCGGTTTGCGTGGCGGCGCGGTCATGTGCTCACCGATGGCTTCTGGCGCGTGCCGGCAGCGCCAGCGTCGTTCGCGTACTCGGTCCGCATGGCTTGGCTCCGTTGACAGGTATGCCAGATTTGACATCAATGCCTTGCCACGTCGCAACGGCGTGCAAGCCCGCGTCCCGTGCTTTGGAAGCGGTTTGTTGCGGAGTGGGCTTAAGACTGTCCTTGCGCTGAGGTCTTGATTGCGCGTTTTATCCTGGAGGAGGAAAGTTCCTGCATTCATTGTGGATAGCCGGCAATACCACGGTGTGCCTTGCACGGCGGCGGCGGCCAGCGTCGGTGGTTAGTCCGAAGCGGCTGGATTGGTGCCTGCCGAAGCGTTGCCGGGGGGCTGGTAGAAAACCGGGGCCCACCGCCTGATTACTTCACCGTCAAGCCGCCAGCCGAGGCACTTGTCCCAATGCGGCTTGGGCGATGTCGCCACCGGAGGTCTGATGCGGGGTTCGGGCAGGGCTTCCCATTCCTGGCGCCGCATTTCGCCGCCCACGGTCTGGTAGGCCACGGTACCGAGATTCATCATCAGTTCGCGCAGATGCGTGCAGCCCCTGGTGCCGCCCAATGTGGTTTCGAGCGCCTTGCGCCAGCCGCGCGCGATGCTCGCGCCAACCAGCCCTTGCAGCGGCGGAATCCCCCCGTTGCATTCGGGAAAAGGGATGGAAGGCAGCGCTGCTGCGACGGCCCGGACGGTATAGGTGTCGTCCAGGGTGATGCGGACCCGCATGTGGTGTATCGGCACGTCGGGCGGTTGCTCACCGCTTTCCCAGCTGGGCCAGGGCGCGGTCTTGCTGTCCTTCATCTCGCCTTCGATGTCCCACAAGCCGTCGTCGCGGCGAAAGCCCTGCATGATGACCGCGCGGGTATGCAGGTGGCGTCGTGGTGCCGGCGGCGGCAATTCGTTGGTAAACGTCGGCGCGGAGTGGTCGGCGGGCGCTTGGTCTTCGTGCATCGGGTCGTCTCGATGAGGGGAGCGCCGGCTATTGGATCGGCGGTGCTTCCGGTGTCGGGGAAAAGTGGTGCTGCAGGATCTGCCACACCCCCAGGCGTCTGACCAGCACCCAAGTCGTCCGCAGTGCCGAGTCAGTTTCGCGCCCGTCTGCGAGCACGAAGCGGAAGTTTGCATGCCCCTGCGCCAGCAGCGTATCCGCGCCAAGCTCGACCAGGGTCTGGTCGGCCAGGGACATCGATGCCGAACGCAGCGTCCCGGTGTACGAGGCAAAGTACCCCAGGATCGCCGCCTGGCCCACGGCGTGGCCCGGGCGGCCCCCAAAGAACAGGGCTTCGGGTGCGTACAGCGCGGTCAGCGCGTCGGCGTTCCATGTCAGTGCGGCGGTGTTCCAGCGGCGCTCGACGTCTTGCAGGACGGCCTGCGCGCGCGCGGCATTCGTGCTTGTGGCGTGGTGTTCGGTCATGGTTGCCATGTCATTGCCTGGCGCAGCCTGGGCGGTTCCGGCCTGCCTTCCTTGTGGCTTTGCGGGCAATGCTACGACGATGACGCCCGCCAGCTCAACCGAAAAGACAGGGAGTTCCGTACCTTGGAATGCCACGGCGTGGGCGCCCCGCCGGAGCTTGCCGGGATGTTTCAAAGTACGGGAGAGTTCGCGCAGAGCGATTGGTAATTTTCCTGGGGTACAGCATAGTGAACGCGTGCATGCCAGAAGTCGGTAGCCGTTGTCTCCATGCTCGCCTCAGCGAGCTTATGCCCCGTACGGCTTGCCGCGGGGCTCTTTTTTTCGCGCGGTGGTCCAGGCCTGCAAGTCGCGCCCCGGGGCGTTCCGGATCGGCAAGTTCGACCCCCAGGCCGAGGTGCCGGTCTATATTGGCAAGGTGGCCTGGAGTACGGAACGGGTCAGCCGGTGCTCGATATGCTGGAGGCAGTGCCGGGCAGCAAGAGCCGCCCGGTGGCGCAAACAGTCCTGAAGATGCGCGGCGGCTGCGCCGAGGCAGGCAAGCAAGGAGGGGACAAGCATGGAACTGGGGCTGAACGGGCGCAAGGTGCTTGTTACCGGCGCTTCCCAAGGTATCGGCGAGGGTCTCGCGCAGGCCTTCGCTGCCGAAGGATGTGAACTCTTCCTGGTTGCCAGGTCGGGCGAGCGGCTCGACCGGATCGCCGCCGGGCTGCGGACGCGTCATGGCGTCGAGGCAAGCGTGCTGGCCGAGGACATGACCGCGCCAGGCGCCATTGCCCGGGTTGCCGAGTTCGCAGGGGAGGCCGATATCCTGGTCAATAACGCCGGCAGCATTCCCGGCGGCAGCCTGTGGCAGGTCGACGAAGCAGCGTGGCGGGAGGGGTGGGAGCTGAAGGTGTTCGGCTACATCAACCTGACGCGGCTGCTGTATGCCCGGATGAAGGCGCGCGGCGGCGGCGTTATCCTGAACAATATCGGCAATGGCGGGGAGAATTTCGACTTCAACTACATCGCCGGCACTACCGGCAATGCCGCGTTGATGGCATTTACGCGGGCATTGGGCGGCCGCAGCCTGGAGGACGGTATCCGCGTGGTCGGGGTCAACCCAGGCCCCGTCGATACCGAACGCATCCGCAAGGTGCTGCGCGCTCGCGCTGATCGTGACGGCCAGGAGGTTGGCCAGATGATGGCCACGATGCCGCTGGGCCGACCCGCGACAGTCGCCGAAGTCGCCGACCTTTTTGTCTATCTCGCCTCGGACCGATCGAGCTATACCAGTGGCGTGATCGTCACCGTGGACGGCGGCCTGACTTCGCGACGTTCGATCTCGTGACAGCAGCCTCCGCGGATGTGTGGCGTTAGCTTCATCTTGCTTTCCGCAGGATGCGTCACTCGCATCAACCGTCCTGGCAGGAGTTCATGACCGAATTCAATCGCCTGCACCTGATCAGGCAAGTCGATCTCTTCACGCTGCGGCTGTTCTTGTCCGCCGTCGAAGAGCAGCAGATCGGGCGCGCCGCCATCCGCGAGAACATCGCCGCTTCGACGGCGACCAAGCGAATCCAGGACCTGGAGGATATCGCCGGGGTCAAGCTGCTCGAACGCGGTCCCAAGGGCGTGGTGCCGAGTCCCGCGGGCGCCGTGCTGGTGCGCTACGCCCGCCAGATCCTGGACAGCATCGAGAACCTGCGCTCCGAGATATCCGCCTTTACCGAGGGCATGCGCGGCAAGGTCGTGGTGGCTTCGGCGCGCTCCATCATCGTGCCGTTCCTCGCCCGCGAGCTGGGCGACTATGCGCGCGACTTCCCGTTGGTAGAACTGGTGGTGAATGAACTCGAGAACGCCGCCATTGTCGATGCCGTGTCGCGCGGCGATGCGGACATTGGCGTGTTCGCCATGGCGCATGAACTGGACCTGGGAGGTGTCGACGTGACACCCTACCGCCGCGACCGGCTGGCCGCCGTGGTGCCCCTCACGCATCCGCTCAGCGCGCGCGAGACGGTCAGGTTCGAAGACCTGCTGTCGGAACGGCTGATTCCGGTGGAATCGATGGTGGGCATGTTCCGCGCCGCGGCGAAGCGGCTGGGCGCCGAGTTCACACCGTCTTTCCACGTCGTCAGTGCAGGCGTTGCCACCAGCCTGGTACAGGCCGGGCTGGGCCTGACCGTGCTGCCGGAGTGCCTGTTCAGCCATGAGCTGTTCGACCAAGTCGCCTGCGTGGCCATTGACGAGTCCTGGGCGGTACGCACCACCCACATCGCTACCGCGCGCGGCCGCGTCCTCAGCCCGCCTGCCGCCGCGCTGATGAAGCAACTGCTCGACCGTCCACGCGGAGAGCCGCCGGCATCCGAGCAGGGCTGACCCTTACCGCAATGGCGCGGCGCTGCCTCGGGTTTCCTGCGCCCAGGGGTACCCACCGGCCACTTCGACTTCACCGAATCGCCGCTTCGGAAAAGGCCAGTTGGTTTGCCGGCTGCACACCACTACGCTTCCAACACGCATCGCAGCAACGTACCGCTGCCATGCAGGCAGATGCCAACGCACACCAATGGAGGCAATACAGTGCAATCGAACTTCCTGAATGAATCGCAGGCCCTCTGGCTGGATACCGTGAACCGTTTCATGGACAACGAGATCGGCGTCGAGTACATCCGCAAGTGCGATGTGAACCGCGACTACCCCTACGAGGCCTACGAGAAGATCGCCAAGCAGGGCTGGCTGGGCCTGCTGTTCAGCGAGGAGGAGGGCGGCGCTGGCGGCGACATCTTCGACTACACGCTGATGGCCGAGGGCCTGGGCAAGTACGGCTTCGACTTCGCCGCCGCGATCCTGGTGCCCACCTTCACCGCGATGAACATCGCCAAGTACGGCACGGCCGCACAGAAGGACAAGTACATCAGACCGTTCATCGAGGGCAAGATCCGCTTCTCGGTGTCGATCTCCGAACCCGATGCCGGCTCCGACGCCTCCAACACCAAGACCCGCGCCCGCCGCGACGCCAACGGCGACTGGATCGTCAGCGGCCAGAAGCTGTGGTGCAGCGGCGCGGCGGCCAAGGACGTGGTCATCGCCATGCTGGTGCGCACCGACCCGGACAACAAACACGGTGGCCTGTCGGTGCTGCTGATCCCCAACGACACGCCCGGCCTGGTCATCAACAAGCTGCCCACGCTGTCGCGCCATGCCACCGGTACGACCGAGATCTTCCTCGACAACGTGCGCGTGCCCGCCGACGCCATGCTGGGCGAGGAGGGCCAGGGCTGGAAGATCATCACCGAACACCTGGAGCTGGAGCGCTGCTCGGTGGCCGCGGCCTACGTGGGCAACGCGCAGGAGGCCGTCTCCAACGCCGTGCGCTACGCCCATGAGCGTATCCAGTTCGGCAAGCAGCTGTGGGACTTCCAGGTGCTCAAGCACATGCTGGCCGACCGCCAGACCGAGGTCGACGCGGCCCGCCTGCTGTGCTACCGCGCCGCGCAGATGGCGGCCGAGCACAGGCCCTGCAGCCGCGAGGTGTCGATGGCCAAGCTCTACGGCTCCGAGACGCTGAAGGCCTGCGCGCTGACCGGCATGCAGGTGCTGGGCGGCTACGCCAACCTGCCGGAAGCCGACATGGAGCGCTACCTGCGCGAAAGCATCCAGTGCACGATCGGCGGCGGCACCTCGCAGATCCAGAAGACCATCATCGCCAAGTCCATGCGCATGGGCTGATCGCCACCACTTCAGGGAACCAGCAAAATGACTGACACGAGCAAGCGCGTTATCAACAACCGCATCGACCAGACCTTTGACGAGCTGCAGGTTGGCCAGGTGTTCCGCTCGGGCGGGCGCACCGTCACCGAAGCGGACGTGGTCAACTACTGCGCACTGACCGGCAACTGGATCGAGATCCACTCCAATACCCACTATGCCTCCAAGACGCGTTTCGGCCAGCGGCTGGTGCAGGGTTCGCTGACCTACTCGATCGTCACCGGGCTGATCCAGTTCGGCCTGGGCATCCAGGCGAACTACGGCATCGACAATATGCGCTTCCGCAGCCCGGTGTACATCAACGACACCATCTACGCGGTGTGCGAGGTGATCGGCAAGAAGGAGAAGGACGACAAGTACGGCGTGATCAAATTCCGCATCAGCGCGATCAACCAGAACGGCGACCTGTTGCAGCAAGGCGAGTGGAGCCTTCTGATGCTGCGCAAGCGCGAAGACCTCGACGCGCTGATCGCATCGTCGCTGCCTGAACTGAAGGCGGCCTGAGGCAATGGCGGCTATGTCGACCAAGCCAGTAGCGGCCATCATCGGGATGGGCGATGCCTACGCGTCCCGGGCGGATCGCAAGGACCCGCTGCAGCTCGCCGCGGAAGCCACGCGGCGCGCGCTGCGGGACGCGGGCATCACCAAGGACCAGGTCGATGCCGTCTACACCGGCCGCTCGCCCTGGGCGGACAAGCGCTCGCAGTGGAGCAACATCTTCATCTCGCACATGCAGATGGCGGTCAAGCGCACCAGCGAGATCACCATGCACGGGGCTGGGCTGACCGCGACGCTGGCGGTGGCGTCGGAGATGATCGCGGCAGGGCAGGCGGATTACGTGCTCTGCCTGCAGAGCGACGCCACCGAGCTGTTCGTCGACGCCGTGGCGATGGGGGCCGAGGCCGATGCCGACCCGCAGTTCGAGGTGCCGTACGGGCCGATCATCCCGGCGCTGTACGGGCAGGCGGCGTGCCGCTACCTGCATGAATACGGCCTGACCGAGGCGGACCTGGCCGAGGTGGCGGTGTCGAACCAGCGCTGGGGTGTGCACCACCCGCATGCGGCCAAGGCCAGGTTCGGGGAGATCGACCGCGACACCGTGCTGGCTTCGCCCTACGTGGCTACGCCGCTGCGGCGCTGGATGTGCTCCACGTGGGGCGGTGGCACCGGCGGCGCGCTGGTCGTCACCTCGCCGGAGCGCGCCAGGGCGGCACGCAACCCGGTCTATCTGATGGGCTACGGTTCGGCCACGACGCACGAGTACCTGGGCGATCGCATGAACATGCGGTCGTGCAGGTTCCCCGAGCTCGGCCCGATGCCCAACCTGACCCATACCGCCACGGCGGCGGCGGCTAACCAGGCATATGCGATGTCCGGGTTGTCGCCGCAGGATATCGACATGGCGCAGATCTCGGTCAACTTCGCGCACATGGGGCCGATCGTCATGGAGGACCTCGGCTTCGCGAAGAAGGGCCGAGGCATCGACCTGTACCGGGAAGGGCGCACCGGCCTGGACGGCGACCTGCCCACCGACACCAACGGCGGCTGGCTGTCGTTCGGCCAGCCCGGCATCTCCTGCAACATGGACAGCATGGTCGAGGCCGTGCGCCAGTTGCGGGGCGAGCCGCTGGGGCTGGCGCCGCGCCGCCGTCCCGGGACCGTGCTGGTGCAGGGCGCCGGCGGCATGCTGGCTGCCGGCAGCGTGCTGCTGCTGTCCTCCTCCACCTGACCCTGATCGGAGTACGTGATGATCCAAACGCAAGATGGCTGGCCGCAGCCATACCAGCTTCTCGACGCAAGGCCTTACTGGGAGGGGCTGGCCGCCGGCCTGCTGAAGTACCAGCGTTGCGGCGGGTGCGGCCAGGCGGTCTGGCCAGCGCATTCCTTCTGCCCGCACTGCAGCAGCGACAAGCTCGCGTGGGAGGTCTCCGCGGGACGCGGCAAGCTGTATTCCTTCAGCACTGTGATGAGGGGGCCAACGCCGGCCTTTGCGGCAATCGCGCCGTATACGGTCGGGTTCGTCGAGATGGACGAGGGATATTTCCTGTTCACGCAGCTCGAAGACCCGCCGGAGATGCTGCGGATCGGAAGCCCGGTCCAGGCCCGGATGATTGAACGCGGCGGGCAGAAGCTGCCGGTGTTTACCAGCGCCTGACGCCAGAACAATACAAAAAGATGGAGAGAGACATGACAGTACGACTGGCGGCACTGACCCGCCGGCGCTGGCTAAGCTTGGCCGGCGCCACCAGCCTGGCCGCGTGCGCGGCGCTATGCCTGCCTGACCGTGCCCGGGCCGCAACGGCAGCCGATTGGCCGACCAAACCGGTGAAGATCGTGATCGCGGTGGCGGCAGGATCCACGGGAGATATCCTGGCCCGCAGTCTCGCGCAGCGTCTCGAAGGCATGTGGAAGCAGCCTGTGATCGTCGAGAACAAGCCGGGTGCCGGCGGCGTCATCGGCACGGAATATGTGGTCAACGCGACCGATGGCCATACGCTCCTGCTGGGCACGCAAAGCTCGATCCTGCCCAAGTTCACCACCAGGAACCTGAAGTTCGACCCGATGACCGACCTGGTGCCGGTGTACAAGGTCATCAACTATCAGCTCGTGGTCGCCGTCAATGCCGAGACGGCGACGAAGGCAAAGACCCTGCGTGAACTGCTAGACCTGAGCAAAGCCAGCGCCGGTGGTCTGTTCTTCGCGGGCACGGGCCAGACTTCGGTGTTCAACCTCACCATGGCCTTGCTCAATAAGTCGCTGGGCATGAAGTACACGGCGCTGGATTTCAACAGCATCGGCGCCATGAATCTCGCGGCCATGCGCAACGACGCGCAGTTCCTGGTCAACACGCCGAGTTCCATGGTGTCCCAGATCGAAGCGGGCAAGCTCAGGCCCCTGGCTGCGGTCAGCGCCGAGCGCTACCCCAACCTGCCTGAAGTGCCGACCCTGGCAGAGGCAGTGGGCTACAAGGGTTATCTGCCGCTACTGTGGGCCGGCGTCTTCGTCCCCAAGGGTACTCCGCCAGCGGTGGTGGGCCGGATCGCGAAGGATTTTGCAACGCTGGAAGCCGACAAGGCTTTCCGCAGCAACATCGAATCGCGCCTGAGCGGCCGCATGGTGGCATCCTCGCCTTCTGCGTTTGCGAAGCAGCTGGCGGAAGAGGCAGGCGTCTGGAAGAGCCTCTTCGCTGAACTGAACCTCAAGCCGGAGTAGTCATGAGTGGACCGCTGGAAGGCGTACGTATCCTGGACCTCACATCGAATTTCATGGGGCCGTACGCATCGCTGCTGCTGGCCGACATGGGCGCCGACGTGTGCAAGATCGAGTCGCCGGAAGGCGACACCACGCGCAAGGTCGGGCCAAGCCGCACGCCGGGCATGGGAGCGATCTTCCTGCACCTGAACCGCAACAAGCGCAGCCTGGTGCTGGACCTGAAAAAGCCGAGCGGCGTTGGCGCGCTCAAGCAGATGCTGCGCTCGGCCGACGTGCTGCTGTACAGCCTGCGTCCACAGGCCATGGCCAGGCTGGGGCTCTCCTACGAAGCGGCGCGCGAACTGAATCCGCGCCTCATCTACTGCGGCGCCTTTGGCTTTGGCCAGAACGGGCCATATGCCTCGCGCCCCGCCTACGACGACCTGATCCAGGCGGCGGTGGGCCTGCCGGTGCTGCAGAGCCGCAAGGCCGGTCCGCCGACCTATGTGGCCACCGCGATCGCGGATCGCGTGGTTGGCATGGCGACCAGCAACGCGGTGGCCATGGCGCTGTACCGGCGCGAGCGCACGGGGCAGGGGCAGGCGGTGGAGGTGCCGATGTTCGAGACCTTCGCACATTTCGTGATGGGCGACCACCTGTACGGCCATACCTTCGTGCCGCCGATCGGCGACTGGGGCTACGCGCGCATGATGACCGCGGAGCGGCGGCCTTACCGGACGCGGGATGGCTACGTCGGAGTACAGATCTACACCGACCGGCACTGGCAGCGCTTTTTTGACATCTGCGGCGATCCGGCCATGGCCCAGGATGCGCGTTTCGCCGATATTCACGGCCGCACACAACATATTCAGGAACTCTACGAATTCCTGGGGCGCACGTTCGAGACCAGGACAACGGCGGAATGGATCCGGCTGATGACGGCGGCGGACATCCCCATCATCGAGATGAACACGCCGGAAACCCTCCTGGAAGATCCCCACATGACCACGCTGGGCTTCTTCGCGGAAGAGGACCATCCCTCCGAAGGCCGCATCCGCACCATCGGCATCGCCCAGCAGTGGAGCGAAAGCTCGCCCGCGCTGCGCTACCCGGCGCCTCGCCTTGGCGAACATTCTGTCCGGCTGCTGACTGAGTACGGCTTCACCGCGGCAGAGGTGCGCGACATGCTGGCCTGCGGCAGTGCGCGAGAACCCGCTCCCGAGGGTGCGGAGCGCGCGAGCGGACATGAAGGCGCAACGGGATCAGAGCAGGAGAGCAACCATGCATGACTTGCCGCGCGATGCCTTGTCTCCCAGCACATCCCGGGACGGCGTGCCGGACACCCCGGGGGAAGGCGCCACCGCAAGGATCGCCGCGCATGTCGCGCGCGTTGCGAATGCGCGCCTGGACGCGTCCGATACGGAGGCGCTGCGCCGCCTGTTCCTGGACAATTTCGTCGTCTCGCTGTGGGGCAGTACCCGCCCCTGGACCAGCCAGATTGCGCAGTGGACCCGCCGTTTCGCCGGCACTGGCGCCAGTCCCGTGCTCGGCGGTGACTGGTGCGCGGACGCCTCCGTGGCCGCACTGGTGCACGGCACCGCCTCGCACAGCTATGAGCTGGACGATACCCACAACGAAACGCTGAGCCATCCCGGTGCCGCCGTCATTCCTGCGGCATTGGCCGTGGCTGCCGCCACGGATGCCTCGCAGGCCGACCTGTTCCGCGCCGTGGCCACCGGCTACGAAGCCATGGCGCTGGTGGGGATGGCCGCGGGTGGCCTGGAAACCGTGCACCGGGGATTCCATCCCACGGCGATCTTCGGCACCTTCGGAGCGGCCGCTGCGTGCGTGGCCCTGCATGCGTACCAGCGCGGCACGCCGATTACACCGGAACGGCTGGTTCGCGCGTGGGGGCACGCCTTGTCGCAGGCCAGCGGCTCCATGCAGTTCTCGGCGGAAGCATCCGGCGGCGAGGTGAAGCGGGTCCATGCAGGGTTCGCCGCCCGCAACGGCGTGCTCGCCGCGGAATTCGCGCTGATGGATGCGGTCACTGCACCCTGTCTGGCCATCGAAGGCAGCTATGGGCTCGCCGCACTCTTCGGCGGCCAATTGATGGAGGTCCAGCCGACAGAAAGGCTGCAGATCCACGCCATCAGCCTGAAGCCGTACGCGTGCTGCCGCCTGTTCCATTCCACCATCGATGCACTGGCGGAGCTGACCGACAACTTCCGCATGCCGACCGCCGGTATCCGCGAAATTGTCATCAGCGGCCCGCAGCTCATCGCGGACCAGCACATGCTGGCGCAGCCGAGGTCGACAATGGCCGCGCAGTACAGCTGCCCATACATCGTGGGCGCCACGCTGAGTTATGGGCCTTACCGCTACGACGCCTATGGCGAGGCCTTCCTCGATGACCCCGGGATCCGGCGAATTGCGCAGCGGGTGCGCTTCGAGCTCAGCGAGACGCTGGCCCGGTACTACCCGGCGCGCTTTGCCACCGGCGCCCGGCTTTGCCTGCACGATGGCGCCGCGCGGTCCAGCGTGGTGGTGGACAGCGTCGGCACGCCCGCCAGGCCGTTGACGATCGAGCAGATCATCGCCAAGGGCGACGGCCTGGCCTCGCAAGACATCGGCAAGACGCTTGCCGGGCCGCTTTGGGACGCAACGCAGGGCGGACGTGCGCTGGCGCAGGCGCTCGCCCGTGCGTAGTGCCTAACGCTTCTGGAAGGAGAAATGGCATGACCACCGAAAGTCCCGGTGCGCTGGCGGCTAAAGTCACCCGTGAAGCGCTGCATGTGCGGCGCATCGAGTTCCAGGGTTTCCGGCGCAGCGACGGCCTGTTCGAAGTCGAGGGCCACCTGACGGACCAGAAGCCGCACGATTTCACGCCGCCGAGCGGCATGCGCGTGGTGCCGTCCAACGAGCTCATCCACGATATTGGGCTGCGAATCGTGTTTGACCTGGACATGGTGGTACATGCCGTCAGCACCTTCATCCGCGCGTATCCGTACCGGGAGTGCCCGGGAGGCGGCGAGTCGCTGCAGGCTCTGGTGGGGCTGCGCATCGGTGCCGGCTGGAGCGGCGAGGTGCGCAAGCGCCTGCCCGCGGGCGAGACTTGCGCCCATCTCCGGGAGATCCTGATTCCGCTGGCAACGGCGGCCATCCAGGCCGTCAATCCGCTGCGGGCACATCTGTTGCTCGACGCCACCGATGCCAACGGCAAGCCGCGCAAGATCGACAGCTGCTATGCCTACGGTGCTTCGCGCGAACTGGTCCGGCAGCACTGGCCGGCCTTCCACCGGCCTACAAAGGGTTAGCACTGAGCCCGGTGCCCGGGCGTGGCTCCGGGGCAGAGATATGGAGGAGAAGAGAACATGGCGCAAAAGCCAACAGGGCCCCTGGCGGGCATCAAGATCGTGGAACTGGGCGGCATCGGTCCGGGACCGTTCTGCTGCATGCTGCTGTCCGACCTCGGTGCCGACATCATCCGCATCGACCGTCCGTCCCCATCCGACGGTGGCGCACCGGTTGAGGCACGCTTCGACCTGCTCAACCGCGGCCGCCGCAGCGCGGCGCTGGACCTCAAGCACCCGGACGCGGTCGCGACCGTGCTGCGGCTGGTCAGCCAGGCCGACGCGGTGATCGAGGGCTTCCGGCCCGGCGTGGCGGAGCGGCTTGGGCTCGGCCCCGAGGATTGCCATAAGGTCAACCCCCGGCTGGTGTACGGCCGCATGACCGGCTGGGGCCAGGAGGGCCCGCTCGCCCGGGAGCCCGGGCACGACATCAACTACATCGCGCTGACGGGCGTGCTGCATTCAGTCGGCAAGGCCGGCGAGTCGCCCTCGATCCCGCTCAATCTCGCGGGCGACTTCGGCGGCGGGTCGCTGTACCTGGCGCTCGGGGTGGTTAGCGCCATCCTCGAGAGCCGTACTTCCGGCCGGGGCCAGGTGGTGGATGCGGCGATGGTGGATGGGTCGGCCTCGCTGATGACGCTGATCTACGGCCTGCGGGCAGCCGGATACTGGACTGACGAGCGCGGCACCAACCGGCTCGATTCCGGCGCGCCCTGGTACAACGTGTACGAGACCAGGGACGGCAAGTATGTCGGAATCGGGGCGAATGAAACGCGCTTCTACCGGAACGCCGTGAAGCTGCTCGGGCTGGATGCCGACAAGCTGCCCGGTCAGCATGACCGTACCGGCTGGCGGGAAATGCGCGAACAGTTTGCTGCCGCTTTCCGCACGCGCACGCGTGACGAGTGGGCGGCGCTCGCGGCTGGCGCCGAGACCTGCATCACGCCAATTCTGTCATTGGGCGAGGCGCCGCGCAGTAGACATCTGCAGGCGCGCAATACCTTTGTCGAAGTCGATGGCGTCACGCAGCCCGCACCCGCGCCGCGGTTCAGCCGCACGCCGGGAAGCATCCAGCGCCCGCCGGCACGGCCGGGACAGCACACCGACGAAGTGCTGGGTGACTGGGGGCTGTCCGGAAAGGAAATTGCGGCACTGCGCCAGGCGGGCGCGATACGTTGAATCGCTGCAGCGCAGCGGCCACGAGACGAGACCCCGTTGGATCGCTCTGAACGGCTGTGCCAGGCGAAGCCTGGACCGCACGCGCCGACGAGCAGGCGCATGTATACGACCCTCGGCGCTTCCTCCCGCCCGCTTTGCCGGACTGAATTCGATTCCCCATTGCACTGACATAACACTACGAGGAGATACCGTGCATCCATCGAAACTAGCAACGCGGAGCAGTCTGACGGTCGTCATACTATGCTTCCTGACACTCGTGGCCGACGGGTATGACCTGATCGTCTACGGCGCGACCATTCCTCGCCTGCTGGAGGAGCCCGGCTGGGGCCTCAGCCCTGCCGCGGCAGGCTTGATCGGTAGCTGGACGCTAATGGGCCTGATGGTGGGGCTGGGTACCGCGGGACCGATGACGGACCGCATCGGCCGGCGGAACCTGATCATGATCGGCGTGCTGTGGTTTTCCGTCGGCTCGGTCCTGTGCGCATTGGCGAATTCGCCGCTCTCGCTTGGAGCCGCCCGCTTCGTGACCGGAATCGGGCTCGGGGGCGTGGTCCCGTCTGCCGTAGCGCTGACGGTCGAGTATGCGCCCAGAGGCCGTCGCCAGATGTACAACGCACTGACGCTGACCGGCTATTCCGTCGGCGGCATCATCAGCGCGCTGGTGGCCATCGCACTGCTCCAGTCGCATGGATGGCGCGTGCTCTACGCCCTGGGCGGGCTCTACGTCCTGATTCTTCCGGCGATGTACTTTTACCTGCCCGAGTCGGTGAGCTTCCTGGTCGATCGCGGCCGCATGGACGAGGCACGCAAGCTTGCCGCCCGATACTCGCTCGATTTCGAGCAGATCGTGCGTGACCTGCAGGCGCAACGCCAGTCGCAGCATGGCGGGGCGGACGTGCGCGGGTACCGGCTGCTGATGTCCCCGAAGTTTCGCTCGTCGGCGCTCCTGTTTGCATTCGTGACTTTCTGCGTGCAGTTGATTGTGTATGGGTTGAATGCGTGGCTGCCTCAACTCATGCGCAAGGCGGGCTATCCTCTCGGCTCGTCCCTGCAGTTCCTGCTGGTCATGCAGCTCGGTGCCGTCGCGGGCATGTTGGGTGGTGCATGGCTTGCCGATCGCCTGGGCTCAAAGCGCGTGATCATCCCGTTCTTTGTGATCGGCGGGCTGTCCCTGATCGCGCTGAGCCAGAAGCTTGAGTTTGCCTGGCTCATGCTCGCGGTGTTCGGTGCCGGCGTCGGTTCCATCGGCACCAGCTCGCTGATCTACGGATACATTGCCACGCACTTTCCCGCTTCCTGCCGGGGCTCGGCCCTCGGTGCATGTCAGGCGCTCGGGCGGTTCGGCTCCATCCTCGGGCCCGCGATCGGCGGGTGGATACTCGGCGCGAATATGGCGATGCATTGGAACTTCTATGCCTTCCTGGTCCCGGCAGTCATTGCCGCCGTGATTGTCCCGCTGATTCCGAAGTCCGGCTTCGAGAGCGCGGCGTAATGGAAACATACCGGCCGCCGCCATTCGTCCTACAACGTCTTTATCGAACCGGTCCGGCACCGGCGCAATCTCACGGTGCGTACCGGGGTGCGAGTGACGCGCGTGTTGGCGGACTGACTCGAAGCCCTGACGCGAATCTGATTCTTATCACGAACCATTTACGGTGGTCACATGCATCAAATTTTTAGCTTGCTGCTGTCCGCGGCACTCGTTCTGAGTGGACTCGCCCCGGGGCTGGCCGCGGCGCAGTCTTTCAAGGCACCAATCAAGATCGTGGTCCCGCAGGCGCCGGGCGGCGGCACTGACATCGTTGCCAGGCTGCTGCTTCCCGGCCTGTCCAAAGAACTGGGGCAGACGGTGATCGTGGAGAACCGGCCCGGGGCAAGCGGGCAGGTCGGCACGCAGCTGGTCCGCAATGCGCCGCCAGACGGGAGCACCATCCTCTTCGCGGTCGATCATTCGCTGATCATCGTGCCCCTGACCGTGCCAGGTGTCCGCTATGACGTGACCAGGGACTTCGTGCCCCTCGGGCAGGCCGTGCGCACGTTCTGGACCCTGATCATCCCGCCCAACGCCGCTTACAGCGACTTCAAGGGCTACCTGGCTGCCGTCAAGCGGGACCCCATGCTCAGATCCTACGGCGTGCCGCTGGCGGGCGGGGCGTCCAACGTCATCGGCAATGCCATCGGCAAGCATGCAGGGGTCGAGCTGGTCCAGGTGCCATACCAGGGTTCGGCGCCGGTCTTGCAGAACATCCTGGCTGGCCAGGTGCCCGCCGGCCTGACCGGCATGCCCGAGGCCATGGCCGCGCATCGGTCCGGCAAGGCAAAGGTGATCGCTGTCTCGGGCATGGAGCGTACGCCCTTGTTGCCTGACGTTCCGACCTTCAAGGAACTCGGCATCGATGGCCTTGGCTTCCATACCTTCCTGGGGTTCTTCGCGCCCACGGGATTCTCGCCCGCCCTTGCCCAGGCATTCAACGCAGCGCTGCGCAAGGCGCTTGCCGATCCGGCGGTGCAGGAAAAGATCCGCCAGATGGCACTGCAGCCCGCGCCGACCACGCTCGAGCAAGCCAATCGCGAAGTTGGCGAGATGGCGGCGTTCTGGAAGGCCGCCATAGGCACCAGGCAATAACAACAAGCCACTGTCGACCATAAGCTGACGAGGAGACTACCCATGCTTACCCGCCGCACCTTGCTGTTCGCGCTTCCCGCACTTGGCTCGCTATGGGCGACGCGAGCCGCGGCCCAATCTTATCCGGTGCGGCCTATCCGCTTTGTCGTCCCGGTCGCCCCGGGCGCCGCCACGGATCTTGTGGCACGCCAGGTGTCGGTCTTGCTCAACAGGCTGTGGAACTGCTCGGCGGTGGTGGAAAACCGGCCTGGCGCGGGCGGTGTGGTCGGCACGGACGTCGTCGCGAAGTCGCCTCCCGACGGGTACACTTTGCTGTTTACGTTCTCCAGCCACTTCACGAATCCATGGGTGGAGAGGACGCCTTATAACGCGATCACCGACTTTGAACCCGTTGCGCGGCTGGCCAGTACCGCGCTGGTCATGGTGACCGCGACCGACTCGCCGTTCAAGACGGTACGCGATGTCGTCGCGGCGGCCAGGAAGCAGCCCGGCTCTGTGACCTATGCCTCGGCCGGGGACGGCACGCCGTCGCATATGTGCGGTGCGCTGCTGAACACGGCGGCCGGCATTCAGCTGAACCACGTTCCCTACAAGAACGGGTCGCTGGCGATGATCGAAACCGCCAACGGGCAGGTGCAGCTTGCATTCTCCGGCCCTGCAGCGCTGCCGCTGATGAAGGCCGGCAAACTGCGCGTGCTGGCGGTTACCAGCGCCCAGCGCTCCGCCGTGATGGCAGATGCGCCGACGATGAACAAGGCTGCCGGCATCGACGGCTACGACATCGTTTCGCCGGTGTGGGCCTTCGCGCCAAAAAGGACGCCCGCCGCCATCGTAGGCAAGCTGTCGGAAGCGTTTGGGATCATCGCCGCCTCGTCGGAGTTCAAAGCATTCTGCGCGGCACAATCGCTGGATCCGGACTTCCAGTCTGCCGCCGCTGTCCAGGCGGAGCTAGCCGCCGAAGCGGAAAAGTGGCGCCGGCTGGTACAACTGACGCGCGGGTGAGCACAACGGCGGCGCCGGGCTATGACGCTTTACCCCCGGCGCCGCACCTGCTGACAAGGCCAGCGCCGGTTCCTGGCTCGACAACTGGCGGTCCAACTGGGCCTCATGTGCTTGCGGACCCATGTGGTTGCTGACGGCGTGAGCGCGGTCACTTACCACCAAATATCTCCTCGCGCATGACGTAGACCTGGTCGTCACGCGAGCGCACGGCCCATCGATGATCCGGATTCGGCCGCGGGCCGTCCGCCGGCTTGCTGTCGATCGCCTCGAACACCGTCACGCGCTTTGCGATGCGCCATGCGCCATCGCGGCGCTCGACACGGTCCACATAGCGGCCGCGCACCGCCACGTCCTGGCCATGTGCGCCGGTTTCGGCGCTCCCGCGCAGCATGGCGTTTTCAGTGCTGGCGTGCGGCCCGAGCCGCAGGTAGGCGCAAAAGTACGTCTCCACCAGCGCGTTGTCGTGGTCCGCGAACTCGACCAGGCAATTGCCGAGGAAATGCATGGATTCATCGACCGTCTCATGACGGCGGCTCACCCATTCAATGAAGCCGTCGACATGCCCTGCGTACCCGCCGTGATCGTCGGTGGCATCGGGATGATAGATCTCGCGAAGAGCATCCCACTGGCGTCGGTCGACATGGCGCGCATATCGGGCCATCAGATCCTGAATCGCGATCTGGTCGGCCAGGCGCTGCAGGGTGGCGGAACTGTCGGTCATGGCATCACTTCCCGGGTCTCAATGCAGGGCAATGGCGGCCAGGTACGGCTTTCACAGGCCCTGGTTCCTTTTGATCGTGGCGTGCACCCGGCAACGCGTCAACAAGCCGCCGATGGCCCTTCCGTACAGTGGAACGGTGTCGCGGTGACGGCACCAGCAGCTCCTGCAACCGCACTTCTCCCCTCATGTTCCCTGAGCCGCCCCATTTCTGCCAGACGCGCGGCAGACGGATAGCAGCGCTTTCCAGAGTACGGAAACGCCGTGGGGTACCCATTGTCGTGGCGCGGGCGCGAGCCGTTTAATGGTTTTCAAGAACAAGGCCACACAGGAGACAAGCGATATGTCCCAGGACTATCTGTCGGGCGTCCACGCGGCGCCGTTCAAGGCACCAAGCGCCTGGCGCCGCCGGAGGACGCAGCCATGACCGTGGATGCCGAAACCCTGGCGTTCATGGCGAAGTTGGCGAGTGCCGCGGGCAAGCCGCGTCATTTGATGACACCGCAGGAAGCGCGTGAGGCATTTTCCCGTCTGACGACCATCCTTGCCAAAGGGCCAGAAGTGCGCGAGGCGCGCGACCTCGCCATCCCGGTCACGGGCGGCGCGCTGCCGTGCCGCCTCTATGTGCCGGATGTACAGCCGTCGGCACTGCTGGTCTATTACCACGGTGGCGGCTGGGTCGTGGGCAGCGTCAACGAGTTCGACCCGCTGTGCCGCGAGCTGGCCGTGGGCGCGTCGATCGCGGTGGCGCTGGTCGAGTACCGCAAGGCGCCCGAGCACCAGTTTCCGGGGCCGGTCCAGGACGCGTGGGAAGCCGCGCAATGGCTGGCAGCGCGGCGCGTGGAACTGCTTGGCGCCGATCTGCCCTTGCTGGTCGGCGGCGACAGCGCCGGTGCTAACCTCGCCATCGCAACCACACTCCGCGCGCGAGGCGAGTCGGGTCCAGCCTTCGCCGGCCAGTTGCTGGTGTACCCGGTCACTGACTGCCGCTTCGACCGAGCCTCGTATGTCGACCCGGACAACCAGCTCCTGACTAACCGCGAAGCGATGCGGTGGTACTGGTCGCAGTACGCGCCGGACGAAGCGTCGCGACATTCCAGTCTCGCGTCGCCATGTCGGGAGCCCGATCTCTCTGGGTTGCCGGAAGCCGTCGTGGTCACCGCCGAGCATGACGTGCTGCGCGACGAGGGCGAGGAGTATGCCCGCAGGCTGCAGCAGGCCGGCGTGCCGGTGCATCACCAGCGCGCCCTGGGCCAGATGCATGGTTTCCTGATGATGCTCGGCATCCTGCCTGGCAGCCGCGACGGCTTGCGCTATGTGTGCGAGCGCGTGCGAGCCATGGCTGGCGCGGCGCAGGCCTGACGCCATTCCTTCCATCCCTTTTCTGCTTTCAAGGAGACAGTCCTCATGGACGATACAAAGATTCTCGACGCGGTGATCGTTGGCGCCGGCTTTGCCGGGTTGTATGCCATCAAACGCCTGCGTGACGCCGGCTTTTCCGTCCAGGCGTTCGAGGCTGGCGACGGCATCGGTGGCACCTGGTACTGGAACCGCTATCCCGGCGCGCGCGTCGACCTGGAGTGCTGGGACTATTCGTACTCGTTCTCGCCCGAACTGCAGGACGACTGGGACTGGCCGGAGCGCTATCCGACGTCGGCCGAGCTGATGCGCTACCTCAACCACGTTGCCGACCGCTTCCAGCTGCGCGAGTCAATCCAGTTCAATACCAAGGTAACGTCGGCAGCGTTCGACGAGCAGGAAAACCTGTGGAACGTCACCACTTCGGACGGCAAGACGGTGAAGGCCCGCTACTTCGTCCCGGCGACCGGCGTGCTGTCGGTGCCGAAGCCGCCAGAGATCCCGGGCATCGAGACCTTCAAGGGCGAGAGCTACCATACCGGGCGCTGGCCACACCACGAGGTCGATTTCAGCAACAAGCGTGTTGGCGTGATCGGGACCGGTTCCTCCGGCATCCAGGTGATCCAGGCGCTGGCTGGCAAGTGCAAGCACCTGACGGTGTTCCAGCGCACGGCCGTGTTCGTCGTGCCGGCCAAGAACCACCCGCTGACGCCCGAGATGCGCGCCCGGGTGCGCGCCACCTATGGCGAGCGCCGCGCGATCAGTCGGCTCACGCGCTTCGGCATTGCGGTGCCCATGGCGTATGAGTCAGCCCTGGAGGCGACCGAGCAGGAGCGCATGAGAAAGTATGAGAACGCCTGGGAGAACAGCCAGTTGCTGGGCTTCCGCATGTGCTACGGTGACATCCTCTCGAATGAGGCCGCAAATGAGACTGTGTCCGACTTTATCCGCGGCAAGATCCGCGAGATCGTCAAGAAGCCGGACGTGGCCGAGAAGCTGCTGCCCCGTGGTTTCCCCTTCGGTACCAAGCGCCCGTGCCTGGGAGACACTTACTACAGCACTTACAACCGCGATGACGTGACGCTGGTGGACCTGCGCAGCACGCCGATCGAACGCGTCGTTCCCGAAGGCGTTGTCACAAGCGAAGGCCTGCAGGAACTGGACGTGCTGATCTACGCCACTGGCTACGACGCACTGACCGGCGCGCTGACACAGATTGAAGTGCGCGGCCTCAACGGCAGGAAGCTGACCGACAAGTGGGTCGATGGCGCCAAGACATACCTCGGCCTGATGACCGCCGGCTTCCCCAATCTGTTCACGGTCACCGGCCCTGGCAGCCCGGGCCCCCTCGCGAACATGTCGATGAGCATCGAGCAACACGTTGACTGGATAACCCGCTGCATGGAATACCTGCGCGAGCATAAGGTCAATCGCATCGACGCTGACAGGACGTCAGAGGAAGCGTGGATGCAGCACGTACAGGAGATCGTGGGGCGCACGCTGTACCTGAAGGCCAACTCCTGGTATCTGGGCGCTAACGTGCCTGGCAAGCCGCAGGTGTTCCTGCCGTACCTGGGCGGCCATAGCACCTACCGCAAGAAGTGCGACGACGTGGCAGCGTCTGGGTACGAGGGCTTCGTCCTGACGCGCAACGCCGCGAATGAACCCCTCAATGCATCCAATGCAGAAGCGAATCATGCTGCCGCGGCAGGCATTCTGGGAGGTGCCGTATGAGCGAAGTGAAGGGACGCCTGGCGGGCAAGGTTGCGTATATCACGGGTGCCGGCGCGGGCATCGGCCGTGCCGCGGCCGAGTTGTTTGCCGGTGAGGGCGCGACGGTCATCGTCGCTGAGTTCAACGAGGCGGCGGGCCGGGCGACCGCCGACGCTATCGTCGAGGCACGAGGCAATGCACTTTTCGTCCGCACCGATGTCACGAGCGAGGAGAGCGTGCGGGAGTCGGTCGCAGCGGCCGTCCGCTTCGCGGGGCGCATCGATGTGCTCTACAACAACGCCGGCGGTTCCAGCGCTGCCGATGCGCGCGTGACGGATTGCCCGGTCGACGAGTTCTGGCGCGCCGTGAAGCTGGACCTGTTCGGCACGTGGGTCACCTGCAAATACGGCATCGCGGCCATGCTGGAAGCGGGTGGCGGCTCAGTGATCAACAGCAGTTCCGTCTTCGCGCTGGTCGGCACGCGTAGCAAGGACGCATACACGGCCGCCAAGGGCGGCGTGTCGGCCATCACGCGCTCGATGGCGGTGGAGTACGCCCCGTACGGCATCCGCGTCAATGCGCTTGCCCCTGCGGTGACGGTGACCGAGCGGGTCCAGGGCCTGATCGACAGGCAACCGGACGTGATCAACAAGACCAGCGAGCGGCAGTTGCTGGGACTGGTCAAGCCGGTGGAGGTTGCCTATACGGCGCTGTACCTGGCCTCCGACGAATCCAGGACGACCACCGGCCAGATCTTCCCGATCGACGGCGGATTCTCGATTTGCTGAACGACCAGAACCAACCATAAGCAGATACTGGAGGAGACACCATGAAATCAATCGTTGCCGCCGCCATGCTCGTCCTGGCCGTCTCGGCGGTCCGGGCGCAGGCACCGCGGCCGGTCAGGATTGCTGCGGCCGTCGACCTCAGCGGCGCTGCCGCCGACGTGGGCAAGGACGCCCTCGCCGGCGCGCAGTATGCCGTTGAGCAGATCAACAAAAAGGGCGGCGTGCAGGGACGCCCGGTAGTGCTTGAGTACCGGGACAGCGCCAGCAACGCGCAGAAAGGCATCAGCCAGGCGACTGCGCTGCTGCAGGAGGGCGCGGTGATGCTGCTGTCGCCGCAGTCCTCCGCCAGTGCCCTGGCGGTGAGCAAGGCAGTGGCGGCGAAGATGAAGGTGCCGACCTGCGTCGGCGTCTCCATTGCCGACGACCTGACGATGAAGGACTTCAATCCCTACGTCTATTCGGTCACGCCCACTTCCTATATGGAGGGCCGCGCCCAGGCGGCGCGCTTCGCCAAGCTGCCCTACAGGCGCTATGCGCTGCTGAGTGCCGACTACGCCGGCGGGCGCGCCGGGGTGAACCGTTTCAAGGAGTTTCTGAAGGAGCTCAATCCACAGGTCGAGTTCGTGGTCGAGGAGTACCCGAAGTTCGGCGCGACCGACTATACCGCCTCGATCAACAAGATCCTGGCGGCCAAACCGGACTACGTCTTCTCGATCCTGTTCGGCGCCGACCTGCTCACGTTTTCGCGGCAGGCCGGCTCGCTGGGCTTTTTCAAGCAGATCAACAACCGGTTCATCTCGCTCTACGACTTCAACACGCTGAAGGCGATGGGCGGCAGCGCGCCGGTGGGAACGGAGGGCTGGCAGCGCGCGCCGGCGAACCACTTCAGCAAGCAAGGCGGTGCGGAGGCGAAGGCGTTCGTCGACGACTACAAGGCCAAGACCGGCACCTACCCGTCTGACTGGACCGTCATGACGCACGACTGCGTCACGGCTTGGGCGCAGGCGGCCAATACGGCCAGGTCGCTCGAACCCGCCGCGGTCATGCAGGCCATCGAAAAAGGCGAGTTCAGTTCTCCGCGCGGCAAATATCGTTTCGCCAAATTTGACCACCAGGCCGACGTACCGGTGTACTTCGGTAAGGTGAATCAGAGCACGGAGTTTAGCCAGCCGGTATTGGCTATCGAGGAGACGATCCCGGGATCGGCATCGCGGCCCGCCGAGGAAGTCGTGATGAAGAGCCGGCGCGCTCAGTGAGGCGCGCGTAATCGGGACCGGCGGCCGCGCGGTCCTCCGCGCAAGTGCTGCCGAGGACTCCCCGGGGGGTAACCCTCATGGCATCCAGGCGTTCCAGCCGTCAGAATCTGTCTAGTATGGTTCATGGACAGTGTAGTCGACCGGATCAGCCTGGGTGCGTGCCGCACCACTAACATGGAGACTGGCGGGCTACTTCTCGGGTGCGGAGACCGCCATGTTGCAGCCGTTTGGGGTGAGGCCGCGGGGCCGACACCGGGAGCTCAAGACTGACAAAGGCGGGCCGCGCCCGGCCCTGCACGAAAGGGCCGAAAGCGATGTGATGGTCACCCCGCTGGCGCGTGGCCTGGCCGTGCTGTCCGCCTTTGGCGATGAGCAAGCCTGGCTGGGCAACAAGGAGATTGCGCTGGAAACCGGCTTGCCGGCGGCGACGGTGTCGCGCCTGCTGCAGTCCCTGGTGGCGCTCGGCTTTCTGCGCCACGACGAACTCCGCCGCAAGTATCGGCTCGCCGCTGCCGCGCTGTCGCTCGGGTATGCCGCGATCGCCGAAAGCGAAGTCCTGCGCCTGGCCGGCGACGAAATGCAGAAATTCGCCGAAGCCAGCGATACCCACGTGATGCTTGGGACGCGCGACCGGGTCGATGTGATCGTGCTCGACAGCCGCGTCGGGAGCCGAACACTCTTGGCACTCGACCTGCGGCCCGGTACGCGGCTGAGCCTGGCATCCTCGATTGCCGGCGCGGCGCTGATGGCGGCGCTGCCTGAGGAAGAGCGCTGCTACCTGCAAAGGGTGCTCGAGCGCAAGGCCGGAAGCGAGTGGCCGTCACAGCGACGGCGGATCGCCGAGAAGATATCCCAGATACACGAGCTGGGCTTCTGCATGTCGCCTGGCGAGTGGGTGCCGGAAATCACCTCCATCGCCGTGCCGGTCTGCATCCCGGAACATCCGCCGTGGGTACTTGCCTGCATTGGCCGCACTTCGCGCATGACGCCTGTCCGGGTGGAGCGCGAGCTGGGGCCAAAGCTGGTCGCCACGGCGCAGGTATTGCAGGAGCGGCTGACCGCACAAGCGTAATTCTGGGCCTCCTTTAGTGGCAATGATGATGCACCGCCAGTCAGGAGCACCGAAGGCCGAATCCGCGGGCGTCACACTGACGCTGGAGCGCGGCCTCAAGGTGCTGCGCGCTTTCCGCGGCGAGCGCGCGCCGCTGACCAACGGTGAACTGGCGCGGCGCACCGGCCTGTCAAGGCCGACCGTCTCGCGCCTGACGACTACGCTGATACGTACCGGCTTTATCCGCCGTGTTGCGGGTGGGCCCGAGTTCGAGCTGGCCCCGGGCGGCCTTGGCATCGGCCACGCCTGGCTGCAAACCAATCCGGTCACGCGGCTTGCCCATCCCTTCATGCAGCAACTGGCCGACCGGCTCAATGTATCCGTTGCGCTGGCGGTGCCGGATCATCTGGACATGCTGTATATCGCGCATCGAACCAGTGCGCGGATTGGCACGCTGCGGCTCGGCGTCGGCTCGCTGCTGCCGATGGGCCGGACCGCCATCGGCCGGGCATGGCTATGGGCGTTGCCGGAAGCGGAGCAGCGCCGCTACACGACTTCGATCCTGAAAGCTGCCGGCGCGCAGGCCAGTGAAATGAAGCGGCGCATTGAGGCGGCCTTCGACGACCTGCGCGATACCGGCGTCTGCATTGCGGTTGGTGAATACCAGCACAACGCCTATGGCATCGCGTTGCCGATCCGGGTCGGGCGTGTGGGCGTCCTGATGGCGCTGAGCTGCGGCGCGGTCGAACTGGATGCGGATCCTGAAAAGATCCGGCATCGCATCACACCGGCACTCAAGGACGCTGCCCTGGAGCTGACGGCGCTGCTGCGCGACGTCGACTCCGAGCCCTAGACTCTTCAGTCCTGACGCCACAGCGATTGCGTGCCAGAACTCCGGCACCCGTGTCCGCGTTCTCCCATCTCGCAGCATCGCATCCCGCGAACGGCCTTTGCCCGACGAAGGTTAAGTGTTCCCTTAATTGGTGACACGGCGCCACCGAGGCTCGCGCCTCTTCCACTGTACGGAAGGCGAGCGGCCGACCCATTGCCCGGCGGATGCCGCGCTCCTAATCTGCGCTCACAAGAGACTCATAAGAATACGGAGACACGGAGACAGTTGGCCGGCATCGGCTCATGCCTGGATGCGCGCCGCTGAGGCACGCGATGGCTTCATGCCACGCGTGATGCCGCGGCGTTGCCAGATGCGCTAGCGAGCCGGCAAGCTGGGCTGCGCCTCGGGCGCGCCCCAACCGCACAAGTTGGATGCCGCCATCACAGCTACCTCCGCAGGCCTGCCGACAACATGCGCACCCTCGATGACTCGCCCCATGGCCAAAAGCCTGGGGCCATCGACGGGAAATGCCGCGACACCTCTCGCGACATCGTGCAAGTTGTCCGGCGTGACCGTGCGACGGCGGTCGCCGTGTACTCCCGGAAGATCGTTGCGTCCAAGGCAGAGGGAAACCGGGCCTTGACACCGACAAGGTCACCCTCGCGGTAGCGATTCGCCAGCCGCAGGCGACTGTGGCAGCGGCATGGCAAGCGTCAGCGCCGCGAATGCATTCCGGCAATGGAGGAAAGTGATGGACTGGCAGTTGTTCTGGGCCCAGGTGCTGGCGGGAATCGCCAACGGTGGGCTGTACTTCCTGGTTGCGTCGGGGCTCACGCTGTTGTGGGGCTCGCTCGGCGTCGTCAATCTCGCCCATGGCTCCTTCTTCATGCTGGCCGCGTTCGGCACCGCCGCATGCATCCGGCAGTGGGGGGCCGAAGCCGGCTTCGTGATCGCCTGTGTCGCCATTCCGCTCCTTGTGGCGGCCTTTGGGGCGGGGCTGGAGGTATCGCTGTTCCGGCGCGTGTATCGCTCGGGCATGTGGGGCCAGTTGCTGGTGTCGTTCGGGCTGCTGCTGGCACTCAACAACATCACGCGGCTGGTGTTCGGCTCGCAGCCCCTGTCGATGGCGCCGCCGCGCCAGCTTGCGGGCTTCATCGAACTGGGCAGCTTCAAGATGGCGAGCTACCAGGTCGCTGTCCTGGCGGTAACCGCGGCCGTGGCGTTGTACATGTGGATGCTGCTTGGACGCAGCCGGACGGGACGCCTGATCCGCGCCGCCGTGGATGACCCGCAGATGCTGGAAGCGGTCGGTGTGGACGTGCGGCACCTGCGCACCAGCGTGATGGCGATCGCCGCGCTGCTGGCGGGGATCGCTGGTGCCATCGCCGTACCGCGTGGCGCGATCAACACCGGACTCGATGTGCAGATCGTGCTGATTGCCTTCGCCGTGGTGGTAGTGGGTGGGCTCGGCTCAGTGTGGGGCGGGCTTGCCGCCGCCATGCTGATCGGCGTGGCCGAGACGGTATCCACGCTGTTCATCGACCAGGGCGGGGAAGTCATCATCTTTGCCGTCATGGTGCTGGTGCTGCTGTTCAAGCCGACGGGTTTCCGCACGATCGCCGGGAGGGAATAGCGATGCAGTATTTCGACAGGAAAAGGGTAGGCTCGCTGCTCGCGGTGGGCGTGGTGTTCGGCATGCTTCCATTCGTGATATCGGCGTCGATGTTGCCTGAGTTGACACGCCTGGTGGTGCTGGCTGGGGTGGCCATGACGCTGAACCTGCTGGTGGGCGCGACGGGCCTGATCTCAATGGGGCAGGGTCTCTTCTACGGACTCGGTGCCTACGCCGTTGCCATCGGCACAATCAAGCTGGGGATACCGTACTGGCGTGCTGCGCTCGCCGGCCTCGTGCTGGCCGTGCCGCTCTCGGCGCTGGTCGCCTTCATTTCGCTGCGTGCCCGCCATCTGTTCTTCGGCCTGTTGACGCTGGCCATCGGGCAGGTTGCATTCGTCCTCGTGGCCCGCAGCTACAGCCTGACCGGCGGCGACGACGGGCTGGTCGGGGTCGCCGTCCCCGCATGGCTGGAGTCCGAGCTCGCGCGCCATTTCCTCGCCGTGGGCATGCTGATGGCGGTGGGGCTGTCCCTGCTGCGGCTGCTGGCATCGCCGTTCGGGACGATGCTGGGCGCCGTGCGCGACAACGCAGACCGGATTGCCTCGCTCGGGGGCAATCCCAAGTTGTATGAGATCACAGCGATGGTCATCGCGGGAACGCTGGGCACGATCTTCGGCATCTTGTCGGCGACCATCGAAGGCAACGTCGATCCAAACATGTTCTCGTGGAGCATGAGCGCGATGCTGCTGATGATGGTGGCGCTGGGTGGCCGCTCGCTCTTCCTCGGCCCGATCCTCGGTACGGTGGTGCTGGAGCTGTCACGTGCCTACACGCAGATTTACTCCGCGAATGCGGACCTCGTCGTCGGTGTGCTCGTGATCGGCTGCGCGGTGCTGTTCCCGGAGGGCATCGCCCCGCCCATCCAGGGCTTCCTCGGCAAGCTGGCGGCGAAGTGCGGCCTTGGCGATGCCCGTCCTGTCACTTTGCCAGAGGAGGGTCGCGAATGACTGCAAGCCTGCAACCGGTGCTGAGCGCATCGAACATCTCCAAATCCTTCGGCGGCTTCACCGCGGTGAGCGGCGTCTCGCTGGACGTTTTCGACGGGGAGGCGGTCGCTATCATCGGCCCCAATGGCGCCGGCAAGAGCACCTTCTTTGACTTGCTCACGGGCCGCAAGATACCCGATGGCGGCGAAGTCCGCCTGTTCGGCGAACCGGTGACGCAACTGCCGCCGTGGCAGCGCGTAAAGCGCGGGCTGGGCCGGTCCTTCCAGGTCAGCAGCGTGTTCCGCAATTCGACTGTGCTGGAGAACGTCCAGATCGGCCTGATGCTGGCGCGGGGGCGGTCATGGAACATGTTCGGCCGGGCCTCGGCCATGCTCAGGCGCGAGGCCGAAGAAGCGCTGGTGAAAGTCGGCCTGCATGCCAGGCGCAACGTGCTGGCGGGCGACTTGTCATACGGCGACCAGCGCACGCTGGAGCTCGCGGTGGCGCTGTCAACGAAGCCTCGCCTGCTGCTGCTCGACGAGCCGACCGCCGGCATGGGCCGGGAGGAATCGCGCACGTGCCTGGCGCTGATCCGAGGGATTGCCGCCAGCGAGCGCATTCCTATCGTGTTCGTCGAGCACGACATGGAGGTGGTGTTCTCGTTTGCCAGCCGCGTGGTCGTGCTGGCGGCGGGCAAGGTACTGATCGACGCCGAGCCACGGGCGGTGCGCTCGGACTCTCGCGTGAAGGAGGCATATTTTGGCGAAGACATCTGAAGAAGTGCTGCGCGTGAGCAGGATGGATGCGGGCTATGGCCATGTCAGGGTGATCCGCAATGCCAACGTTTCCGTGCATGCCGGGGAAGTGGTGGGACTGGTGGGGCGCAATGGGGCCGGCAAGACCACCTTTATCAATGCAGTCTCGGGCCTGGTCTCGGCGAGCGGCGGGGAAATCCTGGTGAGCGGCCGGGATGTGACGGGCCTGGCCGCGCACAAGCGTGTTGCTTCGGGCCTTGCGATCGTGCCGACTGGCGGCCGGCTGTTCCGTTCGCTGACGGTCGAGGAGAACCTGACCATTGGCGCGAAGCACGCCACGGCGGCGCAAGTCGAGTCCGTGTACGCACTGTTTCCGGAAATGCGGGCTTTCCGCGCGCGTTACGCGGGCAAGCTGTCCGGTGGCGAGCGGCAGATGGTTGCCATCAGCCGTGCGCTGCTGCTTCAGCCCCGCCTGCTGCTGCTTGACGAGCCCAGCGAAGGCCTGGCGCCCATCGTGGTGCTGCGGCTCGCCGACGCGATCAAATCGCTGTGTTCCAGCGGCATGGGCATCCTGTTGGCCGAGCAGAACATCAAGTTCACCGACCTGATCTGCGACCGCTGGTACGCGATCGAAAAAGGGGATATCGCACCGGTGGATCCCGCGCTGGCCCAGGGCGGGGGCCGGATCACCCGTGTGGCAGCAGCGCACTGAAGGCGGGACAGGCTTACCCGTGAACGGATGCTTGCCTCACGCCGCAGGCATGTGCACGCGAACGCAGCGAGCTACTGCATCGATACCTGGACGCAGTTCCAATGTACGGAAACGGTAACGCTTGCGTGTTGCCGTACCGGCCCGGCTCGCCATTAAATTGGCGTACAGAACAAATACATGCTGGAGACAGAGCGGTGCCGCGACAGCATCGGTCACATGCCCGCGTCACGCCCTTTTTTGCGCGCTGAGCCCAGCCATCACCGAATCGACACAGGAGCATCGAGACATGCCACTGGATTCCCAGATTGCTGACGTCCTGCGCGCACTGGAGGGCGCGCCGCCCATGGAAACCATGCCTGTAGACAAGCTTCGCGCCAGCATGGTCTACCCGCCTCCGGGCCAGCGCACGCCGGTGGGCGAGGTGGTCGAACTGACCATCCCTTGCCCGACGCATGCCATGGCCGCTCGGCTGTATCGGCCGCCGACCCCAACCCGGGCCGGACTGACCGTGTTCTTCCACGGCGGTGGCTTCGTGATCGGCAACCTGGAGACACACGACCACGTATGCCGCGACCTGTGCCTGCATAGCGGCGCCACCGTGTTGTCGGTGGACTACCGGCTGGCGCCCGAGCACAAGTTTCCCGCCGCCCCCGACGACTGCTTGCGTGCGGTGCGATGGGTCGGAGAGAATGCGCGCTACCTCGGGGTAGATGGTTCGCGCCTGGTGCTGGCCGGGGACAGCGCAGGCGGCACGCTCGCTGCGGTGACCTCGCTGCGGCTGCGCGACGAAGGCGGCCCCGCGGTGCTCGGCCAGGTGCTGGTGTATCCCGTGACGGACTACCACACGCCGCCGACCGAATCGTACATCCAGAATCAAGCAGGTTATTCGCTCACGCGGGCGGCCATGATCCGGTTTTGGGACGACTACCTGGCGGATGCCGGGGACGCGGCGCACCCGCACGCTGCGCCGCTGCGCGCCAGCGACCTGGAGGGCCTGCCGCAGGCGCTGGTGCTCAGTGCAGAGTTCGACCCGTTGCGCGATGAAGGCGAGGCATACGCGCACCGCATGCTCGACGCCGGCGTGCCCGTGACACTCTGGCGGCATCCGGGCCTGATCCATGGCTTCTTCCGCATGGCGGCAGTGTCGACGCAGGCGAGGGCTGCGCTGGCGCGAACCGGCGCATGGATTCAACGCGTGATGGAGTGAACGCTCGACGTGCATCCCATTCTCAACATGCCTTGGAGTTTTCTCGCATGACCGATACCACCAACGTCGGCTTCCTCGGCCTCGGCCAGATGGGCGGAGCCATCGCCGAGCGGCTGCTCGGCCAGCCCTTCCGACTGCATGTGCACGACCCCGCGCCCGGCGCGATGGAGCGGTTCGTGCGCGCCGGCGCGGTCGCGCATGATTCCGCGCGCGCAGTCGCGGACGCGGCCTCGGTGGTCTTCGCCTGCCTTCCCAGTATGAAGGTCTCGCGCGACGTGGCATTCGGCCAGGACGGCGTGGTACATGGCAAGGCCATCAAGCTCTACGCCGACATGTCGACGGTAGGCCGCGCGGCCATTGAGGAGATAACCGCCGGCCTGCAGGCGCGCGGCATCGACACGCTGGACGCACCGGTGACCGGCGGCGCGCCAGTAGCGCGGGCGGGGCGGCTGACGATGCTGGTATCGGGCCGGCCGGCTAGTGTCGAGCAGGCGCGGCCGTTGCTTGCGCTGATGGGCAAGGAGATTCACGTGCTGGGCGACCGGCCTGGCATGGCGCAGGTGATGAAGGTGGTCAACAACATCATTATGGGCGCCAACCTGGTCGTGGCCGCTGAAGGCCTGAGCTTCGGCGCCAAGGCCGGCCTGGATGCCGGGGCCATGCTCGGTGTGCTGCAAAGCGGCACCGGCCAGAGCTTTGCCGCGTGCGAAATCTTGCGCCGCGGCATTGCCGGAACCTTTGACTACGGCGCCGCGTTGACCATCCTCGACAAGGACATGGCACTGGGCCTGTCGGAGGCCGCCGGCCTGGAAGCCGTCATGCCAGTGATCGCGCAGGCCGGTGCCGCCTGGCACGCCGCGCTCGAGGCGGGACTGGGGGCGCAGGACTTTACCTCGATCCTGAAATTCGTCGAGCAGCTGAACCAGACGCTGGTACGGGCGAAGACGGTCTAGCGTGCTGCCGGCCGGGTTCCCATGCAAGCCAACAGGAGATGACGATGTTCCAGCAAGCCGGTATGTGTCCTGCAAGTCGTGAGTACGGTCGGAGCATGGCGCAGGCAAGGCCAGGTCAGTCCGATGACACGGAAAGCGGTGCGATGGTCACGCCTCTGGCGCGGGGCCTGTCGGTGCTGGCGACCTTCCGGCCGGACCGGGTCTGGATGGGCAATACCGAGATCGCGCTGGAGACTGGCCTGCCCGCGCCGACGGTGACGCGGTTGCTGCAGTCCCTGGTCGCGCTGGGCTACCTGCGCCACGACGAGGCGCGCCGCAAGTACCGTCTGGCCGCGGCGTCCTTGTCGCTGGGCTATGCCGCCATCGTCAATGCCCGGATCCAGCGCATCGCTGGTACCGAGATGGCGAAGCTGGCCGAAGCCACCAATACGTATGTGCTGCTCGGCACGCGCGACCGGCTCGACGTGATCGTACTGGAAACCCGCGTGAGCAGCCAGTCAGTGCTGGACCTGCGGCTGGCACCGGGTACGCGCATGCAGATTGCGTCGTCGCTGATGGGATCTGCACTGCTGGCTGCGCTGCCGCAACTGGAACGCAGCTACCTGCAGAGTAGCGCCGAGCGCAGGGCGGGGCGAAAGTGGCCGGGGCTGCGGCGCCAGATGGCCGAGAAGATCTCGCAGGTACATGAGTTGGGCTTCTGCATGCTGCTCGGCGAATGGGAACCGGAACTGGCCTGCGTGGCCGCGCCGGTGCACATTCCCGAGCACCCGCCGCTGGTTCTGGCATGCGTCGGCCGGACCGCACGCATGGCCCGCGCGCGCGTCGAACGCGAACTGGGACCGCAACTCGTCGCGGTAGCCAGGACGCTTGAAGGACGGCTTGCACCGCTGGAATAGGTTCGGGCCGGGTCAGTCCCGGCATTGGTATTGTCCTGCACGACAAACCGGCACAGCAGGAGTCTGAGTAAATGATGTCCCATTCCCCGCAGGTCACCATGACACTGGAGCGTGGGCTCCAGGTGCTGCGCGCGTTCCGTGGCGAGCGCGCACCTTTGACCAACGGCGAGCTGGCACGGCGCACGGGCCTGTCGAGGTCAAGCGTGTCACGCCTGACCTCCACGCTGATACGCCTCGGCTTTATCCGCCGGGTTGCCCGCGGGGCCGAGTTCGAACTGGCCAGCGGCCCGCTCGGGATCGGGCATGCCTGGCTTGCAACGAACCCGGTGACGCGCCTTGTCCATCCATTCATGCAGCAATTGGCCGACCGGCTGGACGTGTCAGTGGCCATGGCCGTGCCCGACCGACTGGACATGCTCTATATCGCCAGCCGGACAAGCTCTCGGATCGCCACGCTGCGGCTCGGCGTTGGCTCGCTGCTGCCAATGGGCGTGACGGCGATCGGGCGCGCGTGGTTGTGGGGGCTGCCGCCGGACTTGCAGGGCGAATACATCGACTCGGTGCTGGAGGCGGCCGGCCCGCAGGCTGGGCAGGTAAAGCTGGGAATCGAATCCGCATTCGCGGATCTGCGCGCGAACGGCGTTTGCATGTCGCTGGGGGAATACCAGCGCGACGCCTATGGCATCGCGTTGCCGATCCGGGTTGGGCCGCGCGCAACGCTGATGTCGTTGAATTGCGGTGCGGTCGACCTGAAGCCTGATGTCGATGCCATCAGGAACCGAATCGTGCCGGAACTCAAGGACGCGGCAGTAGACCTGATGGTACTGCTTCGCGATGTCGACACCGAGCCTTAGTGGGCCGCGGGAGCGGCCGCACCCACGGTACGGCAACGAGGTCATGCAGCGCTGGTCCGCAAATGCGGCGCGCCCAACAGGATCTGATCAGTTCGACGCACGTCTTTCAATGTACGGGACGCCGGCAGTTCCGCTATTGCCCCAACGGGGTGGCCTTCCTAACCTGTGAGAAGCCGTAAGACACACCAAGACACCGTAGACATGGCAGAGCGCCTGCCGGCATCGGCACCTTGCTGATTGCCGCAGCGTTGCTGTGCGCCTGGCCGTGGCTGACGGACAGGTCTCTTACGCGGGATAACCTTCACCATCAGGGACGTCAGCATGAAAACTGCCACCGCAGGCCTTTTGTTCGCGCTTAGCTCCACCCTTGCCGTTGCACAAAGCGGGCAGCCAGTAAAGATCGTGGGTTCGCTCGACCTTAGCGGCCCGGCCGCAAACCTGGGCGCGGACGCGCTCTCCGGGTATGAGTTTGCAGTGGAGGCATTGAACAGGAAGGGCGGGCTGCTTGGGCGCCCGGTCGTTTTCGAGCACCAGGACAATGGCACCAATCCGCAACGTGCCGTCAGCCAGGCTGGAGCGCTCGCCCAGCAAGGTGCGGCGATGCTGCTGGCGCCGGTCAGCTCGGGCGCCACGCTTGCGGTCAGCAAGGCGGTCTCGGCCAGGCAGAAGGTGCCGATGTGCGTGGCGATTTCAGCCGCGGAAGAGATCACGATGAAGGACTACCAGCCTAACGTGTTCTCGATGGCGCCGACGACCTACATGCTGATGCGGGCCGTCACCGGGCGTCTGGCGAAGCAGCCTTACAAGCGCTATGCGTTGCTGGTGCCCGACTACGCGGGCGGCAGGGCTGCGGCAGTACGCTTCAAGGCATTCATGAAGGAGTTGAATCCGCAGGCGCAGATCGTGGTCGAGGAGTATCCCAAGCTGGGCGCTACCGACTATACCGCAAGCATCAACAAGATCCTTGCCGCCAAACCGGACTATGTCTGGGCCCAGATCTACGCGGCCGACCTGCTGACCTTTGCCAAGCAGGCCAAGGCGCTGGATTTTTTCCGGCAGATCAATAATCGCTTCATGACGGTGATGGACACTTCCACGCTGAAGATGCTCGGCGACTACGCGCCTGTGGGGACCGAGGGCTACCAGTACGCCCCGTTCAACTATGTGGGCAAGGCAGGGGACGGGAAGGAATTCGTTGCGCAATATAAGGCAAAGCATGGCAGCGTCCCTTCCGACTGGACCATCAGCGCCTATGACTGCGTGATGACGTGGGCCCAGGCTGTCCGCGAGGCCAAGACCACGGAACCCGAAGCCTTGATGCGCGCCATCGAAGGCCACGAGTTCACCACGCTGCGCGGCCCGCTCCGGTTTGGCAAATACGACCACGAAGCAGAGGTGCCCGTGTACTTCGGCAAAGTCGCGGCGGGCAAGGAGTTCGGGCAGCCGGTTCTGGACATCGACGAAGTGGCCCAGGCCGGGGCGACGCGTCCCTCGCAGGCCGTGGTTGAAAAGGCGCGCAAAGAATGACGGTTGATCAAGCGCCCAGAATCATGGACCGCAACCGGTTTGCAACGGGGGAATGAGATGAACTGGCAGGTGCCGTGGATCGCCGCGCGTCGCCATTCCCGACTGGGCGCAGACCGTTTGGCGCGGCCTGCGCACGGGCTGGCTGATGAGGCCAGTCGCTTGCGACCGGCCTTGCAGCGTGCTTAGAACTTGTGGCGGATGCCGATGGCGGCTCCGAGCATATTGGTCTTGTCGCTCCCCAGGAAATAGCCGTTGGCAAAGCTGATTGCCGAGGTGTCGAAGTTCAGTCCCGAATTCTTGGAGAACGCGGTCGTCAGATAGACGTCGGTCCGCTTCGAGAAGCTGTAGTCCGCCATGAACGTGACCTGCCACGGGTTCTTGATATTGACCCCGCCAAGATTCTTCACGTCGTCGTAGTAATAGGCCAGGGTCAGGCTGAGCGCGGAAGTGGCCTGGTAGTTGGCGCCAATCCAGTAGTAGTTGTCGCGCAGCAAGGTGGCGTCGGTGGCGCTGATGTTCCTGCCCCAGCGGTAGCCGCCCATGAGCTTGGCATTGCCAACGGCATAACTTGCCGCCACCGCTGCCTTCTTGAACGTCCCGGTGCCGCCCGTCGCATTCAGGGTGGGGTTGTACTGGTCATAGGCGATCCCTGCCGCGAACGGGCCCGCCGCGTAGTTGAGCGCTGCGCCATAGCCGGTATCGCGCCGGAACTGTCCTGGCACTTCACCCGCCCCGGCCGCGCCGTTGCCGAACGACCAATGCGCAAGCATGCCGAGGCCGCCAAACTGCCCGGTGTATTTTGCGACGTTGTCCGAGCGGAAATTCACGCCGGTCAGGGCGATCAGAGGCTCGTACTGAAGTGAATAAGCCATCGGCGAATAGTTCGTCAGGCCGTCAAAGAGACTCGTGTACTGGCGCCCGAAGGTGACTTTGCCGGCTTGCGCATGATCGAGGCCGACGAATGCCTGACGGCCAAACAGGCGCCCGCCTTGCGTCGATTTACCGTCGTCGACGCCAAAGCCGCTCTCCAGTACGAACACAGCCTTCAGTCCACCGCCCAGGTCTTCCGCACCCCGCAGGCCCCAGCGCGACCCGGAAAGTCCACCCGAGTTGAGGCGTACCAGGTCGTGCCCCGGCCCGACGGCGAAGGCATTGGCCGCGCTTGGAGTCACCGACGACATGTTGGTCACGTACTCTACGTTTGCGTCGAGTACTCCGTAGAGCGTGACGCTGGTTTGTGCCTGAGCCAGGCCCGCGGCCAGTACGGCAGGAACTCCGATGAACCATTTCTTGCGACGGTTGACTTGGCTGATTGACGGCATTCGACTCCTCCTTTTTGATTTTAAGAAAGGGTTATCACCCCAACTGCGAGCAATGCTGGATTGCGCTCCGATGGCGGTCAATCGTGCCGGGCGAAACGTCCCGTACTTCGAAACAATGAGACCGCTACGCGCCGCGGGCGGGAAATCTCGATGCATGGAAAATTACGTGGTGCGGATTGGTGTGCCTCGGGCCTGCGGTCAGGAATCGGGCGCTTCATTGCCCGCCCGTTCTCTGCAGCGCCAATAGCGGGTTACGGTGCCGATTTCATGCCGGGCGACTGCGTCGTGGCGGCGCAGACCTTCGACCTGGGCGTGATCCAGATGGCACCGGCAGATGCGCATGGCCGGTGCTCTCTGGGGCCGTCCTTCGAGTTCCTGCCCGTGGCCAGGTGAGGCCGGACCTCAGCGTTTCCCGGGCCGCAGGTCAGCCAGGATCGACGCGATGTTCCCCACGCTCTCCAGGTCCCGCACCGCATCGATGACGCGAGCGATGTTGGCCTCGGGGATGACGTCCCGCGCGTTGTCGCGGAACTTCTGCACCAGCTCATCCGTGCTCATATGGCTGGCCGGATCGGGGGAGGGGCTCCCCTTTGGATAGCGCCGCTCGCCGGTAAAGGTCTGGCCGCGCGCCGAGACCTGGATCTTCGCCGGCCGGCTGGCCGCGTGGCCGGTCAGCAGCGCCACGTAGTCGGGGTGGACCGCGTGCTCGACCTTGTCCATCAGGCGCATCACGGATTCGCCGAAGACCAGTTCAGGATCCTGCCAGGCCTTGCCCGGCGGCACGCGATGCGCGCCCAGCGCGATGCCGTGCGCGATGCTGAACTGTGCGTCGTGCACATGCTGGATATCTCGGTTGAGCCATACCGGCTGCTCGACGAAGCCTTCGACCCAGACCTTGATTCCGTCGATCTCGTCCGGCTGCAGTTCGTTCTGGTCAACAATCTCGTTGAGGCTGTCCAGCAGGGCATGCAGGATGCGGCAGTGCGGGTAGGGCTTGTACGCCTGCTCGGTGGGGAACTGCCAGTCGGTGCCGAGTGCCGCGAGGATGCGGTCCGGCTCCCAGCGCGTGGTGCCGATAAAACGCGGGAAACCGTATTCCCGGTCATCGAGGATCTGCAGGTCGCCGCGGTGGCCGAACTCGGCCATGTGGGCGGCGGCCATGGCCGCCTGCGTCAACGCGCCGGCAAGCAGGTACTTGATCGTGGAGCTGGGCGCATGCTGGAACCAGGCGACCTGCGAATTCACCGGGCTGATGCTGCCGGCAATCCCCAGCGCATGCGCTGTCGTCTCGGCGCCCAGGCCCTTCAGCTTGACGATGGCCGCCGTCGCGCCGAAGACAGTGCTGCTGTAGCCATAGATCTTCGGCGGCGACACCTTGCCGTCCTTGGTGTCGCGCAGGTAGTCCATGGCCTTGCCTAGGCGATAGGACATCTCGTGCGAGACGGCCAGCGCGGTGATCAGGTCCTGGCCGGACCGGCCCATGGCTTCGCCGACCGCCAGTGCGCCGGGCAGGACATAGGGCGTCACATGGCCCGGCGGCACCACCGCATCCATGTCGAGGGCGTTGATCAGTTCACCATTGGCAAAGGCCGCGCCGACGACCGACACCCGCTGGTCGGTGCCGATGATGGTGGCGTCGCCCGCGGCGCCGCCCATCAGTGCGCCGTAGTCGATCCCGATCTTGCCCTTGGGCTGGTCGACGGCGGCCAGCGCGCATCCCAGGGAATCCAGGACGATGCGCTTGCATTCGTCCACGACGGCCGGGGGCAGCGTGTCGTAGGTGCTTTGTTGCGTAAAGCCGGCAAGTTGCTCGACGATGGTTGTTGCCATTGCATTCTCTCCAGGTCAGGTGTCGCGCCCCTGCAGCAGGGGCTGACAGGGGCGCTCGGCTTGTCGTTCGGCTTACTCCTTCGGAATGCCCAGGTCCGCTACGACTTTGATATTGCGCTGCAGATCCTGGCGCAAGAATTCGGTGAAGTCATCTGGAGACATGCTGCCGGCTTCGGCGCTGTCCTTGCGGAACCGCTCGCGCACGACCTCGCTGGCCTGCGCCGCCTTCAATGCCTTCGCCAGCCGCATGACGATCGGCGTTGGCGTACCGGCCGGCGCCGTCAGGCCCATATAGACATAGAAGCTGTAGTTGGGCAGGCCCTGTTCGGCCAGTGTCGGAATATCAGGAAACGCCGGCAGGCGCTTGGGTGATGTAACCGCGAACGCGCGCAGCTTGCCGTCCTGGACGTATGGGCCCGACGAATTGGCGCCGTCGAAGATCATGTTGACGCGCCCGCCGAGCACGTCCGGCATGGCGCCGGCGTTCCCCTTGTAGGGCACATGAAGCATCTTGATGCTGGCCTGGTGCACGAACAGCGCCGCGGCCATATGGGTACTGGTGCCCGTGCCTGCGGTGGCATAGGAGAGCATGCCCGGGCTGACTTTGGCATGCGCGATCAACTGTGGCAGGGTCTTGTCCGGCTGGGCGGAGAAGCCCACCATGATCAACGGGGCCTTGTTCATCATGCCGATGCCGGTGAAGTCCCGCGCCAGGTCATAGCCCGGCTCCAGCTTGGTGGCCTGCGCCAGCGCCAGGGTGTTGGCGGTGGCGAGGATGGTGTAGCCATCCGGCTTCTGGGCCTTCACATAACGGATGCCTAGCATCCCGGCAGCCCCCGCCATGTTTTCCACGACCACGGGTTGGCCGAGGTTCTCGGCCATCTGCTGCGCCACGGTGCGGGTCGTGACGTCAAGCAATGCGCCCGGCGCCGAGTTCACGATGATTCGAACAGGCCTGGCTGGATAGGCGTCCGCCGCGAATGTCGGGACTGCGGTCGACGCAATGATGATCGCGCCGCACAGGCGGTGAAGGGGATAGGTCATTGCTGTGGTCTCCTGACTCGATATTTTTGTTGGCAGTCCTGCGTGCAGGGTGCCCATAACCACGCATGATCGGAATTCGGGGCAGGCGAGGTCAATGCCGGGCTCGCCGGCGTTCCGTGCAATGAGCGGGCATGGCAAGTCGGACTGCGCGGGTGCCCCGTGTTGTGGCGTCTGCGGCGCATGGTCGGTGCGCGCAATAAGTGGGTAACGCCCAGGGAACTCCGTCGAACCGGCCCCTAATCAAACCTAACATTCGTCAGGTATAGCGTGCTGCTATGCGCCGCGAGCTCGAGGGTATCGCGCGCAAGTACATCCGATGCCCTTGTTGCAGCTAGCAGGCGCGAGGCCGTCAATCCGGGATCGAGTCGATCTGGCCGAGCGCGCCACGGCATTCCAAAGTACGGCACAACCCCGCTGCGCCGATTGACTTGCTTTGGTACGTCGCGCACGCTGGACTTATGCGATGGCCCTCCTGATGCCGCATGAACTGTCTTGACCACATCGCGCCGCAGCAACCGTGCAACCAATACGCTGGATTTTCGATGAGTGACTCTCTGCACAATGACTGGATCCCTACGGGAGACGATATCGCCACGGCGAACGTGTCGGCGCTGGCTACGCGCCTGGGCCTGAAGGACTACGACGAACTGCTCGATTTCTCAAATGAGAAGCCTGAGGAGTACTGGAAGGCCGTGATTGATTTCTGCGGCATGGTGTGGGACGTCCCGTACGAGCGATACGTCGATGCCTCCAGAGGCCAGCCGTTCCCGAAGTGGTTCCCGGGCGGCCAGCTCAACTGGGTCAGGTCCGCGCTGCAGTGGGCCGATGATCCTGCCATGGCGTCGCGGGCCGCGGTGGTGGCCGAGAAGGAGAGCGGTGCGACCGAGACGCTCACGTACGCCGAATTGGCGCGGAAGGTGGCCGCTTTCGCCGGGGGCCTGAAAGCCCTTGGCGTGAAGCGCGGCGACCGTGTCGGCCTGCTGATGGAGAACGGTGTCGAGGCGACCGTGACCGCGCTGGCGATAGCCTGGATCGGCGCAGTGACGGTACCGCTGTTCAGCGGCTTCGGCGTTGATGCGATCGTGTCGCGCCTGTCGTCATGCTCGGCCAGCGCGCTGGTGGCCACCACTGGTTTTTCGCGCCGCGGCAAATGGGTCGACACGCGCATACTGGTGGAAGAAGCGCTGCAGCGCCTGCCGGACATCGGCACCACGATCTGGAAGCATGCGGGTGAGGCGATTGCCTTCGGCGGCACGGTGGCGGACTGGCAACAGGTGGCAGGTGCGCAGCCGGATGCCGCGCCGCAGCGGATGTCGCCCGACGATCCCTTCATGATCATCTATACTTCGGGCACTACCGGCAAGCCCAAGGGCACCGTGCATACCCACGGCAGCTTCCCGATGAAGATCGCGCACGATTCGGCGGTGCATTTCAACGTCAGCCCGAAGGACGTGTTCTGCTGGCCGGCTGACATGGGCTGGGTTGCCGGCACGCTGGTGATGTCGTGCGCGTTGCTGCGCGGCGCCACGCTGGTCTGCTATGACGGCGCCCCGGATTACCCGGACTGGTCGCGTATGTCGCGCATCGTCGAACGCCACGGCGTCACGCACTACGGCTCGGCGCCGACGCTGATCCGGGGCCTGGCCGCCAACGAGGCCATCGCCACGCAAGGCGATACGTCCACGGTCAGGCTGCTGATCACGGCCGGGGAGGCTATCGATCCCGAACACTTCCTGTGGTTCCAGAAGGCCTTCGGCGGTGGCCGCAGCCCGGTCATCAATTACACCGGCGGCACCGAGGTGTCCGGCGCACTGCTGTCCAGCGTGATCGTCAAGCCGATCAGCCCGGCCGGGTTCAACACCGCCTCGCCGTCGGTGGCCGCCGACGTGGTCGATGCCGATGGCAGGTCGCTGACCAATACCGTGGGCGAACTGGCCATCCGCCGCCCCTTTGTCGGCATGACGCAGTCGTTCTGGCAGGACGACGCGCGCTACCTGGATACCTACTGGCACACCATTCCAGGCATCTGGGTGCACGGCGACCTGGCGCTGCGCCGCGACGACGGCACCTGGTTCATGATGGGCCGTTCCGACGACACCATCAAGCTGGCGGGCAAGCGGCTTGGCCCGGCCGAGATCGAGGACGTGCTGCTGGAGCTGCCCGAGATCGCCGAAGCCGCGGCGATCGGCGTGGAAGACCCGGTCAAGGGCCAGAAGCTCGTGGTCTTCCTGGTGCCTTCCGCTGCCATGGCGCTGACGAACGAGGGGCTGGCGGCAGCTGTCGGCAAGCATGTCGACGGCCGGCTGGGGCGCCCGTTCCGCCCGTCTGTGGTCCATGTGGTCGCGCAGCTGCCCAAGACGCGCAGCTCGAAGATCATGCGGCGCGTCATCCGCAGCGTCTACACCGGCGTGCCCGCCGGTGACCTGTCGGCGCTGGACAACCCGCCGGCCCTCGAAGAGATTCGCGCCGCCGCCGCGCACTGAGCGCGCGCATTGATTGACGGGGGCGTGTGTATTTCCTTGTTCGCTGCACACGCACCCGCACTTTTTTGTTCAGGAGATTCCATGTCGAAGAGCAATGCCGCGCCGGGCGCGGCTTATGAAAACTATTCGAGCCTGGCCTTTGACCGCCCCGGTGAAGGCGTGCTGCGTATCACGCTGAACCGTCCCGAACGCCTGAACGCGCTCGATGCGCGCGGCCACGACGAGATCGCCCGGGTCTGGCGCGATATCGACGCCGATCCCACCGTCGGCGCCGTGGTGCTGTGCGGCGCGGGCAAGGCCTTCTCGGCCGGCGGCGACTTCGACATGGTCGAGGAAATGATCGATTCCTTCGAGGCGCGCGCCCGCGTCTGGCGCGAATCGAAAGACCTGGTCTACAACATCATCAACTGCTCCAAGCCGATCGTTTCGGCGATCCACGGCTCTGCGGTCGGCGCCGGACTGGTTGCCGCGCTGCTGGCCGATATCTCCGTGGCGGCTCGCACCGCGCGCCTGGTGGATGGCCATACGCGCCTTGGCGTCGCGGCTGGCGACCACGCGGCGATCGTGTGGCCGCTGTTGTGCGGCATGGCCAAGGCCAAATACCACCTGATGCTGTGCGAGCCAGTGAGCGGCGAGAAGGCGGAGCAGATGGGGCTGGTGTCGCTCGCCGTGGACGAAGCGGAGCTGCAGGACACGGCAGTATCGATCGCCACGCGGCTGGCCAATGGCGCGCCGTCGGCGATCCGCTGGACCAAGTATGCGCTGAACAACTGGCTGCGCCAGGCAGGCCCGACCTTCGACGCCTCGCTGGCGCTGGAGATGTTTGGCTTCGGCGGCCCCGAGGTCAGGGAGGGCGTGGCCTCGTTCCGCGAGAAGCGGGCGCCCATGTTCCCGCGCACGACCACAGCCTGAGCGGGAAGGGCGACAACGGGGCGGGCGATCCGGTCTTGTTGTCGGCGCATTTCCCTGGGGCGATGCACCTGCTTCGCCTGCTGGAGGAACGGTCGATCCGGTCTTGGTCGACGCCGTCGGCAGTACCGACGAATAGCAGCGCCCTGTCGTGGCGATAAACGGTATGTTCGGAAATTGCATAGGCGGGAAACCGGCCTGGCGGCGATGATGTTCATCGTCCCTGACCGCTTTCGGAACCACCATGCGCGTTCATCTGCAGTCCCACATACACGTCAGCCTGTATCGGCTGTTGCTGGCCTTCCCGCTGTCTGTCGCCGCCACGCACGGCAGGCTCGTGATCAGGCGACGGGGGTATGAACGCCTGCTGCTGCCCGGGCAGGAGGTCACCATCGAGCCGTTCGACACCATCGACCTGCACCTGGACGGCAGCAGCATGCAGCCATCCGCCTGTATCCTGGAGATCCAGGACATGGTGCCCGCGGCGCTGCACGCTTGCCTGCATCACCGTATCTGCAAACGTGTTTTCCTGCAGCCACAGTACGCGTGGAGCGCCGCCTTTATCGCTGAGCGGCTGAATTTGTCCACCGCACAGGTACGCCGCACGCTGTTCGCGCAGGGGACGGCCCTGACCGATCTTTGCCGCACGCAACGGCTGATGCGGGTCCTGCTCGAAGCCATGGCGGGCGATGTTGCGTTGTCTGCTCTGGGGCGCTTCGCCGGCTGGCCTGCCACCAGTGACCTCGACTCGGCTTTCTACGACCGCTTCGGCTTGTCGATGGATGCGGCCAGGCGGCTCGCGATCCTCCGCTCTTCCGACCGGCGGCTCTCGGTCGCCTGAAATGGGCGACGCGGTACGCTGGTTTCCGGTGCCGATCCGGCCAGGCAATTTCAATGCACGGAACGTCCTGGGAGCCTTGATTGACCAGCGAAGGGCCGGCGGTCAGGATCGATTCCATCAGCCGTCGTCTCACCCAGACGAGGCAGCCAGTGAGATGGAAGCCAAAGAAGATGTCCAAGGTGCTTGAAGGTATCCGCGTCCTCGATTTCGGGCGCTTTATTGCCGGTCCGTTCTGCGCAGCGTTGCTCGCCGATTACGGTGCCGACGTCATCCGGATCGACCGGGTCGGTGGCAGCGAAGACCGGTTCATCGTGCCGGTCACTGCCTCAGGGGAGGGGGCGCTGTTCCTGCAGTGCAACCGCAACAAGCGTTCGATCACGCTGGACATCAACAGCGAGGAGGGCCGCGAAGTGGTGCGCCGCCTGGTGGAGACGGCTGACGTGGTGGTGGCGAACATGCCGCCGAAGACGCTCGCGAACCTGGGACTGGATTACGCAACGCTCAGTGCGATCAATCCCGGCATCATCCTGACCGCTTCGACGGCCTTCGGCTCACATGAAGGCGCTGGCCACCGCGTCGGCTTCGACGGGGTGGGGCAGGCGATGAGCGGCGCAGTCTACATGTCGGGCACCCCGGACAGCCCCACCAAGGCGATGGTGCCGGTGGTCGATTTCTCGACCGCCTTGTCGTGCGCGCTCGGCACAGTGATGGCGCTGTACGAGCGGCGCAACAGCGGGCGCGGGCAATGCGTCGAGGCGTCGCTGCTGCAGACGGCGCTGAACCTGTCCAGCGGGGCGCTGATCGAGGAAGCGGCGCTTGCCATCGACCGGCAGGCGATGGGCAACCGCAGCCCCTCCTATGGACCCTCGGACATCTTCCGCGTGGCCGACGGCTGGATCATCGCCCAGGTGATCGGGCAGCCGCTGTTCCGGCGCTGGGCCAACCTGATCGGTGCTCCGGAACTGGTGGACGATCCCCGCTTCAGCGACGACCTGCGGCGCGGCGAGCACGGTGAGTTCCTGAGCGACCTGATGGGCCAATGGTGCGCCACCCGCACTCGCGATGACGCGCTGCGGGAATTGGAGAAGGCCAAGATCCCGGCGGCGCCGATCTATTCCCCGCGCGAGGCGCTGGACGATGCGTCGATCCAGGAGTCCGGCGCCTACATCTGGCTCGACTACCCCGGATTGCCGCGCAAGGCACCGATCGTGGCGCCGCCCGCAGTGCTGTCGCGTACCCCGCCCGATGTTGCGCGGCGGCCGCCCATGGTTGGCGAACACACCGAAGAAGTGCTGGCTGAGGTGGGCTACGACCGCTCGCAGCTGCAAGTCATGCGCAAGGCCGGAATCGTCTGACCGCACGATCCGCACCGCGAGCAATTCGCACAATGCGAACCGGTGGTTCGCCAGTGACTACTTGAGCGCAACCGCCCGGTTCCACTAGCATCGAATAAGGGTTACGGGGACCTGTCCCGGCCAAAGGCCCGGAAAGCACGGTGCCCTCGCGTAGCGAACAGTCATAAGGCAATGGAAGTGGAAAGGGCCCGGCCGCATGATGCCGGACCGACAAGAAAGGAGACAGCAGTGCAAGCAAATCAATCGCGGCCACTTGAAGGCATCCGCGTACTGGACCTGACCGTGGCGCTTGCCGGGCCGTATGGCTCGCTGCTGCTTGGCGGAATGGGCGCGGAGGTGATCCGCGTGGAAGCGCCCGGTGGTGGGGACATCGCACGGACCAACCCGCCGTTCGTTGGCAGCCACGGCATCCACTTTGGCCAGCGTGAAGACGGCGAGGTATCGCTGACGGTCCTGAACCGGGCCCGCAACAAGAAGAGCATCACGCTGGACCTGAAATCGGAGCAGGGCCGCGAACTGTTCATGCGGCTGGCCGAGGAATGCGACGTAGTGCTCGAGAACTTCAGCGAAGGCACCACCGCCAAGCTAGGCGTGGACTACGAGCAGGTGAAGCAGCGCAATCCGCGCATCGTCTATGCGTCGGTCAAGGCGATGGGCGAGCCAAGTGCGTTCCCGGGGCTCAAGGGCATGGACATCATCGTCCAGGCGCTCAGCGGCCTGATGGAGGTCACTGGCTACGCCGATGGCCCGCCGACGCGTTGCGGCCTGCCGATCGCGGACCTGGTCGCGCCGATGTATGTCGTCAATGGCATCCTGGCCGCGCTGATCCATCGGGGCCGCACCGGCGAGGGCCAGCATGTGCAAGTGTCGATGCTGGATTGCCTGGCATCGTGGGTGGCTGAAGAGCACTTTGACGTCATGGGACGGGAAGGCTATCCCTCGCGCACTGGCAATTACCACGACCGGCTCGCGCCGTTCGGGGTCTACCCGACGCTGGACGGGCACGTGGCGATTGTCGCGTTCCACCCGGACTGGATGCGCGGGCTGCTGGAATCGATCGGTCAACCCGAGCTGCTTGAGGACCCCCGTTTCCGCGGCCGCGGGCCGCGCATGCGCAATGCCGCGGCACTCAACGAGATAATCGCGGGCTGGACGAAGCAGCGCAGCTCGGCCGAGGTGGTGCACGAACTGCTGGACAACCGCGGCGTGCCCTGCGCGCCGGTGCGCAAGCCCGACGAGGTGCTGCACGACCAGCGGCTGCATGACAGCGGCGCGCTGATGCACCTGGCCCACCCCGAGTTCGGCCCGGTGGACGCCGTGGGCATGGGCCTGCCGATCCGGTTCTCGGCGACGCCATCGCAGTTCGACCGGCCTGCCATGGAGCTGGGCGGTGCCAACGAGGAGATCTACGGCAGGCTGCTCAAGCTCAGCCCGAAAGAGATCCAGGCATTGCGCGAAACGGGGATCGTCTAACCATTGCCCCACCGTCTGATCCAACAGGAGATAACGCAATGATTTCACGCCGTACTTGCCTGCAGCTGCTACCCGCGCTGGCAGCGCTACCGCTGTCGGCACTTGCGCAGGCCTACCCGTCCCGCCCGGTCCGCTTTATCGTGCCGCTGAGCCCGGGCTCCGGTACCGATGTCGTTGCGCGCTACATGAGCGCGGAATTGGCGAAGACGATGGGCGGGTCGTTCGTCGTCGAGAACCGCATGGGCGCCAGCGGGATCATCGGCACCGATCTGGTAGCAAAGGCGCCCGCCGACGGCTATACGATCCTGTTCAACTACGCGGCGCACTACTCGAACCAGTTCGTGGAGAGGACGCCGTATGACGCGGTCGGCGACTTCGAGCCGATCGCCCGCCTGGCGACCTCGGCGATGGTGCTGGTCACTGCGGCGAACTCGCCGTTGCACACGGTGGGGGACCTCATTACCGCCGCGAAACGCAAGCCGGACGGGTTGTCCTATGGCTCACCAGGCAATGGCACCACGCCGCAGATGGCGGCGGCGCTGATGAGCAATATGGCCGGGATCCGGATGAACCACGTTGCCTACAAGGCGCCGGCGCAGGTCGCAATCGATGTGGCGGGCGGACGGCTGGATGCCGGCTTCGGCGGCGTGGCCACGTCGTTGCCGCTGGTGAAGGCGGGGCGCTTGCGGGTGCTGGCCGTGACCGGCAAGCAGCGGTCGGGCTATTTCCCCGACGCGCCCACCCTGGACGAGGCCGGCCTGAAGGGCTATGAACTGGTCACCCCGATCTGGGCATTTGCCCGCCGCGGCACGCCGCAGGCAATCGTCACGCAGTTGTCCGACGCCATGACTAGATCCGCCGCGGCGCCGGCCTTCAAGGCGTTCTGCATCAGCCAGGGGCTGGAGATCGACATCCAGGACGCTGCCAGAGCACGCGCCAATGCGCCGGCCGAACTTGAGCGCTGGAAGAAGCTGGTGGCGCTGTCTCAGGCGAAGGCAGGATAACTATGCCGGCATGCTGGGGGCATTCTCCCTCTCTCCCGAATGCCGGAGAGGGGGAACCCGGTCCGCGATCGGAAGGTGCTGCTGCCGTATTGGCTCACGAAGCCACAGCCTGCGCCCGCCTCGCCGGCTTGCGCACCTGCTTAGGCCGGACGCCTTCAAACAGGATGGCGCAGAGTTCGTCGATCACCTTTTCGGGCGAACCCTTCTTCGGGCTGAACCAGGTCTGCACTGAAGTGATCGTGCTCAGGACGAACACGCGGCACAGGGCGATGTCGATGTCCTCGCGCAGGTGTCCTTCGGTGCGCAGGTCTTCCAGCATGCCGCTCCAGAATGCCTGATGCTGGGCCCGTCGCTTGAGATGGCGCTCGCGCACCTTGTCCGGCAACTCGGCCAGCTGGCGCCCATGCGCCAGGGTGTAGTCGCCATACTTGATCATCGCGCTGAAGAGGCCGAGCAGGCCGGCACGGAAGCGCTGCTCAGCGTCGGCGCCTGGCGGCAGCGCCGCGATGCGCGCCTGCGTGTGCGCAAAGATGTTTTGGGCGCCGTGCTCCATCACCGCGTCCAGCAGTTCTTCCTTCGAGGAGAAGTGGTAGTAGATGCTGGCCGCTTCGATGCCGGCCTGGTCGGCAATCCCGCGCATGGTCGTGGCGGCATAGCCTTGCGTGCCAAAGGCGCGCGCCGCCAGGCGCATCAGCTTCTCGCGGGTGTCCACAGTGGTGGCGTTGGCCTGGCGTTTTGTCATGACTTATGAGGGCCTGAGCCGGGTTCCTGACAGGGTTGCGGGGATACTCCCCATGGAAGTTACTGCATCGGGCGCGCAAAATCTACCTAACGTTTGTGGGAGTGTGCCCACGCGGCCGGACTGGAAAACGGTCGCTCCGCGCGTGACGCACGGGTGTCCCGTTGCTCCAGGCCGGCCACGGCGACCTTCAGGCGTCGCGCGCCTCGCGGATCATGTTGCGGGCAATGATGACCTGCTGGATCTGCGTGGTCCCCTCGTAGAGGCGGAACAGGCGCACGTCGCGGTAGAAGCGCTCGATGCCGTATTCGGCTATGTATCCGGAACCGCCGAGGATCTGTACCGCGCGATCCGCCACGCGGCCCACCATCTCAGTGGCGAACATCTTGCAGCACGAGGCTTCGGTGGAAACGTTCCGGCCCTCGTCGCGGCGGCGAGCGGCGTCGATCACCATGCATTCGGCCGCATAGAGTTCGGCCTGGCTGTCGGCCAGCATGGCCTGGATCAGCTGGAATTCGCAGATGGGCTGGCCAAACTGCTTGCGCTCCAGCGCATAGTTCAGGGCGTCGCGCAGCACGCGAGTGGCCACGCCGACACTGACGGCGGCGATGTGCAGGCGCCCCTTGTCCAGCACCTTCATCGCGGTCTTGAAGCCCTGGCCTTCCTTCAGGCCGATCAGGTTGGCGGCGGGCACGCGCACATTCTCGAAGATGACGTCGCAGGTTTGCGCGCCTTTCTGGCCCATCTTCACGTCGCGCTTGCCGAAGCTGATGCCCGGCGTCCTGGCGTCGACGATAAATGCCGATACCCCGGCCGATCCCTTGATGTCAGGATTGGTACGCGCCATCAGTGTGAACATGCCGGCTTGCGGCGCGTTGGTGATAAAGCGCTTGGTGCCGTTGACCACATAGTGGTCGCCATCCTTGATTGCGGTCGTGCGCAGCGAGCCGGCGTCCGAGCCGGCATCCGGTTCGGTCAGCGCAAACGAAGCCAGGATCTCGCCGGTGGCCAGGCGCGGCAGCCAGGCGGCCTGCTGTTCGGGCGTGCCATCCATGAGGATACCCTGCGAGCCGATGCCCACCGTGGTGCCCAGCAGCGAGCGGAACGCCGGCGAGGTCTGGCACAGCTCCATGACCACGCGCACCTCCTCTTCCATGGTCAGTTCCAGGCCGCCGAAGCGCTCGGGGATGGTCATGCCGAACAGGCCCATGTCGCGCATATCCTGCACGATGTCCTGCGGGATCTCATCGGTCTCGGCTACCAGTGCCTCGGCGGGCACCAGGCGTTCGCGCACAAAGCGGCGCACGCTGTCAAGCAGGGCTTCGAGAGTGTCGTTATCGCGGATCATTTCAGGTTTTCCTAGGTGGCGGGACGGCAGGCACGGACCTGCCGTCTTCGTTACGCTGTGAACAGGGCCGTGCCTTGGTCAGGAGTAATGCGGTGGCTTCAGTAGCGTTCAAAGACCGTGGCAATGCCCTGGCCGCCGCCGATGTACATGGTTTCCAGGCCGTAGCGGCCGCCGCGAGCGGCAGAAAGCATTTCATCAAAGCGGGTTTTGCGCTGTTTGACAATGCCAATGGTGGACTTTGGCGATTGCGAAAACGCCGCGCAGGCCAAAGCGCGCCTATCCGGAGGCCCGGTGCGGCCCATCCCCAAGCGAACTCAGGATTCCTTGGACAGTTGCGCGATGCGCTTCCAGTGCGCATCCTCCTTCGGCAAGTCAGCCAGGAACTGGCGGCGATCGGCGATATCGACGTACATAGACTGATGTGCGCAGAACTCCTTGAACGCGGGCGATTGGGCGATCTGCACCAGTTCTTCGGACAGGCGCTCGACGATGGGGGCCGGCGTCGCAACGGGTGCCAGAGCGCCGATCCACGACGCGACCTGGTAGCCCGCAACCCCGGCTTGCGCCGATGTCGGGACGTCCGGGATCTCAGCCCAGCGCCCAGCGCTGGTGACGGCGAGGCCGCGCAGCTTGCCCACCTTGATCATCGGCACCACGCTCGGCGCGCCCTGGCAGGTGAAGTCCACCTGGCCGGCCATGACGTCCGTCACTGCAGGCCCGTTGCCCTTGTAAGGGATATGCTTGGCGCGCGTTTTCGTCAGGTCGTTCAGCATCACCGAGCAGAGATGAGAAGTGCTGCCCGCGCCCCCGGATGAATACGTGATCTCGCCCGGCTTGCGCTTCATGGCCGCAATCAGGTCGCCCAGAGTCTGGTAAGGCGAGTCGGCCTTGACCACGATCGCCAGCGCGGAACTGCTCACCTTGGCAATTGGCGCGAAGTCCTTGACCGGGTCAAACGTGACAGGCCCCGCGGTAAACCAGCGCGTGGTCAGGTGGGGAACGCCCGCGAACAGCAGCGTGTAGCCGTCTCCGGGAGCCTTGGCCACGGCGTCCGTGCCGATGAGCCCGCCAGCGCCGGCACGGTTGTCCACCAGGACCGGGGTTTTCAGGCTCTTTGCCAGTGCCTCGGCCACGAATCGCGCAGTAATGTCGACCGCCGTGCCTGGGGAGGCCGGCACGACAATTCGAATCGGCCGCGACGGATATTGCTGTGCAAAGGCCGACGGCGCGCAGGCGACGGCACCTAGTGACGCCAGTGATTTCAGGAAATACCTTCTGCTGAACATAATGTCTCCTCTCTTATGCCTCGAAGATAGGCGCGGCCGGCGGGCTGGGCAATCGGCGCTGGTGCGCCGTTCCGTGCTTTGAGAGCAGGGCAGGTCCGCCTCTCAAAGCACGGAACGGCACGGGCTGGCGAGTTGAGTTCCGGGGGGAGGGCGCGCACGATCGGTATGTAGCGGAAGTACGCGCGGGGAGCATCGGCGATGCCTGAGTCAGGCGGATCGCCCCCCGGCAATACGGACCGCTCCCGCGCCCATTACAGGCGGCGCGGGGAAACCGGACATAGCTATCAGGAGACCATCGTGGGACCACTTGCTGGAGTGCGTATCGTGGAGCTGGCGGGCATCGGGCCGGCTCCCTTTTGCGCCATGTTGCTTGCAGACCTAGGCGCGACGATCATCCGCGTTGACCGGAAGGAGCCGTCGGGGCTGGGCCTGTCGCGGCCGCTGCAGTTTGATCTGGTGTTGCGCAACCGAAAGTCGATTCAGGTCGACCTGAAGGATCCGGCCGAGCTGGAACTGGTTCGCACGCTGATCGACAAGGCAGATGCGCTGATCGAGGGATTCCGCCCCGGGGTCACCGAGCGGCTCGGGCTCGGGCCTGAGGCGTGCCTCGCGCGCAATCCCAGGCTGGTGTACGGCAGGCTGACGGGCTGGGGCCAGGATGGCCCGCTGGCCCAGACTGCGGGGCACGATATCAACTACATCGCCATCACCGGGCTGCTCAACGCGATCGGGCGGGAGGGCCAGCCGCCGACGGTGCCGCTCAACGTCGTCGGCGACTATGCCGGCGGCTCGGTCTATGCCGCACTCGGCATCGTGAGTGCCATCCTGGAAGCGCGTTCTTCGGGTAAAGGACAGGTCGTCGACGCAGCGATCGTCGATGGCGTGGCGTCGCTGCTGGCCGTACATATCGGGCTACGGGCTGCGGGCCTGACCGGATCGGAACGAGGCACCAACCTGCTGGATTCGGGGGCGCCTTTCTACGATGTCTACGAGTGCGCCGACGGTAAATACGTGTCTATCGGCCCGATCGAGCCCAAGTTCTATCAACAGCTGCTTGAACGACTGGAGTTGGACCCGTCCGCGCTGGGCAAGCAGGCAGATCGCGCTGACTGGCCAACCGCCCGCCGCGTGTTTGCGGCACAGTTCAGGACGCGGACGCGTGCGCAGTGGACGGAGCTGCTCGAAGGCAGCGACGTGTGCCTTGCACCCGTGCTCGACCAGGAAGAGGCGTTTGAACATCCGCACCTGAAGGCGCGCGGCACCTTTGTCGAGGTGGATGGCGTGATGCAGCCGCGCCCGGCGCCACGCTTTTCACGTACGCGCGCCGCCGATCCGGTTCCTCCGGCCGCGGCAACGCCCGAGAATGCCGCCCTGGCACTGGCCGAATGGCTGTCCAGGGAGGAGCTCGACAACCTGGCGGCCGTCGGCCGCATCCAAAACGGAGCAACGCAATGATGATGCGCCGCACCTTCCTGCAGTCGTTGCCGGCGCTGGCGGCCATTCCGGCATCGTTCCCGGCTTCGGTGCTCGCCCAGGCCTATCCCTCCCATCCGGTGCGAATCATCGTACCCGTCAGCCCGGGCTCGGGCAGCGATGTCGTGGCGCGCTATATGAGCGCCGAGCTGACGAAGGCCCTGGGTTCTGCGTTTGTCGTGGAGAACCGCCTGGGCGCGAGCGGGATCATCGGCACGGATTTCGTCGCCAAGGCGGCACCGGACGGCTACACGCTGCTGTGCACGTACGCCGCGCACTATTCGAACCAATGGGTCGAGAAGACGCCATACGATGCGGTCAGGGACTTCGAGCCGGTCGCGCGGCTGGGCATGTCCGCATTGCTGCTGACTACCGCGGCAAATTCTCGGCTCCGCTCGGTCCAGGACGTCATCGCAGCGGCGAAGCGCAAGCCCGGGAGCGTGTCCTTCGGGTCTTCCGGAAATGGCACCACGTCGCACATGGCGGCGGCGCTGATGAGCAGCATGGCCGGCATCGAGATGATCCACGTTCCATACAAGGGGCCGGCGCAGGTCGCGGTCGATACGGCGAGCGGCCAGGTCGACGTCGGCTTCGGGGGCGTGGCCTCGTCGCTGGCGCTGATCAAGGCGGGACGATTGCGCGTGCTGGCAGTCACCAGCCTGCGGCGTTCGAGCCAGCTTCCGGGTGTCGTGACGATGGACGAGGCCGGCCTGAAGGGCTATGAGCTGATCTCGCCGATCTGGGTCATGGCTCCACGTGGCACGCCACCTGCCATTGTCGCGCAACTGTCCAAAACCATGACGGCGGCGGCTGCATCGCCCGCTTTCAAGTCTTACTGCATCGGGCAGGGGCTGGAGGTCGATATCGCGGATGCCGCCGCGGTTCGCGCCAGTGCGCCGGCTGAGCTGGAACGGTGGAAGAAATTGGTGGCCCTGACGCAAGCCAAATCAAAGGTCGGCTGAAAACCGGCCGATAGGTCTCCGACAAGGAGAACGAGCCGACCAGGGTCGGCTCGCTTGCTTGATCCGCACAACGCCGGTGGCTACACCAGCCGCATGATCTCTTCATCAGGTGCCCGGCTCGTCCTGAAGCTGTTCGCCGCATGATCGGGATCCGCGTAGCCAAACGAAATCGCGCAGATCATCTGGCGGTCGTCGCCGATGCCAAAGTGCGAGCGCACGAACCTGGCGTGCCGGGCCAGCCCCCCCTGCGGCGTGGTGGCGACACCGTGCGCGTGCGCGGCCAGCAGGAACGATGCGATAAACCCGCCGCAATCGACGGCGGCGTACGGGCCCAGATCCGCGGCCATCGTGACAATCGCCACATGCGGCGCCCCGAACAGCCGGAAGTTCTCGAAGCCCTGGCTGGCGCGGCGCTCGCGGTCGTGGCGCTCGATGCCCAGCGCTTCATAGAGCCGGTAACCCGTTTCCTGTCTGCGTTGGGCGTGGACGCCGCGATACTCTTCCGGGAAGGGCAGGTCCGAGTCGACTTCGGGCGAGCTGGCGGCGTGCTCGACCAGCGCATTGCGAAACTGCTCCGTGGTCACCTGCGAGCCGATGACCAGGTGCCAGGGCTGCACGTTGCACCAGGATGCGCTCTTCTTCGCAACGTTGACGATGCTTCGGATCACCTTGTCCGGCACGGCCTTGTCCAGGTATGCGCGGCACGTGAAGCGCTCGGACATCAGTCTTGTGAGGGTGTCGACGTCGCTGCCGGACGGGCGGCTGACGGGGTGCTGCTGCATTGCTATCTCCTGACTATCATGAGCGGCCGACCTGGCACGCTGGGCCAGGTCGGCGCGCGTCCTGCCTGATGCCATGACTTAGAACCCATTTCAGAATGAGGAAGGGGATGGAACCCGAAGGGAAGGCTGTTGCCGGGCCGCATGGCGTCGTTGTGGCCTCCTTGCGTGGAATGACCACGCGGCGTCGGCCACGCCTAGCCCTGCGGCCCGGCAACAGCCTTCGCGCCCCTTCCTCATTCTGAAATGGGTTCTTAGTGCGTCAAGGCCATCAGGTCTGCTGCCTTGATATACGGATCCATCTTCCTGAGTGTCGCCAGCAGCGTCTGCGCGCGGTCTTCGCCGAGCACGTCAACCGTCAGCTCCATGAACTTTGCGTCCTGCTCTGCCTCCGACATGGGGTTGGCCAGCGAGCCGATCGGGTCCTCTACGAAGACATGCTCGGACGAGCCATCGCGGAAGGTCACCGTGACATCTGCGACGAACTTGCCGGGGTAGCGCTGCTCGAGTTCCGGTGCTTCGGAAATACCGATGCCGCGCGCGACTTCCTTCACGGGGCCCATGTCGAGCTTGCCGTCCAGGTAGTCGCGGTGCACCTTGTAGCCATTGCCCATGCCGAGCACGGCAAATGCTATCTGTGTCGGCAGGCTGAACTGGACGTGCTCGATGTTCTTCGGCTCATACGCATTGGCATTGGCGGTGCCGACGACCACGTTGAAGGCGGGATGGATGCGGGCCTGGATATTGGCAATGTCGGCGCGGCGCGCCGCGAACGGGCGGATGGCGTCGATATACGCATGGGTGCAATAGCAGGCGCAGTACGCCTTGAGCCAGACCGTGCCGATCTCGAACGGATGGTCGAGGCGGAACCGCTCCTCGGCCCGATCGCCCGGGCCACGCTGCAGGAAGGTGCGGAAGAAGCCCTTGTTACCGCTCAGGAAGGCGCGCGGCCCGGTGATGCCGGCCTGCGCCATGTCGGCCGAGACCATGCCGCTGCGCGTCCCGATGCCGGCATGCACCCGCTTGACCGAGCCGCCGGTGGAGGTGTACTCGGTGGTGCCGGCCGCATGGCTCAGCGCGATGGAGAGCGCGTGCAGGGTGGTTTCCGCATCGAACCTGCGCAACTTGGCCGAAACTGCCGCCGCGCCGAAGCTGGACAGTACGGCATGCGGGTGATAGCCGCGCTTGAGCAGGTCCGGCGCCGCCAGCACGCCGATCCGGGTGTAGACCTCGTAGCCGGCCACGATCGCGGTGATGACCTCCTCCAGGGTCGAGCCCAGTTCCTCGCCGATCGCGAGCGCCGCGGGAATCACGCAGCTGCCGGGGTGGCTGGCGCTGGCGCCGTGGGCGTCGTCGTACTCGAAGCCATGACCATAAGCGCCATTGACGAAGGCGGCGTCCGCAGCACTCATGGTGGCGGTGCTGGCGGCCACCCGGCTGCGCCCGGGGCGTTGCTGGGCGATGGCGAATGCCAGCACCTGGTGCGACCAGGGCATTTGCGAGGTGCCGATCTGCAGCGCGAGCTGGTCGCGCATGAGCCGGCTGACGCCGGCATGCGCCGGCGCATCGAGCTGGTCGAAGGTCAGGTCCTGGATCAGGCGAACCACTGCCTGCTCGAGGGGTGGGCAGTTGGCCGGCGAACTGGAATCGGATTGGGTGGTGGTCACAGGTGCGTCCCCTGGGAAATGTGTTGTTGATGCGTCGCCCGGTCGATGGCGACATGCACTGGCATGGTGGCCAGATTCCTCGCAAGCATTGGGGCTGTCAATCCGAGGCGGACTCGGGTTCCGTACAGTGAGCGGAAGCCGCGCCCCGGGGTGAGCGGGTTATTCGCGAGGTTATTCGCGGGGTTGTTCGTTATTCGCCGGTTGGTGTCAGGGCGATCCCGGACGGGTTGCTGCGCCTGCCGACCCCCAGCGCAATGGCGGCAGCGACGAAGGCCACGGCGGCCAGGATCACGAGCCCGCCGGCATAGCTTCCGGTCAGGTCCTTCGACAGCCCGAGCAGCGACGGCCCCGCGAAGCCGCCCAGGTTGCCGACCGCCCCGATGAAGGCAATGCCGGCGGCGGACGCGGGGCCGGAGAGCAGGGTGGTGTTGATGGCCCAGAACGCCGGCAGGGCGCCGAAGATGCCAAAGGCTGCCACGCTGAAGGCGATCATCTTCAGGATCGAATCGTCCACCAGCGCCGCGGCAATCAGCGCCACCCCGGCGATAAACGCGGGCACCGCGATATGCAGGCGGCGCTCCTTCCTCGCGTCCGAGCGCCTGGCCCAGAACACGATGCTCAGCGAAGCGATCACGTACGGGATCGCGGCCACGAACCCGGTCTGCACATTGCTGAGGCCAAACGACTTGACGATCTGGGGCAGGAAGAAGCCCACGCCGAAGATGGTCAGGAAGAAGCCGAAGGCCATCGTCGACAGCAGCCACATCTGGGAGTTGAAGAACACTTGCGCCACCGAGAGATGGCTCTCGGCGCGACGCTGACGATCCTCGGCCGCCATGCGCTGGGACAGCCAGCTGCGCTCGTCCGCCGACAGCCAGGCGGCATCCGACGGTTCGCCTTTCAGGTGCCTGAGCGCGATAAATCCGAGCATGACGGCGGGCAGCGCTTCCAGGATGAACATCCATTGCCAGCCATGCAGGCCCATCACGCCCTCCAGGTTCAGCAGCCCGCCAGAGATCGGGGCGCCGATTACGGTGGACATCGGCGCCGCAACCAGCAGGTAGCCCATCACGCGCGCGCGGTAGGCCGACGGGAACCAGAGCGTGAGGAAATAGGCTACGCCCGGGAAGAACCCGGCTTCCGCCAGGCCAAGCAGCAGGCGCACGATGTAAAAGCCGGTCGGCCCGCTGACGAACGCGGTCGCCGCCGAAACCAGGCCCCACGTCACCATGATGCGCGCGATCCAGCGGCGCGCGCCGAAGCGGACCAGCAGCAGGTTCGACGGCACCTCGAAGAGGAAGTAGGTCAGGAAGAACAGGCCGGCCCCAAAACCGAATGCCGTGGCGCTCAGGCCCAGGTCCTTGTTCATCTGCAAGGCCGCGAAGCCGACATTGACGCGGTCCAGGAAGGACACGAAGTAGCAGAGGATCAGGAACGGGACCAGGCGCCGGAACACCTTCGGCATGACGCGTTGTTCGAGCGTTTCCATTTGAACATTGTCTCCAGTAGTTCTTGCCATGCCTGTTGGTTCAGGCTTCGGCGGGGGTCAGCGGCGCGAGCAGGGCCTGCACCACGTCGTCGATCCGTTCCAGGTGCAGGATGTCATCGATGAGCGTGTCGACGAGCTCTTCGCTCAACGGGTACGCGGAGTAGGGCACGCACAGCCTGAACTTGGCCATGAAGTCCTGCTCGCTGAACGGGTTCTCGGGGTGGCCCTTCACGTAGAGGTATTCCTTGCTGACCACGCGCCCGTCGCGCAGCCTGGTGGTCAGCCGTGCGCCCCAGTCGGACACGGAGGGGTCCTCTGATGCGGTGATCCGCGTCATCAGTTCGCGGACGTCCTCCCGCTCCCTGGCCCTGGCGCTGTAGGACTCCAGGAATACCTTGTCGTCGAACGCCGCGGTGGCCACGGCATAGGGCAGGCTGAACTGGCATTCCGGCACGGTCCGTGGCTGCCACTTCTTTTCGGTCGGCTCACAGACCGCGCGCCAGCCAGACGTGGAGACATCGATGTGGATGCTCGCGATATCGGCCGCGCCAAAGCCATGGCTGCGCATCTGGTCACGGATGCCGTCGATGGAGGAATGCGAGAAATAGCAGGCGCTGTAGCCCTTGGTGATGATGCTCGCCAGTTCCCAGCGCTCGCCGAGATCCCGTGTCAGCGCTTCGGGTTCCGTGTCCCAGCGGGCCGTGCTCAGGTAGCCATTGGCGCCTAGCAGCACCTCCTGGCGCGGTCCGGTGATGCCGCGCACGGCCAGTTGGCACGCTGTGATCGCCGCCTGGCACACCAGTCCGTGATGCACGCGGACCATCAGCGTGGCGGGGGCGTAGATGGCCATCGTATGCGGCTGCGTCATGGTGCGCGCGATGCCCTGTGCATTTTCCAGCTGCTCCTGGGTCAGTCCCAGCAGTCTGCCGACCGCCGCAACCGCGCCAAAGATGTAGTGGCCGCCGCAATCATTGGCCTTGACTGCCCGGCTGATGACCTTGTAGGCCGAGCCCAGGCGGATCAGGATCTCCTGGCCGATCGCCAGCGCAACGAGGAACTCCTTGCCTGTCACGTTCTGCCGCAGGCCCGTCGCGGCCAGAAGGCTGGCAACGATGTATTCGCTGACGTGCCCGGCCTCTTCATGGAGGTCGCCGCAATCCATGGCGCGCGGCATCGGCCCGATGGCCAGCGCCGCCTCCGCGGCGGGGACCTTGCCGCCATAGAAGGGCAGCATGGTTTCCGCTTTGCCTCCCTTGTCTTTCACCAGCTCAACGATCGCCGGTATGCCGTCCATCGCCGAGCCGCCGATGGTGACGGCCATGGCGTCCAGCAACGTATGTCTGGCATGCCGGATCACGTCTGCCGGCAGGTCCTCGTACTGCGTTTGCAATGCCATGCGGCACAGCGTGGCCATCGGGTCTTCGGAATTCTGGCGTGGAAATCTCGTCATGGCAGGTCTTTGTGGGTGGTTAGCCATCACGGGGGCGCTCGCCAACAGTCCGACGGGCGACCCCACGGCACGAATCGGGCGGCCGCCTGGCTGGCTGATGAGAAGAGGGCGGGCACTCGTTGCGAACGATTAAAGCGTCGGGTATCGCCCCAGGCAATCGGGATGCCGCGCTTGTTCCGGAAATCGAAAGCACAAGCCTCTTGCATCGCGCGGCTATCGATGATTCGGGGATTTTTGAGGGCGGCGGCGCCAATCGGACCGAACCCCAGGCGCGGGCCCGGCCGGAGATGGTGCAGCTGGACGCCATTCGTCCGCTGGTATTCAACGCCCACGGCAAGCTGCACCACACCGCGCCTGTGGGAGCAGTACTAGCCGCGGCAGCCGTGCAGGGCCGCCGGACATGACGGTATACTCGCGGTGCGATTCGCGGCGCACGCGGCACAATGCTGCTATGCGGCATGCGCGCGACGCCTGCCCCGGCGGCAGATCGGTTCCACCACTGAAGGAGACACCATGAGCACGCTGAGCGTGCATGGCCTGACCCGGCGGGTCGACCTGTTCACCCTGCGGCTGTTCCTGACGGTGGTGGAGGAGCGCCAGATCCGGCGCGCCGCCATCCGCGAGAACATTGCCGCCTCCGCGGCGACCAAGCGCATCCAGGATCTCGAAGACATCGCCGGCGTGCAGCTGTTCGAGCGCAATCCCAGTGGTGTGGCGCCAAGCGCGGCCGGCGAAGTGCTGGCGCGCCATCTGCGCCTGCTGTTCGAGAACCTGGAGGACATGCGCCGGGAACTCGGCGAATTCTCCGAAGGCGTTCGTGGCCACGTCACCGTGGGCACCACGGGCGCCGTCATCATCCAGTACCTGGCACGCGAGATCGGCGAATTCTCCCGCAACTTCCCGCTGGTCGAACTGGAGCTGAAACAGGACGCCAATACCAACCTGGTGCGTTCGGTGGTGGCGGGGGATGTCGACCTGGCGGTGTATATCGTCAGCCCGGATATAGACGATGAGCCGCTGGACAGCCTGCCGTATCGCGTCGACCGCCTGGTCGCGCTGGTGCCGCATGGCCACCCGCTGGGCGAGCAGCCTGAGGTCGCCTTCGCCGACCTGATCCGCGAGCCGTTCATTGCCATGCACCCGAATACCACGCTGATGTCCGATGTCAACCGCGCCGCGCGCGAGATCGGCCGGGTGTTGCATCCCAAGTTCACGATCAATGGCCCCGAGGCGGCGCGCAGCCTGGTCGAGGCGGGCCTTGGCGTGACCATACTGCCGGAGTGCATGGTCTCGCTCGAGGCCAGCACGCGTTCGACGGTGCTGCGGATTCCCGAGCCATGGACGACGCGCAGCGTGCGTATCGGCACGCGCCGCGGCAAGGCGATCACGGCGGCGACGCGCGCACTGATCCGCCAGCTGACCGAGCAGCCTGAGCCGGCATCATCCTGAGCCGTCCGGCATGCCTGATGCCGGATCGCGGTTGGCGAATCGCCGCGTCGTGGAACACAACTTGGCGCCTCGCCGCCTGCTGGTTACCCTTGAAGCGTGACGGGACGCTGCGCCGTGGCATGCACATGCAAGTCCCGCCTTTCAAGGGAACGCACCCATGTCCGACGCCGCGACCGGCCGCTACTTCGAGGACTTTGTCATTGGCAGCGCCAGCCGGCATGCCATCCGCAAGACCATCTCGGAGGCCGATAGCCTCCTGTTCAGCACGCTGACCTATGGCATGGAGCCATTGCACGTGGACCAGGCGTATGCCGAAGCCGCGCCATATGGCATGCGTGCCGTCAACAGCATCCTCCTGCTGGGGCTGGCATGCGGCATCGGTGCGGCCGGACTGGCGCGGGGCCCGGAGTCAGGCACCGTTGCCTTCAGCGACGTGCGCTTCACGCGGCCCGTCTTCATCGGCGACACCATCCATATTGAAAGCGAGGTGCTGGACAAACGCGAAGACCCCGCGCGCCCCGACGCCGGCCTGATCGAACTGGAGCGTCGCGCCTATAACCAGCGCAACGAGGTGGTGGCCAAGTTTCGCTGCCTGCAACGGTTGCCGAGACGCCATCCGGCGGGCTGAAGCCAACCGCGCATCGCCGGTTCGCGCAATGCGAATCAGTGGTTCGCCAGTCACTACTTGAGTAAAACGACCTGGCCCATCTAGCATCAAGGCCACGGGATTTCCCAAAAATTTTTCGCCGTTCATCTAACGATTGTAAGGCAGCAATCATTACCAGGAGACCAGGATGAGTGTAAGTGCCATGAAACCGATTCGATCCATGATGTTCGTGCCGGGCAACAAGTCGAGCTGGATCGAGAAATCTGTGGCATCCAAAGCGGATGCGCTGATCCTGGATCTGGAGGACAGCGTGCCGCCGGCCCAGAAGGTCGAGGCGCGCGAGATCGTCAAGTCCAGGCTGGACTGGCTGGCCGGGCAGAAGCCGCGCATCTGGGTGCGCATCAATCGCAGCGCGCATCTGTACGACTTCGAAGACATCCTGGCCATCGTCCATCCGGTGGTCGAGGGTATTGTGATTTCCAAGCCCTGCGGCCCCGAGGACATTCATACCGTCTCGTCCATGCTGGCCGAGGCCGAATACCGCGCCGGCATGCCGGTGGGCCACACCCGCGTGATTCCGCTGCTGGAGACCGCCCGCTCGCTGCAATACGCCTACGAGATCGCCCAGCACGAGCGCGTGCCCGCCATCGTCGGCGCCACGGCAAAGAACGCCGACGTGGCCCGCGCCCTCAAGACCGTCTGGTCGCTCGAAGGGCGCGAGACCTTGTACCTGAAGTCGCGCATCGTGATGGCCGCCCGCGCCGCGGGCAAGCTGCCCATCGGCGGAGTATGGCAGCAGGTGCATGACCTCGAAGGGCTCAAGGTCTCGTCCGCCAACGACCGCCAGCTTGGCATGAGCGGCGAGCTGGTGCTGCACCCCTCCAACGTCGAGATCGTCAACAAGACCTACAGCCCCACCGAGGAGGAAGTGGCGTTCTACCAGGGCATGATCGACGCACTGGAAAAGGCCGAGGCCGAGGGTCGCGCCTCGTGCATCTATGACGGCGAGCACATCGACATCGCGCATGTGAAGACGGCGCGCGAAATCATCGAGCTCGCACAATCGTTCAACAACTGATTGCGACCACCCAAGGAGATAGACAAATGGCAGGCCTTTACTTCGAAGAATTCAAGCCCGGCATGGTGATCGAGCATGCCATCCGCCGCACCGTCACCGAGACCGACAACGTCCTGTTCTCGGCCATGACCTACAACTGCGCACCGCTGCACATCGACGCCGAGTACAGCAAGAATACGTTCTACGGCCAGCGCCTGGTCAACAGCATGTTCCTGCTGGCGCTGGTGGCCGGCATCACGGTGTACGAGACCACGCTGGGCACCACGCTGGGCAACCTCGGCTTTGGCGAGATTGCATTCCCCAAGCCCACCTTCCACGGCGACACCATCCGCGTCGAGACTGAAATCATCGAAACCCGCATCTCCAAGAGCCGCACGGACTCTGGCATCGTCACCTTCAAGCACGTTGCCAAGAACCAGCGCGACGAAATCGTCTGCACTGCCGTGCGCACCGGCCTGATGATGCTGCGCCCTGCCGACAAGGCATGATCCGACAACTGCTGGAGTAAAGCGATGGATTACCAACTCAGCGCCGATCAGCTCGCCATTATTGATGCGGCAGAAAAGATCTGTGCGGACTTTCCGCTCGAGTACTGGCGGAACAAGGACAAGAACCACGAGTTTCCGCACGAGTTTTTCGAGGCTGTTGCCAGCGGCGGCTGGCTCGGAATCTGCATGCCAGAGGAGTTCGGCGGCGCGAACCTTGGCGTGACTGAAGCTGCGCTGTTCTTGCGTACCGTGGCCGAGTGCGGCGGGCAAGCGGGCGCGTCCACGATCCACATGAACATCTTCGGCTTGCAGCCGGTCGTGCATTTCGGCACGGATGCACAGAAGAAGGCCTGGCTGCCGCCCTTTGTCCGTGGCGAACACAAGGCGTGTTTCGCGGTCACCGAGCCGGACACGGGCCTTGATACCACCAAGCTCAAGGTTGTGGCGAAGAAGCAGCCCGATGGCAACTACCTGATCTCGGGCAAGAAGGTCTTCATTTCGACCGCGCAGGTTGCCGACCACATGCTGATTCTCGCGCGCACCACGCCGGTCGAAGAGGTCAAGAAGCACGGCGAAGGGCTGAGCCTGTTCTACACCAAGCTCGACCGCAAATATGTGGAGATTCGGGAGATCGACAAGCTTGGCCGCGCCGCTGTCGACACCAACGAGTTGTTCATCGACGATCTGCCCGTTTCCAAGGACTCGCTGATCGGTGAGGAAGGCAAGGGCCTGAAGTATATCTTCCACGGCATGAACGCGGAGCGCGTCTTCGTCTCCGCCGAGCAGGTCGGTATCGGCCGCGCCGTGCTCAAGCTTGCCACGCAATACGCCAAGGACCGCGTCGTCTTCGGCCGTCAGATCGGCAAGAACCAGGGTGTCCAGCATCCGCTGGCCCGCAACTGGGCGGAGCTCGAGGCTGCCAACCACATGCTGCTCGCCGCTGCCGATCTCTACGACAAAGGGATCTCCTGCGGCTCCGAGGCCAACGCGGCCAAGCTGCTGGCATCCGAGGCCTGCATGAACGCTTGCCAGACCTCGATCCTCACGCATGGCGGCTTCGGCTACGCGAAGGAATATCACGTGGAACGCTTCATGCGCGAAGCCTGGATCGGCTACATTGCGCCCGTCACCCCGCAGCTTATCCTGTCGAACATCGCCGAGCGCAAGCTCGGGCTGCCGAAGTCTTATTGACCAGTTCGTGGCCCGCAACGTGCTGGGCCTGCGCAAGTCGTTCTGATGGGCCATGGCGCCAACCTTCTCGTGTTCGGGGAAGGTTGGCGAGCATCGCCAGGGCTGCCGCCCGGCACGAACTAACTCCTGGAAGGACTGGTCCCCATGACCGCACACCATGCCGATATTGATGCGCTACGGCGCTTGATCTTCGGGCGCGCCACGTGCCGCGCCTATTTGCGCGAGCGGGTGCCGGAGGACGTGATCCGCAGCATCGTCGACGCCGCGCGCGGCACCGCCTCGTGGTGCAACACGCAACCCTGGGATCTGGTGATTACTTCGGGCGAGAGCACTGAAAGGTTCAGGAATGCGCTGATGGAGCAGGTGCGGCAGCACCCCGAACTGGACTCTGACTTCCCGTTTCCGGATGAATACCGGGGCGTGTACCTCGACCGTCGTCGCCAAGCCGGCTTTCAGCTCTATAAAGCGCTGGGGATTGGTCGCGGCGACAAGGAGCGGCGCGAAAGCCAGTCGTTCGAAAACTTCCGCCTGTTCGGTGCGCCGCATGTGGCGATCGTCACGGTGCCGGAGGAACTGGGCACGTATGGCGCCGTGGACGCGGGTGGCTTCGTCAGTGCCTTCCTGCTGTCAGCCCAGGCTCATGGCGTGGCCACGACGCCGCAGGCTGCGCTGGCCATGCAGTCCGGCTTTATCCGCAATTACCTTGCCATTCCGGAGGGGCGCAAGGTGGTGTGCGGCATCTCCTTCGGCTACGCCGACAGCGCACACCCGGTGAATGGCTACCGAACCGAGCGTGCCGGGGTCGACGATATCCTGCGCCTGGTCTGAGACGCGTGCCGAGCTCTCAGCTGACCGGGCAGCCCGGGCCGGTGTCATCCCGAGCCAGTCGCCCGGCACGCGGGGTGCTGGATCGCGGTTGGCGAATCGCTGCGTCGCGGAACACAACTTGGCCCATCGCCGCCTGCTGATTACCCTTGAGGCGTGACGAGAATAGCGGCTCGGTCCAATGAAGGCCGGGCCGGAAAAAATGGAGACAGCCATGGCAACCGTCCAAGCCGTGAAGCAATCGAACCGTGATCTCGACCAGGGTGACGTGCGGGTGGTGCCGCTGGCCCGCGGCCTGGCCGTGCTGGCTGCATTCAGCGCTGCGCATCCGTGGATGGGCAACCAGGAGATTGTCGTGGAGACCGGCATACCGGCTCCTACCGTGTCCCGGATGCTGCATTCCCTGGCAGCACTCGGCTATGTGCGCTACGACGAGAGCCGGCGCAAGTACCGGCTTGCCTCGGCAGCATTGACCCTGGGCTACGCGGCCGTCTCGGGCGACAGCGTGCAACGCGCCGCCCGCATCGAGATGCAGAAATTCGCCGACGCCAGCGATACCCATGTCATCCTGGGTGCGCGCGACCGGCTCGATGTCATCGTCAATGAATCGCAGGTTGGCAAGAACGTCCATCTCGACACGCACCTTGCCGCCGGGATCCGCGTGCCGATTGCTTCGTCCCCGATGGGCTGGGCGCTGCTCGCCGCATTGCCGGAACGGGAGCGCTTCTACCTCCAGAGCAACGTCGAACGCAAGAGCGGCCGTGACTGGCCCTCGCTGCGCAGGCAGATGGCCGAGGGTATGTCACAACTCCATCAGTACGGCTTCTGCATGTCGCCTTGCGGGCGCGAGCTGGCTTCGGTTGCGGTACCTGTCAGCGTGCCGGGACATCCGTCAGTGGTGCTGGCCAGCGTTGGGCGCAGCGCGCGCATGAATCGCGCCAGGATGGAGCGGGAGTTGGGGCCGAGGCTCGCTGCGACGGCGCATGCCCTGGAGGAGCGCATGAGCACGCGTCACTGATGCAGCAGTGGCGCCCGGAGAGGGCGCCACGGATTGACCGTCAGATCCGCGTATCAACATCCCGCAGCAGTTCGACGAGGTCGGCTGCCGCGGCCTTCAGCACAGGCGCGAGGCGTTCTGTGATGGCTGCCATGTCCGGCTCCAGTTCAACCGCGCCGCAGCTCAGCGACATCAGTGTGGCCGAACGTCCCACCGTGACAGGCAGGGCAATCCCGTAAGCGTTGCGCTGATACTTGCCCAGGGAAGTGCAGACCCCAAGGGTCTGCAGGTCCTGGAAGGCCGCGGCGACGCCGCGTTCGAGTTCGGCGATGCGCGCGCCATCTGCGCGCTTGAGCGTTTCCAGGTATTCATGCCGGGCCTCGGGGTGCAACCCCCACAGCCAGGCACGGCCGCTCGCCGTCCAACCCATCGGCAGCAGCGAGCCCACGCCGAGGCGCAGGGTCGCAATGCGCGAACTGGTTCGATGTGCAATATAGAGCATGTCGAGCTGATCGGGCACGGCAAGGGCGACCGACACATTGAGCTGGTCCGCCAGTTCCTGCAGGAAGGGATTCACGCGATCGGTGACCGGGTTGGTTTCCAGGTAGGTGTCGCCGATGTGGAGGGAAGCCGGGGCCAGCTCGAACTGCGTGCTGCCGGCAACGCGGCGCAGGAAGCCCAGAGCGATCAGGGTGGTGGTCAGGCGCGACACTGTCGCTTTCGGCAGGCCGGTACGCTTGACGATCTCGCTGTTTGCGAGCGGCGTACGCTCGGCACGGAAGGCACGAAGCACATGAAGGCCCCGTTCCAGGGTCATCGTGATCTGTGCGGGAGGTGTCATGAACTGGGTGCCCTTTCAGTGCACCACTCTGGGAGGGTGCTTGTCTGATCTCTTGTCCGCGCCGGCGTGCGCTGCGTTTTCCGGACCGCTGGAACTGATGGTAGAGGCGGCAGCCGCGCGGCTCAAATGCCGATTCGCGAGCCGGCGATTGCCGGAACGCGAACCAGGCCGGCAGGTGTTCGTGCGCTTACATGACGAGCAGCAGCCGAGCTCGCTGTTCCCGCCACCTGCCCCATGCCGCGACCCCTACCTGATCCAACGCCTGCTTCGAGCGCGACGAATGGCGCCCGCCAGCTGCAAATGCCTCACGCGGCGTCCGGCGCCCCCGCCAGTGCCATCAGCGGCGCCATGCAAGGGCTGGCCGCCGCCAGCGCGCGCTGTTCGTCGAGGATGTCCTGCAGGATGGCATGCGTCGTATCCGGGTTGGCCAGCACCACGCGGAACACGGCAATCGGGCGGCCGCCCCACTGTGTCGACGTCAACTGCGTGCGCGATACGAAGGAGCGGCCGGCATCGCGCTGCATTTCCTGAATGCTGATGGTCAGCGCATCCAGCGCGTCCAGGATCTTCTCGCGCCGATCGGCCGAAGCCGTTGCCAGCGCGGCGCGCACGGCCTCGGGCACATGGCGGTAGGTCAGGATGCAAAGCTGCGGCTGGCTGTCGAGCTCGAAATCCGGCTGCTGCGCAATCAGGGATGCAAAGTAGCGGGCGTTATCGATGCTGCGATCGATCAACTGCGCCAACCCCTTGCGGCCGAGCAGATGCAGGTTCGCATAGAGCATGACTGCCGCCGCGCCGCGCGATCCTTCGAGCGTGTGGCGCCCCAGGTCCACCGAGCCCTTGCGCACGATGTAGTTCGCATGCTGGATGATTTCCTGCGTCCACGCCGGGTTCCGGAACAGCACCATGCCGGCACCCATCGGCACGTAGAACTGCTTGTGCGCGTCGATGACGACGGAATCGGCACGCTCGATGCCCGCGAAGCGCCAGCGCTCGCGCGCCGACAGCAGTGTTGCGCCGCCCCATGCGGCATCCACGTGGAAATGGCAGCCGGCCTCCTGAGCAACATCCGCAATCGCGTCGAGCGGATCGACCGCGCCTGTCTCTGTCGTCCCCGCTATGCCGACGATCGCCATCGGCCGGATGTTGCGCTGCTGCAGGTCGCGCAGGGTGTCGCGCAGCAGGTCGATGCGCATGCGACCGTCCGCATCGACCCCGACCGGCACGAGATTGTCGCGCCCGATGCCAAGGACATCGGCTGCCTTTCGCAACGAGTAGTGCCCGCGCTCCGAGACGACGATCGCAAGCCCGTCATGGCCGTAATGGCGCAGCGCAGCCACCAGTCCGGCGCGATGAATGCCGGCGAAGCCTTCACGCGCGCCCAGCAACTTGTTGCGGCTGGCCCATAGCGCGGTGAGGTTGGCGACCGTGCCGCCAGAACAGACCGCGCCCAGCGCGTGGTCGGCATCGTGCAGCCATCTTGCATAGAACGCGCTGTCCTGGGCAAACACCAGATTGTGCAGCATGCCGATGACCTGGCGCTCGAGCCCAGTCAGCGCGCCCGAGGTCTCGAGCTTCACGACGTTCTGGTTCAGCGCTGCCACCACCTTGGCCAGCGAGGGCATGAACGACGGCAGCGACGACGTCATGTGTCCGACGAAAGTGGGCGATGCCACGGGCATCACGTGCCGAAACACGTCGTTGAGCAGATGATCGGCATGCGCTTGCGGCGATGTCGGCGTCTCGGGCAGCTCAACCGACGCGAACACCGCCTCGCGTGTGGCGCACGCGCCAACCGGGTCAAAACGCTCGCCGGCAAAGAAATCCGCCGGATGCTCGGCAATCAGTCGCTCGAGCGATTCGAATGCACCCCGATCTGCGTCGAACCAGCGCAATGGGCAGTCGTCGCCCCCGTCCGTGCTTTGTGAGGTCTCTTCGCGAGAGATGTCCGGCTTCATTTGCATCACCCAGTTCAATCCCATAGTGCCATGGTGCGCCGGGCATTATGCCGGATTCGACGGATGCCGATTGGCCGAGGGGGCCGACCGGGATCTGAAAGTGCTGGTTCCCAAAAAGCAAAATCCCCACACTCTGGGGAAGTGTGGGGATCGGGAGAGCGAAACCGGGTTTGGGGGAGGGTGTCCCCGACCAGGATTTTCAGCCCTCAGAGGGCGGCGCGGTCGGACGCAATGTAGTACCTGGCGCCGTCCGTATAAGTGTCGAATTTGCCGCTTTTTGCGCCGTCAGTGTAAACATCGTACTTTGCGGACCGCGCGCCGTCAGTGTAAGTATCGAATTTGCCACTCTTGGCAAACACCGGAGCAGCCGCCAGGGTGGCGGCGAGTGCGGCGACGGCGACCAGGGCACGGCGATTGGTATTCATGGCTTACCTCTTTCTTCAAGCTGGTGAATGCCATTCCTTTTGGTTCAGTGCTGTTGCACTGCGGCATTCGATCAACGCCATATTAGGGATTTCCCTTGTGACGGTAAACCCTTACGATCACAATGGTCGGTTTCAAAATCCACAATAATCTTTCCTGAACCGGAAAAATTCTGGCAGTTGTACGAGGGAAGCGCGGAGACTACGCGCAGGACGAAGCCCGGACGAGCCCCCGACCAAGGCACCGAAGAACGCCGTCCGCCTCAGGTCACGGCGCTCACGAAGGCCTCGAACGCGCTGGCCTGCACCGGCGGACAGAAGAAGTGGCCTTGCCCGTAGTCGCAGCCGGCAGCCAGCAGGATGTCGCGCTGCGACTCGGTCTCGACGCCCTCGGCAATCACGCGGATGCGCAGCGCATGCGCCATGCTGATGATGGCGCGGCACAAGGCCACGTCGTCCGGGCCCCGCGTCAGCGAGCGGATGAAGGACTGGTCGATCTTGATGTAGTCAATGTCCAGGCGCCGCAGGTACGACAAGGACGAGTAGCCGGTGCCGAAGTCGTCGAGCGCGATCTCGATGCCGGCCGCCTGGAAGCGGGAGAGCTGGTCCATGACATCGGCGTTCTGCTCCATCAGCGAGCCTTCGGTGATCTCGATGACGAGGCTGCCCACCGGCACGTTCCTGCGCTCGATCATGCTGGACCAGGACTCGGGCCCGCTCGCCGGCGCGCTGAACTCCACTGGTGATTTGTTGACCGAGATCTGGAAGCCATTGCCCAGCAGCACCTGCCAGCGCGCAAGCTGGTCCAGCGCTTCCGTCAGCACCCAGCGGCCGATGTCGATGATGAGGCCGGATTCCTCCGCGACGGCAATGAAATCGGCCGGGTGGATCGGCCCACGTACCGGATGGTCCCAGCGGATCAGGGCCTCGGCCTTGCAGACCTTGCCCGTTTGCAGATTGACAATGGGCTGGTAGTGCAGCGCGAACTGCCCGGACGCCAGCGCCGTGCGCAGGTCCTGCGTGATGCGCAGGCGCTCCCTCTCCGCCTGCAGCAGCGCCTGGGTGAAGACCTTCCAGCGATTGCGGCCCTCTTCCTTGGCGGCAAACATCGCCTGGTCGGCGCACACCAGCAGGTCCTCGGCGTTGTCGGCGTCCTTGGGGTAGGTCGCCACGCCGATGCTGGCCGACACCACCACCAGCTCGCCGGCCAGGCGGTAAGGCGCGGCAATCCGCTCCAGGATCGCCTGGGCAACGCCCCCGGCAACGTCGGCATCGCCCACCGCGGGCAGGATCACGGTGAATTCGTCCCCGGCCAGCCGCGCCACGGTATCCGACGCGCGCACCGATGCCGCAATGCGCCGCGCCGCCTCCAGCAGCAACTGGTCACCCTGGTCGTGGCCGAGGGTATCGTTCACCTCCTTGAAGCGATCCAGGTCGATGAACAGCAGCGCCAGCGCATCCTGCATGCCGCGCGAGCGCTCGATCTCCTGCTCCAGCCGGTCGAAGAACAGGCGGCGGTTGGGCAGATCCGTCAGCGCATCGAAATTCGCCTGGTGCCGGATGACTTCTTCCGCCTGGCGCTTCTCGGTCATGTCATGGATCAGCGCAACGCGGCGGCGCTCGCCATACGCGTGGGCCAGGTAGGTATCCACGGTCAGGTAGGCGGGAAACTCGCTGCCGTCCTTGCGACGGATCGAGAATTCGCCGCTCCACCTGCCCTTGGCTGCCACGGTGGCCCGCAGGCGTTCGACCAGCCCAGCCGCATTGCCGGCCCCGCTGACGCTATAGCCCGGGCGGCCCTTGACCTCCTCGGCTGTATAGCCGGTGGCGGTGGCAAAGGCCGGATTCACGTCGATAATGGTGCCATCGAGCGACGTTACCACCATGGCTTCGCTGCTCGACGAATAGACCAGCGACGCCAGGCGCATCTCCTCTATATGGCGCCGTCGCTCCGCCATGGCTCGGCGCAGGCTGTAGTACAACAGGCCAAGCAGCAGCGTGGAAGCAATGGCACCGGCCAGGGCAACGCGGCGATAGACCTCGTAGGGCGCCAGCACCAGGCCGACCGACTCGCCGACCACGAAATTGAGCCCGAACTCCGGCGCACGGTAATAGCCGAAGACTCGCTCCACGCCTTCGGAGCCCGACACCGCCCGATAACTACCAGACTGGGGCGACCCGCTGGCGAGGTACGGCCTGCTGCTGACCGCCCTGGCCAGCGAGCCCTCCAGGGCCGGCACGCGTGCAATGACCTGGCCGGAAGTCTTGATGACCGACGCCACTTCGCCATCGCGGTTTGTGAACGTCTGCGCAAAGCTGGCGAGCTGCTCCGGACTGACCGAGACCACGATGACCCCGTCGAAGCTGCCCGCGCGCAGGATGGGGCGCGTGAACTGGATCGACCATTTGCGCGAAACCTTGCCCTTCACCGGGTCGCTGATGAACAGCATGTCGCGCCCGCCCGCGATCTGATGGACCCGGAAATGCTCGCGCCCGCTCAGGTCGACCTTCTCGCCGGGGGCGGGGGGGGCGATGGACGAGTAGAGGAGCAGGCCATGCTTGTCGATTACCGACACCTGGAACGACAGGTCCACCACCAGGTTTTCCCGCTCATGCACCATTTCGATGAATCCCGGCTGGCCGACCAGCCAGCTGGCCCGCAGGTCAAGGAGGAACTCGGACAGCCGCAGGATGCTGGATTTGGAGTACGCGCCGAACGCCCTGGCCTCCGCCTGGGTACGCTCCGCGGCGTCGTGCAGCAAGCGGTCCCGCTCGCTCACGAGCTGAAACGCCACGAACGCCCATGTTGCAATCAGCCACGCCGCCGCCCCCAGGTTCAACGGGGAAAAGATCTGGCGCAGGCGCTGCAGCGCCTTGCCATAGCGGGTGGTCGAGCGTTCGGGCATCAAATGAGTATCGCAGCGCAGCGAAGAATCGACATCGATAGCAGGCTAGTCGAGGTCAGCGAACCCGACAAGCAGCACGTACTCTAGTCCCGTGCTCACCGCGTGGAGCCGGGCCGGCGCGAGCCGAAAGCGTCACATCGTGATCATGCCTCGCTCGACTCGTGGGCACGTGGGCCTCGATACCGGACATGGCCCGCCTCATGCGAAGTCCTTCGTATGGGCGTGCACGCCCGCATCCTGGCTACTATGTGTCATTCCGGCCTGATTGACGCCCCCCAAAAGGGGGCTAAGGCATTTTCGCCACAGACATTTCGGCTGCGCTCTCGTCAGCCGGAGCATCCTCTGGCGTACGGACCAGCGTCTTAGAACTGGCCTCTGAGAAGACAACTGCCGGATCAACCATCAGCCCGGGCGATTGGGGGGCTGGGGTTGGTCCAGCCATTCTCGGACACCATCTCGTCCAGCGATTGCCGTCTGGCCCAGCCATCCTGTTCCAGCATCGGCTTCTCATAGAAGGTGTCGACCTGGCCGAGGCACAGCACAGCCACTGGCCGGGCACCGGGCGGCAGCCGCAGCAGCCGGCCAAGCTGTTCTGGGTCGAACAAGGAAACCCAGCCCACGCCGATTCCCTCGGCGCGCGCCGCAAGCCAGAGGTTCTGGATGGCGCAGGCCACCGAAGCGAGGTCCATGTCCGGCATGGTGCGCCGACCGAAGATATGCCGCTCACGTCCGTCCATCAGCGCTGCCACCAGGACTTCCCCGCAGTCCAGGATGCCCTCCACCTTGAGTCGCATGAACTCGTCCTGGCGTTGGCCCAGGGCAAGCGCGGTGCGCTGGCGTTCGGCATCGACCAACGCCTGGACCTGCGTTCTCAGGCTCCTGTCAGTGATGCGGATAAAGCGCCAGGGTTGCATGAAGCCGACGCTGGGGGCGAGATGCGCAGCATGCAGCAAGCGTTCCAGCAAGACAGGATCGAGCGGGTCCGGCCGAAAGTGGCGCATATCGCGACGCTCCCGGATGACGCGATAGACGGCGGCAATTTCACTGTCGCTGTAGCGATATGGGTTCATGGCTTGAATAACGCGGCGGTGGCGCTTGGGCGGGAGGGAAAGTGGCAATGCAGGTAGCTTGGAGAGCGTGCAGTGTTGAGCATTGCGTAAAGAGCGTAACCCTGTCGTGGGGGACGGGCTTGACTGCAGTACAGCCATGCCCGACTTCAGCGGCCGTCAAGCAGCTGCGTGGTCCCGCCTGGCCCGTTCGCCCCCAGAGAGCGGATCAGCACGTCGCGATTGGTAAGGATGTGCTCGCGCATCAGTGCTTCGGCGCGGCCGACCTCGCGCAGCGCCAGCGCGTCTACGATGCGGTAGTGCTCCGCCAGCGCTTGGCGACTGTGGTCGCGCTGGTACAGCAGCATCAACGCGTCCTGGTCATGGGGACGTGACTTGCTGTCAAAAATTATGGGCAGCTGGCGCGCGCGGCGTACGGCGTCGGTCAGCCAGCTGTTGTCCGCCAGCTCCAGCAACGTGTAGTGGAAATCGAGATTCATGTCCTGCCACAGCAAGGCCTGCCGGTCGTTCCACTCCTCCTCGTGCAGCACTCGCCGCTGCGCCTGCAGAAGTTCGCTGAGGCGCTCCTGTTCGGTGTGCATCAGCCCGCGCTCGCCAATCAGTCGGCAACCCAGTCCCTCCAGCGTGGCCCGCACGGTGAAGGCGTCCTTGATGTCCTTGGGCTGGAAGCGCCGGACCAGGAAGCCACGATTGGGCTGGTAAACCAGCAGGCCCTCGTCGGCGAGCCGGGCCAGCGCATCGCGCACCGGCGTGCGGGAGACACCCAATTCCTGGGCCAGTGTGACCTCCATCAGGTGGGATCCGGGCGGAATCTCTCCGTCGAAGATGCGGTTGCGCAGGGTTTCCGCGACCGAGAGCGCGCGGGTCCGGGAAGTTTCGGGTGAAGACATCTGTCTGAATCGGAAAATCAGTCGGTGTGGATATGTCGGCTGCGGATGAGATTACCCCACATTGTCCGCTCGCCCGCAAGGAAGCGGCTGGCCTGATCGGGGGTTGAGGGGAATTTCTCGGCGCCGCTGGCTTCGATCGCCTGTACGAGCTGCCCGTCATCGAGCGCCTGCGCGAGGGCGCCGTGGAGCTTGCCGACGATTGCATTCGGTGTTCCGGCACGCGTGAACAGGCAGGTCCAGCTATAGATCTCGACCGGGATGCCCGACTCCTTCAGCGTGGGCACGTCCGGCAGCGCGGCAATCCGTGCGCGCGAAGTCACCGCGAGCGGTTGCAGGGTACCGCCGCGGATATGGGGCAGCACGGTGGCTGGATTGGAGAACATCATCTGCACCTGGCCGCCGATGGTGTCCGCGATGGCCGGGGCATTGCCGCGATAGGGGATGTGCGTGAGCACGATGCCGGCCGTCTGCGCGAACAGTTCCCCAGACAGGTGGGAAGTGTTGCCATTGCCGGCGCTGCCGAAATTGATCTGCCCTGGCCGCATCCGTGCCATGCGCAGAAGGTCCGCCAGAGTCTTTGCCTTCAATCCTGGATTGACGACGAGCACGTTCGGGCCGCGGCTGACGCAGCCCACGGGTGCGAAGTCGCGGGCCGGATCGTAGGGCGGACGCGACATCATCAGCGGCGCGTTGATCTGCTCGGCGGGCGTCCCCAGCAGCAAGGCGTAGCCGTCCGCCGGCGCGCGCAACACCTGCGCGGCACCCAGCGTGCCGCTGGCGCCGCTCTTGTTCTCAACCACCACTGACTGGCCCAGCTGCCGGGACAGGTTCTTCGACAGCAGGCGGGCGATCGTGTCGGTGGTGCCGCCCGCAGGGAAGGGCACCACCAGCGAGAGCGGCCGCGCCGGCCATGCGGCGCTCGTTTCAGCGTTTGCCCGGGGCGCCTGGCAGATGGCGCACACGAGCGCGAGGAGCAGGACGGGACGGGTCCGACGGACGGATGTGAGGCTAGGCATGTGCAGTCTCCTTTTCTGTGTATGTATGCATAGTAGCAGAATTAATGCTATTTAATGCCTAAGTTTCTTGAAAAATTCTATATATGCATACATACTGTTCGCATTACGACCAGCCGGACTCATCATGCGAAAGACCGCATTGCTTCAGAAACTGATCCACGCCCCCGAACTCCTCGTCATGCCGGGTGCTTTTGACGCCTTATCCGCCCGCATCGTGCAAGAGGCAGGGTTTCCCGCTGTGCAGTGCTCCGGTTTCGCCATTTCCGTGAGCCGGCTGGGGCTGCCGGACTACAGCTTTCTCTCGATGTCCGACATGGTTGCGGCCACGCAGCACATCGTTGATGCCGTCGACCTGCCGGTCATGGCCGACGGTGACACCGGCTTCGGCAATGCCGTCAACGCCTGGTATGCAGTCAAGGCGTTCGAGCGCATTGGCTGCGCGGGCGTCAATATCGAGGACCAGGTCATGCCCAAGCGCTGCGGCCACCTGGAGGGCAAGTCCATCGTGCCGCTGGATGAGGCAGTGCAGAAGATCCGCGCCTGCGCCGAGGCGCGCACGGATCAGGATTTCGTGATCAACGCACGTACCGACGCGCTTGCCGTAGGCGGCATCGAGGAAGTGATCCGGCGCGGCAATGCCTACCTGGAGGCCGGGGCGACCATGATCTTCGTGGACGGCATGACGTCCAGGGAGCTGGCGCGGCAGGCCGTGCAGGGAATTCGCGGGCCAGTGGCGATCAATGTGGTCGAAGGCGGCAGGTCGCCCGAGGCCTTCACGTTCGAGGAGATGCAGCGCATCGGCATCGCGCGCGTGAGCGTGCCTGGTACGCTGATGCTGGCGGCCATCCAGGGCATGCGCGACGCACTGGCGGCGCTGCGTGCCAACGGTTACGCCGGTGGCCCCGGCGCACGGCTGGCGGACTTTCGCGAGCAGCTCGAACTGGTCGGCTTCAATGAGGTGTTCGCGCTGGAGCAGCGCTATCTGGCCGGCCTGCAGCATCCCGGCACCGCACGGTGAGGTGGCTGCCATGCATGCATCGCCGCGCAACATCATCGAGAAAATCTGGGACCAGCACGTCGTGGCCCGGCTGGAAGGCGAGCAGGCGCTGCTCCATGTGGACCGGGTCTTCCTGCACGACCGCGCCGGGCCGCGCGTGCTGGCAGGTGTGGAGGAAGCGGGTCATCGCGTGGCGCATCCGGAGCTGGTGTTCGGCACCATGGACCACATCGTCGATACCCAGCCGGGCCGGGGTGACAACACATTGGTCCAGGGTGGGCGCGGCTTTATCCAGGCCTTTCGCGCCGCCACGCAGCGCTCGGGCATCCGCCTGTTCGACCTGGGCAACCCCCGTCAGGGCATCGCACATGTCATCTCACCGGAGCTGGGCATCGCCTTGCCGGGCACCACCCTGGTCTGCTGCGACAGCCATACCTGCACGGTTGGCGGCATCGGCGCGCTGGCCTGGGGCATCGGCACCACCGAAGGCGAGCACGCGGTCGCCACGCAATGCCTGGTGCGAAGCAAGCCCAGGACCATGCGGGTGTCGTTCCGCGGCAGCGCCGCGCCGGGGGTATCAGCCAAGGACATGGTGCTGGCGCTGATCGGCAGGTTTGGCGTCAGCGGAGGCGACGGCCATGCCATCGAGTTCGCCGGCGAGGCTGTGCGGGCGCTCGATGTGGAAGGACGGCTGACCCTGTGCAATATGGCGGTCGAGTTTGGTGCCTGGACCGGCCTGGTGGCGCCGGACGCGCGCACGGTCGAATGGCTGGCCGGGCGGCCCTTTGCTCCGTCGGGGGCGGCCTGGGAGGCCGCGGTGACGGATTGGCTTGCACTGCGCTCGGACGACGGCGCGCGCTGGGACAAGGAACTGGAGCTGGACTGCGCGGAGCTTGTTCCCCAGGTGACTTGGGGAACCCATCCCGGCCACGTCGTGGGCATCGACGGCGCAGTGCCGATCCCTGACGATGCGGATGCCGAGCGCGCACTCCGCTACATGGACCTGCGCCCCGCGCAGCCGCTGCTGGGGACTCCCATCGACGCGGCCTTCATTGGCTCCTGCACCAATAGCCGCCTGCCTGACTTGCGCGCCGCCGCGCAGGTGGTGCGAGGACGGCGCGTGCGACCCGGCGTCAAGGCCATCGTGGTGCCCGGATCGACCAGCGTGAAGCATGCTGCGGAAGCCGAGGGCCTGGATCGCGTGTTCACGGAAGCGGGCTTCGAATGGCGCGAAAGCGGATGCTCGTTGTGCTTCTTCGCCGGCGGCGACAATTTCGACCAGCCGGGCAAGTCCGGGCGCCGCGTGATCACCAGCACTAACCGCAATTTCGAGGGCAGGCAGGGCCCGGGCGTGCGCTCTCACCTGGCCAGCCCGGCCACGGTGGCCGCCTCGGCCATCGCCGGTTGTATCGCCGATCCGCGTCCGCTGCTGTCCTAGGGAGTCTCACATGGAACAGTTCATCGAGTTGAAGGGAATCGCCGCGCCGCTGATGCGAGCGAACATCGATACCGACCTGCTCATTCCGTCGCGCGAGATCAACTCGCCCGGGCGCGAGGGCTATGGAGAAAAGCTGCTCGCGCCGTGGCGCTATGAAGAGGGAACAGGCGGCAAGCGTGCCGAGCGCCCCGATTTCGTGCTCAATCGCGAACCCTACCGCCGGGCGACGATCTTGCTGGCGGGCGAAAACTTCGGCAGCGGATCGTCGCGCGAGGCAGCCGTCTGGGCCGTGCGGCAGTTCGGCTTCCGCTGCGTCATCGCGCCGTCGTTCGGCGCGATCTTCCAGAACAACTGCTACCGCAACGGCGTGCTGCCAGTGGTGCTGCCCGCGCACGAGATTGCCGCGCTGGCGGCCGAAGCCGAGCGCGAGACGCTGGAGCTGACCGTCGACTTGCAGTCCTGCTCGGTGAGGCACCCGAATGGTCGCAGCCTGTCGTTCACCGTGCCCCCGAGCGAACGCGCCTTGTTGCTCGAAGGGATCGATGCCATCGGCCTGACCTTGAAGCGCGGGGCCGCGATCGAGGCGTACCAGGCGGCACTGCGCGAAGCGCATCCCTGGATGCTGGCCGTGGCCGAGCCGCGCTGAGATCCATGGCGGCCGCAGGCCATGCCGGCCGCCTCACCACAACGGTTCGATCCAGACCATGACTAACACTGCATTCATCGGACTCGACTACATCGTCGATATCCCGCATCCGGACGGAAAGATCGCGCATTCCGTCGGTTTCGAGCAGTCGCAGCGCTTCGGTCTTGCTTATGGCGCATGCCGTTGTCATACGTGCGACCTCCTTCACTTCATGTTGCGTGCCAATCGCTGTTGCGGTGCCGCAATGCGGATACGCTAACCGCCGCGGCAAGTTTCCGCATTCGCGATTTCGTAGCTCGAGAGCATGTGCTTGGAGAAGATTGCTAGGCGGGCCGCAGGGCCCGCCGGTGTCAGCGAGGCACGGCTTGATGATGACAATAAAACGTCAGCATGGCTTGGCTGAGCGTCATTCCGCTATTGGGACACCGGGAAGAAAGTCCACGCCAGTTCGTTTGACGAGCTCACGATACGTAATGGGCTGTCCAGCGTGCGCCGAGTCCGAGTTCTCAATCCAATGCGCCCAAGCGCGATGGGTTGTCGAGTCATACACGAGCTTGAAGAGGAATTGCGGCACCCACACTTGGTCCGGTCCGATGGTGGTTGGAGCGGCAGCCCCATACACCGGTCCAGTAATGACGTACACATCTCCCTTGGCACGCCGGACGTACTTGCGCGTTGATTTCTCGATGCCTGCCCAGCTCCTCCTATTATTTTGTGGGGCCTGGGGCACCATATTGGCAAGTGAGAAGCTCTGCGCCATGGCTGTGGCATTGGGCATATCTCCAGCGGGCGCCATGTGGCCTCGGTCATAGCCGGAGCTCTTATAGTCATTGAGCTCAGCGCGTTCTACCCGCGGTAGTCGAGCATCAGCGAAGAAGCGGTTTGTCCGTTCTTCGTCTTGGGCGTCAGCGACTTGCTCTGCATTCAGTCGCTCGGCTACATAGACTGGCGTCTTCGTCGTGCCAGAATGCAAGACGGCAAACGCATCAAAACACAAGGCGCGCGGCTTAAGGTTTTGGCTTCGGACCTGCGGGACGGCCCCTTGTGCAAAGAACTGCGGGCAACGGTCAAAGTCCGTTGCTGCTTGAACCGGGGCGGTGAAGCTAAGGCAAATGGCGGCGGCTGCGGCCAGCCGTGAAACAAGATGCATTGATTCCTTCCTTTGGCTGTCTATCCCTTTCTTTGCGAGGAAAGGGGCCGGAAGGATAGCACTCAGAAAGGGATAATTCAGCAGCTACCTAATCTCCCACGGAGAGGTTCGACTCGCAAAGTCCAGTGAAAACTCAGAAGAGTGCTGTACGATGTGAGCCACCAACGAAGCAAAGGGATATTTTAAATGGCCACATACAAACAACTGATTGCAGAGAAAGAAGCGCTCGAGGCTCAGTTGGCAGAGGCTCGCGCCAGCGAGATTGCCGGCGTTATCGAGAAAATCCAGACTTTGATGGCCGAGTATGAGCTGACCGTCGATGATATTGAGCCTAAGCGTCGCCGTGGCCGCCCGGCGGCTGCTGGCAAGGTGGGCAAGCCCGCTGCCAAGGCAAAGTCAGCGCTGCCGCCAAAATATATGGACCCCAAGACTGGTGCTACTTGGTCCGGCCGTGGCCGCAAGCCGGCTTGGCTTGGCAAGCGTCCTGAGAAGTTTCTGATTGGGGAGTAGCACTGGAAAGAACCATTGGCTGCCGTTTTGCGCGGATGCGCGAAGGTAGCCGAGGGCGATTCATGGTCTTCCGTCGCAAAACGGCAGGCACCAGCATAGAGTCGACGCCGCCGCCCGACGCGCCTGGCCGGGACGGCGCTCAAAACGCCGGAGTGTCCTTTGCAGTTGTCATGCTGCAATTCTTCTAGCTTTCGGACGGCTTAGTTTCTTAGTCCTCGTGTCCATGCCGGCCATGGTCCCCGTGGTCCCGATGGCCACGCCTGCCCCAGTGCCGCTCGCCTTGGTCGTCATCGTCATCATGGCGTCCCCGCCAATAGGGAGCATAGACGGGTGCTGGTGCAACGACCACGGGCCGAGGAACGTAGACCGGTTGTGGCGCAACATATACGGGCGGAGGAGCATAGACCGGTGCGGGTTCGGCATAAACGACGCCCGGCACTCCGATGCCAATGTCGACGTTCACATGCGCTTGGGCTGGCAAACTGATTGCCAGCATTGCACCACCAAACGCACCAATGATTGCAAGTCGCTTCATCTCTTTCTCAAGGCTGGTCGGGCGTAACTGTACCGGCTACCGGTGTGAGGTTTGGTACTTCCAACTGTAAAAATCTGTAACGCAAATACAGGGTGATTGCCCAGTGTGGAGTCCTCTCGCTCGAGAACACCTCGAGCATTGTCTCCATTGTCCCCTGGGCTTCAAAACCCAGAGGTCGGGGGATGGAGCGGCCAAGGCAGGTTGGCGGCATAGCTTCACTCGGCACGTTGTCTTCAGCCGGGTTGACGCCGCGCAACGCTGGTGGCGATTCGGCAGACTCGCCTTCTTGCTAGTCCGACATTAGCGGCCCTGACCGTCTCTGAGGTAGGGCGCCGCCGCATTTATCCCCTGTGACTCGCTTTTCGGTAGGCGAGAGCGGTGGTCAGCGAAATTTGGAAACCGCCTTCTCTTTTCCGAGCGAATCTGCCACGTGCAGGGCAACTGAAGACATTGTCGAGATGTCTACGCGAAATATAGAGAATGACGCGAGCTTTGCGCATTGGTAGTTCCTCAATCCGGCTGACATGAGATCGCACCGCTTCGCTATGCATTCCGCCAACGGGTAGTGAACACGACCGGAGCGATGCTTCAACCTCTCGAAGGTCTGCCTTGGTCGCATGGTGCGGCCTCATAGAGTCACCTGCAAATCTAATGAGTGATAACTAGCGCCTCGGCGTCCCGACCGTTATCGACGTCTAGCGCTCGCGCATGCTAGTCATCGTACTCGTCATGCCAGCGCCGCCATTCCCGCCGGCGCTCCCGCCATTCGTGCGCCCTCCATCGCTGTTCGCGCCATTGGCGCTCTCTCCAGGCGCGGCCCTGCCAGTCGTCGTAATAGTAGGCCGGAGCCGCTACTACGGGCGGCGCCTGAACGACCACGGGAGCTGGCTCGTAGTAGACGGGCGGCGGGGCGACAGCCGCCGTCACAGGGATGCCAATACCAATGCCGACGTCCACGCGCGCCTCGGCCATGTTGGAGCCAAGCGCGGTAACGCCGACCAGAAGCAAGAGCGATGCGGCCTTTCGCATGATTTTCTCCTTTTCCTCTTGCAGAGACTCTAGGTCAGCACGGCTCCACGGTGTATTAGCGGATTCGCACAGCAGTGACTTTCTGTAACGGCGACGTTGATTCGCTCAATGTCCAGCCGTACTGTTGGGGCTACAACACAGCCGAGCATCTTCTGCGTGGACCGAGGTCGGTGTACTTCCGAATTGACGAAGGCTCGTGCTGAGGGTGAAGGCACATCCGTCCGGGCTCAAGACCTCAGCTTGCCTGTTTCAAAACTTACGGATTGTCACGAGTTCTGAGTCAACTCGGCTCTGGACAGTACCGTTTTTGCAGGTAAGCACGGCGCATTGCCGAGCTGCCATAAATTCCTCAGGAGTTCACGTCATGAAGAAGCTGTTCGCTGCTCTCGCCTCCGCCGCTCTCGTCGGTACCGTTTTCGCGCAGACTGGTGTGCCAGCTTCCGCGACTCAGCCGCAAGCAGGGGCGACGAAAGACCAGGTGAAGGTCGTCAAGGAAAAGAGCGCCACACAGGCAAATGCCGACAAGGACAAGAAGAGTGCGCAGGGCGATGAAGCCAAGGTTCAAGCCAGCGCAAACAAGGGGAAGACTGACGTAAAGGCTGATGCCAGTAAGTCCGCCGTCAAGGGTACCCACCACAAGGCGAGCAAGACGAAGGCCGTCCATACAGCGGCTGGTATGGCGAAGCCTGAAGCAAAGAATGATTCCGACAAGGTGAAGGCCAAGGCAGATACGGCGAAGCCCGAGGCGCAGCCCGAAGCCGTGAAGGCAGCGGCCAGCGTGGACAAGACGAAGAAGCAGTAAGTTGCTCCCATCGGGCGAACCGAGGGGCCGTTGCGAGGGCGAAGGCCGTTGCAACGAAGCCTGAGTGCTGGAGCTTTGCGGAGAGCGCAGGTTTGCTGGGAAGCCAGCCTGGCCTCTCCGCACTTGTTCAAGATGAGGGAAGCGCCACGAATGCCTCTCTCGCATTGCTAATTGCCGCATCTACGCTGTTCGCCGGTTGCGTCGTGTTGCCGTACGATGGCGGCTTGTACCAGAATCGGCGCACCTATGGCAAGCCGTAGTAAGCTTTCAGATGGCCTGAGCTACAAGCCGCCGATGGTCGCCGCAAGCGCCGTTTTGCGGTATTAGCGCTAACGGTGGCCTGTCACCTTACGCGGATGGCTTCGCCGTTCGCTTGTTATCCCCATTAACCCCGGGCTCAGGTCTCGATGCCGGAGCTTCCGAAGGAGAGCACTCCATGGACGTACAGCAACTCGTTTCTGAATTTCTTGCCTCTGAGCACGGCAGCCAGGCTGCACAGGCGCTGACCGCTCAGGGCTTCAGTGCAGACGATACGCAGCAAATGCTCAGCCAGGTCGCGGAGACCGCGCATGCCCATGCTGAGGAGCAGAATGCCGGTCTGATGGGAGAGCATCCTGGCAAGAGTTTTCTCGCGGCATTCGCAGCGGGTCTGGTTCGAGGTGATGGTTTTCTCAAGTCGCTCGTGGAGGGCGGTGAAGGTATCCTGACCGGCCGTGTCGCTGAGTCGCTCGCGGCGAAAATGGGGATTGACCCATCCACCGCGTCAACCGTCGCGGCTGCAGCGACCCCTTACGTCGTAGCTTTCCTGAAGGAAAAGCTCGGCTGAACATGCAAACACCAGCCTTGAGCCAAGGCCATTGCTTAATCTCTTGACGGCCAACCCCGGTCGGGGGTTCAAAGGCTTCGAGTTTCGAAGGGCCTTTGTCATTGACTCTGTCCTCAAACTAGGTTCGTGGCCGCGCTGTCCCCTGGATGGGTGCCACGAATGACCTGGGTGTGGTCTCTAGAGCTTGGCGTGCTGCCTCCAGGCGTCTTGGTAAGCCGCCATGCTTGATAGGGACGCTGATGTGCTGGCGCAAACCAGTGCTTAGCCGACCGACAACGCGGGCCCGCTGGCCTTCGAATGGAACACGTGGCTGGTATAGCTATCTAGCGTATTTGCCGCGATTGCCAGAATGATGTCCAGAATGTTTTCTTCACGATAGCCCGCACGCAAGAAGGTCTTGACCTCATGCTCGCTAGGGCGACCGCGATGTATGAACATGGTCCGCGTAAAGCTAACCAGGGCACGAAGCCGGGCATCAGCGAGAGGCCTGCCGGCACGGATTGCGGCCACTATCTTTCTAAACGTCTCACTGGCGGTGCAGGCGTCCTCGTCGGACGCCTCGTAGTTGCAGCCGCTGACAACTGCGAGTACGAGAAAGACCACCCGCTGTTCGAGTGGCGTAAGGGTTGAGTCCTGACTCAACGCGCGGCAGCAATTCCGGTACGTGGCAAACAGTGCTGATGCACCGGCCTTGGCGGCATTCATAGGCGGAACAGCATCCGTCTCATCGATGGCGTCGCAAGGGGTGTCACCATCATTAGCGGGCACGGTTTCCCGGCCGGCAACGCAGAGCGAAATGCCGGAATCAGCAAGCATGTTCTTCATAGCTCAAGTCTTAGTTGGGTGATTGCCGCTTGATATCTGCTTGCGACGAATCGGTAATGAGCCGCTCACAAGGCAAGACGGTAGGCACTCATCCTAGAGACTGCAGGCGGAAACACGCGCCAGTAGCCATCATCGTGCCGAAAGAAGAACAACGTGCGTAACCCCGCCGGTTGCGCGCTCTCGACGCATACGTAGCGTCTCTGGCCCGCATGGGTGCGACTGAATTCAACTACGCGGACCGATGTCGTGGAACCAGGCGCGAGCCATTTTTCGACCTGGAAACGCAGCGACTGTTCATTCGTGTCTTTCATGACCCCCTCCAACATCCGAGTTCTCTTCTTGCCGCGTCTATAGGGCCAACCAATGACATGGCCTAGGGCGAAGGTGGTCGTGCGAACCGATGCACGGCAATGCGCTTCATGACACCTGCGCTTCGCGGTCGAATCTTGAGAAAGAACTCTATGCCATAAACTGCCGCCCTGCGTATTGTTTTGTGAAATAGCAACAGCCGAAGGGCGGGGGGCTTGCGCCTGTCGGGACTGAGCAGGAGCCGGACTCGTTTGCCTGGACTCAAAGCTTGGCAAGTGTCCGGACGGGAATTAAAAACCATTTATATCAGGATTAAGGTGTTCGATATTAGTGGTGGCACGCGCGAGGCGAGGAGTACTGCAGCGGACAGTATGTTAGAAATGGCGCCATTCATTCATCCGGATAGTTAATAGCAGCCCTCGGCCTGCCGCTATTCTTGGCGCCGTTGGTTCTCATATCGCTGAATCTGGTGTATTCCGTCTCGGCCTACCCATTTGGGATATTTGCAGACGGATAAACGAGTTTCTATGAGGACGGGCGGCGTTCGGGCAGCCGATATTGTAAGAGCGCGAGTAGGCGCGCTAATACGAGCGTATAGCCGAAGGCCCCTAGCATGCTGCGCGCGTGCGGTGCCTTCCGTCGTGCCTTGTCTGGATGACTCGGACAGGCGTTCGAGTCACGCGCTATCTTCGCCCGCGTGCTGGGCGTCCCAACTCTTCCCCACAGCAACCAGCCTCCCCTCATCGCTGCCGTCTCTAGCCGACCAATGAAGCGGTCACCCCAACAGCCTTTCAATGGAAAGGCTGGCTATCACGTCGGGCGCTTTGTGGTCGGCCGACGGGTGACAATGCAGTGTATCTCCGCCCTGTGGCCCTGACCAATTGAATCGATGGATCGGGAGGATGGATTGGGTGCAAGGAAAATGGGGTGAATCCTCATCGCATTGGAACTGCCTTCCAATACGCTCTCAGCGTTCTGCGACCTCGCGCAGCAGACCGGTCAAGAAATCCGAAAATGGTCGGCTGATTGGCCGGCGTTTACGGCGCGCCGCAGCCAGTCGGGTAAGTCACCGGTGCCATCCCAGGTATGACCAGCAGCGTCTCTATAGCGGACACACTTGGACGACGGCCGTTCTGAGAAGCATCCGGCGGCTACCAGGTCATCAAGGGAAATGCCGTAGCGGGCCATTCGCGACTTGACCCAAAAAATGGCGTCCGTGCGCTCCCGTAGTTGCTGCATCTCCGAATCATGCGGGATGGCGTGAAAGAGTGCGGTCGCGACTTCAGCCACGGGTAAGCGTTTCGTCATTGACTATCTAGCGCGGACAGCGTGCCTTGATATGTGATGGCCCAATCGCAGCGGGCTACCGCTTCTCGCGCATCTATCGAAAGAGAAGACATCCTCGGCGGGATGTTCGTCGCGCCTGCCCACCAACCTTCCCGGAAACTTCTGTCGTCCATTGTACAGATGCAAAGTCTCGCGGGAAGCTTCGACCTTAGACTAAGGCCAAACCTGCTCACGAAATCGGCTGAGAGCTTTATCTCATCCTCTCGGGCGGTTCCAGTTCATCCGCGTAGAGCCTCTGCCTTAGTTGCCCGACGAGGGCCAGCCGCGAATACTTTCTGGGGACGGGTCGAAGAGGCTGGCTGGCACACCGAACTCCTCCCTTGGCTCAGTCTTCCTGCCGTAGTCGTCGCTCAATTCGGAGCAACGGCACGCACAGTTACTTCGTCCTTGTCATCGTCTCCAGAGCCCTCCTGCCCGGCCGCCATCGGGAGCGACTCTACTGGATAGCCGTGATGTTCCCACGCATCAAGACCGCCCTTCAAGGCGCGTACATGCCGGAATCCCTTTCGGCGCATTTGCTGCGAAATCTTTTTCGCCGTTGCTTCGTTAGGGCAAACGCAATACACCACGAGGTCGTGTTCAAGCAGCGCCCCATCAACTTTCTCGGGTGATGTCAGGTCAATCGGTATCGCGCCGGGGATGCGGTGCGGTTCTGCCCGGCGTATTGCTTGCGGGTGAGCATCGAGAATGACAGGCGGACGCTCGGACCGCATCATCTCATCCAGCTGCTGTGGTGTGATTCGAATATGCGCGAGCCAGCGACGAAAACGCAGGCGCTGAATCCACCGGTATGCTGCGAAAGATGCTCCGACCGCGAGGAACACTTCGGCCACAGTTACGCCATGCGCACTGACCAGACTCATCATCCTGGTCAACTGTGGGCCAAAAAGAGTACCTCCGGCGAGCCACGCTCCCGACCACATTGCGCTGCCAGCGATGTCCCACGAGAAGAAGATTCTTCTGTCAATCTTAGTGGTACCCAAAAGCGGAGATGCGATAAGGCCGAGGCCGGGGACGAATTTCGCCACGAGCAGCAGGGGAGCCCCGTAACGCTCGAACCAGGCGTGAGTCCTCCGAATACTTGAGTCCAGCGATAGAGACACTCGGACCAGGCGTGTGAGGATGCGACGACCATAGTGCCGCCCAAGCGCGAACCACAGCCCATCCGAAATAAGAACGGCAGCGACCGCTGCCACGAATACGGAACCGAAAGAGACGAAACCAGCAGCTACCTGAGAGCCAGCTAACAGAAGCATCGGCGCGGCCGGCACCGGCGCGCCAAGTTGTGTGACCAGGACACTGAGGAATACTACCAAGGCTCCCCATTCGGAGATTAAGCTGGGTGAAACTGTAATCAACAACTGACTCCGTTCATCTTATTGTCGTGGGCCACTCGATTCTTCGGCTATTCACTCAGGCCAAACCGACCACCGGAACGGGCTGCGCCGAGGAAGTACCAGTTGCAGAATCCTGTACTGGGGGCGCGAATGCCAACCGGGCGCCGCAAGGAAACCCGTGCCGCACAGAACTATCCTGGCCGGGGCCGCAAGTTCGAGTTGCAGGCTCGGATTCTGCACTGCGAAGTCGAGCGATGGTGCGTTTCGCGGCGAACAAGGACAGATATACATGAACGCGTGCATCCGCGCTTAGCTCTGCGAGCGCGGCAAGGTAGGACTCCCTGACAACCGCTGGAGGGAAACCCGTGTCGACCGTGATTCTCGCGACCACGTGGTCTTGGCCCTCTGTTTTCATCGCTCCCCCTTTCCACAATCTACTTGCGCGGGTGACGGCACTGGTGGCTATTCGCGCGCGTGTTGTCGACGTGACGTCTGCGCTGGCACTGCTTTGAGGACGGCTCACTGAACCGCGCACTGCCGCTCGGGACGAACCACCACTCTAGTCGACTTCGGTAGAAAATGTAGGAGCTTTGTGGGTAAAGCGGAATAGAAGCGGTAATGCCGTTCAGTTAAGAGCTGAACGGCATTTTTGTATGTAGCGTCAGAGGAAGTTGTAAACGCTGCGCCGAAGTGTTAACTTTCGGGCGCGATGCTTTCCAGTCACCTGACCTTCCTGCTCGAAGCGCAACAGCCGGCCGACTTGAGTCGGCTCGCCGAGCATCTTCCGTACGAGTGGATCGAGCGCGCGGTAGACGCGACGGGAGCGGCAAGTATCCGTCGCCGTCGATTGCCCGCTGAACAGGTGGTCTGGCTGGTGATTGCGCTGGCGATGTACCGCCATTGGTCGATCAGCGAAGTGCTCGACAATCTGGAACTGGCCCTGCCTGACGAGGTGGCGCCGTTCGTCAGCAAAAGCGCGGCGACGCAAGCCCGCCAGCGCGTTGGCGAGGCGCCGCTGGCCTGGCTGTTCGAACGAACAGCGCGCGCCTGGAGTCTGCAGGACGCCAGCGACTACGCCCTCAAGGGACTCAGCCTGTGGGCGATGGATGGCACGACGCTACGCACAGCCGACAGCCCTGCCAACCGCGAGCACTTTGGCGCCCAAGCTTACGCTCGCAGGGTCGCCAGCTATCCGCAGGTGCGCATGGTGACGCTGACTGCGATCCCCACGCACCTGGTGGCAGGTGCCAGCTTCGGTCGCTATGACAGCAATGAGATGGTGTACGCCAAAGGCTTGTTGCCGCAGATACCGGATGATTCGCTGACGGTATTCGACAAAGGCTTCCTGGCTGCCGAGATCCTGTGCGGTCTGACGATGGGCGGGCACAACCGCCACTTCCTGATTCCGGCCAAGTCCAACACGCGCTGGGAGGTGACGGCCGGCACGGCCGAGGACGCCACGGTACGCATGCGTGTCTCGCCGCAGGCACGCAAGAAGTGTCCGGCGCTGCCGGAGTTCTGGCAGGCGCGGGCAATCCGAACGATCGATGCACGCGGACGTAGCCGAATTCTGCTGACGTCGCTGCTCGATCGCCGACGCTTCAAACCTGCTGACATCGTCGCCAGTTACGAGCGGCGCTGGCAGATCGAAACGAGCTACCGGGAACTGAAGCAGTCGATGCTCGGCATGGAGCTGACCCTGCGTAGCCGAACCGTCGATGGGGTATGCCAGGAAATCTGGGGCGCCTTGATCGCCTACAACCTGATTCGTCGCGAGATGGCCAGCGCCGCCCGAGAAGCGAAGCTCGCGCCGACTGACATGAGCTTCGTGCGTGCCTTCCATGTCATCCAGCACGAGATGATGTGGGCAGCTGTCACGCCAGCCTACGCGAAATTGCCCGCCTGCCTGCAGCGCCTACGCGAGCGCCTAAAGTCGCTGCCCAATGTGAAACGACCCGGTCGCTCATGCGACCGGGTCGTCAAGTCCCGCCCTTCACGCTATGCCGTTCGCTTCCTCAATAGGGACCTTAACTGAACGGCATTAGAATAGAAGCGGGCCTTTTCGGTTAGTGCTTACTTAGTATCGACTCGCATAGGCTTCTTGGTGGCACCGTGAACGCGAGGCCGGCAGAGGAAGCATCTGGTCGCCGGATGAGGCAGCTTACGCTCGAGTACGCACCGCGAGTGTCCGAGCGATTGGAAGGGCTTCTTGCCTCTCTTGGCCGGTGCGAGGGACATGCAATAGGCTAAGCCGCGTTGGCTATTTCTGCAGGTATGAAGTGGATGACGTGCGGGGCGATACGCATGCCTGGCTTAGCTGATCAGGTGCGAGTCCGATCTCGTAGATTTGTTGCCCGGCCAGCCCGTCCCCTTGGCGAAGAGCCGCAAGAATCGAGTCCTTCTCAGACTTCCAGCATGATACAAATTTGCGTGCGTCCATCAGGCCTCCCCCTAGCGCATGTGTGTACCTCGATAGAGGCGCTACCATGCGGCGATTCTACCCAAGGATAGCCACGTAGCAGCACACACTCTCAAACTGGAACGGGCGGTCCATGGGACAGTGTTGTTAGCGGTTCTAAGCGGCAAGCGGCTGAGAATCGCTGTGATACGCCCCCCTTTTTGGCTACGCCGACACTGGTGCGTCGACTAGCACGCCTGACTTCAGCCGACGAATGCGAGGGTCAACGAAGTAGCCACCGCCTTCTATGTAGCGTAAGTACACGCGCTGGCAGGCGCTGCACTCCCAGACTGCGCATCGGTTGTACGGATAGTAGAGAGGCGCAACAGGTGCTTCGACTGACCAGATGTTTGTGTTCTCTGGATGGAACTCCTCAAAAGTCGGCTCGCTAGGCTCGATCTTCAGCACGTCAGCGCCGTGGTCGCCAAGGACCTGGCCGCAATACGGGCCGCCGAGGATGCGCGAAAGGTCGATCACGCGGATGCCCGCCAGCGCACCGGGAGGCTTGCCTTTGCCAGTCATGCGTCCTCCTACTGGACCGAGACCGGCGCAATGCGGTGCGTGCCGGCGTTGAAGTTGATGATCGGGCTGGCCTGATTGCAGGTAGTCTTGCGGATCTTGCCGACGATCAGGTCATGCGTGCCCAGTGCTTCCGTGCAGACGATGTCGCATTCGATGCTGGCCAGCGCGTCCTTCAGCACCGGCAGGCCATGCCCGCCTTCGCGCCATTGGCCGGACATGAAGCGGTCGCGCCCTTGCGGAGACTTGAGGAAGGTGTCGATGACGGCGCGGTGTTCCTCGCCCAGCACGTTGGCCACGAAGCGCCCGGTCTGCATCAGCGCCCCGTGTACCGAGGCCGACTTCTGGACGAAGAAGCCCACCATTGGCGGCTCCGCCGACACCGATGTCAGGCTGGAGACGATGATGCCCGCCACGTCGTCGCCGCTGCCGGTGGTAACGGCACTGATGCCGGCCGGCAGCGCGCGCATGGCCGACTTGAAGTCGTCCACGGAGACGACTTCGTCCTGCTCGTTGAGGGTGAGATGGGCGCGAATGTCACCGCGCTCGTCCACCCAGCCGTGCCGCGCAGCGTATCCCACCATGGATGAGAAGCCGTCCTCCCATGCCGGATCGCCCGCATGTCGTGACAGGAAGCGCAGCACCGACGGCGCCAGGCGGACGTGACCCGCATCCTCGCGCCGCCCGATACGGGCGATGGCACGCTCCAGCCGCTCGCTGGGCTGCGGATCGATCAGCACGTCGAGCCGCTTGAAGTCGGCCGGGTCGCGCAGGGTGATGGCACCGGCATTGGTCAGGTGGATACGCATGGCGGGCTCCTCAGGCGGCGACGGCCAGCTTGGTGCCCGGTTCGCCGAGCTCCTTGCGGATGGCCGGGATGATCCGGTCGCCCCACAGTTCGATCTGCCGCAGCATGGTCTTCTGATCGAAGTCGCCGAGCTGGGTCTGGAGGGCGATGTGCTTGGGCCGCAGGATGCTGATCTCGGTCAGCAGCTTGTCGATGACCTGGTTGACGGAGCCCACGGGCAGGTTCTTGCGCAACTGGTCGAACGTCGGATCGGTGTCCGACGGCACTTCCTTGACCATGTAGCCGTCATCGCTCTGCGCGCGTCGGAACTTCAGGCTTTCCGAGATGCGCCGCTGGAAGCGCGCGCAGTCGAGATAGGCATCGATCTCGGCCTTGTTGTCGGAGGCAAAGCCGCAGCGCAGGAAGCCAAACTTCACATCGCGGTCCAGGTCCCTGCCGTTTTCCTCGGCGACTTTATCCAGGCGTTCGCGCAGACTGGTGATGGCGTCGTTCCCGTTGAGCAAGGCGGTGACGAACAGATTGTGGTTCTCGCGCACGCCACGACCAAGGGTGATGGGGTTGCCAGAGGTGATCCACAGCGGCGGCATCGGCTCCTGCAGGCAGCGCACGGCGATGGAACTGGGGGGAATCTTCAGGAACTGTCCGTCGTGTTCGAAGATCTTCTGCGTCAGGCCCTTCGGGATGACGTCGAGGAACTCGTTGAAGATCGCGCCCGACTCGGCGATGTCAACGCCGAAGCGCTCGAACTCGAACTGCTGGTAGCCCGAGCCCACGCCCAGTTCGAGCCGACCGTCCGACACCGTGTCGACGAATCCGACTTCGGCCAGGAACCGCGCAGGGTGGTACAGCGGCAGAATGCACACCGCCGTGCCGAGCCGGATGCGCTGCGTCTTCGCGGCGGCATGGGCCACCATCATCAGCGGCGAAGGCGACAGTGAATAGTTGTTGAAATGGTGCTCGGCGTACCAGGCGGTGTTGAAGCCGGCCTGTTCCGCCATGACGGTCTGCTCGATGGAGTTGCTGATGACTTGCTTCGAGGTCTGGTGGTAACCTCGCTGCTGGGCCAGGATGAATACGCCGAATTCCATTGTTGTCTCCCAAAAATCCCGGTGAAGTTTCGAAGCATTCTAGGAGTCGGGTGTATTGGCCGGAATACGGGAATCACGGCAATCTGTACTGCAAAAAATGGAGGAATGATGGACCGGCTTCGCGCAATGGAGCTCTTCCTGTCGATTTCCAAGACGGAGAGCTTCTCGGAGACGGCGCGGCACTTCGGGGTGTCCGCCACGTCCGTGTCGCGCATGATTACGGATTTCGAGACCGAGTTGAACGTCAAGCTGCTGATGCGCTCCACGCGCCAGGTGGTGCTGACCGAAGCGGGGCAGGAGTATGCACGGGAGCTGGAGGGCATCCTTTGGAACATCGGACAGGCGCATCGCAACATCACGGAAATCCGCGCCGCGCCGAAGGGCACGCTGCGGGTGCATTCGCGCATGATGTTCGGGCTGGGTGTGCTGCCGCCCCTGGTCGCGGCTTTCCGCAAGCAGTATCCGGACATCCATGTCGAACTTGTGCTGTCCGAGACCAAGATTGACCTGCGCCGCAGTAATTTCGACATCGATTTCCGGATATCGCCGCCGGTGGAGGCCGGGCTGAAGCGGCGCATTCTCTTCCGGAGCGAGCGTTATCTCGTGGCGTCGCCCGCCTATCTTGAGAACCGACCCGCGCCGACGCGGCCGGAGGATATTCTCCAGCACGACTGCATGGCATACCTGCTACCCGGCAACCAGCATAGCTGGCTGTTCAAGCGCGGGGACAGCGTGGAGGAAGTGGGGTTCAGGCCCCGGCACGTGACCAACAGCGGCGTTGCGCTGCTGGAGTGGGCGCGGCTCGGCGAGGGCATAGCGCTGCTCGACGACTACACGGTCCACAACGACATCTTGCGCGGCACGCTCGTGCGGCTGCTGCCGGAATTCCGGGTGACCAATACTACGTTCGAGGAAGGGATGTACGCCACCATCCTGGACACGGCGATGATCCCGGCCAAGATCCGGCTCTTCCTCGACTTCGTGGCCTCGCACGTTTCAGGCGAGGAATTGCGCTTCAGTGCCTACGGCAAGTCGGCGGTGCCGGCGGCCGACTTAAGGCACTAGAGGAGAATGCGGCAGTGCGGGCGTGGCGCGCCGCGCAGGCCGGTGCCGCGCACGCGTAGCACGGCCCCATCCAATGGACCGTTGGCTGACAGCCGGCCGCTGTCCCGGATCGTCGTGACATAGATGTCTTCCAGGGCCGGCCCGCCGAAGCAGAGCGACGCCGGGTGCGCGACCGGCAGGTCGATGCAATGGGTGAGTTGCCCCGCGGCGTCGAAGCGGGCGAGGGCGCCGGCATGCACGAGTGCCGTCCACAGGCCGCCGTCGCTGTCGAAGCAGCAGCCATCCGGCGCGGAGCCAAGCGGCGCGGTGTCGACGAAGCGCTCTCGGCCGGATAGCCTGCCTCCGGCATCGAGCCGGTAGCGGTAGATGCTGCGTGCCGCGCTGTCGCAGACATAGAACTCCGCCCGCGACGGATGCGGCATCGGGCCGTTGACGATGCCGAAGCCCTGCTCGATTCGCGCGAAGGCGCCGGCGGAATCGAGGCGGTACAACCCGCCCAGCGGCGCTTCGTCCGGCTCGCGAAAGACGTGCATGGTGCCCACGACGAAGCTGCCGTCCGGCATGGGCGTGCCGTCATTCAGGCGCAGGTGGGGATGACGCTCGCCGATGTCTGCCACGCACCGCAAGGTGCCGGTGGACGGCCTATAGAGCGCCACCTGCTCCTTCAGGGCCACGACGAGGTTGTCTTCGCCGTTCAGCGCGAACGATCCCAGGGGCGCCGGCAGGTCGTACCGCATGATGTCGCCATGCGGCGGGTCGATCACATAGATCCAGCCCCGGCGGCAATCCGCCAGCCATAGCCGCTGCCGGGCGGCGTCCCAGACCGGGCATTCCCCCAGGTCGGTCCGGACGGTCCCGATTGGCGCGATATCCATGGTCTGCGGTCCTCTTTCGTGATGGCCGGTTGTGGGTACGGGTACTCATCCTATCGGCTCGGCGGCCCGCCGAATATGCCGCATTCCCGCAGAACACAACCAACAACTCTGACGGAAATCCGCAGGAATCCCCGCTCCTACAATCGAAAAAAGGCCGGCCCGCAACGAAGCGCGGCTGTTCATTCGATGCAAGGAGACAACCATGACGTACGCACACACCGCGCCGCTCGGCGCATTCTTCCGCCAGTCGGGAGGTCAGGCATGAGCGAGAAACTGGTCCTGATGGAGGTTTCGGACGGCGTCGCCCTGGTCACGCTGAACCGCCCCCCGGTCAATGCCCTGAACCGCGAGATGCGCCGCCAGATCGTGGCGGCTTTCGACGAGATCTCGGAGCGCGACGATATCCGCTGCGCCGTCCTGACGGGCGCAGGCAAGGTGTTCTGCGCCGGCGCCGACCTTAAGGACCGGCCCGATAGCAGCGTGGCTGGCGACTTTCTGGATCACAACCGCCTGACACGCGAAACCGGCAACGCCATCAGGGAATGCGCCAAGCCCGTCATCGCGGCGGTCAACGGCGTGGCGCTTGGCGCCGGCATGGGTCTGGTCGCTGCCTGCGACATCCTCTACGCCTCCGAGGAAGCCACCTTCGGCATGCCGGAGATCAACGTCGGCCTGGCAGGCGGCGCTTCCATGCTGCGCACACTGTTCGGCCGCTCCACCGTGCGTCGCATGTTCTTTACCGGCCAACGCCTGACGGCCCATGACCTGCTCCGCCGCAACGTTCTGGAAGACGTGCTGCCGGCCGACCAGTTGCTGCCCGTGACGATGGCGCTGGCCCGCGAGATCGCCTCGAAGGCCCCGCTGGCGATCATGTACGCCAAACGCGCTACCAACATGGTGGAAGTCATGCCGCAGCGCGATGCCTACCGCTTCGAGCAGGAATTCACCATGGCGCTGTCCCGCACCGAAGACGCGCGCGAGGCCCGCATGGCGTTCCTCGAGAAGCGCCAGCCGCAGTTCAAAGGACGCTGACCATGGCGACGCACACCGAACACCCGGGCGCGGGGCTCGGCCCCTTCTTCCACGCGCGCAGCATCGCCGTGATTGGCGCCTCGGACGACATCACCAAGATCGGCGGACGTCCCGTCTACATGCTGCGCAAGCATGGCTATGCGGGCGCCGTCTACCCGGTCAATCCGAAGGGCGGCACCGTGCAAGGCCTGAGCGCGTATGCCTCGGTCCGTGAGACGCCCACCGCGCCGGAACTGGCGATCCTGGCGGTGCCCGCCGGCGCCACGCCGGCCGCCCTGCGCGACTGCGCGGCTCGCGGCGTGAAGGCTGCCATCGTGCTGTCGTCCGGGTTTGCCGAGCTCGGCGCCGAGGGCGTGGCGAAGCAGGCCGAGCTGGTCGACATCGCGCGCCAGCACGGCATGCGCATCCTCGGTCCCAACTGCCTGGGCACGGTCAACGTGGCCGACCGGATGATCGGGTCCTTCTCCATCAGCCTGGAGGATTACATGCCCCCGCCGGGCGGCGTGGGCATCGTCTCGCAGTCGGGCAACGTGGGCAGCCACACCATGAACACGGTGGCTCGCCGTGGTCTGGGTGTGAGCCAGTTCATGGCGACGGGCAACGAGGCCGACGTCGACGTGGCCGACGGCATTGCCGCGCTGGCGGAGGACGAGGCCACACGCATCATTCTCTGCTGCATGGAGACCTGCCGCCACGGCGACCGCCTTGTCGCGGCGCTGGAACTGGCGCGCTCGCGCGGCAAGCCGGTGATCGTCCTGAAGGTGGGCGCGACCGAACAGGGCCAGGCCGCTGCCGCCTCGCACACCGGCGCGCTGACGGGTTCCGACGCCGTCATTGACGCGGTTTTCCGCCGCCACGGCGCGCTCCGCGTGCGCTCGGTGGAGGAACTGATCGACATCGGCCACGCCGCCTCGATCCTGATGCCCGGCCGCCTGCCGCAGCGCGACGCGGTGACCCTGATGGCGGCCTCGGGCGGCTTCGGCGTCATGATGGCCGACGCCATGAGCCAGGCTGGCCTGCGCCTGCCCGCGCTCGACGCGGCGACCTGCGACCGCATCCGCCACGTGCTGCCCATGGCCGGCACCGGCAACCCGGTGGATGCCACGGCGCAAATGTCCAGCCGCCCCGACATCCTCCAGAAGTTATTGTCGGCGCTGCTGGAGGACCCGTCGGGGAGCGCGCTGGTGATGTTCATGTCGCTCTCGCTGTACAACTCCCGCCTGCGCGGCGTGTACCTGGAGGCGCTGGCGCGTGTACGAGAGGCCCATCCCGAGCGGGCGCTGATGATCGTCAGCCAGGGGCCGGCCGATGCGGTGGCGCAGATCAACGCGCTGGGCATCCCCGTGTTTCCGAGCATCGATGCAGCGGCCAGCGGCCTCGCCGGACTGGTCCGGCTCGGCCAGCTTGCCGGCCAGCCGGCATCGGCGGCGCGTCGGTCGGTCCCGGCGGAAACCTTGGACCCGGCCGTCTTCCGCAATGAGTACGAAGCCAAGCGCGCGCTGGCAGCCGCCGGCATCGACGTGCCGCAGGAAGCCGTCGTCCACTCGGTTGAAGAGGCGGTTCGCGCGGCGGAAGGGGTCGGCTACCCCGTGGTGCTGAAGATCGTCTCCGCGGACATCCCGCACAAGACCGAAGCCGGCGGCGTGGCGCTCGACCTGCGCAGCGGGGCGGCAGTGCGCGACGCCTACGGGACGATCGCCGCCAGCGTCGCGCGCCATGCGCCGCAGGCCAGCGTGGAAGGCATGCTGGTCGCGCCGATGGTCAAGGGCGGCGTCGAGATGATCGCCGGCATTTCCCGCGATCCGGTGTTCGGCCCGGTGGTGATGGTGGGCATGGGCGGCATCCACGCCGAGGTGCTCAAGGATGTCGCCGTGCAGGCCGCGCCGGTCAGCGAGGACGAAGCCCTCGCCATGATCCGCTCGCTGCGCATGTTTGCGCTGCTGGACGGCGTGCGCGGACAGCCTAAGGCCGACCTCCGCGCAGCCGCTCGCTGCGTGGCGCGCCTGTCGGAGTTCGCGTGCCGCCATGCGGCTGACATTGCCGAGATCGACATGAACCCCATCCTCGTCCGTCCCGAAGGGGACGGCGCCGTGGTGCTCGACGCGCTGATGATCCCGGCCGCCCCAGCCACGCCCGCACACTGAGAATCAGCATGCATATCGAAACACGCGATCAACTCGCGGCGATCCCCGATCCGGCCGCCGGACCGCAGGTGTACCGCCAGCACGCCCGCCAATGGCTGCGCGCCAACCTGCCGGACCACATGCGTGCCGACAGCCCGGATTACCGCACCCCGACGCTGGAAGAATCCAGCGCCTGGGAGGCCGCCATGTACCACGCCGGACTGGCCGGCATGACGTGGCCCACCGCCTATGGCGGCCACGGACTGACCCTGCGCGAGCACCTCGCCGTCAACAAGGAGATCGGCGCGCTGCCCATGCCGGAGAGCGTCAGCTCCATCGGCAAGGAACTGGCCGGTCCGATCATCATGACCGTGGGCACCGAGGCACAGAAAGCGGCGTTCCTGCCCGCCATCCTCGCCATGCGCGAGTACTGGTGCCAGGGCTTCTCGGAGCCCGACGCCGGCTCGGACCTCGCCCGGCTGCGCACGCGCGCCGTGCAGGAGGGCGGGCACTGGCGCATCAACGGCCAGAAGATCTGGACCAGCGGCGCGGCCAAGGCACACTACTGCCTGCTGCTCACCCGCACCGGTACCGTCGCTGACAAGCACCGTGGTCTGTTGATGTTTGCGGTGCCGATGAACACCCCCGGCATCCGCGTGGTGCCGATCAAGTCCATCGATGGCAAGGAGTCCTTTGCCGAAGTATTTTTCGACGACGTGGTGGTGCCGGACAGTGCCCGCCTGGGCGCGCCCGACGAAGGCTGGAATGCCGCCATCCGCGTGCTGTCGATCGAACGTGCGACCAACCGCATGTACCGCCCGTGGCGCTTCGAATGCGAGCTGCGTCATCTGGTCAGCGCCTGCAAGTCGGATGTGCAACTGGCGCGACTGCTCGACGACGGCTACATTCAGCGCCGCATCGGCGACGTGGTTTGCGAGGTTGATGGCCTCAAGGGTCTGGTGGAGACGACCGTGTCCCGCATGATGGCCGGCGAATCTATCGGCGCGCGCGGGTCGCTGACCAAGCTGTACTGGTCGGAATGCCACCAGGCGTTCGCCGGGCTGGCCCTGTCGCTGCTGTCGCACGTTACGCCCCGCTCCAGCCCGCAGGCGCGGCGCGCCCGCAAGGCGTTCAGCACCGCCTATCTCTTTTCGCGCGCCGAGACGATCTACGCCGGCACTTCGGAGGTGCAGCTCGACGTCATCGCGCAGCGCATCCTTAATTTGCCCAAGGATTTGACATGACGACGACAGATGATGATCTGCGGCCCGAGGAGTTCGCCCAGGCCGCCAGCGCAGCCATCCATGACGCGCTGCCCCGCGACTTCCGCGAGGCCGCACAGGTGCTTGCCGGGGCAGGCCTGTGCGGTGTATGCGCCCATGAGGAGGACGGCGGGCTCGGCCTGCCCATCGACTTCGCACTGCCCATCGCGCATGCCGCCGGCAAGCTGCAACTGCGCCTGCCACTGCCGGAAACCATCCTGCTGGCGCAGGCGTTCCCCGGTTCGGCGGTCGCCGCCGCGCTGGCGGCCGGCGACAAGGTCGCCACCATTGCGTGGCAGGGCAGCCTGCGCGAGGGTGTGGCCGGCCATGCGCGGCACGTGGCGCAATGCGACTGGGTACTCGTAAACGATGGCGACGGCGCGGCGCTGGTCGAAGTGGCTGGGCTGGCCTGCGAGGAAGACGGGTCGCTCGACCCCGAGTTTCCGCAGGCGTGGCTCGACCTGGAAGGCGCGACGGTGGTCGCCCGACTCGACGCCGCGGCCCGCGCGGCGCTCGACCATGCGGCCTGCCTGCTGATGGCCGAACTGGCGAACGGTGCGGCGGACGGCGCGCTGGGGACGGCCGCCGGCTATATGGCGACGCGCGTGCAGTTCGGCCGGCCGCTGTCGGCCAAGCAGGCCGTGCGGCACCTGCTGGCGCGCATGAAGCTGCTGACGGAGGCCTCCGCGGCCGCCGTGCGCCGTGCCATGGCGCGCAACGAGTATGGCGCGGCGCGCAGCGCCCGGCCGGCGCTGGCGGGCGCCATCGGCAACGCGGCCTTTGTCATCGAAAAGGCGATCCACCTGCACGGCGGCATGGGCTTTACGTGGGAAGTGCCGCTGCACTATTCGCTGCGCGAGGTGCGCAAGCTTGACGCGGCGTTCGGGGCCGGCGCGCTGGCGCGTACGGTCGGGCAGGATTTCATCCAGGGCGTTTGAGGAATTCGGGGAATGTTCATGCAACAGGATCTGGCAGGGCGCGTGGCGCTCGTCACCGGCGCAGGCGCCGGCATCGGCCGCGCCACGGCGCGTCTTTTGGCGGCGCGCGGCGCTATCGTGGCGGTCAACGACCTCAAGGAGGAGCTGGTCGGCGCGACGGTGGACGAGATCCGTGCGGCCGGCGGCGAGGCCTTCCCGGTCGTGCAGAACGTGGCGAGCCGGGATGGCATCGCGCAGGCGGTAAGCACGGCGGCCACGCAGGGCAAGCGTTTCGACATCCTCGTCAATAACGCCGCGTGGGTGCGTTACCAGTCGGTGCCGGAAATCATGCCCGAGACGATGGACCGCATGCTCGACATCGGCTTCAAGGCGGTGATCTGGGGCATCCAGGCGGCTGTGGAGGCGATGGACCCGGAATGCGGCGGGGCCATCGTCAATGTGGCCTCGACGGCAGCGCTGGTGTCGGCACCTGCCTCGGTCGTCTATTCGGGCATCAAGGCGGGCATCCTCGGCATCACGCGCGCCGCTGCGGCCGAACTTGGACCGCGCGGCATCCGCGTCAACGCGGTGTGTCCGTCCGCCGTGCCGACCGAGGGTACGCAGCGCAACCGCAACGTCGAGCGCGACGCGCGCCGCGTTGCCCGCACCCCGATGGGACGCCTGGGCAATGTGGACGACGTGGCCAGTGGCATCGCCTTCCTCGCCAGCGACGAGGCGCGCTTCATCACGGCGCAGGCGCTCGTGGTCGATGGCGGCATCACGTTCACCAATCTCTGAGCGTGGCGGCCGTACTCATCACCGGCGCGGCGGCCGGCATCGGCCGCGCCGCCGCGCAGCGGTTCGCACGCGACGGCTGGCGCTGCGTGCTGGTTGACCGCGATGGCGCAGCCTTGGCCGCCACGGTGGCCGGCCTGCCGGCTCCGGAGGCGGGTCGCCACGAGGCGGTGGAGCTCGACCTCACTGACGCGGCGGCCGTCGGTGCGCTGACGGAGCGCACCGGCCCACTGGACGCGCTCGTGAACAACGCGGGCATGTCGGACCGCACCAACCGCCCGGTCGTCGAGCAGGATGGCGACGACTGGCGGACGCTGCTGGCGCTCAACCTTGAAGCGCCGGCACGGCTGGTCGATGCGCTTTCCCCGAGGTTGGTGGCCGGCGCGCGGGTGGTCAACGTGGCTTCGGGCGCCGGACTGCGGGCGATCCCGTGGCGTGGCGCGTACAGCGCGAGCAAGGCGGGTTTGATCGGGTTGTCGCGGGCACTGGCGCGCGAGCGACCGGACCTCCGGGTCAGCGTGCTTTGCCCGGGATTCGTGCGGACCGAACTGGTCGATCGGCTTATTGCAGCCCGCCGATTGGAGCCGGCACGCGTGACGGCCAAGATTCCGCTCGGCCGGATGGCGGAGCCCGACGAACTGGCCGAGGCGATCCGGTTCCTGGCCGGCGCGGACGGTGCCGTGCCGTCCGGGCTGTTGCTGTCAGTCGACGGCGGCTCGTCGGTGTTCGGCGGCAGCCAGAGCTTTGCGCCGGCAAATGTCGCGCTGGTCTCGTCCGAGACGCCGCTTTCGCTGCGGGTGGTGGGCGACGTGGCGGGGGAGTGGTCTGCCGTGCGCCAGCAAGGAGATGGCTATGCGGCAGTGCTGGACGCCTCGCCGCTGCGGGTGCCGCCCGGGGATCGCCTGGCGGCGGTGCACGAGGCTGCGCGGCGGTTTGCACAGGAGCATGTACACCAGGCCAGCCTCACGCTGGTGCTTCCGGCTGAAGCCGGCGAGGACTGGCGGCATGCGGGCGACCTTGCGGCGGCCGGCATGCTGGTGGCCACGCTCGCGTGCGAGTTGGGCCCGCGGGCGCTCCGCGTGAATGCGCTGTCGGTCTTGCAAGACGACCCGGCAGGCCTCGCGCCGCTGCTGTGTTTCATGGCGGGCGCCCGCGCGCAATACCTGACCGGACAGGTGCTGAAAGTGGGCTGACATCCGGCATTACCCCAGCAATCGAGTAGTTGAAAAGAGGAATGCCCGCGCTGCGGGCAGGGCGGCTCACGCCCATTTCACGGGTTGCCTCGGTGCTGCACAGGACCGAGGCGCAACAACACAAGGTGGAGACAATGCAATACAAAATCGGCGCGACCGCGCTCTTCTGCGCGCTTTGCAGCCTTCCGGCAGCCGCACAAACCAGCGTCACGCTCTACGGCGTGGTGGACGCCGGTATCGAATTCGCGAACCACCAGACTGGCGGCGGCCATTCCGTCGTCCGCATGACCTCGGGCAACGTCGCCGGGTCGCGCTGGGGGCTGCGCGGCACGGAAGACCTCGGCGGCGGCCTGAAAGCGGTGTTCGTGCTGGAGAGCGGCTATGACACCGATACGGGCAAGTCCTCGCAGGGCGGCCGACTGTTCGGGCGGATGGCATACGTCGGCTTGCAGGGGAAGTGGGGCAGCCTGTTGCTCGGACGGCAGCAGACCGAGCTGTTTGACGTCATCGGTCCCTATGACCCGATGCTGCTCGCGCCGAAGTACTCGATCTTCACGCAAGACCTGGCGTTCGTGTCGCGTGCCGACAATACCGTCAAGTACACCGGCACGTTCGGCGGCCTGGTGGCGTCCGCCATGTACAGCTTCGGCGCCGAGAGCGGTACGGCCAACGGCAGCGAAGTGCCGGGCGAACCGAAGCTGGGCCGGGAGTATGGCTTCCGGCTGAGCTACGGCAGTGGCCCCTTCAGCGTGGGCGCTGCCTACGATGAGGTCAATACGGGCACGGTCACGGTCAATCCCGACGCGAAGACGCGGCGCGCCGTGCTGACCGGCACCTATGATTTCTCCCCGGTCAAGGTCTTCGCGGGCTACCGATGGGCCAAGGCGTACGATGGCGCGCTGCTGGCGGGTGCGATCCCGGGTCAGGCCAACCAGGGCTCGAACCTGTGGTGGACCGGCGTGACGTGGCAAGCCGGCCCCGCTGTCAGCCTCAGTGCCGCCGCCTACTACCAGGATTTCCGGAACACGGGCAACGATCCCTGGCTGTTCGTCGGCATGGCGAAGTACGCTTTTTCCAAGCGCACGGATGCCTACCTGAGCGTCGGTTACACCAAGAACAAGGGCACTTCCAACCTTGGCCTGAGCACGGGTGGCTCCGGCTTCGGGACGACCGCAGCGGGTACCAACCAGTTCGGTACCACCATTGGCCTTCGGCACATCTTTTGACGGCAGGCGGCTCGCGCCGCCTTATCCGGGGTTGTCCGGGCTGGTCCGGTCTATTCACCGCGGAGCAGCGCGTAGACCGGATCGTGAGGCCAGGGTGCGCCGACAGGCTGGCGCGGGCCGAAGCGCTCCGTCTCGGTACCCGGCGGGGTACCGAGCGGGCGGACCCAGTCGTAGACCACTACGCGACGGGCGATCCGCCATTCGCCCTTGCGCTTCTCGAATCGGTCGCAGTAGCGTCCGGCCAGAAAGACCTCCCGCTGCGCCGCATCGGGGTGGGGCCGGCGCTGGAAGGCCTGGAAGTAGGATTCCACCGCCGCCCAGTCGCCGTGCAGGAAGATCGAGATATTGCCGAGGAAATGGATCGAGCGCTCGCTGGTCCGCAGCCGGTCCAGCACCCAGTCGATAAAGCCGCTGGCGGAGCCGGAATAGGGGCCATGCCGGTCGGTGGCATCGTCCCAGTACACACTGCGCAGGGCCGCCTCGTCGCAACGATCGATGCCGCGGCAGTAGCGATACAGGCATTCGCGTATGGCTTCGCGGTCGAGCAGTTCGCCGAGGGAGGAGGAGTGATGTGGCGTCAACATGGCTATGACTTGACAGAAAGAGGATGAGTCGCAATTCTCTGCCTCCCGTCACCGTTCATTGCCTGCCGTTCGGTTGATTGTCTTCTGCACGGCGGGGGCATATTCGCCAGCCCACCCGGGTCGTAATATCACTTCAGAACCATATCCGGCGCGACAGCCGGTGCAACAGCGAACCGCAAGACAGCGCGGGTTCCCATGATGCGATAAGCAAGGAGACAGACAATGCCAGGACACGCTGGTACCACGGTGCACACGCCCCCGATGTGCGCGTCATGCCCCACCCGGTCGCTGCGAGGTGCGCGATGAACCTCCAGCGCAAGGTCGATGTACAGGCCTCTCTCGACGTACAAGCCTTCCTCGACGAACAGCGCTTCTCGCGGTTTCATATCCTGCTGTTCGTCCTGTGCTTCCTGATTATCGCCCTGGATGGAATGGATACCGGCGCCATGGGCTACATCGCGCCGTCGCTAATTCAGGACTGGCAACTGTCGCGTGCCGCGCTGGGCCCGGTGCTGAGCGCCACGCTGGTCGGCATCGGCATTGGCGCCATGGTGGTGAGCCCGATTGCGGACCGCATCGGCCGCAAGCGGGTATTGATCGGCGCCGTCTTCGCATTTGGTGTCTGCAGCGTGGCGGCGGCGTTCGCGCAGTCGCTCGAAATGCTGGCTGCGCTGCGCCTGCTGACGGGGATCGGCCTCGGCGCCGCCGTGCCGAACACCGTCGCGCTGATGGCGGAGTATGCGCCGACGCGGATTCGCGGCACCGTGGTCAACGCCATGCTGGTCGGCTTCGCGGCCGGTAATGGGCTGGGCGGCCTGGCGACGGCCTGGCTGATCCCGCGCTTCGGCTGGCACGGCGTGCTGGTGGTCGGCGGTGTGGCGCCGGTGCTGCTGGCACTGGTGCTGGTGCCGCTGCTGCCCGAATCGGTGAAGTTCCTCGTGGCCAACCGGCGCCCGCGCGAGGAGGCATTGGGCATCCTGCGCCGCCTGGCACCGGGCGCCCGGCTCGGCGATGTCCATCTCCTGTGCGAGGAAGATGCCGGACATGGCCGCAAGTCGCCTATCTCGGAGCTGTTCCGCGAGCGGTATGCCGTCGGCACCTGCCTGATCTGGCTGTGCTACTTCATGTGCATGGTCATCCTGTACCTGGTCAACAGCTGGCTTCCCACTCTGTTCACGACATCGGGCTATTCGCTGCAGGAGTCGACTGTCACTTCGTCGCTGTTCCATCTGGGCGGATGCGCTGGGATCCTGCTGGCGGGGTTCCTGACTGACCGCTTTCCGCCCACCCGTGTCGTCGCGGCGTACTTTCTGGCGGCCGCAGTACTGGTGCTGATGATCGGGCACAGCGGGGCGCACGCAGGACTGACGACGATGATCGTCATCGTGGGCATGGCCATCTCAGGTGCGTCCGCATCGATGTCGCCCCTCGCCGCACATTACTATCCGACCACCAGCCGGGTCACCGGCATTGCCTGGATGCTGGGCATGGGCCGCTTCGGCGGCGTGGCGGGAACCATGGGCGGCGCGTGGCTGCTGGCGGTAGGATGGGCGTTCGGCGCGATCTTCAGCCTGCTCGCCATCCCGGCCGTCATCGCGGCGGTATGCCTGCTCTTGCTCGGTCGCAGCGGTCCGCCGCAGGAGGAAAGGGATTTGCCGGGTTCTGCCGTGGTGGAACACTGAAGGGCGAGGGGTGCTGGAGCCCGTGTCGGCGAAGCGTTCGGCGAGGAAGCGCGCCGAACCCATCGGACACCGCTCCCCGCTGGAAGAGCCGGATTCAGCGCGATACTGCCTGCGCCGCGCGGCATGGTCGGGTGGGCCACGCTGCGCGGGGCGCTATCCGACGTCCGGGACGCCTTGTTGCGGGTTACATGACCTCGCCGCCGTTGGGACTCAAGACCTGACCTGTCATGTAGCTGGCGTCCGCGGACGCCAGGAATGCAACGACCGTCGCGATCTCGTCCGGCACCGCCCTGCGACGAAGCGGCACGCGGCGACGCACTTCTTCCTGGTATGCCGGGTCCGCGCTCAACCGGGCGCTCATCGGCGTTTCCACGCGCCCTGGCGCGACCGCATTGACCAGGATGTTCCACTGCGCGAACTCGCGTGCCCATGCACGGGTCAGGCTGACAATGGCACCCTTCGCCGCCGCATAGACGCAGCCGCGCGGATGCGTGCCGAACGCAGTGATCGACGAAGTGTTGATGATGCGCCCGTCACAACGCTGCTTCATGCCCGGCAGCACCGCGCGAGTGCATAGCATTGCACCCCTCACCGTCACGCTGAACATGCGATCAATGGTCATTTCGTCAATATCTTCGAAGGCTGTCATGCCTCCTGGGATGCCCGCATTGTTGACGAGGATTTGCACGGGCCCCGTTTCGCGCTGCGCGGCGGCGAAGGCCTGTTCCACTTCATCGTTCTTCGACACGTCGGCGATGCACGGGACCGCCACCCCTCCTGCCGCGCAGATCAGCGTCACGGTCTCGTGCGCGCCGGCTTCGTCAATGTCATTGACAATAACTGCCGCGCCACGCGCGGCCAACGTAACGCAATTGGCCCGTCCAATGCCGGAACCTGCGCCAGTGACCAGTGCCACCTTGCCCTGTAATGGTTGCATTATGACTCCTGCTGAAAGAGAGAAAGCGCAGCCATGGTAGAGCGGTGCATGCGCGCCGCTTCCTGCGTTTTTCGCAGAACACATTCAAGCTTGTTGCAGCAATGTGCGATGCCGTTCCTCGCTAGAATTCCCGCAAGCCCGCATCGGGAAAATCGACAATAAAATCACCGGAGACAAAGCGATGAATCACTCGCCCATGCGGCGACGCGCCCTGATTGGCGGCGCCACCCTGTTCGCCTCGCAAACTTGGGCGCGACTCGGCATTGCGGCCACTGAATGGCCCGCGCGACCCATCCGGCTGATCGTCCCGGGTCCCGCCGGCTCGGGCATGGACATCTTCGCGCGGTTGATCTCGGCGCACCTGAGCGACGCCTTGCGCCAACCGGTTGTGGTCGACAACCGTCCCGGCGCCAACAGCCTGATCGGTACCGACATGGTGGCCAAGAGCGCCGCGGACGGCTATACGCTGTTGATGTCTCCCTCGTCGGCAATCGCGATCAATCCCGTGATCCAACCCAGGATGCCTTATGACGCGCTGAAGGACCTGGCGCCCATTGCGCAGGTTGGCGCCGCCGGCATCCTGCTGGTCGCGCATCCGTCCACTGGCTTCAGGCGCTTTGCCGACCTGGTCAATTATGCGAAGGCCAACCCGGACAAGCTGCAGTATGGCTCCTGGGGCAACGGCTCGACCGGTCACCTCGTGATGGAAGGCATCAAGGCCCATTACGGCCTGAAAATGCAACACATTCCCTTCAAGGGCAGTGCCCAACTCGTTACCGATCTGCTGTCGAAGAACATGCTGGTCGGCTTCACCGACATCGCCTCGCCAGTACCGCATATCCGCTCGGGAAAGCTGGTGGCGCTCGGCTGTACCGGCACGGCGCGCGGTCCCGCGTTGCCGGAAGTGCCAACCCTCAGCGAGCAAGGTTATCGATTCAACAAGGACGGCTGGTACGGCATGTTCGCTCCGGCCGGCACGCCGGCGTCGATCGTGCAGCGGCTGAACAAGGAAATCAACCGCATCCTGACGACCGACGATATCGTGCAAAAGTTCGCCCAGCAAAATATGCCGAAGCCCGCCACGCCGACGGTCAGCCAGTTTGCCGCGGTGGTACGCGAGGATGTGAGTACATGGCAGGGCCTGGCCAAGGTGGCGAACCTGCGGATCGAGTGAGGCGGAGCGGCTCGCATTGGGGTCGGAGGTGTGTGAATACGTCTTGATTACCTAGATTGGATCAACGTCCTCGCCGAGGATAACCCCGCCAGGATCATCAACGAGTTTGTTGATGGTCTGGATCACGATCCGCTCGGATTCGAAGGTGCCAGTCCTTCGACTACAGCTCGCCCTTCATATCATCCCGATACTGCCAATAGTCCCAGCGAGCGCTCGAGCTACGTCGAGAACTGGGCACGCAGCTCCGCCCCGGGGTGATTGGGCCTGGTCGCACTGCGAAAGCAATACTGGCCCGGGGCGAGATAGGCGCGCTGCAACTCGAACTCAGTCCATCGCTGCATGCGCCAAAGTGTCGTTCTGCTCTTTGTTCGCGGGGCGGATCAAGGCGATCAGCGGCATCACCAACAGCGTGGCGACAAACATCGCTTTGAAGGCGTTGAGATAGGCGATCATCGCCGCCTGCTGATTGATCGATTGGTCGAGTATGGCCAGGTCCAGGCTCGCGCGCCGCGAAATCATGGCCTGCAAGGCCGGGTTGTAGATGTTGATGTGGCTGGCCAGGTCTGCGTGGGCTATCTGCGTGCCGCGAGTCATCAGGGTCTGGATGATCGAGATTCCGATGCTGCTGCCGATATTGCGCATCAGACTGTAGGTAGCAGTGCCATCCGCGCGCAGATCAGGCTGCAGCGTGGAGAAAGTCAGCGTGCTGAGCGGCACGAATACCATCCCGAGGCCGAAGCCTTGGACGATGCCCGGCCAGACGATGTCGGGCTCTGACAGCACGAGTGTGTACTGCATCATCTGCCATAGCGCGAAGGCGGAGATCAGGAAGCCAGCAAGCAGCAAGACGCGCGCATCGATCCTTTTGAGCAGGCGTCCGGCCACCAGCATGGCGAGCATGGTGCCAGCCCCGCTCGGCGCCGTGACCAAGCCTGTCGTGGCAACAGGGTAGTGCATAAGGTTTTGCAGCATAGGCGGGAGCAGCGCCCGCGTAGCATACATGACTGCGCCGATAACGAAGATGAAGCAAGCGCCAGTGACTAAGTTGCGATCCTTGAGCAGTTCGTAGCGGAAGAAAGAGCGGCTGCCGGCCGTAGCCGTATGCACGACGAAGTAGGCGAAACTGACCGCCGCCACCATCGCTTCAACGCGAATCTCCAGCGAGCCAAACCAGTCAAGCTGCTCGCCACGGTCGAGCAGGGCCTGCAATGCACCGATGGCTAGGCTCAGCGTAGCAAAGCCGAAGGCATCAAACTGCATGCTACGTTTTGGCGCCCGTTCCGGCAGCGAGCCCAGCACCCCAAATAGCGCAAGCGCGCCGACCGGCAGGTTAATGAAGAAAACCCAGCGCCAGTTGTAGCTGTCGGTCAGCCAGCCTCCCAGCGTGGGGCCGAGAATGGGCCCCACCATCACGCCCATGCCCCACACCGCCATCGCCTGGCCCTGCCGCTCGCGCGGATTGATGTCGAGCATGATCGACTGCGACAAGGGCACCAGGGAGGCGCCGAAGATGCCCTGCAGCAGCCGCGAGGCCACCATCTGCGTTAGCGTCTCCGACAGGCCGCAGAAGGCCGAGGCCAGCGTGAAGCCGGCGATCGCCACGCCGAGCAGGCGCTTCACGCCCAGGCGGTCCGACAGCCAGCCCGTGAGCGGCGTGGTGATGGCCGCAGCCACGATGTAGGAAGTCAGCACCCAGGTGATCTCGTCCTGCGAGGCCGACAATGCGCCCTGCATATGGGGCAGGGCGACGTTGGCAATGGTGCTGTCCAGCGTCTGCATGAGAGTCGCGAGCATGATCGAGACGGTGATCATGCTCCGATTGAGCGGCCCCTCCGGAGGCGCCGCCGTTGCCAAGGAGGACATGTACTGAAAAGCCGGCAGATGATAAGCATGCTTATTATACGCGAGGGCGCCGCGGGCACAAGACGCGCGCTGAGGTGTTGGCGTGACGTTGGCGGCGTCCCGCGCGGCTGGCCCCGGGGTTCTTCTATAATCCAGTGATGGAAACTAAACTCGATAGGCGCTTCGGATTTCTGGTGGCAGACGTCGGCCGGCTCTCCGGCAGGCGTTTCGACGACTTGGCGCGCTCTTCCCTTAATCTCACGCGGGCGCAGTGCCGGGCCCTGGCATATTTGTCCCACTATGGCGAGGTCAACCAGGCGAACCTCGCTGAATTGCTGGAGGTTGCACCAATCTCGGCGGGTCGCCTGCTGGATCGGATGGAGGAGGGCGGCTGGATCGAGCGGCTGCTCAACCCGCAAGACAAGCGCGAGCGGGTGGTGCGCATGACGCCCAAGGCCGAGCTGGCACTCGACGCAGCATGCGGCGTGGGGGATGCGGTGGCGGCGGAAGCGCTGAGTGGCTTCAGCAAGCAGGAGAGCGAGCAGTTGATCAGCTTGTTGCAGCGTGTGCGCGTCAATTTGGGGCGCACAGTGGAGCGCTGAAGTGCGCGCGATCCGGGCCGGCGCCTGCCTCATACCGCGTAGTTGCGCGTGACGCGGGAGGGTAGCTGTCAACCTCGACCTCCTTCAGGTCTTCCATGACCTGGAATCCGTCCTTGCCGGGCATCTGGAGATCAAGCAGGATCAGGTCATAGTGGTTCTTGCTGTGAAGCTCGCTAACCACGTGCGGATTCATTGTGGACGCGACGCAAACGTAGCCGGCCCCGCGCAGCATCTGTTCGAGCAGCAGGATGTTGGCCTCCAGATCGTCGACGACCAGGATCTTTGCGGCAAGAATCTCGGAGGGGCTGATCATGTCGGGCGTCCTGCTTCACTGACTCCGAGCATTCCCTTTTTTTGCCCCTTCCAATGCTGCGTCCAGTGCCTCCATAAACTCATTGAGCTTGATTGGCTTGGTCAGGTAGCGAAGGAATCCCGCCTTGAGGCCCTTCTCAATGTCGCGTGCCATCGCATTGGCGCTGAGGGCAATAACTGGAATGTGCATTGTCTTCGAGTCCTCGCGTAGTAATCGCATCGCTTCGACGCCGTTGATGTCGGGCAGATGGATATCCATCACAATCACTTCTGGTAACGAAGTGCGTGCAAGTTCGACACCGAGCGTCCCGGTCACCGCGGTCAGCAGGTGCATATCGGCCCGGCGCGCGATCAGTTGCTCGACCAGTTTCAGGTTTGCGGGGTTATCTTCGACATACAACAGGGTATACACCGAAGAGGGGTTTTCCACTTGCGCGCTGACAGATAGCGCTGGCTCGGCAGTCTCACCGGTCATTGCCGGGGCGCTTGCAGCACCCAGCTCGACCCAGAATACGCTGCCCACGTCAACCGTACTTTCGGCGCCGATGGCCCCTCCCATCAGCTCCACCAGGCGCTTGGCCACCACGAGGCCGATGCCTGTGCCCTCCTCGGGCCCGGCTTCTTGCCCGAGGCGGTTGAACGGCTGGAAGAGTTGTGCTAACCGTTCCGGTGCCAATCCCGCGCCGGTGTCGCGCACGCTGATGCGAATGTGGTCCCCCGTGGTCACGCTCACCTCGACCGTGCCTTGGTCTCGGTTGTATTTGATAGCGTTAGAAAGGAGATTGAGTAGGATCTGCTTCAGCCGGGTGCGATCAGCGCGGACAAAACATGGGAATTCGAACAATGGGAAGCGCATGCGAATCCCTCGCTTCAGTGCCTGCTGTTCGACCATGGAGTGGCATTCGCGCAAGGCTTCGGCCAGGGATACCGGCTCTGGCGACAGCGACGCCTGCCCGGCCTCGATCTTCGCGAGATCAAGGACCTCATTGATCAGTTCCAGCAAATGCCAGCCGGCTTTCAGAATCTGGTCGATGCTGGCCTGCTGCGTGGGGGTCGGCGGCGGCGAATCCGAGGCCATCAACTGTGCGAAACCAAGGATCGCGTTCAAGGGGCTCCGCAACTCATGACTCATGCTGGAAACGAAGTCTGATTTGGCACGATTAGCGCCCTCAGCCGCGGCCTGCGCCTGCTTTTGGTCTTCGATGTCAGTGCAAGTCGCAAACCACTTTACGATATTTCCATCGGCGTCTTTAAATGGCGCTCCGCGGGCAAGGTGGCATCGATAGGCGCCATCGGATGCTCTTCTCAAGCGAAATTCCAGTTCATACTCGCAGCCGCTTGCAACGGCGCCCCTCCAGCGGTCGCTTGTGCCTTGCATATCATCTGGATGTATGACCGCCTGCCAAGCCCCGGTTTGGGTTTGCTCAAGAGTAAGTCCCGTATAGGTGGACCAGCGCTGGTTGCAGTAGTCGATCCAGCCGTCAGGTTTTGCGGTAAACACGATGTGAGGGATGCCGTCGGCCAGCAATCTAAAGTGCCGTTCGCCTTCCCGAATGCCGGAGGCTGAGGAAGATAGCTTTGCCGATTGGTGCGTGGATGGCTTGCGCATGATCTGCCACAAGAAAGGAGAGACTGCACAGGAGGGCTGAAGTCAGATTAAACGAGGGACTCTTGAGGAGGATATGCTCTGCCGTCGTCTGTACAGAGCAATTTTGCTAGCCTAACAGTGAGGTCTACAAACCGGCACATTTCGCAACGTCTTGGATCAAACGGAAGGAGCTGCAGACCTTCGATCGCATGATCGACCGCCACTTCCGTTTCGAGGCCATGTCATCGCGGGTGAACAGTCTCACGGGCGTTCCAGCCGAATGATCCGGCAAAAGTGCTATCCCAGCATCCGCAAAAAGCTATGAGGCGGCGCGCTATGGTCTCCGTCCTACTTTGCCGGAAGCTGCGGCGGTGCGCCTGTCGGGATCGCACGACAATACATCGAGCAGCAAATAACGCCTCAGTAATCGCAGCAAAGGACGCCTACGACGTCCGCGCTATCCTTCCCCGCCCTGAAGGGGCCATGAAGGGCGTGTTTGACGCGCATTCCGATCAAAGCAGTAGACATCCATCGCCAGGATCCCATGATCCACTTCGGCAAACTCGCGCCGCATTGCCGGCGCCGCGCCGCTTCCGGCCGCTGCACCCAATGCGACGAACAAGGGTATCAGGTGCTCTTCGGTCGGATGCGCACGCACGCCAGACGCCGCGAGGCGGCGGTAGTCCAGCAGTTCGTCGGTGTTGCCATTTTGCAGGCGGTCATACACCCATTGCTGGAAGTCCGGCACATACTGCGGGGTGCTGGCAACCCCAGCACGGAAGTCACGCAGGTTGTGGGTGAGACTGCCGGAGCCGACCAGGAGCACATCGTCGTCGATGGCGCCGGCGATCGCCTGTCCGAACCGCAGATGGAATTCAGGACCCTGGCGCGCGTCGATGGACATGGGCACCACCGGAATGTCGGCATCTGGATACATATACCGCAGCGGCACCCATGCGCCGTGATCGAGGCCTCGATGCGCGTCAAGACCGGCTGGCCACGACTGTGCCTGCAGATGTGCGCCTAGCGATTGCGCGAGTTCGGGCGCACCGCTGGCGGGGTACTGAATCTCGTAGAGCGGTTGCGGAAAACCGTAGAAGTCATGAATGGTCTCGAGCCGGGCAGCGGCGCCCACCAGCGTGACGGGGGCCGACCAGTGTGCCGACAGCATGACGATGGCGCGGGGGCGGGGCAGGGCATCGGCGATGCGGCGCCAGGCGCGACCTGTCGCTCCGGCGTCGAGTGCCTCCATCGGCGAGCCATGGGAGACGAAGAGGGTTGGCAAGCGGCTCATCATGTGTTTCCAATCTCGATAAGGATGCGGGGGCGTCAGCCGAACAATCGTCCATTCAGCCAATCGCGGAAATCTGCCGCCATCTCGGGGGTGAGCTCATGTCCTGCCGGATAGTGCAGGGTGCGGTGGCGCACACTGAGCTGACTTAACCAGGCGCCAGCCTTTTTCGCCCACTCAATCGGCAGCTTGTCGTCGTGCTCGCCGTGCGAGACGAAGCCCTCGATGGCTTGAAGGTCGTCAGCCGCGGCAATCAGCGGTGCGATCTCGGGCAGGATTCGCCCGGATAGCAGGCCGAAGCCTCCAACCTGACGCGGCTGCGTGAGCGCCAGGCCAGTGCTCATGATGCCCCCCTGGCTGAAGCCGGCAACGACCGTCTGGCGTGGCGACACGCCGGTCGCCTCCTGCAGCGAGCCGACCAGGCGCAGCAGTTGCTGGCGGCTCGTCTCCGCCTGCGCGGGATCGATGCTGGGCCCGCGCGGGCCGAATCTGACTTGGAACCAGCCGTACTGGCCCGGCCCGAAGACAAGTGGTCCGCGCACCAGCGCGACGCGCACGCGCGCATTCTGTTGCCGCGCCATCGCAGTGAGCTGTGCCTCATTGCCACCCACGCCGTGCAGCAACAGCAGCAGGGCTTGCGGCGCTTGCGCTACGGGGGCGCTATCGAGTGTAGTGGTTTCCAGCAGGCGGTAGCTCAGGCCTGAGGCTGCGTCAGTCAGTAGCTGGGAAAGGCGAGGCTCGTTGACCGAGCCAATGGGGGGCGTGGAAGGCATGGAGGCGTGCTGTTCGGATTGGTCGTGGCCATATGATCATGGTTTCCGCACTACTAATAAAGTTGCGCTTTGGAATATGATTGTTACTAATCTGGAACCAAACAGGCCTACTGCTGGGCCGTAAAGCGTCGATGGATACACATTTCGCGATGCGCGTCTTCGATAAGGTCGTTGAGCTAGGTTCGTTTTCTGCGGCAGCAGACCGGCTTGAGCTTGCTCGCCCCACAGTCACGAAGATCGTGGCCTTCCTCGAGCACAAGTACGGCGTACGACTGCTGAACCGCACCACACGCCGCCTGAGCCTGACGGACGCAGGCCGGGCTTTTCACGAGCGCTCGCGCACAATCCTGGCGGATATAGACGAGATGGAGTTCGCACTCCAGTCGGAATCCGTACGGCCCAGCGGGAAACTCCGAATTACCGCTCCCTTTACCTTCGGCGCGCTGCATCTTGGGCCGGCGGTCAACGCGTTCATGCGCAGATATCCGGAAGTCTTTGTCGATGTGGAGTTGAGCGACCGCACGGTCGACCTTGTGGAAGAGGGGTTTGATCTCGCCCTGCGCATTGGCAACCTGGGCGATTCCTCGCTGGTGGCCCGTCAGCTGGCGGACCAAAAGGTGTGGATTTGCGCCTCACCGGCGTATGTGGCGCGGAACGGGGCGCCACAACTGCCAAGCGATCTCGAGCGGCACCAGTGTTTGCACTATGCCTACTGGGCCGGCGGCGCCGAATGGCGGCTGGAGAGCGATGGCGCGGAGTACACGGTGAAGGTGGCTGGCCCGATGCGCGCCAATAACGGGGATTTGCTGCGTAGCGCGGCGCTCGACGGATTGGGCATCATCATGCAACCGGACTTTATCGTCGGCGACGATATCCGCGCCGGACGCCTGGTGCCGTTGCTGCCTAAGTACACTGTCGCGACGATCGGTATCCACGTGCTCTATCCTCACCGGCGTTATCTGTCCGCCAAGGTCCGCGCCTTCGCTGAGCACTTGACCGAGTGCTTTGGTGAGGGAGGGGCGCAGGGCGCCGGCTGAGCAAACGAAGTTTATTGAACATCCTGGCTTGTGCGAGTTTTGGCTCACAAGCTCGCCACCTGCCATCGGTGTGTTTCCATGCCCTTATTCGGCTGCATCAGGCACCTCTTTGGCGCCATGCAATGACTGGATTTCAGTTGTGTCGATGCGTTGGGTTTTACCGTTCTCGACGACGTCGGTACGCAGCACGAAACCCGGTTACGGGTCAGCGCGCAAAGCCCCGAATGCGGGTGCCCGCGACGTCCATCATGGTCGAGGCCCAGAAATCGACGCCTGTCGCGCAAGCCAGTCCCAGTCCGATCAGGTAGACGCGCGCCGGAGACAGCTCCGGATGCATGCTTAGCCGGGGCTTGTCTCTCGCCAAAGCCACTCTCGGGGGAGTTGCATTCTCCTCGCAGGTTCCTTCACGAATACCTCGTCGAGATGCCAGCGCCTGAAACTGTACCGGCCATTCTCGCCGAACCAATGCATGCAGGCGCGCCACGGCACTCTTGTGACCGAGGCCAAGCCCGCGAGGCAAGCGGGGGAGAAGCTCCTCCAAAGGCGGGCACTTCTGCCGGCTTTCAAGGATCGCACCGGGCATGGCCATCTTCGAAGATCGCGCCCACTATTGGTTACTTGACCATGCCGAAGGGATCCAGCACGACATGCTGATTTGCGTTGTTCCAGAAGTTCTGCAGCACGAAGCCGTACTCGGGCAGGTTCTGAATAAACGGCGCCAACATGTCATTCGCAGTCTCGCGCTTCCAATCGGCCTGTAGTTCGCATGCGAGGGCGAAGGTCGATACGAGTGAAGCGCCTGCATTAGCCATACGGGACATCGCGGTTTGTGCCTCGTAAGCGTTCCACGCGCCGCAGGCGTCCACTACTGGGAAAACGCTGTAGCCATCTTGGAGCATTGAGAGTGTCGGGAAGGTGCAGCAGGTTCCGATCGTGACGCCCGAGATGATGATGTGCTGCCGCCCCGTCTTTGCCACAAGGTCTTCAAATGCCTGGCGGAAGGTAGGGTCTTCATAGCAGTTGATAATGCCGGTCCGGCGATAAATTGGCTCCTCCGAGAAGAACCACGGACGCATTGCAGTGTTCGGGGACCAGGGCTGGGTGGAGATCGTATCCGAAGGCAATGTCGACCAGGGCCTGCCGACTCGCCTGATCCATCGCGGCGGCACGGCCCTGCCGCGCACAGAGCGCGTTTTCGAGGCGACCGACGCGGTGCTGGCCAATTTCGAGGCGTGGGCGGATGCGGTCGGGAGCAGCTATACAAATTTCCTCCGTTCCTTGTGCAACACCTCGTCGAAGTCGCCCAGCACTATCGGGAGGGCGTCTTCCAAGGGACTAACGATGTCGTCGAGAAGATCACGGGCACACCGGCGCTGTCCGTGCCTGCCTTCATCGAGAAGTACCGAAGCGCCTTTGCCTGAAATTCGCTGAACTGGGCCATTTGTCAACGTTGAGGAGAAAAGAGATGCAGGCGGAAAGCCAACCCATTGGTGTGGATCAATGCAACTGCTTCACGGTGAGGAAGGCCGCCCGCCAGATCACGCGTCTTTACGACGCATATCTCCAACCATCCGGCCTTCGCATCACGCAATTTCTGATCTTGGCAACTTTGAGCGAGGGGGAGTCCGCCTCGGTCAATACCCTGGCTGAGCGACTCGACATTGAGCGCACAGCCATGGGAAAGATGATCGGTTTTTTGGAGCGCGATGGATTTGTCAGGGTACGGCCTTCCCCTGAGGACGGTCGTATTCGCATCGTCGAACTCACCCCGGATGGAATGAAGCTTTTCGAACGAGCGGCGCCGCTCTGGCAAGAAGCCCAGCATCAGTTCAGCATCATGAATGGAGCGACAAATGTGGATGTGCTGCGTCGCAGCCTTTCGGAGATGAAGGTCAGCATTGGGCCCGAATCTTCCCTGAAATAGTCATTGTTCAGGTTGGGGGGCGCTGGACGTTTGAATGGTACATGTCCGCTTGTCAGGCCGGTACCGAGGCTAGAAAAGTCAAACCTTCTTGTGTGCCTGCCGGCGGTGGACAATCAGGCTAGTTTGAAGGGAAGCTGGCGCAGCGGCTTGCCGGTGAGGCGCGCAATGGCGTTGGCAAATGCCGGAGCCAACGGCGGCAGGCCAGGCTCGCCCATGCCCGTTGGTGGATCGGCGGCGGTAGCGCTCATGATCTGGCCGCTCTGGCAGTAACCGCACTGCGCCGCGTCGTGCTTGACCCAGGCCGCATGGACTGCGGTGCCGACCCGGTCGCTGCCACCCGTGGCAGCTTCGATCGTGACAATGGTCTTGCCCTCGGCAGCAGAGACCGGAGTGATGCACGAGCGAATGGCCTGGCCGTCCAGATGCACGGTGCAGGCGCCGCATAGGGCAGCACCGCAGCCGAATTTGGTGCCGGTCATGCCAAGGGAGTCGCGCAGCGCCCAGAGGATGGGCGTGCCGGGATCGACATCGATCGTGTGCTTACGGCCGTTCACGTTGAGCGTGCTCATCGGGGAGGATTCTCCGTAGGTGGTGGTCAGGGTACGAGTGCCGTGAACCGCCTGGCCTCAGCCCGCCCAGCTCTGCAACCAGAAGGCGTACGGCGTTGGCAGCACTGACGCCGCCTGCTCGACCATGAGGTCCCGCGCCGCCTGGTACGGCCAGTGCGGATTCGCCAGCAACGTACGGCCGAACAGCGCGAGGTCAAGCTGCCCCTCGCGAATCAGGGCGTCCGCCTCTGACGCCCGTGTGATCTGCCAGCTGGTCGCAACCGGCAGCCCAGTTCGCGCGCGAATCTGTCGTGCGTAGGGAACGAGAAAATTCGGCCCCCATGGCACTTGTTCGTCCGCAGTGGACAGTGCGAGTCCCACGTCGACGAGATCCAAGCCTGCATTCTTCAGCCATTTCAGGACCCGAACGGACTCATCGAGTGTCTCATCTTCCCGACCGTTGAATTCCACGACACCCAGGCGTGCCGTCAGCGGCAGGCTTTTCGGCCATGCCTCTCTCACGGCGGCCACCGTCTCGATCAGGAAGCGAGCGCGATTCTCGAGGGAACCGCCGTACTGGTCGTCCCGCGCATTTGTTAGAGCGGACAGGAAATTCTGTGCGAGAAAGCCATGGGCAAAATGAAGCTCGAGCCACTGGAATCCCGCCTGCAGGGCACGAGCGGCGGCATCCACGAAATGCTGTTGCGTGCGCCGGATGTCCTCCACGCTCATTTCCCGCGGCATATGCGGGTCCGCGGGCATGAACGGCAGCGCGCTCGGCGCTTCAGGCTGCCAGGCACGCGGATCGTTCCTGTCCAGTGGGGCACCGCCTTCCCAGGGGGGCGTGCAGCCGGCCTTGCGGCCGGCGTGACCGATCTGGATGCCCGGTACGGCGCCGGCGGCCTTGATCGCCTTCGCCGCAGCGGCAAGGCCTGCAATGTGCGAGTCACTCCAGAGACCCACGTCACCGGGCGTAATCCGTCCCTCCGGTGACACGGCGGTCGCTTCAACGATCACGAGTCCGGCGCCGCCGCGCGCCAGCGTAGCGTAGTGGCTCTGATGCCAATCGTTCAGATGCCCGACCTCGGCCATGTACTGGCACATGGGAGAGACGACGATGCGATTTCGAAGGGTGACTCCCTTCAATGAGTAGGGGGAAAAGAGGGACGACATCTGGCAAGCTCATGGATAGCGATGGGGCCCAGTTTGAGGTAGGGTGCCCGAAAACCGTTTGCCAATTCCGTCCCACTTTTTGCCCAATCCAACGATTGCATGCCCGTCACGATCGCCTGACTTCCGTCGGTGCTAGACTTCCTGCAGCAAAAAGAGGGCGGGCGGGTGCATGAATGCTTAACAAGACTGGAAACCCTGGCATGGTTGCGGCCATTGACCGCCTCGCTGAGGCAATCGGCAGAATTGCCCAAAATGACGGTGACTACTTCACTGCGATTTCGGGCCTGACGCTCCATCGCAGGAGCGCCAGTGCAGCGCCGATGGCATGCATCTACGGGTTCGGGCTTGGGGTGGTCGCTCAGGGTGGCAAGCAGGTCATGCTGGGCAACGAGGTGTTCAACTACGCATCTGGACAATCCTTGCTGACGACGATCGACGTGCCTGTCGTGTCGAACGTCACGGTCGCTACGCCGGCCAAGCCGTTCCTTGGCCTGATGTTGGCGCTTGAGCCGCGTATCGTCATGGACCTGGCTGCAAAAATGGAAGGGATGGAGCCTCGGAAGGAGAGTCCGAATCTCGCCATTTCCGTCAGTGACCTCGAGCCGCCTGTCCTGGACGCATTGATCCGGCTCGTACGATTGCTCGACGAGCCGGAACTCATACCTCACGTCGCCGCGTTGATTCAGCAGGAAATCGCCATTCGCCTGCTGGCGGGGGCCCAAGGGCCGCTGCTTCGAAAGTTCGCGGCCACCGGCTCGCCAAGTGAGCAAATTGCCAGGGCAGTGGCGTGGCTCAAGCTGAATTTTGCAGTGTCGTTCCCGGTGGAGGAACTCGCAGCCAATGCACACATGAGCCCTTCGACATTCCGGCAGCACTTTCGCGCGATTACCGGGACCAGCCCGCTGCAGTACCAGAAACAGCTGCGCCTCCAGGAGGCACGCCAATTGATGCTGAGCCAGAACCTCGACGCAGGAACGGCGAGTCTTAGGGTCGGGTATGAAAGCGCATCACAATTCAGCCGGGAATATGCCCGGCTCTTCGGTGCTCCGCCTTTGCGGGATATCCAACGAATGCGCATTAGCTGAAAGCCAGCCGAAGGAAGAGTTCTTTGCACACGATCAGCGACGCGCCTCGCGGGTGGAGCTGTACGAGCGGGTTATGGCGCTACACGCCCAGGGCGCCACGATGGAAGGAATCGGGCGCGAGCTCTCAATCGACCATCGAACCGTGCAGCCACGGGCCGGGCACCGGGCGGCAGCCGCAACAACCGGCCAAGCTGTTCCGGGTCGAACAAGGAAACTCAGCCCACGCCGATTCCTTCGGCGCGCGCCGCAAGCCAGAGGTTCTGGATGGCGCAGGCCACCGAAGCGAGATCCATGTCCGGCATGGTGCGCCGACCGAAGATATGCCGCTCACGTCCATCCATCAGCGCTGCCACCAGGACTTCCCCCGCAGTCCAGGATGCCCTCCACCTTGAGTCGCATGAACTCGTTCTGGCGTTCGCCCAGGGCAAGCGCGGTGCGCTGGCGATCGGCATCGACCAGCGCATGGACCTGCGTTCTCAGGCTCCTGTCAGTGATGCGGATGAAGCGCCAGGGTTGCATGAAGCCGACGCCGGGGGGCGAGATGCGCAGCGTGCAACAAGCGTTCCAGCAATGCAGGATCGAGCGGGTCCGGCCGGAAGTGGCGCATGTCGCGACGCTCCCGGATGATGCGATAGACGGCGGCAATTTCACTGTCGCTGTAGCGATATGGGTTCATGGCTTGAATAGCCTGGCGGTGGCGCTTGGGCTGGAGGGAAAGTCGCAATGCAGGTAGCTTGCCACGATGGCGCCGTGACGATCGATGGCTTTGCCCTGTGCGGTTTGGCGATGCCGGCTCATCCTAGGTCTTGCTGGTCCAACCGATGCGGTGCCGCGCTTGGGTGGCCTCATGCCGCGCATCCTCCTCGCTGTGCAGGTACGCGCTGGTAGTCGCTATCGAGGCATGGCCAAAGTTGTCGCGCACAAAGCGCAGGTCGACCTGCTGGTCGGTCATGTGCGAGCCGGCGGTGTGGCGCAGCCAGTGCGCCGAGGCGCTGGCCAGCACCGCGGCCTGCGCCTCCCACTCGGGCCCGCGCGCCCGCAGGCGCTCGGCCGCCAGGCCGAACACCTCTTTCAGAATCAGGTGCAGCGCCCCGCGTGACAGGGCCTTGTCGCGCCCCTGATCACGGCCGATGACCGGCAGCACCAGCGGACGCGTCTCCCCGGGCAGCGGGGTCGGTGGCAGCCCGTGGGCGCGACGGTAGCGCGCCAGTTCGGCGATCAGTTCGTCGGTGGCCGGCACCAGCCGGGTCTGGTTGCCCTTGCCGGTCACCTCCAGCCACCAGCGCTCCACGCCTGAGCCGTCGCGCCGACAGAAGAACGCGCCCATGGGAGTGGCTGTCAATTCGGAGGCCCGCAAGCCACCCAGATAGAGCACGGTCAGTACCCACCGGCAGCGCGCCGCATGCAGGCGCTCGCGCTCGGTGGCGGTCGGCATCGCCTCGACGGTGTCTTTCACGGTCGCCCACCAGTCATGGCTCAGGTAGCGCGTGATGCGCGGCTTGGTGGGCGCGCGCCGGCGGCGGGCCAGCGCGAGCGGGTTGCCGGCCAGGTAGCCGGCTTCGGTCAGCCAGGCGAAGCAGGCGTTCAGGATGACCATCGCCTGGCGCACGCTGCCGGGCGACAACGGCCCGGCAAAGGGGCGCCAGTTCGGAAGGCTGCGCGCGAGCTTCTTGCTGCCGGCCAGGACCCAGCGCGCCGCCGGTTGCGGATCGGCGAGGAAGCGCTCGTAGGCCAGCAGGTCCTCGTGCGTGAGCGAGGAGAACGGCTTGCCCAGTTGCAGCACCGCCCACAGGATCAGCCGCTCGATCTCGCGCCGGTAGGTCGCGAGCGTCGCCGCGCTGTCGGCATAGCGCGCAAGCCAGGCGGTGACGGCAGCCAGGTCGTCCCCCGCTGCAATCCGGGTGGCGGGGTCGGGTGCGCGGTTGCTACCGCCACCGGACAGCGCCGGAGGAAGGCGTAAGCGCTCCAGTGGCATGGGCAGCGTGCCGACGGGGGCGGGAACATGTGATGAAGTGGTATCCGGGGACGATTGCAAGGCGAGGCCCGTCAGTGAAACTAATTTTGTTCCCGTCATGGACACGGAAAATAAGGGCAACCAGAGGGTCGCGTAACAAAATTAGTTTAAAAAGTTGAAAGACAAATTGTTCCTTCGGCCGACAGTTAAACTAATATTGTATCCTTGCCCACGTTCCGGCACATCCTTGCCTTGCAGGCTCCCGCGATAGCGCCCTATGGTTCATAGCGATTGGGCCATAGGCGATGGTGGCCATTTGTGCTGGAACCTCCATGGAAGTCCGCGACGCTGACGACAGCTGTCATTGCTCCCGCCGCACAATCGGCAGGAGAGCCATCGACACCTCGCTCTGGGCAAGCCCGGATGAAGGGGCGCTCGAAGGAGAACGGCGCGCGTTGTATTTTGCGAGAAAGCAGGCGGTCTCGCTGTACCTTTCCGGCGCGACGGCCGACACCATCAAGCGTCTCACCTCACTTGGCGCAAAGCAGGCTTATCGACTGATCCGCGAACGTTGCCTCGAAACGCATCCGGACGGGCGACCCTACGGCTGGCGCGGGCTGGTTCCGTGGACCCGGATCAAGCACTACCGGCGCCATCGGAAGATCCATGTCAGTCAGTTCGGTGGCGGCGCCGTTGGTGCCCTGCAGGCGCTCCTTGATGCGCAGCCGGAGCTTCGCCAGGCATTCGAAGCGCGTATTCTCGCGAGCGCGTCCGGCAAGCGGCTGGTCGAAACCCGGCAGTCGAAAAGACGTCACTGCGGGTGGCTTCTCGACCAGCTCCGCGAACTTGGATGTGAACAGCGAAACGAGTGGCCGTTCAACACGGCGACCCTGGGGTACGTCTCGATTGGCCGGTATATCGACAGGGTGTTGTCGGCCAACCCACGAGCGCTGGCGGCGGCGAGCGGCGGTCCAGAGCTGGTGTCAAAGTTGAAGACAGGGGACGGAACCGGACGGCCAGTTCAGAAGTTCATGCAGCGCGTCGAGATGGATGCGCACAAACTGGACGGACGTTTCTGCGTGTCGCTTCCCCTGATGGGAGGCGGTTTTCGGGAGAAGATCGTTCATCGTCTCTGGGTTATCGTGATTCTTGAAGTGATGTCGCGCGCGGTGCTCGGCTACTACTTCAGTATGAGACGAGAAGTCTCGAAGGATGATGTCCTGCGCGCGCTGAAGCGGGCATTGGGAAAATGGTGTGCGCGCCCGGTAAGCTTTAGCGACAAGGCGTATCTGCCCGATGCCGGGCTTCTGTCGGTGCTGGGTGACAATTTCGTTGGACTGTGCTGGGATGAGACCAGCGTAGACGGTGCCCTTGCCGAGACCTGTCAGCACGTGCGCGACGCGTTGCGCGATACGGTTCGCGCGACGCTGCTTGAGCCGAAAACCTCGTTCTCGAAACGTCGAAGCAAGGACGACCGGCCCTTCATCGAGGCGTTTTTCCGCAATCTGGCGGGGAAGGGCTTTCAGCGTCTTTCCAACACCACCGGCGCCAAGCCTCAGGACCGTAAGGGCCGGAAGCCGGAAGACGTTGCGCTGGCAAGCCGATTCCAGTACGAATATGCGGAAGAGCTGCTGGACGTGCTCATCGCCAATTACAACGCAACACCGCACAGCGGGATTGGCAACCGCACGCCGCTCGCATACGCGAACTTCCTGTACCACCACGCCCAGCAGAGCTTGCGCCGAGTCGATCCCGCCGTTGTGGAAGCGCTATTCAGCATCCGCAAGCGCTGCATCGTGCGCGGCGGAGCAGCGAGTGGGCGCGCCCCGTATGTGGAGTTCTATTACGGCCGCTACACCAACGAGGTGCTGCACAACCGGCACGACCTGGCAGGATCCGAGATCTGGGTGGTCTGTCACAAGGAGGATGATTGCCGGGTAGCGCTCGCCTCCACGCTTGACGGCATCCCACTCGGTGTACTGCGGGCAGCGCCGCCCTGGAACATTTCACCACATAGTCTTGCCGTTCGCGCAGCAATCTCTCAGGCCTGCTCGCACGGACAACTGACTATCCCAGCGGGCGCAGACGCCATTGAAATCTTCATGCGCTTTGTAGAGAGTCAGGCACACAAACGCTTACCCGTCCATCCGGCCTACCTCGAAGCGCGACGCATTCTGGTTGCTGCAGCGGATCCGTCGATCGGCGCTGCCATGCTGGACGCTGCGATGGATCGTGCCAAACAGAAGGACAGCACAGGTTCGCGCAACGGTGGCACCAGCAACAAGCCAGCGCGACCAAACGTGGCGATCAAAACTGAGCCCGCGACTCCGGGCTCCATGCTCCCGCCACGTCGAATGGCGCAATCGGGGTAGGTCATGCGATTCCCTCTGCCCGAGCGCATCGATCCGCGACACTGCATCGTGACGAAGCAGTACGCAGTATATACGCCGCCCATGCACGAGATGATTGAACAGCTCGGCGAATGGATCGACCAGCAGCGCCCCGGCGGCTATATCTATGGTGCATCACGGCTGGGCAAGTCTCGCTGCGTGCAATGGTACGTCGCTCAGGTGCTGCAGGAACGCCTTAACGCCGTGGTACCGCTGGTGGTGTGGAATCGCCGTCCGGACAGCCAGACAAGCGAAGCAGGATTCTGGCATCAGCTGTTACTCGCCTCGAACTTCGAATTCGCCAACCCGGCGAAACCACCGAAAAGAGCGGAAGGGATCCACCTGTGCAGGCAACGCTTCATCGCCATTGCGAACAACGCGCAGCGTAATTATGTCGTACTGGCCATCGACGAAGCGCAGGATCTGACGCTCCGGGAGTGGAAGTGGTTGCTCGGTCTTCAGAATGACCTTGATTACGAGGGCTACCTGCTGAGCGTGTTTTCCGTCGGCTCGCACCAGCTGAACTATCGTCACGAGTATATGGCGATCACCGGCAACGCTCACCTGGCAGCACGTTTTATGGCCGCGCATGCGCGATTTCATGGGCTGCGTTCGCCGGAAGAAATCGCATACGTGCTCAACGGCTACGATATTGACTCGGAATGGCCACCGGGCAGCGGCGTTTCATACCTGAAGTATTTCGCGCCGGTTCAATTCGCGGCCGGGCACCGCCTTGCAGACTGTGCCGCGCTGGTGTGGAAAGCGCTGGTGGAACTCTCGCCCGAATCTGCGCGCCGGCATCTCGAGTTCCCGATGCAGCACATCGCCAGGGCAACCGAGGCGATGCTTTTCCAGCTGGCGCATGGCGGAGACTGGGTTGACGTGACGTCTTACGAGAACTGGTTGCAGGAATTCGCTAAAGCGAACTTGTCGGACCACATGAGGATCATCTCGACGGGTAGTTGACATGGCGGCCTACCCATCGGTGAACTGGTGGCCGGGAAACCTCCGTCCGTACGAGTCGAGGCTGTCGTTCGTCGCCCGCTTCTGCGCACTGAATGGCATCAACGTCGGAAAATGCGCGAAGTTTTTGCGTGTGGCGCTCGATAGCAACACGCCGCTTCCGATCGACGAAATCAGGCGCCTGGCGTCCGTGCTCGGTGAGACCGCGCCGCTTCTCGAAGACGTTTTCTCGCCTTCCATACGGTTCATCGATGTCGGTCGTTATGGCCCACCTCCCGATAGTCGCGAGCGACGTGCCATCCGCTATTGCGAAACCTGTGTGCAGCACGGCTACCACAGCTACCTGCATCAGCTTGGGTGGCTTTCGCGGTGCCCATTTCACCTGAGCGCGCTAAAAACGACCTGGGCGCAGGAGCACGCCGCCCGCCTCGTGTCGCAGCGCGTGGGCGCGTTGGAGTTCGTGATGCGGCAACGCTGCAGGACGTGGCCGCACGGCATTGATGCCGGCTTTCCCGCCCGAGAGCAGGGGCGTGTTGCGTCGCTCGCCGGCTGGGTCGCACGGGCGAGCGTCGCGGCCGCGCGCATGTCGCTCGGCGAGATCTGGTCGTCGGGCAACGATGGCATGCCGGGGGCGGTCTCCCTCGACCAAGCGTTCGGTCAGCTGCGCACGCTTGAGCCCCCGCCCGAGGACATCGAGCCGCTCCTGACCGAAGCGGGTGATCGGTGGAGTCTGGAAAGCCACGCGTTTGCGCGGCAAGCGAGAATCCAACTCGGCCACCTCAGGTTATGCCACCTCAGCTTTGCCGACGTTCTTCACTTCTATATACGCATCAACGCCGCTTCGGCGAATCCGTCTTCGTTTGTCACGCGCCTGAATGCCATCCAGGACCGGCAGGCTCGCCATGGCACGTGTCGCTGTCGGTGGAGGCTGACCAAGGAGGGACGGCTCTCGCGCTGGGTCAGGGTGCACCCAGAGGAGGGGCCCCGCTGGGGCCTGATCTGCCCATACGATGTCGCGCTCAACGAACTTCAACTCGGCTGGGGCCGTGCGGACCTGGCGCTCTCCAATCGGCAGGCGGAGCAGGAACGGCAGCGCTTCTGCAGCGTTTCTCGCGCGATGCGCGACTTGGGCCTCATCCGCTATACACGGGATGCAGCAGTAGCGCCGGCCGGTTACCTATATGCAGATCAGGACGTCTGGACCTGCTGCGAGTGGGTCCGGGAGTCGACGCTAACTGCAGTGCTCGATATGGCGGTCACGTGGGAAGTCGATCTGACGTTCGATGCGTTGACCGCTTGGCTAGACGACATCGATCGGGGTGTCGATCCGCTTGAGCGCGACGATTCCAAATCTTGCGTCCGCCTGTGCGAAACCGACGACGGGCTGTTGCTGATTAGATGGACGCAGGCAGAAGGGTCCGCGTCGCAGACGACTCCGTTCTGAGCGCGACGTTGGGCACGAGCTCCGGCACGGAGCGGGCCGCCATGGGTAATCGGGCGCCGCACGAAAGGGGCGCCAAGGTAAGTCAAGACGATGGTAGCCCCGTGGATCCCCGCGCTCAGCTAGATCGCCGCGAGGTTTTGCGCTGACCGAAAGCCCGCCGCCTCGTCCTCGCGCAGGCTGGCAATGAGCGTCGATTTGGGGTTCCAGCGCTCCCGCGTGAGTGGCAGGCGCCGCTCAAGCAGGTTTTGATCGAGCGCACTGGTTGCCAGCGGCGGTAGCGCCACCTTGCCAGGCTTGCTGCGAACAGCAGGAGGGCGGTGCACCTCTGGGGCGCGGCAGCCCGGCGATTTTGCTCCAGGGGGCACGGAACAAAATTAGTTTAACCATGGATACAAATTTAGTTTAACCAACGTCAGGCTCGACGCGCAGATGAATCCGATGCCAATTTATAGACATAAGCGCAGTTATGTCTAAAGTCTTGGCATTAGAATTAGGTTTGACACGTATTACGTAGTAATATTTATCATGACTTTTTGCTTTTTCTCCCCATGCCGGCTGCCGATCTGGATCTGACCGACACCGCGCTGCAGGCCGACCTGGCTGAGCTGCGCAGCCGCTTCCCCGAAACCCGCGCGCTGTACCGCGAGGTCTGCGGGTTGCTGTTCTTTCGCTACGGCGTCACGCCCACCGCCAACAAGCTCTACAGTCTGGTGCGCAAGGGCAGCATGGGCACGCCCGCCGAGGTGTTGCAAGCGTTTTGGCAGGAACTGCGCGGGCGCACGCGCGTCACCATCGACCATCCGGACCTGCCGGACCCCCTCAAGCAGATCGCCGCCGAGGCGGTCCAGACCATCTGGCAGTCGGCCAACGAAGCGGCCACCGCCGAACTGGCGACGCTGCGCGCGGAAGCCCGGCATGCCGCGAGCGAAGCGGAAGCCGAGCGCGATGCGGCTCGCGTGGAGACGGCCGCCGCGCGCGAGGATGCGGCGGCCATTGCCGCCCAGCTGGCGGAAGCGCGGCAGGCGCACGACACCGTGCAGGCAGACCTGGCCACGGAGCGACAGGCCCACGCCGCCACGCAGGCCCGGCTCGAGGCGGGGCGGACGGAACTCGAAACGGGCCGGCGCCAGCTGGACGCCTTGCGCACCCAATTCTCGACGGAGCTGGAGCGGGCGCGCGAGGCGGTGACGCTGGCGCAGGAGCGCGCCGAAGCCAGCGAGCGGCGCAGCTTGCGCGAGCTGGACGCCGAGCGCACGGCGCGCCAGAAGAGTGAGCGCACGGCCGAAGAGTTGCGTACGGAACTGGCGGGGGCACGCAGCGAGGCGCGCGATGCCGCGGTGGCGCAGGCGGAGGGTCGCGCCAAGCTGGAAGCGCAGGCCGCGGCGCTGGCGGAGCGGCTTACCGAGCGGCTCGTGGCCGCCGAGCAGGCGCAGCGCCAGGCGGCGGGCGACCGGGAGGCCGTGCAGGCGGAACTCGCCGCGGCACTGCGCCGGGCCGAGCGCGGCGAAGCGGAAGCGGCGCTCGCGCGCCAGCTGCTGGCCACCTTGCGCGTCGCGCCGCCCGAACGCGACGGCGGTGGCAGTGGTGGAAGGCGGCGCAAGGCCGGCAGTCCACCGGCGACCGCGCCGGAAGACCACGGGAAAGAGCCGGGCAACGAGCAGGGGGCGGCGGCGCTGCGGGACAATCAGGACGATGGCAACGCCAGCCGTGACGGCAGCGATGACAGCAAAGACTGAGCGTGCGGACGCGATCCGCTCATCCAGTCTCTCTATTACGCCGAGCCCGAGGACGTCGAATACGACGAGTCGGCAGAAAGGTCCCGAAGTCGTACGACGTTGATTGGGCGCGAGAAGTCGCAAGGAAGGCTTGGCGCAGGCAAGAAGCGAACGACACGCGAGAGACAAGGTCTCACGGTCCATGGGATAAGGAAGCGTCTGCACCTGCAGTGACTTCAATGAAGGAGAATGAATTGGCCCCAGAGCAAGTGGTTGAACCCGTTGTCGCGAGCAATGCGACGGACGGACTTGGTCAGATGGAGCTTGCTACCGCAACGCGGAAGGGCTCACCTGGGACGGGCAGGGCGAGATGCCCTCGTGGCTCAAGCGCGCGGTCAATGCTGGGCAGAGCGTTGAGTTTTTTCGGGTTGGATAGGGCCGCCGATGCATTGGCCCGCTGTCCAACGGCGATGTGACCAGGGCTCACCGACACAACCCACGACGACTCATTTATGAAAGTACGCGTTTTCACCCTGTTGTGGCTCGCCGCCATGGCGAGCGGCGGTATGCTGCCACCCACGCCGGCACACGCCAGCGTGTTCGACGATGAGCAGGCGCGCAAAACGGTCATCAACCTGCGCGACCAGTTCAACAGCTTCCAGGCGACGGCTACCCAGCGCATTGAGCAGAACAGCCGCACCACACTCGACCTGCAGAACCAGCTCGAAGGCCTACGCCAGGAAGTCGCGCGACTACGCGGCCAGAACGAAGTGCTGCAGAACACGGTGGCGACGCTGCAGAAGCAGCAGAAGGACTATTACGCCGACCTGGATGCGCGCCAGAAGAAGTTCGAGCCGCAGCACGCTTCGGTCGAAGACCACCAAGGCACGTCGCAGCCGGGCGAGAAGCCCGAATACGACGCCGCGCTCAAGCATTTCCAGACGGGCGATTTCAAGAGCGCCGGGAATTCGTTCTCGTCGTTTATCAAGAAGTATCCGCAGAGCCCGTACCTGCCGCTAGCGCAGTACTGGCTCGGCAACTCGCTCTACGCGCAGCGCGACTACAAGGGGTCCACCTGGGTGCTGCAGAAAATGATCCATGCCAACCCGACGCATCCCAAGGTGCCGGACGCCATGATCGCGGTGGCCAATAATCAGCTCGAGTCCGGCCAGAAGGATGCCGCGCGCAAAACGCTGGAACAGGTGGTGGCCAAGTATCCAGGTACCGAAGGCGCGCGTGCGGCGAACAACCGGTTGAAGACGCTGAAGTAGGGGTGATCGTACTTTCCGTGTAGAAATGGCGGCTACAGGGCGGGCATCCGCCTGCAGCAAGGCTTTTCGGTGCAATAAGTCTCGTCCGATCGGTGTACTTGTAAGTCCCTGATAGATCGAGATTTTCCGGGGCAAACCGCCAGAAAATGCACGGAAAGTACGATCACCCCTATTAGTGTTTGACCTGCCATTGGGTGGCGGCAGAGGAAAACCAGCACATCGCCAACCTGCCCGGTGGAGCAGCGGTGGCAGATCGACCCGTTTCTGCCCTCCGGTGAAGGTTGGCGAGCGTCTAGAACCGGAGGTCATCGCGCGAATCGCATCGATGACCGAAGACCAGAATTCCAAGCTCGCTGCCGTCATTCGGGATGGCATAGCAGCCGGCTACATCAATCCAGGCCTCAACCCCGAAAGCACCGCCAACGCCCTCTGGGCCATGATGGATGGGGTTCTTTGCCTGGCATTGCGGAAAGATGCGATGCGGCCGGAATCCGTGAGTCCAGAGGCATTGATCGGCGCGGCCTGGAGCCTGCTCGAACTCGGCATGAGAACGCGCTGAGACGAGTGCGGGCGGGAATTACACGCAGTCCCGCATTGCGCCGCCGCCCCACTTGCCCCTGTCCAGGTCGCCAGCGGCTTTGCAACACAGGACGGGGCGTCGCTCGCCGCTCCGCATACGCCATTGCGATTAATCGGGAAGTCATCAAGAAGACCTTTGCGCTGATGGTCGACCCGCTGTTCGCTGGCTTTGCCTATGAGAACGAAGCGATGCGCGCAAGCATGGCGTTGCCGACCGTGACGGGGGCAATCGCCGCCGTGCTGGAGACAGGGCAGACGAGCGAGAACGAGCTCGATTTGCCGGCAACGATCGAGCGTGTTCTCGGTCCGCTTCCGGAGAGTGAGGCGGCGCGGCGCGGATGAGGATTGCCGCGACGCCGCTACCTCTCCCACCTAATATCAGGAGTCCATTCATGAATGCGAATCATCAAGTGCCGCTGCCCGTCGTCGGCCTGTCCGGGTTCGAGCCGCATCTGTCGGAAGAGGAGGCCGGTGCGCAAGCTGCATTGCACCGGTTTGCGGCGGAAGTCATGCGTCCGATCGGACGCGAAATCGATCGGCTACCCGCCGATCAGGCATACCAGTCCGGCTCGCCGTTCTGGCAATTTCACCAGGAGATCGCCAAGCTGGGGTTGGGCCCGGACTCGCTGGTCGGGCTGGAACCGGTCGTGGCCGCCCGAATGGAGGCCATCGTGATGGAGGAGCTCGGATGGGGAGATGCCGGGCTCGCCGTCTCGACCGGCGCAGGTGCGATGCCGATGGTGATGGCGCAGGCCAGTGGCAATCAGGAGCTGATCGACCTGTGCGCCGGCAAACTCGGCTGTTGGGCGGCGACGCAGCCGGACCGCGGTTCGGATGGTCTCATCCTTTACGCCGCGGAGCGCTACCCCGGTTCGCAAGGCAACAAGGGCAATCTCCAGGCGAGCTTTGTCGGTGACGAGATTGTGATCAACGGTCAAACGTCGGCCTGGGTGTCTAACGGCGCCGTGGCGCAGGTCGCGCTCCTCGACATCGTGGCGGACTACGGCGAAGGATTCCACGGCCCTGACGGCACCACATATGGGTGCAACATCATCGTGCCGCTCGACCTGAATGGGGTCTCGCGCGGCAAGCCGCTGGAGAAGCTGGGCAAGCGCGCGTTGCCGCAGGGCGAGATCTATTTCGACAACGTGCGCGTGCCCCGTCGCTTTGCGATCGCGACTCGCGACGACTACGAGTTCAAGCATGCACACGCGTGGGCTCATGCAGGCACGGCGATGAGCCACATTTCGTCCGGGCTCGCGCGTGCGGCATTTGAGCTCGCGTTGACCTATGTCCACGAGCGCCGTCAAGGCGGGGCCATGCTGGCGCAGCACCAGCTCACGCAGTACCGGATCGGGGTGATCGGGACCAAGGTCGAAGCGATTCGCTCAATGGCGAGGCACGTCGCGGAATACACGAAATGTTCGCCGCGTGCTCATCCGTACTTTACGGCCGCTGGCAAGGCATTTTGCACGAGCGAGATGCTGACGGTAGTCAACGAATCGCTGCAATTGTTCGGCGGGGTCGGGCTGACGTGTGAGTTCCCTGTCGAGAAGCTCCTGCGTGACGCTCGCGCGATGCAGATCGAGGACGGGGAGAACAACATCCTGTTCACGCACTACGGCTACCTCCTGAGCCAATTGCATCAACAGGAAGGCTGGGCTCGTGCCTGACGGCTTTGGCAATTGCTCGATATTTGGATGACTCAAGATGGCGATGATTGACTTCTTTGACCGCGGCTGGCTGTTGAACCGACATGGCACTGCGTACATGATGGACGGCCAGCGATGGAGTTACGACGAGACATATCGTCTGACGTGCCAGATCGCCCATGGCTTAATCGAAGCCGGCCTGACGAAGCAGACCAAGGGGGCGGTGCTCGCCGGCAATCATCCCCTCGCATGGATGTGCGTGCTCGGCATGTGGAGGGCCGGTCTCGCGTGGGTGCCGTTGAATCCGCGTGGCAGCATCGACGAAAGCGTGAGCCTGCTGAAAAACTTCGATACCGAAGTGTTGTTCGTTCAGGCGGCGTTTGCTCCGGTGCTGGAGGCGGTGCGCGCCGGGTGTCCGGACCTGAAGCACTTCGTCTGTATCGACGGAGACATCCCCGGGTGCACGTCGCTCGGCACTTGGCTGGAGGGGAACCCCGAGACGTCGCCGAAGGTCGACTTTGACATGTCCGACGTGGTGGCGATCATGCCGACGGGCGGCACCACCGGGGCGCCGAAAGGCGTGATGCAGACACATCGCAACCTCGGCGTTTCAGTCGCCAGTTCGCTGATGAATGTCCACTACGCGCCTGGCGAGCCGATCGTCAATCTGGCGGCTGCGCCGATGACGCACAGCGCCGGATTCCTGTCGCTGTCCGCGACCGCGCGCGGAGGGACGGTGGTGATCCTGTCGAAACCCGATCCGGCCGCACTCGTCGATGCCATCGAGCAGCACCGGGTCACCGAGTTTTTCCTGCCTCCGACGGTGATCTACCGTTTGCTGGAGATGCCCGGCATCGACAACCGGGATTTCTCTTCGCTGCGTTACTTCATGTACGGTGCCGCTCCTATGTCGATGGAGAAGCTGAAGAAGGCGCTTGCCGTATTCGGACCGGTCATGTTCCAGGGCTACGGTCAGACAGAGGCTCCCGGCGCGATCGCTTTCATGCGGCCGGGGGACCATCTTGTCGATGGTGGCCTCGCCTCCGACGAGAGGCTCAGTGCATGCGGCCTTCCGTGCGCGTCGAACGGTCTGGCAATCATGGACGAGCGGGGGCGCATCTTGCCGCCGGGGGAAAGCGGCGAGATTTGCGTGCGCGGCGATCTCGTGATGAAGGGGTACTACAAGCAGCCAGATCGAACGGCCGAGGTTATCGCGGACGGCTGGCTGCACACCGGCGATATCGGACATGTCGACCACGAGGGTTTCCTGCACATCACCGACCGCAAGAAGGACATGATCATCAGCGGTGGCTTTAACGTCTATCCGAGCGAGGTCGAACAGGTGATCTGGTCGCACCCGGCTGTCCAGGACTGCGCGGTGATAGGGGTGCCAGACGAAATCTGGGGGGAGGCGGTGAAAGCGGTAGTCGAACTGGTCCAGGAGGGAGCGGTCACGCCGGACGAGCTAATTGCGATGTGCCGTCAGAGACTCGGCCCGGTCAAGACGCCGAAAAGCGTCGAAATCGTAGCACAGTTGCCTCGGAGTGCGGTCGGCAAGGTGCTGAAAAAAGATCTTCGTGCCAGGTACTGGCAAAACACGCAACGCACAATCTAAGCAAACAAGAGGAGTGAGACGTGGCTGAAATGAATCGACAATGGCTGTTGCGTCGTCGCCCGGAAGGCATGGTCGGCGTCGAAGACTTCGAATACCGTGAAGCACCGATTCCCACGCCTCAGGACGGCGAGGTGCTGGTGCGCTCGCTGTACTTCGGGTATGACGCCAGTCAGCGCATCTGGATTACCGAGCACGGCGGCTATATGACCCCGGTGGGCATTGGCGAGGCGATGCGCACGATGGGTATCGGGCAGGTCGTCGCGTCTCGGCATCCGTCCTATGGGGCAGGAGATCTGGTGACGGGCTTCTTGAGCTGGCAAGACTATGTGATCGCGCGTGCCGACGGTCCGATGCCGCTGCAAGTCCTCCCTAAGGCAGGCTATCCGCTAACTTGGAATCTCGGGGTGCTGGGCGCTGGCGGGCTCACGGCCTACTTCGCGGTGACCGACGTACTGCAGGTTCAACCTACCGATACCGTGGTGATCTCCGCCGCGACCGGCGCCACTGGGTCGATCGCCGGCGACATCTGCAAGGCGATGGGCGTCAAGCGTGTGGTTGGCATCGCTGGAGGGCCGGAGAAATGCCGCTGGATTACCGAGAAATCCCACTACGATGCGGCCGTGGACTACAAGAGTCCGGATTTCGTCGCGCGCCTGCGTGAGCAGTGTCCGGACCGCGTCGACGCGTACTTCGACAATGTCGGTGGCGACATGCTCGATACACTGCTTGACCACATGGCGCCGCGTGGGCGCGTCGTCATTTGCGGCGCGATGGCCTCCGGGTATACGACTCCGGATGTTCCGGGGCCGAAGAAGTACATGAACATCTGCACCAAGATGCTCCAAGTGCAAGGCATCTTGTTGCTCTTCTACCGCGACCGTTTGCAGGCTGGTGTCGAGACGCTCGCTCGCTGGATTACGGAGGGCAAGATCCACGTCGAAGAGGAAATCGTGGACGGCTTCGAGCACGCGCCAAGGCTGCTGCCGCTTCCCTTCAGCGGGAAGAACCCCGGAAAGCTGATACTGAAGGTGGCAGATCCGTCATGACCGAACATGGAGTGCTTTTCTTCGATGACAAGGTTGTCGCAATCACGGGGGCTGGATCGGGCATAGGCCGCGACCTCGCAATCGAACTGGCTCGTCGAGGTGCCCGTCTTGCCCTATCGGACATCAGCTCGAATGGTCTCGCGGGAACGGTGGCGCAGTTGCCGACCGGAACGAACGTCTGTTCATACGTGCTCGACGTGTCGAACCGAAGCGAGGTATTTCGGCATGCGGACCAGGTCGTCAAGGACTTTGGGGATGTGCACTTTGTCATCAACAATGCGGGCACGTCGGTCCTCGCCACCGTCGAGCATACGACGCTCGAGGAGTTCGAGAAGGTGCTCGCGATCAATTTATGGGACGTCATCCACGGGACACAGGCCTTCCTGCCCAAGCTGCTGGCCCGGCGCGAAGGCTGCATCGTCAACGTGTCCAGCGTGTTTGGGCTTGTCGCCACACCTTGTTCGGGTGCTTACACGATTTCCAAATTCGGGGTGCGCGGTCTTACCGAAACACTGTGGCAGGAACTCGAAGGGACTGGGGTGCGGGCGGTGCTCGTGCATCCTGGCGGCATCAACACCAACATCAGCAAGGTGCCCAGCGCGGAACACGAGGGCGAACTCGAGCGCAGGCTCAAGTCAGCCAATATCCGACAAATGACGACCACACCTGAGCAATGCGCTCGCGAAATCGTGGCGGGACTGATTCGCGGTGACAAGCGAATTCTGGTGGGGAATGGTGCGCGTTCCCTGCACTGGATATCGCGCTTGTTTCCCGACAGCTACGGCAAGCTCGTGCGTCGCAAGTTGGGCGTTTAGGCGGCGTCACCAGGATTCCGCCCCACGATCCCTGCAGTCCGACATAGGCCATGCGGCCGAAGAGGCGGCCACCCTGGCCAGATTTTCCGGTGTCGACGTCGAACCCGCTCTCCAGTACGAACATGCCTTGCACACCGTTTCCGAGGTTTTCGGTACCCCGAAGTCCCCAGCGGGAGCCGGCGATATTTCCGGAAGTCACGCGATAGACGCTGTCTCCATTCCCGGGCTGGTGATTGGCGTATTCGATGCCGCTATCAACTACGCCATACAGGGTCACTTCGGAATGGGCCAATCCTGTCGCACCCAGCAGGGAGAGCGCCACGCAGCAGGTGATACCGGTTCTTGTCGTCAAATCTTGCATCTTGGATCCTCCAGTGGTCTTGATGCGCGTTCGTTCGGGTTTTGAAAAATTGGGGTTTCCTCGACGCGCCGAACGGGCTGTCGTCAGGTGAATCGGGAAGTGGAAGCCAGCAGCGATCAGCGTCGTGATCGCTTCAGGGCAAACTAGTTCGATGGCTGGCAGGTGGCAGGCATCAATGGCAGCTATCGGTGACGGTGACGGGAATTGTCTGTGCGGAGCCGTCCTCCGAATGCCATGCCGAGAAGGGGAAGGGCCACGGAGGCGGCGGCAAACAGCCATCGCTCGCCGAGGGTGCCGGCGACGGCAGCAGCGCCGCCCATGCCGAGCGCCTGCCCAAGGAACAGGCTCGCGGCAAACAGCCCGACCGCCGTACCGCGCGATGGCGGGAACACCTCGGTCGCCTGGGTCTGCAAGGTGTTGTGAAGCATGTAGAAGCCGAGTCCGCCGAGGAAGCATCCGGGCACGCTCCATTCCCACCGGGGTCCGACCGCCACGATCGCGAAGGCGGCACCCAGGAGCGCGCCTCCGAGGGCGGCCAGCGCATCAGAGCCCAGACGCCTGATCAGCACGCCGGACAGCGCCACATATAACAGGCCACCGACGCCATACATCGCCATCACCGCGCCGGCCGTACCCAGGCCGAGCCCGAAGCGGCCATGCAGATAGGTCGGCACAAAAGCAAATCCCGTCAGTGTGAACAGGCCTTCGATCGCCGTCACTGCGAAAACCAGCCTGGCGCGTGGCTGACTTAGCACGCTGCGGAACTGCTCCCCGAATGAACGCCTGGCAATCAGGTTGGAGACCATGCCCGATTCCTGCATCCGCACGACGAGCGCCGCGACGCCGGAGCCCGCCGCCAGCACCCAGAAGACAATGCGCCAGTGCAGCCAGTCGGCGATCAGCCCGGACATCCACTGGCCACCGATCACTCCGCCGATGGTCGCGAGGAAGAAGCGGGCAAGCACCTGCTGCCGGTCCCTGACCGGAACCGTATCGCCGATCATCGCCATGCTCATGGGGATGACACCCGCAGCGGCTGCGCCCGAGAGCCCCCGGGCCAGCGCGAGGGCGGGCATGGTCGGGGCCACGGCGGCCATGACGTTCGCAACGGCGCAGCCTGTCAGCGCAAGGGTGACGACGCGGAGTTTGCCGAAGCGGTCGCCGAGCGGTCCATATACGAGCTGCATCAGGCCATAGGCCAGCGCAAACGCGGAGATGGACCACGCCGCCATGCCAATGGGTACGGCGAAGTCCGACGACAGTGCCGGAAGCAGGGCGTCACAGGCGCGCATGGACGCCATGCTCATGACCGCCGCAATGGCGAGAGCGCCGAACCGCCTCACTCCGCCACCCTTGCCATCGGATAGGCGTGCCGGGGCTTCGCGATCAGGAAGACCGACCCTGCCGCGAGCAGCGCCGGCACGGCGAGCAGGCCGAATACATCGCCGAAGCCCCAGCCAAGACCGAGAAGGCCTGCGCCGATGAAGGCGCCGGCCATGCCACCGATCCGCCCGATGCCCTGCATCCACGCCACGCCCGTCGTACGCGCCTCAGTCGGATAGAGGCCTGCGGCATAGGTGGACATCGAGGTTGCCGCGCTCGTGACCAGGGTGCCACAAAGGAAAAGTGAGATGCCGAGGAACTCCGGATGATCGACACCGCGTCCCACCACGATGACGAGCACAGCGGCCAGCAGGTACGCCACGACGATGGTACGGTTGGCATTGAAGCGGTCCATGAGCCAGCCCGCAACAAGGTTGCCGAGCAAGCCGCCAAGGGGAAACAGGGAGGCCAGCAACGCGCCACGTTCCACGCTGAATCCGGCTTCACGGAACAGCGTCGGCATCCAGTTCGTCATCAGGTAATAGATCACCAGACCCATGAAGCACGACAGCCAGAGCAGGAACGTGCGCCGCCGGTATCCGGCCGACAGGATGAGTGCAAGAGCCGAAGCCTTTCCCGCCTTGCCTGCCGAAGCCATCGGCGCGACGAACACGCAGTGTTCGAGCGATTGCCGAGGTGCAATGCGCTTCAGGATGCGCGCGATCCGCTCGGGCGCCCCGGCGCGCACCGCCAGGAACTGGGCCGACTCCGGAAGCAGCACAAGGAGCAGCATGGCGAGTATCAGCGGCGCGATGCCGCCAGCTGTCAACACGCTTCGCCAGCCGAAATGAGGAATCAGCCAGGCCGATGCCGCGCCGCCCGCCACCAGCCCACCGGAGAAGCCGCAGTACATGGCATTCACCGCAAGGGAACGCAGACGCGACGGCGCGTATTCCGACATCATCGTGATGGTCGTCGGCATGGCCGCACCGAGCCCGAGTCCGGTCAGGAAGCGCAGGACGGTCAATGTGCCGACGGTCTGCGCATGGGCGGCAAGGAGCGTCCATCCTCCGAAGCTCGCGACAGCCGCCACCAGTACCGTCCTGCGGCCAATGCGATCTGCCACGGGTCCAGCGAAGATCGCGCCCAGGCTCAGGCCAGCCAGTGCTGCGCTCATGACGACACCGAGTTCGCCGCGGCCGATGCCCCACTCATGCGCCAGCGGCGGTGCGATAAAACCAATTGCCGCCGTGTCATAGCCGTCGGCCGCTACGACGAGGAAGCAGAAGGCGAGGACCAGCCACTGGCAAGGCGAAAAGCGTTCGGCGTCGATGAAGGACTGCACGTCGATCGTGCGGGATGCCTGTTTCATCGTTGTCTCCTGGATGGGCGGGCAAGCGCGCTGTGCGCGCTTGCCTCGTTTGTGAGAGTCAGGCGGCGAGGTACCCGCCGTCCACGGGCAGGGTCACGCCGGTCACATAGGTGGACATCGACGAGGCGAGAAACAGCACCGCGCCCACCAGTTCTTCGGGTTGCCCAACCCGGTTCATCGGGATGCGGGACATGAAGCGTTCGAGCTTCGCCGGGTCCGTGCGCGTGGAAACGGTCATGGGCGTTTCGATGACGCCCGGTGCAATGGCATTGACGCGCACACCGTCGCGCGCGAGGTCGGCTGCCAGCGACTGGGTCAGCATCTTCACCGCGCCCTTCGAGGGCGAGTAGCCGAGCGTGTTCGACTGGCCCGAAAACGACGCGATCGAGGCGACATTGACGATGGCACCACGGGTCTGCCGCAGGGCCGGCAGCCACGCGTGGCAGACGTTGAACGTCCCTTCGTGGTTGACCTTCATCACCCGCTGCAGGTTGGCCAGCGCATTCTCGCTGTCAATGCCCTCGCGAATGAGGATGCCGGCGTTGTTCACCAGCACGTCGACGGGGCCGACGCAAGCGGTGACCTCTTCGGCGACGGCGCGGCATTGCGCGGCGTCGGTCACGTCCAGCGCGCAGGCGCGCGCCGCATGTCCACGGGCATCGATCATCGCCGCCGTCTCATCGGCATTGGCTTCGTTCATGTCGGTCACGACGACCGTCGCGCCGGCTTCGGCGAGGCCGATGGCGATGGCCCGGCCGTTGCCCTGGCCCGCGCCGGTTATGAAAGCGACCTTCCCGGTCAGGAGTTGAGGAATCATCATGATTGCAATCGAGGGAAATTCAGGGTGAACGCCGCCACGCGGCCGCCGCAATGCGGCCGCGCGGGTGACAAAAAACGGGCAGGGAACTCAGTGCATGGCCAGAGGCTCGCGCGCGGCGGCCGCGCTCGCTGTCGGGGGCGTGGCCTGAACGTGATCGGCGATGTGGTTGCCCGCGACATAGCCAAAGGTCAGACCCGGGCCGAGCGTGATGCCCGCACCGCTGTACTCGCCGCCCATGATGCTTGCCGCATCGTTGCCCGCTGCGTAGAGGCCGGGGATCGGATCGCCGTCCCGGGAGACGACTTGGGCGTGCTCATTCGTACGAATGCCCATGAATGAGCCCAGGTCGCCCGGTACGAGCTTGAGCGCATAGAACGGACCGTTGGCCAGCGGCGCGACGCAGGGATTGGGCGTGTGCAGCGCGTCGCCCTGGTAGCGGTTGTAGGCTTTGCTGCCGCGCCCAAACTCGGGATCGCGGCCGTACCACGCCGTTTCGTTGTACTGGCGAACGGTGCCGGCGAGTGTCGCCGGATCGAGACCGATCTGCTTCGCAAGGTCCTCAATTGTCTTGCCGCGCTTGAGGTAGCCATTGCGCAGATGCGGCCCGAGCGGCATCGGGAACGGCTTCACGAAGCCGAGACCGTAGTGCCGGATCGCCGCATGGTCGGCGATCAGCCAGCACGCCGTCTCCGGCTTGCCCTTCGAGGCGGCGATCATTGTCTGCACGAGATCGTGGTACGAGTTCGCCTCGTTGGCGAAGCGCTTGCCATCCAGGCTGACGGCAATCACGCCTGGTTTCGCCCGGTCGATGAAGTGGGGCATGATGCCGGTCGTGCCGTCCTTGCGCGGCACGAGCGACATGGGCGTCCACGCAGCGGCATTCGACAGGGTCTTGTCGAACACACCGCCTACCTCTTCGGCCATGCGCATGCCGTCGCCCACATTGGTCTGCGGCGTTGGCGAGAAGTGGCCGTGCCCAGCCTTCACGTGCGGGTAAGTCTCCTTGCGCCGCTCGAGGTTGTGCGGGAATCCGCCGCTGGCCAGCACCACACCGTGACGCGCCTTCACGCTGACCCGCTGGCCGTCGCGCTCAAGCACCGCGCCGGTGACGCGCCCCCCCTCCTGCAACAACTGCACGGCAGGCGACGACAGCCATACCGGGATCGACAGGTCGGCTGCCGACTTTGCGAGCCGCGCTGCCAGCGCATTGCCGTTAGTCAGCGTCATGCCCCGCCCGTACTTCATTACTTCCAGGAAATGTTTGCTCAGGCGTTTGGTGACATACCACGCGGACGCGAGGGATCGCGTCACCCGCATGAAATGGACGATCTCCTTGCCGGAGCCGATCGTTACGCCGAAGACCGTCAGTTCCGGCAGCACGGGGCCGAGGGTTTTGAGCAGCGGGCCGAGTTCGCGCGCGTCGTACGGGCGCGTCACCATCGAGCGGCCGCCTTGCGCGGCGCCGGGCACCTCGGCGTGGTAGTCCGGGAACGTGAGCGGCATGTCGAACTGGACGGCAGTCTTTGTCATGAAGAACTCAATTGCTTTCGGGCCGTTCGCCAGAAAGGCGCGTACACGCGCCTCATCGAAACCGGCGCCGGCCTGGTTCCGGATATAGGTCAGGGCCTGGTCCGGCTGTTCGTGATGACCGTATGCCCCGGCCAGATGGGTGTTCGGCACCCAGAGCCAGCCACCCGAGCGGGCCGTCGTGCCGCCGTAGTAGCTCGCCTTCTCGGCAACGATGACCTTCAGCCCCCGGCTGGCGGCGGTAATGGCCGCGGACATGCCGGCGACGCCTGATCCGATGACCAGAACATCACATTTTTCCTGTTGCAGTGTAGACATCGACTTCTCCATTCAAGTGCGGGCGGTACGGCCGCCAAGAGCGGTGCCGCCATGTTTGCTAGATTAATACTAGCGTGCTTGAAATTATCTACATGTTAACCCTACGCTTGCTCATTAGATAATGTCTAGTGCTATACTGCGCGCACGATCCATCTCATGGCAGGGACATACCGTGGACCAGACCGACCAGGCACCCGAGCGAGAGCGCCGCGGCATCCAGTCGATTGAAGTGGGAGGAGAAATCCTGAAGGTGCTGGCCTCCGAGGCCAGGCCGATGGCGCTACGCGATCTCGTGAAGGCGGCGAACATGCCGTCCGGCAAGATCCATCCGTATCTGGTGAGCTTTGGCAAGATCGGGCTCGTCGCCCAGGACCCGGTCACGGGTCACTACCTGCTCGGCCCGATGGCCATCCAGCTCGGGCTGACCAGCCTGCAGACGCTGAACCCGATCCGCGAGGCCACGCCGTTCGCCGAAGCGCTGTCGGAAGACACGTCGCACGCGGTCGCGCTCGCTGTTTGGGGAAACCTTGGGCCGGTCATCGTGCGGCTGATCGATGCGTCCTATCCCATCCACACGAACATCCGCACCGGCACGGTCATGTCGCTCGCCAATACGGCGACCGGCAGGGTTTTCTCGGCATTCCTGCCTCGTCAGTTCACAGAGAACTTGTTGCTGGATGACCGCATACGGCTTGGCCCCGATATTGCGCATCCGCTGGATGCCGCCTTGGTCGAAGAAATGATCAAAGAGGCGAGGGCGCGCCACATGTCCCGCAGCATCAACCATCCCACGCCGGGAATCGTTGCCTTTTCCGCGCCGGTGTTCGATTACTCGGGAAACATTGCGCTAACGATCACCATCATGGGACCGACCGGCACTGTTGATACCGATTGGGAGGGGCCCGTGGCCAAGGCACTGGATGCGTGTGCGCAGGCGGTTTCGAAGCGCCTCGGCTACCGGGGCTCGTAGAAGTCCTTGCAGGCGTCTAGCTTCAGGGGGCTGAAATGGTCGTTTCCTTGAGCGGCCATTTCTTGTCCGACGACGGTCCATCTATCCTAAGGCTTGTGCGATGCGGGCGCTTGCAGGTGGGATTGGACGAGGGGCAGAAACGGCCAACGACCCGTCCGATGCGACCCCAGTACAGAGGTCCGTTGTTTGAGCGGAGCTGCCGCTTGAATGGCTGTCTGAGCGCGAAGGCGCGCGGCTGAAGATGGCCTGTCTCTGGCGTAGGATCGTCTATCGTTCCCGGAAATCGGCGATGAACCAAGAAAGAAGGCGCTGTGTGAGTTAATTGTAGGGTTGGCCCCCCGTTTTTTTTCACATCATGTAGCGCACGAGGCCTTCCACCGAGTGCGCCGTGCGCGTAGTGTTAAACGGATCGGGGTGGTTGACGCGACTCGTGTCGCGCGCCCCACGCAACCGCAGGGGCCAAAGCAGCAACAATGACAATCCAAGTGGGGTGGAGCAATGAGAATAAGGCTGACCATACTGGTGACTCTCGGGCTCCTGAGCACTGCCGCGCATTCGGCCTGCGAATGCAAGTGTATGGATGGGCACAATTACCCGGTCTGCAGCAATCCTAACGAGGTGCCCCCTGTTTGCCCACAGGTTTGCGCTACCGAGCCACCGGCGACCCCGAACATCCTCACCCCCCAGGTTCCGGCGGTCGGTGCGACTACCTGCGAAATGCGGCAAGTCTGGAATCCGGCGACGAGACGGTATGAGTGGCAGCGGGTCTGCCAGTAGGTGCCTGCCGCAGCGCGGGTTGTGGCCCGCCTTGGGCGACGTCGCCGGCCGCAGTTCGACAGGCAATTCACACATAGCCAAAAAGAAACCCCGGAGGCCGGCCTCACATTCGGCGTCCGGAGCTGTGCGGCAGGATTGCCGCGAGTGGAGATCGGGTCTGGTTTTGCGTTACACCATGCCGGGAACGTTCTGGAGCCAGCCCGGCTTTGGATCCAGCGCAACATCTTGAGTAGGCCGTCGCCGGACGGGAACCAGAGGTAGTAGCTGGCGCATCTCGACCTATCTCTGCCGTTCGACTTGACCTGTCAGAACGGCTTTAATGGTCGACTGCGCTCATGCTACGAGTGGCCTGCCTTTCTTGCCAAAATGCACGAGTAGATTTCGTCGGGAGTGAGATTTGCTCCCCCGACCAACAGCAGGTAATTGCGACTGAGAAAGAAGCGCTTGGCCAAAGTCAACCTGATCGCTGGATTACCGAAAGCGCCTTTGTGGCCAATCGGCGCGCTCGCTGGAGCGAGGTCGACTAGCACGGCATTTCGCACTGTGGTCCAAGGTATCAGAGATAACTGTCGCGAGATGCCAAAAGGTCGCACCAGAATCCCCTCGTCACGAATGATGCAGGCAGGAAGCTCACTCGTCAGATTGAGAACTAGTGTGCAGGACATGAGGCCAAGGATTGTGCCGAACATCCATGCCGACACTCGGAAGACGGGAGGCAGGGGAATGACGAAAGCCACGAGGATCAACATCGCCGCTACCGCAGCGCCACCTATGATCACTTTGATCACACTCCATTTGGACCTGTGCACCACGATTTCCGTCGTCATCTGCACAGCACACATTGGGTTCGGGCCCGGCCAAGGCAACATAGACCTTCTCCAAGGCATAAACTGGAAAGAGGCGGTCGCAGTGTGTTTTTGCTGCCCAGCGTTTCTGTTATCCGCCGGGCAGACTCCCGAGTGTCCCCGGGTGCCGGCTGCGCGGCGATAGCCATGCCGCGCAGAAGCTGCCGTCTCAAATGCCATGAGTTACATTCGCGCACCGTTCACCGACGATCAGGTCCAGAAGCTCAACGAGAACCAAGTCGGCCTCGGCGGCCCGCTTCTGCGCGCCTTCATCTGCAGGAACCGCGCCGATCATCGCCACGGAGTCGAAGGTGGCGCCCCTGGCATCCTGATTGCCACCAAATACGGCTGGGTTTGCCCACACTGCAATTACAAAAGGGACTGGGCATTCGCGATCATGGCGACCCGGTTGACTCGCCCGCCGACCGCCATCCAATCCTTTGTCTATACGACGCCCTCGATCGAGAAGGCCAACATCCTGCTCGGTCAATATGAGCAGCTTGCGGCAACCGAGCGCCCCGGCGCGTCCGTGATGGTTGCCTGCATCAAGAATCGCATCGAAGAAATGTCGCTCCCCGGATTCGGCACTATCGAGCTCGACGAGATCCCCACTGACGCGGTGGTGAGACAATCAGAAGGACGTAATTACTGGATCGTCTCGGGACAATCACATCTTCAAGCCGCCCTGCGCCTGACCGGCCGCGCGCTGGTGACGGATGCTGTCACCCATGAGCAGTTACACGTCCATGACATCGACGGTAAACTGTTTGCCATTTCGTCCGACACCCAGGCAGTGCTGGACTCAGAAACACTTACGGCGATCGAACACGCCAAAGCCGACCCGCGCGCGAGACGCGCGTGAAACCGATTTTGCACCGGCTTCCCTCAAGACCCACTACGGGGCGGTCAGAAGCTAGGGCCGGCCCAAGCATCACACTGACCGCGCAGACGTAAGCATCCTGACGTATGCCGGCAAGTCCAGGCACTAATAGCCGGCGGCCGTCAGGGCCCGAGCCTCTTCGTCAAAAAAAGCTGGCGAGAACAGCGCCTTGGTCAATGTCCACCCTTTCACCCGGCGCCCTTCCTTTGTCGACGTGAACCGCGCGATGTGTCGCTCGAATTCGGAAAGCGAGGAACGGATGCGCTTGCTTGCACTGCGCTTAGTGCTCTCTCCGCGGTGCGAAATTTGCTCCGGCGTATCCCTCCATGTCAGGATTGTCGTGTCGCAAAGCAGGGCAGTGAGGGCTGGCGCCTGAACAATCAGAACCCATCTTGGGTGCCGTACTCCAGCATCAGCTTGACCAGTTCGCGCGTGGCGGCGTCATAGCGCCTGCCAATATCGGCAAGTGTGTCGTGCAATTGCGTGACGGGCGGCCTGTCCGCCGACAGGGCAACCCGGTATGTGCCGTTGCCGGACAAAGGCGATGTCGGAACCAGCGTCAGGCCGCTGCGCATCGTCACAGCGCCGCTCGCTTCGACCACGGCCTGTGAACGGTAGGTGCGAGACCAGGCATCCGCCGCCAGCGCGAGCTGGATATCATCGACGCCGTCGCGCACCGGAATGACGATAGTCTCGTGCCTCCAGAATGCGACACTGTTGACGACCAGCGGCAGAACCCGACTGGCGTCGAGCTGGAATGCGGCACTATTATGCGTAGTCCCCCATGTACGTAAGCCAAGCGATTGCGCCACAGCAGCCGCACGAGCGGGCCCGGCAATCGCTTCGACGATTGCCACACTGACGGGCACCGACGCGGTGACGCCTGTTGTCGACACGACGCTGCGATCGGCAACGTAGCGGCGATTGGGAACATGGGTGGCGCCGGGATGCCGCTCCCGTAGCTTGTTCCTGTCATACCAGTGTCCCGCGAATCGGCGGCCATCGAGCAACCCGGCATTGCCGACGACCAGTGCACCCGAGCAGATCGCGACGATCACCGCGCCTTTCTCGGCCTGGGCACGAATCCACGCGATGACGATGGGGTCATCATCTGCATGCATCGCAGGAACGATCACGTAGTCCGCGCCGTCCGGATAGCGGTTATCGAAAGACGCAAAGTCCTCCTGAAGCTCAACCGCCAGCGCCGGCATCAGCGAAACACGCCCGCGCCGTGGCGCCAAGGCCTCTACCGCGGCTATGTTCGCACGGCGGAGTACCGCGTAGGGGACGAGGAAGTCGGTGGTCTCGGTGCCCTCATTGAGCGCGAGTACGGCAATGACTGGCTTGGCATGGCGCGGCGCAGGGATGGCCATATCAGCGGCAGCGATAGAATTTTGCGCATGTGCTGGCGTGGCGCCCATCAGCATGATAGCGATCACAACGAATCTGAACGGCAATGGCATACTTCTTTTTCGGCCATGGATGATGCCTGCAGGGTACGCCCCCCTACGATGACCAACAACGACAACAATGCCGCAGTTTCTGCCAGTGCCACGCAAGCAACCGTGATGCCGCGCCACCTGGTGCTAGTTGTGTTCGATGGTGTCGAGGCGATCGACGTCGCCGGGCCGGCCAGCGCGATCAGCAAGGCTGCGGATTGCGTACCCGGCGCTTATCGGCTCACGATCGCGTCGCCATCGGGTGGGGACGTCAGGACCAACGCGGGGCTCACCATTGCCGCAACAGAAGCGCTTCATGCCATTGCCGGCCCCATCGATACCCTGATCGTGGCGGGCGGCGATGAGCCAGCCTTGCGCGCGGCCATCACGGCGCAAGGGGTCGGCCAATGGGTCGCGCGCACGGCACCCGATGTCCGGCGGGTGGCGAGCGTGTGTACGGGGGCGTTCGCGCTGGCAGCAGCCGGCCTGCTTGAAGGCCGTCAATGCACAACGCACCGGAATGCATGCGCAATGCTCCAATCGATGTTCCCGGAGACCACGGTACTGCACGACCGCATTTACGTGTGCGACGGTCCTGTGTGGACGTCGGCCGGTGTAACGACGGGGCTCGACATGACGCTGGCGATGATTGCCGCCGATCTCGGGCAGGCGGTGGCGGTTGATATCGCCCACAACCTTGCCGTCTTCATGGTGCGGGGAAGTACCGATCCGCAAGATAGCCGCGCGCTTGCCGCGCAGGCACAAGCTGCGCCTCGCATGCAAGAACTCGTGGCATGGATGATGGGCAACCTGACAGGCGATCTGTCCGTGGAGGCACTGGCCCAGCGAGCCCGCATGAGTCCACGCAATCTGGCGAGAACGTTTATGGCTGAGACCGGCAGCACACCGGCTGCGTTCGTCTCGCGGGCGCGCGTCGATCGTGCTGCAGCGCTGCTTGTGCACACCGACTGGCCGCAGGAGAAGATCGCACGGGAAAGCGGCTTTGGGTCGGTCGACGCCTTTCAACGTGCATTCGGCCGGCAGATGGGGGCCACACCAGATGTGTATCGCTCGAAAAGCAGCCTTTCATAGCAGGTGCGGGTCATCAACTACTCGGTTCCCAAGGACTCGCTCAAATTCTGGCGCAGCCGATATCGGCTTCGCGATCGATGAAGAGCCAGGCCATATTGGCGAGGAGGTCCAGCTGTCGACGACGATTCTGCGTCGAATGGGGCCGGCGTATTCGGCGCATGTGAACTTTCGGAGCACGTTGCGATTTCCCCTTGAGCAGTACCAGGACATGCTGCTCGAAGCGGCGCCCTCGCAGCGTGCGGCAGGATCGTAAGGGCCACCTTCAAGGAGGAGGCAAGATGGACATCAATACCGACGCAGTCGACGAGGTCGTCCTCGCGCTGCTCTACCTCAATTTATGCGGCGAGAATCGCGCCTGGAGGAGTTTTGACTGGGACACGCTGAATCGCTTGCACGAAAAAGGGCTCATCGGGAATCCGGTGAACCGGGCGAAATCGGTGTGGCTAACCGACGAGGGCCTAGGCGAGGCCGAGCGGTTGTTCACGAAATACTTCGTCCGCGCTGGCGACTAGCAAGTGGTTAGCAGGCATATATGCTTTATTGCACACAAGTATGCAGCACACCTTTCTGCATTGTCCGAGGGCTCTCGGGCTGGGTTTGGGCAACGCTGGCGCCAGATTTTGCATCGAAAGGAAGCAATCAGGTGAGCTTGATGATCTCCTAACGCTTTGATTTGTAATGATAATTCGTCTCTCACCGCCAGATTTTGCACGGAAAGTACGATTACCCCGGGAAGAGGTCGCGGCCAGCTCGGCGCAGCTGGCCGCCGCGCTCGCCGATCGGCTCGCCACCGCCGAGCAGGCGCAGCGCAAATCCGTCAACGACCTGGATATCATGCAGGTCGAGTTGGCCGCGGCACAGCGCCGGGCGGAACGGGCCGAGGCCGAGGCGGCACTGGCGCGCCAACTGCTGGCAGAATTGCGGGTGGCGCCACCCGGGGCGCGACGGTGGCGGTGCACGGCGGCGCAAGGCCGGCGGCCCGACGCCGACCGAGAAGCAAGCGCAGAGCGAAAAGCAGGACGAACAGCAAGACGAAAAGCAGGGCGCGCCAGCCGGCGCCTTGAACCCGGAAGAGGGCAGCAACAGCAGTGACGACAACGATGACAGCCAACATTGAGCGGGCGAACGCGATCCGCTGGATCCAGGACCAGATGGCCGACTACGGGCTGACGCTGGAAGACCTGGACGGGGCGGGGTGCTTCGAGCCTCCGCCGCCTCCACCCCCACCGCCGCCGCCGGTGGTCTGCTACCGCAACGCCCAGGGAATGAGCTGGGATGGGCAGGGCGAGATGCCCGATTGGCTGCGGCGGGCGGTCAATGCGGGCCAATCGGTGGAGTTTTACCGGGTCGGATAAACGAAGCTCAGTTACTGCAGGCGATGAATTTTCTTTTTAATCATGGGCTTGCAGAGGACGCGCCGGATTCTTTGCGAATCCCGGGCGTGTCTGATTTTGGCTTTGAGAAACAAGGGGCAGCAGGGTGCAGACGGTTGCAATTTTGGATTTTGAAACGACGGGATTGTCGCCAAAGCTAGGTGACCGAGCGACGGAAATTGCTGTCATTTTGTTGCGCGACGGCGAGATCGTCGACCGTTTTCAAAGCTTGATGAATGCGGGAAGGCGTATTCCCTCGCAGGTTGTAAGCCTGACCGGCATCACCAATGACATGATTTCAGATGCACCGGCTGCATCGAAGGTCATGAGTGAAGCGGCCCGGTTTGTCGGCCGACATCCGGTGGTGGCCCATAATGCCGGGTTTGACCGAAGGTTTTGGCAAGCCGAGCTTGGGCTTCTGGACATCGCAGCCAATCAGCACTTCGCGTGTACGATGCTCGCTTCCAGGCGTATCTACCCACACGCACAAAATCACAGGTTATCGACACTCGTCGATATGCTGCAATTGCCTAAGGCCGGGCGTGCACACCGAGCGATGGCCGACGCTGAAATGACCTGTCATCTGTGGCATCGACTGCAACACGATATCGCCCAGACGTACGGAGTGAGCCAGGTCGATTACGCACTTATCGCCCGTGTGCAGGCCACCAGCAGCGCCAAGGTTCCGACGCTCCTGCGCTCACTAGCCGGCGGCTGAAGTATTCGCTGTGCACAGAGCATGTTCAGCAAAACAACCTGCGTTCTGCAGGTCGAGCTAGTGCAGGCCATATCTGTCCACTTGACTTGCGTTTGGATTCAAGGAATCGCCTCAGCGTGCTCACGCAGGAGTTGTGTGTCGGAATCCGGAGGAAGAGCAGGGGCATGCGGATCAAGGCAGCAAATTGGAAGACGTGCTAGGATCTCTGAACTCATGTGACTGGCGCATGCAGATAGGGCACTATCGGGGAGCGTGAGGTTGTTAGCCGCCGCGCGCCTGGGCATTACCTACTACCCTTGGAGATGGGTTATGCCTGATTTCACACAATTGCTCATGTTCGCTCTTGTGGCGTTGGGAATGGTTTTAACGCCGGGGCCGAACATGATTTATCTAATTTCCCGCTCAATTTGCCAAGGTAGACGCGCAGGCCTCATTTCGTTGGGAGGTGTTGCTCTAGGCTTTGTGTTCTATATGCTCTGCGCGGCATTCGGAATTACGGCTTTCGTATTCGCAGTACCTTACGCATACGACACGCTTCGCTTTGGCGGCGCTTTGTACCTTCTATATCTTGCCTGGCAAGCCGTCAAACCGGGGGGACGGTCCGCCTTTGCAGTGCGCGACCTACCGGTCGATACCCCAAGGAAGCTCTTAGGCATGGGGTTTATCACTAACCTGGCGAATCCAAAAATCGCCGTCATGTATCTGTCTCTCCTTCCCCAGTTTATTACGCCAGGACACGGCAGTGTTCTTACCCAATCGCTGGCGCTCGGCAGCGTTCAGATTTCGATCAGCCTCGCTGTAAATGCGCTTATCGTCGTGACAGCCGGATCGATATCTATCTTCCTGTCAGGACGCCCGTCATGGCTATCGCTGCAGCGCTGGCTGATGGGGGGCGTTCTGACAGGTCTGGCGGTACGGATGGCGTGCGAATCGAGGAAATAGCGGCGCCTCGCATCGGCTGTGCGTCGCCCCTGCATTAATGAAGGTCCGCGCAACGCGGATTCATGCCGACCTTCCACGCCCCCAACAGTTGAGTGATTGCCCAGGATAACGCGTTCCGCACATCATTTACCTATGCCCCAGGCAAGCTACAAGACGGAAACCTATTGGAAACAGTACCAACCCTTTTTTCCCGGACATACGCGAGTAACCGCCGCCAGCGGCCCGAATGAAGAGTGGCTCGCCTGGAGAGGAGCATCGATCCATGTTGATCGATTTCCCTGCGCTGCATCGCCGCTGACGGTGATCGTAGTGCATGGAGGAGGAGGGTACGGCCGGCTGTTCGCGCCGATTGGCAAGCTGCTGCACGGCGCCGGCTACGAGGTAGTAGCTCCGGATCTACCAGGATATGGATTGACTCAGGCGCCTCCTTCACTGGTTTCCTATAAGGCGTGGACCAACTTGCTATGCGATCTGGCGTCTATCGAGCACCGGAACACCGGGCGACGCGTAGTATTGTGCGGTGGCAGCCTTGGTGGCTATCTGGCTTACCTGTGCGCGGCGCGGATGGGTTACGGCCCGATTGCTGGCGTGATCGCCACAACCCTTGCGGATCCGCGCTCGCCGCTGGTGAAACGACAGTTTGCCCGCAACGCGCTGGTGCGCCACGTCATGATGCCCCTGTTGCCCTTCTGCGCCCCTCTGATCGGCGGACTGAGGCTGCCCGTGAAGTGGTTTACCAAAATGGGCGCGATGTCGAACGATTCATCGCTAAACCGACTCGTTGCCGAGGATCCTTATGGTGGTGGCGTACGTGTGCCGGTCAATTTCATGCAGTCAATTTTTGCCGTGCGGCCGGACATTGAGCCCGAGGACTTCGACCACTGTCCTCTCCTGCTGGCACACCCGGAAAACGACCGCTGGACGGGCTTCGAATCGAGCCGGCAGTTCTTTGACCGCATCAAGGGCGACAAAAGGTTGGTGATGCTGGAAAACTGTGGTCACTTTCCAGTGGAGGAGCCAGGCATCACCCAACTGGAACAGGCTTCGATCCGATTCCTGCGGGAGATAGCCAGCAACCGATCGCAGGCGTGACCGCGTGACATTGGTTTGTTGTGATGAGGTCAGAGGGGCTATCAGGTATCCCTTTGTTTTCGATGCAATTAACGGGTTGGCTACCCCGAGCATTCATGCGGGCTTCCGGCTGATGCCCGGAAGATATCCCCATAAAATCAATCACTTGCTGACTGGTCCATTTTCCGCATCCACAGATACCGATCTGTAGCATGGGCGTGGCGGTAGGGAAGGGCGGTCAGCCTCCGAAAAGCCGAGTCGGAGCCGACGAGCGGATGACGGCAAGCGCTCGTCGGTCAGGGGATGCATATCGCCGATATGACTATTGCGGACCCAGAGGTATCGGTTCTTTGGTACAGCCCTCTGAGCCGCTTTCAAAGCAAAAACGGTTACGCCGTACGCCACGGTGAAGATGAGGTGGACTGGAATGCCTGAAGCCGAGGGCTTGGTAGGCCAGCATCTGGTCGAATTGCCGAAGCTGCCATTGCGGTGGTCGTTGTGCTTGGTAAGAATAATGCGCGGCCCGCGTATCGATGGGAAAGTCTTTGCTTGCACGGAGCTCCTCAAACCGGACTGCGCCATCGTCGACGCACACCCACCAACAAGCGCGACTTCTCCCCGGTCAGCAGGTGACCGCGCCCGAGCAGAGCGCAGGAACATCGGCCGGTTGCAGCCAGCCAGCAATGAATTGCCCCATCGCATCAAGCAACACGTCAGACGTCAGTCCCGCTGCGCCGGCCAGAGCCGGGCAGATGATCCAGGCGGTGCCGTCGCTCTCCAGCACTCGCAGGGTCTTCGGCAAGTCAGCGGGCTGCAGGATGTAGTCGGTGCCGCGCACATCCTCAAGGGCGAACGCCTGTGCGAAATCGTCGGCGTGCCGCTCGCCCAGGCAAACCACCACCTTTGGCCTCCAGAGTTGGCGGATCTCATCGATGAAGGAGAAGCGCCGGCCGCTGCGGCAAAGATCGAGGTAACGTTGTTTTGGCACCAGTTCCGGCTGGCCGCGGAATGCCTTCGACCAGGGTGTCTGGTTGATCAGGCTGGCTGGCAGTGGAAATAGACTGAGCTTGAACTCGGCGCCGTATGGCGCGTACAGATGATGGTCGAAGTAATGCTTCCAGTCCTGCTCGCGCACGGGGGCTTTGAGAATGTGTGCGCGTGCCGCGGACATGATCCGCGCAATTCTCTGGTGCGACTGCCAGCGCGCCATGTGGTCGCGGTTCCCGTCTCGGTACACATGGTCCCAGGCGCGGGGCTGCGCGTGCGGAACGAGCGGGGCCATTAGCGACTCCGCCCTCGGATGCGGTGAGCTGTCACAGAACCAAACTGCCGCGCCCGGATTACCCCCTTCCATCCCTACGTACGACGCGAAATACCGGTCCAATTGCTCACGCGTAAATACTGTTCTAAGTTCTTCTTTTTTCATGCCTCTACCGCGTGGATAAGTGAAGGACGCACAAACGCTGAGCCGCATCAGCATTTTTGTGCGCCGCACAAACTAGGCGGTTACGGATTCTCCGCGCGAATCCGGATGTTTTCTCCCCCCATACGAGGGATACGATGCTCTCTCATTTCCCCCCTTGAGTGGGGTAACGCAAAATGCAATCTCAAGACGCTGGCGCGCAAGAGGTGGCGCAGCCAGCAAAGAAAAAATCCCCGGCCGAAGCGGTCGGGGACTGTGAGCATGCCGGCTGATCGCGGAACCCGCCGGCGAAGTAATGATCACATGCCCTGACGCCAGGGCGCATCCCTCTAAATAGAGGTATCGCAGGATTGCGACGGCGCACCGGTCAGGGATGCCCCGTCGGGGGCGGGAGTAAAATGCTTCAAAAAACCGGGAACAAGATTGCGTAAGCTAAAGGGAAATTCCATGTCCTCCGAGTAGGCCAGGTCATTTGACAAGGCGGTGTCACGAGTGCAACGAGATCGGATCGTTGTTCGGTAGCGCACAAGCGCTGGCGTTTGGCTTCCCACCCCCGACATCAATGTCCTGGAGCGGCAATGCAGCTGGAACTCGACTTGCGCCATGTGTGGGCCTCCGAAGAACACGCCCGCTCTGTTTGCGCCGCCAGGCGCGGAAGGCGCCCACTAGTCCGCGATCCCTTCTATCGGCAGTGCCGCTCTGTCTGGCTCATCGCCGGTTTCCTCTCTGGCATGGCGACTGTGGCCACGGCAGCGCCGGACGACCGGCCGGAGGCGCCAACGGATGCAAGCGTCTGTAGCTCGGTCTGGTTTCCTCGAGGAATGCGGCTGCAGTTGGAAGCCGATGGCGATATGCCCATGTCACGCCGATCCACGCAGATGGCTCCCTTGCCTACAGCTTCGGGGTGCCAGGCCGACCTGGAAATCCAATCCAAGACGGCACTGGCCGCGCTGATGGGCCCGCCAGTCATCACCGAGCAGAAGCTGCGAGTACTGTTGCGGCCAGCTGCAGACGGGGCGCCACCTGGTATTACGGGCAGTGGCACGGTCAACGCGTGGGCGCGCTACGCACGCCTGTATGGCACGACCACCATTGATGGCCTTGGGCTGTTGGACTATCAATATCGCGGGTTGCCGCTGCGAGAGGGCGACGTCATTGGTGGTGGCTCAGTCGAAGCCAGCGTTTCCTTTACCATCTATGCCCGGGACTCGGGCATTGAAGTCGGCAAACTGGTTGCCCCACACGCGACCCTCACGGTAGCCTCGCGCCGCGTCGGCAAACGCCGGGTGATTCAGACAGCGCTAGGCCCATCGGAATGCGTGCCGATTCGCTATGTACGCATCACTTCGATCGGACCGATGATCATCGCAGGCGAGCAGGTCTTGCCCGGGCCTTCGCACCTGCAGGTCACCGACTGGTATTGCCCGGTTGCTGGCGCGGTGATGCGTCAGGACATCACTGAGGGCGGCAAGACCCAGCGCATTGACACGACGGCTGCCGATCCGCTCCAGCAAACCTCGCAGGCCTCGCCCTAGGAGTTTGTCGGATTTTCGGGATCTCCAGTCGTCCGGCGGGACGGGTTGGGCGTTGATAAATTCACAGTTCGCTGAGTGAGCCCATAGATGAGTCGTTTCGTGCCCGTTGATCGTCAGACCGACTATCTGTTGCCACCGTCAGTGGAGGACTGGTTGCCGGAAGGTCATCTGGCGCGGTTCGTAGTGGAAGTCATCGAGCAGATGGACCTGTCGGAGCTGAGTGGGGCGTACGCGGGTCGCGGCATGGCGGCGCATCACCCCGAGGTGCTGCTTGGCTTGCTGGTGTACGGGTATGCGACCGGAGTGTCTTCGAGCCGCAAGATTGAGAGAGCGACCTATGACTCGGTGGCGTTCCGCTACATTGCGGCGAACACGCATCCGGACCATGACACGCTGGCCACCTTTCGCAAGCGGTTTGCGAGCCAGTTAGAGAAGCTGTTCGTGCAGGTGCTGCTGATCGCGAAGGAGATGAAGCTGGTCAAGCTGGGCCGGATTGCGCTGGATGGCACCAAGGTGAAGGCGAATGCGAGCAGGCACCGCGCGCTGTCGCACGGGTATATCGGCCGGATCGAAGCGCAGTTGCATGAAGAAGTGCAGCAGTTGATGGCGATGGCCGAGACCGCCGATCGAGAGAGTCTGCCAGATGGGATGGATGTACCGGCGGAGATCGCACGGCGCGAAGCGCGACTGAAGGCGTTGGCCGAAGCGAAGGCGAAGATCGAGGCACGGGCGCAGGAACGGTTCGAGCAAGAGCAGCAGGAGTATGAAGCCAAGGTGGCGCGTCGCGAGGCGCAGCGCAAAGACGGCAAGAAGCCGCGGGGCAAGGACCCGGAGCCGCCGCAAGGCGGTGCCAAGGAACGCGACCAGATCAACCTGACGGACGAAGAGTCGCGCATCATGCCGGTGTCCAGCGGCGGCTTCGAGCAAGGCTACAACGCGCAGGCAGCGGTGGATGTCGAGACGATGTTGATCGTGGGCACCTCAGTGACCCAGCAAAGCAACGACAAGCGCCAGGTCGCACCGATGATCGACGTGCTGGGGGCGCTGCCCGAGCCATTGGGCCAGCCTGAGATTTTGCTGGCGGATGCGGGCTACTTCAGTGCGGCCAACGTCGTCACCTGCGAGGCGGCGGACATCACCCCGCTGATTGCGATCCAGCGCGACGCCCATCATCTGCCGCTGATGGAACGCTTCGCCGACGATCCGGCGCCGCCTGAGAGCACCGATCCAATCGTCAGGATGACACACCGACACAAAACGAAGGCGGGGCGAGCACTGTACGGGCTGCGCAAGAGCACGGTCGAGCCGGTGTTCGGCATCATCAAGCGAGTGATGGGATTCCGGCAGTTCTCGCTGCGCGGACTGTCCAACGTCGCGGCGGAATGGTCGCTGGTGGCGCTCGCGTGGAACATCAAGCGGATGAACGTATTACGGGGTGCATAGGGCCGATCAGCGGGCTTCTTGTGCGGTCAAAAAGCACCCGATTGCCTTCCTCATCCACTCTCAAATACCTTCATCGCGTATCACGACTGCGATGAGCCCGCCAACCGAAGCGAACCCCGTCACGACCTGATGTTTTGAATCACGCTTCACCTCAACTCCGACGAACTCCTAGTGACGGGCAATCGTGCCTCGGCATCCCTGCATAGCGGTATCGCTTCGATCTGTGGCAAAAGTGGGAAGAGATTCACTTCTTGCCTTGAGAATGCGCGTCAAAGCGCGGGACTTGAGCAGCGAAGATAGCGGACCAGGTATGCAGGTGGGATGCTGCGTGCCCAGTGTTGGAATTCGAGGGGGTTGGCGAGTTGGCAAGACGTTGTGGTTCTTGGCGAGTTGGCAAGACGTTGTGGTTCTTGGCGAGGTGGCGAAAAACCCCACGGTGCCGGGGTAGCGAGGTCGATTGTCGGCGTGCTTGGGAATCGGTGGTTAGACTTCCGGGAAGCCGCGCCGGCATCGGGTCGCAGAGCTACGAATATGGTTTAACATAATATACATTATGCGAAGTTTGTCTGTAGCGGCAAAGTTGTAATGTCCGGTTTTAGCGGCTTTCAAGGTAAGACTGTGTCGTCCCGCAAGGTACAAGGTGTGTCAATCGCCCTGCAGCCCAATACTGACGCCAAACTCAAGGTAAGGGTGTGTCATAGTAACCACTCGTCTTGCGCAAAACTCAAGGTAGAAAGGTGTGTCATTTGGCTTCGATAAGTGATGTTTTGCGCATAAGTCTGTCGAATTTCATCCTTTTCCGGGCGCGTAATGCGGCCCTCTAGGTACGTTTGTGACTATTCCTAGGCAAAGTTGTGACTGAACCGCTCGGAAACCGTTTGTGCGCCTCGATTTCTAGGTATTTCTGTGACCGCTGGGGCCAGTATGAGCGCCCTCATTCCCGAGGTACGTGTCTGTTACTCATCACTCAAAAAGAGCATCACAGTCGACAAAAAAACGAAATATGGGGTCTTTGGGTGATTGAACCAGATGGGAGCTTCGACATCTCTTTGCGGGCCAGTTCGCACGGCAATGCGCGAAGTTCGTGAAAGAACACGGTGTCGGGGCGACTTCGCTAGAGATCGCAGGGCAGCTTTGCTATGGATGGGGCCACAACGCCTTATTTCTCGCCGGGGCTGCGGCAAGTCGGTATCGACGCGTTGCCATTTCATAAGCGTTGGTAACGTTAAGGCCAAGCGCTCGGACTCACTGCAGGCAGATACTTGTCTACTCTACTCGACGCAAATCGCAACGCCATGCCAATGGCTCGAACGAAAAATTTTCGTCGAGCTCAGTATTGGAAAAGACTTGTTTGACTGGCTGCGTCAGTGCATGAGTGACCATGACAAGACGCCATTCGGAATTTGAGTGCGCGCACTTGAGTTCATTCCGAGTAAGAAAGAACCCTGGATGCGAGCCCGACGTGCCTTTTACCTCGACCAGAAAGCGCAAGGCGTCTTCTGCTTTAGAGACAACTAAATCGTAACCCAGGTTGTCTGAACTAACGTCGTCAACGATCCAACCCTCTCTTTGGTACTCGGCAGTGACAAAGTCCACCGCCGCTTTTTCTACTGCGTCCCTGTGCTCTTGGTCTGGGAACCAAATCCGGGCCTCTCCGGTTTCCCGCGGATCCGGCGCTCCGTTTTCTTCGGTGGACAAATCCTCTATGCCACCAAAACCGTCCATGCCGTGTTTACGGACGTGTTCATCGACGTCGCCGTCCGAAGGTTCCCAGTCATTCTGACCGCGGACGAGAATGACTCTACGTCGATCTATATCCCACCGAACTACGCGCCAAAGCTCGTCGTCCTTGACGCGAACGTCTACCTCGGCATTTTCATTTTGATCCAATACTTCAATGGGTACTCTGTTTGTCTGCAGAACGGCAACGACTACTTCGCCAGGCCGATGCTTTTGCTGCAGCAAACGTAGTCGTTCGTCCGCTCGTTCGCGCTGTTTGTCAGTTCTTGCCCCGCCGCCTCTGCGAAATTCCGTGTCGAGGGAGTCCACGTAGAACCAATTCCCGCTCTTATGAACGTGGATAAATTCGCCCCAGATTGTCGTGAGTACGCCGCCTCCAGCGATCGGCCACGCGTAGTCGAACTTTTTTGCCCTCGCGTCGCTTACGCCCAAAAATTGAATCAACTCCGTTGCCCCGCGCTTAGCTGAACCCGATCGGATTCGGTCAATAGTCTCTTTGACTACCGGGTGAAGCTCGCTGTACATGACATGTGATCCAAAAGACGCATAAGAATCGTTATGTTAAACCGGTTTTTTGGTCGGAGGGCGGCCAAGACGCGGCTTCTGCGAGCGGCTGCGACCGTTATGTTTGGCCGCCTCTTCCTCAGCCTGGCGGATCACGTCCGAGGGCCGGACGCCGAGCGCGTCGCACAGATCAAAAAAGGATGCTATCCGCAACCCTTTGCGGTGGTTTTCGACATTGGAGACGGAGGTCGGTGACATCAAGGCGAGATCAGCGACAACGAGCTGCGTGAGCCCTTTGTCTTCTCTGATTTTTCTCAGCACGTGGCTGAGCGCCTCGGTCCGGTCCATGCAGTCGCTCAAGTGATCTAGAGCGAATTTTCGGGCCGCGGTTGCACTGAAACTTCAACTAAAGTTAAAGTTCGCCAACTTTATTTCTGGGTCTGGACCGGGTTTGGTGCCTCACCGGCCATAAACCGTGCCCGACTAGCGTCCGGCTCCGCAAGATCCGCTGACGGACGGGGCGTCACTTCACTAGGTTTCACCGCATCAAGCATCAACAATGAGCGCATTCAACTGGCCAGTCTCCAATTCCCAGAACTTGCTGCCCGGCAAGTACTTTCCCCCCGACCTTCGCAAGCTGAGTCATGTCATGGGCTTCGCTGTACCCCTGGCATTTGCGGGAGACATGTATTTGGTATCACCGGCGCCCGTAGAGGGAGAAGCGGGGTTGCGCTTGGACTACCTGCGCTATCACCACGACCGCTTGCTGGCTTTGATGCGGGCGAAGGCCGTTGATGAACGCCCTGCGGCACTGGCCGACCAGGGCCGCAGGCTGGGCGAAACCGATCTAAATACCGACGAGATCCGCCTGATTTGCCATCTCGTCGAGACGCAGCTCCCGGGCTTGGATCCGGAACCGATGGACAACGGCGACTGCCACGTGGTGGCCGATTATCTGGAAGTGCGCGGCGCGGTCCTGCGCGGTCGTGTACGCGATTTCTTTCGCTGCGCCATCACGGCTGGAGCTCTTCAGCCCTGGTGCGCACCGCAGTAAAGAACCGCCCTCCTCGCCGTTTCTTTACACCCTGCCATCGACGCATCTCCATGTCTTTCAGTTATTGTGCTGTCCAGCCCGATGCTCGGTGCGCAATACCGCCCTCACCTCCTCTTTTACACAGTACTGGTATGGCCGACTGGATCGGACTGGACGAGCAGGCATTGCGTCAGTACATCGATGCCACGGCCGTATTCGAAGCCTGCGAAGCGGCGCGCGCCCGCGTGGATGCGTGTAGCGGCGGCATGCTTTGGCGAACCACCAAGGGTCATGAGTACCTGATCCAGACCAGCAGCGACAATCGCCAGCGCTCCCTGGGTCGTCGGTCGGCCGCAACCGAATCCACGTATGAGCAATTCATGACCCGCAAGCGCGCGGCGCAAGACCATCTGCGGGCACTACGCCAACAGATGGCGGTTCATAACCGCATGAACCGCACCCTGCGTGTCGGCAACGTGCCGGCGCTGCTGGAGCGAATCCTCGCGGCGATGGATCGACTCAGCCTGCACCTTGAGGTTCTGGTAGCCGGCGACTGCGCGCTGTTCGCCTACGCGGCCCAAGCCGGTGTGCACCTGTGTGTCCCGGCAAATGCCAGCAATGTGCCGGTGCCTCTGGTCCTTCAGCTCTGGGCCGCAAACGACGCAGCGAAGGATCTTGCATTCAACGCGCTACGTGCGGCTGATAAGACGTTCATCGCGCGTGAGGTCACGGCGGATCGGCTGCAGGCCACCAATGCGCAAGGCGCGACCGTAATGATTCGCCACGACCGGCTCATCGCTGCATTGGTAGCGCCTCCTAGTCCGCTGGTTTTGCGGAAGTTCTCCGCCGCCGTGGTGACGGCATCCGGCCGTATGGCACGCATGACGGCAATTCCGCCGGCGCAATACATCCTGGATGCATTTCATCAGGCCGCGCGCGTGGACTTGACGCCAGCGCAATCTGCTTCATACACAGGGCGCGCGCACGCGACGCAACGACTAGTGGCATGCCGCTTACCCCACTGGGACGAGGCGTTGGAAACCCGCACCCGGCCTGCTTAAATCACTGCAAATCGAGAAGCAACCATGAAAGACGACCGTCCCTCCCTCAATGAAAAGGATGTATGGCTGCATGTGGCCGCCCCTTCGTTGAAGTCCTTCGATTCCAACGAGTCCACCGGGAAATGGTGCATATTTCGCTCCGAGCACGAGATCGATGAATCATGGGCAACGATCCAGGGTCTTGCTGCTGATGAGAAGATCTTCCTTGCGAAGGTATCGACCGCGATCGGTCGCCGATACCACGACGGTCATGTCATCTGCGTCTACACGCTGGATTGGAATGATCAAGCGGATCTCATGATCGTACGCCAGGTGCTGCGCGACGCCGGTTTTACGGAGGAGATGGGCTACAAGCGCGATGTCGACACCACCAGGCGCATCTATGGGTCCAACGAGTGGTATCTGAGAGCCTGACAGCAGAAATCCGCACGAGCCATTGCGGCCAACCGTTATGCCTGCCTACGCGGGCGTTATTGACCTTTTTTGCTCACTATGCCTGCTATTCGAAACGCACTGACAGGCGACGAGATCGCCCAAGAGATTGGCATGCGGCTCCGCTTCCGGCGTTTGGAGCGCAACATCACTATTGAGGCGCTCGCGAAACGCTCTGGCGTCGGTCGTACCGCGGTGGGTGACATTGAGGCCGGTCGCGATGTTCGGTTGTCGACTCTCATCAAAGTCATGCGTGGGCTGGGCGTGCTTAGCAACCTGGACGCCGCGTTCCCGGATACCTTGCCGACGTCGTTAGCGTTGACGAAACGGCGGCAACTTCGAATGCGCGCGTACGTGATTAAAACTCAGAAGGATTGACAGACGCATGCCCCTCGGGCATTGGGCTGCGCGGCTCCTTGTTGCGACAGCGCGACGAACGAAAGAATTTCTCGCTTTCCATTCTGCGTCCTGCAGCAGGCGTTGTGGACAGAATTTGTTCGATGCGCCTGCTATGGTAAGCATACTGATTTCCCATGCGTCGACAGGACGTGGTGTCCGGCTTTTAGGCTACGGCATTCGTGGCTAAACTGTTCCTGGTCGCTGCCTTTCGGAGGCTGCAGTCTGCCGAGGGCCATCGTCGGGCTTGCCCTCGATGACATCCCAGCGCGTGTTCGCCTTGGCTGGGATCACGAAGTGCCGATTGTGGCCGCCGGTGGTGAGTCCGCACAGGATCTCGGCGGCTAGGAAGCCCTTGTCGAATACCGTAATCGAGTCGTCTCGGCTGGAGATGGCCAAAGCGGCGCTGGAGGCGAAAACTTGGCTCACCGGCGCGTCTGCAAGGAGCGCCACATGAGCCAGCAAGGCGCCGACGAATGACACGCCATTGCGAACGGCTCGCCAACACAACAGAGACTCGACCCAGAGGGCAAGGATGATCAGGTATCCCGACGCTATGCACGAAGCAGACGCCTCGCAGTCCGCTGAAACGGCGGAGGATGTGCAAAGAAGAAGAGATTTGATCGGCTTGCGAGGCCGCGAAGATTTGCTGCCGGCGCTTGAACGGGCAAGGCAAATGCTCAGGGCCTTTGCTGGAGGACCAGCGCCCGAGTTCCAAGGATCGTTGCGCCGCAGGCCGCGCTATTGAATTGACAGCGCCCGAACTGGGTGAGTACCCAACCCTGTCCATCAGTTGCAGAAGCCTGTTGTTGAGGTAGTCAGAAGTATTTTCGCCACTCGGCCCTCAGCAAGGGCCTACCGAGTTTGATTCGACGCTCGAGATCTTCACCGCTGGTCTGATTGGCTGTTCTCAAGGATATCGATTAGAACCCTCCAAATTCAGCGCAATGGGCGATTCGGGATGCGAAATGGGCCAAATGTTCGTAATTCGAACTCGCAAGGCGAAGGCTGTGAGGCGACGGGCAGACGTCTATGAAGATGATAAGGCGCTCGATTGTCACCCTCCACGCGTCGTCGAACAGGCGGTGCGAGCCGCTACTCGTGTCGAGCGTGGACTTCAATGGGCCGCTGAAAACGTAAAATTCACCGCCTCTCACAACACGTTTGTTGCGAGGCGTGGTCTGCCGCTTGGCAAGCGCCGGATGTTCCGCGGCGCGCGTCAAGGTAGATGTCGCCTCATTCATGCAGCCAAACGCTGGTTTTCCGCGCCTGGCTTGATACGGGTGGGCACGGCAATCTCGCGCTCGGGGTTGAGCGTGACCGTCCCGATTGGCGACCAATCTCGCGTGTGGCGTGACCAGCGACGCGGGTTGCTCTCTCGGGCCTTGGCGTACAGCTCATGGCGCGCGGCGAGAATCTTTTCATCTTGTCCGGCGTGGCGCTGTGCCGGACTCACATAGCGGATGCCGCTGTGTCGATGCTCGTGGTTGTACCAGTGGACGAAGTGCGCCGCCCAAGTACGCGCCGCAGTCAGATCGGCAAAGCCCTTGGACGGGAACTCCGGCCGGTACTTGGCCGTGCGGAAGAGGCTTTCCACGAAGGCATTATCGTCGCTCACCCGCGGACGCGAGTACGAAGGCTTGACGCCCAGCCAGTGCAACATCGCCAGCACCGTGGTGGCCTTGAGCGTGGCACCATTGTCTCCGTGCAACACCGGCTTGGCCGCCATGGCATGAATGCCCTCGGCCAGCGCCGTGCGCTTGACCAGATGCGCCGCGTGATCGGCGTCGTCGCGATCGTGGACCTCGAAGCCCACGATCTTGCGGCTGTACACGTCCAGGATGAGGTACAGATAAAACCAGCGCCCGGCGACCTCGGCCGGTAGGTAGGTCATGTCCCAACACCACAGTTGGCGCGGCCCCGTGGCCACGTGCGTGGTGGGCGGACGGCTCTGGCGCGGCGCCTTGGCGCGTCCTCGATGCCGGGTCTGCCCATGGGCCCGCAGCACCCGACCAAAGCTCGATTCGCTGGCCAAGTAGACACCCTCATCGGCCAGCATGGGCACGATGCGCGCCGGCGGCATGTCGGCGAAGCGCGGCTCATTGGCGACGGCCAGAATGCGTTCGCGCTCCTCGATGCTCAGCGCATGCGCGGGCGTGGGCCGTTCGGCCCCGAGGCGGCGGTCGCCGACCACCAAGCCATCGTGGGCCTTCCAGCGTTGCAGAGTGCGCACGGTTATGCCAGCCACCTCGCACGCCAGGCGCAGGCGAGCGCCGCCTGCATGCGCGGTTTCGATATGGCGGACCATCGTGTGGCGATCTTCCAGGCCGATCATGCGTCCTCGTCCTTGTCCTTCGGGAAGATGCCCTCTAGCTTTTTTGAGAGTATCAGCAGGGCGGCGGCTTCAGCCAGCGCCTTCTCCTTGCGGCGCAGCTCGCGTTCGAGTTCCTTGATGCGGCGCCGATCGGCCTTCGTCTCGCGAGGGGTGGCGCGCGCATCCTCGGGCTCCGCCAGCGCCTGCGTGGCGGCAGCACGCCACTGCTCCAACTCCTGCGGATACACACCGTTCTCACGGCACCAGGCGTTCTTGCTGGCCTCTTCCATCGCAGCCGTCGCCAGCACCGCCTCAAACCTGGCCGCCGCTGTCCATGCCCGCTCGCGAGCAGGCATGGACATAGCGTCCGCACGCCAGCGCTCCAGCGTGGCCACTGCCACACCCAATTCCCTTGCAACCACTTCCACCGCCGCACTCTCCGGCGGTAACAACCGCGCTACCGCCCGGTCCTTGAAATCCTTCCCGTAACGAGCCACTTCTCTCTCTCTCATCGCCCCCAGGGTTCAAATTCTATCGGGGCGACATCTATTCTGCCGCGGGGGGTCCGATTGCGGGAATTCAAACTTGGATCTGAATCTTGAGCAGCTTTTAGGGTGCGAGCGTCTAAGAAAACGGTTGCATCAGCAGGTGACCGATGCGGAAACGGGTCTCAAGGACGCGCTACGCGGTGCTGTGCGAAATCTTGAGCAGATTCAGGAATCCATGCGTCGCAGAAAGCTCGAGAAAAACGAGATCCACGCAAAGAGGACTGTGAGGACAATGACCGGGCAGACTGACGAACTGTCGCATGCAATACCCGCGCGGCAAGGCGAGGGCGTAACGCGCTGAGCTTCCAATCCCTGTCGCTAGCTGATCGACGTTTCGTCTTCTCCCAATGGAGAAGCAATCGACGTAAGGTGTCCACCAGCCAGCCGCTGCGTCAGCAATGGTAGGTGATTGCCCCTTCGGCGTCGCTGATGGAGCGATTAGGAATGAGCATGGAGATGGACTCAGCCTCGCGCTCGGCGATCGCATTTTCCCTTTCCCGCCCAAGTATCACCTTCCGACGGTCCGACAGGTCGTACGGCGTTTGCTGGACGCCCTCGATTGCCTACACGCAGGCACTCAAATCCGCGGATTCCAGGGATGGGGAGCAGTTTGGGCGAGCCCGCCGGCGATCGCGTCGAGGAAGTCCGCCGTGAGTTCGAGATTCTACTGACCAGGACACCCTACAGAAGCGTCTGCTTGGCAGGTGGGTCCGGTCATCTAAGGCAGAAGCAACACGCACGCGTCGTCCGCTGGGGTCAAGATGGTAGTGCGCTGTTTGCTTCGTGTAACGCTCACACGGAAATTCTGGCGCGCCTGATTGTCGGCATTCTCCTTGAGATTCAGACGAACGATCCGATCCGGATTTGCCACTATCTCTCGTTTAACGCGTTTCGGCCAGCCTTCGAAAATGATGACTTCATCGAACTGTTTGCCCTTGGCCTTGTGCATGTTCATTACTACGACGCCGGATTCCGGCTTGCTGCGCGCGGAGAAATGGTCCTGCACGAAAGCTTGTCGGACGATCGCGAGCGCTTCGCGGTAACGGTTCTCACGCCAATCCGCGGAAAGCTGTTGTCTGAGTTGGCTGCCCCGATCGAGTAGTCGTAGATTTTTGACTTCTTCGGCAACGTCTTTGAGGCGCTTGCAAGGGCCGTCTTCAAGCACCTGGCGCAACGCGCGCCAGTCCTTGTCAGGATCGCCCGTTAAGACGAGTCCACGGGCCTGTTCATAGACTGCCAACATGGCAGTGATGACACTGTTCTGGCGAGGTGGCTTTCCTGTCGAACGTCTTTCCAGGAGTTCCGCATAGGCATCCCTGATACTTTGCGCCTCCTTTAGAGCGCCCAGCGTCGGGGAATCTCCGTTCCTTCCTTGATAGTAGTTACATAGCAAATCAATGAATTGCGCGAAATGCTGCTGGCCGGTCGACGGTTGCAGCATGAGCGCGATGATCTCTGCGGCAAGTATTGCGCCTTCAATTTCAAGGGTGGCGCTATGGTGGATCGCTTGGAGTCCTCCAGGAGGATTTCGCAGGGAGTCGGATACCAATCGAGCCAATTTTTTGGTGGGCACGAGGACGGCCAGCGACCAGCCGTCAGCGTTGGCCTTCAGCAAGCGCTGTCTGGCGGCGTAGATCGTTGTTGCCAGCTTGGTCATGGCAGGGTCAGGAGCAGAAACAAAGACTTCCAACTCGATACCTCCGTACTGTGCTTGTCGAAATTCCCCAGCAAGCACGTCATTACCGAAGGCCGCAATGTCGGTTCCCGCGCTTCGATGATTGTCCGTACTTAGGTCAACGTCCTTGACTTCAAACGCGTCGCGGAAATGATCCAGTCGGGCCGGATCGGCGCCAATCCAGTCATAGATGCGTTGTTCGGGATCCGCCAGTGCGATCAACCGGCAAAATTCACCAAGCTCGCGGACCACCCGCCATTGCGCTTCATTGGTGTCCTGAAACTCATCAAGCAAGATGGCAGGGTACATCGTCGCAACAAGGCGACGCACGCGGACACTTCCATGGAGGAGGTCACCGACAAACGTAGCGAAGAGATCAAAGCATATCTTTCCCTCCTCCCTCGCCAGACGCATGCGTTCGACAGCTTCGGCCGTCCTCTTTTCCCGCCTCCGTTCATCTGTGAGGCTTCCGGCTGGAAAGCCTGCCCGGATGGCCGCAAGGGCGATAGCCTCATTGGGTGGCGTCAGGAGCGAAAGACGGCGAGGCAGCCCGATCAAGTACCCATGTGCTTTCAGGACGCGCCAGAAAAAGGCGTGATAGGTTTCGACTTCAATGCGCCGCTTTGTGGTTGCGGGAATCTGCTGCTCATGCTCGATAGCTTCTACTACACGCGAAACGGTCGCGCGTGCAAAGCTGAGAAAGAGGATTTGCTGACCGGCGCGGAGCGACCGCTCGGCAATCTGAGCGGCCTTCAAGATTGAGACAGTCGTCTTACCCGATCCCGGCCCGCCTGTGACGAGCAGATCGCCGTCGGCGTCCATGACGGCCTGCTGGCCCTTAGTCAGCTCCATCGACATTTTCCCCGGCGTCGAGATCGACCTGAACGAGCGGGACGGCTTCCTTCCCCGCTACAATGAGGGGGGTGCAAGTCTCTTTCAACTGCATCGCCGCGTCGCGAAGCCACTTGGGAATCTCTTCTTCGCTGCACTGTGCCAAGAAGTCCGCCACGCCCCAATTGCCCTTCGACCACGCAAAGTACGCCACGAGCGCGTCCTTCGCTTGTGCCTCGGGGTCGGGAAATTGTTGCTTCAAATGCTGAGGCCAATCCAGCGCACCGGCGAATCGCTTCAGAGCAGCTTCAGTCGTACCCTTTATGACCAGATCCTCAAAGCCCTTCTCGTCGTGCATCAGCAGGAGGTCGACTTGGCCTTCAATCTGCAATTTGTTGTCGTCCGCTTGCTTGTCACACAGCGCAAAGGTTCGTTTGCCGAGCGTTCGATAGAGTTCCGCCATACCAGGCAGATTCTTCTCGCCGTCGGCGTCGAGGATACAAATCCCGAGCGCCTCAAGGGACAGATAGCTTTCGGGATTCAGTTCCGCCAGGCGGCGGCACGTTACCGGGAATGCCGAATACTCTGTTGGTCCTTCCGCGATGAGAACGCGGCGCGCCAGGAGGCCCTCGCAGAAGCGGGTGCGGAATTCCTGCCTGTAGCGCTTGGGTTTGACGTTGTCCGGCAAGGAAATAGCCCGCTGCCCCAGATTTCCCTCTGCATCACGCGTGAGCACCACAGTTTCCTCCGTCGCAAACTCTTCCAGCACATAAGGAGAGTGAGAGGTAAAGATTGCTTGGGACGCCAGCTTGCGGACTTCATGGATAATTCGTTTTTGCGCATAGGGCGGGATGGCAGTCTCCGGCTCCTCCATGGCAAAAATGACATTCTGTTTGCTCTCGGCGATCTGTGACAACATGGCCAGCACCAGCATGTTGAGCGTTCCGGTTCCCTGGCGGTAAAAGGGCGCAGCATGCTGACCGTCACCTGTCGCGATGAATGCCGTGATGACCTTCCTCAGATGGTCACGTGTGAGGGTCGACACTTTGAGGTGCGGTTCGACGCCCCACTCTTTTGGCACGTACTTCTTCAATGCCACGTTGATGCTCTCGAGTACCGGCGATATACCGAACTGGGGATCGCTCGCCACCGATACATTGGCTAAGGTTGTGAGCGTGTCTTCCCACATCTGCGGTCTCGCTTCCTTTAGCCGCAGGATGATATCGAGCAAGCTGCCTCGCTCGAGGCTCAATGCACGTGATGCGGTTCGAACCGTGCGCAGGTATAGAAAGCCGCAGAGTTGCTTATGCTTCTTTGAGAAGAAGTCCGGCCGCTCCCCTTCCGTAAGACTTCTGCTGAAGTAGGTTGCGCCTTCAAAATCGTCCTCCTCGGCGTCGTACCAACCGTGGAACGTGATCCGGAGCGCCTCAGTAATAGATGCAGCATCAACGCCAGCGGGTTCGGGGGCGTCATAGAAAGTGTCCGTGGCGGCATCCCAGAACTCCACGTAGTCGCCGAATTTTGCTTGTTGCTCCTCGGTCAGGTCCGCAACGGTGACCTCAATCTCTATTTTGGGTGTGCTGTCGACAGCGGGGTCGGCTGCCGCCTCGTCTGCAACGTCTCCCTTTTCTGCACCAGGCTCGACCTTTTTCTTTGCGATATAGACGCCCTGGAAAAAATCATGCTCGTCGATAGCAGGCTGGCGGTTTAGGCGATCGGGGCCGAGCACCAAATCCAGCGCCTCCAACACTGTCGTCTTGCCGGTATTGTTGTCTCCGATGAGAACTCCATGTTTCGGAAACAAGAGTGTTGCCGATTTAATACCTCGGAAGTTTGAGATGTCTAGGCGCGCCACACGCACGTTGGTTCTCCTTGATATGTCTGATCCTGTACGCGTTTCCGGCGTGGCGGACGTGCGCCACAAGCGCGCAATTCTTTCGCCGGTACGACCGCCGACGCTCCAGCATGGTATTGGTCTGGCTTACGATTGAACGTTGATGAATCCTTCGTTTCGCCGGCGCCAACGCGCGCGGACTAACGACTCGAACGTCGATGCGCCAGTGAGTTTCAGGTGATCCGCATGGTCCGTGACAATGATCTGCGGCATGATTTTCGTCGCCTGGTATGTCTCCTGGCAATAGCGCACAAGTGCATCGAACAGGTTCGTTACCGCGCGCACGTCATCGTCTACTGGGCGCTCCGGCGAACGGCTCATATCCTGTTTTGCAATCTGTTGCGGTGAAAACGCTTCTCCACCATCCAGAATGCTCGGAAAATAGACTTGGCTCGGTTGATCGAGGAAAAGGATCGGTGGAATATGGCACGCGTCGCCGAGTTCGCAGAAGTAGCGATGGAGGGCGAGAAAGAGCGTCAGATGGCATGACAGCCAGTTTGCTCCACTGCCCATGGAGCGAAGGAACACCTTGTGATCTGCCGTTTCATGCCAGAGATCGAAGGTACCCAGCGAGAAGCGGAGCCGAATTGGCTGGTAGGACTCCTCGAACTCGAATCGCTTTCCCAACATCGCCAGGATCTCCCGAATCCGGCCTTCTGCCTGTTCGAGCTTTGATTGGACGTCGAACCTGCCCTTGATCTCCCCGCGGAGTATCTGCGCCTGGCTGCGCAAGTCGGTCAGTTCGTTATCCGCGTCGTGGCCCATGGCCTTACCCATGTTCCGCAGTGCCTGCTCCACCCGAACCTTCGCCTCAACGGACAACTCATATTGTCCCTTCTGCCTGCCGAGTTTTGTGAGTTGGTCGTCGGCGCTCTTAAGTTGAGCGCTGTGTTCAGCCACCTCGGATCGAATGATGGCTAACTCCTTCCCGATTCGCGCCCTTTCCTCCTCGAAAGAATCCAGGCGATAACTCGACTGCGCCAGCTCTGCATTTAGCCAGTGAATCGCCTCTGAGAGAGCGTTAGCACTCTCCTCCACGACGTGGTTTGGCGAATGGCAAAAGGGACACTCGTCAGCGTGCAACTCCGCTCGGGTGGGGACGACGGTGTCCCTGTTGCTCTGCGCGTAACGTTGCGCGAATTCGATCGAGGAGACCACATTTGACAATTCAATCTGCTTCTCCCGCAGCCGACGGGTGGCATCGCTGCGCGCCAGTTCGATCTGCTGACGCCGGCGAACGTGGCCATCGGAATCGGCTACCAGCTCGATTCGTCGGGCACCCACGACCTGGAGTACGGCACCGGGATTGCCTATTGCGGCGTCGATGTCGATGCCTAACGACGTTCCCGCAATGGCTTCGAACTCCGATAGCGCAATGTTGAGTTCTTTCCGTGCGGCGTCGATCGCGTCCTGGCGTTTCGGGAGCAGCCGCTCCAGCGCACGAATCTTCTGCTCGATCTCAGTAAGTTGCTGCTGCTTGAGAAAGTACTCCTGATTGACAAAGCCCAGGAAGATTTTGAGATGATCGATGGCCTGCTCTCTCTTCTCCTTTTCCTCGAAGCGATAGAAAATCGCGTGCTTGTTCGCGACGAGATTCTGGTGCTGCAGCATGAACGAGGTAAAGCTACGAATCGAAGGCGTAGGTAGTCTTTGCTGGAAACGGCGTCGGCGACGGGCCTCAAGGTCTTCGTCGAGATCGGTGATGTCGAGACCGAAGAAGCGCTTGACCTCCTTGAGGAAGGCCTCGTGAGGCAGGAAGAAGTCCTTGTCGAAGTAGTCAATGCTCAGGACCTTAACATCTTCTTTTATACGCTCGACGTCCCGTTCCTCCTTGATGAACGCGCGCGAGGAGTTCGCCTGCCGGCCCAGGACCACCGCAATGGCTCCGACTTTCAAGACGGTGAAATAGGTATGAGCATGTTCCGTGATCACGCCCACGGGTACCGTAAATTCAGAACTGCCGAAGCAATAGTCGAAGATCTCGATCAGGGCGCTCTTCCCTGTCGACGAGCGGCCGGTCACGACGTTCACGCCGTCGTGGAACGGGACGGAATGTACGCGGTCTTGCTTATCAATGACGCCAATATGAAGGATACGGGCTCTCATAGCTTCATCACACCAAGCATGCGATAGATAGTGGGGACATCATAGGGAGCAAAGATTTTTCCGAGTTTCTTGGCGGATGCCGCCACGTCTGGCGGCGAGATGTCCTCAACGTCAGCATCCTTTGTGCATTGGACCGTCAGGTTGGGCTCGATGGTCAGAACGTTGGCCCCGGTCAGGTATTGGACCGTGGTATTCGTCATGTCACGCCATGCCTGCACACGGCTTTCCAGCCCGAAGATGCGATCGCGTTCGGACAGGAAGGACCGAAGGGTCGTGCGGCTGCTATTCTTCTTGAGCACTTTTCTCGCCTGCCCTTGCAGCACGATGGGAAGCACTAGATACGCGAGCAGTAGCGAACCTTCTTTGAGCGACAGGGCAGTGTAAAAGGTCGCCATAGGTTGAGCAAAGATGAAGGGGTTGTTATGCAGCGTCTGCAAGTGCTGGATGATGTCGCCCGCCTCTTCCGTGAATTCCTCTACTCCTTCTGCAGTTTCCATTGATGTGGCTTCTTCGAATCGTTCATCTTGATGTGCAGCAACCCGTTGCGGAACCAACTCGGTGAGTTCTCGAAACCGGGGAAATCCGGTGCCTTTTCCGCATGCCTCTCGTCGTAAAACGACTTTGAATCGGAAATTACGTTGAGGCCACAATCCCGGCAGGCGGCGCGGTAGCGATGTTGAAAGTTCGACTCGACCTCTTCAGCGTAGAGTGCAAGTCGGGCAGGCTCGACCTGGTAGACGCTGAAGTCATTAGCCATCGAATGAACCGCCTCTTCGTAAGCCCGGACGGCCTCGGTGACGACCATCCCATACTGAATGGCATGGATCTTCTGTACGAAAAGGTCGGGCCGACTGGTACGCGCGGGAGGCGATGCGGCGACTGTTGGCCTTGCAGGAAATATCCGCGTACCCCTGCAGTGGATAGAGTTCAACTCGGTCAGCTTGGCCTCGAATTGCTCGTACGAGATTTCCCACTGATCCGTTCGCGGGAGGTCTGCTTGACAGACAAAGCCAATCAGAGCTTCAAGATAACGATCCTTGTTTTCTAGGAGGCCGCGTATTCTGTTGCGTTTGATCTTTTCGTAGAGTGCAGGCAACGCTTCCGTGCGCGCTTCGATGTGGAATTTCGCTATGATGGCGCGCAGCCTGGCGCGACGCACGGGCTCCAGCAGCCAGCGCTGGCGAACCAGGGTGTCGCTGGGCGTAGCCTTAGTGTCCTTCGCATACCGCTGCTGATAGGCATCTTCGAACTCGGCATTAATACGGGTGAGCAATTGCAGACGCGCATCCGCATCTGGAGCCTTATTCCAATGCAAGAGTTGGGCGTGAACGCTGATCGGCTGGGTCGTGTAGAGGATTAGCGACGCGTAGTCTTCCTGCGGGAAGCGGTCGTCCATCCAGTTATACAACGTGTTCCAGAAGTTGGGATGCCCATCCGTCAATGCATCAGCGAAGTCGTAGTGCTTGATCTCGATCTGCGTCTGGTTCTCGATCGTCACGTCACCGAGCCGCTCGATCAGAAGCTTCTGCTCAACATCCAACGCATAACACTGATCCACTGCGACACAGAGTTGATAGATGACAGCGCGCGTCGACGCGGTGGCATCTGCGCGGGTCCGACTCTTCACCATTGCGTGTTTTCCTCCGTCGCTTCCCGGTTGCCCCGTACTGGCGCGACGGACGCCACCGAAAAGCGGACGCGACCGCGATTCGAATGAATCTAGCATTATCGCTGTCTTTTCGGCATATTTGAGCGAGGTCCGGACCCGACTTAGGAGGGGTATGAGGTCAACCACTCAGTTTTTTGGGCCCATGCCTGTTGCAGCGACGACAATGGGCCTGTTGATGCTGCGGGTAGACAGCACAGTGCAGTCAGGCGCGAGTTATGGCATCTCGTCAAATGGGTCGAAATGGCCGCGCCCGGTCATGCGTCAATCGCGAAAGCGGAAGCGTAACCTCGGCTACGACGGTCAGTACATCCCTGCCTGATCGAGTTCACGCGCGCGGCGGGCGTCCTCCGCATGGACGTAGACCGAGGTGGTGGCCAGCGACGCGTGGCCGAGCTGGTGCTGGACCACATCGAGCGCCACGCCCCGCGCAATCGCGTGCGAGCCGAAGGTGTGGCGCAGCCAGTGGGCGCTGGCCTGCGCCAGGCGCGCCGCGCCAGCGGGGTCCTCCGTGGCCAGCACGGCGGCCGCCTGGGCAAAGAACCTCTTCCAGATCGCATCGAGCTGCGCCACCGACAGCTTGCCGGCGTGGCCGTCGGTCTTGACGCGGCCGATTAGCGGCGTCTCCGGGTGCAGGCGCTCGAACGCCCGACCCAGGCCGCGCGCGGCCAGGTAGTCGCGCAGCGCCACGACCACCGGCGCGGGCACGTGCACCTCCCGGGCCCGGGTGCCCTTCCCCACGAACGACAACGTCCACACGCCGCGCTGGTCAGCGGCCAGATCCTGTTGCCGCAGATCGCCGACGGTGACCGCGGCCTGCTCCGAGATCCGCAGGCCGGTGGCGTAGGCAAAGCGCAACAGGAACTGCATCCGCACGGTGCGGGCATCGTCGGGCGGGAGGCTCGCGGCGAAGCTGCGCAGGAACTGCCATTGCGCCTCGGTAAAGCTGCGCGCCACCTGGATGCGCCCCCCGCCTGCCGCCTTGGGCTTGGGCAGCAGCGCGAACGGGTTGTAGCGCAGGTACTGGGCGCTAACCAGCCAGGCGCACAGGCTCTTCACGATGGTGAAGGCCTGGCGCACGCTGCCCGGCGATAGCGGCCCCTCGAACGGACGCCAGTCGAACCGATAGCGCGGCGTGCCGCGCGCGCCCACCCACTGCGCCGCGGGCTGCGGATCGGCCAGGAAGGCCAGGTACGCGCTGCAGTCTTCGACGCTCAGGTCGGACAGGGCCTTGCCGCGGGCGAAGACCGCCCACAGCAGCAAGCGTTCGGCCTGCGTGCGGTACGCGCGCCAGGTGTGGCCGCCGACCGGCAGGTGCACGCCCAGCCAGGCGTGGATCGCCATCAGGTCGTTCTGGGCGGCGATGCGCGCCTTGCTGCCAGCGGCCGCGCGGTTGTGACCCTGGCGACCATCGAGCGCCGGCGGTAGCAGCAGCGCCTCCAGCGGGGCCACCATCGCGGCGGGCGGACGCAGGCTCGCGAGCTCCGCGGCGCTGGCGCGGCGCCGCGGCACCAGCGCCGCCGGCGGGAGGGCACCGAGCTCGGTCGCGAACTCGGCCAGCCACGCCTCGATGCGCCGGGCGGTGTGGGCGCCAATGCGGGCGACCCGCCGGTACCAGCGCGCTCCGCCCTGCGCGATGCCGGCGTGCAGCGCACCGAGCGTGGTCCAGCCGGCGCCGACGAGGCGCTGCGCGATCGCCGGTGCGAACCAGCCGCTGACAGCATCGTCGGGGCCGGGGCGCGCCGCCAGCAGCGGCTGCAGGGCCTCGAGCGCGCGCTGCTGGCGCTGGCGCCGGGCCTGGCGGGCGGCCGTGCTCTCGCCCGCCGGCGGGTGAAACAGCGCCTGCCAGGCGGCCTCGCTCCAGCGGCGTGGCGATGGGGTTCCCGCAATTCCTGGGATCGCGGCCGCTCCGCCCTGCCCTGGCCCTTCCTGGTGCGCGGCTTGTTGTGGCGCCTGGTGCGCGGTTCCGCCGGCGCCGGCTGGCCGCGTGGCCAGGCGGCGCACGCCGCGGGCGAGTTCCTGTGAGATCCAGTCGACGGTGGCGCGCGCCACGCGCAGATCGCGTCCCGTGTCGAGATAGCGGTCGGCCAGGCGGGCGAGATCGACCCCTTCGAGCACACCGCGGTAGAAGGCGAAGTGATGGGGCCCGAGCAGGCGCGTGGGCGCGACCGGCGCGCGCCGGCGCCGCCGTACCGGAGCCGGCTCGGCCGGCGGGACGGCGCCATTAGCATCAGGCGCGGCATCAGGGATGGTGGACGTCTCGGGCACGGCAACTTCGCGAAATCGGGAGGGTGCCATGGTACCGCAGCGGCGCCAGTTCCGGACTTAAAGTGGCTATCGAGATAATCGCGGTTATCAAGACAGGTTGATTTCTGATGCGCCCCTAAAAGTGCGCCATCAGCCACGCGAATATCGATGCCGCTGGCTGTGCAAGCGACCGCCACTCGAACGCTCCCGGCCACGTCCTGCGTGTTTCATACATGGTCCCGAACTTCGAATCATCATCTCCGATCCCAACCGTTTCTCGTTCTTTCGCTGGGACGGCGCCCTCCAACTTTGCACGGCGGTTCATCACAGCACGGCCCACAGTTACTTTCCGCCGCCTCAAGATGAAGATTACGCAAGCACGTCAGCCAATCTCTCCGCGATCTCGCCTACACTGCCGATGCCCTCAATGCGGCGGAAGAGTGGAGGCGTCACTTTGGATCCTGCCTCGCCCCTGATGCCCAGGCTGAGTAGAAGTCCACCAATGGTCGCGTCTGCTGCGCATACACATCCAGGCGCTTGCGCACCGTCTCTTCCTTGTCGTCGTCGCGCTGGATCAGCGCTTCGCCGGTGTCGTCGTCGACGTTTTCCACCTTCGGCGGGTTGTAGCGCACGTGGTAGGTACGACCCGAAGCCACGTGTACGCGGCGGCCGCTCATGCGCTCGATGATGGCGTCGAACGGCACGTCGATTTCCAGCACGTCGTCGATGGCCACACCGGCTTCCTTCATGGCCTCGGCCTGCGGGATCCTGCGCGGGAAACCGTCGAACAGGTAGCCCTTTTCGCAGTCGGGCTGCTTAAGGCGATCCTTCACCAGGCCGATAATGATGTCATCCGACACCAGTGGCGATCTCAGGAGGTGTCTTGCTCCCGATGAACACGCCAATTGGGCCGCGGAGCTTCGACACCTGAGCTTCGCTGACGTCAAACTCCTTTAGTCGCTCTCGTCGTCGGGCACTATTAAGCCGAGACCCAATGGCTCCAACATAGAAGGCGGGCGACTTCAGCGCCTCCATCAGTGCGAGATCGTCCAACTTCGGGTCGTGCGTGAGCGCGATGACCGCGCTCCGATGATCAAGCCGCATAGCAATCACCATGTCGTCTGGCATTGCATGGATGACCTCGACGGCATCAACCTGCCATCCGTCCCGGTATTCCTCACGCGGATCGCAAACTCTGACGTCATAGTCCATCGCTACAGCGATCCTGGCAAGAAACTGCGACAACTGGCCTGCGCCGATTATCAAAAGCCTCCAGCGCGGGCCGTGAATCGTCGTTAGCTCGTCATCGGAAAGCGTAAGGCCCATCGAGGCTGGTGCCGATTCAAGCGTGACCGCCGGCGTCTCCGGGTGCAAAAGCTGAGATCCTTCGCTACGTATCTCAGCATTCCGCCCCTTGCCGTCTTGCTGGCACGAGCGGCTCGACGCGCCCAGGCCAGTCATCGCCGCCACAACTCCGTCTATGGACCTTGCCGCATCGGAATGTGCGCCCGCTCCGTAGCATTTCCCCGGCAATGGCTAGAACTCGCCCGGGACGAGGCGTCCGACAGCCCGTGGGAAGTACCGTGGTCGATTATCCCTTTCAGGTTGTTCGGAAGGGCACCCTCGAACAAGTCTAATTACGGCACTGAGTCGGCGAAACACCCTTGCGGCGTCGAAACACGTCTGACATGTGTGTGGCGGATGCGAACCCAGTTCGAGCCGCTATCTCGGCGATAGTGAGATCCGTCCGCAATAGTCGTTGTGCCTCGATGATACGTAAATCCATGACGTAGCGGTGCGGCGTAATGCCAAGGGCTGCCTTAAAAAGGCGCGCGAAATGATATGGGCTTGTATGAACAAGGCTGGCCAGCTTCGCCAAATGAAGTTCATTCGAGTTTCCAAGATTTTCCCGGACATAAGCCTTTAGCGTGTCTAGGTTTCGTCCCGAGAGACGATTCCCAATCTTTCGCGGAGTTCTTGGACTGGCATATGCGTGGGTCAGATAACTTACCAACGCGATGGACAAGCTTTCCGCGTAAAGTCCACCGCAAGGGCATCCGTCAGCAATCTCCTTCTCCATCAACGAAAAGAGATTGTCCAGCGTCTTGTCCTGCACAATCTTGAATCCGGACAGGTTCATGGTCCCGCTCTCGTCTGGGAACAGGTGCGTCAATTTCTCCCGATTGATCTCAACCGCGATTCCATATGTATTTGTTGTCTGGATGCGTCCACGATCAAATTCGAAATTTTCCTGGATAACAAGGTAGTCGCCCGCCTGGGTGACAGCCTCAACTTTCTGGCAGCCCGCAGTCATGCCAGCTTGGGTCCGCCCGACTCTTTGCTGCCAGATCAGTGCGTTCGGATAGAGCAGCGCCCCAATATCTCTGTTCTCGGCACGGCCTTTGTGAAACTCAACCGGAAATCCATGCCACGGCCGTAAAGACTGTCGAGCCATGCGTTCCCCTCCATTTCTCAATTGATCAAGGCGCATCGGTACGCGGTCAGCCAGCAATTGGATGGGGGCTTCCGCTTTCTTAGGGGTCGGCTTTGACATCTTTGGGAAAGGGATTAGGGGTCACACACGAGTCCGGCGCTCGCTCATGGATGCAGAACAGCAAGAGTACAGCGCAAGAACAGCAAGATTCTGGATCACTGCAAGATAGTGCGCAACTATCATTAGATGAGATGCACTATAGTGCATCTCACTAGGGTCCCTTACTGCACTTCTTCGCCTTGAATGCGGGTTGACCTGGTGTCGGGCCAGGCGCACGTAAACGACCCAACAATATATTGGAGACACTGATGGAACTTCCCTATCCGCGTTCAATGCCGACACGGGCAATAGCTACCCTTGCGACAGTCATCGGGTTCTCAGCCCTGGGCGGTTGCGGCGGCAGTGACGAGCCGCCTGCCCCCACTTCGGGGACGTCGGCAACTCTGGGCTGCGACGACTCCCTCAAGACCGGATTCAAACCAGATGCCGACACCACGGTGTTACTCGTGAAAGCGTTCAAAAAGGGCGATCCGCTCTTGCTGAGTGGCGCCGCAACAGGTGCGACACCAGTTGCCGGCAACGACCTGTGTATGGTAAAGCTCAGCGTCGGCCCCGGAAATTCAGGTCCGGCGGATGCCCCTTCAACAACTTCTGGAGTCGGCATGGAGGTTTGGCTTCCCGCGAAAACGAGCTGGAACAAGCGCATCCACGTTCTCGGTAGCGGCGGCTGGGGCGGCGGCGTGGAAACGTCCATCGCGCAGCTTGCAACACTTATCAATGCATCCGGCAGCCCTGCCGAGATCGCAGCGACGGACGGCTCCGTGAGTGCGAGCTCCGACACCGGTCACACCGACATGCAGCACGGCGGATCGTTCGCAATGAACCCCGACGGATCGATCAACTCCGCTGGGTGGCGCGACTTCTCGTTGCGTACCGTCCATGATTTGGCAGTGAAAACGAAAGCGTTGGCGACAGCATATTACGGCTCGGCACCTTCCCACGCGTACTTTGATGGCGGATCAATGGGTGGTCGCCAAGCCATGCAGGCAGCACAGTCATATCCTGAGGACTACGACGGGATTATGGTTGCCTTTCCTGCAATGAACTGGACGCGTTTCATCACGGCCGAAATGTACCCGCAAATCGTGTATCAGCGTGACTTGGTCGACAACGGCATCCCCATCCCGACGACGGCCCAGCTTGATTTCGTATCCAACACAGCAATAAGTGCATGCGACATGGTGGGCGGCCAGCATATGGGATATCTTGTCGACCCTTCCCAGTGCCGCTACGATCCAACAAGGGATGCGACGGTGCTGTGCACTGGTGTCAATGGCAATGATGGGGTACTTGGCACAAGTGGTAGCGCCAACTGTGTCAATCTTGCCCAAGCGTCTGCCCTTAACAAGGTCTGGTATGGCATGACTTCGGATGGCAGCGTTCCCGATCCGGCGATCGATAACGGTTGGGATTCTGCATTAAGCGGCAGCCGACGCTGGTACGGCATGTCGCGTGGGACCTCCCTGTACGACGCGTGGGTCCGTAGTTTTTCTCCCACCACTAATGTCAATGCCTCACCAGAGGGCCCCTTCACTATCGCTTCCGATGTACTCGCACTAAACCTCCAAGATCCAACGATGGCGGAACCAAATTTCGTGAACGCTACCGGAAATGGCGCATCACGCTGGAAGAGGCTTTCCTACGCGGATTTGTCTCACGCTTTTGAGCGCGGGATATCGTTGCAAGCCGCGTTCAGCAGCATTGATGCGAACAATCCAGATTTGTCCGCATTCAAAGCTCGCGGAGGGAAAATGATCCACTACCATGGTCTGGATGATGAAGCGATCCCGCCCCAAGGATCCGTCCACTACTACAACCAGGTCGTGTCGAAAATGGGAGGTCTAGCAGCCACGCAGAGCTTCTATAAGTTCTATCTCGTTCCTGGCATGGGACACGGATTCAATGGTTACCACAACGGCAGCGCCAATCCGGCGGCTGTTCCGGCCCTTCCGAAACGAGAGGAACTCTTCGCTGCCCTTCAAGACTGGGTGGAAAATGGAGTTTCCCCCGACACTCTCATGGCTCGCGGATCATCTCCCGTCAAAAGCATGCCCTTGTGCGCGTATCCGAAGAAGATCACTTTCGTGAACGGCGATCCCCTCCACGCGAGCAGTTACACCTGCTCCTGATTCGGCAAGCCAAGCTTGCAGAATGCCCTCGCCCTCGGCGCGGGCATTCTCGCCTTTAAAAGTTGCGCCCCCCTTGCGGCATAAGCCGGACCGTGGTGCGCCCGTTAGAACCGGTCATGCGTCTGGCGTCAATGCCCTGCCTTGTCCAGAGGTCGCAGTCGCGAGGCGCGTCCTTTATGCCTTGCTGCTTCGATCCGGGTCCTCCTCCTGCATATCCCCGTCTCTTTTCCTGGATTCCGACACCCAACTGTTACGCGGAAGGTGGGGTTGAAGGCCTCTCTGGAGCCTCCGGTGCTTGACTACTGCTGGCTTGAACGCATCGCTTCTGCCACCGGAGAGAGCCGCTATTCGTCGGCGCTGCCGACGGCTTCCAGCAAGGCGCGCACCTTGGCCGGCATCAACCGGCGCGCTGGCGTGAGTGCGTAGATCTTGGACGGGGTTGAGGTGAATGCCGGCCAAATCCGCACCAGCTCGCCGCGTTGGACATGGTCTTCGACACAGCTCGACGCGAGCCGCGCGACGCCTAGGCCGTCGACGGCAGCCCGCACCCGTATTTCCGCGTTAGAGGTCCGGATACAAGGCTGCACTGGCACCCGCGCTAGTTCCTTTGCACCCTGGCATAGCTCCCAGTACTGGTCGCCAGGCTCTGCGATCACGGGCAAGGCCTCCAGGTCTTGCGGCGCCATGGGAAGCCCGTGTTTCCGGATCAGCGCCGAGGAGGCGTAGAAGGCGCGCTCCATCGTCACCATCCGCTTGCTCACCAGCGAGCTGCCCGGCAGTTGCGTGGTGGTCCTGACAAAGGCCACGTCGTACCCTTGCTCGACGAGGTCGGGAACCACGCGCGACTCGTCGATCTCGACGCGCAGGTCGGGATACAGTTTGAGAAGCTTTGTGAGCGCCGGAGATAGATGCAGCCAGCCAATCTCGTAAGGTGCGCTCAGCCGTAGCGTTCCCCTGACTAACGGCGTTGCCGACTTCGCATCGGCTTCGACATCCCGCAGCGCCGCCAGCAGCGGTGCCGAGCGCGCATATATCGCTTTACCGGCTTCGGTGACGCGCATGCGGCGGGTGGTCCGCTCCAGCAACCGAATCCCGAGCTGGCGCTCAAGCCGGGTCACGGACGCGCTGACCGAGGATTTCGGCACGCTTGCGCGAGCGCCGGCGGTGGTGAAACTGCCTGCTTCCACCACCCGGCAGAAATTCTCCCAGTCGCGCCAGTCCGTGGCGTCGTGCGTATCGTCAGGTGCCATGATCAATCGCGCGTGCTCATTTCGTACTCACTACCCGCTCATCGCTGGCATTCAATCCCTCCAGCTAGTGCAACACGCGCGTGACCGTTACCAGGTCCGCCGGGGAAATATCGCCCAGCGATTGCGCGCAGCGTCGATGCGGCTTTCTCCGGGCGGTCGGCAACTTGCTTGCCCTTGCAGGTCAGATTCACCACCTTGATGCGCCGGTATGGGCGCGTGCCACGCCCCGGAGTTCTGGCGGGCACGCGGCGTCGCATGGCGCGCGCGGCGTGTCGGCGTGACCGGCGCATGCGCCAGGCAACGGTTGGTTGTGGTTGGTAACAGTGGCCTCGTCCCCGTCTGGGGACCAAAGTGGCGGGACGCGCTGGCCAGGCCGAGGGAACCGGCCTGGGTGATGTCCGCCGGCCACCCCAAGGGCCAGCGCGCCGCATCCGCCGCCCACCCACGCGGCGAGCCGTGCCCGCGTCCGTGTCCGAGGGGGGAGACCCCGCCTTGCACCGTCCCGCCCCCCGTGGCGCGGGCACCCGGCGACCCTTGGGCGGGACGCGCCGCCGGGCGCCCGCGTGCGAAGCGGCCATGGCAACCGCACGGCCCGGCGAAGCACCACCTTGTCCGAGCTATCGAGGGGCACGGCCCTGCTCTGGGCGCGTGACTGGTCTCGACTGATCGTGGCAAAGCAGGAGTGATCCAGGGTTTACCCTTCCTAGTGCGCGTTTCGCTTGCACTGGTATGATAGGCCTACCATCAGACAGGTAGACCACGGCCGGAGGCTGGATCGGCTTCGAACCAAGGGAGCGAGACACAATGCCTGATTCCGTTCAAGAGACGGGCGCCACCATCACTGCAAGCCGCCCCAGCGTCTTGCACTTCGTGATTCGAAATCTCTATGTCCAGGTCGTGATTGCGATGCTGATCGGCATCGCATTGGGACACTTCTATCCTCAGGTCGCCGCGCAAATGAAGCCATTCGGTGACGGCTTCATCAAACTGATCAAGATGACCATCGGCATGGTCATCTTCTTTACGGTCGTCTCCGGCATCGCTGGCATGCAGACCTTCGGCAAGGTCGGACGAGTCGGTGGCGTAGCGCTGCTCTACTTCGAGATTGCCTCGACGGTTGCGCTGCTCATTGGGCTGGTCGTCGCCAACATCATCCAGCCTGGCGCGAGTTTCGACGTCGATCCGGCGAAGCTGGATGCCAGCCAGATCAAGCAATACGTCACTGCGGCACAGGGTCATGGACTCGCAGATTTCTTCCTCGAAATCATCCCGAAGACTCTGATTGGCGCCTTCACCAGCGACGGCATCCTTCCGGTCGTGTTTGTATCGATCCTGATGGGGTTGGTCCTTGGAAAGATGGGGGACAGAGGCCGGCCCATCCGTGAACTCGTCGATGCATGCGCCGAATGGATCTTCGGCCTCATCAACATGATCATGCGGTTTGCGCCAATCGGCGCATTTGGCGCCATGGCATTCACCGTCGGGAAGTTCGGAATTGCCTCGCTGCAATCGCTGCTCGTCCTGATCGCGAGTTTCTATCTCACCGCGGCCATCTTTGTTTTCCTTGTCCTCGGCGCGATCGGCTACTGGTATGGGTTCAGCATCCTGGCGGTACTGCGGCATTTCAGGAGCGAGCTTGTGCTGGTGCTCGCGACGTCGTCGTCGGATGCCGCATTGCCCGCGCTCATGCGAAAGCTAGAGGGCGTTGGTTGCAAGCCTGGAACCGTTGGCCTCGTTATGCCAGCCGGCTATATTTTCAACTCCGACGGCACCAACATCTACATCACCATGGCGGTCCTGTTCATCGCACAGGCGATGCATGTCGAACTGACCATCTGGCATCAGTTGATGATCCTTGGGGTGGCAACGTTGACCACCAAAGGCTCCGCCGGCGTACCAGGCGCTGGCTTTGTTTCTCTGGTAGCAACGCTCGCGCTGGTTCCAGAAATCCCCCTGGTCGGGGTGACGATGCTGCTTGGCATTGACCGGATCATCAGCGAAGGTCGTGCGCTGGTGAACGTCATCGGCAACGTCGTCGCGACGCTTGTCATTGCCCGTCGCGAAGGAGAGGTGGCGGCTACCGATCTGAAGCTGGCCATGCGCAGCGTTGCCGTCGAGTGAGCGTGATTTCAGTTTGAAATCACCATCCAGCGGACGCTGGCGCCAATCCAGTGCTCGGTAGATTGATCATGCCCCTGCTCACCGTTGAACGCAGCTCAACCAACGACGGCAGAGGCCAGCAAAGGTAGTAGGTAGATTCCATGAAGAAGCGTCTGGTCGTTGGTAACTGGAAATTGAACGGCAGTCTTGAGCTTGTCAACACGATGCTGCCGGAGGTGGCCTCGCATCGTGTCCAATGCGCCGCTGCCATCTGTGTTCCCTCGGTGTATTTGGCGCGCGCCGCCAAAGTCCTCGCCGATAGCGCCTTGCTTGTCGGTGCCCAAGATGTATCCACGGCCAAGCAGGGAGCTTATACAGGCGAAGTGTCCGCATCGATGTTGAAGGAATTGGATTGCAGGTTCGCCGTTGTTGGTCACTCAGAACGCCGCACACGCCATGGCGAAACTGACGAGGTGGTTGCCGAAAAAGCACTGCGGTGTTTGGAGGCCGGAATTCGCCCCATCATCTGCGTGGGCGAATCGCAGCAAGAACGCGATACCGGCCGTACGGCACAGGTAATTGGCCAACAACTCGACGTCGTGCTGGATCGACTTGCAGCCGAAGCCGCCCTATCGCTCGATGGGATTGTCGTTGCCTACGAACCCGTCTGGGCTATCGGCAGCGGACGAGCCGCCTCCGTCGAGCAAGCACAGGACGCCCACGCACACCTGAGGCAACGCCTTGGCTCCAAAGCCGAGTCGCTCCGCGATTCGGTACCCATCCTCTATGGCGGAAGCGTGACGAAGGCAAATGCGGCCGACCTGTTCGGCGCCCCTGACATCGATGGTGGGCTCGTCGGTGGCGCGTCGCTGGGTGTCTCTGAGTTCCTTGCGATCTTGCATGCGGCTTGACCGTCAAGCGTCTTTCTAGTGCGCGGTCCGTCTGCGCCGCGCCCTTTCCCTTTCTGGAGTTCCTGTTATGCCAGCACTAGTCCTCGTTCGCCATGGCGAATCCTCCTGGAATCTGGAGAACCGATTCACAGGATGGGCCGATGTCGATCTCACCGCCACTGGGATCGAGGAAGCCAGACAAGCCGGTCGTCTGTTGAAGAAAAGCGGTTTCGAATTCGATGTTGCCTACACCTCGGTACTCAAAAGAGCGGTCCGAACGCTTTGGCACATTCAGGATGAAATGGATCGCATGTGGGTACCCGTCAAGAACAACTGGCGCCTGAACGAGCGACACTATGGCGCCCTGCAAGGCCTGAACAAGGCGGAGATGGCGATACGATTTGGAGACGCACAGGTATTGCAATGGCGGCGCAGCTACGACGTGCGCCCCCCCGCGCTGGAGTCCGATGATCCCCGGCACGCCCAGGCGGACCCTCAGTATGCCGCACTGGACAAGGCGCTCGTTCCCTCCACGGAATGCCTGAAAGACACCATGGAACGGGTGCTACCGTACTGGCAATCAGACATCGCGCCTGACTTGCGGAGTGGAAAAGACATTCTCATTGTGGCCCACGGCAACAGTATCCGTGCCTTGGTCAAGCACCTTGATGGCATCTCGGACGAAGACATCGTTGCGCTGAATATCCCGAACGGGGTTCCGCTCGTTTATCGTCTCGACAGCATGCTGAAACCTGTTGAGCGCAGCTTCCTCACGGCGGATTAACCTGCCGATCGGAAAGCCTGGCCTGCCCCAGGCTTCTCATCGCCCCTCTTCGGACGCGTCGTGCTTGGGTTTGGACCTCGGACCGGGCCCGTCTCGCACCCCGTTAGCCGTGATCTGCCATCGTCTGTCAGATCACAGGCTTGGTCGCCGCATTTCCATGTGTCGGCGGCACATTCTCCCCTTCCCCACGCCGCGATTCGGCAACGCCCACGGCGGCGCCAACTTACTCGCCCATCCCTCCCACGTCGGGTTTACGCCAGATCTCTAGTTCTTGGCTTTCTGGGGTACTCATCATACCATTACATCACCATACCAAAAGAGGCCCGTCATGCATGCGACGCGGTACAGGAGACTGCCTTGCACCCCATGGCCCTCGCTTCACTTGTACGGACGAGAACCCCTCAGCACGCCGATCGATGACGCAGCGGATTGACGAAACCCCGCCCTGTTGATGTGTCGCGACATGACCGCGTCGAGCTGGCACGCATCCGTGCCGGTCCGAGGCAATTTCAACGACGACGTTTTCCCAAAGGAAGCAATGAAATCAAACACTGTCTGCATCGAGGTTGCGTTGAATGGACCGTGGACGCGCCGACTCCAACCCAGGATCCCTCTATCACCCGACGAGATCGTCGAGGAAGCTGTCGCGTGTGCGAATGCCGGGGCATCAGTCGTCCACTTTCATGCATACGACGTGGCCACAGGCGAGCAATCCACTGATCTCGGGCTTGTGACGGACATCATTAGTCGGATCCGGGCAAAGACCGACGTCGTTGTGTATCCCGCGATCCGGTACATGAGCAACGCCGAGTCGATCGCCGAGGATGCGGGTCCGAAGCGCTATGCGCATCTGGATGCGATGGCCGATCAAGGCATCGCGGAATGGCTCATCGTAGATCCTGGCTCCACTAACCTGGTCAGCTATCGAGACGTTGAGACGCGTGCGAAGGGCCTGGTCGACATCAACACCCCTGCTGCGATTCGCCATGGCCTGGAGCTTGCCGCGCGGCATCGACTGCACCCCGGCTTTGCGATCTATGAGCCCGGTTATCTGCGCTTGGCCGCCGCATTTTGTCGCGCGATGCCCGAGGTGCCGATGCCGATGTACCGCTTCATGTTTTCCGACCAGCTCACGTTCGGCTTCCGGCCAAGAGAGTATGCGTTAGCCGCCTATCTCGAGTTACTGCAAGAGGAAGCCTCGGGCTCGCCCTGGATGATTGCAGGCCTTGGCGTCGATATTCGGCATTTGATTCCGTACGTTGCGCGAAGCGGTGGTCACGTGCGTGTGGGGCTCGAGGACTGTCCATTGTTCGCAACCCAGACGAACACCATGCTGGTGGAGGAAGCGCGCCAATTAATTGAAGCGCAAGGCGCAAACATCGCCTCGCCCCAATTCGTCCGTGCGGCGCTGTTCAATCCCCCGGCCTGAGCTTTTCTTGGCGCCCCACACATATAAAACAGGAGACGACCATGAACACCCGCTGCGCTTTGCTCACGACGTGCCTTTTTCCTCTTGTATTCCTTTCGCCTCAGGCGATGTCGGCAGACTTCACGGATCGAAACGTGAAGCTTAGCTATGTCGTGCCCAAGGATCATCCCTATGGGGCAGGAGTCGCCAAGTTGGCCGAAATCGTTGCCGCGAAGACTGGCGGGAAGATGAAGGTGCGCGGCTATCCCGACGGCCAACTGGGGGCAGAGGTCCAGTCGATCTCCGCAGCAAAAGGTGGCGTCCTCGAGATGGCAATCGTCTCGACGGCCGCCGCCGCGACAACCGTCAAGGACTTTGGACTCTTTGATCTGCCCTACCTCTTCAACGATTACAAGGAGGCCGACGCCGTCTTGGACGGCCCCGTAGGAACACGCACGCTCGAGAAACTGCGAGACACCGGTCTTGTTGGGCTGTGCTACTGGGAGAATGGCTTTCGGAACGTTACGAACAGCCGGCATCCCATTCGCAAGCTCGAAGACTTCAAAGGGCTCAAGATCCGTACCATCCAGAACCCTGTGTTCATCGATGTCTTCAATACGCTCGGCGCCAACGCGACGCCGCTGGCGTTCACCGAGGTATATACCGCGCTGGAATCTCGTGCCATCGACGGGCAGGAAACACCGTACAACAGCATCTATACCAGCAGGTTCTTCGAGGTACAGAAGTACGTCAGCGAGACACGACACATCTATGGCGCAGCAGTGGTACTCGTTGGCAAGAAGTTCTGGGATGGTCTGAATGCTGACGAGCGTAAGGTGCTTCAGGAAGCGTGTCACGAGGCGCGCGACTACGAGCGTCGCTTCAATCGCGAACAAGATCCGAAGTTGCTGACCAGCCTCAAGGCCAAGGGCATGCAATACAACGATCTGACCGACGCAGAACGCGCGCGGGTCCGGACGGCCTTGAAGCCCGTCTATGACAAGCATGCCAAGCTGCTTGGCGAAGACACGTTCAGCCAGATCACCGCCGAACTCAACAAGGCTCGCGTGACGGCGCGCTGAGCGCAGGCCGTACAGGTTCCTGCGCGCAATCGATATGTGGCGAACGCTCGCCTTCCGTTCAAGCTACGAGGTACACAATGCTGAGAAATCTCATTGATGGCTACTGCAAAGCCGTCCAGGTGCTGATGGTCATTGCTCTCGCGATCATGGTCGTACTGGTATTCGGCAACGTCGTCTTGCGGTACATCTTCAATTCCGGAATCACTGTCTCCGATGAACTCTCCCGGTGGCTGTTCGTCTGGGTGACGTTCTTGGGGGCCGTGGCTGCCATGCGAGACGGGGCCCATCTTGGTACGGACATGCTTGTGTCGCGGCTCGGGACGACCGGACGAAAAATCTGCCTGGCGCTGGGACACTGCCTGATGCTCTATTGCTGCTGGCTGCTGCTTCAGGGGTCGCTCGAACAGGTAAAGGTCAACATCGGCGCGACAAGTCCGACGTTGGGCGTGTCGATGGGGATCTTCTATGCAAGCGGTGTCGTCTGTGCCATTTCGATCGGCATCATTCTTCTCGACAACCTCTGGCGGCTGCTCATGGGCAATCTTTCCGAAACAGAACTGATCGGTATTCGAGAGTCCGAAGAGGAGCCGATCGATCTGCCTGCCCCCCTTAAGTAATCTGCGCGAGGAACCAATCATGACCATCGCAGTGTTCTTGTCCTCGCTCCTGGGAACCATGATGCTGGGCGTGCCCATTGCCTTCGCGCTGCTGCTATGCGGCGTCGCCCTGATGTGGCATCTCGGGACGTTCGATTCTCAGATCCTCGCGCAGAACATCATCGAAGGCGCCAATAGCTTTCCGCTGCTCGCCGTACCGTTCTTCATGTTGGCTGGAGAGATCATGAATACCGGCGGCCTGTCCAAACGGATTGTGAACTTTGCCATGGCGCTGGTTGGCCATATCCGGGGCGGACTGGGCTACGTCACCATCGTTGCAGCGTGTGTTTTGTCTGCACTGTCCGGCTCCGCTGTGGCCGATGCGGCGGCATTGACGGCCCTGCTCTTGCCCATGATGGTCAAGGCGGGGCACGACAAGGCCCGCAGCGGTGGATTAATCGCCGCGTGTGGCGTCATCGGTCCGATCATTCCGCCTTCCATCGGGTTCGTCATCTTCGGCGTTGCAGCGAACGTCTCCATTTCCAAGCTGTTTCTTGCCGGCATTTTTCCGGGGATCTGGTTGGCCGTGGGCCTTTGGGCAACGTGGTGGTGGCTCATCCGAAACGAAAAGCTAGAACCGCCGCCGAAGCGCAATCCCAGGGAGATCTTGACCGCCCTCAGGGAGGCGGCGTGGGCGCTTACCCTTCCCATTGTTATCCTGGTGGGCCTGCGCTTCGGCGTTTTTACCCCCACCGAAGCCGCGGTGGTCGCCGCCGTGATCGCTCTGGTGGTCGCGAGCTTGATTTATCGCGAACTCAAGTGGCATCAACTCTACGCGGTATTCCTGGCGTCAGCGAAAACAACGGCGGTCGTGATGTTCCTCGTTGCGGCCGCCATGGTCTCATCCTGGCTGATTACGGTGGCGCAACTGCCTGACCAGGTCGTTGACCTCCTGACGCCGTTCCTGGACAGCCCCATCTTGCTGATGATTGCCATCATGATTCTCGCGATGATCGTGGGGACCGCGATGGACATGACGCCCACGATCCTGATTCTGACGCCAGTCTTGATGCCTCTGATCAAGCAGGCCGGCATCGATCCCGTCTATTTTGGGGTGCTCTTTATCATCAACAATTCAATCGGGCTTGTCACGCCACCGGTCGGGACGGTTCTCAATGCGGTAGCGGGCGTGGGGCGGATGAAGATGGACCAGGTTACCCGCGGCGTCATGCCATTCATGCTGGTGCAGTTCGCAGTGATGTTCCTCATGGTGCTGTTTCCGCAGCTCGTAACTCTACCGGCCAAACTTTTCGGTGGCTGACATGGTCTCTCCTGCGCCCTCACGCAACTAGTGTTGTCTGTCGGCTCTGCCGATCCTCCTTTTTGAGCGCTTGCGAGCGCTCATTTTTTTCCTGTTAGCGGGATCCGACCCGTTGTAATCGATCCCATGCCAGATTCACCGATTTCAGCGCCTAACGTGAGATTCTCTTGCTGACTACTTTTCGCTGGCGTGACCGTTGTCTTCCTTTCTTTTTCGGCCTCGCGAGTGCATGGCGAATGAGGTCCGTAAAATTGATTTCCTTGCTGCGCGCTAGAAGAGCTTTCCGATCCTTGATCTCTTCGTCATAGATAGCCTGAAACTCCGACAACAGCCCAACTTGCCCTCAGACATCACCTCGCAACTGAACAAGATCAAGGACGCAGGCGCCGACACGGTCATGCATCGCCGATGGCTCCGCACAGGTAATGCGCAGCATGGAGAAGATCAACTACGCGCCAATCACGCTGGGTACCTGGGGCAGCCTGAGCTCCCTGTTTCCGCGCATGACCGGCACCACGCTTTCCGAGCAGATGATTCTTGCGGCGTCCACGACCGAGGACAGCAGCCCGCGCGCAAGAGCCCTGGCCGATCGAGTCCGGAAGGACTTTCCGACACTCACCACCTTCCCTTGCGCCGCACAAACCTATGACTCCGTGATGTTGATTGCGGCGGCCATGAGGGCCGCAGGTTCGACGGATGGTCCGAAGGTGGCGGCAGCCTTGGAGCAAGTCAGCGGCGTCCAGGGCATCGTCAAGACTTACGACAAGCCGTTCAGCAAGACGAATCATGAAGGTCTCAGCGTGAGGGATTTCTACCTCGCCCGATGGAAGGATGGCAAGACAGTCGTGCGCTATGAGGACAACGTCAGCAAATCGATTACCACCGCCGACCTGAAGCGCTAAGCAACGCCCTCCCGTGGGCGGCGATCCGATGCCGTCCACGGCTACACGGAGCAAGACATGATTGCAATTCTCCAGGCGATTTTCAGCGGCCTAACCTTGGGCGGCGTCTATGCACTGGTCGCGATGAGGTTCAACATCTCCCATAACACAACAAAGTCGTTCAACTTCGGGCAAGGTGAATTCCTGGTAGCCGGCGCGCCTTTGTCGGCGTATCCACCCTGTTGCTTCTGAATGGGAAGAGCGCCATCGCCACGCTCTCACCTGCTGATGTCACCCCATCACTGTATCTCGCAGCGATGCTGGCCACGTTGGTCGTCGTGGGCCTGTTGGGCACTGCTCTCTATTACTCGGCGGTCCGTCCGTTTCTGGGTGCGACCGGCCTTGCCTGGGTGATGAGCACGCTGGGGTTCGGCATCATTGTCCAAAACTCAGCGCTGGCGGTCTGGGGGCCCTCCGCGACCGTTCTGCCTTCACCACTCGGCAGCGACGTCATCAGATTTGGCGTGCGGGCATCCTTCCTCATGAACTCTTCGTGTTGGCATTCAGTATCGCGACCTTGCTTGCGCTGGATCTTGTCATGCGACGCACAAGGATCGGCAAGGCGTTGCGGGCAGTGGCGCAAAGCCGGAGCGCTGCAACACTGATGGGTATCAATGTGACGGCAGTGGTGGTCATCGCATTTGTCGTCAGCTCGGGACTGGCCGGTTTGGCTGGCCTGCTCGTCGCGCCCATCACGACTGCGTCCGTCTTCATGGGTCTGACGCATGCGCTCGAGGCATTCTCTGCTGCCATCCTCGGCGGGTTGGACAACCCGCGCGGCTGCATGCTCGGCGATTTCATGATCGGATTGATCGAGGCCATGGTCGGCCTCAGGCAAGCGGAACTACGGGAAATCAGCGTGTTCCTGCTCATCATTCTCGTGCTGGTCCTGCGCCCTCAGGGGCTGCTTGGACAACGCCTGGTGGAGAAAGTCTGATGGCGCCCGACAATCGCACACATCTGGCAGGAATTGCCGCCACAACCATCGCAATCGCCGCGGTTCCTCTTCTTGCGGACAACGCGTTTTATCTCAAGATCCTCTTCCTCATCGGTGTCAACTATATTGCCGCGGCAGGCTTGAACGTCCTTGTCGGCCGAACCGGCCAGAAGTCACTTGGCCATCCCGGACTGTTTGCGGTTGGCGCGTACGCTGTCGCGCTGTTGACTACCCGGGCGGGCTGGAACCCTTGGTTGGCTCTGGGTGTCAGCACAGCCCTGGCCGGTGTGTTCGGCATCGTTATTGCGCTGCCCTCCTTGCGCCTAAAGGGACCTGCGCTCGCCATGGTCACCATCGGATTCGGCATTGTTGTCGAGAAGATCGTGTCCGAGTGGCAGGACGAATTCGCAGGTCAGCAGGGCATCTACGGTGTGCCGTCCTTGTCGATCTGCGGCACCGGCTTCGGTCCGCGTGAATGGGTGTGGTTCACCGGTGCGCTGGCGGTCTGCCTGCACTTGATGCTCCGCTCGCTACTCCACGGAAAGTTTGGCCGTACGTTCAGCGCGGTCAGCACGGCAGAGATTGCTGCAGAAAGCGTTCGCGTCAGCGTGTATCGATACAAGGTGCTGGCTTTCGTAGCTTCAGTCGAGTGCGGACCGCGAGTCAGTAGCGTAACGCCTAAATTTTCCTCAAGCAGCTTGATATGCCGGCTGACTGCGCCGTGCGTCACGCAAAGTTCGTCAGCCGCTGCGGACATACTCCGAAGTCTCGAGGTCGCCTCGAAGGCGCGCAACGCATTCAAAGATAACCGGCGCGTCAGCATAGCGTGAAGTCGTCGTTCGCCTCGTCCACCGAGGCCCTTTTCGATTAAGGGCTCTCAGTGTGTGAGACGGCGAATGGCCGCGTCAATCCATAGTTGCCCCATCACGCTAGCCTCGTAACACCTATTCGCGCTTCCAGTGCCACAATGCCCCACAAACGCAGTCCCCTAACCAGGTGCCCCGAACTTACTGCGCAACGCCGCAACCTGCTCGGCAGAGAGCTCACGTGTCTTTCTGCCTCGAAGCATCATGAAGATCTTCGCCGTTTCCTCCAACTCCTCTGCGGCATCCGTCGCGGCCGCCAGGCTGCTGCCCGCCACCACTGGACCATGGTGCGCCAAGAGCATGGCGTGATGCTTTCCGGCCCAATATCGGATTGCCTCCGCCAGCTTGGGGTCTCCCGGCGCAAAATAGGGAACCAGCGGCAAGGATCCGACACGCATCACGTAGTAAGCGGTCAACGGAGGGAGAAGATCGTCAGGATTCAGGTCTGGATCCAACGACAAGGCAACAGAGTGCGTCGAATGCAGATGCACGACGGCCCTTGCCCCCTTTCGCTCCTGATACATCGCCAGATGCAACAAGCTTTCCTTCGTGGGAGCATCGCCAGCGATATGTCGTCCGTCACGATCAAGCTTTGACAGCCGCGCAGGATCCAGGTTGCCGAGCGAAGCGCCGGTTGGCGTTAGCAGCCAGCCATCCTCCATCGCGACACTGATGTTCCCGGTGCTGCCATGCGTCAATCCTCGGTCAAAGATTGATCTGGCGGCCAGAGCGATTTCCTCACGGACCTTCGATTCGCTTAGGGGCATTGCCTCATCGCCTCCTCAAAGAAGCTGACGGTGCCGAAGTTTCCCGATTTGAGCGCCAGTGCGATAGGCTCCCCATCGAGAGAGTGCGTCCAGGGAACGCCTGGAGCGACGGACTCTCCGATACGCAATCCCTTCACGTTGAGTGCCTTGACAACGGCTCCCGACGTTTCGCCACCGGCAACGATGAACTTGTTGAATCCTTGTTCATGAAGTCTTGCCGCAATCGCGGAAAGCGCCCCTTCCACCAACAGGCCGGCCGCTTCCACGCCAAGCTGTTGCTGGACCTTACCGACCTCGTCGGGCCTGGCGCTTGCATAGACGAGGACTGGCTCGTCGTGCTGCATGACCCAGTCCACTGCCGAAGAGACCACATCCTCTCCCCGATGAATGGCCAACGGGTCGATCTTGAGCCCCGCATGCTCTTTCAGCCAATGTTCGACCTGGGCATTCGTCGCCACGGAGCAACTTCCGGACAGCAGAACCATGCGACCAGAACTAGGCTGAAGCTTGGCGGCATCTGGCGAGGCGCTCAGTGCTCCCGCGCGCCTGAAGTTGTCCGCCAGTCCAATCGCGAGCCCAGAGCCGCCGGTCAGCAGCGGCAGATCGGATACGGCCTCATCAATTCGGCACAGGTCTTCATTCTCGATTGCGTCCACGATTGCGATCTGCTGGCCCTCCTCCTTGCACCGCTCAAACTCTGCGCGGATCGCTTCGCTACCCCTTGCCACGACGCTGCGGCCCACCAGTCCGACTTGTTGCTTCGTTTGGGGCGTAAGGACCCGGACAAGATTCGAGTCTTTCATCGGCGTCAGCGGATGATTTCTCATGCCCGACTCGCTAAGCAGGACCTCCCCAACGAAGAGATAGCCGTTGTACACCGTGCGGCCGTTCTCTGGAAAAGCCGGACATGCGATGGTGAAGTCCGTGCCGAGTTCCTCCATCATCGCGTCAATCACCGGGCCGATGTTTCCTGCTGGCGTCGAATCAAACGTCGAACAATACTTGAAGTAGAACTGTCTACAGCCAACCCGTTTCAACCAGCGCAGAGCTTCGATAGATTCCGTTACCGCATCACGGACCGGCAGCGTGCGGGTCTTCAAAGCGACAACAATCGCATCGGCATCCAAGACCGTACTCTCCGGAACTCCGATGGTTTGTACGGTCCTCATGCCGCCCTTCACCAGCATGCTGGCGAGGTCAGTGCCTCCAGTAAAATCGTCTGCAACGCAGCCCAACAGTGGCTTCGACATGTTGCGCTCCTTCTGTTTCAATAGTTGTAGGTTCTTGACGCGACCACGGTCCGTGGCATTGCCCTACTTGCCGGGGACGTTCTGGCGCAGACAGAAGAAGAAGAATCGGCCCGCATATGACGCGGTATCCCCGAGAGCCTCTTCGATGCGCAGCAGTTGGTTATACTTGGCGATGCGGTCCGATCGCGACAGTGAGCCGGTCTTGATCTGGCCAGCGTTGGTGCCCACGGCGATGTCGGCGATCGTGCTGTCTTCGGTCTCGCCCGAGCGGTGCGAGATCACGGCGGTGTAGCCAGCGCGCTTGGCCATCTCGATGGCGGCGAACGTCTCGGTCAGCGTACCGATCTGGTTGATCTTGATCAGGATCGAGTTGCCGATGCCGCGCTCGATGCCTTCCTTCAGGATCTTGGTGTTGGTCACGAACAGGTCGTCGCCCACCAGTTGGACGCGCGTGCCGAGCTTCTCGGTCAGCGTCTTCCAGCCGTCCCAGTCGCCTTCGGCCATGCCGTCCTCGATCGACACGATCGGGAACTTGTCGCACAGGTTGGCCAGGTAGTCGGCGAATTGCGTCGACGACAGCTTCAGGCCCTCGCCCTCCAGCGCGTACACGTCTTCGGCTTCGTGGTAGAACTCGCTGGCCGCGCAGTCCAGCGCCAGCAGCACGTCTTTCCCCGCCTGGTAGCCGGCCTTCTCGACGGCCTGCACGATCGTATTCAGGCACTCCTCGTTCGACGAGAAGTTCGGCGCAAAGCCACCCTCGTCGCCCACTGCCGTCGACATGCCCTTGTCGGCCAGGATCTTCTTGAGCGCGTGGAACACCTCGGCGCCGCAACGCAGCGCTTCACGGAAGCTGGTCTGCGACACGGGCATGATCATGAATTCCTGGATGTCCAGGCTGTTGTTGGCGTGCGCGCCGCCGTTGACGATGTTCATCATCGGCACCGGCATCTGCATCGCGCCCGAACCGCCGAAATAGCGGTACAGCGGCAGGCCGGCTTCCTCGGCGGCGGCCTTGGCCACGGCCATCGACACGGCCAGCATGGCGTTGGCGCCCAGGCGGCTCTTGCTCTCGGTGCCGTCGAGCTCGATCAGGGTGCGGTCCAGGAACGCCTGCTCGGACGCGTCCAGGCCCATGATGGCTTCGGCAATCTCGGTGTTGATGTGCTCGACGGCCTTCAGCACGCCCTTGCCGAGGTAGCGGCTCTTGTCGCCGTCGCGCAGCTCGATGGCTTCGCGCGAGCCGGTCGATGCGCCCGACGGCACGGCGGCACGGCCCAGCACGCCTGACTCCAGCAGCACGTCGCATTCGACGGTGGGATTGCCGCGCGAGTCCAGAACCTCGCGCCCAATGATGTCTACGATTGCAGTCATAATATCTCGTCAAAAGGAAGAGCTGTTGGCTTCAGATCCTTCAGCCACTGTTTCTCAGGCCTTGAGCAAGGCCGTTGATGGTCATTCGAATACCTTGTGCGATGCTTTCGGACACCTGTCCGTTACGGTGGCGCTTCAGCAGTTCGATCTGAGCATGGTTGAGCGGGTCCAAATAGGGGCCGCGGTTCCGAATGGAGCGGCGGATCGCAGGGCTCCCCGACAGCAACGCCTCCGCATTCATGATCGACAATAAATGGCGCTTCGTGAGTTCGTATTCCTCGCGGATCCGGTCGAAGATCTTGTTTCGGAGGTTTTCGTCCTGCACAAGATCGGCGTAACGGGAGGCTATACCCAGATCTGACTTCGCCAGAACCATTTCCATGTTGGAGAGCGTCGTCGCGAAGAATGGCCAGGAGCCGCACATATCCCGCAGTAGCGTCATGCCGTCTGGGCTTTCCTTAAGCCATGCATTGATCGCAGATCCGAAGCCGAACCATCCGGGAAGCATCAACCGGCATTGTGACCAGGCGAAGACCCAGGGAATGGCTCGCAGATCGTCGATGCGATCTCCTGCCTTGCGCGATGCCGGGCGACTGCCGATATTCAGGTGAGCGATCTCGGAGAGCGGCGTGGATTCGCGGAAGTACGTCGCAAATCCCTCTGTCTCGTAGACAAGCGATCTGTATGTCCTGTACGCAACATCCGACAGCGCCTTGATGACGCTGTGGAAAACGGCTTCCTTTTGCCGGTCCAGGGTCGGGCCCGTAAGACAGGCTTCCAGGCTACCCGCCACCAAGGCTTCCAGATGAAGTCTGCCGACATCACCGCTCTTATACTTCGACGCAATGACTTCGCCTTGCTCCGTGATGCGGACCTTCCCGGAATGAGCGCCATGGGGTTGCGCGAGAAGCGCATCGTAAGTCGGCCCGCCTCCTCGCCCGACGGCCCCGCCGCGCCCATGAAAGAGACGCATGACGATGCCATGCCGCATGAGCACCTCCTTCAGGGCTACCTCAGCCTGGTAGATCTCCCAACAGGACGTAAGATAGCCACCGTCCTTGTTGCTGTCGGAGTATCCCAGCATGATCTCTTGTTCATCGCCTTGCCGGACTACGAGCTTCCTATAAGCCGGAACGCCGAAGAGTCCGTCCATGATCGATCCAGCAGCCCGAAGATCTGCGATCGTTTCGAACAGCGGCACTATCGAGATGATCTCGCAATCGTCCTGATTGCCCGGTCCAAAGCTGATCAGGCCAGCCTCCTTGAGAAGCACTGCGACAGTAAGCATGTCCGAGACATTGGCAGTCTTCGAGATGATGCAGTTCCTGATAATGGACGGACCGTAGGTTCTCCTGAGTTCCCGAGCTGCCGTGAAAATGGCCATTTCCGAGCATGTCTCATCGCTGTATGCGCCCAACGACGACCACAGTGGACGTTCGCAGGAAAGTTCCAGTTCCAACAGGCGCCTGCGCTCGGACTCCGGATGAGCGAGGTAGTCCGCGCATACGCCGGCTTTGGAGAAGAGTTCCGCGATCGTGCGCGCATGAACCTCAGAATTCTGGCGCAGATCTACCGGTGCAAGGTGGAATCCAAAGATGTCTACCGCTTTGACTAGGTTCCGCAGCGCGCCTCGCGCCAAGGTTCCGTTTCCGGCATGCTCGAGAGACGCCTGGAACTGCTTCAGGTCGTCCAACAGTTCGCGAGGATTGCGGTAGCCCTCTTCTACTCGGACCTCCTCATCCCGATTAGCAGCCGTGAGTTGATCCAGCGTCCCGCGAAGCTTTTGGGACACATAGGCAAGGCCACGTCGATATGGCTCATCGACCGTATGCGGCGATACGCCAGTCGCACGATCGGACATCAGCTTTACCGCCGGGGCCACTCGCGTGCGCGCGGTGGATAGTGTAAGCATCTGAATCAATTCACTGAGAATCGATTGGTAGTGTCCAAGACACGCCTCAAACTGCAAGCGGGCAGCCATGCGGAGCACTGGTGCGTCGATGTTGGGATTCCCGTCCCGATCTCCGCCGATCCACGTGCCAATCTGCAACAAAGGCGGCGGCGCGAATGCCACGTCGTTGCGCGCCCCACTCCACATCCCCCGGATGGCGTCTTCCAGGCCACAATACAAACGCGGCACCTCCCTGAAGAACGTTCTCTCGAAATAGCTGATTCCGTTCTTTACCTCGTCGATAGGCCTCAATGCCTGGAACCGCAGAAGGCGAGTGTTCCAGAGGCAGTTCACCGCAAGAGCAATATCGTCGCGATTGCTTTGGTCCTCCTCTGGCGTGAGAGCGCGCCCGTCTCGGGCGTCCAGCAACTCCGCGATCCGCCTTTCGTGCAACAGAATTGCCTGGCGCCGCACCTCAGTCGGATGGGCTGTAAGGACCGGCATGATGGAGAGACGCCGTAACATTCCCAGCGTCTCGTTTGGCGCATACCCAAGCGAGACCATTTTTTCGAGGCTACGAGCAAGGCTCCCAGGGCGCCGTGTTTGACCGGCGATGGCCGCGGCTCGCCTGATGCGGCGCTCGTGCTGGTCTTCAGCAATGTTGGCGAGAAGCAGAAACAGCGAGAAGGCGCGTGCGACAGACTGCATGGCTTCCGCTGGAAGGGCGGCCATCGTCTGGTTGATCTTCGCCCGAACACCATTGTCTGCAGTCCGGCTAAACTGCAACGCGAGGCGGCGGATCTCTTCCACCATCTCGAACATCACGGCGCCCTCCTGTGATCTGATGATCGAACCGAGCAGGTCCCCGAACAGTCGGATATCTGCATTCAACCGCTCCTGATGGTCCGCCTGGAGGGCTTGAATGACAGCGAGGCTCTCCAGATCAGGCTCGGGGCCCCGAGAGCCGGAGCACGCATCAGGGGAATCCGGCCGATTCGATCTCGGCGCCGACGTAGCTTGCAACATGAGCTTTCTCACCAATCGGACGTCACGGAGACCCCCGGGAATCTGCCGGGCGCCCCTACCGGGGCGCCAAATCTTCTGCAGCGCCAATCAGAAGATGAATCGCGTGTTCACGAACGACGACTTGTGGCCAAGCACGATGTCATCAAGCAGCGCCTTCGATGCCGCCGTGTCTTTTGCCGCAACCATCGTCCTGATCGAGAACGCTCGAAGCGCATCGGACACGGACAACGTTCCTTCTGCCGAGTCCTTCCGGCCCGTGAAGGGGAACACATCCGGGCCTCGCTGACATTGGCAATTAATGTTGACACGACAGACTTGGTTCACAAGCGGGTCGACCAGCGTTGCGATGGTGTCCGCGTCCGAACCAAAGATGCTGACCTGTTGCCCGTAGTCGGACGTCTCCACATAGGCGAGTGCCTCGTCAATGTCGTCGAATGGCACGATGGGAACAACTGGACCAAATTGCTCTTCTCGAAACAGCCGCATTGATCCGTCGACCGGATACACCACCGCTGGAACGTAGAGAGACTCGGCGCTTCGACCGCCATCGGTGTTGCAGACGCGCGCCCCCCTTTCCACTGCATCGGTCACGCAATCGGTCAGGTACCCGGGCTTGTTCCGGTCGGGCAACGGGGTAATGGCGACCCCCTGTTCCCATGGCATCCCAACGGGAAGCGCGGCAACGGCAGCGGAGAACTTCTCCACAAACGCCTCCGCAATGCCGTGATGTACCATGAGAAGCTTGAGCGCGGTGCAACGCTGCCCATTGAAGGAGAGCGATCCCAGCACACACTCTCGCACAGCAAGGTCAAGGTCCGCATCCGGAAGAATGATCGCCGCGTTCTTGGCATCCAGTCCCAAGACGGCGCGCAGCCGGTTGGTTCTCGGATGCAACTTCTTCAGCTTGTCCGCGACGCGAGAGGAGCCAATCAGCGCGAGGACGTTCACATGGCCGGAGGACATCAAAGGCGGAACGACTTCCTCGCCGCGGCCGTATACCGTGTTGACAACCCCTGGCGGCAATGCATCCCGGAAGGCCTCAAGGATCGGAGCGAACAGCAGCGTCCCAAATCGAGGCGGCTTGAACAGGATCACGTTGCCCATGATCAAGGCCGGAATCAACGTGGTGAAGGTCTCGTTCAGTGGATAATTGTAGGGACCCATGCACAGTACAACGCCGAGAGGCGCTCGCCTGATCTGCGCGATCGTCCCCTCCACGACCTGGAACCGCGAGTTGTTGTTGTCGAGTTCCTTGAGTGCGTCGACGGTCTGACGGATGTAATCGATCGTGCGATCGAACTCCTTTGCCGAGTCAGCCGCCGACTTGCCGATCTCCCACATGATCAGCTTCACGATGAGATCGCGCTTCTCAACGATTCGACGGGTGAAGTCCTGCACATGAGCGATGCGTTGATCCACGGACATCGTCGGCCATTGCCCTGTCCCAGCGGCATATGCCGCCACGGCGGCGTGCAGCGCCTCGAGACTTTCGTCTGCGCTCGTAATCGGGTAGCTCCCCACCTCCACCGGCTCCAGGTTGCCCTCCGGATCACGGAGCCGCACTGGCGACAGCACGGTATGAGTGGGGCCCTCCCACTCACGCAGTTCGCCATTGATGAGGATGGAGCGTTGGTGCAGGGGCGCTTCCAGGCGGTGTTGGGGGGGAACCGATTCTCTTGCCGGGAATAGTTCCGACAGTCGCTTGGATTGTTCCATGTTTTCCATGTGTATCACTCAGTGGGGAGCCGCAGCCGTCGGGAAGACCAGGCGGAGCAAATTGGTCGATCCCGGCGTACGGAAAGGCATGCCTGCGACGATGGCAAACGGTCGCTTCCCCGGCTCGAAGCCCTGGACGCGGACCACTTCCGTGGCATGGGTGACCATCTCTTCGACGTTCTCCGCGTCCTCGCCATGGACCGCATGGACACCCCACACTACGGCCAGCCGCCGAGCCGTCTCAACGAGCGGCGTCATGACGATAATCGGCACGTTCGGCCGTTCATGGGCGACTCGCAATGCACTGGAACCGGACAGCGTGTAGGTGACGCACGCAGAGAGGGGCAAGACCTCGGCGACAGTACGAATGGCGGCGCCGATGGCGTCGATGGCGTCTTCCCTGCGTGTCGCCGCAATCGCGCCCATGGTGTCCCGCTGAAGCTTGTCCTTTTCCGTATTGCGAATGATCCGCGCCATCATTGCAACGGACTCCACAGGATAGTCACCGCTTGCCGATTCCGCGGACAACATGACGGCATCCACACCATCGTAGACTGCAGTGGCGACATCGGATGCCTCAGCACGGGTAGGCGCGGGCGAACTCACCATCGAATCGAGCATCTGCGTCGCTACGACAATGGGCTTCCCTGCCTGCCGGCAGAGTCGCGTAAGGCGCTTCTGAATCGCTGGCACTTCCTCAGGTGGCATCTCCACCCCAAGGTCGCCGCGCGCAACCATGATCGCGTCCGCCGCGCCGACAATAGCTTCAATGTCTGAGATGGCTCCTGGCTTCTCGATCTTGGCCATGATGCCGACGCCAGTCCCGACAATCTTCCGGAGTTCCTCAATGTCTTGCGCTGATTGCACGAATGACAGGGCAACCCAGTCAACCCCCAGCGTCATGCCGAAGGCAAGGTCGCGGTGGTCTTTTTCGGTGAGCGCAGATAGCTTTAGCGCGCAGTCCGGAACATTCACGCCTTTCCTGTCCGAGATCTTTCCGCCCGCTTCTACAACGGTTTCTGCGAAGTCGGGTCCAGAGGTAATGACGCGCAAACGGATGCGGCCGTCATCGATGAGCAGCGTGTTGCCGGGAGTCAGCGCTTCGAAGATCTCAGGATGTGGAAGCTGAACAACTTGACCGTTGCCGGGAACCGCAGCAAGCTGAAGCCGGAATGGCTGTCCCGCGACCAGAGTTTCGGGACCCGCCGGAAAGGTGCCTACCCTTAGTTTCGGCCCTTGCAGGTCGAGCAGCGCGCCGATCGGCCGCCCGATGGCGGTTTCGACCTCGCGAATCGTTCGAAGTCTCTGCGCATGGTCCTCGTGGGTCCCGTGACTAAAATTCAGCCGAAACGTATCCGCACCAGCTCGGAAAAGCTGCTCGATCACTTCCGCGCTTGATGAAGCCGGTCCGAGCGTTGCCACAATCTTTGTGTGGCGTTCACGCCGCAGTCGCATGTTTCTCTCCGATGACTGATGCGAGCGATAGGGTTATCGCTCTGATAAAGGGCGAGTGAAAGCGTTCCGATGGTGAATCGGAACTCTCAAAAATGGTTGGGAAACTGCAATCCATCCGTAGTGGATGGATTATTCGAATAACGCGGTCAATTCAATACGCCTGGCAACGACGGGGAAATCTATGACCATGCCGGCGGTAAAGCGTTATGCAGCGTCCTCGATCCGGCCGTACTCTTCCACTTTCTTGCTGACGACCCAATCGCTACTCAGGCGATCAAAATCGTGGAAATGGCTCATCCCCAAATGAACTTTGAACGCTTCCGCATTCCGGTAAATCTCATACAACATGAATTGAGGCGCCGCGGGACTTTGGAGGACGTCAAACGTGATGCAACCAGGTTCCGTCTCAAGGGATGTAGCGGCGTTGGCGAGAATGGCATCTCGGAATAAATCGACTTTCTCCGGCAAAACCTCAAAAGTCACGATGACTGCATGCATGCGCAACCTCGTCTTCGATGGAAAAAAAAAGAATCCAAGACGTCCGGTGCCTCGTCAATGCAAGGCACCGAGACAACGTGCGTCTCTGCGACGCGATCAAGCCAGAGGCAGGGGCACCCCGTACTGCTCGCCCAACTCCTGCAGTTCCTTTACCAGCGAGTTACCAAGAGGGATGCCCTCACGGCGACGCACCCCAAGGCTGATGAACTCCCGCTCGCCGGGCAGATAGATTCGCTCGACGCCCGTTGCCCGCTTGGCACTGGTGATGTCCCCCATCGCCTTTTGCATGCGCTGCATATAGGCCTCAACATCGTCGAATGCCTCTATGGGAAGCACCCCGAACAAGTGACCGCTGTTCTGCGCAGTGGTGGTCTTTTCGTAGAGATCGCCAACATCACGCCCAAAGAAGGCGCCCGACAGCATCGTGCTGAGCAGACCGACGATCAGGGTCAACGCGTAACCTTTGGGCCCGCCTACCGGAACAACGAATCCCTTTAGCGCCTCGACTGCATCGGTTGTCGGTAGGCCGTCAGGGCCAGTGGCCCATTCGGCCGGGATGGGTGTCCCCTCTTTCGCAGCGACGATGATTTTTCCGCGCGCGGCGATACTGCATGCCATGTCCAAGACGATGGGAAAATCGCCCGGCGTCGGAAAAGCGATCGAGAACGGATTGTTGCCAAGCACGGCCTCTGCACCGCCCCAGGGCGTCATATGGTTGATGGCGCCGATCGTGAAGCTAAAACCGATCATGTTGTTCCGAGCGGCCATCTCCGTGTAGTAAGCTGCAGCACCAAAGTGGTTGCTGTTCCGGACCGCTACGAACGCACAGTTTCCAGCCTTGCCTTTTTCGATGGCAAGCTCCATGGCCCGAATGCCCACAAGATGACCGAGACCGTTGTCGCCATCCATGACGGCCGTTGTCAGACCATCGCGAACCAGTGAAATCTTTGGCGCAACGTTCGTGCCACCATCCAGCAAGCGCTTGATATAGATCGGAAAGCGCACGACCCCATGCGACTCCACACCTCGAAGGTCCGCTTCCACGAGATTGTCAGTCACTTCAATGGCTTCCCCGTGCGACACTCCGACGCGCGTGAGAATCTCCACGCAGTAGTTCTTCAGGCTGGCTTCGCTAACCCGAACGCTGTTCTCGGCTTCCATTCTGCCCTTCCTTCCAAAATTGTTTGTCTAAGAGCGCAGCCATCTGCCACACTCTGGGTTCCCAGCACCGCAATCGCGGTGGTAGATGGGCCTCACTCGGCCGTGATGTTGGCTGCCTTCATCACCTGACGCCAGTTGTTGACTTCGGTTTCTACGAACTTCGCCGCCTGGCCTGGCTTGTCACCGATGACGTCCATGCCGATGTCACCAAACGTCTTCTTGTCCTCCGGTTGCGAAATTCCGGAGATCACGGCCTTGCTCAGCTTCTCGACCACGGCCGGCGGAATATTTGCCGGTGCCGCAATGCCAACCCAGAATTTCAGGTTCATGTCGGCGACTCCCGCTTCTTTCGCAGTCGGCACATTAGGGAGCATCGGAACCCGCTTGTCCCCGGTTACCATCAGTGCCTTCACCTTGCCTGACTGGATGAAGTTCAGAGCCGTCGGCAACGCCGTGAAGATGACTTGAATGCGGCCGCCCAGCAGGTCCTGCATCGCCGCGGATGCACCTTTGTAAGGAATGTGCGTCAGGTCGGCGCCAGTCTTCAGGCGGAACAATTCGCCGCCAAGATGAGAGTTGGTACCCCGTCCAGCCGATCCATAGTTGATAGAGCCAGGAGACGCCTTTGACAGGGCAATGAATTCCTTGACGCTATTGGCTTTGACGCTGGGATTTACGACCATGACGAACGGCACCGACGCAACCGTTGTGATGTGCGAAAAATCCTTGACCGGGTCGAATGGGAGATGCGCATACAGGCCTGGCGCCATGGCAAACGACAGATCAGTAACCAGGAGCGTATAGCCGTCCGCGGGAGCCTTTGCAACGTAGTTGGCTCCGATGGTGCCGCTGGCGCCTGGTCGATTCTCCGGGACCACGGATTGCTTCAGCGCGGAAGTCATATCCTTCGCCACTAGCCGACCCACGATATCGTTGGTGCCACCGGGAGAAAAGGGAATGATCAGCGAAATCGGCTTTGTCGGATAATCTTGCGCACTAACGAGAGCACTGCACAACGACAGCGTCAAGGCTGCGCAAGTCTTCTGAATTTTTTGCATGTCTTTGTCTCCTCGATTCGACTTCTATTACGCCATTCCGAACATCTCGCGGGTCTCGGCCGGCGTGGCAACTTCGCGACCTATCATCTTCGCGATCTTCGCGAAATGGCTAATGACGTCCCCGTTGTTCGGTGTTCCGAGCTCCGACCACCCATAGTCACCAAGGCCGAGGGCAATATGCCCCCCAAGCTCGATTGCGGCGACCGCAGGTCCGGTCGGATTGCCGATCTTGTTGCACACAGTCCATTCCAGAGGCGCCTTGGGAAGGAACGGCAGATGGGAGTACAGTCCCTGGATAGTGCCGGGATGCCCGCCAAGAATTCCGCAATCCGTCAGCTCGAACATGAAATAAGGCGTGTCCTTCACCAATCCCATATCTCGCAAGGCGCTGAAGCAACGGGTGAATGCCACGGTCCAGCTCACGAACTGCGGCTTGACGCCCAACTCCGGCAGGCGGCGCGCAAAAGCCTCCAGGATCTTGGTGTCGTTCTTGTATGTGAGATGTCCGGTCAGATAACGATTGGCCTCGTAGTCGAATCGATCGATATTCGTACTACCGCAATCGATGGGCGCAAGGTCCGGCTGGGTCTCTGGCGATTTGGAGAGAACTTCGATATGGGCCAGGCGACTCATCTCTCCCTCGTTGGAGATCTGACCTAGCGTGGGAAAAACGAGGCAGTCGCAGTTTGCTCGAATCGCACGGATGCAGGCGGCAAAAGTCTCGGCATCATGAGCCGGCTTGCCGTCTGCCTGCCGCGCGTGGAAATGGATGATGCTGGCACCCGCCTCCCTCGCCTTCGCGGCTTCGCGTCCGATCTCCTCCGGCGTGTAGGGAATATTCGGGTTCTCAGACCGAGGCATGTATTCGTTGATACGTGCCTCGATGATCAGCTTTTTTTGCGCTTTCATACCGTCTCCATTTGATCAGCCTCGCCGTATTCTTGACGACCTTTCAGACCACATGCTATCCGCCTATCAGACCAAAAGCCAGGATTCTTTTTGAAAACGCGGGTAAACTCTTGGTGCTTGCGGATTATTGTTATTTATGAGGCACTTATTGGGTACGTTCGGCGGTATTTCAGCAATCGTTGAGCAGACACGACTTGGCACCTTATGGTCTAATAGGTGGACAGCCTAAGCTGCTCGTACCCTTGGCTCGCCATGGGTCAGCGGCTAAGACAAGGCGCGGCACGCAGCCGCCCAAGGCACACAACTACGCGGATACAAATGGATTCTTCTTCGATTCCCAATCAGCCGATTCGTCGGAAGAAGCTCTATGAGGAAGTTGCTTCGCGACTAGAGTCGATGATGCTCAGCGGAGCCCTGAACCCAGGGGACACACTTCCGCCCGAGCGCGAACTCATGGACACCTTCCAGGTGGGAAGGTCCTCAATCCGTGAGGCCCTCTTCTCGCTCCAGAAGATGGGCCTTGTGGTGATCAGAAACGGCGAACGCGCTTACGTTACGCGACCATCCGCCGACGCTCTTGTTGGGGAGCTTTCAGGCTCGGTCCGACACCTCCTGTCGACGCCTGAAGGTGTTCGCGACTTTCAGCAAGCGCGCACGATGCATGAAATTTCGCTGGTTCGCTACGCTGCCAAGAACGCAACCGACACTGATGTTGCCGCGCTGCGAAAAGCGCTGCAAGCAAACAAGGATGCGCTCGGAAACGACGCCGAGTTTACGCGCACGGATGTCGAGTTCCACCTCGCCTTGGCGAAGCTTCCCAACAACCCCATCTTCCTGGCGCTGCATACCGCGATGGCTCGTTGGCTGGAAGAGCAGCGCGCGACGTCGTTGCGGTCCGCAGGCGCAGAACAGGCAGCTTTCGAAGCGCACAGCAGGATCTTCGAAGCCATCGCAGCGCATGATGCCGATGCTGCAGAAGCTGCAATGCAGGACCATCTGCGCGAAGTCGAGTCCCACTATTGGGCAGCAAAGCGGGCATGAACCGTACGAGGCGGGCGCGCAAGGGAGCGAGCCCGAAACAGTTCTAGCCGGCCTCAGTCGGCGTAACGGATCGCTGATCGGCGCAGCGATTCGACAATTTTCACCGCTGCCACATTGGTCACACCGATGCGATAGCGGAATCGCCAAAACTAGCGGTCGTGAACTCAAGAATTGTCCCTGTCTCATTACATGCCTGTACGACCGATTGCCAAGATTTCCCGAGCTGACCTTGCCGACCTGAACGGATTCCGCGCCGTGGCCAGGTTGCTAAGTTTCAAGCAGGCAGCCATGGAACTAGGGATCACACCGTCAGCACTGAGCCATGCAATTCGCAACCTCGAAGGGCGGCTGGGTGTTCGCCTCCTTAACCGAACAAGCCGCACGGTATCCTTAACTGATGCTGGCGCTCGACTGGTGAGCCGTCTCGATGTTGGGTTCCAGGAAATCGGCGATGCCCTGGAGGACATGAACAAACATCGCGATAGCCCTGTTGGAAGGCTACGGTTGAACGTCCTCAGCGATGGCGCACGCTTAGTCTTGGCGAAGCTATTGCCTCCGTTCCTGCAGCGTTACCCGGACGTGGAGGTCGAAGTTGCTGTCGACGACCGCGTGGTTGATATTCTGGCTGCCGGATTTGACGCCGGGATCCGTTTTGGCGGGACCATACCGGAGGATTTCGTTGCAGTACCACTTGGGTCGGACCTTAGATGGGTCGCCGTTGCGTCGCCCCGCTATCTGAACCGACGAGTCCCACCCAAGGTGCCCGAGGATCTACGCTTACACACCTGCATTCAGATTCGAACCGGCCAAGGCACTATCTATCGGTGGGAATTCAAGAAGGACCACGACTATCGCGTGATCGATGTTCCCGGTCAGCTCTGTGTCAATGAAACGACCCTTGGCATAGAAATGGCGCTGTCCGGCCTCGGCGTGATGTATTGTCTTCAGGATCGGATTGCCCCGCATGTCGAACGGGGTGAATTGCAGATCGTTTTGGGCGATTGGTCACCCATCGAGCCCGCATTCCACCTGTATTACCCTGGCCGCCGTCAAATGCCTCCGGGCTTGCGGGAGCTGATTGATGCGTTTCGTGACAGCTCTGACACACAACCACGGCTCCAAGAATAGTTGATCGAGTTTGCCGAGGCATGCAGCCCACGACAAGGCCGATTTCTCATTCCATTAATCCAGTAGCGGCCGCGAATCGCCCGTTCCGCGCGTGGCACTTGTGCTTGGGTGGCACAATCTTTACGGCAGCGGGCATTCGCCTTCGTACGATCCCCATTGAGAACCAGTTCGGAAGCTACAAAGAAGTCCGCACACCAGATCCTGGGTGCGGAAGCTTCGCTTCACGCGCTGGTGGACGCCAGTCGAAGCCGTTCCTCCATCAAAGAAGAACGGCATCAGCCGCTCCTGTTTATTTGTGCCCGGCGACCTCGTGGGGAACGTAGTGCGCCTCAAGTAGCGTCTTTTCGTCAGTGGTTAGCTCTACCTCCAGACTCGCCACCGCATCTTCCAACTGAGCGATTTTCGATGCGCCGATGATTGGTGCAGACACGCCGGCTTTCGAGCGTACCCATGCAAGCGCGACTTGAGCCATTGGCACCCCGCGGGCGCTGGAGACTTGTTCCACCGCGTCGATGACCTGCTTGTCTGCGGCTTCCGTGCCATCGAACAGCAGCTTGCCGACGCCATCCGTCTCTGACCGCTGCGTTTGCGTGCCGAAGGGCCTGCTGAGCCTTCCTCTGGCGAGAGGACTCCACGGAATGAGGCCGACGCCTTGATCGCGACAGAGCGGAATCATCTCCCGCTCCTCCTCCCGGTACAGCAAGTTCACATGGTTCTGCATGGAGACGAACTCCGTCCAACCATTGCGCCGTGCCACTTCTTGAGCTTTCGCGAATTGCCAGGCAAACATCGACGATGCGCCGATGTACCGAGCCTTCCCCGCCTTAACCACGTCATTAAGCGTTTCCATCGTCTCCTCGATGGGCGTTCCATAGTCCCATCGATGGATCTGATACAGATCGACGTAGTCCGTGCCGAGGCGCGTCAGACTTTGGTCAATCTCGTTCATGATCGACTTGCGGGAAAGCCCCATGCTATTGGGGCGTGCCCCACTTCCGAGTGCCCCGCCCGGAGGAAAATATACCTTGGTGGCGAGCACGATCTGGTCTCGCTGCGCAAACTCTTTCAAGAGTTTTCCCACGATAACTTCCGATGTGCCGGCGGAATAGCTATTTGCGGTATCAAAGAAATTGATGCCGAGTTCGATGGCACGTTGAATGAGGGGCCGAGACTCTGCTTCACCGAGCGTCCATGGGTGATCTCCAGCATGAGGATCGCCGAATGTCATGCAACCCAGACATAGACGAGAGACATCCAGCCCCGTGGATCCCAGCTTTGTATATTGCATCCTGCCCCCTTTGTGGTTTGGCACCAAGGCGCTAATAGGCACATTGATCGCGATTGCCAGCGAGCACGTGAATGTGGGACACGTCTCGCTGGCGACTAGGCTACCAAGACTTTCAAGCCGCGAAGTGAAACCGATTCAGTCCTCCGCTGAAGCACCTTCAGTGATCACTCAACTTTGCCGGCACGCCTTGGCTCTGGAGCGTGGCGCCGGCGTAACGCGAACCGTAGACAGGACCATCAGGCCGAGTCCACCAATGGCGAGCACACTGCCCACCCACCCAGTGCCGGCCCAGCCCATTCCGTGCGCGATGGCGAGGCCCCCGAGTGTGGCGCCTACTGCGTTTGAGATATTAAACGCACTATGATTAAGTGCGGCAGCGAGAGTCTGAGCCTCCCCGGCGACATTCATTAGTCGAGCCTGCAGGGCTGGAACCAGCGCGAAGCCGCTTCCGATGAGAAACAGAACCACAAGGGTCAGCGGCCGCGAGCCTGCAACAAGAGAGAACAGGCCCAGGAAGATCGCGTTCCACGCCAGCATGCCAAAAATGGAAGGGACCAACGCGCGGTCGGCAAGCCAGCCGCCAACGAGGTTGCCGAAGACCATGCCAAATCCCCATATGGCCAACGCCAAGGGCACTTGCCTCTCGGAGAATCCCGCGACCTCGGTGAGGGCTGGCGTGATGTAGCTATAGACTGCAAACATGCCACCGAAGCCAATCGACGCGATAGCGAGAGTCAGCCAGACCATCGGACGCTTTAGCCCCTGCAGTTCTGACGCTGGGCTCGACTCGGCGTCGGTCGCAACTGATGGAACGAAGAAATGCATCATCATCACAGTGAAGACGCATCCCATCGCCACGGCAAAGAATGCCGCGCGCCACCCCAAAGCCTGACCGATCCAGGTCGCAAGCGGTACGCCAACTACGTTCGCCGCCGCTAGGCCGAGCATGACGTATCCTATGGACTGCGCTTTCCGATTTTCTGGAGCCATGGCCGCCGCGACAAGCGATGCCACGCCGTAGAACGCTCCATGAGGCAAACCAGAAATGAACCGGGCGACGAGCAGACTGATGCTGTCCCACGCCATTGCGCTACCGATATACCCTACGATAGCCAGTGCGAGTAGCGCGACAAGGAGGATTTTCCGCGCCCAGCGTGCCGCACACACTGCGATGAGAGGCGCACCGACGACAACGCCAACGGCGTACGCGCTGATATAGGTGCCGGCTTCCGGAATCGATACCTTGGTACTCGCAGCCATGCCCGGTAACAGGCTCATCGAAACGAACTCCCCGGTGCCGATGACAAGCCCACCAATTCCGAGCGTCAATATTGCGGCAAAGAGACCATGAGGAGGCCTTACAAGGGTTCCTGTCGTCCCGTTCTGGGTCGCAAATTCTCTAGACATTCTTTCCTTCACCTTGTACTCGCAAGCCGCTACTGCTACATACCGGCTCACCGTTTCTCGTCCGCAATTCCCATGGGCTACCGCCGCTACTCCAGCTAAGCCAGAACACCCTGCGCACACCGTTCCAATTGCGACTGCAACAAGAAGCAATGACCAGCGGAGTCCAACAACATTTGCGAGTGGCCCAATGAAGAGCGGTCCTACCAGCAGCCCCACATACGCGACACGTGTCACTGCGAGGCCTTGGGACGGCGCTAACCCGGCACCGATCGACAGCCTTCCTGCTGAAGAGAAGAGCACGGGGATTACGTTTGACAGCCCTACACCCGTCACGAAGAACCCGACCACCGCAAGGTCCGCCGAACGGTTCAGCAGGATAAGTGCCAATCCGGAAACCCCGATAACACCGCTTCCCGCAATCACAGCCTGGTGTGTCACCCGGTTTCGCACCCAGTCGCCGCACAACCGACCACCCGCCATCCCTACGGCAAAGGTGGCATATCCGAATCCAACCCAAGATGGCGGCGCGCCGACAACTTCCCGCATATATACTGCCGCCCAGTCATAGAACGCTCCCTCCACGACCAGCGCGCATAAGGCCAGCACCCCGAATGCAAAAAGACGCCGACGAACAAGAGGAGAATCACCGCCTTCTGCGCTCCTGGGAAAGTCGGACTTGCGCTCTTCATTTTGGAGGTGACCAGCGGCAACCAGCATTGCGATGCAGACGACTGCAGATAACGACATGAAGTTGGCCGCTGGCGGCATTCCGCTGACCGCCCATCCGCTAGCAATAGCGCCCCCACCCAGCCGCCGACACATAAACTTCCATGTAGCGAGCCAATGAGAGACTTCTTCGTCAAGTTTTCGAGGTGGGCGCCTTGCGCGTTCGCCGCAATATCGTTGGCAGCCGTGGCGATGCCATAGACAAAGAGGATAGTCAGCAAAAGCGGATAGTTTGGAATCAAAAGGATCGGCGCGGTAGCCAGTGCCATCAATAGGCCTGGTTCTGACGCTGGCCGTACCGCTCCCACGTCGAGCAATCCCCCTCAGCCCTTCCCATGGTTGCAATACCACCCAGGGCAACCGCAGCCATGGCAAGCGACAGAATTGCTTCCGATACGTCAAATTTCGAGTTGATTAACGGCACGCTGACACCCCAAGTGGCATACAGCAGACCATTACTGAATAGGACGAGCATTGCGGAGAGCCTTGCTCCAGTGACGCTCCCGTGCATTGCGTCCCTTTACTGATCCGTGATCTGATCGGTTCCTTTCACATACGCCCGGAACTGACTTTGATAGTCGGGATGCCAGCGCGACAACGCCGGTCGATTCTTAATGATGTCGTCGATTGACCACTGCAAGCGCCGACGGTCGGTGTCCCACGTCACCTCTCCGTCCTGGCAATACAGGTAGAAATCGCCAGCATTTATGCGCTCGAGCATCCGCACGGCAACCTGATCTGCAGACCATGTGCCTGAAGGTGTCGGGGAAGTCGGCGCCATTCCGGGGAAATTCATTGGCGTAAAGGTGTACCCCGGCACCAACAGGTGCGCTGTCACCTTCGATCCTGCTCGAGTTCGCAACTCGTGCGCAAGTTGCTCCGTCAGAACCCGTAAAGCGGCCTTGGATACATTGTAGGCTGCGTTTCCCGGAGGGGTAGTGATGCCCTCCTTCGAGCCGACGTTCACAATCGCAGAGCAGGCCTCCTGGTACAGGAGATGTTCGACGAAGAGGACCTGAAGTTCTACGATGGACCAGAAGTTGATCTCCATCGTCTGCCGCCATTGTTCAAGGTTCTCCCACGGTCCCGCCCCTTTCAAAATGCCGGCGTTGTTCACCAGGAGACCAATATCGCCCAGGCTGCACGCCTCCTTCAACAAAGTTCGACGCGAACTCGGTGCCGAGATATCCCCAGCGACTCCGTACACCGTTCGCGATGGAGACTCTGCGAGCAGCCGAGCGACCGCAGTGTTCAATGCGGCTTCGTCCTTGTCAAAAACAACGACTCTCATTTTTTCTGCGACCAGCCGGCGCGCAATCGCGTAGCCAATGCCCGCAGCGCCTCCAGTGACGACAGCGACGGCGTTTTCTCGTATGGCTTGATGCATGCTTTCTCCAATCGATCAGCGCTGCGCGCGCAACACAAACTCGGTGATCTCCGCAGGAACGCCGATTCGCAGTGGAAACGCAGCCAGCAACACGAAAGCTCCGAAAAGGAATCCCAACGCTGCAATCGCTAAACGTGGTAGCTCGGATGAAAACATGGTCCCCGAAACCGTTTGCAGAATCCAGAAGTGCAACGCGGTCACGATGACAATCGCGGCGACAAAGTCTCGGCCCTTCCTGGATACCGGAAGAGCAGGAACGAATCGCCATAGCAGGTACGCGGACGCGAGACCGAGATAGACGTGAAACACTTTCTGCTGGAAGTCCCAGAACAGGGAACAAAGCCAATGACCGAGTGAATCGTATCGGCGAAGCGATGCGATGCGGTTGAGCGTCAGCGGATGTACCGATGAATCCAACTCACTGATCAGCTACCAGTGCCCGCTTCCGACGTCGGCGGTATATCCGGACGGCGGCCCCGGCGGTTGGCAACTAGCATTGGGGGGAAGCGCGGAGCGTCCGTTAGCCCTCAAACGTCCCACGCTGAAAGGCGTGCTTGCCATAGTCGTCGAGCGAGGAATATCTCGTGATCTCGTCACAAAGGGGACGACTGTGCCCGTCCCGATCTCGGGAGCGACGACCGGGCCGGTGCGGGGGCGGCTAATTTTGGCGTTACCGTGGGGGAAGTCCCTGCCACAAGGGGGCAATCAACCGACTCACTTTCAGATGCCGCACACCCTCGCCATTGAATCCGGCCAATATGAGCAGTCTAGCGAGCGGGGATCAGCGCGCCAGAAAGCTGCAGGAACTCGAAGCCACATATCGTCCGGACTCGCCATTTGGCATCTTCTGGCAGCTCAATTATCCTTAGCTCCGTCCCTGGGGCACCGGCATTTTGACCCAGTTCTTCCGCGACTCCGATAAGGGCCGGATCCGATCGGTCCAACATTTCGAGGCTCTCGGGCCTTGCCACGCCGTGCTCAAAGTCAACGGTCCAGCCATTAATCACTGGACTGCCGACTGGTTGGGGTGTCTTGAGTTCGCAGTATCTCGCGAAAGCCTCCAAGGACAAGGACAGATACCCGCAGTCGTCGTTAATCACTACCTTCATGCTGCCCTCCGGGTGTTAGAGCCGATTCGCTCAAGAATCCCCCCCCATCTTCGATACTCTGAGCATTGCGAAACGTCCACCTTGACGTGCGCTTTTCGATACACGGACGACCACCTGTGCCGCCCGAGACTTCGCATCTTCATACTATGACTAACCTTCTCCGAAACCAAAGACTCCGGACATGCGACGCTAGGTTCGGCGTCGATCCAAACGACGAAAGCATGTTCCAGAAGGAACGTGAACGCTCGTTCAGTTGCGGCGATATTGCCGGTAATCGCACTGACCGATCTGCTTCCCGCCTCGATCGCGGAGGCCACCGCATCCTGCTCAAGCTCCCAAAGTTGCTCAGGTGTGTAGAGCCCCTGGAGGACCGGGTACGGAACTCCGAATGCCATTTCTAAAGTCTGATGACAGTCGGAGTGACTGAACCGACGCGAAAGCTCCCTCGCAAGCGCAGCTTTGTGCGCGTGCGCCTCTCACACATGCCGTCGAACTTTCAGTCATCTACGCTCCCAAACCGTTTCTCACTCTTTCGCTGAGGACGGCGCGCCCTTCTACCTCGCACGGCGGCTCATCACGATACGTCCTTGATTCATCGCCCCCCGGAATGAGGACTACACAAGCACGTTAGCCAATCGCTCCGCGATCTCGCCTACACTACCGACGCCCTCAATGCGGCGGAAGAGTGGAGGCGTCGCTTTAGATCCTGTCTCGCCCTCAGCTTCCCAGGCTGAGTAGAAGTCCACCAATGGTCGCGTCTGCTGCGAATAGACGTCAAGGCGCTTGCGCACGGTCTCTTCCTTGTCGTCGTCGCGCTGGATCAGCGGCTCTCCCGTTTCGTCGTCGGTGCTCTTGACCTTCGGCGGGTTGTAGCGCACGTGGTAGGTACGGCCCGAAGCCATGTGCACGCGGCGGCCGCTCATGCGCTCGATGATGACGTCGAACGGCACATCGATTTCCAGCACATAGTCGATGGCCACGCCGGCTTCCTTCATGGCCTCCGCCTGCGGAATCGTGCGCGGGAACCCGTCGAACAGGTAGCCCTTTTCGCAGTCGGGCTGCTTAAGGCGATCCTTCACCAGGCCGATAATGATGTCATCCGACACCAGTCCGCCCGCGTCCATCACCTTCTTGGCTTCGATGCCCAGCGGCGTGCCGGCCTTCACCGCGGCGCGCAGCATGTCGCCGGTGGAAATTTGCGGGATGTCGAACTTCTCGCAAAGGAACTTGGCTTGCGTACCTTTACCGGCACCAGGTGCACCCAACAAAACAAATCGCATCACGAAATCCTTGAACTTGAGGAAAGCTTCAAACTACTGGGGCGCGCAAAGGGCTCCCCCACTACCTGCTGATGCTGCAACCCATCCCCTTCTGCATGGGCCAGCTTCCCGCCGGCCGTCCGCATAGCATCTGGCAACGCGACTCCGTTCTTTGCCGCAGTGAGCTCAGCCAGAATGGAAATGGCGATCTCAGGAGGCGTCTTGCTCCCGATGAACAGGCCAATTGGGCCGCGGAGCTTCGACACCTGAGCTTCGCTGACGTCAAACTCCTTTAGTCGCTCTCGTCGTCGGGCACTATTGAGCCGAGACCCAATGGCTCCAACATAGAAGGCGGGCGACTTCAGGGCTTCCATCAGTGCGAGATCGTCCAACTTCGGGTCGTGCGTGAGCGCGATGACCGCGCTCCGATGATCAAGCCGCATAGCAATCACCATGTCGTCTGGCATTGCATGGATGACCTCGACGGCGTCCACCTGCCATCCGTCCCGGTATTCCTCACGCGGATCGCAAACTCTGACGTCATAGTCCATCGCTACAGCGATCCTGGCGAGAAACTGCGACAACTGGCCTGCGCCGATAATCAAAAGCCTCCAGCGCGGGCCGTGAATCGTCGTTAGCTCGTCATCGGCAAGCGTAAGGGCCATCGAGGCTGGTGCCGACTGAAGCGTGACTGCTCCCGTCGCTAGATTCACCCGCCTGGCCACCAGCTCGCGGTTGGCAAGACGGGTCAGCAGCGGCCCGATCCAGCCGGCACCCACAAGGGGCTCTACAGCCAACTGATCGTGCCACCGCATGGCAAGCCAAACCGATGCGCCTCGTCCGCGGTGATGCCATACGTCACGATCTCTGGCTGCCGGGCTGGCGTAATGCCTTCGCGACGCACCCGATCAATCAGGTCATCCTCGATGCAGCCACCAGAGACCGAGCCCACGACCCGCCCATCGTCGCGGATGGCAAGCATCGCGCCCTCGGGGCGAGGGCTCGATCCCCAAGTCCTGATGACGGTTACAAGTTCACACGCGCGTCCACTGTCGACCCATTGCCCACATGTCCTCAATACCTCGATGTCAATGCTGTCCATCATTCCTCACAAAGTGGCAGCGCGGGAACCGGTTTGCCCTTACTGAAGCGCCGTCGAACGGGATTCGCCCGCGGACACAGTGGGAGAGTCGGATGCGATATCCTGCTCGGCGGCAGACGCAGAGCGGTTGTGATTCACGAACGCTGTCGCGATCACGGCGATGATGGCGGGTACGGCAATGACCAGGAAGTTGTGCTGAAGCGGGAGCTTCATGCTGACCAGCATGCCGATCACGATGGGGGCGAGAATGGCGCCGCTCCGCCCCACGCCAGACGCCCAGCCAATTCCCGTAGACCGTACTGCCATCGGGTAGAACTGGCCAACGTACGCGTAGGCCAGGATCTGTGTGCCAATGGTCGTCGCTCCCGCCATTCCCACCAGGAAATAGAGCACCGGCGTCGACACGGGCTGGCCGAGCATAGAAATGGAGACCGCGGCGAGCGCAAAAAAGCTCATCAACACGTACTTGATGTGGAAGCGATCCGAAAGCCAGCCACCGCCGATCGCGCCAATCATTGCGCCGAAGTTGAGCACCAGCACAAAGGTAAGCGCGGAGCCGAGGCTGTAGCCAGCACTGGCCATCAACTTCGCCAACCAGGAGCTCAGGGCGTAGATCATGAACAGACACATGAAGAACGCAACCCAGAACATCACCGTACTGAGACTCCGTCCATCCCGGAACAGGTGCCGGATGGGCGCGTTGTCGGCCTTGTCCGTTGTCGGCAGCGCAAAGCTGTCCCCTGCTTGGGGCCGGTAAGACGGGTCAAGCCGAGACACGGTTATCCGCAACTCATCAATACGTCCCTCCTTAATGAGAAACGGCATCGATTCAGGCATGGACTTCATGATCAGCGGAATCAGGATCACCGGCAGGCCGGCTGCAATGAAGACCGATTGCCACCCATACGACTCAATCAGCCCCTTGCCCAGGATTGCCGCCAGCATGCCCCCGACGGCGTAGCCACTGAACATTAGCGTCACCATCGTGCTACGGATGCGCTTCGGTGAAAACTCGGTCATTTGTGCCACCACGTTTGGCATCACACCTCCGATGCCCAGGCCAGCCAAGAATCGCATCACACTGAAGACAACCGGATCTTTTGTGAATCCTGCCGTTGCCGTGAAGACACTAAAGAGTCCGATGCAGATTGCGATGGCCTTACGGCGTCCGATTCGATCCGCGATGGTTCCAAGGAAAATCGCTCCCACCATCATCCCGAACAGCGCGGAGCTCACCATGAAGCCGGCGCTTGTCGCGTCGACCCCCATTTCCTTCATGATCGACGGCAGAGCAGCCCCTGCCACGGCCAGGTCGTAGCCGTCGAACACGATGATTAGTGCACACCAGAACAGTACGACGGCATGAAAGCCATTGAAGCGGACATCATCCGCCAGTTTGTGAACATCGATGTGACGCATTGCAAGTCTCCTAAGTCAAGCTAGATATCGACCCGTTGTTCGGGCTCATTGGATTCGAACTGCGAGGGTGAGCTTCTTGAGCATCAGCGCTACGATAGCGGTGAGGGAATAGAGCGGATATCGAGAAGCCGCGTATGTTTTCAAAATTCCGCGCGAGTATTGCCGGCAGCCCTCAGTTGCCAGGCCTCAGTCACATTGGTCCCAGGTAGGAATCAGGGTTAGCACGGATCAACTGGGCGCCTACCCAACGACGAGAGCGGGCATCCTGGGTGCAGACGGGCGCAAGTCGCCGCATCGGCGCGCGCAACTCGCCGATGGTGGGCATCCTGCTAATGACTTCCTCGATGAATTCCCGGTAGGCGGCTATGAAGGGGTCATTGCCGCCGGGTGTTCCTGATACAGCCAGGGCAAGAAGCATTCGGCGACGGCGAGCCTTGCCCCTCGTCGCTCAAACACTGACCGTCGTGCCCAAAGCCGCGTCGTATACGATTCCGGCGCGATGCGACGAGCCAGACGGAAGAGGCGATGCTCGCGGCCAAGTAGCCCATATTCAAACGGCGAACGTTGCACGTTGGTATCGTGGTACAGCAGCGTGGCAAGAGGACAGTCACGCAGCCCTTTGATTGCTCGCCAGACCGTGATGCTGTCCTTGGACTCCACCAGGCTCCGAGCCACAATGGCTGGCCGTCCATTAATGCAAAGGGTGACGTCCCGCGCCCAGGCCGATGTAGGCATATCCCCGCCCATGACGCTTGCTCGCGCACGAAGTTCGACGAAGTCCTCGAAGAGGACATTCACGCGGACATCCCCCAGCTTGCGAAGATGAGCGGTGAGGGAGCCCTCGCGTCGCAACCAATGCCATGCCGTACCACGTCCATGCCATGCCCGCTCGGCGCGCCAACCGAGGGGACGTTCTCTGCAGACATCAAACACCTTCTTCTCCTCTGCAATCACTATGCGTTGCCGCCATACGCTGCCAGAAGGGCTGGCCTATCCGACCAGCCGCAGGGATCGATGGCAGTCCGCCGCCAACACCACGTAGCGATGGGTTGCCGTAGCCTTCATGTCGACCTCGGCATCGCTGAGTACACGGACCACTGCTGCAGGTATCCCCGCGGCCAGTGAGTTCGGCGGAATCACCATGCCAGCCTTGACGAACGCCGACGCTGCGACGATCGAGTTTTCACCAACGTGAACGCCATCCATCACGACAGCATTCATCCCGATCAGACAGTTTCTGGCGAGACTCGCGCCGTGTACTATCGCTCCGTGCCCGATATGCGAATTGGATGCGAGTCGGCAAGCTTCCTCGGGCTTTGCGTGCAATGTGCATGATTCCTGAATATTGCTACCCTCCCCTACCTCGATCCAGCCGAAGTCCCCACGCAGCGAGGCAAACGGCGCGATGTAACAGTTGGCTTCAATGATGACTTTCCCGATGAGGCAGGCCAGTGGATGCACGAACGCTGTCGGATGCACCTCTGGCCTGACACCGTCAAACTCGTAAATCGCCACGTTCTTGCTCCTCAGAACATGCGGTGCATCTTGAAGCGTTCATCCCATGCATCGCTTGCCGGTCACCAACATCTGGAAGATTGAGGCACGTCGGCAGGCGGGTTTCGAACCCGCCCCGCGTCGCCTTACACGCCACCCATGCAGACGTACTTCACTTCGAGATAGTCTTCTATCCCGTACTTGGATCCCTCTCTACCCAGGCCGCTTTCCTTCACGCCTCCAAACGGGGCAACCTCAGTGGAGATCAAGCCTTCGTTGACCCCGACGATGCCGTATTCGAGTGCCTCGGATACCCGCCAGATGCGACCGATGTCGCGGCCATAGAAGTAAGATGCCAGTCCAAACGGCGTGTCGTTCGCCATCTCAATCGCCTCCTCCTCGGTCTTGAACCGGAAGATCGGAGCGACCGGACCGAACGTTTCTTCTGCGAAGATGCGCATGTCTCGGGTCGCGTTGGTGAGCACAGTCGGCATGAAGAAGCTGCCACCGCACGCATGATAGTCACCGCCCACCACAACACTCGCGCCGCGCGAAACCGCGTCGGCGACGTGTTCCTTGACCTTCTTCGCGGCTGCAACATCGATGAGCGGCCCGATCGTCGTGTCAGGCTGGCGACCGTCGCCGACCACCATCTTACTGACTTCTTCGGCCAGCCTCGCTACGAAACGGTCATAGATGCCGTCCTGGACCAGAAGCCGATTCGCGCATACGCAGGTCTGACCGGCGTTCCGAAACTTGGAGGTCAGCGCGCCTTTTACGGCAGCTTCAATATCCGCATCGTCGAAAACGATGAACGGCGCGTTGCCACCCAGTTCCATCGACGCCTTCTTGACCGTCGCTGCACATTGAGCAAGCAGTACCTTGCCGATCTCAGTGGACCCAGTGAAAGACAGCTTCCTCACAATCCGATTCGCCGTGAGTTCTCCGCCGATGGCGCTCGCCGAGCCGGTGACGCAGGACAGCACTCCAGGCGGGACGCCAGCTCGTTCGGCCAGCACGCAGAGTGCGAGCGCGGAGAACGGCGTCTGACTGGCGGGTTTCAGGACCATCGTGCATCCAGCCGCGAGTGCCGGGCCTACTTTGCGCGTGATCATCGCCGCAGGAAAGTTCCACGGCGTAATCGCTGCGCAGACACCGATCGGCTGCTTCAGCACGACGATACGTTTGTCGGGCTGGTGGCCCGGGATCGTGTCGCCGTACACACGCTTCGCCTCTTCCGCGAACCACTCGAGAAAGCTTGCCGCATAGGAAATCTCGCCGCGGCTTTCACTCAGGGGCTTGCCTTGCTCCAACGTCATCAGCAGGGCGAGATCATCCTGATGAACCAGCATGAGTTCGTACCAACGTCGCAAGATTTGTGCCCTGTCCTTGGCAGTCCGCTTCGACCAGGAGCGCAGCGCGCGATTCGCCGACTCGACCGCGCGGGCCGTCTCGGCGGCTAGCATCCGAGGAACGGTACCGACCAACTCGCCGGTTGCCGGGTTGTTGACACTCAGCACCGTGCCGTCGTCGGCATCGATCCACTCTCCGTTGAGATAGCATTGCTGCCGGAACAGCTCCGGGTCCTTTAGCCCCAGCGATTCGCCGGTAATGCTCTGTTGCATGCGTGACTCCTATCAGAAACTATTTGTTTGCTGCGCTTGCTGGTCCAGCCTTCTTTTTGCCGGTTACTTGTCAGTACCAGTGACGAGGTCCCTCAGCTTGAAGCGCATGATCTTTCCCGAACCCGTTCGCGGAATATCGTCGACGACCTGGACGCTCGCCGGAAGCTTGTAGGCTGACAGCCGGGTCGAGCAGTGCTCCTTGAGCCTATCCGCGTCAACGCTTTCGCCGACACGGACAACCACGAACGCGACCGGGACCTCTCCAAGCATGGTGTGCGGCACGCCGACAACCGCGCAGTCCGCCACACCGGCGTACGTCATGATCGCCTCCTCGACCTCGGCCGGCGCGATATTCTGGCCTCCGCGGATGATGACTTCCTTGAGGCGACCGGTAATGATCAGATAGCCAGCCGCGTCGTGCTTCGCCAGGTCGCCTGTGTGATACCAGCCGTCCTTCAGCGCGGCAGCCGTCTCATCAGGTTTGTTCAAGTAGCCCTTCATGACGTTGGGCCCTCGGACGATCAACTCGCCCTCCTTACCAACATCCACATCCTTGCCATCCACCGGATCGACAATACGCGTCTCGACACCGGGGATTGGCAGGCCACAAGATCCCATGACACGTGTTCCGCAGTTCCAGTTCATCGTGACCATCGTGGACGTCTCGGTGATGCCATATCCATCGAGAAGCGGTACACCGAAGCGACGTTCAAACTGCTCATTCACCGCGGCCGGGAGAATCGCGCCGGCGCTGAGGCAGACACGCAGACTGTCGAAGCGCAGCGAGGGAATCTCGCGCGTTGCCTCGAGCAGGTAGTGAAACATCGTTGGCACGCCCGGGAATACGGTGTACTCACCCGTCTGCAGCAACCGCAAAGCCTCCGGCGTCGAGTATTTCTCCCCGATGTACTCGGTGGCCCCCACCGCGAGAATGCCGAGAACGGTGAGGTTCAGCGCGTACGAGTGGAACAGGGGCAAGAAGGATAGGACCTTATCCTTCTCGTTAAGGCCCGCGATGGGCGCCCAGCACGCGGCAACCACCCACAGCATGCTGCGCGTGGTGAGTACCACGCCCTTCGCCTTACCCGTCGTTCCGGATGTGTAGACAATGAATGCCGGTGCATCAATGTCAGAAGCATCGCGCGGTGCTTTTCCAGTACCTTCGTTGATCAGTTGTGCGAACGAGTTCTCGGATGGCGGCTCGCTGGCATTTTGAACTTCGATCACCAATGGACGGACTGCCAGCTCTCGAGTCAACGCCTCGAGATGCACTGCTTTGGCAGCGGTCGTGATCGTCAGCACGCATTGAGCGTCTGTCAGACGATAACCAATCTCGGCATCCGTGGCATCGATGCTGATTGGCACTGCCACGGCTCCGGCCCGCGCAATCGCCAATACACTCACAACCCAGTTGACCGAACTGGGGAGCATGACCGCGACGCGATCGCCTTGCGCGACGCCAAGCCTTTCCAGGTGGCTCGCCAGGTTGGCTGTGGCTGAATTCAGCTCTGCGTAGGTCACCGAGCCTGCTGCGTCTTGGAACGAGACCTTCCCGCCCCGTTCGCTGGCGTGCCTGCGAAGAAGTTCCGGTACCGGAACAATTAGTTCTGTGTGAATCATGGTTGTCTCCCCATACTGGAACGGCTCAGCTTGCTTGCGCTCCTTCCGCTGAGCCCCCTTTCCTCAGACCATGCTGAAGCCGCCACTGACACTGATGACCTGACCGGTAATCCAGCTACCGCGACCCGACGCGAGTAGCACTACCAGGGGCGCCACATCCGCGGGCTGACCAAGGCGCCGCAGAGGATAGAGCTTCGTGAGCTTCTCCCTGTTCGCCTCCATGAACTCCGGATCGTGAGCGGTCTCGATCAACCCAAGCGCGACCGCGTTTGCCGTGGTCCCGCCACGGGTCTCGCGAGCGATCGACTTCATCAATGCAATGTTCGCGGCCCGGGCCGCCGCGCCAATGGCCAGACCGGATTCGCCTACGCGCGAGGAGTCGCCCACGATGCTGATAATCCGGCCCGCCCCTTTCTGCTCTTCGAGATGGGGAAGCGCTGCCTGCGTACAGTTCAACGTACCGTACAGGCAGACATCGATCTGCTTGCGCCACTCATCAGGAGTGGTATCGACAAATCGCTTGCGAAATACGAGCCCAGCATTGTTGACGAGGATGTTGAGCCCACCGAAGGTTTCGACGGTCTGGGACACCATCGCATCCACTTGTTTTCGATCGGCGATGTCACAGCCAATTGCGAGCGCCCGGCCACCGATATCCTCGATCTCTTTCACCACCGACTCGGCCGCGGCCTTCGATCCGTGGTAATTTACTACGACGCTTGCGCCTTCCTTCGCCAGGCCCAAAGCAATCTCGCGGCCGACGTCACGGGCGCCACCCGTGACAAGCGCTACCTTCCCTTCAAGTTCGAACTGCATGTTTTTACTCCTCCGTGGAATCAAGTTTTGATTGGTGGATCAGCCGGAACAGGCGCTCCGGCGTGACGGGTAACTCAGAAATGTCAATGCCGAACGAACTCAGCGCGTCGGCAACCGCGTTCGCAATCGCTGCGGGAGAGCCAATCGTTCCGCCTTCGCCCATGCCACGGAAGCCCCCAAGCGTATTGGGGGCCTCGGCCTTGAGGTGAACCATGTCGAGTGAAGGCACTTCCGGAGCGGACGGCAGCAAATAGTCAACCAGGCTGGCGGTCAGAAGCTGCCCGTCAGCGTCATAGACGACCTCTTCGAGCAGCGCTGCGCCAACGCCCTGTGCCAGCGCTCCGCGCGTTTGCCCCGTGACAATCAAGGGATTGATAATGCGACCGCAATCCTCAGCAATCACGTACTTCTGGATATGCACGGCATACGTCTGGGGATCCACTTCGACTTGCACGAGATGTGTTGCCGAGCTCGTCGTGCCAACTACCGGGTCGTAGACGCGACTTATGCACATTTCTTCCCGTACATCGGGCGGCACTCTGCCCATCTGTGAGTACAAGGCCCGCGCGAGTTCTCCGAACGACAGCTTGCCATCGCCCAATCTGACTCGAATGATGCTGTCAACAATCTCCAGATCCTCTACCGTCACAGACAGCAGAAAGGCGGCAACTCTTAACATCCGCTGACGAAGCTCCCTGGCAGCCAATATGCCCGCGCCGCTGCTGATCACAGCCGTGCGGCTGGCGTAGCTGCCGGTGCTGTGCGGGACGGCCGCACTGTTGCCTGTCACTACCCGGAGATCTTCCAACCGTGCGCCCAACTCGTCGGCGAGCACCTGTGCCAACGTCGTCTCGTGGCCCTGACCATGTGAGGCACAGCCAAACGATGCTCGGATCGCACCGGTTGAATCGAGCTGAATAACGCACGTGTCCGTGCCGGTATTGATCGGCATTCCGGGCGAAGCGGATATGCGGGAGCCGATGCCGGACAGTTCTGCGTAACACGCAATCCCGATGCCGATCCATCGCCCCTCAGCCCGTGCCTGCTCCTGCTCCGCTCTGGCTTGTGTATATCCAAAACGCTCCTTGGCGGCGCGGAGCCCTTCCGTGAAGGCGGACTGATCCCACACGATGCCAACTGCCGTCTTGTAGGGAAACTGGTCGGGCTGCACAAGGTTGCGTTGCCGTATCTCAGCGGGATCCATACCCAGGCGCTTAGCAGCCATATCCATCAAGCGCTCCATGACGAACGTGGATGTCGGGCGCCCCACCCCGCGATATGGCCCCGTGGGCGATTTCGGTGTCGTTACGCCGCGGACATGCCCGTGATAGGCAGGAACCTGATAAGGCCCGGGAAGGAAACTAATGACCTGGACCGGTTCGATCCCGGCCGTCCACGGGTAGATGGAGTACGCCCCTACGTCGCCGATAACGTTCGCGCGTAGTCCGACGATGCTTCCGTCCTCATCGAGCGCAAGCTCCGCCGCGACGCGCTCGTCGAAAGCCTGGCTGGTGGAGAGCAGATCCTCCAGCCGATCACCGGTCCACTTAATGGCGCGGCCCAGCTTCCGGGCGAGCGTGCATACCAGCATCTCCTCCTGATAGACCGAGGTCTTTCCTCCGAATCCGCCACCGACGTCGGGCGCAATGACCGTCAACCTGTTGCCCGGCATATCGAGGAGATCTGCCAGCGCATCCCGCACGATTCCCGGCACCTGGCTGGAGGTGTACAGCGTCAGCGAATCGCGGCCGGGGTCCACGTCCGCAAAGTAGCAACGAGGCTCCATGGCCGCAGACGTTTTGCGGTGGAACCTGAACTTCCCCGAAACAACTAGCGCGGCATTTGCGAAAGCCGTGTCGACCTCACCGCGCACAAATGCACGCTCCACGAGAACATTGCTCTCGAACCCCTCATGCAAGACTGGTGCACCGGGCTGCGCGGCAGCTTCAGGATTTGTTTCGACTGGTAGCGGTTCGTAGATGATCTCGATACCGTCCATTGCATCCTCGGCCTCATATCGGCTACGGGCGACAATGGCCACGACAGGCTCGCCTACGAAATGGACCACGCCATTTGCGAGCGCGTGAATAGGCGTTGGCTGATAGCCGCTCATGCGAGAGGTGGCAATCGCGGGCTTTACCAGATGTGCCAGGTCGGACCAGGTATAGACACCCACCACACCTGGCATCGTCTTGGCCGCGGCTATGCGGATATCCACGATACGCGCGTGCGGTTGATCGCTCCGTACCAAGGCCATGTGGAGCGCATGTCCTGCAGGCACATCGTCGACATAGCGCCCCAACCCCGTCAGCAACCTTGCATCCTCCACGCGGCGGACAGGCTTTCCGACGAGCTTTTGCCCTTCCCTGCCAACTTCCGCCTCGGTATCCTGCGGTTGTGCGACGTGACTGTCGTGGTCATTCATATGCTTCTGCTCCTTTCCGGAGCCCCTCCCACTGCACCGCATCGTGGCCAAAAAGCACGGTGGCTCCGGCCCGTTGCAATCGCTGAATTTCTCGAAGCGAAGCCAACGCAGCATTCGGGTCCCACGTATTGCGGGGCATCACTTCGCGATCGAGGTTCTCCCGCAGAGCTACCGCATCTGCCGCCAGGAGAAAGCTGCCATCGCGCGACAGGCTCACGACCGCGCCAAGCATGCCGGGCGTATGCCCTGGCAGGGGCAGCAGCGTCAGTCGGCCGTCTCCGAAGAGATCGTGTTCGCTGTCGACCGTGACCGTGGGCATCGGGTGTTGCCAGTCCGCCGGGATGTATCCGCGCTGAACAGCATCGCTACCCTGTGCGGCCTCCAGCTCCTTGCGATGGCAATAGATCGTTGCGCGCTTGAAGAACTCATTGCAACCGCAATGGTCCGAATGGAAGTGGGAGTTGACGACAACGTCGATGTCTTCGGGCACCAAGCCCAGTGTCGCAAGCTCCGACACTACGTTGTCCTGTTCTCCACCGACAGGCACCATGGCCTTCGCCATCGCACCCCAGCGGCTAGCAGCATCGTGACTCGTGCTGGGATGGCAGCCCGTGTCAAACAGGATGTTGCCCTGTGCATGACTAAGCAGAACACAAGATACGGGCAAGTCGATCGTCTCAGTGCGCTCTGCCTCCGGCAGATAAACGCTCTTGCGCATGCGCAGCCGACCGCCGCTCAGGATATGCATCTTCATGGGATGTCTCTTCGCCTATTCCTGATTGGTGTCTGCCGCAGCATCACGAAGCGCATTGCGCGCGGCGACGCATACGTGCACCGCTTCCACAATGCCTTGGTAGCCGGTGCAGCGACAGAGGTTTCCCGACAGGACATCACGAATCTCTTCGTCCGATGTCAGCGGGTACTTTCCAAGCGCATCCGAGCACGTGGCCAGCATGCCGGGCGTGCAGAACCCGCACTGCAGGCCATGGTGTTCTCGAAAGGCCTCCTGCAATGGACTGAGGGCGTCAATCGTGCCCATGCTTTCTACTGTGCGAACGTCGCAGCCGTTGGCCCGTACGGCAAGCATCAAACACGAACGGACGCTGTCGCCATCGACAATCACCGTGCAGGCGCCGCACACACCATGCTCGCACCCAACATGGGTACCCGTGAGGCCCAGCGTGTGCCGTAGAAAGTCAGACAGCAGCAACCGCGGTTCAACCTCTCGCTCACAAGGTTCGCCATTAATCAGCATCCAGACCGGATGAAGGGGGATCTTTGCTTCGCTCATGTCTTGTCTCCAATCGCGCGTTGCCATGCCTTGCGCAACACGCGCTCCATGAGAACGCCGGCCAGATGGCGGCGGAATTCTGGGGATGCGTGCAGGTCGAGACTTGGCTCGAGCGTTGCGCAAGCCGCTCGCACTGCTTCGGCAATCACGGGGTCCGACAAGGACTTTCCTACCAGGATTTCTTCGGCATCCGTGCGTCGCAGTGGAGTGTCGCCGACCCCCATCATGGCGACACGTGCTTGCTGAATCGTGCTGTCGCGCACCTCAAGGAGGACGCCCACCGCGGCCAAGGCAAAGTCTCCTGCGCGACGCGAAAATTCCTGAAAGCACCAACCCATGCCAGGAGGTAATCCGGGCGCCTCGACACGAATCACCATCTCGTCTTCCTCGAGCGCATTGGTTAGGGGCCCCAGGAAGAAATCCTTGGAATCGATTGACCGCTCACCACGGACCGATCGGGCTACGATCTGCGCGTCCAGGAGGCGGGAGATCATGGGAAGCTCCGCTGCGGGATCCGCATGGGCCAGGCTGCCGCCTATGGTTCCCCGATTCCGGATGGCCAAGTGCGCGACGTGCACCATCGTTTCGGGGATCACCGGGAAGCGGCTTGCAACGAGGGCCGAGGTTTCCAGCATGCGATGACGCGTCAAGGCGCCGATCGTCAGGCCACCATCCGCACGCGGTCGCACATAGTCGAACTCAATTAGGCGACTGACATCAATGATCAGACTTGGACGCACGACTCGGAAGTTGAGCATAGGAGTCAGGCTCTGCCCGCCAGCCATGATCTTGGCGTCCCCGCCATGGGCCGCGAGCAACTCGACGACCTCGTCGATGGTGTCGGGCGCACGGTAATCAAAGGGAGCTGGTTTCATTTCAGTTCTCGTCAGCGGCCCTGGAACTTGGGCTCGCGCCGCGCGGCAAACGCCTCGCGACCTTCGCGGTAGTCGTCGCTACCCGCTGCGGCCGCGATCAGTGCCTCGGCGCGAGCCAGATCCAAGCCGCTCGTGCTTCCGGCCATTCCGTTGAGCAAGTACTTGGCGCCTGCCATGCTCAAGGGCGCATTGACCGTGAGCGAGGAGGCAAATGCTCTCGCATCTGCCATCGGATCGCCGCCCTGTGCCGGCCGTGCTTTGGCTCCGATGATCCGCTCCCAGATGGAGAGCGTGGGCTTCTCGTTGGGCAGGCCGGCGACGCGATCCACGAACCCGATGCGGCGAGCCTTCGCGGCGTCGAAGCGTTGTGCGCCGTAGAGGATCATCTTTGCCTCGGAGACCCCAACAAGCGACAACAGCTTGCGCGTTCCTTTCACGCCATAGATGATCGAGAGCCGTGCGGCAGGAATGCCAAACATCGCATCGGCAGCCGCGAAGCGAAAATCGCAGGACATTGCGAGATGCGCACCGCCGCCGAGACAGTAGCCCCGCAGCACCGCAATGGTGGGCTTCGACAGTTTGGTAATCGCATCACAGCAAGCGTCTACCGCCACCTCATAGGCAGTCGCCTGTGCGACATCGGAGCGAACCTTCTCGAACTCCGCGATGTCGGCGCCTGCACAGAAATCCTTGTCCGCACCCGTGATCAGAACGGCTCGCACCTCCGGATTCCTATCGAGGGCGGCGAGGATGGTCGGGATTGCCAGCCACATCGCATATGTCATCGCGTTGCGGCTCTTTGGCCGATTCAGCGTCACCACAGCGATCTGGTCGGAGATCCATACCTTGATCTTCTCCGATATCAGGACATCCATCACTTCGGCCTGGTGGGCTGCCGGACTCGGCGCTGCAACCTGCGGCTGCGGAGTTGCCGCGCTTTTCGCTGGTGCCGCCGGAGCAGGCGCCTCCTCCAAAGCGTGGCGCGTCGCACCGTGCGATTCCACCGCAGGGCTCGCGCCGGCGGCGTGGCTCGCAGTCGAGGCTACCGACTCGACTGGGTCCGCTGCCGGCGCCACGGCTACCAACTCGCTGATATCAAAGGATGCTCCGTTGGTGGGAGCCGCCTTCTCCGCCCGCGAATTCACCTGTTGGCCGAACAGTTCGAAGAAATCATCGGCCGACTTGCGTGCCGCGGCATCGATCATGCGCGAGCCGAGTTGTGCAAGCTTCCCGCCAACGTTGGCTTTGACGCCGTACCGTAGCATCGTCACAGTCGGCTCAAGCGCGTCCAGGGAAACTTCAATATCCGCCTTGGCGAATCCTGCGGCGCCACCCGATCCCTCTCCGGTCAACGTATAGCTCTTGGGCGGCACCATGTTGGACAGGGTGACCTTACCGGCAAACCGTGCTTTGATCGGACCTACTTTTGAAACGACCGTTGCCGTGAATTCGTTGTCAGCGGTCCGCTCGAGCGATTCGCATCCAGGAATGCTCGATTGCAGAACGGCGGGGTCATTGAGAGCCTCCCACACCAACTCGCGTGACGCTTCGAGGCGTGCCTCACCAACCATTTCCATCTGTTGTCCCTCCTAATTATCTGATCTTTCCGCTTAATCCGACAATGCCTGCAGCACTGTGCGGACTGCATCGGGAATGGGCACCGGTCGATTCGTGGCACGATCAACGTAGACATGAACAAAGTGCCCCAGTGCGGAACACTCGTCGGCGTCGTTCCGGAAAAGAGCAATCTCATAACGGACACTGCTTTTTCCCAGATGCACCACCTTGAGTCCGACATTGACAATGTCCGGAAACCCCATGGAGGCGAAGAAGGTGCAACGTGTCTCGATGACCAGCCCTACGATCTCGCTCGCGGCAATATCGAGAACGCCACGTTGAATAAGGTGTCGGTTCACGGCGCTGTCAAAGAACGCGTAGTACACAACGTTATTGACGTGGCCATAGGAATCGTTATCGCCCCAGCGAGTCGGCATTGTTTCGAAATGCCAATATGACTCGCGCTTGGTAGGAACAGCCTTCTCGCTCACAGCGCCTCCTGATACAAAGAAACTGCGTCATCAAAGCCAAGCTCTCGCGGATTGTTGATCAGCAGCCGTGTTTGCTTCATCGCATCACACGCAAGCAGGCTCAGATCGAGTTCGGAAATTCCAACATCACGCAGCCGCGTCGGAAGGCCGAGATCACCAGCCAGATCGCCCAGATACTTCGCCAGGGTTCGAGCCTTCTGTTGCTCGCTTCCTGTCGCCCCCGGCACGACGATGGGCGCCAGTTCCGCATATTGGGCGGCCGCGCTGACCATGTTGAACCGGATCACGGGTGCGAGGACCAGCGAGTTGGACAAACCATGCGGCACGTGGAATCTCGCCCCGATCGGGTACGCCAAGGCATGTACTGCGGCAACGGGAGCATTGGCGAAGGCCATGCCAGCCAGACAGGCACCGATCAGCATTTGCTCGCGAGCGTCCAGGTCTCCCCCATCGACGCACGCCGGTCGAATGGATCCTGAGAGCAGGCTGAGTGCTTCTCGCGCAAGGCAATCGGAGATGGGATTCTTCAGCCGTTTGCTGGTGAACGCCTCGACGGCATGCACCATGGCATCGATCCCAGTTGCCGCGGTGACATGGGACGGCAGCCCCAACGTCAACTCGGCATCGAGCAGAGCCACATCGGGCAGGAGCACTGGAGAGACGACGCCTTTCTTTTCCCCGATGCCAGTGGTCACGATCGAAATCGGCGTCACTTCGGAACCGGTACCGGCGGTTGTCGGCACGAGGATCAGCGGCAGGCGCGGTCCCTTTGCCTGGTTGACGCCATAGACTTCTCCGATCTGTTCGCCGCTGCGCGCCAGCAAGGCCGCGAGTTTGGCTGCGTCCATCGAGCTTCCGCCGCCAAAGCCGACAACGCAATCCGCCTCGGCAGTTCTTGCGGCAGCAACCGCGGCAAGAATCACGTGTTCCGGCGGGTCAGCCTGCACGTCCGAAAACACCGTTGCGCGCAGACCATGATCGGCGAGCCCAGCCAACGCGCCCTCGAGGACGCCCGCTGCCAGCAGGCCCGGATCCGTGACGATGAGCACACTGCGGCAGTTCATCGCCGCGATGCGCTCATGCAACTTCGCGGCGCCGCCACGTTCGACTACCAACGACCGAGTATTGTGAAATTCGAAGCTTTTCATGACGATGGGTTAGGTGCGAGTGTCACTTGCATTATTAGACTATTGAAGCTGCTATGCAAGAGAAAACTTAGGTTTTGAAGTTCAATGCAACCTTTTAGGCACTTGCATTAGCAGCAGAAATCCCTCGCCGATGAAGGCGATGTCAGGTTTGTGTCCGCAACGCTAGATGCCATGGCTGCCGGCTGGCCGGCGATCGCCCTGCCCCAAGATGCCCTAGTGGTCCACTAGCGACATCTCGTCGGAAACTGATCGTGCTCACCACAAATGGAAGCAACCTAGACCTGGGCGCCGGACGCCCACTGAAGGATCGCGCCACCTCCGGGCGATGGTCGAAAGAGAACCGGCTCGTTTGCAGCGAACAGCCAATGTCACAGCGCGGCGGCAGCGCAGTTCGCTCTAAGTGGGCTCGCCAGAATCTGGAGGCACAACGCGCCACATGGCCCACGAATGGCCTCCATCGTTTCGAGCTAGATATCGGTAATCGGGAGCTGTGCGTGTAGTCTTTGCAGCGTAGTCGCAGCATCTTCGCCGCTCGTGTCGAGCGTCAGATCCGCTCTGGCGTAGAGAGGTGCGCGCGCATGAAGAATGTGCCGCAGATCGGTCATGGCTTCGCTGTTGCCTTCCATGGGCCGGATATCGCCCTGGGCCACTACTCGCGCCATATGTTCTTCCGGCGACGCCCGCACCCAGACGGTATAGCACTGCGCCAGGAGGAGATTAAACGTGGCGGGCTGAGACACCAGGCTACCCGGCGCGGCTATCACGAACCGGTCATGCTCGCGCACCGTACGCTCGAGCGCCCGTGATTCATAGCGGCGATAGGCCGCCTGTCCATACAGCGCATGTATTTCCGACAGGCTTGTACCAGCCTCACGCTCAATTGCGGCGTGCAACTCTATAAACGGCACATTTCGGACCTCTGCTAGCGCCCGGCCCAGCGTAGACTTGCCCGCGCCCCGCAGGCCAATCAGTGCGATACGGCGATTGCGCGCTTCACTGGCCACGCCTGTTGGCGCAAAGGTACGGCGAAATATGTCGCGCGCACGCTTGAAATCTTCGTCCGACAACTGCGCCAACCACTGGATCATTTGCGCGAAGTCGGTGGCATGCTGCCCTCTAAAGCCGTCTACCTCCGCCAACACCACTGGCAGCGACACGTCCAACCCGCTCGCTACTTTGCGCAACAGCAGCACCGAAGCGTTGCCAGCACCGCCCTCCAGCATTGCCAGATAGCGCTCCGAAACGCCGGCATGTCGCGCAAGGTCCTTGCGCGACATGCCCCGCGATGCCCGCAGCGATCGGATGCGCTCTCCCAAGGCCAGCAGGTCGTGATCGCCCTTGTTGCAAGGCAACGTAGCCGGTTGCTCCTCGGCATTGGGATCTGGAGTCAGTCCAGGAATTCGATCGCGGCGCATGACTAGGAGGTCAGCTCTGAAGGCGACGAGCGAGAACTTTCGTAGACCACACCCGAGGCCTGGATACGATTCGGCCGCATCAACATATGGAATATGGACGGCGTCGCCTGACAGACGCGGTGCGAAGCGGTGCGACACGCGACTTCATGGGCATTCGGCGCAGCGTGCGGAGCGGCGGGCGAGCCGCTCCAGGCATGGAGCCAGTATCGCGACTACTTTGCAATCAATCGGCACTTGCTCTCCGCTAGCGGTCGGAAAGCTTCGCTTCCGGGAATCGTCTTCAGCAGAGTCAGGTAGTCCCACGGATACTTTGACTCGCTCGGCGCCTTGACCTGATAGACGTACATGTCATGGACCATTCGACCGTCAGCGCGAATGTGGCCGTTCGTCGCGAAGAAGTCGTTGATGGGCATCTCCCTCATTTTCGCCATGACGGCGCTAGCGTCGTCCGTGCCTGCGGCCTGGACGGCCTTGAGGTAGTGCATCGTCGATGAGTAATCTCCTGCGTCGCCCATATGCGGCATCCGCTTCATCTTGTCGTAGAAACGCTTCGCCCAGGCACGCGTGGCTTCATTACGATCCCAATAGAACGCAGTAGTGAGGACAAGCCCTTGGGCTTGCTTCAGGCCAAGGGCGTGGATGTCTGTATCCCACACCAGCAGGCCCGCGACCTTCTGCTTTCCCGCGAGTCCGAACTCCGATGCAGCCTTCATTGCGTTGACGAATCCTTTCCCCGACCCGGCCAGCGCCACCACCTTCGCCTTGGAGGCCTGCGCCTGTAGCAGGAATGAGGAATGATCGCTCGCGTCGACAGGATAGCGGATGGCTCCCACCACAGTGCCGCCGCTGGCCCTCACCACTTGCATCGCGTCCGCTTCAAGTGAGTGACCAAAGGCATAGTCCGCAGTAAGGAAGTACCACGAATCCAGCTTCTGCCCTATCAGCGCCTTCGCTGTGCCAGTAGCAAGCGCATAGGTGTCATAGGCGTAATGGATACTGTTTGGCGTGCATGCTTCGCCGGTAAGTCGCGATGACCCGGATCCGTTGACGATAGCCATCCGGTTTTTCTCCTTCGCGACGTTTACGACGGACAGCGCGACCGCAGAATTGATCAGGTTCGTGACCATGTCCACCCCGCGAGTGTCGAACCACTCCCGTGCCCGCGTAGCCGCCACGTCAGGCTTGTTCTGGTGATCGGACACGATGACTTCAATTGGCTTGCCTAGGACTTTGCCGCCAAAGTCCTGCACAGCCATCTTCACCGCTGTGACGGCGCCCTCCCCGGATTCGTGTGAAAACTGCCCGGACATATCGGTCAGCACACCAATCTTCACCGCATCATCGGAAATCCTGCCCTGAGTCAGCGCTTGACCAGTGATCGTGAAGAAAGATAGTGCAGCAACAATGCTCGATAAGACACTCTTTTTCATTTCTGTCTCCGTCGTCTGAACTCTGCCAATGCAAGCGACCAAGTCATCGCATTTCCGCGAAGACCCTCTTATTTTGGCAAAGCGTAGCCACTACAATTTAGTTATGCAAGTACCTTTTTCCCTAAGAACCACCGAGGAAGGAACCCATAGGGCGCGAAGCGACGGGAGAGGTGTGCGGGCGGACTGAGGCACGGCGGGAGGACCCGCAATCGTCCAGGAGAGACTGCTCACCTCGTCGCAGTCGGACGAGGCAGCGGGTAGTTAGAGGCGGGAGCGGCTAGCGACTAAGCGGCAGCCGAAAGGGGCGCGTTCAGTTCGTAGCGTAGGGAGTAAGAAACATCGTGAGGATTCAACTCCTCGCCGCACTGGTCACAGACCACTTTGGCGTAGAAATCGTGATCACAGTCGCTATGCCGCAGCGTCAGCGGAGGCTTACCGCCGGAGAGCCACTTGTCGCCCCAGCGCATCATCACGAGCATCGCCCCGTAAAGATCAAGCCCCATTTCAGTCATGAGATACTCAAAACGGGCGGGTCGTTCCTGATATTGGCGTTTTGTGATGATCCCCTCTTCCGTCAGCCGCTGAAGCCTGTCGGCAAGAATGTTTGTGGCAATCCCTAAACGAGATTGAAATTCATCAAACCGACGCACCCCGTAGAAGAACTCTCGTATGACAAGGAACGACCAGCGATCGCCAATAATCTGCAGGGTTCGAGCCACAGAACATGGCCGAACACGCTCCAGTACAGCAGGATCAGAAGTCCGCCGCGACCGTTGCCTCACTTCCGTGCGAACCTCGCTGCCAGCTCCAGGACCATCCCGGTAGCGCACCCGCTTTGCGTCGATGCTCTGTTTACAATGCGAGCAGGCTACACGCGGAGAACACGAATGGCCGCACGACTTGTGGAATAGCTGGAGTGGTGGCAAGTCTTCACCAGCGAGCCATTTGTCCCCGAACGCAAGGAGGGAAAGCATTGTCGGATACAGATCCCGCCCGGCATCGGTAAAGCGGTATTCATGCCGACCGCCAACCGGCACCTTGGTCAGGATGCCCAGTTCAGTGAGTTTCGTAAGGCGTTGCACCAGCGTCGTACGAGGCACTTGAAGCAGCGCCTGAAATTGCTCGAACCTCCGGACACCGAAGAAGCACTCGCGCAGAACCAGAAACCCCCACGCATCCGAGAGAATTTCCACAGTTCGCGCGACCGAAGAATAGCGCTCGACGGAGGCGAACTTTTCATCGCCCGCGTGGTGACCGGCAGGTGCTTTTGCTGGGTTCGCAAGTTTCATATGTTGGTCGCCGGGTAATGGACCGTATGGCACGACCGGGAATTATAGTCCAGTTTTGCAAGTCTCACTCGACATGCGCAGACAGCGACCTTAGTCATGCTTCTGCGAGCAGTCCATGCACGCTGCCGTGGAGGCAATCTACGGCGACCAAAGGATTCCAGTTCAGCAACTGGTCTTCAAGTGTCCGTTTGCTGGCCCGACGAGCCCTGCCACCGATGAAGAGATGATTGCGAGCCCCGCTGCGGACGACCGCTCGGGGTCGGTCAGAAATAATCGCCGTTTCGCGGCGGGCATGGGTCCGAGACCAGCCAATCCCGGTCTTTCGCGTCTAGCTTGGCGAACGGCCGCAGTGGCTTCGACATCGGCCGCAAGCCCTATATATCGCCTTATGGTGGTCGCTCTTGCCAACGTCGGCATTCCCTACCTCATCCGAGCTCACGGCCAGGAGCGGTGGCTACCTCGCTCCGCCCCGCGCCCGACCATAGATGGGCGTCGTATCAATCGGTTTGACACCTCCGTCTACCGCCTTGCGGATCGTGGCAATTGAAATAGCGTCACTCGAATCTCCCCGCTTTCAGCGCCAATCGCCCATGTTCCAAGACCGATGCAGGAGACCGGACCCTGAATCAGGCCCCCAATATCTCGATCCGATCTCGCCGACTTAAATGTGTTTCTGGTCATCGTCCGCCGTCGCAGCTTCAGAGACGCGGCAGCCGAACTCGGCGTGACAACGTCCGCGCTTTCCCACACCATGCGGCACCTTGAGGCGAGGATGGGTGTCAAGCTTCTGAACCGCACGACCCGCTCGGTCTCCCCCACTGCCTCCGGCGCCGCGCTCGCGGAACAGTTGAGCGCCGGATTTACCCAGATCCAGGACGCCGTCCACGCCCTGGAACGCTATCGAGGCTCACCGGCTGGACGCATACGGATCAAGGTTCCGCGCGATGCCTCCCGCTTGCTTTTGTCGCCCACCTTACCGGCCATTCTTTGCGTCTCACCCCGATGTAGAAGTCGAGATACGGCCGAAGATCGCATGGTGGACATCGTCGAGGAGGGCTATGACGCGGGCATGCGTATGGCGACACGGTGCCACAGGCTATGGTGGCAGTTCCGCTGACACGAAGGCTTCGATGATCGTCATCGGATCACCAGCGTACTTCGCAAGGCGCGGTAGACCGAAGTCACCGCAAGACCTCGTCCACCACTCCTGTGTTCGAATGCGGCTGGGTGACAATACGCTCTATCGCTGGGAGCTTGCGCAAAACGGAAAGCAGGTTGAAGTCGATGCGCCCGGTCCGGTTTGCGTGAACGACACCGATACTGCAGTCGCCGCTGCGGTCGGACGTCGTCGATCAGCAGCGCATTGCCCGGCGACAGTGCCTCGAAGATCTCCGGATGAGGCAGATGCGCGACCTGCCAGTTACCGACCACCGGTGCGAGCTGCAGCCGAAACGGTTGGCCGGCGATGAGCTTGACCGGCCCGTCGGCGAACGTGCCAAGGCGCAGCTTGGGGCCCTGCAGATCCAGCAGCACGCCAATGGGGCGCCCGGCGATCGACTCAATCTCGCGGATCAGGCGCAGTCGGTTCGCGTGATCCTCGTGGGTGCCGTGGCTGAAGTTCAGGCGGAAGGTGTCCGCCCCCGCCTGGAACAGCTTAAGTATCACTTCGGGGCTCGATGACGCCGGCCCCAGTGTTGCCAAAACCTTCGTATGGCGCTCGCGCCGCTGACTCATGTCTTTCTCCAACAACTATGGCTACGTCCCTGCCGTCATTCCGACGGATGAGGCGAAAAACTCGGCACAGGTACCCCGCCCTTCCTCCACGTGCGAACCCGCCGACACGGCTACGCCGCCCTGCGCCGCCGCCCGCGAACACCGCATGTCCTGAGCGGTTGCAGCGTGCTTACTCGCCCTTGATCCTTGCGGTGCGGATGATGTCCGCCCAGGCGACCATTTCCTTTTTTGTAAAGGCATCCAACTGTGCGGGGGTCATATACGTCGCGAAGGCTCCTTGTGCTTCTACCTTTGAGCGCACCGCATCGCTCTCGACGACTTTCTTGATGGCCTCTGACAGCTTATTGATGATCGGTTTCGGGGTGGCCGACGGTGCGTACAGCGCGAACCACGATTCAACTTCATAGCCGGGCAGGCCTGCCTCCGCAGACGTCGGGACGTTGGGCAGCGCGGGATGCCGCTTGGCAGCGGTGTAGGCCAGCACCTTGACCTTGCCGGATTGCACGTGGCCCATGACCGTGGGCGGCGTGGTGATGATCATGTCGACCTGGCTGCTGATCAGGTCAGTCATCGCCGGTGCCGACCCCTTGTACGGGACGTGAGTCATCGGGATGTGAGTCCGCTCGCGCAGCATTTCACCCGCAATGTGCTGGATCGAGCCAGGCCCGGAAGACGCATACGACAGGCCGCGGGAATTCTTGCGGCCGTATTCGATCAGCTCCTTCAGGTTGTTCGGCGGCAGATCCTTGCCAATTGCAATGACGTGAGGCGCGCGCATCAGCATGGCTACGCCCGTGTAGTCCTTCTCGGGGTTCCAGCGCATCGTTCCCGGAAAGAGCGCCGGGTTGCCTACGTGATAGCCGGAGTACTGGACGAGGAACGTGTAGCCATCTCCGCCGTTGCGGAGAGCGACCTCTGCACCGATGTTGCCAGCGCCACCCGGCCGATTCTCGATGATGATCGACTGACCCAATGCCTTCGACAACGGCTCCGAGACTTGCCGTGCAATGTAGTCCGTGGAGCCGCCAGGTGCGCTGGGAACGACGAAGGTAATCGGCTTGGTGGGCCACGCCACCTGGCCGTATGCGGTGCTGGCCAGCGCGGCAAGCGCGACAGCACTCACCGTGACTTTGAAGTTGATCATTGCTGTCTCCTAGATTCTTTTGTACGAGTCTTTAGGTGTTCAACTGTCGCGCCAGATCCTCGAGGTCGGTGGCGACAACGTCCCAGTCTTCTACTGGTTCCAGATCCGTGGTTTGACCGGGCCCATACTCGGTCGGCCGTGGAATGAAGGCGGTAAGCAGGCCAACTGAGCGAGCCGCCTTGAGGTCATAGTTGTGGGCAGCACACATCATGACTTCGTGCGGTTTCTGATACATCTGCCGACACACGCCAAGATAGGTGTCCGGGTGCGGCTTGTAACGCTGGAAGTGCTCACAAGAGAAGATCGAGTCCCAGCCAAGCCCGGCATGCTTCGCCATATTGACGAGCAGCGCAACGTTGCCGTTGGACAATGGCCCAATCACGTAACGCGACTTGAGTCGCTGCAACCCCGCCACCGCATCCGGCCACGCGTTCAACCGATGCCACACACGGTTCACATGCTGGCGTTGTGCGTCGGAGAGTGATTCGAGCCCATAATCAGGAAGAAGGCTCGTCAACGCTTCAAAGTGAAGCTCATCGATGTTCGTCCACGGGATTTCGCCGCGTCGGACGCGGTCCTTCTGGGGTTCGTAGCGGCCACGCCATGCGTCGACGAAACTTGCCCAGTCCGCCTTTACGTCGTTTTGGACGCCCCACTTGGTCAGGTCCGAGATGATGCTTCCGCGCCAATCCACGACCGTGCCAAACGTGTCGAACACAATCGTCTTTACCGTTGAAGTGTCTCTTTTCATGTCAATCCTCGTGCTGGAACGGGCAAAGCATCCGGAAGCAATCGCTTGAACTGCATCACCTGCTTTTCCGCAACCCACGGCAACGATTGCACATCGAATGCCTTGAAATGCTCGCTTGCGAGATGTTCGGCGAACGCTTCTGCGCTCGCGTAGATTTCGTAAAGGAAGAAGACTGGGGAATCTGGGTCTTCGCACACATCGAAGATCAGGCACCCGGGCTCTAGCTCCAGGGAAGTGCTCGCGTTCTGGAGGATTGCGGAGCGGAACTTGCCCACATGCTCGGCCAAGACCTTGAGTTTCACCGTCACGACGTGCGCTACCTGCATCGACAGGGGCGAGTTGTCCATCATCCGATCTCGCGCATGACCGACGGCAGCGCGTCGATGACTGCCTTTGTCATTGCTGCGGTTCCGGCCGGGCCGCCGAATTCCATCGGCACAACCTGGCCAACCGACAATGCATGCTCGACGGCCTTGTCGATCAGCCGGCCACACATGGCCAACTTCGGCTCGTCATGCCTGAAGGCGAGCCAGTCAAGCATCATTGCTGCCGACAAGAACATCGCGCACGGATTGGCTTTTCCTTGCCCCGCGATGTCCGGTGCAGTGCCGTGCGCGGGTTGGAACAGGCCGTGGTTGTCGCCGATATCCGCGGAGGGAGCCATCCCCATTCCACCGATCAGTCCCGCTGCGAGGTCCGAGAGGATGTCGCCAAACATGTTTTCCGTGACCATCACATCGAGTGTCCACGGCTTCTTGACCATGGTGAGCGCCATCGCATCGACGTATGCGTGATCACGATCGATCCCCGGATGCCGCAGGGCGACCTCGTCGAAAACTTTCCGGAAGAACGCCATCGAAGCAAATACGTTGGCCTTATCGACGCACGTCACGCGCGCCGACTTGCCCTGTGCCTTGCGTTGCTCCGCAATGCGAAAGGCATACTCGCTCACGCGATCGCTACCCGTCCGCGTAATTTGCATGGTGTCGTAGGCCTCTTGATCATTCTCGATACGTCCACGTCCCCGGGCATAAAACAAGCCCTCGGTTTGCTCACGGACCAGGACGAAGTCGATCTGCCTCGCGCGTTCATCCGTCAGCACCTTTGGCAGACCAGGGAACCATCGGATCGGTCTGACTCCGGCATAGAGACCCAATTCCATCCGGAGATCGAGCTGGGGAATGATCTCGGTCCCGTCTGCGTGCCGGATATCCGGCCAACCCATGGCCCCGAAAAGAATCGCATTCGACTCCTTGCACGCCTTTAGCGTGCCCGCGGGGAGCGCCTCCCCCGCTTCTGCGTAGTACTGGGCGCCCGCGTTGTGGACCGTGTAGTTCAGCGACGGAACACCGGAAACTTTTTCGGCAGCCTTCAGGACCTCCAGGCAAGCGGCCATGACCTCCCTGCCAATTCCATCCCCGGGAAGAACAGCGATATCCAGAGCCTGGGTGGTTGCAGCATTCATCTCGTCTCTCTCCTTACGCCACATCGCATACGTTAATGAATACGTTAATGCATACGTTATAGCGGCTGGCAAGAGGGATGTCAATTGAGACAGAGGCGATTACGAGCGAGCCGGACGCGGACGAAAGCCGATGGATTGCGAAGTGTTCGCCTTCCGGCACCTTTGAATGCCAGCAGGGAAACTAAGACGGAGGTACTGCCCACCGGAGGGAAGTCAGAAGCAGTTCTTCTGCGGGGCGCACACAGCGCTGCGTGCCCCCGGATCGGATTTGCTTTTAGGGACGGAGGCACGCGACGCGGCGGCGCAAGACAGCGCCGGCCTGAACGCCGACGCTAGAGGTCAGGAGCCTCTACAGGCGCTGGAGGCCCAGGCGCTGGAGCAATTCAAGCAACTCAGTACCGGCGCGCTCACGATGAGCTCGCTGGACATCGCGTGCCGCAACCGGGTCACCTTTTCTGATTGCCTTCAACAGCGCCCGATGCTCACGGGTGGAATGGATCGGTTTCGCACGCAACTTCAACGTGACCATCCTGGCCCGGTGCGCACGGTCCCACGTGTTCAATACCATCTGCCGCAGCATGCGATTGCCGCAAAGCATCAACAGTTGGGAGTGGAACGCCTCGTCCGCTTTCGCCCATGCCTCTAGATCATCTCGTTTGAGAGCAGCATCCATGGCCTCTGAGGCCTCCTCCAGAGGCTGCAATTCTTTCGCGCTTAACTTCCTCGCAGCCGTCAACTCCGCTGCGGTCGACTCGAGGGATGTCAGGACTTCATAGATTTCCTTCATGTCCGCCGGGGAGACCGGCAACACATGCATTCCATGCCGGGGGCGAACCTCCACCAGGCCCTCTTGCTGCAAGCGCAGCAGCGCTTCACGAACCGGGGTACGGCTCATGTTCAACTGATTCGCGACCTCCTGCTCTGTGGCCTGATAGCCGGGCGGCCAGCGATTGTCCAGAATATTGTCCCGAATGACCTTGTAGGCGGCTTCAGGCAACGTAGTCGCCTCGGGCTCGTCTCCGCTCAAACGCTCCCTGGTGGGAGATCCCATGTTCGCCTCCTAATACGCGCCTCAAAATGCCTCATATGGCACTTTTTCCACAATAATGCATACACTAGCGTATTCCTAATGGAGGGTCAACGCGAGGCTCGGTTGATCAACCTGACGAACGTCTAGGAGACAAAAAAGAGCCTCCACCGTAATGATGGAGGCCCACGGGCCAAACGTCCGCTCAACTCAAAGGAAGCCGATCGACAGCCACGGGATCATCGCAACCAGAACGAGACCCACGAAAAGAGCGATCATGTAGCCCCAGATTGGACGCAAACCGGCACTCGGATCGACCCGCCCAACGGCGCAAGCGGCGTAGTACCCGACGCCAACCGGAGGCATGAACAGGCCAAGGCCCATGGCCAGCACGACCACCATCGCATAGTGAACCTCGTTCACGCCCACTTCACGCGCAATCGGGAACACCAGTGGCGCAAACAGGACAATTGCAGGGATGCCCTCCAGGACACTCCCGAGGATGACAAAGGCGATGATGGATACCGCCATGAACATCGCCGCGCCACCGGGCAAGGTATGCATCAGCGTGGCCAGATCTTTGGAAAACCCAGACTGGGTGAGCGCCCAGGCAACTGCCGTGGCGGCGCCGATGATAAAGAGGATGGCCCCCGACAGAGACGCCGTTTCCACCAGCATCCGGCCCATGCGCTTGATATCAAAGAACCGGTACACCAGCAGGCCGACCACTAGCGAGTAGATGATGCCGATTGTCGACACCTCTGTCGCGGTCGCCATACCCTCGACCACGGCGGAGCGGATCACGAACGGCAGCGCCAACGCCGGGAACGCCACGACGAACGCCTTGCCAATCTCGCCCTTGTTCGTTCGCTTTACTGAGGAGAGGTCCTCATGACGGTAGCGCCACCACACAACGGAGCAAAGCGTCACCCCAAGCACCACGCCCGGCAGAAGGCCACCGGTGAACAGGGCCGAAATGGACACCCCTGTAACAGATCCGATCGTGATGAGCACGATGCTGGGCGGAATCGTTTCCGTCTGTGCGCCAGTCGCTGCGAGTAGTGCAACAAGATCGCCAGGCTTGGCTCCGCGCTTCTGCATTTCCGGGAACAGCGCGGGCGCCACTGCAGCCATGTCGGCCGTCTTCGATCCGGAGATACCCGAAACGAGATACATCGCGCCGACCAGCACATACGACAGACCGCCGCGCACATGCCCCAGGAGGGTGGCAAGAAAGCCGACCATGGCGCGCGCCATTCCGTTCGCTTCAATCTGTAGGCCGAGAAAGACGAACAGGGGCACCGCCAAGAGGATCAAATGACTCATCCCTTCGTCTATGCGGCCGGCAAGGACGATCGGCGGCGTTGGCGTCGACGTAAAGACGTAGGTCAGCGCCGACAGCGCAAAGACGAAGGCAATGGGCACGCCGAGGGCGACGCCCGTTCCGATCATCCCGACGAAGAAAATCAAAAGGTTCCAGTTTCCCAGGCCCTCGAACACCGGCTTCGCCACCACGAGCAACGCGTAGATCACCACGGCGATCGCAGCGGCGGCCAACACGTTCTTGAACATGCGCTCCCTCAAGATGCGGAACGCTGCGAAAACGATCATGAGGCCAATGCCCGTCGGCAAAGCCGCTGCACGCCAAAGCATGGAGATTTCAAGCGCCGGCGTGGTGACAATGCTCTCTTCGAGCGCGTAGTCGACGGCCGGGTGCATGATGGCCACCATGAATGCGAGCGGAACTGCAAGCGCCACGGTTTCCAGAAGCGCTTTCCGGCTCGGACTGGCCAGGCTGACCAGCGCCGTCATGCGCATATGCTGCCCGCGCTGGAAAGCGATGGATGCACCGAGCATCGACAGCCAGACAAACAGGATCGAGGCCAGTTCATCAGACCACGTGATCGGAGTGTTGAGTACGTAGCGCGCCACCACGCCCGTGAACAGAATCGCGATCTCGGCCACAAGGATGATCGACGCGACAATTTCCACGCAACGCAGCAAAGCTCCTTCACACGCATCCGTCAGGGTTCGGCGCCCCATCGGGACGGTCGATGACAGTGTATCCATCGCAAACTCCAATCCGCAGTTAGGCAAGCTTGCCGGTCGTGGCTTCAAGCAATCCCCAGGCCTCGTCGCCCATGCGCTTGCGCCACTCGGCGTAAAAGCCGGACTGCTGCAGCTTCGCCCGGAACGCGTTGCCATCCACCTCGGAGAACTGGATGCCCTTGGCGGTCAGGTCGGCGCGCAGGTCCTTGTTCAGCTTCTCGACATCGGCGCGCTGCTTCAAGGCGCCTTCGTTCATGACCTTCGTGACGATGTCGCGGGTCGCCGCAGGCATGGCTTCGAACGAACGCTTGTTGGCCACCATCCAGAATCCATCCCACATATGGTTGGTATTCGAAATGTACTTACCAACTTCGTACATCTTCGCGAAATAGATGCCGGCCAAAGGATTCTCGAGACCATCCGCGACCTTGGTCTGCAGCGCAGAGTACGTTTCGCCCCACGGAATCGACACCGGCGAAGCGCCGATGGACTTGAACATGGATGTCCAAAGCGGGCTCGGAGGAACGCGGATCTTGAATGCCTTGATATCTTCAGGTGTACGAATTGGCTTGGCCGACGACAAGGTCTGCCGGAAGCCGTTGTCCCACATCTTGTCAAACGCGATCAGGTTCGCCTTGCTAAAGGCGTTGATCACGTGCTTGCCCAAAGCACCGTCCATCGCCGCCCAGACTTTGCTGTAGTCAGAGAAGGCGAAACCAATGCCATTGATGGACGCCACAGGAACTAGTGTCGCGAGCACCAGACCTGTTTGCACGAAGTAGTCAATACCGCCCGCCCGCAGTTGCGCTAGCATGTCCGAGTCGGTGCCAAGCTGGCTGGCTGGGAAGACCTGGATGTCAACCTCGCCATTGGTCTGCTCCTTGATCTTTGCGCTTGCTTCTCGCAGGCGCACGTTCAAGGGATGATCGACCGGCATGATGTTCGCGCACTTCAGCTTGAACTTCGCTTGACCGAAAACGAGTCCGGGGAAAGCCACAGAAGCCCCGAGTGCCCCTGCTCCCGTAAGCACGAGCCTGCGACGGGTGGTATTGATCATGTTGTCTCCTTCGTTTTATCTATCAGATCTGGGCCAAGTTTCCGTGGTCTCAGTCGCCGCCAAAGAACGTCAGCAGTTGCTCCGTAATGAATTCAGGTTGCTCCTCGGTGACCCAGTGGCCGCAATCGGGGATCAGGCCGCCGCGGACGTCTTCTGCCACACGCTTCACCGACTCGACCGTGTCCATGCCACGCCCGAAGCTCTTGCTGCCACCCAAGGCGAGAACCGGCATCTTGAGCTTGCCGTTCGCCGAGATCATCGCGCTGTTGTCAGCAGCGTCCTGGGGCAATGCACGATAGAACGAATACATCGCCCGCATCGCACCAGGCTTGGTGTACGTGCGCAGATACTCCTTCTTGTCCTCTTCGGAGATGCAAGTCGGACGGTGACCATAGTTCTCGAACAGCCAGTTGATAATCAGATGTTCGCGGTCCTGGAACAGCACCTCCGGAAAGTCCGGCGTCCGGAACAGGGCGTGGTGCCAGCGGCGACCGTTCTGCGAGAAGTCGTGACCGTCGCCCGGAATCGCAACGTCCAGGATCGCCAGCTTGCGCACGGCTTCCGGATGCTGCGCGGCCAGCGAGAAGGCCGTGGGACCACCCCAGTCGTGACCGACCAGAAAGAATTCCTTGATGTTGAGCTTCTGCAGCAGTTGCCACACATCGTTGGCGACCGTCTTCTTGTCATAGCCGCTGGCGGGACGTGACGAGTCGCCCAGGCCCCGCAGGTCGGGAGCGATTACCAGGTATTTCTTGGCCAACTCGGGAATGACATAGCGCCATTCATGGGAAGTCTGCGGAATGCCATGGAGCAGTACCACCGGAAACCCTTCGCCCGCCTTCAGGTAGTGCAGGGTCACTTCATCCAGATCGGCGTAGTGGCTGGTAACTTCAGTCATTTCTTTTCCTTTGAAGGGAGCGGCTGCGCACCGGCAAATGGCTCAACCGCGTAGTGGCACATAACAGCAGAGTCATCCCAACGTCCCTTGCCCTGGCCACTGACGGCTAGAAAGGCGTTGAAGGCCGCGCTGGACAGGGGCGCGGCAAACTTCGAGTCCTTCGCGGCTTCGAGCACCAGACTCATGTCCTTCACGAAGATGTCCACGGCGGAGGTGACGTTGTCGAACGCTTCCGTCACCATGCGCGGGCCACGATCGCCAAGCATCCATGAATTGGCGGCGCCGCTGCGCAGGACTTCCAGCGTGATGTCGAGCGGCAGTCCTTGCCGGCGCGCCAATGCAATGGCTTCGCCCGCAGCGGCAAGATGTACACCGCACAGAAGCTGATTGATGACCTTCAGTTGCGCGCCGGCGCCCGGCTTTTCGCCGACGTGATAGACGCGCGAACCAAAGGCCTGCAGGGCAGGCTTTGCGCACTCGAACGCGTCTGTCGGACCCGCGGCCATGATTGTCAGGGTTCCCGCGGCGGCGCCAGCCGCGCCGCCCGTGACGGGCGCGTCGACCAGCGTGATGGAATGTTCGTGAAGACGCTCGCCGAGTCGGCTGACGTATGCAGGCGACATCGTGCTACATGCAACGAACACCGAACCAGGCCGCATCGCGCCAACAAGTCCGCCCTCGCCAAAGAGGACCTGTTCGGTCTGCACGTCGTTGACCACCAGGCAGACGATCAGATCGCAGCTCGAACCGAGCTCGGTCAAGGAGGCGGCGAACTGTCCGCCACGCTCCGTGAGCCACGCACGCATTTCCGGTACGACGTCATAGGCCACCAGCTCGCGGCCTTTGGCGATCAAGTTCGTCGCCGCACCGCGGCCCATAGCTCCAAGCCCGACCAGGCCTACCTTCGTTGCGCTCATTTCAGCCACTCCTTGATGGAATTGCACACGGCCTGCTTCGAGATGCCGTAACGGTCATGGAGCGTTGGCAACGCACCAGCATCCAGGAAGGCGTCAGGCAGAGCGATCTGGCGGAACTCCGAACGCACGCTGGCACGCATCAACACACCGGCCACGGCTTCGCCGAGGCCACCCACGACCGTATGATTCTCGGCAACGACCACCAGCCGGCCGGGGCGCGATGCCTCAGCAATGATCGCGGTCTCGTCGAGCGGCTTGACGGTGCCACAATGCAGCACTGCCACGCCGATGCCGTCTTTCTGCAGTTCGTTGGCGGCCTCAAGCGCGCGCATGGTCATGAGACCCGACGAGATGACCAGAACTTCTGCTCCATCACGCAGGAGCTTGGCCTTGCCGATCTCGAACTGATAGTCGTACTCATCGAGGACGAGCGGCACCTTGCCGCGGAGCAGCCGCAGGTAGGCCGGACCATTGTGATTGGCCATCGCTGGCACGGCCTGCTCGATTTCCAGGGCATCGCACGGATCGATGATGACCAGGCCCGGTACGCCGCGAAGGATAGCCATGTCCTCGGTAGCCTGGTGGCTCGGCCCGTAACCCGAGGTAAGACCCGGCAGTGCACACGCCATCTTGACGTTCAGGTTCTCCTCAGCGATGACCTGATGAATGAAATCGTAGGCGCGTCGGGTCGCAAAGGCCGCGTAAGTGGTCACGAAGGGGATGAACCCTTCCTTCGCGAGACCGCCTGCAGCGCCGAACAGCAACTGCTCCGCCATGCCCATCTGGAAGAATCGCTCCGGATAGGCTTGCGCAAAGATATGGAGGTCCGTGTACTTTGCCAGGTCGGCCGTGGCGCCCACGATTTCCGGACGCTCGGCGGCCAACTTTGCAAGGGCGTTGCCGAACGGCGCGGCCGTTGTCCTTTGGCCCTCTTCGGCGATCGAGGCGATCATCGCCGAAGTGGTCAGGCGCGGCTTCTTTCCGTTTTGAGCTTCACTCATGATTATTCCTTGTCGCTTGCGTCCAGCATCGCGAGGGCCTGCTGCCACTCTTCCTGCTCCACGCGAATGAAATGGTTCTTGGTACGCTGCTCCAGGAAGGGCACTCCCTTACCCATCAGCGTGTCGAAGAGAATGACGCGCGGTACCGGATCATTCAGTTCACGGGCAGCGTCGAACGCGTCCTGCACAGCCAGGATGTCGTTGCCATTCGCGCGCTGAACATGCCAGCCGAACGAGGCCCATTTGTCGGCAAGCGGCTCGAAGCCGAGAATGCTGGTCGAGGGACCGTCTGCTTGCTGATTGTTGATGTCCACCAGGCAGATCAGATTCGATAGCTGATGGTGCGCGGCCGACATCGCGGCCTCCCAGGTCGAGCCCTCGTCGAGCTCGCCATCCGACATGGAGTTGTAGATGAATGCCGAGCTGCGCTTGAGCTTGAGCCCGAGCGCCATGCCGACAGCAATCGTCAGACCTTGGCCGAGCGAACCGCCGGAAATCTCCATGCCCGGGGTATAGGTGGCCATGCCCGACATCGGCAGGCGACTATCGTCGCCGCCATAGGTTTCGAGCTCTGCTTCCGGGATGATGCCCGCGTCGATCAGCGCAGCGTAATGGGCGATCGCGTAGTGACCGTGCGACAAGAGGAACCGGTCACGGCCTTCCCACGTGGGATCTTCGGACCGGTACGTCATCGCATGGCCATAGGCTACGGCCAGGACGTCAGCAATGCCGAGCGCCTGGCCGACATAACCCTGGCCCTGCACTTCACCCATCATCAGGGCTAGCCGCCGGATATTCTTAGCGCGTCGCTTCAGCGATTCGCTCTGCGTGGGACTATTCATTGTCATTTCCTCAAATGCGGGACAACGGAACTTTGGAATAAATGTCGACCACGACTAATGCGCGGCGACTCGGAAGAAAACCGGAAAATGATCCATGAAGGAAAAGCCCATTAATAATCCGCACGGAAACCCGCGACGAACAAAAATGCGCCCGAAATTCGATCATCTCGGTCTCCGTGGCCGCATTTGAAGATAAACGCAACCGATTTGTTTTCTACGGTCTTGCCGCCGTGGTGCATCTATATTGGTTTCGCGCAATGATGCGGTCAAGCGAATTAAAAAGGCTGATCAGTGACTGGCATTCACCGATCGTCGGCCGCCAGCAGAGAAATAACGTTCGCCACACCGTTTAAGTGCTCATTGATTCATTTATCAACAGCGTTCGCGCCGGGGAAGGAGACCTCCCTGCAGCTTGATACGCGCCTCCAATTCATCGTTTACCCGAGTAAGGTGAGCCAGCGGAAACGTTCGCTTGACTTCGAGAGCAATGGCACATTAAAAGAAGGTTCTGAAGAAACCCGCTTATATTCGCCGTGCGCAAGATCCCTCCGCTATCCACCCTTCAAGCATTTGAGGCCGCCTCTCGGCTGGGCTCGTTTATCCGTGCGGCGGAAGAGCTCCATTTGACGCCTTCCGCAGTCAGCCACCGAATCAGGGATTTGGAAAAATCGCTGAACATCCAACTTTTTCATCGTGTTCACCGCACTGTCGTACTGACGGATGCCGGCCGGCGATTCGCGCGCGATGTCGGGGATGCTTTCGGACGAATTGAATCGGGTGTGCATCAGATCTCTCGCCTGGGCAAGAGCGATCTGATCAACGTGCACGTCGTGCCTAGTCTGGGTGCTCAATGGCTGATGCCACGCATCGCGCGATTCAGTACAGCGAATCCCGACGTAGACGTACGGGTGACGGCTTCCAACGATCCCGTCGACCTCGAAGACGGCACCGTGGACTTCGATATCCGGTATGGGGCTGGGCTGGCCCGAGCTGGCATCGAAACGGAGATGTTCCCCCCAGAGCCCATCGTTGCGCTGTGCTCGCCGAACCTCGGCGACGGCAAAGGTGGGCTCAAGAGTCCCTCGGATCTGTCGCACCAGATGCTGATTCATTCTGAAGTGAATCGATACACATGGCGGGACTGGCAGGCCGATCATCCAGGCGTCAGCCTGAATCTCGATCGCGGATTGCGATTCGACCGCTCCTTCATGTCGATTTTCGCGGCGATTGACAGCCTTGGCGTGTGCCTCGAGAGCATGCTGCTGGTAGAGCGGCAACTGGCATCGGGCAGCCTCATCCTGCCCTTTGGGTCAGAAGGACCGCGACTGGAATGCCACAGCCTCAACTATCTGTCCAGCCGCGCGCGACTCCCGAAGATGCGCCTGTTCCGCAATTGGCTCATGGAGGCACTGGCGGAAAGCCCGAGCCTGAATATCGACAAATGAATCTGACCCGCCGTTCGCACGGATTCTAGCCCCGCAGGGCGGCGGTAGTTGCTTCGACCGTCAAGCGATGTAGATGGCGCGGAAGTCGTTGACATTGGTATGCGTCGGTCCAGTGATGAGCAGATCGCCGATCGCACTGAAGTATCCGTAGGCATCATTTCGCTGTAGGTGATCCGTGATCTTGCATCCCACCGCATTCGCGCGCGTCAATGTGTCCGGCGCCACGAAAGCGCCGGCATTGTCCTCGACCCCGTCGATGCCATCCGTATCAGCAGCCAGCGCCCATACCCCTGGGCATCCCTGCAGTGCCTGGGCCAACCCCATGCAGAACTCGCCGGCCCGGCCCCCTCGTCCTTTGGCCACAACGGGCTTCGCTGGTTGTACCGTGACCGTCGTCTCGCCGCCCGACAAGATGACGCAGGGACGCTGGAACGGCTGATCCCGGTGCACGATCGCACGCGCCATCGCCGCGTGGACTTTCCCCACGTCGCGCGATTCGCCTTCGATTTCGTCCGACAAGATGTAGGCGCGCACGCCTGCGGAGATGGCTGCCTCGGCAGCGGCTTCAAGCGATCGCTGCGGCGTGGCAATCAAACGGACCTCGTTGCCCTCAAAGCATGCACTCCCTGGCTTCGGCGTCTCCAAATCGCCTGCCTCAAGCGCAGCCAGTACTTTGGGAGGGAGTTCGATCCCGTAGCGCTGGAGAATGGCGAGCGCATCGGCGCAGGTGCTTTCGTCTGGCACGGTCGGGCCGCTGGCAATAATCGAGACGTCATCGCCAGGGACGTCGCTGATCGCCAGCGTGACGACTTTGGCCGGGGCGCAGGCGGCCGCAAGTCTGCCGCCCTTGATTGAAGAGAGGTGCTTCCTGACGCAGTTCATTTCGGAAATGTTCGCGCCAGAAACCAGCAACTCTCGATTGATGCGCTGCTTCTCTGAAAATTCCAACCCCGGTGCAGGCAAGGTCAGCAACGACGAGCCGCCGCCGGAGATGAGGCAGACAACCAGATCATCCTCGCTGAGCCCCTGGACCATCTCTAGCATCCGCGATGCCGCTGCACGCCCCGCCTCATCGGGGACGGGATGGGACGCCTCTACAACCTCGATTCGCTGCAGGACATGCGGAGCACGCGGCGGGGTATGCCCGTAGCGGGTAATCACAAGCCCTTCGAGCGGCGCAGAGGCAGGCCACTGCTGCTCGAAGCTTTGCGCCATCGCGCCACTGGCCTTCCCCGCCCCGATCACAAGCGTACGTCCGCGCGGGGGCTCGGGGAGATACTCGCCGAGCACGGCGGCGGGCTGAGCCTTTTGCACGGCGGCGTCAAACAACTGCTGCAGGAACTCTCGCGGGTCGATCATGGCGAACTTCAGAAAGTGGTTGTGGGCAAGCGGCGCGTGTTGTCACGGTGAAGGCAGAGCCCCCGGAGGGCAATCTCATGGTTGCGCCAACTGGAAACGCCGATTCTGGAATACCTCGAATTGAGGGGCAAACGATAAAATCTCACGCGTTCTTGACGTGCATGCATGTTGCAACGCACCAACCAAGCCCTGTCCGGCATCCATATGATCCCCCCGCTAACATCCCTGCTAGCATTCGAAGCCATCGCGCGTCGCAAAAGTTTCGCTCTTGCCGCAGCCGAACTGCATTTGACGCCATCGGCCATCAGTCATCAGGTCGCGCGACTCGAGAAGCTGATAGGACTGCGACTGTTCGAGCGCTCGACACGCGGCGTCGTGTTGACGCCGGCAGGTCAAAGCTATCTGGACCGCGTAGCAGGAGCGCTGGGAGCAATCAACTCGGCGACCGAGGATCTTCGCCACGGCGTCGAAGACGCCTTGTACATCCATTCGAGTCCCAGCTTTGCAAGCCTTTGGCTCATGCCGCGGATCGCCACTTTTGCCAAAAGGCACCCAAAGATCTCGCTTGGCCTGTCGGCCTCCCCTGAGCATTCCGATTTCCAGATCGGCCAGGTCGACATCGACATTCGATATGGCTTGCCCAACTGGCCGGATCTGGAAGTCGAGCCAGTCTTTTCGGAGTGCGTTGTGCCCCTCGCGAGCCCGGACTTTCTGACAAGTCACCGCCTCGAAAGGCCTGCCGACCTCGCCCAAGCCCCCCTTATTCAATCGCGCGTCAGCCTTGTTCAATGGCCGGAATGGTTCGGAAAATACGCACCCGAGCTTCGCGGAGAGCGAGTTCCGCTCCGCTTTGACCGCTCCATGATGAGCATCGACGCCGCGGTGCAAGGGCTCGGCGTTGCGCTGGAAAGCACACAACTAGCCGGCGAGCACTTGAATAACGGCCGACTTCGTCGGGTGTTCGAAGATGAACTTGGCATTGAGATTGTCCAGCATTTTGTGGTGTACCCGGCCCGGCACGCCACCCGGCCGGAAGTCGTGAGCTTCCTCAAATGGCTCCGAGAGGAGAGCCAAAGGCCCATCGACTGGTGAGCCATCACGACCCGGTCTTCTGGGATAGTTGACTCAGTTTCAATTAACCCTGAATTTTCATCGCTTGTCTCCGGCAGGACTGTCGCAAAGAATGAAGTCCTCTTCTGCCAACAACAACGGAGACAAGCGGCCGAGCCAAATAGCTCGGCGTGCCTCATGCCATGACCGCACATGAACTACAGCCCCTCGCGCATGCCATTCGCTTTTTGTCCATCGACGCCATCGTTCGCGCGACGGAAGGCCATCAGGGCGTGCCGCTGGGCATGGCCGAAATCGCCACGGCGCTCTATGCGCGCCAACTGAAATTCAATCCCTCGGCGCCCACGTGGTGGGACCGCGATCGCGTCGTGCTGTCCAATGGACACGGCTCGATGCTGCTGTACTCGCTGCTCTATCTGAGCGGCTACGAGCACATCTCGCTGGACCAAATCAAGACCTTCCGGGATTTTGGCTCGCACTGCGCCGGGCATCCGGAATACGCTCCGAAGCTGGGCATTGAGGTGACCACCGGCCCGTTGGGTCAAGGCATCGCGAATGCGTTTGGCATGGCCGTCGCCGAAGCCTACCTCAACGCTCGCTTTGGCGATGGTCTGGTCAACCACCGCACATTTGCCTTCGTGGGCGATGGCTGTCTCCAGGAAGGCATCGGTCAGGAAATGATTTCGTTGGCCGGCCATCTCAAGCTTTCGAAGCTCACCCTGCTGTGGGACGACAACCAGATCACCGACGACGGCAAAACCGAACTGTCCATCAGCGAGGACGTTGCGGAACGTTTCCGCGTAGCCGGTTGGCAGGTCATCGAGGTGGACGGCCATAACATTGCCGAAGTATCCGAGGCGCTGGATCTCGCGAATGCCGACCCGCGTCCTTCGATGATCGCGTGCCGCACCATCATTGGTCGTGGCATTCCACGTGTGCAAGGACAACGTGGCGGCCACAGCGCTCGTCTTTACGAAGACGACGCCAAGGCAGCACGCGAGTTCCTGAACTGGCCACACGGTCAATTCGAGGTACCGGCTGACATCCTCTCGCGCTGGCGCTCGTTTGGTCAGCGCGGACATCACGAGCATGAGGCTTGGGAAGCGCGGGTTGCAGCGCTGCCCGCCAGCAAGCGGGCTGAGTTCGAACGCGTCATGCGAGGGGATCTTCCCCAGGGCTGGGAAACCGTCCTGCACAACTTCAAACGCAACAGCTTCGAAGTGGACGAATTTCCCGGCGGCATTCAGATTTCCGCTGCAATCAACAAAGCCCTTGCCGAGGTGATTCCCGAACGAGTGGTCGGCTGCGCCGACCTGGAGGCGCCCACCGGGCACAAGGGTCCACTGGCAGCGTTCACCGCGACGAACCGCGCGGGGGCCTACGTCCACTGCGGAGTCCGTGAGCACCTGATGGGGGCGATGGCTAACGGCATGGCTGCGCACGGCGGCATTGTCCCGCTCAGCGTCACCTATTTGGCGTTCTCCGACTACGAACGCCCGGCCATGCGCATGGCGGCGCTCATGGGGTTGCCGGTGAAATTCGTCTTCAGTCACGATTCGATTGGGATTGGCAAGAACGGACCGACGCATCAGCCAGTGGAAATCCTCGCCTCTCTGCGCGCCATGCCCAACATGCTCGTCATGCGGCCCGCCGACGCAAGCGAAGCTGCAGAGTGCTGGGAGATCGCCATGGAACATCGCCGTGGCCCGGCCAGCCTCATCTTTGCTCGTCAGTCGCTCCCGCGCGTACGCCAGGCCCAAACGTCCGAGAATCTCAGCCGCAAGGGCGCCTACGTTCTGGCCGAGGCTCAGTGCGGAAGCCGAAAGGTCACGCTTCTCGCAACCGGATCCGAAGTCTGTATCGCGCTCCAGGCTCGGAAGGAACTCGAATCGCGCCGTGTCGGCACCGCAGTCGTGTCGATGCCATGCTGGGAACTGTTCAACCAGCAGGACGAAGCCTACCGATCGAGCGTTCTTGGCAAGGCGAGCGTACGTATCGGTATCGAAGCTGCCGTGCGTTTCGGCTGGGATCAGTATCTCGGCATAGACGGCGGCTTTGTTGGGATGAAGGGCTTTGGGTCCCCCGGCCCTGCGGATGCTCTCTATCGCCATTTCAATATCACGTCTGACGCAGTGGTTCTCGAAGCTCAGCGTCTGCTTGAAACCACTGGAGTTCAGTAATCATGAAAATCGTCTTTCTCGACAGCGCTACCCTGCCGCCGCAAACCAAGCTTCGTACGCCGCAGTTCCCTCATGAGCTCACAGTGTTTGAGCGGACGGATCCCCAGGACGTCCCTTCACGCATCACCGACGCTGACATCGTCATTCTGAACAAGTCGAAGCTTACGGAAGCCGCGATCGCAGAGGCGCCGCGCCTGAAACTGGTTGCCGTCGCGGCAACCGGCACGGACAACGTCGATGTGAAAGCCTGCACCGCCCGCGGCATTGTCGTGAGCAATATCCGCAACTACGCGATTCACACGGTCCCTGAACACACGTTCGCCCTGATTTTTGCTCTGCGTCGCAGCATCTGCGCATATCAAGATGCTGTACGCCATGGCCGTTGGCAAGAATCTGGCCAATTCTGCTTCTTCGACTACCCCATCCGCGATCTCGCCGGCTCGACACTCGGCGTCATCGGAGATGGTGTGCTCGGCCGCGCCGCCGCGGACATGGGTCGCGCTCTAGGCATGAAAGTCCTCTTCTCGACGTACAAGGGCCGCAATGACATGGGGCCGCTTTACACCCCTTTCGAGGACGTACTTGCCCAGTCCGACATCATCACGCTCCACTGCCCGCTCACGCCGGACACGCGCGGACTGATCGGTCCCAAGGAGTTCGCCTTGATGGCACGCAAACCGATGCTGATCAACACGGCACGTGGCGGCTTGGTGGAAGAGGCTGCAGTCGGGCCTGCCCTGGATGCGGGTCATATCTCAGGAGCGGGATTTGACGTCGTAAGCGTCGAGCCGCCACCGCCAGGTCATCCCTTCAACGAACTGTTGTCGCGACCCAACTTCATTCTCACGCCACACGTGGCGTGGGCAAGCGACGAGGCGACCCAAGGTCTCGCCGACCAACTCGTAGACAACATCGAGGCTTTCGTCTCTGGCAATCCTGTCAATCAGGTGAGCTGAACGCTTGAAGCTTCTGTCACGGCACTGGCGGCCGTGAGAGAAAGCATCGACCTGCAGTGCCACCGTTCCCATAGGGTCCGAAACCGCTCGTTTGGCCCCGGTTCGCCCGCTCGGCGTGCGCACCTCCGCTCGATGCAATTCTCTCGGCCCCGCCGTGTAGTCTAATGGTATGATGACTATACCATTAAACCCAAGGCCTCACTTCCCGGGACACAGTTTGTCCGGGATCGGTTTTAAAGCCGGAGAAGGCCGTTAAGGCCGAGAACACTAGGTTCATTGGAGAAAGACATGAGTCAGCGGCGCGAGCGCCATACGAAGGTTTTGGCAACACTGGGGCCGGCGTCATCGAGCCCCGAAGTGATCCTTAAGCTGTTCCAGGCGGGGGCGGACACCTTCCGCCTGAACTTCAGCCACGGCACCCACGAGGATCACGCGAACCGACTGCGCCTGATCCGCGAGATTGAGTCGATCGCCGGGCGCCCCATTGGCGTGCTGCTGGATCTGCAGGGCCCCAAGCTGCGCCTTGGCACGTTCGCCGACGGGCCGGTCAAGCTCATCGCCGGCCAGCCGTTTCGGCTGCAGCTCGCACCGGTGGTCGGTAACTGGCAGGTCGCGCATCTGCCTCATCCGGAGATCTTCGAGGCACTGTCGCCGGGCAATGCGCTGCTGATCGACGACGGCCGGGTGCGGCTGCGCGTGACCTCGTGCGGCCCCGACTACGCGGAGACCGTGGTCGAGACCGGGGGCAAGGTATCTGACCGCAAGGGCGTGAACGTGCCGGATTGCGCCTTGCGCCTGTCGGCGCTGACCGAGAAGGACCACCGGGACCTGGCGTTCGGGATGACGCTCGGGGTGGACTGGGTAGCGCTGTCCTTCGTCCAGTCTGCCCAGGACATTGAAGAGCTGCGAAAGATCGTCGGCAAGAGCGTCGGGATCATGGCCAAGATCGAGAAGCCGGCCGCCCTCACCGACATCGCGGCGATCGTCGCGGCGGCGGACGCCATCATGGTCGCCCGTGGCGACCTGGGTGTGGAGATGCCGCCGGAGGAGGTACCGACGATCCAGAAGCGGCTGACGCGGCTGTGCCGCGAGGCTGGCAAGCCGATCGTGGTGGCCACGCAGATGCTGGAGTCGATGGTGGGATCGCCGGCGCCTACCCGGGCCGAAGCTTCGGATGTCGCGACGGCCGTGTACGACGGCGTGGACGCGGTGATGCTGTCGGCCGAGTCGGCCAGCGGCGACTATCCGGTCGAAGCGGTGCAGATGATGTCGCGGATCATCCGCAACACCGAGCGGGACCGGCTGCAACGCGACACGATGGGTGCGATCTCGGCCACGCGGCACGCTGACGCGCCGGACGCCATTGGTGCGGCGATTCGTACGGTGGCCGATACGCTGGCGCTGTCGGCCTGCGTGACGTACACGCTGTCGGGCGCGAGCGCGCTGCGGGTGGCGCACGAGCGCCCGAACGTGCCGATCGTAGGCATGACGCCGAAGATCGAAACCGCGCGACGCCTGGCGGTGGTGTGGGGCGTGCATGCCGTGCACGGCAAGGATGCCGAGAGTGTCGAGGACATGGTGGCCAATGCGACGGACGTGGCGCGTATTGAGGGCTTTGCGCCCGAATCGCGTCCCTTCGCCATCGTCGCTGGCATGCCCTTCGGTACGCCCGGCTCCACCAACCTCCTCAGACTTGTGTTTCCTCCCAAGGAACAGTAGCCAAGGTCGTCCACGGACTGGCAGGCACCCAATCAAGCCTGCCAGTGATTCCATGTAGCCGGTATGCCCGCTGGCAGACTCCGGCGACTGACCCTTAACGCTTTCTTTCACGAACAATGAGTGCAATCGTAGATATCATCGGTCGCGAGGTACTGGACTCGCGCGGCAATCCCACTGTCGAGTGCGACGTGCTGCTCGAATCGGGCGTGATGGGCCGAGCCTCCGTACCTTCGGGGGCATCGACCGGCTCGCGCGAAGCCATCGAACTGCGTGACGGCGACAAGTCGCGCTATCTGGGCAAGGGAGTTCAAAACGCCGTCGAGCACATCAATGCCGAGATCTCCGAAGCGGTGCTCGGTCTGGACGCCTCCGAGCAGGCTTTCCTGGACCGCACGCTGATCGAGCTCGACGGCACCGAGAACAAGGGCCGCCTGGGCGCCAACGCCATGCTGGCCGTGTCGATGGCCGTGGCCAAGGCCGCCGCCGAGGAAGCCGGGCTGCCGCTGTACCGCTATTTCGGCGGTTCGGGCGCGATGCAGATGCCGGTGCCGATGATGAACATCGTCAACGGCGGCGCGCACGCCAACAACAGCCTGGACATCCAGGAATTCATGATCATGCCCGTGTCGCAGACCAGCTTCCGTGAAGCGCTGCGTTGCGGCGCCGAAGTGTTCCACGCGCTCAAGAAGATCCTGGCCGACAAGGGCATGTCGACGGCAGTGGGCGACGAAGGTGGCTTTGCGCCGAACTTCTCGTCGAACGAGGAGTGCCTGAACACGATCGTGCAGGCCGTCGAGAAGGCCGGCTACAAGGTCGGTGAAGACGTGCTGCTGGCGCTGGACTGCGCTGCCAGCGAGTTCTACCACGAAGCCGAAGACGTGTACGCGCTGGAGGGCGAGGGCCTGAAGCTGTCGTCGACGCAATTCGCCGACTACCTGGCCAACCTGTGCGACAAGTTCCCGATCGTGTCGATCGAGGACGGCATGGCCGAAGGCGACTGGGACGGCTGGAAGACGCTGACTGACAAGCTCGGCAAGCGCGTGCAGTTGGTGGGCGACGACCTGTTCGTGACCAACACCAAGATCCTGAAGGTAGGCATCGAGCGCGGCATCGGTAACTCGATTCTGATCAAGATCAACCAGATCGGCACGCTGACCGAGACGTTCGCCGCCATCGAGATGGCCAAGCGCGCTGGCTACACTGCCGTGATCTCGCATCGTTCGGGCGAAACCGAAGACAGCACCATTGCCGATATCGCCGTCGGTACCAATGCCGGCCAGATCAAGACCGGTTCACTGTCGCGTTCGGACCGTATCGCCAAGTACAACCAGCTCCTGCGCATTGAGGAGGACCTCGGCGACATCGATTCGTATGCTGGGCGAGCCGCCTTGTATAACCTTCGCTGAGCTTGATCAGACACGCCGCTCCCGTTCTCGGGACGGCTTGCCCACCCATGCAAGTTGACTAGCTTGCCGGAACTAAGCTGATATCATGTCATTCAGTGGTGTGATGACATAACAGGTTAGACCAAGGACTTTCATGGCGAGTGCAGAGCCAATCCAGCGAAGACGTCTGTTCGAAGATGTGCTCGAACGCTTGAGCGAGAGGATCCGTAGTGGCGAGATCGCGCCAGGCGAACAGCTTCCTGCCGAGCGGGATCTCATGGAGCACTATGGAGTCGGCAGACCGGCGATTCGTGAGGCCCTGCAGTCTCTCGAACGGGCCGGGATCATCGAGATCGCACATGGTGAACGCGCACGGGTGGTCATCCCGACTGCCGATCATTTGATTCGACAGATTGGCGCCGGTGCGCAGCACCTTTTGCGGTCTAGCCCCAATTCGCTCGCACATCTCAAGGACGCGCGCCTGTTCCTGGAATGCGGGCTCGCCCGCCTTGCCGCCCAGAATGCCTCCGAGGACGACGTGCGCAGCCTGCAAGGCCGTCTGGAAGCCCAGCGGAACGTGAAGGACAACCCCGAGGAATTTCTGACCAAGGACATGCAGTTCCATCAGGAACTCGCCAGGATCAGTGGCAATCCCATTTTCCCGGCAATCGTCCAGGCTCTTTTCGAGTGGGCCCGCGAATACTACCGCGGTATCGTCCGCGCACCCGGCGTGGAAAGCCTGACCTTGGAAGAACATCAGCGAGTCGTCGATGCAGTGGCCCGCCGCGATGGCGATGCAGCCGCGCAGGCGATGCACGATCACTTGAGCCGGGCCAATTCGCTCTATAAGTCGCTCAAGGGTGATTCCGTCGACGTGACGTAAAGCGCCTTTCTTCCGCCTTTTGAATCTCGAACGCCTCTCCATGAAGAGGCGTTTTTCATTTCAGCTCCCTGCGTAGGGTTTACGAGCAAACGGAAGCCCTTGGCGTACTGGCATACTCATCATACCATTATATCAGTAGGCCAGTTCTGCGTTGCGTTGAGATCTCGGCCCTGGAACTTCCGTGACCGCACGGTCGCGACACTAAAGCCGCAAGGCGCTTGGAGACTTTGAATGAAAGAGAAGATTGCACTGTTCGGCGCAGGCGGAAAGATGGGCGTACGCCTGGCAAAGAACCTCCTCAAGTCAGACTATCGCGTCAGCCACGTCGAAGTGAGCGATGTGGGCCAGCGCCGTCTGCGCGATGAGCTGGGAGTTACGTGCGTCAGCACGGAGGAAGCGCTGGACAACGCCGACGTCGTGATCCTTGCCATCCCCGACACGGTGATCGGCAAGGTCGCAGCGCAGATCGCGCCGCAACTGAAGCCCGGCACCATGGTGATGACGCTCGACGCGGCCGCGCCTTTCGCGGGCCATCTCCCCGATCGGCCCGATCTGACCTATTTCGTCGCTCACCCCTGCCATCCACCGATCTACAACGACGAGACAGAACCGGAAGCCCGCCGTGACTACTTCGGCGGCGGTGCGGCGAAGCAGTCCATCACGAGCGCGTTGATGCAAGGCCCCGAATCCGCCTTCGATCTCGGAGAGGCCGTCGCCAAGGTCATCTACGCGCCGATCCTGCGCTCCTACCGGCTGACCGTGGAGCAAATGGCAATCCTGGAACCAGGCCTTTCGGAAACGATCTGCGCAACCCTGCTGCAGGTCATGCGTGAGGCGATGGACGAAACCGTTCGCCGTGGAGTGCCAAAGGATGCCGCACGTGACTTCCTCCTGGGCCATATGAACATTTTGGGCGCGGTGATCTTCAACGAAATTCCTGGCGCCTTCTCTGACGCGTGCAACAAGGCGATCGAATTCGGCAAGCCCCGTCTCATGCGAGACGACTGGCTGAACGTCTTCGATCGCGACGAGATCGCCGACAGCATTCGCCGCATCACCTGATTCCTCCTTCGAACAGCCAAGGCCCGGCCGACGTCGGCCGACGCCTTCCCCACTACAGCACAGGAGAAACCGTGGGCGATCGAATTTATGTCAAATACTGGCTCGAAACGGGCGACGACCCCGCACGCGCCGCCGAGGTCATTGCCGGTGAGCAATCCAGCGGCACCTTCGTAGCTTTGCCCACGGAAACCGCCGAACTGAAAGAACGTTCGGGCGCGCGCGTCGAAGCGCTGGAAACACTGGAGACAGTCAGCTCGCCCAGCCTGCCGGGAGGGATGAAATCCGCTCAGTACCGGCGCTGCCACCTCACGATCTCGTGGCCGCTCGAGAACCTGGGACCTTCCCTGCCCAACCTAATGTCGACCATTGCCGGCAACCTGTTTGAGCTCAAGCAGGTGTCGGGCCTGCGGATCCTGGATCTGCAATTGCCTCATGCATTTGCGACCGCCTATCCGGGGCCGGCTTTCGGCATCGAAGGCACACGGAAGCTGGCCGGCGTTTCCACCGGCCCCCTGATTGGCACGATCATCAAGCCGAGCGTTGGATTGAGCGTCGAGGAGACCGCTCAGCAAGTGCAACAGCTTGTCGAGGGCGGCATCGACTTCATCAAGGATGACGAGTTGCAGGCTGACGGTGGCTATTGCCCCTTTGACCAACGCGTAACAGCCGTGATGCAGGTCGTCAACGCCGCCGCTCAACGGAACGGCCGCAAGGCCATGGTCGCGTTCAATCTGACGGGCGACCTCGATCAGATGAAGCGCCGGCACGACCACGTGTTGGCCGCGGGTGGCACCTGCGTGATGGTCTGCCTCAACTCGATTGGAATTATCGGACTCCAGGAATTGCGCAAGCACTCCCAACTTCCGATCCATGCTCACAGAGCAGGTTGGGGTTACCTCACGCGCAGTCCCGCGCTCGGCTGGGATTACTCGCCCTGGCAGAAAATCTGGCGTCTTGCGGGGGCCGATCACCTCCATGTCAACGGGCTGCGCAACAAGTTCAGCGAAGCGGACGACAGCGTTATTGCCGCGGCCAAATCGGTGTTGGCGCCCGTCGTGCCCGATGCACCGATGACGGCCATGCCGGTCTTCAGCTCTGGGCAGACCGGGCTTCAGGCTGCCGACACCTATTCAGCCCTCGGCTGCGCGGACCTGATCCACACTGCAGGAGGCGGCATCTTTGCACATCCGGGCGGCGTCGGCGCAGGCGTCGAGGCCATGCGCGAATCTTGGGTCGCTGCGATGGCTGGAGTACCGCTGAACGAGCGGGCGAAAACCAGCCGCCCCCTCGCACAAGCGCTGGAGTTCTGGAAATGACAGCCGTGGCGCCTTCGAGCCTTCCTGACGGGTTACTGCTCGCGTTCTATGGTGACGACTTCACTGGGTCGACCGACGCGATGGACGCGATGACAGCCGCGGGCATCCCGACCATGCTGTTCCTGGAGGAACCCACGGCTGACATGCTGGCGCGCTTTCCGCACGTCAAGTGTGTTGGCCTGGCAGGCGCGTCGCGAGGAAAAGACGTGGCATGGATGGAGGAAGCACTGCCAAAGGCATTCCAGATGCTGTGGAACCTAGGTGCTCCCCTCCTCCACTACAAGGTCTGTTCGACATTCGATTCCTCCCCGGATATCGGTTCGATTGGGAAGGCCATCGACATCGGCGCGCGTGTCGTTGGAGGAACCTGGGTTCCCCTTATCGTGGGCGCCCCGCGTCTGAAACGATACCAAGTCTTCGGCAACCTCTTTGCCGCCGTGGACGGCCAGTGCTTCCGGCTGGACCGCCACCCCACGATGTCGCGCCATCCCGTCACGCCGATGGGCGAGTCCGATCTACGTCGGCACCTGGCCAAGCAAACCGATCGCGAGATTGCTCTTATTGACGTGGTACAGCTCGCCCAAGACACCGAAACGAGAGAACCCTGGCAATCCAAAGACGTTCCCGCCGTGTTCATCGATGTCATGGATGATGCGTCGTTGGTCGCCGCCGGCAAGCTGGTTTGGGACCGCCGTGGACAAGGCACATTCACTGCTTCGTCTTCGGGGCTCCAGTATGCACTAGCTGCTTACTGGCGGCAGCGCGGTTGGCTTCCAGTTCACCATGACCAACCCGCAGCAGCGCCCGTCGGTGTCATCGCTGGTGTAAGTGGAAGCTGCTCCCCGGTGACGGGCAGACAACTTGAGTGGGCTGAGCGCAACGGCTTCAAGACCGTCAGGCTCGACGTGGCCGCCATCCTGGATAACAGCCGCGCTGACTCTGAAATCGAGAAAGCCGTCTCCGCCGCGCTCGGAGCCATCTCCCGCAGTGTCAGCCCGATCATTTACAGCGCGAAAGGCCCCGACGACCCGGCGGTTGCGAACTTTGACGACATGGCGAGCCAAGCGGGCCGATCACGTCGCGAGGCCGCCACGCGAATTGGGCACGCGCTTGCCGAGGTAATGCGTCGACTGCTCGACGGCAGCGATCGCTCTCGCCTCAACCGTATTGTCGTCGCCGGTGGCGATAGCTCCGGCGAGGTCACCAGCGCGCTTGGCATCAAAGCGCTGACGGTCCAGGCCGCGCTGTCACCCGGCGCTCCAATTTGCCGGGCGTGGTCGAACTCGCAGGAGCGGGATGGACTTGAGATTGTGCTGAAGGGCGGCCAGATGGGTAGTGAACAGTTCTTCCAGGACGTCCTGGATGGATCCGAGAGGCACCGGGTACGTAACGCCGCCTTAATTCCCAGTTGAAATTGTTTTTTTGCCCGATTGGGTGCGCATCCCTTCCGGAAGAAATGCGCTCAAGCTCGGGCGTCGGAGAATCAACATGCAAATTGCCTTTCTCGGGCTCGGCACGATGGGCTTGCCCATGGCAACGAATCTCGTCAAGGCCGGATATCAGGTCACCGCTTGGGACCGCTTTCCGGAACAGACTGAAAAATTCCGCCTGGAGGGCGGCAAACCTGCTGAGAGCCCTGCGAGTGCCGTACGCGGAGCGGATGTGGTGGTTTCGATGCTTGCCGATGATTTCGCGACGCGCGCCACACTGATCGATTCCGAGGCCATTGCAGAGATGGACCCGGGCGCGATCCACATCAACATGGCGACGATCTCCGTCGCCCTCTCACGCGAGTTGACAGAGTTGCATGCCGAGCACGATGGTCACTACGTCGCCGCGCCCGTACTGGGTCGACCGCCCAATGCTCAGGCCGGCCAACTGCACATCCTCGCAGCCGGCCCCGAGGGGGTATTGGCCACCATAGGCCCCATCTTCGATGTGTTGGGTCAGCGGACCTGGCACATCGGCGACCGCCCAGAACAGGGCAATGCGGCCAAGCTCGCCGCGAACTTCATGATCGGCAGCGCCATCGAAGCCATGAGCGAAGCAGTCGCCCTTGCGGCAGGCTACGCGGTAGACAAGAGGGACTTCATCGAAATGATCACCAATACGGTCTTCGATGCGGCTGCCTACCGCAACTACGGTCGCGTTATTGCGGAAGACCGATTTGACCCGCCGGGCTTCAAGCTGGCGCTTGGACTGAAAGATGTCAAGCTGGCGCTGGATGCCGCCGAACAGGCCAATGTGCCGCTCCTGCTGGGAAATGTCCTGCGGGACGTTCACATCGATAGTCTTGCGCATGGCGAGGGCGGGCTGGATTGGGGCGCCCTCTCGCGCGTCGCCGCACGTCGCGCAGCGCAGACCTCCTGACCACGATCTGCCGTGTCGCGACGACGCTTGTCCGTGTCCGCGACATATCTCCTAACCAACAACATTGATTCACTAAGGCCTTCCATCGCACCAAGGCTACCCGCAAGAATGTACTGATCGGATTAACCCTCACACATAACGCCCGACGAGGCGGAGGATGGAGACAATGTCACAAACTATTCAAGCCGTATCGGCCGCGACCGACACCCTGCCCGACGCACGGCCCGATCTCAAGAGCATCTATCGCAAGGCCACATGGCGCCTGCTACCACTCCTGGTGGTCTGCTATGCATTCGCCTATCTGGATCGCGTGAACGTCGGCTTTGCCAAGCTACAGATGGCGACGGACCTGAAGTTCAGCGATACCGTCTACGGCCTGGGTGCCGGGATTTTTTTCCTCGGCTACGTACTGGCTGAGGTGCCCAGCAACCTCATCCTTCATCGCATTGGCGCCAGGAGGTGGATTGCACGAATCCTGGTGACATGGGGCCTGCTGTCCGCCGCCATGCTGTTCGTCCACTCGCCGACATCGTTCTACGCCCTTCGATTTTTGCTGGGCGTTGCCGAAGCGGGGTTCTTTCCGGGCATCATCTATTACCTCATGCACTGGTACCCGTCGTCGCGACGGGGTGCGATTCTGGCGACGTTCTACCTGGCTGCTCCCCTGTCCGGCGTGCTGGGCGGCCCGTTGTCCGGTCTGATTCTTAACTCGATGGCGAACACTCCTCCCTTCGCCGGCTGGCAATGGATGTTCCTCCTGGAAGGGTTACCGGCCTGCCTGCTTGGCGTGGTGGTTTTCTTCTACCTAGACGATCGCATCGAGAAGGCCAAATGGCTGACTGCCGATGAGAAGGCAACGCTCCTGGAAGCGCTCGAAAAGGAACAACACAAGGGTGCACCAGTGTCGGCGCTCAGCGCGTTTGGCAGCCTGCGCACGTGGCACCTTGCCGCAATCCTGTTCATGATCGTCAGCGCTATGTACGGCGTCTTCTTCTGGATGCCCACACTCGTCAACGAATCTGGCATCAAGAACCCGCTCCTCGTGGGCCTGCTCTCTGCAATTCCCTATGCAGCGGCCATTCCGACCATGATGCTGGTGGGTCGCCACTCAGATAAGCATGCCGAGCGCCGTTTTCACATGATCGCCCTGTGTTTCATGGGTGCCGCCGGCTTCCTGCTGTGCGTCGCCTGGCAGAGTGACACATACAGGCTGCTCTTTGCGCTGACGCTGGCCACCGCCGCTGTCATGGCAATTCTCCCGATCTTCTGGACACTTCCCACTGCCATGTTCAAAGGCGCAGCGGCTGCCGCCGGGATCGCCCTGATCAACTCTCTGGGCGTGACGGCGGGCTTTGTCGCGCCGTATATGGTTGGTTACCTGCGTGACGTCACGAAGAGCCCCAATGCGGCACTCTACATCCTATCGATCCTCTGGATCATCGCCGCTATCCTGATTTATAAAGTGCCGGCCAGTTCGATCGCCAGCAAGAAACCAACGGAGTAACCACATGCAAGAAGTCAAGGCCCTGGTGTTCGACGTCTTCGGGACCGTCGTAGACTGGCGCACAAGCGTCGCGAAAGAAGTACAGACGTTCTTTGCCGAGCGCGGCACGACAATCGACGGCTACAAGTTCGCTGACGACTGGCGTGGGCTATATCAACCCGCCATGCAGGCGTGCCGCAGCGGCGAGCGTCCATACACGCGCCTGGACGATCTTCACCGCGAAAACCTCGAGAAGCTGTTGAAGCAATACGACCTCGGTGGCCTGTCCGAGACGGAGAAGCAGTTCCTGAATTTCGCTTGGCGTCGCCTGCAACCTTGGCCGGATACTGTCGCCGGACTGACGCGACTGAAGAAGAAATTCATCATTGGTACACTTTCCAACGGGAACATCGCGCTGATGGTGGAGCTTGCCAAGCGGGCCGGCTTGCCGTGGGACGCCATTCTCGGGGCAGACGTCACACGCGCCTACAAGCCTGAGCCGGCCTCCTACATCGAAACGGTCAACGTGCTCGGCTTGCAGCCTCACGAGGTTGCGTTGGTCGCAGCCCACAACGACGACCTGCATGCCGCACGCGCTTGCGGCCTGCAAACGATGTTCGTTCTCCGTCCGACCGAACTTGGGCCAGGCCAAGAGATTGACCTTTCGGAAGAAGAAGACTGGGAAGTCTGCGCCAACAGCCTCGAAGATCTGGCATCGAAGCTGGGCTGCTGATTCCGCAAGCCGCCGGCGCATGTATCGCTATCTTGTCGCCGGCCGCTACCACGTCAAAGATCCTCCTGTTCGATACGGGTTGGCTGCCCCTCCGGTAGGTCGGGTTCAGTCCAGCCCGTGTCATTTTTTTCCGCTGCTGCTCGGCGAATCAAACTCTTCGCTACCGTGACGTAGGAAGAGTTCATTCCGCCTCATCGCGTTGGGTCACCAATTCCCAGATGTTCTCTGTAATGGTGTCCGGGTCAATAACAGGAAAGGCGGCTTCGAGCGCGACGCCACGCCAACTTAGCACCCGAAGCACCGGCCATAAGCGAGCCCGGACCGCTTAAATGGATAGCGGCAAAGCGGCACTCAGCCCGCTCACGATGACAAAGGCCTCGTCGCCACAGGAGAGCATGCAGGGTAGCACCGCACGTGCGACCTCGACGGGGAAAGTCCGGAAAATGTGAGCCATCATCGCCTCGAGTGTCGCGGCGTCCAGGCCCTTGGGCGGCACAAATCCAATGCCTGCGGGTACCGGGGCATACACCGCGGCATCGACGCTGCCAAGCCGCGTCACAATCGCGTCACTACCAGCAAGTTTGGGCTTACGCGTACACTCAAGGCGCACCGCTTGCCCGTTTCCCCATCAGTTGGAGTGCAGCTTCACCGATCGATCTGGCACCGTCCGTCGCCTGCCGATAAGACAAGCCAGTTACCAGCTCAGAAGGTAAAGGCCACAAATGAAAAAGCCCTTCGCTAACGCGAAGGGCCCATGTACTGGTGAAACCGATTCAGCCGTGAAGCATCGTGCTATTGACCTCGGCCTGCGCTCCCTTCCCGGTGACCATTGGCGCCGTTTCCCGCATGGTCAAAGCGCATAGGGTCGACGTAACGCCGAGAAGAGAGAACATAATCGCCGGGCCGATCCATCCCACAATGCCGTACAGAAAGGTCGCAATGAAGGGCAAGAGGCCGGCCACCAGCGATGCTCCGTTGTAACCGAGGGAAATGCCCGACGACCTAACGTTAGCCGGAAACTGTTCCGAGAACCAGCTAGGCTCAACGGCGAAGATCGGATCGTGGCTGAAGAGCAGAGAAAGCGAAATGGCAGTCACGATCATGATGCCGGCACCCGTGTTGATGAGCATGAACATCGGAATACCGAAGGCGATGGTGAACAAGGCGCCGAACAGGAAGATCGGTTTGCGGCCGAGACGATCGCTCCACGCGCCGTAAATCAGGTGGCTGACCAGGCCAATCGCCGAGCCGATCATCGTGCCCCAAAGGACACTCTCCTTCGTGGAAATTTGCGCCAGCACGACATACGAAAGCATGAAGCTCGTCGTAATGTAGTAGCCGCCGGTCTCAGCCAAACGAAGTCCGATGATCCGAAGGACTTTCCGCCAATCGTTACGCAGCACTTCCAGCGCCGGCTTTTCGACGATGGCGTTCTTGGCCTTCACGGCTTCGAAATCAGGTGACTCCTTGACGCTCAGGCGGATGAACGCTCCGATCGCGACCATGATGACGGAGATCAGGAACGGCATCCGCCACACCCAGTCGCCTTCAAACAGAGCACTGGATAGGAGGAACGCACCGTTGGCCATCAGCAGACCCAAAGGGATGCCGATTTGTGGCACCGCGCCGAAAAAACCTCGACGATGGGCTGGCGCATGTTCGCATGCCATCAGGACTGCCCCGCCCCACTCGGCGCCAAAGCCAATGCCCTGAGCCATCCGCAGCAGGATGAGCAGGATCGGGGCGAGGACCCCCGCCTGTTCATAGGTCGGCAGCGCCCCGATCAGGACCGTGGCTCCGCCCATAGCCAGAAGCGACCAGAAGAGAACGGACTTGCGCCCGATGCGGTCTCCATAGTGGCCAGCCAGGTACCCGCCAAGCGGTCGCATAAAAAACCCAACGGCAAGCGTCGCGAACGACGCCAAGATCCCAACAATCGGTTCGGTCGTATGGAAAAACACCTTCCCAAACCAGCCGGCGGCTGCGGTACCGTAGATAAAGAAGTCGTAGCTTTCCACCGCCGATCCAATCATCGATGCGATGGAAACCTTGACGGCACCATCCTTCTGCGGCGTGGCCGTAGCGGTCACGTCTGTCATTGCCTGTCTCCATTGTGAGTGCGCTCTTTGCCGGCCCAAATGCGGGCGTCGGACTAAAGTTTCTTGTGCTCGTTGCGGTGATGTCCCGTTCGTTAGCTCAACCGAGCTTTGTAGCCAACGGATGAAGGCTATCACCGGGATTAATGACTCACAAAAGAAACATTCCGAGCAATCAGTGAACCCATTTCACTCGTTGCGCGCCCGCCGGGCGCCCGGCATCTCACTCGCCAGCAACTGCTGGCCGAAGTGCGCCGTCACACCGAGCAACTGACTCGCCGCGCCGAGCGCGCCGGCCTCTTCGCGCACGCCACGCCGGCCCGACTGGCGCGCGCTGAACTGCAACGCTGCCTGTGGACAGCACCGGAGCGAGACACTGCGTGCTGGTGCTTGATCCTGCTGGCCTGCGCCGTCGACGGTGGCGCGCGCATCAGCCTCGACATGCTGGAGCAATGTCGCGAACTCGCGGCGCGTTCCAGCGATCCCGCCCTGCGCGCGCTGTTCTTCACCTGCGCCCGGCGGGCCGTGCTAGGCGGCATGGAGGAGGACCGTACTAATGGAACCTGGTATGCCTGAGGTGTGTGCGATGCCTGCCGTCCCCGCGAAAGATAGCGCGCCCAAGGAGCCTGTCTTCTAGCGCAATTGGAACAAGCTGCAGGCGGATTTCCAGGATCTCTTGATGCAAGCGACCAAGCGCACACCGTGAAACGGGATAGGTTCAGGCGAAATCCTACGGATGAAAACGTGTTCTCCGCAGACACGCAAGAGCTCACCGAAGATCGAGCCGCGCGCGACGAGATCCCCCCTGCTCTCACGGCTGGAAACCTGGGGCCGGTCAACATGTTGGGTCGGACAGGACCTCGGTAAGTCGCATTGAGCTGTCTTGCGCCAAACCTCACTGTCGAGAAACTGGTGTTGCTTTCTGAAGCGCTCAACGTCAGCCCTGTTCGCATGCTTACAAAGGATGCGCCGGCCGGCGAGCAGGCCGAGCTGACATTCCTTGATCCGGTTCTCCATCTCGGGCTAGGCGTCTCGATTGACCGGATCATTACGTAGGTCCGTTGCCGAGCACGACAGCCCGACCTCTAAAGCAAAAGAGCGTTCCTCGACGGGCGGCGGCCACACCTACATATGCCGCATAAGCCTCGAAACCAGACATCCACACGTTATCCACATAGTTATCTACAGGTTACCCATAGAATGTGCGTTCAATAAGTACTAATGTTACTTATTCGCCGCTCCAAATTAAAGGGACAGCAAGCGACTTAGTGGAAACTTGAGGCATGAGGAAATGCTTTTCTAACTACTTGTACAAAAAACGCCGAGAACAGGGTTAGCCACATAAGTGGAAACCCGGCCTGCGTGCGCTAGCGATGCTCCGTCGGGCAGGCCGATATACGCCGCCCACCCCTTCGGCGTCCTAGAATCCAATCGCACGGTCTTCCGGACGAAAGGGATGAGCCTCCTGCGCTGTGCGAGCTGCGGATTCGAGAATCTAGCAAGCGCCAAGTTCTGCGAACAATGTGGCGCAAAGATAACTCGTGTGTGTCCCGCTTGCGCACAACCAGTCAGCCCGGGCGCGAAATTCTGCAGCGAATGCGGAGTTTCTATTAGCTCAGCATCTTCTATTGGACCATCTGGGTCGTCCAGTTCGCCCATTGATTACACACCGCCGTACCTCGCCGATCGCATTAGGGCTGCACAGTTGGATATGGAAGCCCGTGGCGCACCGGACGGCGAACGCAAGACGGTCACCGCGCTGTTTGCCGACATCTCGGGCTCAACCTCGTTAATTAATGACCTCGATCCTGAGGATGCGCGCCGCCTCATCGACCCAGTGCTGTCGCTAATGATGGAGGCCGTACATCACTATGAAGGCTATGTAGCCAAGTCGATGGGCGATGGCATCCTGGCTCTGTTCGGCGCGCCCATTGCGAACGAGGACCATCCTCAGAGGGCCTTGCTGGCGGCGCTGCGCATGCAGGAGGCTATGCGCCGGTACGCCGACCAGGTGCATCTTTCGCAAGGGATTGGGCTGCAGATTCGAGTCGGTATCAACTCGGGCGAAGTGGTGGTGCGCGCAATCCGCACCAAGGACTTGTACACCGATTACGACCCGGTGGGGAAATCGATCCACATCGCTTCGCGCATGGAGAGCATCGCGGTGCCCGGCACGATCCTCGCGAGCGAATACACCCACACCTTGGCCGAAGGCTATTTCTCCTTCAAGGCGCTCGGCGCGATGCCAGTCAAGGGGCTTCCCACTCCGCTCGCGGTCTTCGAAGTCCTCGGTCTGGGCCCGCTGCGCACCCGACTGCAGGTGTCGGCCAGCCGGGGGCTGGCACGTTTTGTCGGCCGCGACCGCGAACTTGAGCACCTAAACGAAGCGCGGGCGCGGGCGCACACCGGACATGGCCAAATCGTCGGCGTGGTTGGCGAGCCCGGGGTCGGCAAGTCGCGGCTTTGCCACGAGTTCAAGCTGCTAGCGCCACGCGATTGCCTGGTGCTCGAAACCTTCTCAGTTTCGCACGGCAAGGCCTACCCTTATCTACCGCTGATCGAGCTGCTGCGGAGCTACTGCCAAATCACCCCGCAGGACGACGAGCGCCAGCGGCGCGAAAAGCTCACCGGCAAGCTCCTCACCTTGGACCGCGCGTTGGAAGACAGCCTGCCGCATCTGCTCCAACTGCTGGGGGCCGCTGAGCCAAACTCGACGCTGGTGCAAATGGACGCCCAGATGCGCCGGCAGCGTACGTTCGAGGCGATTAAGCGGCTGATAGTGCGCGAGAGCCTCGCCCAGCCTCTGGTGTTGATCGTCGAGGACCTGCAGTGGCTCGACAGCGAAACCGAAGCGTTCCTCGGCATTCTTGGCGAGAGCGTGCCCAGCGCGCGCATCCTGCTGCTGGTCAATTACCGCCCGGAGTACCGGCACGACTGGGGCGGCAAGAGCTGTTACACCCAGTTGCGGCTGGATCCGTTAGGGAAAGCCGAAGCCCGGGAACTACTTCACGCCCTGCTGGGCGATGCCGCCGGACTTGGCCCGCTCGAACAGTTGATCCTGGCGCAGACCGAAGGTAACCCGTTCTTCATCGAAGAAGTGGTGCAGACGCTGATGGAGGAGCAGGTCCTGCGCGGCGAGCGCGGGCATTTCCGGGTCGAGCAGATGCCGACTGCGCTGCACATCCCGACCACCGTGCAGGGGGTACTCGCCACCCGCATTGACCGCTTGCCGCCCGCAGAGAAGGCTCTGCTGCAGACCTTGGCGGTGATTGGCAAGGTATTTCCCTGGAGCCTGCTTGCGCGCGTCGTTGACCAGGCTGAGGATACAACGAAGAGTCTGCTGGCGAAGCTGCAAGCCGGGGAATTCATATACGAGCAGCCAGCGTTTCCGGAGGTGGAGTACAGCTTCAAGCATGCGCTTACCCAGGAGGTGGCCTACGGCACGTTGCTAAGCGAGCGGCGTCGAGCGCTGCATGAGCGCACGGCTGAGGCGATCGAGGCCCTGTTTGGCGCCCAGCTCGAAGAACACTGCAGCGAGCTGGCGCATCATTTCAGCCGCAGCGGGAACGCTCAGAAGGCAGTGGAATATCTTCACTGTGCCGGGCGTCAAGCGATGCAGCGGTTCGCCAATGTCGAAGCGGTTGCCCACCTGACCACGGCCCTGGATTTGCTGAAGACCTTGCCCGCTGGTGCCGAGCGAGCGCGACAGGAACTCGAGCTGCACATCACGCTCGGCCCGGCCTGGATGGCGACCCATGGGCTTGCTGCCCCAGAAGTGGAGGCAACCTATACGCAAGCGGTGACACTGTGTCGACAGCTCGGGGAAACGACGAAACTCTTTCCTGCCCTGATGGGGCTGCGCACGTACTTCCTGGTTCGTGGGGAATTGCCGACCGCACGCGACCTGGGACAGCAATTAGTGGCACTGGCCCAACAAGCGCACAACTCAGAGTTGCTGGTACAAGCCCATCGGGCGTTGGGGGTCAGCTTGCTCGCACTTGGCGAGTTGGACGCCGCTCGCAAGCAGTTCGAGCAGGCTTTGGCGCACTATGCCCCCGGGCAAGGCAAGTCGCCTGGCTTCCTCCTGGAGGCCGGCGTGCAGGCGCTGGCCTTCATAGCTTTGGACCTTTGGCTGCTCGGCTATCCGGATCAAGCTCTTGCCCGCAGCCAGGACATGCTCGCTCTGGCTCAGACCCTGTCCTCTCCTCCAGACTCGGCCAATGCCTTGACCTTCTCCGCCGAGATTTATCTGTACCGTGGCGAGACGCAGCCAATGCAGGATCTGGCGGAAGCACTGCTCGCCCTCACGACCGAACACGGCCTTCCCTTCTGGCGAGCTTACGGAACCATCCTCGCGGGCTGGACGCTGGTCGCACAGGGGCGCACCGCGGAAGGCATTGAGAAAATGCAGCAGGGCTTAAGCGCCTACCGCGCCATCGGAGCGGGAATTTGGCAAACGCATTTCCTTGCACTGCTGGCTGAAGCCTACAGGAGAGCGGGACAGGCTGAGGCAGGGCTGCAGATGCTGTCCGAGGGGTTGGCCGTGGCAGACCGCACGCACGAGTGCTTGTACGAAGCGGAGTTGTATCGGCTCAAGGGAGAACTGAGGCTGATGCAGCCATGCTGCATGGACGCGGACCAGCCCGAGGCCGACGCAGAAAGCTGCTTCCAGCAGGCGATTGCTATCGCTCGCCGGCAAGGCGCCCGGTCGCTGGAACTGCGCGCCGTGATGGCCTTGAGCCGGCTGTGGAAGCAGCAAGGAAAGGGACCTGACGCCCGCGAGACGCTGGCCGAACACTACGGCCGGTTCACGGAAGGCTTTGACACCGTGGACCTGCGGGAGGCCAGGGCGTTGCTCACCGAGTTTGACTGAATTAGTCTCCCCGTGCAGCTTACCCGCGGGTTCACTATTGGACGTGCCAGCAGGGACTGACTCGTGTAATGGACTTGCTCGGCTACATTCCCCAAGACAATCGCCCGAAGGCGACCAGATGACGGACCTAAGTCCGTTGAAACGCCCCGCGGTTCTGAACCAAAGGAACCGCGCAGCACCGCCCTCAGGCGACCGACTAGCGCGACGGTACGCAGCGCTTTGTAACGAAGATGGGCGCTCAGCCAGTCGCTTTCGAGCAGCAGCATGCGGTCTCTGCCAGCACACCAAGGTCAGGCGGCGTCCTGCAGCAATTCCCTAGTCTCGAATCCGTAAAAGACTGTTGTTTCCCTTATCCGTAACAACGGAAATGCGGAAAGTCTTGCAGACTGACTATCAAACACCCATCGAAGCCGTGCACAGCCATACTCGACCCAGAAGCGGGTTGAGCGATGCGACCAGACTGACCGCCTCGGCACATGCAAGCTTCGGCGACACGCCTTTCCTCGCTTTGTGAGCAGTTTGCGAAGCTAGTTGAGCGACGTAGGCAGAGGCTGAAACGAAGGGTGAATTCAAGGCTGGCTCCGGTCAAGAGATTAAATATGAGGAAATTCCGGGACGGAATCTCGGCCCTGAGTCTGAAGCGCTCTTTGCAGATTGGTTCCTATCAGACAGCCTGGGCTATGCTGCATCGGCTGCGATCAGCGTTGGTACGTCCCGATCGGGAACGCCTGCGCGGAAGGGTAGAGGTAGATGAAACTTACTTCGGTGGCATTGAGCCGGGGTTGGTCGGAGGACGCGCTCGAGATCTTGCATCACGATAGGGCCGCTAGCAGCGCAATAGCTGACCTACGGCCGGTTGCTCCTAGAACTCAAGCGGCAGGTATTGCGATAAGTTTTCTCTGGGGTATCCATTTAACCGGAGCTATTCCATACTTCGAGCATGGAGCTTCCAACCGCAGACATTGACTACCCTCGTTCCTTCGGTGAATTCCAGACATGGTTTCAGTCCGATGCTGACTGCCTGGATTACCTGGAATGGCTGCGCTGGCCGACCGGATTCGTCTGTCCGGCTTGCGGCCAAGCTGGCGGATGGCGACTCGGAGACGGGCGATACATGCGCACGCACTGTGACAACAGGACATCCATGACGGCGGGGACCATCTTCGATCGAACCCGTACGCCACTCACAGTCTGGTTCGCTGCTTGCTGGAACTTCGCCAGCGGCAAGTTCCGCCGTTCGACCGCGTCGGTGCGCGTCCAATCAGCCGACTTTCGATACGTGCACAGCGAGATATCGAAACTGACCGTTGCGTCCACCACTCGGGATTGCGTAATCAGTCCAGTGGAGCCAGTACGCGCCACGGAGCTGAAGGGGTTTATCCCGGCCATCCTTTGTTCCGGACGACGCATTTTCACCCCACACGAGATCGCCGCAGAGAAGGCGATCTTCGTGCAACCGAAAATCAGCGTCGTTAGTAGGACGTTCCGAGATCGGCGGCCGCCAATACGCGCTATCGTTGGTCAAGAGGATTGCGTAGCCTTCCCAGTTACTATGGTTTGCGGCGATGCCTTCCAGTCGGCAAACGTCTTTGATGAAGTCGTATCGACCCTGATCCGGTGCAAGGTGACTTTTGATTTGATACCGCACTCCCTCATCGTCCACCCGTAGTTCTCTGGTCTTGTATTTCAGCTCGACGGCTACCGCACTGCCGGGCATCTCGACTGAGAGGTCAACACGCAAAGTCTCCCCGTTTGCGGCGATCGACCTTTCGAGGTAGGCGCTGGCGTTTGGGAGTCGACGCAGGACTTCTCGAGCGATGACCTGCTGGAAATCGGCCTCCGAGTGGTAGACCTTTCGCTGTATGGCCAAGGTCGTCATTACGTCATGTATGTCGATCATTTTCTTTGTTCGAATTGACAAAGGACCGGTTGCTGAGTTGGGCACTACCCAATGAACGGTTAATACCGGTCGACGGGCCTCCCGGCGGCATGCACTGAACCAGAAAGCCCCCCTCCGCAGGCGAGCGCTTTTCTCTTCTTATGGTCGATGCATGACGGCAACGGAGGCATCCCAGCCTGGAACGCCGCGCGCCGCCACTACCTACTTTTTGCCTCAGGTACCACGACAGCACAACCTCTTGTCGCGACGGTGCGGGCGGTTTCACACACAACAGAAATCTTTTGCGCATCAGGTCCGCTTGTCCGCCACATCAGGCGGTGTAGGTTCTTCCTCGATCAAGAACCAACAGGGGCGTGGCAAGGGGCAACACCATGGGCTTTGCCCAAGACCGAAGCCCGGCAGCAGTCTGAGCGAACGCTGATGTCCCGAACTAGTCAGGAAGCCGCCATTGATGTCCCGCCAGTTCAAAGGGTTGACCGGGTCGAAGTACGCAACCACTCATCGGTGAGCCGACGCCAGAGGTTGTTGTTGTAAACGTCGGCAAATCAACTTGTAGCTGCCTCTCCACACCGATCCTCGAATGGCGGCAAGGGCCGACGACTTGCCGGCTGCCACGAGGGGTTGAATGACCGCTGTACCTTGGAAACGGCCGTCGTGCCAATGCCAGCACGTAGGTCCGCTTCAGGTCGGTCTGGGACAGCCATAGCCTGGCGGCGCTAGGGTGCCGGCTGAGTCCGCCACCAACGGCCCGTCGCTGCCGTGGAGATGGTGCGCAGCAGCAAGACAGCACCCACGTGTGATATTTTGCGCGAACATGCGAGACGCACTCCAACCCGGTTCGCGGCGAACTACTGTGGACAGGATCGGCGCGCGTGATGCTCGATCCTCGTGCGGTCGCGTGAGGCACCGGCTGCCCTCGCATCGTTGGTCAGGCAGATAATTCGTCCGCGAGAAGGCGTCCCTTCGCCTAACGCGCGCCGCTCAGGAAGTCCGTCCAATCCTAGGCATAAGCGAGGGGTGGAACGCGCCACGTTGCGGGCGAAGAACGTCCGCGTCGGTTCGGGAATCTCGCGGAAGCGCACATAGGACATGCCGTCCGGCGTCCGGTGTATGGGCGCCTCGGGCAGCACCGGTCGATCCGGTAGCGCTTCCTGACCGGTCATGGCCACAGCGATTGCCCGCGCCACCAGGTCCCAGATGCTGCCCGACCAGCGCGGTTAGTCCTTAAGTTCGCCCGTATGGACGTCTTTCAGAAGCTCCTCTTCCATGGCGATGGAATAGTCGGCCAGCGCCCCCGAGCGTTGAAGTGCGATATCGGCAGTCGCCAGCGTGCGGCGGCCGGATTCTCGACCGCCAGGGAAAAGTTCGACAGTGACGCGCAGCAATGTTATCTCCCTTCGAAATTGCGATTAATGAGCACCACGCCGACCAATTGCCAAAAGATATCCGATTCCGGAGCGGCGTCGCTCTTGTGCGAGTGATTTGGCCACGATTCAGTTGCCAGCAATATATTTAGTGTTCTTATCGGAGGGGGCTCGGACGCTGCCGAGCCCCAAGGCAGCGAAGACACACGTGCGCACCCGCCCATGCACTGCACCGCCTTACAAGTCAAAACCGTGACAGTGTAGAAGCTCCAATATGAGATTTAAACTCTGTCGATTTATTATATGTCGAGTCATCTGCTGTAGATTTATCCGGTTCGGTGAGTGATGCTCTCGTTCCATGGACGAGAACAACCTCATCACCGCCGCCCAGCAGGCGGCACGGCGGCGTTTGTCCGCGAACCTGAAAGTGTTCCGCGGCAAGCAAGGACTGTCGCAGGATGCCTTGGCGGCCCATGCCGGGCTGCATCGCACTTATATCAGCCAGGTGGAACGAGAACTCGTCAATGTTTCGTTGGACAACCTGGTGTTGCTGGCAGCGGCGCTGGAGGTTTCGGTCGTGGATCTCTTGACGGAACCGCGCGAAGTGGCCGTGGCGCTGAAGTCCGGGCGCAAGCGTGCACCTGCCAAAAAGGCCAATCCTTCCGCCAGAAGCTGAAGGCCCCGCGCCAAGTCTGCCCTTGTTTGGCCTCCCAGAGTGGTCGACGCCGCATGTCAGCCCGGTCGGACCGGCGAAGCCTCGCCAGACCGGTTGCGCTGGATGGCGGAGAGGCGCCCGCTGACTTGCGTAGCGCACGGCCCGCCCACATGCCGGGACCAACGCCAAGCGCGACCGGCCCTGCCGGTACGCGGCGAGCCGGCCGCAGGTCGCGGCGCGAGATACCAGCACGCGCCGTGGTGCCCTTTCGCCCGTCCGACGGTGACGATTGCGCCGCCCCAGCGGCACAAGTTCAGACATATTCCGGTACTGTCTAGACTTTTGCCTTCCTGCCTCCCCGCTGCGCATGGCGTCCGCTCCGTTCCCCACTCCCCGATTCTGTACGCCGGCCTGCCCGCGCCGCTCGAGCGCCTCGCCATCCCGCCGGTGCTGTCCGGGGCCGATGGCAGCAACCGCGCGCCGGCCGGCGCGCGCATCGCCGCGACGGATGACCTCGCAGCGATCACCGCCTGGCTTGCGCGCTACGCGGGCAGCCCGGCGACCCTGCAGGGCTACCGCAAGGAAGTGGAGCGCCTGCTGCTGTGGGCGGTACTGCAGCGCGGCGTGCCGGTGTCCTCGCTCGCCCACGAAGACCTGCTCGCCTACGAGCGCTTTCTCGCCGACCCGCAGCCCGTCGAGCGCTGGGTCCTGGCGGGTACCAGGAAGCTGGGCCGCACGCATCCCGGCTGGCGTCCCTTTGCCGGACCGCCGTCGCCAAACAGCGTGCGCCACGCGATGGTGATCCTGAACGACTGCTTCGCCTGGCTCACCGAGGCGCGTTACCTGGCGGCCAATCCGCTCGCGCTGGCGCGGCGCAAGCGCGGTGCGACCGCGCCCCGCATCACGCGCTACCTCCGTCACGAATTGTGGGAGGTGGTCAAGGACACTATTGCGGCGATGCCCGACGGGACGGAGCGCGAACGGCTGCATGCGGCCCGTTGCCGCTGGCTGTGCACCCTGTGCGGGCTGCGCGCGGCTGAGATGACCGGCACCACCATGGGCGCCTTCTTCTCCCGGCGCGACGGGCACGGTGTCGAGCGCTGGTGGCTCGAGGTGACCGGGACGGCAAGACGCGACTGGTGCCGGCCACCGACGAACTGATCGTCGAGCTAGCGCGCTACCGCCGCGGACACCACCTGTCGCCATCGCCGCAGTCCGGCGAAGACCGTCCCCTGCTGCTGCCCGTCACGAACAGCCGCTGTCGCGCTGCACGCTGCACGTCATTGTGAAGGACGTGTTCGGACAGACGGCCGCGCGCTTGCGGCAGCGTGGCGCCGACGGGGAAGCGCAGGTTCTGGCTGGCCTGCTGCGGCGAATCTGCTGACCGCGCCGCAAACGGAACCCACTAACCGATAGGCGGGCTAACCGATCGGCGGGGCCTGCCGGGTTTGCAGCGCCCAATGTGACAAGCGCGCTCAACTTGCAGCGCAAGGCGCAACGAAGAGGAAGTGGATACATAAACCGTAGATTCAAAATCTGTCGATTTATTAACCGTAGATAAACAGCAGCGATCCTGCCATCCTCGCGCAATGGATGCGGATCAGAAACAAATTTCAGCATGGCTGCGCGGCTATGAGACCCAACCTATCACCTACGAAGCCTATATGCGCGAAGCTGTGCGGTTTCACTTCTGGTGCCGGCAGGTCAAGGGCATCAAATTTCGTCAGGTCGACGAGACGGACATTCGCGACTATGTGAAATTTCTCGCCGCGCCACCGGCGCAATATGTCAGCCGTCGAAAGCTGCCGCTCGACCATCCCGACTGGAAGCCATTTGCGAAAGGCAGCCTATCCGAAGACAGCATCAAGTTGGCCCTGTCCGTGGTCAGCCGCCTTTTCGGACGCCTGTCAGACCTCGGCTATCGCAGGGGAAATCCCGTCAATCTGGTCCTGCAGCCGTTCCGAAAGGGACGGCAATCGCCTCCCACCTACAAGCGCATCCAGCCCGTGCAATGGAAAGCGCTACAGGCCTACCTCGCCAGTCAGGCGCCGATCGACGCAGCCGCGTACCGTCTGTTGGCACGAAACAAGTGGATGCTGGCCCTGCTCTACCATGGGCAGTTGAGCGCTGTCGAGTTGGCGCAGCCCGCCAACCTGATGCGAAACTTTCACTACCGCTCCGATAAGAGCGGGTTGATGCTTTCGGTGCTCAATCGCCAGGGCCACCCCCGGACGATCCCGGTATCGCCCGAACTGGAAGCGGCGCTGGCCGAATTTCGGCGCGCCATGGACAAGCACAAGCTGCCCTTGGCCGAGGATTTTGCGCCGCTAGTGGCCTCGGAAAGGCAAGACGAGCGACCGATGACGCGACAGGGCATATACGCCGCCGTACGCTCCGTTCTGCTCGCCGCAGCCGACTACCTCAAGACTCATTCCCGGCGCGGCAGCCGGCGCTTTCGCGAGGCCGACGCGCTGGCCGGCATGTCGCCGACCTGGTTCAGTAAACGGCAAGGGACTGACTCGGAGACCTAAGCCCCTCACTTTGGCTATCGGAACGGACACTGGCGGCATTTCGCTGTGGCTCGGCACGGGCGAGCGTTGGAGGACTTCTTCTTTGCAAACACAGCCCGCAATGTCGAACGTTGTCCCGCTGTGGCCTCCGTGTTGACGACGACGAACGGATCATGCGTCGCGCGCGGCAGCCATTCCTGGAGCGTCGCACCGTCGGACTGATTCAACGCATCCCGGACCACATACCAGACCCGCATCGCCATGGCCGCACGCAGCACTTGCAGCAAATCGGGCGCGATTTGCATCTGGGCATTGAACACGTGTGCCACGCCCGTCCGTCTGCGATAAGACGAGTCCGGGCGCCGGTCCGGGTTCACGAAGGCCGAGGCGATCAGACCTTTCGCCTCCGCTACGAGGGCGATTTCTGTGGCGCTGTATACCTCGATCCGATCGCGTCCGAGATTGCCGTGTTCAAGGAAATGGAGACGCACCCATTCGAACGCGGAGGAGAGGCGACAATCGGGACGGAACATCACTCCGATCATGCCCGCCAATCTGGGCGCCATATCCGGCGTGCGCCGCAGAATGGCAGGCAACTCACGCTTGCCATTTTGGAACCGGAATGCTCGTTCGATGAGGCGTTCGATGTAGTACGTGCTGGGATTGCTGCCATCAGGCTGCTCGCGCCACACCAGCCACGCCTCCACAAGGGCAAACAAGCCGAACTGCTCGATCAGTTGGTCGATCGCCTGCACATTTGGACCGATGACGGCCAAAGTCTTCAGGCGATACGCCTGCGCGAAGAAGCCATCGGGCAATGGCTGGTTACTGCTCCGACTCAGGGCGGCCAGTACCACGTCTCCGGGTTGCGCCCCATTTCTATCCTGGCGATAGTGCGCGACGGCTCTGCGCACTGCCGGACCAGTCCAGTGGTGCGCTTGCGCGCGGGCCCAGGCGAGGTATGCGCCGATCTGCGCCGCCGCCCCTTGCGGCGTTTGCCCGGCAATGCGAATCGTCGCCCCCCCATGCAAGGCGCCGCGGCAATGCGGGCACAGGAACTGATTGACCTGTGCACGCGCAGAGGCCTCCGACCAAGCGACGGGATTGCCGCATCCCGCGCAGCAATAGTGGAGCGGCACAGCATGCCACGGGCACTGCTCCATCCACGCCAATTGGTGAACCGGGCTGTGAAAACCCGACTGCAGACAGAGCGGACACCAAGCCAGATCCTCGCGGATGAAACGCATACGAAGTTGATCCCCCAGCGCAAAGGGCGGCAGATAACCGTTTAGCCATAGTGCTTCGCCAATCGGCATGGAAAGTCCTGTCCGCTTTTGGACGTAATCGGTGGCTGCCGCCAGTTGCGTAGGCCCGATTGCCACCGTTCCGAGCGGAGGCAGGTATTTCACGATATCAGCGCTCTCGACGGCGTTCCACAGGCCAAGCTTTTGCGTGATCGACCACGCCGACTCGTAAGGGTGTGCCAAGCGGGCGCGGGCGTTCAATTTAAACTGTCTCATGGCTTGATGCGAAGATTTCTGACCTTGGAGATAAAGGCCGGCAGCCGGGTCGCCTGCACGGCGCTGATTATGTGTTCGTCGCGAATCTTTACGGTTTTCCCCACATCCAGGATGCGTCGGATCGCGTCGCTCAGATGTTGCATGGGAATTTCCAATTTTTCGTCGAAATCAATGGTCTGCCATTCCGCTTCGAACTGGGTGAAGATCCTGCTCGCCAAGACTTCCAGGCGGCTGTCTTCGTAGAAGGCGGGAAAAGCAAGGGGTAGCAGAGGGCCTGTATCGGGATCGCCACTATCGTAGGTGTCATACGACCTCAAGGTTAACGCCAACTCCTTTTTCGTGCGGATACCCCATAGTTGGTGATCATCGGCCATGAAACGGCCGATATACGTCTGCAGATTGTTATTGAACAAGTCGAACCGCTTTGCATCCAGACAGTATCCCACCGCCAGGATCAATACGTTCACGCCTTCGAGGGACAACTGGTCAAAGAAATTCGACAGCCAGCCCCACTGATGCGGCAGAAACTCGTTCGCGGCATCGATCCAGAGAACCACCTTGTCATCGCTGGACCTGTCGCATTCTTCGGCGTAGAAGTTGATCAGCCGCCGTTTCAGCGTCACCTCGTTATCCCCCTTGCGAACCGCAAAAGCATGGCCCAAGCTGTCGAGGACGTGTTGCCAGAACACTTTCTCCTGTCCGCCCCCGTCGGAGAACTTCCTTCCCGGGATTTCGTAGAAGGGCATGTAGTCCCCGTCCTTCTTGAGCGCCATGCCGACATAACGCATGGCTTCCGTTTTGCCGACTCGCGGATTTCCCGAGATGGCCACACCGACGATCGGACTTTGCGCCCAATCGCGGATTTGCTTAAGTAGCCTGGCTATGGCAGGCGTCAGGATCAGTGGCCGGGACCGGCGATAGCGCTCATGCGCCTGATTTTCCGTCATGCTACATTCCTTCGTGCAAATGAACCCAAACCGGCCATAAGTTCGTCGTCGATGTCATCGTCTTCCGCCGTATCCACATGGACCGCTTTCCGTGCCGGCGACTCACTTTCGACTGCCGGCCGCGCTTCGGCATTGCGCTGCTCGGACTTGAGCCGTGCAAGAAACGTCGCTTCCTTGGTGGTTACCTTTTCTTTTTCCTCGATTTGTCTGCGAAAATCGTCCGCGGTGTCTTCCAGTTCCTCGTGGCCGCTCGTGCTATTCAAATACTCGAGGCGGGTTCTGAGCGAGTGTGGAAACTGGTAGCGCTTTTCCGGGATAAGTTCGCCGATAAACTCCCCGTTTTTGCGGTAGACATGCACCCAACTAATATTCGACGTGTCGGCATAAAGCGAAATAGATTCGTTGGTCAAACTGTAGTCCTGTAGTGCCTTACTCCGATAGCGGCCATGGAAGTTGACATGAAGCCCACGATTTCGGCTTGCGACAACTTTCGCATCCTCATCAACATAGTCATACCATGGCTTGTTAAGTTCTTCCTCCGACATGTAGCGTGCTAGAGTGCTTGGCAGTGCAAGGAACCTTCGCATGTGCTCTATACGTGAGCCGTCGTTACCCGATGCATGCGATCCGTTCCACGTATCCACAAGCGCCTCTGCAACTTCCTCGATCATTTCATCAGTCACTTGGTACTTTGCCGCCAGCGCCTTGGCATTTCGCTTCGGCTTGACTCGGGCATCTTTTCTGGTGCCGGAAGGTAGTTTACGAAATCCCTTTTCAGCCAGTTGAGCAAAAATTCCCTCAATGATGGGTCGTCGATTTTTATCGCCTCTCCTGCCATACTCAAATGCGCAACCGATCCGTTTCGCAACAAGACGCCGAGTGCGGGGACTAATATTAGCCAAGGCTGAATCCATCGCAAGCGTGTCGAAGCAAATACCCCTAAAGTTCTCGATCCGACCTGAAGGCAGGCCTCCGTCCGCTTTGTGGGTATATTCCAGGTGCTTGAACACACGTGGTTGCCACGGCCGATACATGCTGCGAATAGCTCGCAGAATATCCGACACATTATGATTTGTTCCGTAAACGATACTGTACCCGCATATCAGTGAAGTCGCAGAATCGACGATTGCGAGAATGAGCAACCCGGATATGGTGACGGTTCTTAGTCTACTCGGATCCTTGGGATGAATCCACGTATGATTGATTTTACAGTTGAGTTCATAGCCATCCAATTCGAATCGATCCAAAGGCTTCCGAAAAACGTGCAACGCCCCGGAACTCGAAAATTTCAGTTGATCCGCTGACGTGGAATCGATATTGGCCGGCGCAGCTTCCCGCGCGCGCTCTATCCTCAGTCTGGCACAATAAGACCGCAAGGCTTCTCTAGCATGGGTGGTATTGCCCTCATTGAACGGGTAATACCCATATTTTTTGAAGTTTCGGTCTTCACACCACTTTTTGAACTCCCGATGGATTTCGCGGTCAGAGCGCGGCTCAGGTTCGTCGCCTTTCCTAAATTTACCTTTTATGACCGCATGATGCACCATCTTCTTGAGTTCCGGGCATCGATAAAACAGTGCCTGGAGCGCATATTTTCCGCAATACCGCTTGTCTATCAAAACCGCTCGGGACAAATCAACGTCGAGCTTCGATTCTTTTGCCAGTTTCCGGCGCACCTGAAAACCTGGCAGGCACGCCCGCCAGCCTAATGGTAGACCGTCGTCATCCGGAGCGATGCATCGTTTCAGTAGACGGGCCTGCCCCTCACGATGGATTCCGGTCACTTTTGTGACCTGAGTTGGCGAGGCACCATCCAGTCGCATTTTCAGCGCATTTATTCTATGTGTCGCACTGAGCCTTTGCTCACTATCTTCGATTACCGACGGATCGACGATTGGCCAAAGTACCCATTCGATAGCGGACGAATCACGTTTCCTGCGCGTCATTTCAGTTTTTGGGCGAAATTACTCCTGCTGCGCGTATCTGGCAGCCTGAATAGGGTATGCTAATCTGTATATTTTGGAGCGGAAGCGGCCCGAAGTCTCATCCGCTGTGCCGGATGTGATAGCCTTGAGTCAATATCCTGTCGGGCGACCTAATCTAGGATACCGAGAGATCTAGGCACCTCGGGGCGAAGCTGATCGCATCGACCATCCCGTGAATAAGCATTACGCTGCCTTTTTATTGAAATAATCCAATCGTAGCGAGCTTCGTTGCAGCGATGCGTCAGCACACTTGATTACCAGCGATCGGTCAAAGGGCACCGAGTCTAGGTCTGCGATCAATTGCCCTTCGAATATCAGATGTGCGATTGCAGCCGCAGCGCGGGAGGGCGAGATCTTCGCCATTTGGAGGCAAACTGCACCCAGGGTCTTTGGACCATGATGGGCATCAACAAGACGTAGAATTTCTCCGACCTCCGCCGGACGAAGCCGTGGAGCATGCGTCTCGATGAACCGCAACATCCTAAAGGTGTTCTCTATATATAGGGCCTTATGTTCGCGGTCTATCGGTGGGACGTAGACCAGCGACATGCCACGCCGCTTCGCGTGGGAATAAGCTGCCTTCGAAAAATCAGCCGCTCTCTTAGCCAACCGGATGGCAGTGATAGAACTGTCGCGGCCCAAAATCACAATATGTGGATTAAGCACCACCTTTATATCATCGATTGTCATCGAACACTCGGGAGGTGCCTCATTGTAGGAAGCGACGTTCGGATCTGCCTCGAGCGCGAGCAACCAGGCCTTCATTTCATAGCCATAGGCATGAACCTCGCGGACCATCTTCTCAGAATGAAATATGACAGCGTCTTCAAAGTGGTTTGCTAGGGACTGTGAAAGATTTTTCGGTTCACTGTGATGCTGTGGCTTCATCCAAAGATCGATGTTGAAACTGGCACCTTCGAGTTGCTGCATTGCTTTTGTCCGTGCATTGAGAGTCACCATTGGACCGGATGACTGACCCGCCCGTCAAGCCATTTAAGGGTAAATACCTATTGTTTTCCTAGTTAAATCGTGTGGGATACCTATTAAACACGATTACTTTTGCGGACGTGTTTCTGCTCATCATGCGAACACCGCGCACCCACGAGTTAATGTTGTTAGTCAAGATTTGACGGAATGTACGGCTGTGCGTCGTTTTCGTATCTTTTGCGTTGAAAGCCGGGCAATATCTGTTTGTGATGGATCCGCCTCCGACAAAGCGAACACGCGCCCAGAGCATCGGACCGCACTTCGTGTGTGTTTTCATGGCACCGTTGGAAGAGGTAGGCGGGGATCAAACTAGTGATGGTGTGGCGGTCTTCGGAGAGCAGGATCCCGAGCCGCCAGAGGCTGGCCCCAAGGACGGTGACCAGGTGAACCTCACGGATGAAGATTCGCGCATCATGCCCGTCTCGGGCGGGGGCTTCGAGCAATGCTACAACGCGCAAGCCGGCGTCGACACCGAAACGATGATGGTGGTCACCCGGCACGTGAGCCAGGCGTGCAACGACAAGCGAGAAATCGTGCCCACGCTGGAGCAGATCGTGGCGTTGCCCGCGGTGCTGGGTGAGATGTGATGATGCCGAACACCGGCTCTACCATCTGCTTGCGCAAGCTGTAGAGGGCACGCCCGGTTTGTGTGCCAGTCGGTGCGCCATCTGCACAACCGGGTCCGTGGTCTGGGGCGGCGGCACATCGGGGGCAAAGCGCTCCTTTTGTAGACCTCGAACTGCGCCGGATTGAATCGGCGGCGAGCCAGGCGGAAAGTCCCAACACGGGGGCATGATGCGACTCAGCGCCAGCAGAGGCTCGACTCCCGCGTCGCGGCAGGCGATCACGTTGGCCTGACTGAAGAAGCCGTTGTCCGTGATCAGCGTGTGCCTTGCCGCGCGGCTTCTTGCCAGCATCCCTCTGAGACTTGCGCTTAGCCGTCTTGGCCTCGTACTCCTGCTGTTCGCGCTGATGACGCTCGGCGGCGCGCTGCTCGATCTTTGCCTTGGCCAGCGCCATCGCGCTCAAGCGATCTTCGCGTCGAGCGATCTCCGCCGGCACGTCCATGCCATCCGGGATGGCTGCTTGCGCTGTTCTCGGCCAGCGCAAGCAGCGCCTGCACTTCCTGTCGCAACTGCGCCTCGATCTTGTGGGCATGACCCCACGACAGCGCGCGGTGCTTGCTCGCGTTCGCGTCGATCTTGGTGCCGTCCAGCGCAATGTGCCCGAGCTTGAGCAGTTTCATCTCGCGCGCCAGCACGAGCACCTGCACGAACAGCAGCTCCACTTCCTTCAGGAATCGACGTCGGAACGTCGCCAGCGTGTCGTGATCCGGGTGGGTGTTGGCTGCCACGTAGCGGAAAGCCACCGAGTCGTAGGTCGCGCGTTCGATCTTGCGGCTGGAGTGCATGCCGTTGGCATAGCCGTAGATCAGCAGGCCCAGCAACACTGCTGGATGGTGCGCCGCCGAGCCCCGGCCCGCATACTGGCGCGTCAGTTCGCTCAGATCAAGCTGCTCGATGACTTCGACCACGAAGCGCGCCAGGTGATTGCTCGGTAACCATTCGTCCACTGACGGCGGCAGCAGGTACGCTGTGTCTCGGTCAACTGGAACGAAGCGGCTCATCGGGATAGTTTCTCGGTTGTGCTGCCGCGATTATCTGGGAAGGCATCATCGAGTGGAAGGCAGGAAAGCCCGACAGGCTCCTAGGACTCGGCGTTGGGGAAAGTGGGAAATGTCCCACCTGAGGGACGATGGGCAGATCAGACGTAGGTACGCAGTGCCTTCACAAATCCGACGCTTTGCCTGCGTGGTGCAGAATGTGACTCCAATTTTGCTTTCCGCTGCCGAACTGGTGTTTTGACACACCTTCTTACCTTGAACATCTTATGTGATACTTATCAAGCACTTTCAAAAAATAGCTTTTCAATTCAACCACTTCGGTTCAGATGCTAGCGTCACACGCTTACCTTGAAAGCCGTTTTAGCAAAGTTGAAATGTCCGCCTGAGGCGCCTGTTCGTGGTATTCAGCCTGCCCGGTTGAATGCATAAAAGGACGCCCGGCGATGGCTGGAACCGAGGTCATTACAGTAAGCATGCGTGAGTTAGACAGGCTCAAGACCGTCCAGGCGGTCGTGGATGGTCAATTGCGGCCCGGGGTGGCTGCCGAACGATTGGAGATCACGGACCGGCAATTCCGGCGGCTGCTGGAGCGTTACCGGCTGGAAGGCGCAACCGGGCTGGCTTCTCGCCGGCGCGGTCGACCCAGCAACAATCGCATGCCAGCGGACCGCGAATCCGTAGCCCTCAGCCTGATTCGGGAACACTACGCCGACTTCGGTCCAACGCTGGCGGCCGAGAAGCTGCGCGAGCGCCATGGACTGACGTTGTCCAAGGAAACAATCCGCCGACTGATGACGGCAGCCGGCCTGTGGGTGCCGCGCAAACAGCGGCCGCCGAAGGTCTACCAGCCTCGTAACCGGCGCGCCTGCTATGGCGAACTGATTCAGATTGATGGCTGCGATCACCGCTGGTTTGAGGAGCGTGGGCCAGCCTGCACGCTGCTGGTTTATGTCGACGACGCCACCAGCCGGATCATGGAGCTGCGCTTTACCCATTCGGAGGCCACGTTCACGTACTTCGCCGCGACCCGCGCCTATCTGGAGCGCCACGGCAAGCCGGTGGCGTTTTACAGTGACAAGGCCAGCGTTTTCCGGGTCAACAAACAAGGGGCGACCAGCGGCGACGGCCACACCCAGTTTGCCCGGGCGTTGTTTGAGCTGAACATCGAAGGCATCTGCGCCAACAGCAGCCAGGCCAAGGGCCGCGTCGAGCGGACTCACCTGACCCTGCAGGACCGGTTGGTCAAGGAGCTACGCCTGCGTGGCATCAGCACCATGGAGGCCGCCAATGCCTTCATGGCGGAGTTCATCGCCGACTACAACGCGCGCTTTGCCAAGGTGCCGCGCAATAACCACAACGCCCATCGGCCACTGCGACCGGATGAGAATCTGGATCTGATCTTCGCTTGGCGCGAGCCACGCTGCGTGTCCAAGAGCCTGACGATCCAGTACGACAAGATGCTCTACCTGCTGGCGGACACCCCGGAGCACCGCAAGCTGGCCGGCCGCTACATTGATGTCTATCACTACCCGGATGGCAGGATCGAGCCGCGGGCGAATGGCGCCGCCCTGCCCTATACCACCTATGACCGGCTGTCGGAAGTGGACCAGGGAGCGATCGTGGACAACAAGCGCCTGGGACATGTGCTGCAGATGGCCCAATACGTTCAGGAGAAGCGCGACAACACACGGTCACTATCTGTGCCTGGCACGGAGGGGGCTCCCCGCAAGCGAGGACGACCGCCCGGCAAGAAGTCGCAGCGATCGCTGGGCCAGAACGATATGTTGGAAGCTCTGAAACGGTTGCAAGAGCAGCCGTGGCCACTTAACGGAACGGAGAGCTAACCTCAGCTTGCGACTGGCAGTTCAACGCGGCCCTGGCAGGACGGCTTCACTCTGAGCTGGACTCAGTCGTGTCAGGCCAGCACCACCGCCCTACGGGAACCCCAAAAAACTGAACAAACAAGACGAAAAGTCACCGGACAACCGGACATTTCAACTTTGCTGGCGCCCGGACATTTCAACTTTGCCTAGACATTGTCTGTTGGCCGTTTTTTCTAGTGTCGTACTTGGGTTAAGTTCAAATGTCGCACCCCGTCCTGCACCGTGCCAAGCTGGCGGCCTTGCAAGCCAGCCAGGAGCACGATCATGGGCCGCCCCGACACGATCACCATGACGATGCGCCAATTGGACCGGCTCAAGGTCTTGCAGGCCCTGGCAGACGGTCACCTGAAGACAGGCATTGCAGCGGCTCGGCTGGGCTTGAGTCCACGCCAGACGCTGCGCCTGCTGCGCCGGTATCAGGATGAAGGCGCTCCAGGCTTACAGAATCGTCGCCAAGGCGCTCCTGGTCATCGCCAACCAGACGTCGTTGGTGGGACGCCCGTCCTTGCCGTAGGTAATGCCTGCATGGCAGGCAGCGCCGCCGAGATTGGAAACTTCCAGCCGGACCTTCGGGAAATCGCGGCCGATCATTCCGCTTACCACGCCCAGCGGCTTGTCGAACCTGGGTTGCTGCCAACGCGGTCAGTTAAGCACCGCATCGGGATAGATGAAACCGAACTCGCGCAGCCCCCGGCGCAAGGTGTCCGGGGTGACGGGCACATCGGTGCCGCCCGCCAGCAGCAGCGCCGTCGTTGCCAGCTTCCAGGACCAGGGAATCCGGGCAGCGCCGGGCCGATGGTAGCCGACCTGCCGCGACGCCTCAAGCCAGGCGCTGCAGCCATGCCGCTACCCAGGTTGCGCCGGTCGACAAGACCAGCCCGATCGCCACCGGCAGCGCGAAGCGCGTACCGCCCGCCGCCGATGCGACGATCTTGCTGACGGTGTTGGCGGTCAATGCCCCCAGCACCGGCTACACCGCGGCGGTCGGCTCGATCTTGCCCGCGCCTACCATGGAGCCAATCGACGTCGCCGCGGCGTGCGCATCGGCGAATCCGGCGCCGATGGCCAGCGCCAGCAATCCTTCGTTGCCAGCCCACGCCTGCGTGGCAGCGCCCAGCAGCCGCAGCACGGCAAACAGCACTGCAAAGGCCGCTGCCCCGCGCCAGTCGAAGGTCCGGCCGCCGGGCAGGCCCTCTGAGCCGCCGCGCGCCTCGTGCCAGGAACGCCAGAGCCAGATGCCGCCAGACACCGCGATTACCGCCAGCCCCGCGGCCAGCGGCAGCGCCAGCGCCGTCAGCGCGGACAGGCTGGTGGCGCCCAGCAACAGCAGCATCTGTACATAGGTGGCGACGCTGGACAGCAAGGCGGCAGCCACCGGGCCGTGAATGCGCTCCGCGCTCTTGCGTGACAGCACGGCCATCGCGGCAATGGTGGCCGTGCTGGAAACGAAGCCGCCAAACAGGCCTGAGACCGGCAGCCCCAGACGGTCGCCGAACATGCGCGCGCAGATATGCCCGACCGCGCCGGCCAGCAGCACCAGCAGTACCACCAGCCAGATGGCATGCGGGTTCCAGGCGTCGAGCGGGCCCATGTAGCGATCCGGCAGCAGCGGCCAGACGATCAGCGCTGCGGTGGCGAGGATCAGCGCCTCGCTCATTTCCTCGCGGGTGACCACGCGGCGGGCGATATGGTGCAGGATGGGCTTGCCATGGAGCAGCAGCACCACGACCGTGGCGAGCGCCGCAGCCAGTTCCGGGTGGCTCACCGCCAGCGCGCCCAGCAGCAGGGTCAAAAGCAATGCGAATTCCGTCGTGAGGCCACTGTCATGGCCGGCCGAGCGGTGGTAGCTCACCGCCGTCAGCAGGGCCGCGCCCAGCAGCATCGCCGGCAGCACCAGTCCGGACGAGAGCATGGCGCTGGCTGCGCCCGACAGGCTGACCAGGGCAAAGGTGCGCAACCCGGCCGGGGCTTCGCCGCTGCCGTCAGCGGCCTGGCTGCGCTCGCGTTCCAGCCCGATCGCCAGTCCAATGCCCAATGCCACCGATGCCGAAATGATCAGGGAGTCCATAACCGGTGCCCGAGGATCCTGTAGTCGTGATGCGCCTGGCTGCGGTATCGGTGCAGGCGGCGATTTGTGCACGCCTCGGGGCTGGCCTTCGAACGGCGCTCCGACGCTTCAGGTGGCGGGCGCCGCCACCGTCACCACGTGCGCCTGCATGGGCCCGGCCACCGGCCCGGTGCCGTAGGCCCGGACGAACGCCTGCTCGCAGTGTTCAGTCGCGCGCGACAGCGCGTCCGGCCCGCGGCTCTCCAGGTCGGCGCGCAGCGGCGTGCCCTGGCAGTACGCCGTTGCGGGGATGCGTGCGGAGCCCGCTTGACTGGTTTCGGTGACCGTTTCAAAGACCGCGCCTGCTGTGAAGCCGCCCAGCCGCAGGTCTTGCTCGATTGCCGCCTGTCTGTGATACCCGTGCGGGACGCGGACCATGAAATCGGGCGGCGCGTCGGGAAACAGCGCGGCCAGCGCGCCGGTGATATCGCGAGCAAAGGCATTGAACTCGACCCGGTCCCAGACGTTGAAGATCAGCGTGCCGCCCGGCACCAGCACGCGGCGGGCTTCGGCAAACGCCCTGCCCTTGTCCGGGAAGAACATCACGCCGAACTGGCAGGCCACCATGTCGAAGCTGGCGTCGGGGAACGGCAGCGCCATGGCGTCGGCCTCGCGCCATTGCACCGGGCGCGCAGTGCCCGCCGCCTGGGCCCGCGCCAGCATCGGCGCGTTGAGGTCGGTGGCGACAATCAGGGTGTCCGCCGGCAGCCGTCCGGCGATTTCCCGGGTCAGCACGCCGGTGCCGGCGGCCAGTTCAAGCACCCGGCGCGGCCGCAGCGCGGCGATGCGCCTGGCCATGTCGGCGGCATATGGCGCAAAGATCATCGGCACCATCAAGGTCTCATAGACCTCGGGAATCGCCCCCGCGAAGACTTTGTCCTGGTGTTGCATGTCCATGGTCATTGCCCCCTGCCCCGGCCGCAAAGTTGCCGGTGTCGCCTGACTGGGTGTAGGACACATCGCGAGGAATGTAAACCGCGCCTGATGCCCGCGACGCGGCTTTGATCGGGTTTGGTGCGTCGCGGCCCTAGTCCTTGATACGCGGCATCCAGCCGCTGCCGCGCGTGCGCGGGTCCACCGGCAGCTGGCGCTGCAGCGCGGCCTTGGCCAGCATGTGGGCACTGATCGGCGCGGTCAGGAACAGGAAGGCACTCACCAGCAGTTCATGCAGGCTGGCATCGCCCCGGAAGCTGAAATACGCCACCGAAGACAGCACCACCCCGCCCACGCCCAGCGTGGTCGACTTGGTCGGCCCGTGCAGGCGCATGAAGAAATCCGGCAAGCGGAACAGTCCGATCGCCCCGATCAGCATGAACACGCTGCCCACCAGCAGCAGCGCGCATACGATGAATTCCGCAACGGGGTGCAGCATGACGTCCGCTCCTAGTATTCGATGATGTCGCCGCGCTGCAGGTACTTGGACAGCGCCACGGTGCCGACGAAGCCCATCACCGCGATCAGCAGCGCGGCTTCGAAGAACAGTGCCGAGTCCAGGCTGATGCCGAGCACGACGATCAGCGCAATGGCGTTGATACTCAGCGTATCCAGCGCCACGATGCGGTCGGGCAGGCTGGGCCCGCGCAGCAGCCGCGCCAGGGTCAGCAGGAAGGCAAGTCCCAGGATCACCAGGCAGACCGGAATCACGATGGCAAGCATTGGAAGATCTCCTTGAGCGGGGTTTCATAGCGCGACTTGATCAGCTCGACCAGCGCGGCCTCTTCCTCCAGGTCCAGCACGTGCACGAGCAAGGCGCGGCGGTCGTCGCTCAGTTCGGCGCACAGCGTGCCCGGGCTGAGCGAGACGATGCTGATCAGCGCGGTGGTGGCGAGTTCATGTTCGACATCGAGCGGCACCACGATAAAGGCGGGACGCAGGCGCGCGGTCGGGCCCAGCACCATGACGGCCACCTCCAGGTTGGCCTTCACGATATCGATCAGCACATGGAAGCCGAGCCGCAGGATCAGGTCCGGGCGCGACAGCCGGAACGCGCCCAGCACCAGCCAGCGGTCGGCCAGCCGGCCGATGGCCCAGCCCAGCGCCGCGCCCAGCAGCCAGTGTCCCGGCGCCACGCTGTGGGTCAGCATCAGCCACATGATCATGAGGATCAGGCTCAGCCAGGGATGGGGCAGCAAGCGGCGCATCATGGCTTACCCTGCTCCCCGGGCAGCACCGCGCGCAGGTAGGCGGCGCGGTCCAGCAGTTGCGCGGCGGCGTCCGCCACATAGTCGCTGACCGGCCGCGCGCACACCGTCAGCGCGACGTTGCCCGCCAGCAGCAGCGCGCAGCAGGCCAGCTTGCGCGTGTCCGGGCGCACCCGCAGGCGCGCCGCGCCGGGATGGTCTTCGTCCGGGTATTCATCGCCTTCCGGCACGCGCCCGGCCTCATGCGGCAGGCGCCACAGCAGCCGCGTGCCGGTGCGGGATACGGCAATCAGCAACAGCAGGCTCGACACCAGCACCGCCGGCCACAGCACCGGCATCCACGGCGACGGCGTCGCGCGCAGGATCATGGCCTTGCCGAGGAAGCCCGACAGCGGCGGCAGCCCGACTGCCGCGACCACTCCCACCAGGTACAGCAGCCCGGCCAGCCGCGAGGCGCTGACCGGCGCGCCGTCCTCGCGCGCCGGTTCCGGCTCCAGCGCATCGGCCAGCAGGAACAGCGCCGCGGTGCACAGCGTGGTGCTGAGCAGGTAGTACATTGCCGCGGCCCAGCTGGCCTGGGTCTGCATCGCCAGGCAGGCCGCCAGCAGCCCGACCGACGCCAGCACCAGATAGCCGGTCATTGCGCGCAGGGCCCTGGCAGCCAGTGCGCCCAGCGCGCCGATCACCAGCGTGGCCAGCGACAGCACGAACACCCAGTCATGCAGGAACGGGCCCAGCAGGCCCTGCGGGCCGCCGAAGATCAGCGCATCGCAACGCAGCATCGCGTAGATGCCGACCTTGGTCATGATGGCAAACAGCGCCGCCACCGGGCCTGTGGCGCTGGCGTAGGCGCGCGGCAGCCAGAAGTACAGCGGGAACAGTGCCGCCTTGAGCGCGAACACCAGCATCAGCATCACGCCCGCCGCCACCGCGAGCGGCAGGTCCTGGGCTGGCAGGCCGGCAAGCCGCAGGCCGAGGTGCGCCATGTTCAGGGTGCCGGACAGTCCGTACAGCACGCCGATCGCCACCAGGAAGAACGACGACGCCACCAGGTTCAGGATCACATAGTGCAGCCCGGCGCCGATGCGCGCGCGCCCCGCCCCGTGCACCAGCAGCGCGTAGGACGCGATCAGCAGGATCTCGAAGAAGACAAAGAGGTTGAACAGGTCGCCGGCCAGGAAGGCACCGTTCAGGCCCATCAACTGGAACTGGAACAACGCGTGGAAGTGGCGCCCCTGCCGGGCGGTGCCCTCGCCTGCCGCCGCCAGCGCGGCTATGGCCAGCACGGCGGTCAGGGCCAGCATCATCGCGCCGGTGCGGTCCAGTTGCAGCACGATGCCGAACGGCGCGCTCCAGTTGCCCATCGCATAGACCGCGATGTCGCCGGCAGCCGCCTGACGCAGCAGCAGCACCGCCACCGGTATCAGCAGCAACGCGGCCACCGCGCAGACGATGCGCTGTGCGCGCAGCCGCTGGGCCGGCATTGCGGTCAGCAGCGCGCCGGCGAACATGGGGATCAGGATGGGCAGCAGCACGGCGTGGTTCATGGCCGCGACTCCACCTTGTCCGCATCGTCATGGTGTGCCTCGGGCTGGCCCGCGGCGTCCACATGGTCGCTGCCGGTGAGCCCCAGCGAGCGCAGCGCCAGCACCACCGCAAAGGCCGTCATGCCGAAGGCGATCACGATGGCCGTCAGCACCAGCGCCTGCGGCAGCGGATCGGCATAGCCGGCCCCGGGCGCGATTACCGGGGGCCTGCCGATCGACAGACGTCCCATGCCGAGCAGGAACAGGCTGACCGCATAGGACAGCAGCGTCAGCCCGAGCACCACGGTAAACACGCGCTCGCGCAGCAGCAGGTAGATGCCGCTGGCGGTCAGGATGCCGATGGCAATGGCGTAGAGCGCGGCCATCAGTCGTCCTCCGCGGCCTGGGCCGGAGGCAGGTTGCGAACGCCGAGGTGCGACACGATCACCAGCGTGGTTCCCGTCACGGTGCAGAAGACTCCCAGGTCAAAGATCATGGCCGTGGCCAGTTCCACCTCGCCGATGCCCGGGATGTGGAAATGCCCGAAGGCGGTGGTCAGGAACGGATAGCCGAAGGCCAGGCTGCCCAGGCCGGCCAGCCCCGCCAGCAGGATGCCGGCGCCGGCAATGGCGCGATAGTCCGGCGCGATGCGCGCCTCGGTCCAGCGCACGCCGTTGGCGACATACTGCAGCAGCAGCGCCACCGAGGTGATCAGCGCCGCGATAAAGCCCCCGCCCGGCTGGTTGTGCCCGCGCAGCAGGATAAAGACCGCCACCAGCAGCGTCAGCGGCAGCATCAGCCGCGCCAGGATGGCCAGCAGCAGCGGATGCGCCTGGCTGGTCCACGGCAGCCCGTCGGGCGCCGCCGACGGCGTTGGCAGCCGCATGCCCTTGAGCAATGCCTGCACCGCCAGGCCCGCGATCAGCAGCACGCAGATCTCGCCCATGGTGTCGAAGCCGCGGAAATCCACCAGCAGCACATTGACCACGTTGTGCCCGCCGCCGCCCGGCACGGACTGGTCGACATAGAAGGCAGACACCGGGTCATAGGGCCGCGTCATCACGGCATAGGCCGCCACCGCCAGCAGCATGCCGCCGCCCAGCGCCAGCACCGCATCACGCGCACGGCGGCCGTGGCCGGGGCGGTCATGGGTTTCGCGCGGCAGGTAGAACAGCGCCAGCACCAGCAGCAGGATGGTCACCACCTCGACCGAGATCTGCGTCAGCGCCAGGTCCGGCGCCGAGAACCGCATGAATGCCAGCGATACCATCAGCCCGCAGCCGCTCAGCAGCACCAGCGCCAGCAGCCGCTGCCGGTGCGCCACCACCACGGCGATGGCGCACAGCGCAAGCAGTGCCAGCGTGGCGGCGCCGATCGGTTCGATGGCGCCGGCGGGCACGCTGCCGGCCAGGGATTCCAGGTCGGTCAGGAAATACGCCGGCACGGCCAGCATCGCCAGCAGCATCCAGGCGACATAGGTCTGCAGCGAGCCGTCTTCCAGCCAGTGCGTGACGGCCCTGGCAAAGCGCTCCAGGGTAGCCATGCCGTGCTCGAACGACCGGCGCGCGCTCAGGTGTTCGATGGCCTGCCGCCAGCGCCGCAGCGCGTCGCGGCGCAGGAAGAACAAGGTCGCGCCGCCCGCCATCGACACCAGGCTCATCAACAGCGGCAGGTTCACGCCATGCCACAGGTGCAGGCTGTATTCCGGCAGCGGCGCGCGCAGCGTCGCCAGCGACGCCGCCGCGAGCAGGTCGCCGACGGTATAAGCCGGGACCAGCCCGACCACCAGGCAGATCACCACCAGGAACTCCACCGGCACCTTCATGAAGCGCGGCGGCTCGTGCGGCGGGTAGTTGGGCACGTCGGGCTGCGCCCCACCGAAGAACACGCCGTAGATAAAGCGCAGCGAATAGGCCATCGTCAGCGCCCCGGCCATGGTTGCCGCGGCCGGGATCACCCAGTTGAACTCGCCCAGCAGCCCCTGCGCCAGGGTTTCCCCAAAGAACATTTCCTTGCTGAGGAAGCCGTTGAACAGCGGCACGCCCGCCATCGACAGCGACGCCACGATGGCCAGCACCGCGGTGTGCGGCATATAGCGCGCCAGCCCGTGCAGGCGGTCCAGGTCTCGCGTGCCGGTTTCATGGTCGATGATGCCCGCGGCCATGAACAGCGACGCCTTGAACACCGCGTGGTTGATGATGTGGAAGATCGCGGCCACCGTGCTGAGCTGGGTGTCGAGCCCGAACAGCAGCGTGATCAGCCCCAGGTGGCTGATGGTGGAATAGGCCAGCAGCCCTTTCAGGTCGCGCTGCAGCAGCGCCAGGCCCGCGCCCACGATCAGCGTGGCCAGCCCCGTCATGCTGACCAGGTAGAACCAGCCGTTGGTCCCATCCAGCACCGGATAGAGCCGCGCCAGCAGAAACACCCCCGCCTTGACCATGGTGGCCGAATGCAGGTAGGCCGAGACCGGCGTCGGCGCGGCCATCGCATGCGGCAGCCAGAAGCTGAACGGGAACTGCGCGGACTTGGTGAAGACCGCCAGCAGGATCAACACCAGCATCGGCAGGTAGAGCGGGTGCTGCTGCACCTTGCCGGCCTGGGCCAGCACCACGGACAGCTCGAAGCTGCCGCAGATATGGCCCAGCAGCAACACCCCGGCCAGCAGCGCGAGCCCGCCGCCGCCCGTGACCGCCAGGGCCATGCGTGCGCCCTGGCGCGCATCGGTGCGCCAGGACCAGAAGCCGATCAGCAGGAAGGACAGGATGCTGGTCAGTTCCCAGAACACCACCAGCAACAGCAGGTTGCCGGCCAGCACCACCCCCAGCATGGCCGCCATGAACAGCAGCAGCAGGCAGAAGAAGCGCACCGCCGATTCATTGCGCGCCAGGTAGTAGCGCGCATACAGGATTACCAGCAGGCCCACGCCGAGCACCAGCAGCGCAAACAGGAATGACAGGCCATCGAGCCGCAGCGAGAGGTCCAGCCCGAGCGCCGGCAGCCATGCCACGCGCCAGCCCAGTGCATGGCCCGGCTGCGCGAAAACGTCGGCGCGCAGGCTCAGCAGCAGCGCCAGCGCGGCCAGCGGAAAGCCGATGATGACCGGTGCCTGCAGGCGCGCGGCACGCATGCCGACCATCCACGTCAGCCCCGCGGCCAGCAACGGCAGCGCGATCAGCAGCACCAGCGCCATGCGCGCCCCCTCAGCCGTTGCCCGGGGTCGCGGCCGGCCTGAGCCGGGCAAGGGCCGAGGAGGTGCGCGAGGATGCAGGCCGGGCCAGCGCTTGCGGTTTCGTCATCGGGGCGGTGGTCATGGTCTGGATTCTCTCTGCGGGCGATCGTGGTCCCTACTGTCCGGATTCTGCCGGCATTGCGCAAGCTGTGCCAGTCAATTGATTCGAATAACGAAAAAATCATCGTACCGCAAAAGAAACTGAATGCGCGTCGCAATGGTCCGTGCTGCGCAGCAGCGTCCCGCGACGTACGCCTTCGGGCCCCACGGCTACCAGGACAGCAATGAAGCGGTCTTTGTTCCTCACGATTGCAGTCGCGGTCGCGTTTGTCGCGGCATCCCCGATGCTTGCGGAACACTTCCTGGCGAACGGAACCTGGCGGAGATAGTGCCCGTGGACCCCGGCCGGTTGTAAGATGCCCGTTCCAGGTCATCGACATCACGCCTGCGCGCGCCGGAGCCGGCAGGCGCGGTCATTTTAAGGAGACGCCCGCCTCATGAGCGAAGCGCTTTGTCTTGTCAGCGCCGCTGAGCTGCAGCAACGCATCCGGCGCAAGGAAATCTCGCCGGTGGAACTGACCGGTGCCGTGCTGGCGCGCGCCGAACGGCTGCAGCCGGTGCTGAACTGTTTTATCACCCTGTGCGCGGACCAGGCCATGGCCGCGGCGCGCGCGGCGGAAGCCGAGGTCATGTCCGGCCGGCCGCTGCCGCCGCTGCACGGCATTCCGTTCACGGTGAAGGACATTGTCAACACGGGCGGCGTGCGCACCACCTTTGGCGCCGTGCCGATGCGCGACAACGTCCCGGCCGATGACGCCGTGGCGGTGGCGCGGCTGCGCGCGCAGGGCGCGATCCTGATCGGCAAGACCACCACGCCGGAATTCGGCTCCAAGTGCCTGACCGATTCGCCGCTGTTCGGGCTCACCCGCAATGCCTGGCACGCCGGACGCACCAGCGGCGGCTCCAGCGGCGGCGCGGCGGTGGCGGTGGCCAGCGGCATCGCCCCGCTGGCGGTGGCCACCGACGGTGGCGGCTCCACGCGCATTCCCGCGGCCTGCAATGGCGTGGTGGGGATCAAGCAGAGCCAGGGGGTGATTCCGCACAGCCAGGCGCAGGACCTGTTCGGCAACCAGACCTACGTGACGCCCACCACGCGCACCGTGGCCGACACCGGCCTGATGCTGCAGGCCATGGCCGGCGAACATGGGTGCGACCCGTGGTCGATCGGCGTGCCCGCGGCTGACTACGTGGCCGCCGCGCAGCCGCAGGGCGACCTGCGCGGCAAGCGCATCCTGTTTTGCCCGGCGCCGCCGGGCCGCCCGGTAGCCGCCGACGTGGCGCGCGCGTTCGAGGCCAGCCTCGACCAGCTGCGCGCGCTCGGCGCCGAGCTGGAGCCCTTCGGCGGCGAGGGGTTCGACGTGGAGCCTATCTGGCGCGCCATCAACCACACGGTATGGCGCACGCGCTTTGCGCCGGTGGTGGCGCAGCACCGCGATGCCCTAAGCCCGACCTTCGTGCGCCAGGTGGAATCCGCCGCCGCCTTCACCGCCGTGGAATACCAGCAGGCGATGTTCGAGCGCTCGCAGCTGTTCCTGCGCGTGCAGGCGCTGCTGGCTCGTGCCGACCTGCTTGCCATGCCCACCATCACGCGCACCGCATTGCCGCTGGAACAGGATCTTTTCGGCCAGATCGAGATTGACGGCCAGGACTTTCCCAACGTGCGCGCGAACTGGTTCCCCTGGACCATGCCGTTCAATATGACAGGCCATCCCGCCATCAGCCTGCCCTGCGGCTTTGGCAGCGACGGGCTGCCGGTCGGGTTGCAGCTGGTCGGGCAATTCCGCGGTGATGCCGCGCTGCTGCGGGCGGCGGCCCTGTTCGAATCCGTGCATGACTTTACCGGCCAGTGGCCCGCCCTGCCCTGACCACCCCACAACATTGCTCCCTGACTGCCATGACTGATCAAGTCCGATTGACGCGCCGGCTGCTGGCCATGACCGCCGTTGCTGCCACTGCCTTTGCCATAACCGCGCCGGCAGGCGCGGCCGATACCGAGCCGATGCATATCATCGTCGGCTACGCTCCCGGCGGTGCCGCCGACAGCCTGGCACGCCTGTATGCCGAGCAGCTGCGCCAGGACGGCCACGGCACCGTGATCGTGGAAAACCGCCCCGGTGCCTCGGCGCGCCTGGCGCTCGACTACGTCAAGCGATCCAGGCCCGATGGCAAGACCGTGTTCATCGGTCCTTCGCCGCTGTTCACCATCTTTCCTCTGACCTACAAGAAGCTGTCGTACGACGCGGACAAGGACCTGGTGCCGGCGGCGGTGCTGACCGATGTGCCGACCGTGGTCGCAACCGGCGTGCAGCAGCCCTACCAGAACATGAAGGAGTACGTGAGCTGGGCCAAGCGCAACCCGGGCGGCGCCAGCCTGGGCCTGGCCACCATCGGCAGCGCCGGCCACCTGGGCACCGTGGCGCTGGGCAAGATGGAAGGCATCGCGATCACGCCCGCGGCGTATCGGGGCGCGTCCCCGATGCTGGTGGATGTGATCAGCGGCAATGTGTCGATCGGCTGGGATGCCGTGGCCAGCATGATGCCGCTGTACAAGGGCGGCAAGCTGCGCTTCCTGGGCGTAAGCGGCACGCGCCGGGCCAAGGCACTGCCTGAAGTGCCCACCATGAAGGAACAGGGCTTCAGCCAGTATGACTACGCCACCAGCTGGTACGGCGTGTTCGTCCCTGCCGGCACCCAGCCGGACGTGGTGGCGCAGGTGGAAAAGATGTTCCTCGCGGCCTCGGCCAATGCCGCCACCGCGGCCAAGCTGGAAGCGCTGGGCCTGGAAGTGGCGGCGCGCCCCGGCCAGGAAGCCCGCCGCCGCATCCAGCTGGAGCGCGCCGCGTGGAAGCCGATCGTGGAGGCGACTGGCTTCCAGGCCGAGGACTGAACCCCGGCCAGGCCCTTCCTGGTTCTCAGGGTTTGGGCCGTACCGCGTCCGCGGTGCCCTGGATAAATGCCTTGATCTTCTCGACGTCGTCCGGCGTCAGCTTGCCGGTGAAGTCCGGCATGCCGCGCGCCATCGCCGGCCCCTTGAAGACGACCTTGTCCAGGTTCTCGATAAAGGCGGCATCGATATAACCCAGGTTGGGGATATTGCCGCCGCGGTCCACGCCGGCGCAGGCGGGCTGCCATTTCCGGCTTTCCTGGCAATATCCGGCAGATATCACTGACGAAGAAATGAATATTGGACGGTGCCGGCATGCGTCGCTTAGCCTTGGCGCCAAGTCAGGCAACCAGCCCGCATCCCCGTATCCGGAGACACCACCATGAGCAACTTCCTTCTCTACGAGCAGCAGGACCATATCGTCACCCTGACGATGAACGAGCCCGAGCGCCGCAACCCGCTGACCGGCAATACCGCCGTGGCGGAGTTCCTGGCCGCGATCGAGCGCATCCACGGCGACCGCAGCGTGCGCGCGGTGGTCATCACCGGCGCGGGCACGGCGTTCTCGTCCGGCGGCAATATCAAGGACATGGAGCGCCAGGCTTCCGGCGCAGTACCAGGCATGGAGATCCGGCAGGACTACCGCTGCGGCATCCAGCGGCTGCCGCTGGCGCTGTTCAACCTGGAAGTGCCGGTGATCGCCGCGGTCAACGGCGCGGCCATGGGCGCGGGGCTGGACCTGGCCTGCATGTGCGATATCCGCATTGCGTCGGAGCGCGCGCAGTTTGCCGAGTCCTTCGTCAAGCTGGGCATCATTCCCGGCGACGGCGGCGCGTGGCTGCTGCCGCGCGTGGTCGGCCTGTCGCGGGCGGCCGAGATGACCTTCACCGGCCAGCCGATCGATGCGAAGCTGGCGCTGGAATGGAACCTGGTGTCGCGCGTGGTCGCGCCCGAGGCGCTGCTGCCCACGGCCTACGAGCTGGCCGGGCGCATCGCCGCCAACCCGCCGCATGCCGTGCGCCTGGCCAAGCGCCTGATGCGCGAGGCCATGCACACCCGGCTGGATACGCTGCTGGAGCTGTCCGCCGGCTTCCAGGCGCTGTCGCACCAGACCGCCGACCACCGCGAGGCGGTGCAGGCGTTCCTGGACAAGCGCACGCCGGTGTTTACGGGGTAATGTACGGAGCAACCACATGGGTAACAAACAAGTTCACTCACATGGGTAACACTTTGAGACTTGGATAGCGCTTGCGGCCCTGACCGGCGGCGCCGGTCGAATCCGCGGCTGAACGGCCAGGCGGTCGAGTTCTGCGGAATAGCGCAGGTGCGAACGAGGAGAAGCAGCACATGGATCGGCTCGCGGCAATGGAAACGTACGTCAGCGTCGTGGAAGCCGGCTCGTTCTCGGCGGCCGCGAAGCGGATGGATCTCGGTCAGCCCGCGATTTCCAAATCGATCGCCCAGCTCGAGGAGCGCCTTGGCGTGCGCCTGCTGCTGCGCTCGACGCGCGGGCTGACCATGACCGACGCCGGCCAGCGCTTCTACGACCATGCGAAGCTGGCGATCCGCGAGGCCGACGAGGCCGAGCAGGTCGTCCGCCACGCGTCCGCGAGCCTGTCCGGCAAGCTGCGCGTGAGCGCGGCCGTGTCGTTCACCTGCCTGCACGTGCTACCGCAGCTCGATACCTTCCTGAACCGCCATCCGGATCTGGAAATCGACCTCGCGCTCGACGACCGCAACATCGATCTGCTTGAAGAGGGCACCGACGTGGCGTTGCGGATGGGCACGCTGATCGACTCGTCGATGACGGCGCGCCGCATTGCGCGCAGCCCGCGGCTGGTCGTCGGCACGCCGGAATACTTCGCGCGTGCCGGCGTGCCGAAGGCGCCGGCCGACCTGATTCGCCATCAGGCGATCGTTTATTCGCAGCGCGGCGGCGGCGAAGCGTGGTCGTTCAGCAAGAACGGCTCCGAGGTCGCGGTGGCCGTGTCGGGCCGGCTGCGCGTGAGCGCGGCCGAGGGCATGCGGACCGCCGTGCTCGGCAGCATGGGCCTGGCGGTGGCGTCGCGCTGGATGTTTTCGCCGGAACTGGAATCAGGGCGCGTGCAGGCCGTGCTGACCGACTGGCAGTTGCCGCCGATCGATCTGTGGGCCGTGTTCCCGGCCGGCCGGCTCGTGACAGCGAGGGCGCGCGCGTTCGTCGAGTTCGTCGAACAGGCGCTCGCCGACGGTGAACGCACGCCGGCCGCCTGAATACCGCTCAGAACGGCGCCTTCCCGATCGACGCGCCGCCGTCGACATAAAGCGTCTGCCCCGTGATGAAGCTCGCGTCGTCGGACAGCAGGAACGCGATCGCCGCCGCAATTTCGTCGGGCCGGCCGAAGCGGCCCATCGGCACCGCGGACAGATAGCGTCGCTCGCCTTCGCTGCCCGGCGCGTTATTGGCGCGGAACAGTTCGGTTTCGGTCGGGCCCGGCGCGACCGCGTTGACCGTGATACCCGTGCTCGCCAGTTCCAGCGCCCACGATCTCGAGAAGCTCACGAGCGCGGCCTTCGCAGCCGCATACGCGGTGCGCTGCACGATGCCAAGCACGGTCAGGCTCGAAATATTGACGACACGCCCCCAGCCGCGTTCGCGCATACCGGGCAGCAGCGCCTGCACGGTCTGGACGGCCGGATGCAGGTTCAGCGCGAGCACGTCGTCGAGATCGCCGAGCGTCACGTCGCCGACGAGCTGAGGCCGCACGAGGCCGACGTTGTTCACGACGCCGTCGATGGGATAGCGCTGCGCGAGCGCTTTCAGCGCGGCGTCGGTGGCACGACTGTCGGAGAGATCGACGCGCACCAGTTCGCCGGGAAATTCCGCGTCGTCGCGCGCAAAGCCGATGACGCGATGCCCGGTGCGCACGAGCCGCTCGGAGAGTGCGCGCCCGATGCCTTTGGTCGCGCCGGTGATCAGGAAGGTGCGGGAAGCCATGCAAGACTCCATGTAATAAAAGAAAAAAAGCCGCGCCACTTGCATTGGCGCGGCCCCGGCAACCGATCAGATCTTGGCGACCTTTTCGAGGACCGGGAACATTTCCGACGGATCCGGACGATGCGTGTAGTCGGGGTTGACTTCGGAATACAGCACGATGCCGTCCTGGCCGATCACGTAGCGCGCGGGCATCGGCAGCGTCCAGCCCGGATCGTCGTTGAACGCGGGCAGGTCGTTCCTGAGCATCTTGTACAGGTCGACCAGGTAGTCGGGCAGATTGAAGCGCAGGCCGAATGCGGCACCCGTCTCGCCCCGTGCGTCGTTCAGCACCGGAAAGCCCAGCTTGTTCGTACGCACCGACTTGCGACTGTTGACGGCCGTCTGCGGCGAGATCGCGACCACGTTCGCACCGAGCGCCTGGATCTGCGGCAGCGCCTCGTTCATCGCCTGGAGTTCGAGATTGCAATACGGGCACCAGACGCCGCGATAGAAGGTGACGACGAGCGGCCCTTGCGCGAGCAGGTCGGCCGACGACACTTCGTTGCCGTCCTGGTCCTTGAGACGGAATTGCGGTGCGCGATCGCCGGCCTTGATGGCGCGCGCGGCCTGGCCGCTGGCGACGAGTTCGGCCGTCGCGCGCTCCATGATCGGGTGGATTTCGGGAGGCGCGTTGTACGGCGGCTTGCCCGCCTTGAAGTCGGCCTTGAAAGCGTCGAGTTTGTCCTGGAGCGACATGGCGAATCTCCTTGAGATCAGTGGAAGTCGTGTTTCCTGGCAGGCGAGCGATCGGCTCGTCCTGGAACCCATCTTCCATGAACCCCTGTCGCGCCGGTAGCCGGCACGGGCGAATAACTCCCATTCCGCAGAGGCATGGCGAAGCGGCGTGCTCGCGGCGGCTTGCCGCCGTCGCTGCCGGTAAACGCGCCGGCGCCGGCCAGCGCCCTGCTTCCCGCATCGTGCCGCTCAGCCGGCCACGCCCAGCGCCCCCTCGACATTGCGCACCAGGCTTACCAGCCGCGGGCCGATGTCCTCCTCCAGCTGCTTGCTCTGCTGGCTGAATACCGGCACCGAAGCCGCGAAGATCCACGCCTCGCCGTCGCGGCGGGTGCGCATCGGCACGGCGATCGATTCCACCTCGCGGTGCAGGTCGCGGTGGCCGCGGCAGAAGCCTTGGTCCTGCAGGTCACGGGCCGCATCGGCCAGGCGCTCCTGCAGCCAGTCGGCGCGCTGCGGATCGGCGGCGCGGAGTTGGGCTAGATACGCCTCGCGCTCGGCCTCGCCCATCAGCATCAGGTAGCCGCGTCCGGAACCGGTGCGCGAGACCGACACGCGCGTGCCGACCTCCGGCCGGAACACATGGCTGCCCACGCCCTGGGCGATCTCGACGTAGGTCAGCGCATTGCCGCTGCCGACGATCAGCTCCACCTGCCCGGCGATATGGTCGGCCAGCTCCTGCATGGCCGGCCGCGCCAGCTGGCGGATCGTCATCCGCGCCAGCGCAGGCGCGGCCAGGTTGATCAGCCCGACCCCGGGCACGTAGCGCGACAGGCGCTCCGAATAGTGCAGCAGGCCCAGTTCGCAGAGGGTATCGAGCAGCCGGAACAAGGTCGGCTTGGCCAGACCGGTGCGCTCCATCAACTCGCGGCTGCTCAACTCCTGCACCGTCGGGGAAAAGCAGTTGAGGATCGAAATGCCCCGCGCCAGCGCGCTGACAAGGCGCGCCTCGCCGTCGGCATCGGTGGGCGGCGGGGGCAGGGAGGCATGTGAAGCATTCGTCATGTCATTGGCGGAATCTAAGGTTTTTTGATACCAGCGTCTCGAAAGCCGGATGGTGCCCTTCGTCTATTCCAAAGTCAAACTCGGGTTTTCGGGTTTACTTGCCATGTTTCCGAAGCCAGAATCCCAATTCATCGTATTGGACGATCACTTTTCGGTACGAAAGTCTCAATATCCCAGTCACCGACTCGCAACTGACAGCATTCTCAGGAGACACCCCATGCAACAAGCCGTCATCGTCGACGCCATTCGCAGCCCGATGGGCCGCTCCAAGCCGGGTTCGGCCTTTACCGAGCTCCATGCCACCGAGCTGCTGGCGCAGGTGCTCAAGGGCCTGGTCGAACGCAACCGGCTGGATCCGGGCCTGGTCGACGACGTCATCACCGGCTGCGTGACGCAGGCGGGCGAGCAATCCGCCGGCCCGGGCCGCGTGGCGTGGCTGGCGGCAGGCCTTCCCGAGCATGTGCCGGCCACCACCATCGACCGCAAGTGCGGCTCCAGCCAGCAGGCAGTGCACTTTGCCGCGCAGGGCATCATGGCGGGCGCCTATGACATCGTCATCGCCTGCGGCATCGAGTCGATGAGCCGCGTGCCGATGGGCTCGGCGCGCATCGGCCAGAACCCCTACGGCCCGTCGATGGAAGCGCGCTATGCACCCGGCCTGGTGTCGCAGGGCGTCGCGGCCGAACTGGTGGCGGCCAAATACGAACTCTCGCGCAACGACATGGACAGCTATTCGGCCCGCTCGCACGAGCTGGCCGCCGCCGCGCGCGAAAGCGGCGCCTTCCGCCGCGAGATCCTGGGCATCAGCACGCCCAACGGCGTGGTCGAGCACGATGAGACCATCCGCCCGGGCACGACCGTGGAGAAGCTGGGCACGCTGCAGGCCTCGTTCCGCAATGACGAACTCAGCGTGCGCTTCCCGCAGATCGGCTGGAACGTGACTGCCGGCAATGCCTCGCAGATCAGCGACGGCGCCGCCGCCATGCTGCTGATGAGCGAATCCATGGCGCAGCGCCTGGGCCTGAAGCCGCGCGCACGCTTCGTGGCGTTCGACGTCTGCGGCGACGATCCGGTCACCATGCTGACCGCCCCGATCCCCGCCAGCCAGCGCGCCATCAGGAGGAGCGGCCTGAAGCTGGAGCAGATCGACCACTACGAGATCAACGAAGCCTTTGCCTGCGTGCCGCTGGCCTGGCAGCGCGCGCTCGGCGCCGATCCCGCGCGCCTGAACCCGCGCGGCGGCGCGATTGCGCTGGGCCATCCGCTGGGCGCCTCCGGCGTGCGCCTGATGACGACCATGCTGCATGCGCTGGAAGACAGCGGCCAGCGCTATGGCCTGCAGTCGATGTGCGAAGCCGGCGGCATGGCCAACGCCACCATCATCGAGCGCCTGTAAGCGGCGCCCCCTGCCGAACAACGTATCCAATCAAGGAGACACAGCATGAAACTGACCAATATGTCCGCCGTCGTGACCGGCGGCGCTTCCGGCCTGGGCCTGGCCTGCGTGCGGCGCCTGGTGGAACGCGGCGTCGACGTGGTGATCGCCGACCTGTCGGAAGAGCGCGGCAATGCCGCCGTCGACGAGTTCGGCGGCAAGGTCCGCTTCCTCAAGGCGGACGTGACCGACACCGACCAGATGAACGCCGTCTACGACGCCGCCGAGGCCATCGCCCCGCTGCGCGCGCTGATCCATTGCGCTGGCCTGGGCGGCCCGGTGCGCGTGGTCGAGAAGGACGGCTCGCCGGGCTCGCTGGAGAAGTACGAGTCGATCGTGCGCATCAACCTGATCGGCACTTTCAACGCGCTGCGCCTGGGTGCCGCGCGCATGGCCAGGAACGAGCTGATCGACGGCGAGCGCGGCGCCTGCGTGCTGACTGCATCCGTGGCCGCCTACGAAGGCCAGATCGGCCAGATCCCTTATGCCTCGGCCAAGGCCGGCATCGTCGGCATGACGCTGGTGGCCGCGCGCGACCTGGCGCAGCGCGCGATCCGCGTCTGCACCATCGCCCCGGGGCTGTTCGACACCCCGCTGCTGGCCAAGCTGCCGGACAACGTGCGCGCCTCGCTGGGCGCCATGGTGCCGCATCCGGCGCGCCTGGGTGCGCCGGATGAATACGCCTCGACCGCGCTGCACATCCTGGAGAACCCCATGCTCAACGGCGAAACCATCCGCCTGGACGGCGCCATCCGCATGGCACCGCGCTGAGCAGCCGGCCACACCGATATCGACTTCTGACAAGGAACCTCGCATGAGCGAAACGCTGCAACTGGAAACCCGCGGCAATACGCTGCTGATCACCATGAACCGGCCCCAGGCGAAGAACGCCATGGACTTCGAGACCGCGACCGCCCTGGCGGCCGCCATCGACCAGCTGGAAAGCCGCGACGACCTGAGCGTGGCCATCCTGACCGGCGCGGGCGGCACCTTCTGCTCGGGTATGGACCTGAAGGGCTTCCTTGAAGGCAAGCGCCCCAGCCTGCCCGGCCGCGGCTTCGGCGGGCTGACCGAGAAGCCGCCGCGCAAGGTGCTGATCGCCGCGGTGGAAGGCTACGCGCTGGCTGGCGGTTTCGAGCTGGCACTGGCGTGTGACCTGATCGTCTCGTCGAAAGCGGCCAGGTTCGGCCTGCCTGAAGTCAAGCGCGGCCTGGTGGCGGGTGCCGGCGGCCTGATGCGCCTGCCGCGCCGGGTGCCGTACCACATCGCCATGGAATACGCGCTGACCGGCAATATGCTGGGCGCCGAACAGGCCCACGCCTATGGCCTGATCAACCGCCTGACCGAACCGGGCCAGGCACTGGAAGGCGCGCTGGCGCTGGCCGACGAGATTGGCGCCAACGGCCCGCTGGCGGTCGCGGTCAGCAAGCAGATCGTGGCCGAGTCCGCCGACTGGAGCGCCGAGGAGATGTTCGAGCGCCAGCGCCCGCTGCTGGCGCCGGTGTTCACCTCCGCCGACGCCCGCGAGGGTGCCGCCGCGTTCGCCGAAAAGCGCAAGCCGGTGTGGACGGGCAAGTAATCGTCCACGCCAGGCGGAGGGCATCGATGTCATCCGCAGCGCATCAGAGAACGGCCGGCCGCAAGCCGGCCGTTCTTGCATTGCCAAGCAGCACACAGACCAGAACGGAACATGGAGGAGACCCATGAAACCCAAGCTGCCCGAATCGCTGTTCCACACGTCCGCGGCCCTGCTGCTGGCGACGGCCGCCACGCTGCCACTGGCGGCCAACGCCGCGGCCTGGCCTGAGCGGCCCATCACCATCATCGTGCCCGGCGCCCCGGGCGGCACCACCGATATCCCCACCCGGCTGGTGGCCCAGAAACTGTCGGCCATCCTCGGCCAGCCGGTGGTGGTCGACAACAAGCCCGGCAGCGGCGGCATCATCGGCACGCAGGCCTTCATGCGCGCGGCGCCGGACGGCTATACGCTGCTGGTCGGCAATACCGGCTCGCACGCGATCAACTACAGCGCATACAAGCACTTGTCCTACCAGCCGCAGGACTTCATGCCGCTGACGGACCTGATCTCGTTCGCCAACGTGCTGGTGGTGGGCGCGCAGTCGCCGGTGCGCAGCGTGGCCGATCTGATGGCCCAGCTCAGGCAGTCCCCGGGCAAGTATTCCTATGCCTCGGCCGGCATCGGGCAGACCACGCACCTGACGGCGGAACTGTTCCGGCTGCGCACGGGCACCGAAGTGATTCACGTGCCGTACAAGGGGTCGACGCCGGCCACCACGTCGGTGCTGTCGGGTGAGACCACCTTTATGTTCGACAACCTGACGCAGGCGCTGCCGCAAATCCGCGCCGGCAAGCTGCGCGCGCTGGCCGTGACCAGCGCCGAGCGCATGCCTGCCCTGCCGGACGTGCCGACCATGGCACAGGCCGGCTTGAAGGATTTCGTGGTGATGGGCTGGCTGGGCTTCTTTGCACCGGCGAAGACGCCGCCGGCGATTGCCGCCGCGCTGCAGGAAGCGCTGGGCAAAGCCATGCGCGATCCCGAGGTGGTGGCCAGGTTCCTAGACATGGGCGGCATCCCCGGCGGCGAGCCGCAGCCCAAGTTCGCCGCGCTGGTCGGCGGCGAGATCAAGCGCTGGGGCGAGACCATCCGGGCGTCCAGGGTCAGCCTCGATTAGCGAGATGCCGGGCCGCCTTTGCCAAAGCGGAAGGCTGCCCGGCCCAAAGCCAAATTGACACGGTCGGGCCCGCGGCATACGCTCGCCCTACCCTGCGGTATATTCAGCGCCCGCTTAAATACAAAGACATTCAATACATAGACGGCGCCCCGGGGCTCACAACAATAACGACATCGACGAGACGAAACCGTGACTACCCCCACCGCGCCTTCCCGCTACGCAGGCCTGCGCCCGGCCTTGCCGATCCTGATCGGCGCTTCCGTGATGCTTAGCCTGGCCATGGGCCTGCGCCAGAGCCTTGGCATCTTCATGCCGCCGCTGACGCGCGACATCGGCATCTCGGTATCGGATTTCACCATCGCCATTGCCGTGCAGAACCTGGCCTGGGGCCTGCTGCAGCCACTGGCCGGCGCCTGGGCCACCCGGATCGGCTTCCGGCCGCTGATGCTGGCCGGATCGCTGCTGTACGTGACCGGGCTGGTGCTGCTGGCAACCGCGCACAGCCTGGTAGGCGTCACGCTGGGCGCGGGTGTGGCCATCGGTGCGTCGATGGCGTGCACCGGCAGCGCCCTGGCCATGGCGGTGGCGGCGCGGCCGGTGTCGGCGGCGCTGCGCAGCACAGTGCTTGGGCTGGTGTCCGGCGCCGGATCACTGGGGGCGCTGCTGGCGGCGCCGATCGGGCAGATGGTGACGCAGGCCTACGGCTGGCGTACCGGGCTGGCCGCATTCGTGGTGCTGGCGCTGGCAATGCTGCCCGCGGCGTGGTTTGCCGGGCGCGTGGACCGGATACCGCTGGCGTTGCCCGCAGGGCGCGGCCAGGACAGCGCGCGCGAAGCGTTGGGCACTGCGCTGCGGCATGCACCGTTCGTGGTGATGGCACTGGCTTATTTCGTCTGCGGCATGCAGCTGGTGTTCCTGACCACGCACCTGCCGTCGTATCTCGACGTATGCGGCATGGACCCGATGCTCAGCGCCCAGGCGCTGGGCGTGATCGGCGGCTTCAACGTGCTGGGCAGCATCTTCTTCGGCTGGGCCGGCGGCCGCTTCAACAAGCTGATGCTGCTCGGCTGCATCTATACGATTCGCTCGCTGGCGCTGACCTGGTACTTCTCGTCGGCGCCTACGCCGCAGAGCACGCTGGTGTTCGCGGCGGTGATGGGCTTCCTGTGGCTGGGCGTGGCGCCGCTGGTATCGGGCTGGATCGCCGAGACCTTCGGCCTGCGCTGGCAGGCGATGCTGGGCGGCGTGGCGTTCTTCAGCCACCAGATCGGCAGCTTTGTCGGTGCCTTCGGCGGTGGGGTGGTTTATGACGCCCTCGGTTCCTATACCGTGGCCTGGCAGGTCGGCGTGGCGCTGGGGCTGACTGCGGGGGTGGCGCAGATTGCCTTTGCGGTGGCGACGCGGCGGCGGCCGCCGTTGATGGCTGCGTCCTGAAAAAGTGGCGCCATCCCGCCCCGGACCGGGATGCGGATGGCGCCACGGGCGGCGGGCAGCACGTACAATCTCGATTTTCCTTCCCGCCCCACCTCCCGCTGCCATGACCACCCTCGGAACGCCCCTCTCCCCTTCTGCCACCAAAGTGATGCTGCTCGGCTCCGGCGAGCTGGGCAAGGAAGTGCTGATCGCATTGCAGCGCCTGGGCGTGGAAACCATCGCCGTCGACCGCTATGACAACGCGCCCGGCCAGCAGGTGGCCCACCACGCGCGCACCATCGCCATGAGCGACCCGGAGCAGCTCAAGGCCCTGATCGAAGCGGAAAAGCCGCAGCTGGTCGTGCCGGAGATCGAGGCCATCGCCACGCCCATGCTGGAAACGCTGGAAGCCGCCGGCACCGTGCGCGTGATCCCCACCGCCCGCGCCGCGCGCCTGACCATGGACCGCGAAGGCATCCGCCGCCTGGCCGCCGAATCGCTTGGCCTGCCGACCAGCCCGTACAAGTTCTGCGATTCGCTGGAAGCGCTGCAGGCCGCCATCGACGGCGGCATCGGCTACCCGTGCGTGGTCAAGCCCGTGATGAGCAGCTCCGGCAAGGGCCAGAGCAAGATCGACGGCCCCGAGGGCGTCCAGGCGGCCTGGGACTACGCCATGGCCGGCGGCCGCGTCAGCCACGGCCGCGTGATCGTGGAAGGCTTTATCGATTTCGACTACGAGATCACGCTGCTGACCGTGCGGGCCATGGCTGCCAGCGGCCAGGTGGAGACGCAGTTCTGCGCGCCGATCGGCCACGTGCAGGTCAGCGGCGACTACGTCGAGAGCTGGCAGCCGCAGCCGATGCATCCGGCCGCGCTCCAGTCCGCCCAGCGCATCGCGCAGGCGGTCACCGCCGACCTGGGCGGCCTGGGCCTGTTCGGCGTGGAGCTGTTCGTCAAGGGTGAGCAGGTCTGGTTCAGCGAAGTCAGCCCGCGCCCGCACGATACCGGCATGGTCACCATGGCCACGCAATGGCAGAACGAGTTCGAACTGCATGCCCGCGCCATCCTGGGCCTGCCGGTCGACACCAGCCTGCGCAGCCCCGGCGCCAGCGCCGTGATCTACGGCGGCGTGGATGCCCAGGGCGTGGTCTTCGATGGCGTGGAGCAGGCACTGAGCGTGCCGCAGACCGAGGTGCGCCTGTTCGGCAAGCCGGAGAGCTTCGTCAAGCGCCGCATGGGCGTGGCGCTGGCCTATGCCGACGATGTCGACACCGCCCGCACCCGCGCCAAGGAAGCCGCCAGCCGCGTGCGTCCGCGCGCGGTCGGCTGAGCGCCGGCGCCGGTTACATCGGATGACTGCCCGCGGCGGCGCCGGGGGCGGGTGCATGCTGGACGGCGGCCTGCGCCGCCACCACCTGCGCCGCGGCCAGCACCGGCGCGACGCGCACGCCGCTCAGGTCCGCCCCTGACGGCGCCTGGTACAGCCGCAGGCCCATCTCGGGCAGGATCGCCAGCAGGTGGTCGAACACGTCGCCCTGGATGCGCTCATAGTCCATCCACGCGGTCAGCGCGGTAAAGCAATAGATCTCCACCGGGATGCCCTGCGAATCGGGCTCCATCATGCGCACGTTGAGCAGCAGATCGTGGTGGATTTCGGGATGCGCCTTCAGGTAGGCAATGCCGTAGGCGCGGAAGGTGCCGATATTGGTCAGCCGGCGCCGGTTGACCGGGTCATTGCCCGCGGCGATCAGCAGGCGGTTGGCCTCGTCGACCTCGGCCTGCTTTTCCTCCAGGTAGTCGTGCAGCAGCCGGAAGCGCATCAGCGATTGCACCTCCCGGTCCTCCAGGAAGCGCACGCTGCCCGCATCCAGCCGGAGCGTGCGCTTGATGCGCCGCGCGCCGGACTCGAACATCTGCCGGTAGTTGCGGTAGCTCTCCGAGAACAGCTTGTAGGTCGGCACCGTGGTCACGGTGTTGTCCCAGTTCTGCACCTTGACGGTATGCAGGGCGATGTCCTTGACGTAGCCGTCGGCATTGCACTGGGGCATCTCGATCCAGTCGCCGATGCGCAGCATGTCGTTGGAGGTGAGCTGCGTGCTCGCCACCAGCGACAGCAGCGTGTCCTTGAACACCAGCAGCAGCACCGCCGACAGCGCGCCCAGGCCTGACAGCATCCACAGCGGCGACCGGTCGATCAGGATCGACAGCACCAGCACCGCGCACACCAGCCCCAGCACGAGCCGCCCCACCTGGATATAGCCCTTGATCGAGCGCGTCTGCGCCCGGCGGCTGCTGCCATACACGTCCTGCCAGGCGCCCAGCACGCCGCCCAGCATCAGGAAGAAGCAGATCCACAGGCTGGCATGGGCCATGCGCTCGATGGCCAGCGCATAGCGGCCCATGTGCGGCACCTCGCCAATGCCGACGGTGATCACCGCGAAGCCCACCGCATAGCCAAAGCGCCGGTAGGCGCGATGGCGCGTCAGCGCCGTGCTCCACGGCGCCTTGCCCCACACCGTCAGCAGGCGATGGGCGATGCGCGACATCACATGCCCGAACAGCCACTGCGCCAGCGCGGCGATCAGCACCAGCGCCAGCACGTACAAGGCAATCTGCGCCCACGGATGGGCGGGAATACGTTGCTGGAACAACTCCAGCAGGGCATCGAAACTCATGGGGGGCGACTCTAGCCTATGACTTGGCCAGATAGTGTACAGAACGTGTCCGCCACCCGGCATGTCGCCGTGCCTGCTGGCCGGAGACGACCCGGACCTGGTTCGGCTGGCGCCCGTCGGTCAGGCCATGGACACCGATCTATGGCTACTGAGGCATCCGGATCTCCGGCTCAGCGTGCGGGTGTCGGGCGATTTCCTGCGCGAGCGGCTGAAACGGGGGAAATGGCTGGGAGGCTGAAGGTATGCCCGCACCGGGTCAGGCCGCCGTGGCATACATCTCCATCAGCTGCTCGTCCGTATACCCCCAGTCAGCGGCATTCTCGAACGCCACTACCGTTTCATCGCTGTGGCGCAGGTCGATCAGTTCGGTAGGTACCGTCCTGGACTGCGAGACTGAGTAGAACGCCATCACCCTGGGCCGCAGCGGGTCGGCGTCGTTCTGTGCGCAGACCACGGCCAGCCGGTTGGAGCGCAGCCGCAGCACCGTGCCGAGCGGGTAGATGCCCACGGTGCGGCTGAAGGCCTTGAACACGCGCCGGTCAAACAGCGTATCGACGCGCACGGCCATGTATTCCATGGCGCGCGCCGGCGACCACGCCTCGTGCCCCGGGCGGCTGGAGGTCAGCGAGTCATAGGCATCGCAGATCGCGGCAATCCTGGCATGCACGCTCAGTTCGCGCCCCACCAGCCCATAGGGGAAGCCGCGCCCGTCCACGCGTTCATGGTGGTGGACGCAGACATCGAGCGGAATATTGGAATAGAGCCGGGCCTCATTCAGGATGCGATAGCCGGCCGACGGGTGCCGGCGGTAGAGTTCCTCTTCCTCGGGCGTGCGGTCGCTGGCCCTGCGCACGATGGCATCCGGCAGCGTCAGCTTGCCGATGTCGTGGACCAGGCCGGCCAGGCCGAGCTCGCGCACCTCGTCGTCGGGCAGGTTCAGCGTGCGGCCGACGGCGATCATCAGCGCGCAGACGGCGAAAGCGTGCAGGTAGTTGTCGTCGCCGCGCGCCTTGAGCCGCGCCAGCGCCAGCAGCGCCTGCCCATGGCGCGACAGCGAACGGGACGCGGAATCGACCAGCAGCAGCGCGCCGCTCACCTTCAGCGCGTGGCCCATGCGGATATCGGTGAACATCGAACCGATCACGGCCTTGCCGGACTGCAGCAGCTCGCGGGCACGGACGATCTCGGCTTCAAGCGTGGCGGCGGGCGGCGGCGCTGTGTCGGCCTCGACGGGCGGAAGCATTGGGATGGCGTCGGCTGCTTCCGGCCCTTCCGGTGTACCGGGCGCCTGCACATTGCGGCCCTTCAGGATGTCGATCCAGACCTCCTGCACCCCCGCCGACTGTATCTGGCGGACCTGGTCCTCGCTGGCGAGCAGGAACCGGGCGCGCCAGAACGGATGGTTGATCCACGGGCCGCCCAGCCTGGCGATAAACATCCCGACCTGCAGTTGCTCCGACCGAATGCGTCTCAGCATGGGTTAACCCCTCGGATGATGGTTTTCTTGTTGTCGCACTGGGTATCGGCAGCCGCCGGGATAACTTGAGGCCCCCATGCAGGGGAAGGAACCGGGCCGCCCGCCCTTGTCAAGCACCGCCCGAATGCCCGGACGGCACCGTCGGGCATTGCCGGCGGGCGGATTGCGGGCGCTACAATGGCCTGCCCAGTGCTCACCAGACGCCAGCCAGTCGCCCCCGTTCACCCATGTCCGGAACGTACACGCTAGTCGGCATCGCCCGTGCCAAGACCCACCGCCGCGAGGCGCTGGTATCCCAGCTCACCACGCTGCGCTCGCGCGGGCTGACCGAGCCCGGCTGCCTGGACTACCACGTCGGGCAGGACGCCGAGGACGCGCGGGTCTTTGTGATCTACATGGTCTGGGACTCCAAGCGCGCGCTCGAATCCCACCTGAACCGGCCCTATATGCGCGATTTCCACGCCTCGCGCGCGGACTTCGTCGAAGGCGACTTCAGCTTCCGCTGGCTCAACGCAGCCTGATCCCCGGGCGCCATCCCGGTCACTTCGGCCCCTCTCCAGCCGCTCCCACGGCTTGTCATTCCCGTCCCTCCCATCTATCACTCAATGTGACGCCCGCTGCGGGCGCGGCAGGAGTGCATCATGGACGTCAGGGATGGATTTGCCGGCACCATCGGCCACACGCCGCTGATCCGGCTGGCTGGCCTGAGCGCCGAAACCGGCTGCGACATCTACGGCAAGGCGGAATTCCTCAATCCGGGCGGCTCGGTCAAGGACCGCGCTGCGCTCTATATCATCCGCGACGCCGAGCGGCGCGGGCTGCTGAAGCCAGGCGGCACGGTGATCGAGGGCACCGCCGGCAACACCGGCATCGGCCTGGCCCACCTGTGCGCGGCGCGCGGCTACCGCTGCATCGTGGTGATCCCCGACACGCAGTCGCCGGAAAAGATGGAACGGCTGCGCATGCTTGGCGCCGAGGTGCGCGCGGTGCCCGCCAAGCCCTACGCCGACCCCGACAACTACCAGAAGATTGCCGGCCGCCTGGCCGACCAGACCGATAACGCAATCTGGGCCAACCAGTTCGACAACCTGGCCAACCGCCAGGCCCACTATGAGACCACCGGCCCCGAGATCTGGCACGCCACCGCCGGGCATATCGATGCCTTCACCTGCTCCACCGGCACGGGTGGCTCGCTGGCGGGCATCGCCCGCTTCCTGAAGGAACACAAGCCGGCCGTGCGCATCGTGCTGGCCGACCCGCACGGCAGCGGCCTGCACCACTTCGTCAAGCACCGCGAGGTCAAGGTGGAAGGCAGCTCGATCACCGAAGGCATCGGCTCCAGCCGGGTTACCGCCAACCTGCAGGACACGCCCATCGACGACGCCGTGCGCGTCGACGACCAGACCTGCGTGGACATGGTCTACCGGCTGCTGCGCGAGGAAGGGTTGTTCGTGGGCGGGTCGTCCGGCATCAATGTCGGCGCCGCGGTGGCGCTGGCACGCGAGATGGGGCCGGGGCACACCATCGTCACGCTGCTGTGCGACCGCGGCGACCTGTATATGGGGCGGCTGTTCAATGAAGCCTGGCTGGAAAGCAAGGGGCTGCAGCCGATTCCCTTCCGTCGCGCGGGCCCCGCCGGGTAGATGCTTGCGCGGCTCACGCTACCTTAAGCAACCTTAAGCCGCCTTAAGCCGCCTTAAGCCGCCGCCACAGCGTGGTCGGGCTGATGCCGAGGATATGGCAGGCGGCGGTCCGGTCGCCGCCGCACTCCTCCAGTACGCGCCGGATATGGTCGACTTCGCTGGATTGCTTCACGCGCGCCAGCGAGCGCCGTGCGCGTGCGGCAGGCGCGCCAGGTTCGGCGGCGTCCCGCTCGACCGCGGGCTGCGCGCCATCGCCAAACAGTTCGGGCGCCGCGGCCAGCAGTTCCCGCTGCAGGGCATCGCTTTCCAGCCGGCGCCCCGCTACCAGCACAGCAATCCGTTCGGTCACGTTTTCCAGTTCGCGGATATTGCCGGGCCAGCGGTAGCGCCCCAGCCGCGCGCGGGCGGCGGCGGGCAGGCGCTGCGGGCGCTCCAGGCCTAGGCGCTCCTGCGCGCGCCGGTACAGCAGCTCGGCCAGCTCCGGCAGGTCTTCGGCACGCTCGCGCAACGGCGGCATCTCGATGCGCAGGATGTTGAGGCGGTAGTACAGGTCCTGCCGGAACGTGCCGTCGCGCACCATTGCCGTCAGGTCGCGATGGGTGGCGGCGATCACGCGCACGTTGACCGGCACGGCATCGAGCCCGCCGATCGGCAGCACCTGCTTTTCCTGCAGCACGCGCAGCAGGCGCGTCTGCAGCGCGGGCGGCATGTCGCCCACTTCATCGAGAAACAGCGTGCCGTTGTGGGCCGACTCGAACAGGCCGGCCTTGCCGCCACGGCGCGCACCGGTAAAGGCGCCCTCTTCATAGCCGAACAGCTCGCTTTCCAGCAATGCCTCGGGAAACGCCGCGCAATTGACCGCCACGAACGGGAAGGCGCGGCGCGGGCTGGCGTCGTGCATGCCCTGCGCCAGCACCTCCTTGCCGGTACCGCTCTCGCCCCCGATCAGCACGGTGGAGTCGACCACCGCGTAGCGCCGCGCCAGTTCGCGCAGCTCGGTCATGGCCGCGGAGGTGCCGGCCAGGTCGTCCAGGCTGTAGCGCACGCCCGCCGGCCGTGTGCGGGCACGCGAGCGCAGGTTGCGGTCCACGCGCTGGATTGCGCTGGCGTCCTGGATGGTCAGCACCGCGCCGGCGGTGCCGGCCTCGCCGATGATGGGGATGCGGTTGACCACCACCATCTTGTCGCCGAGCTTGTGGATGGCTTCCAGTTCCTTGTCGCCGCTCTGCATCACGCCTTCGAGCGCCAGGTTGGGGGCCAGCGTCTGCAGCTTGCGCCCGACCGCGGCGGTGGCCGAGGTGCCAAGGAAGCGCTCCATCGCCGGGTTGAACGACTGGATGCGCCCTTCCGCGTCCACCGCCGCGACGCCTTCGTTCAGGTGCGCCAGGATGGTATTGACGTAGTCGCGCCGGGTGGCTTCGATGCGGCGCAGGCGCGCGGCCTCGATCGCGTCTTCCAGCGCCATGCGCACCGAGTTGCCGGAGTACAGGAACACGCCGGTCAGGCCATAGCGGTCGGCCAGGTCGGTCACCAGGCCGGGGCCGACCACGACCTGGATGCCCTCCTGCTTGAGCGCCTTCACGCGCGCGACGGCATCGTCCTCGGTCAGGTAGGTATAGGCCGGGACCGACAGCGAAAACGCGCGCACGAATTCATCCACCTCTGCATAGGTCGACGCGTGCGTGACCAGCGCCACCCGCGGCGAGATGCGCCGCGCGGTGGCCAGCGCACCCATCACGTCGAAGCCGGTGACCTTGACCAGCACCACCGGCACGTCAACGTGCTGGCGCAGGTAGGCACCATTGGAGCCGCCCGCCACCACCACGTCGAGCCGGCCCTCACGCGCCTCGCGCGACACAGCGCTGGCGGCGGCCTCGAAACCCTTGCCGACAATGCGGAATTCAGCCCGGTCGGCATAGGCCGGGATCAGGTCGGCAAAGGCGCGCGCCAGGCGGCTGATGCCGATGGCCCAGATGCGCGGGCGGCCTTGCGTGGTGACGGGAGGAGCCATGGTGCAATGCAGGAAGAAAGCGTGGTGAAACCCGGGACGAACAGGCGTACAGTGCTGGCACATTGTCCGCCACGCAGCGCCGGATTTCAACTTTGAAATCCAAATTTGTGATTTTGAAATTCAATTGTGCTGAAAGCAGTACATGAAATGGGTAGCGAGGCCAGCCACCCTACCCGCCAACCCTTTGCTGACAAGGGTTGGCGGGTTTGCCGGGCACCCGCCCGGGAGCTTGGCACACCCCTTGCAGTATTAGTCCCGTCCTGTTCACCAACGCATACGCCATGACCTACTCCGCTTCCGACCTCGCGCGCTCCGCTGGCGCCCGTTTCCGCCAGGCGCTTGCCGACGAGCATCCGCTGCAGGTGGTCGGCACCATCAACGCCAACCATGCCCTGCTGGCCAAGCGCGCCGGCTACCGGGCCATCTACCTGTCGGGCGGCGGCGTTGCGGCCGGCTCGCTGGGCCTGCCGGACCTGGGCATCTCGAACCTGGACGACGTGCTGACCGATATCCGCCGCATCACCGACGTGTGCGACACGCCGCTGCTGGTGGACGTCGACACCGGCTTCGGCGCCTCGGCCTTCAACGTGGCCCGCACCACCAAGTCGCTGATCAAGTTCGGCGCGGCGGCCATGCATATCGAGGACCAGGTCGGCGCCAAGCGCTGCGGCCACCGTCCCAACAAGGAAATCGTCTCCCAGGGTGAAATGGTCGACCGCATCAAGGCCGCCGTCGACGCCCGTACGGACGAGAACTTCGTCATCATGGCCCGCACCGACGCGCTTGCCGTCGAAGGCCTGGACCAGGCCATCGAGCGCGCCGTGGCGTGCGTGGAAGCCGGCGCCGACGCCATCTTCCCGGAAGCCATGACCGACCTGGCCATGTACCGCAAGTTCGTGGACGCGGTGAAGGTGCCGGTGCTGGCCAACATTACCGAATTCGGCGCTACCCCGCTGTTCACCACCGAGGAACTCGGCGGCGCCGGCGTGTCGATGGTGCTGTACCCGCTGTCGGCCTTCCGCGCCATGAACAAGGCGGCGGAAAATGTCTACGCGGCCATCCGCCGCGACGGCACGCAAAAGAACGTGGTCGATACCATGCAGACCCGCGTCGAGCTCTACGAGAGCATCGGCTACTATGACTTCGAGCAGAAGCTTGACGCGCTCTTCGCACAAGGCAAGGGCAAGTAAGCAAGACTCACGCGCGGCCGGGCTATGTCCCGGCCGTTTGGTCGACAAGAGACCAACAATAGACAGGCAATACCAGGCATCACATCAAGGAGACCCAGATGTCCGAAGCGCAACCGCTCGTCACGCCCAAGCCCAAGAAATCCGTCGCCCTGTCGGGCGTGACCGCCGGCAATACCGCGCTGTGCACCGTCGGCCGCACCGGCAACGACCTGCACTACCGCGGCTACGACATCCTCGACATCGCCGAGACCTGCGAGTTCGAGGAAATCGCCCACCTGCTGGTGCACGGCAAGCTGCCGACCAAATCCGAACTGACCGCCTACAAGGCCAAGCTCAAGTCGCTGCGCGGCCTGCCCGCCAACGTCAAGGCCGCACTGGAATGGGTGCCCGCCAGCGCCCACCCGATGGACGTGATGCGCACCGGCGTGTCGGTGCTGGGCACCGTGCTGCCGGAGAAGGAAGACCACAACACCCCGGGCGCGCGCGATATCGCCGACCGCCTGATGGCCAGCCTCGGCTCGATGCTGCTGTACTGGTACCACTACAGCCACAACGGCCGCCGCATCGAGGTGGAAACCGACGATGACTCCATCGGCGGCCACTTCCTGCACCTGCTGCACGGCGAGAAGCCGTCGGCACTGTGGGAGCGCGCCATGAACACGTCGCTCAACCTGTACGCCGAGCACGAATTCAACGCCTCGACCTTCGCCGCCCGCGTGATCGCCGGCACGGGCTCGGACATGTACTCGTCGATCGCTGGCGCCATTGGCGCGCTGCGCGGCCCCAAGCACGGCGGCGCCAATGAGGTCGCGTTCGAGATCCAGAAGCGCTACGACAACCCGGATGAAGCGCAGGCCGACATCACCCGCCGCGTCGAGAACAAGGAAGTCGTGATCGGCTTCGGCCACCCGGTGTACACCATCAGCGACCCGCGCAACCAGGTGATCAAGGAAGTGGCGAAGAAGCTGTCGAAGGACGCCGGCTCGATGAAGATGTTCGACATCGCCGAGCGCCTGGAAACGGTGATGTGGGACATCAAGAAGATGTTCCCGAACCTGGACTGGTTCAGCGCGGTGAGCTACCACATGATGGGCGTGCCGACGGCGATGTTCACGCCGCTGTTCGTGATCTCGCGCACCTCGGGCTGGGCCGCGCACATCATCGAGCAGCGCATCGACAACAAGATCATCCGCCCGAGCGCCAACTACACCGGTCCGGAGAACCTGAAGTTCGTGCCGCTGAAGGATCGCAAGTAATACCGGCTGCCGGTTTGCTCCGCGTCGGGTTGCATTGATCCGGGCCTGCGGGCAAGGGGGTAGTTGGTCGCTGACATGGGACCACTACCCCTTTTTCATACCTATATTGATTTCCCTACACCATGAATTCTGCAAACCGCAAACCGCTACCGGGCACCAAGCTGGATTACTTTGACGCGCGCGCCGCGGTCGAGGCAATCCAGCCGGGTGCCTACGACAAGCTGCCGTACACGTCGCGCGTGCTGGCAGAAAACCTGGTGCGCCGCTGCGACCCCGCCACGCTGGCGGACTCGCTCAAGCAGCTGATCGGGCGCAAGCGCGAGCTGGACTTCCCGTGGTTCCCGGCGCGCGTGGTGTGCCATGACATCCTGGGCCAGACCGCGCTGGTGGACCTGGCCGGCCTGCGCGACGCCATTGCCGACCAGGGCGGCGACCCCGCCAAGGTCAACCCGGTGGTGCCGGTGCAGCTGATCGTCGATCACTCGCTGGCGGTGGAGTGCGGCGGCTTCGATCCCGATGCCTTCGCCAAGAACCGCGCCATCGAAGACCGCCGCAACGAAGACCGTTTCCATTTCATCGACTGGACCAAGCTGGCGTTCAAGAACGTCGACGTGATCCCGCCGGGCAACGGCATCATGCACCAGATCAACCTGGAGAAGATGTCGCCGGTGATCCACGCTGACAATGGCGTGGCCTACCCCGATACCTGCGTCGGCACCGACAGCCACACCCCGCACGTGGATGCGCTGGGCGTGATCGCCATCGGCGTGGGCGGCCTGGAAGCCGAGAACGTGATGCTCGGCCGCGCCTCGTGGATGCGCCTGCCCGATATCGTCGGCGTCGAGCTGACCGGCAAGCGCCAGCCCGGCATCACCGCCACCGACATCGTGCTGGCCCTGACCGAATTCCTGCGCAAGGAAAAAGTGGTCGGCGCCTACCTGGAATTCCGCGGCGAAGGCGCCTCGAGCCTGACGCTCGGCGACCGCGCCACCATCTCCAACATGGCCCCCGAATACGGCGCCACGGCGGCGATGTTCTTTATCGACGAGCAAACCATCGACTATCTGCGCCTGACCGGCCGCACCGACGAGCAGCTCAAGCTGGTCGAGACGTATGCCAAGACCGCAGGCCTGTGGGCCGATTCGCTGACGCACGCCGAGTACGAGCGCGTGCTGACGTTCGACCTGTCCAGCGTGGTCCGCAACATGGCCGGCCCGTCCAACCCGCACAAGCGCCTGCCGACCTCGGCGCTGGCCGAGCGCGGCATCGCAGTGGACCTGGACAAGGCCCGCGCGCAGGAAGCCGAAGGCCTGATGCCGGACGGCGCGGTCATCATCGCCGCCATCACCAGCTGCACCAACACCAGCAACCCGCGCAACGTGATTGCCGCCGCACTGCTGGCGCGCAATGCCAACGCGCGTGGCCTGGCCCGCAAGCCGTGGGTCAAGTCGTCGCTGGCGCCCGGCTCCAAGGCAGTCGAGCTCTACCTGGAAGAAGCGAACCTGCTGCCGGACCTGGAGAAGCTCGGCTTCGGCATCGTCGCCTTTGCCTGCACCACCTGCAACGGCATGTCGGGTGCGCTGGACCCGAAGATCCAGCAAGAGATCATCGACCGCGACCTGTACGCGACGGCGGTGCTGTCCGGCAACCGCAACTTCGACGGCCGCATCCACCCGTACGCCAAGCAGGCCTTCCTGGCCTCGCCGCCGCTGGTGGTGGCTTATGCCATCGCCGGCACCATCCGCTTCGATATCGAGAAGGATGTGCTGGGCACCGACCAGGACGGCAAGCCGGTCTACCTGAAGGACATCTGGCCGAGCGACGAAGAGATCGACGCGATCGTGGCGAAGAGCGTCAGGCCCGAGCAGTTCCGCAAGGTCTACGAGCCGATGTTCGCCATCACCGCGTCCAGCGGCGAGTCGGTCAGCCCGCTGTACGACTGGCGCCCGCAGAGCACCTATATCCGCCGCCCGCCGTACTGGGAAGGCGCGCTGGCCGGCGAGCGCACGCTCAAGGCGCTGCGTCCGCTGGCGGTGCTGGGCGACAACATCACCACCGACCACCTGTCGCCGTCCAACGCCATCCTGCTCAACAGTGCCGCCGGTGAATACCTGGCCAGGATGGGCCTGCCGGAAGAGGACTTCAACTCGTACGCGACCCACCGCGGCGACCACCTGACCGCGCAGCGCGCCACCTTTGCCAACCCGACCCTGATCAACGAAATGGCCGTGGTCGACGGCCAGGTCAAGAAGGGTTCGCTGGCGCGCATCGAGCCAGAAGGCAAGGTCGTGCGCATGTGGGAAGCGATCGAGACCTACATGGACCGCAAGCAGCCGCTGATCATCATTGCCGGCGCGGACTATGGCCAGGGCTCGTCGCGCGACTGGGCCGCCAAGGGCGTGCGCCTGGCCGGCGTGGAAGTGATCGTCGCCGAGGGCTTCGAACGCATCCACCGCACCAACCTGATCGGCATGGGCGTGCTGCCGCTGGAGTTCAAGCCGGGTGTGAACCGCCTGACCCTGGGCCTGGACGGCACCGAGACCTACGATGTGACCGGCGAGCGCCAGCCGCGCGCCACGCTGACGCTGGTGATCAACCGCAAGAACGGCGAGCGCGTCGAGGTGCCGGTGACCTGCCGCCTCGACAGCGACGAGGAAGTGTCGATCTACGAAGCCGGCGGCGTGCTGCAGCGCTTCGCGCAGGACTTCCTTGAGTCGTCGCGGGCAACTGCATAAGCTGTGACAAAGGCCCGGGCGGCAAGCTTGCTGCCCGGGCCAACCAGGACAAAGATTTCCATGGCTCACGTACCCCAGATCAAGATTCCCGCCACATATATCCGCGGTGGCACCAGCAAAGGCGTGTTCTTCCGCCTGCAGGATTTGCCGGAAGCGGCACAAGTGCCCGGCCCGGCCCGCGACGCGCTGCTGATGCGCGTGATCGGCAGCCCCGACCCCTATGGCAAGCAGATCGACGGCATGGGCGCGGCCACGTCCAGCACCAGCAAGACCGTCATCGTGTCCAGGAGCAGCCGGCCCGACCATGATGTCGACTACCTGTTCGGCCAGGTCTCGATCGACCAGCCCTTTGTCGACTGGAGCGGCAACTGCGGCAACCTGTCCGCGGCGGTCGGTCCCTTCGCCATCAGCGCCGGCCTGGTCGATGCCGGCCGCGTCCCGCACAACGGCGTGGCCGTGGTGCGCATCTGGCAGGCCAATATCGGCAAGACCATCATCGGCCATGTGCCCATCACCAACGGTGAAGTGCAGGAAACCGGCGATTTCGAGCTGGACGGCGTGACCTTCCCGGCCGCCGAGGTACAGCTTGAGTTCATGGACCCGGCCGCCGAGGAAGAAGGCGCAGGCGGCGCGATGTTCCCCACCGGCAACGTGGTCGACGACCTCGAAGTGCCAGGCGTGGGCACGCTCAAGGCCACCATGATCAACGCCGGCATCCCGACCATCTTCGTCAACGCGGAGAGCATCGGCTACACCGGCACCGAGCTGCAGGACGCCATCAACAGCGACGCCAGGGCGCTGGCGATGTTCGAGACCATCCGCGCCTACGGCGCGCTGCGCATGGGCCTGATCAAGGACGTGGACGAGGCCGCCAGGCGCCAGCACACGCCCAAGGTGGCCTTTGTCGCCAAGCCGGTCGACTACGTTGCCTCCAGCGGCAAGCAGGTGGCCGCGGCCGACGTGGACCTGCTGGTGCGCGCGCTGTCGATGGGCAAGCTGCACCACGCCATGATGGGCACGGCAGCGGTGGCGATCGGCACGGCCGCGGCCATCCCCGGCACGCTGGTCAACCTGGCTGCCGGCGGCGGCGAGCGCAACGCGGTGCGTTTCGGGCATCCGTCCGGCACGCTGCGCGTGGGCGCCGAGGCACAGCAAGTCGATGGCGAATGGGTGGTCCGGAAGGCCATCATGAGCCGCAGCGCGCGTGTGCTGATGGAAGGCTGGGTGCGCGTGCCCGGCGACGCGTTCTGACCTGAGCCGCACCCGCGAGGCCGTTCATGTCCACCGACACGCCGTCCGCGCAACGCCCCGATCCGGACCAGGTGCTGGTCGACATCGTCGACTATGTCACCCGGTATGAGATCAAGAGCGGCCTCGCCTACGACACTGCCCGCAACTGCCTGATCGACACGCTCGGTTGCGGGCTCGAAGCCCTCTCCTACCCGGCCTGCACCAAGCTGCTCGGCCCCATCGTCCCCGGAACGATCGTGCCCAATGGCGCGCGCGTGCCGGGCACCCAGTTCCAGCTCGATCCAGTCCAGGCCGCGTTCAATATCGGCGCGATGATCCGCTGGCTGGATTTCAACGACACCTGGCTTGCCGCCGAATGGGGCCACCCGTCGGACAACCTCGGTGGCATCCTGGCCACCGCCGACTGGATCTCGCGCAACAACGTCGCCGCCGGACGCAAGCCGCTGACCATGAAGGCCGTGCTGGCGGCCATGATCAAGGCGCACGAGATCCAGGGCTGCATCGCGCTGGAGAATTCATTCAACCAGGTCGGCCTGGACCACGTAGTGCTGGTCAAGGTGGCCTCCACCGCCGTGGTCGCGCAGATGCTGGGCCTCACGCGCGACGAGATCCTCAATGCGGTGTCGCTGGCCTGGGTCGATGGCCAGAGCCTGCGCACCTATCGCCACGCCCCCAACACCGGCAGCCGCAAGAGCTGGGCCGCGGGCGACGCCACCAGCCGCGCGGTGCGGCTGGCGCTGATCGCGCGCACCGGCGAGATGGGCTATCCGTCGGTGCTGACAGCGAAGACCTGGGGCTTCTACGACGTGCTGTTCAAGGGGCAGCCGTTCCGCTTCCAGCGGCCGTACGGGTCCTACGTGATGGAGAACATCCTGTTCAAGATCTCGTACCCGGCCGAGTTCCACGCACAGACCGCGGTGGAGGCTGCGATGCAGCTGCACGGCACGCTGGCGCTCGCGGGACGCAGCGCGGCCGATATCGCCGCCATCACCATCCGCACCCACGAAGCCTGCCTGCGCATCATCGACAAGAAGGGTCCGCTCAACAACCCCGCGGACCGTGACCACTGCATCCAGTACATGGTGGCCGTGCCGCTGCTGCTCGGCCGCCTGACCGCCGCCGACTACGAAGACAATGTTGCCGCCGACCCGCGCATCGACGTGCTGCGCGGCAAGATCACCTGCGTGGAAGACCCCGCGCTGACGCACGACTACCATGACCCCGACAAGCGCTCGATCGCCAATGCGCTGACCGTGACGCTGGCCGACGGCACCGTGCTGGACGAGGTGCTGGTCGAATACCCGCTCGGCCACCAGCGCCGCCGCGCCGAGGGCATCCCGCTGCTGGTCGAGAAATTCCGCACCAACCTCGCGCGCCGCTTTGCGCCAAGGCAGCAGGCAGCCATCCTTGCCGTGTCGCTGGACCAGGCCCGGCTGGAGGCGGTACCGGTCAACGAGTACCTCGATATGTATGCGATTTGAGTTATTGCCCCGGCACTCTCATGCCGAATCGGCATAACCCTGGCAGCGCCCCTCCCGCGCCAATTTCTCCTCACGTATAGTCTCAGCCGCTGCCTGAACGGGATCTGCAACACAGGCCCCGTTGCCGGCAGCCACCGACTGAACACGGTCGGCACCATTCCACCCATAAGGTATGTGATGCCGATTCCAGTACGGGCCACACGTTCGTATAAATACCGAGGAGAATCATGAAACAGATCGCCCGCGTCACCACGCTGGCCGCCGCCCTGCTGTCGGCGAGCCTGATCACCGGCACCGCCCACGCGCAGCTCGCGCCCGCCGCACCGGCTTCCACCGCACCCGCCACGGCCCCGGCCGAAGCCCGCAAGGCCAATATCGTCATCATCGGCACCGGCGGCACCATTGCCGGCGCCGGCGCATCGGCGACCAACACCGCGGCCTACCAGTCCGCCGTGGTGCCGGTCGACAAGATCATCGCCTCGGTACCCGAGATCGCCAAAGTCGCCAACGTCAAGGGCGAGCAGATCTTCCAGATCGGCTCGGAGAGCTTCAACAACGAGCGCCTGCTGAAGCTGGGCAAGCGCGTGTCGGAACTGCTCAAGCAGCCGGACGTCGACGGCATCGTCATTACGCACGGCACCGACACCATCGAGGAAACCGCCTACTTCCTGAACCTGACGCTCAAGAGCGACAAGCCGGTGGTGGTGGTGGGCTCGATGCGCCCGGGCACCGCGCTGGGCGCCGACGGCGCGCTGAACCTGTACGACGCCGTGCTGGTCGCGTCCAACCCGGCGTCCAGGGGCAAGGGCACGCTGGCCGTGCTCAACGACGAGATCCACACCGGCCGCGACGTCACCAAGACAAACACCTTCAAGACCGAGACCTTCCGCTCGCCGTTCGGCCCGCTGGGCTACGTGGTGGAAGGCCGCACGCTGTTCTATCGCCTGCCGGCGCGCCCGCACACGCTGCAGACGCAGTGGGACATCGACAAGATCGACAAGCTGCCTGAAGTGGCCGTGGTCTATGCCTACGGCAACGTCAACCCGGCCGCGGTCGACGCCGCCGTGAAGAACGGTGCCAAGGCCATCATCTACGCCGCCACCGGCAACGGCAGCGTCGGCGACTACATGGTCGAGTCGCTCAAGGCCGCGCGCTCCAAGGGCGTGCAGATCGTGCGCGCCTCGCGCACCGGCAGCGGCGTGGTGGTCCGCAACGCCGAGCAGCCTGACGACAAGTACGACTGGATCGTCACCGACGACCAGCTGCCGCAGAAGGCCCGCATCCTGATGGCGCTGGCGCTGACGCAGACCAGCGACGCCAAGGCGCTGCAGCAGGTCTTCTGGAAGTACTGATCCTGCACTGGACCGGACCGGTGCGCGTTTGCGCCGGTCCGGTCCGGTCCACGTCCGCGCCCGCCAGCCGGACGCCGGCGGCTGCCCTCTCTCTGGAGGCAGATCGCGCCAGGGTACTGGCGCGCCCGGGTGTGAGGGAAAAGTTCTGGCGGTTAATTGCGTTTTATGCTTTTGTGAGCGGCGCACCAGGCGCCGTACTCGTATCAGAACATGGCGCTGCTCATCAGTGCCTTGGCCACCAGCACGCCCTCATCCGGCGCTTCGGCATATACCGAGACATCCGTCACCACCTGGCGGCGTCCACGTCGGACCACCGTCGCCACCGCGCGCAGCGCCGCCCCCTGCGCCGGCGCCAGGTACTGGATCGACAGGGAACTGGTCGCCCCGCCCTTCACCTCATCGCCGCTGGCACCAGACGCCGCCGCCGCTGCGCCGGCAATATCGATCAGCGTGGCGATGACGCCCCCGTGCACGATGCTGCCGTGGGTCACATTGGTGGGCAGGAACGGCATCTCCAGTTCGACATGATCGGGCGCCAGGCTTGCCAGCCGCACGCCCAGAGCGCGTGCCACGGGGGAGCCGATCAGGACGTTGTCGACCATGGCGCGCATGCGGGGGTCGACGGTGGCCTGGCGGTCGTGCTGGAGGGGCAAGGCGGTGATGGCTTGGGGCATGGGTGGGACTCCTGTCCAGAACATCTGGGTGCATGGATAGAGCCTAACGAAAGTCTCGAACCCGCTCAATTACGTTGAACGTAGTTGTCCATCCAGACACCAGCATGCTCCACTCAGACCAGCACGTGACGTGTCTCTGCAAAGAAGCGCTGAATCTCTTGCTCAATGTCCGGATCGATCATTTTGTCAGGCCGGTTACCGTTCGGGCAGGCAAGCCTTGGAGTCGTGCCAAACAAGCGACAAATCAATGGGCGCTCCGAATACACGCTGCATCCCTTGGTATCAAGATGAGGGCAACTCAGGTTTGCCAGCGCAGTTTCGTGCTCGGCATCGCTCTTGACGGGAAGCCTCGACATCTCTTCCGTTGAGGTTGTCACGGGCCCACAACAGTCATGGCATCCAGGGGTGCACGCGAAAGTGGGAATTTTTGAGCGTAGAAATCGGATCTTTTGACTATTCATTGGTGCAGGTTTCAGACAGTCGGCCAAGGGCGAGCCGAGGCTGCGGAGGTTACGCGCCCGGTTAACGCCAGGGCAGGTGCCGCACGAGCCAGGCCGCCGCCAACACCGCGGCAATGGCCCAGAGCATCGCGATCACCAGCGCCGCAACGTGGTTGACGGGGCGGTTGGCGGCTGCTGCAGCCGCCGCGCGATGCTCGCGCATCACCTCAACCGGAATCCACCGTATTGCCAGCAACAAGCCGAGCGGCACCAGCACCACGTCATCCAGATGGCCGAGCACCGGAATGAAATCGGGAATCAGGTCAATGGGCGACAAGGCATAAGCGGCGACCGGCAAGGCCAGCGCTTTCGCATACCATGGCGTGCGGGGATCATGCGCCGCCAGCCACACCGCGTGCGCATCTTCCTTGACTGCGCGAGCCCAACGCCGGGAACGTGCGGCCAAATGAGGCAGAAGGTCCCGGCGCCACAAGTGCAGGCGCACATCGTCGACCACCGGGACTGCCGCGAGGGCGAGCAGCAGCGCTGCCAGCGCAAGTGTGGCGCTGAACCCGACGTGCTTGAAGCCCATGGCGCCAATCACGCCACCGGCAAAGAACAATCCGACCAGGGTGACGAGTACCCGTAGTTTGTGCCGGTTGGCGAGCACCAGTGGCTTGCTCGAATCGGCTCTGGACAGGTTCCAATAGAACAGCTTGCCTAGTTCAATACCGATGTCGGTGACCATGCCGGTGACATGCGTGGTGCGGATCTCGGCGTTCGACAACTTGGTCACCATGGCATTTTGCAAGCCCATGATGAAACAGAGCACCATGACCGTTGCAGGCACGAACAACCATTCATGGTGCTCGAGATTGCTTCCCAGCAGGCCAAAACACACCAACAGCGCAGCTTCCAGCATGAGCGGCAATGCGTATTCGCTATGCAGGCGCTCGCGCCGACCCCAGTTGATCAGCACCGCCGAGCAGGCGGCGCCCGCCAGAAACGACAGCAAGGCCCCCAGGCCGTCCAGCATCAGCCAGAGGCTGCCAAGCGCCAGGTTGTCGGCCATGGCGGACACAATCCCCGACATATGCGAGGTGTACTGCTGCACGGCCAGGAAGCCGCCCGCGTTGGTCGCTCCGGCCACAAAGGCCAGATAGCAGGCCAGTTGCCGATTGCTGCCGGGACTGCGCTCCTTCCCAGTCAGCTTGCGCAAATACAGGATGGGCATGGTTGCGTTGCTCAGGCGGCTTGCGCGGGCGCTGGGGGCTTGTCAGTACCGGACCTGCAGCCTTGCCGGTCTGGGCCAGGAAGCGCGATCCGACGCAACGCGCTCGCCGCGTTTCAGGCGGCGGGCGGCCGCAGTCAGGTTCAGTGGATGCGCGGTTTCCAGGATGCGCGCACGCGCCACCAGTGCGTCCAGAGAGGGCAGCTTGTGTGCCCCTTTCCAGGCGAACAGCGTGTAGTTGCAACTGTCATCGGCAACGGAAATCGACATCGAGTGACCGAACACGGCGCCGACCTCCTCCAGGTAAAGCGGAATATCGGGATCGCTTTCAAGAAAGTTCGCGACCAGTACCCCGGTATCGGTCAGGCGTGCATGACAGGCGGCATAGAAGTCCGCGGTGCCAAGCTGTACCGGCATGCCGTCAGCCAGGAATCCGTCCACCAGGATCACGTCCGGTTGTCCATTCTGGTTCGCGACGTACTCGGCGCCATCCGCACAAACCACTTCGAGCCGCTCATCGTCCGACGGAATCCGGAACTGCTCGCGCAGGGCAATGACCGCCGGGTTGATTTCAATGGCCACAATCCTGGTGTTGGGCAGATGCCGGTAGCAATACTTGGCAAGTGAACCGCCACCCAGGCCGATCATCGAGATTCTGGCGGGGCTGGGGTGCAATAGCAGGAATCCCATCATCGTCCGCGTATAACCCAGCACGAGCTTGTCAGGATCCTTGCGCGACATGAAGCTTTGCGTCGCCAGCGCGTCGAAATGCAGCGACAGCGCGTGTTGGGTTTCCAATACCTGCGGCGTACCGTCGTTGTTCGCCTCGGCCAGGAATTTCAGATAAGCCTCGAACGAGGAGCGGTCGGCGTTCATCTGTCGGTTTCCATCAGAGACTTGGGGAGCGCCTCCCCCTTTAACAATGCCGCGATGGTGACGACAGCGGCGGCCTCGTCCACTCCGTCCGCCTGGATGCAAATGTTCGAACCCACCCGGGCGGACAGGCGCATGACCTCCATCACATTCTTGGCGTTTGCGATCCAGGGGCCGCTGCTGAGCCGGATCTCGCACGCAAACTGATTGGCCGTGAAAGCCAGCCGCGCGGAATTCCGCCCTTGAAATCCATCTCTGGCAGTCGCCTCTAACGTCACTTCTACCACTGCGCCCTCAAAAAATAGTGAGTTTCAAGACGCATCTGTACAGATGCCACGTGTTGTGCCACTCGGAAGCTTCTCGTCATGCCCAGGCCTGTGGCGTCACGGCGGCGCAGTGTCGGCGACAACGTAGCAAGCCTTGTAGTTGTATATAATGATAATACGATTATTATAAAATGACACTCCAGAACGCATGGAATCCAAGACTGCCCGTCTGACCGTATTGATCGACCCGGTGAAGAAGAAGGCCTTTGAGGCACTGTGTGCCGCCCAGGACCAGACGCCATCCCAGGTTGTCCGCCAGATGATTCGCGACTATTTGCAGCAGTACGAGGTGGACTACGCTACCAAGCCGCAGGTCGGCGCGCCCAGGTTGGCGGCGAACGACCGTGAGTGATACGTAGCAGGGAAGGACCAGCCAGTGCCCAGGTGGGGTTCGCGCGCGCCAACGCTCCCTGGCGAGCGACATCGTTAGCGCCGTGCGGGATTGGCCTGCCGCTGCCGCACGGCGCTCAGAATTCCGCGCAGGATCTCTAATGGCGGCGGTGGACAGCCTGGCACGGTTACGTCGACCGGGATCACATTGGCGACGCGACCGCAGCTCGCATAGCTCTCCCCGAAAATCCCGCCGGTACAGCCGCAGTCGCCTACCGCCATCACCAGTTTCGGCTCCGGGGTAGCCGCGTAGGTGCGCCGCAGGGCCTCTTCCATATGACGCGAGACGGGTCCCGTCACCAGCAGCATGTCGGCATGGCGCGGGCTGGCGACGAACTTGATGCCCAGGCCTTCGATGTTGTAATAGGGATTGCCGAGTGCGTGGATCTCCAGCTCGCAGCCATTGCACGAACCTGCATCGACCTGCCGGATCGTCAGCGCCCGGCCCAGAATGTCGAGCAGTTCCCGGTGGATACGCTGGATAGAAGAAGCGGCCTCCCCTGCCGCGCTGCGCGGCGCAGGCTCCGTAACAATGCCGGTGCGGACGATTTGCTTGAGGATTTGCCACATCAGAGGTCGTGCCCCGCATAGCTGAGGTTGAAGGATTTGTTGATCAGCGGAAAGTCCGGCACGATGTTGCCGATGATGGCGTGCTCGAGCACCGGCCAGTTCTGCCACGACGGGTCGTGGCAATGACAGCGGAGGATGCCGCCGTCATCGGCAAGTTCGAGCGCGACGACGACTTCGCCACGCCAGCCCTCCACCCATCCTGCCCCGATCCTGGGGGTGCCGGGCGATCGCGGCACGATACGTGTCGCCCCGTCCGGCAAGCCTGCACAGATGGCGCGGATCAGTCGTAGCGACTCCAGCACCTCGTTGAATCGCACCGCCACGCGGGCGGCGACATCGCCGCCGCGGTGCGTGGCCATGTTCACTGCCAGGCTGTCATAAGGCGGCCAGGCGTGGTCGCAGCGCAGGTCCACCGCCTGGCCGCTGGCGCGCCCGGCCAGCCCGGTCAGTCCAAGCTGGGCGGCAAGCTCTGGCGTGACGTGGCCCGCCCCAAGAAAGCGGTCCTGCAGGCCCGCATGTTCGTCGTACACCGCACGCAGTACGCGGACTTCCCGCTCGATGTGGTCGCACTGCTGTCGCAGGCGCTCAAGCATGGCTGGCATCAAGTCCAGCGCCACGCCGCCCGGCACCACGGCGTCCATCATCAGCCGGTGGCCGAACGCCTCTGCGGACAACCGCTGCCAGTCTTCGCGCAGGCGCGAGAATTGCGCCAGGCCGAAGGCCAGTCCCGCGTCGTTGCCCAGCGCCCCCAGGTCACCCAGGTGATTGGCCACCCGCTCACGCTCGAGCATCAGGGCACGCAGGCAGTTTGCCCTCGGAGGCGGCACACAGTCCCAGGCAGACTCCAGCGCCATGCAATAGGCCCAGGCATAGGCCACGGTGGAGTCGCCCGAGACCCGGCCGGCCAGCCGGTAGCCCTCGAGCGGCGCCAGCTCGGTGAACCGCCGCTCGATGCCCTTGTGCGTGTAGCCCAGGTGTTCTTCCAGCCGCAGCACTTTCTCGCCGACCACGGAAAAGCGGAAGTGGCCGGGTTCGATGATGCCGGCGTGCACCGGGCCGACCGCGATCTCGTGTACCCCGTCGCCCTCCACCCGCACGAAAGGATAGTCGGCAGGAAGTTTGCCGGCCGTGGCCGCCCCCCCCTGCGCGCCGCATTGCAGCGGCCGCGTCCCTGGCGACCACAGGCCGTGGTCCAGCCAGGGACGGGCATCGCGGCTGCCCTGTACGGCGATCCCCACCAGGTCGGTCATGGCGCGCTGCATCCGGCCTGCGCACGGGAATACGCCGGTCAGATCCGCCACAGCAAGCGCGGCACCGTCAAGCCGTAGTTCGAGCCATGTCAGTCCCCGCGGCGTGGCATAGGTCACGCATGCCGCCAACGTACCGCCGATGGCACGCCGGTCGACGCCCCACAGCGCAACGAGGCGCCCGCCCGCGTCCGCCATCGCACGGGCCGTAGCGAGCCAGCCGTCTTGCCCGACCTGGCCATGCCAGACTGGCAGCGGCCCGGGCAGCCGCTCCAGAGCGAGGCTGAGATCTGACGGTATCATCGGTTCAGCTCCCCAGCATTGCGGCTGCCTGCCGGTACCAGGTGTTGAGATAGGGCGGGATGTAGAGGCCCAGCATCAGCCCCAGGGCGAGGTGCGCGAACACCGGGACCAGCGCTGGCGGATGCGCCAGCGGCTTGAGCGTGGTGTCGCCGAAGACCATCGGTTGCACCCGGCTGAACACCGCGGCGAACGCCAACCCGAGGGCTATCAGCAGGAAGGGCGTGGCCCACGGCTGCTCGCGCATGGCGGTGGTGACGATCAGGAACTCGCTGGCGAAGACCCCGAACGGTGGCATGCCCAGGATGGCGAGTGCGCCGACCGTCAGGCCCCAGCCCACGGTGGGGCTGACACGGATCAGTCCGCGGATGTCGTCCATGACTTGCGTGCCCGCTTTCTGCGCGGCGTGGCCGACGGCGAAGAAGATCGCCGACTTGACCAGCGAATGCACTGTCATGTGCAGCAGGCCGGCATAGCTGGCGATCGGTCCGCCCATGCCAAAGGCGAAGGTCATCATGCCCATGTGCTCGATGGACGAATACGCAAACATGCGCTTGATGTCGCGCTGCCGGATCAGGAAGAAGACCGCCGCAACCACCGATACCAGGCCGAACCCCATCATCAGGCGGCCGGTGAGATGGTTGCCCAGTGCCCCATCGGTCAGCACCTTGCAGCGCAGCACGGCATAGAGCGCCACATTGAGCAGCAGCCCGGAGAGCACGGCGGACACCGGGGTCGGGCCCTCGGCGTGGGCATCAGGCAGCCAGTTGTGCAGCGGGACCAGCCCGACTTTGGTGCCATAGCCGATAAACAGGAAGGCGAACGCCAGCGTGATGATGTTGGGATCGAGCTGGCGCTTGACCGCGTCCAGATTGGTCCACAGCAACGCGCCCCCCTCCGGGCCGATGACTTTCTCGGCGGCCATGTAGAGCAGCACCGTGCCGAACAGCGCCTGTGCAATCCCCACCCCGCACAGGATGAAATACTTCCATGCCGCCTCGAGGCTGGCGGCAGTGCGGTAGACACTGACCAGCAGCACCGTGGTCAGTGTAGCGGCCTCCATCGCAACCCAGACGATGCCCATATTGTTGGTCGTCAGCGCCAGCAGCATGGTAAAGGTGAAGAGCTGATACATGCTGTGGTACAGGCGCAGCCGCGGCGGCGTCATCTTGCCGTGGTCATGCTCCACGCGCATGTACGGCCGCGAGAAGATCGAGGTGGTCAGGCCCACGAACGCAGTCAGCGCAACGAGAAAGACGTTCAGGGAGTCGATGTAGAACTCCCGGCCCCATGCCAGCATGGGGCCATCGGCAACGATCTGCCCGGTAAGCATGCAGGCGGCGAGGAACGTGCCCAGGCTGAAGGCAACATTGATATCGCGTGCGCGCTCGCGATGTCCCACCAGCGCCAGCACCAGCCCGCCGGCGAGCGGAATTGCGAGCACTAGTGCCAGCGCAATCAACTCAATCCTCCTTCAGCTTCTCAAGGTGACGGATGTCCAGGCTGTCGAACTGCTCACGGATCTGGAACATGAACACGCCCAGGATCAGCACGCCGATCAGCACATCCAGCGCGATGCCCAGCTCGACCACCATCGGCATGCCATATGTTGCGGCGGTGGCGGCGAAGAAGAGGCCGTTCTCCATCGCCAGGAAACCGATGACCTGTGGCACCGCCTTGGAGCGCGTGATCATCATCAGGAAGGACAACAGCACGCAGGCCAGCGCAATGCCCAGCGTGCCGCTGGCCAGCTTCAGCGACAGCCGCGAGATCGGCATGGTGAGATTGAAGGCAAAGATCACCACCAGGATGCCGATCAGCATGGTGGTGGGAATGTTGATCAGCGTCTCGACGTCCCGGCGGATCTGGAGACGATCGATAACGCGGTGCAGCAGGTAGGGGATGAGCAGCACCTTGAGCATGAGGGTCAGGCCGGCCGACAGGTAAAGGTGCGGCTGGCCCGTCACGTAGCCGACGACGGCGGTGGCCACTGCCAGCGTCGCACCCTGTAGCGTGAACAGGTTAATCAGCGACAGGATCCGTCGCTGCGAGATCATGGCGAAGGCGAGGATCAGCAGCACCGCGCCGAGCAGGTTGACGAACTGGGTGAGGAGCGCAGTCATTGCCTTGTTCGTCAGCGCGTCGTCAGTGAGCCAGCAGCAGATGGACCAGCATGCCGATCACCGCCAGCAGAAAGGCGGTGGCGAGGAACTCAGGCACGCGGAAGATGCGCATCTTGGCGCTCGCCGTCTCCAGCGCCGCGAGCAGGATTCCACCCACGATGAGCTTGAACAGCAGCGCGGGCAGTGCCAGCAGCATGGCCAGGGGGGCTTGCGCTTCAGCGATTCCCCACGGAAAGAAGAGCGCCAGGCCCATGCAGGAATAGGCAAACAGCTTCAGGCTTGCCGCCCACTCAAGGAGTGCCAGATGCCGGCCCGAGTATTCCAGGATCAGCGCCTCGTGGATCATTGTCAGCTCGAGGTGGGTGGCGGGGTTGTCGACCGGTACACGGGCGTTCTCCGCCAGCGACACCATGGTGAACGCAACGCCTGCAAATGCCAGTCCCGGGTAGATGGCCAGGTCGCGGTGAGCAATCGTCTCGACAATGGTGGTGAGCGAGGTCGACTTTGAGACCAGCGAGGCGGAGAACAGCACCATCAGCAGCGCCGGCTCCGCCAGGAAGCCGATCAGCATTTCGCGCCGCGCACCCAGGGTTCCGAAGGCGGTGCCGACGTCCATCGCCGCCAGTGAAATGAAGACCCGCGCCAGGGCGAACAGGCCGACCAGGGCGATCGCGTCGGCGGCCGGTGCCAGTGGCAGATCGGTGGACACGGTAGGGACGATCGAGCAGGCCAGCGCCATGCAGCCGAACACGACGTACGGGGTGGCGCGGAACAGTGGCGACGCGTTGTCTGCGACCACCGATTCCTTGTTGAAGAGCTTGTGCAGCATTCGATACGGCTGCCAGACGCTGGGCGCCGATTTGTTCTGCAGCCAGGCACGCCACTGATTGACCCAGCCGGTCAGCAGCGGCGCCAGCGTGATCGAGATCACGATCTCGAGTAGCTGTGACAGGGCCCCGGTCAGGATCATGCAACCCTCATCGCATCACGGCCATCAGCGTGGCGGCCAGGGTCAGGAAGCTGTACAGCAGGTACGCCGAGATGCGTCCCTGCTGCAGCAGGCCAATCAGCCGGGCCAGATACGACGCCAGATCGATCACCGGGACGTACAGCCAGCGCCAGAAATGGTCCGCCACCGTGACCCGGTAGCCCGGCTGTTCATCGAATGGCGTCGGCAAGTCACGGCGCATCAGGAAGAAAGGTTCAAAGATCTGGCGGATCGGCTGACCGAACCCCTCGGCCGTGTCCTGCATGCGTGCAGTGCCCCATGGGAAGCCGCATGCCCAGGGGGGGCTGCGGCGAACGCGGCCATGATAGAAGCGGCGCACCAGCAGGTAGGCAAGCGCAAAACTGGCCAGGATGCCCAGCAGGAAAATGACCGGCCCATAGCTGGCCTGTGCCAGGCTGCTCGGCGCCAGCAGCCAGCCGCTGGCCGCGGTCCGGGCGCCGAGTCCGCTCGCCACCAGCTGCTGCGTCACCGGATCGATCAACTGGACGAATTGGGTCGGTAGCAGGCCAAGCGCGAGGCAGCCCAGCGCCAGCCACAGCATGCCCGCTCGCTCCCAGCCGCCGGCGTCGTGCGCGCGGGCCAGCTTGGGCTCACGGGGCTGGCCGAGGAAGATCACGCCAAAGAACTTGACCATCGTATAGCCGGCCAAGGCCGCCACCAGCGCGATCAGCGCGGCGACCACCGGGATCAGCATGGTCAGTATCGGCTCCGGAAGACCCGGCGTGAACAGGAAGCTTTGCAGCAGCAGCCACTCCGAGACGAAACCGCCGAGCGGAGGCAGCCCCGCGCTGGCCAGCGCGCCCAGCAGCGTAAGCCAGCCTACCCATGGCATATAGCGAATCAATCCGCCCAGCTTGCCGAGGCTTCTCTCCTCGGTGGCATGCAGCACGCTCCCGGTTCCCAGAAAGAGCAGGCTCTTGAAGAAGGCATGGCTGGCGACATGGTAGAGCGCGGCCGTGAGGGCCAGGGCGGCGATTGGCTTCATGCCGTAGGCCGAAAACAGCAGCGTCAGGCCCATGGCAACGAAGAGCAGGCCCATGTTCTCGATCGACGAATAGGCCAGCAGCCGCTTCATGTCGGTCTGTACCGCGGCGAAGACCACGCCGAACAGTGCGGTGGCCAATCCGAGGGCCAGCAGCAATGCGCCCCACCACCACAGCCGCATCTGCAGCAAGTCGAAGGACACGCGCAGCAGGCCGTAGATGGCAGTGTTGAGCATGACGCCGCTCATCATGGCCGATACCGGCGACGGCGCTGCCGGATGCGCCTCCGGTAGCCAGATGTGCAGAGGCAGGATGCCGGCCTTGGCACCGAACCCGAACAGGGCCAGCAGGAAGCCGGCGGAGGCCCAGAACGGCGTCAGCCCCTGGGCGCGCATGTTGGCAAAGGTATAGTCGCCGGTGTTGGCCTGCAGCACGCCAAAGCACAGCAGGATCGCGATCGCCCCGATGCGCGCCATCGTGATGTAGAGATAGCCGGCGGCGCGCACTTCGGCGATGCGGTGGTTGGCGGTCACCAGGAAGAACGAAGACAGCGCCATGGTTTCCCACATCACCATGAACGAGTAGGCGTCGTCCGCCAGGATCACCCCGGCCATGCTGGCGAGAAAAAGGTGGTACTCAAGGCAGAGGAGGCCCGGCGGCGTGCCTTCCCCCTTGCGGAAGTAGCCTGCGGCAAACGCCGAGATGCCGGCCGCCGCCCCGCCCATGACCATCAGGAAGTAGGCGGACAGGCTGTCGAGGCGGACGTGGAACGGCAGCGCGGGCAGGCCAATGGGCAGTACGGCGGCCTCGGGCGTGCCGAACACACCGTGGAGCGCCAGACCGAACAGCGCCAGCCCCGACAATCCGCCAATCGGGAACAGCACGCGGGATACCAGGGCGAACCGATGCAGAGCCAGCACACCTGCCACGCCGACAAGCAGCCAGGCCCCAACCACAACAAGCATCCAGTCCAGATGGAGCCATTGCGTGAGAGGGGGCACGCTGCTCATGGATCAGGCTCCGCGGCGGGTCGCACGACGCTTGGCAGGAGGTTTCGCGTCGCGCCGCGACGGCGCGCTCACCGGTGCCTTCTCTTTGCCCATGGCGTCCGCTTTGTCCGTGCCCACGCCGCTGGGGACGTAATGGACGCCATGCTGGGCGAGGTATTCGCGGATAAAACGCCGTATCACCTGCGAGGCAGTCAGATCCTGCTGTGCGCAAAGGCGCTCGAAAGCGGCCTTCTTGTTGGGATCGATGAGCAGCGTAAGCCGGGCGGTCTTTTGCTCCATGGGAGCCTCAGGATGTCAATACGATGATGACATGAATCACATCATAGATGATGGGCATGTGAATCCAAAGGGCGAGACCCTGGCTCCTGACGTCACTAGGTCTGCTGCCGCAGCGGCCGGTCCTGCAAAGTCTTCCCGCCAGTTGGCATTCGATGAGCGTAGCGCGCAATCGGGAAGTCGAAGGTGCCGCGGCACGCCAGGCCCAGGCTCGGCCCTGTCGCAGTAACGGTCGGAGCCGGGTACAAACCGCCTCAACCCGTATAATGTCCCCCCGTTTCACCCCAATCCCTCCCGCCACCATGCCGTCGCCCTCCGAATCCGCCCCGCTCCGCCCTGAACCGGACCACGGCACCACGGATTCCGCGCTGTCCGAGCGTCCGGACAGCCCCTGCATCGGCATCTGCTCGACGCTGTTCGACGAGATCTGCCAGGGCTGCGGCCGCACCGCGGCCGAGGTCAGCAATTGGGTCTTCTTCAGCGATGAGGAAAAACAGGTGGTTTGGGAACGCATCACGCGCGAAGGCACAGGGAAGCGTTTCCGCCAGGGCTGAAGCCGCAGCGCTCAGCCGCCCGCCAGGCGCCGCTCCATATCCTCGGTTTCGCGCCGCTCCACACGCTGCCGGGCGAGCTTGCGCCAGTTCTCGGCCAGCGGCGCCAGCGCTGACATTTCCGCAAGCGCGGCATAGTCCAGCCGGTCGACATAAAGCACCTGCAGCAGGCGCTGCAGCGACCACAGCGGACAGGGACGCGCCACCAGTTCCAGCGTATCACCCGCCGCCACCTCGCCAGTCTCCAGGACACGGTAGTACCAGCCGGTGCGCAGGCTTTGCTGCACGGCGCGCGACATGCCCGCATGGCCGAAGCGATGATTGAGCTTCCAGCACGGCTGGCGTGCCTGCGATACCTCCACCAGAGCCGTGCCCAGCCGGAAGCGGTCGCCGATGCAGACATCGGCCTCGGTCAGCCCGGTGGTGCTCAGGTTCTCGCCGAAAGCACCCGGCCCGTCGAGGACGCCGTTGCCTGGCGCGCCCTGCGCGGCCAGTTCCTCGCGCCATGCCGGGTAGTAATCGAAGGCGTAGTGGTGCAACGCCTTTTCCGGACCGCCGTGATGGCGTGGATCGCCCTGCCCGTCGCCGTCGAGTCCAAGCGTGGTCACTCGGACCCGCGCGTGAGCCGCGGTCTTGGCAATGCCGCTGGGCACGCCGTTGGGCCCGAACGGGCGCACCTGTCCTGTCAACACGGCGCCGATCACCGCGCGCACAGCGGATACCGGCTGGCTCATAGCCCGGCTTCCTCCAGCCAGCGCGCGAACATGCGCTCGCCGGCGGCCGCCACCGTGGCACCGACTTCGGCCGTACGCGCGCGGATGGTGCGGGGATCGATGCCGGCCTTGGCCAGTTCAACCGTATGGCCGATCAGCCAGGTTTCGATATCGCGGGGCATGACCTCGGGGTGGAATTGCAGCGCCAGCACCTGGTTGCCGATCGCATAGGCCTGGTGCTGCACCGCCGCGGTGGAGGCAAGCAATTGCGCGCCGGGTGGCAGGTCGAAGGTATCGCCGTGCCAGTGCAGCACTTCCCAACGGGCCGCCGCCAGTTCGGCTAGCGCCGAGTCCTGCCCGGCAGGCGTTGGCGAGATCGGCGCCCAGCCGATTTCGCGCGTGCCCGGGTAGACCCGCGCGCCGGCGGCGCGCGCGATCAGTTGCGCGCCCAGGCAGACGCCGATCATCTTGCCGCCCGCCGCGAGGCGCTGGCGGATCAGGGCAATCTCGGCCTCCAGCCAGGGGTAGGCTTCGGTTTCATAGACGCCGATGGGGCCGCCGAGGACCAGCAGCAGGTCGGCGGGTTCGTTGTTAACGGGCGCCAGATCGTCGACACCGGCCTGGAACACCTGCAATGCGTGCCCGCGCGCGCGCAAGGCGTTGCCGATCACGCCCGCATGCTCGAATGCGACGTGCTGGATCACATGGGTGGTACGCGTTGCCATCGGGGACTCCTGTCGGTCGAAGGGTCAGGAACGTCAAAAGGGTCCCCATAGTAGCGTCAATTGCCGAATCCTGCGAAGACCACGGCAGGATATCGCCAATTTATGAATTTTCTCAGCACAGCCTGTCGTGGCCCGCGCTATTTTGCCGCAGCAGGAACCAGCACCAGCGCTGCCGCCGCGGCCTGCGGCGGCAGCGATGGCATGGGCGGGATGGTCACGTACTCGACCGCCGCCCATTTGCCGGTCCAGTCGCGGTAGCGCGGCAGCAGTGCATTGCCGGACTGCCCGGTGGAGTCCATGAAACGCGACGCCGCCAGGTCGGACAGGTCATAGAGCGCGCGCACGCTGGCGGCGTGGGTGTTCTCGAACGGTGCCTTGTCGTCGCGCAGGTTGTGCCGGCCAACGTTGACCGTGTAGGTATCGCCGCCGGTCGGCACGCGCAGGTTGAACAGCGGCGCCAGGTACGCGACCTTGCCGAAGGGCTTGTGCTCGGAACGGGCCGTGTGCGCCTTGCCCCAACGCCAGCGCGAGGGATTGTCCCCGTACCGGCGTGACAGATCGGCCATGGCCTGCGTCCACGCGTCGGCAATGGCGTCGTCGCAGGTCTCCACCGGACGCGTGTGGGGACGGTCGCACCAGAACGCGCCCAGCGTGCGTGGATCGCGCAGGATGTTGAGCATGGGCTGCTGCACGTTGCGCTGGTCCCACAGGCGGACAAAGATCGCCTCCCCCGTCCTCTCTTCGAACAGCCGCCGCGACAGCTCGCGCAGCCAGGCAGTGACCACCAGCGGCTCGGCCCGGTCCGGGTCCATGGTGCCATCCCAATTGCGCAAGGCATCCAGCAAGGCGCGCTCGCGCTCCGGCCGTGCGGCATCGTGGCTGACGGGCGCGGCCAGCAGCAGCGGCAAGGCATCGCGCACGGCCAGCGAGACCACGTCTTTCTGGATCGCCGCGAAGCTGTCGAGCGTGTGCTTCGGCGTGGCGGCCAGCAGCGTCCGGATCCGGTCGAACCGATACGGCACCGTCCATTCGCTGGTGATGAAGTACGGGTAGTCCGGCGCCACGATGCGCTGGTTGGCCGTCACGATCACGCCCGCGGCGGGGTTGTACTGGTGCGGCAGCGCCTCGAACGGGATAAAGCCGGTCCAGTCGTAGCGCGCGTCCCAGCCGGGCGCCGGGGCCAGCCCCTTGAGGTCGTTGTCGGCGCGGCGCAGCGGCACGCGGCCGGGCGCGTAGAAGCCGATATTGCCGTCGACGTCGGCATAGACGATGTTCTGCTGCGGCGAGTGGAAGTCGCGCAGCGCTGCAGTGAAACTGGCCCAGTCGCGCGCCTCGTTCATGCGCAGCCCGGCCTGGAACGTGCGGTCGTCCGTGCGCAGCGCCGTCCACTGGAAGGCAACGACATACTGTGCGCCCAGCGGTGCCGCGGCGGCCGACAGCGGCTCGGCCACGTCGGAGATCACCGGGCCGTGGCGCGTCGTACGGATCTTCAGCACCACGTCCGGGGCGCCCTTGACGCGGATGGTCTCGGTACGGGTCTCGAGCGCGGCCCACCCGCCGGGAGTCAGGTACTGGGTGTCGTTGCCGGGCCGCAGCCGTTCGATATACAGGTCCTGCACGTCCGGAGCCGTGTTGGTCAGCCCCCACGCAATGCGGTCGTTATGTCCCAGCACGACCAGCGGCATGCCGGGCAGCGTGGCGCCGGTCACGTCGAGCCCGGGTGCGGTCATGCGCGCGAAATACCATAGCGCCGGCGCCTGCAGGCCCAGGTGCGGGTCGTTGGCCAGCATCGGCTTGCCCGATTGCGTGTGCGCACCCGACACTACCCAGTTATTCGAGCCCATACCCTCGACATAGCCCGGCGGCGCCTTGTCGCCGACGCTGGCCATCGCGCTCGCCAGCGGCGCCAGTTGCCGGTACAGATGGCCGTAGTCCATGGTGCGCACCGGCTGCTCGCCCGGATACGGCGCCAGCAGCTCGCTGATGCGGGCCACCGGCAGCACTTGCGCCAGCCGCATGCGCAGGGTCTCCTGGGTCCAGTTGCCGCCCAGGTCCCACGCCATCATGGTCTGCCAGCCCAGCGTATCGGCCGGCTCCCAGTGCTCGGGCTGCGTGCGCAGCAGCAGGAATTCAGGCGGCAGCGGGCCCTTGCGATGGTCGATCCAGGCGTTGACGCCGTCGGCGTAGGCCTGCAGCGCGGCACGCGTTTCGGGCGAGGCCTGCGCCAGGATGGCCTCGGCGTTGCGCCGCACGCCCAGCGTGCGCAGGAACTTGTCGGTATCGAGCGCGGACCGGCCCAGGATCTCCGCAAGCCGGCCGGCCACGACACGCTTGTTCATCTGCATTTGCCACAGCCGGTCCTGCGCGTGGACGTAGCCCAGCGCAAACCAGGCATCCGCCTTGCTGGCCGCGCGGATGTGCGGCACGCCGTGACCGTCGCGCACCACCGTGACCTTGTCGCGCAATCCCGCCAGCGCCTCCTGACCGGAGCCAGGCGGTTGTGCCGCATGGCGATACCAGGCCAAGGCCCCCGCGGCGACGGCCACCGCCAACACCAGCAGTGCCATCACAAGCCTGGCCAGCCGACCGATCCAGCGCATCGTTGCCCCCTATTACCCTTATCGTTATGTTGTGCGTGTTGCCCGCGAAAGCGCCGCACGAGAAAATGCCCGGACCAGCCGGGCATTTCCAATTTTGCACCAACGCCGCGTCAGGCGGCCGGCTTCTTCAGCTGCAAAGACTTGTACTCGAGGAATTCTTCCAGGCCGTACTTGCCCGCTTCGCGCCCGTTGCCGGACTGCTTGTAGCCGCCGAACGGCGCCTGCATATTGAACGGGCCGCCGTTGATATCGACCTGGCCGGTGCGGATGCGGCGCGCCACGCGGATCGCGCGTGCCTCGTCGCCCGACCAGACCCCGCCACCGAGACCGTAGATGCTGTCATTGGCGATGCGCACCGCGTCTTCCTCGGTGTCATAGCAGATGATGGACAGCACCGGCCCGAAGATCTCTTCCTGCGCCACGGTGGCGCGCGGCTCCACGTTGCCCAGCACGGTAGGCTTGACGAAGAAGCCCTTGTCCAGCCCTTCCGGGGTCTCCGGTCCGCCGGCCACCAGCTCGGCGCCCTCGTCCAGCCCGCGGCGGATATAGCCGGTCACGCGGTCCTTCTGCACGGCGGAGATCAGCGGTCCCAGCCTGCTGGTTTCCTGCAGCGGGTCGCCCACGGTAAAGCCCTCGACCACCTTCTGCGCAATCGCCTTGACTTCGGCGTAGCGGGTGCGCGGCACCAGCATGCGGGTGTGCGCCGAGCAGGTCTGGCCGGAATTCAGGAAGCAGGCATTGATGGTGCCCTTCACCGCCGCCGGCAGGTCGGCATCGTCCAGGATCACCGAGGCCGACTTGCCGCCCAGCTCCAGCGCCACGCGCTTGACGGTCTGCGCGGCCAGTTCCGACACACGCTTGCCGGCGCGAGTCGAACCGGTGAACGACACCATGTCGACTTCGGGATGGCTGGCCAGGACCTCGCCCACCACCGGGCCATAACCGGTCACCAGGTTGAACACCCCCGGCGGCAGGCCGGCGGCCTCGATCACCTCGGCCAGCACGAAGGCATTGAGCGGCGCCACCTCGGAGGGCTTGATCACCACGGTGCAGCCGGCGGCCAGCGCCGGCGCCACTTTCAGCGTGATCTGGTTGAGCGGGTAGTTCCACGGCGTGATGGCGCCCACCACGCCCACCGGTTCGCGCACCACCAGCGAGTTGCCGACCTCTTCCTCGAAGCGGAAATCGCCCAGCATCTTGGCCGCCTGGCCCCAGTTGTAGACCGGCCCGCCCACCTGGATCGCGCGCGCCAGCTTGATCGGCATGCCGACTTCGCCGGCGATCAACTGGGCCAGCTCTTCGCTGCGCGCCTTCAGCCCTTCGGCGATCCTGGCGATATAGCCGGCCCGCACTGCCGGCGGCGTTGCCGACCAGCCGTCGAAGGCCGCGCGGGCAGCCTGGATGGCATCCTCGGCATCGCGTGCCGAACCTTCGGGAATCGTCCCCATCACCGCTTCCGTGGCGGAATGGATGACCTCGATCTTGCCGTTGCCGTGGGGAGCGACCCACTTGCCGTTAATAAAGAATTTGTCTCGTTGTTGCATGGCCACAGTTCTCGGTTTGGTGAATTGGCAATTGCAATTTTTTTGTTACTTTTATGGTGCACGCACATTGTAGAGCGGATTCGGGACTATGTTTTTGCGCCGCGGAAAGCGGCGCATGCCGCTCTATACACGAAAATGGCGATAATCGGCCGCCCGCAACAGGCGGCCGGACATAACAAGGGGGGAGACATGGTCGATCCGATCTACCGCAAGACGGAGGCGGGACAGGACGAGATCCGGACGCGTGCACGCAAACTCGACCAGAAGCTGCGCGCGCTGCTGCTGATGGTCAATGGGGAGCGCCGCCGGCAGGAATTGCTGGCACAGGTAGCCGGCATGGGGGTGGGCCCCGAGGCCATGGCGGCACTGCTGGCACAAGGCCTGGTCGAAGCCGTGCCCGAGCCGGCACAGTCCCGCACTACCCCGATTCAGGCACCGGCACGTGCCACCCCGGCGGCGGCCGACACCAATATGTTCTCCGTGTATGCGATGCGGCACGCACCGGCCACCGAGGTGCCGAAGGTGGCGCAGGTGCCGCAACCGGCCGATGCTGCGATGTTTTCTCCCGCGGACATCGCGGCCTTCGAAAGCCTGTATCACTTCTACACTGACGTGATCGGGCAACACCTTGGCCTGCGCGGCTACATGCTGCAGGTGAAGGTCGAGAAGGCCACCGACCTGCCCGCGCTGCTGGCGCTGCGCGACCCGCTGCATGCGGCGCTGCTCAAGGCCAAGGGCGACATCACCGCGCGTGCCATCACGAACCAGCTCGACCAGCTCGCCGATCGTATCGCCGCCGGCTGAGTAGGGTCTGTTCACATATAAAACGTACGCGCGCACGCTAGACCCTAGGCCTGGCGCCGCATCTCCTGCAGCAGCGTCGGTACCAGTTCCGATACCGTGGGATGGATGTGCATCGCACGGCTGATGGTTGTATAGGGCGTCTTGGCATACATGATGTCGAGCAACGCATGGATAACCTCGTCGCCGGTCAGGCCCAGGATCGCGGCACCCAGGATCATCCGGGTGTCCGCGTCGACCACGACTTTCATAAAGCCCAGGCTCTCGCCCTTTTCCACGGCTCGGCCGACGCGGCTCATGGGGCGAGTGCCGACCAGCAGCTGGCGCCCGGATTGCCGGGCTTCTGCTTCCGTCATGCCGGCGCGGCCAAGCGGAGGATCGATGAACATGGCATAGGCTACGATGCGGTCACTCAGCTTGCGGGGATCGCCGTCGAGGAGGTTGGCAGCGACAATCTCATAGTCGTTATACGACGTATGCGTGAACGCACCGCGGCCATTGCAATCGCCCAGCGCCCAGATGCCGGGGACGTTGGTGCGCAGCTGTTCGTCCACCTTGATATACCCGCGCGCGTCAGTTTCGACCCCAGCCTGGTCCAGCCCCAGGTCTTCCGTATTGGGCACGCGCCCGACCGCCAGCAGCAGGTGCGAACCGTGAACGTCGCGCGACCCATCCGTGCAATCCAGTCCGACGGCAATGTGATCGCCCTCCCTGCGCGCGGTCAGGCAGTTGGCATTCAGCCGGATTTCGATCCCCTCGGCCTCCAGGATCTCGCGCACGGCTTGCGACACATCCTCGTCTTCGCGCTGGATCAGGCGCGGGCCTTTTTCGATAACGGTCACCCTGGCACCAAAACGCCGGTACATCTGGCCGAACTCGAGGCCAATGTAGCTGCCGCCAACGATGATCAGGTGCTCCGGCAGGAAATCCACCTCCATCATGCTGGAATTGGTGAAGTACGGTACCTGATCCAGCCCGGGCATGGGCGGGACCAGGGCCCGGCCGCCAACATTCACAAAAACCTGGTCGGCCTCCAGCAGTTCGCCATTGACCCGCACGCCGTGTGCGCTCTCGAAGCGGGCATGCCCCCGATAGACCGTGCTGTTCTCCAGGTTGCGCATCCACTGTTCCACACCGTGGCTGGATCGGCCGGAGATCTCGTCCTTGCGCGCCTTCACCTGCTTCATGTCGACAGCGACCGGCCCGCCGATCGTGACACCGTACTCACTGGCCCGCCGCGCCAGATGGGCTGCGTACGCGCTCGCGATAAGCGTCTTGGTGGGAATGCAGCCCGTGTTCACGCAGGTACCGCCAAAACGCGCGCGCTCGATGACGGCCACTTTCATGCCCGCGCCGGCCAGCCGCGCGGCAAGTGCGGGCCCGGCTTGTCCGGTGCCGATAATGATCGCGTCGAAACGTTGAGCCATCACCGATCCTCCTTGCCTGATACCGTGCGCATTGCAATACGCATGACAGGAACCACAGCCACAAGCTACTGTAGGTGGTCAGACGCTGCCCTGCCAGCTACGCGTAGGCGTCGGCGCCCGGTACCAGCAACCTGGCCAGGCGCAGCGCCAGGAAACAAAAAGGGCCGCCCGAAGGCAGCCCTGATTGTTTGCAACGGTTCCCGCCGCTCAGCCGTCGATACCCTGCGACTGCAGGTACTCGTCATACGTACCCAGGTAGTCGGTCAGCGTGCCGTCGGTGCGCACTTCAATCACGCGCGTCGCCAGCCCGCTGATTAACTCGCGGTCGTGCGAAACGAAGATCAGGGTGCCCTGGAATTTGTCCAGCGCGATCTGCAGCGATTCGATCGACTCCATGTCCATGTGGTTGGTCGGCTCGTCCATGGCCATCACGTTATGGCGGCCCAGCATCAGCTTGCCCCAGATCATGCGGCCCTTCTCGCCGCCGGACAGCACCTTGACCGACTTCTTGATGTCGTCGGCCGAGAACAGCAGCCGGCCCAGCGTGCCGCGCAGCGAGGTTTCGTCATCGCCCGCCTGCGTCCACTGGCTCATCCAGTCCATCACGTCGCGAGCTTCCGGGAATTCCTCGTACGTGTCCTGCGGCATGTAGCCGACGTTGGCGTTCTCGGCCCACTTGACCGTGCCGCGGTCCACTTCCACGCCGCGCTGCACGCCGGTCTGCACCGCGCCGTTGAGCAGGCTGCGCAGCAGCGTGGTCTTGCCCGCGCCGTTTTCGCCGATGATCGCCACGCGCTCGCCGGCCTGGATCGCCAGCGACAGGCCGTCGATGATCTTGCGGTCGTAGGTCTTGGTGATGTTCTCCACTTCCACGGCCAGGTTGTGCAGCTTCTTTTCGAACTCGAAGCGGATGAACGGGTTCTGGCGCGACGACGGCTTGATGTCGTCGACCTTGATCTTCTCGATCTGCTTGGCGCGCGAGGTGGCCTGGCGGGCCTTGGACTTGTTGGCCGAGAAGCGGCGCACGAAGTCCTGCAGCTCGCTGATGCGCTCCTTGGCGCGCGCGTTGGCGGCCACCTGGCGCTCGCGGGCCTGCATCGACGCTTCCATGTAGTCGTCGTAGTTGCCCGGGTAGACCTTGAGCGTGCCGTAGTCCATGTCGGCCATGTGGGTGCAGACCGAGTTCAGGAAGTGGCGATCGTGGGAGATGATGATCATGGTGGAGTTGCGCTCGTTGAGCACGGCCTCCAGCCAGCGGATGGTGTTGATGTCCAGGTTGTTGGTCGGTTCGTCCAGCAGCAGCACGTCCGGGTTCGAGAACAGTGCCTGCGCCAGCAGCACGCGCAGCTTCCAGCCCGGGGCGACGTCGCTCATATTGCCCTGGTGCTGGCTGGTGGGGATGCCCACGCCCAGCAGCAGTTCGCCGGCGCGCGCCTCGGCCGTGTAGCCGTCGTATTCGGCGTACTTGGCCTCCAGCTCGGCGGCCTTCATGTAGTCTTCGTCGGTGGCCTCGGGGTTGGCGTAGATCGCGTCGCGCTCCTGCGCGGCGCCCCACATCTCGGTGTGGCCCATCATCACCACATCCAGCACGCGCATGTCTTCATAGGCGAACTGGTCCTGGCGCAGCTTGCCCAGGCGCACGCCCGGCTCCAGCATGACGTTGCCCGCCGACGGCTCGAGGTCGCTGCCCAGGATCTTCATGAAGGTGGACTTGCCACAGCCGTTCGCGCCGATCAGGCCGTAGCGGTTGCCCTCGCCGAACTTGACCGAGATATTCTCGAACAACGGCTTGGGGCCGAACTGCATGGTGATGTTTGCGGTAGAAAGCACGTCTGGAACCTTGTCTGGAGATTGTGGCGCCGCGGCGCTGGCCGCGGCTTGCCGGTTTTGCACTCGGGGCGCACCCCCATGCCGCTCAGGATCGCTCAGGGACGGGCCTTGCCGGAGATGCATCGCGCTGGCCAGGGATACTCCGGCGGCCATTGCTGGCGATGCGGCTTGGGCCGCGCCCGGTTCATGCGTGAACCCGGCAGGAAGTCAGGAAATAACCGCACATTCTATCATCCGGACGCATTCCTTGCGACCCGGATGCGCGGTATACAGCCGGCAGCCGCTCAGGCCAGCGCCGGCAGCACCGGATAGTCCGAGAACGCCATGCTGAAGCCGTCGGCACGTGCGGCCAGCCGCACCTGGGCACCGACCGGCAGCGTCAGCTTGCGCGCGCAATGCCCGAACGGCAGCCCGGTCAGCACCGGCACCGTCAACTGGTCGCGCAGGTAGTCCACCACGGCGTCCATGTCGTAGCCGTTGTCGTAGTCGGTGACCCGGTAGTTGGAGAAGTCGCCCAGCACGATGGCGCGCTGCTCGCCCAGCACGCCAGCCTGCTGCAGCTGGACCAGCATGCGCTCCACCCGGTACGGCGGCTCGTTGATGTCCTCCAGGAACAGCACCCCGCCCTCTAGCTGCGGCATGAATGGCGTGCCCAGCAGGCTGCACAGCATCGCCAGGTTGCCGCCCCAGAGCGTGCCTTCCACACTGCCGGAGAACGGCTGGCCGCCCGACTGCGGGGCGGCGATGTCGACGCTGTAGGCAGGGTTGCGCAGGATGCCTTCGAAATGCTCCCACATGAAGGCATCGACCAGCTCGGCGCCAAAGTCAGCCAGCAGCATCGGCCCGGCAAAGGTGACGCCGCCGGTGGCGGCCAGGTAGGCCAGCTGGAACGCGGTGAAGTCGCTGTGGCCGACGATGGGCGTGCCACTGGCGCGGGCCTGGTCGGCAATGCGGGCAAAGTCCAGCTGCGCCAGCAGGCGCGCGATGCCATAACCGCCGCGCACGGCCAGCGTCAGCTCATGCGGCGCGCCCGTGCCAATGGCGTGCAGGTCGGCCAGCCGCTCCGCATCCGTGCCGCCGAAGCGCAGATAGCGCCGCGCCAGCACGTCGGGGTTGGTCATGTGGTAGCCATGATGCTTGAGCCAGGCACACCCGCGCGCGGCGATGGCGATGTCGTGCGGATACCCGGACGAGGCGATCAGTCGGACTTCGGTATGCGGCGGCCTGCTGTTCGGCGTGCTCATGCTTCGGTGTCGTTGTCGTTGTTCTTGCCGGAATCGGTGACTGGCGCGGCGGCGCCTTGCTGCGCGGCCTTCTGCGCCGCCTTCTGGACGCGGCGCCGGGCGCCGAAGAAATCTTTCAGCATCTGGCCGCAGGTGTCGGCCAGCACCCCGCCGGCGATGGTGGTCTGGTGGTTGAGCTGCGCCTGTTCGAACAGGTTGAGCACGCTGCCGGCGGCGCCGGTCTTGGGATCGGTCGCGCCGAACACCACGTGGCGCAGCCGCGCGTGCAGGATCGCGCCGCTGCACATGGCGCACGGTTCCAGGGTCACGTACAGCTCGCACTCGGGCATGCGGTAATTGCCGATGACCTGGGCGGCGGCGCGCAGGGCCCGCATCTCGGCATGCGCGGACGGGTCGACCGAGCGGATCGGCAGGTTGTGGCCGCGCGCGATGATGGTGTCGTTCCAGACCACCACCGCGCCCACCGGCACTTCGCCGGCGGCTTCGGCCAGGCGGGCTTCTTCCAGCGCGGCGCGCATGTAGCGCGCATCGCGCTCGGCGGCCTCGGCCGGGTCGTCAGGCAGCGCGCGCGGCGCGCGCACGGGCAGCGGCGGCGTTTCTGTCATCGTCCCCGCTCAGTCCTGCGCCGGCGGCACGGCGGGCGCGCTGACTTCGGCCCAGCAATTGGGTGTTTCGAACAGCACCAGCCTGGTCAGCTGCAGGTGGTGGCCGAAGCAGTCCTTGAACACCGGCGCCAGGATGTCGAACGCGACCTGCGCCAGGTTCTCGACCGTCGGGATCGCGTCCAGCACCACGGTCTTGTGCCCTTCCATCGATTGCAGGAAGTTCAGCAGCGCGGTGTCGCCGCGGTAGATCAGGAAGGCATGGTCCCACTTGTTGACCAAGTGCTCGTTGGCGAGCGCCTTGATGTCGCCGAAGTCCAGGATCATGCCGTCATCCGACGCGCCTTCGCGATGCAGGACCTCGCCCGACAGCGTCAGGTCCAGCCGGTAGCGGTGGCCGTGGATATTGCGGCACTGGCCACAGTGGTTCGGGATGCGGTGGCCGGAGTCGAACTCCAGCCGGCGGGTAATGGAAACTTGTTTGCTCATGTGTAGCGGCGCCATGCCGGCCGCCTGCGTTGGGACGGACGCCGCGCGCGCGTCCGAAGCCTGTATTGTGTACGTTTTGCCGCCCGTTGGGCGAGCAATGGATGCCTGCCGCTCAGCGGATGCCCAGCAGCTTGTGGGTCTGCAGCGACAGCCGCCAGCGCGGATGGCGCTGGCAGAACGCCACCGCGGCGGCGGTATTTTCCCTCGCCAGCGGGCCATCCATGGCTTGCACCAGGAAATGGCGGAAATCAAGCTTCTCGTATGCGGCAAAGTCCTGCCCGTCCTGCGGGATCACCACCTTCAGCTCGTCGCCGCGCGTGACCACCAGTTCCGAGCCCATCTTGGGGCTGACGCAGATCCAGTCGATACCCGGCGGCACGGCGATGGTGCCGTTGGTCTCGATGGCGATCTCGAAGCCCTGCGCATGCAGCGCGTCGATCAGCGGCGCATCGAGCTGCAGCAGCGGCTCGCCGCCGGTGCAGACCACCAGCGGCTTGCCGCCGGCGCCCTGCGGCCATTCCGACGCGACCACGGCAGCCAGCTCTTCGGCAGTGCGGTACTTGCCGCCGCGGGTGCCATCGGTGCCGACAAAATCCGTATCGCAGAACTGGCATACCGCACTGGCGCGGTCTTCCTCGCGGCCGGTCCACAGGTTGCAGCCGGCAAAGCGGCAGAACACCGCGGCGCGGCCGGCGTTGGCGCCTTCGCCCTGCAGCGTATAGAAGATTTCCTTGACGGCGTAAGTCATGCGTGGGGTCTCTCTGGGACCGTAAACGGACAATCGGCAGCGCTTTGCTGGCCGGGGTTCAGTAAAGGGTGGGCAGGGCCGGTGCCGGATCTCGCGTCTTGCCGCGTCCTTGGTCGCGTCTCGATGTGGACCGTTGGGTATCGATCGGGCGGCATTGCTGACGGCACGCACGGATTGCATCCGTGCAAGGCTCCGGGCGCTGCCGGAGGGGCCGTCCTGGCCTGTCGCAGGCTGCGTCCGGCACGGGACCGAACGTACTGCAAGTATACCAGAGGGCTCAGGGTTTTCGCTTAGCCGCCATCGGGGCACGGTCGGGCTCGCCTGCCAGGTTGGCGGCCAGGAAGTCCAGGAAACAGGCAATCCGTGCCGACAGCTGCGTATTCAGGTAGTACACCGCGTGGATCGATTGCCGCACCTCCACGGTCGGGTCCACCAGCACCTGCACCAGGTCACCCGCGCGGCGGTCGGCCTCGGTCATGAAATCGGCCAGGCACACCAGCCCCTGGCCCGCCAGCGCCAGGTGGCGCAGGGTTTCGCCGCTGGAAGCCGCCAGATGTGGCCGAATCGGCAGCTCCATGCCAGCTTCGGTCCGCAGCGGCCAGCGGTTCAGCCCCTCCGGCTGGGTGAAGCCCAGCAGCGTATGCCCGGCCAGGTCGGCCACCCCGCGCGGCCGCCCGTGCGCTTTCAGGTAGGCCGGGCTGGCCAGCACCCGCAGCCGCGAGGTGCCCAGCGCACGCGCATGCAGCGTCGAATCGCGCAGCACGCCGATGCGGATGGCGACGTCGGTGCGGTGCTCGATCAGGTCGATGATCTGGTCGTTGGTATTCAGTTCCAGCTCGATGTCGGGATACAGGCGCCGGAATTCTCCGACCAGCGGCACCACCGCGTGCAGCATGAACGGCGATGCCGCATTGACACGTAGCTTGCCGGCCGGGCGCTGGCGCCGCAGCGCCATCTGCTCTTCAGCCAGGTCGGCCGCGGACAGGATGCCGCGCGCATGCGCCAGCATGGCGCCGCCCTCTTCCGTCAGCTCCAGCCGGCGCGTGGTCCGGCGCAGCAGCGTGGTTTCCAGCTTGTCTTCCAGGCGGCTCAATGCGCGGCTGATGCCCGAAACAGTCTGCCCGAGCTGCTCGGCAGCGGCCGTGATCGAGCCGGTATCGACCACGGCGACAAAGGCGGCAAGTTCTTCCAGGGTCAGCTTCATTCTTGAATTTTAGTCAAATATCTTCTGCAGATCACCGGGTTTTTCTGCAAGAACACCCACGGCACACTGCGCCCTGTTCCTGATTCCTTTTTCCGTTGTTGCCCGCTACCGGAGGCTGCATCATGCCCATTGCCCTGTTCGCGCTGACCATCAGCGCGTTTGCCATCGGCACGACCGAGTTCGTGATCGTTGGCCTGATCCCCACCATTGCCGCAGACCTGCGCGTATCCCTGCCATCGGCCGGGCTGCTGGTCAGCCTGTATGCGCTCGGCGTCGCCGTCGGCGCGCCCGTGCTGACTGCGCTGACCGGGCGCATCCCGCGCAAGCTGCTGCTGCTGTCGCTGATGGCACTGTTTACGCTCGGCAACCTGCTGGCGTGGAAATCACCCGGCTACGAATCGCTGGTGCTGGCGCGCGTGCTGACCGGCCTCGCCCACGGCGTGTTCTTCTCGATCGGCTCGACCATCGCCACCGGCCTGGTGCCGCGCGAGAAGGCCGCCAGCGCGATCGCCATCATGTTTACCGGCCTGACCGTGGCGCTGGTGACCGGCGTACCGCTGGGCACCTTCATCGGCCAGCACCTCGGCTGGCGCGAGACCTTCCTCGCCGTCTCGGCGCTGGGCGGCGTGGCCTTTGTCGGCAGCCTGCTGTTCGTGCCGCGTACCATCGCGCATACGCCGCCGGCGTCGCTGCTGCAGCAGGCGCGTGTGCTGGCCGAGCCGCGGCTGCTGCTGGTGTACGCCAAGACCGCGATCGGCTATGGCGGTTCGTTCATCCCCTTCACCTTCCTCGCCCCGATCCTGCAGGACGTTTCCGGCTTTAGCGCCGGCGCGGTCGGGCTGGTGATGCTGGTGTATGGTGTCTCGGTTGCCGCCGGCAATATCTGGGGCGGCCGCCTGGCCGACCGCCGCGGCCCGATCCCCGCGCTGAAGCTGGTGTTCCTGCTGCTGTCCCTGGTGCTGTTCGTGCTGACCTTTACCGCGCCGCATCGCTGGCTGGTGGTAGCGACCGTGCTGGCCTGGGGTGCCGTGGCCTTCGGCAACGTGCCCGGACTGCAGGTCTATGTGGTCAAGCAGGCGGAGCGCTTCACGCCTGACGCCGTGGATGTGGCCTCCGGCCTGAACATCGCCGCCTTCAATCTGGGCATCGCCGGCGCGGCCTGGGCCGGCGGCCTGATCGTGACCCACCTGGGTCTGATGCAGACCCCGTGGATCGGCGCGCTGGTGGTGCTGGTGGCGCTGGCCCTGACCGAACTGAGCGGGCGCCTGGACCGCGCCGCGGGCTTCGATGCCCGCAGCGGCAGCATGCCGCCCAGTGCCATGACGCATTGATCCGCGCCCGGTACCGACTCTTCCCGAACACCCTGCAAGCCAAGGAGAACATCATGCAGATTCCCGCCATCGGCCTCGGCACTTTCCGACTCAAGGGCCAGCAAGTCATCGACTCGGTGCGCACCGGCCTGGAACTGGGCTACCGCCATGTCGACACCGCCCAGATCTACGACAACGAGGCCGAAGTCGGCCAGGCCATCGCCGCCAGCGGCGTGCCGCGCCAGGACCTGTTTGTCACCACCAAGATCTGGACCGAAGCACTGGGCCGCGACCGCCTGCGCGCCAGCCTGGAGCAAAGCCTGGAAAAGCTGCAACTGGACCAGGTCGACCTGACGCTGATCCACTGGCCGTCGCCCGGCGATGCCATCCCCGTGCAGGAATACATGGAGGCACTGGCCGAAGCACGCGCCGCCGGCCTCACCCGCGCCATCGGCGTGTCGAACTTCACCATCGGCCACCTGCAGCAGGCTATCGACGCCATCGGCGCCGGCCAGATCGCCACGCAGCAGATCGAGATGCACCCGTTCCTGCAGAATCGCAAGCTCGCCGATTTCACCCGCGCGCAGGGCATCCACATCACGGCCTATATGCCGCTGGCCTACGGCAAGGTGATGCAAGACCCGGTGCTGCAGCGGATTGCCCAGGCGCACGGCGCATCACCCGCGCAGGTCGCGCTGGCATGGCTGCTGCAGCAGGGCTATGCGGTGATCCCGTCGTCGACCAAGCGCACCAACCTGGAGAGCAACCTGGCGGCGGCGTCGCTGCGCCTGTCGGAGCGGGAGATGGCAGCCATTGCGGGACTGGACCGCGGCGAGCGGCTGGCAAACCCGGGCTTTGCGCCGGAGTGGGACTGAGCGCGGACCCCGCCCCAAATGAAAAGCCGGGCGCGCATGACTAAATCTTGATAATCGGACTTCGAGTAGATAATCCCCCGATTCTTACATTCGAAAGAGATCCCTTTCTCCGCGACGCCCCCTCCGAGGGGGCGAGTCCACTGGGTGGGCTGAGTGGTCTGCGCGGTGGTGCGTAGATTTTCGTCTGAGAAAAGCAGATAGTTATTAATGTAGCGATGCTGGCGTGGTACGAATTGCAATCTGCCTGATCTGCCCGCGCGCACGAATCGTTCGAGTCACTTGAAGGCTACTAGCGGACCGCAGCGCTACCTCTCGCCACGGCAACAATAAGCGCTGTTTGTGTAGGCTAGGGAATCGCTGATCAATGAGGTTTGCGCTTGATGTTGCACAAGCCAAGGATTTCGGTTTTCGCAACGCGGGAGAGATGGGCCGATTCAAGCCATTTTTCTCTCGTTTGGCACCATTTCTGGCGCGCTTTGCGCGCTCAGGACGGATTGCTCCCCTGTGAGGCCAACAACAGCTTCCTGCCGAGCACCAGATTCGCCAGACCAAACAGGCTGAACAACTGTGCCGTGTTCTTGACCAGGCCCTTGTAGCGAACCTTGCGATGACCAAACAGATTCTTGATGACGTGGAACGGATGCTCGACCCGCGCCCGAATCTGGGCCTTGGCCCGCTCGACAGCGATCAGCAAGTCCTTGACCGCACCGTCACGCATTGCCTTAATCTTGCCGCGCTTGACGGCCACGTGCCACTTCACGGACTTGCCTTGCATCTCCTTGCGCTTGTCCACGCCCGTGTAGCCCGCGTCGCCAAACGCGTGCTCTTCGTAGCCATGCAGCAAGGCATGCGCCTGCGACACATCCGACTCGTTGGCCGCCGTGCCCACCACGCTGTGCACCAGCCCCGAAGTCGCATCCACGCCGAGATGCGCCTTCATGCCAAAGTGCCATTCATTACCCTTCTTGGTCTGGTGCATCTCCGGGTCGCGGCTCTTCTCCTTGTTCTTGGTCGATGGTGGCGCCTCGATGATGGTGGCATCCACAATCGTGCCTTCCTTCATCATCAGCCCCCGCTCGCACAGCATGATGCCGATCTCGTCAAACAGCTTTCGCGTCAGTTCATGCTCGACGAGCAGGCGGCGAAACTTCAGCAGCGTGGTCGCGTCTGGCACCGCTTCGACCGCCAAGTCGATCCCGGCAAATGCCCGCATCGCCATGCTGTCGTACAGCGCGTCTTCCAGCGCCTCGTCCGACAGCCCGTACCACTGCTGGAGGAAGTAGATGCGCAGCATCCGCTCCAGACCGATCGGCGGCCGTCCACGTTTTCCCTTGGGGTAGTACGGCTCGACCGCCTCAATCAGGCGCGACCACGGCACCAAACTCTCCATCTCCGTCAGGAAGCGCTCGCGTCGCGTCACCCGCTTCTTGCCGTGGCTCTCGGCTTCCGCAAAACTGATCTGTCGCTTCATCTCCGACTCATATCGTGGGCATGCACATGACAACGCTTGCACGCCAGTCAACGATGACTGCCGCGCTGATTAAATCAGTCTTTCCCTAGAGAATGCCGCGCGAAGATTGCGACGGCGTCCACGCCTTAGCCCACCTCCCAACTTCCAGTGCCGCGTCAGGGACCGTAACGCCTGGTCGACACGACTCTACGCGGGGACGCCATGGAAGACGAAAAAGACGGACGAACCCCACAGCGAATACCGAGACACCTGTGGGCGATGTTGCGAGTGCGGGTCAGCGAATGGTTCATTGGCGGCGTCCTCCTGGCGATCACCGGCTTCGCGCCGCAGGAATTCATCGCTCAACTGATCCGCTCTATTGCGGCGCCGGAGAGGGTGGAGCATTTGTCGCGCCTGGCGCTCGATGCCCGGCCGGTGATTGTCCTTGTTGGCATCGCAATCATCGTGGCTGACGGGCTGTATCGGAACCGGCACCGACCGGTCACCGCTGTCCCGGGAAGGCCGCCGCTCACCAAGGATGGCGCGGAGCGTTTGCAACCTGACGGCAGGGCGCCGGTGGAAAGCGAACCGAGTGAACCGGAAGCATTACCGCGCCCAAATAATCCACAGCTACCGGAGGGGCGATTGATACTGGTCGTGCTTCCGTTCGAAAGTCTCGGTGGCGGCGACAAATATGATTACTTCAGTGAGGGCTTGACTGAGGACATGATCACCCAGCTTGCCCGGCTCAGCCCGGAGCGCCTGGGTGTAATCGCCCGGATTTCGGCGATGCGCTACAAATCCACGACCAGGACCATTCATCAGATCGGCCAGGACCTCGGGGTGTCCCACGTGCTTGAGGGAAGCGTGCGGCGTGCCGGAGACCGGGTACGGGTTGCGGCGCAGCTGATCCGGGTAAGCGACGAAACGCACCTTTGGGCCGAGACCTACGAGGGAAACCGGCATGACATCCTGGCACTCCAGATCGAGGTGGCGAAGGCAATTGCCCGCGAAATTGAGATCAAGCTCACGCCGCACGAGCAAGGGCGTCTGGACCGCACTCATGCCATCGATGCGCAGGCGCACGAAGCGTATCTCAAGGGGCGTCACTTCTGGTCCACGCGCACCGAAGAAGGAATGCGAAAGAGCATTGAGTATTTTGAGCTCGCTATAGAACACCAGCCGGACTTTGCGGCCGCCTATGATGGCGTGGCCGATGCCTACACGATGCTTGCATGTCGCGGCGTGAGCCCTGCGCGCGAAACGTTTCATAAGGCAAAAATGGCAGCCAGGAAAGCGCTGCAGATTGAGCCTGATTTGGGTGAAGCTTATGCGTCACTGGCCCATGTGCGTTTGCACGATTGGGATTGGGTCGATCTGGAACAGGATTTCCTGCGCGCCATTGAACTGAATCCAGGACACGCGATCGCCTATTACTGGTACGCGGAATATCTCATGATGGCAGGCAGAGCCGACGAAGCCATTGCCAGGGTCAGGCAGTCCCAACAGATGGATCCGTTGAATTCAGTGCTGAATTCATCTGTTGCCATCATCTTGTACCTTGCTCGGCGATACGACCAGGCACGGGAAGAACTCCGTAAAGCCCTGGAAATCGATCCAAACCACTTTCTGCTTCACTTCAGGCTGGGATTGGTTTACCAGCAACAGAAGTTGTTCCATGACGCAATCGAGGAGATGCAGAAGGCTGTAACGCTTTCCGGGAGGAGCACAGAGGCGCTGACGGGGCTGGCCCAGACCTACGCTGCCGCCGACATGAGAGCGGCCATGCAGCAGATCGTGGATGCGCTGGAGACGGAATCCGAAAAGCACTACGTCCACCCCTACAACATGGCGAAAGTATTTGGTTCGCTCGGGGACAAGGAGCAGACCCTCGCCTGGCTGGAAAAGGCCTACGTTGAGCACAGTCCTGACTTCATCGAGCTCAGGACAGAACCTGCCTTCGACAGCGCTCGTTTCGATCCCAGATTCTCTGGACTGCTATCCCGCGTCGGGTTCAACCAGATCTGAACGACGACGCTGATGGGCGCCAGGGCAAGTGGCTGCGCATGACTCCGGCTGCAGTCGCTGAATCGGCGTCTCCCCCTGACGCTGTCGCGTCGGGGGGAATGGCTGGGAGCCATGCGCGCATGGATGTTGCTAACGGCCAGGCGCGAAGCCCGGCTTTTTCCTCTCCGGCCTGCCGGTCTTACTTGAGCCCCAGGTAATCGCGCTTGCCGATCTGCACCCCCTTGTGGCGCAGGATGTCGTAGGCCGTGGTCACGTGGAAGTAGAAATTGGGCAAGGCAAAGCCCAGCAGGTAGGACTTGCCGTCGAACCGCACCGCCCCTTGGCGCAGCTTCAGTTCGATCACCCGCTGTTCGCTGCCCTCCAGCTGCGCGGGCGTGATCTGCTCCAGGAACACGATGGTGCGCGCGATGCGGTCCTGCAGCTCGGCAAACGTGACCTCGGTATCGGCAAAGGAAGGCGCCTCGATACCCGCCAGCCGCGCGGCGCAGCTCTTGGCGGCATCGCTGGCGCGCTGCACCTGCGCCGACAGCGGGTCCATATCGGCAATCAGCCGGGTCTGGATCAGGTCGGCCGGGTCCATCCCCTGTGCCTGCGCGTGCGCCGCGCCCTTGACGAGGATCGCGTCCAGGTTGCCGAATGCGCGGATAAACGGGGGAATCGAAACGTCGTACATCGAGAGTGCCATGGGGGTCTCCTGTGCAGGGCTTGGCTGGCTTGTCGTGGGGGCTCCGGTTTTCGGGCCACACCGCAGCCGCGAGCATAGACCGGATCGGCAATTGCTGCTGGACCAGGCCGGCTCCATTTGCCCTGACTGCATCGGCCCATGTCGAGCCACTGGGCTGAACCCGGCGCCGCGGGCAGCGGGAAGGCCGGCGCACCGGCCGGGGGAAACCTGATTTAACATATCCGGCCATCGCCCCCGCTATCTTGCGGCCTTGTGACCGCGCCCCACATGAACGCGCCGTTCCCTCTTCGCACGGAATGCCCGCCTGGCGCCTGCATCTGCGGGCGCGAAGCGCTGCTGAGTGACCCCGACGCCGACTTGCGCGTGCTGCGGCTCACCCGTGCCGAGGAAAAGCGGCTGGTCGAGCGACTGGAAAGCCTGACCAGCCTGGCCGAACTGCAGCGGATGGAAAGCCTGATGCAAACCCAGCTGGGCATCGTGCTGACCATCACGCCGAGCGCGCGCGGCGTGCGCACGGTGCGCGGCATCAGCATCCAGGTGCAGGAACAGCCCGGCCTGTGCCGCAAGATCCGCCAGTCGATCCCGGCCGCCATCCGCCGCAGCATGGAAGAGCATCCCGAGATCGCCTACGCGATCGTGGATGCCCACGACCTGCTGGGCGGCATCTGAGCGGGACGCCGAAACCGGTCAGGCGTTGCTGTCCGCAAGGCGCAATGCGTGATCGCGGACATCCACGGGCCATGCCGCGATCCGCTGTGCAAAGCCCGCCACATCGCCCGCGAACAGCGACCGCGCGGCTTCCTCGAAGCCGGGCAGATCCCCGGCCATCGCCACCATGAAGTGATAGGCCCGCTCGCTTGCAAGGCGGCTGCGGTCCTTGTCGGCGTTGTCGCGGCGCGCCTGCTCGACCAGCTTGCGCAGGGCGACGGACGCCCCGCCCGGCTGGGCCGCCAGCCATTCCCAATGGCGCGGCAGCAGCGTCACCTCGCGCGACACCACGCCCAGCTTCGGGCGCCCGCGGCCCCGGGGTCCGGCGATATCCGCCGCGTCGTCCTTTTCGTCGTCCCTTTTGCCTGCCGGCTGCCTCGCAGACTCAAGCTGGGCAGCGCGCTCAGCAGTCCGCGCCAAGACGGCCGCCTCCGTCCCGCTGGTATCCAGGTCGATCGCCCGGCCCGTGCCGTCGTCGAAGACCAGCACCGGCCCGGCCGCGCCAGCCTCCAGCGCTCGCTTGAGCGCCAGCGCATTGGATTGCAGCGAACCCGAGGCGATGCGCCGGTGGCCGTCAAAGGTCGAGTAGGTATGAGACGTTGCGTTGGTCATGGGAATGCTCCTGAGAGACGATCCCCAAATATTACCCGGATAAAATAAATTGTCAATATTACCTGGGTATAAATGTACGGCTGCCACCCATCCCTTCAGGCACCCCGCCCTGTGATCCGCGCCAGGGTCTGCTCCAACTCGCGGCGATCCGCCTGCCGCTTGGCTGCGGAGCGCTGGGCCAGGTTATGCAGCTTGCGCCGCACGCCCGGCAACTCACCTGCGTGCGGAAACCCTATGAGCGCGAAATCCGGCTTCTCGTCCTCCACCGACCCGAGAAACGCACAGGATGGTTTGTCCAGCCACCCCGCCACCCTTGCCAGCAGGCGCTCGCGGCTTGCCAGCAGGGCTTGCGCACTGACCGGCTCGGCGGTCATGCCCTTGAAATGCGCGTCGAACGTTGCCGCAAAATCCGCTGGGACCCGAGGGGCCAGCATCTCCCAGGCAGGTTTGGGGCTGCACGTCAGGTACACGAGGAAAGTCCGCCAGAGCCGCTCATCCGCGCGCTCGTCCTCCAGCAGCAGGCTGACGTCGAACAGATCGCGCGGATGCTGCCGCGACAAGGCGGCGGCCAGCTTGCCGGCATAAAGATCGGCGAAATCCAGCACCTGCATGGAGGCAAAGCCGAACGCCTCTTCCACCTTCGGCCTGACCACCATGCTGCGCACCGGATGCACTGTGCCGCGCATGACCGGTGTGGTCTCGATCTGCACGCGCGCGCGGCCACGGCTGGCCACCAGCCGCGTCACCGACCGCGTCCCTTCGCCGGCCGACGACTGCACCTGCAGTTGCAGCGGCCTGGCGCGCAGCGCATCGGCCAGTTGCTCCAAGGCCGCAGCGATCAGGGCCGCGTCCTCGGCGAAGTCATGTACTGGCAACCACGCCAGGTCGATGTCCACCGACAACCGCGGCAGGTCATGCTCGAACAGGTTGATCGCCGTGCCCCCTTTAAGCGCGAAGCGCGGCTCTTTCGCCAGGACCGGCAGGATCTCGACCAGCAATTGCACCCGGTCGGTATAGCGCTTATCCCAGATGCTCATCCAGGTCTACAGGCAAAGTAATCTGATAGGTCGGGTGCAGGCGCCCACCGGGCACCAGCGCGCGCTTGCCTCGGCCCAGATCGACCCCGTCGAGCGGGACATGCGCCAGCCATGCATGCCGGTGGCGTTCAGCGAGCGCCAGGAACAGGCGCTTGGCCTTGATGCTGCGGCAATGGCGCAGCAGCATGCCGACGCGCTGCGGCCGCAGCGTCGTCATCGCCTGCATCAGCGCATCGACCTCATAGACCAGGGCCGCATTTGCCACGCCATCGCATAGTTCCAGCATGGCCCGCTCGGGCGTGGCACAAGCCAGGGCATCGGTGCCCGGACTGATCTCGTGCCACGTCAGTCCATGATCGAGCAACGCCTGCTCCGGCAGGTCGGGCGTGAAGCGCAACGCCGGCAGGTCGAAAGGCCCCTTGCCGTGAAATTTGAAGTGCTCGTTCAATGGCAGCTTGCCCACCCAGCCCGGCAGCCGTTCCGGCCCGTAGAGCGTGATCGTGGCGGCTTCGCCCAGGCGCAGGTAGTGCTCATGCCCCTGCATGGCCAGCGCAAAGCGCCCGCCAACGTGCAGCGGCAATGCCTCGTTGGCCTGGAGGCTATGGACCACGCCTTGCCATTGCAGGCGGCCACCCTGCCTCATGTAGACGCCGCGCGCTGGCGAAACCATCCAGCCGCTGGCCACATAGCGCGCGACAAGGCTGTTGGAATACCCATGCGCCCGCAGCCACCGGCTGGAGACCAGGGTGGTGTCGCCTAGCGTTGCGAGGAGCTGGTTTAGTTTTCCGTGATTTTGATCACCCATAGTGTTCAAAATACACATTTGGCAAACCCTTGCCAAGTAGAGGTTTAGCCAGGGGCCAATATGATCACTTTCAATGTTCTTTTTTCAACAAAATTAAACCTGGCCGCCGGCGCCTGTCATTGCCAGTGCCGCCGCAATGCCCGCCCACCGCGCCGCGCCAGCCAGGTCGTCCCCCGCGGCCAAGCGCGCAAGCCATGCGCCATCCAAACAATCCCCTGCGCCGGTTGCATCCAGCCACGCTATCGAAGCGCCGGGTACTTGCCATGTCAGCCAGCCGGGCCAAAGTCGAGCAGCACCTTGCAGCATTCGCGCGGATTGCGCTCGGCCAGCGCGAAGGCGTCGGCAACATCGCGGAAACCGACGTGGTGCGTGACAATTTGCCCGGGATTGACCAGGCCTTTCGCGATCCAGTCAAGCACCGTCGGGAACATCGCGCAATTCAGCCGCGAGGCATACAGCGTCAGTTCCTTCTTGGTGAGTTCCTGCTGCGGGATCGCCGATGGGGTTGATGAAAAGCCCAACACACCGATACGCCCGGCCGGTGCCGCGATGCGCACGGCCTCCTCCAGGATTGCCGGATGGCATACGGCGTCATAGATCAGCGTTGGCCCGCCTGCCACGCCTCGCGCCGCCAGCGCCTGTTCGATCGGCTCGCGCGCGGTGTTGATGACCTCGTCCTCACCGGCACCGCATTGCCGCGCGAGCGCCAGGCGCTCGTCGAGGTGATCCGTGATGTAGGCGCGGATGCCATGGACTCGCTTGAGGACCTGCATCAGATTGAGCCCGACTGCCCCCGCGCCATAGATCAACGCCACATCCTGCGCGAGCACGCCGGTGCGGTGCGTCACATTGGCGGCCACGGCAAACGGCTCGATCACCGAAGCGCTGGCTTCCGGCATGCCGTCCGGGATCACATAGGCATTGCCGGCCGGCACGCAGGCGTACTCGCTGAAGCCGCCGTCGCGGTGCACCCCGATCACCTGGAGCCGGCTGCACACGTTCTGGCGGCCAATCCGGCACGCGTGGCATTGCCCGCAACTGATGACCGGATCCGCCACCACGCGCTGACCGATGCGTGACGCGTCGACGCCGGCACCGACGGCATCGATGGTGCCGACGAACTCATGGCCGATGACGCGCGGATACGCCACGAACGGATTGTGACCGCGGAAAATATGCAGGTCGGAGCCGCAGATGCCGGCATAGCGCACGCGCACGCGCACCTCGCCAGCGGCAGGCTCCGGCATCGGCCGCTCGCAGACGGCCATGCTGTTGGGTTCTTCGACAACAATGCTGAGCATCGGAAACTCCGGCTACCAGTGCCACATGGAGCCATCCGCCAGCCGGGCGACCGGCAGGTAGGCACGTTCGTACGGATACTTCGCGGCCAGCGCCTCGTCGATATCGACGCCCAGGCCCGGCACCTCGTCCATGACCAGGTAGCCGTCTTCGAAGCGGTAGTTGTGCGGAAAGACCGCATCGGTCAGTTCGCTGTGCGGCATCAACTCCTGGATGCCGAAGTTGGGCACCCACAGCCCGAAGTTCACCGCGGCCGCCATGCACACCGGCGAGAGGTCGGTCGCCCCATGGAACCCTGTCCGTACCTGGTACATGGCTGCGAAGTCCGCGATGTGCCGCACGTGGGTGATGCCGCCCGCATGGACGATGGTGGCGCGGATGTAGTCGACCAGCTGCTCGCTGATCAGCGTCTTGCAGTCCCAGACCGAGTTGAAGATCTCCCCCACGGCCAGCGGCGTGGTGGTGTGCTGGCGGATCAGCCGGAACGCCTCCTGGTTCTCTGCCGGGGTGGCGTCTTCCAGCCAGAACAGGCTGAAGGGCTCAAGCGCCTTGCCGAGCCGCGCGGCCTCGACCGGCGTCAGGCGGTGGTGGGCGTCGTGCAGCAGGTGGGGTCCGAAACCCACGGCGTCGCGCACCTTGCGGAACAGTTCGGGCGTATGGCGCAGGTAGAGCGAGGTATCCCAGGGCTCTTCCGGCGGCAGGCCTTTCTCGGCGGGTTCGTAATGGCCGCCCCCCTTGCCCACGCCATACACCTTGCCCAGACCCGGCACGCCGGACTGCACGCGGATGGCCTTGTAGCCCTGCTCCACGTGACGCTGCACGGCCTCCACGGCCTCGGCATGGTCGCGCCCGTTGGCGTGGCCATACACCATCAGTCCCTGCCGGCTCCTGCCACCCAGCAACTGGTACACCGGCATGCCGGCCAGCTTGCCCTTGATATCCCACAGCGCCATGTCGATGGCGGCGATGGCCGTCATCGTCACCGGGCCACGGCGCCAGTAGGCGCCGCGATACAGGTATTGCCAGATATCTTCGATATTGCGGGGATCGCGCCCGATCAGGCACGGGATCACGTGCTCGTCCAGGTAGGCCTTGACCGCCAGTTCCCGCCCGTTGAGCGTGGCATCGCCCAGGCCGTAAACGCCTTCATCCGTCATCACCTTGACCGTGACAAAGTTGCGCCCCGGACAGGTGACAATGGTCTGTACTGATTCGATCTTCAAGTCGCGTTCCCCCCGCGAGGTCAGTCAGTGAAATAGCTCTCCGGCGCTTGCTTGCGCAGCGCCTGGAGATGCTCGGTGATGTGGTTGATATGCGAGGCGACGCTGGCCCCGAGGCCCGCGACATCGCGCGCCGCCATCTGCGCCAGCATCTGTTCGTGCTCCTGCAGCGCGCGGCTGGCGTGGTCGGCCACCCGGCCCAGCAGCAGCCAGCGCACCCGGTCGAAATGCCGCTTGATGGGCTCGAGCATGGCCCAGACATTGTGCCGGCCCGCAAACTCGAACAGCCTGCGGTGCATCAACTCATCCAGCTCCGAGAACAAATCCGTCTGGTTGCCGGCGACCGCAGCGCGCTGGCGCGCGACGATGCTGCCGAACTCGGCCAGCTGCTCGCTCGTGATGGACAGCGCCAGTTGCACGTGATTGGCACATTCCAGCGTGCAGCGCACGAAACGCCCCTCTTCGATCAGTGCGGTGCGTACCGGCGCGACGATCGTGCCGACCTGCCGGTAGATCTGCACCAGTTGTTCGTCGGCAAGCATGGCCAGGGCTTCGCGCACCGGTGTGCGGCTGACTTCGATCGCCTGGGAAATTGCCGCCTCGGACAGCGCCATGCGCGGGGGCAGCGTGCCGCGCACGATGGCGCGCTGGAGCACCGCGTGGACCTGGGCGGTATAGGAACGGTCCTTTTCGAGCTGGAACCCGGCCAGCGCACGGGCCAGGATCTCATCGGGATTCAGGGCTTCCTGGGAGTTTTCGCGGACGAGCGAGATACGGGAGGCGCGCATTTGGGGTCGGATATTTGAATGTTACTGCCATGGTAGCACGTCAATGTTTTGGACATGTTTCGGCGTAAACCCGCATGGATTCATCGAAACGTCACCGCTACAGTGCATAACACCGCCGCACTACCATGGTAGATTGCAAGGGAATGTGATTCTTTATAGATATGCAACCGACTTCCGCCATGGCAGCAAGCCATCTTCGCCTGTCACAACGCACCCTCCTCAAGGTGCGTGCCAGGGTCGAGCGTCCTCGCTACGAGCGCGCCCGCCTGAGCGCAGGCATCGTGCATCTGGGTCTGGGCGCATTCCACCGCGCCCACCAGGCGCTGTACACGGAAGCTGCCCTGGCACAGGGCGACCCCCGATGGGGCATTGTCGGCGTGAGCTTGCGCAGCCCCGCCACGGGCAACATGCTGCAAGCCCAGGACCATCTCTATTCCGTCACCGAGCGTCACGGCGATAGCAGCCACACCCGGATCGTCGGCGCTGTCGTCGCATCGCTGTATGCGCCGCAGGCCCTGCAGCAGGTCATCGACGCCATCGCTGACCCGGCGGTCTGCGTCGTCACCAGCACCGTGACCGAGAAGGGCTACAGCCAGCACCCGTCCACGGCCGGGCTCGACCTGGACGATGCCGACATCCGCCACGATCTGGCCAACCCGGAGCGCCCCCGCAGCACCCTCGGCATCCTCGCGGCGGGCATCCGCCGCCGGCCGCGCGGCGCCCCGCTCAGCGTGGTGTGCTGCGACAACATGGCGGACAATGGCGACACCCTGCGTCGGCTGCTGATGCAGTTCGCCGAATTGTCCAACCCGGAACTGGCCCGGCGCATCGAAGACAACATCGCGCTGCCCAACTCCATGGTCGACCGGATCGTGCCGGCCGCCAGCGCCGCATCGCTCGACCTGGCCAGCCAGCATCTCGGCGTGCGCGACGAAGCCGCCGTCGTCTGCGAGCCCTTCACGCAATGGGTCATCGAAGACCGTTTTGCCGGGCCGCGGCCCGCATGGGAAGCCGGTGGCGCGCTGCTGACGGCCGATGTCCGGCCCTATCAGGCGATGAAGCTGCGCCTGCTCAACGGCACCCATTCGGCAATGGCTTATTCCGGACAGCTGTGCGGATTCGCCAGCATCGCGGATGTCATGGCAAATCCCGCTGCCGCAGCCTTTGCGCGGGGCGTGATGGCAGACTTGCGCGCCACCGTTGCGGCACCGCCAGGCTATGACGTCGAGCGCTACTGCCGCGCACTGCTGCATCGCTTCGAGAACACCGCGCTGGCGCACCTGACCGCGCAGATCGCAACGGATGGCACGCAGAAGATCCCCGTACGCTGGCTTCCCGCCTTGCGCGAAAGCTGCAGCGCAGGCATCGAACGCCCATTCCTTGAGCGTGCGCTGGCGATGTGGCTGCATTACCTGCGAACCGGCCGCAGCGACCACGGCGACGTACTTGTAATCGGCGACCCTGGCGCCGCTGCATTGGCCTGTCGCCTGCGCAGCGCAGGCAGCGACGCCGAGGCTGTCCGCCAGGCGCTGGGGCATGCCGCCGTATTCGGCACAACGCCGTGGCCGGCGCCCCTTGCCGCCCGCCTTGCCGCTTACCTGGCGGTACTGGCACACCGGGGCGCGTCCGCATTGCTGCCCAGGCCGCCAGGTCAGTAGAGCGACCAACCTTCTGATACAGGAGCGAACACCACCATGACTATTTCCCTGACACGCCGCCAGTTCGGCGCGCTGGCAGCCGGCAGTCTCGCGCTCGCGTTGCCGCTGCGCCATGGCCTGGCCCAGGCCACCATCCGGCTCAAATACGGCACGGCGTTTCCGGCGGACCACCCCGGCACCTTGCGCATCAAGGAAGCCGCGGAAGCGATCCGCAAGGATACCGGCGGCAAGGTGGACCTCCAGGTCTATCCGGCGAGCCAATTGGGCAGCGAGCCCGACATGATCTCGCAGACCCGCGCCGGGGCCATGGATTTCATGTCCACCGCCGGCACCAACCTGCAGACGCTGGTGCCGACCGCCGGCATCAACGGTGTCGCCTTTGCCTTCAAGGATTACGCCACGGTCTGGGCGGCCATGGATGGCGACGTCGGCGCGCACGTGCGGGCCGCGCTGGGCAAGGTCAACCTGCACGTGTTCGACAAGTGCCTGGACAATGGCTATCGCAATATCACGTCGGCCAGCAAGCCCGTCCAGACCCCCGCGGACCTGAAAGGATTCAAGATCCGCGTGCCCGGCATCCCGCTCTGGATCTCGATGTTCAAGGCGCTTGGGGCCTCACCGACCGCGATTCCGTTCGGCGAGCTCTACTCCGCGCTGCAGACACGCGTGGTGGACGGCCAGGAGAATCCGCTCGCCCTGATCCGCAGCGCCAAGCTCTATGAAGTCCAGAAGTTCTGCTCGCTCACCGCGCATACCTGGGATGGCCACTTCATCTTCGGCAACGCAAAGAAGTTCCAGGCACTGCCCAGGGAAGTGCAGGCGTCCATCGCCACCCATTTCAACAGCGCGGCGCTGCGCCAGCGCGAAGACATCGCCAGGCTGAATGTCGACGCGCAGGCGGAACTGAGCAAGCTGGGCATCACACTGAACCGGCCCGATCCCGCGCCCTTCCGGCAGTTGCTGCAAAGCGCCGGCTTCTATACCGAGTGGAAGAAGAAGTACGGCGAGGAAGCCTGGGCCAAGCTCGAGAAATACGCGGGCCGCCTGGCCTGATGCCGCAACACCAGACCGCACGAGACGCCGCGCATCAGCGCGTGCCGCATGGAGACACGACGATGGAGCACACTGCCGAAACCTTCGCTGCCGCGCCGCGCAAACCAGGCGCCGCCCTTGCCTGCTGGGGCCGCGCCATGCGCTGGGCCGTGGAGATTCCGGCCGCGCTGATCGTGCTGGCGGAGATCGCCATCCTGGGCGGCGGTGCGTTCGCGCGCTATGTCCTGCATGCGCCAATCCCCTGGACCGATGAACTGGCCAGCATCCTGTTCCTCTGGCTGGCGATGCTGGGTGCCATCATTGCGCTGCAGCGCAGCGCGCATATGCAGCTGACCACCTTCATCAAGGACCTGGCGCCGGCCAGGCGCGCGTGGCTCGATGCCTTCGGCATGTGGCTGGTGGTCGCGTTCCTGCTGCTGCTGGTCTGGCCGGCCTGCGAGCACCTGAGTGAACACATCGACGTCTCGTCGCCAACGCTGGAGATCAGTGAAGGCTACCGCTCCGCGGCAGTGCTCGCCGGCACCCTGCTGATGCTGGCGACGGCCGTCATCCGGCTGGTCGCGCAGGCCGACTGGAAGCGGGTTCTCGTCAGCGGCGTGGCGGTGGGCGTTGCGGGGGCAGTGTTGTGGGCCCTGTCCCCGGTGCTGGCGGAACTCGGCAACATCAACCTGGTGATCTTCTTCCTGATCATGCTGGTCGTCTGCGTGGCCATTGGCGTGCCGATCGCCTTTGCCTTCGGCCTGGCCACCATGTGCTACCTGGCCTTCACCACCACGACCCCGCTGTCGATCGTCCCGAACCGCATGCAGGAAGGCATGTCGCACCTGATCCTGCTGGCCGTGCCGCTGTTCGTGTTCCTGGGCGCGCTGATCGAGATGACCGGCCTGGCGCGCGCCATGATCAGCTTCCTCGCCAACCTGATCGGGCACGTGCGCGGCGGCCTGCAGTATGTGCTGCTCGGCGCCATGTATATCGTGTCCGGCATATCCGGCGCGAAAGCCGCCGACATGGCAGCAGTCGCGCCCGCGCTGTTCCCCGAAATGAAGCAGCGCGGCGCCAGGGACGGCGACCTGATCGGACTGTTGTCGGCATCCGGCGCAATGTCCGAAACGATCCCGCCCAGCATCGTGCTGATCACGGTGGGATCGGTCACCGGCGTGTCGATCACCTCGCTGTTCATCGGCGGCCTGATGCCGGCTGTCGTGGGTCTGGTCATGATGGCCTGCGTGGTCTGGTTCCAGACGCGCAAGGAAGACATGAGCGCGGTGGTGCGCCCGTCGCGCGCCGTGATCGTGAAATCGCTGCTGGTAGCCCTGCCGGCGCTGGCCTTGCCTGTGATCATCCGCACCGCCGTGGTTGAAGGCGTGGCCACGGCGACCGAGGTGTCGACCATCGGCATTTTCTATGCCGTGCTGGCCGGCATTCTTGTCTACCGGCGCTTCCACTGGCGCAGCATCTACCCGATGCTGGTCGATACCGCCGCACTGTCCGGCGCGATCCTGCTGATCGTCGGCTGCGCCACCACCATGGCATGGGCGCTGACGCAGTCGGGCTTTGCCGACGACCTGGTGAAGATCATGTCCGCCGTGCCGGGCGGCAAGACCGGCTTCCTGCTGGTGTCCGCGCTGGCCTTCGTATTACTGGGCAGCCTGCTGGAAGGCATCCCGGCCATCGTGCTGTTCGGCCCGCTGCTGTTCCCGATCGCAAAGATCGTCGGCGTGCATGAAGTCCACTACGCCATGGTGGTGATCTTCGCCATGGGCCTGGGGCTGTTTGCGCCGCCGTTCGGCGTCGGCTTCTATGCGGCTTGCGCGATTGGGCGAGTGTCGCCCGACGTGGCCATGCCCCGGGTCTGGCCGCATATGGCGGCGCTGCTGGTGGCCTTGCTGCTGCTGACGCTGGTGCCGTGGTTTTCGATTGGGTTCCTGTAAAACGCCAGATGGCCGATAAACAATATCCGCGCCAAGGCGCGGCCACTTGCACCGACGGTGAACGTGGCGTCTGGATCACTACTTGACCAGCCGCTTGCCGCGCACGCGCTTCGGCGCGGCAGAGACGCGCTCACAACGTGCAGGCCTGAACCGAATCCCGGCTATGCCATTTCTGCATAACCATGCACTGCACCCCGACACCCCATGAAATCTTGGCATCGGACGTGGTGCAGGCGCGGCCGATTCCCTAGACTCCGGCAGAATTGCTGATACCAATTTACGCGAGGAGCGTAACCATGACTGCCGGAATCTTCAGAACCGAACATGACCTCCTGGGCGACCGCGAGGTCCCTGTCGAGGCCTACTACGGCGTGCATACCTTGCGCGCCGTCGAGAATTTCCCGATCACGGGCACCCCGATCTCCATCTACCCGGAGCTGATCAAGGCGCTGGCCGCGATCAAGCAAGCCGCGGCGCAGGCCAACCATGAGCTGGGCCTGCTCGACAAGGCGCGCTGCGACGCAATCGCCGGTGCCTGCCAGGAGCTGATTGCCGGGAAGCTGCACGACCAGTTCGTTGTCGATGTGATTCAGGGCGGTGCGGGTACCTCGACCAACATGAACGCCAATGAGGTGATCGCCAACCGCGCGCTCGAACTGCTTGGCCATCAGAAGGGCGAGTACCAGCACCTGCACCCGAACGAGCACGTCAACATCGGCCAGAGCACCAACGATGTCTACCCGAGCGCGCTGAAGGTCGCTACGTGGTTCGGCATCGCCGGCCTTGTGGACGCCATGGCAGTGCTGCGGCGGGCCTTTGAGGCGAAGGCCGACGAGTTCGCCCACATCATCAAGATGGGCCGCACCCAGCTGCAGGATGCCGTGCCGATGACGCTCGGCCAGGAGTTCAGCACCTACGCCGTGATGCTAGGAGAGGACGAGGCGCGCCTGCGCGAAGCCGCGATGCTGATCTGCGAGATCAACCTCGGTGCCACCGCGATCGGCACCGGCATCACCGCGCATCCGTCGTATGCGCCGGTCGTGCTGCGGCGCCTGCGCGAGATCACCGGCATTCCGCTCGAAACCGCCCCCAACCTGATCGAGGCCACGCAGGACTGCGGCTCGTTCGTGCAGCTCTCCGGCGTGCTGAAGCGCGTTGCCGTGAAGCTGTCGAAGACCTGTAACGACCTGCGGCTGCTGTCCAGCGGTCCGCGCGCCGGCCTGGGCGAGATCAACCTGCCGCCGATGCAGGCCGGCTCCAGCATCATGCCCGGCAAGGTAAATCCGGTGATCCCCGAAGTCGTGAATCAGATCGCCTTCGAAGTCATCGGCAATGACATCACCGTCAGCTTTGCGGCCGAGGCCGGCCAGCTCCAGCTCAATGCCTTCGAGCCGATCATCGCGCACAGCCTGTTCAAGAGCGTCAGCCATCTGCGCAACGGCTGCCTGACGCTCGCCGAGCGCTGCGTCAAAGGCATCACCGCGAATCCCGACCGGCTGCGCGCCACGGTCGAGAACTCGATCGGCATCGTGACCGCGCTCAACCCCTACATCGGCTATGCGAACGCGACCGCTGTTGCGCAGGAAGCGCACGCCACGGGTGGCAGCGTCTATGAAATCGTCCTGCGCAAGGGCTTGCTGTCGAAAGAGGAACTCGACCGCATCCTGCGCCCCGAGACGCTGACCCAGCCGGTGCCGCTGGACGTGCATGGGAAGCCGCACTGAGCGGCGGACCCGCGCCGCAGGTCAACGCCGACCGCTTCGATCCGACGCCACCATCGCCTGCGTCGCCACGCCGATATGGTCGGCGAGCCGGCTCGCGACTGGCTGGCGGCTGTGCCGGGCACGTTCGACCAGCCCCACCTCGCGATAGAAGGTGTCGTCGCCCAGCGGCAGTGCCGTCACGCCCGGCGGCCGCGCGCCACCGGCCAGCATGCGGGGCAGCAGGCCCACGCCGAGCCCGCGCGCCACCAGTTGCACGATGCCTTCGAGTTCGTCGAGCTCGATGGCTTCCTGCGGCACGATCCGTTGCTTGCGCAGGAACTGGTCGACCAGCCTGCCGCCGAAAGAAGCCCGGTCATAGCGGATAAAGGGTGCCGTGGCGATTGCGTCCCGCCAGTCCATGCCGGCCTGGCCGGCGGGCACCAGCAGTTCGAAAGGCTCCTCCAGCAGCGGGCGCCACTCCAGTTCGGCGGGCAAGGCATAGGGCGGCCGGATCATGACGGCGATGTCGATCTCGCCGGCGTCGACCTGGCCGAGCAGGTTGAGCGAGACGCCAGGCACCATGCGCACACGGCAGCCGGGCAGTTCAGCCCGGAATGCGGCAATGGCATCGGCCAGGAAGGTGGCTTGCGCCGAGGCGATGGCACCGATGCGCACCATGCCCGAGCCCTGGATGTCGAGGCCCTGGTGGCCGATCCGCTCGTACAGCACGACCAGCTCCTCGGCCAACGCCAGGGTTTCGCGCCCGGCCGTGTTCAGGCGCGCCGAACGGCCGGTGCGGTCGAACAGCGCGAAACCAAGCTCTGACTCCAGCCGCTGGATCTGCGCGCTGACGGCCGACTGCGTCAGGCCGATATGCGCGCCGGCGTTGGCGAAGGTGCCGTGGCGGGCAACGGCGATAAAGGTGCGCAGTTCTCGCAACATTTCGATTCATCAATTTTCGTGGAGCTAATGTCAAAAATATATCGCTTTTATTAATTTTTCACCATACATAGACTCTGGTTCCAGGGCGGTACGTTGCTGCGTGCCGCACGCCCCAACCCCATATCCATTGCCAAGAGTCTCCACACCATGAGCGAATCCACCGCAGTCCTGCCCCCGTTCCACCTGGCCTTCCCGGTCCACAGCATCGCCAGCGCGCGCGAATTCTATGGCGAGCTGCTGGGCTGCCCCGAAGGCCGCAGCTCGGAAGACTGGGTCGACTTCAATTTCTATGGCCATCAGATCGTGGCCCACCTGGCGCCGGAAGAATGCGGCCACCGCAAGACCAGCGCGGTGGACGGCGATGCCGTGCCGGTGCGCCACTTCGGCGTGGTGCTGCCGATGCACGACTGGCAGGCGGCTGCCGACAAGCTCCAGGCCGCCGGCATGCAGTTCATCATCGAACCGCATATCCGCTTCAAGGGCGAGGTTGGCGAGCAGGCCACCATGTTCTTCCTGGACCCGTCGGGCAATGCGCTGGAGCTGAAGGCGTTTGCGAATATCGCCTCGCTGTTCGCCAAGTAAGTCTGAAAAAGCGCGGCCACACCGCGCCTCGACCGGCCCGCAGGCCGGCACTGCACGCGGCGCCGAACCAGCGCCGCGTGTCCGCCCCCAAAGCAGCAAGAGTCTGACATGCGAAGAATCCTGGTAGCCAATCGCGGCGAGATTGCCTGTCGCATCATCCGCGCCGCGCAGGCGCTTGGCATCGAGACCGTGGCCGTGTATTCCGAGGCCGACGCCGGTGCACTGCATTGCCAGATGGCCGACGTGGCCGTTCCCATCGGCCCGGCCCCCGCGGCACAAAGCTATCTGAATACCGAAGCCGTCCTGGCAGCTGGGCTGGCGCATGGCGCCGGCGGCGTGCACCCGGGCTATGGCTTCCTCTCCGAGAACACGGCCTTTGCCCGGGCCGCCGAGGCCGCTGGCATGCGCTGGATCGGCCCTTCGGTCGAATCGATCGAGAACATGGGCGACAAGAACCGCGCGAGAGAGATCGCTGCCGCCTGCGGGGTGCCGGTGCTGCCGGGCAGCATCCGCTTCCTGCCCGGTGAGCTGGCCGGGCTGGAAGACGCCGCGGCGCAAGTGGGTTATCCGTTGCTGGTCAAGGCCGCGGGCGGTGGCGGCGGCATCGGCATGAAATGCGTCGACGGCCCCGACACGCTGGCAGCCACCGTCGCCTCCACGCAGGCGCTCGCGCTCAAGGCCTTTGGCGACGGCAGCGTTTACCTGGAACGCTACGTCGCACGCGCACGCCATATCGAAGTCCAGGTCTTCGGCTATGGCGACGGCACGGCCGTGCATCTGTTCGAGCGTGAATGCTCGGTGCAGCGCCGCTTCCAGAAGATCATCGAAGAAAGCCCGGCGCCCGGCCTGCCGCCCGAGGTGCTGGCACGCATGACCGCCGCGGCCGTCGCGCTGGCCGAATCGCAACGCTACCGCGGCGCCGGCACGGTCGAGTTCATCGTCGATGCCGACAGCGGCGAATTCTTCTTCCTCGAGATGAATACCCGCATCCAGGTCGAGCACGGTGTCACCGAGATGGTCACCGGCTGGGACCTGGTGCAGGCGCAGATCCGGCTGGCGGCCGGCACCCTCGCGCCCGTGGCGCAAGCCGACATCCGCCGCCAGGGCGCGGCGATCGAGTGCCGGCTCTATGCCGAAAACCCGGCACGCCACTTCATGCCGTCGCCGGGCAAGCTGTCGGCCTTTGCGCTGCCAGCGATGCCGGCGTTGCGCGTCGACACCGGCGTGCGCGCGGGCGACACCATCACGCCCTACTACGACCCGATGATCGCCAAGCTGATCACGCACGGCGCCGGGCGCGAGTCTGCGCGCCAGGCGATGCTGGGCGCGCTGGCACAGACGCGCATTGAAGGGATTCGCCATAACGTCGAGTTCCTTGGCAACGTGCTGGCGCACCACGACTTCCGCGCGGGCCAGGTCGATACCGGCTTCGTCACGCGCGAAATCGCCCAGCTGATCGGCACGAGCGCGGCGCCGCACGCGGCTACGCCCGCCGTCGCCGGCGAGGTGCAGCCCGAGGTGCAGCCATGAGCGCGCTGCCTGTCGACCTGGCACCCGCCGCGGCCATCCCGTGGCGCATTGAACCGTCTGGCGACCGCCTGCTCGTGGTGGCATTCGACGCCGGCCGCGATGCCGCCGCATTGCGCATTGCCAACCGACAAGCGTGCGCCGCGGCGGCGCGCATTGGCGCGGCCGCACTGCCGGGCGTGACCGATGTCGTGCCCGCGCTGGCGACCGTCGGCATCCACTACCACCCGTCCGCCGTTGGCGCCGCGCCAGGCACGGCACCGTTCCAGGCGCTGAGCGCAGCGCTGTCCATGCTGCTGGCCGAGCCACTCGGCGCGTTGGCCGCCTCCGCTCGCGTGGTCGACATCCCGGTCTGCTACGGCGGCGACCACGGGCCTGATCTCGACGAGGTGGCCGCAAGTTGCGGGCTCGCACCCGAGGCGGTGATCACGCTGCATAGTGCGGCGCCGGTCGATGTGCTGATGCTGGGTTTCGCGCCCGGCCACCCGTACGTGGGCAAGTTCGACGCGCGCCTGGCCCCGCCACGGCGCACCACGCCGCGCACCGCCGTGCCCGCTGGCTCGATCGGGCTGGCCAACTGCCAGTCCGTGATCTATCCGATGGTGCTGCCCGGCGGCTGGAACCTGATCGGGCGTACGCCGCTGACCTTGTTCGATCCGCACCGCGATGCGCCTTGCCTGCTCAATGCAGGCGACCAGGTGCGCTTCGTGCCGGTCTCGGCCGCGCAGTTCGACGACATTGCCGCATCGCAAGGCACCCTCTTACCGGCCCATGGAGCGATTCGATGACCACGATACCGGTACCACCGGGCGGCGCCGCCATCGCGGTGCTAAAACCCGGGGCGCTGAGCACGTTCCAGGACCTCGGCCGCGTCGGCTATCAACAGCTCGGCGTGCCCGCCAATGGCGTCATGGACGAGCGCGCGCATCGGCTGGCCAATGCGCTGGTCGGCAATACGCAGGACACCGCGACGCTGGAGATCACGCTGATGGGGCCCACGCTGCGCTTTGACGCGGCCACTGCCGTGGCGGTCTGCGGCGCCGATCTCGACGCCAGCATCGACGGCACGCCGCTGCCCACCGCGCAGGCATGCGTGGTGCCGGCTGGCGCGACGCTGAGCTTCGGCAAGCGCAAGAGCGGGCTGCGCGCCTACCTGGCGGTGGCCGGCGGCTTTGCGCTGGACCCGGTCATGAACAGCCACAGCACCTTCGTGCGTGGCGGATATGGCGGCATGCAGGGCAAGCCGCTGCGCAAGGCCGATGTGATCGGCTTGTGCGTCCCGCGTGCCGCGCTGCCCCAGGCCCTGCCGCAGGCGCGCTTCGCCGCCGGCATCGTCGCAGCCCCCGACGCCCCGCTGCGCGTGGTGCGCGGGCGCGAGTGGGATGCTTTCAGCGCCGCCGCGCAGGCGGCATTCACCAGCGCGGCGTTCAGTATTGCCGCCCAGTCCGACCGCATGGGCTACCGCCTCGAAGGTCCCGCGCTGGCCCTGTCCTCACCGCGCGAGATGTGGTCCGAAGCCGTGGCATTCGGCACCATCCAGGTGCCGCCCGACGGCCAGCCGATCGTGCTGATGGCAGACCGCCAGACCACGGGCGGCTATCCGAAGATCGCCCACGTCTGCGCCGTGGACCTGCCGCGGCTGGCGCAACGCATGCCCGGCGAGAGCGTGCGCTTCACGGTGGTCGAGATGGAGGAGGCGCAACGGCTCGCGCAGTTGCAGGATGCTGCCTTCGCGGCGCTGGAGCGCGGCCATGGCTGAGATCGATTTCAACAGCGACCTGGGCGAGAGCTTTGGCATTTACCGCCTTGGCGATGACGCGGCGGTGCTGCCCCATATCAGCTCCGCCAACATCGCCTGCGGCCTGCACGCCGGCGATCCGCAGACCATCGCCGCAACGGTGCGGGCGGCGGTGGCGCAGGGCGTGGCGGTAGGCGCGCATCCCGGCTTTGCCGACCTGCAGGGCTTCGGCCGCCGCGCCATGACGCTGTCGGCGGGCGAGATCTACAACCTGACCGTCTACCAGGTCGGCGCGGTGCAAGCCTTTGCGCGCGCCGCCGGCAGCCGCCTGGCCCATGTAAAAGCCCATGGCGCGCTGTACAACATGGCGGCGCGCGATGACGGCATGGCGCGAGCGCTTGCCGAAGCCGTGCGCGATGTGGATCCTGCCCTGGTGTTCTTTGGCCTGGCCGGCTCTGCCTTGGTGCGCGCCGCGCGAGAGGCCGGCCTGGCGGTCGCCGAGGAAGTATTTGCCGACCGCAGCTACCAGGCGGACGGATCGCTGACGCCGCGCGGACAGCCCGGCGCCATGATCACCGACGTCGGCACCGCGGTGGCGCAGGTGCTGCGCATGGTCCGCGACGGCGTGGTGCGCTCGCAGCAAGGCACCGACGTGCCGGTGCGCGCCGGCACGCTGTGCATCCATGGCGACCAGCCCGGCGCCGCCGGCTTTGCGCGCGATATTCGCACCGCGCTCGAGGCCGAAGGCATCACCGTCCGCGCCCCGCGTACCACCGCGCTTCGCTGACGTTTCCCGCCCCATCCACATCAACAAGACCAGAGCCCCCATGCCAGACCAACCGAACGCCTTGCCCATCGTCGCGGAGACCACCGGTACCTTGTGGAAGATCGTGGCCGCGCCAAATGTTGCGCAATCGCGCGATGCCACGCTGGTGATTATTGAATCGATGAAAATGGAAATTCCCGTGGAAGCGCCCGCCGACGGTTATGTGGCCAGCTACCTGGTCGATGAAGGCGAGCCGGTCGAGGAAGGCCAGATATTGGGCGCTTTTATTCCGGCAGGCTGATTTTCAAGGCAAGCCTTGCCCGGCAATGGCTCGCGATTAATCCAGGACACGATCATCGCTGGCGGCCAAAAAGCCGCGCAAGACCTCGAAATTAATATGCTGCCCGTGCTTTGGCGAAATGAACAGGCAGCAATAAGACAGTAGCGGCGGCAATAGTGCATGCCGTGCCCCGCAAGGGAACACGGTATGCACCGGGCCAGCTCATTCTGGCGCAGCCGAATAAAAGGAGACAGCAAAATGCATGGTCATCACCGGCCAGGACAAGTCGCGTTTATTCCCACGGATTTTCACAGTTGATTTTGACTGGCACGCTTGTTGCTCAATAAAAATCAGAGCTTCCAGGCGTGCATTAACGCTGTGAATGCAGCAAGGACTGACCTGAAAAAACAGGCAGTCGATTAACAACAACAGGTACGCAGCCGCAATGACCGCGGCGCAGCGTACCGGGTATTCATGCTCAGACCCCGGGACCCGCCGGCTGCCACCCGCAGCCGGCGCGGCTTCTTTCACCCTGCTTCTGGAAACGTGACCATGTCCAACGCCCCCACTTCCACCCTGCCGCTGGCGGATGCCCCCGCCTCGGCTCCCGCGACCGGCAACGTCGCCGTGGCCCGCAAGGCCGCGGTAGCCGCCGCTGCCGGCACCGCCATCGAGTACTACGAGTTCGGCATCTATGGCTACCTGGCCGCCACCATCGGGCCGCTGTTCTTTCCGGGCGACAACGCCACCGCGTCGCTGCTGGCGATCCTGGCGGTGTTCGGCAGCGCCTTCCTGATGCGCCCGATCGGCGGCATCGTGCTGGGGCGGCTCGGCGACCGCATCGGCCGCCGCGCCGTGCTGCTGGTCACCGTGATCGGCATGGGCGTTGCCACCGCCGCCATCGGCGTGCTGCCCGTTGCCGCGAGCGCGGGCCTTGCGGCCCCGCTGTTGCTGTTGCTGATCCGGCTGGTGCAAGGGTTCTTCGCCGGCGGCGAAGTCACGGGCGCGGCGGCGTACGTGGCCGAATCGGCGCCATCCGGCAGGCGCGGCTTCTTCGGCGCGTTCACGCCGGTGGGCGTGGCCATCGGCGGCGCCCTGGCGGCAACCGTGTGCGGGCTGACCACCTCCATCCTGGGCAGCGAAGCCATGACCGCATGGGGCTGGCGCATCCCGTTCCTGAGCGCCATCCCGATGGTGATGATCTCGTTCCTGGTGCGCAGGCGCGTGGAAGAGTCGGTGGCGTTCCAGCAGTTCCAGCAACACAACGAACCGCCCAAGGCACCGCTGAAGGAGGTGTTCAGCCAGCACACGCCCGCGGTGCTCAAGGTGCTGGTGTTGTCCTTCGGGCAGAACGTGGGCTACTGGGTGGGCCTGGTGTTCATGAACATCTACATGACCACCTACCTCAAGTACGACAAGGCCACTGTCTACTGGATCATGGCCCTGGTCAGCCTCACCATGGCGGTGCTGATGCCGTTCTGGGGCGGCCTTTCCGACCGCCTGGGCCGGCGCAAGGTGCTCGCCATCGGCTTTGTCGGCTATACCGTGCTGGTGGTACCGATGATGATGCTGATGGACCAGCGGAGCATCGGCCTGGCCTTCCTCGCCATGCTGATCGTGGCGCTGCCGATGCCGATCGTGCAGTCGGTCGGCTATCCCACCTACGCCGAGCAGTTCCCGACCCGCGTGCGCTATTCCGGCATGGCCTTCAGCTTCAACCTTGGCGCCATCCTCGGCGGCGGCGTGACGCCATACGTGGCGACCGCGCTGATCGGCGCCACCGGCAACCTGCTGTCGCCCGCGTACCTGCTGATGGGCGGCTCGGTCATCGCATTGCTTGGGCTGCTCAGCGTCAGGGAAACCGCGCGCGAAGCGCTGCGCTAAAGCGACACCGGCCTGGAGCGACCCGACATGCATGACGCTACCGTTGCACTGCCCGGCTGGGCAGCCAGCCCCGCCACCGCGCGCGCCGCCATCCGCAGCGGCGCCTGGCGCGGGCACACTGCCGGCATGGCGCCCGGCCGGGTGCAGGGCAACCTGATGATCCTGCCGCGCCAGTGGGCCGACGATTTCCTCGGCTACTGCCGTGCCAACCCCGTGCCCTGCCCGCTGATCGGTATGACCGAGCCTGGCTCGCCGCTGGTGCCGGCGCTGGGCGAGGATATCGACCTGCGCACCGACCTGCCGCGCTACCGGGTCTGGCGCGATGGCAAGCTGGCCGCAGAGTGCGGCGACATCGCCGCGTTATGGCGCGACGACTTTGTCGGCTTCGTGCTGGGCTGCTCGCTGTCCTTCGAAGACGCGCTGCAGCGCGCCGGCCTGCCCGTGCGGCACGTCGACGAAGGCAAGGTGGTGCCGATGTACCGCACCAGCATTGAAACCACGCCGGTGGGGCCGTTCCGCGGACCGATGGTGGTGTCGATGCGCCCCTATACGCCGGCGCAGGCCGCACGCGCCAGCGAGATCTGCGCCGCATTGCCGGCAGCGCATGGCAAACCCGTGCACGCCGGCGATCCGGCAGCGATCGGCATTGCAGACGTCAACCGTCCCGACGAGGGCGAGCCCACCGTCATCCTGCCAGGCGAGATCCCGGTATTCTGGGGCTGCGGCGTGACACCTCAGGCCGCGGCCGTGCAGGCGCGGCTGCCGCTGTGCATCACGCATGCGCCCGGCTACATGCTGGTGGGCGACGTGGCGATCGAGGATGTCACGCTTATCTGAGGTCTCTGCCGGCGTTTCGCCGCTTGCCGCCCCGGGGGCCTTGCGGAACGCTCAGCCCTCGGCGCGCGGTCGACCGCGGAGATCCTTTGGCTACATCGCTTCCTGAGCGCTGATGGCGCCGCTGCTGAGGATCTGCTCCATATGCAGCTTCGAGATACCGGCATCGAAGCGGGCCCGGTTGCCGCCGAGAATCTCGGTTGCCTGCCCGGCGGCCTTCAGCAGCGTTGCCACGGCCGCGAACATGGTCGGCGCGGCGCCGAGCCTGAGCTTCGGCCCGGACAATGTCAGGGCGCCTACCAGTTCGCCGGTGGCACCGAATACAGGCGCCGAGGCAGCGGCGGTTTCGGCATCCCGCTCGCCATATGACACGGCCCAAAGGCCCTCGCGCACCTCGCGCCAGCGCTGGTCGTCGGGCTCGCTGAAGGCGAGCAGCACCTTGCCCGAGGCGCCGCGGTCGATGGGAAATTCATCGCCGACACCGATTGACACGCGCACGGCGCGCGCCGGTTCGACGCGGTACAGCACAAGTCGCCGATCCCCCTGCCGGACGTAGAACGACGCGGTCTCGCCGAGCTCGCGGCTGAGTTGCTCCAGCAGGTGCTCGATGACGGGACCGACACGGAACGAGCGCTGATAGATGGCCGCCAGCCGCAGCGGCTGCGGGCCGATCGCATATTGCCCGTCTTCCAGCTTGCGGATAAAGCCACCGTGCTCCAGGGCCGCCAGCAGTCGCAGCACCGTGCTCTTGTAAAGATTCGTGCGGCGCGACAGCTCCGTCAGCGTCAGGCGCTCATCGGCCGGGCCGAAGGCGCCAAGGATGGCGAAGGCGCGGTCCAGGACCGCGACGCCGCTGGAACTCTCGGGTGCCGCAGCGTCGGCCCTGTCAGGCGACCCGGATACCTGGTTCTCGTCCATGGGAATGCTCTCCAACTAGTTCTGCCTAGTAGAACACAAGTCCACGATGGTCGTAAGACGCGGGTATACCCTGCTACTCACCGTCGACACGTGGCACTAAAGTTCTCCTCCATAGAATCATGTTCTATCTGAAAGAACTACAAGGCAGAATCTCCGGGGCAGGCGGCAGACTGAAGCCCCTTCCGGCCGGCAAACCGCGCAGCGCGCCATCCCAAGCATTTTTTAACCAGAGCGAACGCTCGCCGGACGGACACATGGGGCCGTCTGAACAGGAGACGACATGAACCACGACTTCTCTTATCACCGGATCGCCGCGGCGCCTGGGCCTTCCCTTGCCCGCGCCCTGCTTGGGTGCGCCTTGTCGGCGCTGCTCGCGGCTGGCGCCACGGGAGCGGTCGCGGCCGATGCCTATCCCTCGCAGCCGGTCCGCCTGATCGTGCCATTCCCGCCCGCCGGCGGCACCGACGTGCTGTCGCGGCTGGTGTTCAACAAGGTCGGCATGGCCACCAGGTGGAACGTGGTGGTGGAGAACCGCGCCGGCGCCGGCGGCAATATCGGGCTCGATAGCGTGGCCAAGGCAAAGCCCGACGGTTACACGCTGGGCATGGGCCAGACCGCCAACCTGGCGATCAACCCCACGCTGTACCCGAAGATGCCCTACAACGCGCAGAAGGACTTCACGCCGGTGGCGCTGGTGGCGGCACAGCCGGTGGTGCTGATCGTGCGCAATGACGCGCCCTACAAGAACGTTGCCGACCTGGTGGCCGCGGCCAGGGCGAAGCAGCTGTCGATGGCATCCGCCGGCACCGGCACGGTCGGGCACCTGACCGGCGAGATGTTCGCGCGGCGCGCCGGCATCAGGATGCTGCACGTGCCATACAAGGGCGCCTCGCCCGCGCTGACCGACCTGCTGGGTGGGCAGACCGATTTCTATTTCGCCACGCCGCCGATCGCCATGCCCATGATCAAGGCGGGCAAGGTCCGCGCGCTGGCGGTGACCTCGGCCAAGCGCCTGCCATTGCTGGCGGCTGTGCCTACCATTGCCGAATCAGGCTACGCCGGCTTCCAGGCAGAAGACTGGAAGGCACTGGTGGCACCGGCCGGCACGCCGCCGGAAGTGGTGGCGCGCCTGAATGCCGAGGTCAACAAGGCGCTGGCGCAGCCGGACACCGTCAGCAAGCTGCGTGAAGAAGGCAGCGAGCCGCGCGGCGGCTCGGCCAGGGACCTCGGCGCCTTTATCCAGACCGAGAACACCCGCTGGGGCGAAATCGTGCGCCAGTCCGGCGCGCGTGTCGAATAAGCGATCCCATCGGAAACCTGTCATGCAAAAGCCCCTGCGCAATATCCGCGTGCTCGACCTCACCAACGTGCTGGCCGGGCCCTTCTGCTGCCACCAGCTTGCCCATATGGGTGCCGAGGTCATCAAGGTCGAGAGCCCCGGCACCGGCGACCTGGCGCGCCAGCTCGGCGCCGATGCCGAACTGAACCAGCGCCTGATGGGGGTGTCGTTCCTGGCGCAGAACCCCGGCAAGCAGTCGATCACCATCAACCTCAAGCATGCGCGCGGCAAGGAAGTGTTCCGCAAGCTGGTGCGCAGCGCCGACGTGGTCGTCGAAAACTTCCGGCCCGGCGTGATGGACCGGCTTGGCCTGGGCTACGAAACACTGAAGCAGGACAACCCGCGCCTGATCTACTGCGCGATCTCCGGCTTCGGCCAGGACGGACCGCTGGCGGAACTGCCGGCCTACGACCAGATCATCCAGGGCATGGCGGGCGTGATGAGCATCACCGGCGATCCGCAGACCGCACCGTACCGGGTCGGGTATCCGGTGTCGGACACCATCGGCGGCCTGACTGCGGCCTTTGCCGTGGCGGCGTCGCTGGCGGACCACCAGCGCACCGAGGGCTATTTCGTCGACGTGTCGATGCTGGAGGCCACGCTGGCCACCATGGGCTGGGTCGTCTCCAACCACCTGATCGCGGGCAAGGACCCGGTACCGATGGGCAACGAGAACATGACCGCGAGCCCGTCCGGCACGTTCCGCACCGGCGACGGCCTGCTCAATATCGCCGCCAACAAGCAAGAGCAGTTCGAGGCCGCGTGCCGCGTGGTGGGCAAGCCCGAGCTGGCCACCGACGAACGCTTTGCCCAGCGCCAGGCGCGGCTGGCCAACCGCGCTGCGCTGACCGCGGCGCTGGAGGCGGAACTGGCCAGGAAGCCGGCCACGGACTGGTGGCCGCTGCTGAACGACGCCGGTGTGCCGGCAGGCCCGGTCCTGAGCGTGCCTGACACGCTGGCGCACCCGCAGGTGCGCGACCGCGGCATGATCGGTGGCTTCGCCAATGCCCCCGGCGTCGGCCGCGACATCCGCGTGGTGCGCACCGGCTTCAAGCTCAACCGCGAGGCGCCGGCAGTCGACACGCCGCCGCCCGAACTGGGCCAGCATACGCGCGAGATCCTGGGCAACCTGGGATACAGCGACGCCGATATCCACCAACTCAGCGAGGAGCGCGCGATATGAGCAACGAGATGCGCGGCATCGACCAGGACGCCAACGCCGGCGACAGCACCATGGACCCGGGCCAGCGCCTGTCGCAGGACTGGTGGCGCACCGAAATCATCGACATGCGCCCGGGCGAGATCCGCTACCGCGGCTATCCCATCGAGCAACTGATCGGCCGCGTCTCGTTCGCGCAGATGATCTGGCTGATGCTGCGCGGCGAGCTGCCCGGCCCGGGCCAGGGCGAGCTGCTCGACGCGGCGCTGATGGCCGCGGTCGACCATGGTCCGCAGGCGCCCAGCATCGCCATTGCGCGCATGGCCGCGACCTGTGGCGTCGGGCTGAACAATGCGATGGCCTCGGCCGTCAACGTGCTGGGCGATGTGCATGGCGGCGCCGGCGAACAGGCGGTGGCGCTGTATGAGGACGTCGCTGCCCGCATCGACGCCGGCAGCGCGCTGGGCGATGCCGTCGCCGCCGCACTGCAGCACTATCGCGACCATCATGGCAAGTTCGTCTCGGGCTTCGGCCACCGCTTCCATCCGGTCGATCCGCGCGCTCCGCGCCTGCTCGCACTGGTGGAGCAGGCCGCGGCCGACGGCGTCGTGAACGGGCGCTACGCGGCCATCGCCCGGGCCATCGAGGACGCGCTGGCGGCGGGCCGGAGCAAACCCATCCCGATGAATATCGACGGCGCCACCGCCGTCATCTACGCCGAACTCGGCTTCCCCGCGCCCCTGGCGCGCGGCCTGTTCTGCCTGTCGCGCTCGGTCGGCATCCTGGCGCATGCCTGGGAGCAGACCAACCAGGGCGGCCGCAACAAGGGACCGATCCCGCGCCAGTTCCTGTGGACCTACGACGGTACGCCGCAGCGCGATATGCCGGAAGTGCCGCCGCGCCAGGAGCACGATGACCTCTCTCGATGAGCGAGACGGCAGCATCGCTATGTATTGAAGAAAAGCCTGGGAATCCGGCGCAAGGAAGTATCGACTTCAAGTCATTGGTCAATTGCATCCGGAAAAAGCACGAATGTTCGTTACCCCGGCATGGAACGATTTTGGTTGCCTTTCGCGCTCTCCTCGTTATTTCTCTCACAACAAAGGACTGATCCCAAGTATCGTTAACCGGGCGCTGGCACGTCATCCAAAAATGGACGTGAACGGTGAGCGCCAGCCGAGCAGTCGCGATAGCCCAGAGTTTCCAATCATCCACTAACAAGGAAAGTGTTATGAAGATGAAATGGATTGCCACCATCGCTGCACTGGCCGCTGGCGGTGCATATGCCCAGTCGAGCGTGACGCTGTACGGGATCGTTGACGCCGGTGTCGAATATCAGAATAACCAACCCGGGGGCGGCCACAGCGTGACCCGCCTGACCTCGGGCAACCTGTCGGGCAGCCGTTGGGGCCTGCGTGGCGCGGAGGATCTGGGCGGTGGCCTGAAGGGCGTCTTCGTGCTGGAAAGCGGTTTCAATATCGACACCGGCACCTCGGCCCAAGGCGGCCGCCTGTTCGGTCGTAACGCTTTCGTCGGTCTGCAAAGCCCGTGGGGCGCCCTGACCCTGGGTCGTCAACAGACCCCGCTCTATGACTTCGGTCTGCAGTTCGACCCGATGGCCATCTCCACGAACTACTCGATCATCGGCCAGGACGCAGGCTTCACCAGCCGGGCTGACAACTCGGTCAAGTACGTCGGCACCTTCCGCGGCCTGACCGCCAGTGCCCTCTACAGCTTCGGCTCAAACACCGGTGCCGGCTCTTTTGGTGAGGTCCCCGGCAGCCCCAGGATTGGCCAGGAGTACAGCGCCGGCCTGACCTACGCAGCCGGACCGTTAGCCGTCGGCGGTGTCTACGACGAAACCAACCTCGGCCTGGCCACGTCCGGTGCCCTGACGGGTGCCAAGATCCGCCGCGCCACCCTGGCTGGTTCGTACCTCTTCGGCCCCGCCAAGATGTACGCCGGTTATCGTTGGGCCAAGGCTCTGGACGGCGCCACGCTGCCGGGCAACCTCGGGGCCAACAACGTCTCGAACCTGTACTGGCTGGGCGTGGGCTATCAGCTGATCCCGGCACTCTCGCTGACCGGCGTTGCCTACTACCAGGACTTCCGCGGCACCAAGGCTGATCCGTGGAGCTTCGTGGCATCGGTTGACTACACATTGTCCAAGCGCACCGATGCCTACCTGAACCTGGGTTACGCCAGGAACAAGGACGGTTCGAACCTGGGTCTGACCGCGGGCGGTACCGGCGCGATCCAGGGCAGCGGCTTCGGCACGGTCAGCGGCTCGGAGAACCAGTTCGGCGCGGTCCTTGGTATCCGTCACAAATTCTAAGCTGAGGTGCCCTGTCTGCCGAGGACACCTCAGTCCGTGGGCACCCGGACTGCGTTGTCCATCGACAACCATCCTTCCGGCATAGCGGCGTGGAAATCCCCAGGTAATGACAGGGGTCCGACATAGTCGAGTACGCCAAAGAGAGCGACCGCGCTCCCGGCAAATCCCCCATGCTCGACAGGCCGCTGGTGTCAGTCCACTAGGGAAATTCAGCTCATACCGCATGGAAAGTCCAGCGCCCTGTCCGCTCGCCGCCGGCCAATAGCTTCACACCGGCTTCACGCGCTTACGTTCCCGGGTCTAATATTCGAGACCGAACGCAGCCGGCTAGCTTCGCGCAAGCAGCCAAGGTGGCGGGGCAGACCTGCCAAGACCAACCATGGAGCGGATCCCGATGGAGACAACCGTAGCAACCACGGCAGGAATGACGCTGCCCCGTATCCTGCAACGCCTGGCGGCAGCGGGCGCGCTTGCCGCCATCGCCGTGACGATGGCGGTCCCGGCCATCGCCCGGGCCGAGGACTGGCCAGCCAAACCGGTGACGCTGATCGTGCCCTATGCGGCGGGCGGCACGGTCGACAAGGTCGCCCGGCAGGTCCAGGACGCCTTGCGCAAGCGGCTGGCACAGCCTGTGATGATCGACAACCGCGCCGGCGCGGGCGGCACCATCGGCACCGGGCAGATTGCGCGCAGTCCGGCGGATGGCTATACCGTCGGCATGGTGTTCGATGCCTTTGCCACCGAGCCCTTTATCTATCCCAGGCTGCCGTACGCCTCGCACAAGGACCTGACCGGCGTCTCATACATGGTGCGCTCGCCGATGGTGCTGGTCGTCCCCGCTGCTTCGCCTTACAAGACCCTGCAGGACTATGTTGCCGCGGCAAAGAAGCCGAACACGGTGTCCTACGCATCCGTGGGTGCGGGCAGTTCCAACCAGCTGGTGGCCGAGCTGTTCCACGAAGCGGCCGGCACCAGCGGGATCCACACCCCTTACAAGGGCGGCGGACCCGCGCTGAATGACCTGCTGGGCGGCCATGTCGATTCGATGATCGCCAGCCTGCCGCTGGTGTTGCCTTACGTGCAGGCCGGCAAGCTGCGCGCGCTGGCCGTCACCGCGCGGCAACGCGATGCGCGCCTGCCGGCCATACCCGCAGTGGCCGAGACCTACAAGGGATTCGAGGCATACTCCTGGGTGGCGATGATCGCGCCCGCAAAGACGCCGCCCGACGTGATCGGCAAGCTTGCGGCCAGCGTCAATGCCACGCTGCGTGATCCGGCGATCGCGAAAGTCCTTGCCGACAGCGGCTTCGAGGTGATCGCGGGCGATTCCGCACAGGCCAACAAACTGATCCGCGACGAGGCGGCACGCTGGGGCCGGTTGATCAAGGACCGGCATATTTCAACCGACTGAGCACGCATCGATCATGCAGCCCTTTATCTACCAGACTCACCCGCAACGCATCGTTTTCCGCTCCGGCGCGCTGGCGGCGCTGGCGGATGAAGTCGATTTGCTTGGTGCCGGCAAGGCGCTGGTGCTTTGTACACCGGGGCAGCGCGGCCTGGCCGAGCGTGCCGCGGCGGTGCTGGGCGCGCGCTGCGCCGGCATCTTTGACGGCGCCGTCATGCATGTGCCGGTGGAACAGGCGCGCCTGGCAAGGTCGACCGCGGCTGCGCTGGGCGCGGATGCGGTGGTGGCGATCGGCGGGGGCTCCACCATCGGGCTTGGCAAGGCCATCGCCCTCGAATCGGAACTCCCGATCGTTGCCATTCCGACCACCTATGCCGGATCGGAGATGACGCCGATCTACGGCATGACCGAGGGTGGGCTCAAGCGCACCGGCCGCGATGCGCGCGTGCTTCCGCGCACCGTGATCTACGACCCCGATCTGTCCCTGGGCCTGCCGGTGCCGGTCAGCGTAACCAGCGGGATCAATGCCATCGCGCATGCCGCCGAGGGCCTGTATGCCACGGACCGCAGCCCGGTCAGCGAATGGATGTGCCGCGACGGCATCGCCGCACTGGGCCGCGCCCTGCCCGTCATCGCGCGCGGCAGCGGGCCGGCAGTGCTGGCGGCGCGCGGCGATGCGCTCTACGGGGCCTGGCTCTGTGGCGCCGTGCTGGGCAGCGTCGGGGTGGGCCTGCACCATAAGCTTTGCCACACCCTCGGCGGCACCTACAACCTGCCCCATGCCGAGGTCCACACGATCGTGCTGCCGCATGCGCTGGCCTATAACGCACCGGCAGCGCCGCAGGCCATTGCAACGGTCGCGGCTGCGCTGGGGCGCGAGGATATCAGTGGCGCCAAGGCGGTGTTCGACCTTGCGGCGTCGCTTGGCGCACCGGTTGCGCTGCGCGACATCGGCATGCGCGAGGAAGATCTCGATCACGCCTGCGAACTGGCGCTGCGCGACCAGTATCCCAATCCGCGTCCGCTGGACGCGCACGGCATCCGGCAATTGCTGGACGATGCGTTCCACGGGCGGCGGCCGGGGTGAACCGGACAGGATCCGCGGCGCGATTTAATCTTCAAAAAATCTGAATAACTTGTCCGGAAGCTCTCCGTGTATCCGCTGGATGGCGATCCTATAGTTTTGAACATGGACACGACTCAAGCAGCCAAGTCAATGTCCATCACCGTTCAAATCAACTAAACGATTGCCCCCGGAGAGAAATCATGACCAACACTTCCGCCCTGAAGAAGCTTGCTTCCACCGTTGTCCTGTCCCTGGCCGCGCTTGGCGCCGCCCACGCAGGCACCGCGCCCGCCGACAAGTACGGCTATGATTTCCGCAGCGGCGTGCCGGCGGATCAGTACGGCTACCAGTTCCGCTCGAGAGTGCCCGGAGACCAGTACGGCTACGAGTTCCGCTTCCACGATACCTTCACCGACGGCGCGCGCGCCGGCAGCCCTGCCCCGTTTATCGACGGCGCCGGCAAGGTGGCGGGCCTGGACAAGGTCGGCGTGTCCGCCGAGCCGGCCCGCTCGTTCGACCTCTATCTTGACGGTGCCCGCGCATGACCGGTGACCCGCGTCGCAAGCAAGGCGTTACGTAGTCCGTAACGCCTTTTTTGTTGTCAGCGGTCGGCCTTGCACAGGCCGAGTTGCTGCGCCATCAGCACCAGATCGGCAAACGTCCGCGCCTTCATCTTGCGCATGGCCTGTCCGCGGTGGATCTTGACAGTGACTTCGCTGATGCCGATCTCGCCGGCAATCTGCTTGTTCAGCAGACCGGACACCGCCATGGCCATGACTTCGGCTTCACGCGGAGACAGCATGGCGTAGCTGGCGCGAATTTCGTCGACCCGGCTCATCGCCTGCCGACGGTGGCGGTCCTTCTCCAGCGCCGCGGACACGGCGTCAAGCAGGTCCTGGTCGCGAAAAGGCTTGGCCATGAAATCCTCGGCACCCGCCTTCATGGCCGCCACACTCATGGCAATGTCGCCATAGCCGGTCATGAAAATGATGGGAATGTGAACGCCCATCTGCGCCAGGCGCGCCTGCAGATCCAACCCGCTCTGGCCACGCAGCCGTACGTCCAGCACCAGGCAGCATGGCGCGTCGGGCAGCTTGTACTCAAGCAGCTCGGCGGCCGAACCGAGCAGCGCTACCTGCATGCCCACCGAACGGAACAGGTTACCCAGCCCGTTGCGCAGCATGGCGTCGTCATCGACGATCAGCACCAGCTGCTCATCCTCCGCACTGGTCCTGGCAGGTTCGCCACTGGTGGCGGTCACGGCTGACTCTCCCCTTGCTCTTGCTGGCATGATTCGTCGGTAAGCTCACCGGTGTTCCGGCGATGATATTTGGCTGGATTGACTGCTCAAAGGTGTGGCGGGCCGACCCGCACTGTTCCTCGCCGCAAGCGTTTCTAGCACAGTCGGCCGCCGCTTGCTACTCATATCGTTGGGTAACCGGACTGCACCATCATGCCTGACGATATTGCCCCGACCGCGCAGCGCCATTCGTTGTTGAGCTTATTCCCGCACCGCCTAGAATGACAAGCAGTGCACAATGCCTCCGGCGGTGATAGTATTTTCGCCCGGCGCGTCACCTGACTGCCGGAGGGCTGGCGACGTCCCGGAGGCAATGCATTTTCAGTGAAATCAGTGAAGTAAGCCGCCCTGTCGTGCCTGGCCTGGCGCAACGACCTCGATCACCGCATGCAATTGCCCCCTTCCCCCCACGAACCTGCCGGGCCCGCCCTGTTGCGCGACTCATTGGGCTGCGTGTCGGAGGCCTTGCGCTACGACCACGCGCTTGCCGCCGGCGACCTGTGCTTCTTCCGCAAGGGCTCAATGACCGAGCGGGTGAGCCAGGTGATAACGCCGGCCTCGGCAAGAGGGTTCCTGGCGGGCGTGTCCCTGGTGGAAGGCCATCGGCGCCGCATCTTCCATCTGAATCAGGCCGACACCCATCTGTTCGAGGCGGGCTCCATCTATGTGCGGAACTTCCAGGATGACTACAAGGCCGACCTCTCCGGCGCGTTTGATTTCGTACTGATCGAACTGCCGCCCCAATTCATCGAGCGGACGGCGCTGGAACTGGGCTGTTCGCCAAGTCTCGAGCTGCGCCACGCGGCAGCGCAGCGAGATCCGGTGCTGGCCCATCTCGCCCAGGCACTCCTGCCGGCCCTGGCGCAGCCCCACAGTGCCAGCAGGCTGTTTGTCGATCAGCTCGGACATGCGATCGGCACACACCTGGTCGAACACTATGGCGGCGTCAATCCTGGCCGCATTCGCCGCACGGGCCGGCTTCCCCCTCGGATACTGGCGCGGGCGCAGGATTATCTGGCGGCGCGGCTGGACGGCACCGTGTCCATTGCCGACGTCGCTGATGCCTGTCACCTGTCCCGAAGTCATTTTTCCCGGGCATTTCGGCAGAGTACGGGCAAGACACCACATGAATGGCTGCTGGAGCGTCGCCTCGAACGCGCGGTCGGGCTGCTGCGCACCACGGATCTGCCGATCGCCGGGATTGCCATTTCCTGCGGCTTCGCCGACCAGAGTCACCTGACGCGCAGTTTCTCGAAGAAGCTTGGCCTGACTCCGGGTGACTGCAGGCGCACTCGAGGGGATTAGGGCCTGTTCCCATATAAAACGTACGCGCGTTGGCCCGAGCCGGGGTCAGCTACGCGAAGGGCGTCGCCGCAAAGGGTCATTCCCTTTGCAAGGCGCCCGACAAAGTAGATGGCCCCGGCTCGGGCCAACCCGCAGGGCAAGGGGGATACGCGGCGCATGGCGTCGTTGCCAGCCGCTTGCTTGGAATGACCAAGCGGCGCGACTGGCGCCTAGCCCTGCGCCGCGTATCCCCCTTGCGCGCGCACGTTTTATATGTGAACAGGCCCTAGGCCTCCCGGTTTTCCGGTTGGGCTTTTGTGCGCCGCGCCATTGCCTGAATCCGTTCTGCACACAATCGGACAAACGAGAGCACAGGCGTTCAAGCCAATGGACTGACCGTGCACGTACATTGGTGCAGGGGCGCGGTACAACTCCAGCTCGGAGTCAGTACAACCTGCGCCTTCCACGAATCCCAAGTAAAGGCCCCCCGTGACTGCCACCCTGCGCGGACTGACCCCGGTCTTCGGCTCATCCAATGATGCCAGCTTCGACGAGGCGCACTTTGAGCGCTATTCCGACCAGGCGCCCGGGCCCGCGTTCGCGCCCCGCTGCGGCGAGGCGCAAGCGCCCGCCCCGACGACATCGCCAGGGGTACCCGTCGAACACCTGGACCTGGCCACCGTCATTGCCGTGTCGCAGGCCGTGTCGGGCGAGGTCGAGCTGGACAAGCTGCTCGACAGCCTCATGCGCACCGCGATTGAACTGGCCGGCGCGCAGCGGGGATTGCTGATCCTGCCCCGGGGCACCGACCAGCGCGTCGTCGCCGAGGCGGCGACCTGTGGCGATGCCGTCGCTGTGCATCTGCGCGACCAGAGCGTGACAACAACTGAGCTGCCGGTATCGATGCTCCGGCATGTGCTGCGCACCCGCGAGAACATCAACCTTGACCATGCCACGGCACTGAGCCCGTTTTCAGCCGATCCGTACATCCTGCGGCGTCACCCCCGATCGATGCTTTGCCTGCCATTGCTGATCCAGGCCAGGCTGGTCGGGGTGCTCTACCTGGAGAACTTCCTTGCGCCCCAGGCCTTCGCGCCGAAACGGACCGCGGTGCTGAAGCTGCTCGCCTCGCAGGCGGCGATCGCGCTGGAAAATGCCTATCGGTACCGCGACCTGAGGCAACGCGAAGCCACGATCCAACGCCTGGTCAAGGCCAACTTCATCGGGATCTTCATCTGGCGCCTGGATGGCCGCATTCTCGAGGCCAACGAAGCCTTCCTCGACATGCTGGGCTACGACCGAGATGACCTCGCGTCGGCTGGCCTCAGTTGGGCAGACCTGACGCCCCCGGAATGGCACGAGCGCGACGCAAGGCTGGCGCAGGAATTCAAGCTGAACGGGGCTGTGCCGCCGTTCGAGAAAGAATTCGTCCATAAGGATGGCAGCCGCGTGCCGGTGCTGATCGGATCGGCAACTTTTGAAGCGGGTAAGGACCAGGGCTTGTCCTTCGTGCTCAATCTCACCGAGCGCAAGCGTGCCGAGGATGCGTTGCATCAGGCGCAGGCGCAGCTCGCCCATGTCACGCGCGTGACCACGCTGAGCGCGCTGACCGCCTCGATCGCCCACGAGGTCAACCAGCCCCTGGCCACCATCGTCACCAACGCCAACTCGGCCCTGCGCTGGCTCGACCGCCAGCCGCCCGATCTTGCCGAGGTACGGGACGCGGTGGGAAGCATCGTCCAGGCCGGGCATCGGGCCGGCTCGGTGATCGGGGGAATGCGCGCGCTGTTCAGGAAGACGACCGCCGCCACTGTGCGGCTGGACCTGAACGGGCTCATCGAAGACGCCAGGGCCCTTGTCCACGGCGAGTTGATTCGCCATCAGATCCTGGTTCGGACCGAGCTGGCACCTGACCTGCCGTCGGTGGCCGGCGATCGGGTGCATTTGCAGCAGGTGCTGCTGAACCTCATGTTGAATGGCATCGAGGCAATGAAAGAGGTGACGGGGCACCCCCGGGAACTGCTGATCCAGTCGCGGCGCGACGCCTCCGGGGCCGCGCTGGTCGCGGTTCAGGATACCGGCATCGGGCTCGCGCCAGAGTCCCTGGAGCGGATGTTCGAGGCGTTCTACACCACGAAGGCGGAAGGCCTGGGCATGGGCCTGGCGATCTGCAGATCGATCGTAGAGGCGCACCGGGGCCGGCTGTGGGCGCGCGCGAATGCGCCGTTCGGGGCCGTCTTCCAGTTCGTCCTGCCGGCTCAAGAGGACCAGATCTGACACGAACCACGGAGCGGCCGGACCCTGCCCCTCCCGCCGGCGCCCCTTGTCTCAGGGCGGCGGCTCGCCCCCGCGCGCCAGCAGGGCTTGCTCAATGCATCGGATGATGTCCGTATCCTGAAACGGCTTCCTGAGAAAGCAGGCCGCGCCCGCTGCCAGCGCGCGCTGCTCGGAGCCCTCTTCAGCAAAGCCGGTCATGAAAATGACCGGCTTGTCGAAGCCGCGTGCGCGCAATGCTTCGAAGAGTGCGAAGCCGTTCATGCCGGGCATGACCACATCCGTGATCACGCAGGCGATTCTGTCCAGCGCGGCAGACTGCAACAGGTCCAATCCGCCACTGAATAGTTCGGCGCCGAAATCATAAGAGCGCACCAGCCGTCCCATGGCATCTCTGACGGAAGCATCGTCGTCAACGATCGCGATCACGGGTGTAGCAGTCACACGAAATCCTCACTTGGTCATCGCGGTGACGGGAAACGCCGAGCCCTGGCCACCGCTAGCCTTCAGCATACTGCCGTCGACCGCGGCGCCCAATAGTACTGAAGTATTGTCCAATACCGCCGTACCTAGAAATTGTGCCGCATGCCCAGCGCCAGCGTCTGCGGAACGGCACCAGCGTGAATGCCCAGCTGATTGATGGCAAAGTCGTAGATCGCATTCTTCTTGTTCTCGATCCGGCTGTAGTACGTGTACAGCGCCGTGCGCTTTGACAACGGATACTCGTACCCTATCGTGAACTGAATGGCGCCTGTTTGCGCTCCGCTGCGGAAATTGCCGATGGTCTGCGTCGATGTACCGGTGCCATTGGCCGCATAAGCGAAGCCAATGCGCGCACTGCCGGTACCAAGTTGCTGCACCAATGAGGTATAGAACGCATTGCGCTGGAGGCTGCCGGTGTCGGTTCGGTAGTGCAAGTGTTCGTAGACCGCGGCGACACGCGTGCCGGAAAATATCTGGTAGGCCAGGCCAAACTTCAGGGCATCGTCGTTGCGGCCGGCAGCCTGGTAATTGTGGTGGACTTCGTACGCCACGGTTGCATTCAGAGGACCGCGGTCGAGGACAAGCGCAGCTGAATACAGCGCGGGATTGCGCGGGACCGTGAGTTTTTCCTCCGGCACCCCGACGCCCAGCCAAAGGCTGGCGCCTGCCAGCCGTGGTGAACGGTACTGCACAATGTTCTGCTGGCGGCGGTCGAACGAGCTGGTGTCCTGCACGTTGTTGGAGCTCGACGTGGAACCGTTCCCGATCAACGCCATGTAGCCGGCCGTGGTCGGGTAGTACGGATCGTAAGCCATGGTGGCCTCCGTATACGGTGTATGCCAGTGCCCCATGAAAAAGAGGCCATAGTCGCCTTGCAGGCCGATGCGAGAGTTGCGGCCGGCGATCTGGCCCTGGCCCGTGTCCAGGGACAGGTTGCTCTCGATCTGCCAGACCGCCTTCAAGGAGCCACCCAGCCCTTCCTCGCCGCGCAGGCCCCACACCGAACGATAATTGGTCTGCCGAACGACACTACCTGACGACGTGCCATCGGTGGCGGTGCTGGCACGCGAGTATTCGAGCGCAGTGTTCAGGCGGCCATAGATGGTCACGGTACTTTCGCCGAATGCAGATGTGCTCAACAGGAAAAGCACCGTGCAAAGGCAGGGTTGCAGACTAACGCGCGGCATTCTCGCCATTCGTATTGCTCTCAGCAGTCAGAGTCGGACCAGGCGTGCCGGTGATCTTTGGCATGCATTCCTTGTGGAACCATGCCACGGTAACCGGCTCGCCGGCGATCATGCGCTTGATCGGCGGCACCACCTGCTCGCCGATCAGCATGCCGAGCAGGCCGATCAGCGCCACAACGGGCGGGGCCGGCGAGCGGACCTGCATCAGCGCATAGATGATGCCGACCAGAATGCCGGCAGCCAGGGAAACAAGATAGAGCTTCATACGGGCCTCTCACTACGGAAACGGAAACATGATCAGGAGGTTCAGTGCTTGTCCGGGGGCAGTCCTACGCCCAGCAGATGCCGTACGCGCGGGGGCTCGGCGCCGGCGTGAAAGCCAGTCACTTCGCGCTGCAGATCGGCGTCGGCGTTCGGTACGCGCCGGTGCTGGCGCAAGTGCTCGGCCCATGACTCGACCAGGAACCACTCCGTCATGAGCTCGGGATTGCCCGGATCCTCCATCACGCCCCAGCTGAACGCGCCATCACGCAATCGCTCCTCGGAGAGCTTGTGCACGGCGTGCAGGAATCCGTCGCGATTGGCCGCAGGAATGCGGTACTCGATCAGGATCATCACCGGGCCGCGATCGTGCCCGATCTCGTCGGCCATTTCCGGCTCGGGCCAGTGGCGCGCGGGGCCGAGGTCTTCCTCGCCACGCGGCAGCCGCAGGCGGTGCAGCGCCAGGGCCGCGACAACCAGTCCGGCGCCGGCGATCAACAGCGCCTGCGGGGTGCCGAGCCCCTGCGCGACAAAGCCCCAGAGCAGGCTGCCGCCAGCCAGCGCACCGTTGAAGACCATCTGGTAGACCGCCAGCGCGCGACCGCGCACCCAGTTGGGCAGAATCGCCTGCGCGACGCCGCCGAATGTGGTCAGCGCCATGATCCACGCGGCGCCCAGCAGCAAGAGCAGCAGCAGCGCCAGCCACACCGGCGGCGCCAGGGACAGCGCCGCCATCACCAGTGCCGTCGCGATGGCGGACAGCAGCACCAGCCCGTCGGCGTCGAGTCGTCTCTGCAATGCCGGCATCGCCAGCGCGCCGAGGATGGCGCCCGCACCCACGCCCCCGAGCATCACGCCATAGAGTCCGGCGCCGCCGTGAAGCAACTGCCGAGCAACCAGTGGCAACAGCGCCCACACGCTGCTGCCGAAGGCGAAGTGCACGGCGGTGCGCGCCAGCACCACGTGCAGTTTGCGGTGCGCGCGCGTGAAGCGCATGCCGGCACGGAAGGCGCTGAAGAAGTGCTCGCGCAACGGATCGACCGGCCGCTCCGGGCGCCGCCACCAGATCAGCGCGGCGATCACGAAAACATAACTGAACAGGTCGACGCCGTAAGTCGTTGCCGCGCCGAATGCCGCGAGCAGCAGGCCGCCCGTTGCCGGCCCGATCGCACGCGCGATGTTCACGCCGAGCGAGTTGAGCGCCACGGCCTGGCGCAGCGCATTCTGCGGGACCAGTTCCGGCACGATCGACTGCCAGGTCGGCCCCATCATCGCCGCGCCGATGCCGCCCGCAAACGCCAGCGCGACCAGGACCTCGATGGTCAGCGCCTGACGCCAGGCCAGCAGCATCAGCGTGCCGCTGACCAGGGCCAGGCCGATCTGGATCACGATCAGGAAGCGGCGGCGGTCGAGGATGTCGGACAACACCCCGGCGGGAATGGCGAGCAGGAACACCGGCAGCGTCGATGCGGCCTGGATGGTGGCGACCGCAGCCGGCGAACTCGACAGGTCGGTGGCCAGCCATGCGCTGGCCACGTCGCGCATGAAGCTGCCGACATTGCCGAGGATCGTGGCGACCCACAGCACAGCGAAGGTGGGCCGGGCCAGCGGGGCGAAGGTGCCGCCCGGTGCCTGGTCCAGGGTGGTCGCAGCGGATTGCGTCACGGCCGCCCCGGTGCGCGCAGGTCTTCCCACGCCACCAGCACGAAAGCGCCGACCAGGCCCAGGTGCTCGAAGAACGCATTGGCCAGCATGAACCGGGCTTCGGGCGGCGCGCTCCAGAAGCGGTTGGCCATGAACGTCGCCGCCAGCGTGAACGCGGCCAGCGCCAGCGCGCCAAGCCAGCGCCAGCGGCCGAGCAGGATCATCACTGAGGCGCCGAGCTCCAGCACAATCGTTGCCGCGGCCAGCGGCGCCGCCGGTGACAGGCCGAAGTGCTGCATCTCGGCCACCGCGCCCGGGAAGTCAAACAGTTTGACCAGGCCGCCCTGGAGGTAGGCCGCGCACAGCAACAACAGCGCGATCCAGCGCAGCCAGCCCGGCAGGTGCCGTGGTGCTTCGCCGACGGTTGCCAGTGAAGGCGTCGAAGGTTGCATGCCCGGTCTCCGTTCAGGTTGGCGCGCGCTCAGAATGCCCAGCAGGAGCAGCCCAGCGCGCCCCAGAACGTGCTTTCATCCGAGGCCGGCACGTTCGAGGTCCAGGCTTTCGCATGCGCATGGCCATGCACGCCGCACGAGGAAGCACAACCGCAGGCCGTATTCAGCGCCAGTGCGCGGGCCTGGGCCTGTGGGCGCGGCTGGTACTGGCTGCCGTGGCGGGCCGGCGACCAGTCCGGCATCGCCGGCGGGATCTGCGGCGAATGCCTGCCAAACTCGCTGTCGCCGTAGACGACCTTGCCGCCGAGCACGGTCAGCACCGACGTGATGTCCTGGATGTCGTCGCCGGGCACCGCGAAGTAGTCGGCGGACAGCACCGCCAGGTCGGCCAGCTGGCCCGCCTTGATCTGGCCCTTCTTGCCGGTTTCGGACGAGAACCAGGTATTGGCCTCGGTCCACAGCCGCAGCGCGGTCTCGCGGTCGAGCAGGTTGGCCTGCGGGTACATCGCCATGCCGCCCACGGTCTTGCCGGTGGTCAGCCAGTAAAGCGACACCCACGGGTTGTAGGAGGCCACGCGCGTGGCGTCGGTGCCGGCGCCGACCTTGACGCCCTTCTCCAGCATTTTCTTCACCGGCGGCGTCGCCTCGGCGGCGCGCGCGCCATAGCGCTCGACGAAGTATTCGCCCTGGTAGGCCATGCGGTGCTGCACGGCGATACCGCCACCAAGCGCGGCGATACGGTCGATATTGCGGTCGGAGATGGTTTCGGCGTGATCGAAGAACCAGTTCAGGCCGCTGAACGGGATGTCGCGCGCCACCTTCTCATAGACATTGAGCGCACGCGAAATGGTCTCGTCATAGGTGGCATGCAGCCGCCACGGCCAGCGCTTCTCGGCCAGCAGGCGGATCACCGGCTCCAGATCCGCCTCCATCGACGGGGGCATGTCCGGTCGCTCGACGCGAAAATCCTCGAAGTCCGCGGCCGTATAGACGAGCATTTCCCCGGCGCCGTTGTGACGATACAGGTCGTCGCCCTGGCCCGGCCTGACCGCCGACGTCCACGTCTTGAAGTCATTCAGTTCCTCCTTGGGCTTCTGCGTGAACAGGTTGTACGCGAGCCGCACCGTGAGCTGGCCTTCCTTGTGCAGTTCCTCTATGACGCTGTAGTCCTCGGGGTAGTTCTGGTAGCCCCCGCCGGCATCGATCACCCCGGTAACACCAAGGCGATTCACCTCGCGCATGAAATGGCGCGTCGAGTTCTTCTGGTACTCGAGCGGCAGCTTCGGGCCCTTGGCCAGGGTGGCATAGAGGATCGTTGCGTTGGGCTTGGCCAGCAGCAGGCCGGAGGGATTGCCGCTTGCGTCCCGCACGATCTCGCCGCCCGGCGGATTGGGCGTGTCCTTGTTGTAGCCCACCGCGCGCAGCGCGGCGCCGTTCAGGATGGCGCGGTCGTACAAGTGCAGGATGAACACCGGCGTGTCCGGCGCCACCGCGTTCAGTTCCTCGATGGTGGGCAGGCGCTTCTCGGCGAACTGGTGCTCGGTGAAGCCGCCCACCACGCGCACCCATTGCGGCGCCGGAGTGCGATCCACCTGGGCCTTGAGCATGCGCATGGCGTCGGCCAGCGACCGCACGCCGTCCCAGCGCAGCTCCATGTTGTAGTTCAGGCCGCCGCGGATGATATGCATATGGCTGTCGATCAGCCCGGGAATGACCCGCCGGCCATTCAGGTCGATCACCGTGGTCTGCTTCGACGCCAGCTTCATGATCTCCTGGCGCGCGCCCACGCTGACGAAACGGCCTTCATGGATGGCGACGGCGTCGGCTTGCGGATTGGCGCGGTCCAGCGTGGTGAACTTGCCGTTGACAAGGATGAGATCGGGAGTCGGGGTCGGTGACATGGCGAGAAGCTCCGAAGAGGCTGCCGCGCCGATGGCGGCGGCCGAAGCGATGAATTGCCGGCGGGTGACTGACATTGGCTTATGCGTTCAGGAAGGCCAGCAGGTCGGCGTTGACCTGGTCGGCGTTGATCACGCACATGCCGTGCGACGCGCCCGGGTACACCTTGAGCGTGGCGTTCCTGACAATCTTTGCCGACAGCCGGGCCGAATTGTCGATGGGCACGATCTGGTCGTCATCGCCATGCAGGATCAGCGTTGGCACCGTGATCTTCTTCAGGTCCTCGGTGTAATCCACCTCCGAGAACTCCTTGATGCACGCGTACTGGCCCAGGATGCCGCCAGCCATGCCTTGCGCCCAGAAGGTATCGATGGTGCCCTGCGAGACCTTGGCGCCCGGGCGGTTGAAGCCGAAGAACGGCACGGCCAGATCCTTGTAGAACTGCGACCGGTTCTCGGCCACGCCCTTGCGGATGCCATCGAAGACGTCCAGCGGCAGGCCGTTGGGGTTGGCCGCTGTCCTGGCCATGATTGGCGGCACGGCGCCGATCAGCACGGCCCCGGCAACCCGCTTGGTCCCGTGGCGGCCGATGTAGTGCGCCACCTCGCCACCGCCGGTGGAATGGCCGACCAGCGTGGCACCCTTCAGGTCGAGTGCGTCCATCAGCGCGGCCAGATCGTCGGCGTACGTGTCCATATTGTTGCCCTGCGCCGGCTGGCCCGAACGGCCATGGCCGCGACGATCGTGCGCGATCACGCGGAAGCCCTTGCCCACGAGAAACAGCATCTGGGCATCCCACGCATCGGCATCGAGCGGCCAGCCGTGCGAGAACACGACCGGACGCCCGGAGCCCCAGTCCTTGTAGAAGATCTGGGTACCGTCCCTGCTGGTGATGTAGTTCATCTGTCCTGGTCCTCCGGAATGGCGAGGCGCGCCCGTCTTGCCGGCTGCATTGGCATCGGGGGCGCCGAAAGTCGTGACGGCGGCCACGGCGGCAGCACCGACCGTGCCCGCGCCGGAGACGAGCACCTTGCGCCGCGACGGCGAGTGTCCCGCTTCCTGTGTGTTCTTGTCTGCGTTCATGCAAATGGCTCGTTTGGCGTGCGAATGATCAGCGGGCCGGGACCGGGGCCAGCGACTCGTGCGGTGTGGCGGTGCGCTGCGCCGCCTTGTGGACCATCGTGTAGGCGTAGTCCACGCCCATGCCGTAGGCACCCGAGTGCTCCTTGACCAGCTTCATCACGGCATCATACGTATCGCGGTGGGCCCAGTCGCGCTGCCATTCGAGCAGCACCTGCTGCCAGGTCATCGGCGCGACGCCGGCCTGCACCATGCGCTGCATCGCGTAGTCGTGCGCTTCCTTGCTGGTGCCACCCGAGGCATCGGCCACCATGTAGATCTCGTAGTTGCCTTCCAGCATCGCGCACAGGGCGAAGGTCGTATTGCAGACTTCGGTCCACAGCCCGGCCACGACGACCTTGTTGCGGCCGTTGGCTTTCAGCGCGTCACGTACCTTCTGGTCGTCCCACGAGTTCATCGAGGTCCGCTCGAGCGTCTTCGCATTCGGAAAGACATCGAGGATCTCCGGGTATGTGTAGCCCGAGAACGACTCGCTTTCCACCGTCGTGATGGTGGTCGGGATATTGAAGATCTTCGCGGCCTTGGCCAGCCCCACCACGTTGTTCTTCAGCGCCTGGCGGTCCATCGACTGCACGCCGAAGGCCATCTGGGGCTGATGGTCGATGATGATGAGCTGGCTGTTTTGCGGGGTCAGGACTTCGAGCTTGGGGTTCGACATGGTCTGATTCCTCTATCACGGTTGGGGGCGAAGAGCGGGCGTCGCAGCATGCGCTGGACGGTCCGCCGGATGGCTTCGAAGCGCGGTCTTCCCGTCAGCGGGAATCGCACGATGCCACCGGGTGCAAGACTAGACAGCCCTCGCCGCGGCGGCCATCAGCCTTTCGTATTAGTTGCCGGTACGTTCCGCTGATTGATGCGAATGCTCAGCGTATGCCGGCGCGGCTTTCAGTTGCGTGGTGTAGTTCGCGGGAAGCCACTGGAAGCCGTGCGCATTGGTGGCGATATGGCCAAGGCCAGGGAAAGCGATATGCGCCGCCGCAACCCAGTAGCCTCGCTGCGCGGCGTCCGCGAATAGCCGCAGGCGCTGTTGCGCGGCCTGTGCAGCGTCGCTGTCGTAGCGCACAGTCACGCCCGGATCGGGAAACTGCACCGGCGCTACATGCACAGTGTCGCCCCAGACCAGCAAGACCTGTCCCGTACTCGTTACCCGATAGATGCTATGGCCCGGCGTGTGGCCGGGATCGGCTTCCGCGCGGATGCCGGGTACGATATCGGCGTCGGCATTGAATGTCTTCAACCGTTGCGCCGCGACATAGGGCCTGAGCGACGCCATGGCGCCATCGAACATCGGCAGCAGAAAGGCTGGCGCGTTCGCGCGAATGGCCGGGCTCAGCCAGTAATCGGCATCGCGCTGGGCAACATGGATCGTGGCATTGGGAAATGCCATGCGGCCATCCTTGACGATACCGCCGACATGGTCGGCGTGCAGATGAGTCAATAGCACGTCGTCTATCTGCCCCGGCAGATAGCCCGAGGCCTCGAGGCTTGCGAGAAGATGCCCGCCTTCTGCGCCATACAATGTACCGGCGCCGCTATCAATCAACACCAGGCGCCTTCCGGTGTTGATCAGGAAGGCGTTGATCGATCCTTCGACCGGTGCGGACAGATGCGCCGCGGCCAGCAGTGCCTCGGCCTCGCCTGGGCTCGCCTGCGCCAGCGACACCTGCGCACGGCTGTCGGGAGCGCCCGAAGGCCGGCTCAGCACCTGCTGTGCCGGAAACGGGTGGGTGCCGTCGAGCAGTGCCGTGATCTCAAAGTCGCCGAGCATCATGCGGTAGAAGCCAGGGGCCTGGAAGCGGGCCTGTGGCGCGGCTGCGCACACGATGCCAGGCGCAAGCAGGTCTGCAAGCCCGGCGACGATCAGGAGAATTGCGCGGACGCACATGAAACGGGGGCGGGCCATTGGCGTAATCTCATTGGTTGGAAGCGCACGTGGCGCAGATGCCCGATTGCGACTTCGCCATAGACACCCCTACAGGGTCGTCGCCAGGCTCGCATCCAGGGGATGATCGCGCCTTGCCAGGTCGCTGGCATTAACACCATGGTATGGGTGGTATGCCTGCGGGAGCTGTGCTCCAATTCGCGCGATCGGGAATGACGGGCAGCGCCACCAGTGAACTGGGACGACACACGCATCTTTCTGGCGATACATCGCCAAGGCACGCTGCGCCGCGCCGGGAAAGCGGCGGGTGTGGACCAGGCCACGGTGGGGCGAAGGCTGGTCGCGCTGGAGCACGCGCTGGGCGCCACGCTGTTCTTGCGGACATCGGGGGGCTATGTGCTGACGCCGGCCGGCGAGAAGGTGCTGCGTTCGGCGCAGAAGATCGAAGAATTCGCCAACGAGTTGGTGCGCCAGGCCCAGGGCGGGGACAACCGGCTGGCCGGCGAGGTCAAGGTGACCACCACTGACTCGCTCGCGCTGGAGTTCGTGATTCCGGCCATCGCCCGACTGCATGCCGGGCACCCGGAGGTGCGCATCATGCTCAATACCTCCACGCAGATGCTCAGCCTTGCCAGGCGCGAGACCGACATCGCCATCCGCAATATAAAGCCCGAGAGCCCCGATCTGGTGGCGAGGCGGCTGGCGCGTTGGCCGATCGGGCTCTATGCGTCGCAAGAATACCTGGCGCGCCACGGCGAGCCGACGCCCGGCGAGGGTTTCGCAGGACATGACCTGGTCTTCTACGAACCGTACCTGGCAACCAGCCGCCCGCCCACGCTGGTGGGCGAGTCCATTCATGCGGGGCGGCTGGTCTCTGGCGTCAATTCGAGCCTGATGCTGCGCACGATGATTCGCACAGGCATGGCAATTGGGGAAGTACCGACGGCGCTTGCCGAGCGCGACGGGCTGATCCGGATCTGGCCCGGACACGAGCGCACGGGCGGATATGAGGTATGGCTTGTGACTCACCAGGACCTTCGACATACAGCGCGGGTCCGCGCCGTCATGGACGTCGTGGTTGAGGCCTTCCGCAACACGCCGTGATGCAAATTTGCATTGGACCTCCGGCAAAGTGCCGCATCCAGACCGTTTCGGGCATTCCTATACTGGCCACATCGTGACCTTTGATGGTCGCTTCTGGAAAAGTAAAGGTGCCCAATGAGATTCCGTACCGCCCCTGCGGCGCTGGCGGCTACGCCGGACGCTCCGCGCGTGTGGCAATACATCATGGCTGGATTTGCCGCCAGCCTGGTCAGCATCGGCCTGGCCCGTTTTGCCTATGCACCCCTGGTGCCGCCGCTGATTGAGGCGCACTGGTTCTCGCCGTCGAAAGTTGTGTTCCTGGGTGCCGCCAACCTGGCGGGTTACCTCATTGGTGCGCTGATCGGCCATCCTTTGGCGCGGCGTCTGTCAAGCGTATCCGCGCTGCGCTCCATGATGGTGATTGTCACGATTGCGTTCGTTGCCTGTGCCTGGCCGTTGTCTGTCCCATGGTATTTCACGTGGCGACTGCTCTCGGGGATCTCCGGAGGCGCAATCATGGTGCTCGTTGCCGCTACAGTGTTGCCCCATGTACCCCGTGAGCGGCGCGGCGTCGCCGGAGGCGCCATCTTCCTCGGCATCGGCGCAGGCATCGCCGGTTCGGGCACCATCGTGCCCGTCCTGCTCGATTTTGGCCTGCGCACCACCTGGCTCGGCCTGGCAGCGATTGCCGCTGCCTTGACCGCTGTCACGTGGTTTGCCTGGCCCGAGCATCATGCCCGGCAGCGTGCCCCGCATGGCCCGCAACGCGGCGCCGCCATGGACGCAAAAGTCGTGCTGCTGTTTGGACAATACGGACTGATGGCAGTCGCACTGGTGCCGGCGATGGTGTTCCTGGTGGACTTCGTGGCGCGGGGTCTCGGAGCAGGCGCCCATGCCGGTGCGCGCTTTTGGGTCATCTATGGCGTGGGCGCGATGATGGGCCCGCCGCTCTATGGCTGGCTGGCGGATCGCCTCGGTGCGCGCGCGGGCTTGCGGATCGTGTTGCTGGTACAGTCGGCGGCCGTGGCTGTGCTCTGGCTGGCAAATCATCAGACCTGGCTGGCCATTGCCACCTTGTTTATCGGCACGTTTCCGCCGGGCATCGTACCACTGGCGCTGACGAGGATTCACGAGCTGATTCCGCACGATGAGCATGCCCAGAATCAGGCTTGGAGCCGCGCGACCATAAGCTTTGCGACATTCCAGGCCGTGGCTGGCTATGCCTACTCCGGGATCTTCGCGGCAACGGGCGGCCACCATCGCGTGCTGTTTGGCATAGCCGTGGCGGCACTTGCGATCGCACTGCTGGCAGAACTGGCTGGCCTGAAGCGCTTTACGCGCGGCGCTCGCGACACCCGACCGTGACGCTTGTCCTGTTCCGGATCTGGAGGAGACCATCTGATGGCGGCGGGCAGGGGCGCTAATATCTCGGTATTATACGAAGCGCAGTCCGACGGGGCTATGCTGTCCAGGCGGGCAGTGGACGCGTTGGAATCCCTGTCATCGGCCATGACTATTGAAAGATTTCGCGTGACAGCCATTCCCGTGTTCGCCATTGTCACCGACGACGTTTGCGTCAGCCATGCCACAGGACAACACGTGCGCCTCCTCGACCTGGCCACCCTCAGCGCCGCACCATGACGACCGACAATATCGGCCAGCCAGACGCTATCGCGTTATCCGACTATCGTTTCGAGACGATCCATCAGGATGGCATCGTCGCCTTCTCGCGCGGCATTCATGCATCCACTGGCGGGAGCGTATTGATCGCGCATGCCGCGTCGAACCAGGTGGAATGCGATGCCGCGCACCGTATCCGAAACGAATACGCGCTGCGCACGCTGCTGCGCGATGACTGGGCGCTGGTTCCGCGCGGCATCAGCCACTACCGGAGCGGCATAGCCTCGCTTTATGACGATCGCGCCGACGACCCTTTGGTCAGGTTGCTGCCAGGGCGCCAGACCGTGGGACGCGTACTGGGCATTGCACTCGGCGCCACCGCCGCGCTGAAATCCACGCATGAGAGCGGCCTGATCCACCGGGCGGTGACCCCGTCCAGCCTGTTCATCGATGCGGCGGGTCAATGCCGTATCGGCCATTTCGGCTTTGCGGTGCGCCAGTCCGGTGGGCCGGGTCACCATGACGCCAGCCACGCGCAGCCCGCGGCGATGATGATGGGTGGCGAAGCGCCGGCCTACATGTCGCCAGAGCATACCGGCCGTACACGCCATGCCATCGATGCCCGCAGCGACCTGTACTCGCTTGGCGTGATCCTCTATCAGTTGCTGACCGGGCAGTTGCCGCTCGTCGCCAGGAATCCGGGCGACCTGGCTGAATGGATCCACAGCCATGTGGCCAGTGCGCCGGTGCCGCTCCACAAGATCGTCCCGGAGATTCCGGAACCCCTTTCCCGCGTCGTGCTCAAGCTGCTCGACAAGAACCCGAGCCGCCGCTACCAGTCGGCCGCCGGGCTTGAGGTCGACCTGCGGCGCTGCATGGCAGCGTGGCAGGCGACCGGGGACATCGCGCCTTTCGCGCCCGGCGAGCGCGATCAGCCCGCCGGCCTCGACCTGCCCGATGGCCTGTTTGCGCGCGATGCCGCCTTGCACCAACTGTCCGCGGCGTTTGGCCGCGTGATCACCGCCAAATGCTCCACGGCGGTGGCGCTGACGGGCCCGTCGGGGATCGGCAAATCCGCGCTGATGCAGGCCTTCGCCAGGTCGCTGCGGCCGCAGCGCGCATGGTGCGCCCTTGGCAAGGCCGACCAGTTCCGCCAGGACGTGCCATACGCGCCAGTCGCCGAGGCCTTCCAGGGGCTGGTCCACCAGATCCTTGGCCTGCCCGAGGACGAAGTCCGCGCGTGGCAAGGACGCCTGATGCATTGCCTGGGCGCCTACGGTGAACTGGCGTGCAGCATTGCGCCGGCGCTGCGACTGCTGGTGAACGATTTCCCGCCGCTGCCCGCCTCGGAAACCACCGACGCCGATGTCCATGTCGATCTTGCGATGCGCCAACTGGTGAGCGCATTCTCGCGCCCGGACTGCCCGTTCGTATTGCTGATCGACGATTGCCAGTGGCTGGACACACCGTCGCGGCATCTGCTTGCCCGGCTGGTGCGTCACCCTGCCCCGCCGCCGCTGCTGCTGGTCTGCAGCGCACGAGCCCCCGGGGCCGATGCGCTGGTACGCCTGCGGCAAAGCGTGCCGGTACACGACGTGGTGCTGGACGGGTTTTCCGAGGCGACCGTGGCCAACCTGCTGGCGGAGACCTTGCGTACGCCGGCGCGGGCACTTCTGCCGCTGGCCCGGCTTGTACATGACAAGACGCTAGGCAACCCCTTCTTCGTCATCCAGTTCCTGACCACGCTGGTCGATGACCGGCTGCTCGTGTTTTCGTCCGATGCGGATGGCTGGCAGTACGATCTCCCACGCATCGCGCAGCATGCGCTGACCGATAACGTGGCGGCGCTGGTGCTGCAGCGCCTGGGCCGCCTGCCCGATGCAACCCGCCGATTGCTGGGCGGCATGGCTTGCCTGGGCCGTCGCGCCGAAATATCCCTGCTGTGCGGAACCTTCGCCCTCAACGAACGCGCGCTGCACGCCCGGCTGGCGCCGGCCCGTGCCGCCGGCGTGGTATTGCTGGCGCAAGACGGCGCCTATGCCTTTGTGCACGACCGCGTCCAGGAAGCGGCGCACGCCGGACTGGCGGCCGCCGAGCATGCCGATGTCTGCCTGCGCGCCGGCCGGCTGCTGGCGGCCCGGGTGCGCGACGATGTCGGCGACGAGGTGCGCGACGACGTACTGTTCCGTGCCAGCGGCCTGCTGGCGCAGGCCGAGGCACTGGTCACGACGCCGGAGGAGGCGCTGGAAGTGGCCTGGTTGTTCCACACGGCCGCATTGCGCGCCCGGCGCGCGGCGGCGTATGGTGCGGCGCTGGGCTATGTGGAAGCCGGCATGGCCTTCGTGCGCAAGGCCAGCGCACAGCCGGATGCTGGCCAGGTCCTGCACTTTGCCTTGCTCGAACAACAGGCGACCTGCTGGTTCCAGCTAGGACGCCTCGATGAGGCGCTGGCGCTGGCCTCCCGGCTGATCCACCAACCGGCGAGCCTGCTGCAGCAAGCCGGCGTCTACCGGCTCAAGATCGAAATGCATACGCGCCGCTCGGAGAACACGCTTGCCGTCGAGACCGCGATCGCCAGCCTGCGTCCGCTCGGCATCGCGCTGAGCCCGCACCCGGGCGCGGCGGTATGCGACGCGTCGTACAACGCGATCCGCCCGCTGCTGGCGCCGGACCAGCTGCCCGGGATCATCGCGCTGGCACAGGTTCGCGATGCAGAGACCGAGGCCGCGATGAGCCTGCTGTCCGCGCTGCTGGTACCGGCCAGCTTCACCGACGAGAATCTTGCCTTTCTCGGCCATTGCGAAATGCTGCGGCTCACGCTCGCGCACGGCATGGCCGCACCCTCCACCGCATCACTGGCGTGGCTGGGGGTCATGGTCTGCCACCGCTACGGCGCCTTTGCCGACGGCTTCCGCTATGGGGAAATGGCCCGCCGGCTGGTCACGCATCATGGCTACGCCGCCTACGAAGCCCGCACGCTTCTGCCCCTGGACCAGCTCAGCGTATGGACCCAGCCGCTGTCGTATTCGATGGAGTGCGCGCGCGCGGGCCTGGCCTCGGGCATGGCCCACGGCGACCTGACCACGGCATGCTACGAGTGCTGCCACATCGTCGCCATCATGATGGTTCGCGGGGACCGCCTGGACGAAATCCAGGCCGAGATCGGGCGCGGGCTGGAAGTGGTGCGCCGTGCCGGCTTTCATGACGTCGAGCAGATCCTGCAGTTGCAGCAGCGCTATGTCGATGGCCTGCGCACGGCGGGATTTCCATCCCAGGACGCCCCCGCGCTCGATTTCGATGCCGCGGACGGCGCTGCCGGCGAACGACTTTCGACGTCCGTGTTCTGGCACTGGCTCTATCGTGCCACGATCCTGTTTCTCGCGGATCAGCCTGAGCTGGCAGCACAGTGCCTGGACCGGGCAGCGCGCCTGGCCTGGTCGGCGCCGGGCCACATCCACCAGCTCGACTTTCACCTGTACCGCGCGCTGGCCATCGCCACCCTGCCCGGCTCGCCGGACCCGGCGGCATGGCAGACGCTGCGCGCCGATGCACGCCAGATCCGTACCTGGGCCGATGCCAACCCGGCGATGTTCAGCGACAAGGCGCTGCTGGTAGAGGCGGAACTGGCAAGGCTGGAAGGCGACGCGCTGGGCGCCATGGCCGGCTACGAAGCGGCGATTGCGCAAGCGGCGGCACAAGGATTCGTGCAGATCGCCGCCCTGGCCTATGAGCGGGCGGCGCGGCACTGCAGCACGCTGGGACTGGGATCGGCGGCACGGGCGCATCGGCGCGCTGCCCGGGATCACTATCTGCGCTGGGGCGCCACCGGCAAGGTCGCGCAGATGGAGGCGCAGCATCCCGATCTTGTCGACACCGCAGCGCCGCGCACCTGGTACCTGGGCGGCGGTCAGCAGTCAGTTGACGCCGAAAGCGTGATCAAGGCGTCGCGGGCGTTGACCGAAGAAATCCGGCTGGACCGCCTGATCGACAAGCTGATGACGGTCGCGCTGGAATATGCGACCGCGCAGCGTGGGCTGCTGATACGCATCCAGCCCGAAGGACCATTGGTGGAGGCGTGCGCCGACACCTCGACAGAGGGCATACGCGTGCATCTGGTGCAGGACCGGCTGGCGCCGGACGCGCTGCCGCTGTCGATGTTCCATACGGCCATCCGCTCGGGCCAGGTAGCCATGCTGGGCGGGCCTCAACCCGCTGACGCGTCCGTCATGGATCCCTACCTCCTGGCGCATCCCGAGTGCTCGGCCGTCTGCATTCCGATGCTGCGGCACAACGAAGTGATCGGCGCGCTCTACCTGGAAAACCGCCTGCTCCGCGACGCCTTCACGCTGGATCAGACGCGGCTGCTGGAGCTGATCGCCGCACAAGCGGCGATTTCGCTGCGCACCGCGCGTCTGTACGACGACCTGCTCTCCGAAAACGAACGGCGCAAAAGCGTGGAGCGTGATTTGCGGGCCAGCGAGGCTTCGCTGGTCATGGGCGAGAAAGTGAGCCACACCGGCAGCTGGCGCTGGGACCTGCGCCAGGATCGCTTCCATTGCTCGGAAGAGCTGCGGCGCATCTATGAGCTCGACCCCGCGCAGTCCGAGATCGCCTTCGAAGACTTCGTCGCACGCATGCATCCCGAAGACAGGGCTGCGATCCGCAAGGTGGTGACGACGCATGTCGAACAGTGGCTGCCGATCCGCGTCGAGCATCGGATCGTCCGCACGGATGGTTCCATACGCCACCTGGAAGCCGTGGGCGAGCCCCTGCCGGCGGAAGACGGCACGCTCGTGTATGTCGGCACGGTCACCGATATCACCACACGCCGGGAAGCCGAAGACGCCGTGCGCAGCGCGCAGGCCGACCTGGCTCGCGTGGCCCGTGCCACCACAGTCGGACAGCTTACCGCGTCGATCGCGCACGAGATCAACCAGCCGCTGATGTCGATCGTCTCCAACGCCGGCGCCGGGCTGCGGTGGCTGACCCGCCCCGTTCCCGATATTGCCAATGCACGCGAAAGCCTGGAGGCCATTGCCAGCGAAGGCCAGCGTGCCGGCGACATGATTCGCAGCTTGCAGTCGCTGACGCGCAATGCCGCGCCCGTGCTTGCACCGGTGGACATCCACGAGGCCGTGCGGCATATCCTGGTCATTTCGCGCAGCGAGATCGAGCGGCGCCACATCGCCGTCAAGCTGGCGCTGCATGCCGAACATCCGACCGTGTTCGGCGACGGCATCCAGCTCCAGCAGGTGATCCTGAACCTGGTGGTGAACGCCCTGGACGCAATGAGCGAGCGGAACGACCGTCCGCGCGTGATGCATATCGTCACGCGCCTCGTCGACAGTGCCGCGCTGGAGCTGAGCGTGGCCGACACCGGCGTGGGCATTGGCGACAACCTGATTGAACAGGTCTTCCAGCCCTTCTACACGACCAAGGCCAACGGCATGGGCATGGGGCTGTCGATCTGCCGGTCGATCATCGAAAACCACAAGGGACAACTGCGCGCGGCGCCGCTGGTGCCGTACGGCAGCATGTTCGCGTTCACCATACCGATCCACGGCGGAGTCTAGCTTTCCGCCCGAGACCGGGGTACATGCCGCAATATGGCGTAAGCCGCGCCGGATCGGTCTCAGGGCGGCCAATCAGCCGGCCCCTGCGCCTATTGCGAACTGGAAAGCGCCACTGCCGCGCCCGGCCCTGGTGCTTTCTCGGCCGCCTCTCGCGTGTGCGTGCTGCCTACGAACATGTACATCGCCGGCACCACAAACAACGTCAGCAGCGTGCCGATGCCAAGGCCCGCGAAGATCACCAGCCCCATGTCGTGGCGGCCCGCGGCGCCGGCGCCGGTCGCCCACACCAACGGCGCCACACCCAATACCATGGCTGCCGTGGTCATGAGGATGGGGCGAAGGCGCACTGCCGCCGCCTCCTGGATCGCCTCACGCTTGCTTCGGCCGGCGCGCTGCAGTTCGTTGGCAAACTGCACGATCAGAATCCCGTGCTTGGTAATCAACCCAAGCAGGGTGACCAGGCCGACCTGGGTGTACACGTTGATCGAGGCGAATCCCGTGGTAATGAAGGCGAGCGCGCCAAAGAGCGCCGGCGGCACCGAGAACAGGATGACCACGGGATCGCGGTAGCTCTCGAACTGGAAAGCAAGTGCCAGGTAGACGATCAGGACCGAAAACAGGAGCAGACCCAGGAAGCCACCGGACTCCTGCACAAACTGACGTGATTCTCCCGCGTAGTCGGCCGAATAGCCTTTTGGCGCAACCTTGCTCAGGATGGCTTGCAACCTGGGCAGCAACTCGCCCTGGGAGAGCCCGCTGACACCCGAGATCGTGGCTGAATTGAGCTGCTGGAAGTGATTGATCGACTGCGGCTGGACCGACGTCTCGACATGGGCCACGGTGCGCGCGGGAACCATGGCTCCGGACGGCGTGCGGATGTAGTTGTCGAGGACTTGATCCGGATTGAGCCGGTCGACCTGCAGGATTTGCGGAATCACCTTGTACGAGCGCCCGGCAATCGAGAAATAGTTCACGTAGTTGCCACCGAGCGCCGCTGACAGCGCAGCACCAAAATCCGCCTCCGTCATTCCCATGGCGGCGAGCTTCTCACGGTCGACAACCACCTTCGCCTGAGGCTTGTCGAGCTTGAGATCGAGGTCCGAGAACCAGAAGAGTTGCTGATTCTGCGCCTCTGCCATCACCGCCCTGGCGACCTCGTTCAGGTTCTCGATCGGCTCGGTCGTGGTGATGGCGAACTGAACCGGCAACCCCTGCGACCCGGGCAACGAGGGCAGCGGAAACGCGGCAATCTGCGCGCCAGGGACGTTGTTCCACTTACGCTGGAGGTCAAGCACGAGGTCAGCCTGCGTGCGGTCACGTTGCGCCCACGGCTTGAGCAAGACCCCTCCCAATCCCTGATTGAGCGAAGGTACGCCCGTCAACTGGAACATCTGGCTGTATTCGGGTTCCTTGCGTGCGATCTGATAGGCCTGGTCAGCGATCCGCTGCATCTGCCCGGGCGAAGCATTGGCCGCACCCTTGATCTGCATGAACACCAGGCCCTGGTCTTCGGTTGGAGACAGTTCGCTCTTCGCGGTGAGCGCGGCCGCCCCCGCCAGCAGAAAGAGGATGAATCCGAATGCGACCAGAACCGGCCAAACGCCGACCGCTTTGGCAAGAATGAAGTGATAGCCGCCGCGAAGCCGGTCGAAGTAGCGGTCCAGCAGCAGCGCGAAGCGCCCCTCCTCCTGACCGCTCCTGAACATGCGCGACGTCATCATCGGGGAGAGCGTGAGCGCCACGACAGCGGAAACAACGACCGCGCCCGCGAGGGAGAAGCAAAACTCCTTGAACAACGCGCCAGTCAGGCCGGTTCGCAGGCCGATGGGAACGTACGCCGCCACCAGGACCACGGTCATGGCGACAATCGGGCCACCGAGTTCGCGAGCCGCAATGAGTGCCGCTTCAAGTACACCCTTGCCTTCCTCCTTGATATGGCGGTCGACGTTCTCCACCACGATGATGGCGTCGTCCACGACGAGCCCGATCGCAAGCACCAACGCAAGAAGCGTCAGCAAATTGATGGAATAGCCGAGAACGAACATGATGAAAAACGTACCGACCAGCGAAAGCGGTATCGCCACCAGCGGAACGATGACGGCGCGGAACGAGCCAATGAACAGGTAGATCACGATCGTGACGATGACCAGCGCTTCGGCCAGCGTCTTGACCACTTCCTCGATCGACGTATTGATGTATTCCGTCGAGTCGTAGACGATGGCGCCGGTAACGCCGGAGGGTAGCTGCGATTGAAGCTCCGGGAAGATCGAGCGGATCTTTGCGGCGACAGTCAGGATGTTGGCGTTCGGGGCAACCTTGATGCCGACGAATACAGAGCGCTTCCCGGAGAAGGCCACGCTGGTGTTGTAGTCCTCGGCCCCGAGCGTCACGGTGGCCACATCCTGGAGGTGCACCAGCGCGTCCCCGCTCTGCTTGACGATGAGCTGCCTGAATTCTTCAACGTTATGCAGGTCGGTGCCGGCCGTCAGATCCACCGTGACCATCTGGCCCTTGGTCGAACCGAGCGCAGACAGATAGTTGTTGCTCGACAACGCGGCATAGACATCCTGCGCGGAAACGTTGTGGGCCGCCAGCTTGGCCGGATCCAGCCAGGCGCGCAGGGCGAACTGGCGCCCTCCCAGGATCTCGGCTGTCTGCACCCCTTCGATCGAATCGAGCTTGGGTTTTACGACCCGGACCAGGTAATCGGTGATGTTGTTGGTGGGCAGAGTGTCGCTATAGAAGCCGATGTACATGGCATCGGTGGTCTGGCCGACAGCGACGGAGAGCACCGGCTGCTGCGCCTGGGCCGGCAACTGGTTCCGAACCGAAGTGACCTGGGTGTTGATCTCCGTCAGGGCCTTGGTTGCATCGTAATTGAGCCGCAGCGTCGCGGTGATCGTCGAAACGCCCAACACGCTCGACGAGGAGAGATAGTCGATCCCCTGAGCCTGGGCAATCGCGGATTCGAGCGGCTGTGTAATGAATCCCGCGACGGTCGCCGCATCGGCACCGTAGTAATTGGTCGTAATGGTGACGACCGCATTCTCGGTGCGTGGCCACTGCGCGACGGGAAGGCTGGAGATGGCGCGCATGCCCAGAATCAGGATCAGCGCTGAAATGACGACTGCCCAGACCGGCCGCCTGATGAAGATGTCTGTGAATTTCATGGCAGCCTCACTTTTCCTGCGGCGTTGGGGTCGCCTCATTCGCCGGCTGGTTGCTGTTGTCGATCTTCACCGGCGAGCCATTCTTGAGCTTCATCTGGCCACTCGTGATCACCATGTCGCCTTCCTTCAATCCGCTCAGTACGGCGACCTGATCGCCGCGCGTCGCCCCGGCCTGGATGAAGGTTTGCTGCGCGGTCAGCACGCCTTGCCCCTGCGCATTCCTTTTCATGGCGGCGATGAAAACGGTGGTGCCATAGGGGTTATAGGTCACGGCCGTCTGCGGAACGGTCAGATGGCGCTGAGGGGATCCCGATGTGACGACGGCACGGGCAAACATCCCGGGCAGCAACAGCTGCTGCGGATTCGGGACGGTCGCCTCCACCGTCACGTTCCGCGTGGTCTGATCGACTTTCGTGTCGATGGCCGTCACCTGGCCAGAGAACATCTGCCCGGGAAGCCCTTCCGTGCTGACAGAGACGGTCTGTCCCAACGCAATCTGGGACTTCTGACCCTGGGGCACGTTGAAGTCGATGTAGATCGGATCGAGCGTGGTCAGGGTCGCAATCTTGTCGCCGGGATTGAGGTATTGGCCAGGGTTGATGCTGGTGATGCCGATACGTCCTGCAAATGGCGCGGTGATCGACTTTTTTGCGATCAAGGCACGTTGCTGCTCGACCGCGGCGTGCCTGGATTTCCAGTCGCTCTCATCGGCATCGACCTGTGCCTGGGAAATGGCGTTTTCCTTGAGCTGCGCCCTGTCCCGCTGCAGAACCGTGGCAGCCAGATTGGCCGTCGCCTCCAGCGAGCGTAGTTGAGCAAGATCCGTGTCTGCATTGAGTTGCAGGAGGACCTCGCGGGCGGAAACGTCCTGCCCCGATTTGAAGGCGATGGCGCGGACAATGCCCCCGACTTCGGTGGTCACGTCAACGCCACGGTAGGCCTTCATGGACCCCACGGCTGAAACACTGGGCTGCCAATCGGCGAACCGGGCAGCCATGGCGGTCACCGCAGCCGGAGGCTGAGGGGCCTTCGCCTGCGCGATCACCCTGGAGATCTGGACAAATTTTGTTCCGGCGATGATCAGCACAATGACCAGGACCGCGCCGAGCATGATCAACACTGGCCGCAGCAGGCGGCGCCTGGAACGTGCGCCAGAGGTTTCCACCCGGGCGGAGGGATTAAGCGTGTTATCTGACATGGGTATTCTCACGGATTCCGTTGCTCAACGCGGGGCGAAGAAGTCGTTTCGCTTGCCACCTGTGCAAGCGCTTCGGTACGGTTCCACCAGCCGCCGCCCAACGCCTGGAACAGCGCAACGGTGTCGCTGTAGCGGCTGGCCTGAGCCCGGACGCGTGCCAGGATGGCGTTCTGGTAGGTTTGCTGGGCGTTCAGCAGATTGACGTAACCCACCGCGCCGAGCCGGTACTGGGTCTGCGTGAGGTTCAGGCTATCGCGCGCCGCGCGCTCGGCTGCCACCTGTTCCTTGAGGGATTCCGCATCGGTTTCGAGTGCTCGCAGTGCGTTGGCGACGTCCTGGAATGCACTGATGACCGTGCCGCGGTACTGCGCCGCGGATGCGTCGAAAGCGGCGTCCGCCGCCAGCTTGCGATGCCTGAGCGCTCCCGCATCGAAGATCGTTTGCGTCACCGAGCCGACCAGGCTCCAGATGCCGGTCCCGGACGAGAACAGATTCGCAAGACTGGATGCATTGCTTCCCAGCGAGCCGGTAAGGCTGAACTGCGGCAACTGGTTGGCGATGGCAACGCCGACGTTGGCGCTGGCCTGGTGCAAATGCGCTTCCGCGGCGCGTACATCGGGGCGCTGCTCCACGATCGCCGATGGCAGGCTGACAGGCAGCTCGTCCGGCAGATGAAGCCCCGCCAGTTCAAAGTGCTCGACCCGCTCCTGGTTGGGGAAGCGCCCCAGGTAGGCGGTCATCTGGTTGCGGGCCTGGTCAAGTTGCTTCTGCAGCGAAGGAAGGGTCGCCCGCGTTTGCGCTAACGCGGCTTCCTGCGCAAGGACGTCGACATTGGATACTGCCCCCAGTCGAAGACGCGACTTCACCAGGTCGAGCTGCGCTGTCTGGAGACGCACGATTTCCTGCGTCGCGGCAATCTGATCCCGAATCGATGCGAGTGTCACCGCGGTATTGACGACATTGGCCGTCAACGTAAGGTACGTCGCCTCCAGCTGAAACCACTCGTACTCTGCCTGCGCCGACGCTGATTCGATCTGGCGGCGCGTGCCGCCGAACACGTCTGGCGCATAGGAGACACTCAGCGATGCGGTGTGAACGGTCAGTAACTGGGGGGCAAACCCGCCAAAGGAGGTCTTTTCCCTGGTGGAGGACGCGCTTGCACCCACCGTCGGAAAGAGCGACGCGCGATCGGCGTACACCAGTTCGTTTGCCTGACGCAGCGAAGCCTGCGCGGCCGCGACGTCCGGGTTGGCGCGCATCGCCTCTTCCACGAGTTCATTCAGCGCGGGCGACCGGAACAAGGTCCACCAAAGCCCCGGAATGTCCTTGCCGGCGACCAGGCGCTGGGAATTGCCGCCCGACACATCGGCGGATGCGGTGGCGACCGGAAGCTCGTCGCGCGAGTAACCGGCGCCTTGCGCGGTCGTCGGCCGGACGTAGTCGGGCCCGACAGCGCAACCCCAAAGCAGGATGGCGCCCAGCAGGCTCAATCGTGGTGTCCAGAGACGCGGTGCGGAAAACTTCATTGCGGGGCCTTGTCAGGAGTGTCAGACTGCTTTGCGGCGAGGCCCGCCATCAGGAGCGCGCTGGTACGGGCCTCGATCTGATCACGGCCTGGGCTAGGGTGAGCCCTTGACGCGCACACGCGCTGGGCGCAGGCGACCTGACGAATGGATCGGTTAGTTCGTTCTGAGTGGGAAAGCTTCGCTACCCCGGGCGTTATGCGAACCGCCGGCGCGCGGGTAGCCGATATTTCTGGACGAGTCCCATGCGGAAACCCGACAGGACTCGCGGTTCATGTTCGGTCAGTAGGGCTCTGTCGCCGCCGCATTGCCGGTTGTGGCCGCGGGGCCGGCTGTCGTCACGCCGTGACCCTCAGCAACCGGTCGCACGCCGGCGCCGCCTGGCTGCCCAGGACGCAACAGCAAACCACCCAGCACGCCCGCCGCCGCCGCGAGGACCGCGCCGAACAGAAAGGCCACGTGATAGCCGCTGTTGAGCGCCGCCGTGGCGCTTCCGGAAGCCTGCATCGCATCGCTGCGCGCGGCCGCGAGACTAGCGAGCACCGCGAGGCCGAGTGCGCCCCCCATCATCAATGAGGTATTGACGATACCGGACGCAAGGCCCGAATCGCCCGGATCGACGTCGCTCATGGCAGCCAGCAGCACGGCATTGAATGCAATGCCAGCACCGAAGCCGAACAGAATCATGCCGGGCAGCACGTCAAGCACGAAGATGGCGTTCTCCGGTGCGCGTGCGAACAGCGCGAGGCCACACGCGGCGACGAGCAGCCCGACGGCAAGCGGAAGGCGCAGACCGAAGCGCATCACCAGGCGCGCCGACAGGCCCAGCGAACAGAAAGCCATGAGCAGACTGGCTGGCAAGAATGCGAGCCCGACCTGCAGGGGCCCGTAGCCGAGCACGCGCTGCAGATACAAGGCGGAGATGAAGAACCACGCGAACATCGCCCCCGCCCAGAGTACGCCGACCACATTGGCAGTCGCGACATTGCGCAGGCGGAACAGGCCGAGCGGCATCAACGGATGCCGCACGCGCGCTTCGATCACGAGAAACACGGCCAACAGCGCCAGCGCGGCGACCAGCAGGCCCAGCGTCTGCGCCGAAGTCCAGCCCGCTTCGTTGCCGTTCACGACCGCGTACACGGCGAGCATCAGCGAAGCCGTCACCGTGGCCGCGCCGGCCACGTCGAGGCGTTCGCCATGTGCATGGCCGCGTGCTGACGGCAAGAGCGAGACGCACAGCGCATAGACGGCAATGCCGATGGGCAGGTTGACGAGAAAGATCCAGTGCCAGCTCAGCAGGTTGGTCAGCAGACCGCCGAGCAGTACGCCGATGGTGCCGCCCCCCGCGCAGACGAAGCCGTACACGCCCATCGCCTTGGCCCGCTCGCCGGGCTCGGTGAACAGATTCATGATCAGCGACAGCGAAACCGCGGAGACGACCGCGCCGCCAAAGCCCTGCACGGCACGTGCGCCGACCAGCAGGATCTGCGAATTCGCCATGCCGCATGCGAGCGACGCCAGCGTGAACAGCGTAATGCCGCCGAGGAACAGCTTGCGATGGCCGTAAAGATCGCCCAGCCGGCCGCCCAGCAGCAGGCAGCCCCCGAAGGTCAGCATGTAGGCATTGACCACCCACACCAGCGAGGTCTCGCTAAAGCCGAGGTCCGCGGCGATCGACGGCAAGGCAACATTGACGATCGTCGTATCGAGCACGATCATGAGCACGCCGAGGCACAGAACGATCAGCGCCAGCCAGCGTTTGTCGCCGTGGATGGAATGGGTCATGCCGGGGCTCCTTTGTCCTGGTCAATCGGGTGCGGCCGGTGCTATGTCACGCAGCGAGCGCGGCGGTCTCTTTCTTCGCCGAGGCAATGGCCCCGCTGCGTGCCTCCGGACCCATCGCCACACCTTCCGCGCGAATGAAGGTGATATCCGTGATGCCCAGAAAGCCGAAGGCCGCCTTCAGATAGGTCTCCTGGTGATCGAACATGGCGGCGGGCGAGCCTTCGCTGTAAACCCCACCGCGCGACGAGGCGATGATCAGCTTCTTGCCGCCACACAGTCCCACCGGGCCGTGCTCGCCGTAGCGGAACGTCTTGCCGGCGACAGAGATGCGGTCGATCCAGGCCTTCAGTTGAGACGGCACGCCAAGGTTGTACATCGGCGCACCGATGACCACGGTGTCGGCGGCCAGGAACTCCTCGAGCGCGGTCTGGCCCACGGCGATGTCGGACTTCAATGCCTCGTCGACCGGAGCGCCTTGCGCGGCCGCGAGGTGCGCTGCCGTCAGATGGCCGATCGGTGTGGCGGCAAGATCGAGACGCGTGATGACAAGGTCAGGCTGGCTGGCCCGGAAGGTGGCGACCACCTCTGCCGACAGATCGCGGCTGACGGAACCTTGCCCGAGGATGCTGGAATCTACGTGTAGCAATTTCATGAGATTTATCTCCGAAGTGGCAGACGATGCGTTTGCCGGAAACCCGCGCGACAGGCTTTGACTAACCATTCAGCGCTGATGCAGGTGATGATTTAAATGCTAGATGGACAACGATCTCTTGCATATGTCCTATGATCAAACGCATCATTGCCATCAATAGAACGATAAGAAGATATTGAGTCCTGCCCATGCGCGCAATCCGTCACCCGAGAACCCATTTCCTCACGGGTTTTGCTGCAATAGCGCGGTCCGCGATAACGTGCGGAACAGAATGGACAACTAAAGTCGCGAGGACGGCGCGCGCCGCAAAGCGGTGGTTTACTGCTTGAGCGCTTCGGCCGTAATCAGCAGCTTGGTCTTCATATTGAAGCCGTACGCCTTGCCGAAATCGACGCCGAAGTCGGCGCGATCGAATTCACCCGCCGCGTCGACGCCGCATACCTCGCGCTTGAGCATCGGGTGCGGCATGCATTTGAACGCGTTGATCTTGAGTGTCAGCGGCCTGGTCACGCCGTGCAGCGTCAGGTTGCCGACGACCGAGGCCGGCTTGTCGCCGTCGAACTTGATCGTGCCCTTGTAGGTCGCTTTCGGGTATTTCGCCGCATCGAAGAACTCGGCCGTCTGCAGCTGCTCGTCGAGCGTGGTGTTGCCGGTGCCGACCGACGCGATGTCGGTCGTGACCTCGACAGCGCCGCTCTTCGCCGCGCGATCCAGCGTCACCGAGCCCTGCGACTTGTCGAACTTGCCGCGCCAGACCGACAGGCCGCCGAGGTGGTCGGCCTCGAAACTCGGGTACGTGTGGGTCGAGTCGAACTGGTAGGTCGCGACATCGGCGAATGCCGGGAACGACAGCGAGGCGGCGAGCGCACTCGCCGCAATCACAAGATGCTTCTTCAAGTCAATCTCCTTGGAATCATTGCCGCGCTCGCGCGCGGGTCCGATGATGTGACGTTGCCGCGCTTATTTCGCGGCGACGATATGAAACCTGATCTGCACCTCGTCGGCGACCACCGCGGTGTCTTTCCACTCGCCCGTGCCGATGTTGAATGCCGAGCGTTTGATCGGCAGCACGCCGTCGAAGGTCTGCGACGCACCGCTCTGGGTAATGGTGACCGGCATCGTGACGGTCTCGGCCTTGCCTTTGATCGTCAGCTTGCCGGTCACGCTGTACTTGTTGCTACCCGCGGGCGCGATCGCCGACGACACAAAGGTCGCCTGCGGATACGTCTTCGCGTCGAACCAGTCCTTGCCGGCGACCTGGTCGTTGTACATCTTGTCGCCAAGGTCGTAGCTGGCGACGTCGATCGTCACCTGCGCGCTGCCCTGCGCGGCCGCCGCCGGATCGAACCTGACCTGTGCCGCGAATTTCTTGAACACGCCCTCTGTCGGCACGTTCATCTGCTTCGATACGGCGGACACCTTGCTCTTCGCCAGATCGACGTCGGCCAGCGCCGCGCCCGACGCGGCGAACGCGACCGCGGCGAAAGCGGTCAGCATGGAGCGGGAAAGAGACACCTTCATAAAACCCTTCTCATTTGGCAAAAGGAAGCATCCGCGACAGCAGGCCATCACGGTCCAGCAGCTGGTGCTTGGCGGCGGCGAGCATATGCACCGCGACGAGCGCAAGCAGAACGTAATTCAAGGACATATGGAGCGTCTTGAAGCTTTCCTTCAGCACCGGATCGGGATCGATCAGGCGCGGCAGCGGCAAGATGCCGAGGTACACGACAGGAATGTTCGACGCCGAGCTGTACACGTAGCCTGTCGCCGGGATCGCGAGCATCAGCACGTACAGCAGCCCGTGCACGCCATGGGCGCCGATCCGCTGCGGCAGCGACATGCCGGCCGGCAGCGGCGGCGGCATATGGGTCGCGCGCCATAGCACACGCACGATCGCAAGCGCGAACACGGTCACGCCGATCCACTTGTGCCATGAGAAGTACCTGAGCTTCGCCGGCGTGAAACCGGGAATGTCGGTCATCACCCAGCCTAGTGCAAAGCCGCTGACGATCAGCAGCGCGATCAGCCAATGCAGCGTAACCGCGGTCCGCGTATAGCCGCGCGGCGCGGCCGGCAGAGCATTCAATGCCATGGGTTCCTCAGTACAGCGCAAGTTCCAGTGGCCGAAATATAGATGGCGGCAGATTCGATTACCAGACGGTATAATGGGATGCACTCGTGCAAAAATGGGTGGAATCGATGATGGATCTGAATGACATCGCGCTGTTCGTGGAGGTTGTGCGCGCCGGCAGCTTCGCCGAGGCCGGTCGGCGACTCGGGATACCGCCCAGCACCGGCAGTCGACGGATCCAGCAGCTCGAGCGCCGGCTCGGGGTCCGGCTGATGCAGCGTTCGACGCGGCGTCTGGCGCTCACGGATGCGGGACATACGTTCTTCACGCAGTGCGCCGAACAGGTCGACGCACTGACGCAATCGGCACAGGAACTGATCGACGCCGGCAAGGCGCCGGCAGGAAAGGTTCGCGTTGCCGTGTCGGTCGACTTTTTCAGCTGGTTCCCCCTCGATCTGATCGCCAAATTCCTGGCGGAGCATCCGGGCGTGCGCCTGGAATTCGAGTTGAGCGACGCGCGCGCCGACCTGCTCCGCGATGGCATCGACGTGGCGCTGCGCGCAGGGAAGACCGTCGAGCCGTCCCTGGTCGCGCGGCAGATCGCCTCGGGCCGAGTGACGATGGTGGCAAGTCCGGCCTATCTGGCGGCACACGGGGCGCCAACGGCGCCGCAGGAGCTCTCCGGGCATGACTGCATCACACAGCCGACGCGTACCGGGGCGCCCGCCATCTGGCGGCTCGACGGTCCGGATGGAAGCACGGAGGTGTCGGTCAGCGGCCGTTTTCAGGCCAACACGACCCAGGCACAGGTCGGCGGCGCAGTCGCCGGACTGGGTATCGCGCTGCTGCCGACATTGATGACGGCCCCCTATGTTCAGCAAGGCGAGCTGCTGGAGGTACTGCCCGGCCACGGACTCGAAGACGTGGGCGTGTATTTCGTCTACCTGAGCCGAAAACAGATACCGCGTGCCGTGCGCGCCTTCACCGAATTCGCGATGGCGGCCATGCTCCAGCGAAAACTGACGCCCGCGGCGTCCACCAAGGGCGTCAAACCGGCCGGAGTCGGGCGCTCGGGCCGTCGGCATCGCGCCTGACCGGCAAGCGGGCCTGGCGACGCCGAGTGTCTGAACCGGCCCGGAACTTGCCGCCAGGCACCACGGCATTGCCCGCGCTGCCCGGTCGCGACCCGCGGCGGGCACCCGCTGCTCGGGGCATCCCACTCATACCAAGGTCTGACAGGGCACCCACCACCCGGTAATTGCCGGCACCCCACCCCCCTCCTACGCTTCCCATCAACAAGCGTGAACGCCGGGGAGGCCCGAACCATGAAGGTGCAAAATCGGTGGATCCCCATGCTGGCGGTCGCCGTCGTGGCGGTGGCGGGCGTTGCGCTCTACCTGATGTGGGAGACGGCGATGGCCCCCATCAAGCCACCGGCACCGTCCTCCTTCGACGAGCCGCTGACGCTGCGCGGTGCGCGCGTGGTTGCCCTGGGAGACTGCGCGGTCTGCCATACCGCCCGCGACGGCAAGCCCTATGCCGGCGGGCTGCCATTGTCGACGCCGTTCGGCACCCTCTACTCCACCAACATCACGCCCGATCCTGCAACCGGCATCGGCACGTGGTCGCTGGAAGCCTTCACGCGCGCCATGCGCCGCGGCATCTCGCGCGATGGACATCAGCTCTATCCCGCCTTCCCGTATATCCATTACACGCGCATGCCCGACGAGGACATCGCTGCAGCCTATGCCTACCTGATGCGCCGCGACCCGGTGGTTGCCAAGGCCCCGCCCGACGATCTCATCTTTCCGCTGAACTTCCGGCCGCTCGTGGCGTTCTGGAATGTCCTGTTCCTGCGCACCGGCCCCGAGGCCCCGGACAGCTCGCGCAGCGCGCAGTGGCATCGCGGCCGCGAACTCATGAACGGCCTCGGCCACTGCGCCGCCTGCCATACGCCGCTGAACCTCATCGGCGGCGAGACATGGGGCAAAGCCTTCGAAGGCGGTGTGATCGACGGCTGGGAGGCACCGCCCCTGACCCGCCTGGCGCATGGCCCGGTGCCGTGGACAGAGGCGCAGCTTGTCACTTACCTGCGCACTGGCATTTCGTCCGCGCATGGCGCCGCCGCCGGGCCAATGCTACCGGTCACGCAGGAGCTGGCGACCGTGCCGCAGGCCGACGTGGAAGCCATGGCCACCTATCTGTTCTCGCTCCAGCAGCCCGCCCGCGCCGAAAGCGCCGTTGCCGGCGTGCCGGCGGCGGACCAGGCGGCGATCCGGCGCGGCAGCGTGCTGTTTGCCGGCGCCTGTGCCTCCTGCCATGGCGACAGGGCACCGATGCAGGGCATCGGCAACCGTCCCGGCCTGGCGACCAGCAGCGCCATCCATGCCGCCACACCGCGCAATGCGATCCAGATGATGCTGGCAGGCGTGCCCTGGCAAGGCGAGCAAGCGCTGCATTACATGCCCCCATTCAATGAAGCCATGGACGACGCGCAGATCGGCGACCTGGCAGCCTACCTCAGGGCCACCTATTCCCGTTTGCCGCCGTGGGATGGCGTCACGCAGGCGGTGGCCGGTATTCGCCAGGGAGACGCAGCGAAATGATCCAGCTCACAGTCAATGGCGTCAGCCACTCGCTCGACATCGATCCTTCGACCCCTTTGCTCTATGCGCTGCGCGAGGACCTGGACCTGCATGGCGCCAAGTTCGGCTGCGGACTGGGTCAATGCGGCGCCTGCACCGTGCTGGTGGCCGGCAAGCCCACCTTCTCATGCCTGTTGCCGGTATCCGCGATAGGCAAGCGGCCGGTGCGCACGATCGAAAGCCTGGGCACGGCCGAACGGCCCGGCCCGCTCCAGAAAGCGTTCATCGAGCACCAGGCGGCCCAGTGCGGCTACTGCATCGCCGGAATGATCATGCGTGCGCAAGCGTTGCTGGAAGCCAACCCGCATCCCACCGATGCCGAAATCCGCAAGCATATGGAGCCGAACCTGTGCCGCTGCGGCACCCACATGCGCATTCTTGCCGCGATCCGCGCGGTCAGCGGAACCCCCGCCGGCACAGGCAAACCCGCGACGGAGACCGTGCGATGAGCCCCGACGACAAGAGACTCCCGGACAACCCCGCGCGCCGGGCCTTCATGGTTTCCGGCTCGCTCGTGGTGGGCTTCACTTTGCTGCCGGGCAGGCAGGCGCTGGCCGAGATGGTCCTGGCCGACGAAGGCGCCGCCGTGCGCGTGGCCAGGGATTTCGAGAAGCTGACTGGCAGCCTCAAGACCAACCCCTATCTGGATGCGTGGATCCGGGTGGCACCGGACAACCGCGTCACGGTCTGCACCGGCAAGGTCGAACTGGGCACGGGCGTGCGTACCGCGCTGCTGCAGGTGGCCGCCGAGGAACTGCAGACCGACCCTGGCCAGATCACCTTCCTGACCGCCGACACGGGGCGCTCCCCGGATGAAGGCCTGACCGCGGGCAGCCATACGATGGCGGACAGCGGCAGTGCACTGCTCCATGCCGCCGCGCAGGTAAGGGGCCTGCTTACCGACGCGGCCGCGCGTACGCTGCACACGGACCGTGCGACGCTTACCGTGCGCAATGCGCGTGTGCATGCCGCTGACGGCCGCTCGAAGTCATTCGCCGAGTTGCTTGCCGACGTCAACCTGCACGTCGTGGCGCGGCCCACGTCCGCGCTGCGGGACCCGGCTTCGTTCACGGTGATCGGCACCGCGCTGCCCCGGCTCGACATCCCGGGCAAGGTCACTGGCGGCGCCAGCTACGTGCAGGACCTGAAGATGCCCGGGATGGTGCACGCACGCGTGGTGCTGCCACCCGCCTATGACGCGCCGCTGCAGTCCGTTGACGAATCCGGCGCGCGGGCCACGCCGGGCTTTGTCGCCATCGTGCGCGATGGCAACCTGCTGGCCGTGGTGGCGCAGCGCGAATGGCAGGCGGTGCAGGCCCAGCGCGCACTTTCCGCCGCATGCCGCTGGGGGAGCGGCCGCGCACTGCCGCAGCCCCGCCAGGTGACCACGCAGCTCAGGCAGATTGCCACCGAGCGCATCGTCATCGCCGATACGCGCATGCAGCGCGTGCCGATGGCTGCGCCGGTCAGGACCCTCGAAGCCACCTACACCAAGCCATACCTGATGCACGGGTCGATCGGGCCGTCGTGCGCGGTAGGTCATTGGCAGGACGGCGTGCTGACCGTATGGACGCATTCGCAGGGGGTCTATCCGCTTCGCGACGGGCTGGCCGAGATGCTGTCGATGCCCAGGGACAAGATCCGCTGCATCCACGTGGAAGGGTCCGGCTGCTATGGCCACAACGGCGCCGACGATGCGGCGGCGCACGCGGCCTACCTGGCGCGCGCGCTGCCGGGCCGGCCGGTGCGCCTGCAATGGATGCGCGACCAGGAGAACCTGTGGGACCACTACACCCCGGCAATGGTCGCGCAGGTCAGGGCCTCGCTGTCGGCCGACGGCACCATCGTCAACTGGGATTACGCGCTCTGGAGCAGCTCGCACAATGAGCGCGTGGTCAACGCCGGCCGCCTGCTGCCCGCCACGCATCTGGCCAGGCCCTTCACGTCAGCGCCGTCGGTGCCGATGACGCAGCCCGAGGGCGGCGGCGACCGCAATGCCATTCCCCTCTACCGTCTGCCAAACCGCCATATCGTCAACAACTTCTCGCCGACGATGCCGCTGCGGACCTCGGCCATGCGTTCGCTGGGCGCGCACCTGAACGTGTTCGCGATCGAAACCTTCATGGACGACCTGGCCCACGCCGCAGGCGTGGACCCGGTGCAGTTCCGCCTGCGCCATATGGACGAGCCCCGCGCGCTGGACGTGATCCGGCTGGCGGCGCGCAAGTTCGGCTGGCCGCAGCGCGCCCGCAAGCCGAGGCACGGCGCCGGCTTCGCCTTCGCCCGGTACAAGAACCTGATGGGCTACGTGGCGATGGCGGTGGAAATCTCGGTGGAGCGCGACACGGGCCTGGTGCGCCTGGAGCGCGCCGAAGTGGCTGTCGACTGCGGCCAGGTCGTGAACCCCGATGGCGTGCGCAACCAGATCGAGGGCGGCATCCTGCAATCGGCCAGCTGGACGCTCTATGAACAGCTGCGCTTCGACGCGGCCGGCATTCGCGGTTTCGACTGGGGAAGCTACCCGATCATGCGCTTCTCCACCGTACCCGCGCAGATCAATGTGCATCTGATCGACCGGCCGGGTACGCCATTCCTGGGCGTGGCGGAAGCCGCCATGGGCCCGACCGCCGGCGCCATCGGCAACGCCTTGTTCGATGCCACCGGCGTGCGCGTGCGCGACATGCCGCTCGGCGGCGAACGGCTGCGGGCCAGGATCGCGCCCTGAGCAGCCCGCCGGGGCAACCCGATTCACCCTTGCAGGAGCTCCCATGACCTCATCGCAACGACCCCGCGCCCTTGTCATCGGCGGCTCGCTCGGCGGGCTGTTCAGTGCCGTCTGCATGCGCGCGATCGGCTGGGACGTCGACATCTTCGAGCGCTCGCCCCAGGAGCTGGACAGCCGTGGCGGCGGGCTGGTGCTGCAGCCCGCCGTGCTCGACGCACTGGACTTTGCCGGTGTGCCGCACGGCGACGATTTCGGCGTGCCGTCGCGCGACCGCGTCTTCATCGAGCGTGACGGCACGTTCCGGCGCGTGTATATGCCGCAGACGCAGATCGCGTGGAATGGCCTGTACCAGCGCATGCGGCGCCACCTCGGCGATCTGGCGCTTCATGCGGGCGAGATGCTTACCGGATTCGAGCAGGACGGCAGCCGTATCACTGCGCAATTTGCTTCCGGCCGCACGGCGCAGGGCGACCTGATGATCGGCGCCGACGGCCCGGTATCCGGCGTGCGCGCCCAGCTGCTGCCCGGCCAGGTGCCAGCCTATGCCGGCTATGCCGCATGGCGCGGCGTGTTGCCCGAACGTCTGCTGTTTGCATCCACCCGCCAGCTCCTGCGGGACGCGTTTGCATTCCAGGATGGCAGTGCCCACCAGTTCCTGACCTACCGGATCCCCGGCGAAGACGGCAGCGTCCGCGAGGGTGAGCGGCGCCAGAACTGGGTCTGGTATCGCAGGATCGCATCGGGCCCCGCCCTCGATGCGCTGCTGCAGGACCGCACCGGCAACCGGCACAGCTACTCGCTGCCGCCAGGCGCGATGCAGGACACCGAGATCCGCGCGCTGAAGGTCGCCGCGCTCGACGTCCTGGCGCCCGCGCTGGCTGGCCTGGTCACGGCGACGCCCGATCCGTTCCTTCAGCTGATTCACGACTATGAGGCGCCGCGGATGGTATTCGGCCGCGTGCTGTTGCTCGGCGACGCGGCCTTTGTGGCGCGCCCGCACACCGGCGCGGGGGCCGGCAAGGCCGCCGCCAATGCGCTGACCCTGGCGCGCGCGCTGCAGGGTCACGCCGCCGATATCGACGCCGCGCTGCTGCAGTGGGAACGCGATCAACTGCCGGCGGACCGGCGCCTGGTGCGCTGGGGCATCGCGCTTGGCCACCGGATCATGGACGTGGCCCCTGGCCTGTAATTGCCATCCCCGAGCGCGGTGGCGCAGAGATCCCCAAGTGGAAATCCAGCCGCTTCCCGAGAAAAAACTGCCCTGCGCAGCACTCCCTGCACGGACGGCGTTGCGCGCCACGCAACGCTGACTTGCTCCCCGTTGTGATTCAAATTGCTCTTTCGCGCGCCTAAGCTTTGAGCACCCCAACCTGACACCCGAAGCCATGAAAACCACCCTCTCTCCCACCGCCAGCAGCGTCGGCCATGAGGCCGCGCCAATGTCCGCCGCGCTGGTCGCCCTGTTCTCCCTGTGCGCCGGGGTACTGGTCGCCAACCTCTACTACGCCCAGCCGATCATCGAGCTGATCGCGCCGGCCGTAGGCCTGTCCGCCCAAAGCGCCAGCGTGATCGTGTCGCTGACCCAGATCGGCTATGCCGTTGGCCTGTTCTTCCTGGTGCCGCTGGCCGATCTGCTCGAGAACCGGCGCCTGCTGATGATCAGCGGCGCAGCCGCCGCCATCAGCCTGGTGGGCGCCGCCGTCTCGTCGCAGCCAGGCGTATTCCTGCTGGTCTCGCTGCTGCTGGGCCTGAGCTCGGTCAGCGTGCAGATCCTGATCCCGCTGGCGGCGCACCTGGCGCCCGAAGCGCTGCGTGGCCGTACCGTCGGCACGATCATGGGCGGCCTGCTCTCGGGCATCCTGCTGTCGCGGCCACTGTCGAGCATGCTGGCGCAGTACTTCGGCTGGCGCGCAGTGTTCTATATCGCCGCCGCGATGACGCTGGCCACCGTGGCCATCATCGCCACGACGCTGCCGCGCCGCGTGCCGGAGCATCGCGCCACCTATGCCAGCCTGCTGAGCTCGCTGTGGCATCTGTTCACGCGCTACGCGGTGCTGCGCCAGCGATCGCTGTACCAGGCGCTGCTGTTTGCCACGTTCAGCCTGTTCTGGACTGCCGCACCGCTGGAACTGGCCAGGCACTATGGCCTGTCGCAATCGCAGATCGGCATCTTTGCCCTGGTCGGCGCGTTGGGCGCGGTGGCGGCACCGATCGCCGGCCGGCTGGCAGACGCGGGCCGCACGCGCATTGCCTCCTATGTGGCGATGATCGCGGCAGCCCTCAGCTTTGCGCCCGGACTTGTCGGCGGCACGGGCGGTGTGTACTGGCTCGCACTGACCGGCATCGTGCTCGACTTCGCCGTCCAAATGAACATGGTGCTGGGCCAACGTGAGATCTATGCGCTGGATGCCGCCAGCCGTGCACGCCTGAACGCGCTGTACATGACCGCCATCTTTGCCGGCGGCGCGGTGGGATCCGCACTGGCCAGCGCGCTCTACACGCACTTCGGCTGGTCCGGCGTCGTCGCTACCGGCAGCGGCCTGGCCCTGGTCTCGCTGGTGGCCCTGGTGCTCGCTTCGCGACGCTGAGCCAGTCAATGTTCAGAATCCGTCAACAGGAGTCGCTGTCATGACATCCCATCTTTTTGCGCCCATCCAAATCGGGCCATTGCATCTGAACCACCGGGTCGCCATGGCGCCGCTGACGCGTTCGCGCGCAGGCCAGCCAGGCAACGTGCCCACCGCCATGAACGTGGAGTACTACCGGCAACGTGCATCCGCGGCCCTGATCATTTCCGAAGCCACGCAGATTTCCCAGCAAGGCCAGGGCTACGCCTGGACCCCAGGCATCCACACCGCCGAACAGATCGAAGGCTGGCGTGCCGTGGCCGACGCCGTGCATGCCGAAGGCGGCCGGATCTTCCTGCAACTGTGGCATGTCGGCCGTGTTTCGCACCCGTCATTCCAGCCCGGCGGCGCGCTGCCGGTAGCGCCCAGCGCGCTGCCGGTGCCCGGCAAGACGTTTATCGCCGACGCCGAAGGCAACGGCGTATGGAGCGAAATCCCGACACCGCAGGCGCTGACGGCCGACGGTATCGCCGCGATCGTGCACGACTACCGCCAGGCCGCGCGCAATGCCATCGAAGCGGGCATGGACGGCGTGGAAATCCACGCGGGCAATGGCTACCTGCTGGACCAGTTCATCAACTCGGAAAGCAATCACCGCACCGACGCCTACGGTGGCAGCATCGAGAACCGCGCGCGCTTTCTGCTGGACGTGGTGGAAGCCGTGACCGCAGAGATCGGTGCGGGACGCGTAGGCGTACGGCTCACGCCGATGGGCCGCTTCATGGGTATGGGCGATGCCACGCCCGAAGCCACCTTCGGCTACATCGCACGCAGCCTCGGCGCCTCGCCGCTGGCCTACCTGCACCTGGTGGAGCCCGCGATGGTCGGCACGGTCAGGGACGAAGCTGCCGACCCGCGCTGGGACAGCATGATCCGCACGATGCGTGCCGAATACCGCGGCGTGCTGATGCTGGCGGGCGGCTACGATGGCGCCTCCGCGGAGCGGGCGATTGCCGACGGGCGCGCCGACATGATCGCGTTCGGACGGCCGTTCATCGCCAATCCGGATCTGCCGCACCGCCTCAGGACCTCGGCTGCGCTCAATATGCCCGATCCGGCCACCTTCTTCGGCGGCGCGGCAACGGGCTACACGGATTATCCTGCGCTCGCCTGAGTACTGAAGCTGGCTTGCCCGGACCGCCGTGGCAATGTTCGTGGGGCGCACCGCGCCGGGTGTCATGAGTCATGACGTCCGGCGCGGTGCGCCCTTGCTTCTTGCGCGTGGCCTGGCCCCGGTGGATCGTCGCGGGTGCCAGGCTTCGTTGCCTGCTGCACAGGCCATACAGATGGCCGATCAGTCCGGTGAGGGCGCGTCGAGCAAACGGGCGGCATCGCTAATCACCGGGCTGGACGCGATTGGCGAGTTCCTCGACGATCGATGCCTGCAGTCTGTCACGGGACATCCTGAGCGGATTGCGAGCCGCGGGCGATACCATCCGGCGCTTGCAGTCGGCGCTTGCAGTCGGCGAACGCAGTTGGACTGCTTGTCCGCGTCCGAGCAATCCGAGCCGGAATCCATCTTGTTTCAGTACAAGACAGCCATATGCCTGTTTGATACTGAAACTCTCAAATGCGCTTCCGGCGGCGCAGGTAGCGCGAGTCCGCGGGCACGCCCGCAATGCAAGCGGGCGGCGCCAAAGGCGCCGCCCGACCGTCAAACCTGACACCGGGCAGACTCCACTGCCCGATCCTGCGTCAGGATCAAGCCTGCCCCGGCGTGGTCCGAATCAGGACTGCCGGATACCCATGATGCGATCGCCCATGCCGATGCCCCACTGAGTCATCTGCATGCCTTGCGCCAGGCGGTCCTGCTGCCAGTTCGCCAGAGCGCCATCGAGATCCGGCGCCCCTGCCAGGGCCTTGGCGAGAGCCACCGCGTCGGCGGCCGCCTTGGCCGTACTGCCGGCAGTATGGGGGCGGGGAATGAACGCGGCGTCGCCGGTCAGCAGGACTCGCCCAAAGGTCATGCGGGGAACCTGCAGGTCCAGGATCTGCTGGACAAAGATATCGTCGGTGTTCTCGATCAAGGCCTGGAACGCCGGGTTGGCGTGCGCCGCCCCCATCTGGCGAATCCAGCTGTCCTGCCCGACAGCGAGCGAGCCCGGCGGAACGGAATGGCTGCGCCGCTTGCCGTCGCGGTCTGTCAGCACGCGGTCAAGCTCGGCACCGGGCGCTGCCTTCAGGTACCAGAGCCAGTTGAAGCGGCGGTGACCGGGGGTGGTCGAGCCATCGGCACCGGGAACCATGTACTGCAGCATCAGGGACTCCGGCTCCTGCTGGAACACGAAATTCTCATAGAGCAGCGGCCGGGCGGCATCGGGCAACTGATGCTCTTCGATCAGCCCACGCCAGACCACGTAGCCCGCATAGGTCGGCGAGACGTCGGGGAGCATGAGCTTTCGTACCGTGGAGTTCGCCCCATCGGCACCGACCAGCAGATCGCCCTGTAGCCGCCGGCCATCGGCAAGCGTCGCAATGACGCCGTGATCGTCCTGTGCCACGCCGGTCAGCCGCGCATCCCGGTGATAGTTTTCCATCGGAAAGCGCCTGAGCAGCGCGGCATAGAGCGTATTCCAGGAAGTCTGGGTCTGCGGCATATGTTCGCGGTGGCGGATACCGCCGCTACGGTCCAGATAGAGCCTGTCGTGCGAACGCACGCCAAGGGCACCACCCGGGTCGATCCCGGCGAACGAGAATGCACGGATAACCTCTGGCTGCAGAACAATGCCGCCGCCACGGCTGGTGAGGCTGGAGGGCGAACGCTCGAACACCTCCACCTCCCACCCGACCGCGCGCAGTGCGGTTGCCGCAAACAGTCCGGCCAAAGACCCCCCGACGACCAGTGCCTTGCCCGGGCCTGCAGCGGCAGGCCGGGCGCCTGTGACGGGGGCCATCGATTGGGCATCGAGGGCTTGATTCGCTTCCATGTCGTGCTCCGATATGCGAGTAGATGGAGGCATGGTAGAAGGCCCGGTGCGATCGCTGAATGGGGCGGCCATGCAACAGCGCTTTGCGGAGCAAGCAACGGGACGGGCAGGCGGCCTGATCAGTGTCCCCTCTGCTTCACGCCACGTTGCGTCAGGCGCAACGCCGGGTTGCGTGGGCATGCCATTCAGATTCCGCCCGGTTCAACCTAAGCTTCCTGCATCGAAAACGCATCGCGTTGAACCTGGAGAACCAATATGGACAAGCAAGCGACCCTGCACTACGTCTATGACCCGTATTGCGGATGGTGCTACGGCCTGGCGCCGCTGGTATCGGTCGCCGGCGAGATGGAAGGCCTGAAGGTGGTGGCGCACTGCGGCGGCATGCTCGCCGGCGCGCAGGCGCAGAGGATGTCCGCCGAGTGGCGCGACTTCGTCCGTCCGCATGAAGAACGCATTACCGCGCTCAGTGGCCAGAAGTTCAGCGAGGCGTACCAGGAAGGAACCCAGTTCGACTACGACGTGCAGCTCGATTCCGGCCCGCCGACGGCGGCGATGCTCGCAGCGGAGTCATTGGCCGGCGCGGGCCTGGACATGCTCAAGCGGCTGCAGACCGCGTACTACGTCGAAGGCCGCCACATCTCCGAACGCGAGACGTTGCTCAGCATTGCCATCGAACTCGGGCTGGATGCGCAGGCATTTTCGACGGCCTATGACCAGGCCGTGCTCGATCTCGGGGAACACTTCAGCCATACGCAGGAGTTTCTCGCGGCATTGGGTGGCCGAGGCTACCCGACGCTGGCGATTGAACAGGATGGCAAGCTGTCGCGGCTACCCCTGGGCCGATACTTCGGCAAGCCCGAGCTCTTCCGCAAGGCGCTCGCGGACCTGCTGGCGCCAGCGCAGGCAGCGCAGTGAGCTGGCATGGCGGCGGACGCGGAGGCTGGATTGCCCGTATCCGCCGCCAGCGGGTCAGTCCTGGCGCCGTGTCGGCCCCGGCAGCGTGGCCAGGAATTCCAGGAACGCAGCAATCCGCCGCGAGCCGCGCTGGTTCGGCAGGTACAGCGCGGAGATCGCGGAGCTTGCCTGGTCGGGATTGACTGACCATGCGTCAAACAGCGCCGTCAGCCGGCCAGTGTCGATATCGTCGTCGACAAGCCAGTCGGGCAACAGGCCGACGCCTGCGCCCGCCAGCGCGATCTCACGCAATACCTCGGCGTTGTTGCTGCGGAAACGACCGCCGACCGGAACCGTTGTCTCGCTGTCGCCCTGGCGGAAGGTCCAGATCTGGTCCCGTGCGCCATAGCTGAAGCGCAGGCAATGATGATTGACCAGTTCAACCGGATCGGCGGGGATACCCTGGCTGTCCAGATAGGCCGGGCTGGCGACCACACGACGGCGGAAGCGGCCGATCTCCCGCGCCACGACGTTGTCATAGGATGCGGGGCTGCCCAGCCGTACGGACAGGTCGATGCGCTCGCCGATCAGGTCGACGATGTCGTCGGTCAGCGTGACTTCGACCTCGAGCTGGGGATACTTCGCGAGCCAGTTGCCGAGATACGGGGCAATGCAGCGGCGCCCGAAGGCCACCGGCAATGACACCCGCAGCTGCCCGACCGGCACCTCGCCCCGATCCGCGATCAACGCGTCGGCTTCTTCCACTGCATCCAGGATCTTGCGGGCCCGCTGATAGTAGGTTGCGCCGGCTTCCGTGACGGTAATGACCCGTGTCGAGCGATTCAGCAGGACCGCCCCAAGCGAAGTCTCAAGCCCGTCGAGCGCGCGCGTGACAGACGAGGTGGCCAGGTCCAGGCGTCGCGCCGCGGCAGAGAAGCCCTTGGCATCCACGGTTTCCACGAACATCTTCAATGCAAGCAGCTTGTCCATCTTTGCTGTAACCCCTGGTTCGCCCGGATCTGGCTCATGACCGCGCGAATGCGGCGTTCAGGAGCGCGTTTCCTTCTTCCGGCTTGAGGCCTGTGCCTGACGGCACATTATGCCCGCAAACCCGCTTGCGGCGTCCTGACAGCGGCGTCATCCGGTCGATGCCCCGGACACGATCATCTGGCGTCATTCGCATGAAAGGCGGGCAGAACCGTCGCGGCGAGTTCGTCCAGCACTTCCGGCACCGGCCGCTGCGAATCGGTGATATTGAAGGCCACGTGATGGACGCCGGCGGCGCGCATCTCTTCGAGGATCGCCACCAGATGCTGCGTTCCCGTCCTGTAGCCAAGGTTCAGCGCCGTGGGCGGCTCCGATGCGCGCTCGCTCAGCTCCAGGCGCACAGCCACCCCAAACGCGCGGAAGCTGCCCGGCGCCGCGCGATCGCACGCTGCGCGCCACATGCTGTGCCGGTCGTGCTGGGTTGCCGGATCGCGGTGATAAGTCATCCAGCCGATGGCGTGCCGGGCAATCCAGTCGACGCTCTGCCCGGCCGAGCCAACGGCAAGCAACGGCACCGCGGTGCGCTGGCGCGGCAGCATGTAGAACTCGGTCCCGTCGTCGGGCTGCCGATCCGCGATGACACGCGACGGCACGCCTACCGCCGCGCTCACGACTTCCCAATGGTCGCGGAACAGGTCTCGCCGCGCATTGCCGTCCTGCCCGAACGCGGCATACTCCGGCGGCCTGTCGCCCGAGCCCATGCCCAGCACGAAGCGCCCTCCGGACAGTTCATGCGTGGAAATGGCCGCCTTGGCGATATGCAAGGGATGGCGCAGGGTAAGGACCACCGCCCCACTTACCAGTGCGGCGCGCCGCGTGCGCACGGCAAGTCCGCCCAGCAACACCCACGGGTCGAGATGGCCGACAGGGTCGGGATAGCCGGCACTGTTGAGCGGTACGTCGCGTACCCACAGGGCACGGAAGCCGGCCGCGTCCGCGCGCTGGGCCAGGTCGAGCTGCGCGGCATAGTCCACCACCGTCTGGCCGGCGCCGAGCAGCGGCAAGACCAGGCCGATGGATAGCTCATGCTCGCGAAACAGCGCGGGGGCCGCGCTGGGCTGTGCGCTGGGATGTGATAGCGGAGTGCTGAAGTTCGACATGGTCCATTCGACACGATTGCATTCCGGCAGATGATGCCATTGCCCGTTCCGCGCTGCTGTGCGCAGCCAGGAGCGATGTCATGCCGCCTTGTATCCGCAGCATCACTTTCCGGTGGCGCGGCGCCAGAACTCCGCATCAGGGTAAATACCACCCTTCACGACCTTGGCCTGCCGAGGCTTCCGCCCTATTATTTATCAACCGATCACTGATCGATCGATAATTTAAGGAGGCAGCGATGGCACTGACCAGGCTTGCACATTTTTCCATCCGCACCACCGACCTGGAGCGGTCCTGCGCGTTCTACGAACGCATCCTGGGCTTGCGGCGTGGTTACCGGCCACCGTTCGACTTTCCCGGCGCCTGGCTCTATCTGGGCGACGACGAGCGTGACTACGGAACGGTGCACATCATCGGCGTCGATCCCGCCAACCCTTCGGGGCTGTCCGCTTACCTGGGCGACAAGTCCCTGCCCGCGTCCGGCACCGGGACGCTCGACCACATCGCCTTTCTGGCCACCGGCGTCAGGCAGATGTGGGAAACCCTGCGCGCGGAGGGAATCCCCTGGCGCGACCGCACCGTCCCGAGCCTCGGCCTTCACCAGGTATTTATCGAGGACCCCTCGGGCGTCACGATCGAACTCAATTACCCCGCCACCGAAGTCGCAGGCCTGGACTTGCCGAACGGGGCGCAAGCAAGCACCGGAGTGATGGCATGAAAACCGTACTGCATCAGCAAGCAAAGGCGATCGTCGTGGGCGGTTCTCTTGGCGGGCTGTTTGCCGCCAATATGCTCAGGCGTGATGGCTGGAACGTCGAGATCTTCGAGCGCACGCCCGAAGCACTGGCCGGACGCGGCGCCGGCATCGTCACGCATCCGGAACTGTTTGACGCGCTGGCCGCCGCCGGCGTAGTGGTCGATGACAGCATTGGCGTGCACGTCAACACCCGGATTACGCTCTCGCGCGACGGCTCGACAGTCTCCGATCGCGAAATGCCGCAGACACTGACCGCTTGGGGCAAGATGTATGACGTGCTGAGCAGGGCGTTCACCGGCACCTATCGCACCGGCGCCACGGTGACCGCAGTCGATTCGCACGCCGACCATGCGGTCGTCACGCTCCAGGACGGCTCGACGCACCGCGCCGACCTGGTCATCGCCGCCGACGGCTTCCGCTCGGGTGTGCGCGAACGGCTGCTGCCTTCGGTCGGCCTGGAGTACGCCGGCTACATCGCCTGGCGCGGCCTGGTCGATGAAGCGCAGGTTTCATCCGCCACGCACGCGGCGATCTTCGACAAGTTCGCCTTCTGCCTGCCGCCCAGCGAGCAGATCCTCGGCTATCCGGTGGCGGGGGATGGCAATCGCACCGAGCCCGGCCACCGCCGCTACAACTTCGTCTGGTACCGCGCCACGCGCGAGCACGACGAACTCCCCGACCTGCTCACCGACGCCAGCGGCAAGCATTGGGCCAACGGCATCCCGCCCGGCCTGATCCGCCCCGACGTGCTCGCCAACATGGAAGCCGCTGCAACGGAACTGCTTGCGCCGCAGTTCGCCGAGATCGTCGCAAAAACCGCCCAACCGCTGTTTCAGCCGATTTTCGACCTGACCGTGCCGCGCATGGCCTTCGGCCGGATCGCACTGCTCGGCGATGCCGCCTTTGTCGCGCGCCCGCATTGCGGCATGGGCGTGACGAAAGCCGCGGGGGATGCCATCGCGCTCGCCCGGGCGCTTGCCGGGCATCAGTCCGTCGAGGCCGCACTCGACGCGTACAGCGCCGAACGCGTCCAGGTGGGACAAGCCGTCGTCGAGCACGCACGTCATCTCGGCGCCTATATGCAGGCGCAGCTAAGGAGCGAGCACGATCGAGAGATGGCCGAACGCTACCGCACGCCCGAGGCGGTCATGCGCGAGACCGCCGTGTCGCGCCGGTTCTGACCGCCCCGGGAAACCACCACACGGAGACATCACCATGCCCCAAGCCGCCCCCTACCCGGCGAATCTCGGCCTTGCCGAGATCGACCCGCCAGTGGTTCCACACCCGATGCTCAGCCAGCCGCGCTTCGAGCACCTGCAACGCGCGCGCCGCCGCTTCTCGTGGTCGCTCACCGCCGCCATGCTGCTGGTCTACTTCGGCTTCATCCTCACCCTGGCGTTCCGCCCGGATCTGCTTGCCCTGCCCCTGACACCGGGCCAGCCCATGAGCATCGGCATCCCCATCGGGTTCGGCATGTTCGCCTTCACCTTCGCACTGGTGGCCGTCTACGTGCATCGCAGCAACACCGTCTACGACAAGATGATCGCGGAGATCCGCAAGGGAGAACAGCCATGAAGCGCGTACTAGCCGGGGTTGCCCCCCTTGTCGCTGCCACCCCTGCCCTGGCGGCCACGCCGCTGGTCGGCCAGGGCCTGAACCTGATCGCCATTGCCATGTTCGTGGTGTTTGTCGCCGCCACGCTGGTCGTGACCCGCTGGGCGGCCAGGCGCAACCACAGCGTGGCCGACCACTACGCCGCCGGCGGCAAGATCACGGCCTTGCAGAATGGCTGGGCGATCGCCGGCGACTACATGTCCGCGGCGTCGCTGCTCGGCATTTCGGCACTGGTCTTCACCAGCGGCTACGACGGCCTGATCTACTCGATCGGCTTCCTGGCCAGCTGGCCGATCATCCTGTTCCTGATCGCCGAGCCATTGCGCAACCTGGGGCGCTACACCCTGGCCGATGTCCTGTCATACCGTCTCAGGCAACGGCCCATCCGGGCCTTCTCGGCATCGAGCTCGATCGTGATCGTGCTGCTGTACCTGGTCTCGCAGATGGTCGGCGCCGGCAAGCTGGTGGAGCTCCTGTTCGGCTTCAACTACACCTCCGCCGTGGTCCTGGTCGGCGTGCTGATGGTCGTCTATGTGTTCTTTGGCGGCATGCTGGCCACCACGTGGATCCAGATCATCAAGGCGGTCATGCTGCTGGCCGGTTGTGCGTTCATGGCCTTCATGGTCATGAGCCGCTTCGGCTTCAGCCTGAACAGCCTGTTCGAGCACGCCATCGCCGCCCACGGCAAGCACGACGCGATCATGCGCCCCGGTGGCCTGGTTTCCGACCCGGTGTCGGCCGTTTCGCTGGGCCTGGCACTGATCTTCGGCACCGCGGGCCTGCCGCATATCCTGATGCGCTTCTTTACCGTCAATAGTGTCAAGGCTGCACGCAAGAGCGTGCTCTACGCCACCGGCATCGTCGGCGCAGGCTATGCCATGATCATCGTGATCGGCTTCGGCACGATCGCGCTGGTGGCCCAGGATCCGCTTTACCACAACGGCGCCGGCGCCGTGATCGGCGGGGTCAACATGGTCGCCGTGCACCTCGCGCACGCGGTTGGCGGCAACGTGTTCCTCGGCTTTATCTGCGCCGTGGCCTTCTCGACCATCCTCGCCGTCGTCGCCGGGCTGACCCTGGCGGGCTCTTCCGCGATCTCGCACGACCTGTATGCAACGGTGATTCGCCAGGGCAAGGCATCCGACAAGGACGAGATGCGGGTGTCGCGTATCACCACGCTGGTGCTGGGCGTCCTGTCGATCCTGCTCGGCATCCTGTTCGAGAAGCAGACCATCGCCTTCATCGTCAGCCTGACCTTCTCGATCGCCGCCAGCTCCAACTTCCCCGTGCTGCTGCTGTCGATCTACTGGCGCGGGCTGACCACGCGCGGCGCGGTGCTCGGCGGGATGATGGGGCTCGTCACAGCCGTCGTGCTCACGATCCTGAGCCCCACGGTCTGGGTGCAGGTGCTGGGGCATGCCGCGGCGATCTATCCCTACGAGTATCCGGCCCTGTTTTCGATGCTGGTGGCGTTTGCCGGGATTTATGTGTTCTCGGTGACGGACCGTTCGGCACGGGGTGAGTGGGAGCGCGCGGCCTATCAGAACCAGCGCGTGGATTGTGAGCTGGGGATCGGCCACCAGAGCGCCAGCTAGCGCTTGCAGCCCCCGTCGGGAACGGGCGACGCAGACGCTCTGCGGGCGCCCGTCTTCTCATTTATCGGGCGATTGGTAGAATCCGGACATGATCCCCATCGCAACCGCGAGAGAGAACGTCATGGAGTCAGGCACCGCACCGGCCAGAGAGGACGCCGCCGTCAAGGGCACCCGACGGCTGCTGCCCGAAGAACGCGAGCAGCAGATCGTCGACAAGGCGATCGAACACTTCACCCGGAATGGCTTTGGGGGCAGTACCCGAGAGCTGGCCCGGCAGATCGGTGTGACGCAACCCCTGCTCTATCGCTATTTCGAGAGCAAGGAAGCCCTCATCGAGCGCGTCTACAACGAGGTCTTCCAATGGCGCCCTGACTGGGACCGGCAGATCACCGACCGCTCGATGCCCCTGACGGAGCGGCTCTATGCCTTCTACCTCGACTACTCGTCGGTGATCCTCCGCGAAGAATGGATCCGGCTGTTCATCTTTGCCGGCCTGACCCACGAAGGCATCAACAACAAGTACCTCAGCAAGCTGCGCAGCAAGGTCTTCCTGCCGGTGCTGGCCGAGGTCAGGGACGCCTTCGACATTGAAGCACCGCGCAATGCGGCAGAGACCGAGGCCGAGATCGAGATGATCTGGAGCCTGCACGCGGCCATCTTCTATATCGGCATGCGCAAATGGGTCTATGGGCTCAAGGTGCCGACCGACATGGAAGCCGCTATCCGCCAGAAGGTAGACATGTTCCTGCATGGCGCACCGGCGGCGATACGCGCCATGCGCGCGGGTGCCCGCTAAGCGCCGGCCACACACACGCAAGCTTCAGCACGGCGGCCTCTTCGGCGCCAGCCGGCCATTGCCGCCGCGCCGCCTTGCGTCGGATGCAACGCTGGGTTGCGCTGCGCCCCCATTCTAAATCCCGGACCGGTGCCTTACCTTTGGGTCATCGCTGATTCAGCGTGCAACCGGAGTCTTTCATGGCACCCATTGACATCGATATCACCTATGACTTCATTTGCCCCTGGTGCTGGATCGGGCATCAATCCCTGAAGGCTGGTCTCGAGCAGGCAGGGATGGCCGACCGCGCCAGGTTCCGCTACATACCCTACGAACTCAACCCGGATATGCCGGTACCCAGCGTTGACCGCAAGGAATATCGCAGTCGCAAGTTCGGAAGCTGGGCACGCTCGCAAGCCCTCGACGCAGACGTCGCCGCGGCCGGCAAGCGCGCAGGCCTGACGTTCAACTATGACCGCGTGCAGATCACGCCGAATACGCGGCGCGCGCACCGTCTCATGCGCTACGCACAGGAGCAGCAGGATGCCGCACGTGCGGACCGCCTGTTCGACGCGGTGATGCAGGCCTACTTTACGCAAGGACAGGACATCGGATCGATCGAAGTCCTTGTCGACATCGCGGCAGGGCAAGGCTATGACGCAGCCAGGGCACGCGAATACCTGAGCGGCACGGCAGGCGAGGCGCAGGTTGTCGCGCAGGAACTTGAGGCGCAACTGGACGGCATCCGGTCGGTGCCTTCGTTCCTCATCGGCAAGCATCGCGTGAGCGGTGGTCAACCGGCAGAGCACTTCACCAGGGTGTTGCAGGCCGCGGCCACCAAAGCCGGAAATGTGTGAATGGCCGCCAGATATCGGCTGCCTGCGCCGGAATGCCCTATGCAGCACCCCGCAGTCCGAGGATTGGCAGCCGATCCCCAACGCGCCTGAGACAGTGCCTCAAATGCAGGTCAGCGCAGTGCCGAAGGATCCACAATCGCGCCTGCAACTAGTGCTTCCCCCAGAGCACGCCAACGAATCCGGAGGTATCATGGGTGTTTTGCAAACGTTTGCATTATATGGACAGCCCCCAATGAGGATTCAGGAGATACATCTATGGCCAAGGATCGACTCATTCGCATCGTTCATGGCAGTTTCGGACGCGCCACGCTTCATCTGATCGAAGGAGCGCTTGTCGCACACGCTCATGCCGAATTTCATCTGATCTTCAAGCTGGGCGGCTCGGACGCTCGCTTCAGGGTGGATGACAGTACGGTCACGGTGTCTGACAACCGCGCACTGCTGATCAATCCGTGGTCGACACACGCCAAGCTGGATCAAGGCCCCGAACCGTCCCTACTGCTGGCGCTCCTGCTCGACCCCGGCTGGCTTGGCACCACCCTGGACATCGAGAATGCTGCGACCGGGCTGCAGTTCAAGGAACTCGCCGCTGCCGTGGATGGCGAGATCGCGACGGCACTCGCCGCGCTCAGCGGTTGCCTCGCGCACGGTGAAACCAATGCGACCACTAGTTGCGAGATGGCCGTGGCCCAACTGGTCAGGGCAACCTCGGCACGGTATGCCAGGCTTCGTTCCATGACCGAGGTCCTGGCCACATCAAAGCCGCTTGACTATCGAATCAAACGCGCTGCGGAGTTCATCCGGAACCATGCGTGGGACAACCCGAATGTGGAAACCGTGGCAAATGCAGTGGGCATGTCGCGAAGCCGTCTGTTTGACCAGTTCAAGGCTTGCATGGGGATCTCGCCCCAGCAGTACCTCGACTGGGTCCGCGTGAGTCATGCCACCCGGCTGCTGACAGAGCGCCACACCAGCATCGGCGAAGTGTCGCACCAGTTGGGCTTCAGCGCGCAAAGCCATTTCACGCGCTTCTTCGTCCAGCATCTGGGGATCAGCCCATCGGAATTCCGTCGTACGGGTATCGTCGCTGGCGTGCAATCCGAGTAGGAGTGCGCGCCAGCCATCCGCAAGCGGCGGTCAGGATCGCAGGGAATCCGAGATCTTTAGCCTGATTCCGGCTTCGAACACGGATTTCGGCAGCATCCCATGCACGGTCTTGGCCGGGATGGAACTGTAATTGCTGGCGGTCTGGTTCGAATACTGGGTAATGCGGAAGTTCGCGGCGATACTGGCAAGCGAGTAGACATCCTGCGCATCCATGCCGGAAGCTGCGCTCAGCCAGTTGATCATCTGGCGCAAGCACGCCGTCAGGGCATCGTCCAGGTTCTTGCCGAATCCCAGCGCAATCCAGTGTGACGGCGTCTCTGCCATGGGCAGCGCGAGGGCATTTCGCTTGTGCAGGAAGTATTGGATCTGCATGTCCTCCATCGCGGTTTCAATCGCAGTCTGGTTGACTACGCCATCGCCTTGCGCCGCATGAGAGTCGCCGGTCCAGACCATCCCGCCCGGGCGCTGCACCGGCAAGAACAACGAGGTGCCCTCGACGAGTTCCCGCAACACCAGGTTGCCGCCATACGGTCCGCTGAGGATGCCGCTGACGGGCTCTTCTGAAGCGGGCTGGACTGCCATGACGCCTTGAAACGGCGCGAGCCTGATGCGAATGCCCGGCGCGAATTCGGTGTATTTGCGCGACTCGTCAAACTGGAAGTAGCGCAGGTATGGCTTGTCAAAGTCATTCGGCAGCGCACCCACCCCCTTGGGCGCCGAGTTCCAGCCCCACCCGATCGGGCGCAGCCGGACCATATGACATTCGATCACGTCTCCGGGCATGGCATCCTTGATTTCGACCGGACCAATGTTCGAGTAAGGTCCTTGCGGAAACCGCTTGCGCACCGGTTCCCGATCCGCATAGCTCATGCCATAGCTGGCGCCGTTGGCCCAGTTCACCCAGGTATTCGGGTATGCGACCAGATCACCCGATTCGATGGTTGCGACGGGCGCGACCTTCGGATCCAGTATGCCGACCTTCACGGTGTCCGATGTCGAAACGATACGATGAATCCGCCCGGGCTTGCGTACGGGGAGAGGGAAACCCGCCGCATTGTCCCCTACCCCTTTTTCCACTGGCGGCACGGTGACTGGCGCCTTGGCCAATGCCCTTGCCGATCCCGCACCGATTCCGGCGAGGGCGGCTGCCTTCAGTAATTGCCTTCTGTCGATCAACATCTTCTATGCTCCTCCTTATGGAAACCCGGACCTTCGTTCTTGCCAACAAGCGGCTTTCCGCCTCAATGCAGTTGCGCGACATACTGGGCAACGGCCTCGATCTCCCCATCGCTCATCAACGGCACAATCAGGCTCATCAACTTCCCCGGCCCGCCTCGCAAGCCCGTCCTCCAGGCGTGCAGCTGCTTTGCCACGTACTCGGATTGCTGACCACCGATCCGCGGAAAATCGGGAGCAATGCCTTCGCCGCCCGGCCGATGGCAAGAGACACACGCCGGCAATCCATTGGCCGGATTACCCTTCCAATAGATCACGCGACCCGGCTCAACCAGGTCCGCGGAGACCGGTTGGCTTCGTGCCGGCGGCCGCTGGCTGAAGTAGCGGGCGAGATCCTGCATGGCGCTGTCATTGAAGGGCTCCATCACCGCGCGCATCACTTCGTTATTACGTAGCGGCTTCTCACCAGGGGTCCCCCTGAATTGCCGCATTTGCTTAAGCAGATAGTCGGCATTCTGTCCCGCAAGGCTGGGATACGCTCCCTGGCTGCTTTGTCCGCCCACGCCATGGCACGCCGCGCATACCTGCTCCGCGACACGCCGCGCCTCCGACAGGTCCCGCGCTCCGGATTCAGGTTCGCCCCGGGCCTGCGAGGCGAGCACAAGCCAGGCCGCGATCAAGGCAGCGTGGGTTCGGCGTGTCGGACGGCGTCTCACGATGATGCTCCCCGGAACATTGACTGGTTCAATTCAGATAGGCCCCGGTCTTGGCAACAATGCCCCTGGCGCGCTCGGTCTCGCTGGACAAGCGACTGGACAGGGCGTTGGCGCCAGACTGGCTGAAGGCGATATCGACACTCAGTTCAGCCATGTGCTTGCGAACTTCAGGATCATTCATGATGGTCCTGGTTGCTTCGCGCAGCCGTTCCAGGACTGGCGCGGGAGTGCCCTTGGGTGCGAACAAGCCATACCAGACCGTGATGTCGTAGCCCGGGATGGCTTCGGCGATCGTTGGCACATCGGGCATGGACTTCAGACGAGCCGGGGTTCCGACTGCGAGCAGCCGCAATTTGCCGGACTTCACATGGGGCATGTATTCCAGCAGCGGGCCGGTTGCCAGGTCAATGTGGCCTGCAATCATGTCGTTGATGGTTGGACCGCTACCCTTGTACGGGATATTGGTGATATCAACGCCAGCCATGGTCTTGATCATCTCGAGCGGGTAGCTCGTGGGGCCTCCGTAGTTCACCTTGCCTGGGTGCGCCTTGGCAAACGCAATCAACTCCGGAACAGACTTGTACGGCGCGTGTGGATTGGTCGCCAGTACCAGCGGAGATTCCCCAAGCGGGGCCACAGGGGTCAGATCGCGCGTGACGCTATAGGGCAGCTTCCTGTAGAAGGCAGCGTTGACTGCATGAATGCTGTTGAGAATGCCAATCGTCTGCCCGTCCGGTGCGGCGCGCACAATGGCCTCGGCACCGATGTTCCCACTTGCGCCGGGCCTGTTCTCCACCACAACGGGCTGGCCGAGCACATTCGACAAGCGCTGCGCCAGCGTTCTGGCCAGCACGTCATTGATGCCGGCGGGAGGGAACGGAACAATGAAGGTAACGGGCTTTGCAGGCTTCCAGACGGCCGACGCAGGTTCGGCAGCCGATGCCGCGCTCTTGCTGCCAGGCAGGACACCAAGCAGCGCCGCTGCCAGACCTGCAAGTACGGCCAGCCTGCCTGATGCCACCCGCGGCGCCGGGGTTTTAAGACTCAACATATGATCATGTCTCCTTGATTTCGTGATGCCTGTACGCACCGGTTACGTCTTGCCCCCACTTTACCGACCTGATGAAATGGCGTTTCCCTAACCGGCTAGCCATTTACCAGGAAGTCCACCCATTTTTGCCTGGCAGGCTTTCCCGGACATTTACCGAATCCTCCGCAAAATGCGCCGTGCGCGCTCGCAGGCGATATCTGCTGGTGCAGGATTCAGCTCTGTCCATCAGGAAAAGAGGAAAATAAATGGATACGAAAGACCTTGTGTTAGTTGGCCATGGCCCCATCCATGTGATCGCCTTGCATGGCTGGTTCGGACATGCCCGAAGCTGGGGACATTTTCCAGGTGAAATCGATGTAGAGACCTTCACCTACGCTTTCATCGACTATCGCGGCTATGGCTCCCGTCGCGATCGTGAAGGCACCTTCAGCATCGGCGAAATCGCCAGGGACACGCTGGCCCTCGCGGATGAGCTTGGATGGCGCCGCTTCGCCCTGCTCGGCCATTCGATGGGTGGGAAGGCAATGCAGGCCGTCGCCCTGCTGGCCCCCGAACGCATTACGGCACTGGTGGGTATCACACCAGTGCCACCAACCCCAGTCGAATTCGACGCCCCCACGCGAGCGCTATTCGAGAGCGCCGCCTCCAGCATCGAAGCCAGGATCGGGATTATCGACACCACCACCGGTAACCGGCATGGGCGGGCCTGGCTCGCGCGCATGGCGCGGGATTCCTTCGAGCACTCCGAGGTCGCGGCGTTTGCGGCCTACTTTCGGGCATGGGCGGACACGGACTTGTCCACCCGCATTGCAGGCATCGACATTCCCACACTCTTGCTGGTCGGCGAGCATGACCCCTCGCTGACCGAGGCGGTGATGGAGCAAACCTATGGCAGGCTGTTCCTGAACGCGGATATCCAGGTCATTGATAACGCGGGCCACTACCCCATCAATGAAGCGCCAGTCGATCTGGCTACGCGCGTCGAGAGCTTTCTAGCCTGTTTTTCTGGCAGGAACTAAGGCCAGAAACGCCGGCCGCATGCAGTACGGCCGGCGCCCTGGCCAATCACAGGCTTCGCGACGTCTGCCTTATGGCGTTTCGGTTGCACCGATCGCAGCGATGCCACGCCGCCCCGCCTCCTCGTCCATATCCGACGGCCCCCCGCTGACACCAACCGCACCAGCGAGTTTCCCGCCGATGTAGATCCCGAGGGAGCCTTGCGACGGAAACAGGGGACCTCCATAGACCAGGGAACTCATCTGCCCGAAGACAATGGGATTGGCCCGATAGCGCTGGGCCAGTTCAGCACCGGATGCCCCGCCGGTGGCCGCCGTCGCCAACGCCTTGCCGCGCGCGACATCGAAGGTCCCAAACGGAGCTCCGTCCATCCGCACGCCAGCCACAAAGTGGCCCGCGGCATCCACCACCACAATGCTGACGGGTGTCTTCTTCTGCTCGGCGAACTGCGCCGCCGCACTGACGAGATGACTGGCGCTTTCCAGGCCAAATCCCTTTCCTTGTACCGCGAGCTCCGCAGCAGCCGGAAAAGCGCAGCACAGCTGCACCGCAGCCGTCGCCAGCAATAGGTATCGCATCGTTTGTCTTCCCCAACGGGCAAGGCTGCCGAAAAGAGGCAGCCGGTCAGCATCAAAAAGCTCGCAAAGGCCGAACGGATGGCTGGAGCGGCTTCGTCCAGTCGGCCACGCCAGGGCCAACTATCTCCCTGGCTGCGAGAAGCGTTTTATCGGATCGTCCAGTTTTTGCGTCAGAACAGCTGGCGCATGCCAAGCATCACGCCCTGCGGGTTGGAAGCGCCTGCGGGGGAGACGTCATTGGGGAAGTTCGAGAACGTGTAGTTGGCCTGGCCCTTGTTCCAGATCTTGCTGGCGTTTGCATACAGCGTCGTGCGCTTGGACAGATTATGCTGGTAGCCCAGCGATGCCTGGTCGCCCCGGTTCGACGTACCAACCGTACGCTGCATGCCATACGCCAACAGCACCAGCCCGCTTGGACCCACAGGCACGGAAACGCCGACATGGAAGCCGCGGTCCTTGATCGTGGCCTGCCCTGGATTCCAGCGCGTTGCCTGGCGTCCGTTGACGAATACCTTCAGCCACGGAAACTCATACGTTCCCCCGATGGCACGCTCGTCCCGATCGGCGTCCGCGACACCGCCCATGCTGTAGGTTTTCTCATAGGCCAGGCCGAGCCAGAGCGGCCCTCTGCCATAGGTAAGTCCGACCGCCTTCAGCCAGTCAGCGTCGCGCGGTGGCGCCGTGCGCTCGGCCCCGAACGAGAACAGCAGGCTACCCTGGAACCCCGCCAGGTCCGGGCTCTCATACCGGATGGAATTGTCGGCCCGGGCGGTCAGGCTGCTGCCGGCGGGGCCGCTGTTCTGCAAGCGCCCAAGCGGGCCATACGGCGAGAAGCCAAAGGCCGATGCCTGCCCCTCGATGTAGTAGATGGGAGTATTCTGCCGGCCAAATGTCACCGCCCCCCATTGCGTGCTGCTCAGGCCCACCCAGGCCTGCCGGCCAAACAGCCGGCCACCCTGCTGGACCGTGCCGGTGTCCAGCGCGAGGCCGGTTTCAAGGGTAAAGACGGCGGACATGCCGGAACCCAGATCCTCCTTGCCACGCAAGCCCCAGCGGGACTGGTAGAGGCCACCGTCCTCCACGCGCGCAGCGTGCTTGCTCCCGGACTTGACGTATTCCATATACTGGTCGGCCACGCCATAGAGCGTGACGCTGCCCTGTGCGCTTGCCAAACCCGGTGTGGCAGCTGCTCCCGCCAACAACAATGCTCCCAGCTTCTTCATGCTCTCTCCTTGTCCCAGCCACCGTGCGCAGCGGTGTGGTAGTTCACGCGGTCAATTGCCGCGCTGCAAGGGTACGAGCCAGAGGAATGGAGGTATTAACCCAATCGTCCCGCCAATTGCAATCAAGTCCGGAAAGGCACTGGGGCAGGCAAAAGGTCAGGCAAAGACGTTAGTCGTGCAACGCGCAGGCAGTGCTGCACCGGCAGGTGTACTGCCAGTCCCGACTTCGGCTCCCGGCGGGCGCCTGGCATTTTTAGCAAGCAAATCCCTCCCGCGGGCCGCAAGGACCCGCCAGGAGCACGAGGGTGCGGCCTTCAGCGCCGCACGCTAGAGATTTTTGCTCAGCTCATAGTTGTACGGATCGCTCGTGAATCGTTGCGATTGCTCTGCGCTGACAATATGGCTTGCGCAGCCAAGCACGCCAAGCGTCAGTGCGGTGAGGATCGCTGCCGCGAGAATTCTTGTCATGATATTCCTCGGCGAGGGAGTGCCCTTGCGGGCGGGAGTTCCAAATTTAATTCTAGTTCTTGCGGCTCCTGATGCGATGCCTCCGTCTGACCTCCCGCCATGCAGCCCAAATAGTCAAATTCTTTGAATGATATTTCCCCCAAGTAACCGGCAAAGGAGCGCTGCCTCTGGAAGATACCTGGTCGAGCGCTCCATTGGAGACAATCAGGGAACAAGGATCATCGCGCCGGTGCGCAGCCGTGCTTCGATGTCTTCGTGGGCTCGCGCCGCCTCCGAGAGTGGGTAGCGAGCCACTTCAGGCTCTCCCAACACCCCCGTCCGATAAGCATCAAAGACGGCAGCGATGGCCACCTCCCGCGCGCGGCCATCAAGATACTGTGCCATGGGTCCGCCGACGACCCTGATCTGGCGCGCCTCGAGCGCCGCCTGGTCAATGGCGGGTTGGCCGGAAGCGGCGCCGATCGTTACGATCGTTCCGCCGTCGCGGACCCCTGCCACCGATGCTCCGAAGGTAGCCTTGCCAACGAATTCGTACACCACGTCAACGCCATCCGGCGCGATCCGCCGGATCTGGCCGGGCAGCGCCAGATCGCCAGACAACAGTGCGTGATCCACGGATCCGGTCAGGCGGCCGCGCTTTGCTTCCGAGCCGGCGGTCCCGATCACCGTAGCGCCGAGCGACCTGGCCCAGCGTGCGAGCAGCAAGCCGACGCTGCCGGAAGCGCCTTGCACCAGCACCGTGTCGCCCGCCTTCACCCGATGGAATCCGTGCAGGCCCGCCCAGGCCGTCAGGCCCTTGGTCAGAATCGTGGCTGCCTGTTCGAACGTGATGTCGTCAGGCAACGGCACCAATGCTTCGGCGGAAATCAGGCGCACGTCAGCGTAGCTGCCGGGAGCAAGGTAATAGGCAACGCGGTCGCCGGCCTGGAAGTCAGCCACGCCCGCACCGACTGCCTCGACAACGCCAGCCCCTTCCACACCCGTGACGCCCGGCAACGGCATCGGGAAGACGCCCTTGCGGAACATCGTGTCGATGAAGTTCACACCGATCGCCGCGTGACGAAGGCGTACCTGCCCCGGCCCGGGGGCGCCAACGGTGTCTTCTTCGACCTTGAGGACAGCTGGTGCGCCGTACTGATGGAAACGAATGGTGGTAGTCATGATTTTCTCTAGAAACGGTTATCGGTTTGCCCGATCGGCTCATATCGCCGCGCGGGTCTGGCAACGGGATTGGTTGGGTACCTGGACAGGGCCAGGGCTTAGCGGATACGGCCTTGCGCCCGAAGCTGCTCGCCGATCTGCGCAATCCGCGACTCGCCCTGGTGCAGTGCCTCGGCATGGGTGTGCACGGAGTAGTGACCGAGCACCAGGTCATGGTCGTGTTTGCGTGCCGATGCAAGGATGAATTCGGCAGCATCGTGCGCCACGATATCGATCGCGCCGTCGGACTCATCGAATACTACGAGCTCGTTCTGCACCAATGTACCGGCCATGCGCGGCGCACCCGCGCTGACGTGCGCCCAGGCGACGGTGTGGCCAGCGGGTGGGACATAACGCCAGCGTTGCCCGGCTTCCAGCCGGACATGCAGGCACGCCATCCCGGCAGGTGCATGCACCGGGCTGCGGACCCCGCCGTACTGCCCCAGAATGACGCGTGCAGGTCCGACCGAGGCCACTGCCTCGGGAGGCAGGTACTGGCTTGAAGGGGGGCTATTCTCCATCTCCGGCGGCAAGGCGACCCACAGCTGGTAGCCGCGAAAGCGAGTGCGGTCGAAGGGCGATGCATCATGCCAGACCCCGCCACCGGCGTTCAGCCATTCGATACTGCCCCCCTCGAGTACACCGCTGGCGCCCGTGGTGTCTTCATAGACCATGTTGCCCGACAGCAAGATCGTGGTTGTCGCGATACCCGAGTGCGGATGCATCGGAAACATGGCATCGCCTTCCGGCGCGAAATCGAAATAGTCGAGGAATACAAACGGTCGCGTCAGGCCGCCGATGTCCCCCGGACTCATAAGCCGGGTGACCGGTCCATGCTGCCTGCCCTTTGTACGCATCACAACGCGTCGCGGTGAGTCCGGGGCCGCGGCATCAGCCGCTGCGGCGCCGCTGTGTTTGCCCGGCAATTGCGTGACGTCAGTCATCTCGCTTCCTTTCGTTCAGTTCCATGCAACGAAGTCTAGGATGCGGAGATGTAGCGGGATAGCCTATATCTTTCGATGGGATCCATCAGTCGGAGCGATGGATCGCAGCTCCGGCGCAGAGAATGACTGGCCTGCAAGCCCGGGCAAAAAAGCCGAGCGCTGCCCTGTGCAGCCATGGCAAACAACGCCATGCGCAACCGGCTGAACCGCTCAGACCTGGTCAGCCAACGCGCGCGTTGGCTCGTTGCTTGAAGAGATCGACCAGCCAGCGCCCTGCCGGACCGGGGGGAGAATCCTTCCGGTACACGGCAAACATGGCAATGGGCGGCGTCGCGGGCTGAAAGTTCTCGATCCGGAGCGGCACCAGTTCCCTGGCGTCGATATCCTTGCGGACCATCGCTACCGGCATGTGCCCCCAGCCGAATCCGGCCCGAAGAAACGCATGTTTCGCGCCCAGGTCCGCAAGGCGCCAGATCAGCGGCGAAAGCACACCAAAGCTCTGGCCGTCCGTCAGCGCCGTACGATCGGTCAGCACCAGTTGCACATGCCGTTCGAGTTCCCGCGTCCGGATCACGCCTTTACGTGACGCCAGCGGATGATTCGGCGCAGCCACCGTGATCATGGGAACGTCGAGCAGCTTTTCGGCGTCCACCTCATCCGGAACCGCGGGCATCGAACCGACAATGCCGAGCCGGCAGACACCGTCGATGACCGGCTTGACCACCGCGCCGAGCGCCTCCACATAGAGCCGCAATGGGGTATGCGGAAACGCCTCGCGGAATGCGCCGACCGCGGCGATGAGTGAGTCCATCGGATACATCACGTCGATGGCGACCGACAGTTCCGGCTCCAGGCCCTCCGCGATCGTTCTCGCACGCGCCTTGAAGCCATCCATCCCGTGGACGACCGCGCGGGCTTCTGGCACCAGTGCGCGTCCCTGTTCGGTGAGTTGCGGATAGCGCCCGCTGCGGTCAAACAACTGCACGCCAATCTGACCCTCGAGATTGGCAAGCGTCTGGCTGACCACGGATTGCGCGCGCCGAAGGCGGCGGCCGGCGGCGGAGAAGCTTCCTTCGTCGACCGCGGCGATGAACGTCCGCAACTGGTCCATGGAAATCGCATCTAACACCTATCGCTCCCGGCGATGGATTTCAACTGAATATATAGGCTCCTTCCGGGGTTCGCAAGGATCGACCCTTTGCATGCCCGCCGCCTCAGTCCAGCGTGGCGCGAGCCAGGAAGGGAGCGAGTTGCTCGCGGGCCATCTCCGGCGTCACGACGTCGGCCGGGGCAAGCTTCTCGTAGGTGTAGCTCTCCGGGTCATCGTAGATACGCTCGGCAATAAGCTTGGGTCTTGGCTCGTTTGTGTAGGTGAATATCTGGAACAGGTGGTGCGTCATCAGGTAGTGCGCCGCGGGGTCTGCGTCGATGTCATGGTCCTTCAGGCACACCCCGGGGATGACGTGGGTCCATACCGCTTCGGTGGTGATGCCATAGTCGTCGACCCCCATGTTCATGGTCCGTGCGCCCATCACATTCTGACGCGTTTCAGCGACTTCGCGATAGAAACCTTCGACAGCTTCCTTGCCAGTCAGAACCAGCATCTGGCGGCGGTCGCCGACACGGTACATAGGCTCATCGACGGTGAGCTCGGGAACGATGATCTGGTCCCAGTAGCCTGCCACTTCCAGCAGCAAGTGGCGGAGGTAATTCTTCAGCATGGCCCGGTGATGGGGATTGGTGGTCTTCTGTAGAAACGCCTCGACCTCCCCAGGCCATTTTGTCACGTCGAACTTCGCGGGGACGTGCATCAGTGTCAGTGCGTCAGCGGTGGGCATTTCCCGGCCTTCGACCGCCAAGGTAGCGTACTTCATAACCAGCTCCGATAAATTGTAGAAACGTGGATCAAATTACGTGTGGCCTTGAAGACCAGCGACGTCCTCCCCCTTCTTGTGACGCAGCCGCGCGGGAGCCGTTTCCTTTAGCGCCATGACTGCGATGGCTCCGATGCCGATCGCCCACAGCGGCATGGTCACCGCATGCTCAATGCCGAAATGCTTGGCCAGATAACCGGCGAACGCTGGCGCCACGCCCCCGCCGAAGATCTCGCCGATACCTATGATCATGCCCGAGGCAGTCGACATCAGCCGCCCCGGCACTGCCTCCGCGGCAACCGGACCGACCGTCAGTGTGATCAGGCTATACAGGCAACCCATCGCAACCATGAGGCACACGAACAAGGGGATCGGTGCCGCGCCGGTTCGCAGGAAAAACCAGAGTGAAAGAAATACGCCAGCGGCTGACAGAAGCATGACCGGCTTGCGACCGACCCGATCAGACAGTGCCGGCAGCACGAGCGCACCGATCGCCCCGCCAAAACCGAGCGACGACAGCACGAAGCCCATCTGCTGCATGTCGAGATGAAGGTAGTCGAACAGATAACTGGGAAACAGCGCCGCAATCACGATCTGGCAGGCAAGCCAGCACAGCATGCAGATGATGCCAAGCGGCACGTTGCGATAACGGAATACCTCATACCAGCTATGTCGCCCGGTATCATGCGTCACCGTGTGCTTTGCGATGTCAGCTGGCGACGGCCGGCGCAGCACCCGCTGCGCAAGAAATGCCACGATGAAGCCAGGCACTGCCACGAGCAGGAAAATCCACGGCCAGTCCATCACCTTGAGAAGCTGCGTCACCACGATTGGTGTGAGACCAAGCCCGAGCAAAGCCGGCATCATCTGCTGAATGCCGACATTGCGGCCATGCCGGCCCGGTGGCGACGCATCCATGGTGGCGATGATGCTCGCGGGCGTAAAGGCGCCTTCAGCCACGCCCATCAGTGCACGGATGGCGATCAGGCTGCCTACGCCTGTCGCCAGTCCACCTAGTCCTGCCAGCAACGAAAACCCGATCATGGCCGGTACGATCACTCTCTTGAAGCCGATCCTGTCCGAGAGATTTCCCGTCAGCAGCGCCGACAGACCCCATGCAAGGGCCAGGGCGCCGGTGATATGCCCGAGATCCTGGTAGTCGAGCTTCAGGTCTCGCATCAGCACCGGCATCAACGGCACAATCAGGAAGCGATCAATACCTACCAGCCCCATGCCAAGGGCCATCAGCGTCACGGCTTTCCATTCATAGCTCGTGGACGGCTCGGCGTGTGATGGCGCAACCGTTGTGGGCGCCGCGGGGGGTACGACATTCATTCGAAGTCCTTTTGTTTAGCCCGCATTGCGCGTGGGAATGCTGGCATGGTGAGCGCAGGACCCGCAACGATTGGATCGGTGTCTCCTGCTGGTATTCTTGTTTTTTGCTTACTATCGGCTCGGGCCTGATCGAAGTCCAACGATAAAAATAGACCAGGTGATCTCGAAAACTGATCACCAATCCGATCCACATATCACGCGACGGCGCAGAGTGATCACCGACTCGCTAATTCACCGCCCATTGCGTACAGCGGCGCAGTTGTTATGAACAAGTCACAGCAATAGCGTAGTTTTTACCTCGCACGCAGGGAGCCTCGATGGCTTTACCATTTGCCCCAAAACCGCAACGGTCTGTCCTGATCAGCGCCGCTAACCCGTACTGGTTTTCCCTATATACTGCATTCGTGAGTTGCACACATGCGATGTCTGCAGCATTAACCGGAACCCCGAGGAATTCATCATGAAATCCCTGATCAACGCTTTAATCGCGGCCTCAGTCGTGGCCATGCCTGCTGTAGCCTTCGCCGAACAATCGAGTGCGCCGTTGACGCGCGCGCAAGTGCGCGCCGAGCTTGCCCAACTCCAGAAGGCCGGCTATCAAGCCGCCGCCCCTGGCCCGTATTACCCCGCCAATCTTCAGGCTGCGATGGCGCGGGTCGCCGGGCAGAGCAGCATCGAAAAGGAGGCAACCGGCAAATCCGATTCGTCTGCGGTCGCCCCCTCGCGGCAGTGAGGGCCGCTGAGCTCGATTCATTCGCGCGCTACTGCTGATCTATCGAATACACACTGAGCCTGTTTTCTACCGACGAAACGCCAGCAACACCTTTCGCAACGTCACCAGCGCGATCTACCTGGCTCTTATCTGGCACCGCTCCGGACAAGGTCACTACGCCGTCATTCGCGTAGACGAACAGGTGTGTCATCGGAATTCCTTTTGCTTTCACCAGGGCAAGACGCACGCTCTTCGCTAACATGCGATTGGCCGCCCTGCTCTCCCTGGGGTTCGATGCGCGGCCCTCAGTCGACGATCCTGTCACTGCATGGCTGCTATCGTCTTGCGCGGCGGCCAGAACTGACACGATAGCCAAAGCCAGAAGGACCGAAGCGCCAATCAGACGGATTCTTTTCATTTCATTTCTCCTTCGGTCCTAGAACAAGTGGCGAATGCCGATCTGCGCACCAGTCTGACCACTGCCTGGCGCCGCCGTTTTATAGGCAGCAGCCGTGCCGTTGAACGAATCAAAGTTAAGTGCCGAGTGATGCGAATAGCCGGCAACCAGATACAGGGCCATCCGCTTCGACAGCAAGTAGTCAGCGATAGCCATGACCTGGTATGGACTGGCAGGATTTGTGACTTCGCCGTTCATCCCGGTTGCACGGTGAATGTGATCGTAGTAGTAGGCAATCGTCAGTAGCTTGTCGACTGCAAACTGATAGCGAGCACCCGCCCAAAAGAAATCATCGCGCGCGGCATGCCCCGGGGCCGGATCGTTCTGGCCGAAGCGATAGCCACCCATCACCTTGAGCCGGGCAGTTGAATACGTGACAGCGATTGCCGCCTTTTCGAAACGCGCATAGCTGCTGCCGACGCCAGTGGGGCTATGAAAGTTGTCATAGGCCGCGCTGACAGTCGCAGTGCCGTTATCGTATAGCGCGGCCGCACCGTACCCGGATCCGTTTGAAAACTGGCCCACGGCATTGCTAAAGGCATAGTCGCCAATGACGGTGAGTGGCCCAAATGCGTTCTTGTATTTGACAACGTTGCTTTCCCACAGGTTTGCACCGGTCTCAGCAACGACCGGCTCGTACGTACCTGCCAGGTCCGTCGGTGACGAGGGATACAGGGCATCCAGGAGCGATGTGTACTGCCGACCGAAGCGAAGCGTGCCCGCCTGGGGTAACGTCAGGCCGATCCATGCCCCACGGCCAAACAAGTTCTGCGAAAGCGCGCCGTTTGCAGCCAGAAACCCGCTCTCCAGCACGAACTCCGATTTCATACCGCCCCCGAGATCCTCCTTGCCCGTCAGGCCCCAGCGCGAGCCCCCGGAGCGAGCCCCGTCCGACATCGACCAGCGGTTCCCCGTCGCCCCTGGGTTGGTGGGACTGGCCGGCCAATGGTTGGTGAACTCGATCCCGGTGTCGAGAATGCCGTAGAGCGTTACACCCTCACCATGCGCACAAGCCGCAATCGTCCCCACTACCAGTCCGGCGAACATCTGCCTCTTCATTGAAAGTCTCCTCCACTTGAAATCCTTCCGATCGATCAAGCAATCTGCCCACCCCACGTCTGGTCGCGCTTCCCGGGGCGGGACACTCGTTCCGTTACTCAGTCGGCTCATGCACAGCAAGGGCTACACAGACCCCGGAGGCGTGGCGCCCCAACAAGACATCGGATACCCACCGCACACACGCAGTCATCCGCCGCCAGACGGGGTCGCCTGGCGTCCTTGATTTCCAGATCGCTGAGTGCCCACCGACAATGGGCAAATGAAGTCGCCGGGATCGTCCGGCCTCAGGCAAGGCGATAGCGCAGGCCTGAATAACAGCGTCGTCACATGATGGCCACCGATCTTCTTTGCGTTGCCGCAAACTATCGGCACAGCTGTGATCGCTGTCTAATGATTAAAAATATCCACGCAATCTGAAATCGCAATCACGGTGCAGTCGTCCTCGACGCAGACTCCGTCGTCGGCAGGGACAGGTCTCGCCGTCGGTCACCCAATCCCCAGCCACCGTGCACGCAGCCGTCGGCAGACCGCGCAGCTTGTTGCGGGCCAGAACCCCGACGAAGGGACAGTTGGACGATTTTGCTCACCAGCTGTGGATAGTGGTAATGCGCAGCCATCGCCGCTCACGGAGATGCCGCCGGATCATCCATCGCTCCGGACGATGGATTCCATCTAAACATATAGGCTTCCGCTGAGGGCAGTCTGCTCCTAACCTTCATCCGAGTCACCCCCGAAGGAATTCTCCAAGGCAGCCGACGCAACTGATGTTCTTGATGCGGCCAGCCTTGTTGTCCGGGCAACCGATCTATCGCGCAGCATTGTTGTGCGCATGCGGGGGCGTCGCCAGCTGTCCAGCAAATCCTTAAAACCTTTTAATCGAGTGCCAACGAATCCACCATGAACTCAATCTCTTTCAACTCAAATCAGACCCTTCCGCTGATCGGCCGCATTCTTATCGCCGCCATCTTTCTCGTCAGCGGTCTCGGCAAACTTGCAGCGCCGGGGGCGACCATCGGCTACATCGGATCACTGGGACTGCCCGCTCCAATGCTTGGCTACGTGGCCGCAATGACGCTCGAACTGGCTGGCGGCGTGCTGCTGATCATCGGCTATCGCACGCAACTCGTTGCCGCATTGCTGGCCGCCTATTCGCTCATTACGGCGCTGATCTTTCACCACGCGCTCGGCGACCAGAACCAGATGTTCCACTTTCTCAAGAACCTTGCGATGGCCGGCGGGTTGATCCAGGTCGTGGCCTATGGTGCGGGCGCATTCAGCCTCGACAGCCGTCGCATGACATCTGTCGCACCCGCCACCCGGTAACCACACTCAGGACGGCGCTGAAGTCGTCCTGGGCGTCATCGCCCGGCGCGATTCGCGCGCAGATCACTCACCAGCCAATCCCCGGCATAAGTACGCCAGATGAAGGAATGTCATGACAGATGATTTCAACGGCAAGGTTGTGCTGGTGACCGGCGCTGGCTCCGGCATCGGTCGGCACGCCGCACAGGCCTTCGCCAGCCGCGGCGCACTTGTCTACGCCGCCGACATCAACGAGCAGGGCCTCGCCGGGACACGGGAGTTGATCGTCAAGGCCGGTGGGAAGGCCACGGTCGCGCGGATCGATGTGGCACGCGAGGACGACATCTCGGCGCTGCTCGCGCGTATCGACAAGGAAGCCGGCCGGCTGGACGCGGCGTTCAACAACGCCGGCATCACCGGCGGTACCCACCGGATCGAAGACTATCCCACGGAAGACTTCGACAGGGTTCTCAGCGTCAATCTTCGCAGCGTATTCCTCGGCATGAAGTACGAGTTGCCGCTGATGAAGCGAGGCGGTGGCGGCGCCATTTGCAATACCGCCTCCGTCGCCGCGCTGACCGGTCCCGGCGGAATGAGCGCGTACGCGGCATCGAAGCACGGCGTGCATGGACTGACCCGTGTCGCGGCCATGGAAAACGCCGCGCATGGAATCCGCGTCAACGCATTGGCCCCCGGATGGACCGAGACGCCGATGGTGGCCGCGAACAGCATCCAGAATCCTGCCTTCGCCGAACTCGCCCGCACCGCGATCCCCGCGAAGCGCGGAGCCCAGCCAACCGAGGTCGCCAATGCGGCGGTCTGGTTATGTTCTCCGGCGGCGAGCTATGTCATCGGCCAGATGCTCGTGGTCGATGGCGGGATGACCATTGGCGGCTTCGAGCTGCCGTGACCGGCCAATACTGTTTTGAACTGACAACCCCTCTATCTTCATCCGTTCTGGAGCATGACATGACCCACAGCACTGCCAGTGAAGCCGCGAAAGCCGTCGTCCGCCGTAATACCGAAGAGGTTCAGGGTGGTGGCAACTTCGACTTGTTCGAAGAGCTGTTTGCGGACGATTTCCTCGACCATACACCGCAACCGAACTGCAGCCCGGACAAGGATGGCGCGCGCGGCCTCTACCACGCGCTGCGCGCCGCATTTCCGGATTTCCACGCGGACATCCATTGGCAGACTGCCGACGGGGATCTGGTGACGACCTACAAGACGTATCACGGTACGCATGAAGGGACATTCCTGGGTGTCCCCCCGACCGGTCGAAAAATCCACTTTGAAACTGTCGACGCAATGCGCGTGCGCGACGGCAAGATCACCGAGCACTGGGGTGTCGCCAATCTCTTCTCCCTGATGCAACAGCTCGGCGCATTGCCCGCCGGGGCCAATGGCGCTTGAAGAAAAGGGATCCGAAAATGAGCGACATCCTCAAGGACAAGGTCGTGCTGGTCACAGGCGCGGCGAGCGGCATCGGCCGCGCCATAGCGATTGCCTCGGCACGCCATGGTGCGAAAGCAGTGATCGTCTCCGACGTCACCGAAACGCCCCACGAGGGCGGCACGGCGACGACTGCAGCAATCGAAGCACTGGGTGTTCCCGCACGGTTTCAGCGCGCCGACGTGACGCAGCACGCGGAGGTCGACGCACTGGTCGAGGCAGCGGCCGAGTTCGGCGGCGTCGACGTGATGGTTTGCAACGCAGGCATCACGCTGCGCGAAGATGGCCCCGACGTTGCCGAAAGCGACTACCGGCGCCTGATGGCGGTCAATCTGGACGGCGTGCTATTCGGTGCGCAGGCCGCGGCACGGCAGATGAAGGCGCGCGGCAAGCCCGGCAGCATTGTATTGATGGCAAGCATGGGCGGCATCGCGGGCGCGGGCATGACGATTGCCTACTCGACCAGCAAAGGGGGCGTCGTGTTGATGGCCAAGGCCCTCGCCGACGCGCTCGGCCCCGACGGCATCCGCGTCAACGCGGTCTGCCCCGGCACGATCGATACGCACTTGCTGCGCACGAATCCCGGCATTGCCGCGGCTTCTGAAGGCTTCCGGCAACGCACCCCCCTGCGCCGCCTCGGGAAGCCATCCGAAATCGGTGACGTCGTCGCGTGGCTTGGCTCGGACATGTCGAGCTATGTCACCGGCATCGCCTTGCTCGTTGACGGCGGCCTGCTTTCCGTCATCTGAGATCGAACCCTCGCCCAACCGGCTTGTCGCCGCAGCACTCGTCTATCAAGCGAACTGTCGACTTCAACAGTCGCCCGGACAATGATTGGATACGGCGCCGAAACCTGGCTAGCGCAGCAGAATAGTTGAGTACCGATCATGGATCTGCGTAGACTTCGATACTTCGCCGCCGTCGCTGAGGAATTGCATTTTGGCCGGGCCGCTGAGCGCATGCATGTTGTCCAGTCAGCGGTGAGCCATCAGGTCAAGCTTCTTGAAGAGGAGCTGGGGTTTCCGCTTCTGGAGCGCTCACGCCACAAGGTTCGGCTGACGGTTCCGGGCGAGATCTTCCTGCCCGAGGCGCTCGATCTTCTTCGTCGGACTGATGAAGCCGTGCATCGTGCGCGTTCGTCGGCCGAAGGCGCGGTCGGCCGCCTGGCCATCGGCTTCGTGGACAACGTGCTCTGGTCGATGTTGCCGCCGATGCTTCGGGACTTCCGCAAGCAGTGGCCGAACATCAAGCTGACGTTGCACCCGCTCGACCGGGCGGAACAAATCGAGGCACTCCGCGCTTCAGTCATCGATTTCGGAATCATCCCTTCGCCCTCGCCCGGTCATCCGCTCAAGACTGTCGCACTCGGAGCGGCCCCCTTGATGGCGGCAATCCCGGACGGCCATCCGCTCGCCTCACGGTCCGCGCTGTCCATTATCGACCTCGCCAACGAACCGTTTGTTCTGTTCCCCCTGAGGATGAACAGCCGGATCCTGGAAGTCATCATCGCGTGCTGCGCTTCTGCCGGATTCACGCCACGAGTCGCTCAGGAGGCCGGACAGCTCCATACCCTGCTTGCGCTCGTCAGCGCGGGCCTTGGGGTTACGCTGGTGCCGCAGTGGGTGGCACGCGTCCGGCAGCCCGGGGTCACCTACATGACCGTCAATGACCTGTCGACGCCTTATGAGTTGATCGCGGCATGGCATGCCGGCACGGACAATCCGGCGGTTGCGAATTTTCGAGAGATTGCGACCTCTATCGCCGGCCAGGCGCTGCACCAGCCGGCAGGCTGATAGCCAGCGTCACGCAAAGCCGGCTCGAAAGGCAATTTTCACTGCCCAGCGAATCAGCTTATCGTCTTCCTGGCAAAAAATAAGGCGCCGCGAAGGCGCCCTGATTGCTCGATCGGGAATGACTGTCAAGTCACTCCCACTCGATCATCAACAGATCTCGCAAACCCGCATGGTTAAAGGGTTTCGCTGTGATCGACATTGGCCTTTACCGTCGCTTTTACCGTCTGAAGCGCGCATCTTTTGCTGGCGCGGGAGATGGAGCGATTTGCGGGGCGTCAACACTTTCAGGCTGATTATCGATCTGAGTACATCTTAGCGCGCAGCAGACCGCCTGGAAACGACCAGGCTTTCCAGCTACGCTGCCATCCTGCCGAGTGCCTTTGCGGCCTCCTCAAGCCCGCCCAGAATGGCGTCGGCGACACGCGGTGAGAAATCCCGCGGCAGGTCGGCTTGCACTTCGGCAATGACCGCTGGCGTACGGGCAAGGAGTTCTTCAACGATCGGCTCAGCGGTCGGGGCAAAGCCGACTTGCTGTGCGGTGCTGTTGAAGTGCCTGCGCTGGATGCCGTGCATCTCGTAGTGTCGGTTCTTGCCGAGCAAAGCCATCGCCAATTTGATTTCGTACGGCGACCACTGGCTGGGGCCGTCTCCCAATACCGGATAGGCCGACATCACGTCGTACAGTCGGGTTAACTGAAAGCGGCCACGCGGCAGAAGCTGGATGCTAAAGTTCTTGGCGTGACCATCGGGCGCTCGCAGCAACCAGAACAGCACCTGCGCCGCCATCAACGTTTTCATGTCGGCCTCGGCGTTCATTGACTGCCGTAGCGTGGCGAACATGGCCTTGAGTCCTGGACCACCCTCGTTCTCGTACTTGCGAAGCGGCGAACAACCCTCGACCTGGCAGAAATCTTCCTGTGGCAGACGCATGAGCCACTGTCCATTAGGCGCGACGCGTCGGTCGAAGCGCTCCACCACGAGCACGCGCTGCTGGCCGAAGGTCGCGATACGGGCGTCGGCGACATTCAGCCCATAGGCTTTCAGCAGCCGCAAGCACAGCCATTCGTTGTCGACGGAAGTGCTGAAATCTGCACGCCGCCCGCCCATCAAACCCAGCGGGAGTTTGCAGATGTGGCTCGTCGGCGTGGCGCCACGTGGTGCGAGCCACTGCCCGCCCCACCACAGGAACGCTGTTTTCTCCTGCGCACCGGCCAGAGAGATTCGGAAGTCCTCATCCGGGTCCCGGCCCGCAGCGAAGGCTTGCAGCGAGACGGTTTCGATCAGGTGCCGCTCGATGTCCTCTTCGGACAGGGGCACGCCCTCGATACGATCGAAGTCCTTCGGTACCTCGTCCTCGTCCAGGATCTGCACTGCCCCCACGCAATCGCGCCCAATGGCTTTCAGCAGATCGAAGGGGGCGGTCGATCCTGTCTTGAATCGCTCGGCCACTCGCCTGCGAATGGCATCGCTGTCCGGAAGCAGGTTGTCGAAGTAGTTGGCAACCCTCTCGCCCTTGAGCGGCAGGTTCTGCAAGTTGAATGGCAGCGACAACGAAAGCGGTCGGCCAATGTCGGCACCGACCCAATCCGCTTCGTAGCGCAGTTCCATCTCTCCGCGAGCAGGAATCGTCCATCGCCCGACGCGAACGCCGTTGGTCCAGATAGACAAGCTGCGGCTGTGCGATTGACGGCCCATGTCACCAGTCCATCTGCAAGGTGGAGGACGCCACAGGGCTGCCGCGGGTCCCAATGGTCAACTCCAAGCCCAACGCAGCGCACCAAGCCAGGAGTTGCCCCACGCTCAACTCCTCGGCGTTCAGTTCCAGATGGGAGACCCGCGACTGGCTCAGGCCGATACGTCCGGCCAGCGCCGATTGGGTCAGGTCTTGCGCCTTGCGCGCCGCCTGCAGTACCGAGCCAAGTTGGACGGTAGTGATCAGCACATGTGATGTTGGCAGCATATAGAATACTCGAAATTCAGCTAAACGTACAATAGCTGAAACACAGATATTCGTCAAATATCTGGAAAACAACTATAAGCGCAATGCTAGGTCTTCATCCCACCCAAACTCGTTCCACGGGCGACAACGCCGGTCCGCCCCCTCATTCTTCCGCTGTGGGCCTTACTTGCGGATATGTCTGGCAGCTAAAGCTAATATCATGACGGGGCGTAACAGAGCGTAATGCGTGTTACGACAGGGGGCACCACCAAGGGATTCCATGGACGAGACACAACCAGAAGGTTCGGCCACGGCTGCCGAACTGAAGATCGACATTACCCTGATCGCCAAGTTGAACTTAGCGGACTTTCAGAATGCGATCCCGCTGGTCCGGGACCTCTGCCTAATCAACGAGACCGACCAGACGCATGAGCAGGTCGAGTTGATCCTGAATTCCGACCCGCCCTTTCTCAAGCCGCATCGCTGGCGTATTGATGCGCTGGCAGCGGGCTGCCGATATCCGATCCGCGATCTGGATCTGAACCTGGACGGCGGATTGCTGGCTCGGCTGACCGAAGCCGAGACGGCCACGGTCTCACTACCACTGCGCTCCATGGGCGCGGATGCGTCCACCCCTGCCCTCGCACAACACGACAGCCATCCGGAGTTATTGCCACGCAATCAATGGGGCGGCATCTCGCATCTGCCCGACTTGGTCGCGGCCTTAGTCGCCCTTGCCCAGCGTGGCTGGCAAGTCCAGCCGCAGATCGGAGCCTCCTCGTTCTGCGTCGACCTCGGCATCGTCGATCCCGACGCACCAGGGCGCTACCTGGCGGGCGTGGAATGCGATGGCGCCACTTACCATCGCAGCGCAACCGCGCGCGACCGGGACAAAATACGCGAGCAGGTCCTGCGCGGCCTGGGATGGGAAATCGTGCGGGTCTGGTCCATCGACTGGTGGATCGATCCAGCCGGTACGCTCGACAGGCTGGACGCACGGATGCAAGCCTTGCTCACAGTCCAGCGCGAGCGGCGTGCCGAACAGGCCAAGCGCGAAGCCGAGGCCGAGCGCTTGGCGCAAGCTGCTATCGAGCAAGCCATGGCGTCAGCAACGGAGCTAGACAAAGGCCCCACCGCGCCCATCTCGGCTACAGCCCCGATCGCACCGAAAGCTCCTGCGAAAGTTCGATCGCAGCCAGCGGAGGAAGTCTTTGCGCGACAAGCCTCTGCAGCGCCAGTCAATAGCGATGCTGCGGAAACAGCGCCATCAAAAGAATCACGCTATCAGGTCACCAATCCCGCCGAAGCTGTCGCGGGAGCAGATCCCGATCGCTTCTTCGACAGTAATTACACCGACATCCTCTCGGCCATGATTGCCTCATGTCATCGATCATGAGGGGCCTGTGCTTGACCCCCTCCTGGCTCGCCGCATCGCCCGCGCCCACGGCTGGCTGCGCACCGGTGGACGCATCCGCGAGCGCGTGTTTCAAATCACTCGGGCCCGCTATCGGACGACAGATGAAGAAGTTGGTACGTTCTACTGGCCCGAACATCTTGATCCCGCAGCGGAACCTCCTTTCCGGGGCGCCTGCCGATGAGGACAGCGTGCGGGCGGCCGACGAGATCAGTCTTCCGGAACTGGCTTCGCTGGCCCGCACAGTAATCACACAAGAGACGGAAGGCGAAGCAGTATATTACGCAATGGCGCGGAAACTGGGCCTCCAGCAGCCGCGTGCCTCCAGCCGAACGCGCTTGGAGCAAGCCTTGCAGTCGACAGGGCACTAAGTAGACGTTCTCAGGAGGGAGCAGTGCCGCACCAGGAAGCGACATCGTTGGACTCGAAACAGGACCTTGCGTCGCACGAGATAGTCCCGGCTGAGCCTGGACCACTGGCATCCTCCGAGGGCAGAGTGCGATTGAATGGTGGCTCCGCAGACCTGCTGGACTTATCGCGTCAGCAGCGCAACCTGCTGCTCCTCCGGCCCATCTTCCAACTCGAGCGCTATAAGACGATGCTTGGTGACGAGGGCGGAGCGGACAGGACACTGTTCCACGGAATCGACACCCACTACCTCGCATTATCTGCCCTTGACCTGATGATGGAGGCGACGACAGTCTCCGGCGGGAGCACCTCGGTCGAGGTTGTGACCCACCTGGGGTACGTCGCCGGTCGCATGAAGCCTAGCCTCACGTCGCCTCAAGCGCGCCGCATCGCGGAAGTTGTCCTCGACGCGCTCGACAACAAGGCCAACAACCACAGGGAGTTCACAGCGGAGTTCTTCGACGCGTCTACAGGCACAACTAAGTCGGTCCGATACCGACTGGTCCGCTTCGAACCAGACGCTGATGACATCTACCGCTACCGACCCACCGCCGAAGGCTACCTCGTCTACTTGGGGATGCTCGACCTCGCGCCGGAGGACTCGCAAGAGCTGATGGAGAAGATGCTCGACCTGCTTGTGCGCCGCGGCCGGTTCGAAGCAGCCGTCGAGATTGCCCGGCGAGCCCGGAAGTACTCCATCGAGTACCGCCAACTGATTCGTGACCGGCTCTATCAAGCCTATCGAGCGCCAGGCAGCGTCAACTGGAGCCGCGACATGGCTGGGCGGCTCGACGAGGCACGAACGCACGTGCGTCAGCGCCAAGCCGAAGACGCCCGGATGGAGGAGGCCGTTGGCGAGGCCCTGCTTGGCGCCGATGAACCGAAGACGCGCGAGAGCCTCGTGCAGTTGAAGGAAACCATCCGTAGCGCCAGCCTCATCCGACTGCAGCTTGTCACTGACATCAACGTAGCGCCCGAGCGTTTCATCGAGGCGCAGCGCGCCGTCTTCCGTGCACGCAAACCCACCGGTCTCCCAGACCTTGAGCCGCAGCTCCTTCCGCAGCTCGTCAACCTTCCGACCCAAGTGCTCTCGGCAGAGGCGGACGTCTTTATTAGTGCACTGTATCCACCGGTTTGTCCGAGGGTGTACGACCTGAACTCGGTGTTCGCCCTGCTACTGGAGCAGCGTGGGGAAGACGCAGAGGTCGAAACTGACCCAGGCTCCATTGAGAAGCTCGAACCCCTGCCCGACCAGTTTTCAAAGGAGCTCGTGCAACGCGCCAACTACTGGCTGACAGGCAAGTTCTCCACGGGTCAACGGCAGCGCATCGACCAACTGCTGGATGCCGCGGAGGATGAAGGCCTGGACCGGACGACGCGGCGGTGCCTCGTTCTCATTCTGTTCCGCTCGTTCGCGCGGTCCGAGAGCGAGTTCAAGAACGTGAGCGTCGAACTCACGGGAGACACCTTTCATCTCGATATCGCCCAAGGCAGTACCCTCGAGTTCGTTCCCCAGGGAGAGTCCGAATGAACACTGAATCTAACGTTCGCAACGCTGCGCGACTGACCTACAAGGCGCTGCACACGACGCTGTCGCCCATCAACGACTCGGAGTACCGCGAGCTACTTGCCCTGTGCAGGGCGGACCCGATGTTCAGACGACACGTCGAGGATATCGCGGCCGGCATGGAGCTGCAGATTCTCGACTTAAGCGAGCAGCGCGGGCTCATCGTAGTTCCGGCCTCCAAGGACAGCCGCTTCGCAGTGCGTCTCACAGATATCCGCAGCGGCATGACTCCAGACCAGAAGGCCGCACTCGTGCTTGCCCACATCGCCATCGCCTCGGTCTTCTTCCCAACGACTGATGGACTGGACGACGACAACTACTCCCCGCCCCCGGCGTCCGTAGCCACCTGCCGCGACACGCTCTATGCACTGGCGCGACGCCTGAAGGAGACTTCCGACCTCCCGCCAGACGTGCCACCTGAGCTCGCTCCTGGCTGGGAGACGATTTCAGCACTGCCAGTAGCAATCCCGTCCGGTCAACGGGCGTCGCACGCTTCGGTCGTCGGCGTCGTCAAGATTGCGCTGAACCAGATGGCGCAGAACGGCCTTGTTCGGCTTGACCGCGACGCGGAAGACGAGGCGGCAGCGACCTACACGCCCACCTTTCGCCTGCGTGTGCAACTGCGAGAACTGGCACTGCGGCGACTCTACGAGATGGCGCAATTGGCCACGACCGAGCGCAAGGTGGCGTGACCATGCAGAAGATATCCCGCATCCACCTGGGCAACTGTGGTTACCGCACCGCATGGTACGAAGGGATGACCTTCGAGCTGACTGACCCGGACAGTGGCCAACCCACCGACACGCTCATCAACCTGGAGAACGGCGGCGGCAAGACCACGCTCATCGGTCTTGTGTTCTCGTGCTTCGAGACCGCTCAAGAGAAGTTTCTCAAGCATATCCAGAGCAAGCACAACACGTTCTCTCAGTACTTCACTCACGATGGCGCGCCTGGTTTCATCATCGTTGAATGGCTCATGCCGTCCAGAACGGCAGGGGGCAAGTCCTACCGCCTGGTGACCGGTCAGGCGGTCGCGGTAAGGTCGCACACCGAGCCACCTGAAGTCGACCGCATGTTTTTCTCATTCGAGGAGCACGCCGACCTCGGCCTGGCGGACATCCCGGCTCCCAGTCTGGCGCAGCCCACGCCGACCTCCATGCAGGAGTTTTCGCGCTGGCTACACGCGCAGCAGAAGAAGTACCCGGGTGATGTCTTCATCAGCCACAACCGCCAAGCAGAGTGGCAGCGGCACCTGAAAGACGAGCGGCTCATTGACCTGGACATGCTGCGCATGCAAGTCAACTTCTCGGCCCAGGAAGGCGGTTTTGACACGGGCTTCCTCGACTTCAAGACGGAAGGCGAGTTCCTGCGCAAATTCCTGCATCTGACTAGCGACACCACGAAGGCCGACGAGGCGCGCAAGCTCGTGGTTGCGGTATGCGAGAAGCATCGCCGCAAGCCTCAGTTCCAGAGGCGTCGTGATGAGCTGACCAAGTTCCGGGCGTCGCTGAACGCTTTCGCCGAAGCTGCCCAGCTGTACCTCGAGACGCTGACTGCGCAGCGCTCAATGTTGATTCGGGGCGCTCAGATGGTCCAGGCTCTGCAGGCCCGCGCCGTCTCATTGCGCCTCGACCACGCCCGAGAGGCGGAATTCGAGCAGACCCAGCGACAACTGGCTTCGGCTGCGCTTGCGGACTCGGCATTCCACACGAAGGAGCAGGCGACGGTCACCTGGGCTTGGCATCAGAAGCGCAGTGCGCAGGCAAAGGCGCGCAAGGAGGCTGCAGATGGCCGGGTAAAAGACCTGGAGCGGGACGAACGGCTCATCCGGGCCGCACGGCTTCAGACGGAAATCGTCGGCATCGACGAAGAGCTCAAGGAGCTTGACGCGCTGGCCGAAGCCGAACGGGCAAATCTCAAGCCAACGAAGGATCATGCCGAGATTCAAGGAGCGCTGCTCCGTCGTGCACTGTTCAACGAAGAGCAACGGCTTAAGGCGGCACTCCAAGCACTCGACGAAAGGGCTCGCGTACGGGACAACGAGCGAACATCTCTTCGCAACCAGCGGGCCAACGCCGAAGCCGAAGAGATTCGCTACGTGGAGGAACGCTCAAAGCTTCAAGCGGCTGAGGAATCCTATGCCCGGCGCCGTGAAGCATTGGAAGCGGACAAGACATTTCGGGGACCAGAAGAGACGACGGACGAGGCGCTCGAACGCCTTGATACTGAAGCTGCGACTGCGGCTGCTGAGCGTGACGTGCATCGAGCATCCCGGGAACGCTGCGCCAAGGAGGCGCGGGAGCATCGACAGTCCGCCGCAGCGGAACACGTGCGTGCAGCCGAGTTGTCTGGCAAGGCTCGGGCACTCGGCGAGTTCATCGCACGAGGAGAGACCGAACTCGAACGACTGGCTCAGTTGCCTGCCCTTCTGAACGCCGTCGAATCCGACCGCGTCGACCCGCTGTCTCTAGCCCTGCCTGCTCGCCTGCGCGAAGTCGTCGCTGATTCGGCAAAGCAGGTATCGCAGGGAGACGTTCGGCTTGCGGAGTTGCGCGCCGCCAAACAGGCTATTGAGGAGACCGGGGTTGCCGGCTACAGCGCCGACGTCGCACTCGTCGTCCAGGCGCTTCTACAGGCAGGAGTGCGCTCGGCGAAAGCCTATAACGAGTACATCTCTCGTGCGCTGCCGGATGCCTCCAAAGCGCGAGCGCTCGTAGCGAGCGACCCAGCCCGCTTCCTTGGTGTCTCCGTAGCGTCCACGGAACTTGACAAGGCCAAGGCCGTCGCCTGGGCGACGCGCCTGCCCACGCGCCCCGTGGTCGTAGCTGCGGCAACACTTGAACCAGCAGCGCATATAGCGGAGCGCGTGGTCGTCCCTGCCGAGGATGATTCGGCCTTCAACGTCGAGGCTGCTGCGAAGCTGAGCGTTTCCCTCGAACTCCGCGTCGCCGACGAAGATGAGCGCCGGTCCGCGTATCGGGAACGCCACGACCAAACGCTGCGGGCAACTCACGAGCTGGATGCGTACGCGAAGGAGTTCGGCGACGGCAAGCTTGGGCAGGCGCGAGCGGACAAGACAGCCCTGGAGGAAGACGTCGCCACGGCGAAGGAACGGGCCGAGTCCCTCGAGTCGCTGGCCCTTGAACTCGATGAGAAGGCGCAAGGGCTGGAGCAACAAGCACAGGCAGCCGATATCCGACGCCAGGCCGCAGTCCTGTCCACGTCAGCAGTCAGCAGCTTCCAGAATGAGCACGAATCCGGCCATGCAGAGCGCGTCCGGCGAATGGCGGAGGTAGTGCAAGACATCAGCGCAGCGCAGGCGAGAAAGTCGGCAGCGGACGAGAACCTCGAACAGCTGCAGGAGGAACACGACCGCGACCAGGGCTTGCGCGTGAGCACGGACCATGAGCTCAGGCTCGCCGGCGAAGAGCGGGCGGGCGTCGCTCACTATGACAAGGACTATCCGGCCCAGGAACAGTTACTGCAGAACCCACGGCCAATGGAGACATTGCGCCGCATTTATCGCGACGCCCAAGCTGCCTACTTGGCCGAGGAAAAAGAGCGACTAGGGCTGTTGGCGCACAAGCTGGAGGATACGCGAAAGCGCCGCGAGGACAAAGCCAAGGAGTTCACCCGCGAGTTCAAGGGTGTGCAGATGGCGGACCTTAGGCCCTTCATGAATGCGAACCATGAAGAAGCATTGGCCAACGTCACGGCAGCGCTGGAGGCGGCCAAGCCAGAGCAAGTAAACGCCGCTTCGAATCTGCAGGTCGTGAACGGCGAGTCAAAAAAGTGGTTCGACTCAAACAAGACGAACGTCGGACCTGTGGTACCCGCTCACGAGGCTTTGGACCTGGATGCCCTGGCCGCGCTCATGGACGAGGCCGCGAACCGCGTGAACGAGGCGCTGGAGCGAATGCGAAGAGCCAACGAAGTTGCAAACCAGGCTGCGGACCGAGCCAATCGGCAGCGCGCAGCAGCGGAAGCCGACGGGAAGATTGAGGTGCTGCTGCGCAGCAGCATGGGGTTTGAAGACAAGCCCGATCCTGTGCTCATCGCAGCGGAAATCGGCGCCCAAGTGGGAATGACCTTGGAGGTGCCGGACCCCGACAGCCTTGTTCTCGAGACCGACGCCAGCAACCAAGTCAACGCGCTGCTGCAGGACTACACAGGGAAGAACCAAGGCGTCAGCAAACTGCAGACGAAGGCCCGCGCTGCCTTCGACCTCGTCAAGGTGGCTGCGTCGGAGCAAGCGTTCCGCGAGGTTGACCCCGATGTTGCGCAGCAGATGGTCGCCAACGAGTTCGGTGCCGCGTGCACGGATGCCAAACGCCTACTGGAGCACCTGGACGACCGCATCGCGACGACGGAGGCAACGCTGAGGTCGATGCAAGCCGACTTCGACGCCTGCGTCGAGGAGGTGCTCGCCGTTGTCCGCTCGGCCATCGCGACGCTCAATCGCGCGACGAGCAAGGACAAGTCAGTGCCGGTGGGCGCCCCATACGTCGGTGGCAAGCAAGTCCTGAAGATGCGGGCAAACTTCGGCACGGTCCCAGTCGAGACGCGACGCCAGACCCTCGGCGCCTACCTCGACACGTTGGTTGATACGAACGTGTTCCCTCAGCGCGGTACAGACCTCATCGCCGACGCTGTGGCGCGCGTTTATGGGCGTCCGCTGGGACTGCAAGTCCTGAAGATGTCCATTGAGGAGACCGAGCAGTACGTACCGGTTGAGCGGGTTTCGAACTCCGGGGGCGAAGGCGTCGTCATGGCGATGTTCCTGTACCTGGTCATCAACCAGTTGCGGGCTGAGAACCACGCACAGGTACATCGTATCGCCGGTGGACCGCTCATCCTCGACAACCCGTTCGCGAAGGCCACCAGCCCCGCCATGTGGCGCGCCCAACGACTGCTGGCCGAGGCCATGAACGTCCAGTTGATATTCGCCACGGCACTTCAGGACTTCAACGCTCTCGGCGAGTTCCAGCGGTTCATCCGCCTGCGCCGCGCCGGACAGAACAGCAGGACGAGACGCTGGCACCTCGAGTTCGCGAACTTGAAGCTCAACGACGTACCCGAGGAGTTGACGGCTTGAGCGCGTTCCTTGAAGCGCTGCTGTCGTCGCCGCGCAAGCGTGTGCCGCTCGACGAGCTGCGCCGGCACTATTTCTCGCTGTACCCAGATGTCCAGAACAGCCCAGACCGCGGTGCGATGCTGCTGAGGGCGCTGAAAGAGCTGGAAGCTGGCGGCGCCCTCTCGCTGCCGGCTGCCGGAAGTTGGGAACAGGCTGGCTCGCCCGCTCTTCCACTTTGGGTCACGCTGAAGAGCTCACCTCGTTCCAAGGTTGCTGTGAACCATGCCGACGTGACCTGGGCCCCGGAGCTGGGGTTCTGGCCGGAATTGAGACCATCGCAGTTGTCAGCACTACAGCCCATCAACGACTTCCTACTCCGACGCCGAGGGGCTTTCTCGTCGGTTCCCATCAAGGAGCGTTCCTTGGAAATCTTCGGCGATGAGAAGCGGCTCGACAACATGTGCGCCGGAGACTTCCTCTTTGGCGGGCGGCTTCCACTCTCCGTCATCGGTTGCTTCCGGGTACCCCAGCCGCTGCCGTATCGCAAGGTTGACGCACCTGGAAAGTCCGTACTCATTGTCGAAAACCACAACACGTACTGGAGCTTCGCCGAATGGAACGAGGCCACGCGACGATACACGGCGGTCATCTATGGCGGAGGTGAAAACTTCAGGCTCACTGGGCGAGCGCTGCACCAAGCGATTCAGGAAACAGGAGCGTCTTCAGCGGAATACTTCGGCGACCTGGATCCGAAGGGCTTAGCGATTCCAGTGGACTTCAACCGTTCCGTCGAGCCAGGCTATCCGACCGTTTCTGCGGCGCTTCCGTTGTACCGCTGGTTGCTTGCAAACGGGATACGGCGAGACAAGCCCGAGTGTGCAACATATGCAACTGGACTGGCGGCCGCCTGGCTCGGAGCCGAGCTGGCAGCAGAACTAGAAGCAGTTTGGTCTGCGGGCACGTGGCTACCTCAGGAGGCGCTGGGCACTGAGCAACTCCACGCTGGAGCCATTAGCACCGTGGCGGCTCAGCAGGCCGCTACGATAAAGCTCGCCTAGCTACGCTGTAACCCTCCGGCCCACTCCATCATCAACAGGCCTTCCAAACCCGCACGGTTAAAGGGAATGGCTATGATCGACAGGGGGCCTTGCCGTCGCTTTTACCGTCAACCGCGCAGGGCATTTGCTGGCGCGAGAAATGGAGAGATTTGCGCGGCGACGACTCTGGCAACACCATTGTCAATCAACTCAAAGGATACAGAAAGCCAGGCGCCTCGTCCGCTCGCTGCTGGGATCAGTGCTTTACGGCGCGTTCGACAACGAGACCGCAATCGCCGAAACTGTCGGACCAGGCGAGAACCGACGTTATGCAACACTAGGACACTTTCGAGCTTTGCGAGAGCTACGCGTGATCGATCTCACGACTTTCCCGAGGCTACATAGCATCTTCGAGGAAAACACGCGAGTGCGACGAGAGGGCATCCAGTTCTTACGCGAGTTCCTGGGTGACTTTCGAAAGCCTGTGAAAAAAGACGGGAGAGAGCATATCGAGTACGTTCTCTACGCAAGTAGTCGCCGAGTACGGTGGGCCCATTGCCCTATGCGCTCGCCAGACTCGGCCTAAGCGTTCCGGCTAGCTCGGCGACAGGAAGGGATTGATAACCGTTAGCCGGTCGAATATGACCTGGCCGTGCTGCATGTCCTCGCTATAGAGCACCTCACATTGCTCGCTCAGCGCGAACGCCACGATGCACGCGTCGTAAAACCGAAAACCGTATTGCTCAGCTATGCGCCGGGCTTCCTTGTGGATTTCCAGCGTAACTGGCACGACCTCGCAGAACTCCTCGACATCGCTCATCAAAGCGTTGATCTCAGGCCACTCAAGGCTCATCTTCCGTCGCAGCACGAGCGTGACCTCGTTCATGACTTGTATGCTGATCACCGGCTTAGGCTCAGTCAACAGAATCGCCTCTGCCCTATCCGCCTTCGCCGCGTCACCTGAGAAGAGGTACGCGATGACATTGCTATCGACTGCAAACCGCGTGGGAATCTCAACGCTCATTCAACGATTCCCGGTCGAATTTGAAGTCCGCGGGTAGACGCCCCCGATAGCTGCGCAGCCGCGCGATACGCTCGCCCGCAGTGGGTTTCTTGCTAACAGAGAACGCGCCGGACTGATCGGCGCAAATTTCGATGTCATCGCCTTCTTTCAGGCCGAGCGCCTCGACGACGCTCGCGGGTAGCCGGACGGCAAGGCTATTGCCCCACTTCGCCACTTGCATGATCCACTCCTTTGATATACATCCATTAAATTGTATATCCGGACAGGAAAAATGCAAGCTTGCGGCCCTCGCCGGAGAGGCAGGATTAGTCACTCGGCGCCTGAATTTACCCCACAAAATGAACGTGATCTGCGGACTGCGCCGCAGGACGCGCCTTCCTTGGACCGGGGAAGGTGCAGCAATTTATGGGCGAGCGGCTCCGTTCGCCCAGGAAGAGTCGTTCGATGAGGGCGTGCTCTGACATTCAGGCGTCAGTTCCGCAAACGTCAACTGGGGCAACAAGCCGTAATTTGGAGGCGTTACCGGCCCGGTGCGATTTCTGTTGCATCGCGCTTCGGCGCGTCGGAGTCCTCCGTGCCGTTCATCCGCTCCACACGCCCCTTCGCCGGGCTCGAATTGGCGCTCAGGATATTCGAACAGCGCGCGCCCGAACTGCGTGCAGCCGCGGCCTTCGGCGCTGTCTTTGGCGTTGACGCGGAAGATGCCGGCCTTGTCGGAATAGAACGCCAGTGGCTTGCCGTGGCGCTCGACATAGGTGCGCGTAGCGGCGAAATACGCCGGTGTCGACTCGATCGGTACGAAGAGCAGTTGCATCAGCTGCCCGGTCGCGTCATCGACAAACACCAGCGGCGTGCAGGCCGGTGCCCGGTCCTCGAACCAGGCGTGGTCGGAGCCGTCGATCTGCACCAGCTCGCCCAGGCAGGCGCGACGGTTGCGCGGCTGGTGGACCTTGGGCGGGCGTAGCTTGCGCGGCACCCAGAAACCGGAGTCGATCATGATGCGGCGTACGCAAGCCGGCGAGATCTCGATGCCGTGGCGCTCCCGTAGCTTCTCGCAGGCCAGCGTGGGCCCGAAGTCGGGATCGCTGTCACGGATCAGGCCGCGAACACGGGATTCCAGGCCGGGCGGCAATTGCCGGTTACTGGGACGGCCGCGCTTGCGAGAGACTAGTCCGCTGGCACCGTCCTCCAGAAGCCGCAAAACGAGCCGTCCGACATGCCGTGCACTGATACCCAGGCGCTCAGCTCCTTGCCAACGCGCCAAATGTCCACCGGCTACAGCCTGAATCACCTTCATGCGGTCAACTTCGCGCATGCTCATGGTCACCAATCCCTGTTCGTGCATGGCTGCCTCCCCGTAGCGCCCGACGAAACTCGGAGCGTACGAGGAGTCAGCCTCAGGTGACATCTCTAATCATCGCAAAGGTGACATTACTAATAACGGTCGACAGCCTTTTTTCTGAGATTAAGGATTGTGTTAATCATTGATTCCTCTGAATCTGACAACCGACGCTCCTGCGTATCCGCTACTCGGTCGCGCGGGCCTCTCAGAGGGACCTTGAACAAGGTCCAATAGATCCGCGCCGATTTCTGCAGGAACCGCATCACGTGCTCGCGCTTCGGGAACGTGCGCGCCGCGTGCCTTCCGGGTGCCGCTGCTAGCGCTGCGGCGCCGAACGCAGCACGGCTGTGGCGATCTCGCCGGTCAGTTGTCCCACTGCGGCCAGTTCGGCATCGGTCAGTCCGCCGACTATGCGCGTTGTACCCCAGTCGCCGCAGATCATGGCGACGCAGCGGTTGCGAACCTTGACTGGTACCAGCAGCACAGAACGCGTGTCCGGCATGGCGTCGCGATACCAGCGCGGGACGCGATGCGACACGGCCTTGTCGCGCAAGTCCTCGATCAGCAAAGGCTTCGGCGCGATCATTGCGAAATGGAACATGTCCGGCACGAAGCCTTCTTCGAACGACAGCTGCTCGAGCTTGTCGCGCATGCCGTCGCCAAAGCCGAGGCGCGCGCCGAAGCGCTTGGTCGTCGGGTGCAGCAGCATCAGGAAACAGTGCGAACAATTCAGCGCGCGCATGGTCGACTCGAGCACCAGCGGGGCAAGCTGGGATACGGTCATCCCAGCGCCCTCCTGTCGGACTTCTTCCAACGCCCGCTGCAGCCGCGTCAGCGTATCGGCCGGCTTGCCATCCTCGTCAAGAAGGCTGCCCCCCTCTGAGTCCGGCGTTTCCGAGCGCGCCATCGACGTCTTCAGCGTGCCGGCCTGCTGGATGGCCACGTTGACGTGGGATGGCTCCAGCCCCAGCTTTTGTGCATGGGCCAGCAGCGGTTCCAGGACGACTTCCTCGGGCTGCTCGGCGAGGATCGACGCTGCCGCGTCGGAAGACAGGCGCGCAACGGCACCAAGCCAGTCGGCATGGGTCTCCAGCACGGTCTCTTCGTCAAGCTCGCGCCCCAGCATGCCGTCCGCGATCAGGGCCGGCAGGCGCCACCGGAAGGCGGCCGCCTTGGCGATTTCGTCGAACGAAATGCCGATGACTTCGCGGCAGGCGTCGCTTTCGCTCATGGCGCCATCCGCCGCCAGCGCCGCGATGCGGTCCCATTCGTCCGGGAAATAGAAGATCACGAGCAGGCGGCTGACATGGTGCATCAGCGTGCAGACGACGCCCTCCTCCCCGCCGAGGATGCCGCGCGCATCGTTCAGCGCGCGCGTGATCTCGCCGGCCATGATGGCTTGCTTGAGCGCCCTCGCCGCCTGGGGACGGTTCGGCGCGACGCCCTGGAAAAAGTCGAGTACCTGGACGCCCAGCGTCAGGTGCGTGATTGTGTCCACGCCCAGCACCATGATGGCGCGGGATACGGTGGTAACCTCGCCTCCGAACGAGCGGTACATGGCGGAGTTGGCCAGCCGGATAACTTTCTGGGACAGGCTGAAGTCCGACAGGACGGTACTGGCCATTTCGCCAACGCTCAGGTCGCTGTTCAGCGTCTTGAAGACATTGTCGATGCAGTACTGGAGCGTCGGGAAATCGCCCTTCTGGGCCATCCTGGCCCACAGTTGATCGAGGAACTGTTTCTTTGCCATGGACTCAATCACGCGGACAATGCGTCCGCGGCGTCGATCTGGAACCTGCCCGTGCGGACAGCGTTCTCGAAATCATTGGGACCCATTGCCCGGGCGAAGCGCCAGCCCTGTGCCAGCTCGCAGCGTTGGGCAGCCAGCAGGTCGCATTGCACCTCGGTTTCGACGCCTTCCGCAATCGCCACCAGCCCGAGTTCGCGCGCCAGCGACAGCACTGCGGAGACAATGGTCCGGGCGTGCGGGGAATCGACCATGTCGGCCACGAAGCTGCGGTCGATTTTCAAGGCCGACAAGGGGAAACGGCGCAGGTAGGACAAGCTGGAATAGCCCGTGCCGAAGTCATCGACGGCAAAGCGGATGCCCAGTGCCCGGAGTTCGGTCAGCAGGTCGCCTGCCGCCTTGGGGTCGGTCATCAGCGCGCCTTCGGTGATCTCCAGCACCAGCCGGTGCGGGCTGATGCCGGTGTCGCGGATGGCAGTGCGCACGCTGTCGATAAAGCCGGGATGCCTGAACTGCACCGGCGATACATTGACGGAGATGTAGCCAAGGTCCACCCCGTTTGCATCCCAGGCCGCCAGTTGCGCGCACGCGCAGCGTATGGCCCAGGCGCCGAGATGGTTGATCAGCCCGTTGCTTTCGGCCAGCGGCACGAACACCTCGGGGGAAATGGAGCCAGCCGGATGTTCCCACCGCATCAGCGCCTCGACCGCGCAGACGGTGTCCGGGCCGACCCGGAAGATCGGCTGGTAGTGCAGGAACAGTTCGCCGTTGAGCACAGCCTCGAACAGGTCCTGCTCGATGCGGAACTGCTCGTTCAGACGATGATCGAGTTCCGACGAATACAGGCAATAGCGGTTGTTGCCCTGTGCCTTGGCCTCGTACATGGCCCGGTCGGCCCGCCGCAGCAACTGCGCCTCGGTCTCTCGCACGCCCGACGCGAACGCCAGCCCGATACTGGACGTGACACGGACCTGGCAGCCGGCGAGATGGAAGGGCTGTCTGCAGACGCGCATGATCTGCTCGAGTATCCCGACCGCGGCGTCTTCCGAGCTCACGTCATCAAGCAGAATCACGAACTCGTCGCCGCCAAGGCGTGCCACGGTGTCGCGCGAGCGCACGGTTCCGGCAAGGCGCAGGCTCAATTCCTTCAGCAGGATGTCGCCAACCTCATGGCCGAGCGAATCGTTGACCTTCTTGAATCCGTCAAGATCCATCAGCACGATGGCAAAGGGCCCGCGCTGCGTGGCATCGCCGGTGAAATACGCTTCCACCCGGTTTCGGATCAGTGCGCGGTTTCCGACGCCTGTCAGCTGATCGGTGAGCGACTGTTCCGTCAATCGATCGAGTTTCTGGGCCCATTTGGTAACGTCGGCACCAAACAGCAGCAGCAAAGCCCTGCCATCCGCAGTAACATGCCGGCAAATGCGCAGGTCGATCCAGCGCGTGCCGGTAATGGCGTTGGCAAAACGGATTTCGGCTTGTTTAGGCAGGCCGTCGCGAAAACAGGCTTGCAACAGATGGGCTGCACGCTCGCGTTCGTCGAAGGCAATAATGTCCTTGATCGAAGCATGCAGCAGATATTCGCGCGGAAAAGCCAGCAAATCGGCCGAAGCGCTCGTGGCCTGGAGAATATTTCCGCTCTCGCTGACCTGCAGCGCCAGCCCGCCCCATGCCTCCAGCAGCGCCCAGGCACTCCTGTTGCTGGCAGGAGCCGTCGCTCCGGCAACGCCGCCGGAACGGACCGGTTCCGCCGCATTGCCTGCCTGCACAGCATCATACGTGAACGACGTCATGTGGTCTTTGGCCTAGCCTGTTTGGCGACTGCACCTTGCCGATCCCTGTGGGTCGGCGGTACCGCAGGGAAACCCGGTAAAAAAGACAGCATTAATGGTCCGAAAACACGCTTTGCCGCCATGCGTGGATCGACGGGAATCCAATTCTATTACGGCCGCGAAGGATCACGCTGCAAAAAAGCAGTCACGGCATTGAAATTCACAACGCATCATCCCGTGTTACTAGCGCGTGGGGTAGACAAAACCCTTGATCTATGGAAGCGCCTAGTTATCACGCTGCCCGGGCAAGGGTAAAGATTTCGGTACAAGACACCGTTATCGTGTCTTATCGCCGCTTCCCGGCAACGCCGGTCTCCCGTTCTTCCTGGCCCACACGCTGCGGCTCACCGTTGCTGGCCAGGATGGCAGAAGCGCAACGGCGGTAGCCGGCCAGTACAGGCACGTGGCAAATCGAAGCGAACGTGATGCAAAACGTCATCGAACCGGGCATCTCCGTCATCTCAGGCTGGCAAGGGGTCTCTAGATTGGTGTCCGCCTCTGCCTCCAGTCCGGTCGTTGGCAAACGGAGTGCGATCGTATGAGAAGGCTCGCCAACGACCCTCTCAGCGAGGTTTGCCATCATCTCCTAATCGAGGACTTGCCAACCAACTTGACGAGGCGAGCGGCGGTTCCCTCGTGCAAGCGGTCGTTACGGTGGCGCGAGTCCAAACGGCGGTTTAGGGTCAAGCGCCGTTCGCGTCGACGAGCAGCAGACGTGCATCGGCCCGCTATGCCGTCTGCGGCAGGCTCTTCATTCCGCACAATCGAGGTCATGCATTGACGAACTCGTCGCCGGCCATTTTGTCGAATTAACGTGGCTGGAGTTCATCTCATGAGACCCTTTCGCACTACCGTTGCCCTGGTCGTGCTCGCTGCCGGGTGCTCGTCGGCGCCCACCAACAAGCAGATCGCCCAGCATATCCCGCCAGACACGCATACATGCGTCCTGCGCGCTGACTCCACGTCAGGGCCACCGGTGCTCAGCGTCGGTGTTAGCGATCCCTATACGCAATTGATTCTGCCTTGGTTCCTCACTGACATCATCAACGCAGTTAACACGCACGAATCTGTCAGCGACTTGCTGCACACGATAAGAAGCGGCTTCTGACCACCCTCTTTCAGGCGGGCGATGCGAATCCAAAGATCTCCCAGAACGTTGGAATGCGACAAGGACGGGATGGCACAAGCCCGGTCGCATTGCCAGCAGGAATGAAGGGAAACGTGGTCGAGGGTAATGCCACCGGATCAGTGAACGTGGTGAGCGAGAGCGCGCCAAATCGGGGGCTGACTAAGCGGCAAGGCGGTGGCCTTCTTCTGCGGCGATGGACGGATTCCAGCGCTCAACGTAAGACCGGAGTTGGTTATTGAGCACGGCGGTCCGGATTTGCAGCAGGTTGTGCGCGTGCCGAGGCCACCAGGCCATCTGCCGTTTGACGAATCGCTTGCTGACCACCTGGTTGACGGCCGACTCGACAAAACCTGATGCAATGGGCTCCCCATGCCGATAGCGGTCACCGTAGTTCACGATGAAGCGCCGATTGTTGTCGAGGTAGACAATGAACTCCTCGAGCTTGCCAAGGAGTTTGGCTTCCTCGGGGCTGGCCTCAGCTTGCAGATCCCAACCCAGGCTTTCCAGTCGGCGCAACGCCGGATGGGGGCAGTCGTGCCACAGGTGCCACTTGGCGCCATGCAGCGCCTTGATCAAGGCTGCGTTGCCAGGACCGTCACAGTGTGCCAGCCGGCCCTTGATCATCTGTTCGAGGTTCTGTACCCGCATGGCGATGTGGAGCCAATCGAGAACGTACTCAGCGCGGCAGTCCGGTCGTCAGCCCCCGCTTTGGCGCGGTCTCCGGCTAGCCCTACCTTAAGGCGGCGCAAGCTTCGGCGTCGAAATAAAAAGGGCCGGTAGCTTGTCGGCTTCCGGCCCGCCTGGTGCGATCGGGTCAATCAGGCTTGATTCAGCGCGTCAGTGAATCTGCATGCCACGCATGGCGTGGATGCGTTCGTGATACTTATGCACGCCCTGGTACTGACGCAAGAGCACCGAGCGGATTTCCTCTGGCATGTCTTTCGTCAGCGCCGAGCGGTACTCGCGCCTGACGGCCTCTTCCTCGCGCTCGCACAACTGCAGCACCGCGTCATCGTTGTGCGGCGCAATGATGTGCATCACCTCCATCCAGCCGCGATGCATCGTGCCGGCTATGGAGCCACGGTCGCGCGGCACCGCGCCCAGGGAGCTGACCAGGGCCTGCAATTCGGTCACCGAATTGCGGCAGGTCTCTGCGGTGCCGGTCAGGATGCCGCGCATATCGGCGTCGTACACTTCACGGGCGCCGGTCATGCAAGTGAGTTCGCCGTCCTTGCCGACTTCGATCAGGTGGTTCAGGGTGAAGACGAGTTGTCCTTGAGCATTGGCCATTGAAAATCTCCTTGCCCGAATCGAGGCAAATGTGAAGCTGCGAGGACATCCACGCCGGGCGGGTGGTGCCGGGCTGGCTCACGTGGGATTGGCCAGGATTAAGGTCTCGATTCCCGCTATTGGCGTGCACCACCGTGGACCGCGAGTCTCGCACTGTCGTAATGTCAGTATAGAAGCGCAGCAGGGCCGGCCAGTGATGCTAGTGGAGAAGCACTTCAGCTTTTGGCGAACAAACCATGTGCCAGGCAATAGAATCCCTTCTTTTGCCCCTGTCCGGGCGCACGCGCGGGATCGCGCATTGGCAACTTGCCCCGAGCCCACCAGCGTGACCACAACGAAATTGCTTGTGCAAAGCGCGATCGCTCAGCGAACGGCCGTTCAACCAGAAACTGGCCTCCGAGGTCATGACAAGTTGTATGGCTGCAACGGGTCGATCTGGGCCCGCCGCAGTTTCGCGGCGGGCATCCGTCCGAGACCGGCCATTCTCCGCCGTCGCGCACCCGCAGTGCGGACGTCCGTTTCCGCCCCCCCCTAACGGCCAACCACTTAATGCTCATTGAGCTAGTGGCGTCCCTCGCGACGTGCGGCGCCGGTCCCATCGTATCGGCCAATTTGGAGCGGATCGTCGCAAGTCGAGCGCCGACGTTGTCGAAGCTTCGAATTGCTGAGGTGTCGGAGGCTCACCGTGCGATGCACGGCATGTCAGATGTACACACCTATTTCATTTCAAGTACGACTTGATCACTTGCATGACTGCATCGAGATCCTGCTGGCGCTGCTCTTCCGCAGGCTCCTTGACCACGTGATCGGTCAAATGGCCCTCAATCACGGCCGCCATCAGTCCGTTCACCGCCCCACGGATCGCAGCGATTTGTTGCAACACTGCCGTGCAATCCTCCTCTCCATTGAGTTGCGTCTCCAGGGCAGCAGCTTGTCCCTGGATGCGCCGCACGCGCGCCAACAACTTGGCCTTGTCACGAATGGTATGTGGCATGAATCGGGGATCGATGTGGTTCGTCAGCGACGGAGGGTAGCATCAATATACTAGGGGGGAGTATAATTCGCCGGCGCAAAATGTCTAGCGATCGTCGACCATGACTGAGTTCTCCCCCCTATTGCAGCAGGGCAACGCCTGGCTGTTCATTCCCAGCGCCATCCTGCTTGGCGCATTGCACGGCCTGGAACCTGGCCACTCGAAGACCATGATGGCGGCGTTTATTGTGGTTATCCGGGGGACGCTGACGCAGGCCGTTTTGCTTGGGCTCTCGGCAACGATCTCCCACACAGCCGTGGTCTGGGCAGTCGCCATGGCTGGCCTGTACTTCGGTCGGAACTGGAGCGCAGAGACAACTGAGCCGTATCTCCAGGTCGCCTCCGCCGCTCTCATCATCGGTGTTGCGGTGTGGATGGTCTGGCGAACGTGGCAGGGGCAGCGACTGGCGCACGCCCATGACCATGACCACGATCACGACCATGACCACCGGCGCGACGACGCCAAGTCAATCGACACGGGTCACGGCGTGGTCCGGCTGGAAGTGTTTGAGGACGATGTGCCACCTCGCTTCCGGCTCTATCCCGAGAGTCCGCATGGCCATGTCTGGCCGGCGAGCGATGTGCGCATCGAGACCGAGCGCCCTGACGGTGCCCGGCAGTCTTTCACGTTTGAACAGCGCGATGGATTCCTGGAATCCGCACAGACGATCCCTGAACCGCACGAGTTCGTTGCGCGCCTGAGTCTGGGACACGGCCACCACAGCCACGACTACGACGTCGAGTTCGTCGAGCATGATCACCATCATCACGTGATCAAGGACTATGAAGCCCTGGATGTCTCCGCGCCCGGATACCAGGATGCTCATGAACTAGCGCACGCGAACGACATCCGCCGTCGCTTCGCCAACCGGCAGGTAACAACTGGCCAGATCATCGTCTTTGGCCTTACCGGCGGCCTGATTCCGTGCCCCGCATCCATCACGGTGTTATTGCTCTGTCTGCAACTCAAGAAGATCACGCTGGGCGCCACACTTGTACTGTGCTTCAGCATTGGCCTGGCCATGACGATGGTCGCATCCGGAGCCTTGGCCGCGCTGAGTGTCAAGCATGTATCCCGACGCTGGGGCGGCTTCGGTGACTTTGCGCGCAAGACGCCGTACTTGTCCGGCGCCCTGATCGTGCTGGTCGGACTGTATGTAGGTTGGCAGGGTATGCAGGGACTCAACAAGCCGACTGCCACACCGGCACTGGCGCACACGACTAAGCTGCAGACTGCTAGCCGGCCTTGGCAATCATGAAGCGCCTCCCGGCTTTGGCCAGCCAACTTATGGCAGCCGCTGCGCTATGTGCGATTGTGCCCGCTGCGTCGCACGCACATGGCATCGCCGGCAACCGCTTCTTTCCAGGAACGCTGACGTTCGACGATCCTGCCGTGGCCGACGAGTTTGCCGTCACGCCTGGATTCTTGCGTCAATCCGCCAATGGCAATGCCGTCACAGACCAGAACGTGACAGTGTCATTTGCCAGGCTGCTGACATCGGACCTATCCATCGGGTTCGATAGCGGCTTTACGCGACGCACTTGGGATGGCGCCCGACAGTCGGGGGCATCCAGAACCAGCATCACACTCAAATCCAGACTTTACGAAAACGATCTCAATGAGACCCTCGTCGCGGGATCGCTGATCTTCGCCTTGCCGCACTGTGGAGCCCAGCGGATCGGCGCAAATGCACCTGCCATCATTGCACCAAGCCTTTACGTAGGCCAGGGTTTTGGCGCGTTGCCAGAATCCCTGTCGTGGCTGCGCCCGTTCGGCGTGACAGCGGGCGTCAGCGTTGCCGTCCCTACTGGCAACGAGTCCGACAACTTGAACTACAACCCCACTGCTCGCCAGTTCAACAGTGTCAGAACGAGTAACGTCACCACCGTCCATTGGGGTTTTGCAGTCGAGTACAGCACGCTTTACCTGACCGATCGCTTCGTTCCAGGTGTGCTGCCAAAGGAAGAACCGCTTCACCAGTTCATTCCACTCGTGGAATTTGCATTTGACTCGCCGGTTGGCCAACGGACCAGAGGCACGGTCAACCCTGGCATCGCCTACGTGAAGGATACCTGGCAGGTCGCAGCGGAGCTAGTTCTTCCGCTGACCCACGGATCGACTCGCGGAGTCGGCGCAAACATCCAGGTACTGTTCTTCCTGGATGACTTCTTGCCCTCATTGTTCGGCAAGCCACTGCTGGATCGATAGCAAACGGCTGAAGCGGCCGAGCCACGGTCGCCTGCTGACCGCTTTGGTGGGGTAACCGGCCTATCGATCAGCAGTAGCGAACGGCGCAAACGAGCGGCCATCGCCTCCAATAGTCGGCCCACTCCTGCAGCATGTGGCGCCGCTGGTCTGCGTACTCGCCTTGTTGTAGACCGAGCGCGACGAACGTCCCTCTTCGTGCGCCAGGCACTTCTCGATCCAATCGCAGTTGAAGCCGACCTCATTCAGCAGCGTTGAGCCGGTACGGCGTAGGTCGTGGACGGTGAACGGCTCCAGCGGCAGGCTGCGGCCTTCGCACGCTCGGCCACAACTGCGTAGTTGCCGTCGACATGCAGGGTTGGCATCGTAGCGCGACGGCAAGACGAACTTGGAGCCGGCTGCGCAAGTGTGCAGCGCTACCAAGATGTCCAACGCCGGGCGCGGAGGCAGGCGAGATGCCGCCGAAACCATAGCGGCCGATGGTCAGCATCTCGCGCCGGCCATTGATGCGATAGTCGTACCGGAAAGAAATGGACCCGGTCGGTCAGATGGCCACATACACACCATCGCGATCTGCGACCTTGTAAAGGATCGTGCGAGGCTTGAGGTTCCGAAGGGCGAGGTCTGTGAGCATGGAACTGGTCTCCTGATCGAGACGCCGATTGCCGTCACCCATCACGAGACCCAAATATTTCGCGAACCCGCATGAAACCCAGCTTCTGAGATCGATCTCTACCGTCACGGCCGGTATTGCCGTAGCGGCATTAGCTAGGCCTTGCCGGAAGAGCTCGTTCGTACCGTCAGCTATACCGTCAAATTCGTCACTCGAGGGCAACGAAAGAGTAAAACCCCATATACAAAGCCATTTGGAATCAACAACTTAGAAGAATCGCTTTCCAATTAACTATCTTCGAGCGTTTTTCTAAGCTGTTGATTTTTATGAGAAAATCCCTGCCCCTCACTCCCACTCAATCGTCGCCGGCGGTTTCCCCGACACGTCATACACCACCCGGTTCAAACCACGCACTTCGTTGATGATCCGGTTCGAGCAACGCCCCAGCAGCGCATACGGCAGGTGCGCCCAGTGCGCGGTCATGAAGTCGGTGGTCTGCACCGCGCGCAGCGCGACGACGTAGTCGTAGGTGCGGCCGTCGCCCATCACGCCCACGGACTTGACCGGCAGGAACACGGCGAAGGCCTGGCTGGTCAGGTCGTACCAGCTCTTGCCGACCTGGTCCGGCTCGCACAGGCCCGCGGCGGCGTCCTGTTCGGTGGCGATGGTCTTGCGCAGTTCCTCGATGAAGATGGCATCGGCGCGGCGCAGCAGGTCGGCGTAGTCGCGCTTGACTTCGCCCAGGATGCGCACGCCCAGCCCGGGGCCCGGGAACGGGTGGCGGTAGACCATTTCCGGCGGCAGGCCCAGGGCCACGCCGAGTTCGCGCACTTCGTCCTTGAACAGGTCGCGCAGCGGTTCCAGCAGCTTCAGGCCCAGCGTTTCGGGCAGGCCGCCGACGTTGTGGTGGCTTTTGATGGTGGTGGCCTTCTTGGTCTTGGTGCCGCCCGATTCCACCACGTCCGGGTAGATGGTGCCCTGCGCCAGCCACTTGGCGTTGGTCAGCTTCTTCGCCTCCGCCTGGAACACTTCAACGAACTCCCGGCCGATGATCTTGCGCTTCTGCTCGGGGTCGGTGACGCCGGCCAGGTGGCCGAGGAACTGGTCTGACGCGTCCACATGCACGACCTTGGCGTGCAGGCGGCCGACGAACATTTCCATCACCAGCTTGCCTTCATCCTGGCGCAGCAGGCCGTGGTCGACGAACACGCAGGTGAGCTGGTCGCCGATGGCCCGATGGATCAGCGCCGCGGCCACGGACGAATCGACACCGCCGGACAGGCCAAGGATGACTTCTTCATCGCCGACCTGTTCACGGATCCTGGCGACCGCTTCCTCGATATGGTCGCGCATGACCCAGTCGGGCTCGCAGCCAGCGATCTGCAGCACGAAGCGCTCCAGCATCTGGCGGCCCCTGACGGTGTGCGTGACCTCCGGGTGGAACTGCACGGCGTAGTAATGGCGCGCCTCGTCGGCCATGCCGGCGATCGGGCAGCTCGGCGTGGAAGCCATCAGCTTGAAGCCCGGCGGCAGGCCGGTGACCTTGTCGCCGTGGCTCATCCAGACCTTGAGCATGCCGTGGCCTTCCGGCGTGCGGAAATCCTCGATGTCCTTGAGCAGCTCGGTATGGCCGTGGGCGCGCATCTCGGCGTAGCCGAACTCGCGCTGGTCGCTCCACTCGACCTTGCCGCCCAGTTGCACGGCCATGGTCTGCATGCCGTAGCAGATGCCCAGCACCGGCACGCCCAGGTCCCACACAGCCTGCGGCGCGCGCAGCTGGTGGTCTTCATAGGTGCTGGCGTGGCTGCCCGACAGGATGATGGCCTTCGGGGCGAACTCGCGCACGAACGCGTCGGTGACGTCGTTCGGGTGGATCTCGCAATAGACGTGCGCCTCGCGGACGCGGCGGGCGATCAGCTGCGTGACCTGCGAGCCGAAATCAAGAATGAGGATTTTGTCGTGCATGATGGGCCGATGGCGTGTCTTCCGGGATGGGCTCGGTCACGACTTCCGTGCCGGGGCCATAGCCCGGCGGCGGCGTGATGACCGGCTCGCGCCGGTATTCTGGGGTATTCGTTTGGCGCGCCGCGGGGGCGACGCCGGGTTCCTTGCGGACTTCTTTCCTGTTTTCCTGTGCCTGCAGTGCGCGTTCGGCTTTCAGCTGCCGTTCGCGGTCGCGCACGCGCCTGGAAGCAGGGATCTGCACCAGCGCGAAAAACGCCAGCACCGCTGCCATCACCGGCAGCCAGATCTTGCCTGCGCCTGCCAGCGGCAAATCCATGAACACCATCCAGGCAATGATCAGGATGGCGCTGGCCAGGTTCACGTAGCCGGCGGTGCGCGCCACCGGCACGGTCAGCTGGCCATTGAACGCGGCCTGCCACAGCAGCACTGCCAGGCCGACCAGCGCCACGCCCAGCAACTGCCCGAACAGGGCGGGCTGTGGCTGCGGCAACTGCAGCGCAGCGTACAGCGTGGTAAACGGGGACATCAACAACAGGATGCCCAGCAGCAGATCCACCAGGGCATCGAAAAACAGCACGGCTCGCAGCAATACCTTCATTGGCGCTCCTCGTCATGGGCCCGGCCAATGGTGCGGCTGGCTGGTGCGGCCCACTGCAGGCGGCCCACTGTCAGGCAACACCGGCTTGGCGAGCGGCCGGGCCGGATGGCATTCCGGTCAGGCGAAGGCGCCGCCCGCGGCAGTGCGCCCTCGCCCCGACGATCTCGCGGCGGCGCACCGCCGCGAGGCGACGGGCGCAACCGCTGCGCGTCAGTCGATATGGTAGTTCGGCGCTTCCTTGGTGATCTGCACGTCGTGCACGTGCGATTCGCGCATGCCGGCTGCCGTGATCTGGACGAACTGGGCGCTCTCGTGCCAGTCGGCAATCGACTTGCTGCCGCAATAGCCCATCGAGGCACGCACGCCGCCGGTCAGCTGGTGGATGATCGCCATCACCGAGCCCTTGTACGGCACGCGCCCTTCAATCCCTTCGGGAACCAGCTTGTCGACGTTGGCGGTGTTGTCTTCCTGGAAGTAGCGGTCTGCCGCGCCATCCTTCATCGCACCCACCGAACCCATGCCGCGGTAGCTCTTGAACGAACGGCCCTGGAACAGGAACGTTTCGCCCGGCGCTTCCTCGGTGCCCGAGAACATGCCGCCCATCATCACGGTGTGAGCCCCGGCCGCCAGGGCCTTGGCCACATCGCCGGAGTAGCGCACGCCGCCGTCCGCGATCAGCGGCACGCCGGTGCCCTTGAGCGCTTCGGCCACATTGGAAACCGCCGTGATCTGGGGCACGCCCACGCCGGCAACGATACGCGTGGTGCAGATCGAGCCCGGGCCGATACCGACCTTGACGCCGTCGGCGCCATGCTCGACCAGTGCGCGCGCGGCATCGCCGGTGGCGATATTGCCGCCAACCACTTGCACCTGCGGGAAGTTCTGCTTGACCCAGCGCACGCGGTCCAGCACGCCCTGGCTGTGGCCGTGTGCAGTATCCACCACAATCACATCGACACCGGCCTTGACCAGCAGTTCCACGCGCTCGTCGTTGTCCGGGCCCACGCCGACTGCCGCGCCGACGCGCAGCTGGCCGTGGTCGTCCTTGCTGGCCAGCGGATTGTCCACTGCCTTCTGGATGTCCTTCACCGTGATCAGGCCGCGCAGCTCGAAGGCCTGGTTGACCACCAGCACGCGCTCGAGGCGGTGGCGGTTCATCAGGCGCTTGGCTTCTTCCAGCGGGGCGCCTTCGGCCACGGTCACCAGCTTTTCGCGGGGCGTCATCTTGGCGCGCACGGGGGCGTCGAGCTCTTCCTCGAAACGCAGGTCGCGGTTGGTGATGATGCCGACCACGATCTTGCCTTCCAGCACCGGGAAGCCGGAAATACCGTGTTGCTGCGACAGGGCCATCACATCGCGGATCTTCATGTCCGGCGAAATGGTGATCGGATCACGCAGCACGCCCGACTCATAGCGCTTCACGCGCGCGACTTCGCGGGCCTGGTCAGCGGGCTTCAGATTCTTGTGGACGATGCCGATACCGCCGGCCTGCGCCATGGAGATCGCCAGGCGGGCTTCCGTCACTGTATCCATCGCCGCGGATACCAGCGGGATGTTCAGTTCGATGGAGCGGGTCAGGCTGGTGCGGAGGGAGACATCCCGGGGAAGGACGGCCGAATAGGCCGGGACGAGCAGCACGTCATCGAATGTGAGTGCTTTCTGGACAAGACGCATAGCAAATCCTCTAGGCGCAAAACCGAATTATACAGGAATGCGCGCTTTGCTGATGCACCGCAACGGTCTTTCCCACTTGGCGTCTGCTATGCTCGACGTCTTTTTCCGCGGGCGAAGCAAAGCATGGGAATCGGCGTATTGTGCGGGCTGCTGGCAGGCGCCTTCTGGGGCATGGTCTTTATCGCCCCCAAGCTGCTGCCCGTGTTTTCGCCGTGGGAGCTGGCCATCGGCCGCTACCTGGCCTACGGGCTGGTCGCTATCGTGGCCGCCCTGCCGCTGATGAAGCGCATCGCCCGCAAGCTGACCCGGGCAGACTGCGTGGCGCTGCTGCGCCAGGCCTTTACCGGCAACCTGCTCTACTACGTGCTGCTGGCCTTCGGCGTGCAGCTGGCCGGGGTGGGCCCGACCTCGCTGATCATCGGCATCCTGCCGATCTCGGTCACCATCATGGGCCGGCGCGACCACGGCGCGGTGCCGCTGGCGCGCCTGGTGTGGCCGCTGCTGGTGGTGGCCGCGGGCATCGCCTGCATCAATATCGACCTGTTCGGCGGCGGCCAGAGCGCTCATGCGGCGGCAGCCGGCGCGGCGGTGCGGCCGGTCTGGCAGAAGCTTGCCGGGGTCTGCTGCGCGGCGGGCGCGCTGGTTTGCTGGACGCTCTACGCGGTGGACAACGCGCGCTACCTGCAGCGCAACCCGCACTACAGCGGCAATGAATGGTCGGCCCTGTACGGCTTGTCGACCGGCGCGGTATCGGCGGTACTGGCCGGGCTCGGCTGGCTGCTGGCGGGCGACACCCTGACCGCGGCCGACAGCGGCCGCGACTGGCAGTGGTTCTGGATGGTCAATGCCGCGGTGGCGCTGGGCGCGTCGCTGATCGGCAACAACCTGTGGAATATCGCCAGCCGGCGCCTGCCGCTGACGCTGTCGGGCCAGATGATCGTGTTCGAGACACTGTTCGCGCTGGCGTATGGCTTTGTCTTCGACCACCGCTGGCCCCGGCCACTGGAAATCGCCGCCATTGTGTTGCTGATGGTCGGCGTGGCCTGGTCCGTGCGCTTGCACGCCACCGACAAGTCTGCGTAGACTAGCGAACGATGGCGCGGGGGTCACACGCGCCACGAAAAACAGCATCACCCAGGGTCAAACCGGCGCCACGCACCTGATACCAGGCGGGCGCCCAGCCATCGCCGCGGCTGTCCTGCCGTGGCATTGCCATGCGCGCAGCCGGCGGCCCAGCACGATTCCAGCCGCATCAGTAACGTCTGAGTCACTTTGAGACGCCTCGCCATGAAACGATTGTCCGCGCTGTGCCTGCTAGCCGCCGCCACCGTCGCGGTTCCCATCCACGCCCTTGCCTACTGGCAATGGCGCGACGCCAACGGCCGCATGGTTTACAGCGACTTGCCGCCGTCGGCGGAGGCCGCCAGTGCGCTGCGCGCCCCGGGCCGCTCCGCCGGCGAGTTCCAGCCGGTGCAAGCCGCCAGCGCCCCGACGGCAGCCCCTGCCGCCCCGGCTCCGGCAAAAGCCCTGGCAAAGCCCGCCGCGGCTCCGCCACCGACGGCCGAGGAAGCCTTCCGCAAGCGCCGCGAGGCCAGCCTGAAAGCCGCCGCCGAGGAAGCCCGCAAAGAAAGCGAGGCAGCCGAGCGCGAGGCCCGCTGCGCGCAGATGCGCAATTACGCCTATGGCCTGCAGCAAGGCATGCGCGCGGCTGTCGCTGGCCCGGACGGTTCGCTGCAGCGCCTGACCAGCGAACAGCGCGAGGCCGAGCTCCTCAAGACCAACGCCAGTCTCGAGCAGAACTGCAACTGAAGCCAAAGAAAAACGGGGTGCATGCACCCCGTTTTTCCTGACCGGCAATCCTGGCTCACGTGCTGCCGCGCAACCATTTCTGGCCTTCGCGGGTGCCGCCCGCGCGCTGCTTCTGCACCCGCCTGCGGCGCGCCTGCTTGGGATCGGCCGTCAGCGGCCGGTAAACCTCGACGCGATCACCGTCACGCACCACCGTCTCCGGCGTCTTGAGCTTGCCGAAGATGCCAACCCGCATGGTGGACGGGTCCACCTCCGGACAGGCCTGCTGCAGCCCGGAACCGACGATGGCCGCGGCGATCGTGGTTCCCGCCGGCACGTCGATCTCTTTCAGGAAGACGGTATCCGGCCGCGCATAGCAGACCGCGACATGCACCGTCCCCGCGCCGGCTTCAGTTGGTGCCATACACCACCTCGGCCCGCTTGACGAAGGCATCGACGAAGGTATTGGCGATCATGCTGAAGACCGGGCCGATGAGCTTTTCCAGCAGCAGGCTGGAAAACTCATAGTGCAGATGGAATTCGATCTTGCAGGCGTCTTCGCGCAGCGGTGTGAAGCGCCACGCGCCGTTGAAGGTCTTGAACGGCCCGTCGGCAAAGGTCATGTCGATGCGCGTGGGGCGTTCCTGCGTATTGCGCGTGTGGAAGAACTGCTGGATACCTTTGAAGTGGATATGGATCTTGGCGTCGAGCATGGTATCGGTCTGCTCGAACACCTCCACGCCGCCGCACCATGGAAGGAACTTGGGGTAGTCCTCCACGCGCGTGACCAGGTCGTACATCTGCGCGGCGGAGTAGCCGAGCAGTACGGATTTATGGACGTCTGCCATGTATGGGAAAATCTGGCTTTCGGCCATGCTGCGCGCGATGCGCGGCGGGCATGCGCCGGTGCCGGGGCTGGTTTGCTAGAATCCCGATTTTAGCCGACACGCGCGCCCCGCGGCATTCCGCCATGTGGCGCTGCAGCGAATCGGCCGAATTCCACCCTACCGCACCCCACCCGCACGCATGACCATTGCAGATAACAAAAAGGCCTTCTTCGACTACTTCATCGAGGAACGCTATGAGGCCGGGATCGTGCTGGAAGGCTGGGAGGTCAAGGCGATCCGCGCCGGGCGGGTCCAGATCAAGGAAGGCTACGTGGTGGTGCGCGACGCCGAGATGTTCCTGATCGGCGCCCATATCAGCCCGCTGCAAAGCGCCTCCACCCACGTCACGCCCGACCCGGTGCGCACCCGCAAGCTGCTGCTCAAGGCCGACGAGATCAAGAAGCTGATCGGCAAGGTCGAGCAGCGCGGCTATACGCTGGTCCCGCTGAACCTGCACTACACGCGCGGCCGCGTCAAATGCGAGATCGGCCTGGCCAAGGGCAAGAAGCAGTTCGACAAGCGCGAGACCGAGAAGCAGCGCGACTGGCAGCGCGAGAAGGCCCGCATCATGAAGGGCGACGCCAAGGACTGAGCCCCGGCGCCGCGCTGGCCGCGGTGTGCCCTCAATCCATTCAGGCAGCCTTCTGCTGCCCCTTCACGATCTGCAGGGCGGACGCGATCATGCTGCTCATCTCGCCCATATTGCCCGGCACGATCAGCGTATTGCCCTGCTTGGCCAGGTTGCCGAAGGCGGCCACGTATTCCTCGGCCACCTTCAGGTTGACCGCATCCATGCCGCCTTCGGTGCGGATCGCGTTGCCGATCTTCTGGATGGCCTGGGCATTGGCCTCGGCCACTGCGAGGATCGCGGCCGCCTCGCCCTGCGCCTTGTTGATCGCGGCCTGCCGCTCGCCCTCCGACTTCTGGATCGCTGCCTCGCGCGCACCCGTGGCCAGGTTGATCTGCTCCTGGCGCTTGCCCTCCGATGCCGCGATCAGCGCGCGCTTTTCGCGCTCGGCGGTGATCTGCGCCTGCATCGCATGCAGGATCTCCTTGGGCGGGGTCAGGTCCTTGATCTCGTAGCGCAGCACCTTGACGCCCCAGTTGGAGGCCGCTTCATCCAGGGCGTTGACCACGCTGTGGTTGATGAACTCGCGCTCCTCGAAGGTCTTGTCCAGCTCCAGTTTGCCGATCACCGAGCGCAGCGTGGTCTGCGACAGCTGCGTGATGGCGACCACGAAATTGCTGGAGCCATACGATGCCTTCATCGGGTCCGTGACCTGGAAATACAGCACGCCATCGACCTGCAGCTGCGTGTTGTCCTTGGTGATGCAGACCTGGCTGGGCACATCCAGCGGGATTTCCTTGAGCACGTGCTTGTAGGCGACGCGGTCCACGAACGGCACCACGATCGACAGCCCCGGCGTCAGCGTGGCGTGGTAGCGGCCCAGGCGCTCAAGCACCCAGGCATGCTGCTGCGGCACGATCTTGATGCCCTTGGCAATCAGCACGATAACGGCGATGAGGATGATCAGCGGCAGCAAACCAAGCTGAGATGCGAGCATGTAACGACCCTCCAGACAGAACACAGCAGGACGGAGCCGCCAGGCGGCGGCAGGCGAATCGCAGCGCGGCAATTGCCGCGCTGCGCAACAAGAACCGGATTCAGCGGGGAGATACCACCAGCGTGCTGCCGCGCACCGCAACGATGCGGTAACGACCCGGCGCGGCGGCGCAATCGGGCGCCAGCTCGACGTTCCAGTCCGCGCCGCGGTATGGCACGCGGGCGCACCGGTTGACATCCCAGGCCGGCACGTCGAGCTCCTGGCCGATATCGATATTGACGTCGGGATCAGAGGCGGCAGTGCTGCGCCGCAGCTTGCCGAAGCGCGTGCGGCGCAGCCCGGCGATCAGCACCGCCGCGACCAGGGCCGCGACCAGCGTCTGCGCGCCCGGCGACAGGCCCAGGAGTGCCCCCACCCCGCCGGCGGCCAGCCCCACCGCCACCATCAGCAGATAAAACGTGCCGGTGTTCAGTTCGACGATCACCAGCGCGACCGCTGCCACGAACCAGATGTAGTACGCCATCCAAGCTCCCGTTCGTCCAGAGACATCCCGAAATGCAAAAACCCCGCAGCGCCTTGTAGCGTCTGCGGGGCAGTAGCAACACCTGACGCAGGGCCGGTGCCTGCCGGCTGCCAGAAGGCGCCGGCAATATCGTTATTGTGACGTCAAATGCTTCAGGAAGCCAGCTTTTGCCAGGTCTCGACCACCGAGTCAGGGTTCAGCGAGATCGACTTGATGCCTTCCTTGGCCAGCCACTCGGCAAAGTCCGGATGATCCGAAGGACCCTGGCCGCAGATGCCGACGTACTTGTCCAGGCGGATTGCCGTGGAGATCGCACGCTGCAGCATGAACTTCACCGCCGGATCGCGCTCGTCGAAGTCCTTGGCCAGCAGCTCCATGCCCGAGTCGCGGTCCAGGCCCAGCGTCAGCTGGGTCAGGTCGTTCGAGCCGATCGAGAAACCGTCGAAGTACTGCAGGAACTCTTCAGCCAGGATCGCGTTGGACGGCACTTCGCACATCATGATGATGCGCAGGCCGTTCTCGCCGCGCTTCAGGCCGTGCTTGGCCAGCAGCTCGATGACCTTGGCAGCCTGGCCGAGCGTACGCACGAACGGCACCATGATCTCGACGTTGGTCAGGCCCATTTCGTCGCGCACGCGCTTCATGGCCTTGCATTCCATCTCGAACGCTTCGGCGAAGTCGTCGGCGATGTAGCGCGAGGCGCCGCGGAAGCCCAGCATCGGGTTTTCTTCGTCCGGCTCGTAGCGCGAGCCGCCGATCAGCTTCTTGTACTCGTTGGACTTGAAGTCCGACAGGCGCACGATCACGGGCTTCGGGTAGAAGGCCGCGCCGATGGTGGCGATGCCCTCGGCCAGCTTGTCGACGTAGAACGCACGCGGGCTGGCATGGCCACGGGCCACGCTTTCCACGGCCTTCTTCAGGTCGGCATCGACTTGCGGGTAGTCGAGGATGGCCTTCGGGTGGACGCCGATGTTGTTGTTGATGATGAATTCCAGGCGGGCCAGGCCGACGCCGCAGTTCGGGATCTGCGCGAAGTCGAACGCCAGCTGCGGGTTGCCCACGTTCATCATCAGCTTGACGTCGATTTCCGGCATGTCGCCACGCTGGACTTCGGTCACTTCGGTTTCCAGCAGGCCGTCATAGATGCGGCCTTCGTCGCCTTCGGCGCACGACACCGTCACCAGGGTGCCGTCCTTGAGCATGTCGGTGGCGTCGCCGCAGCCGACCACGGCCGGCACGCCCAGTTCACGCGCGATGATGGCCGCGTGGCAGGTACGGCCGCCACGGTTGGTAACGATGGCCGAGGCACGCTTCATCACCGGCTCCCAGTTCGGGTCGGTCATGTCGGCCACCAGCACGTCGCCGGGCTGCACCCGCTCCATTTCGGACGGGTCGTTGATCACGCGCACCGGGCCGGTACCGATCTTCTGGCCGATGGCGCGGCCGCTGGTCAGCACGGGGGCGGTGCCCTTGAGCTTGAAGCGCAGTTCGGCCTTGCCGGCGGACTGGCTCTTCACCGTTTCCGGGCGGGCCTGCAGGATGTAGATCTTGCCGTCCTTGCCGTCCTTGCCCCACTCGATGTCCATCGGGCGGCCATAGTGCTTCTCGATGATCATCGCGTACTTGGCCAGCTCGGTCACGTCGGCGTCGGTGATCGAGTAGCGGTTGCGCAGTTCGCCCGGCACGTCGACGGTCTTCACGCGGCCGGCTTCGCCCGGCTTGGTGAATTCCATCTTGATCAGCTTGGAGCCGATCGAGCGGCGGATGATCGGGTACTGGCCGGCTTGCAGCGTCGGCTTGAAGACGTAGAACTCGTCCGGGTTGACCGCGCCCTGCACCACCGTTTCGCCCAGGCCGTAGCTGGAGGTGATGAAGACCACGTCGGGGAAGCCGGATTCGGTGTCGATGGTGAACATCACGCCCGAAGCGGCCAGGTCCGAACGGACCATGCGCTGGATACCGGCCGACAGCGCCACCACGTCGTGGGCGAAGCCCTTGTGCACGCGGTAGGAAATGGCGCGGTCGTTGTACAGCGAGGCGAACACGTGCTTGATCTTGTCGAGCACGTCGTCGATGCCGCTGACGTTCAGGTAGGACTCCTGCTGGCCGGCGAACGAGGCGTCGGGCAGGTCTTCGGCGGTCGCCGACGAACGCACCGCGAACGAGGCTTCGGCGCCTTCGCGCTCGGCCACGCGGGCGTACGATTCACGGATTTCCTGTTCCAGGCGCGGCTGGAACGGTGCGCTGGCGACCCAGCCGCGGATCTCGGCACCGGCCTCGGCCAGGGCCTTGACGTCGTCGACGTTCAGGGTCTTCAGGCGCTGGGAGATGCGCTCGGTCAGTTTGTTGTGGGCAAGGAAGTCGCGGAAGGCGAGCGCGGTGGTGGCAAAGCCGCCGGGAACCCGGACGCCGGCTTCCGCCAGCTGGGAGATCATCTCGCCCAGCGACGAATTCTTGCCGCCGACGATTTCCACGTCAGCCATGCGCAACTGCTCGAACGGCAGCACATAGGCGCCGTTATCTGCCTGGTTAGTCATGAGAGCCTCAAAACAAAGTAGAAAACTTGTCGCGCGTGACCGGTATGTTCTTGGTGTTCTGTTCCCGGACTGATCGCTTGGCTAAGCAACCCCGAACTGGCGCTGCGGACCTGGCGCTACGGCTCTCATCGCGTAGCGCGCATTGTCGACAATTCCGGGCCCGGATTGTTGCACCGGCGGGCACCCAGCGGAATTGCTTAGCGAAAAGATCGCCGCTATTCTACCGTGCTGCGCCGCACTTTTCTGCGGAAGATTGAATCTATTTATTAAATGCGCCATTCCCATGTGCGCCACCCCCATGTCCCTGCCAGAAGCGCCCGGAACGGCGACACCCGGGCCTCAGCCTGGAACGCAGCCTGAATCCCCCTCCGCTGCCGCACCCCATGCCAACGAGCGTCCCGCGATCCGCACCGTGTTCATCGTCTCGGATGGCACCGGCATCACGGCGGAGACCTTCAGCCACTCCATCCTGGCCCAGTTCGAGATGCGCTTCCGCAAGGTGCGCATGCCTTTCGTCGATACCCCGGAAAAGGCACATATCGCCGTCGGCAAGATCAACGAAGCGTTCCACAACGAAGGCGTGCCGCCCATCGTCTTCACCACCCTGGTCAACCAGGAAGCGAACAAGGCACTGCGCCGCGCCAAGGCGATGATCCTGGACATGTTCCAGACCTTCATCGAACCGCTCGAGAAAGAACTGGGCCTGAAGTCCACCCATGCCATCGGCCGTTTCCACCAGAATGCGGACACCGAGGCCTACAAGAACCGGATCGAGGCGATCAACTTCTCGCTGGCCCATGATGACGGCCAGTCACACAAGAACCTGGAAGAAGCGGATGTGATCCTGGTGGGCGTGTCGCGCAGCGGCAAGACCCCGACCAGCCTCTACCTGGCCATGCAATACGGGCTGAAGGCAGCCAATTACCCGCTGATTCCCGACGATTTCGAGCGCGGCAAGCTGCCGTCGGCGCTGTATGCGTTCAAGTCAAAGATCTTCGGGCTGTCGATCGATCCGCACCGCCTGACCGAGATCCGCAACGAGCGCCGTCCCGGCAGCAAGTACGCTGCGCTGGAGAACTGCCGCTACGAGGTCAACGAGGCCGAGGCGATGATGCGGCGCGAAGGCATCAAGTGGCTGTCTTCGACGCACAAGTCGATCGAAGAGATCGCGACCACGATCCTGCAGGAGATCAAGGTCGATCGCGACAACAATTACTAAAAAAAAAAGCGGCCGCCGGGTAGGACCGCTCAGAAGCCGTATTAAGGACAAGCGAGGCCATTCCCGGGGAGTGGTCCCGTTTGTTTTTTCCGATGCCGGAATCAGGTGTCGTTCAGTGAGCGAGTGCGCTCTTGGTAGGAAGTTGCAACGATCGTGCCTGCCGGGCACTGGTGCAGTATTGCGCACGGCGCCGGGCTGGCGTGATGCCAACACCGCCGGGCGAGCGACGTGGTGTTGGCCGGGGCCGTTCACCCGCGCCCAAAGGGATGGCGCCGGACCAACACCGGCGCGCTGTCTCGCAGCCGGCGTCGCTTCAGCCGGCGCGCCGCTGGCGTACTGCCTCGAACAGGCAGATCGCGGTCGCCGCGGCCACATTCAGCGATTCCAGCCCACCGGGTTGCGGGATGCCGACCTTGCGCGTGACATGCGCCATCCAGCCATCGCTGACCCCTGCCCCTTCGTTTCCAACCACCCAGGCCACCGGCCCGCGCAGGTCGGTATCGAATACGGCCGCATCCGCGTGCGACGACGTCGCCAGCAGCGGCACCGCCAGACGCGGCGCCAGCGACTCCAGCGTGCAGTGCTCGACGATATTCAGGTGGAAGTTCGCGCCCATGCCGGCGCGCAGGGTCTTGACCGACCATGCAAAGGCGCACCCCGTGGCCAGGAAAGCATGCCGGATGCCCGCCGCGGCGGCGCTGCGCAGGATCGAGCCGACGTTGCCCGCGTCCTGCACACCGTCCAGGATGATGCAGTCTTCTTCAATCCGCGCCGGCAGGTGGCCGACCGGGGTCTCGATCACCAGCATCAGGTCGATGCCATTGACCACGCCGCTGATCTGCGTGAACAGCGTATCGGCCAGCACCACCACGCGCTCGGCGTCGACCTGCGCCAGCAGCGGCGCCACCTCGGCGTGGTCGTAGTGGCGCTCCGACACGATGCAGGTGACGGGCTGGCCGCGCGCGGCCACGTAGGCCTGCGCCAGGTGCACGCCGTCCAGCAGCGACTGGCCGGCCTTGCGGCGCTGGTGCGTGGAACCGGCAAGCGCCTTCAGGTGCTTGAACAGCGCGTTGTCGCGCGAGGTGACGTGCTTCACGATGCGGAGAGGGTCAGGGTACGCTTCACTGCGCGGCCGCGGCAGTGGCCGTGGTCATGGCGACAAACATGGGCCGCTGGGCCAACGCCTCGCGCACGGGCCTGAACGACCGGCGATGGTGCGGCGAGGCGCCGAACTGCGCCAGCGCTGCCAGGTGCTGCGGGGTGGGATAGCCGGCGTGCGCGTCAAAGCCGTACTGCGGGTAGGTCTCGTGCAGCACCAACAGCTCGCGGTCGCGCGCCACCTTGGCCAGGATCGATGCCGCCGAGATGGCCTTGACCAGGGCATCGCCCTTGACGATGGCTTCCACCGGAAACGGCACCTCCGGGCAACGGTTGCCGTCGACCTGCACCAGGTCCGGCACCGTGCCGCTGGCGGCGAGGCCCCGCACGGCTCGCTGCATCGCCAGCATGCTGGCGTGCAAGATGTTGATCGTATCGATTTCCTCGACCGTGGCGAAGGCAATATGCCAGCCCAGCGCGCGCTCGCGGATCTCCTCGTACAAGGCCTCGCGCTTCGCGGCGGTCAGGATCTTGGAGTCCGCCAGGCCACGGATCGGCCGGGCCGGATCCAGCACCACGGCGGCGGCATAGACCGGCCCCGCCAGCGGGCCGCGGCCCGCTTCGTCGACGCCGCACAGGCGCTGCACGGCCGATGCGGCCGGCGCCAGGTCCAGGCCCATCTGCGGCGAAGCTGCGTTGCGGCGCGCCATCAGACGGTCCCCCGGCTGTGCATCAGGTCCACCACCACATCGGCGGCCAGTTGCGCGGTATTGCACTTGAGCGTCTCGTGCATGCGGGTGAAATGCTCGTACAGGAAGGCTGTGTTGCCCTCGTCGTTGAGCTGCAGCAGCGTTTCGCGGGCCAGTGCCTCGGGCGTGGCGTCGTCCTGCAGCAGCTCGGGCACGACAAAGCGCCCTGAAAGGATATTAGGCAATCCAACGTAAGGCAGATAACCCTGACGCTTCATGATCTGCGCGGTCAGCCAGGGCACCTTGTACGAGATCACCATCGGCTTCTTGTACAGCGCCGCTTCCAGCGTGGCGGTACCGCTGGCCAGCAGCACCACGTCGGCGGCTTCCATTGCCTGGTGGGACTTGCCGTCGACGATGGTCAGGCGCAGTTCCGGATACTGCGCGTGCAGGTCTTCGACAATGGCGCGCAGCGGCGCGCTTGCCGCCGGCAGCACGAACGCCAGGTTCGGGTCCATGCGCTGCATGCGCGCCATCGCCGCAAAAAAGGTCGCGCCGAGATTGCGTACCTCGGACTGGCGGCTGCCGGGCAAAACGGCCACCACCCGATGCCCCGCGGGCAGGCCGAGCTCGGCGCGCGCACCGGCCACGTCAGGCACCATCGGGATCACGTCGGCCAGCGGATGGCCCACGTAGGTGGCCGGGATGCCGGCCTTGGCGTAGATCTCGGGCTCGAACGGGAACAGGCACAGGATGTGGTCCACCGCGCGCGCGATGGTGCGGATGCGTCCGCCGCGCCAGGCCCAGATCGACGGGCTGACAAAGTGCACCACCGGAATGCCGGCACGGCGCAGCGGCACTTCCAGGCCGAAATTGAAATCCGGGGCATCAACCCCGATAAAGCACAGCGGCGGATTGGCCAGCAGCCATTCGCGCACCGCGCGCCGCGTCGCCAGGATCTCGCGCAGCGAGCCCAGGACCTCGACATAGCCGTTGACCGACAGCGTTTCCATCGGCCAGCGCGAGGTGAAGCCCTGCGCCATCATGCGCTTGCCGCCGATGCCGGCGTATTCGACCGTATCGCCCAGGCGGGACTGCAGCCCGCCCATCATCAACGATGCCAGCAGGTCGCCCGAGGCCTCGCCGGCCACCATGGCGATGGTGCCGCGCGTGCCCGCGGCGCTACCGTTGCCCGTGGGCAAGCCACCCCGAATCGCGGCGTCCACCATGTGCGCCCGGTCTCAGCGCACGATGCCGCGCTGGGTGGCGGCAAGGAAGTCGACAAACGCCTGCAGCGGAACCGCCGTGCCGGCATCAACCTGGGCCAGCAAGGCGGCGATCTCGCTGCGCGCCTCGTCGAAGCTGAGGTCGGACTTGTACAGCAGCTTGTAGGCTTGCCGCAGCGCGGCGATCTGGCCGGCGTCGAAGCCGCGGCGGCGCAGCCCTTCGACGTTGACGCCATGCGGCGTGGCCTTGTTGCCGTTCTTGTCGCTGGCCGCGATCACGAACGGCGGCACGTCCTGCACCAGCGCCGAAGCGCCGCCCAGCATCGCATGGGCGCCGATGCGCACGAACTGGTGCACGCCGCTCATGCCGCCCAGGATGGCCCAGTCGCCCACTTCAACGTGGCCGGCGATCTGCGCGTTGCTGGAAAACACGGTGTGGTTGCCGACCATGCAGTCATGCGCGATATGCACGTAGGCCATGATCCAGTTGTCGTTGCCGATGCTGGTCAGGCCACGGTCCTGCACCGTGCCGGTGTGGATCGTGGTGAATTCGCGGATGGTGTTGCGGTCGCCGATCTCGAGCCGGGTCGGCTCGTTGCGGTACTTCATGTCCTGCGGCACGCCGCCAACCGACGCATAGGGACCGATCTGGTTGCCCGCGCCGATCGTGGTATGACCCTCGACCGTCGTATGCGAGCCGATCCGGGTGCCGCTGCCGATCCGCACATTGGGGCCGACGATGGAGAACGGGCCGACGCTTACGTCGGCTGCCAGTTCTGCCTTCGGGTCGACCAGTGCGGTGGGGTGGATTTGCGTCATGCGTCCTGTCCTGTGGTGGGTCTGGTGAAGGATGGGCCAATGCGCGGGGCAAAGGTTCCCGTCCGGGCCGTCAGCCCCCGCTTGCACGGGAGCGCGGCAGTCAGCCGGCGGCGCCGCCGCCGGCCGCGGGCGGCCTCACTCGGCCTGCTTCACGGTGCACATCAGCTCCGCCTCGCAGGCGACCTTGTCGTCGACCGTGGCAAACGCCTTGAACTTCCAGATGCCGCGGATATAGCGTTCGACCGTCACGTTCATGTGCAGCTGGTCGCCCGGGTACACCACCTGCTTGAAGCGGGCGCCGTCGATGCCGACGAAGTAGTACAGCGCGCCTTCCTTGCGCTCCATGTCGGCGCCGAAGGTGAGCAGGCCGGCAGACTGCGCCAGCGCTTCCAGGATCATCACGCCAGGCATCACCGGCTGTTCCGGGAAATGGCCCTGGAAATACGGTTCGTTGATGGTGACGTTCTTCAGCGTCTTGATCCGCTTCTGCGCCTCGAACTCCAGCACGCGGTCCACCAGCAGGAACGGGTACCGGTGCGGCAACAGCTTGAGGATCTTGCGGATATCGATTTCGGCCGCGCTCATGATGATTTCTCTTTAGTCTTGTGAGGTTTGGGACCCGGCGGCCTGGCCGCGCAGGCGGCGCTCCAGCGCCACCACCCGTTCGCGCAGCTTGCTCAGGCCGCGCACGATGGCTGCATTGCGTTCCCACTCGCCATGCGGCAGGAACGGAAAGACGCTGGTGAAATGCCCCCCGGGCTTGGTAATGGATTTGGTGATCGAGGTGCCGCCCGACACCGTGGTGCGGTCGGCAATGTTCAGGTGGCCGGCGAAATTTGCCGCACCGCCGATCACGCAGAAGCGCCCGATGCGCGTGCTGCCCGATACCGCCGCACAGCCTGCAATCACCGTATGGGCCCCGACCCGCACGTTGTGCGCGATCTGGACCTGGTTGTCGATCTTGCAGCCGTCCTCGATCACGGTGTCGGCCATGGCGCCGCGGTCGATCGCGGTATTCGCGCCGACCTCCACGTCATTGCCCAGCACCGCGCGTCCCGTCTGCGGGATCTTTACGTATTCCACGCCGGTCGCGCTGATGTCCGGCGCAAAGCCGAAACCATCGGCACCGATCACCACGCCGCTGTGCAGGATGGCGCGGGCGCCGACCACGCAGTGGTGGTAGACCGAAACGTTGGCATAGAGCAGCGAATCGTCACCGATCTCTGCGTGTGCGCCGACATAGCCGTTGGCCAGGATGCGCACGCGCTCGCCCAGGCGCGCACCGGCTTCAATGACCACGTTGGGGCCGATGTAGCACGACGCCGGCACCACCGCGCCAGGCGCCACGGTGGCGCGCGCATCGATGCCGGTGCGGGTATCGGTGTTGGCCGCGCGGTCGAAACGCTGCGCCACGCGGGCAAAGCAAACATAGGGATTGCGCGCCACCAGCCAGTTGCGGCCATCGGCCCTGCCCTCGGCGCGCACGCGCTCGAGGTCGGCGGCCGAGACGATCACGGCACCGGCCCTGGAATCCAGCGCCTGCTGCAGGTAGAGCGGATTGGACAGGAACGAGAGCTCGCCCGGTCCGGCCTGGTCCAGGGGGGCCAGGCCCGAGATCGCCAGGTCGGGGTCACCCACAACCTGCGCGCCGTTCTCGGTGGCGAGCTGACCCAGTGTGGGTGTCTGCATGGCGGTACTTCCTGATGAAAAAACGGGAACGAAGAAACGGCGGCGGCTTACTTGCTGCCGGCGTTCAGCGCCTTCATCACGTCGTCGGTGATATCGATGCGCGGATTCACGTACACCGCTTCCTGCACGATCAGGTCGTACTTGCGCTGCTCGGCCAGCTGGCGGATCACGCGGTTGGCGCGCTCCAGCACCTGGGCCAGTTCCTCATTGCGGCGCTGGTTCAGGTCCTCGCGGAACTCACGCTGCTTGCGCTGGAACTCGCGGTCCTGGTCAGCCACTTCGCGCTGGCGGCGCTGGCGGTCGGAGTCGGCCAGCACGGCCGTGTCCTTGTCCAGCTTGTCGGCCATGGCCTTGATCTTCTGGGCCAAGTCCTGCAGCTCGCGGTCGCGCTTGGAGAATTCCTGCTCCAGCTTGACCTGGGCCGCCTTGGCCGGCTGCGAATCGCGCAGGATGCGCTCGGAGTTCACGGCGGCAATGCGCGCCTCCTGGGCCGAAGCCGGCACCGCGGCGCAGATGGCAGCGGTAGCGAGCGCGGCGGCGCCCAGGGATTTGACCAGTTTGAATTTTGTAGTCATGAAAACAGATCCTTTTTCAGAATCAGAATGCCGTGCCGATCTGGAACTGGAAGCGCTGAACCTTGTCGTTCACGTCCTTCTTCAGCGGGAAGCCCATGCTGATCTTGAGCGGCCCGATTGGCGACAGCCACGACATGCCGACGCCAGTCGAGTACTTCAGCTCGCTGAAGAGCAGCGGCTGGCCTTCCTGATAGACGTTGCCGAAGTCAAAGAACGTGAACAGGCGCAGCGTGCGGTCCACGCCCGAGCCTGGCAGCGGGAAGATGAATTCGACGTTGCCGATCATCTTGGAGGCGCCGCCCACCGGGTTGCCGTTCTGGTCCTTCGGACCCAGCGTGCTGGTCTGGTAGCCGCGCACCGAGCCGATACCGCCGGCGTAGAAGTACTTGAACACCGGGAACGGCGTATTGCCGTAGCCGTGGCCGTATGCGACTTCACCATTCAGTGCCAGCGTGAAGGACTTCGAGATCGGGTAGAAGTACTGCTGCTGCAAGCTGGCGCGGTAATACTGCGTATCGCCGCCCGGAACGCCGACTTCCAGGTTGGCCTGGGTGTACGGGCCCTTGGTCGGGACCAGCGCGCTGTCGCGGCGGTCACGTGCCCAGCCGATCGTGAACGGGATGTTGTTGATGCCGTCGCCGCTGCCCTTGCCGATCTTGCTGAGCCAGTTGGTGTACTGGCTCGGCGTGTTGACCGACGTAAACACCTGGGTCCGTTCATAACCGATGCCGAAGAACACCGTATCGACTTCCGAGAACGGCACGCCGAACTTGAAGCCGCCGCCCATCGACACGATCTTGTAGTCCTGGTCGCCCGTGTAGTACAGCGGGCGGGACGTACGGTAGTAGACGTCGGTCGAGCGGCTGATGCCGTCCACCGTGAAATACGGGTCGTACTGCGTCAGCGCGATGGTACGGAACGACTTGGCGGTGTTCACGTCCAGGCCCAGGCTGGTGCCCGAGCCGAACACGTTATCCTGGCGCAGGCCAGCCTGCAGCACCAGCTTGTCGGTGGACGAGAAGCCCACGCCCAGGCTGATCTGGCCGGTCGGCTTTTCAGTCACGTTGACGTTCACATCGACCTGGTCGGGCGCGCCCGGCACGTCCTCGGTGGTGATGTTGGTGTCGGTGAAGTAGCCGGTACGGTTGATACGCGCCTGCGACTGCGTCAGCTTCTCGCTGTCGAACCACGAGCTTTCCATCTGGCGCATCTCGCGGCGCACCACTTCGTCGCGGGTCTTGCTGTTGCCCACCACGTTGACGCGGCGCACATAGACACGACGGCCCGGGTCGACCATCAGGGTCAGCGCGACTTCACGCTTTTCCTTGTCGATCTGCGGTTGCGGGTTGATGGTCGTGAACGCGTAGCCGTAGGTGCCCAGCAGGTCGGTGATGGCCTTGGTGCTCTGCGTCAGCTTCTCGGACGAGAAAATATCGCCCTTCTTCAGCTGCAGCAGTTTGTCCATTTCGTCCTGCTTGCCCAGCAGCTCGCCCGCCAGGCGCACGTCGGATACCTTGTACTGGTCGCCTTCCTTGATGTTCAGGGTCAGGAAGATGTCCTTCTTGTCCGGCGTGATCGACACCTGGGTCGACTCGATCGCGAACTCGAGGTAGCCGCGGTTCAGGTAGAACGAGCGCAGCGCTTCCAGGTCGGCGGTCAGCTTCTGCTTCGAGTACAGGTCGTTCTTGGTGTACCAGGACAGCCAGTTCGGCGTGGACAGCTGCATCTCGTCGCGCAGCGTGCCTTCCTTGAAGGCCTTGTTGCCGACGATATTGATCTGGCGGATCTTGGCGACCGGGCCCTCGTCCACGTTGAACACGACCGAGACTCGGTTGCGGTCCACCGGCGTGATCGTGGTCTGCACGTCGGCGGCGTAGTAGCCGCGCGCGACGTACTGGCGCTTGAGCTCCTGCTCGGCCTTGTCGATCAGTGCCTTGTCGTAGTACCGGGCTTCGGCCACGCCGACGGCACGCAGCGAACGGCGCAGCGTGTCCTTGTCGAATTCCTTGATGCCGACGAATTCGAGCTGCGAGATCGCCGGCCGCTCTTCGACCTGGACCACCAGCACGCCTTCCTCGGCGCGGATCTGCACGTCCTTGAAGAAGCCGGTATTGTAGAGGGCACGGATGGCGTCGGCGCCTTTGTCGTCGGTGAAGGTTTCACCAACGCGCACTGGCAGGTAGCCAAACACGGTACCCGGTTCGACGCGTTGCAGTCCCTCAACGCGGATGTCCTTGACCACGAACGGATCGGCAGCCCAGCCCGCCGGGCTCCAGGCTGCAATAACGGCACTCGCCAGCAAGCCCAGCGAAATGCGCTTATGTCTGATCAATGTTGATCCCCTCTTTGATTCCATCCAGGATTGCGCTCCGATGCCTCATTGGACTGCGCCTGGCAAATGACGTCCCTGGCGACGGTGTCCGACGACACCACCGCCCCCTTGCCGACACACGTTTCTAGCCGTTCGCCAGAAACATTCGGCTGACGTCATTGAACAAAGCGAGCGAAGTCAGGAGCAAGATGCAGGCGATGCCAACCTTCTGCAGCATTGCCTGCCAGTGGTCTGGGACGGGCCGGCCAGTCAAAAATTCCACGCAATAATACAGCAAATGCCCCCCATCCAGAACCGGAATGGGTAACAAATTGAGTACGCCAAGGCTGACGCTGACCAGTGCCAGGAAGCTGACAAAGGCCTGCAGGCCAAGGTTGGCGGCGCGCCCGGCGTAGTCCGCCACGGTCAGCGGCCCGCTCAGGTTCTGCAGCGAAGCCTGCCCCACCAGCATCTTGCCCAGCAGCTTGAGCGACAGCGCGCTGGTGTCCCAGACCTGGCCGACCGCGCGCGCCAGCGCCTCGTCAGGACGGTAGCGCACGGTTTCCATCTGGACGGCCTGGCTCAGCGCCGCGCCCAGTTTGCCCGACGGCGCCGGGCTGGCGCCGCTCGCGTCCCTGGCGCCGTCCTTGGTCGCGGCGGTATCGAGGGTGACCGGCACGTCCAGGCGCTTGCCGTCGCGCTCGATGCCCAGGGTCACGCTCTGGCCCGGCTGGCTGCGCACCGCCTTGATCAGGGTGCCGGCCTGGGTGAGCGGGCTGCCCTGCCAGGCCACGATACGGTCGCCCTTTTTCAGTCCGGCGCGCTCGGCGGCCGAGTCCGGCAGCACCTCGGTAATCGTCACCGGCCCGCCTTTCAGGCTCAGGCCGAGCGTGGCCAGCGGATCCTGTTCCGGATTGCCCCCGGTATTGGGCAGGCGCGGCAGCGTCACGTCGCGCTCGGCCCCGTCGGCGCCGCGCACACGCAGCACCGCGCGGGCATCGCCAAAGCCTTCGGCAAAGACGGCCATGCGCAGGTCGTTCCAGGAACGCACCGCCTCGGTATGGCCGCCGGCGGTCAGCGACAACACCCGGTCGCCTTCGCGCACGCCGGCCTGCGCCGCCATGGTGCCGGCCGCGGGCGCGGCCACCACCGGCGCGGGCTCGCGCATGCCACCGGCGAACAAGGCGAAATACAGCACGATCGCCAGCGCAAAATTGGCCAGCGGGCCGGCTGCCACGATCACGAAGCGCTTGCCCACCGGCTGGCGGTTGAAGGCCCGCGGCAGCTCGGCCGGATCGATAGGCGCGTCGCGCTCGGGATCGATCTCGCGCTCGTCCAGCATCTTGACGTAGCCGCCCAGCGGAATCGCCGCCACCGTCCACTCGGTCCGGTCGCGGCCTTTCGAGATCCAGCGCAGCAGGGGCCGTCCGAAGCCAATGGAGAAACGCAGCACCTTCACGCCGCAGGCGCGCGCGGCAAGGTAGTGCCCCATTTCATGCACATAGATGAGCACGCACAGGGCAACGACGAAAGCGAGTACGGTTTGCATGAGGCGTCGGGACGTCGGTAACGATGGCTGGGCTGGCGCGCCGGCTCCGAAGGGACCGCAGCCAGCGTAAGCGCTATTGTCGCAGATGCGGCAGGCCGCCCCGCCGCTTTAGCGCACCGTTGCCCGCGCGGCCACGCCGGCGCGGGCCGCCTCGCGCGCCATGGCATCGGCCGCCAGCACGGCTTCAAGCGTATCCGCGGAGCCATTGGGTGATGCCTCAAGCACCTCACGGACGATGCCGGCAATATCGGTAAAGCGCACCCGGCCGTCCAGGAATGCCTCGACCGCCACTTCGTTGGCGGCATTGAGCACCGCGGGCGCCACGCCTGCGGCGCGCAGCGCGTCAAAAGCCAGCCCCAGGCACGGGAACCGCACCAGGTCCGGCTTCTCGAAGTGCAGGCCGCCGGCCACCGTCAGGTCGAGCGGCGTGACGCCGGCATCGATCCGGTCCGGGTACGCCAGGCCATAGGCAATCGGCGTGCGCATGTCCGGGTTGCCCAGCTGCGCCAGCACCGAGCCGTCGGTGTAGGCCACCATCGAATGCACGATGCTCTGTGGGTGGATCAGCACCTCGATGCGCTCGGCGGGAGCGGCAAACAGCCAGTGCGCCTCGATGACCTCGAGGCCCTTGTTCATCATCGTGGCCGAGTCGACCGAGATCTTGCGGCCCATGACCCAGTTGGGATGGGCACAGGCCTGGTCGGGGGAGATATCGTGCAGCGTGGCCGGGTCGCGCGTGCGGAACGGCCCGCCCGACGCGGTCAGCAGCACCTTGGCCACGCCGCGCCCATAGCGCGGATCATCGGCCGGCAGGCACTGGAAGATGGCATTGTGTTCGCTGTCGATCGGCAGCAGCGTGGCGCCGTGCTCACGCACCGCATCCATGAAGATGCGGCCGGACATGACCAGCGCTTCCTTGTTGGCCAGCAGCACGCGCTTGCCCGCGCGTGCCGCCGCCAGGGTCGGGCGCAGGCCGGCGGCGCCGACGATGGCGGCCATCACCGCATCGGTCTGCGCATCGGCCGCCACCGATTCCAGCGCGGCTTCGCCGTAGCTGACCTCGGTCTTCACGCCGGCGTCGCGCAGCAGCATTTCCAGTTCACGCGCCGCCTCGGCCGTCCCCACCACGGCGCGCGCCGGGCGGAACTCGATGCACTGGTCGGCCAGCTTGCGTACCTGCCGGTGGGCGGTCAGCGCATGCGCCGCGTAGCGGTCAGGATGGCGCCTGATCACGTCCAGAGTGCTTTCGCCGATGGAGCCGGTGGCGCCGAGAATGGTAATGCAATGCATAGCAGACGGCTTCAGAGAAAAATGAGCATCAGGGCGGCCAGCGGGAACACCGGCAGCAAGGCGTCGATACGGTCCAGCACACCGCCATGCCCGGGCAACAGCCGGCTGCTGTCCTTCATGCCGACCTGGCGCTTGAGCAGCGATTCGAACAGGTCGCCGACCACGCTCGCCGCGACCAGCAGCGTGGTCAGCACCGCCACGTAGGCCAGGCCGCCACGGTCGCCGGCGCGATCGCCCATCGCCGAGAACCACGTCGGTGCAAAGGCATGGGTGGCGCCCAGCGCCAGGCCGATCACCAGCGCCAGCAACCAGCCGCCGATGGCGCCCTCCCAGGACTTGCCCGGGCTGATGCCAGGCGCCAGCTTGCGCCGGCCGATGGCCTTGCCGGTGAAATACGCGCCGATATCGGCCGCCCACACCAGCACGGCCGCGGTCAGCAGCACGCCGATGCCGGCACCGCGCAGGATCATGGTGGCATGGGCGAAGGCGGGCAGCATCACCAGGCCCAGCACCGCGCCCAGCGCCGTGAACGCCGGCGTCGCGGTACGCACGCCGCGTGCCAGCAGCATCACCGCCACGCCCCAGCACACCACCGCCGCTTCCAGCAACCAGGTCGTGGCGTGGCGCAGCGGCAGGTCATGCCAGGCAATGGCGGCGATCAGGCAGGCCAGCGCATAGACATAGGGCCACGGCCCGCGCAGCCCGATCAGGCGGCCGAATTCCCAGCCGCCCAGCAGCACGATCACGCCAACCAGCCCGGCCAGCGCCGCGGGCGGCGCCAGGAACAGGATCGGCAGGATCAGCAGCAACAGGCACAGGGCAGTGATGACGCGGGTGAGGAGCATGCGCTGCAAGTCCCGTGAGAGGTTGGAGTAACCAGGCTCAGGCCGTACCCGAAAGTCCCGGAGCAACCAGCTGCGCGCTGGTGCGGCCAAAACGGCGTTCGCGATGGCGGTACGAGGCAAAGGCCTTGTCGAGTTCCGCGGCGTCGAAGTCCGGCCAGAAAACGTCGGTGAAATACAGCTCGGAATAGGCCAGCTGCCACAGCAGGAAATTGCTGATGCGCTGTTCGCCGCCGGTGCGGATGAACAGGTCCGGCTCAGGCGCGTAGGCCATCGCCAGGTGCGGCGCCAGCATCGATTCGTCGATCGATGCCGGGTCCAGCATGGGCGAGCGCGCCAGCATCTTGCGCATGGCTTGCAGCAGGTCCCAGCGCCCACCGTAGTTGGCGGCGATGGTCACGGTCAGGCCGGTATTGCCGGCGGTGCGTGCCTCGGCATCGCGGATCATTTGCTGGATGCGCGGGCTGAAGCGGCTCAGGTCGCCAACCACCCGCAGGCGGATGTTGTTGGCGTGCATCTTCACCACTTCGCGCCGCAGCGCCATCATGAACAGCCGCATCAGGAACGAGACCTCGTCGACCGGACGGCGCCAGTTCTCGGAGCTGAACGCGAACAGCGTCAGGTACTGAACGCCCCGGGCGGCACTGGCTTCCACCACCGCGCGCACCGCGTCCAGCCCCCGGGTATGCCCGGCAACGCGCGGCAGGTGCCGCTGGGTCGCCCAGCGGCCGTTGCCATCCATGATGATGGCAACGTGGCGGGGCACGTAGGAGGTATCGGGAACGTCGAGCGTTGAACTGATGTGCTGCATGATGGCAGACGGTCACTGACTGTCCCGGCTATGCCGGGACAGGGTCAGACCGTCATGATCTCCTTCTCTTTCTCGGCGACCATCTTGTCGATCTCGGCCACGTACTTGTCGGTCAGCTTCTGCACGTCGTCCTGGCCGCGGCGCTCGTCGTCCTCGGAGATGGTCTTGTCCTTGACCAGCTTCTTGAACTGCTCGTTGGCATCGCGGCGCAGATTGCGCACGGCAATCTTGGCGCCTTCGGCCTCGCCCTTGACGACCTTGGTCAGCTCCTTGCGGCGCTCTTCGGTCAGTGCCGGCATCGGCACGCGGATCACCTCGCCCATGGTGGCCGGGTTCAGGCCCAGGTCGCAGTCGCGGATGGCCTTCTCGACCGCGCCCACCATCTTCTTTTCCCAGGGCTGCACCGAAATGGTACGCGCATCGGCCAGTCCGACCGCCGCAACCTGGCTGATCGGCACCATCGAGCCGTAGTAGTCCACCTGGACATGGTCGAGCAGGCCGGTGTGGGCACGGCCAGTGCGGATCTTCGCCAGATCGGCCTTGAAGGCTTCGATCGACTTCTGCATTTTCTGCTCGACGCTCTTCTTTGTGTCGGCGACGCTCATTTTTACCTCCGGAAATCAGCCAACCATGATCCCGCTGGGGGATCGAAAATGAATCATTCTACTCTTTGCCCGGCCGGATACCAGCGCGGCGGCGCAGCATCCGTTGCCGGACTCACACATGCACCAGGGTACCCTCGTCCTCGCCCAGGATCACCCGCTTGAGCGCGCCCGGCTTGACGATCGAGAACACCTTGATCGGCAGCTTCTGGTCGCGGCACAGCGCGAAGGCGGTGGCGTCCATCACCTGCAGGTTGCGGGAGATGGCCTCGTCGAACGTGATGGTGGTGTAGCGCGTGGCGCTGGGGTCCTTCTTCGGGTCGGCGGTGTACACACCGTCCACCTTGGTGGCCTTCAGCACGATCTCGGCCCCGATCTCGGAGCCACGCAGCGCGGCGGCGGTATCGGTGGTGAAGAACGGGTTGCCGGTGCCGGCGGCGAAGATCACCACCTTGCCCTCTTCCAGCTGGCGGATCGCGCGCGGGCGAATATAGGGCTCGACCACCTGGTCCATGCGCAGCGCGGACTGCACGCGGCCCTCGATATTGGCGTGGCGCATCGCGTCCTGCAGCGCCAGCGCGTTCATCATGGTGGCCAGCATGCCCATGTAGTCGGCCGTGGCGCGGTCCATGCCGGCGGCGCCGCCCGCGACGCCGCGGAAGATGTTGCCGCCGCCGATGACCACCGCCACCTGCACGCCGAGCTTCACGATCTCGGCAATGTCGTTCACCATCGCTTCGATGGTGGAGCGGTTGATGCCGAAGGCATCTTCGCCCATCAGGGCTTCACCGGACAGTTTCAGAAGGACGCGCTTGTAGGCTGGCATGTTCACCCTCGGACAGGAGCAGATCGCTCGGTTGAGACAATCTTGAGACGTATGTTTTGGCACCGGCGGCACGGATCATCGTGCCGCCGGCGGAAGAAAGCCGGTTTTCGTGGTACCCCGGCCTGCGCCTGGACCACCACGAAAACAGGCTGCTGCAGCGCAGCGCGACTTTCGCCGCGCCCCACTACTTGTGCAGAGGGGCACCTTACGGCGCCCCTGCGGCATTATAGGCGCCCGGACCAGCCCGAATGGGCAGTCCGCGGCGCCCCGGACATCAGCCCTTCTGGGCAGCGGCCACCTGGGCGGCCACTTCAGCGGCGAAGTCGTCCTGCTTCTTCTCGATGCCTTCGCCCACCACGAACAGGGTGAAACCCTTCACGGTCGTGTTGGCGGCCTTCAGCATCTGCTCAACCGTCTGCTTGTCGTTCTTCACGAACGGCTGGTTGAACAGCGAGACTTCCTTCAGGTACTTCTGCACCGAACCCTCGACCATCTTGGCGACGATCTCGGCCGGCTTGCCCGACTCGGCAGCCTTCTGCTCGGCGATGCTGCGCTCCTTGGCGATCAGGTCGGCGGGGACCTGTTCGGCGGACAGCGACACCGGCTTCATGGCAGCCACGTGCATGGCCACGTCCTTGGCGGCGGCTTCGTCGCCGTCGAACTCGACCATCACGCCGATGCGGGTGCCGTGCAGGTACGAAACCAGCTTGCCGCCGTTGGCGTAGCGGGCAAAGCGGCGGATCGTCAGGTTCTCGCCGATCTTGCCGATCAGGGCGGTACGGGTGGCTTCGACGCTCACGCCGTCGATTTCCAGCGCGGCCAGGGCAGCCACGTCGGCCGGGTTCTGCTTGGCGATCAGTTCAGCGATCTTGGCCGAGAAGGCCAGGAAGTCGTCGTTCTTGGAGACGAAATCGGTCTCGCAGTTCAGTTCGACCAGCACGCCGTTGGTGCCGTCGATGAACGACGCGACCACGCCTTCGGCGGTCACGCGCGAGGCGGCCTTGCTGGCCTTGTTGCCCAGCTTGACGCGCAGCAGCTCTTCGGCCTTGTTCAGGTCGCCGTCGGCCTCGGTCAGGGCCTTCTTGCATTCCATCATCGGCGCGTCGGTCTTCGCGCGCAGTTCTGCAACCATGCTTGCGGTAATTGCCGCCATTTGTCACTCCTTGAATGGTTCGCGCCGGCTGCCGTCAGTCGCCCGCGGCACCCGGTCGGTGGGTCTACAGCACACCCGCGGCAGATGCTGCCTGCGGCGGATGACAACAATTCAATATTCAAAAAAAGGGGGCGCCAGATGTGCCCCCTTTTTTATTGCCCTTCCTGCCGGCTGCCGGCGTACCCCGGCTTTCGCCTTGCACGCAGCCCGTCGTAACGGGCTGCAAGCGTTGCTTGCCTGTCTGGTGACGATGCGCGCTATCGGTTCCTTTCCGGCAACGGGGCGGCGGGCAATCAGCCTTCCTGCACTTCGACGAATTCGTCGTCGCCGCGGGCGGCTTCAACCACTTCCTGCACCGCATTGGCACGGCCTTCCAGGATCGCGTCGGCCACGCCACGCACGTACAGGGCCACGGCCTTGCTCGAGTCGTCGTTGCCCGGGATCACGTAGTCGATGCCTTCCGGCGAGTGGTTGGTATCCACCACGCCGATCACCGGCACGCCCAGCTTGTTGGCTTCGGTCACGGCAATCTTGTGGTAGCCGACGTCGACCACGAAGATCGCGTCCGGCACGCCGCCCATGTCCTTGATGCCGCCGATCGACTTTTCCAGCTTCAGCATCTCGCGCTCGAACATCAGCGCTTCCTTCTTGCTCATGGTTTCCAGCGCGCCGGCTTCCTTGGCGGCTTCCATGTCCTTCAGGCGCTTGATCGAGGTCTTGACCGTCTTGAAGTTGGTCAGCATGCCGCCGAGCCAGCGGGCGTCGACGTAGGGCATGCCGGCACGGCCAGCTTCTTCAGCCAGGATTTCGCGCGACTGGCGCTTGGTGCCCACGAAAAGGATGGTGCCGCGATTGGCTGCCAGCTGACGCACGTACTTCATTGCGTCCTGGAACATCGGCAACGTCTTTTCGAGGTTGATGATGTGGATCTTGTTGCGATGGCCGAAGATGAAGGGGGCCATCTTCGGGTTCCAGAAGCGGGTCTGGTGGCCAAAGTGGCAACCGGCTTCCAGCATTTCGCGCATGGTAACGGACATGTAAATCTCCATAGGGTTAGGTCTGAAGCCCGCCCCGACATTCCTGAAAAGGAACACCCCGGATAGGCGGGCCAGCGATTTCAAACGACAGCAGGAAAATCCTGCAAAATAGCCGAGCTGGCGGGTGCAATGCTGCGCCGCAACCAGATCAGCCCGCTATTGTAGCAACAAAAGTGCCGCCCGCTCAAGCCGCCCCCTGGGGCCGCCCGGCGCCCCGCCGGCCCGCGAACCCGGCTGAACGCGGCCCCGCATAAGCTGCGGTCTGGTCCCGATGGTGCGATAATCCCACATTGATCTTTCGATTCCGGCGCGGCCAGTGGCCTCGCCATCACTTTTTGGCGACGCAGCATGAGCATTTACCTGAACACCGCCGAAGACATCGCCCAGATGCGCGTGGCTTGCCGCCTTGCCTCCGAAGTCCTCGACTACATCACGCCCTTCGTGCAGCCGGGCGTCACCACCGGCGAACTGGACCGCCTGTGCCACGCCTATATGCGTGACGTGCAAGGCACCGTGCCGGCGCCGCTGAACTATGCGCCACCGGGCTACCCGCCCTTCCCCGGCGCGATCTGCACCTCGGTCAACGACGTGATCTGCCACGGCATCCCCGGTGAGCGCGTGCTCAAGAGCGGCGATGCCATCAACCTGGACATCACCGTCATCACCAAGGAAGGCTACTACGGCGACACCAGCCGCATGTTCATCGTCGGCGAGGGCTCGATCCTGGCCAAGCGCCTGGCGCAGGTGACGTATGAATGCATGTGGAAGGGCATCGCACAGGTTCGCAACGGCGCCCGCCTGGGCGACATCGGCCATGCCATCCAGGTGCACGCCGAAGCCGCCGGCTACAGCGTGGTGCGCGAGTACTGCGGCCACGGCATCGGCAAGAACTTCCACGAAGACCCGCAGATCCTGCACTACGGCCGCCCCGGCACCGGCACCGAAATCAAGGCCGGCATGATCTTCACGGTGGAGCCGATGATCAACGCCGGCAAGCGCGATATCCGCACCATGCCCGACCAGTGGACGGTGAAGACCCGCGACCGCAGCCTGTCGGCGCAGTGGGAGCACACGGTGCTGGTTACCGAGACCGGCTACGAAGTGCTGACGGTGTCGGCCGGCACGCCGGCCCCGCCGGCCTTCGCCACCGATTCCGTGGCGGCCTGAAGCCGCACTGAAGCCAGGGGCGCCTGACCGGGCGCCCTTCTTTTTCCAGCCGTGCCCACGAACCTTTCCGCGACCCCCATGGACACCACGCCGGAACTGCTGCTGGCCGCGCGCGTGCGCGACAAGCTCAAAGCCGACAAGCAGGCGCTGTTTGCCGCCTTCAACGCCAGCGCCAACGTCGGCACGCTGATCACGCGGCTGCGCCGCGCGGTCGACGCCGCGCTGATCGAGGCGTGGCGCGGACTGGAAATGCCCGCGGGCGCGGCACTGGTGGCGGTGGGCGGCTACGGCCGCGGCGAACTGTTCCCGTATTCGGACGTCGACGTGCTGCTGTTGCTGCCCGCCGAGCCCGACCGCGACACCGCCAGCCGGCTGGAGCGCTTTATCGGCCTGTGCTGGGACCTGGGCCTGGAGATCGGCTCGGCCGTGCGCACGGTGGACGACTGCGTGCGCGAATCGCGCCAGGACGTCACCATCCAGACCTCCCTGCTGGAAGCGCGGCTGCTGACCGGCAACCGCAAGCTGTTCGACGCGCTGCGCACCCGCTACCAGGCCGACATGGACCCGGCCGCCTACTTCCAGGCCAAGCTGCTGGAAATGCGCCAGCGCCACGCCAAGTACCAGGACACGCCCTACTCGCTCGAGCCCAACTGCAAGGAAAGCCCCGGCGGCCTGCGCGACCTGCAGGTGATCCTGTGGATGACCAAGGCCGCGGGCCTGGGCGACAGCTGGAAAGAACTGTTCGAGAAGGGCCTGCTCACGCGCCGGGAAGCCCAGGAACTGGCCCGCAACGAGCGCCTGCTGAAGACCATCCGCGCGCGCCTGCACCTGGTGGCAGGGCGCCGCCAGGACGTGCTGGTGTTCGACCTGCAGACCGCGCTGGCCGAGTCCTTCGGATACCGGCAGAACGCCAACAAGCGCGCCAGCGAACAGCTGATGCGCCGCTACTACTGGGCCGCCAAGGCGGTCACGCAGCTCAACAGCGTGCTGCTGCTCAATATCGAGGCGATGCTGTTCCCGAGCGAGTCGCAGGTGACGCGCGTGCTCAACGAGCGCTTTGTCGAGCGCCAGGGCATGCTGGAAATCACCAGCGACGACGTGTACGAGCGCGATCCCCACGCCATCCTGGAAACCTTCCTGCTGTACGAGCGCACCCCCGGCGTGAAGGGCCTGTCGCCGCGCACGCTACGCGGGCTCTACAACGCGCGCACGGTGATGAACGCAACCTGGCGCAACGACCCCGAGAACCGGCGCCTGTTCCTGGCGATCGTGCAGGAGCCGCAGGGCATCACTCACGCGCTGCGCCTGATGAACCAGACCAGCGTGCTGGGCCGCTACCTGATCAACTTCCGGCACATCGTCGGCCAGATGCAGCACGACCTGTTCCACGTCTATACCGTGGACCAGCACATCCTGATGGTGGTGCGCAACATGCGCCGCTTCGCCATCGTCGAGCACACCCACGAGTTCCCGTTCTGCAGCCAGCTGATGGCCAGCTTCGACAAGCCCTGGGTGCTGTCGGTGGCGGCGCTGTTCCACGACATCGCCAAGGGCCGCGGCGGCGACCACTCGAAGCTCGGCACCGTCGATGCGCGCCGCTTCTGCAAGCAGCACGGCATTGCGCGCGAGGACACCGACCTGATCTGCTGGCTGGTCGAGCACCACCTCACCATGAGCCATGTGGCGCAGAAGCAGGACCTGACCGACCCGGAAGTGGTCCACGCCTTCGCGCGCCTGGTCGGCAACGAACGCTACCTGACCGCGCTCTACCTGCTGACCGTGGCCGATATCCGCGGCACCAGCCCCAAGGTGTGGAATGCGTGGAAGGGCAAGCTGCTGGAAGACCTGTACCACATCACCCTGCGCGTGCTGGGCGGCGCGCGCGTGGATTCGCATTCACTGTGGTCGCAGCGCAAGGAAGACACCATCTCCGAGCTGCGCCTGAAGGCATTCGACCCGGCGCTGGGCAAGTCCTTGTGGGCGCAACTCGACGTGGCCTTCTTCCTGCGCCACGATTCGCACGATATCGCCTGGCTCACGCGTCACCTGTACAACAAGGTCGACAGCCCCACGCCGGTGGTCAAGGCGCGCGTCTCGCCCGCCGGCGAAGGCCTGCAGGTGGCGGTCTACGTCAAGGACCAGCCCGACCTGTTCGCGCGCATCTGCGGCTACTTCGAGCGCAAGGCGTTCTCGATCCAGGACGCCAAGATCCACACCACGCGGCACGGCTACGCGCTGGACACGTTCCAGGTCACCGACCCGGGCATGGCCGGCGACGGCGGCAACTACCGCGACATCATCGCGCTGGTCGAGCACGAACTGTGCGACCGCCTGCATCAGCAGGGCGCCCTGCCCGAGCCCACGCAGGGACGGCTGTCGCGCCAGTCGCGCAGCTTCCCGATCAAGCCGCGCGTCGACCTGCGCCCGGACGAGCGCGGCCAGTATTACCTGCTGTCGCTGTCCGCCAACGACCGCACCGGCCTGCTGTACGCCATCGCCCGCGTACTGGCACGGCATCGCGTGTCCGTGCATACGGCACGCATCAACACCCTGGGCGAACGCGTCGAAGACGTGTTCCTGGTCGACGGCAGCCGCCTGGCCGCCGACAACCGATTGCAGATTCAGCTTGAACAGGACTTGCTCGCCGCCCTCGCCATCTGAGGCGGGCGGGCAGCATCAACATATGACCGACAGCAATTCGCCGAAGCGCAAGACGCTAGGCATCAAGGCCGCCAGCGACACCGGCACGGCCGCGCGCAAGACCGGCACCCGCCCCGTGCGCGTGTCCGACCTGAACCGCAAGCGCGTGCAGGCCGTCTCCGAAGGCATCAAGCGCGCCCAACAGCGCGCCGGCGGCAAGACTGGCGGCCGTCCGGCCCAGGGCGAACCGCAAGCCGGCGCCGGCGAGCCGCGCAAGCCCCGCGCGCCGCGTCCCGCTGACGGTGAACGCCAGGCACGTCCGCGCCGCCCCGAAGGTGGCGAGGCACGCCCGCGCCGGTTTGAAGGCGGCGAATCGCGCCCGCCGCGCCGCTTTGGCGACGACGACAACCGTCCCCGCCGTTATGGCGACGATCGCGGCGAGGCACGCCCGCGCCGGTTTGAAGGCGGCGAGTCGCGCCCGCCGCGCCGCTTCGGCGATGACGACAACCGTCCCCGCCGCACTGGCGACGATCGCGGCGAGGCACGCCCGCGCCGCTTCGAAGGCAGCGACTCGCGCCCGCCGCGCCGCTTCGGCGACGATGACAACCGTCCCCGCCGCACTGGCGACGATCGCGGCGAGGCCCGTCCGCGCCGTTTCGAAGGCGGCGAATCGCGCCCGCCGCGCCGCTTCGGCGATGACGACAACCGTCCCCGCCGCACCGGCGACGATCGCGGCGAGGCCCGTCCGCGCCGTTTCGAAGGCGGCGAATCGCGCCCGCCGCGCCGCTTCGGCGATGACGACAACCGTCCCCGCCGCACCGGCGACGATCGCGGCGAGGCCCGTCCGCGCCGTTTCGAAGGCGGCGAGTCGCGCCCGCCGCGCCGCTTCGGCGATGACGACAACCGTCCCCGCCGCACCGGCGACGATCGCGGCGAGGCCCGTCCGCGCCGTTTCGAAGGCAGCGAATCGCGCCCGCCGCGCCGCTATGGCGATGACGAGAACCGTCCCCGCCGCTTCGAAGGCGCCGACTCGCGTCCGCGCCGCTATGGCGATGATGACAAGCGCCCGCGCCCCGCGCCGTCGGGTGAGCGCCGCCGCGAAGGCACCGCGCCGGCACGCCGCTTCAGCGACGCCGCCGACCGCGTCCGCACTGCCGGCCCGGCACGCCAGCAGGCACCGGCCGCGCGCCAGGAAAAGCTCGCCCCCGCCCGCGCCGAGTCCAGCCACGACGACGGCCTGGTGCGCCTGTCCAAGCGCATGTCCGAACTGGGCCTGTGCTCGCGCCGCGAGGCTGACGAATGGATCCCGCACGGCTGGGTGCTGGTCGACGGCAAGCCCGTGACCGAACTGGGCAGCCGCATCCGCCCCGACGCCGAGATCGAAATCATGCAGGAAGCGCGCTCGGAACAAGGCGAGCGCGTCACGGTGCTGCTGAACAAGCCGGTAGGCTACGTCTCCGGCCAGGCCGAAGACGGCTACGAGCCCGCCGCGGTGCTGTTCACCGCCGAGAACCAGTGGGAAGGCGACGCCACGCGCAAGCGCTTTGCCCCGTGGCAACGCAAGAGCCTGGCCCCCGCCGGCCGCCTCGATATCGACTCGACCGGCCTGCTGGTGCTGACGCAGGACGGCCGCGTCGCGCGCGCGCTGATCGGCGAAGATTCGACTGTCGAGAAGGAATACCTGGTGCGCGTGGTCTGGCACTCGCCGCAGGGTCCGGTCGAGCGCAACATCAGCGCGGAATTCCCCGCCGATGATCTGGAACTGCTGCGCCACGGCCTGTCGCTGGACGGCGTGCCGCTCAAGCCGGCCAAGGTGAGCTGGCAGAACGAGGAGCAACTGCGCTTCGTGCTGCGCGAAGGCCGCAAGCGCCAGATCCGTCGGATGTGCGAGCAGGTCGGGCTGCAGGTGGTGGGCCTGAAGCGCGTGCGCATGGGACGTGTCGTGCTGGGGGACCTGCCGCCGGGCAAGTGGCGGTTCCTGGGGCAGTTTGAGAAGTTCTAATGTGAAGGGCGGCCGGAATGGCCGCCCTTTTTGGTTAACGCGACCGTGCGCGCTGACTGCTCCTGGATTCCGCCCGGCCTGCCATTGGAGCGGACCCACATCAGGTCCTTCAATCGCGCATTCCGCGCCCTGCATTCTCGATCTCCGGCGGAAACTTCGGCTCCACGCAGAGCAGCATCGCAATCCAATGTAGAAGTGCCCGCAGCAAGTCGAACGGCGCTAGTGCAGGAAGGATCAGCCACCACAGCGGACCACCGTGAATCAGGCGCTCGGGATAGAGGTAAAACATATTGAGCAGCGAATACTGCGGCCAGGCGCCCTTCCACAAGCGCGGGAATGGCTTCGGCACGATGTCCGGACCTTCCTCCATATAGCGGCGGATGTACTCCCACCAGGCTCGCCCCTTGGCGGCGTTGCCCGCTGGCCGGCCAACGAATACGAGGCCCAGTGCCTTGCGCGCCTCAACATCGAGCCACCCCATAATCAGGCGCCCGCTACCGCAGTTCGCCTCAGCTTCGCTCACAGGAACTGGGGACATGGCCGCCTTGTTATCTAAAGTGGCCTGCGTTGAGTCCCAGTTGAATCGCTTGATGCCCCCGGCAAATTGGGGGGTATGAAGGTACACCTTTCGTGTAATGCGGTTGAATCGAATCAGTATTCTGCGGCTTGAAGTAGTCCTTGCGCAGAAGAGGCATTGCTATCCTTCTGAAAAGCCATAGTAGAAACATCAGCATTCCGCCAACAAACGGAATACCTATATACGTCGACATATCGTTAGGTGCACCGCTAGCACTGGAGCCCCGAATCACATCGCGCATCACAAGACAGAACATGAAAGTGACAAACAACAATAGAGCAATAGGAATGATCGCCGTCGCAAAACCCAGAAGACCCCGCTGCGCCTCGAACTGCCCGCACACCTCGAGAAAGACTTCGTTCTTCTGGTAGACGGAATAGTTGCTAATCGCCCGATCTGACGCACGCTCACCAAGAGGCATCCCCCCCGCGACCGATTCATCGTCCTTGAGGTAGAACCCTGCCTCCATACCTTCGTTGATTGCCTCCTCAACCCACATCAAAGGCTCCTTACCAATGCAAGATCAAACGCCTTCATTTCCTCATCCAGGCTCAAATACGAATTTCCCGCATCCTTGTCGTGAACAACAGTCCCCCAAAATCCGCCGTATTCCGCTTTTGACTTTCTGAACTTGCAGCGCGTCAACCACACCTGCAGTAAATTGTCCGACACGCCCAAAACAGCTAGCTCACCTATTTGCTCAACAATCAAGGCCCAACCCACAAAGCCCATTACGGCCTCTGCCGCGACGCGCACAGTCGCCTTTACACCGAAGATCACCGCTTCAGCAGCTGCGCGCCTAGCCACCGCGACCCCCAATTCGGCTACAGCTCTTCCAGACCAACCCTCACCAATGATCATGCCGATTCTCTGGAGCAACGGGCCACTGTACAAGACGCCGATATAACCGGAGCCCACAGCGGCAACAGCGTTCAGCGCAGCTTTACTCATCAGAAAGTAGGCTGCGTAACGGCGATCACTCTGAAATGCAGCGTTTGCATCGATGCCGCTTTCAATTGCCATGACTCCTGCCGAGAATGCTCCCAACACACCGCTAGGGAAAGACTGATTTAATCAGCGCGGCAGTCATCGTTGACTGGCGTGCAAGCGTTGTCATGTGCATGCCCACGATATGAGTCGGAGATGAAGCGACAGATCAGTTTTGCGGAAGCCGAGAGCCACGGCAAGAAGCGGGTGACGCGACGCGAGCGCTTCCTGACGGAGATGGAGAGTTTGGTGCCGTGGTCGCGCCTGATTGAGGCGGTCGAGCCGTACTACCCCAAGGGAAAACGTGGACGGCCGCCGATCGGTCTGGAGCGGATGCTGCGCATCTACTTCCTCCAGCAGTGGTACGGGCTGTCGGACGAGGCGCTGGAAGACGCGCTGTACGACAGCATGGCGATGCGGGCATTTGCCGGGATCGACTTGGCGGTCGAAGCGGTGCCAGACGCGACCACGCTGCTGAAGTTTCGCCGCCTGCTCGTCGAGCATGAACTGACGCGAAAGCTGTTTGACGAGATCGGCATCATGCTGTGCGAGCGGGGGCTGATGATGAAGGAAGGCACGATTGTGGATGCCACCATCATCGAGGCGCCACCATCGACCAAGAACAAGGAGAAGAGCCGCGACCCGGAGATGCACCAGACCAAGAAGGGTAATGAATGGCACTTTGGCATGAAGGCGCATCTCGGCGTGGATGCGACTTCGGGGCTGGTGCACAGCGTGGTGGGCACGGCGGCCAACGAGTCGGATGTGTCGCAGGCGCATGCCTTGCTGCATGGCTACGAAGAGCACGCGTTTGGCGACGCGGGCTACACGGGCGTGGACAAGCGCAAGGAGATGCAAGGCAAGTCCGTGAAGTGGCACGTGGCCGTCAAGCGCGGCAAGATTAAGGCAATGCGTGACGGTGCGGTCAAGGACTTGCTGATCGCTGTCGAGCGGGCCAAGGCCCAGATTCGGGCGCGGGTCGAGCATCCGTTCCACGTCATCAAGAATCTGTTTGGTCATCGCAAGGTTCGCTACAAGGGCCTGGTCAAGAACACGGCACAGTTGTTCAGCCTGTTTGGTCTGGCGAATCTGGTGCTCGGCAGGAAGCTGTTGTTGGCCTCACAGGGGAGCAATCCGTCCTGAGCGCGCAAAGCGCGCCAGAAATGGTGCCAAACGAGAGAAAAATGGCTTGAATCGGCCCATCTCTCCCGCGTTGCGAAAACCGAAATCCTTGGCTTGTGCAACATCAAGCGCAAACCTCATTGATCAGCGATTCCCTAGACAACATCAAATGCTCAAACCACGCCGACGCCGACTTGACCACCTTGCTGAAGTTCGCAACGGATACCGAAATAGCAGCCGCCGTCGACGCGCAAGCGGCGTACAGCTCCCAGTTCTCCCGGCTGCCACGCAACTTGCCGTCCGCCGCGTTGTACTTGCGCACGAGATTCCAACTCTCTATCGCCGCCAGGACGACGCCAAACCGCATCGCCACAAACTCGCTCCTGTTCGCGGCCATCGCGTTCTTGAGCGCCTCGCGCTGTCGCTGCGCCTCAGCGACGGATAGCTGGCGTTGAAGATGCCGATCACGGCATCGGCCGATCCCTGCAGGAACGCCCTGGCGCCGCCGCGCATGTACAGGACAAAGGCATACAGCTTGTCCACTGCCGCGCTCGTCGTGGTGAACGCTGCCTGGCCCAAGGTGGAGACGAACAAGGCACCGCCCAGCAGCTTGGCCGGCGCGCCGGCAGCTAGTGCCGGTACGCGTCCGTTCTCAGCCAGTTGCGCAATGGCATTCGACTTATCCATCACGCCGACGGTGTTCGCCACCATTTGTTGCAGGACGGCGGTGTCGACGTCAGCCTTATCTTTTAGCTTGCTCGCGGCCTTCCTGAATTCTTCGATGGCCGCCTTCTGATTGAACAGCATCTGCCGGATCAGCAGGTTGGCGTTCGTCGCTTCGGCGTCCCGCGCCCAATCACGCAGCAGCGCTTCACCGCCCTTTGACGTCGCCAGCGCATATGTGCATAGCGACGCCTGGTATTCAAACAGCAAGCCGCATTCGATATTGTCCGAGTGGTAATGTTCGAATGCGCTGGTCAGCGCCCAGCTGGTCAACCACGCCTTGAGATCGGCGAAGCGCTTCTCGACGTCCGCAAACCAAGGGGCGAGTTTTGCCTCCACCGTCCGGACGGCCATCGCCCGCTTCTCTTCGTCGTAGCACGACACATAGCGTCCCCAGGCCGACTCCTGGTTGCGCTTCACCCAACTCTGCGGATCGCGCTGCCATGTCAGATACTCCGGATTGATGCCAACCTTGCTCAGGAGCACGGGATTGGTAGGCAGCTTCTGCGGCGGTATGGCAGCCTGGCTCATCACACGCTGCTTCAGCCCCACGATCCGCGAGGATGTCTCCAGTTCCCACTCGTGTGGCTTCATCGCCTGGCGCAATTGCACATCCAGCGAGCGATGGCGGAAGTTCAGCTCCTGCGTGATGCCGATCGCGTCCCACAGCACGAATGCCGGGCTCTTCATTTCCCCGAGCCTCTTGACCAGTGCCGTCAGCCGCTGCTGGTGCGGGTCGAAGCGGGGAGACTTTTCACCGGGACCGCCCATCAACGGGAACAATTGCTGTGTAAAAGGTGCCCGGCCGGCGATCTTGGGGTCGCTGACCGATATCGTGCCCATGCCGTCCGTATTGAGCTTGAACTCGGCTACCCATTGCTGCAGCTCCTGCGCCGCAAGCACATGGGGCTGCCCGCGCCAGTTGTGCGCGGGCAGCGCCTGCATGCCGCGCCTGTCCTTCTCCCGCTGCTCCAGAATCTCGACCGCCAGCACGTCGGGAGAGAACAGCACATGGATCGACCTGACCTGCTCGATCCGTTCAATCGCGACGAATGAAGCGCCCACGCCGTCCGTTGCCAGATCGCACGTAAACACCGGCGGCACAGGGAGTGGATTGCCAATCGGGAAGCTGACCAGCATCCCGCCAGCCGTCACCGCATAAGCCTGCCACTGTGGACTGCATCCCTTGCGCTCGACCAGCACGTATACGAAGCCTTCGCGCAGCATGCGTACGGTGTAATGCGACGTGACGAGTTTCTTGTCCGCCACGCCTTCGCCGAGCGGGTATGCCAGCGCGGGCCACATCGACGCGTGGGCTGCGTCCACGCCACACACGACCGCGTAGCGCAGGGGCAGGAACTTGAAACCCTCAGGCTTGCAGAACGTGCAGTCCTTCTTTCCCGTCGATGTCTTCGACGGGGCCATCAATCGGATCGTCTTGTTGATTTGCTGTGGGGTAATCATGCGCCAACGGTCTCCGGCTTAAGGTCCTTCAAACCACCAACGGTGCAGTGGCAGTAGCCGCCGCAAGGTAACCGTTATTCGTTGAGGCCGGAATCCCTCTTCGTCAAATATGGCGCTCTATTGAAGTCAATAGAAATTTCCCAAAGAAATTCAGGCAATGCCTATATCGCTGGATTATCAAATATGATTGGAAATCGCATCCAGGTGGCTTACTGAGGCAAAAAGAAACGGGCCGGTTCAGTGAACCGGCCCGTTTCCTTTCCGCTGCTACGGCAGACTTCAATCGTCACTATTCGGCGGCAAATCCGGAAACAGCACCTCCGTAAACCCAAACTGCCTGAAGTCCTTGATCCGCATCGGATACAGGATCCCCAGCAAGTGGTCGCACTCATGCTGCACCACGCGTGCATGGAAGCCCTCAGCCACGCGCTCGATGCGGTTGCCCGTCAGGTCGTAGCCGCTGTACTTCAGACGCAGGTGGCGCGGCACCACGCCGCGCAGGCCGGGGACTGACAGGCAGCCTTCCCAGCCGTCCTCCATTTCGTCGGACTGCATTTCCAGCACCGGGTTGATCAGCACCGTCTTGGGCACGGTGGGGGCGTCCGGGTAGCGCGGGTTGCGGTCGAAGCCGAAGATCACCACCTGCAGGTCCACGCCGATCTGCGGGGCGGCCAGGCCGGCGCCGTTGGCGTGGTCCATGGTGTCGAACATGTCTTCGATCAGCGTGCGCAGCTCCGGCGTATTGAAGCGCTCCACCGGCCTCGCCACCTGCAGCAGGCGCGGATCGCCCATCTTGAGAATCTCGCGGATCATGGTTGTTTCCCCGGTTATTCCTGGGCCGGCGCGGCGCCGGCCTCAGCCAGCAGTGCCAGCATGCCGGCCTCGTCCAGCACCGGCACGCCCAGTGCCTCGGCCTTGTCGAGCTTGCTGCCTGCCTCTGCGCCCGCGACGACGTAGTCGGTCTTCTTCGATACCGAACCCGCCACCTTGGCGCCAGCGGCTTCCAGCATTTCCTTGGCGTCCTCGCGCGACAGGGTGGGCAACGTGCCCGTCAGCACGAAAGTCTTGCCCGACAGCGGCGCCGGGGCCTTGGCCACGGGCTCGCTTTCCGTCCAGTGTACGCCCGCGGCGCGCAGTTGTTCGATGACCTCGACGTTGTGCGGCTCGGCGAAGAAGTGCGCGATCGACTGCGCCACCACCGGGCCCACGTCGTTCACCTCCAGCAGCGCCGCTTCGTCGGCCGCCATCAGCGCATCCAGCTTGCCGAAATGCTTTGCCAGGTCCTTGGCGGTGGCTTCGCCCACATGGCGGATGCCGAGCGCGAAGATAAAGCGGTTCATGGTGGTCGCGCGCGACGTGTCAATCGCCGCCACCAGGTTGGCTGCCGACTTGTCGGCCATGCGCTCCAGCGCGGCCAGCTTGGCCACGCCCAGCTTGAACAGATCTGCCGGCGTGCGCACGATGCCCTGGTCGACCAGTTGTTCGACCAGCTTGTCGCCCAGCCCTTCGATATCCATGGCGCGCCGCTGTGCGAAATGCAGCAGCGACTGCTTGCGCTGCGCCGCGCAGATCAGGCCGCCGGTGCAGCGGGCGATGGCTTCGTCCTCGAGCTTCTCGATATGCGAGCCGCACACCGGGCAGGCGGTCGGCATCACGAAGGCGCGCGCGTCGGCCGGGCGGCGCTCGGTCACCACGCCGACCACTTCGGGAATCACGTCGCCGGCGCGGCGCACGATCACGGTGTCGCCGATATGCACGTCCTTGCGGCGGATCTCGTCCTCGTTGTGCAGCGTGGCGTTGGTCACGGTCACGCCGCCGACGAAGACGGGCTTGAGCCGCGCCACCGGCGTGATCGCGCCGGTGCGGCCGACCTGCACCTCGATGTCCTCGACGATGGTGGTCATTTCCTGCGCCGGGAACTTGTGCGCCAACGCGAAGCGCGGTGCGCGCGAGACAAAGCCCAGGCGCTCCTGGTCGGCCAGTGCATTGACCTTGTAGACCACGCCGTCGATGTCATACGGCAGCGCGTCGCGGCGCTGGCCGATATCGCGATAGAAGTCCAGCAGCCCCTGCGCGCCCTTCACCACCGCGCGGTCCTTGCACACCGGCAGGCCCAGCGCGGCAAAGCCGTCGAGCATGGCGCTGTGGGTGGGTGGGCGGTCCACGCCCTGCAACTCGCCCAGGCCGTACGCAAAGAACGACAGCGGCCGCCTGGCGGTGATGCGCGGATCGAGCTGGCGCAGGCTGCCCGCGGCGGCGTTGCGCGGGTTGACGAAGGTCTTCTCGCCAGCTTCTGCCTGGCGCTCGTTGAGCTTGTCGAAGTCGCGGCGGAACATGAAGACCTCGCCGCGCACTTCCAGCACCGCGGGCGCCTGGCCGCGCAGCTTCAGCGGAATCGCCTTGATGGTGCGCACGTTGACGGTGACGTCCTCGCCGGTCTCGCCATCGCCGCGGGTGGCGGCCTGCACCAGGCGGCCATCCTCATAGCGCAGCGACATGGCCAGGCCGTCGAACTTCAGCTCGCAGGCGTACTCGACCGCGTCGGCGGAGCTGAACAGGTCCGGCTCGCCGGTGGCGGGCGCGGTGCGCCCCAGGCCCTGCGCGCAGCGGCGGTCGAAGTTCAGCACGTCCTCGTCGGCGAAGCCGTTGTTGAGCGACAGCATCGGCACGCGGTGGCGCACCGAGTCGAAGGCTGACAGCGGCTCGCCGCCGACGCGCTGCGTGGGCGAGTCCGGCGTCTGGAGTTCGGGATGCTCCAGCTCAAGGCCCTGCAGTTCGCTGAACAGCGCGTCATATTCCGCATCCGGAATGGTCGGCGCGTCGAGCACGTAATACTGGTAATTGTGGCGGTCGAGTTCGTCGCGCAGCCAGGCCACGCGCCTGGCTGCGGCTTCGGGCGGCAAGGCGCCGACGGGCGCGGAGGCATCTGCCTGCGCGCCGCGGTGTGTTGCGGTCATGGCAGGCTCCGGCTAGTTGCTGAACAGGCGCAGCGCCACCGACGACCCGGCCGGCATGCCGCGCGCTTCCAGCTTGTTGTACAGCGTTTCAAGCTGGCTGAAGATCGCGACGAACGAGGCTTCGGTCAGCGGCCGCATATTGTCGTCGACCAGCTGCGCGCCCATGCGCTGGGCCAGCGTGTGGCCGTACTCGCACACCGTCTTGAACGGCTTGGCGGCCTGGTCGGCCACCGGCACGTCGAGCAGCAGCGTGATCTGGCGGCCAGCCTTGACGGTCAGGTCGTCGCGCAGGAAGTTGGTGTCGCCGAACTGCAGCGTGAACAGCGGACGCTGCACGCCCTCGGCGTTGGCCTGGTAGCGGATAAAGCGGGTGCCGTCGCGCGACAGCACCAGCCCGTCCTGCGTGGCTACGTTCTGCACATAGGCCGCCGACCACGGCGCGCCATCCGAGATCACGTTGACGCCCAGCTGCACGTCGCAGCCGGCGGCAAAGCCATCCAGCTCGCGTGCATTGGCCACGGTCTCGCTCATGTCCGGCAGGTCGGCGGAGGCGTCGAGCGATTCGGCCAGCGACTCCACCGCAGTGACGAATTCCGAGAACTCGAGCGCGTTGAGCGGGCCGCCGCGGTTGGCCAGTTGCACGCCGACCTGCAGGTCTTCGTACTGATGGCCGGCGGTCACCGGCTCCCATGCATTGGCTTCGATGCGCAGGCCCTCGATATGGACCGGCTTGGTGCCGGCGCGGCGCAGCCGGCCGGTCAGCGGCAGGATGCGGTCGCCGGAAGCCTTGCGCTCCAGGTGCAGCGGCACGATGCAGTCGATCAACGGATCGACCACGGCCGGCGCGGGCTGGCCGTCCGGCACGGCCGCGACCGGAGCCGGCGCGGGGGCTGGGACAGGCGCTGGCGTGGGCGCCGGGGCCGCTGCAGATTCAGCGTCGCCTTCGTCGTCACCCACGTGCGACGCGGCGGCCGCGACCGCCACTTCTTCGGCGACGGTTTCGTCGGCATCGGCCGTGCTTGCGGCGGCCGCAGCGGCGGCGGCCACACGGTTGTTGTCAGTCACCGCCGCGGCGCTGGCCTTGGCTGTCGCCTGCGACAGTGTCGGCTCGCGCCGCGGTGGCTGCTCGGCAGCGGCTTCATGCAGGCGCGCGGCGGTTTCCGGCGCGGTGCTCTGCCCGACCACCGGCTCGCGCATCGGCGGCAGGTCGTCTTCTGGGCTCAGCTCGCGCGGGCGGCGCGCCTTGCGGATCTGCCACTGGTTGTAGCCGAACACCAGTACCACGAAAACCACGCCCGCGACGATCAGTGCGGTCTGCAGGTCCATGTTCAGGTTCATGCTGCCTCCGCCATCGAAACCGCCGCGTCCATATCCACGGCCACGATACGCGAAACGCCTTGCTCCTGCATGGTCACGCCAATGAGTTGATGAGCCATTTCCATGGCAATCTTGTTATGTGAGATGAAAACGAATTGAGTCTTGTCCGACATGCGCGCCACCATATTGGCGTAGCGTTCGGTGTTGGCGTCGTCCAGCGGTGCGTCCACCTCGTCCAGCAGGCAGAACGGTGCCGGGTTGAGCTGGAACATGGCGAACACCAGCGCGATCGCGGTCAGCGCCTTCTCGCCGCCCGACAGCAGGTGGATGGTCGAGTTCTTCTTGCCCGGGGGCTGCGCCATCACCTGCACGCCGGCGTCGAGGATTTCCTCGCCGGTCATGATCAGGCGCGCCTGGCCGCCGCCGAACAGCGACGGGAACAGCTCGCCGAAATGGTGGTTGACCTGGTCGAAGGTGCCCTGCAGCAGCGCGCGGGTTTCCTGGTCGATCTTGGCGATCGCGTCTTCCAGCGTGTTGATGGCGTCGTTCAGGTCGGCCGACTGCGCATCGAGGAAGGTCTTGCGCTCGCGCGCCGCGGCCAGTTCGTCGAGCGCGGCCATGTTGACGGGGCCCAGCGCGTTGATGGCGTTGTTGATGCGCGTGACTTCGCCCTGCAGGTACGACGGCTTCAGGTCGCCGGTCAGCTTGTCCGCCAGCGCAGCCTCGTCCACCTCGGCCGTGGTCAGCTGCTCGCTGAACTGCTCCTGGTTCAGGCGCGCGGCCTGCTCCTTGAGTTGCAGTTCGGTGATGCGGTCGCGCAGCGGCTGCAGGCTGCGCTCGGCGGCCAGGCGCTGTTCGTCGAACTGGCGCAGCTGTGCCGACAGCGCATCCAGCTCGGTGCGCGCGATGGTGAGCTTTTCTTCCTTCCCGGCGCGGCGCTCCAGCGCTTCCTGCAGGCCGGTATGCGCGGTCTGCTCGTTGATGGTCTCCAGTTCGGCGCGCGCGTTTTCCAGCGATTCGGCAATGCGTTCGGCCTGGTCGGCGGCGACCTGGATATTGCGGCGCAGCTCGTCGATGCGGCTGGCCAGGTTGCGCTCGGCAAAGAGTGCTTCCTGCGCGGCGCGTTCGAAGTCGCGCAGCTGGTGGCGCGCGCCCGAGAGCTTGCTGTCCAGCGCCTCGAAGGCCATCTGCTGGTCTTCGTGGGTGGCCTGCATCTCGGCCAGCGCGGCGTCGTGCTGCTCGAAGCTGGCTTCTGATTCGGCGCGGATGGCGCGTTGCTCTTCGATCTGCGCGTGGATCTCGTCCAGTTCCTCGCGGATCTGGCCGCTGCGCGCGGAATAGCGCTCCATTGCCTGCGACAGCTTGAGCACGTCCATCTGCAGCGCGTGCACGCGGCGGGTGGCCTGCTCGGCGCGGCTGCGGGCATCGCCCAGGCCCTGGCTGGCCTGAGTGTAGGCCGCTTCGGCACGCACGGCCTGGGTCTTGGCTTCGTCGGACAGCAGCAGTTGCGCGCGTGCCTGCTTCTGCAGGTTTTCGATTTCCTGCTCGCGCGCCAGCATGCCGGCCTGTTCGGAATCGGCGGCGTAGATCTGGATGGCGTTGCGGCCCACCACGTGGCCCTCGGCCACGACAAACGACGCACCGTCAGGCAGCGTGTTGCGCGCGGCCAGTGCCTGCGCCATGTCGCTGGCGACGTAGATATCGGCCAGCCAGTCCTGCATCACCGCGCGGATGCCCGGCTCGGTGATCTGCACCAGCGACATCAGCGGGCGCAGGCCGGCAGGGGTCTCCAGCGGACGGGCCGCGGACGGCGGCGAATAGAACGCCAGCTTGGCGGGCGGCGCGTCGGACAGGAAGGCCTTGACCCAGTCCAGGTTCGACACTTCCAGCGCGGCCAGCTTCTCGCGCAGCACGGATTCGAGCGCGTTTTCCCAGCCCGGCTCGATATGGACCTTCTTCCACAGGCGCGGCAGCTCGGCCAGTTCATGCCTGGCCAGCCACGGCTGCACCTTGCCGTCGGTCTGCACGTTCGCCTGCAGCTGGCGCAGCGCCGACAGGCGCGCCTCCAGCGTGGCGATGGCGGCGGCTTCGCTGTGCACGCGTGCCTGCGCGGCGCGGCGCTCTTCGTCCAGGCGCGGCACGCTCTCTTCAGCATCGGCCAGCACGGCCTGTGCTTCTTTGACCAGCGCTTCCTGCTCGGCCAGCTCGGCGCGGGCCTGCTCCAGGCGGGTCTCGTCGGGGCGGTCCAGGCCCTTTTCTTCCGCCGACAGGCGTTCGCGGCGCTGTTCCAGCTGCTGCAGCATCTGGTCGGCGCTGCGCTGCTGCGCGGCTTCCAGCTTCAGCGCCTGCTCGGCCTGCATGATGCCGGCACGCTGCTCGTTCAGCAGTTGCTGGGCATCGCGCCATTGGGATTCCAGCGTCGGCAGTTCGTCGTTCTTGTGGGCGACGGCTTCCTGCGCCTCGACGGTGCGGCCTTCGGCCACGGCCAGGTTTTCCTCGGCCTGCGCCAGTTCGTCGGTGGCCTGTTCGGCCTTGCCCTGCCACTGCTCGCGTTGCGCGGTCAGCGCGGCGATCTGGGCCTGCACGCGGTTGCGCGATTCCACCACGTAGCGGATCTCGGCTTCCAGCTTGCTGACTTCGGCGTTGGCTTCGTACAGCGCGCCCTGCGCGGCGTGCATGCCGTCGGATGCGGCGTAATGCGCGGCGCGCATGGTTTCGAGTTCGGCCTCGACATGGCGCAGCTGCGCGGTCTGCGCTTCCAGGTCGATCTGGGCCTGCTCGATGGCGCGCTGGTGGCGTTCCTGCTCCTGCAGAGCCTCGCGCTTGCGCAGCAGCCACAGCAGGTGCTGCTTCTCTTCGCCGTCGGCCTGCAGCGTCTTGAAGCGCTGTGCCACCTCGGCCTGGCCTTCCAGTTTCTCGAGGTTGCTGCCGAGTTCGCGCAGGATGTCTTCCACCCGGGTCAGGTTCTCGCGCGTGTCGGACAGGCGGTTCTCGGTCTCGCGGCGGCGTTCCTTGTACTTGGACACGCCCGCGGCTTCTTCGAGGAAGATGCGCATGTCATCGGGCTTGGCCTCGATGATGCGCGAGATCATGCCCTGCCCGATGATGGCGTAGGCGCGCGGCCCCAGGCCCGTGCCCAGGAAGATGTCCTGGATGTCGCGCCGGCGCACCGGCTGGTTGTTGATGTAGTAGGACGAGGTGCCGTCGCGGGTCAGCACCCGCTTGACCGCGACTTCGGCGTACTGGCTCCACTGGCCGGCTGCGCGGCCCTCGGCGTTGTCGAACACCAGCTCGACGCTGGCCCGGCCGGCCTGCTTGCGCGCGGTGGAGCCGTTGAAGATGACGTCCTGCATGGATTCGCCGCGCAGCTCGGACGCGCGTGACTCACCCAGCACCCAACGCACCGCATCGATGATGTTCGATTTGCCGCAGCCGTTGGGACCTACGATGCCGACCAGTTGGCCGGGTACTTGAAAATTGGTGGGATCGACGAATGACTTGAAGCCCGCCAGCTTGATCGAGGATAGTCGCACGGTTTCTCGTGTGGTATCGGCCATCCGGTATAGGAACCGGACCTGGCCTGGTATCGGGGCTATTGCACTGTTCAGAAAGCCGGGCTGCGCGGAAGCCGGCGCGGCGTGACGCCAGCACCTCAAAATACCCCTCGAGCCCGAGAATTGGGGCTAATCATACCATCGCAGATGCCTTCGCCGGCCCGTTTGCCGGTCGCCCCGGCGTCATATCCCATGGCGGATTTCCCTTGCTATTCCGCCCCTTACAAGCGATTGCGCAAGCACTTTGGCAGGCGCCGCAAGCAACGTCAGCCGACATCGCCCGTCAATCGTTGGGAAACTAACTAGGGTAAATGCTAGTCTGTGATCAGACGGCGTGACTTCGGATGCCCTCCTAAGCCGCACGCCCGTCAATGCGCCCCTCGCAGCCTTTGGCCAACCAGGAGGACAGAGCATGAGTGAACCGTCAGCGGCCGCCCGGCCGTGGTCCGTCAGCGACATCGATTACCAGGCGATCGACGTGGAGCGCGTGCGCGGCGACCGCGACCTGTTCTACCTGCTGGTGTCGGCCTCGTTTATCGAGAGCGGCTCCGACACCTATGCCGGTAACCTCGCCACTTACTACGCCCGGGTGCCGGACGCCGCCGGCTGGCTTGCCGAGCACTGGGAAGCCGAGGAATTGCAGCACGGGCTGGCGCTGCGGCGCTATGTCGAGCATGTCTGGCCGGAATTCGACTGGGAGCGCGGCTATGCGCGCTTCTTCGACGAGTACAGCAAGACCTGCTCGATCGACCAGTTCGAGCCGACCGAGGCGCTGGAAATGGCGGCCCGCTGCGTGGTGGAAACCGGCACAGCCGCGTATTACCGCGCGCTGGAACAGGCCAGCGACGAGCCGGTGCTGCGCGACCTGACACGGCGCATCGCCAACGACGAGGTGCGGCACTACAAGCATTTCTTCCAGTTCTTCAACCGTTTTGCGGCATCGGAGCGGCTTGGCCGGCTGCGGGTGCTGGGCGCACTGGCGCGCCGGCTGCTGGAGATCAAGAACGAGGACGCCGCGATCGCACTGCGCAACGTGCTGCGCATGGAGCGCGGCGTGGAGACGGTATCGGAAGCCGAGGTGCGCGCGCTCAATACGCGCGTGTCCGGCGTGATCCGGCGCAATATCCCCATCGAGATGACGGTGAAGATGCTGCTGCGGCCGCTGCATCTGCACCGCGGCGTGGAGCGCGCGGTGCGGACACCGCTGGTGGCGATGGTGTCGCGGGTCATGCTGCACTGACCCGCGCGAGATTAGTTACACGCAGCTGCCTCGACATGCACCAGGGCCGGCGCCGAGGAGCGGCTGCGGTGCACCAGCCCCGACAAGGCGCCGGCGGCGATGATGCACAGGCCGCCGGCGGCCTCCTTCCAGCTCAGCACCTCGGTCGCCAGCCACCACGACGACGCCGCGGCAATCACGATCTCGAACAGCATCAGCAGCGACACGCGGTTGGCCGGCAGCCGCTGCAGCCCGTACTGCACCACCGAGTTGCTGACCACCAGTACCGCCGCCAGGCCCAGCACCAGCAGGCCCACGCTGACCTGCGCCCCCGGGACGATCGCCACCGACGGGCCATCGAGCAGCAGCGCGGCCGGCACCCCGACCACCGTGCAGCCCAGATAGACCACCACCGTGCGCACGCGCGCGTCCATCTCCGGAAAGCGCTGGCCGGCGCGGCGCGACAGCACGTTGTTGACGGCAAAGCCCATGCCGCCGATCAGGCCCGACCATTCGGCGGGGGAGCCCGGCAGCGGCACGCCGACCTCGGGCGTCCACAGCATCAGCCCGGCGCCGAACAGGGCCAGCGCCACCAGCGACAACCCGGCCGCCGACAGCCGCTCGCCCAGGAACAGCCGGGCGAACAAGGCGGTCCACACCGGGGTCAGGTAGAACAGCAGCAGCACGCGCATCACATGGCCGTTGACGCTGCCCCAGACGAAGCCGGCATTGGTCACCCCCGCGGCCAGCCCGATCGCGACGAACAGCCAGTGCGGGCGCAGGCCTGCCAGGTGCCGGCGGAAGGCCAGCAGCGACAGGACCGCCGCGACCGAGCTGACCAGCGCCGCCGCGTGCATGCCGCCAAGGCCCCAGCCCGCCAGCACACGGTATGGGAACCAGGCGATGCCCCAGACCGAGGCGCCGATCAGGATGGAAAGCGATGCCTTGACCGCATGGCGGTCGGCCAGCGCATGCTGCGCCGCAACAGTATTTGTGCTCATGAAGGGAATCCGTACGAGGCGAGCCGGGCCGCCGGCCAATGGCAGGCAGGGTCCGGACGGCGCCGGCGGCATCACCAGGGCGTGATGCCCGCCATCCATGCCCGCGGCCGGCCCCGCGGGCCTGGCCGGCGCACGGAAACCCGCGCCGTTCCTCTATAATGCGTCGTTTTAACCGGCCCCGACTGACACTGTGAATCCGCGCCTCGACCTGCTCCAGCCCTACCCGTTCGAGAAACTGCGGGTGCTCTTTGCGCAGGTGAAGCCTGCCGACAAGCCGGCCATCGGCTTTGGCATTGGTGAACCCAAGCACCCGACGCCTGAATTCATCAAGCAAGCGCTGGCAGAGTCGCTCGCGGGGCTGGCGAATTATCCCACAACCGCCGGTTCCGATGCACTACGACAGTGCATTGCCAGCTGGCTGGAGCGCCGCTACGGCCTGCCCAAGGTCAACGCCGCCACCGAGGTGCTGCCGGTAACCGGCTCGCGCGAGGCGCTGTTCGCCTTTGCCCAGACCGTGGTCGACGGCACCCGCCCGGGCGCGCTGGTGCTGTGCCCCAACCCGTTCTACCAGATCTATGAAGGCGCGGCGCTGCTGGCCGGCGCCACCCCGGTATTCGCCAACAGCGACCCGGCGCGCAACTTCGCCCCGGCCTTCGACCGCATCGCCGACGAGGTCTGGCAGAAGGTGCAACTGCTGTTCGTGTGCACCCCCGGCAACCCGACCGGCGCGGTGCTGTCGCTGGAAGACTGGAAGCAGCTGTTTGCACTGTCGGACCGCTACGGCTTTGTGATCGCCTCGGACGAGTGCTATTCCGAGATCTATTTCGACGAAGGCCGCGCGCCGCTGGGTGCGCTGGAAGCCGCGCACAAGCTGGGCCGTGGTTTTGAGCGGCTGGTGATGTTCTCCAGCCTGTCCAAGCGCTCCAACGTGCCGGGCCTGCGCTCGGGCTTCGTCGCCGGCGATGCCGCGCTGCTGAAGAAATTCCTGCTATACCGTACCTATCACGGCGGCGCCATGAACCCCGCGGTGCAGAGCGCCAGCATCGCCGCCTGGAACGACGAGGCCCACGTGCGCGAGAACCGCGCCGCCTACGTGCGCAAGTTCAGCGAAGTCACGCCGATGCTGGCCGAAGTGCTGGACGTCGCGCTGCCCGATGCCGGCTTCTACCTGTGGGCCGATGTCTCGCGCACCGGCCTCACCGATACGGAATTCGCCGCGCGCCTGCTGGCCGGGCAGAACGTGACCGTGCTGCCCGGCAGCTACCTGGCGCGTGAAGCCGACGGCATCAACCCCGGCGCCAACCGCGTGCGCATGGCCCTGGTGGCCACGCCCGAGGAATGCCTGGAGGGTGCGCGCCGGATTGTCGAATTCTGCCGCGCGCTCGGCTGAACGCCATCCAAAATCCGCGGCGCGGCCTGACCGCTGCGCCTTTATCCGATAACCACTGAAGAAACGCATATGACGCAAGCTCTGCAAGCCCTGATCGACCAGGCCTGGGAAGACCGCACCAGCCTGTCGCCCAAGTCCGCCCCCAACGACATTCGCGAAGCCGTCGCCAACGTCATCAGCCAGCTGGATTCCGGCGCGCTGCGCGTGGCCGAGAAGCAAGGCAAGGACTGGATCGTCAACCAGTGGATCAAGAAGGCCGTGCTGCTGTCGTTCCGCCTGGAAGACAACGCGCCGATGAGCGCCGGCGGCTTTGCCCAGTTCTACGACAAGGTGCCGACCAAGTTCGCCAACTGGAGCGCCGACGACTTTGCCAAGGCCGGCTTCCGCGTGGTGCCGCCGGCGGTGGCCCGTCGCGGTTCGTTCATCGCGAAGAATGCCGTGCTGATGCCGTCGTACGTCAATATCGGCGCCTACGTCGATGAAGGCACCATGGTCGACACCTGGGCCACCGTCGGTTCGTGCGCGCAGATCGGCAAGAACGTCCACCTGTCCGGCGGCGTGGGCATCGGCGGCGTGCTGGAACCGCTGCAGGCCAACCCGGTCATCATCGAAGACAACTGCTTTATCGGCGCCCGCTCGGAAGTGGTCGAAGGCGTGATCGTGGAAGAGAACTCGGTGATCTCGATGGGCGTGTACCTGGGCCAGTCGACCAAGATCTACGACCGCGAAACCGGCGAGATCCACTATGGCCGCGTGCCGGCGGGCTCGGTGGTGGTGGCGGGCAACCTGCCGTCCAAGGATGGCAAGTACAGCCTCTACTGCGCCGTGATCGTGAAGAAGGTCGACGCGCAGACCCGCGCCAAGACCAGCCTGAACGACCTGCTGCGCGGCGACTGATCGCGCCTGGCGCAGCCCGCAACGGCTGCGCCGCCCGCCCCGGGGCCCGGCTCCGGGGCAGTATTTCCGTTGTCACCCCGCCTGGCCAGGCTGAACATGCCTTCCCTCCGCAAGCGACTCATGGCCCTGGATCCCACCACCGTCAGTACCGTGCTCTCCCTGCTGCCCACCATTCTCGAGCAGGCCAACAAGACCATCGAGAAACTGAAGAAGAACAAGCGCAAGGATGGAATGCCGGAAGGCGCGGTGGCCGACACGCGTGATCCCGCCGCCCGCATCGCCGAGCTGGAAGCCGCCGCCGTGCAGCAGGCCGAGGCCGTCAAGCTGCTGGCCGAGCAACATGCCATCACCATCGATGCGCTGCGCAAGGAAGCCGCCCGGCTGGACCGCCGGCTGCGCCTGATGACCGCGGTGGCGATGGGCGGCGTGGCACTGGGCCTGGGCGGCCTGGTGATTGCGCTGAATTTGTTGTTCCGCTGATTCCACTCCATCAAGACTAGCCATGACCGTCCTGCTCTACGGCATTCCCAACTGCGATACCGTCAAGAAAGCCCGCACCTGGCTGGATGCCAACGGCGTGGGCTATACCTTCCACGACTTCAAGAAGCAGGGCGTGGATGAAGCCATGCTGCGCGGCTGGCTCAGGCACGTCCCGCTGGCCACGCTGCTCAACCGCAAGGGCACCACCTGGCGCGCGCTGTCGGATGCCGACAAGGCCCGTGCCGAGCAGGAAGCCGGCGCAATCGCGCTGATGCAGCAGAGCCCGTCGCTGATCAAGCGCCCGGTGCTGGCCCACGATGGCAAGGTGATGGTCGGCTTCTCGGCCGACCAGTACGCCAGCCAGTTCTGATTTCCCTTCCCGTAGTCCCATGACCGCCACCCCCGCCGCCACCCTCGCCGCCACCCTCGCCCTCACCGAAGACCTGATCCGCCGCCGCTCCGTCACGCCCGCCGACGAAGGCTGCCAGGCCATCCTGGAAACCCGCCTGAAGGCGCTCGGCTTCGACTGCGAAGCGCTTGTCAGCGGCCCCGACGATTTCCGCGTGACCAACCTGTGGGCGGTGAAGCGCGGCACGCTGGGCAAGGACGGCAAGCTGCTGGTCTTCGCCGGCCATACCGACGTGGTGCCGACCGGCCCGCTGGAGCAGTGGCATTCGGACCCGTTTGCGCCGACGCACCGCGACGGCAAGCTCTACGGCCGCGGCGCCGCCGACATGAAGACCTCGATCGCGGGCTTTGTGGTGGCGGTGGAAGAGTTCGTCAAGGCGCATCCGGCGCATGCGGGCTCGATCGCCTTCCTGATCACCAGCGACGAAGAGGGCCCGGCACACGACGGCACCATCAAGGTGGTCGAGGCCCTGTCCGCGCGCGGCGAGCGCCTGGACTACTGCGTGATCGGCGAGCCGACCTCGGTCGACACGCTCGGCGACATGGTCAAGAACGGCCGCCGCGGCTCGCTCTCGGGCAAGCTCACGGTCAAAGGCATCCAGTGCCATATCGCCTACCCGCACCTGGGCCGCAACCCGATCCATGAAGCCGCCCCGGCGCTGGCCGAGCTGGCCGCCGAGGTCTGGGACCACGGCAACGAGTACTTCCCGCCGACCAGCTGGCAGATGTCGAACATCCACGGCGGCACCGGCGCCACCAACGTGATCCCGGGCCACGTCACCATCGACTTCAATTTCCGCTTCTCGACCGCCAGCACGCCCGAAGGCCTGAAGGCGCGCGTGCATGCGATCCTGGACCGCCACCAGCTCGAATACACGCTGGACTGGACCCTCGGCGGAGAGCCCTTCCTGACCCCGCGCGGCGAGCTGTCCGATGCGCTGTCGTCGGCAATCGAGGCCGAGACCGGCGTCAAGACCGAGCTGTCGACCACCGGCGGCACCTCGGACGGGCGCTTTATCGCCAGGATCTGCCCGCAGGTGATCGAGTTCGGCCCGCCCAACGCCAGCATCCACAAGATCGACGAGCACGTTGAAGTCCGCTTCATCGAGCCGCTGAAGAACGTTTACCGCGGCGTGCTGGAACGCCTCGTCGCCTGATTGATTTCCCGCCGAAAGACACCCTACATGGCAACGCCCTCCCCCCTGCGCACCGTGCGCGACCTGCTGCGTCTCGCAGTCTCGCGCTTTACCGCCGCGCGCCTGTCCTTCGGCCACGGCAGCGCCAACGCCTATGACGAAGCGGCCTACCTGGTGCTGCATACGCTGAACCTGCCGCTCGACACGCTCGATCCCTTCCTGGATGCACGCCTGCTGCCCGAGGAAGTCGATGCGGTGCTGAAGGTCATCGACCGCCGCGTCAACGAGCGCGTGCCGGCCGCCTACATCACGCACGAGGCCTATATGCATGGCCTGCGCTTCTACGTGGATTCGCGCGTGATCGTGCCGCGCAGCTTTATCGGCGAACTGCTGCAGGAAGGGCTGGAGCCGTGGGTCGGCGAGACCGACAGCATCGGCCCGGTGCTGGAGCTGTGCACCGGCTCCGGCTGCCTGCCGATCGTGGCCGCGCACGTCTGGCCGAACGCCAGCATCGACGCCGTCGACATCTCGCCCGACGCCCTCGCCGTGGCGCGCCGCAACGTGGCCGACTACAAGATGGACGACCGCATCCGGCTGTATGAAGGCGATCTGTACGCGCCGCTGCCGCATGGCGCCACCTACGACGTGATCCTGACCAACCCGCCCTACGTCAACGAATCCTCGATGCAATCGCTGCCGCCGGAATACCTGGCCGAGCCGCGCATCGCCCTGGCCGGCGGCGACGACGGCATGGACGTGGTGCGGCGGATCATCGCCGGCGCCAAGGCGCGCCTGAACCCGGGCGGCGTGCTGGTGGTGGAGATCGGCAACGAGCATGCCAACGTGGAGGCTGCGTTCCCTGAGCTGGAAATCGTCTGGTTGCCGGTCAGCGCGGGGGATGAGCAGGTATTCCTGCTGACGTATGACGCGTTGCCGGGGTAGTTCCCCGGCCAATGCTTTGCTCCCCTATCCCGCTAGCGCGAGAGGGGGGCAAACAATCAGCAGTCGTGCTGCTTGCACCACGCGCAAATTGGGCGAACACCGGCCATCCCACGGCCACGAATAGCGCGCCCGCTCTACACTGGCTGCAGATACAGCCCTCGGCACGTGAAGTGCCCGCCAGGGTATTCCCCCAACCACAGCGCCTTCGCCCCGCAGCCAGTGCGGCGGCAAACCCCGAAGCCGTGACCGCCAGCAACACCCGCCACCCCGGTTCGCCCGATGCCGTGCCCGCCGATGCCCCGGCAATGCAGGCCGCGCGCGGTATCGCCCTGCTGACGTTCGCCTTCGCGCTCAGCCAATTCTTCCGCTCCTGCCTGGCGGTAATGGCGCCCGAACTGCAGCATGACTTCGGGCTGTCGCCGGCGGGCTTTGGCGCGTTGTCTTCGTCGTTCTTCCTCGCCTTTGCGGTGGCGCAAATCCCGGTGGGCATCGCCTTCGACCGCTATGGCGTGGGCCGGCCGACCGCGCTGCTGCTGGCGGTGGGCGCAGTGTCGTCGATCCTGTTCGTGCTGGCGCCCAACGGCGCGGCGGCCACGCTGGCGCAGGTGGGACTGGGGCTGGCGTGCGCGCCGGTCTTCATGGGCCTGCTGCATTTCGCCTCCGAGCAACTGTCCGAGCGCGACTACACCCGCGTGGTCAGCCGCTCCAATGCCATGGGCATGATCGGCGCGCTGTGCGCCACGGCACCGCTGGGCTGGGCCATCTCGGTGATCGGCTGGCGCCCGTCGATGGCGGTGTCGGCCCTTGGCATGGTGGCGGCCTGCTATGGCGTGTGGCGCTTCGTGCGCGACCAGGGCCATGCCGAGGCGCGCAGCGCATCATGGCCGGCGATGCTGTCGGAAAGCATGCAGCTGCTGAAGCTGGCGCCGCTGTGGACGCTGATCCCGCTGTGCGTGGCGATGTCCGCCGGCACGGCCTTCCGTAACGCCTGGAGCGGCCCTTACCTGGCCGACGTGTTCGGCCTGGGCTCGGCGCCGCGCGGCGTGGCGCTGACGCTGCTGAGCCTGGCCGGCTTCCTGACCGCGTTCCTGCTGCCGGTGCTGGTCCGGCGCAGCAGCCTCAAGACCACCATCGCCGGCTGGTCGTGCTTTGCCATGTCGGGCTCGGCCCTGCTGACGCTGTGGCCGGACAACGGTATCGGCTACGGCGTGGCGATGATGGCGCTGCTGTCGACCATCGGCATGCTGCACCCGCTGGTGATGGCACAGGGCCGCGGGCTGATCCCGCCGTCGCGGCGCGGGCGCGGGCTGGGACTGCTCAATACCTTTGTGTTCCTGGGGTCGGCGCTGACATCATGGGGGTTCGGGCTGATCGCCAATGCCGGCCATGTGCGCGGCTGGCCGCAGCCTTCCACCTATGCGGCGATCTTTGTGTCAGCGGGCTTGCTGATCGCCGCCGCGCTGGTGCCCTACTGCTTCAGCCCGCCGCATCCCACCAATCCATAGGAACAGGCGGATTCAGGCCCTGGACAGTACCCGCATGTGATGCTGGCCACCAGCACCCGCTCAGCCATGCTGGCCGCCTCCCGCAGCGGCGGCGCGCCGGTTGTGGCTGCGCGCGTCACGCCGTACCGCTTCGCCGGAAAAAAGCCAGACTTATCGAATTAAGAATTCCGCTGACGGGCTGACACCTTTACCGTTTGTGACACCGAAGCCCCAGTCCAACCATCCCCCTCGCTCATCCTGCGCCATCAGGCCGGCGCCCGCCCCCTGCCGAACATGACCCCACCGACCCCGCTCCAACGCCCCTTCACCACCATGTCCGTGCTCGTGCGCGAGCACGCCGCGCAGCGCCCCGCGCAGCACGCCCTGATGCATGGCGAGCACGTGCTCGACTATGCCGGCCTCGACGCCGCCATGGACCGCATCGCCGCGGCGCTGGCCCGTGACGGCGTGCGCCCCGGCGAAGCCATTGCCATCTGCGCATCGTCCTCGATCGAATACGCCGCGGTGTACCTGGGCGCGGTACGCGCCGGCGTGGTGGTGGCGCCGCTGGCGCCGTCGTCCACGCCGGACAGCCTGGCCGGCATGATTGCCGACGCGGGCGCGCGCATCCTGTTCGCCGACGCCACCGTGGCCGACGTGCTGCAGCCCGTGCGCGGCAAGCTGGCCGCCACGCCCATCGTCACGCTGGACGGCAGCGACGCAGGCCAGCCTTACCAGGCCTGGCTGGCGCCCGCCGGCACGCCGGTGTCGGAGCCAGAGATCCGCCCGGAGATGCCGCTCAATATCATCTATTCGTCCGGCACCACCGGCGCGCCCAAGGGCATCGTGCAGTCGCACGGCATGCGCTGGGCCCATGTGTCGCGCGGCGCCGCCACTGGCTACGGCACGCATGCGATCACGCTGCTGTCGACGCCGCTGTATTCCAACACCACGCTGGCCAGCTTCTTCCCGACCATCGGACTGGGTGGCACCGCCATCCTGATGGCCAGGTTCGATGCGGGCCAGTACCTGGCGCTGGCGCAGCAGCATCGCGTCACGCATACCATGCTGGTGCCGGTGCAGTACCAGCGGCTGCTCGCTCATCCGGAGTTCGACCACCATGACCTGTCGTCCTTCCTGCAGAAATTCTGCACCAGCGCGCCGTTCAACCCGGCCCCGAAGGCCGAAGTGCTGCGGCGCTGGCCGGGCGCGCTGACCGAGCTGTACGGCATGACCGAAGGCGGCGGCAGCTGCCTGCTCTGCGCCGACCAGTTCCCGGACAAGCTGCATACCGTCGGGCGCCCCGCCACCGGTGCCGACGTGCGCATCATCGACGACGAGGGCCGCGAACTGCCGCCGGGCAGCACCGGCGAAGTGGTCGGCCGCTCGGCGGCAATGATGAACGGCTACCACAACCTGCCCGAAAAGACGGCCGAGACCGAATGGCACGACGCGCAGGGCCAGCGCTTTATCCGCACCGGCGATATCGGCCGCTTCGATGAAGACGGCTTCCTGGTGCTGATGGACCGCAAGAAGGACATGATCATCTCCGGCGGCTTCAACATCTACCCCAGCGATCTCGAGGCGGTGGTGCGCGACCACCCGGCAGTGGCCGATGTGTCGGTGGTGGGCGTGCCTTCGGAGCGCTGGGGCGAGACCCCGGTAGCCTTCGTCGTGCTGCGTGCCGGCGGCGGCGCCAGCACGCAGGACGTGCTGGCCTGGGCCAACGAACGCCTGGGCAAGACCCAGCGGCTGGCCGCGATCCATGCGGTGGAGAGTCTGCCGCGCAGCGCCATCGGCAAGGTGCTCAAGCGCGAACTGCGCGACCGCATCGCCAGCGCCTGACGCGCTGCGCACGGCACAAGCGCAGGCAACCACGCAAAAAGTTCGCGGGGGTGCTTGCGCAATCGAAAAGGCGTCTCTATAATTCGCGCCTTCGCTAGGCTCGTAGCTCAGCTGGTTAGAGCACCACCTTGACATGGTGGGGGTCGTTGGTTCGAGTCCAATCGAGCCTACCAACGCACAACGGAATACGGACGGTACGCATCGCGCACCGTCCGTTTTTCTTTTTGGCCGCGCCAGCGGCTGCTCCGGGGCCGGTACGCGTACCGGCCCGCGTTACCGCCAGGGTTCAGGGCAGCAAGTGCGTATCGCCGGCAGCCTGCGGCGGCAGCTTGATTGCCAGCGCCTTGAATTCCCCGCTGGTGGCGACCGAACCCGCATGCGCGGCGCCCTTCGGGATGATGATCAGGTCGCCGGGGCGGACCTCGCGCTGTTCGTTGCCCAACCAGAATGTGCCCGTGCCCGAGATGACGTACTGGATCTCGTCGGCGCTGGTGTGGTAGTGCTTCGGCACGTTGCCCGATTGCACGGCAATGGTCCCGTTCGGCGTCGCCACCAGTCCTTTCGTGCGCAGCGTGCCCATGTTGGGAACCTGTGGCCCGATGTCTTCACTGGTCATGGCGGCCAGGTTGATGATCTGCGGCGCCAGCGCGGCCGGCGGGGTCTGGGCGTGGGCCAGCGGCAGCCCCGAGTGGGCGGCAAGGTAGCCGCAAGCAAAAGCGACCGGGACTGCAGCAAGGACGGCAAAGCGATGCATGTCTTTCTCCCTTCGGTTGGCCTGCGGTCATGGCATCGCCACGAAGCCTGAGCCGTGCGACACGGCTGGATTGTCTCACCGCGAGCCACGCTCAGAAGTGGGGAAAACCCGTCCCGGAGCCAGCCTTCCGGGGCATGCCGCGCGCTCCTGTCTCCCCCCGCCCCCCTTATGGCGCCGTTGCGCCCGCGATGCCGAATTCCGCCAGCACCGCATCCGTATGTTCGCCCAGCAGCGGCGCCACACCGAGCGGCCGCGCGGCGCGGGCCTGCCCGGGCAGGTTCGCCCAGGGCAGCTCCCCCAGTCCGGCCTGCGCCACCTGCGCAAAAACACCCGCCTCCGTGCACTGCGCGCTGCCGCGCAAATCGCGCGGATGGCCGATGCGCGCAAACAGCACATCGTGTTCGGTGAAGATGGCCTCCCAGTGCGCCAGCGGATGCGTGCGCAATGCCGCCGCCACGCGCCGGCTCAGCTCCGCCGCGCGCGGCAGGCGTCCGGCACTGGTGCGCAGCCCGGCATCCGCCAGCCAGTCGTCAAACCCGAGCAGCGCGGCAAGCCGGCTGAACATCGCATCGTTGAGCATGCTGAGATAGAGCTGCCCGTCGGAGGCCTCGAACATGCCCGTCGGCGCATTGGCCGCGGCGAGTTCCGCATCCGGGAACATCGCGTCATCCAGCACCAGGTATGACTGCAGCGCGGCGCTCGCCTCCAGCAACGACACCTGCACATGCCGCCCCTTGCCGCTGCGGGCAGCCTTGTACAGCGCTGCCGAAGCACTCTGCGCCGCGTACAGGCCGGTGCTGAGATCGACCAGGAAGAAGCCGATCCGCCGCGGCTGGCCGGCGCTGTCGCGGTTGATATGCATCAGGCCGCTGAACGCCTGCATGGTGGTGTCTACCGCCGGCATCGCCGCCATCGGCCCGGTGCGGCCATAGCCCGAGATCGACACATAGACCAGCGCCGGATTGCGCGCGGCCAGTTCCTGGTAGCCCAGGCCCATCCGCTCGGCCACACCGGGACGGAAGTTCTGGATCACCACATCGGCACGTTCGGCGAGCGCACGCATGGCCTTGCGCCCGCTTGCAGTGCGGGCGTCGAGCACCACGCTCTCCTTGCCGGCGTTGTAGGCAATCGAAATCGCGGTCTGGCCTGCGCGCGCTCGCCCCATCTGCCTGGCCCAGTCGCCGACCGGCGGCTCTGCCTTGATCACGCGCGCGCCCTGCTGGCGCAGGATCAGGCCGCAGTACGGGCCGGCGATGCCCTGGCTCAGGTCCAGCACGGTCAGTCCATCAAACATGGCATCGTCGCTTGCCGCTAGTGCATGGTGCATGTCGTTCGCTCCGTTCAGATATCCAGCATGACCTTGCCGATGGCGCGGCGCGACATCGTGGTGTCGACGGCGTTGAGCCAGTCGCTCAGCGGGAAGTGCTGCAGCACCGGCGGCGCCAGCTTGCCGCTGGCCGCCGCCTGCATGATCTCGGCCACCATCGCCTGCACCGGCTGCGCAAAGCGCCGGCGCTCGTCGGTCAGGCCCCAGCCGATGTAGTAGCCATAGTTGAAGCCGATCAGCGTCAGGTTCTTCACCAGCAGCAGGTTGGCCGGCACCTCCGGGATGTGCCCGCTGGCATAGCCGATCGACAACAGCCGCGCGCCCGGCGCCGCGCAGCGCAGCGAGGCGTCGAACAGGTCGCCGCCGACCGGGTCGAACACCACGTCGGCGCCGCCCGCCGGGCACAGCGCCTTGACCGCTGCCGCCAGCGTGGCCGCGTCGGACGGCAGCGCATGCGCGGCACCGTTACGCAGCGCCGCCTCGCGCTTGGCCTCGGTACTGGCGGTGGCGACCACGTGCGCGCCCATCAGGCGGCCCACTTGTACCGCGGCCGTGCCCAGCGCGCCGCTGGCGCCGTGGACCAGCATGGTTTCGCCTGGCTGCAGCGCGGCGCGCCAGGCCAGCGCGGCCCAGACCGTGCCATAGGTGATGGGCAGCGCGGCCGCCTGCGCCAGCTGCAGCCCGTCGGGCACCGGATAGACCGTGTCGGCGGTGGCCACCGCTTCCTCGGCAAAGCCGCCCCAGTCCAGCGCCGCGGCCACGCGCTGGCCCGGGTGCAGCCGCGTGACATCAGGCGCCACCTCGATGATCTCGCCCGCGGCCTCGGTGCCGGGGGTAAACGGCAGCGGCGGCTTGCGCTGGTACTTGCCCGAGACAAACAAGCTTAGCGCAAAGCCCACGCCAGCATGCCGCACGCGGATCCGCACCTGGCCCGGCGCCAGCGGCTGGCGCGGGATGCGTTGCAGCGCCAGCTCGCTCCAGTGGCACCAGCGGGAGCAGACCAGCCCCAGGTAATCGTTGGCTTGCATCGGGACTCCTGTCATTCCAGCGTGATGCCGACAGCGCCGATGATGCGGCTCCATTTGTCGCGGTCGTTCTTCATCACGGTGGCGAAGGCTTCCGGCGTGCCGCCCACCGGCACCAGGTTCAGGTCCTGCATCTTCTTCGCGATCTCCGGCAGGCGCACGATGCGCGCGACCTCGCGCGACAAGGCATCGACCCGCGCCTTCGGCACGCCGGCGGGGAACAGCAGGCCCATCCAGGCATCGGGCTCGAAGCCCTTGTAGCCGGCTTCGCGGAAGGTCGGCACCCCGGGCAGCAGCGCCGAGCGCTCCGCGCCGGCAATTGCCACCGGCACCAGCTTGCCGCCCTGCAGCAGCGGCATGGCCGTGCCCACGGCGATAAAGCCCAGCTTCACATGGCCGGCCGCCAGGTCGGTGGCCAGCGGCGCGCCGCCCTTGTAGGCGACGTGCTCCATCTGCAGCCCGGCCTCGCGCCTGAGCAGTTCGCCCAGGATATGACCGGTCGTGCCCGCGCCATACGACCCGTACGGATACTTGCCGGGATTAGCCTTGAGCAGCGCCACAACCTCCGGCAGCGTGCGCGCCGGAAAGTCCGGCGACACCGCCAGGATGGTAGAAGAGATCGCCACCTCGCTGACCGGCGTGAAGTCCGCGATCGGGTCATAGCCGATGCCCCGGTACAGCGACGGGTTCTGCACGTGCGCGGTGAACGTCAGCAGCGCCGTGTAGCCGTCCTTTGCCGCGCGGGCGACGTACTTGGTACCCGTGGTGGTGCCCGCGCCGGGCTTGTTGTCGACGATGACCGGCTGGCCCCAGGTCTTGGTCAGTTCCTGCCCGATCAGCCGCGCCACGGCATCGTTCACATTGCCCGCCACCGACGGCACCACGATGGTGAGCGGGTGCGACGGATAGGGTTCGGCAGAGGCGGAATCGGCTGCGGAAGCTACCGCCGGGATCGCCGCCAGCAGGATGGCGGCCACGGCTGCGCGCAGCCGTGCGGAACGGTGTTGCATGGGTGTGTCTCCTGTTCTGGCCCCTTCTGTGGTGCCCGCGGAAGTGCGGTGCGCGAGGGATGCAACGCAGTCTAGGCCAGCCCCCCGCCCGGCGCGATTCCCGCGCGGCGCGGGCCAAGTCCTGTCAGGCATGGCGCAGTGCCGCATTGCCCTACCCCTGCCCGCTGACACGGCGCCGGTGTTGGGCGGCGCTACAATGGCCCGCACCTTCCCCGTGCCATTGCCGAGCCGTCACGCCCCCATGCGATTCGAGGATCTAGAAGCCTTCCTGGTTGTCACCGAGCACGGCAACCTGCACCGCGCCGCCGACACCCTCGGCATGACCCAGTCGGGCCTGTCCAAGACGCTGGCGCGGCTGGAAGGCGAAGCCGGCATGCCCTTGTTCGAGCGCACCCCGCGCGGGCTGGTGCCGACCAGCGTGGGCCGCACCCTCGCCGCCCACGCGCGCCGGATCTCGCTGGCTGCCGGCGACATGCGCAACGAACTGGCCGAGCAGCGCGCCGCGCGCGCGGGCTCGGTACGGCTGGGCGCCATCCCCTATCTGCTGCCGTCGCTGCTGTCGCCGCTGCTGGCCCGCTTCTTCCTCGACCGCCCGCTGGCCACGTTCTCGATCGAAACCCACCTGAGCGCGCGCCTGATGGCAATGCTGCAGGACGGCGACGCCGACCTGATCCTGGGCGCGCGCCCGACCAGCCTGCCGGCGGACATCGCCTGGCTGCCGCTCGGGCCCCTCACCATGCAGATTGTGTCCCGCTGCAGTCATCCGCGCCGCGAGAGCTTCCGTACGCTGGCCGACCTGAGCGGCGAGCGCTGGGTGGTGCCGGCCAGTTCGCTCTACCTGCGCCAGTGGCTGGAAGAACGGTTTACCTCGGTCGGGCTGCCGCCGCCGCGCGTGGCGGTGGAAAGCACGGCGTCGCCGGTGGCCTTTGGCGAACTGCTGCGGCACTCCGACCTGCTCGGCATCATGCCGCCGCGCATGCTGCGCCAGGCCGAGGGCCAGGGGCTGGCGGCGATCGAGGCGCCGGGCATGTCGTGGCAGCACGAGCTGGCCGTGCTGTGGCGTGCCGATGGCTACCTGTCGCCGATCTGCCAGGACTTTCGCGATGCAGTGGTGATGTGGTGCGAGGAGATGGAACTGTAAACCCGCTGGGGCTCAGGGCACCCACTAGCATGTGATATGGAAGAACACCGGCGCGGCGAACACCGGCCATCATGGGTCTCGAATTGCCGCTCCAGCGACCGGCGCATCGACACTCGCTCCATCGTGCTACTCCACAGAGCGGGACTTGGCCTCGGCAATGCCACGGCGCACCCGGTTGGCAATCGTGAACAGCGACAACAGCGACAGCAGCAGCCACAGCCAGCTCGCGGCCGCGCCAAAGCCCAGCCCGAGGCCGGCCCACAGCGCAATCGCGCCGACCGCGAAGGCGCGGTCGCTCTTGCCAAGCGGACCGTCATAGCGCCGGCTGGCGCCGACCTGCGGGCCGATCAGGCCGGCGGCCTCGACAATGACCGCCAGCAGCGCGAAGGTGCCGACCTGCCCCAGGCTGAAGCCCGGCAGCGCGGCCAGCGGCAGGATCAGCGCCAGGTCCGAGACAATGTCGCCAAGCTCGTTCAGGTAAGCACCCAGCACGCTCTGCTGGCCATGCTCGCGCGCCAGCATGCCGTCGATGGCATTAAGCGCCATGCGCAGGAACAACCACAGGGGGAACAGCAGGAACAGCACCGGGGCCGCTGCCACCAGCATGGCCAGCGCGGCCAGCACGCCCACCGCCAGCGAGCCCCCGGCGGCGGCCAGCGTGACCTGGTTGGCGGTCACGCCGCGCTGCGCCAGGTCCTCCACCATGGGGCGCAACCAGGCCTGGAACCTGGGCTTCAGTTCGTAGAGCGTCATCACACCGGCCTCCCTGCCGAGCTGATGCCGGAAGCGGCGTTGTGCGCCGGGTCGCGGCGGTGCATGCGGCCGCGTGTCCTGGCCTGCCCCGACCTCTTCCGTCTTGTTCCTGGTTATATGCTGACTGCTGCCCGGCTGCGGCCGATGCCGGCCAAGGCATGGCGGCAGTGTGCCTGGCTCGGCACTCTACCGCCAACATCGAGACATTACCAGACGGCGCTTGCTGCCTGAGTGCTTGCCCAATCGTCCGCCAGGGTCTGTGAGCGGACCCTAGGCCGAGGCAATGGTGTCCCGCACCGCGTCGGTCACCTGTGCCACCACGCCGTCGCGCCAGTCGTCGGCATCGCCATAGAAGGCGCACCACATGGCGTGGCGGACCAGCGAGCGCTGGTTCTCGTCGGCTTCGGGGTGCTGGTGCAGCCAATGGTCGCCGCGCAGCGCGTCCAGCACCTCGCCCACCGGCAGCGTGCCGAACTCCAGCGCGATGCCGGCATAGTCCACCGTGGGCAGCGTCTGCGACACCGCTTGCCAGGCCAGGCCGGTAAGGTTGGGCGAGGTCGACGAGCCATCGTAGATCGAGGTCACCCGTTTGCCCCAGATCGCGCGCGTGCGCGTGATCGACTCGGGCGTGTCCGGCCCCATGTGGATGGGCTCGCCATAGCCCCACGGCCCGAGGCCGGTATGGACGTCGATCCAGCGCAGCGCCTCGCGCCCGGCGCCGAAGCGCGCCAGGATGCGGCATAGCGTGTAGTTGCTCCAGGTGGCCTTGTCGCCGCCGTAGAACATGCCCACCGGGTCCTGGTACTGGCCGCGGCTGACCGCCGCCTGGTACCACGCCATGCCGCGCTCGGCCACGGCCTTCATCAGTTGCGCCTGGTCGGTGTCGGACGGCGGCCATTGCGGCGGCAGCAGCAGCGGTGCGATCTCGGCATAGGCCGCGTTCTCCGGCAACGGCTGCGTGAAATCCATGAAATTGCGGTTCAGGTCGACGTTGTCCTCGTTGACCCGGCGCAGGTGGGAAAAACCGTAAGGATTGATCGCATGCACCAGCAGCAGGCCGGTGTCCGCGGCGGCGCAATCGGCAAGCAGCGCGGCGTCGTGCAGCAATGCCACCTGCGCCCCGGAGCCGGCAAAGCCCTCGGCGCCATGCGTGCCCGAGGTCACCATGATGCAGCGGCGCGCCTCAGCCGGGCCCGCCAGCGCCACGTCGATCGCCAGGTCTTCGCCGGCACTGCCGCGCTTGGTGGGATGGGGGAACTGCGCCAGGGCGGCGCCCGCCATGCGGGCGGCGTCCAGGAACTTCTTGCGGGCTTCGGCGTAGCTGCGAGAGAAATGGCTCATGGCGTCATCAGCGGATGCGATGCAGGCATTAGACGCCAAATCCGCGGGTCTCGCCAGTCGCCACTAGAACAGCGAGCCCGACTGGAATCCCGCCGAGGCCGGCGGCGGCTCTGTGTCAGGCCCCCAGATGCCGGACGACGTAAACGCCTGCGGATGCATCTCGATCCCGGCCGCGGCCAGCTGCCCGGCGGTCAGCACCAGGTGACGGGCCAGCCAGTCGTGCAGGCTGCGCAGGAAGCGGATGTTGTCCACGCTGTTGGATGCCGCGATCAGCCGCTCCAGCTTCACATGCGCGGTATAGACATCCAGCAGGTTGGTCGCGCGCAGCCGCGGCGGCGTGGACGGGCTGCGCTCGATCGCCAGGATGCGGCGTACCTGCGCCATGCCGATGTCGCCGGTGCGCTGGTACTGTTCGTAGACGCCCTCAAGCGCCGGGAAGCGCACTGTCGGTTGCACGCGCGGCACTGCGGCCACCTTCTCCATGCGCAACACCAGGTAGCGGATCGCGGCGGCGCGCTCGGCGGCTTGCGCCTGGGCCGGATCGCGCCGGCGGGCCGGGGGCGGCACCTCGGGCAAGGCCGTGCGCGGCACCACATCGCGCTCGGTATAGTCCGGCACCTGCAGCAGCAGGCCCGGATGCGGCACCGCCGCACGCGCGCAGTCGTCGCCAAAGGGATATTCGTGTCCCGCGGCGTCGCGCAGGATATAGGCCTGCCCGGAGGGAAAGCCATGGTGGCGGCGGCTCGCGCCCCGCGCATGGCAGCGCGTGGCGAGGTCGACGAAGTCCTTGCGTACGGGGATCCAGCCCCCGTCGTGTGCCTGGGTCATGCGTTGCAGTATTGCCTGGGTATTGCTCGACCCGCCATTGTCGCCGATCCGCGCGATCGCCCCATCAATCCGCCCCGCCCCCGGGACTACTTCAGCATGAACGACATCGCCGACAGGCAGTTCAGCATGCGCACCGCTGCCTGGACCGAATCGGCCTGGAAAGACAGCGTGACGCCGTCGCACCGCTCCAGCGTCGGCCACTGGCAGAAGAGGTCGGCGTGCGCGGGTGTCAGTGTCTGCAAGGTGCAAGCCACCGGCGCGCCGATGCGCAGGCATTGCGCCTGCGCGCGTTCGCGCACCGCGGTTGCGGCCGCCGCGGCAATGGCCTCGCGCGCCGCCGCCGGCGACAGCGAGGTGCCGCTGCCGAAGCCGCCCGCCGACTTGGTTTCGACAAAGCGCACCCACCGCATCAGCACGCGGGTCTCCTGCACGAAGACGTCGTCGCCGCTGGCCATCAGCACCGGCGCGCCAAATTCGCCCGCCAGCGCGGCGTACAGCCCGGCCTCGCCGAGTTCCGTGTCGTTGAGCCAGACCCGCGCAAAGGCGCCACTGTTGATGGTGTGCGCCAGCACGCCGCGGCTCTGGGCGCGGCCGTGGTAGCCGATCATCAGCACGCCGTCGACGCCCGCCTCGACGCCGGCCATCATGCCGAGATAGCGCGGCTTGCCCAGCACCACCCGCGCGCGCGGATCGAGCTGGTCGGGCAACAGGTTGCGGAAGCCGCCGTGCGAGTCATTGACCAGCACCTCGGTGGCCCCGCCGGCAAACGCTCCTTCAATCGCGGCATTGGCTTCGCCGGTCATCCAGGCCCGGGCGCGTTCGTATTCGCCGTTGCCGGGGCGCGTCTGTTCGGCGTGGAAGACGCCGGCCACGCCTTCGATATCGGTGGAAACAAGGATCTTCATCAGGCGGTCAGGCCCAGTTCGGGCATCACATCGAGGAGTGCGCGCCGGCCGTGGCCGTCGCGGCCCGGCACCGATGCGGCATGCCACAGGGCATGCAGGATGGCTTGCTCGACGCTGTCGGCCGCGGCGCGGAACATCGGGTCGAGCCGGGTTTCATGGAGCATGGCGACGGCGGGCATCGGCCGGGCGGCGTCGTGCGGCACGGTATACGCGGTCGAGAACGCGAGTGCGATATCGCCCGAGCCATGCCCGAACACCGAGCCCGTGCGCGCCAGCCCGGCGCCGGCGCGCAACGACAGCCGGCGCAGCTGGCGCGCGTCCAGCGGGGCGTCGGTGGCGAGGATCATGATGATCGAGCCCTTTTCCGGTTGCGCCACGGTGTCGGGCTGCGCGAGCCGCCGCACCAGCTCCGGGCCGACCAGCCGGCCGGCCACGGTCAGCGACTCCGGCGTGCCGAAATTGGCCAGCACCAGCGCACCCACGCAGTAGCCGCCGGCCAGGCGCGAAGCGGAGCCGATGCCGCCCTTGACGCCGAATGCCGACATGCCGCGCCCGGCGCCGACCGCGCCCTGCACGACGTCCTGCCCGGCACCGGCCAGCGCCGCCTCATAGTGAGCGCTCTGCACCGCCATGCGCTGGATATCGTTCAGGTAGCCGTCATTGCATTCGAACACCAGCGGATTGACCGTGGGCAGCGCGCGGCCGATCTCCGGATTGGCCGCCACCGCCGCGCGGATCTGTGCCTGCGCTACCGCACCGACCGAAAAGGTATTAGTCAGCGCCACCGGCGTTTCCAGCACACCCAGCTCGTCCACCTGCACCAGCCCGATGCTCTTGCCGAAGCCGTTCAGCACGGTGGCCGCGGCGGGCACCTTGTCGCGGTAGGGATCACCGGCGTGCGGACGGATCACGGTGACGCCGGTCTGCACGGCGCCGTCGGCCAGCGTGCAGTGGCCGACGGTCACGCCGGCCACGTCGGCAATGCTGTCCAGCGGCCCCGCCGGAAGGCTGCCGACGCGCGGCAGGCCCGTTGTCGATGCGGTCATGTTCAGCGGCCCGGGTTCAGCGGCGGTCGATCTTGGGGTCGAGCGCGTCGCGCAGGCCGTCGCCCAGCAGGTTGAAGGCCAGCACGGTCAGGAAGATCGCCAGGCTCGGGAAGATCGCCACGTGCGGAGCGGTCACCATGTCGGCGCGGGCTTCGTTGAGCATCGCCCCCCATTCCGGCGTCGGCGGCTGCGCGCCCAGCCCGAGGAACGACAGGCCTGCGGCGGTGATGATCGAGGTGCCGATACGCATCGAGAAATACACCACGATCGACGACACCGTGCCCGGCAGGATATGGCGCATCAGGATGGTCCAGTCCGACGCGCCGATGCTGCGCGCGGCTTCCACATAGGTCAGCCGCTTGAGCATCAGCGTATTGCCGCGCACCAGCCGCGCGAACGCGGGGATGCTGAAGATGGCCACGGCAAAGATCACATTGGTCATGCCGTTGCCCAGGATGGCCACGATGCCGATCGCCAGCAGGATGCCGGGGAAGGCAAAGAGCACGTCGGAGATGCGCATCACGATGCGGTCCCACCAGCCCTCGTAGTAGCCCGCCAGCAGGCCCAGCACGGTACCGATCACCGCGCCGAGGATCACCGACAGGAAGCCCGCGGCCAGCGAGATGCGTGTGCCGGCCAGGATGCGGCTGAAGATATCGCGCCCGAGCGAATCCACGCCCATCCAGTGCGCGGCCGACGGGCCCGCGTTGAGCGCGTCGTAGTCGAAGAAGTTCTCCGGGTCGTAGGGCACGATATGCGGCGCGACGATGGCAATCACCACCAGCACCAGCACGAATGCGCCGGCGCCCAGCGCCAGGTGCTGCTTGCGGAATTTGCGCCAGAACTCGGTCCAGGGCGTGCGCACGGCCTCCGGCACGGGGGCGGTGGCGGTTGCCGCTTGCGCTGCGGTGGGCGTGGAAAGCTCAGTCATGCCGGCCTCACTTGTAGCGGATGGTTGGGTTGATCACGGTGTAGAGCATGTCCACGACCAGGTTGATCAGGATGAATTCGAGCGAGAACAGCAGCACCTCGGCCTGGATCACCGGGTAGTCGCGCATCTCGACGGCATCGACCAGCAGGCGCCCCAGGCCCGGCCAGTTGAATACCTTCTCCACCAGGATCGAGCCACCCAGCAGGAAGCCGAACTGCAGCCCCATCATGGTCACCACCGGGATCATGGCGTTGCGCAGGCCGTGCTTGACCACCACCAGCGTCTCGCGCACGCCCTTGGCCCGGGCGGTACGGATAAAGTCTTCCTGCAGCACCTCGATGAACGAGGCGCGGGTAAAGCGCGCCATCACCGCCGCCACTGCGGCGCCCAGCGTGACCGACGGCAACACGTAGTGCTTCCAGGTGTCCGCGCCGATCGACGGCAGCCAGCCCAGTTGCACCGAGAACACCTCCATCAGCAGCATGCCCAGCGCAAAGGCGGGAAAGGAAATCCCCGAGACCGCCAGCGTCATGCCGAAACGGTCCGGCCAGCGGTTGCGCCATACCGCCGAGCCGATGCCGATGGCCATGCCGAACACCACCGCCCACACCATCGACGCCACCGTCAGCAGCAGCGTGGGCATGAAGCGGTCGCCGATCTCCTCGCTGACCGGGCGCTTGGTGCGCAGCGAATTGCCGAACTCGCCGCGCAGCGCATTGGAAAAGAAGTGGACAAACTGCTCGTGCATCGGCCGGTCCAGGCCCAGGTCCTTGCGCACCAGTTCGACCGTGGCCGAGTCAGCTTCAGGCCCCGCAGCCAGCCGCGCCGGATCGCCGGGCAGCAGGTGGACGAACAGGAACACCAGCACTGCCACGATCAGCAGCGTGGGGATCACGCCCAGCACACGTTTGAGGAAGTAATTCAGCATCACACACCATGAGGAAAGACCGCAGGCCGCCCGCCTGCGACCCCGCGACGCGGGCAGGCGGCCACCTCGGCTTACTGCTTTACTGCTTACTGCTCGTTGAATGGGACAACGTAGATCGGGCCAGGCCAATGCATGCGCCGTCCCTCACCTCACCCCCCATTACTGCTTGATATCGATGTCGTCGAAATTGAACGACCCGTCCGGCATCACATAGGCACCGGACAGCCGCTTGCTGCGCGCAAACAGCACCTTCTCGGTCACCAGGAAGGCCCACGGCGCATCCTTCCAGATGCGTTCCTGAGCGTCCTTGTACAGCTTCGCCTTTTCTCCACGATCCGTCGTGCGCAGCGCGCCCGCGATATCGGCGTCGACCTGGTCGTTCTTGTAGTACGCGGTATTCAGCAGCTTGGGCGGCATCGATTCCGAAGCCAGCAGCGGGCGCAGCGCCCAGTCCGACTCACCGGTCGACGACGACCAGCCCACGTAGTAGATGCGCACGCCAGCGTCTTCGGGCTTGGGCACGCTTTCCACGCGTTCGACGCGCTGGCCGGCTTCAAGCGCCTGCACCGAGGCCTTGATGCCCACCTGCTGCAGCTGCTGCTGCACGAACTGGATCACCTTCTGCGCCGTGGTGTGGTTATAGGCCGACCACAGCGTGGTCTCGAAGCCATTGGGGTAGCCGGCTTCCTTCAGCAGCGCGCGCGCCTTGGCCGGGTCATACGGCCACGGGCCCAGCTTCTCGGCATAGTCCACGCCCGGCGGCACTACGCCCTCGGACGGCACCGCGAAGCCGGAGAAGGCCACCTTGGCAAGCGCGTCCTTGTTGATGGCGTAGTTGATGGCCTGGCGCACCTTGGGGTCGTTGAACGGCTTGACCATGGTGTTCATGGACAGGTAGCGCTGGATGATCGACGGCGCGGCGATCAGCTCCACCTTCGGGCTGCTCTTCAGCACCGCAGCCTGCTCGAACGGGATGCTGAAGGCAAAGTCGGCCTCGCCGGTCTGCATGATCGCGGCGCGGGTGTTGTTGTCCACCACCGGCTTCCAGGTGATGGTGTCGATCTTCGGGTAGCCGGTCTTCCAGAAGCCGGCGAATTTCTTGCCCTTCAGGTGATCGGGCTGCTTCCATTCGACAAACTCGAACGGGCCGGTCCCCACCGGGTGGAAGGCAATGTCCTTGCCGTACTTCTGCAGCGCGGCCGGCGAGATCATCACCGCCGACGGGTGCGCCAGCACATTGATGAATGGCGAGAACGGCTCCTTCAGCGTGACCTTGACGGTATTGGCGTCGACCACGTCGGTCCTGGCCACACGGTTGAACAGCGTATAGCGCTTGAGCTTGTTGGCCGGATTGGTGACGCGGTCCAGGTTGGCCTTGACGGCGGCGGCGTCAAAGGTGGTGCCGTCGTGGAACTTCACGCCCTTCTTCAGCTTGATCGTGTACGTCAGCCCGTCCTTGCTGACCTCATAGCTTTCCGCCAGCACGTTGACCAGCTTCATGTCCTTGTCCATGCCGAACAGGCCCTGGTAGAAGGTCTTGCCGACGGCCTGCGACAGCGTGTCGTTCGCATCGTACGGATCGAGCGAGGTGAAGGTCGAATATACGGCCATCACGGCATCCTTGGCCGCAAAAGCCGGGGCCGAGACCAGCATGCCCAGCGCGCCGGCGGCAAACGCGCCAGCGAACATTCGGGGCGAAACCATACGTGCAGACATCGTCGATTCTCCTTGGTAACTGCTGTAGTTCCAGAACATCAATAGGCGCCGCCGACGGCGTGCCGGGCGACATAGTGGCCGAGCGACCCGCTGCCGGCGACGGGCACCAGCGGCTGCACCACCGGCTCATCGCCGACCGCGCGGATCGGGCTGGGGATTTCGTCATTGAGCGGCTCGCGCCGCAGGTGGCGCCGCGCCGGATCGGCGATCGGCACCGCCGACATCAGCTTCCTGGTGTACGGGTGCTGCGGGTTTTCGAAGATCGCGCGGCGCGGGCCGATCTCGACGATCTGGCCCAGGTACATCACCGCCACGCGGTGGCTCACGCGCTCCACCACCGCCATGTCGTGCGAGATAAACAGGAAGGCGATGCCCAGCTCGCGCTGCAGGTCCAGCATCAGGTTGACGATCTGCGCCTGGATCGACACGTCCAGCGCCGAGACCGACTCATCGGCCACCACCACCTTGGGGTTCAGCGCCAGCGCGCGCGCAATGCAGATGCGCTGGCGCTGGCCGCCGGAGAACTCGTGCGGATAGCGCGCCGCGTGCGACGGGTCCAGCCCCACCTTGTCGAGCAGCCAGGCCACGCGCTGCTCCGCCTCCTTGCCGCTGGCGACCTTGTGCACCAGCAGCGGCTCCATGATCGAATAGCCCACCGGCACGCGCGGATCGAGCGAGGCGAACGGGTCCTGGAAGATGAACTGGATATTGCGGCGCAGGGTCTGCAGCGCCTGGCCTGCCAGCTTGCTGATGTTCTGCCCGGCAAACTCGATGGTGCCGCTCTGGCTTTCCACCAGGCGCAGCAGCGAGCGGCCCGTGGTGGACTTGCCGCAGCCGGATTCGCCGACCAGCGCCAGTGTCTCGCCGGGATAGAGGTCGAAGCTGACCTGCTCGACCGCATGCACGCGGCGCGTCACGCGGCCGAACAGGCCACCCGGCACGTCGAAGCGCGTCACCAGGTCCTGTACACGCAGGATGGGAGGAACGCCCGGGGCCACGGTATCCTGCGGCGCGACCGGTTCGGCGTTGGCGCTGTCCAGCTGCAGCAGCGGGAACTTGGCCGGCAGGTCGGTGCCGCTCATGGCGCCAAGGCGGGGCACCGCCGACAGCAGCGCGCGCGTGTACGGGTGCGCGGGGGCACGGAAGACATCGTCCGAGGTGCCCTCTTCCACCTTCTCGCCGCGGTACATCACCAGCACGCGGTCGGCCACTTCGGCCACCACGCCCATGTCGTGGGTGATGAAGACCACACCCATATGCATCTCGGCCTGCAGGCCGCGGATCAGTTGCAGGATCTCGGCCTGGATGGTCACGTCCAGCGCCGTGGTGGGCTCGTCGGCAATCAGCAGCGCCGGCTTGCACGACAGCGCCATGGCGATCATCACGCGCTGGCGCATGCCGCCGGAAAGCTGGTGCGGGTAGCGCTCCAGCACGCGGCGCGCTTCGGGAATGCGCACCAGTTCGAGCATGCGCAGCGCCTCGGCGCGCGCCGCCGCGCGGTTCTTGCCCTGGTGCAGGCGGATCGATTCCGCAATCTGCTCGCCCACCGGGAACACCGGGTTGAGCGAGGTCATCGGCTCCTGGAAGATCATCGCCACATCGGCGCCGCGCACGCCGCGCAGCGTGGCGTTATCCGCGCGCGCCAGGTCGATCACCTCGCCGCCGCGCCGGCGCAGCGCCATGCTGCCGGAGACGATCTTGCCGCCGCCATGCTCCACCAGCCGCATCAGCGCCAGCGACGTCACCGACTTGCCCGAGCCCGACTCGCCCACCACCGCCAGGGTCTCGCCGCGGTCGACATGGAAGGACAGGTTGCGCACGGCCTCGACGGTGCGCTCGGATGTGGCAAAACGCACGGTCAGCCCGTCGACCGATACCACCCGCTGCGGCGGCAGCACGATGCCGGACCGGGAGGCTTGCATAGGGGATGTAGCCACTGGAACTCCTTGTAATACCGGGTGATGCGGGGAGATGGTGCTCAGCCGTAGATCGATACGTTCACGGCCTCGCCCACCCGGGCAAAACCGCGGTACATGCCTTCGGTATTGAATGGCAGCGTGACGTTGCCGGCGCGGTCCACCGCAATCAGGCCGCCGCGGCCCTTGATCGCGGGCAGCTTCTCCATCACCACGCGCCGCGCCGCTTCCTCGAGCGGCAGGCCCGCATAGCGCATCTGCGCGGCCACGTCGTGCGCGGCCACGGTGCGGATAAACATCTCGCCGGTGCCGGTGGCGGACACCGCCGCCACGTCGTCCGCATAGCAGCCCGCGCCGATCACCGGGGTATCGCCCACGCGGCCCACCTGCTTGTTGGTCACGCCGCCGGTGGAGGTGGCCGCGGCCAGGTTGCCGCGGCTGTCGCAGGCGACTGCGCCAACGGTGCCGAACTTGTTGTCGGGGTCGATCGGGTCGCCCAGCCGGATCTCGCCTTGCGCGGCCAGCGCGGCGGCGTCGTGGTCCAGCAGCGCCATGCCGGCGTTGCTGAGCGCGCGCTGCCACTGGTCGTGGCGGGCCTGGGTGAAGTAGTACTCCGGCGCCACCAGTTCCAGCCCGTGTGCCTGCGCGAAAGCCTCGGCACCGGCGCCGGCAAAGAGCACATGCTCGCTGTGGTCCAGCACCGCGCGCGCGGCCAGCACCGGGTTGCGCAGGCGCGTGACGCAGGCCACCGCGCCGGCGTCACGCGTGGCGCCGTCCATCACCGCGGCATCGAGTTCATAGGTGCCGGCATGGGTCAGCACAGCGCCCTTGCCGGCGTTGAACAGCGGGCATTCCTCCAGCAGGCGCACGGCCTCGGTGACTGCGTCGAGCGCGCTGCCGCCCTCGGCCAGGATGCGCTGGCCGGCTTGCAGCACGCGCTGCAATGCTTCGATGTATTCGCGTTCGCGGGTGGGATCCATCGCCGCGCGGGTGATGGTACCGGCGCCGCCGTGGATGGCAATGACTGCTGATTGCATAAGGTAAGGAGGCTCAGGACTTCCGGGTATTGGTGGATCGGCCGCGCGCGGCGCCGGCCTTGACTTCGGTGGGCTGCACGGTCGCGGGCGCGGACCGCCGGGCCGGTTCGGCGTCCGGGGTGCCATACAGCCATGGCAGCAGGAATTCGGTCATTTCGGCGGCGGCCTTGACCGGGCGTTCGGCCCGGTGCGCCACCGCGCCGCACAGCGCCTCGATCAGCGCCAGCACGGTGGCATCCGAGTTGGCGGATAGGCGGTTGCCGGCCTGTGCATACAAGGCGATATCGGCCAGCGGCGCCAGCGGCGAGGTCGGTCCGTCGGTCAGCGCCAGTACCTGGCCGCCGCGCGACTTGACGCGTTCAGCCAGTTCGATGCTGTCCGTCACATAGCGCGGGAAGGCAATCACGATCAGCAGGTCGTTCGGCTGCAGCTTGAACAGCTGCCGCGCCGCATGCGAGGCGCCGCCGACACTTGCCACCGAGGTCACCATGCGGCAATGCATTTCCAGCCCGTGCTGCAGCAGGCCTGCCAGGAAACCGCTGGCGCCGAAGCCGGCCACGTACACGCGCTGCGCCGCCAGGATCGCCGAGACTGCGCGCTCGCAGGCGTCCGGGTCAATGCCGCGCAGCGTGGCTTCGGCATTGGCCGCGGCATCTTCCAGCGAGGCCGCGAAGACCTCGGCCACGGTTGCGGGCCGCTCCAGCTCGCTGCGCAGCCGCTCCACCGGCGCCAGCGTGGCCTCGAAGCCGCGCACCAGCTCGGCCCGGAACTGCGGATAGCCGTCGAACCCCAGCGCCCGCGCAAAGCGGTTGGCCGTGGCCACCGACACCTCCACCGCCGCGGCAAATTCGTCGATGCGCATGGTCGCGGCGCGGAACAGGTTGGCCAGCACGTATTCCGCCATGCGGCGGTGCGCCGGCGTCAGCGCCGGCAGGCTGCGCGCAATGCGGTCTGAGATCGAATGGCCCTTAGGCATGGTGAAAGCGGTTGGCCAGGACGCCGTGTCGTGGCCGTCGTCATGGCGGTCGTTATCGTGAAAATGAATTTACACGTAACGAGCGCACAAGAAAATAGAGTTTTGCGAGACCAAGGGTAATCCCTGAATACGCGCGCCATGAAGGCACATTGGCGGTGCAGGTTGCCGGGCCGTCCTGCACCGCGACGGCGTGCGCCGCACCGGAAACGCTACAATGCCGGCCAGCGCACCAGACCCGGCGGTTGCCCGCTTTCTCTGCGCTTTTTCTGTTTTTCACTCAGGCATTTCCCCTCTCGTGATCCGAATCGACCAGCTAGTCCTCCAGCGCGGCACCAAGGTGCTGTTCGACCACACCAGCGTGACGCTCAACCCGGGCGAGCGCGTGGGCCTTGTCGGCGCCAACGGCAGCGGCAAGTCGACGCTGTTCGCGCTGCTGCGCGGCGAGCTGCATCCGGACGGGGGCGATGTCAGCGTGCCGGCGCAGTGGCGCGTCGCCCATGTGGCGCAGGAAACACCCGCGGTCAACCGCACCGCGGTTGACTATGTGATCGATGGCGACACCCGCCTGCGCGAGATCGAAGCCGCCATCGCCGCCACGCAGGCCAGCGGCGACGGCAGCGCCGAGGGCGAAGCCCACGCCGCCTATGCCGACGCCGACGGCTACACCGCTCCCGCGCGCGCCGAGGCCCTGCTGCTGGGCCTGGGCTTCACGCTGGCGCAGGTATCGCAGCCGGTGGCCTCGTTCTCGGGCGGCTGGCGCATGCGCCTGAACCTGGCGCAGGCGCTGATGTGCCCGTCCGACCTGCTGCTGCTCGACGAACCGACCAACCACCTGGACCTTGATGCCATCGTCTGGCTGGAAGACTGGCTGGCGCGCTATCCCGGCACACTGGTGATGATTTCGCACGACCGCGAATTCCTCGACGCGATCTGCAACGTCACCGTGCATATCGAGAACCAGCAGTTGCGCCGCTATGGCGGCAACTACACGCTGTTCGAGACGTTGCGGCTGCAGCAGATGGCGCAGCAGCAATCGGCCTACGTGCGCCAGCAGAAGGAGATCGCGCACCTGGAGTCGTTCATCACCCGCTTCAAGGCCAAGGCGACCAAGGCGCGCCAGGCGCAGAGCCGGGTCAAGGCGCTGGAGAAGATGGAGCGTCTGGCGCCGGTGCACGTGGCCGCCGGCTTCGCCTTCGAGTTCCGCGAGCCCGACGCCGCGCCCAATCCGATGATGGTGCTCGACGGCGTGGACTGCGGCTATGCCGAGGCCGAGCCGCCCGTCACCATCCTGCACAACCTGGCGCTGTCGATCCAGACCGGCCAGCGCATCGGCCTGCTGGGCGCCAACGGCCAGGGCAAGTCGACCCTGGTCAAGACCCTGGCCGGCACGCAGGACCCGCTCACGGGCAAGCTGCGCCTGGGCAAGGGCCTGCAGATCGGCTATTTCGCCCAGCACCAGCTGGAAACGCTGCGCGACCACGATTCGCCGCTGCAGCACCTGGCACGCCTGGCGCCCGACACGCGCGAGCAGGAGCTGCGCGACTTCCTGGGCAGCTTCAACTTCCGCGGCGACATGGCCACCGCGCCGATCGAGCCCTTCTCCGGCGGCGAAAAGGCCCGCCTGGCGCTGGCGCTGATCGTCTGGCAGAAGCCCAACCTGCTGCTGCTCGATGAACCGACCAACCACCTGGACCTCGATACCCGCGAGGCGCTGACCATGGCGCTGGCGCAGTTCGAAGGCACGCTGATCCTGGTCTCGCACGACCGGCATTTGCTGCGCGCCACCGCCGACCAGTTCATGCTGGTGGCCGACGGCACCATCAAGCCCTTCGACGGCGACCTGGACGACTACCGCGACTGGCTGCTGCAACAGGCCGCGGCCAAGCGCAATGCCGCCACCGCCGCGCACCAGGCGGAGAGCGCCGGCGATGCCGCGGCTGCGGTCAACCGCAAGGACCAGCGCCGCGCCGAAGCCGACGAGCGCCAGCGGCTGTCGGCGCTGCGCAAACCGCTGACCAAGGAACTGGAGAAGGTCGAAAAGCGCATGGCGGTGCTGCAAACCGCCAAGGAGGAGATCGACCAGTTCATGGCCGATGAAAGCAGCTATGCCGAGGCCAACAAGGCGAAGCTGATGGACATGCTCAAGCGCCAGGGCGAGGTCAACGGCGAGCTGGGGACGCTGGAAGAGAAATGGCTGGAACTGCAGGAGCAGATCGAGCAGATTGCGTGAGGGGATGACGTCAGCCGTCGGTCTGTGGGCCTGTGGACTCTGCCGCGCGCGTCATAGCCTGCGTCGCCCCTGGATCGATGGCAACCAGAACGCTGCATGGCACCTTGTCCAGCAGCAAGCCGTGGCCCTGGCCTGCCCACCAGCGCTCCAGCAATCCACACCGCCGATGCCCCAACACGATCAGATCCACATTTAGCTGCGTTGCCACCTGAGAGATCCGGTCAATCGCATTACCGGTCGCCAGGTGCCCAACTGCTGCCACACCGCAGGCCTGGAGTTTGCTCACGCCTTCGGTCAGGATTTCACGGGCGGATTGTTCTTCTATCGATGCTGCTTCTGCCGCGAGGGCATCGAAGCCGCGGATCCAGTAGGCATTGTCGAGCACCGCCAGCAGATGCGTCTCCGCCTGGCGTTCCCGCGCCAGCTCGGCGCCGTAGAGCAGTGCCCTGCGTCCTTCCCGCGTCCCGTCGTAGCACAGCAGAATTCTCGAAAAAATGGCCATCATCTGTCTCCTCGCCTGTCATCGGTGCGCGCCCTTGGCTCACGAGAGTCAAGCTACGGTGACCTCGCCAGCTTCGCAACGCTGAAGACCGAACCCAACAACTTGAGTTCGGACTTGTGCAGCGCTGCCAGACGCGCCAGGCATCGTTCGCCCCGCTCGCTCAAATGCACTTCAACCTGACGGTGGTCGGCCTCGTTCTGCAGCCGGATGACCAGGCCGGCAGCCTCACAACGCGACACCAGTGCGACGACGCCATTTGGGGCGGCCTGCAAGCGTTCCGCCAGTTCACCGATCGTGGCCCAGTCGCGGCCAGGGAACCCCTTGATATGCAATAGCAGCAAATACTGCAAGAGCGTGATCCCCTCCGCGCGCGCTGCCACTTCGGAGAATCGCAGGAAGCGGCGTAGCTGATAGCGGAACTCGGACAAGGCTTCAAAGTTTTGCTTCGTTACGTCGTCGCCCCTGGCAGGATGCATATGCGACTCCTGGCTGGTCAAGCGTTGCCCTGCAATCGGCCCGAAACCTGCGTCCTGAGCAGCAGCAAGGGGGATGCCGGGCCAGGTCATCGCGTGGATTTGCGTTGCACCAGATTGCCCAGCTTGTTTCCGAGCTTCATATAGGTAACGCCGGCCACCAGTCCGAACACGAGGTGTGTCATGAGGCTGGCAGCGCCGCGTGCATCGCCGAACCAGGGGAACACCCGAGTCATGCCGTAGAAATCAAGCCAGTAGACGGCCAGACCGAAGATGACCCCGGCTAGCGCATTCGCTTATACACAAGTCATGACTCTTCCCGCAGTGCTTGAATGGTGAGCGCGGCGTCCATGGTTCGCTGCATGCCGATCCAGATCGTCTTAGCGCCGGGCTCGCCGTCGCTCTTCCGCCCAAGGAACCCACCCAGGGAAGCAACCAACCGAATCATCTGATTGAGTGTGACCGGTGTCTTCGGGCGGGCCTTCTTGGCGAGCACGTATGCTCCCCGAATCTCGTCGGCGTCGAAGAATAAGGACGCATCCAGATCCGGACAAGTTCTACCCAGTCGCATCAGGCGGGCAATGCGCCACGCCACCACCATATACAACGCCAAGGCCCGCTCCACACGATCCATGTGCGATAGCTGCAGCGCTTCGACCTTGCAGCCGGTCTTCAGGACATGGAAAAACATGGCTCTTTTGAAAAATGAGTGGGTTATGCGGCATGCGGGTTGATCGAGGAAAAGTCGAGCTTTCCGGCGATCAGGAAGATCACGGTGCGCATGGTTTTGAAGCTCACATAACCGCGGGCCTTGCGCTTGGCGGCTTGGAACAGGCCGTTGAGCGCCTCCAGGAAGCCATTGGTCTGGCGCGTCTGGGTCCAAGCAACGATGCCGTCGAAATGCTTGCGGATCATGCGCGCGACCTCCTTCATTGGCTCGACCTTGGATCGCATGACGTTGGTGCACCACTGCTCGAGCATTGCGGAAACAACGTTGATCTGCTTGCGCCCAAGGATGTCGCGCAACTGCTCGCGATACAGCCAGGCACGGGCGGTGCGTTTGGTCGTGACGTTGGCGATCAACGCGTCGAGATCGGCACGCTGTGCGGCTGGCAAGCCGTCCCGATCCTTGAGCAGCGTCCAGCGCAGGCCTTTGAGGCTTGGATCGGTCTTCTGTTCGATACGCCGGGTCTTGTCCACGGCTGCCGAAGCGTGCGCCACGACATGGAACTTGTCGAAGGTGATGCGCGCGTTGGGCAAATGCTCGCTGACGCCCTTGATGAACGCCGGCGACATATCGATACTGACCACGCCGATCTGCTCAGGCGCAGCGTTGTGCTCGCGCAGATGTTCAGCGAACTTGCCAACCGTGGCAGCATCCTTGCCTTCGGTCACAAACACGACGTTACGCGCGTCGGCATCAGCGACAAGCGTCAGGTAGTTGTGACCGCGCCTGTAGGACGTTTCGTCAACGGCGGCAGCGGTCATGCCGGCCAGATCGAGTTCGGCCACCGCGAGGTCGACATAGCGCTCGCAGATAGCGTACACGCGATGCCACGACTCCCCCACCGTTCTGGCCACAGCAGAAAACGGCATCTGCTGCGCAAGCGCCACCACCATGGCTTCAAACAGCAACGTGAAGCCAGAGAGCTTGCCAGCCCAGTCCGGCTCGACCAACGCCACGCGGCCGTCGGGAAGCTTCACGCGTGGCGTGCGGACTTCCAGATAGCAGTCGTGCTCGAAGAAGTTCAGGTGCCGATAGCGTTTGGTCACCGTGTCGTGAACCGGGTGCCCACCGGCGATCTCCGGGTGGGAAAAGCGGCTGCCGGCGACAAAGTCAATCTGGATCGTCAACGTCTTGGTTTGCGCGTTGAAGTCGACCTCCCGGACGAACCACGGATCGCTTACGCCAAGGGCTGCTTCAAACAGTTTGCTATGCATCGCTCGTGTTGCTCTTTACCTGAAACCCGCCACGATACCACCCACTTGAAATTCAAAAGAGGCAAAAACATCTCCACCTCCCATCGGGCTCGGTACCAGTCGACGAGTTCGATGACAGCATCGGCGTCCTGCGCTTCTCGGTTCGTCAACAACCGCCAAACCACTGGCTTGACGCCTGCGGGCGCTCCGATCTCCCTGGCCTCTACACAGGTGAGCTCCGCGCCGACCAGACCCGGCAGCTTCACACGTTTTGCGCGTAGCTCCTGTTTGACCTCGCGCGCCTTCTGCCCTGCACGCCCTGGCAAGATAAAGGTAATTTTCCCGAGCACCGGGCTGGCGCCGACGCTATCCCACAACTTGCCGCTCTCAGCAAGGTTGCGGTTGTGTTGGCTGCGGATCAACCAGTCGGCTGGCTGGCCGAGTTCCTGGGCGCGCACCATCAACTCGGCAATATCACCCTCGCGGTCCGTCACATACACCAGCCGTGTCTTGGGCAATAGCGCGGCTTGCTCCGCCACCCGTTCATACCCTTCAATCCAGCGTACGCTTTCCTTGATCCCGCCGCGGTTGCCGTCGGCGTCCTTCGGTTCCCGAGCCCACATCCAGGCATCGATCACCCCAAGCGGTTCACGGTCAGGCGTCACCGCGTAGGTCGGATGCAAAAACATGCCCCGCTGGGCTTCGTAGCTCAGCGGCCCCAACCCCTCCATCTCCTGGCCATTAAAGTTCAACTCGGTCGAATCAGCGATGCACAGCACTACCGGAAACTGCGCGGCTCTGTCCGCCGTGCGCTCCCAATGCGGCTGCATCACGTCCCGCCAATCGATCTGCTCATTGCCGAGAAACCGATATGCCCCAATGGTTTGCGACCAGTCATCGCATGCACCGGGGATGCTCGCCGTGGGCAGGGCCGCAAACCGCTTGAGCAATTCCTTGGCGCGCCGATCCCGCCGCGGATCACCAAGATCCAGACCCTCAAATTCCTCGTCCACCCATGCCCCCGACTCGTTGCTCATTGCTGCGCGAAAATCCAAGAGTAAACGCGAGTCTGGCGAAGTTAACAACCCCTTACCTCGAAATTCCGCAGCCTCCGGCTACATGCTCCGCTGCCGAGACGGTCCTACTTGTGTATAAGGGAATGCGGCTAGCGTGGCCATCCCGATACTCGAGTCAAAGCTGAACATAGCCATGATGGCCGCCAGGACCAGACCAAACAGCACTGACAGAGAAAAGTGCACCACCAGCGCTACCAGCGCGATGCCCGGGCCGATGGTGGTCGCCGGTGATGCGACACCGTGCCCCATGAGAATGGCCGCCGTCATGCGCAACGGCTCCCATGGGCTAGCTCCCATCATCCAGGTCGCAGACACCTCCAGTATCAGGAAAAGCCCCCCCGCGACAAGGCCCGCAAAAGCGGCCGCGCACCAGTCCGGCGCCCTGCGCGCAAAGTGGTGCGAATGCAGATGAAGATCCATGGTGTCCTCCAACAGTCAAAGCAATGTGGCGGCACCGTATCCGGTCAACATGCCAGAAAGCACAATGAATCCCGCCAACGCAGACAGGTTCAGCCTTCCGAAATCAAACTCAAGTACCCGTTTCCCGCAGCAGGCAGAGTCCGTCCTTGCAGTTAAATTTATATCATGTCGTGATATATTCAAGTTACCAGGCGATGAACCTGACAGGTCAGATCGGCAGCAGCATGTCGGTATTTTTTCGCGCTGCACGTATTCAGACTGGCAACAGGTTGCAGCCCGCTCAGGCAAGGAACTGCGAGCGCTGGTAGCGAAGGCCGGAGAACAGGTGGCGCTGCTAATCCTGCGTGACAACACTCGAACCTTTACTCTGCTTGAGCCTGGATGAACTGACTGTTATCCGCCGGACGAGTGATGCGTGAGAGGTCGCACGATGAATGCCATGGACGAAGGGTTCAGCCTGCGCCGTTGGAAGTTCGAACATTGGTTCATCACCACATGCTCGGGCGATCCGGCGCAAGGTGTTATGCGCGCGCCCGATGGGAACTATTCTGATCCGCGAGCCGCCCTTGCCTGGCAGGCGTGGCGGGAAGCCATCGAGACTGTCACGGACATCCCCCCGGAGTGGGAACTGAGCGTTGCCGCCGACAGCCAGCTTGCTTATGAGTTCAAATGGCTCTTCGGCATCCACACCGCCGCTGAACTGGCGCGCAGACTGGCGCGCAGACTGGCGCACGAGCCCAGACTTTTCGAAATGGCGATTCGTCGAGGATACTTGCACCTGAAAGAACCCACAGTGGCGGGCAGCGACGTTGCGAATTCAGGCTTCAACGTGGCGCGGTAAGCGCAGGTCGCGCATTGTTGCGATCCGCCAATCGCCCGCGATTGGAAGGATGGGGGGCTGGTGCAAATCGGAAGATCCGGCAGGCTGCGCTCGGCGCTCGATTTACGCATCAACATCGTCTGCAGCCGCAAACAAAAACCGGCGCCAATGGCGCCGGTTCGCAATTGAATACCCGCAAGCCTCAGCGGAAATTCTTCTCCCGCCGGATCAGGCCCACCGCCAGCGTCAGCGTCAGGACAAACAGCCAGATCAGCGACCACACCGGCACCGACAGCCCCAGCACCGGCGGCAGCGGCGCGGTGCACAGGCCGTCGGCATAGAACACCTGCGGCAGCACCTTGGCCGTCGGCAGCGCGTTGACCCAGTTCTCCAGCGGGTCGATGCCGCAGCTGGCCTTGGGATTGAGCAGCAGCGATACATGGTAGACCGCCACCGCAATGCCGGCGATGCCCGACAGCATTCCCAGCCCCTGCCACAGCGAGCGCGTGTTCTGCGCCACCACGGCCAGCAGCGAGAAGATGCCGATGCCGATAAAGGCAAAGCGCTGCATCACGCAGAGCGGACAAGGCTGGTAGCCCTTTTCAAACTGCAGGTAGAGCGCAACGCCGACCAGGCCAAAGGAGACGATGGCGATCAGCAGGAAATAGGCGCGGGAGTTGGCTTGCATAGTTGGTGATCAGGTGTTCCGGCAAATGGTGCCGTCAGGGTGCCGTCAGTGGATGGCGCGGCGTTGCTGCGCATTATTACCTATTTTGCAGCGCCTGCAGTTGGCGCCACACGCAGCGCAAGCCCCCTGCCCTGTGGCGGATTGACGCAGGGGCCTCAGGCGCCGGATGCCTGCCACGCCGTGCGCGGCAGGCGATACAGGCAATGGGGCCGCAACGGATGTCCCGGCGGCAAGGCGGGATGCTCGAAGCCCTCGCGAGCCTCACGCATGCCGAGCCGTTCCATGACCGCCCGCGAGCGGAGATTGGCGAGTGCCGTGAAGGACACGATCTCGTCCAGCCCCAGGTGGCCGAAGCCATAGGCGAGCGCGCCACGTGCCGCCTCGGTCGCATAGCCGCTACCCCAGGCGTGCCGCGCCAGGCGCCAGCCGATCTCCACGCACGGCGCGAACGGCAGTGCGGCAGCGGGTTCGTGCAGTCCGACAAACCCGAGGAAAGCACCGTCGGCCTTGCGCTCGGCAACCCAGAAGCCCCAGCCCTTTGCCGCGATCAGGCTGCGGCAGCGGTCGGCCACCGCGTCGCTTTCAGCACGCGTCAGCGGCGCAGGGAAATAGCGCATCACCCCCACGTCGGCATTGAGCGCGGCGAACGGCGCATAGTCCGCCTCGCGCCACTGGCGCAGCCGCAGGCGTTCCGTTTCGACGGCGATGCCTGCGCCCATGGTCAGTCCAGGTGGCGCACGCGGTCGATGGCCTGCTCGATGCGTTCCACCGCGATCACTTCGAGCCCGTCGATCTTCTGCTTGGGCGCATTGGCCTTCGGGATCACGGCCAGCGTGAAGCCCAGCTTGGCGGCTTCCTTCAGGCGCTCCTGCCCGCGCGGGCTGGGGCGGATCTCGCCCGCCAGGCCGACTTCGCCGAACACCACCAGGCCGCGCGGCAGCGGCTTGTTGCGCATCGACGAGTGGATCGACAGCAGCACCGCCAGGTCGGCGGCCGGCTCAGTGATCTTGACGCCACCCACCGCATTCAGGAACACATCCTGGTCAAAGCAGGCGATCCCCGCATGCCGGTGCAGCACCGCCAGCAGCAGCGCCAGCCGGTTCTGCTCCAGCCCGACCGCCAGCCGGCGCGGGTTGGGCACGTGGGCGGTATCGACCAGCGCCTGGATCTCCACCAGCAGCGGGCGCGTGCCTTCCTGCGTCACCAGCACGCACGAGCCCGGCACGGTCTCTTCGTGCTGCGACAGGAACAGCGCGGACGGGTTGCTGATGCCGCGCAGGCCCCGTTCGGTCATGGCAAACACGCCCAGCTCATTGACCGCGCCGAAGCGGTTCTTGAAGGCGCGGATCAGCCGGTGCGACGAATGGGTATCGCCCTCGAAATACAGCACCGTATCGACGATATGCTCCAGCACGCGCGGACCCGCCAGGCTGCCTTCCTTGGTCACATGGCCGACCAGGATGATGGTGATGCCGCTGCTCTTGGCAATGCGTGTGAGCTGCGCCGCGCATTCGCGCACCTGCGCCACCGACCCCGGCGCCGAGGTCAGCGCCTCGGAGTACAGCGTCTGGATCGAGTCGATCACCGCCACTTCGGGCTTTTCCACTTCCAGCGTGGCCTGGATCTTCTCCAGCTGGATTTCGGCCAGCAGCCCCAGCGACGGGCTTTCCACGCCCAGGCGCTGCGCGCGCAGTGCGATCTGCGCACCGGACTCTTCGCCGCTGACATAGAGCACGCGGCGCTGGCCGGCCAGGTTGGCCAGCGCCTGCAGCAGCAGCGTGGACTTGCCGATACCGGGATCGCCGCCGATCAGCACCACGCCACCCGACACCAGGCCGCCGCCCAGCACGCGGTCGAACTCGTCGATACCGCTGGAGAAGCGCGGCACGTCGGCGGCATCGATCTCCGACAGCTTGCGCACCGTGGCCGATGCGGCCAGCGGCTGGAAGCGCTTGTTCGCGGCGGACTCGGCCACCGTCTCCACCAGCGTGTTCCACTGCTGGCAATGCGGGCACTGGCCGGCCCAGCGCGGCGTGGTGCCGCCGCATTCGGTACAGGTATAGACAGTCTTGGTCTTGGCCAACGGAATGTCCTTGCAGGAAAAAACGGGCCGGGCCCTGAAGTGGCCCGGCCGGCAGATGATGGCAGAGGGTAATCCGCGCGGGCCTGTGCCCGCACCAACCGCTCGGATCAGGCCACGGCCGGCGCGGCGCTGTCCGACGCGGTGATGGTCGCCACCGTGGTCGGCACGCGCGGCGCCAGCGCGCACATCAGTTCATAGCCGACGGTACCGCTGGCCTGCGCCACTTCGTCGATAGGCAGGCCCTGGCCCCACAGCGTGACCGCGCTGCCAACCCTGGCCTTCGGGCACGGGGTCAGGTCCACGCACAGCATGTCCATCGACACACGCCCCACCAGTTCGGTACGCACGCCGTCGACCAGCACCGGCGCGCGCTGCTCGCCCCAGCCCGACGCATGGCGCGGGTAGCCGTCGGCATAGCCGCAGGCCACCACGCCGATGCGCATCGGCCGCTCGGCGGTGAACAACGAGCCATATCCGACGGTATCGCCCGCCTGCAGGTCCTGCACCGAGATCAGTTCGCTGTGCAGCGACATGGCGGGCTGCAGGCCGGTGCCGGCGATATCGGCGTCGCGGCCCGTGGGCGAGGCGCCGTACAGGATGATGCCCGGACGCACCCAGGCGCGGTGCGCCTGCGGATGCCACAGCACCGCGGCCGAATTCGACAGGCTGGCCTCGCCCGGCAGGTTGGCCGTGGCGGCATCGAATGCCTCGACCTGGTGGGCGATGCCGCGGGCACCATCCGCATCGGAAAAATGCGTCATATGGACAATGCTGCCCACGCAGGGCATGGCGCGGGCGCGCTCCCAGGCGGTGCGGTACGCCGCCGGCTGGAAGCCGAGCCGGTTCATGCCGGTGTTGAGCTTGAGTTGGATCGCCAGCGGCCCCTTGGGACGTGCGCTTTCCAACATCCGCAGCTGCTCGTCGCAATGGACTGCGGTGGTCAGCCGGTATTGTTCAATCACGGCGACATCCTGCGGCTGGAAGAAGCCCTCCAGCAGCAGGATCGGGCCCTGCCAGCCGAGGTCGCGCAGCAGCACGGCCTCGTTCAGGTCCAGCAGGCCGAAGCCGTCGGTACCCCGCAGTGCAGCAAAGACGCGGCGGATACCGTGGCCGTAGGCGTTGGCCTTGACCACCGCCCAGATGCGCGAATCCGGCGCCTTGCGGCGGATGACGTCAAGGTTGTTGGCCAGGGCGGGTTGATGGATGACGGCTTGGATGGGTCTTGGCATGGGAGTCACATCTCGGAAGCAGACGAGCACGCAGGCAGCGCGGGCGGCATGTGCGGCCGGCGCGGGCGCTGGCAGGACGGCTCGGTCTCAGTGTCGATGGCGCAAACGTCACCTGTCGGTGTGCCGCAGCACGTTGGGGCGACTGGCATGCGGGATGCCCACAATTGGCACGCCCATGTTTCCCAGTCACCATATATCGGTCAGGCCGCGCACCAGATCAGGGAAGACCCGGTCGACCGGCGGCGGCCGCAGCCGTTATTTGAACACATTCGGATGCTGTTGCCGGAGGTCATCGGGGAATCGGCACGGCAATTTGCTGTCAAAAAGAGCCCATGCCGGGGTTCGGGAATGTCATGTTTTCGTGATATAAAGCCGGACGCTCGGCCATGTTCTAAAAGCGAAGCATTATGTCAATGACTGTCAGGCAGGCCTCACGGCGCCGCCGCGTAGCACCACCGACACAATTCGACACGGCTGCGGCACCGGGTTCCCTGCAAACCATGGCCTCGCCGGCGGACACCAGCCTGGCCAACCTGAGCGGAGCTCGTGATGGAGAGAAAGTCGACAGCATGAAGAAGGGTTTTTACACCATCATGGCCGCGCAGTTTTTTTCTTCGCTGGCCGACAATGCCTTACTGATCGCCGCCATCGCCCTTCTTACCGAGCTGCATTCCCCGCAGTGGATGACCCCGCTGCTCAAGCTGTTCTTCGTCCTCTCCTACGTCGTTCTCGCCGCCTTCGTCGGCGCCTTTGCCGACTCGATGCCCAAGGGGCGGGTGATGCTCATCACCAACGCCATCAAGGTGGTCGGCTGCGCCATCATGATGTTCGGGCTGCACCCGCTGCTGGCGTATGGCATCGTGGGATTCGGCGCGGCGGCGTACTCGCCGGCCAAGTACGGCATCCTGACCGAGCTGCTGCCGCCCGAGAAGCTGGTGATGGCCAACGGCTGGATCGAGGGCCTGACGGTGGGCTCGATCATCCTGGGCACCGTGGTGGGCGGCGCGCTGATCTCGGTGCATATCTCCAGCATCCTGCTGCGCTTTGACATGCCCTATATCAATACGGGCATCGACACGCCGGCCGAGGCCGCGATGGTGGTGATCATGCTGTTCTATGTGGTCGCTTCGGTCTTCAACCTGTTTATTCCCGACACCGGCGCCCGCTATCCGGCGCAGGAAAAGAACCCGATCAAGCTGATTGCCGAGTTCGGCGACTGCTTCGTCGCCCTGTGGCGCGACAAGCTGGGCCAGATCTCGCTGGCGGTGACCACGCTGTTCTGGGGCGTGGGCGCCACGCTGCAGTTCATCGTGCTGAAGTGGGCAGAGAAATCGCTGGGCCTGAACCTGTCCCAGGGCGCGCTGCTGCAGGCTGTGGTGGCCGTCGGCGTGGCCGTGGGCGCGATCCTGGCCGCTGCGCGCATCCCGCTGCGCAAGTCGCTGTCGGTGCTGCCCTTCGGTGTGGCGATGGGTGCCACCGTGATGCTGATGGCGTTCTACACCAAGGACGCGATGCCCCAGGTCACGCTGGACGTGCTGGGCATGCACATGCCGCTGTACATGGCCATCGCCTATGTGTTCCTGATGGTGGTGGGCGCCATGTCGGGCTACTTCGTGGTGCCGATGAACGCGCTGCTGCAGCATCGTGGCCACGTGCTGCTGTCGGCCGGCCACTCCATCGCGGTGCAGAATTTCAATGAGAACGTCTCGGTGCTGCTGATGCTGTGCCTGTACGCGCTGCTGATCAAGGTGAACGCGCCGATCGGCCTGGTCATCATCGCGCTGGGCCTGTTTATCGTTGTAACCATGGCGCTGGTGCTCAAGCTGCACAAGTACAACGTGCGCACCTTCAACTCGCTGGCGATGATCGGCGAGGACAAGCACCACTAGTCCTGCCTTCCCTGCCTGGCGCAGCCAGGCTCAGGCCGCATCCTGCGCGGCCTGCGGTCCCGGCCTGGGCGGCTCCGCCGCCCGCGCCAGCGCCCGTTCTTCCCACCCCGGCGGCACCACGAACCCGCGCGAGCATTCGCGCCACCAGCCCGGCGCCTGCGGCCCGGCGGGCTCCAGTTCGCACAGCATCACCGGCGACTCGCGCCGCCAGCCGTGGTCGTGGCGCGGATCGGCGAAGCGCTGCGTCAGCATCGCGTGCAGCGCGGCCACATCCTCCGTGCCCGACTCAGGCACCTGTGCGCCAGACAGCCACCCGGTACGCGGCAGGCGGCACCAGCGCAAGCCCGGCCGCGCCGCGGCGCGGGCGGCCCAGCCGTCGAGCGTGGTCCACCAGCCGTGCAGATGGTCTGGCGCGATGCCGAGCACATCCAGCCCCAGGGGCACCCGCCCGTCGCGATAAAACAGCCAGCCTAGCAGGTAGACCTCGCTGCGGTCGACCGTATGCCCCAGCAAGGCCTGCGCCTCCGCCGTGCACCCCAGCGGAAGCTGCCGGTGCACGATGTGGCCCAGCTTGTCGCCAAGGCGGTCGACCAGGTTCGGGCCGACAAAGTCCTGGGCGCGCGCAGCCTCGCTGTCGCCGGGGGCCATCAGGTAGAACTTGGCCGCCATCTCCCAGTGGACCACCGCACCGGATGCCTGCTCGCGCCAGACGAAGTCCAGCTCGCCCAGCGTGCGCACGCCGTGCCGGCCCGCGCGCCGCACCGGCACGTTGGCGGCGAGCAGCGACAGACCCTGCATGTGGCGCAGTGCAAAATGCAGCAGCCGCTCGGCGTGGCGGCCCAGGCGCAGGCTGCGGCTGGCGGGGTCCTGGTCGGGATCGTCGGCCGAAGGGGCGGCGTTGCCGTCGGCCAGTTCGTCGATGGTGGCGGGCAGCGTGGCAGGGTCCGCGGTTTCCAGCCAGTGCTGCCAGGCGGCCAGCGTACCGGCAGGCCAGCGCGCCAGGGCGGCGCCCGGCACCTCTGCCAGCAACGGCGGCGACAGCGTGGTCCAGGCCAGGTCGCGCGTGCGCGCCGACGCGGCGCGGCGCCACAGCGGCGGGCCCGACGGCCCATGGCCGTCGCCGCCGCGGGTCAGAGAGAGGTCAGGCCCCAGCTCCCGCACGATCATGGACCTCCCGGGCCAGGCACAGGTCTTCCCAGGCGCGCGCCTTGTCGGTCAGGGTGCGCAGCAGGTAAGCCGGATGGTAGGTCACCACCACGGGGATGCCTTCATAGGTATGCACGCTGCCACGCAGCTTGCCGATGGGCGTGGTGGTGCGCAGCAGCGACTGCGCCGCGAAGCGGCCCAGCACCACGATCACCCTGGGCCTGACCAGCGCGATCTGCCGGCGCAGGAAGGGTTCGCACTGCGCCACCTCTTCCGGCTCCGGGTTACGGTTGCCGGGCGGGCGGCACTTGAGCACATTGGCAATGAACACATTGCGCCCGCGCGCCAGCCCGAGTGCGCCCAGCATATTGTCGAGCAGCTTGCCGGCCTGGCCCACGAAGGGCTCGCCCTGCAGGTCCTCGTTCTCGCCGGGGGCTTCGCCCACCAGCATCCATTCGGCCTGCCGGTCGCCCACGCCGAACACGGTATTGGTGCGGGTCTGGCACAGGCCGCAGGCGGTGCAGCCGGCCACGGCGGCATCCAGCGCCGGCCATGCCATCGCGGCGATGGCCGCTTCGCGGTCTGCTTGCGCCGGGTTGGGCGCCGGATTCGCGGGAACCAGCGACGGGACGACGGGCGGCCGGGAGACAGTCGGCGCCACTGGCGCCGGCACGGCCTCAACGGGATCGGCGACCGCTGCGGCAACCGCTTCGGCAACCGGAACAGCCGTTTGCGCCACAAGCGCCTCGACCACAGGCACTACTGCCTGCGCCGCCGCCATCTCAGGCGCGGCTTCTGTCTGGGCGTCCTTGCCCTCCCGCGGCACCCACTCGGTCGAGATGCCCAGCACTTCCAGGAACTGTGCGCGGCGGCTCATGCCTTGCCCTCCGTGCCTTCATTGGCGGCGGCCTGCTCCGGCCAGGCGCGGCGCAGCACCAGCGCGTCTTCACGCTTGCCGCCGTGGGCCGGGTAATAGCCCTTGCGGCGCCCGATCTCGGCAAACCCCGCGGCCTGGTACAGCGCGATCGCCCCGGTATTGGACGGCCGCACTTCCAGCAGCATGGTGTGGATGCGGTGCGCGTGCGAGGTGGCCAGCACCACCGCCAGCATCAGCCGCCCCAGCCCCTGGCGCTGGCGCCGCGGCTCCACCGTGATATTGAGCAGGTGCATTTCATCGACCACCGGCATCAGCACGGCGTAGGCCACCAGCGTGCCCGAGGGGTCGCGCAGCGTCAGGCCGAGATGCCCGGACTTGACCGAGTTCTCGAAATTGCCGCGCGTCCACGGATGGCTGTAGGCGCGCGCCTCGATGCCCGCCACCGCTTCCAGGTCCAGCGCGCTCATGCGGCCCAGCGCCCAGCCGTCCGGCAGCGCCGGCATGGCGGGCACCGCCGGCCAGTGATTGCGCTCATCGAGCGGATAGGCCGCGCTCACGATGCGCTCCCGGCTTGTGCCGCGGCACGTGCGGCAGCGGCGGCTTCGCGTTCGGCGATGGTCTGGGCGACCTTGTCGCGCAGGTAGATCGGCATGGCCTGGTCGGCGTCGATGGCCGCGCCGCGCGCCAGTGCGCGCAGTGCGATGGCGACCATCGGCTGCGCATGGGGCATTGCTTCCGGCAGCACGCGCGCGGCGCGGGCCAGGCCCGCCAGGCGCTCGCCAAAGACGGTGGCGGCATTGCCGGCCAGCCAGAACCCGCCGTCGGGCAGCGGCACGGTTTCCGGCGCGCCGACCTGCATCGGCGTGAGTTCCGCCCATTCGCCCGCACCGGCATGCCAGCGGAAGGCCGCGGAATAGGCCTCGTCCATGCGCGCGTCCAGCGCCACCAGCACAGCGGTATCTTCCGGCAGCGCCGGCGTCGCGGCACGCGCGCGCTCGGCGCAGGTCATCAGGGTATTGACCGGAACCACCGGCAGCCCGGCGCCGAACGCCAGCCCCTGCGCCACGCCGCAGGCGGTGCGCAGGCCTGTGAACGAGCCCGGCCCGGCGCCAAAGGCGATGGCGGCGCAGTCGGCCAGCGCGATGCCGGCTTCGGCCAGCAATTCACCGGCGGCCGGCAGCACCCGTGCCGACGAGCGTGCGCCGGTGTGCTCATGGCGCACCAGGCACTCGATTCCGGCACCGGCCGCACGTCCGAGCGCGACCGAGCACCACTCCGTAGAAGTTTCAACAGCAAGAATCCAGGACATGCCGCGATTGTATCCGGTGATGCCCGGAATCGAGGGCTTCTTCGGTTTTATACGGACGGCGCGGGGCCGCCGGGCGGCTATCATCGGCCTCTCACTTTCGCAATCCAGACAGCACATACGGAGGAACCCCATGAGCGACCTGCAGGCACGCTTCGACCAGGCCCAGATCGAAGTCAAGCAACTGAGCGAGCGCCCCAGCAATATGTCCCTGCTGCGCCTGTACGCCCTGTTCAAGCAAGGCAGCGAGGGCGACGCCCACGGCGACAAGCCCGGCATGACCGATTTTGTCGGCCGCTACAAGTTCGAAGCCTGGGAAGCCCTGCGCGGCACCGCGCGCGAACAGGCGATGGAGCAATACATCGCGCTGGTGGAAGAGCTGCGCAGCGGCGCAGCCAGCTGACCAGGCAGACCCGGCGCCGTCAGGCCGCCGGCACCGGCCGCGGCCGGATCCGCCATGCCGCGAGCATTGCAGCGGCGATCACCACGCCCACGGCCAGGAAGGTTTCATCGAAGGCACGGATGCGCGCCGCCTGCACGGCGGCGTCAACGCCGTGGCCCAGCACCGCGCCGTGCTCGGCCAGCCGCCATTGCAGCCCCACGCCGGCCAGGCTGACGCCGATGGCCCCGCCCAGCTGGCGCAGGAAGTTGATGCAGCTCGATCCCTGCGCGATCAGCGTGAAGTCCACACCCCGCATCGCCCCCAGTGTCAGCGATGGCAGGATGCAGCCCAGCCCGATCCGCCCCAGCACCGCCAGCGCCACCAGCAATAGATAAGGCGTGGAGCGCGAGCCCAGCGCCATCAGCAGGAACGACAGCGACAGCAGCGACAGCCCGAACGACACCTGGATATGCGGCGAGATCCGCTGCGTGAAGCGCCCCGCCACGGCGATCGTCAGCGCCAGCACCACGCCCGCCGGGAACAGCACCAGGCCAGCGCGCGACGGCGTGTATTCCAGCGCCATCTGCATGTAGACCGGCAGCAGGTAGGTCGAGCCGAACAACCCCGCGCCGTAGATAAAGGCCACCACCGCCCCGGCCGCGAACTGCCGGTAGCTGTAGAGCCGCATATTCATCAGCGGATAGGCCGCGCGCAGCTGCCACATCACGAACGCCGCCAGCATCAGCACGCCGAAGCCCAGCAGCGCCATGCCCGCCGGCACGCTCTCGCGCATCTCCACCACGCCATTGAGCAGGCTCACCGTGGCAATGCCGGCCAGGCCCAGACCGCGCCAGTCCAGCGGCTGGCGCTCGCCCATCATGGTCGAATCCACCGCCATGAAGCGCCGCGCCATCAGCACGCCGACCAGCGTCAGCGGCACCACCACGAAGAAGATCGAACGCCAGCCGAAGGCCTCGACCAGGAAGCCGCCCAGGCTGGGCCCAAGCGCCGGCGCCAGCACCACGCCAAAACCGAACATGCTGACCGCCTTGCCCTGCTCGCGCTCTTCGAACACGCGCAGGATCAGGATATTGGGCAGCGGCTGCATGATGCCCGCGGCAATGCCCTCGACCACGCGCATCGCGATCATCACGCCGTAGGTCGGTGAAAAGCCGCCGAACAGCCCGCCCGTGCCCAGCAGCACCAGCGCTCCCAGGAAGGTGCGCCGCAGCCCGTAGCGGTTCAGCAGCCAGGGCGTCAGCAGCATCGACAGCGTCATCGCGATCATGAAGCTGGCGGCGACCCATTGCGCGCGCTCCTGCCCCAGCACGAAATGCCGGCTCAGGTCCGGAATGGCGACATTGATAATGGTGGACGAAACGATCGACGAGACCGTGCCCAGCATCAGCGTCACCAGCACCAGCCAGCGCAGCCGGTCGCCGTAGCGCGCACGCAGCGCCTGCCGGGTCGGCAGCCCCGACCGCTGGCCGGAACCCTCCGGCGTGACGGAGCCCTCGCTCACCCCAGCCGCCCGGTGTCGGCGATCTCGCGGATCTTGCGGACGGTGTCGATGTCCGCCGCGTGGTAGGCAGACTTGACGATCTCGGCGTAGCGGTCGTCGCCGCGGTCATCGACAGCCGGCATGGTGGTGTCGTAGATAAAGCGCAGCAGCAGCGCACCCGGTCCCGGGGTCTCGATTGCCATGGTCAGCGTGCCGCCGGCATGGTCGGCGGTGGCCGCGGTTTCATAGCGCACCAGCCGGCGCGGCTCGTAGACCACGCGGTCCTCGATCGACGCTTCGCCAAAATGCAGCACACGGTCGATCCAGTTGTCGCCGCGGCCCACCACCTCGGCGCGGTCCAGCCCCAGCACGAAGAGTTCGGGAGACTCGGCGCGCAGCACCAGGCCTTGCCACAACTGGTCAGCCGTCAGCGGATCCAGTTGTGGATTGCCCGGATCGTTGATCTCAACCAAGTGCTCGAAACGCAACTTCATTCTCCCTGTCTGCAATAACTCGATATTATGAAGTCTCCGCGTATTCGGGAGACCTTTTTGTCTACGCGGTGCAACACGGCTTGACACGGGCCGTTGCCCTTTATCGACCAATAATGACGCCGACTGGAGTCCCGCATGAGCACCGCGCCGCTGGCTGAAACTGATCCCCTGCAGGTCCTCGTCTACGCCGATTCGCTGTCATGGGGCATCGTGCCCGGCACGCGCCGGCGCCTGCCGTTCCCGGTGCGCTGGCCCGGCCGGCTGGAGTTGGGCCTGAACGCCGACGGCGGCGCTCCGGTGCGCATCATCGAAGACTGCCTGAACGGCCGCCGCACGGTCTGGGACGATCCTTTCAAACCCGGCCGCAACGGCCTGCAAGGGTTGGCGCAACGCATTGAAATCCACTCGCCGCTGGCACTGGTGGTCCTGATGCTGGGCAACAACGATTTCCAGTCGATGCACCCGCACAACGCCTGGCACGCCGCCCAGGGCATCGGCACGCTGGTGCAGGCCATCCGCGCCGCGCCGATCGAGCCGGGCATGCCGGTGCCGCCGGTGCTGGTCGTCACCCCGCCCCCGATCCGCACCCCGAGCGGCCCGCTGGCGCCCAAATTTGCCGGCGGAGAACATAAATGGACGGGCCTGCCGCAGGCCGTGGCCGAGGTCTGCACGCAGCTGAATTGTCCGCTGTTCGACGCCGGCACCATCACCCAGAGCAGCGGGGTCGACGGCGTGCACCTGGATGCCGACGCCCACCTGGCGCTGGGCGACGCGCTGCGCCCGGTCGTGCGCCAGTTGCTGCACGGCTGAAGCGCCGTCCCTGCCCCCCCTGCCTGACGCCGGCTGAAACATCACTCCTGACGGCAGTTGTCAGGAGACCCGGCGCACAATGCGGCCGCTCTCACACGGAACGCCGCCAGGAGGCTGTCATGGAGTTGCTGATCAATATCGATGTCGATGACCTGCCGCGCGGCATCGACTTCTACGCGCAAGGGCTTGGCCTGAGGCTGAACCGCAAGCTGTTCGACGGCACCGTCGCCGAGATGCTGGGCGGCAATACCCCGATCTACCTGCTTGCCAAGCCCGCCGGCACGCGCCCCACCACCCGCGCCGATACCCGGCGCGACTACCGCCGCCACTGGACGCCGGTCCACCTCGACTTTGTCGTCGCCGACCTGGAACAGGCCATCGAACGCGCGCTGGAAGCCGGCGCCGAGATCGAGGACTGGCCGCAGGACTTTGCATGGGGGCGGCAGGCAACGCTGTCGGACCCGTTCGGGCATGGGTTGTGTTTTATCGAGTGGAAGGGGCAGGGGTATGGAGCGGGGACTGCCTGAGCCTGCTGCGCCGGTGCGGGCCGCGCTCGCGGTTTTCGGACTATTCGCGTTTCCCCGGCGTCCCCAGGATGTCACATTTCCATGCGGCATCGCGCTTGCCTGTTTCTTTGACGCCCGCCTTGTAATAACATTGTGCTGACGCCAATACTGGTCACCACCATGAGGGACAAGAAATGAAAGCGACGATCCGCAAGATGGGCAACTCACAAGGTGTCCTGATCCCCAAGGCAATCCTGGCACAGCTAGGTCTGGAGAATGAAGTGGAAATGGAAATCGTGAATGACGCACTGGTGCTCCGGCGCCCCAAGCAAGCACCGCGGCAAGGCTGGGCGGAAGCCAGCCAGGCGATCGCCGCGGCCGGTGACGACACCCTCGTATTGGGCGACTTCCCCAACACCGACGACGCAGAGCTGAAATGGTAGCGCGCGGCGACGTCTGGCTGGTTGCGCTTGACCCGACGGTCGGCAGCGAGATCAAGAAGACACGCCCCTGTGTCATCCTCTCGCCGCCGGAGATGCACGACTACCTGCGCACGGTCACCGTGGCGCCAATGACGACCGGCAGCAGGCCGGCGCCGTTTCGGGTCCCGGTGACTTTCCAGCGCAAGACTGGCCTGATACTGCTCGATCAGCTCCGGACCGTGGACAAGTCCCGGCTGGTCAGGCGGGCGGGCGGCCTGAGTGACAGGGTTGTCGAAGACACCTTGCGGACATTGCGCGAAGTCTTTGCAGACTGAGCCGTGGGACAGAAGCATTTAATGCCGGCATTCTGGCGTCACTTGGATTCATAAGCTTATGAAAAAGAAATAGACGCCAGATTCATTCCCGCTGCGCCATCTGGACGCAATTGCGTTAATCTGTGGCCCTCGCCCCGGTCAGGCGATCCCTGCCCAGGCGACTGTCTCACTCGCCACATAACCAGAATATTTCCAGAACTCCTATGCGCAGCACGTCTCTCATCAAGCGTCTGGCGGTCGCAGTATCCGCCCTTGGTTTTATCGCCGCCGGCAGCGTCTCGGCCCAGGAACAGACCATCCGCGTCGGCACTGTCAGCGGCCCCGACGCCGAGGTCTGGCAAGTCGTCCAGAAGGTGGCCAAGCGCAATGGCCTGAACGTCAAGGTCGTGGAGTTCAACGACTACGTGCAGCCCAACGCGGCGCTGGACGCCGGCGACCTGGACGCCAACAGCTTCCAGCACCAGCCTTACCTGGACAGCCAGGTGAAGCAGCGCGGCTACAAGATGCAGAGCGTGGGCTACACCTATATCTCGCCGTTGGGTATCTACGCGAAGAACCTCAAGTCAGCGAAGGACCTGCCGCAAGGCGCCAAGGTGGCCGTGCCCAACGACCCGTCGAATGAGAACCGCGCCCTGCTGCTGCTGCAGGCGCAAGGCGCGATCAAGCTGAAGGCCGGCGCCGGCACCAACGGTGTCAACGCCACCCCGCTGGACGTGGCCGAGAACCCGAAGAAGCTGAAGATCGTGGAACTCGACGCCGCCCAACTGGCCCGCGCCCTGCCCGATGTCAGCGCCGCCGTGATCAACACCAACTACGCGCTCGCCGCCGGCCTGCAGCCGACCAAGGACGCGATCGCGCTGGAAGACATCCACAGCCCGTACGCCAACATCATCGTCGTGCGCACGCAGGACAAGGACAAGCCGTGGGTCAAGAAGCTGGTGGCTGCGTACCAGTCTGAGGACGTGCGGCAGTTCATGAAGGCGCAGTACAAGGGCGCGATGGTGCCGTCGTTCTGATCGCCGTGGGCGCGGCCGGATCGCTGCTGACAGCGGTCCCGCAAATTTTTTTGTGCGATGCCCTCGCAGGGGCTTGCAAATTCCGCCGCCTTCGGTAGAATTCGCGGCTCACCACCGGCCCAGGTGGCGGAATTGGTAGACGCACTAGGTTCAGGTCCTAGCGGTGGCAACACTGTGGAGGTTCGAGTCCTCTCCTGGGCACCAGAGTTTCAAGCAGAAAGCCCGCACGAAAGTGCGGGCTTTTTGTTTTTGCCACAGCGAATGCTTCAATCATCCGCGCGCAGCTTTCCTGCCGTCTGGTCCAACCGCGCCTTCACCATGGCCAGCAGCGAATACACGTTGTGGCAGCCCTCCGAACGCTCGCTCTCGATTTCAACCAGCAACAGGATGGCACTGAGCCCGGCGCTGATCTGCTCAAAGGATTCGATCGTGCTGGCCGGAACGATATGCCGGGCATCGGCAGGGTGATGGGTAGACATTTGCATCGTGTTATCTCCTACTAACCAGAGAAAGCCCGCCTGCCCGGATGAGATAAAGGTGGCGGGCCTGAAAACGGGAGTGACATACCGGGGAACCTCAGGAAAAAGACCCGGCCAGCTTCGCAGCTGCCCCGCCCGGCCCGCCATGGAAACAGCTTGTCCGTGCGACTCTGAATAGAACGAGATCAAATTTCCTAAGGTTCTTTCGGGTTGTCACCCCCGCTCACCGAACCCTTCGGTGAGGTCTGCAGTTTCCCGCTTCCGCCATCGTGCGGCGATAAGACCTTTCGCATTCGCCACTGCCGCACCGATCGCGTACAGTATCCCCACCAATCACAGCAATCGCACGGGATGCCGAAGGAGACTGGCACATGAATCACTGGCTGACAAAGTTCGTTGGCGCGCTTGGCTGCGCACTGGCATTCCTGGCAGGTCCGGCGTGCGCCGCGGACCCGGCAACCCTGACCATTTCGGCAGGCACGCAGCAGCGCAGCTGGACCCGCGACGAGTTGCTGCGCGATCCACGCCTCGCCGACGTGACGGTGGATGACGACAACCTGAAGCGCCGCCTGACATTCAAGGCCATCGCCCTGACAGCCCTTCTGCGCGGCATGCCGGTCAACGACAGTGCCAGTGCCACGACCGCGGCCAGCGATGGCTATGTCTCCCACTTGCCGATGCGCCTGCTGCTGGCCGAGCGCGCCGACGGGCCACGCGCGTGGCTGGCGGTCGAGAACCCTGCCGCGCCGTGGCCAAGGCTCAAGGACCAGGATATCGGCCCGTTTCGCCTGATCTGGACAGTGCCGACCGGAGGTGCCGCCACGACGATCAACGAGAGCCACTGGACCTACAGCATCGTGCGCATCGATATCACCGCGTCGCCCGCCGAGCGCTATGCAGCCATCCGGCCCGCCGCCGGACAGCCTGCCGATGGGCCGGTCATGCGCGGCTTCGCGACCTTCCAGCGCGTCTGCTTCTCGTGCCACTCCCTCAACCGGGTCGGCGATGCCAACCTTGGCCCGGACCTGAACGTGCCGTACAGCCCGGTGGAGTACCTGGGCGACGACAAGCTGGCCAGGCTGATCCGCGACCCGCAGTCATTGCGCTGGTGGCCCAACTCACGCATGTCGGCCATCGACGAACAAACGCTGTCCAACGCGGACATGAAGGACTTGCTGGCCTACCTGCGTCATATGGCCGGACGCAAGGCGGCAGCACCCGGCGGCGGGTCCTGACGCCTTGCGGGCAGACGCCGCCGGCTACTCGATGGTCACCTTCCCATCCTTCACCAGCCTGGCGAACTTGACGGTCTCGTCCTGGATGCGCCTGGCAAACTCCTGCGGCGTGCTGGCCATCGGTTCCGCGCCCACCGCCAGCATGCGCTGCTGGAAGTCCGGCGATTTCACGATCCTGACGATCTCGGCATTCAGCCGCGTCACGATCGGCGCGGGCGTGGCGGCCGGTGCCAGTACGCCGAACCACGTGCCGATATCAAAGCCCTTGAGCCCCGACTCCTCCAGCGTGGGCACATCGGGCAGGACGGTGGAACGCCGCGCGGTGGTCACAGCCAGGGCGCGCAGCTTGCCCGACTTGATATGCTGCAGCACCGGCGTCATGGTGTCGAACGACATCGTCACCTGTCCGCCGAGCAGGTCGGTCGTCAGCGGGCCGCTGCCCTTGTAGGGCACGTGCAGCAGCGGCGCACCCGTCGCGGTCTGGAACTGGGTGCCGATCAGGTGCTGCGCGGTGCCGTTGCCATTGGAGCCATAGGCAAACTCCGGCGACGCCTGCTTCGCCAGCGCCACCAGTTCCGTGACGTTCTTCGCCGGGGTCCTGGCGGCATTGATGACCAGCACGTTGGGGACCATGGCGACCGTGGCGATGGGCGCCAGGTCCTTCTGGAAGCTGTAGGGCAGCTTCTTGTAGACGCTGCTGGCAATGGTATGGTGGACCGCGCCCATCAGCAGCGTGTAGCCATCGGGCTTGCTCTTGGCGACATAGTCCGCGCCCACGGTGGCGCCGGCGCCGGGCCGGTTCTCCACGATCACGGGCTGGCCCAGGCTCTTCGACAACTGGTCGCCCAGCGCGCGGGCCAGCACGTCGGTGGTGCCGCCAGAGGGGAACGGCACCACCAGGGTGACCGGCTTGGCCGGCCACTCCTGCGCCAGGCACGTGCCGCTGAAGATCACCCCCGCAGCCAGCAAGGCCGCCCCAAAAGTACGACGCCCGAGTTCAGTACCACGCATGTTTTGTCTCCTGATTGTTCTATGTTTTGCAGCCGGCTCCCGGCTGTCTGAAGCCCTACTTTCCCTGCGAAATCGCCTGCCTTCCGGCAAAGGTTGCCGCGCAACCCAGCTCCGCTTCGATAAACAGCAGCCGGTTGTACTTGGCCACGCGGTCGGAGCGGCTCAGCGAGCCGGTCTTGATCTGCGTGGCCGCGGTGCATACGCTCAGGTCGGCAATGGTGGTGTCCTCGGTCTCGCCGGAGCGGTGTGACATCACCGATGCGTAGCCGGCGCGCTCCGCCACCGCAATGGCCTGCAGGGTCTCGGTCAGCGTGCCGATCTGGTTCGGCTTGATCAGGATGGCGTTGGCCACGCCTTGCGCGATGCCTTCCTCAAGGATCGCGGCATTGGTCACGAACAGGTCGTCGCCCACCAGCTGCACGCGCGCACCCAGGCGCTCGGTCAGCAGGCGCCATCCCTGCCAGTCCTGCTCCGCCATGCCGTCCTCGATGGTGACGATGGGGTATTGGCGCACCCAGCTGTCGAGCAGGTCGACAAAGCCTTGCGCGTCGTAGCTGCGGCCCTCGGACTGCAAGGCATAGCGACCCTCTTCATGGAACTCGGAGCTGGCCACGTCCAGGCCCAGCGCGATGTCGCGGCCGGCCCGGAAGCCCGCGGCTTCAATGGCCTGCATGATGACCTCGAGCGCGTGCTCGTTTGAAGCGAGGTCCGGCGCAAATCCGCCTTCATCGCCAACGGCGGTGGCAAACCCTCGCGCCTTCAGCACACCCTTGAGCGTATGGAATACCTCCGCGCCCCAGCGCAATGCTTCGGAGAAGCTGGGCGCGCCGAGCGGCAGGATCATGAACTCCTGCATGTCGACACTGTTGTCGGCATGCGCACCCCCGTTGATGATATTCATCATCGGCAGCGGCAAGCGGGTCTCGATCCTGCCGGCGCTGAGCGACCGGTACAGCGGCAAGCCGGCCGAAGCCGCCGCGGCCTTGGCGCTGGCCAGCGAAACGGCCAGCAGCGCATTGGCGCCAAGGCGCGACTTTTCCTGCGTGCCATCGAGGCGGATCAGGCAGGCATCCACCTCGGCCTGGTCCGTGGCGTCCAGGCCATTGAGCGCGCGCGCGATATCGACGTTGATGTGCTGCACCGCCTTCTGTACACCCTTGCCGAAATAGCGTCGCTTGTCGCCGTCCCGCAACTCCAGCGCTTCACGCGATCCTGTCGATGCACCGGACGGTGCGGCGGCGAAGCCCTCCGCGCCATCGGCCAGCACCACCTGGGCTGCCACCGTCGGGTTGCCCCGGGAATCGAGCAACTCGTAGCCGCGGATTTCCCTGATTGCAGTCATGTGTGTCCCCTTACTGGACCTGCGCGATGCGCAGCAGGTTGGTGGTGCCGGCCACGGTGAACGGCAGGCCGGCCGAGATGACGATCTGCTGCCCGGCCACGCCGAACTGCTCCTTCAGCACGGTGCGGCTGGCCAGGTCGGTCATCTCCAGCACATCGACCACTTCATGGCAGAGCACCGCATGCACGCCCCAGGCCAGCGCCAGCCGGCGCGCGGTAGCGACGCGCGGCGTCATGCCCAGGATCGGCACTTCGGGCCGTTCGCGCGCCATGCGCAGCGCCGAGTAGCCTGAGCTGGTGTAGGTGACCGCTGCCGGCACGCGCAGCAGGCTGGCCACATGCCTGACGGCATAGCCGATGGCGTCGGCGGCTTCGGCGCGCGGTTCCGAGTGCGAGGCCTGGATGGCTTCGTGGTAGTGCGGGTCCGCTTCGGTGCGCGTGATGATGCTGTCCATCATCCGCAAGGCTTCCACCGGGTAGCTGCCCGACGCCGATTCGGCGGACAGCATCACGGCGTCGGCGCCGTCGTAGACGGCGGTCGCCACATCGGAGGCCTCGGCGCGCGTCGGCACCGGCGCGCCGACCATCGATTCCAGCATCTGGGTGGCAACGATCACCGGCTTGCCGGCCTTGCGGCAGGCGCGCACGATGCGCTTCTGCAGCGACGGCACCTGCTCGGCCGGCATCTCCACGCCCAGGTCGCCGCGCGCCACCATGACCGCATCCGATGCCGCCACGATCGCTTCCAGGCTCTGGATGGCGGCGGGCTTTTCCAGCTTGGCGACGATGCCGGCGCGGCCGTCAACGATCTGCCGGATCTCTTCGATATCCTCGGCGCGCTGCACGAACGACAGCGCAATCCAGTCCACGCCCAGCGACAGGCCAAAGTCCAGGTCGCGCCGGTCCTTCTCGGTCATCGCCGACAGCGGCAGCACCACGCCCGGCACGTTGACGCCCTTGCGGTCGGACAGCGTGCCGCCGTTGACCACGGTGGTTTCGGCGTACTCCGGGCCGCACCGCTCCACGCGCAGCCGCACACGCCCATCGTCAACCAGCAGTTCCGCGCCCGGCTGCAGCGCCGCGAAGATCTCCGGATGCGGCAGGCTGACCCGCTGCGCCGAGCCCGGCACGCTGGCATCCAGATCGAGCCGGAATGCCGCCTGCGCGGCCAGTTGCACCGGGCCGTCGGCAAAGGTGCCGATACGCAGCTTGGGCCCTTGCAGGTCCAGCAGCACGCCGATGGGCCGGCCGCGTGCCTGCTCGATGGCGCGGATGCTCTGCAGCCGCTGCTGGTGGTCGGCATGGGTGCCGTGGCTGAAGTTGAGGCGGAACACATCGGCGCCCGCGTCAAAGAGGCGTTCGATGGTGGCCGGGTCTGTGCTGGCGGGACCGAGCGTGGCCACGATCTTGGCATTGCGAAGGCGTCTCATGCGGAGGCTCCAGAAGCGCGCGTCAGCAAGATCGCGCGAAAGTCGTTGACATTGGTCAGCGTGGGACCGGTGATGACGGCATCCCCCAGCGCCTCGAAAAATCCATGGCCGTCGTTGGCGGCCAGCGCATCCTGCGGACGCAGGCCGGCTCGCCAGGCACGGTCCAGCGTGTCGGGACCGATCACGGCCCCTGCGATCTCCTCCTGGCCGTCGACACCATCGGTGTCGCCCGCCATCGCATGGATGCCGGGTTCGCCGCGCAGCGTCAGCGCCAGCGACAGCAGGAACTCCACGTTCCTGCCGCCCCGCCCGGCGCCGCGCACCGTGACGGTGGTCTCGCCACCGGACAGCAGCACGCACGGCGCGGCAAACGGCTGGCCATGCCTGGCGGCTTCCAGCGCGATGCCGCCCAGGACCTTGCCGACATCGCGGGCTTCGCCTTCGATGGCGTCGCCCAGCATGTGCACGGCATAGCCTGCGTCGCGGCCCACCTGCGCGGCGGCTTCCAGCGCCAGTCGCGGCGTGGCGATGAACTCGGTGCGGATGCGCGGCAGGCGCGGGTCGCCGGGCTTGAGTGTCTCGGCAGCATCGGACGCCAGCACTGCCATCACATTGGCCGGCAGCTCGATTGCATACCGTTTGACAATGGCCAGCGCATCGGCGCGCGTGGTCGGGTCGGGCACGGTCGGGCCCGATGCGATATCGATCGGGTCATCGCCCGGCACGTCGGAAATCAGCAGGTTCAGCACCCGCGCCGGATAACACGCCGCGGCCAGCCGCCCGCCCTTGATGGCGGACAGGTGCCGGCGCACGCAATTCATCTCCGCAATCGTGGCGCCGGACTTCAGCAGCGCGCGGTTGACGCGCTGCTTGTCGTCGAGCGTGAGGCCGGGAAGCGGCAATGGCAGCAGCGACGAGCCGCCGCCCGAGACCAGGCAGATCACCAGGTCGTCCTCGCCCAGGCCCGCCACCATCTCCAGCATGCGCTGCGAAGCGGCCAGCCCGGCGTCGTCCGGAACGGGGTGCGCGGCCTCCACGATCTCGATGCGCGAGCATGGCACCGCATAGCCGTAGCGCGTGACGACCAGGCCTTCAAGCGGCCCAGGCCATGCCGCTTCCAGCGCGCTCGCCATGGCCGCCGACGCCTTGCCGGCGCCAATGACGAGGGTGCGTCCGCGCGGCGGCGGCGGCAGGTGCCGCGCCAGGGTCCTGGCCGGCTGGGCGGCGGCGACCGCCGCTTCAAACATGCGCCGCAGCAGCACGGCGGGCTCGGAATATGGCTTGGTCACGTCGGCCCCTCAGTGCATCAGGTTGGCGTGAGCATCCGCCGCAGGGCCGATGCGTGCGCGTACCGGGTTGTCATCCTTGTCCTGCGGCACCACCGCGGCAGCTTCGTCATCGAGCTTGCCGTCCAGCGCATCGGCCAGTTGCTGGCGATCCACCGCCCCCACCCATCGTGCAATGGCCAGCGTGCCCACGGCATTGCCGATGGTGTTGGTGATGGCGCGCGCCTCGGACATGAAGCGGTCGACACCCAGCAGCAGCACCATGCCGGCAACCGGGATCTTGCCCAGCGACGCCAGCGTCGCCGCCAGCGTGATGAAGCCGGAGCCGGTCACGCCCGCCGAGCCCTTGGAGGTCAGCAGCAGCACGCCAAGCACGATCAGCTGGTCCATCAGCGTCAGCGGCGTGTTGGTTGCCTGGGCCACGAAGATCGCAGCCATGGTGTAGTAGATGCACTGCCCGTCCGGGTTGAAGGTCAGGCCGGCAGGCACCACCAGCCCCACCACCGGCTTGCTGACGCCGGCGTTCTCCAGCTTGCGCATCAACTGCGGCACCACCGATTCCGACGAGCTGGTGCCGAGCACGGTGAAGAGTTCGTCGCGGATGTACTTCAGGAACTTCCACAGGCTGAATCCGGACAGCCGGGCCACGCCGCCCAGCACGATCACCACGAACAGGACGCAGGTGATGTACATGGTGCCCATCAGCTTGCCCAGCGACACCACCGAGCCCAGGCCGTACTTGCCCACGGTAAAGGCCATGGCGCCGAACGCCGCGATCGGCGCCAGCCGCATGATCATCCCCACCACCGTGAAGATGCCGTGCGTGAACGAGTCCAGGAAATCCACCACCGGCCTGGCGCGCGCCCCGATATGCGACAGCGCAACGCCGAACAGCGTGGCAAAGACCAGGATCTGCAGGATGTCGTTCTTGGCCAGCGCATCGACAATGCTGGTCGGCACCAGGTTCATCATGAAGTCGATGAACGTATGCGGTTTCTCCGCGGCATGCGTGTAGCTGGCGATGGCCTTGGTGTCCAGGTGCGCCGGATCGATATTCATGCCATGGCCCGGCTGGACCACGTTGACGACGAGCAGCCCCAGGGCCAGCGCAAACGTCGACAGCACCTCAAAGTAGATCAGGGCCCGCACGCCGACGCGGCCGAGCTCCTTCATGTTCTCCATGCGCGCGATGCCGAGCACCACCGTCGCAAAGATGATGGGCGCGAACACCATCTTGATCAGCTTGATGAATATGTCGCCAAGCGGCTTCAGGTCACTCGCGATATCGGGCGCCCACACGCCCAGGGCAACGCCGGCGCTGACGCCTAGCAATACCTGGACGTAGAGCTTGCCTAGCAGCCTGTGAATCATTGCTGTCTCCTGCTATGTCTTTAAGGCAAAGCGCTCCCGGCGCAGCTCTGGATGGCTGCTCTCCATGCCGGAAGGCGGTGCGGGCCGGGCAGGCCCGCGGGGTGTGGCCCGGCCGTGGCCGGGCTCATGTGGCCTGGCCGTCAGGCCGCCTTAGCCTGCTGCCCGGCGGCGAGGAGGTCGCAGACCGCCTTGGTCACTTCAGCGGTGGTCGCCTTGCCGCCCAGGTCGCCGGTATGCAGCGCCGGGTTGGCGGTCACGGCTTCGACCGCCTGCATCACGCGCTGCGCCGCCTCGTTCTCGCCGAGGTGTTCCAGCAGCATGACCACCGACCAGAAGGTGCCGACCGGGTTGGCCAGGCCCTTGCCCATGATGTCGAAGGCCGAACCGTGGATCGGCTCGAACATCGACGGGTAACGGCGCTCCGGATCGATATTGCCGGTCGGGGCGATGCCCAGGCTGCCGGCCAGCGCCGCGGCCAGGTCGCTCAGGATGTCGGCGTGCAGGTTGGTGGCGACGATGGTGTCGAGCGACTTCGGACGGTTCACCATGCGCGCCGTGGCGGCATCGACCAGCTCCTTGTCCCAGGTGACATCCGGGAACTCCCTGGCCACTTGCACGGCCACTTCGTCCCACATCACCATGGCGTGGCGCTGCGCGTTGGACTTGGTGATCACGGTCAGCTGCTTGCGCGGACGCGATTGCGCCAGCTTGAAGGCGAAGCGCAGGATGCGCTCGACGCCGACGCGGGTCATCATGCTGACGTCGGTGGCTGCCTCGATCGGGTGGCCCTGGTGCACGCGGCCGCCCACGCCCGAGTACTCGCCTTCCGAGTTCTCGCGCACGATCACCCAGTTCAGGTCTTCCGGGGCGCAGCGCTTGAGCGGCGCATCGATGCCGGGCAGGATGCGCGTCGGGCGCACGTTGGCGTACTGGTCAAAACCCTGGCAGATCTTCAGGCGCAGGCCCCACAGCGTGATGTGATCGGGGATATGCGGGTCGCCGGCCGAGCCGAACAGGATGGCGTCCTTGTCGCGCAGCGCATCCAGGCCGTCGGCGGGCATCATCACGCCGTGCTGGCGGTAGTAGTCGCCACCCCAGTCGAAGTCTTCGAATTCAAAGCGGAAGTTTGCGCCGGCGGCCGCCAGAGCCTCCATCACTTCACGGCCGGCCGGCACCACCTCCTTGCCAATGCCATCGCCCGGGATCGTTGCAATGCGGTACGTCTTCATCTGTGTCTCCTGGTCTGAATCGCGTTGAGTGCGTGGGGCGGATTCTGGGCCGTGGACAAGGTTTTGGATCGCTTGTAGAGTTAAACCATTCTTAACCTGAAATTAAAGATGGAATGGCGTCTTCGTCGGGTATCCAGCCGTCCGAACTGGGCTTTTTCACCTCTGTCGCCACTGCCGGCAGCCTGAGCGCGGCCGCACGCGACCTCGGGATCACAACGGCCGCGGTCAGCAAGCGGCTGGCGCAGATGGAGGCGCGCATCGGCATGCCGCTGGTAACCCGCACCACGCGGCGCATGAGCCTGACGCCGGAGGGCGAGGTCTACCTGGAGCACGCCCGGCGCATCCTCAGCGAGATCGACGACCTGGACCAGATCCTGACCCGCTCCAAGGGCCGGCCGAGCGGCCTGCTGCGGGTCAATGCCACGCTCGGGTTCGGGCGCATGCATGTGGCGCCGGTGATCTCCGAGTATGTCGCTGCCTACCCGGAGGTCGACGTCCAGCTCCAGCTGTCCGCCGACCCGCCCCCGCTGACCGAAGACGCCTTCGACGTCTGCATCCGCTTCGGCCAGCCGCCCGACGCGCGCATCGTCGCCAGGAAACTGGCGCCGAACCGGCGCCTGCTGTGCGCCTCGCCCAGATACCTGCGCAGCCACGGCACGCCGCATACGCCCGCCGACCTGCGCAAGCACAACTGCATCGGCATCCGCCAGGGCAGCGACGCCTACGGCGTATGGCGCCTGACCTCCGGCAAGGGGGCCAAGGCGCGGACCGAATCGGTCCACGTGCGCGGCAACCTCACCACCAATGACGGCGAGATTGCGGTGAACTGGGCGCTGGAAGGCCACGGCATCGTGATGCGCGCCGAGTGGGATATCGAGCGATTCCTGCGCAGTGGAAGGTTGGTGCAGGTACTACCGCAGTACGCAACGCCGGAGGCGGACATCTATGCCGTCTACCAGCAGCGGCACCAGTTGTCGTCGCGCATCCGGCTGTTCGTTGAATTCCTGGCGGCGAAGTTCAGTGAGTTCGGGAAATAGAGGCTGCGAGTAGTCGGGCGTTGACGGCAGCGAAAGAGGCTCAACGCCAGGCACGACAAGAATCATGATGACTTTTCTCTTGCTGACTTTAAAGGTCTCCAGGGGATTCCTTGCCTGGTGGACGGACTCTGCCCTGTTGACTCTCGATCCACTGAATGGCGAACCGCATCAGCGCCTTGTCGTTACGCAATATCCAGCATTTCCTTGACGTTGGCCAAATGTGCCTACGGACCTTCCGCAATGGCTGCAAATCCTTGCCAATTTACAGGCTGAAGACGTGGGCGAATCGCGTTGAGCGTGGCCGGCTTGCCTTAGGGCAACAGAACCTTCTTCATTGATGGTGCGGGATGTAGCATATAGTTCTCTCGCTCATAGAACGGAATGGCGTCCGGCCGCGCGTCAAGAAATATCGCGGTCATACCACGAGCACGGGCGTCGGCTTCGGCATATTCCATCAAGGATCGGCCAACACCACTCCCTCGGCCCGAGGCATCGACCACGAGGTCATCGATATGAAGGTGTGCCCCGCGCGCCAAGGTGTGGACGGGTCTCATGCCTATCACTCCGATAATTTTCCCATCATGGAATGCTGCCACCAGCTCGTAGCCCGAATACGATTGCAGGCGGGTCCGCTCCAGGAATTCGGGTTCTTCAAGGGACCGAAGTTGAGCGATGACAGGGTATGCCTGCATCCATTCGGGCGGCGACAACCTTCTGATTTCCAACCTGCTGCAGCGATGTTCAGTCATGGCTCAAGTCGATCCTCATTCGAAAGATCCAGATTGTTGCACGGAGCCGCGTAGCGAGGTTTCTCGATGGGTTGGGAATTCGAAGGTCCGCTTCCGAGAATAACGACTGGCGGCTCCGGGTCGGGAAGTGCCGGCAGGCGCCATCCCCCTCGGGTAACCCATGCCGGCCATCTCCTGTCGTTCGCCGGCGCATTCGAGCAGTCACCCTAACGTCTGGTCCGCCCAGACGGCGGTCATGTGCAAAAGTGATTAGCGTCGTCGTATTCAACGTTGCTGTAGTTGGGCAGTTGCGCCGTCCATGTAGCCTTCCAGCGACGTGGCGCCTTACCTCCGGCACGCCCTAAGGGAACATCGCATTACCCGCCCCATAACACGTTAGGCCACACAAACAGCACCGACCTCAACCGAAGGACCGAACGATGACGAAATACCTTATCTCCTTTCCTGGAAGTGCGATGGAAGTCCCAGCCGAGGACTTCGCCGCCGTGGGCGAAGCTGCGCACGAGGTCATTCGCGAAGCGAAGGCTGCAGGCGTATACGTGTTCGGTGGCGGTATCAACGAGGATGTCGCACCACTCATGGTCGCCTCAGACGGCACGGTCACAAACGAGACCTATCCCCAGACGAAGGAGTTCGACGGCGGCTTCTGCGTCCTGGAGCTCCCGTCGCGCGAAGCCGCCATCCTGTGGGCTGCAAAGATCGCCAAGGCTTGCCGCTGCTCGCAGGAACTCCGCGAGTTTGGGTATGACCCCGAGAGCTGACTGGCAGGGCCAGTACCCACTGCGATCGATGACACTCTCCCGCATCTACTTTCTTCATCGCCATGATCTTCAATCAGGAAACAGTCATCTCCGGCCTCCTAACCGGCTGCCTACTTGCTCAAAGCCTGCCTCGTCCTCGGGGGCGTCGTGAGGCCTAACTAACCGCTGCAGCCGACGCCGCTACGCGGCGCGGCTGAGCTTGCTCGTTGAACGGCAGCTTTGTGACAAAGCGAATTTTCGCTATGGGTCGATCAGGAAACGCGCGCTGTCATCGAACAGTCGCACACCGATCTGGCCCTCCAGGTTGGCAAGCGTGTGGCTAACGACGGACTGCGCCCTCCGTAACTTGCGGCCCGCCGCGGAAAAGCTCCCTTCGTCTGCGGCAGCAATGAAGGTACGGAGTTGATCCAGCGAAACGGCGTCGAGTATCTATCTATTCCGTAGATGGAAAGGATCTAGAAATATAGGCTACCGAGGTGGATCTCGCCCGCTCTGGCGCGGAGCATGGGCGGCCATGTAAGAGGAAAAGTGATTCTGGATGTGGCCGCGCAGGACGTGCCTATGTGCCGAAGCGGACCGCCGGCGAGAGCGTGAACGACTCCCGCATGTCGCGCACTTCTTCGACCGGCGTCCGGCCAAACAGGCGCTTGAACTCCCGGCTGAACTGGGACGCACTCTCGTAGCCGACGCGCCCTGCCGCCGCTGCAGCGGTCACACCATCGCGGATCATCATCAATCGCGCCTGATGCAGGCGGGTGGACTTGATGTACTGGATCGGCGATGTCTGCGTCACCGTGCGAAAGTTGGCATGAAACGCCGGCACGCTCATGCCGGCTTCCTCGGCAAGACGCGCGACATTAAGCGGCGTGGCGTAGTCGGCGTGAATCCGCTTGAGGGCCCGCGCCACACGTCCGAACCTGCCGTGATGAGCCAGCGCGGCACGCAACGCCCCGCCCTGCTCGCCCGTCAGCACGCGATAGCAGATCTCCCGCACGATAGCCGGCCCCAACACCTGCGCATCGAGTGGCATCGTCAAAGCTTCCAGCAACCGTATCGTGGCGTCGGCCAGGTCGCCCTCCAGCAGTGTGGACACCATGCCTGCCGGCGGCCCTTCGGGATGGTGCCCGGCGTCACCGATCTGCGTAATCAGGTCGCTCAGCTCGATCAGATCCAGACGGATGGATATCGCGAGCATGGGCTCCTCTGGCGAGGCCTGCGTCTCTGTCGAGAATGGCAATGGCACCGACAGCACGAGGAAGTGTTGCGCGTCATAGACATATACCTCATTGCCCAGGAACCCGAGCTTTCTCCCTTGACAAACGATCACGATGCTTGGCTCGTAGAGCACGGGGGTGCGCCCAAGCGGGCGATCCGAACGCATCAGACGCACGCTGTCGAGCGCCGATTGGGTGTAGCCCTCGTTGGGCGCCAGTCGTTTCAGCAGACGGACCATCCGAGTTGAGGCGGCATTGCGGACATTCGACACCGCTTTCTCCTGTTGTCGCGACGGCCCCCATTCTAGCCCTGCGAAATCCTCGCCACCATCCAAATCAATAGAAATAGGCAATAACGGCATCGGACCGTGTATTCGCCTCGGGGCGTGTCGTCCCTACCATTCATTCACCTGCCGACGAAACCGTATCACTTCATTGCAGGCCGCAACCGGCAAGTCCGATCCGCTCGCAATCGCGGACAGAGGCTGCCAAGTCCGAACCAACAATAGGAGTATGCAAGATGGCAATCCCATCCACCGAATCGAAGGTCATCCTGATCACCGGCGCCAGCAGCGGTATTGGCGAGGGCGCCGTTCGTCTGCTCGCCGCACAAGGCCATCGGCTTGTGATTGGCGCGCGCCGCACCGACCGGCTCGCCGAGCTGACCGATGCGCTGCAGGCCACAGGCGGCAAGGTCCGCTATTGCGAACTCGATGTCACCTCGGCGGATGATGTCGCGGCATTCGCACGCTTCGCGCTCGATACCTTCGGCCGCATCGACGTGCTCATCAACAACGCTGGCGTGATGCCGCTCTCGCCGCTGAACGCACTGAAGGTCAGCGAGTGGAACCGGATGATCGACGTGAACGTCCGCGGCGTACTGCACGGCATCGCTGCCGTCCTGCCGACGATGGAGCAGCAAGGCCAGGGGCAGATCATCAATATCTCGTCGATCGGTGGCCTTTCCGTATCGCCGACCGCAGCGGTCTACTGCGCCACCAAGTTTGCCGTGCGCGCCATTTCCGATGGGCTGCGCCAGGAGACGGACAAGATCCGCGTGACGGTGATCTGCCCGGGGGTCGTGGAGTCCGAACTGGCCGACTCGATCTCCGACGATACCGCACGCACGGCCATGCAGGAGTTCCGCCGCGTCGCTATCACGCCCGATGCCATCGCTCGCGCCATCGCCTACGCCGTGGAGCAACCGTCCGACGTCGACGTCAGCGAGATCGTCGTACGACCCACCATCAGCCCGTTCTGAATACCTGCCACGTATCACGCAACCCGAGCAAGGAGACCATCATGACAACACGCAATCCAGCCACCGGCGCCTTCGCAGGCAAGGTCGCCATCGTTACCGGCGCGGCCAGCGGCATTGGCCTGGCCACGACGGAGCTGCTACATGCCGAGGGGGCGAACGTGATCGCCGTTGGACGCAGCGCCAATGTCGAGGCCCTCGGCCGCCCCGGCATCATCCCCCTTGTGGCCGATGTGGCACGCGAGGACAGCGCAGTGCGGGCCGTAGCGACCGCGATCGACCAGTTCGGCAAGCTCGACATCCTCGTCAACAACGCGGCGATCATCATCAACAAGCCCGTTGTGGACATGTCGCTCGAAGACTGGAACAGCATCCAGGCGGTCAACGCCACGGGCGCGTTCCTGTTTTGCCGCGAAGCCATGCGCGCGATGGTGCCGGCCAGCTCTGGCGCCATCGTCAACGTGGGTTCATACGCGTGCTATCAGGCGTTCCCGTTGATCGCGGCCTACGCGGCTTCGAAGGGTGCACTGGCCCAGTTGACGCGGGCGTTGTCGCTCGAAGCCATCGAACACGGCATTCGCGTCAATGCGGTGGGTTCCGGTGACGTCATCACCAACATCACCAACCACATCCATGCCGACGGCCAGGCATTCCTGGAGGAGCACGGCAAGAAGGCACCCATCCGACGGGCAGCCCAGCCGAAGGAGATCGCCGAAGTGATTGCGTTTCTGGCATCGGAAAAGGCCAGTTTCGTCGTCGGCGCAGTCGTCATGGCGGACGGTGGCATGAGCGTCGCGCTGCCCTGAAAGCGTTGCCTGACCTGACACCAACCCACAACCCCTAAAGGATCCCTATCATGAAAACAGCATCCCGTACCTGGTTTATCACCGGCGCATCGAAGGGCGTCGGCCAGAAGCTCGTCAAGCACCTTCTTGAGCAAGGCCATCGCGTCGCGGCAACATCGCGCACCGCGGCTTCACTGAAGAAGGTATTCGGTCATGAATCTGACAGCTTTCTTCCGCTCGAGGTGGACCTGACCAGTGACCAGAGCGTCCAGCATGCCATCGCGAAAGCCGTGCAGACGTTCGGCGCCATCGACGTGGTCGTAAACAACGCGGGCTACGCGCAGCAGGGGACCGTCGAGGCATTGTCCGACGACGAGCTTCGCCAGAATTTCGAAGTCAACTTCTTCGCGCCGATGTTGGTACTGCGCCATGCACTGCCGCACCTTCGCGGCCAGCGCAGCGGGCACATCATCAATATCTCGTCCATCGTCGGCTACCAGGGCGGTTACGCTGGCTGGGGCAGCTACGTCGCGAGCAAGTTCGCGCTGGCGGGCCTCACCGAGTCGCTGGCCGCGGAAGTCGCCGAATTTGGCATCCGCGCCACGGTGGTATATCCCGGCCCGGTCCGCACCGATTTCCTGTCGAGCGGCGCGCTGGCAGTCGCCAAACGCCAGATCGGCGAGTACTCGGAGGCCAAGGCTTCGCTCAACTTGCACCTTGACACACTTCACGGTCATCAGGCCGGGGATCCAGACAAGCTGGCACTGCTGATCATCCAGGCCGCCAGTGTCGAGTCGCCACCGTTGCATCTGTTTGCTGGCAAGATCGCCAATGAACTTGCTGCAGACAAGGCCAAGGCCGTCGCGAAGGATCTCGACGCGTGGAGGGGTTCTTCCGAAGCCACCGATTTCGTGGATTGAACTCGCCAATTGGTTGAGACGTATGCAAATGCCCCGGCTAACTGCCGGGGCATTTCCTCGGAAGCGCCAGAACATAGCGTGCGTGCTAGATGGAGTACGCCCCGGTTCTCAATATAGCCATCATGGATGGGCACCATAACGGGCGCCGGACTGGGGCGGCAGCTCAGGGCTCGGCTTCGGCCATTCGCCGCGATCACTTCAGGCGTCCCTAATGGGTCGGTCAGAGATGGCCGCAGTTTCCGGCGGACATCCGACCGAGACCGGTAAAGCAGGGATGTGGCGCGTGACGCGCCGCGCCTTTAACGACTTGCCTTCGCTTGAGCGATGTCGCGCCTCACCGAACTAGCCGTCGCGCTTCCGAAAAGCGGCCTCTCCGGCATCTGACACCTCGACCCACTTCGGGTCGGGCGCTGCGTCGGGGACGTAACTGTCGTTCCAGTTCCACCACTTATACGGTTGGCTCTGAGGGTAGCCCTCCGGCGAGTCCTCCCACGCCTCCTGACGCCCGAGCGCCGTCATGTCGAGGTAGCTCCAGGTAGTGCCCATCGCCTCGTCGCCGCGGCTGTTGATGAAGTAGGTGCGGAACACGCTATCGCCGTCGCGGATGAACGCGTTGTGGCCGTGCCACTGGTCTACGCCGAAGTCGGCGTCGAAACTGTCGGTGATCGTGTACCAGGGGATCTCCCAGCCCATCCGAGCCTTCAGGCGCGCGATGTCAGCCTGCGGCGCACGTGAGGCGAAAACGAGGGTGGTGTCGCGGGCGTTCAAATGGGCAAGGTGGGCGACGTGGTCGGCCACCATGGAACAGCCGATGCAGGCATGCTCGGGCCAGCCGTGCACGCCAGGTTCGAAGAAGGCGCGATAGATGATCAGTTGGCGGCGACCGTCGAACAGGTCGAGCAGGCTCGCCTTACCCTCGGGCCCGTTGAACACATAGGCTTTTTCAACGGCAACCCAGGGCATCCGCCGTCGCTCGGCGGCCAATGCGTCACGGGCGCGGGTCAATGCCTTCTCTTTGACGAGAAGCTGCTCGCGCGCAGCGTCCCACTCTTGTGGCGACACAATCGGCGGCGTTTTCATGGCGTGCCGCCCTTCCTTACCGCCCTTTTCGGGTGACGTAGTCGTGGTCATTGCTACCTCTGAATTAGAGCGAGCTCGCATGTTCTCGGGCCGGAGCGCAATACGTTCACTGCCGATCGCTCGCTGTTGGTCATGAGGTAGTTTTAGTCGCCCGACGTCAAATGGTGGGAGTGACAAGTGTGGCGCGATTCAGTCTGGGCTTGAGCGACCGCTTACCCGGTGCGGATTCAACCGGGCTAGCCGTCGCTTCCCGGCCAGATATTGTCGTTCGATCGTTCGCGTTCCAATGGCGGCCTTGTGGCCGGTTTCAGCCACTATCCGTGGCCGGCCGCTCAATGGGAGCGTTGCCGGTCCTCTGTGCTCTATAGATCGCGTCTGCATCTAAACGCTTGTTTGCGTGGCGACGCCTTGCCCATGAGCATTAGGAATGGAATAGCCAATCAGAGACGGTCGCGTCGCTAACCTGGGGCGGGCACTGACTGAGGCCGGTCGGCCAGGAGCCGTCATTCACCGCTATGTTCGCTGGCCCCGCAGCCGAACGCCGGGTGCGCCAGGGGCCCCTTGCTTTGTGGCCAGTGTTCGCCGTAAAGCGTTGCGGCCAGAAAAGAGACAGCCCTGCACGTCCGGTCGGCTATCATGCCAATCCCCTCCGAAGTGGCTCCCTATGATTTCCGTCCGTAATGTCACGCTGCGTCGCGGCGTCAATGCCGTGCTCGACCGCGCGTCCGTCACCTTCAACCCCGGCGAAAAGATTGGTCTTGTCGGCCGCAATGGCGCCGGCAAGTCGTCCTTCTTCGGCCTTCTCAACGGCACGCTGCACGAAGACAGCGGCGAGTTCTCGATTCCCGCTGCGTGGAAGATGGGCCAGGTCGCGCAGGAAATGCCGGAGACCGAGCAGAGCGCGACGGACTTCGTAGTCGAGGGTGACACCGTGCTGTTGGCCGCGCAGGCCGAAGTAGCCGCCGCCGAGGCCAGCGACGACGGCATGCGCATGGCGCACGCCTACATGGCCCTGCACGACGCCGGTGCACACGATGCCCCCGCACGTGCTCAAGCGCTGATCCTGGGCCTCGGCTTCAGTGCGGCGCAGCTTAGCCAGCCGGTCAACAGCTTCTCCGGCGGCTGGCGCATGCGACTGCAACTGGCGCGCGCGCTCATGTGCCCGTCCGACCTGCTGCTGCTCGACGAGCCGACCAATCACCTCGACCTCGACGCGCTGGTCTGGCTGGAAGCCTGGCTCAAGCGCTATCAAGGAACCCTGGTCGTGATCAGCCACGACCGTGAGTTCCTCGACGCGGTGACGCAGGTGACGGTGCATGTCGACAACGCCAAGCTTGTACGTTATGGCGGCAACTACAGCAAGTTCGAAGACATGCGCGCCGAGCAGCTCGTATTGCAGCAGGCCGCGGTGGCCAGGCAGGCCGACAAGATCGCCCACCTGCAGAAGTTCATCGACCGTTTCAAGGCCAAGGCCTCGAAGGCGAAGCAGGCGCAGAGCCGGGTCAAGGCGCTCGAACGCATGGAGAAGATCGCACCGGTGCTTGCCGACGCAGAGTTCAACTTCGAGTTCAAGGAGCCGCTCAACGTCCCGAATCCGCTCTTGTCGATGCTGGACGCGAGCTTCGGCTACCCGGCGCCGACCGGCGCACTGCCGGGCACGCCGCCCACGGTCATCGTGCGGGGCATCAACCGTTCCGTGCTGGCCGGGCAACGCATCGGCATTCTCGGTGCCAACGGCCAGGGCAAGTCCACGCTGGTGAAGACGGTGGCGCACGCGCTGGCGCCGATTGCCGGCGAAATCAGCGAAGGCAAAGGCCTGAATATCGGCTACTTCGCACAGCAGGAACTCGACGTGCTGCGCCCGCTCGACACGCCGATGGAACACATGATCCGCCTTGCCAGGGACACGCCGGCTCACATGCGCGCCCCCGGCCAGAGTGGAACCGAACAATCGCTTCGCACCTTCCTCGGCACCTTCAACTTCAGTGGCGACATGGTCCATCAAGCGGTTAGCACGATGAGCGGCGGCGAAAAGGCGCGGCTCGTGTTGTGCATGATCGTGTGGCAGCGCCCCAACCTGCTGCTGCTCGACGAGCCGACCAACCACCTCGACCTGGCCACACGCGAGGCGCTAGGCATGGCGCTCAACGAATTCGAAGGCACGGTGATGCTGGTCAGTCACGACCGGGCCCTGCTGCGCGCCGTATGTGACGAGTTCTGGCTGGTTACCAAGGGCGGCGTCGAGCCCTTCGACGGGGATCTGGACGATTACCAGCAGTTCCTGCGCGACGAAGCCCGTCGCATGCGCGAGCAGCCTGCCGCAGAGGACAAGGTCATCGCCTGAATCAGCAGGATTGCGGTGGCGTCGGCCGCCGCCACGCGCCCGGTCCCCGTGCGCGGACCAGCGTCTTCACTTCCTGGCGGGCGCCGCATCCAGGCTACGCGCGTTTTGGACAAGCCCGAATCCGCGCTGTTATATTGCGTGCATCGCTCCTGCTCCGACTGTTATGGCACGCACGCTTTTGCCCGCCGCGCTGGCGGCATCGCTCTATGGCTGCGCCGGCGCTCCGTCCTTCAGCCTGTTCGGGGCCTATTTCCCGCTCTGGCTCCTGAGCGCGGTGCTCGGCATTGCCGGCGCTGTCGTGTCTTATCGGATCTTTATCAAGACGGGCTGGGCGGAAACGGTCCGCTACCAGCTTCTGGTCAACACGGCGATCGGCGTCATGATTGCTGAAATCGTCTGGCTACTGGGTACGGGACACTTCCTATGAAAATGGCCGGCCTCCGCAAAAGCCCCCTGCGCGGCAAACTGATTGCCCTGGCCATCGTCCTGCTGGCCGCCCTGCTGTCCTTCTACGCCTACCATCGCACGCTGAGCTTCCCGGCCTCGGACGATGCCTCGCTCGATGCCGACCTGGTCCACGTAGCGTCGCCGGTCGGCGGCCGGATAGCGCGCATCCATGTCACCGACAACCAGCAGGTGGCCAAGGGCGATGTCTTGTTCGAGATCGACCCGGTACCCTACCAGCTGGCCCTGGCCCAGGCCCGCGCCGACCTGGAGCTGGCGCAGGCCACGCTTGGCACGCGGCGGCGCACGATTACCACCGAGCAGGCTACGGCGGCGGTGGCATCGGACCAGATCGCGCGGGCCGAGCAGAACTACGCGCTTACGGCGCGCACGGTGGAACGCTTGCGCCCGCTGGCGGCGGACGGCTATGTGCCCAAACAGCAGCTCGACCAGGCGCAGGTGGCACAGCGCGACGCCGCGGTGACGCTGAAGCAGGCCAACATACAGCGCGCCGCCACGGCAAAGGCGGTCGGCGATGAAGCCGGCGCCATCGCCACCGTGCATGCGCGCGAGGCGGCGCTGGCGCTGGCGCAGCGCGCGCTGGACGACACCGTGGTGCGCGCCCCGCATGCCGGCCGCGTCAGCGGGCTGACGGTGCTGTCCGGCGAAGTCGTGCTCCCCAACCAGTCGCTGTTCCTGCTGGTGCATACCGGCGAATGGTTCGCGGTGGCAAACTTCCGCGAGACCTTCCTGGCGGATATCCATGCCGGCGATTGCGCCACGGTCTACTCGATGATCGACCGGCGCCAGGCCATCCGCGGCACCGTCGAGAGCATCGGCGTCGGCATCACCGATACCGACCGCATCAACCTGCCGCGTTCGCTGCCCTATGTCCAGCCGTCGGTGAACTGGGTGCGCGTGGCCAAACGCTTCCCGGTGCGCATCAAGCTGGCGGATCCGCCGGAGGCGCTGGCCAGGGTGGGCGCGAGCGCAACCGTCGAGATCCGGCATGGCGCAGCCTGCCGCTGACAAAGTGCGCCTGGGCCTGGCGGACATCCGCGCCCTGCTGGCGCCGATCCCCGGCCGCGCGGCGGCCACCACGCGCATCACGGTGGCCTGCACCCTGACGGTGCTTGTGACCAGCATCTACGGCACCCCTGAGGCGGCCATCTCCGCCTACGTGGTCTTCTTTGCCAACCGGGCCGACCGCACCTCCAGCATCGTCATGAGCGTGGCCGCGCTGGTGCTGGTCAGCCTGATCATCGGCCTGGTGCTGTGGCTGGCCGATCTCAGCGTGGACGACCCGATGCGCCGCGTGGCGTGCATGGCGGCGGTGTCGGCAGCCATGCTGTTCCTGACCTCGGCCAGCAAGCTGCGGCCGATCGGCGGCATCGTGGCGATGATCATCGGCTTTGGGCTCGATGAACTCGGACTGGTGCCGTCCGGCGAAATCGCCACGCGTGCCCTGCTCTATACCTGGCTGATGGTGGCGATTCCCCTCGGCGTCAATGTGGTGGTCAACCTTGTGCTGGGCCCGTCTCCGCGCCGGCTGGCGACCGACCGCCTGGCCCATTGCCTGCGGCTGGCATCGCGCAGCCTGCGGGCACCCGATGGCGACCCCGATGCGCTGCATGAAGCGTTGCGCGGCGGGGTCCAGCCCATCGCAGGCTGGCTGAAGCTGGCCAGGATCGAAGGCAGCGTCAATGCGCAGGATCTGCCGGCATTGCGCCAGGCAGCGGCATCGACCATGGCCATCCTGCTGGCGGCAGACGTCGCCCGCCGGCAACCCGGGGCGCAACTGCCGGCAGCCATTGCCGCGCCGATCGCCACCACGCTCGACGACATGGCGCGCATGCTCGATGCCGGCGGCTATCCGGTGGAAATCGGGCTGAGCCTTGCCGGCCTGGAAGCGCTTGCGCCCGTGCAGCAAGCGGTTGCCGCGGCACTGGCCAGCGCCATCAACCGCTATGCGGAGCCGCACGAGTTGGACGAGCAGGCGCCGCAAGCGCATGCCGACAAGGCGCACGGCGGCTTCCTCGATGCCGACGCGTTCTCGAATCCGCTCCATGTCCGCTACGCCCTCAAGACCACCGGCGCGGCCATGTTCTGCTACTTCCTGTACCAGCAGCTGAACTGGCCCGGCATCCATACCTGCTTTATCACCTGCTACCTGGTATCGCTTGGCACCGCGGCGGAAACCGTCGAAAAGCTGTCGCTGCGCCTGGCGGGCTGCATGGTCGGCGCGGTGATCGGCACGGCGGCCATCGTCTACTTGGTCCCCTCGCTGACGTCGGTGGGCGGGTTGCTGCTGCTGGTGTTTGCCGGCACGTGGATCTCGGCATGGGTGGCGCAGGGCTCGCCGCGCATTGCCTACGCAGGCTTCCAGATCGCGTTTGCGTTCTACCTGTGCGTGATCCAGGGCGCTGGCCCGGGTTTCGACCTGACCATTGCGCGCGACCGGGTGATTGGCATCTTGCTGGGCAATCTGGTGGTGTACCTGGTCTTCACCCGGATCTGGCCGGTCAGCATTGCCGGCCGCATCGAGGCGGCACTGGCGGCACTCGTCGCGCAATGGCAGCAACTGACCACCGCGGGCCAGCCCGGCGCACGGCGCGGCCATGCCGCAAGCGCCATGGCATTGCACGGCGAGATCACCCAGGACCTGATCCTGGCAAACTATGAACCGGCCCCGGTCGGCCCGGCGCGGGACTGGATCGACGACCGGCGCCGGCGCCTGGCCGTGCTGGATGCGATTGCGGGGCCCATGTTCCTGCTGGCGGAACGCGTTCCGGGCGACCCCGAAATGGCAAAGCGATTGCATGCGCTGCAGGCAACCGGAGCCGTACCGCCATCCGCGCAAGCTGCCGAGGGTACCCCCGATAGTCAGGCCGACAAGGTCCGCCAGGCCCTGCTGGCCATTGTCGACCGGCGACTGGCGGAAACCCCGGCCGACGCCCCGGTTGCGACCTCTCCGACTTCCATCCATGCGCAAACCTGATTCGCTGGCGATCCCGCTGACACTGGCGACCTTGACGCTGGCCGGATGTGCCACCGCGTCGCTCGACCTGGCCCCGCCGGCCTCCGACCGGCCCTGGCAGCCCGAGACCACCGCGTCCGGCGAGATTGTGCCGGGCGCGGCCAGCAAGCCGGCGCCGGCAACCCGGCCCTCCGACTACACGCTGCCGGCCAACTCCGCGCTGGCATCCGTGCCCCCGCCCGCCGCACTCGATGCCGCGCACGCCTACACGCTGCCCGAACTGATCGACCTGGCCGAGTCCACCAACCCGCTGACCCGCATTGCCTGGAACGACGCGCGCAATGTCGCGCTGGCCGCCGGCATCGCCAGGAGCAGCTACCTGCCGTACATCTCGGCGGCGGCAATGGGCGGCTATCAGAACGGACATAGCGCCACGTCCACGCCGCTGGGCACGCTGGGCGCCAATGCGTCGACGCATGGCGCGGTCTCGGTGCTGTCGCTGCAGTGGCTGCTGTTCGATTTCGGCGAGCGCGCGGGCATTGTCGATGCCGCTGAACAGGCATCAGTTGCCGCGAACATCGGCTTTACCGCGGCACACCAGAAGATCATCCACGAAGTCAGCATCGCGTTCTATCGCTACCAGGCCGCGCGTTCGCGCGCCACCACCGTGCTACAGGCGATGCGCAACGCCGATGCCGTGCTTGCCGCGGCCAGGGCGCGCTACCAGCGCGGCATTGGCACCGTGGTGGAAGTCGCCCAGGCCACCCAGAACCGTGCCCAGACCAACCTGGCCATGGTCCAGGCGCAAGGGGCCGAGACCGATGCCTACCTGGCGCTGGTCACGGCCATCGGCATCTCCCCGCTTTCCAAACCCCGCATTGCCGAGATGCCGCTGCGGCCATTGTCGCCAGCCATGCGCAGCTCGATCGAGCAGATCGTCGAACGCGCGATCGCAAGCCGGCCTGACGTGCTGGCAGCCTATGCCATGGAACGCGCCAGCCAGGCCAAGGTAAGGGCCGCCGAGGCCGGCTTCATGCCCAAGGTATTCCTGTCGGCATTCACGTCGTACGCGTCCGGCGGCTCGGCCATCACCGCGATTCCGCCGATCGGCCAGCAGCCGCCCACCGTCAACCTGAACGGCTACCGCTACGGTGCCAGCGTGTTCCTGGGCGTGACGGTGCCGATCTACGACGGCGGGGTGCGCTCGGCGGTGCTGGCACAGGCGCGCAACGATGCCGACAGCGCGTCGGCCAGGCTGACGCGCGCCAAGGAAGAGTCGGTACGGCAGGTCGTGGTCAGCCAGAGCGCGCTCGAATCGAGCCTGGCCGCCTACGATGCCGCCAGGGCACTGGCCGAAGCCGCGCAGACCACTTATGACGCAGCCTTCGCCGCCTATAGCAAGGGCGTGGGGTCTGTCACCGAAGCCAACCTGGCGCAGAACCAGTTGCTGCTGGCACGGAATGCATCGGCCGACGCCTATAACGGCGCGCTGGCCGCGGCGGCGACATTGGCGCTGGCGACCGGGTCGGTTGGCGCGGCGACCGATGGGGGTGGCTGGCCGGTGCGGTGACGCGCGCCGCCCTGGCCGATCTGGCGCGCCGTTCTGCGGCTACCACGCTGCGTCGGGCTTCCGTCGGCCATTAACAATAGCTTACATACCCGGAGATCCGGTTGAATTATGCTCCCGCCCTATTGATGGCCCCCGGGCCTTACAACTCAGAAAGCAGGCGCCCATGAAAATCCTCCACCCGATCTCCCTGATGGCCTTGGCCATGCTGACTGCCGTCTCAGGCGCTGCCCACGCGCAGCATGTTGTTGGCGGGATGGGTGAGGAAGTCCGGATCGGCGCATTCTCCGGCCCGACGCACCGCATCAACGGCCGGGATGCGGGCGAAGGCCGCAGACTTGATTCGTCAAAGCCGGGCAAAGGCCTCCGGCAGAGCGCCACCCAGCATGCCGCGCGCCCGGGCGGCGCGCGCGGACCTGTACCGACATTGCCTGGCAGGCATTTGCCCTGAGCGGCAGAGGCGCTACGGAATCGCGCCAGGCAGCTCCGATGCCCGTATCCGACCCGGCTTTACGCCCGAGGGGGATACATAACCCGCCAGCTATGATCAACTCGGATAATGCGCTACCCAGGACGGGTGTCGCAGCCCGCCCTCGTTGCTAGCTGGAAGTGACAGGCTCTTCTTGACTTCCACAGATCGGGCTGCTTATATGTAGATCCATAGCCAGCCAGTTATCAATGCAAGATGCCGATCGCTCACGACGTGCTTTTCAGAACGCTCGGCGACCCGACCCGGCGGGCCATCTTCGAGCGGCTGTGCCGCGACGGAGAGCAGACCGTGGGGGCGCTGACGGCACGGGCCGGGATTTCGCAACCGGCCGTCTCCAAGCATCTCGGGGTCCTGAAGCAAGCCGGGCTGGTGCGCGACCGCCACGAAGGCCGCCAGACGCACTATAGCGCCCAGCTCGGTGCCCTGGCCCCGCTGATCGACTGGACCAGCCAGATGGCCGGCTTCTGGCAAAGCCGGTTTGATCGTCTCGAAGACCTGCTGAAGAGGATGGATCAATGAACAAAGCATCGGACGAAACCCTTTCCGTCGTGGTCGAACGCGACCTGCCTCATCCGCCGGAGAAGATCTGGCGCGCGCTCACGCAACCGCAGCTGATCCAGGAGTGGCTGATGGCGAACGACTTCCAGCCTGTCGTGGACCACCGCTTCAAGCTGAGCGCTGACTGGGGCGCCGTGGATTGCCAGGTCCTGGCAGTCGAGCCGCACAAGACGCTGACTTACACCTGGGACGCGTATGGCCTCGAAAGCGTCGTCACCTGGACGCTTACCCCGACGGGCACTGGCACCCTGCTGCGCATGGAGCAAGCGGGCTTCCGCCCCGACCAGCGCCAGGCCTACCAGGGCGCCAAGGGCGGATGGCCGAAGTTCCTTGCGGCCCTGGAGCAGGTCTTGGCGCGCATCGAATGATGGCGGAACATCCCGCGAAAACAATTCGAGGAGCAAGCATCGATGAATCCGTCCGAACATATCGACGAGCTGATCGCAGGACTCGCTGACTGGCGCGGCAAGACCCTCGCCAGCCTGCGCAAGACCTTCCTTGAGGCCGATGGCGAGATCGTCGAGGAATGGAAATGGATGGGCAGCCCGGTATGGGCTCGCGACGGCATGATCGCCGTCGCCAACGCCCACAAGGAGAAGGTGAAGGTCACCTTCACCAACGGCGCCAGCCTGCCGGATCCCGACAACCTCTTCAACGCCGGCCTTGACGGCAACAAGTGGCGAGCGATCGATCTGTTCGATGGCGACAAGGTCAACACGCGCGCGCTGAAGAACCTGGTCCGTGCCGCGATTGCATTCAATCAGAGCAAGCTGAAGAAGAAGGCGGCTGCGGGCGCTCGGACGAAAGTCAGCAAGCGTGCAGCGGCATGAGGCAATAGCTGTATCGCGCTTTCAGCAACGGATTGGAATCAGCTTCGGCCACTGCGTCAATCCACCCCCCGGTCATCCACGGACGGCGCCCCCCCCGGCGCCGGATGAACACAGCCAATCACCTCCCACCTGGGTCGTCATCGCCATCGTCGCCGCGCGCGGCCGGCCACGGCAAAAATGCGGCGTTGCCACTTGCGTGAAGTAGCCGGGCACCGTCTTTGCTGGCTATATTTCAAGAACGATTTTCCGCCGTCCCCCAGCCTGCCGACGGCGAAGTCCATGTGACGCGTACCAAATCCGCTCAGCGCCGGGAGGTGGATCATGAGCGCCGTGCCAGAGCCGCAGATCGCCGACCGCACTTCGGCCCGAAGGGAACGCATCGCCACCTCCACCCGGCACGTGTGGACCCGCTTCTGGGTCATTGCAAAACCCTACTGGGTCTCGCACGAACGATGGACGGCCGCTGGCTTGCTGTTGCTGCTGGTCCTGCTACTGTTCGGCCAGACCCAGGCCGAAGTACTGATCAACGAGCAGACCGGCGAGTTCACCTCGGCATTGGCGGCCGGGGACGCTGACCGCTTCTGGGCCTCGATCCGGCTCTGCCTGTACATCCTGATCGTCGCAATCCCCCTCTACGCGGTCTACCACTACATCAGAAACCGGCTGGGGCTGCTCTGGCGGCGCTGGATGACCCACCATTACCTGGACGGGTATTTCAAGAACCGCATTTTCTACAAACTCAACTCGGATACCGCGATCGACAACCCCGACCAGCGGATCGCCGAGGATATCAACACCTTCACACGGCAATCCCTCTTCTTCCTGTCGATCGCCATCGGCGCACTGCTGCAGCTCATTGCCTTCAGCGCCGTCCTCTGGCTGATTTCCAGGGAGCTGGTCTACTTCCTGGTGGTCTACGCCATCGCCGGCACCTTTGTATCGATCTTCTTCTTCGGGCGCGTGCTGATCGGCCTGAACTTCTTTCAGCTGAAGCGCGAGGCGGATTTCCGCTTCAGCCTGATCCGCGTTCGCGAGCACGCCGAATCCATCGCCTTCTATCGGGGTGAACCGCAAGAGTCTTCGCACGTGCTGGGCCGTTTTGCCAGGGCGTTCCAGAACTTCAACCGGCTCATCAGGTGGCAGCTGGGCCTGAATATGTTCCGGTACGGATATGCCTTCCTGACCATTCTGCTGCCCAGCGCCATCGTCGCCTCACGCGTGCTGGATGGCGAGCTCGAAGTCGGCAGCGCCATCCGCGCCGCCGGGGCGTTTACAGCCGTGCTCAACGCGCTGACGGTAATCGTCGACAACTTTGAAGACCTGAGCCGGTTCGTGGCAGGGCTGGACCGCCTGGACACGTTCGCCAACACCCTGACCGGCAAGCCGGCAGCATCGCTGAAACCAGCCAGCACGATCGAAGCCATCCGTGATTCCCGCCTGGCGCTGGAACACGTCACCCTGCGAACGCCGAACCAGGAGCGAACGCTGGTCACCGACCTCAGCGTGTCGATCAACCCGGGCGAAGGGCTGCTCATCGTCGGCGCCAGCGGCGGCGGCAAGAGTTCACTGATGCGGGCCATCGCCGGATTGTGGAACAGCGGCACGGGCTGCATCGTGCGGCCCACGCCACAGGAGATGCTGTTCCTGCCGCAGCACCCTTACATGGTGGTCGGCAGCCTGCGCAGCCAGTTGCTATACCCGAACCACCTTGGCCGGAAGATCCCTGACGATGACCTTGTGCAGCTGCTGGAGACGGTCAACCTGCGGGACATTGCCGGCAGGTTCGGCGGCCTGGACACGGAAGTGGACTGGAGCAAGGTGCTGTCCCTTGGCGAACAGCAACGGCTGACCATCGCGCGCGTGCTGCTCGCAAAGCCGCGCTATGTAATGCTGGACGAAGCCACCAGTGCCCTGGATATCAGCAATGAGGAGGCCCTGTACCAGTTGCTGGCCGACACGCAGGCCACGCTGGTCAGCGTCAGCCACCGGCCCACGTTGCTGAAGTATCACCACCAGGTGCTGGAACTGCCCGGCAATGGCAAATGGTGGCTGCATCCGACCAGGGACTATCGCTTTGGCTGGTAGCCGTCGCGCTGCTACCCACGGGAATCCCCGGCGCCGATGGCGTAATCCTCAACCATCACCGTGGTGTGCTAACGTCACGCGAAGCACATTGGATGGGGAGGAAGTTTGCATGCAAGCGGGCATTGTCGAGTCCGGCTATGGCTCGGATCCGGTCGGTCTGGTCAGCGGTTTCCTGTTCGAGCCCGGCGCTCCGGTGCGCGAGATCGATTCCCATGCCGCGGCAGCGTGGCTGCGGCAGAATCCGTCGGCAGCGCCGGACCAGGCACACCAGCGCCCCTTTCTGTGGCTGCACTTCAACCTGTCGCACAGCGCCTGCGAACGCTGGATGAAGGGCCAGCTGGCCCTGCCGGAAGAATTCTTCGAGGCCCTGCGGCAGGGCTCCCGTTCAACGCGGATCGAGCGCCTGGACGCCGCGCTGCTGGCCGTCGTCAACGACGTGATCTATAACTTCGGCGTCACATCCACGGACATCTCCACCTTGTGGGCTCACGCTGACCACCGCCTGCTGGTGACGGCCCGCGCCCGGCCACTGCGTTCCGTGGACCGTCTGCGCGAGGCGGTGCGGCGCCGCGAGGCCTTCCGCTCGCCGCTGGACCTGGTGGTGCACCTGTTGCGCGACCAGGCTGATGTGCTGGTGCAGATCGTGCGCGAGACGGGCGTGAACGTCGACCAGATCGAGGACCAGTTGCTGTCGCAGCGCCTGCAAGGCAACCGGGCCGACCTGGGTTCGATGCGGCGCGGACTGGTGCGGCTGCAACGGCTGCTGGCGCCCGAGCCCGGCGCCCTCTTCCGCCTGCTGAACCGGCCGCCGGCCTGGCTGCAGGAAACGGACCTGCAGGAGCTGCGCGAATCGACCGAGGAATTCTCGCTCGTGCTCAACGACCTGGCCGCGCTGGTCGAACGCATCAAGCTGCTGCAGGAAGAAATCGCCGCCAAGCTCAACGAGCAGACGAACCGCACGTTGTTCACGCTGACGCTGGTCACGGTCCTGGCACTCCCGATCAACATCGTGGCCGGCTTCTTCGGCATGAACGTGGGCGGCATCCCGCTGTCCGATCACCCGCACGGCTTTTGGGTGCTGGTGGCGCTGGTAGCCAGCTTCACGGTGCTGGCCGGGCGCTGGGCGTTCCGCAAGCAGGCCGGGTAGGCAGCGCCGGGGCGACGCACTGCCCCGCGCGAAGTAAGCTATGCTGAACTAGTTCGCATCCGCCGCACTTTCCGGAGTCCGATCATGCGCCATCGCCTGTCCTTCTGGCTGGCCGCCACGGCCGCAACCCTGCTGTGCGCTTGTGCCATGCTCCAGCCCGTGGAAACCGCCCAGAAGATGCTCGGCAGCCCGCAAAGCGCCGTGCGCGATACCTTCGGTACGCCATCCGAGACCTACCAGCTCGCCAACGGCGCCAGCCGGTGGATCTACTCGAAGCAGCCGCTGGGCTTCGAGGTCTATGCGGCAGACTTCGACGCCGGCGGCAAGCTGACCAACTTCCGCCAGATGCTGACCGAGAAGGAAATCTACGAGGCCCGCCCAGGCGTCTGGACCAAGCAGGACGTTGCCGAGCACTTCGGCAAGCCGCGCGAGCCGGTCCAGTACTATCCCCTGATGAAACGCGAGGCATGGTCCTACCGGCTCTACGCCGGCGCGTATCAGCCGGCGCACTTCAGCGCGTACTTTGACGACCGGGGCGTGCTGGACCGGACCATGATCATCGTCGATCCGCTTGGTGGGGACGCGCGCGACGGCAGCAAGTAAGCGCTGCCGGCCAAGGTCAGTCCGCCGTGATTTTCCCCACCTCGATGACCTGCTTCCAGCGGGCGAACTCCGAGGCCTGGAACGCGGTGAACTGTTCCGGGGTATTGGCCACAATCTCAAAGCCGACGTCGAGCAATCTTGACTTGACTGCCGGATCATTGAGCGCGGCCACGGTCGCGGCATGCAGCTTCGCCTTGATCTCCGCGGGAAGGCCTTTGGGCGCAGCAACCGCCTGCCACGAATAGACCGTCACCCCCTTGATGCCGGACTCGTCCATGGTGGGCACGTCGGGCAGGATCGGCGATCGCTTCGCACTGGTAATGGCGAGCGCGCGCAGCTTGCCTGCCCGGATATGCGGGACCGCGGTATTGATGTTCATGAAGGTGGCGTCGACCTGTCCGCCGAGCAGGTCGTTCATCGCCGGCGCGCCGCCCTTGTATGGAACGTGGACACCGGTCGTGCCGGTTTGCTGCCAGAACAATGCTGCGGTGAGGTGGTCACTGGTGCCGTTTCCGGCGGAGGCGAACGTCATCTTGTCGGGATTGGCCTTCTCGAAGGCGATGACGTCCTGGATGGTCTTGAAGCGGGAACTGGCAGGCACCGCCAGTACATTCGGCGCCTGCACCGCGACACTGATGTAGTCGAAGTCCTTGAGCGGATCATAGCCGGCGTTCTTCGACAGATGCGGGCCGATGACCAACGGCCCCAGCGACGAGACGAAAACGGTGTAGCCATCGGCCGGCGCACGCCTGACGGCAGCGGCACCGATCATGCCGGCCGCTCCGGGCCGGTTGTCGACCACGAAACTGCCGCCGAACTGCGCCTGGAACTTTGCGCTCAATATGCGTGCGACATTGTCGGTTGAGCCGCCTGCGGGGAAAGGGACCACCAGGGTGACGGGCTTCTCGGGCCACGCCGCCTGCGCCCCGGTCATGGCTACCGTCATCAGCATGGACGCAATCAGCTTTTTCATGTTTTGTCTCCTTTGTCTGGGGGATGGCGGCGCCCGTCAGGCGCGGTCACCGAATTCGGCCTGGTGGCGCGTCCAGGCGCGGGCCTGCTCATTGATGGTGACGCCCAGGCCCGGCCGTGTCGGCACGACGATCCGGCCGTCCCGGATCTCCAGCCGCTCGTTGAACAGGGGCTCCAGCCAGTCGAAGTGCTCCACCCACGGCTCGCGGGGATAGGCCGCGGCAAGGTGCACGTGCAGCTCCATGGCAAAGTGCGGCGCGATCATCAGTCCGGCATGTTCGGCCAGGGCCGCGACCTTGAGGAACGGGGTGATGCCCCCCACGCGCGGCGCATCCGGCATCAGGTAATCGGCGGCGCGATGGCGGATCAGGTCCCAGTGCTCGGCCGCGCTCGTCAGCATTTCGCCGGTGGCGATCGGGGTATCGAACTGCGCCGCCAGCGCGGCATGGCCCTCGTGGTCATAGGCGTCGAGCGGCTCCTCGATCCAGACCAGGTTGAAGGACTCGAAGGTCCGGCACATGCGTTGCGCCGTGGGGCGGTCCCACTGCTGGTTGGCGTCGACCATCAGCGGCACCGCATCCCCCAACTGCTCGCGCACGGCCGCCACGCGCTTGATGTCGAGTGCCTGATCGGGCTGGCCCACCTTCAGCTTGATGCCGCCGATACCGCGCTCGACCGAGGCTGCCGCATTGACCAGCAACTGGTCCAGCGGCGTGTGCAGGAAGCCACCGGACGTGTTGTAGCAGCGCACGGCGTCCCGGTGGGCACCCAGCAGCTTTGCCAGCGACAGGCCAGCCCGCTTTGCCTTCAGGTCCCAGAGCGCCACATCAAACGCCCCGATCGCCTGCGTCGACAAGCCGCTGCGCCCGACCGAGGCGCCGGCCCAGCACAGCTTGTCCCACAGCTTGGCAATGTCATTGGGATCCTCGCCGATCAGCGCCGGGGCAATTTCACTGGCATGCGCAAACTGCCCCGGACCGCCGGCGCGCTTGGAATAGCTGAAGCCGATGCCTTCATGGCCCTGCGCCGTGCGGATTTCGGCAAACAGAATGGCCACCTCGGTCATTGGCTTCTGCCGACCCGTCAGGACCTTGGCGTCGCTGATCGGCGTGGCCAGCGGCAGGTAACACGATGAGAGCCGGATCCAGGCAATGGCGTCGGCGGATTGAGCGGTAGGAGTGGTCATGGCATGCCCTGCAAAGGAAAAGATGTGTCGCGCCAGCGCTGCCGCCTACATCAGAATGACAACGTTATCATTCTTGGGCGAACAAGATTGATATAATCCATCCGTCATACGCTATTTCGGGCAGCACCAAGTTCCTGTCAGGCAAGGAATCGCCCTTGCCGTGAAGAATGGACGAATGCTAACGTTGTCATTTTGGCGCGTCAACGGTCCGGAGCGACGTTGCCGCTAGCGATTTACCCTGAGTCAGAACCCGCATGACGAATACCACCCCGCCGAAATCCGTGACCTTGCATGACGTCGCACGCGAAGCCGGTGTCTCACTGATCACCGCTTCGCGCGCACTCAGCAATCCCGGCATGGTGTCGGAGAAGACCATCGCGCGGGTGCGGCAGGCCGTGGAAGCGACCGGCTACATCCCCAACCTGCTCGCCGGCGGCCTGAAGTCGAAGCGAAGCCTGATGGTGGCCGCGCTGGTGCCGAATATCGCGGTGGCGCAGTTCCTGCCAACGGTCAAGGCGCTGACCGACGCGCTGGACGCGGCCGGCTACCAGTTGATCCTGGGGCAGACGGGCTACGACCACGCACGGGAAGAAGCCTTGCTGGGCACCATGATCAGCCGCCGCCCGGACGGCATCGTTGTCACCGGGCTGGTCCACTCCCCGGCTGCGCGCGAGCGCTTGCGCCGGGCGGGCATCCCGGTGGTCGAAACCTGGGATCTCAGTGACCGCCCGGTCGACATGACCGTGGGCTTTTCGCACGTGAAAGTCGGCAGCGCCATTGCCGGCTATTTCCTCAGCAAAGGCTGGCGCCACCTGGGCATTGCCACCGGCGACGATCATCGCGCATCCGTGCGGCGCGAAGGCTTTATCTCGACGGTTGGGCATGACGTCCCCACCGTGGTCGTGCCGGCACCGAGCAGCCTGGCCCTGGGCCGCCAGGCGCTGGCCGGGCTGCTGGAACAGGATCCGCGCATCCAGGCCATCTACTGCAGCTCCGACCAACTCGCGCAAGGCGTCATGGTCGAGGCGCTCGCGCGCGGCCTGCGCATTCCCCAGGACCTGGCGATCTGCGGCTTCGGCGATGCAGATTTCGCGGCACACCTGAATCCGTCGCTGACGACCGTGCACGTGGACGGGGCCGCCATCGGCGCACTGGCGGCGCGCCTGTTGCTGGACCGTTGCCACGGCAAGACCGTTTCCCAGCCCGTTATCGACGTCGGCTTTCGCATCATCGAACGCGGGTCGACGTGAGGCGTCGTCGACGCTGGCCTGGAAGACGGGTCCATCAACGTCGAGTCCTGGGAAGTGCCTGGCTATCTACGCAAGCGCTGCGCCCCCCAAATGAATACTCAATGGCCGGACTAACGGCCCGGCCATCTTCAGCATTCGCACCATCCCACCAATATCCCGATAGCGCTGATCCTCGCTATCGCGGCCCTCGCGCACCCGCGCAATTTGTAAATCTGAAATTTCAGCACGTATTTGCGAATTAATCCTATCGACTAACCACGGCCCGTGTCGATAGGCTCGCTGGTGTATGTGGATGCGCGGCTTTCTGCCGGATCAAGTCTCCCGAAATATCGCGGTGGAATCGCGAGATTTAGGACAAATCCTAGAGACATAACGGCAAACGAGGTCGTTAAATCCTGCACTCTGGGCATCGCCTTATGTTCTAAATTTCGCCCCGATGGTTGACCCCACTCGTTTGGATTCCCGCCTGCTGTTGCCTGCTGCGTGCGATCTGAATTCAAAGAAAAATCAGCGTGAACACCAAGCTCTATCGTCTCGTCTTCAATGCCGTGCGTGGCATGCTGGTCGCCGTACAAGAATGCGCCACTGGGCGCGTCAAGGGCCACCACGCCAGCGCGTGCGGCGGCTCGGCGACCATATTCCTGCCGGTGCTGTGGTTCACCACTTTGACGGCGGCGATGATGGGGCTGCCGGTGCTGGCGCAGACGCTTCCAATCCAGGTGGACAAGAGCGCGCCAGGCGCGCATCCCTATGTCACCAGCGCCGCGAATGGAACGCCCATTGTGAACATCGCACCACCGAACCGTCCCGGTGGTTCCAGCGTTAACAACTTCATTCAGTACAACGTCGGGCCTTCCGGCGTGGTGCTGAATAATTCGGGGGGAAATAGCCAGACGCAGATTGCCGGCTGGGTGCAGGGAAACATGCAGCTAGGAAATAGCTACGCGGGGACCATCGTGCAGCAGGTCACCGTACCCAACCCGTCGCAGATCCTTGGCATGCAAGAAATCGCCGGGAACCGGGCCACGCTCGTGATCGCTAATCCTGCCGGTATTACCTGTTCGGGATGTGGCACGATTGGCGCCGACCGCTTCACGCTTTCAACCGGGCGCGCCTTGTACGGCCCCGATGGCAGCCTTGCAGGCTTTGATGTGAAGCAGGGCAATATTGCCATTGACGGCCAGGGCCTGGCCAGTCCGCAGGCGCAGGTAGACCTGCTCTCACGCTCGATTACGATCAACGCGCAGGTGTGGGCTGACCACCTGAACGCGATCACGGGTGCCAACCAGATCGACCATCAGAGCCTGACCACCACACCGCAGGCGGGCAACGGCTCCGCGCCGGTGCTGGCGCTCGATGCCTCGGCGCTGGGGTCGATGTATGCGGGCGCGGTGCGCCTCATCGGCACGGAAAAGGGCCTTGGTTTCAATATCGGCGGAAATGTGGTGGCAAGCACCGGCGACATCCTGCTCGACAACAACGGCGAAGTGCGTATCGTGCCGAGCGGTCGCCTGCAAGCACAGGGCAATGCCTCGGTATCGGGGACCAACGTCGACAACGCCGGCACCGTCACCACGCGCGGGGGCATCAGCACCAGTACGCCGGGGCAGTGGACGAACAGTGGCGTCATCGCCGCCGGCACCGATCTGCTGGGCATGGCCGACCGCATTGCCAACCATGGCACGATCGGCGCCGGAGTGGACGCCAACGCCAACGTGACCGGTCCCGGTACGGCCAACATCGCCGCGCGCATTGCCATCCAGTCCGCCGGCACCATCGTGAGTGGGGCCGATTCGAACCTGTCGGCACCGAACCTGAACCTGGCCAACGGCAGCATTGTTGCGCACGGCACGGCCAACCTGTCGGCCTCAGGTGACATCCAGCATCAGAATGCGCGCCTGGAAGGTAATGCCGTGCAGGTCCAGGCCGGCGGCACACTCGACAACCGCAATGGGAGCATCGTGGCGGGCGCTGGTGGCGGCACGATCCAAGGCGCCAACCTACTGAACCAAGGGGGCACGGCCACCAGCGGCGCTGGCCTGGTGGTCGATGCGACGCAAACCGTGCACAACACCGGCGGCACGATTGCCGGCACTGGCGCCACCAGCATATCAGGGGCCAGCATCATCAACCGGGGAGGCTCTCTGGGCTCGACACAAGGCAGCCTGACGGTTCAGGGCGCATTGGACAACACCGCCGGCAACGCACTTGCCACGGGCGATCTCAGCGTGGCCGGGGGCGCCGTCACCAACGACCAGGGCCAGATGACAGGCCAGAACGTCTCGCTCGACGCGGGCAATCAGGCACTCAGCAATGCCGGCGGCAAAATCCAGGGCGGCACCGGCGCCACGTCGATTGCCGGCGCCAGCCTTCAGAACGCGAGCGGCTCAGTCACCAGCGCCGGTACGCTGGACGTGCATACGCTCGGCACCGTGAATAACCAGGGGGGAACGCTCGCCGCCAACGGCGCCACAATGGTCGGCGCTACCCAAGTCAACAACCAGGGCGGCAACATCGGCTCAGCACAGGGCAGCCTGACGATTCAGGGGCCATTGGACAACACGAACGGCAAGACGCTGGTGGCCACGGACATGACGCTGACCGGCGGGCTGATTACGAACACTTACGGCCAGATCGAGGCGGCCCAGAACCTGTACGTCGACATCGGCGGGCAGGCGCTGGTGAACTCCCATGGCGTCATCGCAGGCACCAACGTGCAAGCCAGCACCGGCACCATCAATAACCAGGCAGGCGTCGTGCAGGCGACCGGCACGATGGCAGTCGATACCCACGGCCAGACCTACGACAACAGCCAAGGCGGGCTAACGGTGGCCAATGGGGCCATGAGCCTCAACACCGGCGCCCTCAACAATGCGGCGGGCATGATCTCTGGCCAGCAGGCAGTCACCGTGACCGGAACAACGCTGGGCAACACCGGCGGCACGGTGGTGGCTGGCGGACTGCTGGCGCTCACCGGCGACAGTCTGGCTAACGTAGGAGGCAAGGTCGCTTCCAATGCCGACGCCACATTGCGCATCACGAACACCCTGAACAATACTGCCGGCTTCACCCATGCCGGCGGCACGCTCGATGTGCAAGCCGGCACGGTCATCAACCGCAACACACTGGCTGGTACCGACACAAATCGGCTCGGCATGGAAGGCGGCACGGTCAAGGTGGCCGCCAACAGCATCGACAACACCCAGGGCGCCTTGCGCGCCGATACTGGCCTCACCGCCACGACCAACAGCCTGGACAACACTGGCGGCGAAGTCACGTCGGGCGGTACCGCGCAGCTCAACGTGGGCGCCACCACCAACACCAACGGCCTGTTATCGGCCAATCAGACGCTCGGCGTGACCGGCACGAGCCTGACCGGCGACGGCACGGTACGGTCGCAAGGCGACGTGAACGTCAAGCTCGTCAGCGACTTCAACAATACGCAGACCATTACCGCCGGCAAGAACCTGACGCTGGGCACCACGGGTGACGTGAACAATGCCGGCACCATCGGCGCCGGCCAGGCCCTGGACGTGCACGGGCGCAACCTCAGCAACTCCGGCGAGTTGTACGGCCAGTTGTCGAATACCCTGCGGGCCGATCAGGCGGTCTCCAATAGCGGGCTGATCGACGGCGGCGCGGTGCGCATCGAAGCCGGCACGACGGTCACCAACTTGTGACCGCATCTTCGGCGATTCGGTCTCCGTCGGCGCCGGCCAGGAGATTCTCAACGACGTGAACCCGGCTACTGGCAACGGTGGCGTCATCGCCTCGCGCTCGGGCGACGTGAATCTGGGCGCCCCCGATATCGTCAACCGCGAGCACGCGCTGATCTATTCGTCGCAGGACCTGAACGTGAGCGGTGCGCTCGATGCCAGCGGAAAGGTGGCGGGCCAGGCCAACACGCTAACCAACGCTTCAGCCACCATCGATGTGGCGCGGGACGCCAACATCAACGTCGCGGCCCTCAGCAACCTGAACAACCACTTCAGCACGACGGTGACCGATACCGGCACCATCACTGCTCTCACCTATCGGCTGAACGGCTCGACGCAAGATGTCGCCGCCTCCGACGTCATCTTCTACCAGTACAACAACGGCACCTGGTCGCCTGGGGCTGATCCCAGCTTCCTCGGCGATGACGACAAGAAGGTCATGGTCCTGCCCTCGGCACGGTACCCGTTCTCGCAGTTCGGACCGCCCTTCGACTGGTCGCGCACACCGCCCCCGAACGTGCCGATGTGGTTCGGGATGCAGAAGCCCATTGGCGCCGCCTACTATCCGTACAGCTATGTGCCGGATGCCAACGGGGACGTGCAGTTTGGGCCGGAGGTCTTTGTGTATCAGCCCGGCGATGCTATCTGGAGCAAGCTCGGCGTGCAGTCGCCGACCGCGGCACCGCCGCAGCCCGTGCCGTGCGACGCCATGGCGCCGCCCGCCTGCAAGACCCAATACAACGCCGACCAGGCGGCATACGATACCTGGCGAGCCGCCGCCAAGCCGCTCTACAACCAGTTGGATGTCAAGATCACAGCATTCAATAACGACTTCAATGGCCGACAGGTCAAGGAATGGTGGATCTACAAGACCAACACGCAGATCCAGGACGAAAAGGTAGCCAGCACCGACCCGGCCAGGATTCTGGTCGGCGGCAATGCCAGCTTTGGCGGTGCCGTGACCAACGACAAGAGCCAGATTCTGGTGGGCGGCAACCTGAGTATTCCGGCCCCGGTGCAGAACCTGGCGTACAACGCGACCGAAATCCAGACCGTCACCGGCACGCGCGATTGGACGTATATCAAGAGCCACACCTTCAGCGGCGATGACCGGCGTTACGACACGTATGCGCTGGACCCGGTGAATATCAACATTCCAAAGACGCTGGAGGCGGCGGTCTCGCAGTCCAACCTTGGCACCATCGGCCATGACGGCAGCGCGCCGGCCACCGGCCCCGGCCTGGCGCCGATCCCGACCGCGCCGACCATGGTCGAACTGCCGTTGCCCGGCAAGGCGGCGGGCAACGGCGCGGCGCTGGCGGCCAATACGCCGGGTGCCCACCTAGGCGGCGACTCCATCCGCGTGGTAACTGCGGCGCTGGCGATGCCGCGTAATACCCTCTTCACCGTCAACACCCAGCCCGGTGCGCACTACCTGATCGAGACTGACCCTCGCTTCACCGACCAAAGCCAGTGGCTGTCGAGCGACTACTTGCTGACGCAGCTCGGCCAGTACCCCGACAACGTGCTAAAGCGCCTGGGTGACGGCTTCTACGAGGCCCGCCTGGTAGCCGATGCGGTGATGCTCGGCACCGGACAGCGCTTCGTCGGGGACTACACCGACAACGAAAAGCAATACATCGGCCTGATGAACGCCGGGGTGCAATTCGCGCAGCAGTATCACTTGAACGTCGGCTCCGAACTGACCGCCGAGCAGATGGCTGCCCTCACGAGCGATATCGTCTGGCTGGTTAAGAGGACCGTGACCCTGCCGGACGGCACGACACAGGAGGTGCTGGTGCCGCAGGTCTACCTGATGACCCGCGTGGGCGATCTCAAGGGCGACGGGACGCTGATCGCGGCCAACAACACGGTCATCCAGACCACGGGGGACATGACCAATACCGGCACGATTGCCAGCCGTAACGTGGGCCTGATCGATGCCAACAACATCAACAACAACCGTGGCACGCTCAATGGCGCCACGCTGGTACTCAATGCCCAGCAGGACATCAACAACCTGGCCGGCAAGATCTCAGGCGGCACAGTGTTTGCCCAGGCGGGCCGAGACCTGAACCTCAACAGCACCACGTCTACCGGCAGCAGCAAGACCGGCAGCAACACGGTGCTGGCGGGCGTATCGACTATCGAGGCGGACAACGCCACCCTGCTAGCTGGCCGGGACGTCAACGCCGATGCAGCCAGCATCCAAACCACCGGCAAGGTGGGCATCGGGGCGAGCGGTGACATCAACCTGGGCGCGGTGACGGTGGCGCAGGATGAGCACTTCGGGAAGGATGCGCAGAACAACAGCAGCCTGTCGCGCTCAACCCAGATCGGCACTCAGATCAGTTCGGGCGGCGACACCACCATGGTGGCGGGCCGTGACGTCAATGCCACGGCAGCCTCTGTCAATGCGGATGGCGCGCTCGGCGTCGGCGCAGGCCGTGACATCAACGTCAACGCCGGCCAGGGCTCGGCCTCGGTGCGCGACGAGCACCACACGCAGTCCGCTGGCATTCTCTCGTCCAAGTCCACGCACTCTATCGATGAAAGCGCGGGCACCGAGGCGCTAGGCAGTACCTTCTCCGGCGACACTGTGACCATGAACGCCGGCCGGGACCTGACGGTGGCCGGCAGCACCGTGGCGGCCACGCACGACGTGAACCTGTCGGCCACGCGCAATCTGGACATCACGACAACCGAGACGCAATCGTCTGCCTATAGCTTCAAGGTAGAGAAGAAATCCGGCTTTGGCGCGACCGGCAATGGCATCTCCTACGGCAACCGCGACCAGAAAGACACTACGCATGATAGCGGGACGCAACAGCTGGGCAGCCTCGTCGGCTCGACCGACGGCAGCGTGCTCCTGAATGCGGGCAGCACCCTCACGATCAAGGGCAGCGACCTAGTCGCCAGGCAGGACATCACGGGCATGGGCGCGGACGTCAATATAGAAGCCGCGCAGAACGCGCAGCACCACGATGAAACCCATGAAGTGAAGCAAAGCGGCTTCACACTGGGCGTGTCGGGTGGTGCCGTTGGCGCAGCGGTGAATGCCGCCAACAAGGTCGAATCGGCCAGCAAGAGCCAGGACGGGCGGGCCTCTGCCCTGTGGGGCATGGCCGCCGGCCGGGATGCGGCCGATGCGGGCATGGCAGTTGCCAAGGATGGCCTGACCGGCGGTGCCGCAGTCACGCTGTCGTTCGGCAGCAGCCAGAGCAAGCAGACCCTCACGCAGGACAGCACAAACCACAATGGCTCGAATGTGCGGGCCGGCGGCACTGCCGCCTTCGTTGCATCCGGGGTGGACGCCAACGGCAATGCGATGAAGGGTGACCTGAACATCGCAGGCTCGAACATCGATGCCAACAAGGTCGCGTTGGGCGCAAAGCACAACATCAACATCGTGTCGGCCACCGATATCGACGAAAGCCACAGCACCAACAAGTCCAGCAGCGCGAGCGTTGGCGTCTCGTTGGGTACCCAAGGCTTTGGCGTCTCGACCTCTGCCTCCCAGGCCAAGGGTAATTCGGACAGCCAGGGCACGACGCAGGCCAACAGCCATGTCACGGGCAAGGAATCGGTCACCTTCGTGTCGGGCAACGATACCAACATCCTGGGCGCAACGGTCGGTGGCGGCAAGGTAGTTGGCGACGTGGGCGGCAACCTGAACATTGCCAGCCGGCAGGACACGGAGGAGATGCGGGCCAAGCAAGGAAGCATGGGCGGTGGCTTCAGCATCAGCCAGGGCGGCGGCTCGACCAGCTTCTCGGCCTCCAAGGGCAACGCCAGCGGCATCCATGCGAACGTCGGCGAGCAATCAGGCATCTATGCCGGCCAGGGCGGCTTCGACATCAATGTCAAGGGCAATACCGACCTGAAGGGCGCGGTGATCACCAGCGACGCCACCAAGGACAAGAACAGCCTGACCACGGGCACTCTGACCTTCAGCGACATTCAGAACCACTCGGACTACAGCGCCACGTCGATGGGTGTTTCTGCCGGAGGTGCCATGGGCAGCCCGGTCGGCCAGTCCAACAGCGGTTCCACCTCGGGCAAGAACACCGGCGGCATCAAACCGACTATCCCGCAGCACGAGAGCGGCAGCCAGGACCGGACCGCGCACAGCGCCATCGCGAACGGCACCATCACGATTCGGGACCAGGCCAACCAGAAGCAGGACCTGGCGGACCTCAAGCGGGACACGGCGGGCAGCAACACCACGGTGGGCAAGACTCCCAATCTGAAGAACGTCCTTGACAAGCAATCAGACATGATGACCGCTGCCCAGGCGGCGGGTGAGGCGGTTGCCAAGACAGTAGGCCAAGTCGCTAATACAAAGGAGCGTGAGGCCCGCGCAGAAGCCCAACAGGCGCACGATGCAGGTAATCTGGAACTTGCAGCGCAGTATGAAAATGACGCCAAGAAGTGGGAGGAAGGCGGTGCGTATCGGGCGGCGCTCCACAGCGCTGGCGGAGCACTGGTCGCTGCCCTGGGTGGCGGCAGTGCCGTTGCAGGTGCAGCAGGAGCTGGCGCTGCATCGCTCGCGGCCCCTCTCGGCGACAAAATTGCAGTTGCAGGATCGGGCGGCGCCGGCACCGGAAACGCCAACCTGGATGAAGCCATCGGCAATGTGGCAGCTAACATTGCGGCAGGTGGAATTGGCGCCGTCGTTGGTGGCGGTTCTGGCGCAGCGACCGCGGCAAATGCGGACAGGTTTAACCGCGAGTTGCGCGTCACCGAGAAGAATCTGATTCAGGCAGCCGCCGCAGATGACAATGACAAGGCAGACCGACTGACCAAAGCGGCATGCTATGAAGTGAAATGCTGGTCGCAGTACCCGGAAGGCAGTCCGCTGTACAACGCTAACTTCGTGAGTACGCCAACCGCTGCGTCGCTCGCAAGTGAACGGGCCTGGATCAAGGATCAGCAGGCACAGGGGTTCTTTACGTATACGACGATGGATAGCATAGCCGACAAGAAATCCGTGTTCTTTGGGATGACCAGAGATGCTTACAACGGCTTACCTTGGGAGCGCGCCAATGATCCGAAGCCTGGTCAAAGCGGTATGAGTGACTTGGTGCCGACTCGTGGTGGTTGGGCAGATGATCAACACAAGAACGCGGTTCGTGAAGGCGCGGCTGATACTGCTGGCTTCATTGGGAGTCAGGCGGGTCGAATCTCTGCTGCTGCAACAGCTGCTGCAAGCATTCCTGGCCCGCATGTGCCGCTTGCGGAAGCCGTCGCCCTTGGCGGAACGACGGTGAACCTCGGATCGATAGCTGTCACCCAAGCACTAAAGCCAAACACCGGTCAAATGGTGGTGGAAACAGCAACTTCGCTTGGCGCGGAACTTGCCAACAAGATTCCAATCGTCGGCCCTGTCCTCGTCCCTGGAGTCAATGAGACAATGGAATTATTTAAAAACTCGAAACCCGCAAATAACTTCCAAGATTGGATAAATAAATAGTCATCAACCGCTATGAAATGGTTAATTAAGAACGACAATCTCACCGGCTTCGGATGCGGTCTATTTTTTGCGGCAGGCCTATGGATAATTTATCTCTCAGTGGAATATTCCAGTAACTACTCCACAAAGATGATTGGCCTGTCCCTAGGGATGGCGTTGATGGCTATTGGAGGATATTCGGCAAAAGCGGCGACCCTTCATCTCCGTCCCTTCGGAAAGTCCCCGGGGCGGATTGCAAAGGAAACCTACAAGGATTCCCCCAAAGAAGCTCCTGATTCGAGCAAGTCCGACTCGGACGACCACAAGTCGTAACACCGCAAACGAATGTTCTACAGTTCAATGAACGCGCGCCGCAAGGCGCGCGGTGTCTCCCCTTTTGTCCCGTTCATCCTGACACTGCCCTCGCTGGCGGTCGCCCAGGCCATGCCCTTCTTCCCGCCGGTGACTCCGAACGCCGCCATCGAGCGCCGCCAGGAACAGCAGCAGGAGGCCGCGCGCGAGCGCGCCATGGCCCGCCCCGATGTGCTCACGGCTTCGCCCACGGAGCCTGCCAGTGCGGGACCGTTGATCCTGCCCGCCGAGTCGCCCTGCTTCCCGATCAAGACCGTGCGCTGGGAGAGCGCCAAGGATTTCGAATGGCTGCAGGCCGAGGCTGGCATCCTTCCTACCCAGTGCGTGGGCGGCAAGGGGCTGGAAGCAATCAAGGACTACTTCTCTGCACGCCTCGTCGCCCAGGGCTACGTGACCACCCGTGTGCTGATCCCCGAGCAGAACCTGTCCACCGGCACGCTGCGCCTGCGCGTGGTGGCCGGGCGCATTACCGGCATCAAGGCCGACGGCACGCCCGGCTGGTGGCGCACGGTGCTGCCGACCGGCCCCGGCGGAATGGTGAACCAGCGCGACCTCGACCAGGGCATGGAGAACATGCGCCGCCTGCAAGGCCAGGCCGATGCCAGCATCGACCTCGTGCCCGGTGAGACACCGGGCGCCACCGATGTCGTCATCAGGCCCGGCACCGGCAAGCGCTGGCACGCCCTCGTCACGGGGGACAACGCCGGACTGGAGAACACGGGCAAGTACCAGATGGGCGGTACGCTGACGGTGGATTCGCCGCTGTTCCTCTATGACAGCCTGACCGTCTCCGGCAACACCAACGCCAATGTCGGCAACGGCTCGGCCGGCACGCGTTCGTCAGCCATCAACTACAACATCCCGTTCGGCTACTGGAACGCCTTCTTCAACGCCAACCAGTCGCGCTACAAGCAGACCGTGGCGGGCTTCGACGGTGATCTCGTCTACGGCGGGCGCAACACGCAGATTGAGGCGGGGCTTGGCTACGTGCCGTTTCGCAACGCGTCGGGCAAAACCAGCCTTTACGGCAAGGTGTTCCGCAAATCCGCCAGCAGCAGCATTGATGGGCTGGACCTGGCCGTGCAGCACCGCGATTTCGTCGGCTTCGAACTGGGCGCCTCGCATCGTCAGTACTTCGGCAGCAGCATCTTCGATATAGGAGCGGCCTGGCGCCAGTCACTGCCAGACCATTCCAAGGCACCAGGCTTCGTGCTGAGCGATCCGAGCTGGGATGGCCGTTCGCAGATCCTGCTGGGCAATGTTGGACTCATTGTCCCCTTCCAGATGGCCGGGCAGCGACTGCGCTTTCAGGGCTCGGTACGCGGCCAATACGCGCCCACGCGTATCCTGCCGTCAGATTACTTCGTCATCGGCAACCGTTATTCGGTACGCGGCTTCGATGAACAGTTGACGCTGGCCGCCGAGAACGGCGTCACCATGCGCAACGACCTCGCCTGGCAGATCGGCAACACCGGCCAGGAGGCGTTCGTCGGCTTCGACATGGGACACGTCAGTGGCCCATCCGCCGCCTTCCTGGTAGGCCAAAGCCTCATGGGCGCCGTGATTGGGGCGCGCGGTCGCTGGCGCCTGGGCAGCCTGGCGGCGCTGTCATATGAGGTAACCGTCGGCACCCCCGTCAGGAAGCCGGACCACTTCCGCACGCACAGCACCAACATCGCGGCACAACTTGGATTGGAGTTCTGACAGCCAAGAAGTCACTGAAGTCCCTCGCGGGAATTGGCATGCTCGCCGCCGGGCTTATCATGCAAGCCTGCGGCCTCAAGGCGCCGACCTGGTCAGGTCGGCTTCGCCTGCCCCGCCGTCGCCGCACCAGGCTTGCGCAGCATCTTCTCGACCTCACCCGCATGCAGTTCCTCCAGCTGGATCAGCTGCCGCGCATACTCCTCCAGTGCGACGGAGCGGCCTTCGACCAGGCCCAGCAGTTCACGGTACAGCGCCAGGGCCTGCATCTCCGTCGCCAGCGATTCGCGCAGGATCGTGCCAATATCGGTAGTGTGGCTGTCCAGCAGTTCGCCGATGCCAAGCGATGGATAGGCGCCGAGGGTCGTGATCCATTCCCCCGCCTGGTGCGCATGCAGCAGCGACTCATTCGCCTGCTCGCGCAGCCACGACACGATGGGAATGCGGCCGAAGCCGAAGATCAGGAATGAGTAGTGCGTGTAGCGCACAACCCCGGCAAGCTCGGCCTCGAGTATCCGATTGAGCACGCCGACGACCTTGTCCTGTTCGAGTTCCGTCATGGCATTTTCTCCCTTAGGTAGGGTTCGACGGCAAGCCTTGCACCGTGGCCGGAGCGCTGCGCGCTCCCGTCGCTAGCGGTAGACGAGAACAGGGATCCGGCAGTGCGTGAGCACCTTCTGGGTTTCACTTCCCACCAGCAGGCCCTCCAGCCCCCTGCGGCCGTGCGACGCCATGAAGATCACGTCACACCCGTGCCTCGCGGCGGCATCGATGATGCCTCTGTACGGTATGTTTGTCGTCATATCCGTTTCGCAGGTCACGCCTGCCGCCTTGGCTGCTGCGACAACCTCCTGCAGCAGCGTGCTTGCCCGCTCGGCCTCGTGCTCCTCGAAGACCTTGCGCCTGGGATGGCCGGCATCGCCTGTCACCAGGTAGGGATACTCCTCCATGCACGTATAGACAGTCAGCCTGACGCCACCGGCTTTGACAAAACCGATAGCCGCCTCCATCGCCATTTTTGAAAGTTCTGAGCCGTCGGTGGCCAGCAAGATGTGCTTGAACACGATTACCCCTCCATACGCGGTTGTTCCCGGCGGAATGCGTCTGTCCGCCAGTCAAAGTTCAGTATGGACAATAATCCGTGTCCCGGCAGGGATGCTGCGACGGCACCGGGCCCGGCGCTTGCGCCTCGCCGCTTCGGGGGAACAGGTTCGCCGAAGCGGCGAGCACGATGCCGGTCAGCCTTACTGCATGTGCTGCCCGCCGTTAATCGCAATATTGGACCCGGTCACGTAGGCCGCATCCTCGGAGCACAGGTAGGCAATCAGCGCCGCGACTTCTTCCGGCTTGCCGACGCGGCCAACCGGAATCTGCGGCAGGATCTTGGTTTCCATGATTTCCTTGGGCACGGCGTTGACCATCTTGGTGGCAAGGTAGCCCGGCGAGACCGTGTTGACCGTCACGCCCTTTCTTGCCACTTCCAGCGCCAGCGACTTGGTGAAGCCGTGCATCCCGGCCTTGGCGGCGGCATAGTTGGTCTGGCCGAAGGCGCCCTTGGAGCCATTGACCGACGAGATGTTGATGATGCGGCCCCAGCCGCGTTCGACCATGCCCTCGCAAAGCGGCTTGGTGAGGTTGAATACCGAATCCAGGTTGGTCCGCATCACGGCATCCCAGTTCGGCTTGTCCATCTTCTTGAAGGCCATGTCGCGGGTAATGCCGGCGTTGTTCACCAGGATATCCACGCGGCCCACGTCAGCCAGGATCTGCGCCGCGCAAGCCTGGCACGCGTCGTAGTCGGATACGTCGACCTCGTAGGCACGCATCTCGCGGCCGGTGGCGGCGATCGCGGCCAGCCAGTCCTGCGCGTTGGCGTTGCCCGGCGAGTACGTCACGACCACGGCATAGCCAGCGTCGTGCAATTTGATGCTGATGGCTTCTCCCAGCCCACCCATGCCACCTGTTACCAGTGCGATTCTCTTCGTCATGCTGCGTGTGTCTTAGTCGTAAGGTTAAAAGGCCCGTGCCTTGCCGGAATGGGCCTCTCCCCCGATTGTTACTGGCAATTTCCCGTTGCCCTGGCGCGAAAAAAGCGCGGGCCAGCCGGACCGGATAATCCGGTCCGGCTTTGCAGATGTCTTCGGGAAGGTTGGCGTCGCGGTGCCGCAAGCCAGGGAACCTGACGTCCCCGGCCGGCAAAGCCCGCGATTTCTGTTCAGCGCGCTGGCATGGCCTGCATGGCCAGCGGTACGCCGTTACTGCTTGGAAGCGCGGGACGCTGCCTGCTGTGCCGCGCCGCTGGCGGCCGCGGCTGTCGTGGCAAAGTTGGCCTTGGCAACTTCGGCCGTCTGCTTTGCCGCGTTCTGGAAGGACTGATAGGTGCTGCTGGCAGTCGCCACGCTGGATTGCAGCAGCGCAGTGAGCGCTTCCGAGCCCGCCGGGGCGTTCTTCACGAAGGTGTCAACGAAGGCCTGCACATTGCGGTTGTGCTGCTCGTACTGGGCCTCGACCGCCTTGGACAGTTCCGCCTGCGTGTTCGACGCGATTTCGTACACATTGCGCGCATAGGCAACGGCCTTCTCCGCGGCAGGCTGACCCAGATTGCTCTGCACGGCGAGCACTTCACGCAGGTCCTTGCCGGCCAGCACCGCCTGGACATTTTCCTGGCCTTCGGCAAGCGTCGTCCTGGCTGCCTGCAGGTTCAGCTCGGTCAACTTCTGGAAGCCGTCAAAGGCCATGTTCGTCAGCGCGAACAGGTGATTCAGATTCGACTTCTGCACCGCAGCAAATTGATCGGGCGTAAAAGGTGACATGCGTATCTCCTTTGGATTGATCGCACGGATTGCCGCAGCAGTGCTGGCAATCCGGCAAGGTCAGGGTTTCCGGACTGGCAGCGCCGCCAATCCTGCAGCGCACCATCCGAGTACGAATCCTAGAGGGTTTCCTCTAACTTAATCCCTAGGTACAAACCCAAAAAGTATTAAAAATAGAACATCAAAAGTGACTTATGAGACATTAAATTTACATGTACTTACGTAGAAATGGTGCAATGCATAACAGATGTCAGGCAGGCTTAACTCGGCAGATCGGACTATCCCGTCAACCAGCGAAACATCGTTGCGGGCTGGAAACAGTACCTGTGCCGTCGACCGACGTGCAGACCGGGACGGGAACCTTGCGGGAACTGGCCGCCCCCGGCTGCGCCGCGCACCGGTGCGACGCGCTGCCGCAGTGGTGAAGCTGCCGGGTGGCGCCGAACACTGCTATATTGCTCGCCAAAACAGGCACCGCTCTCGTGGGTAAATCGCATCGCCGGCCATGGTTCGCCGGCCTTCTCCTCGTTGTCTTCCTGGCAGCTCAACTGGCAGCGGCGGCGTACGCCTGTACCGGCAGCCGCTACCAGATGGAGCACAACGACACGATGGCGGCGATGACCGGGTCCTGCGCCGATATGGCGGCCAGCGACGGTGACAAGGGTCTCGACCAGAGCGGACTTTGCCTCGCGCATTGCCAGGCCGATTCCAAGCACGCCGACCATGCTTCACCGCAGCTTCCGGCCTTCATGCCGGTGCTGATGCGCGTGATCGAGCCAACGCGCGTGGCCATGGCAGAGGTTCGCGTTGCGCTACGCACCGAGACAGAGCCGCGCGGCCCGCCACCGCTCAACATCCTTCACTGCAGTTTCCAGACCTAGCCTCCGGTCCGACGTCATCTCGTCCTGCCCGCTTCCATGCGGGCAGCAGTCGTCGTTCCTGGAGGCTTTATGTTTTTTCTACGTCACCTGACCGTGGCGCTGCTGAGCGCGCCCGTGGTCGGCCTGGCAGCGCCGCAAGAGGCGCCCGGGCAATCCGGCCCGTCCCTTTCCCTTGAGGAAACCGTCGCGATCGCGAGCGCCCATGCCGGCGATGCCGAATCGTCGCGCGGCGCGGTCGAAGCCGCCGGGCAATTGGCGGTCGCCGCCGGCCGTCTGCCCGACCCCGTACTCAAGCTCGGCATCAACAACGTGCCGGTCAATGGCCCGGACCAGTTTTCGCTGAGCCGGGATTTCATGACCATGCGCTCGATCTCCGTGATGCAGGAATTCACGCGCGCGGACAAGCGCCGCGCCAGGGCCGCGCGCTTCGAAGCCGAAGCCGCCGCTGCCGACGCGCAGCGCGCGGTGGGGCTGGCCGGCGTACAGCGCAATGCGGTCAATGCCTGGCTCGACCGATGGTATGCGGAGCAGGCCGGCGTTCTGCTCGGCCACCACGGCCATCCGCTTGAGCTGGCGCTGCAGGCAGCCACCGCGGCCTACCGCAGCGGGCGCGGCTCGCGCGCGGACGTGCTGGCGATGGAGCTGGAAATCCAGAAGCTGCACGACCGCGAGGACGAGAACCGCGCCGCGCTGGCAACCGCCACGCTGAACCTGGAGCGCTGGATCGGCGCCGCGGCCGGGCGCCCGCTGTCGGAGCGGCCGCCGCTTGAAGTGCCGCCAGGCGCCCGGCAACTGGCCAAGGGAGAGTTCGATGCCGTTCCCGAACTGTCGGCAGCGCAGCGCGACGTGGCGCTGGCCGAATCGGAGATCCAGGTGGCCACGGAAGCCCGCAAGCCGGACGTGACGGTCGAGCTGATGTACAGCCAGCGCGGCTCGGCCTACTCGAACATGGGGTCGCTCAATGTCAGCTTCCCGCTGCCGTGGGACCGGGGCAACCGCCAGGACCGCGAAATCAGTGCGCGGCTGGCGCAGGCCAACGACGCGCGGGCCAGGCTGGAAGTGGTCCGGCGCAACACCCAGGCCATGGTCGGCGCCAGGCTGGCCGAGCTGCAGCGCAACCTTGACCGGCTGCGGCGCTACGACGACAAGACCTTGCCGCTCGCCCGGGCGCAGGCGGATGCGGCGCTGACGGCTTACCGCGCCAACACGGGTTCGTTGCTGGCCGTCGCCGAAGCCAATCATCGCGCCATCGACACGGCCATGGAACGGCTGCTGCTTGAGGCAAAGACCGCGAAGCTGTGGGCGGACCTGAACTACCTGGTTCCGCTTCCTACCGCCCAGACCGAAGTCGCAGTGAAGGAGGCAAAATGAAGAAGCACGCCATGGCAGCAGCGGCCGGTCTGGCCATCGTCTGCCTCGCCCTCTACGGCGCATACCGCTTCGGGATCTCGCGCGGCGCGCAGGTTGCGCAACCGTCGAGCACGGTTCGCTCGGAATCCACCGCGCTCAAGGCCGGTGACATCGATCAGCAGACCGGCAAGAAGATCCTGTACTGGCACGATCCCATGGTGCCGGGCCAGCGCTTCGACAAGCCCGGCAAGTCGCCCTTCATGGACATGCAGCTGGTGCCGGTCTACGCGGACGGCGATGGCAGCGGGAGCGGCGTCACCGTCGACAGCCGCGTCGCGCAAAACCTCGGCATTCGCACGGCCGAGGCAAAGCCCGGACGGCTGGCCGCGATGCTGCAGGCGCCAGGCAATGTCGCCATCGACGAGCGCAGTGTGCAGATCATCCAGGCGCGTACCAATGCCTTTGTGCAGCAGGTTGGGGTCAGGGCAACGCTTGACCCGGTCCGGCGCGGCCAGGCGCTGGTCACCCTGTATTCGCCCGACTGGGTGGCGGCGCAAGAGGAATACCTCGCCGTATCGCGCATGCCGGGAAGCGAGCATCTGGGCGATCTGCGCGGTGCCGCCAGGGCGCGCATGCTGCAGGCCGGCATGACGCCGGGCCAGGTCAGTGCGGTCGAAAGATCCGGCAAGCTGCAGGCCAGTGTTGCCATCGCGAGCCCGGTCGATGGCCTCGTCACCGAGGTGGCGGTGCGCGAGGGCATGACCGTATCGCCGGGCGTGACCCTCTTCCGCCTGGCTGACCTCAGCCAGGTCTGGGTGATTGCCGAAGTGCCGGAGGGCCAGGCCGGCACCATCCGTCCCGGCATGGCGGCGACGGTGCTGCAGAGCGCCGCGCCCGGGCCCATTGCCGGCAAGGTCGACGCCATCCTTCCCGACGTCAACCCGGCGACACGCACCATCAAGGTCCGCATCGTCCTGCCCAACCCGGGCAGGCGCCTGCTGCCGGGCATGTTTGTCACGGTCAGCTTCGACAGCGGCGTACAGAGGGAAGCATTGCTGATCCCCTCGGAGTCGGTCATCCGCACGGGCCAGCGCAATATCGTCATGGTCGATGGCGGGCAGGCAGGGTTCGTTGCGACCGATATCAAGACCGGCCGCGAGGCCGACGGCATGGTGGAGGTGCTGGACGGGCTGGCGCCGGGGCAGAAGGTGGTCACGTCCGGCCAGTTCCTGATCGACTCGGAGGCCAGCCTGCGCGGTAGCGCGGATCGGATGACGGCAACGCCCACGGCGCCTGCTCCCGCCGCACCAGCCGCCGAGCATGAGGGCACCGGCCGCATCGAAGCCGTGAACGGCAGCGAGAGCCTGACCATCTCGCACGGCCCCATCCCCTCGGCACAGTGGGGCGCGATGACCATGGACTTTGCCGCGCCACCGGAGGGCCTGCCCAAGGGACTGAAGCCCGGCGACCGCATCCGCTTCCGCTTTCACCTGGACCGCGATGGCGCGGCCACGCTGTCGTCGGTCGAGCCCGCCGGCAACGCCCAGGGAGCCCGGCCATGATCGCGCGCCTCATCCTGGCTTCGATCCGCCACCGCTTCCTGGTCCTGCTGGCCACGGTGATGCTGACCGCATGGGGCCTGTGGGCGGTGCGGAGCACGCCGCTCGATGCCCTGCCCGACCTGTCCGATGTGCAGGTGATCATCCGCACGCCATTCCCCGGCCAGGCACCGCAGATCGTCGAGAACCAGGTCACGTATCCGCTGACCACCACCATGCTGTCCGTACCCGGCGCCAGGACAGTTCGGGGTTACTCCTTCTTCGGCGATTCCTTCGTCTACGTGCTGTTCGACGATGGCACCGACCTGTACTGGGCGCGCTCGCGGGTGCTGGAATACCTGAACCAGGTGCAGTCCCGCCTGCCCGCCGCGGCCAGGCCGGCGCTGGGGCCGGACGCCACCGGCGTTGGCTGGATCTACGAGTACGCGCTGGTGGACAAGACCGGCCAGCATGACCTCGGCCAGCTGCGTGCGCTGCAGGACTGGTTCCTGCGCTTCGAGCTGAAGTCCCTGCCCAATGTGGCCGAGGTCGCATCGCTGGGCGGCATGGTGAAGCAGTACCAGGTGGTGCTGATGCCGGACCGGATGCGCGCCTACAACCTGTCCCAGGGCAAGGTGCTGGCCGCACTCAAGGGCGCCAACCAGGAGGCCGGCGGGTCGGTGCTGGAAATGGGCGAAGCAGAGTATATGGTCCGCGCCAGCGGCTACCTGAAGACACTCGACGATTTCCGGCAGATCCCGCTGGCGACCAGCGATGCCGGCATTCCGGTGCGGCTGGGCGACATCGCCACCGTGCAGCTTGGCCCGGAGATGCGGCGCGGCATCGCCGAACTCGACGGCCAGGGCGAGGTCGCCGGCGGCGTGATCGTGATGCGCTCGGGCAAGAATGCGCTGGAAACCATCGAGGCGGTCAAGGCAAAGCTCGCCACGCTGCAGAAGAGCCTGCCGGCGGGCGTGCAGATCGTCACCACCTACGACCGCTCCGCCCTGATCAACCGGGCGGTGGAAAACCTGACGCACAAGCTGGCCGAGGAGTTCATCGTCGTCGCGCTGGTGTGCCTGCTGTTCCTGTTCCACCTGCGTTCCGCGCTGGTGGCCATCGTCTCGCTGCCGCTGGGCGTGCTGGCCGCCTTCCTGGTGATGCGCTACCAGGGCATCAACGCCAACATCATGTCGCTGGGCGGCATCGCCATTGCCATCGGCGCCATGGTCGATGCCGCGGTCGTCATGATCGAGAACGCGCACAAGCACCTGGAGCATTGGCATGCGGACCATCCCGGCCGCGAGCTGAGAGGGAACGAACGCTGGGGTGTGATCGGCCGGGCCGCCAGCGAGGTCGGGCCCGCGCTCTTCTTCTCGCTGCTGATCATCACGCTGTCGTTTATCCCGGTCTTTACGCTGGAGGCGCAGGAGGGCCGGCTGTTCTCGCCGCTGGCCTTTACCAAGACCTACTCCATGGCGGCGGCGGCGGGCCTGTCGGTGACGCTGGTGCCGGTGCTGATGGGCTACATGATCCGCGGCAGGATTCCTTCGGAGCAGTCCAACCCCTTGAACCGATGGCTGATCCGCGCCTATCGGCCGGTGCTGGCGCGGGTGCTGGCCTACCCCAAGACCACCCTCGCGATCGCCGCGCTGCTGCTGGCCGCGACGGCGTGGCCGGTGATGCGTACCGGCGCCGAATTCATGCCGCCGCTCGACGAGGGCGACCTGCTCTATATGCCGTCGGCCCTGCCGGGCCTTTCGGCCGGCAAGGCGACGCAACTGCTGCAACAGACCGACCGCCTCATCAAGACCGTGCCCGAGGTGGCGACCGTGTTCGGCAAGGCCGGCCGTGCCGATACCGCGACCGATCCGGCGCCCCTGGAGATGTTCGAAACCACTATCCAGTTCAAGCCGCGCGACCAGTGGCGTGCCGGCATGACCCCCGACAAGCTGGTGGAAGAGCTGGACCGTGTGGTCAGGGTGCCGGGCCTGTCCAACATCTGGGTGCCGCCGATCCGCAACCGCATCGACATGCTGGCCACCGGCATCAAGAGCCCGGTCGGCATCAAGGTGGCTGGCGCGGACCTGAAGGAGATCGATCGCCTGGCAACGCGCATCGAGGAAGCCGTCAGGACGGTGCCGGGGGTGACGTCTGCGCTGGCCGAGCGGCTGAGCGGCGGGCGCTATGTCGACATCGACATCGACCGCGTCGCTGCCGGCCGCTACGGGCTGAACGTGGCCGATGTGCAGAGCGTGGTGTCATCGGCCATCGGCGGCGACAATGTGGGTGAGGTGGTCGACGGGCTGGCGCGCTTCCCGATCAATGTCCGCTACCCGCGCGATTACCGCGACTCGGTGGAGCAATTGCGCAGCCTGCCCATCGTCACCGACCGGGGCCAGCAGATCGTGCTGTCCGACGTGGCGCGCATCCAGGTGGTGCAGGGGCCGCCGATGCTGCGCAGCGAAAACGGGCGGCTGTCGGGCTGGGTGTATGTCGACATTCGCGGGCGCGACCTGCGCTCAGCCGTCCGGGACATGCAGGCCGCTGTCGCGAAAGCGGTGCCGATTGCGGCCGGTTATTCGCTGAGCTGGTCTGGGCAGTTCGAATACCTGGAGCGGGCCGCTGCAAAGCTGAAGGTGGTGGTGCCGTTCACGCTGCTGATCATCTTCGTGCTGCTGTACCTGGTGTTCGGCCGTCTCGACGAAGCCCTGCTCATCATGGGCACGCTGCCGCTGGCGCTGATCGGCGGCTTCTGGCTGCTCTACCTGCTGGGCTACAACCTGTCGGTTGCCGGCGTGGTCGGTTTCATTGCGCTGGCAGGCGTGGCGGCGGAATTCGGCGTGATCATGCTGCTCTACCTGAAGCAGGCATGGGCCGCGCGCGAGATCCACGGCGACGCCAGCACGTCCGCGCTGCTTGAAGCCATCCAGGAAGGCGCGGTGCTGCGCGTGCGTCCCAAGGCAATGACCGTCGCCGTCATCCTTGCCGGCCTGGTGCCGATCATGTGGTCGCATGGCACCGGCTCCGAAGTCATGCAGCGCATTGCCGCGCCGATGGTGGGCGGCATGCTCACCGCGCCGTTACTTTCACTGTTCGTGGTGCCGGCGGTGTATTTGCTGATACGCAGGCGCCAGACCAGGCCTCAACCTGTTTCCACCCACCCCTCACTTCAGAAGGAACCGCAATGAAACTCATCAAGACACTCGCCCTCTTGCTTGCTTTCTCGACCACTCCAGCCGCCTTCGCTGCGGGCTCGATGGACGGCATGGACATGAAGCCGTCCGCACCCTCGCAGCAGGCGCCGCAACCCGTGGCGGCCGAGATCAGGAAGATCGATGCGCAGGCGGGCAAGGTCACGCTCAGGCACGGACCGATCACCAACCTCGGCATGGGTGCGATGACCATGGCGTTCCCCGTCAAGGATCGTGCATCGCTGAAGGATTTCAAGGAGGGCGAAGCGGTCTCCGTGACGTTCGACAATGTTGATGGCAAGCCTACCGTCGTGGAAATGCGGCGCAAGTAAGGCGGACCTTCGCGGCAGGTGATGGCGCGTTCGATGCGCAATCACCTGCCGGTCCGCAAGCGACGCGAGCGAGCAGGCAGCCCCGGCGGGTTGGACCGGGGCTGTCAGATTGCTTAGTGCAGTTGGCGCTTCAGATCGGCAAGTTCCGAATGCATCGAACTGACTGCATCCTTGACCTTTGCATCGAGACCGCCGGCCTGCTGGCAAGCGCGGTCTGCACGATCACCGATCCGTTCGAGATCATCGACCCACTGCCGGATCCGATCCTGATCCTTGGAGGACGCGACCTTCGATGCCGATTTGCACTCCTTGTCGAGTTCATCCACCCAGTTCATCAAGTCTTGTGGAATCCTCGCATCGGCATGACATGCCCGTGATGTCTCGCTGATGGTTTGCTGCAGATGACTAAAACGTTGCTGCATTTCACTGGTTTGCAACATGATGCCCCCTTCGTGAACATCAATCCACATGAATTCAGGCAGCAGATAATTGTGTGTTGCCTGTGCCATTGTCATTCGCCGCCTCAACCGGCTGCCAGTGACGTTGCATTGCGCAGTCTCGAAGCGCGCGAAGGGCACTTTTTCAGTCTAGGTCAAAATCGACTACGCGCTCTGATGTGATCCCCGGGGTTCCTGTTGCTAAGGCAGCTCGGCGACGAAAGATCTGCGGCGGCCGGACGGCGCGTCTTCTGCGCCTGGCGGGGATGGCGGTGTTCGTGGAGATTCTGGCATGCCGTGCAGCGCATGGCGGTCGGGTACGCCTGCAAGCGGGCGAACGGGATGTCCTGCAGGCAGTCGATACAGACGCCGGCACGGCAAATGTCACGTGTCCCATGCGAGACTCGCACGTATCACTGCCGTACCGGCGCCGCAGTCACGAATGCCTAGCGGTGGCTGGCAGCCAGCGCGACGATAGCGCCTGTGGTTGCCGCGATGGCGGCCACGGTACCCATGCTTTGCCACGGATGCTCATGAACGTAGCGATCGGTCGTTGTCGCCCACTCGGAGACCTTGGCGCGGCTATCTTCGCGCAGCGTAACGAGGCGCTCCTGCAGCGCGCGCTGCCGGGCCTTGAGTGCATGGCGCTCAAGGCTGGCCCCTACGCCGGTTTCAGCCTCGACATCATGAAGAAGTGCCTGCACGTCAGCCATCAGCGTATCGACGTCGCGGGCCAGTGCGTCCTTGCGCATAGAGAAATCGGATCGGATGTCGTTCATCTTGCCCTCCTGTCAGTGAAATCATCGCGGTGCGTCGCGCAGCACGATTGGCGCTGTGTCAAATATAGGATTGGGTTGACGGCCCGGCATGACAAAGAGCAAGCCATGACGAAGCGGCCTCGAAGGGGGCAGAGGACCGTGGAACCAACGCGGCGGAAGTATCGCCGCGCTTGCGCCCCGAAGGCCTCTTGTCGCCGAGGAGGGCTATCGCTTGCCCGTCTTCCGGACGTGCCGCGCGCCGTACATCCGGTCGGGGATCGGATCCTGGTGAAGGACAGGTGCCAGATACGGTACTGCGGACGCTGCCCGGCCCCGTCCCAGCGGGACTGTACGCGGCGCTGCGCATGCAGGGAGCGATGGCGCGGCACTGGATCACGGCTTTCGCGTCGCGTCGCCTTATCCGCTCCAAATATTTTCCTGAAACGACCTCAATTCGCACCGCGTCCCCTTCCTTGACGAACTGAGGAACGAGAACTTCCATGCCGTTCTCCAGCGTGGCAGTCTTGAAGGTTGAGGTTTCATGCTCGTGCAGCCCCGGCGGCGTGGACGTGACGGTTAACTCGACCGCAGGCGGAAACGCGATGGTGACTGGCTCGCCCTCATAAAGCTGCACCGGGATTCGCATATTGGGGTGAAGAAACTTCTGGTATGCGCCCATGGTTTCCGCAGGAAAACTGATCTGCTCGAAGGTGTCGGGATTCATGAAGAAAAAGGCGGCACCATCGGTGTACAGATATTCCATCTCCTGGTGATCGAGCGCGGCCTCTTCGAGCTTGTCGCTCGGGTGTAGCCGCAACTCCCTGATGTGACCAGTCTTAAGGTTCTTGAACCTGGCGAACACTGCGCTCCCCTGTTGGCCGCCGCCGGCGTGGTACCCGGCGCTGATAACGCTATGCAGTTCGCCCTCAAGCATGATGACCATGCCCGACTTCAGTCCGGAAGCTTCGACCATTGATGTCTCCACCTGGGTGGCAGGAATTCGCCTTCAGCCTAGCACCGCAGCGCCCCTTCATCACCCTGTTCCGCTGATCGGAGGGTCGGGGAGCACGTCACGCCAGCCTGGGAACTATTGTCGTACCATTAAGTTCATAGCGCGTGCCAAGGGAGCCAGGGCGGATGCCCCGGCCGGCCACGAGGAGGCCAACATGTTTCAGCATATCTTGGTGCCCACCGATGGAACGGCACTCTCCGACGCCGCCGTTCGCATGGCGGTGACACTCGCCAGGGCATTTGAGGCGAGGATCACGGGATTGCATGTCATCCCGGAATTCCATGTCTTCACGCATCGGCCTGACATGCTGGAGGATAGCCAGGAGCGCTACGCGCAACTTGCCGAAATGCACGCGGAGCGATACCTGGCAGTGATCGCTCAAGCGGCAAAAGAAGCGGCGGTGGCATGCGAGACGCTCAGCGTTACCCACAATCACCCCTATGAGGTGATCATCCGGACCGGCGAGGAACGCAACTGCGACCTCATTGTCATGGCGTCGCATGGCCGGGCCGGCCTGCAGGGGCTACTGATCGGCAGCGAAACTCAGAAAGTCCTGACGCATTGTCGGATCCCGGTTTTCGTGTTTCGCTAGTCAATCCTGCAGACCAACCGCACGCGACGCTGCGGCGTGCGTCAGCCCAGGCCACCGTTGCGCCCGAATACCCGGAAAGAAGAACCGCAGCCGAAGCTGCGGCCTTCCATCCTGGCAACCCCTTGATTTCATCCGGAGCAATGAGCGTTTGACTACCGTTATATACGGCTCTATATTTCGCTAATGAATCGCTCCCTTCTCCTGCTCGATGCCTTTGCCGCTCACCCCGGCGACGCCGTGTCGCGCGCGCTGTCGGGTGTGCTGGAAAGCGCCGCCGCCGGCTGCCTGCCGCGCTTCGCCCAATGGCTGGGGCTGCCGCCAGGCGAATTCCGGTTGATGCTGGATGCCTGCTTCCCAGGCGCCGCAACGGCGGGCTGGCAGCCCGACGCGCCACCAGCTGATCCCGGCGCCCTGCCCTGCGAGTTTGGCGACCTGGTGGAGATGCTCTGGAGCGGACGGTCGGCCGGGGCCGATCCCCGTCTCGTCCGCTGGGCCGCGCATGCGCTTGCCTGCGGGTGCTTTGGCCGAACGCACTTGTGGCAGGACATGGGGCTGTCAGGACGCGAGGACGTTTCAAGCCTGCTGCGCCAGATGTTCGAGCCGGTCTTCCTTGCCAACACGACAGACATGAAGTGGAAGAAGTTCTTCTACCATCGTGTTTGCGAACGGCTGGACCTGCATCCGTGCCCTGAGCCGTCCTGCAGTGGCTGTGACCAGTTCGAGAATTGTCACGGGCCGGAAGCTCGCGTGAGCGCATCGCAGCAGGTTTCAATGCTGCCCTCCGCGAAGCGCTGAGGCGTCGACGCCGTTCGCTGGCAGGCTATGTCTCATCCGGCATGGCATGAGCGCCGGAGCCATTCGCAATCTTCCTTAGCCAAGGTCGCCGGGCACCTCCAATAAGGCCTTAGCTCCGGCCGGGCTGCCGGCGGTGGTCGCCAGATCCGGCGCGGTCAAAACGGAGCACCCTCCCCCTTGTGGTCGGGCCACGCCAGACGTTTGCCGCTCGGCAGCAACACGATCACCAACCGGGTATAGAGATACGCGGTGGCGTAAAGGGACAGGAAACGATTGAGCATCTCCCCAAACAGCTCGTTGTCCTGGGTGGGATGGTTCATGAGACGGATATTCGGGTCGCTGGTCAGGAACGGCCACGGCGCGCGCCGGGCCGATGGCGGTCAGCGCATGGTGCTTCCGTCTCTACTTCCGCGGGGCGGGGGTGGCACGCGCCAGAGCCTGCGGCTCCCGGCCCAAGAAGATGCGCGACGGCAGCACGAAGCCCCGCAGCGCCAGCATCTCCAGCGGCCCCTGGCCAGCTTCGGTGCGCATCTGATAGCTGAGCGGATAAACCACTTCCGCCGGCGGCGGCAGCCTCGCGGTGCGGGCCGTCAGGCTGTCGGGATCGGCACCGTCCTGGTCATGCCCTTCGGCCGGACTCTCGTTGCCACCGGCCTTTGGCCCCCCGGTGTCCGCGCGTGTATCCGGCACCCCCTGCCAGGTCAACTGGTAGGTCGCGCTGTCGAGCGGCTCGATGCGTGCGCGCTCCAGCATCCGAACCCATCCCCAACGGCCGCCGAACTCGTAGCTCTTGTTGGTGCCGGCCTTCTCGGACTGCCACTGCAGGCGGGTGCCCAGGTCCTGTGCATTGCTGGCTGGCCATGTCAGCACTTGCCAGGTCTCGCGCTGGTTGTAGTAGTGGAGCTTCTGGCCATCGAGGGTCAGCAGCGTGTCGGTCAGGCCCGGGGTGGGAATGGGCTTGACCTCGAAGCGGTACCGGGGCTCGCCTTGCGCCAGCATGCGAGTGGCGACGCGTTGCAGGATATTGACCGACTTCAGGAAATCCGGATCGAAGGCCAGTGCCTGGCCTCCAGTAGCCGCCGGCACCCATTGATCGCCCTGCAACTCCAGCACGCCGGCCAGTTGCGTGCCAAGGAACGTTCCGATCAGCCCCGTCTGCGGGCGCAGGAAGCGCGCCAGTTCGGGCAGCGAGGCATCATTGGCACTGTCCGCAAACGGATAGCGCCCGGCGAACGCGCGGCCCCACGCCATGACAATGCCTTGCCGCCAGGCGTCGTTCAAGCTCGCCTGCGCGGGCTGCAGGACAGTCTGCGTGGCCTGGACAATCGGGCGCACGAACAGCGCGTCGCCCATGCCGGCCCATTGGCTGCCAAGGCTGGCGGCCACCAGTTGGGCGTAGGCCCGGGTATCGGCGAGCTCCGAGCCCTTGCCCTGGAACAGCGCCTGCGCCATCTGGCGGGCCTGCGCGTCGGCATCGGCGCTGTTGCTGACTTGCTGCAGGCGCAGGCGCAGCGCCGTGGCGCGATCGAGGAAGCGTTGCAGGCTCAGGTCGCCGATGGCGCCCGTATTGGCGCCGGCGCCCTGACCCTGCCCCACCAGCCGCAGCACCGGGCCGAAAGCGGCGCCCAGCGGCCCCGCTGCGTCCGCCTTGATCGCTTCCGGACCCGCCGCCTTCTTGCCCAGCAAATCCTGAGCCTTGGCCACGAATGTGTCGGACAGGGAGTCCCTGCGCGCACCAGCGCCGCCCTGGTATTCGAGCGCCTTCATCAGCGCGATCACCGGCGACTGGCTCGCGTCGGCCATCAGCTTGAGCTGGTCGATCGCGGCAGGCAGCGTCGGCGCCGGTTCCCACTGCAGGCTGTTCATGAAGCGCTGCCAGCGTTCCGCATAGTCGGCGAAGTACTGTTCGGTCAGGGCCGCCTGCAGGGCTTCGGCCGAGCGGCGCGCCGTCTGTGGAGCGCCCTGCGGCTTGTCGTCGGTCAGCACCCAGTCGCTGGCGATCTCTGTCCGCCTGGCGGCCGCCTCGATCGCGGGAGCGACATAGCCCTCGTAGGCCTGGCGGGTGAAGACGCCGGGCACGATCGCGGCAGTGCGTACCAGCCCGCGGGGATCCGTGCCTGCCGTGAGCGACACCAGGTTCTGGTCCGGGTACTTGTTGCCGCCGTTGTCACCGAAGGCGTCGATGATGCCCTGGTAGACCGTGGCTTCGGCATTGCGCTCCCCGATGACCTCAAGCAGGGTCTGGCGCGCGCCGGCCACCAGTTCGGGCCGGGGCTCGATGCGCCAGGCCGGGTTGGCCTTCAGGTGCTGTGCATAGAACTTGAGCAGGCGTTCGGCGAGATCCTGCTGCTCGCCCGGCGTGATCCGCGCGTCGGTGGACCAGTGCTGCATGAGTTGCGGGGCCAGGAAGGCGGGGTCGGCGCGCTCGGGGTGGGCCAGCATCAGGTAGGTCTTGAGGCCCTGGTGACCGCCCAGCGCCCAGCGACTGGTCTGATCGTCCAGCGAGTCGGTGCGCATTTGCGCGAGATCTGCCAGCGAGGCCTCCAGGTCCTGCTGCACGGGCGTGGCGAGCAGTTGGCGGCTGGCCTGCGTGTATGGCTTCCACAAGGCGTCGAGGACCGCCGCATCGCGATTGAGGCCGAAACGCGCCGCGAGCGGAGCGTGATGCCCGGTGCGGTACTCGTAACGCTCGATCTGTTGCTGCAAAGCAAGGAGCGCACGCAGGCGCATGGCGGTGTTGGGGGCCGTCCGGATGTCGATGACAGCCTGCTGGGCGGCATGCACATCCCGCCCGTTCAGCGCGCCCGATACCAGCATGCCGGCGCACCAGATACCGATGGCCGTCAGCCCCAATGTCGAGAATACCGTGACCGGATGCCAACCGACCCGCCGGCCTGGATGGCGGCGGGCGGCGTCGCCCAGGTACTGCCAGAGGGGCAGGTCGGCACTGGACTCGGAGTCCACATCTGCTGTACTGCCCGGATATGGGGCGAACACGATACCGCTGAACGGGATACGCCAGCGTCGATGGCTTGCCATACCGCCAATCCATTCGGCAAGCGCCTTGGCACGGGTGTCGAGCCGCGCGGAAAGCTCGCCCATGTAGCGATCACGGTTGTCGCGAATCAGGTGCTCGACGCTACGCACTGCCAGGCGGTCGCGCACGGACTGCAGCGCGGCGTGGATCGCGGAGGTGTCCGCCTGCCATGGCAGTTCGCAACCAATTACCGGGGTGTTGCCGCTTGTCGTCGTGTCCGTTTGCGCGACGTCCAGCACGTACACCGGAGCCGACCAGCGTAGTACCTCGGCAATGCGCGCCAGGCTCATGCCTTGCGGGATCGTGCCGCGACCCTGCGCCGGCAGGTCAGTCTCCCCGTTGGTCACGACGACTATCGCATCCACGGGCCGGCGCCGGCGCAGTTTGTAGAGTTGCCTGAGCCACGCAATGTCCAGCTGCCCATCCTTGCCGGTCCGGCTCCACAGCAGCAACGCTTCCGACGTTTCAAGCCAGCCGGTGCCGATCAATTCTGGCAATAGCCGGCCAATGGCGGCATCGTCGCCCGTCATCAGCAGGCGGGGCAGGCGGCGGCAGTGCCGGTCGCGCAACGCGAACTTGAGGTTCGCATACAGCAGCGCCGTCAGATCCACGTTGGCGGCAGGGCTCTTGCCCGCGCGCGCAACCGGATCGCGCTGGTGCCGCTTTCGGTCCCCCGAGCGGCGTGCCACTGCGTTCCACGCTGCAACAACGGGACCGCGCAGCAATATTGCCGCCACTCCAACCAGCGCCGCGATCTCCGCCTGTCTCAGGGCCGCGTCGCCGCCGGCACCCCGGAAATACAGCGTGGCGGCCGCTGCCGCCGTGATAGCGATGACCGCGATCCTGTATCCCAGACTCTTCCGCTTTTCCATCAAGTCGTTTCCGTTCCGCTATGGTGTGCAACGGGGCGCGCCACCGCCAGCCGCAATGCGTGCTCCCGGCAGGCAATCAACTGCGGCGACTGGGTCTGCTGTGCCTGCTCGATGGCCAGCGCGGTGGCAAACCAGCCCGCCGCCGCGCCCGGGTTGCCAATGGCCGTATCAATGTCGTGCACACCAGGCAATGCGTCCTCCCGCGCGGCGCCCAAAGCCACCTCTGACCCGGCCTTGAGCAGCGCCGCCTTGTCCGGCCTGGACAGGCCGGATTGCCAAAGGTGAGGAAGCTCCTCGGGCTTGGCTCGTCCACACAGGGCAGCAGTCGTCATGGCCTCAGCGATCCCATCGGTTTCGCATGCCACGGGGCGATGCAACATCGCGATGGGTGCCAGGTCTCGCCGCTCCGCCAACGGTGCCCAGCCGAGCAGCAAGGCCGCGGCGGTCTCGCCACTGTTCTCCGGCGGCCTGTCGTGCAACTGGACGGCGATGAACAGGGTGAATTTTTCCAGCGCAGGGCCGCCGTATTCATCCAGCCAGGCATCCAGCGTCATCAGGCCTTCGTTAGCCGGCACCAGCCTTGCCTCGGCCGAACGCAGGTCGCGGCCGTCCCAGCATGTCTTCCATACCGTCAGCAATGACTCCGGATCGGCCTCCCCTGGCAACTGTAGCTGCACGTCGAAAGGCACCCTTGGCGGCAAGGTGCGTAACGGTGCTTCGATGGCCTGCAGCAGCGCCTGGAACGCCTGCCGGTAGCGGTCGATGCTTCCGCCGCCTTCACCCAATGCCAGCCGCGTATGCCGAACCGCCGGCATGCGCCGTTCCAGCGTGCGCGCCTGGAGTGCCGCTTCCTTTTGTGAAATCCGGCCCGGCACGCCATCGGTCCCCAGGGCGCACAGATACACGGCGCCGAGCACCGCCAATGGCTCGGTACCAAAGGCAATGGCTTCCGCGCGATCCGCCTGCCGGATCTCCTCCCTCGCCGCCAGATGATTGCTGTCTTCCTCATGGAAGTGCAGACGAATGCCGAACAAGGCGGCCCACGCCAGGGTGGGATACCCGAGCAGCCGCATCCAGAACCACGGCGTGCCCGTCGGTTGGCCCTTGGGCCAGGTGAGCAAGGTCCAGGCAATACCGCCGGCGAGGCACCCCGACAGGAGCACCAGCCAGACGATCGGATTCAGCGGCGTGGGCCGTTCCTTATCCGAGGACGCCTCCGGCAATTCAATGGGCATCGGATGCGTTCAGAGAAGGCTTGAAATCAGCTTGCAGCCGCACATGGCGCGATAGCCATGGCGGGCGACGGGCACGCCGTCGTCTTTCGTGGTGTCATCGCCATCAATAATCAGGTTGGGGAGTACATTGGGATGCCTGGGGCACGAGACTTGGTCGCCCTTACGGGCGACCGCGCGGCCGTCATACCGCATCGTGGACGAAGCCGTGATGACCTTGCCGCCGTGGTCGGTCGCGTCACCCAGGCGAATGAGATCCGGCAATTCGCTCTCCTCAACATCGTGAAATCTTGCATGCTTGCATCAGACCTGATTGCCGTAGACAAGTGACAGAAGCTTCTGCTCGGCTTCCGAGGGTGTCGTCGGTGCGGCCTTCGCCGAGGTGGCCAACGGCAGGCCCGTGGCCGGGTCGAGGCTCTTGGCCTTGCTCAGGCGATTAATGAGTTCTTCCGAGGGCTTTTCGGGCGGGACCGCCGCGTCCTGTTCCTTCTGCCACTGGAAGGTGCCGTCCCAGGGCGGCAGCTTGGCCGGGGGCAGCGGCACGATCTGGTCGATGTCGGGCACTTTCGGATTGCGGCCGTCGTTGTCGTCGATGAATTTGCCAATCAGCTCGTATCGCCTTGTGCGTTCGGGGTCGTTAGGGAGCGCAAGATAGTTCAATCGGTCTGACGACGGAGGCCCCTTGAAGCCAGTTTCCAGACTGAAAGCTGCCTGTGTATTGCCAGCGGCCACTCCCTTCTGGAACGCCTTGACCGCTTCGGTGAAGAGCGAGGCGTTCTTAAGATTGATGCCCAGCGAACCGGCAGCATCACCATGGCCTTGATCCGTCGCACACTGGCGCATTTGCCTGGCAATGTCTGGCGCCATGTCGGCTGGGGCAAGCAAATTAGCAACGTAATACTGCGCATCGGCATTGCCCAAGTCGGCCGCCTTCCGAATGAAACGCCGTGCCACGTCCTCATCCTGCTTGAGGCCATAGCCGTGCAGCAGGTAGTGCCCAATGTCATAGTAGCCGCTTGGTACCCCGGCCTCGATCAGTTGTTCGGCCAGAACGATGCTTTCCTTCTCGGGGGCAGGCGACGCGGCCGACCCTTCCGATACAAGCAATTGCAGATTGTGATTGGCCTTGTAATGGCCGTGGGCTGCCGCAATCCGGTAATAGCGCGCGACTTCATTGAAGTCCTTCGGTCCCGCCTTCTTTTCCAGGTACCGTCCGTACTGAAAAAGGGCGTCGGCTTGCGGGTCGAGTGGCGGGAGATGATCGGCCTCGTGGAGGCAGGTGAAAACTAGATTGGCGCGCACGGCGCTCAGGTCATGTAGCGAAGCCAAGGGATTCTCCCTGGAACAATCGGCGACGGCGAGGGCCGCCAGCAATACAGCGAGTGCGGTGCGCATTGGTCGGTTTCCTTTGCTGCTTCGCGTCATGTCCGATCGCTGTAGGCGACCAGCTCCCACGTCACCGCTACGGAACGCTGACGCACACCCAGCAGGTCATCCATCCACGCGAAGAGCCGCGGGTCGTAGCCGGTCAGCGGCGGCAGGATGTCCCCCTGTGCGAAGCTCCGCCTGGCGCCGGGGAGCTTGCCAACGGCTTCCTGCACGCACCAGACGCCGCTTTGCGGACAGCGCTCGCCCGAGTCCATCCTGGTGCCCAGCGGCAGTGACGCCACGTCAGCCTGCTGTGTATTTGCCTGAGCGGTCTTCGCCAAGGCGGCCAACGGCAGGCCCGTGGCCGGGTCGAGGTTCATGGCTTTGCTCAGGCGATTGATGAGTTCGTCAGAGGGCTTTTCGGGTGGTACCGCCGCATCCTGTTCCTTCTGCCACTGGAAGGTGCCGTCCCAGGGCGGGAGTTTGGCCGGGGGCAGCGGCACGATCTGGTCGATGTCGGGCACTTTGGGATTGCGGCCGTCGTTGCTGTTCAGAAACTGCCAAATCAGCTCGTAGCGTCGAGAACGATCGGGATCATTGGGAAGTGCGAGGTAATAGAGCCCATCCGTTTGTGGTGGCCCGTTGAAGCCATGCTCCAAGAAGGAGGCGGATTGCGGATTGCCGGCCGCCACCCCCTTTTGGAATGCCTTCACGGCCTCGATATAGAGTGAATTGTTCTTCAGATTGACACCTAGCGCACTGGCCGCTTCGCCATGACCTTGATTGGCCGCACACTGGCGCATCTGTCTGGCAATCTCGGGGGCCATGTCTGCGGGCGCGAGCAGGTTGGCGATGTAGAACTGCGCATCGGCATTACCCAAGTCGGCGCTCTTGCGGATGAAGCGCCGAGCCATGTCCTCGTCCTGCTTGAGACCGTAGCCATACAGCAGGTAGTGCCCAATGTCATAGTAGCCGCTCGGCACACCGGCCTCGCTCAGCTGCTCGGCAAGGACAATGCTTTCCTTCTCCGGGTCGGGCGACGAGGCGGAGCCTTCCGACACGAGCATCTGGAGGTTGTGATTGGCCTTGTAATGGCCGTGGGCGGCAGCAATGCGGTAGTAGCGCGCGACTTCGTTGAAATCCTTTGGGCCGTCCTTCTTTTCCAGGTACCGGCCATACTGGAACAGGCTATCTGCCTGCGGATCGAGCGGCGGCAAATGGTCGGCCTCGTGTGTGCAACTGAACGCAAGATTGGCGCGCACGGCGCTCAGGTCAGGTAGCGAAGCCATGGGATTCTCCTTGTTCGAGCAGGCACAGATGAGGAGGGCAAGCGAAAGCGTCAGGGCGTTCTTGCGCATGGGTCAGTCCAGCCGGCTGCGTTTCGTGGAGTCGCGGTAGAAGCCGACAAGGGAGGCGCATGGGGGCTGGTTCTTGCTTGCCTGGCGATCTGAATTGTCCGAGATGACGTCGCTCCACGCTGCAAATGCCTTCGCCGGATCGTCCTGCGCCCCCCGTCCGCTCGTATGGATATTCCACAAGCGCTGTCGCAACGGCTGCGTCACATTCCCATTTTCATGGCAGATATTCAGCTCGCTATCCACCTCCATGCTGCGCGTGTTGATATTGGCCGATCCGTGGGTCAGGAACACGTCATCGATAATCATGACTTTGCTGTGCACGTAAACCGGCATCCAGTTGTCCGCCGGCGAATCCGGCGCCACCAGCGTACACACATGAATCTTCAGGCCGGGGATCTCCCTCGGCAAAATCAGCTTCCTGGGATCTTGGTTGTCTTTGAGTTTCTGCCTGATTTCGTCAAGTTTCTGTTGCGCGGCCTTCCTTCGTGCCAGCGCGTCAGCGTCTGCTGCGCCACTCACGCCACCGCCAATGCCAGGAAACGCGGGCTCGTTCATCCCCAGGAGCTCCTGCAACAGCTTGTCCCTGCGCTCCAGTCTCGCAACACCCGGCATCGTGTCTGGTCGTCCCAGGCTGTCCAGCATCTTGTAGGTGCTGACGGTGCCATCCCCCATCCCTTCGTCGCTTGAATTCGTCACGACGAACAGATGAATGGGCCCGTGCTTGCCCGAGTCTCGTCCCCACTCGGCATGCCGTTGCGCGACCTCCTTGATGGCGTCCGCGAGCGGCTCCCATCGGAAGTACTGGTTCTCGATATAAATGAACTGCGCCACATTGCGCACAGATTGCAGGTAGAGCGCCTTAATGTCCTGCCTGTGCTCCTGCGACTGGGTGCGGGTGATCTGTGCCATCACCACAGTGCCCTTGTCGCGCCGCACTTTCAGGCTGGAAGCGTAACCCTTGCGCTTTGCCAACAGATCCACCTTTGCACTGCGCTGCCATGCGCGGCAGAAGTTCTCATTCAGGTGCTCCAGCACCGGCCCTGTCACGATGCTTGAAATATCCTGACGTGGCGTCGCGCCGTTGCGTCCGAAGCGGGCGTTCATCCTTGCAAAGCGATGCGCGTCGTCATCCCAGTAGGCATCGAGCATGTTGTGGCCCATCACAAAGCCCACGGCATGTTCCGGCGCCTCGTAGTCAACGAGCACCATCTTTTGGTGGTGCGATGGCTCCGCGCCAAAGCCAATCACCACGGCCTTGTTGCTCAAGTCTGTGTCCGCACGCGACATTAGCTCCCTGTACACGATCTCAGCGCGGCTCTTCAGGGAGAAGTCCCTGGTAACAAGCTGGATGTTTGCGAGTGGCTGTTCGCCCACCAATGGGCGGCTGGGCGGTGACACCGTGCTCTTCGACTGGGACCTCAGGTTGTCAGCAAGCTCCTGTTGCTGCGGCGACGGTCCAATGCTGGCCAGGTAGTACCATTTGCGGTCGTACTCGCGCTGGGTATTGTTCTCGTTCTGCGTGGACAAGCTCCGCAGCAAGCCCAGCCCAGGCGTCGAATTTTCGCTGAGCTGAGCAAGGTGAAGCGAATCGGCCCAGCAGAGGATGCGGATCTTTACGCCCTGGCGTCCCTTCTGGATAAGCAAGTCGCCGATGCACAGCGCGCCACCCTCGCCTCGCTTGAAGTACATGGATGGCTGGAAGCCCCAGCAAACGATATCGACCGTGTGCCGGGCGGCGAGTATCGCGTCGTAGACCGCACCGAAGGCCTCTTTACCATTGACCAGCGGCTTGTAAGAAGCCTCCATGGGCCGATATTCCGCAAGTCCCGATGGCGTGTGCTGCACGAACCATGGCAAACAGATCGTTGCTGTCGTGGTTCGATTCAACGCAATCGGCGTAACGATTGGGGGATGTTTGCTCACGATTTATCCTTCCGATCCTGGATTAAGAAGGTCCTGGTATCGCTGCCGGTGCAGGGCACGGTCCCCCGGCGGCGTAACTTCGCCGGATGGCCTGCTCTCATGAAAGTGGAAGCCCCGATTCGCCAGTTCGCCGTTTGCCGGGTCGCCCCGGTATTCTTCGGCCACGGGCACGGCGTATGAGACGCCCCCTGCAAGCTCCAGCTGGTATGCATGGGTGGTGGCGTGGTGATCGACCGGAATCAGGCCTGTTGCGTCCATCACGCCTTGTTTGACCAACACCCCGTCCGCCAGCAGCCTGTATGGTGTCCCGGCTGGCAGCCTGTTCCTGGATGCCGGCGAGGCCGCGGCATTGAGCATCAGGGGCTGCGTGGGCAACCCGCTGCCGAGGTTCGTTACGACCTGCATGGAAGCGGCGCCTTGCTTGTCCCAGGCCGCGCACTTCTCGCGGATATCGCCGGGCGTGCCGTTCTCGATGCCCTCCGGGGTGATGCGTATATAGGAACCACCCGCGCCAAGCCAGACTTCCTTGTCGGCTGAGAGGATCAGCTTGCCATCGATGCTGATGATCTTCAGGTCCTTCAGCGCTGTCAGGTGCATCTCATCGCTCTGCGCCTGGATTTCGATCTTTCCCTTGGCGGCAAAGAGCTTCATGCCAAGCTTCTGTACAAACAGTGACAGGCCATTGCCGACTGCAACGGCAAGCTGCCGGAGCACGCTGATGTCGGCGTTGCCGCCTGCCGTCGCGATCAGGTTCTTGTTGGCGCTCAGCTGCAGGTCCGCGCCGGATACCAGCGCCATGCCGGCCGGCGCGCTGGCGAGCAGGCCCGCTGCCTTCAATTGATTCAGGGTGTCGTGCAGCAGCGCCTTCTGCCGCTCGCAATCCGCGGCCATTGCCTGGGCGGCCTTGGCGGCATCGGCCAATGCCCCGCTTTGCTGGAGGGCCTGCTCCAGCAGCCGTAGAGCCGCCTGCATGTCGAGCTGCTGCCCGGCGGCATTCGGCTGGTCATCCGCCGAAAGGAAGAGCCCCTTGCCGCCCCGGATCGCCCCCCCAGCCCGAGGTGCGCAGCTCGAAGCCGTCCCCGCGCTTTTGCTTCTTGTGATCCACGAGATAGCCTAGGTTGAGCTGGCTCTTGCCCCCATACTCGGTGGACAGCTTGATGCTCTCGTGCCCCTTCCAGTCCTCCATGCGCAGCTTGTTGTTGCTCTGCGTCCGGATCACATTGCGCGACAGCCACCCTTCCTGGTTCGTGATCAGGTCCGCGTGCTGGCTGTTGTGCTGCACGTGGGCGATATACGGCTTGTTCGGGTTGCCGTCGCGGAAGGCCACGTCCACATAGGTGCCATCGATCAGCGGGAAGTGGAAGCCTGTCTGCAACGCCCCCGCGAACGGCTTGGCCAGCGCCAGCGGTACGCTCTCGGCGCCCTTTGGCCATTCCTCGAAATCCACATCGAAGCGGACCGTGTAATGCCCGTGCTGCGTCAGGTAGGCGTACTTGTACTGGCCGGGCGAAGTAATCCGGGCGCTCAGCGTTCCATGAATCCTCGGCCAGTTGTCCTCGTCCATCGGCAGCCGGTAACGCCGGTCCGAGGGAATGGCCTTGAAGGTATTGCGATAGGCCGCGTCACGCGCCCCGCTGTGAATGACCTCGGTGATCACCTGCCCGTCGGGCGCATCGGGCAGCGCCTGGTCCATGCGCAGGATGCGCGCCGGACGCAATTCCAGCACATTGCTTTCGCCCGCGAAGATCAACTGCTCGGCAAACTTTGCCTCATGGCGCAGTTGCGCCTCCCATCTGGCCCCCTCGAAGTCCAGGTGGTGCGTGCCATAGACATACGACTGGCCGTAGGTCGTCTTCTCCTTGCGTGCGACGTTCGCTTCGCCGGTCAGACGCTCCCAGGCCTGGTCGGGATTGAAGTCCGCGACTCGGAACGATTCGGGCACGGTCTTCGCATGGGTCTCGAGCGAGAACACTGCTTCCTGGCCCGATTCCAGCCCGGCTGTCTCCCGGTAGGGCACCCGCAGTTCCGGCTGGTAGATGTAGTGGTCAATATCATCGCCAAACACCACCATCTCGCCAAACTTGCCGAGGCTGGAATAGAAATAAATCCCCTCCTGTTCGCACAGCAGCCGGACGTACGCCAGATCAGACATCTGATACTGAAAGCGGAACTTGTGTTGGGGGTATTTCCGGCGCAGCTTGAACACGAACTGGTGCCCCTCCAGGCCATGGCGCCGCAGGATCGCCTCGATGATCTGCGGGGCGGTCTGGTGCTGGTAAATGCGGCTGGCGCGTGTGAGCCGCAGCCGCGCAACGAGTGGCTCCACCACGATCTCGTAGCTGCAGAAGTCGTGGGTCTGGCGAGTCTTGCTGAACCGTGTGATCCATCCGGCAAACTTGCGCGGCTCCACGCCGTCGGCGGTATCGATCAGGAAGGTTGCTGCCTTGCCCAGATAGTCGGCTCGATCCAGCTCAAGTGGGTGGGTGATCTGGATGGTGACGGTATAGGGCTCGCCCATCCGCTCCGCGGCCTCGAAGGAGACCACCGACAGGGCCGCGGCGCTCGCCGTGCCGGGCACCTCCACGAAATACGCCTGCCGCCCGGTCAGTCCCTTGAGCGGCGCGGCGCCGTAATTCCTCCGTTCTCCCATCAGATCCGCCATTGCCCGTGCTCCGTTGTCAGCGTATTCAAAGCTGCAGCAGTGGCGACACATCGCTCGACGCACGCGCTGCGCGTCGCACGTTAATCGCTTTCTCCTACGGCAAGAACCCCCGTTGCAGCGGTTCTCGCGTTAATTCACGACCTGGATCAACAGTCGATACAGATTCAGAAGCCTCCTATTTTCTCTCAATGCTTGTTGTGGTAGTGACCAGAAGCAAGCGCCGTAATGATCGCTGTTGAGGACGTTTAAAAATTGACAATCACTGAAGTGAGAATTAGAAAGAAATAGAAGATGACCCATGCGGACCATCTCAGCAGGGTCACAGGCCGCTCATCTGATTCGGCAGCCGGCGTCTCATCTGGCGTGGACACGAGCGCCGGCACCATCCCTTCCGCGATCTATTTCCCGAAACGGGCCGCCTCTTCCGATCCTTTCGTAGCATTCCCCGCGCTGTATGAATGCGCGCCAACGCCGGCCAGCTTGCCGTCCTTGACGATCAGGTATTCATCGCGGATCGGCCGCCCCTCGAAATAGCACTCAAGGATCTCGCGCGTCCCGGCCGCGTAGCGCGTCTGAGCCGACAGGCTGGTGCCAGAGATATGCGGCGTCATGCCGTGGTGCGGCATATGGCGCCAGGGGTGGTCCGCCGGGGCAGGCTGGGGGAACCAGACGTCGCCAGCGTACCCTGCAAGCTGGCCGCTCTCCAGTGCCGCGACCACGGCGTCGCGATCGCACAGCTTGCCGCGCGCGGTATTGATCAGGTAGGCGCCGCGCTTGAACTTGGCCAGCGACTCCGCATTGATCATATGTTCGGTCTCCGGATGCAGCGGACAGTTCAGCGTGACCACGTCGCAGACCCGCGTCAGGCTTTCCAGGCTGGCGTGGTGGGTAAGGTTGAGTTCCCGCTCCACTGCCTCGGGCAGGCGGTGTCGGTCCAGGTAGTGCAGCCTCATGTCGAACGGCTTGAGCAGCCGCAGCACGCGCACGCCAATGCGCCCCGCTGCCACCGTGCCCACGCTCATGCCTTCGACATCATACGAGCGCGCCACGCAGTCGGCGATATTCCATCCGCCCTTGAGCACCTGGTTGTACGAGGGGATGTAGTTGCGCACCAGCGCCAGCGTCATCATCACCACGTGCTCGGCAACGCTGTTGCTGTTGCAGTAGGTCACCTCGGCCACGGTCACGCCGGCGTCCATGGCGGCCTGCAGGTCGGTGTGGTCGGAGCCGATGCCAGCCGTGACGATCATCCTCAGCTTCTTCGCACGCTTGATGCGCTCGGCGGTCATGTACGCCGGCCAGAACGGCTGCGAGATCACGATCTCGGCGTCCTCCAGCTCACGGTCGAGCACGCTGGCGGCGCCGTCCTTGCTGGATGTCACCACAAGCTGGTGGCCGTTCGCTTCCAGGTATTTGCGCAGCCCCAGCTCGCCGGACACGCTGCCGAGCAACGTACCGGGCTTGAAGTCGATGTAGCGCGGGCTCGGCAGCGTCTGTCCATCGGGGTAGCGTTCAAGCACGGGCAGGTCGTCCCGGGCATAGGTCTTCGGATACCCGGTCACGGGGTCGTCGTACAGCACGCAGATAATCTTCGCCATGGTGTCATCTCCTCTTCGTGGATTCCGCTGCGGAACCCTGTTGGCGCCCGGCCTTGCGGGCGGCTGCAGCGTCGTGCTGCATTGAGAGGAATCATGGATGAACGCCGGCAGGATCGAAAATCGTCTGTGCTGATGGCGTGATCGGCCGAAGCTATCAAGCAGACGGCTTCAAAGCTGCAGCAGTGCGTCCAGGCGTGTCTGCAGGTCGACCTCGCGGAACAGGCGGATCGCCGCCTCCAGCAGCGGCGAACGGGGCTGGCGATCCAGCAGCACCAGCCCGATGTCCCGATGCAATGCCGGCGTCAGCGGTACGGCCTTCAGCTCGTCGCGCATCTCCGCCAGGCACAGCACGCTGTGCGGCACGATGCTGAAGAGCCCCGCGCAGCGCACGTGGGCATAGAGCGCCATCAGCGAGTCGGTTTCCACGCGCGGCGATGCCGACACGCCGACCGCCGCCAGCGCCGCGTCGATACCCCGCCGGCACTGCATGTTGGCTGTCAGCAGGCACAACGGCAGTTCGGCCGCTTCGGTCCACGTGATGGCGGTGCGCCCGTCAAGCCGCGCCTCGTCGCGCACGATCACGACATACTGCTCGCGGAACAGGCTGATCTTCTCAAAGCTGCTCAGGCGCTTATCGTCGAGGTAGCTCAGGCCGATATCGAGATCGAGGTCCAGCAACTGCTTGAGTGTCTGCGCGGCCGAAAGGGTGTAGACCTCGTGCCGCATGCCGGGGTGGTGATGCAGGCAGGCGTCGGTCAGCAGCGGCACCAGTGGCAGCGCCGTGGGAATCGCGCCAATGCGCAGGCTGCCGGCAAGGCCGGTACGGCTGGCACTGGCCTCCTGCCGCAAGCCCTCGCAATCCGCCAGCACCCGGCGCGCCCACGCCAGCACCCGCTCCCCTTCCGGTGTAAAGCCCTCGAAACGCCGGCCACGCCGCACGATCGGCAGCCCGAACTCCTCTTCGATGCTGCGCACCGCGCCCGACAGCGTCGGCTGGGAAACATTGCAGAGTTCGGCTGCACGGCCGAAATGGCGCGTCTGCGCGAGCGTGACGAGGTAAGTCAGTTGCCGGATGAGCATCATCCCTCCTTAGCGATATGTCCACGTGGACATAACCCTTAACTTTCACCAAAGCTTGCCACCGTTATATCCGGTAGTATATTTCGGTGTCCGGACTCACAGTGCGGCGTCCGACTCAGGGCGCCGCTGACGATATGCAAAACCCACCGTTCCGACTCGCCCGTGTGAACCTGCTTGCTGACGCGGCGCCGGCCCCTGCCGGCCCTGCCCTGCGGCCAGCGATCCGACGACGCGCCACGCTGGCCGAACTGGATCCGCACTACCATTGCTCGCTGATCGGAACCTGCCTGACAACCAGCGAGTTGCGCAAGCTGGTGCTGCGCACCTCCGATATCGCGCAGCAGTCCGACGACATCGAGATCCATCACGAGGCGGTGACCCTGGCCAGGCCGGGCGCGGCCGGCTGCAAGGCCATCCAGAAGGCGCTCGACGAGCGCCACGCGCTGTCGATCCGCCGCTTCGGCGCCGCACGCAACGCCGATGAAGTGAGCGCCATGTGGAAGGAGGCGCTGGCCAGCGGGGACATTCCGGGCGCGTACTGGGCGCTGATGACGCATCCCGACGCCACGCAGGCGCTCCGGCGCACTGCGTTCGGCGAGATACACATGCTGTCGCACCTCGTTGGCGCGGCAAACCGTGCCGATATTCGCCGGCTGGTTGCGCTTGAAGCAGAAAACGCCGAGCTGCGGGACAAGGTTGATCGTCAGCAGCAGCGTATGCAGCGGATGGGTCAGCAGCACCAGGAAGCCCTGCGCGAGGCCAACGCGGAGATTGCGACCTTGCGGGGACGGCAGGTGCACTATGAACGGGATGATGCCCCCCATGCCGAGGACACCTCCACGCTCAGCGCGCTGGTGACGGCGCAGGCCCTCCGCATCGCCGCGGCGGAGCAGCGTGCGGAACAGACGCGCGAGGAAACCATTGCCCTGCATGGCACGATCGCTGAACTGCGCGCACAACTTGCGCAGAGCGTGGCCGAATTGCAGGCACTGGAAGCGCTGGTCGCGACTTCATTTGACAACGCCGGCGCGAAGGCTGGCGTGATGCCCCGGCTGGCGGGCCAGCGGATCCTGTATGTGGGTGGCCGCCGCAACGCAAACAAGGCACTCAGGACGCTGGTCGAAGACGCCGGCGGAGAATTCAAGGGACACGACGGCGGACTGGAACAGCGCAAGGGCCTGCTACCGGCGATGGTGGCAGGCGCGGATGTTGTCGTCTTCCCGGTGGACTGCGTCGACCACGATTCAGTCAATATGTTGAAACGCGTATGCCATCAGCAGGGCGTCGGCTATCACCCTGTGCGAAGCGCAAGCGTTGGCAGCTTCGTGGAACTGGCGGTACGGCTGTTCGGCGGTGAGGGGGCGAATGTCGCGCCGCTCGTCGATGCCTGCAGACCATAGTCACTGCCAGCCGACAATGGCTGGCGCAACGCCCAAAAGAAAAAACCGCAGCCAGAGCTGCGGTTTTTTTCATCCTACCAAGAGCCCGACTCCCGCTCAGACTTCCTCATACAGCGGCAGCGTCAGGAACTCGGCAAAATCCTCCGACGTCGACATCTGCTCGAAAATCTCGGCAGCACGGTCATACGTCCTGGTCTCGCCGCCAACCAGTTCCTTCACCTTGGCCAGCTCTTCCGGAATCAGCTTGCGCACCAGCTCAGCCGTCACCTTGGTGCCGTCTTCTAGCTTGCCCTTCGGCGAACGGATCCACTGCCACACCTGCGAGCGCGAGATCTCGGCGGTAGCAGCATCTTCCATCAGGTTGTGGATCGGCACGCAGCCGTTACCGTCCAGCCAGGCGCCCAGGTAGTGGATGCCGACGTTGATGTTCATGCGCAGGCCATGCTCGGTGATCGGCGTTTCCGGCTGGAAGTTCAGCAGGTCGGCGCCCTTCACTTGCACGTCCGGGCGTTGCTTGCCGAACTGGTTCGGCTTGTCGCCCAGCACTGCCACGAATTCCTTCATGGCCGGCTCGACCAGGCCCGGGTGGGCCACCCAGCCGCCGTCGTAGCCGTCGGTGGCGTCGCGGCGCTTGTCGCTGATGATGCCTTCCATGGCGATGGCGTTCTTCTCCGGATCGTTCTTGATCGGGATCAGCGCGCTCATGCCGCCAATGGCGGGGGCGCCGCGGTGGTGGCAGGTCTTGAGCAGCAGCAGCGCGTACGAACGCATGAACGGCGCGGTCATGGTGACCTTGGCGCGGTCGGCCAGGCAGAAGTCCTTGTCGTTCTTGAACTTCTTGATGCACGAGAAAATGTAGTCCCAGCGGCCGGCGTTCAGGCCAGCGCTGTGCTCGCGCAGCTCATACAGGATTTCGTCCATCTCGAACGCCGCCAGGATCGTTTCGATCAGGACGGTGGCCTTGATGGTGCCTTGCGGCAGGCCGATTTCGTTCTGCGCCATCACGAAGATGTCGTTCCACAGGCGCGCTTCCAGATGGCTTTCCATCTTGGGCAGGTAGAAGAACGGGCCGGCGCCGCGGGCAATCTGCTCCTTGGCATTGTGGAACAGGAACAGCGCGAAGTCGAAGATGCCGCCCGAGACGCGCTTGCCGTCGATGGTGACGTGCTTCTCGTCCAGGTGCCAGCCGCGCGGACGCACTTGCAGGGTGGCGATCTTGTCGTTCAGCTTGTATTGCTTGCCCTTGGATTCCAGGGTCAGCGTGCGGCGCACGGCGGCCTTCAGGTTGACCTGGCCCTGCAGCTGGTTGTGCCAGTTGGGGGTGTTGGAATCCTCGAAGTCGGTCATGTAGCTGTCAGCGCCCGAGTTGAAGGCGTTGATGACCATCTTGGCTTCGACCGGGCCGGTGATTTCCACGCGGCGGCATTCCAGGGCCTGGGGCACCGGGGCAACCTTCCAGTCGCCTTCACGGACGCTCTTGGTTTCCGGCAGGAAGTCGGGGAGCTCACCGGCGTCCAGGCGCTTGGCGCGCGCCACGCGCGCGGCCAGCAGCTCCTGACGGCGCGGTTCAAAGGCGCGGTGCAGCTTGTCTACCAGGGCCAGGGCTTCCGGCGTGAGGATATCTTCGTAGGCCGGCAGGATCTCGCCGGTAATCTTCATGCCCGCGGGCAGCGTGATAGCCATCAGTCTTCTCCTGTGTTCGATAGCGATAAGGCTTGGTTGAAGGGATCCTGCTACACCGCCACGCCACGGGCGCGGACGAATTCCAGCAGGTCGCTCATGTCGTGCCCGGTGCCGGAGGGGGCTACGTCGAGCCGCTCCGCCGGATGGCCGGCACGGTTGATCCAGAATGTGGTGTAGCCGTACCAGGTGGCACCGCAGGCGTCCCAGCCGTTGGACGAGACAAAGAGCATCTCGTCCGCGGGCAGGCCGAAAGCTTGCGGCCCCAGGGCGTAGGCGGCCGGCGCGGTCTTGTACTGGCGCACGGCATCCACCGACAGCACGTGGTCGAACAGGCCATGCATGCCGGCGCTCTTGACCGAGATGTCGAGCATCTCGGCGTTGCCGTTGGACAGGATGCCCAGCGGCAGCCCGGCGCGGCGCAGGCGCTTGAGCGCACCCAGGTTCTCCGGGAACGCCGACAAACACGCGTATTCCTTGAGCAGCTGCGCCTCCGCGGCGTCATCCAGCGTCAGGTTCAGGCGCTCGGCGGCGTAGCGCAGCGCGTCCACGGTGATCGCCCAGAACGGCTTGTAGCGCGAGCCATCGGGGGCGGCCATGGTGCGGATGCGCGTGTAGTCGATCTGCCGGTCCCGCCACAGCAGCGCCAGCGCCTCGCCGCGGCCCGGGAACAGTTGTTCCGCGCGCGCGGTGACGGAATACACGTCGAACAGCGTGCCATAGGCATCGAAGACGACTGCGCGGATCTTGTTCATGAGGGCCTGGGCAACCTGCAACGGTACGGGCGACTGGGTGGATGGACGGCCAGGCCACAGCTGCGTGGCTCTGTACACCATTGAATGCATCGAATTGTAGGGAGACGCTGCAGTGCGGCAAAGTGGTCGTGGGTCACTTGATCTTTTACTTTTACACCACTAATCTTGGCTGACTAAAACAAAACTCCGCACCAAATCCGCCTCACTGCCGGCAAAATGCCCCCCACGCCACCGATTGCGTGGCCACGCCGGCACACTGCGGGGCAGTCGCGGGCACATCAGGCGAACATTTGTGGACCATTTCAAACAACTGGAGACCTTTGTATCCGTCGCGTCGCGCGGCAGCCTGTCCGCCGCGGCGGCGGCCGAAGGCGTGGCGCCGGCCATCATCGGGCGGCGCATCGACGCGCTGGAAGAGCGCCTGGGCGTCAAACTGCTGGTTCGCACCACGCGCAAGATCAGCCTGACGTTCGAGGGCTCCGCCTTCCTGGAAGACTGCCAGCGCATCCTGAACGACCTGCACAACGCCGAGGCCAGCGTCTCCGCCGGCGGCGTCAAGGCCAGCGGACACCTGCGCGTGACCGCCCCGGCGGGCTATGGCCGCAAGCATGTGGCGCCGCTGGTGCCGCTGTTCATTGAGTCGCACCCGGACGTGTCGATCACACTGGACCTGTCCGACCGCGTGGTCGACCTGGTCAACGAAGGCTTCGACTGCGCCATCCGCCTGGGCGACCTGCCCGATTCCAGCCTGGTCTCGATCCGGCTGGCCGAGACCCGCCGCGTGGTGGTGGCCTCGCCCGAGTACCTGGCGCGCGCCGGGCGCCCCAAGATGCCCGAAGACCTGCAGCGCCATAACTGCCTTGCATTTGGTGCCAGCGCCAATATGCAGCGCGGCTGGGTGTTCCAGGAAGAAGGCCGCGCGGTTACGGTCAAGGTGGGCGGCACCATGGAATGCAGCGACGGCGCGGTGCTGCATGAGTGGTGCCTGCAGGGCAACGGGCTGGCGTGGCGCTCCTGGTGGGAGGTGGGCAACGAGATCGCCAGCGGGCGGCTGGTGACCGTGCTCGACGAGTTCCAGGCGCCGCCGATCGGCATCCATGCCGTGTTTCCGCAGCGCAAGCACCTGCCGCTGCGCGTGCGGCTGTTTATCGACCATCTGAAGAACACCTACGGCAACCCGTCCTACTGGCGCCGGGCCGAGCAGGCGGCGGCCCTGCCGGTGGCGGAGGCCCTGGCGAACTGAAGCAAGCGGCTGCAGCCGGCGTGCTGAGACACTTTCATTGCAATTGACATTGCGCAATGACCTTCTCGGCACACTGACTACAATGGATTCAAGACAGGCGCTTACCGATGCCCCGGTGTCCCCGATGCCGGCTGGCTGCCCTGCCCCGACCCCTAGTCAGAAAAGGAGCCCCGCATGTTCCAACACATCTTGCTACCCACCGACGGCTCGGAACTCTCCAAGAAGGCCATCAACGGCGGGCTCGAGCTCGCCAAGACCATCGGCGCGCGCGTCACGGCCTATGTCTGCCTGGAAGAGTATCCCTACACCCCGTTCAGCGAGATCGTGGTCGAAGCCCCGCAGGCCTTCAAGGACCGCATCGAGAACCAGGCCAAGCTGTACCTGAAGGAAATCGAGAACCTGGCCGCGGCGGCCGGCGTGACCTTCGACACCGACATGTCGACCTTTGCCGTGCCCTACCTGGGCATCATCGACGCGGCCGAGCGCCATGGCTGCGACGTGATCTTCATGGCCTCGCACGGCCGGCGCGGGCTGTCCGGCCTGCTGCTGGGCAGCGAGACGCAGAAGGTGCTGACGCATACCGACATCCCGGTGATCGTCTACCGCTGAGCCTTGACGCACCGCGCCAAAGCAAAACCGCCCGCACCGGCAGGACCGGTGCGGGCGGTTTTTTGCTTGCGCAGGCCGCTTACGAAGCCCTGCTGATGCGCTGCTCGATATGCTTGGCGCGGTCTTCCGAGCCCGGGTGCGACGAGAACATGCTGGACTTGCCGCCGTCCAGCCTGGCCAGCTTCTGGAATGCCGTCACCAGGCCGCGCGTGTTGGCCTTGTTCCTGGTCAGCAGGTCGAACGAGTAGTCATCCGCCGCGCTTTCCTGCGACTGCGAGAACTGCGCGTTGATCAGCTTCTCACCCAACTCGCCCAGTTGCGATTGCGACAGCGCCGCCACCGCGCCGTTGCCGGCCGCTGCCGCCGCGCCGCGTGCGGCCGTGGCGGTGTAGGCAACCTGCATCGCCTTCTTCGTGTGGCCCAGCGCCACGTGGCCCAGTTCATGACCCAGCACGCCGCGCACTTCGTCGTCGGTCATCATGTCCATCAGGCCGCTGTAGACGCGCACGCAGCCGTTGGCCATGGCCCAGGCGTTGACGTCCTTGGTCATGTAGACCTTGGCGTTGACGTTGGGCACGTCGCTGTTCTTCAGCCCGCCCATGATCTTGACCAGGCGCTTGCTGTAGGTGGTGTTGGCTGCCGCGATCCGGTTGGTCTTGTCGGACTCGGCGCAGGCCTGGTCGGACAGGCTCTTGACGTCGGCGTCAGACAGCGTGGCGGCCTTGGCCAGCGACGTGCCGGCACTCATCAGGCCATCGACATTGGTCGGCATGCCGCCGGAGCAGCCAGCCAGCAGTGCCGCCGCGACGGCGCAGGAAGCGAGCGAGAGAGTTGCTTTCATGATGTTGTTCTGGGAGGAGTGGCTCGGGAAAGTGCCGATAAAGGCCACGGCACTTTAAGGCATCTCTCCTACGGATGGAATCACCCAAATGCTAGAAGTCGCCAAAAATGACAATTTATTGCATTTCGGCAGATTCTTCCTGCCGCATGCGACGGCGCGAAGAGCCTCCAGCCGAGCCTACATTCGTCTACCACTGCAGTACTTGCAGATGACGCCAGGTGCCACGTGCCCAGCCTGACCGGAGGCTACGCGGGACACGATAGCCTGCGAACGCGCCGCGGCGCATGGCTTGCCCCGGCTCTGTCAATGGGTCTCCTAAGCGGCCTTTGCTTTCGCGATGCACGAAAGTAGGACGGCCCCTGACACCGGTATTTTTTTCAGCGAACTAGAACCAACGCATGAACCACTCTATCGAAGGTGCGCACATGACGATCACCACCGTCCAGGTAGTGCCGACCGAGGAATCGCGCTGGGTCGTGGAAACCGATGATCCCAGCATTACGTGCCTTACCTATGCCAGCCGACGCGCGGCAATTGCGGCTGGCGTGCACATGGCGATCGAGCAGGACGCCGTTCTTATGATTCAGGGCACAGGGGAACCATGCGGACTGGACTTCAGGGGTTGCGATGCCAACGTGCTGAGCTGAGAACTGTGGATCAGCCAGGCCAATTCACAAAGGAGCGGGCGAGCGCATACCATGCGCCAAACACCAAAAACAAGGTTCCAGAGGCCGCAGGATGACTCCTTCCGGTCTTTCAAGAGCCCGCCGAAAAGCGGGCTTTTTTGTCGGACGGCGTCCGATACCGTCGCCCGCGTCCCTGGTCTATCACAGAGGCATAGCCATTGGCGGAGGTCATCATGCAAGCGGCATCAGAGGTCACGCGCAGCATAGAGGCGGACCTTGAAGACCTGGACGAAACAGATCAGGCCATCGAGCGACTAGGAAAACGCCTTGAAGCGCAGGAACGGCGGATCGCGCAGTTGACGCGTGATGGCATCGACAGCACAAGCGCCGCGCAGATCAGAGCCAGCATACGCGACAGCCTCAAGGAACTCATCATGCACCGTGCGCTTATCATGCACGCCCTTGCTTGGCGGGACGGAGTAAGCGCCTAACACTGAGGCCTGCACCAGGGGCCGCGTGCCGCCATCACCACAACGCGTTTCTTTACCCCACGTTCGTATGCCCCAAACTCTTGGGGGGTACCGATCATGCTGCTGCGCATCAAAATGAAGCCAGGCAAATCTGACCCTTTGCCGACTTACAGGGTGTAGGCGCTTCCTCGTCGCCTACACCCTTTTTCTCTTATTGCGACCAGGCGCCCACCGCCTGCCGATGACGGGCCGCGCAATCCCCATGGGTTTTGAACGAATCTTGAACAGGTTTTGAACAGCTACCCGCTAACCCGCTCCAGCATTGACAAAAAAATCCGCGCCGTCCCTGAGAGAGAACGGCGCGGCGCCTAAATCAGAAAGCGTGATGGTCGCACGCCTTCCTTAACCGCCGGACCCACGTCCCGGCGGGGGTGACCAGGAGAGTCAGGCCACTTTCTTGTCTTCGAAGAACTGCTCGTCTTCGGTCGAACCCTTCAGTGCGGTCGTCGACGACTGGCCGCCTTCGATGGTCTGGGTCACGGCGTCGAAGTAGCCGGTGCCGACTTCGCGCTGGTGCTTGACCGCGGTGAAGCCCTTCTCGGCGGCTTTGAATTCAGCTTCCTGCAGTTCCACGAACGCGCTCATCTGGTTGCGGGCGTAGCCGTAGGCCAGGTTGAACATCGAGTAGTTCAGCGAGTGGAAGCCGGCCAGCGTGATGAACTGGAACTTGTAGCCCATGGCACCCAGTTCCCTCTGGAACTTGGCGATGGTGGCGTCGTCGAGGTTCTTCTTCCAGTTAAACGACGGCGAGCAGTTGTAGGCCAGCATCTTGCCCGGGAACCTGGCGTGCACGGCTTCGGCAAACTTCTTGGCGAACTCGAGGTCCGGCTTGCCGGTTTCGCACCACACCAGGTCCGCCACTTCAGCGTAGGCCAGGGCGCGCGAGATCGACTGCTCCAGGCCGTTGCGGACACGGTAGAAGCCTTCCACGGTGCGCTCGCCGGTGCAGAACGGCTTGTCGTTGTCGTCCACGTCCGAGGTCAGCAGGTCAGCGGCTTCGGCATCGGTACGGGCAATCACCAGGGTCGGCACACCCGAGACGTCGGCGGCCAGGCGGGCAGCGGTCAGCTTGGCGACGGCTTCCCGGGTCGGCACCAGCACCTTGCCACCCATGTGGCCGCACTTCTTCACCGATGCCAGCTGGTCTTCGAAGTGCACGCCGGCGGCGCCCGCTTCGATCATGGACTTCATCAGTTCGAACGCGTTCAGCACGCCGCCGAAGCCGGCTTCTGCGTCAGCCACGATCGGGGCGAAGAAGTCGGTGTCGCCCGTGCCTTCGCTCCACTGGATCTGGTCGGCGCGCTGGAAGGTGTTGTTGATGCGCTTCACCACTTGCGGCACCGAGTTGGCCGGGTACAGCGACTGGTCGGGGTACATTTCGCCGGCCAGGTTGGCGTCGCCCGCGACTTGCCAGCCCGACAGGTAGATGGCCTTCAGGCCGGCCTTCACTTGCTGCATGGCCTGGTTGCCAGTCAGCGCGCCCAGCGAGTTGACGAACGGCTCAGTGTGCAGCAGGTTCCACAGCTTTTCGGAGCCCCGGCGTGCCAGGGTGTGCTCGACCTGGACCGAACCACGCAGGCGCACCACGTCTTCGGCGGTGAAGTTGCGCTTGATACCCTTCCAGCGGGGATTGGTATCCCAGTCTTTCTGCAGAGCCTGGATCTGTTCTTGGCGGGTCATGGTCATTCTCCTGATGATTGGGCGATGGCTGAGAATCTCTTGATCACCTGGCCTGGGCTGCGTCGCGGTGCTGCTGCGTGGGCCGCTGTTTTTCGCGCTTCATGTCATGTGTCTTATATAAGAGTGTAGAGAACCGTCCCGCGTTGCAACAACCCTGATCGATGGTTAGCGCACAGATTTTTTATTTTTAAAATTCAATAACTTAGCAATTTATTTTCACGATGCGGGACATAATCTTCCATCATGAGAAATGACGTTGTGCTATGCAAACCACGTATTTTTGCGGTCCAAAACATCTTTCCACATCGTGAAAAATGAGCAGGATGCGCTGCGGCCGCTATTGGACGCGCGCGGCAAGCAGCGCCGTCGAGGCCGGCTGCCCCTCCATATGCTCGACAAATTCCCGGACCATGGACGCGAACCCCGGCGCATCGGCCAGCGGCAGCCAATGGTGCGCTGGCACTGTCCGGCGCCAGAGTTGCCTGGTCCAGCGTTGCAGGTCTTCCGTCAGGGCCGGCTTCACATAACGGTCATGCAGCGGCACGATCACCTGCACTGGCGCATGGGCATGACGCTGGCGTGGTGCGTGCAGCACAGGCAGGAAGTTGGCGCGGTACAAGCGCACGCCGTGGCAGCCGTCGGCGGTTTGCGTGGCACTGGGTCCGGCATACAAGCCCTCGGTCAGCCACAGGTAGCGCGGCCAGGCCCGGCCCAGCCACAGCCGCCATGTCAGCTCCGGGAGCCATGGCAGGTGGAAGACGCCGATGTACCAGGACGCCGCCAGTTGCCGCAGCGTCTTGCCCAACGCCGCCAGCGAGCGCTGCCCACGCAGCTCGCGCAGGCCGATCGCGGCGTGGTCCAGGCATGGGCCGGAGCAGGAGGTAAATGAGGCGATGCGCCCTTGCAGCCGTGCATCGGTAACGAATTCCCAGCTCTGGATCGAACCCCAGTCGTGCCCGACCAGATGCACGGGGCGCCGCGGCGAGACCGCGTCGATCACGGCGATAAAGTCGTCGGCCAGCTTCTGCAGCCGGTAAGCGCTGGTCGCGCTTGGCGCGGTCGAGCGCCCTGCTCCGCGCACGTCATAAGCCACCACATGGAAGCGCCCCGCCAGTTGCGCCGCCACGCCGTGCCAGACTTCGCTGTTGTCGGGGTAGCCATGCACCAGCACGATCGTGGGCCGCTCGGCGCCCGGCTCGCCCCAACTGGTAGCAGACAGCCGCACCTCGCCGGCATCAATAAAGAACTGCTGCGGAAGAAGCTGCGGCTGCGGGGATTGCGGAGCGTTCATGGCGGTCGATTCCATTGGTCGATGTCATCGACGGCCATGCTACGCAAAAGCAAACGGTGCCGCGAATGGGTGCCGTCTGTTTGAAACGAGCCGGGGCTCAGGCCGCAGCCGTACCGCGCGCGCGCCGATAGGCCACCCAGTCACCACTGTCGATACGCGGCAGCGTCGCCACGGCGGATTCGGCCACCGGATACAGCAGGCAGGCGACCGGCTGGCCGTTGTGCAGCACGGCCTGTTCCTCGCGCACGAACAACGAAGCCTGGCCGGGATAGACCTCCTCGATCTCGTCCAGTACCGGCAACAGCGCGTCAGGAATCTCGTAGATGTCGCCCACGACCTGCCCGCTCCCGGCATCCAGCACCAGGCCCGGATAAGTGCCGAAGTCATAGAGCCTGCCCGCCACCGTTCCCGTGCCCAGCAGCGTGGGCGCGGCAATGCCGTGGCGCCGGGCGGCGGCGTTCAGGTCGTTGACCTCGCCGGCACGGAGCGTGCCGTAGACAAAGACGCGCGGCATAGTCAGCCCTCCAGCTTTTCGTCCGAGACCAGCACGCCGTCGGCGTCGACGTAGATCCAGTTGCCCGGGCGCACGAAGGCGCCGGGCATCTGCACGGCGACGTCGCTCTCGCCCACGTTGCGCTTCTGGCTTTTCTGCGGATGGACGGCCAGCGCGCGGATGCCGATGTCGCATACCTCCAGTTCGGCGGTATCGCGAATGCAGCCGTTGACGACAATGCCGACCCAGCCGTTCTTCTCGGCCAGCAGGCCCAGGTTGCCACCCACCAGCGCGCAGCGCAGCGAGCCGCCGCCGTCGATCACCAGCACGCGGCCCTGGCCCGGCGCTTCCAGCGCGGCACGCACCAGCGAGTTGTCTTCGAACACCTTGAGCGTGGCGGCGGGGCCGGCAAAGGCATCCTGCTTGCCGAAGGCGCGGAACACCGGTGCCATCACGCGCAGGCTGCCGTCGGCAAGGCGGTTTTCATGCGCGTCGCACAGGTCGGTGGTGACGGGCTTCATCGATAGTCTCCTGATAGATAGGAAGGAATCCGGTCCGGCCGCGCGGCCTCACTGTTGCCGGCTGGCCAGCGCCTGCGCGCGGATCGCGCTCAGCGTGGTGCGCGGCGTGATCACGTCCGGGTCCACCTGGATCTCGATCAGCGTCGCCACCGGCGCGGCCAGGGCCTCGCGCAATGCGGGGGCAAAGGCTTCGGTCGTGGTCACGGTGGCGCCGCGCGCACCATAGGCGCGCGCCAGCGCGGCAAAGTCGGGGTTGTGCAGCTCGGTGCCCGATACATGGGTCGGGTATTCGCGTTCCTGGTGCATCCGGATGGTGCCGTACATGCCGTTATTGACGACGATGAAGATCACCGGCGCCTGGTATTGCATCGATGTAGCAAGTTCCTGGCCATTCATCAGGAAGCAGCCGTCGCCGGCCAGCGCCACCACGGTGCGCTGCGGGAACGCGATCTTGGCGCCGACCGCGGCCGGCACGCCGTAGCCCATGGCGCCGCTGGTCGGCGCCAGCTGGCCGCGGCCGCCGCTGGTGAACGGGCGATAGTGGAAATAGCGGTGCAGCCAGCTGGCATAGTTGCCGGCGCCATTGGTCACGACCGCATCGGCCGGCAGCATCTGGTCCAGCGTGCGGATGACCTCGGCCATGTCGACGCCCTGCCCCGTGAACGGGGGCGGCTGCAGGTAGCGTTCATAGTCGGCATGCGCGGCAGCAGTCCACGCCTGCCAGCGCGGCGCGGCGACGGGCTGCAGGCCGGCCAGGCGCGCGGCGATGGCCGGCATCGACGCCTGGATCATCAGGTCGGCCTGGTAGACGCTGCCCAGCTCCTCGGCGCCGGCGTGCACGTGGATCAGCTTTTGCGCGGGCCGCGGCGCGGCGATCAGCGCGTAGCCGCCGGTCGTCATCTCGCCCAGCCGCGGGCCGATGGCCAGTACCAGGTCGGCGTTGCGGACGCGCTCGGCCAGCGCCGGGTTGATGCCGATGCCGACATCGCCGGCGTAGTTGGGATGGCGGTTGTCGAACAGGTCCTGGCCGCGGAAGGCGCAGCCCACCGGCAGCGCGAAGCGCTCGGCGAAGGCCTGCAGGTCCGCGCAGGCCTGCGGCGTCCAGCCGCTGCCGCCGGCCAGCACAAAGGGGCGCTCGGCGGCGTTGAGCATTTCAGCCAGCCGCGCCAGGTCGGACTCGCCCGGCCAGCTCATGACGCGCTGGTAGGCCTGCAGCTGCGGCACTACCGCGGTCTGTGCCAGCATGTCTTCGGGCAGCGCCAGCACGACCGGGCCCGGACGGCCCGAGGTGGCGGTCTGGTAAGCACGGGCAATGTATTCGGGGATGCGTTCGACCCGGTCGATCTGCGCCACCCACTTGGCCATCTGGCCGAACATGCGGCGGTAGTCGATTTCCTGGAAGGCCTCGCGGTCCATGAAGTCGGTGCCGACCTGGCCGATGAACAGGATCATCGGCGTCGAGTCCTGGAAGGCGGTGTGCACGCCGATGCTGGCATTGGTGGCGCCCGGCCCGCGCGTGCAGAAGGCGAGCCCGGGGCGGCCGGTCAGCTTGCCATAGGCCTCGGCCATCACGGCAGCCCCACCCTCCTGGCGGCAGATGATGAAGCGCATCTGGTCGCGGCGGCGATGGAAGCCGTCGAGCACAGCCAGGTAGCTTTCGCCCGGCACGCCGAAGGCCAGTTCGGCGCCGTGCGCGAGCAGCGCATCGACCAGGATATGGCCGCCCGGCAGCGGCGTGCCGTGTTCGGAATCGTCAGGCTGGGTGGCGTTGGCCGGCGTCATAGACATGAAAGCGTCCTCAGGCAATCGAATTCGGAAAGCGTTGGCCAGGCATCCCTGCCAGGGTCAGGGGAACCAGGCGCGCTAGGCGGCCTCCGCCCGGCCCGCCGCCGCGCCGCGGCGCGAGCGGTTGCCGTTGCCCACGGTCACCGCGGTAAAGATCGACAGCAGCTGGAAGCCGCCGATCATGAAGAACACCCAGGCCGGCAGCTTCGCATCCATCAGCGCGCCAAAGAACAACGGGCCGCAGGCCAGGCCGATATCCAGGCCCGAGTAGACCACGCCATAGACACGCCCGGTAGCGCCGGCGGGCGCGGCGGCGCGCACCAGCAGGTCGCGCGACGGCCCGGCGGTACCGGCGCCAAAGCCAATCACGCCCATCAGCACCGGCACCAGCAGTGCCGGCACCAGGTTCAGCCCGACCAGCACCGCCATCAGTCCCGATACGGTGAAGCTCACCGCGATCAGCCGGTCATGGTTGCTGGTACGGCTGGCGGCAAAACCGCCGACGACCATGCCGCCGGCGCTGCACAGCATGTAGATGGTGTACGACGCGGTGGCGAGCGTGAACGGCATGCCGTACAGGTAGGTCAGCGCGGTCGGGGCAAAGCTCTGGATGCCGGCGGCGGAGAATGTGGTCAGCAGGAAGAAGGCCCAGCACACCCATACCTGCGGCAGGCGCAGGAAGCCAAGCAGGCTCCCGCCCGCGCCCGCAGCCTTGGCCGCGGGCCGGCCCACGGCGCCCTGCAGTTCGCGCGGGTCCAGCACGTGGCGCAGCACCACCAGCACGCCCAGCACGACAAAGGCCACCGCCGAAGCCGCCGCCAGCGCCACGCGCCAGCTGGCCAGGTTGGCGATCGCCACCAGGAACAGCGGCGCCGCGGCCCAGCCCAGGTTGCCGGAAATACCGTGCACCGAGAACGCATGGCCCAGGCGCGGCTGCGACACATGCTTGTTCAGCAGCGTGAAGTCGGCCGGATGGAACACGCCGTTGCCCAGCCCCGCCACGGCCGCGCCGAACAGCAGCGCGGCGTAACCGGAACTGGTCGACAGCAGCAAGGCTGCGGCGCCCAGGAAGGCCAGTCCGCCGAACAGGACCGGCCGCGCGCCGAAGCGGTCGACCACAAAGCCGGACGCGGTCTGCACCACCGCCGAGACCGCGAAGAACACCGTCATCAGCAGGCCCAGTTCGGCATAGCTCAGGCCGAATTCCGCCTTGATCCACGGGAACAGCGGCGCCAGCAACAGGTGGTAGAAGTGGGAGACCCCGTGGGCCAGCCCGACCAGGCCGATCACCTGGGCATCATGACGAAGGGGATTGCGCGTGGGATCGAGTGCGGCGGTGGACATGGCGCTGGCGGTAGGGGCTATGCAGGACAGAAGGCGGCAGCCCCAAGGAAAATACGGGCCGAAGTCCGCATCATAGAGGAAAACCCCTGCCCCCTGCAGCCAGGTGGCGGCCACGCCGCCCGCGGGCCTGCCTTACATCTGCTTGAACAGGTGCGCGTACTGGCGCGCCACCGGCAGCAGTTCGGGGCGGTCGCGCAGCCGCAGCGACAGCCGGCCCAGCGACTGGTTGACCGCGCTGGCCACGCAGGTGATGTTGACCACGGTGCCGCGATGGACCTGCCAGAAGCGCTCCGGGTCCAGCTGCTGCGTCAGCTCGCGCAGGCTGGTGCGGATCAGCGCCTCGCCGGTGCCGGAGACCACATTGACGTACTTGTCCGTGGCTTCCAGGTAGATGACTTCGTCCACGGGGATGATGCGCACCTCCTGCCCCACCAGCGCCTTGATAAAGCGCAGGTACTGCCGCTGCGGAGCGCCGGCCGTGCCTGGCGCGGCGTTCTCCAGCGATTCCAGGCGCGCCAGCAACTGGCCGAGCCGGTCGGTGTCCGGGATCGAGGCTTCGGATTCGGTGTCTTCCTCGTCGGCGGGGCCGGCCAGCCGGTCCTTCAGCCGCTGTACCGTCGCCTCCAGCCGTTCGCGCTGCACCGGCTTGAGCACGTAGTCCACGGCGGCGCGCTCGAACGCCTCCAGTGCAAACTGGTCGTAGGCGGTGACGAAGACCACCAGCGGCGGGGTGTCGAATTCGATCAGCTCGCGCGCCACGTCCATGCCGCTCATGCCCGGCATGCGGATATCCAGGAAGGCCACGCGCGGCTGGTGCTCGCGCGCCGCCGCAAGCGCGGCCACGCCGTCGTGTACCACGGAAACGATCCGGGCCTCCGGCCACAGCGACTTCAGTTCGGATTCCAGCACGCGCGCCAGCAGCGCTTCGTCGTCGGCGATCAGCAGGGTCGGGGTCATGGGGGCGTGGGGACGGTAGCGGGTTCCTGGCGCTGCTGGCGGCACCGCCACGGGCGCCGCCGCCAGCTCTTCTTGTCAGGGCTAATGGCAGGCAATGCGCCTCAGGGCCGTGGCATGGCCGGTGTCGATATCGGCATGCCCTCCGGCACGCCCGTGGTGGTTGTCTGGGTGACGGTGGGCGCCTCGGCGGGCCGCTCCAGCGGCAGCGTCAGCCGCACCACCACGCCGCGCGGCGTGTTCTCTTCCATTTGCATGGTGGCCGCCGCACCGAAGATGCGGGCCAGCCGCTCGCGCACGTGCGTGATGCCCAGGCCCGAGCCCTTGCCCAAGGCATGGCCGAAGCCCACGCCGGTATCGGCGATGATGACCTGCACCGCATTGTCGCCGGCCGCGCGCGCCGACAGCCGGATATGGCCGCCGATCATGCAGGGCTCGATGCCGTGCGTGACCGCGTTCTCCACCAGCGGCTGGATCAGCATGGGCGGGATCTCCACCTTCGCCAGTTCGCGCGGCAGGTCGATGTCGAACGAGAGCCGCTGGCCGAAGCGCATCCCCTGGATATCCAGGTAGCTGCGCAGCAGCTCGAACTCCTGCCGCAGCGTGCATTGCTCGGCGCGGGTATGCGCCAGCGACATGCGCAGGAAGCCGATCAGGTGCTGCAGCAGCTGGCGCGCGGCGGGCGGATCGGTGGCGATCAGCCCGTCGAGGTTGGCCAGCGAGTTGAACAGGAAGTGCGGCTCGATCTGCGCCTGCAGTGCCATCAGCTGCGCGCGCACCAGCTGCTTTTCGGCTTCCTCGCGCTGCAGCGCGTCCAGCGCGGCCTGGCGTTCCAGCGACGCCAGCTTTTCGCGCGACCAGTAGAAATAGATCATCGAGGCGGCGGCCAGCATGCCAACCACCAGGCACATGCGCAGCATGCCGCCGACTTCGTCCGCCGATTTGGGCGGCAGGTCCAGCACCACGCGCGTGGCCCAGCTGCCGAATACCACGCCCGCAGGCACCGCGGCGGCGGCCAGCAGCAGGAAGGGCCAGCGGCGCGGCCGGTCGTTCCACCAGATCACCACGCGCGGGATGTCGATCAGCACCCAGATCGACAGACCGATCAGCTGGCTGTAGACAAAGTTGTGCCACAGGCTGCCGCCGGTCTGGAAGCCGTAGTTCAGGCTGATGGCGATCACCGAGTTCATGCACAGCACGAACAGCAGATCGCGCCCGAGGATATTGAGCCGGGACGGGATGGCGGTGGCGACGTGTAAGCGGCAGCGGTCCATGGTGTCCATGTTAGCGCGGCTTGAGCCTGGCGCAATACGTAGGTGATGTGACGGTGACACAGGTTGCGTCAGCCACCCTGCCCGGTTGGCCCGCCGGAGGCCGCAGGCGCCGCTCTCCGCCCGGCCAGCGCGCGCCACCACTGCCCGGACAGCACGTAACGGGGGAATGTGATCCACTGCTCGGCCAGGATGCGCCCGGCGATGTCCGCCGGCCCCGCGAAGGGTTCCGGGGCGTGGGCCTCCAGCCTGTGGCCTCGGCCCTGCAATGCCATCGACATGCCCATGCACACCAGCCCCAGCGCCACCGCCGGCAGGCTCAGGCGCAGCAGGCCATAAAGACCGAGCACGGTGCCGGCCATGAACATCGGCACCGCCACGATATGCAGCAGCAGGTTGCGGGGATGCTGGTGGTTGCGGGCATAGCCGCGCCACTGCCAGCGCAGCAGCGGTTCGTTGTCGCGCATGATCGTCTCTCTCTCCCTTGTCCGGCCGTTGCCGACCGGCGGCCGTGCGCAAACTCTGTTGCGCTGCGGTACCCGTGCAGGACCCGCCGAACGGCATATGGCGGGCACGTGCAGGGAATGTACCTCTCGGCGGGGCGTGAAGAAAGTCTCTTGCGACGAACGGCGGGCACGGGGCGCGAACGGCACCGTGCGGGAGCGGACAGCGCGGGGCGGCGGCACGCAAGTGCCGCCTGCGCCGCCCGCCGGGATCAGGCCGCCAGGGCCTGCCGGTCCTGCTCGGACAGCGCGCTGGTCACGGTGTCGCGCGACAGGTGCGGCGCGAACATGTTGATGAAGGCGTGCGCATAGCCGCGCAGGTAGGCGCCGCGGCGCACCGCCACGCTGGTGGTGTTGGGCGCGAACAGGTGGTCGGCCGAGATCCGCACCAGGCCGGAATCCTTGCGCTCGTCGTAGGCCATCGAGGCGATGATGCCCACGCCAAGGTCCAGCTCGGCGTAGGTCTTGATCACGTCGGCGTCCAGCGCGGTCAGCACGATTTCGGGCTGCAGCCCGGCCTCGGCAAAGGCGCTGTCGATCTTGCGGCGGCCGGTAAAACCGGCGTCATAGGTGATGAGCTGGAAGCCGGCCACGTCCTCGAGCGTCGGTTCGGGCAGGCGCGTGAGCGGATGGTCGGGCGAGACCACCAGCACGTGCTGCCAGCTGTAGGCCTCGAACGAAGTCAGCCCCGCCTCGGTGGCCAGTGCCTCGGTGGCGATGCCGATATCGGCCTGCCCCGTCAGCAGCAGCTCAACGATATGCGTGGGAGATGCCTCCTGCAGCGCCAGCGTCACATGCGGGTACTCGCGCCGGAACGACTGCACCACGCGCGGCAGCGCATAGCGCGCCTGGGTGTGGGTGGTGGCAACGGTCAGGCGGCCGGTATGGCGGCCGGCATATTCGTCGCCGGCCTGGCGCAGGTTCTCGGCCTCGAGCAGCAGGCGTTCGACGATGCGCACGATCTCGCGGCCGGGCTCGGTCAGCCCGGTCAGGCGCTTGCCGTAGCGTTCGAAGATCTCCACGCCCAGCTCTTCCTCCAGTTCGCGGATCTGGCGCGACACGCCAGGCTGCGAGGTGTAGAGCGCGTTGGCGACCTCGGTCAGGTTGAACTGGCGGCGCACCGCCTCGCGGATGGAACGGAGCTGCTGGAAATTCATGGCGCGGCCTTTTCTTGTTGGCGGGACGCGTGGCCGCTGGCACCGTTGGCGCGCGGCTGCGTGAACACGCGCAGCTGGCGCGGGCGCACCGCCAGCAGTTCGCCTTCGCGAAAGCCCGCATGGCGGAAGCGCTCCAGCGGCAGTGCGACTTCGATCACGTCCCGGTTATCTTCACGTTCGAGTTCAAGCTGCGCCACCGGGCCCAGCGTCAGTGCACGGCGCAGGGTGACGGCGATGCCGTCGGCGCCGGGCGAATAGCGTTCCAGGTCGAGGTCATGGGGGCGGACGTAGGCCACCGCATCGCCGGCGGTCTCATGGCCACTGCCCACCACCGGCAGCACGGCCTCGCCGGTATGGAGCAGGCCGCCGGTCTCGCCCACTTCCAGCCGGCCGTGGAACAGGTTCACGTTGCCGAGGAAGCCGAATACGAAGGGAGTGGCCGGATGGTTGTAGACCGCCTCGGGCGAGCCGTACTGTTCGACATGGCCGCGGTTCATCAGCACCACCTGGTCGGCCACTTCCAGCGCCTCTTCCTGGTCATGGGTGACGAACACGCTGGTCACGTGCAGCTCGTCGTGCAGGCGGCGCAGCCAGCGCCTCAGCTCCTTGCGCACCTTGGCGTCGAGCGCGCCGAACGGTTCGTCCAGCAGCAACACGCGCGGCTCCACCGCCAGCGCGCGTGCCAGCGCGATACGCTGGCGCTGCCCGCCCGAAAGCTGCGACGGGTAGCGGTCGGCCAGCCAGTCAAGCTGCACCAGCTCCAGCAGCGAACGCACCTTGTCGCGGATCTGCGCTTCGCCGGGGCGCTCGGCGCGCGGCTTGACGCGCAGGCCGAAGGCCACGTTCTCGAACACGCTCATATGCTTGAACAGCGCATAGTGCTGGAACACAAAGCCCACCTGGCGCTGGCGCACATGCTGGTCCGAGGCGTCGCGCCCGGCCAGCACGATCTGGCCCGCGTCGGCGCGCTCCAGGCCGGCGATGATGCGCAGCAGCGTGGTCTTGCCGCAGCCAGACGGCCCCAGCAGCGCGGTCAGCTCGCCTTCGTCGAAATCGAGCGATACGTTGTCCAGCGCGACAAAGTCGCCAAAGCGCTTCTCTACGTTCTTGACCTGGATGCTCATGATGCTTGTCCTTGCAAACTTGCCAGCGGCCGCTCGGCGGCAGCCGCTTCGGTTTCCCTGCGGGCGCGCAATTCCACCAGCGTCTTGATCCCCAGCGTGACCAGCGCCAGCAGCGTCAGCAGCGAAGCCACCGCGAAGGCCGCCGCGAAGTTGTACTCGTTGTAGAGGATCTCCACATGCAGCGGCATGGTATTGGTCAGCCCACGGATATGGCCCGACACCACCGACACCGCGCCGAACTCGCCCATCGCCCGCGCATTGCACAGGATCACGCCGTACAGCAGGCCCCAGCGGATATTGGGCAGCGTGATATGGCGGAAGGTCTGCCAGCCCGAGGCACCCAGCACGATCGCGGCCTCTTCCTCTTCGCTGCCCTGCGCCTGCATCAGCGGGATCAGCTCACGGGCAACAAAGGGAAAGGTCACGAAGATGGTGGCCAGCATGATGCCCGGCACAGCGAACATGATCTTGATGTCGTGCGCTTCCAGCCACGGGCCCAGCCAGCCCTGCGCGCCGAACAGCAGCACGTAGACCAGGCCGGAGATCACCGGCGACACCGAGAACGGCAGGTCGATCAGCGTGACCAGCAGGTTCTTGCCGCGGAAGTCGAACTTGGCGATGGCCCAGGCCGCCGCCACGCCGAACACCACGTTCAGCGGCACCGCGATCGCCGCCACCGTCAGCGTGAGCTGGATCGCGGCCAGTGCGTCGGGCTCGGCCAGCGCTTCCCAGTAGGTCTGCACGCCCTTGCGCAAGGCTTCATAGAACACCGAAGCCAGCGGCACGAACAGGAACAGCGTGAGGAACAGCACCGCCACCGCGATCAGCGTGTAGCGCACCCAGGGGGCCTCGCCGGTGGCGTCGAACCTGTGATGGACCCTGGCGTTGCCCTGCCCGCCCAGGCGCCCCGAAACGGCGCCGGCCATGTCAGAACTCCTTGCCCGTGGCGGGCGCTTCAGGTGCCAGCGCAGCGCGCGCACCGGATTGATGGCGGCGCGTCCAGGCCTGCAGCAGGTTGATCAGCAGCAGCAGCCCGAAGGAGATCACCAGCATCACCACCGCGACCGCGGTGGCGCCGGCGTAGTCGTATTGCTCCAGCTTGGAATAGATCATCAGCGGGGCGATCTCCGACACCATCGGCATATTGCCGGAGATAAAGACCACCGAGCCGTACTCGCCGGTGGCGCGCGCGAACGACAGCGCAAACCCGGTCAGCAGCGCCGGCAGGATGGCGGGCAGGATCACGCGCCGGAAGGTCTGCAAGCGGTTGGCGCCGAGGCTGGCCGCGGCCTCCTCCAGTTCCTGCTCCACGTCTTCCAGCACCGGCTGCACCGTGCGCACCACGAACGGCAGGCCGATAAAGGTCAGCGCCACCACCACGCCCAGCGGCGTGAACGCGACCTTGATGCCAAGCGGCTCCAGGTATCGGCCGATCCAGCCGTTGCCGGCAAACAGCGCGGTCAGCGCGATACCGGCCACCGCGGTGGGCAGGGCGAACGGCAGGTCCACCAGCGCGTCGACCAGGCGCTTGCCGGGGAAGCGGTAGCGCACCAGCACCCAGGCCACCACCAGCCCGAACACGGTGTTGACGATGGCCGCCACCAGCGACGCGCCAAAGCTCAACTGCAGCGACGCCACCACGCGCGGCGCCGTGACCGTGGTCCAGAACGCGTCCCACGTCATCGTGAACGTCTTCAGGAACGTGGCCGACAGCGGGATCAGGACGATCAGTGTCAGGTAGAACAGCGTGAAGCCCAGCGCCAGGCCGAAGCCGGGCAGCACGGTGAAGCGCTGGCTGGACGGGTTGCGCGGCGCGCGCCTGGCGGCGGAGTCAGGCGCGCGGGGAGCGGATGGCGGCGGCGTGTCCGCCAGGGAAATGGATGGAGGCATGTCGTCTCGTCTGTGAGCGGTGCGCCGCCGGGCCCTGATGGCAGGCCCCGGCGGGCCGTTCCTTATGACGCCGGCGCCTGTTGCGCCGGCCTACGAGACAGATTCTGCAGAGTCGCCCTTATAAACAGAACGAATCTTTATGAATTTTCTTAGACGATTTAGATATAAGGGACAGCGGACGTCACTTCCACACCCGCCTCCCAGGCGGCGGATGGTTCACTTATGGATCCGTCGTCGCCCACATGCGCGATGCGCTGGACCAGCGTATCGAGCAGCGCGAGGCCTTCAGGCCACTCGCCAAGCCCCGAGTCGGCATTGATATGGCCCACGTTGCCCACGTCGACCAGTTCGCTTCCCCACAGCGTGCCCCAACTGAAGGCGGTGCGCTGCGGCATCCAGGGATCGTTGCGGCTGGCCACCAGGATGGTCGGAAACGGCAAGCGGTAAGTCGGCACCAGCGCCGCCACGCCGAACTTGTCGGGATCAGCGGGTGCCACCAGCAGCGCGCCGGCAATGCCGGCCGGATCCAGCGCTGCCTGGCGCAGCGTGGCCAGGCAGCCGAAGCTGTGCGCCACCAGCACCGCGCCGCGCGCGGCCACGCGCCGGGCGCGCATCACGCCTTCGGCGACACGCTCAGCCCACAGCGGCAGGCTCGGGCGCGACCAGTCATGCTGCTCGACCCGCTGCCAGTCCGGGAACTGCTGCTCCCAGCGGCTCTGCCAGTGCCCGGGGCCGCTGCCATGCAATCCGGGCACGGTCAGCACCTGCAGGTGGCGCGGAATCTCCAGCCGCGTGGCGCGGCTGGCGGCGGTCCTGTTCGATTGCGTCATACCGGCTCCTCGCTAAGTACATTGGCGGTCGCGGCCCCGGATGCCCGTCGCGGCCGGTCCGCGCGCAGACTGGCCGCGCTCACCAGCCCGCCGGCAAAGGCGCCCTGCCCCAGGCCGATGCCCGCGGCCTGCAGGCGCTCGATGCTCTCGGCATTCTGCAGGCGCCGGCCGATCAGCGTCACGCCCGCGCTGGCAGCGCTGGCGCGCAGGCCAGACAGTTGCCGGTCGGTCCAGGTGCGGCGCATGTCGAGCTTGAGCCAGTCCGGCAGCGCATGCGCCATCAGCGCGCCAGCTTCCGCCGGGTCCGAGGCCTGCAGGCTTACCGCGAAGCCATTGCGCCGATAGTTGCCGACCACATGCAGCAGCAGCCCGAGATCGTCGTTGGCACTGGCCGGCACCTGGATCACAAAGCGCTCCAGCGGCAGCCCCAGCGACTGCAGCGCGCGCCGGAAGGCCGCGCCGTGATCGTCCGCCACCGCGGCCAGCAGCCGGTTGTGCACGTTCAGCACCAGCTTGTGTTCGCCATCGGCGGCAAAGTAGTTGATGGCATGCAGCAGGCGCGAGAGCCGGTCCAGCGAGATCAGCGTGTGATCGTCGGCTGCCATCGCAAACAGCTTCCAGGCCGCCAGGCCGACGCCGTCGTCCGCGTAGGTGTGGATCGCGCCTTCGTGAGCCACCACCTGGCGGTCGGCCAGTGTCACCAGCGGCTCGAACGCGCTGGTCAGCGAGCAGTTGAAGAACTGCCCCTGCACCTGCCCGCGCGTATCGCGCCACAGCTGCCGGTCAGCCAGCGGCTGGCGCGGCAGCGATTCCAGATAGCGTTGGAGCGCGGACGCCGCGCCCGTGGGTTCATGCACGCCTGGCATGGCAATCCTTGGGTTGACCGGGCCGCTCGGCCTCAAGGTCTGATTGGTATGGATGATGGCGGACGCAGTGCGCACCGTTGCAGCGCGTCCGCCTGCCTGCTCATGATAGGAGTTCGGCGGGCGCGAGCGTATGAAGATTACGTGCTGTCGATATGTGCCCCATCAGCGATGCGCCGCGTGCGCCGCGGCACGCATGCAATCACGTTGCCCAGTTCACATTCAGCGGCATGGGCGCGGTAGCGCGATTCGCTTGCGTACCGGCTGGCCCGGGCGCGTGCGGCGCCTGCCGCATCACCCGCTGCAGCACCCTGGCCTCCAGTTGCGCAAAGCCCGCCGCGCCGCGTTCGCGCGGACGCGCCAGCGCCACGCGTTCATCCATGGCGATGCGGCCGTCCTCGATCAGCACGATGCGGTCGGCCAGCGCCACCGCTTCGGACACATCGTGCGTGACCAGCAGCGCCGTGAAGCCAAGGCGGCGCCACAGCGATTCGATCAGCCCCTGCATCTCGATGCGTGTGAGCGCATCCAGCGCGCCCAACGGTTCATCGAGCAGCAACAGTTGCGGGTGGTGGACCAGCGCGCGCGCCAGGGCCACGCGCTGGCGCTGGCCGCCGGACAGCCGCGCGGGCCAGGCCTGGGCGCGGTCGGCCAGGCCCACCTGCGCCAGCACGTTGGCGGCCTCACCGCGGCGTGCGCGCGGCAGGCCCAGCGCTACGTTGTCCAGCACGCGCTTCCACGGCAGCAGCCGTGCGTCCTGGAACATCACGCGCACGTCGGCCTGCCGCGCGCGGCCCCTGGCAGCGGCCTCGCCATCGACGGTAATGCTGCCGCCATCGGCCGCCTCCAGCCCCGCCACCAGCCGCAGCAGCGTGCTCTTGCCGCAGCCGCTGCGCCCGACGATCGCCAGGAACTCGCCCGGCGCCACGTCCAGTGCCACGTTGTGCAGCACTTCGCGGCCGTCGTAGCGCTTGACCACCTGGCGCACGTGCAATGCGACGCCGCCTGCCTTGCGCGGCGCCTCGGCCACCGGCCGGGCAGTCTCGCGGCGCGCCAGGCCCGCTTCCAGTCCGGCCAAAGCCGCTTGTTCCACCGGATACATCTGCATCTCGATCTCCTTGCCTAGATTGGGGCGCCGCGCCGGTCAGGCCGCGGCGTAGCCCGGATGCCAGCGCAGCCAGTAGCGCTCCAGCCCGCGCGACAGCCAGTCGGCCAGCTTGCCCAGCAGCGCATAGAGCAGGATGCCCACCAGCACCACGTCGGTCTGCAGGAACTCACGCGCATTCATGGTCATGTAGCCGATGCCCGATTGCGCGGAGATGGTCTCCGCCACGATCAGCACCACCCACATCAATCCCAGCGCAAAACGCACGCCCACCAGGATGCCCGGCAGCGCGCCGGGCAGGATGACCTCGCGATACAGCTGCCAGCCGGACAAGCCGTAGCTGCGTGCCATCTCCACCAGCCCCGCATCGACCGAACGGATGCCGTGATAGGTGTTCAGGTAGACCGGGAAGAACACGCCCAGCGACACCAGGAACAGCTTGGCGGCCTCGTCGATGCCGAACCACAGGATCACCAGCGGGATCAGCGCCAGCGCCGGAATGTTGCGCACCATCTGCAGCGTGCTGTCGAGCAGCGTGGCCGCGGTGCGGAAGGTGCCGGTCAGCAGCCCCAGCAGCAGGCCCAGCCCGCCGCCGATGGCAAACCCCACCAGCGCGCGCCAGGTGCTGACCGCCACGTGCTTCCACAGCTCGCCCGAGCGCGCCAGCTCCCACGCGGCCTGCATCACGGCCAGCGGGGCCGGCAGCACGCGGCTGGAGAGCCAGCCGTTCTGCGAAGCCAGCTGCCATGCGACGATCAGCAGCACCGGCACGATCCACGGGGCCAGCGCGCGCGCCAGTGCCCGGAGTGCCTGGCGCAGCGGCGGTAACCGAGTCGTGTTCATGGTTGCCCTCCCCTTCAACTCTGCGCCGCGCGCGGTACGATCCCGGTCGCCATCACTTCACCGAACGGGCCTGACAGCACCTTGCCCGGCAACTTGTCGCGCACCGAGCGCGGCAGCAGCGGGAACACCAGTTCGGCAAAGCGGTAGGCCTCTTCCAGGTGCGGGTAGCCGGACAGCACGAAGGTGTCGATGCCCAGTTCCGCGTATTCGCGCATGCGCTCGGCCACGGTGTGCGGGCCGCCCACCAGCGCGGTGCCGGCACCGCCGCGCACCAGGCCAACGCCGGCCCACAGGTTGGGGCTGATCTCCAGCGCCTCGCGCGTGCGGCGCGTGCCGCCGGCGTGCAGCGCGGCCATGCGGCGCTGCCCTTCGGAATCCATCTTCGCAAACACGCTTTGCGCACGCGCCACGGTCTCGTCATCGAGCCGGCTGATCAGGTCGTCCGCCGCGGCCCAGGCAGCGGCATCGGTCTCGCGCACGATCACATGCAGGCGGATGCCGAACTTCACCGTGCGGCCATGGCGCGCGGCGTGGCGGCGCACGTCGTCAAGCTTCTGCGCCACGTCAGCGGGCGGCTCGCCCCAGGTCAGGTAGGTATCGACTTGTTCGCCAGCCAGCGCGTGCGCCGGCGCCGACGAACCGCCGAAATACACGGGCGGATGCGGCTGCTGCAGCGGTGGATAGAGGACGGTGGCGCCCTTCACGCTCAAATGCCTGCCTTCGTAGTCCACCTTGTCGCCGTCATGGCTGGCGGCCAGCACCTGGCGCCAGATGCGCAGGAACTCGGCCGAGGCCTCGTAGCGCGCGGCGTGGTCCAGGAACAGGCCGTCGCCTTCCAGCTCGGCGGTATCGCCGCCGGTGACCAGGTTGATCAGCAGCCGGCCGTTGGAGATGCGGTCGAAGGTTGCCGCCATGCGCGCGGCCAGCGTCGGCGCCATCAGGCCGGGGCGCACCGCGACCAGGAACTTGAGGCGCCGCGTCACCGCTGCCAGCGCCGATGCGGCCACCCACGGGTCTTCGCACGAGCGACCGGTCGGGATCAGCACCCCTTCATAGCCCAGCGTATCGGCGGCCACGGCGACCTGCTTCAGGTACTCGAAGTTGACCTCGCGCGCGCCTTCGGAAGTGCCGAGGTAGCGGCTGTCGCCGTGGGTCGGAATAAACCAGAAAACTTGCATGTCGTTGTCCTTTCTTCTTGGCGATGGCTGGCTATCGCTTTGCCTGCTGCTGCGGCGCGTCCCAGCGCGCATCGGCCACCTTGACCGGTTTGGGGATCAGCTTGAGCGCGTGGAAGGTGTCGGCGATGCGTTGCTGCTCGGCCAGCACCGCGGCGCTGACCGGCCGTGCGCCATACGAGAAGCGCGAGATCGCAAGCTCAAGCACGTCGGCCGGCAGCCCGGTTTCGCCGGTCAGCACCGTGGTGGCTTCCTTCGGGTTCTTTTCCGCCCACGTGCCCAGCGTGGCCAGTTCGTCCAGGATCAGGCTGACGATTTCCGGCCGGGCCTGTGCATAGGGGCGCGAGGCCAGATAGAACTGGTGGTTGCTGACCACGTTCTTGCCGTCCGCGCCGCGGCCATCGGCCAGCACGCGCGCGCCCAGCTGCTTCTCGGCCGCCGCCAGGAACGGGTCCCAGATCACCCAGGCATCGACCGCGCCGCGCTCGAACGCGGCGCGCGCGTCCGCCGGCGGCAGGTAGACCGGCTGGATCTCGCTGTAGGGGATGCCGGCCTTCTCCAGCTGGCGCACCAGCAGGTAATGCACGTTCGAACCCTTGTTCAGCGCGACGCGCTTGCCGCGCAGCTCCGCCACCGAACGGATCGCCGAGCCCTTGGGCACGACGATGGCCTCGGCCACCGGTGCCGGCGGCTCGTTGCCGACATAGACCAGCTGCGCGCCCGCGGCCTGCGCAAAGATCGGCGGCGCCTCGCCGACGGTGCCGAAGTCGATTGCGCCGACGTTCAGCCCTTCGAGCAGTTGCGGCCCGGCGGGGAACTCGGTCCATTTGACGGAGATGCCTTGCGGCGCCAGGCGCTTTTCCAGCGTGCCGCGCGCCTTCAGCAGCGTCAGCGTGCCGTACTTCTGGTAGCCGATGCGCAGCACCTTGGGGTCGACGTCCTTCGACTGCGCCTCGGCGCGCCCGGGCAGGAGTCCGTAGGCCAGGCCGGTGGCAAGCACCAGCGCGGCGGTAATCAGGCGGCGGCGTTGGCTGGCCGTGCGCAGCGGGTTGATCAGTGTCATGCGATGTCCTCCATGGCCCGGGGCAATGCCCTGCGGGCCGGATTGATGTCCAGGTCGGTTGCGGCGGCAAGCGTCCCTGCCGACCCCGCGTGGCGGGTGGCATGGCGTCGCTGCGGTTGCGCCGGGCTGGCCGGCGCCACTTCAGTCAGTCAGTTCAGGCGGAACATCGCTCGGCCATCGCGAGCGCGGCGGCGCGCTGGACAAGGGCGCCGGGCGCTACGTCGAGCGGCACCTCGATGCGGGAATGCGCCAGCGCATCGCGCACGCGCAGCACGCCTTCATCCAGGCGGGCCGACAGCGCGGCATCGAAGCGCGCCTGGCGTACGCCGGCGGCATCAACGTATTCAATCTGCTGGTCCACGGCAAAGATGCCGGGCAGGACCTGGCGCGAGCCCAGCGCCGACAGCACCGGGCGCAGCGCATAGTCGATCGCCAGCGCATGGGCCAGGCTGCCGCCGGTGGCGATCGGCAGCACGATCTTGTCGCGCAGGCCAGCCTGCGGCAGCAGGTCCAGGAAGGCCTTGAGCAGGCCGCTGTAGGCGGCCTTGTAGACCGGCGTGGCCAGCGCCACCACCTGCGCCTCGGACACGGCATGCGTGGCGGCGGCGATGACGGGGTCGTCCACGCGTGCCGCCAGCAGCGGACCCGCCGGCAGGTTGCGCAGGTCGAGGTGGCGGGTGCGCTCGCCGGCAGCCTCGAGCGTGGCACGCAGGTGCGCCAGCACCAGGCCGGAGCGGGACTGGACCGACGGGCTGCCGGAGAGCGTCAGGATGGACATCGGGCTTCCTTCTTCTGATGGGACCAGTCGGCGCCGCGGCCGCCCCACGCGGCCCGGCGCGCCGGTCTCGTGGTTTATTTCTTGCCGGGCTGGTAGATCTGGTCGAACGAGCCGCCATCGGCAAAGTGGGTCTTCTGGGCCTTCTGCCAGCCGCCGAAGACTTCATCGATGGTGAACAGCTTTACCTTCGGGAAGTTGGCCGCGTACCTGGCCGCCACCTTCTCCGAGATCGGGCGGTAGTAGTTCTTCGCCGCGATTTCCTGGCCCTCTTCGGTGTACAGGAACTGCAGGTAGGCCTCGGCCGCCTTGCGTGTGCCCTTCTTGTCGACCACCTTGTCGACCACGGCCACCGGCGGTTCGGCCAGGATCGACACCGACGGCGCGACGATATCGAACTTGTCCGGACCCAGCTCCTTGACGGCCAGGATGGCTTCGTTCTCCCACGCGATCAGCACATCGCCCAGGCCGCGCTCGACAAAGGTCGTGGTGGCGCCGCGCGCGCCCGAATCCAGCACCGGCACGTGCTTGAGCAGCTCGCCCACGAACTCGCGCGCCTTGGCGTCATTGCCGCCCGGCTGGCGCAGCGCATAGCCCCACGCCGCCAGGTAGTTCCAGCGCGCACCGCCCGAGGTCTTGGGATTGGGGGTGATCACCTGCACGCCCGGCTTGACCAGGTCGCCCCAGTCCTTGATGCCCTTGGGGTTGCCCTTGCGCACCAGGAACACGATGGTCGAGGTGTACGGCGAGGCGTTGTGCGGCAGGCGCTTCTGCCAGTCCGGCTTGATCAGACCCTTCTCCGCAATGGCGTCGATGTCATAGCCCAGCGCCAGCGTGACCACGTCGGCGTCAAGCCCGTCGATCACCGAGCGCGCCTGCTTGCCCGAGCCGCCGTGCGACTGGCGCACGTTCAGGGTGTCGCCGCCCTGGGCCTTCCAGGCCTTGGCAAAGGCCGCGTTGACATCGACATACAGTTCGCGCGTCGGGTCGTAGGAAACATTGAGCAGGTTGGCAGCCGCCGCGGTCTGCGCCGCGGTCAGGGCGCCAAGTACGGCCAGGCTGATAGCCAGTTTGCGGATCATCTTGTGTTGCTCCCGTCAGTGTCGTGAATCGGCGCCAGGCGCCTGTTTGCTTGTGTCCGCCTGGGTTGGCGGACTTGTGTCAGGAGCTAGACTACCGAGGGGCCTATCTGAACGGAACGAATGGTTTCGCCGATCCTTCGCCGGTTTTTGCATAAGATCGGACAGAAATATGGGCATGCCCGCGAGCGCAGGCGCGGCGCGCCAGGATGGCGCAAGCAGGTGGTGCAATCGGCACGTACAAAAGAAAACGCCCGCACCGGCAAGCCGGTGCGGGCCAAGTTTCCATTCAGGAAACGGGTAGACAAGTCATGAAGAGCGCCCCCGCATCTCCATGACAGGACGAATCTTATCGGGCAGGCCGCTGGCGCGGCTTGACCAATATCAAGTGCCCAGCGATCCGGTCAGCCGCCGGGCCTTCGCTCAATGCAGCATCCGCCCAAACGTGAACTCGCCATCGACATAGTCCACCGGCACCACATCCTTGGCGGCGAACTTGCCTTCCAGGATGGCGCGCGCCACCGGGTTCTCGATCTGCTGCTGGATCGCGCGCTTGAGCGGGCGCGCGCCAAACACCGGGTCGTAGCCTGCGCTGGCGATCTTCTCCAGCGCCGTCTCGCTCACCTTCAGCGTCATGTCCATGCGGGCCAGGCGGCTCTGCAGGCGTTGCAGCTGGATGCGCGCGATCGACTCGATATGCTTCTGGTCCAGCGCGTGGAACACCACCACTTCATCGATCCGGTTCAGGAACTCGGGCCGGAAATGCGTGCGCACCTCCTGCCAGACCGCGCCCTTCACCGCTTCCTGCGGCTCGCCGGCCATCGACTGGATGATCTGCGAACCCAGGTTGGACGTCATCACGATCACCGTGTTCTTGAAGTCCACCGTGCGGCCCTGGCCATCGGTCAGGCGGCCGTCGTCCAGCACCTGCAGCAGCACGTTGAAGACGTCCGGGTGGGCCTTCTCGACTTCATCGAGCAGCACCACGCTGTACGGCTTGCGGCGCACGGCTTCGGTCAGGTAGCCGCCCTCCTCGTAGCCCACATATCCCGGCGGCGCGCCGATCAGGCGGCTGACGCTGTGCTTCTCCATGAATTCGCTCATGTCGATGCGGATCAGGTGCTCTTCCGAATCGAACATGAACTCGGCCAGGGCCTTGCACAGCTCGGTCTTGCCGACGCCGGTCGGGCCCAGGAACAGGAACGAGCCGTAAGGCCTGTTCTCGTCGGCCAGGCCGGCACGCGAACGGCGGATGGCATCGGACACCAGCCGCACGGCTTCGTCCTGGCCCACCACGCGCGCATGCAGGCGGTCTTCCATCTTCAGCAGCTTCTCGCGCTCGCCCTGCATCATCTTCGATACCGGGATACCGGTGGCGCGGCTCACCACTTCGGCGATTTCCTCGGCGCCCACCTGCGTGCGCAGCAGCTTGTTGGGCTGCTTCTGCTCGCTGGCTTCCGCAACGGTTGCGGCCTTGAGCTTGCCTTCCAGGCCCGGCAGCTTGCCGTATTGCAGCTCGGCCACCTTGTCGAGCTTGCCTTCGCGCTGCAGCTTGGCGATTTCCAGCTTGACCTTCTCGATCTCTTCCTTGAGCGCGGCCGTGCCTTGCGCGGCACCCTTCTCGGCCTTCCAGATCTCGTCGAGGTCGGCGTACTCCTTCTCCAGGCGCGTGATTTCCTGCTCGATCAGCTCCAGGCGCTTCATCGAGGCCTCGTCGGTCTCTTTCTTGACCGCCTCGCGCTCGATCTTGAGCTGGATGGTGCGGCGCTCGAGCTTGTCCATCGACTCCGGCTTGGAATCGATTTCCATCTTGATGCGCGCGGCCGCCTCGTCGATCAGGTCAATCGCCTTGTCGGGCAGGAAGCGGTCGGTGATATAGCGGTGCGACAGCTCCGCCGCGGCGACGATGGCCGGGTCGGTGATCTCCACGCCGTGGTGCAGCTCATACTTTTCCTGCAGCCCGCGCAGGATGGCAATGGTGGCCTCCACGCTGGGCTCGTCCACCAGCACCTTCTGGAAGCGGCGCTCCAGCGCGGCGTCCTTTTCGATGTACTTGCGGTATTCGTCCAGCGTGGTCGCGCCGATGCAGTGCAGCTCGCCGCGCGCGAGCGCCGGCTTGAGCATGTTGCCCGCGTCGATCGCGCCCTCGGCCTTGCCGGCGCCGACCATGGTGTGGATCTCGTCGATGAAGACGATGGTCTGGCCTTCGTCCTTGGCGACGTCGTTGAGCACCGCCTTGAGGCGTTCCTCGAACTCGCCGCGGTACTTGGCGCCGGCCAGCAGGCCGGCCATGTCCAGCACCAGCACGCGCTTGTTCTTCAGGCTCTCGGGCACCTCGCCGTTGACGATGCGCTGCGCCAGGCCTTCGACAATGGCGGTCTTGCCCACGCCCGGCTCGCCGATCAGCACCGGGTTGTTCTTGGTGCGGCGCTGCAGGATCTGGATAGCGCGGCGGATTTCGTCATCGCGGCCGATCACGGGATCGAGCTTGCCGATGCGGGCGCGCTCGGTCAGGTCGATGGTGTACTTCTTCAGTGCCTCGCGCTGGCCCTCGGCCTCGGCGCTGTTGACCGAATCGCCGCCGCGCACGGCCTGGATGGCCGATTCCAGCGACCTGCGGTTGAGGCCGTTCTCACGCGCGATGCGGGCGGCCTCGCCCTTGTCGTCGGCGACGGCCAGCAGGAACAGTTCGCTGGCGATGAACTGGTCGCCGCGCTTGATGGCTTCTTTCTCGGTCGCATTGAGCAGGTTCACCAGGTCGCGGCCGATCTGGACCTCGCTGGTGCCCTGCACTTGCGGCAGGCGCTTGATGGCGGCGTCCAGCGCCGTCTGCAGGCCCTGCACGTTGACGCCGGAGCGCGCCAGCAATGCCTTGGCGGCGCCGTCGTCCTGCGACAGCAGCGCGCGCAGCACGTGCTGCGGTTCGATGTATTGGTTATCGTTGCCCAGCGCCAGGCTTTGCGCATCAGCCAGCGCTTCCTGGAACCGGGTGGTCAGTTTGTCTAGACGCATAAGGAATCCCTCTCTCGGATAGGTCGTGTCCTGATGCGGGGGCGTCGGCTCCGGTCGTGGTTGCCGGAGCGCCCGTATGCCCTGCCGGACACTGGATGTCTTTCCGAAAGATAAGGCTTTGTCGCGACATTTCAAGGCCACGCCGGAACGCAATGATCCTGGTCGGGCTCAGTGTCGGCAGCCCCGGCCCCTATGCTCGCAAGTGCTGCAAGCGATACGCGGCTAGGCGGCTCCGGCCGTGCCCTTGTCGGCAAGATTGCGCACCAGCACCAGTGATTCACCCTGCACCACCACGCGCCCGTCCGCGCCCGTGACCACGCTGGCCAGGTTGACCAGGTCCTTGCCGGCGCGCAGCCGCACGATGCGCACGCGCGCCGTCAGCGGCTCATCCAGCCGCGCGGCCGAGGCCAGCCGCAGCGATTGCTTCATCCAGCCCGTGCCACGCCCCGGCAACCGGGTGCCGAGCAGGTCCGAGAACATGCCGGCCAGCAGCGGCAGCGGCACCACCGGGCCGTCAAACCCGCGCGCGCGGGCAAAGCCCGGATCGGCGTGGTACGGGTTGGCATCGCCGCTCAGGGTGATGTATTCGTCCAGGTCCGCCGCCGTGAAGGCCCGGCTCGCACTGGCTTCCTGCCCGGGGCGCAGGCGGTACAGGCCGGCATCCCCCGCCTCCGGCGCCTGGCCCGCCTCGGCAGGCGGCGGGTCCAGTCCGGCAAGACCGGCATCCGGCAGCCACAGCGACTCGCCCACGGCCGTGACGCGCGGCGCCTCGCCCGGCTCGCCCGCACTGCCCACGGTGGTGCCGTAGGCCACCAGCCCCGCTGGCGCCGCCTGCGGCGCCAGCGCGACCTGCACCGCATCGCCAACGAAGGCAGGCGTCGGGAACATCAGCGTCTGCCCGACCGGCAACGCCGGTCCGGGCAGTTGCCGCCAGGTATGGGCGCACAGCAGCGAAAACAGGAACATGCCGTGCGCCACGGTGGCACCGAAATGCGTGCCACGGGCAAAGGCCGGATCGCAGTGGATCGGGTTGTCGTCGCGCGACAAGGCGGCAAAGCGGTCAAAATCGCGCTGCGACAGCACGGGCGGCAGGGCGTGGTTCATCAGTCTGGTACCTGTACGGTGTTGGCGTTGATGGAAATCACGTTGCCGGCCGCCGGGGTGGCGGCGATCGGCGGCACGTTGGACAGCAGCAGCGCCGGCGCCGGGGTGTTGAAGGTGCCGCCACGCGGCGTGGTCCGCACCACTTGCGACGGCGGCAGCGCCTTGCCCGCGGTGAGGTTGTCGTAGACCGCGTCCAGCGCCCGGTTCAGGTAGACGTGCAGTGGCACATAGCGGTTGCTGTACCCCGCCACCAGTCCGATGAAGGCATCGAAGTGCTGGGCATTCTCGACCTCGACATACGACAGCTTGCTGTTGACGCCCTCCTGCTGCCGGTTCAGGCCAAGGTAAGGGCGCGAGGTATGGTTGACCGGCAGCAGCCCGTCGCTGCGCCCGTGCACGATCACCGCAGGCTTGCCGCGCAGGTTGCCGTTGCGCAGCGCCAGCGCCTGGCCGGCCTGCAACGCACGCGCGGTGGCGTCGGCGCCGGTCAGCAGGCTGCGCAGGCAGTTGGCGCCGTCGAAGTTGAGGTCGGCGCGACCGGTCGAGCCGGAAATCGATGCCAGGTTCAGGAACGGCCCATTCTGCGGGTCGCGGTCATTGATCAGCTGGACCGGCGCCTGCGGCGGCACGCCGTTGCCGGTGGCGTACATCGACGCCAGCGCGGCGGGCGCGATTGCCGCAGGCTTCAGGTCGGTCAGTGTGCTGGCAAAGCTGTAGCCGCACAGCCGGTCGGTGACGCTTGCCTGGGCATAGGCGTTGGCGTAGGTGACCGAGATCGCGGCGGCCACGTCGAACGCGGCCAGGGACGGGTGCAGGTCGTCCGATTCCGCTTCCCAGCCCGCGGCATGCAGCGCCTGCAGGGCGCTGGCGCTCTGCTCGTCCGTGTTCGCGCCGCTCACCAGGCCCTTGTCCGCCAGCGTCTGGCAGCGGTTGGCGAAGATCGATGCCATGCTGGGGTTGGTGTAGAACGGTGCCTGGGTCAGCGCGGTGGACCGCGAGGCGCAGTGCTGCAGCAGGTTGGCCGTGGTGGTGTAGTCGTACAGCGTGCGGCCCGAGGCCGCCACCGGCGTTGCGCCACGCTGCACCACGATGCCGGTATTGGGCGGCATATTGAGGTTGGGCTCGCCTACCGCCACGCCGTCGATAAGCCCGTCGGCATCCTGCTCGGCCGCCGCCACCGCGGCACCGCCGCCGTTGGAAACGCTGGACGCGATCACCACGATCTTGCCCTTGTCCAGGGTGCGCTGGCGGGTGCCGTTGGCCGACACCGCGCCAAAACGGTCATTGATCGCCCAGATCGCAAACTGCACCGCCTGCAGCGTGAACTTGCCCCAGTCCTTCTCCGGGTTGCGCTGCGAATGCGCGTGCTTGAACGCCAGCCGGTGCGGGTTGGCAGCGGTGAAGTCGGCCAGCGAGGTAGCCCCCGCCGGCGCGGCAAACTGCGCATTCTTGCCCGCCGCCGCGCGCGCGGCGCGGGTGCCGTCGATCAGCGGCACGGTGTCGGTATCGAGGTCATGCGGCGCGGCGCCGGTGCCCTTGTCGGTGTAGGCCACTGCGCAGCCGCGCTTCAGGCCCCATTCGCCGGTGGCAATGGCGCCATAGACGCCGCGCGAACCGGACGAAGTGGCCGTGATCACGCACGGCTTCGACGTGTTGAACGTGGCGGGGATCTGCACCAGCATGGTCACGTTCTGCTGGCCCGAACCGTCGTCCGAATAGGCCAGGTACTCCACCCCGGCCACCTTGCCGTCCGATCCGGTGACATTGCCCTGCGCATCGACGTTGGGGCCGAAGAGCGAACCGTAGCCGCCGCTGGCGGTGGTATCGACAATGGCGCGATAGTTGGTATAGATCGCGTAGCGCCGCAGCTCGGCCGCCGTTGGCGCGGCGGGATTGGCCGGCAGCGGCGCCGTGGCGCTGGCCAGGCCGTCCTTGCCCAGGCCCGCGGTGAGCAGGTCGTCGGTGGTGCCGTTGTAGCTGTTGATGGCGACCGTGCCGATATTCGCCGGCCTGGTATTGGGGTTGCTGCCGTTGCCGTTGTTATCGTCGCCCGAACCGCAGGCGGCGGCCAGCATCGATGCGGCGACCGCGAGCACGGTGCGCCCGAGGCGGCGTTGCCGCTGCGGCGGGAATTTCGTGGAATGCATGTCAACCTCCTCCTGTCGCGACCGGGTAGCCGGCGCGGTCGAGTTATTCTCAGATCGAGGACTGCGGAGACTGCGGAGACTACGGAAACTGCGGGTTACGGCGGTAATCCATGCAAACGGCAACGGCTGGCGCGGCCACGCGCTTCAGGCTGAGAACGTTGTGCGCAGCTTGTGCTTCTCGACCTTGCCGGACGGCGTGCGCGGCAGCGCATCAAGAAAGCGCACATGGCGCGGCACCTTGTAGCCGGCCAGCTGCGCCTTGCAGTGGGCAATCACGGCGTCGGCGTCCAGCGTGGCGCCAGGGCGCAGCACCACCAGTGCCATGCCGACCTCGCCCCAGCGTGCATCCGGCGTGCCGATCACCGCGGCCTCGGCCACGCCCGGCAGCTGGAACAGCACGTTCTCGACCTCGGCCGGATAGACGTTTTCGCCGCCCGAGATAAACATGTCCTTGGCCCGGTCGACGATGTAGTAGTCGCCGTCCTCGTCGCGATAGGCGATATCGCCGGAATGCAGCCAGCCGTCGCGGATCGCCAGCGCGGTGGCCTCGGGCAGGTTCCAGTACCCCGGGGTCACGCCAGGGCCCTTGATCAGCAGCTCGCCGCGCTCGCCCGGGCCTGCGTCCACGCCCAGCGGGTCGACGATGCGGGTCAGCATTGACCCCACCGGCTTGCCGATGGTGCCGATCTTGCGGCGCGCGGTGTCCTCGTCGCAGACAAAGACCGTGGGGCCGGTCTCGGTCATGCCGAAGCCGAAGCAGATGGTCACGCCCTTGGCCAGGTAGGCCTCCAGCAGCGGCCCGGGTACCGGCGAGCCCCCCGCGGACATATTGCGCACGCCGGCGAAGTCCGCCTGCGCGAAGCGCGGGTGCTGGCTCAGGAACAGGTACACCGCCGGCACCGCGAAGAACATGGTGATACCCTCGCCGCTGGCGCGGTCAAGCTTGCCCAGCACCACCTGCGGATCGAACTGGCGCATGATGTGCACCGTGCCGCCCGCGTGCAGCACCGGGTTGGCATAGAGGTTCAGTCCGCCGGTATGAAAGAACGGCAGCACGCTGAGGAACACGTCGTCGCGCGTGATCTTGTTGGCCAGCATCGCGTTGACGGCATTGAAGAAGACCATGCCGTAGGTCTGGATCACGCCCTTGGGCTTGCCGGTGGTGCCGGAGGTATAGAGCAGGTGCCAGACCTCGGACTCGTCGCGGCAAGGCATCTCGATGATGCGGCCGGAGGCGGCGTCGAGCACCGCCTCGTATTCGGTCCAGCCGCCGGGCACGTCGGCGGCCTCGTCGTCGGCCAGATGCAGCACCGCGCGCAGCGGCACGGCGCGTGCCAGTTCGGCCGCCACCGCCAGGAAGCCATCACCGGCGACCAGCACCTCGGGCGTGCAGTCCTGCAGGATCGGCAGCAGCTCCGCTGCCGGCAGGCGCCAGTTCAGGCACACCATCACCATCCCGGCCTTGGCGCAGCCGTACAGCATCTCGAAGTAGTCCGAGCTGTTGTGCGCCAGCACCGCCACGCGCGTGCCCGGCGCAAGGCGCAGGTGGTCGCGCAGGTATTCGGCGAAGCGGCTGGCGCGTTCGTCGAAGTCGCGATAGGTCACGTGGCGGCCGCTCTCCACGTCCACCAGCGCGGTCTTGTCGGGGAATTGTTGCGCGTTCTTGTGCAGCCAGTCGATGACGTACATGGGCCAGTCTCCGCTACTCAGGTTGCCACGTCCTGCACGGGCCCGGTGCCGCGCAGCCGTCCCACCACGCCCTGCGGGAAGTAGTAGACGCTCAGGATGAACAACAGGCCCAGCCATAGCAGCCAGCGGTCCGGATGCAGCAGCGACGACAGCAGCGGCAGCGCGGCCGTGGCGTCGCTGGCCAGCTTCATCACGTCCTGCAGGTAGGTCTGCGCCACCAGAAACAGCACCGTGCCGATCACCGCGCCGTAGATCGTGCCCATGCCGCCGATCACCACGATCAGCAGGATGTCGACCATGATCTCGAACGACAGCGAGGTATCGGGCCCGTTGTAGCGCAGCCAGATCGCCATCAGCACGCCCGCCAGCGTGGCGAACATCGCCGACAGCACCGTCGACACGGTGCGGTACACCACGGTGCGGTAGCCGATCGCCTCGGCGCGGAAGTCGTTTTCGCGGATCGCCTGCAGCACCCGGCCAAAGGGCGAGTTGACGATGCGCAGCAGCACCAGAAACAACGCCAGCGCGCCGGCGAATACCAGGTAGTAGCTCAGCAGCTTGCCGTTCAGCGGCACCCCCAGCCACTCGGCGTCGCCCAGCGTAAAGCCGGGGCGCAGCACCTCAGGCACCTTGAAGGTCAGCCCGTCTTCGCCGCCGGTCCATTCCGACAGCTGCGACACCAGCGTGGCAAAGGCGGTCGCCACCGCCAGTGTGATCATGGCGAAGAAGATCGCCCGCACCCGCAGCGAGAACAGCCCGATCAGGAAGGCCAGCAGCGCCGACACCGCCAGCGCACCGGCGGTGCCCACCAGCAATGCTCCCCAGCCAGGCTCCATGCTCGACATGGCGATGGCCACCCCATAGCCGCCAATGCCGAAGAACATGGTGTGGGCAAAGGAAACAATGCCCGTGTAGCCCAAGAGCAGGTCATAGCTGGCCACCAGCACCACGAAGATGCAGATCTTGGCCGCCATATTGAGCGCACGCGCGCCGGGGAAGGCAAACGGCGCGCACGCCAGCGCCACCAGGATCAGCAGCAGGATCACGGTCAGCACGCGGCTGCGCGGCAGGTCGCCGGAAAGTAGTCGGATCATGGTCGTTGCCCTCAGCGCCGTGCCACCGGGAACAGGCCCTGTGGGCGCCACAGCAGCACCAGCATCATCAGCAGGATGTTGGAGAACAGAGCCACCTTCGGGAACAGGAAGCCGGTGTAGTTGGCCATCAGCCCGACCAGCAGCGCCCCGACAAAGCAACCGGTGGTCGAACCCAGCCCGCCGATGATGATCACAATAAAGATCAGCACATTCACCTGCGCGCCAATCGCCGCGGTGATGTTCTGCTGGTACAAGCCCCACAGCACCCCGCCCAGCCCGGCCAGCGCCGCGCCCGCGACGAACACGCCGACAAACAGGCGCCGCACGCGGTAGCCAAGGGCCTCGACCATCTCGCGGTTCTCCACGCCGGCGCGGATCAGCAGGCCGATGCGGGTGCGGTTAAGCAGCAACAGCATGGCGACAAAGATCACCAGCCCCAGCGCCATCGCGATCAGCCGGTATTTCTCGATCGCCGCGTCGCCCAGCAGCACCGCGCCGCGGAAGGTGGTGGGCAACTGCAGCGCGATGGTCTCCGGGCCCCAGATGGCCTTGATCAGCTGCTCGGCCACGATCATGCCGCCCATCGTGATCAGGATCTGCTTCAGGTGCTGGCCATAGACCGGGCGCACCACCACGCGCTCGAAGAACAGCCCGACCGCGCCCGCGGCCACCATGGCCGCCGCGATCGCCAGCGCGAACACGGCCAGGTTCTGTGTCAGGCTGTCCGCCTCCACCCAGCCCGCCATCGGCAGCAGCACCGATGCTGCCACGTAGGCACCCAGCGCGATGAACGCGCCATGGCCGAAGTTGAGCACGTCCATCAGGCCGAAAACGAGCGTCAGGCCGGACGAGACGACAAAGATGATCATGCCCATGGCAAGCCCGGCAATCGTCAGCGTCAGCCAGGTCGACGGGCTGCCGACCAGCGGATACGCCAGCAGCATCAGCAGCGGCGCCAGCGCCAGCGGGGTCCAGTCAAGCCGGACCCTGGGCAGCTCCGACGGCGCGGCGGCCGGCAAAGTCGTTGAAGTGGTCATGTGTCTTGTCCCGCGTTACTGGTGCGCCGCCAGCGACAACCCCAGCAGCTTCTGCTGCAGCGCGTCGTCCCCGGCCAGCGCCCCCATCGCCCCGGTATGCACCGTGCGCCCGTCGTCCATCACCGCCACCGTATCCCCTACCGACTTCGCCATATGGAAGTTCTGCTCCACCAGCAGGATCGACACCTCGGTCTGCTTCAGCTCGCGGAACACATGGATCATGTTCTGGATGATGGCCGGCGCCAGGCCCTTGGTGGGCTCGTCGACAATCAGCAGCTGGCGCGGCTCGATGATGGCGCGCGCCACCGACAGCATCTGCTTCTGCCCGCCCGACAGCACCCCGGCGCGCTGGTGCCAGAAGGTCTTCAGCGCCGGGAACATGCGGAACACCCAGTCCAGCCGGCGTTCGTCGATGGCGCCGGTGCGGGCGGCCAGGCGCATGTTCTCGGCCACGGTCAGGTCCGAGAACACGCTCATGTTCTCCGGCACATAGGCAATGCCGGCCTGCGCGATGGCGGGGGTGCTGCGGCGCGTGATATCGGTGCCGTCAAAGGTCACCGTGCCGGCGCTGGCCCGCCACAGGCCCATGATGGTGCGCAGCGTGGTGGTCTTGCCGGCGCCGTTGCGCCCCAGCAGCATGGTCACACCGCCGCGCGGCACCGCGAAGCTCACGCCGTGCAGGATGTGGTACGGGCCGATATGGGTCTGCACGCCCTGCAGGCGCAGGATCGGTTCCGTCGCTGTTGCCTCAGCCATGGCTGCCCTCCTCGTCCGGCATGCCCAGGTAGGCCTGCTGGACCACCGGCGAGGCAATCACCTCGGCGGGGTCGCCGTCGGCCACCAGCGTGCCGTTGTGCAGCACGATGATGCGGTCGGCCAGCGAGCGCACCACGTCCATCTTGTGTTCGACCAGCAGCACCGTCTTGCTGCGGTCCTGGCGGATCTCGCGGATCAGGTCCAGGATCACCGGCACCTCGTCCACGCTCATGCCCGCGGTAGGCTCGTCGAACATGAACACGCGCGGCTGCAGCGCCAGCAGGATGCCGACCTCCAGCTTGCGCTGGTCGCCGTGCGGCAGCGACGCTACCGTCAGGTGGCGCTTGCCGGCCAGCGCCACGCGCTCCAGGATCACCATGGCCTGCGCCTGCACGTCGCGGTGGCTGGACCACATCGAGAACAGGTCGATGCCGCGCTGCTGGCGCGCCTGCACTGCCAGCCGCACGTTCTCCAGCACCGACAGCTGCGGGAACAGGCTGGTCAGCTGGAAGGCCCGGCCGATGCCGCGCCGGGTCTTCTGCGATACCGGCAGCCGCGTCACATCCTCGCCGTCCAGCAGGATCTGCCCGGCCGTGGGCGGCAGCTGCCCCGAGACTAGGTTGAAGTACGTGGTCTTGCCGGCGCCGTTGGGGCCGACGATGCAGGTCAGCTCGCCGGGCCGGAACGCGCACGACACCGCATTGACGGCCACGTGGCCGCCAAAGCGGATGGTCAGGCCGCGCGTTTCCAGCAGCGGCCGCGCGCCGGAGGCGGCGGCACTGGCGTGCTGGCCGGCCCGCTGCGACGCAGCCGGCGCGGCCCTGGCGAAGGAGGCTGGCGCGTCCATCAGCGGTGGTTGCGCACGGGCACGTTCATCTCTTCGGGCTTGATCTCGCGCACGAGCTCAGGCACGCCCCAGGCGAAGGCCGGATCCACTTTGATCCTGAAGTGGTACATCGACTGCATGGCCTGGTGGTCTTCCTTGCGGAAGGTCATCTTGCCCTTGGGCGTGTCGAACGACATGCCTTCCATGGCCGTGATCAGCTTCTCGGTGCCGGTGTCGCCGCCGGTCTTCTTCAGCGCCTCCACCAGCGCAATGCCAGCGGCCATGCCGCCGGCGGTGAAGAAGTCGGGCGGCGTCTTGAACTTGCTGTAGTGGTTGGACACCAGCCACTCATTGGCCTTGTTCTTGGGAATGCCGAAGTAGTAGTACGTGGCCCCTTCCATGCCCGGGAAGTTCTTGTAGCTGGCCATCGCCGGCAGGATGTTGCCGCCAGTGGCGATCTCGATGCCGTAGCGCTTGGGATCGAGGTCGGCAATCTTGAACGGATTGCCGGCGCCGGCCCAATGATGAAGATCACCTTGCGGCCGGGCTTGTCCTTGAGCGAATCGAAGAGCCGCTGCGCACCGGCGGTAAAGTCCGTGGTGTTGGTCGGCAGGTATTCCTCATGCACGATCCTGGCGTTCTTCAGCGCGCCCTTGAAGGCCTTGACGCCGTCGCGGCCGAAGGCGTAGTCCTGCGCCAGCGTGGCGATCTGCACGCCCGGCTTGTCCAGCGCCACCGCGTTGGAAATTGCGTCCTGCGACGAATTGCGGCCGGTGCGGAAGATATAGCGGTTCCACTTGTCGCCGGTGATGGAGTCAGCCACCGCGGGCTCGACCAGCAGCACCTTCTTGTATTCCTCGGCCACCGGCAGCATGGCCAGCGCGGTGCCGGAAGACGTGGGGCCGACGGCGATATCGGCACGGTCGTCGCTGTAGGCGGCGGCCAGCTGCGCCTTGGCCACGTCCGGCTTGCCCTGGGTGTCTTTCTCGATCACCACCAGCTTGTTGCCGTTGACGGCCATGGTGCCGCTGGTGGCGTACTCCAGGCCCATCATCAGGCCGGTCTGGGTCTGCTTGGCATAGGCCTCGAGCGCGCCGGTCTTGTCATAGACGTGCGCGATGCGGATGTCCTTGGCCTGCGCGGCGCCAGCGGCGAGCAGACCGGCGGCCACGACCAGGGCACGTACGGCGGGTGGGTTGCGTTGCATTGCTGTCTCCTGTTTTCAGTTTCGTTTGTGTTGGTCTTACTGAAACCTGCTGCAACTGCTTGGGAATGCTAGACGGCCTGTTCTCGCGCGCGTTCCGCCAGGAAGCGCCGGATGCCTTCGGCAGTCTCGGTGCTGGCGATCTGTGCGACAAAGGCCGCGCGCTCGCGCTCAAGCCCGGCCGCCAGGGTGTGGGGGTCCCAGCGCAACAGCGCGCGCGTGCGGGCGACGCTGCCCGGCACCTTGCGCGTCACGCCGCGCGCCAGCGTCACGGCCTCGGCTTCGGCCAAACCCGGTGCGGCCAGCGCGGTCGCCAGCCCGAGCGCCGCCGCCTCCGGCGCGGTAACGATCGTATTGTTCAGCTGCCACGCGCGCGCCCGCGGCGTGCCGATCAGCTGCGGCAGCATCGCGGTCCAGCCGCCGTCGGGGCTGAAGCCCACGACTGTGTAATACGGTGCGATGCGCGCATCCCGCGCCAGCACCGCCATGTCGCACGCCAGCACCAGGCCAAGCGAGCCGCCTGTCAGCCAGCCCTCCACCGCGGCCACCACCGGGCAGCGCAGCGCCGCCAGGCGCAGGATCGAACGGTTCAGCACGGCCAGCAGCCGGTCGGCGTAGCTGGCTATCGCGTCACCCTGCGCGGCAAATGCCGCGACATCGCCGCCGGTGGAGAAATTCCTTCCGGCATGCGTCAGCACCACGGCATGGATCGCGGCGTCGGCGTCGATCTCGTCCAGCGCGGCCAGCAGCGCTTCCAGCAACTCTGGCACCAGGCTGTTGTGCCGCCGCGGCCGGTTCAGGCGCACCAGCGCCACGCCATCGGCGCGCTCCCACTGCACCAGGGGCTCAGCGTAGGCGCTCATCGCGGCTGCAGGCCGTGCGCAATCAGGTCGAAGGCGGTATCGACCACCTTCTCCATCGAAGGCGGGCGCTTCCAGCGCGAGTAGCGCATGCCCAGGAAGTTGCTGATGCCGATCAGGCACCAGGCGCGCACCTCGGCATCGCCGGGCACGATCTCGCCCTGCTCTTCGGCGCGGGTCAGGCGCCGGCTGTAGAGCTCGGCAAATACCTGGAAGTAGCTGCTGTAGATGGTCTCGTCCACCGAGTACGAATCCAGCACGATGCGGTACAGGTTCTTGTGGCGCGAAACGAAAGAGAGAAACGCCTTCAGGCCCAGGCGCTCGGCGTCCATCTGGGTTTCGGCGGCGGCGACGTGCTTGCGCAGGTGCGCGCGCACCAGGTCCAGCATATGCGCGACCAGCGCGCGGAAGATGTCTTCCTTGTCCTTGAAATACAGGTAGAAGGTGCCCATCGCGACCTTGGCTTCCTGCGTGATCTCGGAGATCGATGCGGCGTAGTAGCCTTTCTCGCCGAACACCTTCTCCGCGGCGCGCAGCAGCGCTTCGCGGGTCTTCTGCCCGCGCGCGGTCTTGGGCGGGCAGATGCCGCCGGCCGGGCCGGTGGCGTCGGCTGCGTCAGTCTCGCCAGTCTGGATGGGGGACATCTTGTCTCCGGTGGCGCTGCGCGCCTTGTCATTGGAATGCCAGCCGCTTCATGTGCTGCCGACGGCGGCAGGCGCCTCCTCCGCCCCTGCCGTCGCCCTGAATCGACACTCAGGCAAAACCTGATATCTGATTCATGTTTCATCGTATAAATTGAGCACGGTGGATGTCAATAGAGGGGCACCCTCACCCGGTGGCATTCAGGCCGCTTCCCTTTACCCTCCTGCCAGGAGAAACCCGCCGTTGGACGCTCCCGATTCGGCGCCTGCCAGCCCTGCTGCCCCGGAATTCGCCTGCCATCAGGCGCACGGCGATTTGCCTGGCTGGCGTGAAACCGGCCAGGGACGGCCGCTGCTGTTGCTGCATGGCTGGTCCGTCAATGGCGAAGCCTTTTACGGCCAGCGCGCGCTGGCGCTGGCGGGATTCCGCGTGATCGCGCCCGACCATGCCGGCCATGGCCTGTCGCGGCTGCGCGACGGCACCACGATCGCGGCGCTGGCGCGGGACGTGGCCGCACTGGTCGCGCACCTTGGGCTGACCGATGTCGTGGTGGCGGGCTGGTCGATGGGGGCGATGGTGGCATGGGCGCTGCTGCGCGACCACCCGGCGCTGCCCCTGTCGGCGGTCGGCAGCATCGACATGACGCCCAGGCTGGTCACGGGCCCGGACTGGCCGCATGGGCTGCACGGACACTACGACGTGGCGCAGGCCGCGCAGATGGCGGCGCGCATCCGGGCCGACTGGGCGCGGCTGGCGCCGTCAGTCGCATTGGGATTGTGGGCCGTGGGACGGCGTCCGGAAGGTGCGGCAATGCAGCGCATCGCGCACATGGCGGACCAGTGCGACGCGGCAGCCCTGGCCGCGTTGTGGGAAGACATGGCGCGGCAGGATTTCCGCGACGCCCTGCGCCTGGCCCGCCTGCCCTTGTTCCACCTGTATGGCGAGGCCAGCCGGCTTTATGCGCCGTCAGTCGGCATAGCGACCCACGCCCTGCACCCGGCCGCAGGGTTCAGCGTGGTCGCCGGCACCGGCCATAGCCCGCATATGGAGCAGGCGCCGGCCTTCAATGCCGCGCTGCTGGCCCTGGTCCGGCAGGCGGGATCAGGCCAGCAAGCGGTAGGTCCAGAGCCCGAACGCGGTCAGCAGCAATGAGCCGCCCAGGTGCAGCAGCAAGTGCATCGCCGCCCAGCCGTAGTCGCCGGCAAGCAGGTTCGCCAGCACCTCGCTGGAAAAGGTCGAGAACGTGGTCAGGCCGCCCAGGAAGCCGGTGATGGCCAGCAGGCGCCATTCCGGCGGCAGGCTGGCGTGCGTATCGAAGAAGCCGACCGCCAGGCCGATCAGGTAGCCGCCCAGCAGGTTGGCCGCCAGCGTGCCGTAGGGAAGCGCGGGATTGATCGCATTCCACAGCACCGCAAAGCCCCAGCGCAGCCAGGCACCCGCCGCGGCGCCCACGCCCACGGCGACAAAGCCGAGCGGCCCCATCAGGGCTGGCTCCCGTCGGCATCCGCCTCGGGCTGCGCATCGTCCCCGCTGGCATTGAACGACGTGATCCCCCAGCGCTTGAGCGCGGATTCGTCGGTCACGCGGGCATCGACCCAGCGCGCGCCGTCCGGGGTGTCTTCCTTCTTCCAGAACGGCGCTTCGGACTTGAGGTAGTCCATGATGAACTCGCACGCGGCAAAGGCGTTGCCGCGGTGGGCCGATGCCACCGCGACCAGCACGATCTGGTCCAGCGGCTGCAGCGGGCCCACGCGGTGGATGATGGTCACCCCCAGCAGCGCCCAGCGTGCGCACGCGGCCGCCTCGATCTGCGCCAGCGCCTTCTCGGTCATGCCCGGATAGTGCTCCAGCTCCATCGCGCTGACCGCGCTGCCGTCGCTGACGTCGCGCACGGTGCCGATAAAGCTGGCGACCGCGCCGACCGCCGGATTGCCGGCACGCAGCGCCGCGACTTCCGCGCCGAGATCGAAATCCTCACGCTGCACCCTGACGCTCATCTCAGCCTCCGGTCACTGGCGGGAAAAACGCGACTTCGCAGCCATCGGCAACGGCCGTATCGGCGCGCGCCACCGCATGGTCGACGGCCATGCGCAGCGCGCGGCCTTCGGCCAGGGTCTCGGCCCAGGCGCCGCCGCGCTGGCGCAGCCACTGGCGCAGCTCGCCCACGGTGCGCACCTGCGCCGGCACCTCGGCGCGCTCTTCGGTCACACCCAGCTGCTCGCGCACGCTGGCAAAGAATCGGAGTTCGATGATCATCACAGCTTCTGTGTCCAGGTAATACGGGCCGGCTATGCGAGCAGGCCGTCAAACGGAATGAACTGCACGGTATCGCCGCGCGCGATCGCCTGGTTGGGCGGATTGTCGATCAGGCCGTCGCCCCAGACGGTGGAGGTCAGCACGCCCGAGCTCTGGTTGGGGAACAAATCCAGGCCACCCCCGGCATTGATGCGCGCGCGCAGGAACTCATTGCGGCGGTCGCCCTTGTTCAGTTCGAAATCCGCGCGCAGCGGCAGGCGCCGCGGCGTCACGTCGGCCACGCCCTGCAGGCGCAGGATGAACGGGCGCACGAACAGCAGGAAGGTCACGAAGCTGGACACCGGGTTGCCCGGCAAACCCAGGAAGAACGCCGGCTCGCCACCCTTGTCGACCTGCCCGAACGCCAGCGGCTTGCCCGGCTTGATCGCGATCTGCCACATGTCGAGCCGTCCTTCGGCCTCGACCGCGGGCTTGATATGGTCTTCCTCGCCGACCGAGACCCCGCCCGAGGTAATGATCAGGTCATGGCCCTGCGCCGCGCGGCGCAGCGTCTCGCGCGTGGCAGCCAGCGTATCGGGCACGATGCCGAAGTCGCTCACCTCGCAGCCCAGGTTTTCCAGCAGGCCGCGCAGCGTGAATCGGTTGGAGTTGTAGATGGCGCCCGGCCTGAGCGGCTCGCCCGGCATCGCCAGCTCATCGCCGGTAAAGAACACGGCCACGCGCACGCGCCGTACCACATCCAGCTTCGCCTGCCCGACCGATGCGGCCAGCCCCAGCGCCTGCGGCGTCAGCCGCGTGCCGGGCGGAAGGATCACGCTGCCGGCCTCGATATCCTCGCCCGCGCGCCGAACCCATTCGCCGGCTTGCGGCACATGGTTGACGATCACGTCCTCGCCCTCGGCGGCGCATTGTTCCTGCATCACCACGGCATCGGCACCAGGCGGGATCAGCCCGCCGGTGAAGATGCGCGCGGCGGTGCCGGCTTCCAGCGCCGTGCCGACATGGCCGGCGGGAATCCGTTGCGACACGCGCAGACGCGTGCCGGCAGCGGGCACATCGGCGGCGCGCATGGCATAGCCATCCATCGAGGTATTGTCGGCCGGCGGCACGCGCAGCGAACTGGTCACGGGCGCGGACAGCACGCGGCCGTTGGCGTCGAGCGTATCGACCGACTCCACCTGCGCCAGCGGTCGGGCGGCGCCGAGCAGCGCGTCGAGCGCCTGGGCCATGGTCAGCATCGGGGGGCGGGAAGGTGCTGCGGCTTGGGTCATGGTGCGATGTGGGAAAGGGTTGGCCCATGAAAAACGGCCCGCGCATTGCCGCCGCGCAGCATGCTGGCGGCAGGCAATCCGGGGGCCGAAGATCGGGCCCGCAGCCTGATTGTAGCGAGTTGGCGCGGGCCCGGCATGCGGCAGCGCCGCAGCCGGGTTCGTGCCGGCGCGCTTACAGGCCGGTGTGGCCGGCGATATAGGCCTTGACCTGCGCGGCGTCGGCCGGCATCACTTCAAAGCGCTGCGGCAGGCTCTCGATGCCCTCGAACCTGGCCGGGCGCTCCGGCTCGTGGCCGAGCGCTTCGCGGATGGTGTCGGCAAACTTGGCGGGCAGCGCGGTTTCCAGCACCACCATCGGCACGCCGGCGCTGAGATGCTCGCGCGCCACCTTGACGCCATCGGCGGTGTGGGTATCGATGGTGATGCCGTAGCGCGACGACAGGTCGCGGATGGTGGCCAGCCGGTCCTCGTGCGTGCTGCGGCCCGAGACAAAGCCGAACTGGCGGATGCGGTCGAATTCCGGCGTGCCCGACAGGTCGAAGCCGCCCTTCTCTTCCACGTCGCGGAACAGCGCCACCAGCTTGCTCGCATCCTGCCCCAGCAGGTCGAACACAAAGCGCTCGAAGTTCGAGGCCTTGGAGATATCCATGCTCGGGCTGGAGGTGTGGTACGTCTCGGCCGACTTGCGCACGCGGTAGGCGCCGGTGCGGAAGAACTCGTCGAGCACGTCGTTCTCGTTCGTGGCCACCACCAGCTTGTCGATCGGCAGGCCCATCATGCGCGCGATATGGCCGGCGCAGACATTGCCGAAATTGCCCGACGGCACGCAGAACGACACCTTCTGGCCCGGGCCATCCGTCGCCAGCAGCCAGCCCTTGAAGTAGTACACCACCTGGGCCACCACGCGCGCCCAGTTGATCGAGTTGACCGTGCCGATCTTCTGGCGCGCCTTGTACTCCAGGTCGTTGGAGACTGCCTTGACGATATCCTGGCAGTCGTCGAACACGCCATCGACCGCAAGGTTGAAGATATTGGCGTCCTGCAGGCTGAACATCTGCGCGGTCTGGAATGCGCTCATCTTGCGGTGCGGGCTCAGCATGAACACGCGGATGCCGCGCTTGCCGCGCATGGCGTATTCCGCGGCGCTGCCGGTATCGCCGGAGGTTGCGCCCAGGATGTTCAGCTCCTGCCCGGCGCGGCCCAGCGCGTACTCGAACAGGTTGCCGAGCAGCTGCATCGCCATGTCCTTGAAGGCCAGCGTCGGGCCGTTGGACAGGCCCAGCAGTTGCAGCCTGGTGCCGCCCTCTTCGCCCAGCGTGCGCAGCGGCGTGATGTCGGCGGTGTTGTCGCCGGCGCGCGCGTTGCAGTACACCTCGGGCGTATAGGTCTTGCGCGTCAGCGCGCGCAGGTCCTCGGCGGGAATGTCGTCGCAGAACTTGCGCAGGATCTCGTAGGCCAGGTCGGCATACGACAGCTTGCGCCAGGCTTCGAGTTCATCCGCGGTGACTTGCGGGTACTGCGCGGGCAGGTACAGGCCGCCGTCCGGCGCCAGGCCGCCCAGCAGGATCTCGGAAAACGATTGCGGCATCTCATGGCCGCGGGTCGACTGGTATTTCATGTGAATCGGCAGGTCCGGCCCTTAGTTCAGTTCTTCCATGCGCAGGCGCGTCACCGCGGACAGCACGGTCGGCAGCGCCTCGATCCTGGCGATGGCCGCGTTGACGTGCTTCTCGCGCGTGATGTGGGTCAGGATGATGATGTCGGTCTGCGGCTCGCCTTCACGCGATTCCTTCTGCAGCATGGCATCGATCGAGATGCCGCCCTCGGCCAGGATGCGGGTGATCTCGGCCAACACGCCGGTCTCGTCCGCCACGCGCATGCGCAGGTAGTACGAGCTGTTGATCTCCTCGATCGGCAGCACCGGCACGCTCGACAGCTCGTCGGGCTGGAACGCCAGGTGCGGCACGCGATGGTTGGGGTCGGCGGTATGCAGGCGGGTCACGTCGACCAGGTCGGCGATCACGGCCGAGGCGGTCGGCTCGGCGCCGGCGCCCTTGCCGTAGTAGAGCGTGGCGCCCACGGCGTCGCCCTGCACCAGCACGGCGTTCATCGCGCCTTCCACGTTGGCGATCAGGCGCGCGGCCGGCACCAGCGTCGGATGCACGCGCAGCTCGACGCCGTCGTCGCGGCGGCGGGTGATGCCCAGCAGCTTGATGCGGTAGCCCAGCTCCTCGGCGTACTTGATGTCGGTGGCGGACAGCTTGGTGATGCCTTCCACGTGCGCCTTGTCGAACTGCACCGGCATGCCGAAGGCGATCGCGCTCATCAGCGTGACCTTGTGCGCGGCGTCGACGCCCTCGATGTCGAAGGTCGGGTCGGCCTCGGCGTAGCCCAGCTGCTGCGCTTCCTTCAGGACCACGTCGAAATCCAGGCCCTTGTCGCGCATCTCGGACAGGATGAAGTTGGTGGTGCCGTTGATGATGCCGGCGATCCACTGGATGCGGTTGGCGGTCAGGCCTTCGCGCAGCGCCTTGATGATGGGGATGCCGCCGGCCACCGCGGCCTCGAAGGCGACGATCACGCCCTTCCTGCGCGCTGCTTCGAAGATCTCGTTGCCGTGCACGGCCAGCAGCGCCTTGTTGGCGGTGACCACGTGCTTGCCGTTCTCGATGGCCTTGAGCACCAGCTCGCGCGCGATGCCATAGCCGCCGATCAGCTCGATGACGATATCGATGTCGGGGCGGTTGACCACCTCGTTGGCGTCGCTGACGATCTCCACTTCCCCGTTGGTCAGTTCGCGCGCGCGTTCGGTGTTGAGATCGGCCACCACGGCAATCTCGATGCCGCGGCCGGCGCGGCGACGAATTTCTTCCTGATTGCGCTTGAGCACGTTGAACGTGCCGCTACCGACGGTACCGATGCCGAGCAGGCCAACTTTGATGGGGTTCATGGACAATCTTCTGAGTTGCTAAGGATGAGTTGCGGTGCGGCCCGCGATTCAGGCCGCTGCCTTGCCGTGGCGTTTCCGGTACGCCTCGAGGAAACGCGCGATGCGGCTGATGGCCTCGCGCAGGTCTTCCTCGTGCGGCAGGAACACGATACGGAAATGGTCGGGACTGGCCCAGTTGAAGCCCGAGCCCTGCACCAGCAGGACCTTGGACTCCTGCAGCAGTTCATAGATGAACTCCTGGTCGTCCTGCACCGGGTACATCGACAGGTCGAGCTTGGGGAACAGGTACAGCGCCGCCTTGGGCTTGACGCAGGTGACGCCCGGGATCGCGGTGATCAGCTCGTAGGCCAGGTCGCGCTGGCGGCGCAGGCGCCCGCCTTCGGCGACCAGGTCGTTGATGCTCTGGTAGCCGCCCAGCGCGGTCTGGATCGCCCACTGGCCCGGCACGTTGGCGCACAGGCGCATCGACGACAGCATGTTCAGGCCTTCGATATAGTCGATGGCCGGACGCTTGTCGCCCGACACCACCATCCAGCCCGAGCGGTAGCCGCACGAGCGGTAGTTCTTCGACAGGCCGTTGAAGGTCACGGTCAGCACATCGGTCGACAGCGAGGCGATCGACGTGTGGGTGTTGCCGTCGTACAGGACCTTGTCGTAGATCTCGTCGGCAAAAATGATCAGGCCATGCTCGCGCGCGATGGCGACGATCTCGAGCAGCAGCTCGTCCGAATACAGCGCCCCGGTGGGGTTGTTCGGGTTGATGATGACGATGGCCTTGGTATGCGGCGTGATGCGGGCGCGGATATCGGCCGGATCGGGCATCCACTCGTTGGACTCGTCGCAGATATAGTGCACCGGCGTGCCGCCCGAGAGGCTCACGGCGGCGGTCCACAGCGGGTAGTCGGGCGCCGGCACCAGCACTTCGTCGCCGGTATTGAGCAGCGCGTTGACCGCCATCACGATCAGCTCGGAGGCACCGTTGCCCACATAAATATCGTCCAGGCCAACGCCTTCGATATTTTTTTGCTGGGTATAGTGCATGATCGCCTTGCGCGCGGCGAAAATACCCTTGGAATCAGAATAACCTGCCGAATTCGGCAGGTTTCGCATCATGTCCTGCTGAATCTCTTCCGGCGCGTCAAAGCCGAACACGGCCAGGTTGCCGATATTCAGCTTGATGATCTTGTGCCCTTCTTCCTCCATCTGCTTGGCCTTTTCCAGCACCGGCCCGCGGATGTCGTAGCAAACGTTATTGAGTTTGTTGGATTTCTGGATGGGTTTCACGGCGATGTCGGGCGAGCGTAGCGTGCCGCGTCGGCGGCACCGGACAGGGAATCTGGGCGAATCTGAATTAATGCCGAAGCCCCGTGCGGAAGCCCCGCGCGGAGGCGTCGTCCGCTGCAATGCAACGCGAACGTGGCAGACAGGGAGGCAAAAGCTATAATTTATCGGATTATGACAGACTTCGGCAGGGATTCTTGCATTGCAGCGTGCGCTACCCGCGCGCACCGCAGCCGCCTGCGGGCTGTCGCCCATCCACCGCCCGCCCGGGCCGCCGGCCATCCGCCCCAGGAACGCGCCTGCCAGCCCGCGGCGGCCGCCGCAGAGACTTCCAAGTGAAACTCCACGCCGACCAGCCCCAGTCGCTCAATACCGTCACGGCCTATGGGCCGGGGTATATCGAAATCAACCTAGTCCGCCACACCACCTCGATCCTGGTCATGCCCGAGGGCGAAGTCCGGCCCTGGCCGGTCAGCCGCTTCGAAGACCTGGAACCGGCGCATTTCGAGCAACTGGCCGAACTCGGCCCCGAGGTGGTGCTGCTCGGCACCGGCTCGCGGCTGCGCTTTCCGCACCCGCGCCTGACCGCGTCGCTGTCGCGCCGCCATGTCGGGGTGGACGCCATGGACATGCAGGCCGCCTGCCGCACCTACAACATCCTGATGGCCGAGGGCCGCAAGGTGGCGGCGGTGCTGCTGCTCGAGCCCGAAGCCGCCTGAGGCAGGAGCATCCCGGCAAAAGTTGAGCCGGCGCCACGCTTGAAGTCCGGGCAGGCGCCCCAATCTGCTCGCGCTGAGGCGGCAGCACCCTCTCCCGAATCCAGCGATCTCACCGATCCCCCTGCCCCTCCTCCAAGGAGCCCCAAGCATGACCGTCAGTCTCAACAAGGCCATCCCCGACTTCAGCGCGCCGATGACCGGCGATGCCACCTTCCGCCTTGCCGACTACCGCGGCAAGACGGTGGTGCTGTACTTCTACCCGAAGGACAACACGCCGGGCTGCACCACAGAGGCCATGAACTTCCGCGACCAGTACGCGGATTTCCTGAAGGCCGGCGTGCAGGTGTTCGGCATCTCGCGCGACAGCATGCGCTCGCACGAGAACTTCAAGACCAAGCTCGAACTGCCCTTCGAGCTGATCTCCGATGCCGACGAAGCCGTGTGCGCATTGTTCGATGTCATCAAGATGAAAAAGCTTTATGGCAAGGAGCACCGCGGCATCGAGCGCAGCACCTTCATCATCGACGGCAAGGGCATCCTGCGGCACGAGCTGCGCGGCATCAAGGTGCCGAACCATGTCGACGACGTCCTGGAAATCGTGCGCGGGATCTGAGGTATCGCATGGGTACCGGCGCCGCCGCAGCACGGACCGCAACCCGGACGTGCTGTGTTGCAACAAGCCGTTGGCAAACCCAATTGCCAAACCCAAAACCTTCGGATACATTGGCCCGTAATGAGTTCAGATTCCGGATGCCACGCTGTTTCGACTCCCCGGCCCAGGCGGTTCTCGCCACAGGCCGGTAGCGGACCTGCCGTGTCGGCAGTCTGCCAAAAGAGCCGCCGGATCCCAGCCGCCAACCCTGTTCTGCAGGCATGGCGGCTTTTTTGTTTGCAGCCGCGTCTGTCCTCATTCCTGTCCGCGCCGGGCGCCTCGCGCATGCATGCCCCGGCCATGGTCCGCCACGCGATCCCTGACGGTTCGCGGCGGCGCGGCACGGACTCCCTCGCCCCCTTCTTGTCCCCCTGAAAGGAAAGCCAAGCATGCCGCTGCCTACCATGCCCGCCAAGCCTGCCCAATTGCTGGATCCGAGCGAGTTTGCTCCGGTCTCCGCGGTGCCCAAGGCCAAAGCCGCCACACAGGGCAAGAAACCTGTGCCGGCGCTCGAGCGTGTGGCATTGCTGGAAACCGGCGACACCGAGGTGCCCGAAGTCCAGGCCCGCGCCGCCGGTGGCACCCGCGCCCGCAGCACCGAAACCCCGGCCGTATCGACGCCCGCGGTCAGCTCCGCGCCGGTCAGCCTGGTCAAACCCTCCACCGGCCCCACGCGCCGCGCCCGCAAGTCCGAAGGCCCGAGCAAGCTGTTCGTGCTCGACACCAACGTGCTGATGCACGACCCGGCCTCGCTCTTCCGCTTCGAGGAACACGACATCTATCTGCCGATGATGACGCTCGAAGAACTGGACAACCACAAGAAGGGCATGAGCGAAGTCGCGCGCAACGCGCGCATGGTCAGCCGCACGCTCGATTCGCTGGTGGGCGGCACCGACGGCGTGCTCGACGAGGGCCTGCCGCTGGCCAAGCTGGGCAACCGCGACGCGCAGGGCAAGCTGTTCTTCCAGACGCGGCTGAACGACATCAAGCTGCCTGAAGGCCTGCCGCAGGGCAAGGCCGACAACCAGATCCTGGGCGTGGTCAGCGCGCTGCAGCAGCAATACCCGGAGCGCCAGGTGGTGCTGGTGTCGAAAGACATCAACATGCGCATCAAGGCGCGCGCACTGGGCCTGCCGGCCGAGGACTACTTCAACGACCAGGTCCTGGAAGACAAGGACCTGCTCTACGCCGGCGTGATGCAGTTGCCCGGCGACTTCTGGGCCAAGCACGGCAAGGGCGTGGAAAGCTGGCAGGACCCCAAGTCCGGGGCCATGTTCTACCGGCTCACCGGTCCGCTGGTGCCGTCTTTCCTGGTCAACCAGTTCGTCTACCTCGAGCCGGTCGACGGCAGCCTGCCGCTGTACGCGCAGGTCAAGGAGATCAACGGCAAGACCGCGCTGCTGCAGACGCTCAAGGACTACACGCACCACAAGAACAATGTGTGGAGCGTGACCGCCCGCAACCGCGAGCAGAACTTCGCCCTGAACCTGCTGATGAACCCGGACATCGACTTCGTCACGCTGCTTGGGCAGGCCGGTACCGGCAAGACCCTGCTGGCGCTGGCCGCTGGCCTGGAGCAGGTGCTGGACCAGAAGCAGTACAACGAGATCATCGTCACCCGCGCCACCGTGCCGGTGGGCGAGGACATCGGCTTCCTGCCCGGCACCGAGGAAGAGAAGATGCAGCCGTGGATGGGCGCGTTCGACGACAACCTCGAGGTACTGCAGAAGAGCGACGACAGCGCCGGCGACTGGGGCCGCGCCGCCACGCAGGAGCTGATCCGCTCGCGCATCAAGGTCAAGAGCATGAACTTCATGCGCGGCCGCACCTTCGTCAACAAGTTCGTCATCATCGACGAGGCGCAGAACCTCACGCCCAAGCAGATGAAGACGCTGGTGACGCGCGCCGGCCCCGGCACCAAGATCATCTGCCTGGGCAATATCGCGCAGATCGACACGCCTTACCTGACCGAGGGGTCATCGGGCCTGACCTACGTGGTCGACCGCTTCAAGGGCTGGAGCCACAGCGGCCATATCACGCTGGCGCGCGGCGAACGCTCGCGCCTGGCCGACCACGCCGGCGACGTGCTCTGACACCGGCAGCGCGCGGGCGCGCCCTGCCAATGGCGGGACGCGCCCGTTGTCTTCTGGCGCTGTCGTCAACAGCAAGCACTTTGGGGCTATGATGGCCCCGTGTTTGCCGTTGTCCCGCATCCCGACTGGAGGCGTCGATGAATTTCCAGGATCTGCCCGGCAGGCATGCACCTGCCGCCCGCTGTCGCACCGTCACCGGCGCCGGCACCGCCATTGCCCGAGGCCATCCCAGGCAGCGACTTGCGCTGGCCATGCTGGCCGCGGCCAGCATGGCGCTGGCCGCCAGCTGGCACCCGGCTCATGCCGCCGCCGACGAAATGGTGATCCGCACCATGGGCCCGGTCAGCTACGTCTGCGGCGGCGTGGCCGAGGACGAACGCCAGGCGCTCGCCGCGAAAGAGAAGGACTTCAATATCGGCATCCAGTTCACGCAAGGTGCGAACGGTGAATTCCTGTCCGACGTGGAGGTCAAGCTGGTGCGCGACGAACAGGAAATCGCCACCTTCCGCGCCGCCGGCCCGCGCTGCCTGATACGTGTGCCCGAAGGCAGCTACAATATCGAGGCCAGTTACAAGGGCCAGGCCAAGTCCATCAAGGTCAGCACCGGTACGCGCAACGCCCAGCTACGCTGGTAGCGGCAAGGCTTCCGGTGCGCCGGCAGGCCGGCGACCGGAAACTCAGGATGCCATTGCGCCGTACCCGTCTTGCTTCCCATCCGCCGCGCCCGCTTGCCCGGGCGCGGCTGCCGCTACTGTGCGCCACCGCCCTGCTGCTGGCGGCCTGTGCCAGTTCCCCGCCTTCGCGCTACGCCGGCTTGCCGCGCACGCCGGGCAAGCCCATGGTCGACCCCAGCGCCGGGCTGGAAGAAATTTCGATCCAGGCCATGTCGCTGGTGGGCACGCCCTATCGCTACGGCGGAAACACGCCGGATTCCGGCTTCGACTGCAGCGGCCTGGTGCGCTACGTGGTATCACGCGCGGCCAGCGTGAACCTGCCGCGCACCACCGAGGCGATGGGCACCCGCGGCAGTTCGCTGGACCGCAGCGAGGTCGCGTCCGGCGACCTGGTGTTCTTCAACACCACCGGCCACGCCAATTCGCACGTGGGTATCTACGTCGGACAGAACCGCTTTGTCCATGCGCCTTCTTCCGGCGGCACGGTCCGGCTGGAGGACATGGGCAAGCCCTACTGGGCCTCGCGCTACAACGGCGCGCGCCGCGTGGTGGCGGCTGTCAATCAGCCGCCGGCGCCGGCCCAGCCTCCGGCTGCCGCACCCGCGCCCGAGCCGGCCCCTGCCCCGGTCCCGGCCGACGACGACCCCATCGCGGCCTTCGCCAACCAGTGAAGCGCCCAAACAAAAAGCCAGGCACGGCCTGGCTTTTTGCTTGGCACGGTTGCTCCTGCGTTACAGGATATGCCGCCCGATCCACCATGCGATCGCCGCCATGAAGGCCGATGCCGGAATCGTCAGCACCCAGGCCCAGACGATATTGCCAGCCACGCCCCAGCGCACCGCCGACATCTTCTGCGCCGAGCCGACGCCGACGATGGCACCGGTGATGGTATGCGTGGTCGATACCGGCACGCCCAGCGCCGAGGCAAAGAACAGCGTCATGGCCCCGCCCGTCTCGGCACAGAATCCGCCGACCGGTTTGAGCTTGGTGATCTTCTGGCCCATGGTGCGCACGATGCGCCAGCCGCCGAACAGCGTGCCCATGCCGATGGCCACGTAGCAGCTGACGATCACCCAGGTCGGCGGCTGGCCGCCGGCTACCACGTGGCCGCTGGCGATCAGCAGCATCCAGATGATGCCGATGGTCTTCTGCGCGTCATTGCCGCCATGGCCCAGGCTGTACATCGAAGCCGAGATCAGCTGCAGCCGGCGGAACCAGCGGTCCACGCGCGACGGCGGCGTGCGGAAGAAGGTCCAGCCCACGATCACCATCATCATCGAACCGAGGATGAAGCCCAGCAGCGGCGAGATCAGGATAAAGGCCACGGTCTTCAGCAGGCCGCTGCCGACCAGCGCACCGGTACCGGACTTGGCCACGGCCGAGCCCACCAGCCCGCCGATCAGCGCGTGCGACGACGACGACGGGATGCCGTAGTACCAGGTGATGACGTTCCAGGCGATGGCCCCGACCAGGGCCCCGAAAATTACGTAATGGTCGACGATCGCGACATCGATGGTGCCGGTCCCGACGGTCGCGGCCACCTTCAGGTGGAAAATAAAAATCGCGACGACGTTGCACATTGCCGCCATCGCCACCGCATGGTGCGGCTTGAGCACGCCAGTGGACACTACCGTGGCAATCGAGTTGGCCGCGTCGTGGAAGCCGTTCATGAAGTCGAACAGCAGCGCGAGCGCCACCAGCAGGGCGATCACCCACAGGCTCATTTGTATGGTCTGCATGCCGATTGCCGCCTCAGGCGTTTTCCAGGACGATGCCTTCGATGATGTTGGCGACGTCCTCGCACTTGTCGGTGATCGTCTCGAGCTGTTCGTAGATGGCCTTCAGCTTGATCAGGCGCTTGACATCGGTCTCGTCGCGGAACAGCTTGGACATCGCCGATCGCATCACGCGGTCGGCTTCCGATTCAAGCTGGTCGATCTGCTGCGCGGTCTTCAGGATGGCGCTGGCGTTGCCCATGTCCTCGAGCAGGCCCACCGCGATCTTGACCTGGTCGCAGCACTGCACGCAGATGGCCGCCAGGCGCAGGGCCTCGTCGGTCAGGTTGGTCACGTCGTACAGCGAGATGGTCTCGGCCACGTCTTCCATCAGGTCCAGGATGTCGTCCATGGTCGTGATGAGCTTGTGGATCTCGTCGCGGTCCAGCGGCGTGATGAAGGTCTTGTGCAGCAGGTCGATGGTGTCGTGCGTGATCCGGTCGGCCTTCTTTTCGGTGGCCTGGACACGGCGGGCATGGGCCTCGGCGTTGGGCAGGTCGTTGACCAGTGCCTGAAGCTCATGGGCGGCGGTCACCGCGCAGTCGGCGTGCTGGTTGAAATATTCGAAGAACTTGCCCTCCGTGGGCATGAATCGGCCGAACATGGAATGTTCCTTGTGGCAGCGATCTGGCGCTGCGGATTGTGTTGCTGGATTGAGCGGACGCGTCTGATGACAGCCGCTGGTGGCGGCTGTCATCAAAGCGCAATATTTTACAGGGTTACAGGGACATTGCCCGCGAATTCGGCACAAACGAGACGGCGCAGCACCGACTATTGCAGGCTGGCTTGACTTCGTCAGGTGTCGTTGTCGAAGAAAGCCGGGCCGCCGCTGAAGTTGTCGAACTTCGTGAACTGGCCGAGGAAGGTCAGGCGCACCGTGCCGATCGGCCCGTTACGCTGCTTGCCGATAATGATCTCGGCGGTGCCCTTGTCCTGCGAATCCGCGTTATAGACTTCGTCGCGGTAGATGAACAGGATCACGTCGGCATCCTGTTCGATAGCGCCGGATTCGCGCAAATCGGACATGACCGGCCGCTTGTTGGGCCGCTGTTCCAGGCTTCGGTTCAGCTGCGACAGGGCGATCACCGGGCAGTTCAGTTCCTTGGCCAGGCCCTTGAGCGAACGGGAAATTTCGGAGATTTCCGTGGCGCGGTTCTCGCCGCCGCCGGAACCCGACATCAGCTGGAGGTAATCGATGATGATCAGGCCAAGCTGCCCGCACTGGCGCGCCAGGCGCCGCGAACGGGCACGGAGCTCCATCGGGTTCAGCGCCGGCGTTTCGTCGATAAACAGCTGCGTGTCGTTCATGCGCTGGATCGCATGCGTCAGCCGCGGCCAGTCCTCATCCAGCAGGCGGCCGGTACGCAACCGGTGCTGGTCAAGGCGGCCGACCGAGCCAAGCATACGCATGGCCAGCTGGGTGCCCGCCATTTCCATCGAGAACACGGCTACCGGCAGGCCCTGCTCCACCGCCACGTGCTCGCCGATGTTCAGCGAGAACGCCGTCTTGCCCATCGACGGGCGGCCGGCCACGATGACCAGGTCGCCCGGCTGCATGCCACTGGTCATCTTGTCCAGGTCGATGAAGCCGGTCGGCACGCCCGTGACGTCGGTGGTGGAATCGCGGTGGTACAGCTCGTCGATGCGCTCGACCACCTGGGTCAGCAGCGGCTGGATTTCCTGGAATCCCTTCTGGCCACGCGAGCCCTCTTCGGCAATCGCGAATACCTTGGATTCGGCCTCGTCGAGCAGCTCGCGCACCTCGCGGCCCTTGGGCGCGAACGCGGCCGAGGCGATATCGTCAGCTGCCGTCACCAGCTTGCGCAGCACCGAGCGTTCACGCACGATCTCCGCGTAGCGGCGGATATTGGCCGCGCTGGGTGTGTTCTGCGCCAGCGAATTCAGGTACGCCAGGCCGCCTACCTCCTCGGCCTTGCCGGCGACCTGCAGCATCTCATAGACCGTGATCACGTCGGCCGGCTTGGTGGCCGAGATCAGCCGGGCGATGCTCTGGAAGATCATCCGGTGGTCAAAACGGTAGAAATCCGCCTCGGAGATGAAATCCGCGATGCGGTCCCAGGCGGCGTTGTCCAGCAGCAGGCCACCCAGCACCGATTGCTCGGCTTCGATGGAGTGCGGCGGGACCTTGAGGTTCTCGAGTTGGGGATCGGCGACGGGCGCGTTCATGGGGAGGGATTATAACGGCGGGCGGACGCACTTCGCCGGACATTTGGCGACTGGGCCTGCAAAGACAAGCGGGCAACAAAAAAGGCAGGAGCTAGGGCTCCTGCCTTTTTTGCTTGCAGTGCTTGCGGTGCTTCAGCCGGCGCAGCGCGCCGGCGAGGCGGCACGTCCTTAGACGCTTTCGCCCACGACCGACACGGTCACGTCGACCACGACGTCCGTGTGCAGTGCAACGCTGACCGGGTGGTCGCCCACCATCTTCAGCGGGCCGTTCGGCATGCGAACCTGGGCCTTTTCCAGCTTGTAGCCTTGGCCAGCCAGGGCTTCAGCGATGTCGGCGTTGGTCACCGAACCGAACAGGCGGCCGTCCACACCCGACTTCTGGGTGATCTGGACGGTCAGGCCGTTCAGCTTCTCGCCTTCGGCTTGCGCGGCGGCCAGCTTCTCGGCAGCGGCCTTTTCCAGCTCGGCGCGCTTGACTTCGAATTCGGCGATCGCGGTTTGCGTGGCGCGGCGGGCCTTCTTGCCCGGGATCAGGAAGTTACGGGCGTAACCGTCCTTCACCTTGACGATGTCACCGAGGTTGCCCAGGTTGACGACTTTTTCCAGCAGAATGATTTGCATCGTGTTCTCTCCTTGACGGACCTAGGGCCTGATCAGTTCTTGTGCAGGTCGGTGTACGGCATCAGCGCGAGGAAACGCGCGCGCTTGATGGCCGTATCCAGCTGACGCTGATAGTGAGCCTTGGTGCCGGTCAGGCGGGCCGGCGTGATCTTGCCGTTGTCGCCGATGAAGTCCTTCAGGGTGTCCAGATCCTTGTAGTCGATCTGTTCCACGCCAGCCACGGTGAAGCGGCAGAAGCGCTTGCGCTTGAACAGCGGGTTCTGTTGCTGGAAGCGCTTCTTGTTCTTGTTGTCACGTTTGACGAATGCCATGATTCAATCCTTTTCGAATGCTTTACATCCAGTGATGTGAAAGACGAGAGCCTTGCTGTTGCGGTGCTTGCGAGCCAGGAATCCTTCGCAGTCGAGCAGCGTGCCGAGCGGTAGCCGCTCCAGACGCTGGCCAACCTGGCCGATCCCCATCGCCGCGATTGCAAACTCGACCTGCCGCGGCGTTTGCGCCTCGACGGCCTCGCCGCTGTACTGCAGGATGCAGTTCACGACGGGGACCCCGGCCGGGGTATAGCGCAGGGCATCGCGTTCCGCCAGGGTGGCGGCAAGCCGAAGCTGGTTCAACGCGGGGCCTCTTGCTGGTTGCAATCCATGCGACCCTGGCCGACGCTGTCAGCCACGGCGCGCACCGCAGTCCGCACTCAGGCGGCCTGGCCTTCGGTGGTCGTTTGCGCGGCCTTGCGGGCTTCTTCGCGCTGCACTTCCTTCATCATCGGCGAGGGTGCGGTCTCGGCCTTCTTGGTCTGCACGATCAGGTGGCGCAGGACGGCGTCGTTGAACTTGAACGCGTGTTCCAGTTCAGCCAGCGTTTCCTTGCCGCATTCGATGTTCAGGCAAACGTAGTGAGCCTTGGCCAGCTTCTGGATCATGTAAGCCATCTGGCGACGGCCCCAGTCTTCCACGCGGTGAACGTTGCCGTTCTGCGAGGTCACGAGCTGCTTGTAGCGCTCGATCATGGCCGGCACTTGTTCGCTCTGGTCCGGGTGGACGATGAAGACGATTTCGTAATGACGCATTGACGCTCCTTTTGGATTAGCCACCCGGGCGTCACGAGTCCGGTGTGGCAAGGTTGAATAGCCTTAAATTATAGCCCGCATCCTGACAAGTGCGCAAGCCAATGATTACACAGGCAAATCAGGCGTTGGCGAATACCGCCTGCAGCCGCGCCGGATCGCGCGCCAGCCCCGGGTCCGCAGCCAGCGCCAGGGCCAGCAGCACGCGTGCCTTATAGGGATTGAGGTCCGTGGCGGAAACGAACAGCCCGTCGGTGGGGCTGGGCTGAGGCGGAATCGACACATGGCCGGCACCGGTACGCGAACTGCGCACCACCGCCACCCCGGCGGCCGCGGCATCGGCCAGCGCGCCGGCCAGCACTTCGTGCACCGAGCCATTGCCGGCAGCCGCCACCACCAGCCCGGCAACCCCCGCCTGCACCAGCGCATCCACGGCCACCCTGCCCGGCTGGGCGTAGCTCGCAACGATTTCCACCACCGGCCACGCCGTGGGCATCGGCCCGATCGTACAGGCCGCGCGCGGCGCGCGGGCGAAGCGCACATAGTCGTCCTGCACGAAACCCAGCGGCCCGCAGGCAGAGACAAAAGCGTCCACCGCCGACGTATGGGCCTTGGCCACATCCCGTGCCGCGTGGATCTGCTGGTTCAGCACCACCAGCACCCCCTTGCCGCGCGCCTCGGCGTTGGCGGCCACGCGCACCGCATCCAGCAGGTTCAGCGGCCCGTCCGCCGACAGCGAGGTCGACGGGCGCATCGCCGCCGTCATCACGACGGGCACCGGACAAGATTGCGTCAGGTGCAGCGCCATCGCGGTTTCTTCCAGCGTGTCCGTGCCATGCGTGATCACGATGCCCGCGACATCGGGCTGCGCCGACCAGTGCTGCACCCGCGCCGCCAGCGTTTGCCAGAGCGCAAAGGTCATGTCCTTGCTGTCGACCTGGGCCACCTGCTCGGCTTCGACCCGGGCCACCGACTGCAACGCGGGCACCGCCGCCAGCAACGACGACACCGGCACGGTCGCCGCCTGGTAGCGGGCGCTGCTGGCGGGATTGCCGGCCGCTCCGGCAATGGTGCCGCCGGTGGCAAGTACGACGATGCGAGGCAATTGGGTCATGGGGAGCGCAAGGAACAGGGAACGATGAGTGGCGATTGTAGCGGGCGCGCCCCGCCTTGCCGCGGACTGGCCCTGCCAACGCGCCTCTGGTCCATGCGAGCCGCCCCAAAAATTCTGCTTGCGCTCAGGCCGATACTGTATAAAATCACAGCATACTGTTTAAACATACAGTGCCTGGCCCGCCGGATGCAGGATAAAGGATCGCCAGATCCATGACCCGACATCCCCCGCGGCCCTGCACGGAACGGCGATCCCATGGCGACCCTGACACCCCGGCAGCAGCAGATTTTCGATCTGATCCGCAACACGATCCGCCGTACCGGCTTCCCGCCCACGCGCGCCGAAATCGCCGCGGAGTTCGGCTTCTCCTCCCCCAATGCCGCCGAAGAACACCTGAGGGCGCTGGCTCGCAAGGGCGTGATCGAACTGACGCCGGGCGCCTCGCGTGGCATTCGCCTGAAGGTGGCGCGCAGCGATTCGGAAATGCCTGACCAGTTCTCGTTGCCGATGGCCGGCGTGATGCAACTGACGCTGCCTCTGGTGGGCCGCGTGGCTGCGGGCAGCCCCATCCTGGCCGCCGAGCATATCGACCGCCAGTACCAGGTCGACGCCTCGGTCTTTGACGAACGCCCCGACTACCTGCTGCGCGTGCGCGGCCTGAGCATGCGCGACGCCGGCATCCTCGATGGCGACCTGCTCGCGGTGCGCCGCGCCAGCGAAGCCGCCAACGGCAAGATCGTGGTGGCGCGCCTGGGCGATGACGTCACCGTCAAGCGCCTGCAGCGGCGCGGTGGCCATATCGAACTGATTGCAGAGAACCCGGACTTCACCAACATCATCGTGGAGCCGGGCGAAGAGTTCTCGCTGGAAGGCATCGCCGTCGGGCTGATCCGATCTTCCGGTTTCTAGCCGGGCACCGCAGGCCATCCGCCTGCGCGGGCCCACCCGCTTCCATCGCTTTGCAGACGCCGCCCGGCTTGCCGGGTGTTGACCCCGCTTTGCCTAAAAGAGGTGCCACCATGCCGCAAATCCACAACGTCGCCGCCCGTCGCCCGGTCAAGCCCGTGCCGTTCCGCCAGAGCAAAGGTGTACGCGTCTACCAGGGTACGCAGCGCCGCACCATGGTCGGCAGCATGGCGGCGATCTGCCGTATGCTTGAACTCGAAACCGCCGACAAGCTGGCCGCCTGAAATCCGCGGGCGCGTTCCGCGCGGCTGGGGGCCCTGCCCTCAGCTACGCGCGCACGCCTTGGTTTCGGCTTCCAGCTCCGTCGGTGTCAGTTGCGGGAACCATGTATCGCTCTTGCGCAACTCCAGCGCCGTACCATCCGGCTTCGCGGTCAGCGAAATCAGGTAGGCGTATTGGTATTCACCACCAGACGCAATCTGGCCGATGCGGATCTCAGTCTGGTTCTTTGCCGGATAGCTGACGACCGCGGCATCATCGCCCAGGTTGTTGCGAAGGCATTTCGCAACATCGCCCATCTTGGCGGGCGTGAACAAGCGAATGGGCGCACGCGCGCGAATCTCCTTGTCAGAAGTACCGCTGGCGCACCCTGCCACCATCGTTGCCATCGCTACGCCAAGAACTGCCGCTCGAACAGACATAACACCCCCGGGGAATGCAAAACGGCGCCCTTGGTAGGCGCCGTTTTGAAGAATGCTTTGGGGTGGCTGATAGGACTCGAACCCACGACGACAGGAATCACAATCTTAGCCCCCAAGCTAATAACTGCGCGGGTTCCCGGGTAGTTCGTGGGAATACTGGAAGCCCGCATACGGCTCTAGGTCGGGGATTATATATCGAGTATTCCCACCGGCACACCGCAAATTAGTGCCGCATGCCCCACACCATTAAATTTCCCATGCGAGCCAATTCCGTAGCTTCGACACGGTAGCTATACGGTATATCCATACAGTATTCATCCACGTCCCGCCATGTCGCCAGAACCTGCAAACTGCCCCATCTGCGGCGCTGCCGCCGAGCGAACGCGCGCCGCTTCCCGTGGCTATCTTTACACCTGCCCAAGCTGCGGCGCCTTCCATATCAGCAGTGGCGCACTGACCTGTCGGAAGAACATCCCGGCTTCTGCCCGGGACGAAGTCCGACTGTTACGCTCCCATGGCCACCAACCTCAGATCGAGGTTTCTCGGGAAGGCGTGCGCGTCGTTCCCGGTCGGAATTGAGCATGGGAAACAACAAATTGGCAGCGCGCCGCCACCTGCCAGCGGCAACCTCCGAGACCTACCCGGTGACCGGAGCGAATGGCATTCTTGGGCAAGTGCAGGGACACTACATTGCCGCTGGTCTTCAATCACTGCCACGGGCTACGCACGACTCGCCCAGCCACCATGAGGTCCTGGTTGACGCAGGCCACCTTGGTACCGTCCGCCTCTTCATCGAGAAGAAAGTGGCCCGTCACAACCGGAACAGCCACTACTACTGGTCCGCCTATCGGGCCGAGCCCGCCGACCAGTAGTTGCGCCTCGTATTCAGCAACCATCGCGCCTCTACCGCGCCGAGGCTTTCGCCCCCCCAGGTAGACGATGGTGCTGACGTTCACGTCTCCACCTCGGCCACCGAGCATGTTGTCGGGAATAATGCGGCCAGGCGCCTCTGGCACGAACAGTTCGGGTCGTCCGCCACGCTCGCCAACAAGATAGGGAAATCCGGCTTCGACAACCCCACCACTTGCGCGAACTGGCACCCCCACAGGAGTGCTCATGTCAATTGGAGTTCCAGCCATGTCGGTACTGCCCTGGATGCCGCCATAGGAAGACTGCATGGCCCGACCAATCAAGCTTCCTGCGAAGTTGATGCCCGTTTGCACCAGTCCGGAGATCGCCGCCCGCGCTTGAATGCGAGCCAAGTCGGCAATGACGGATTTGGCGAAATCCTTGAAGCTCAGCTTGCCGTTCACCACGAAGTTGACCAATGCGTCTTCCATGGCGGTGAATCCGTTGGAGCAGAGACCCTCGACCTGACCGGCGACGTTCGCTGCAGCGTCCCGATAGTTCTCCAGCGCGCGGGTTGCGCCACGGGGAGCTTGTTGCCGCACACTTCCTGAACTGCGATGTTGCCGGCTTCGTCGTACTTGAATGGCATGGTGACTTTCCTTGGAGCATCCGCCGCAATGCGCCCCGCGGCATCCACCGCGTTGGGCAATGAATAACGCCCGCGAGGCAGAGCCAGGCAGGTGTCGGTAGAAACAAAAAAGCCCGCCGAAGCGAGCTTGTGTGGGGCTTTGGAAGATCAGGCGTCGGCTAGGCGGTCCGCGAAGTCAGGCCCAATGGTCTCGACTCCGAGGTCACGCAATGCCATTTCGTCGGTGTTGTCCGCGATCTGCGAGACGCCGAGCAGACGAAATTCCATCGAGGTCATGGTGTACTTCTGCTTGTAGACGTCGCTGTAGCGCTTCAAGAGCCGCAGCGCTGTGGTCAAATCGAGCAGCGTGGAGAAGGCCACGGTGCGCGTGCGCGAGCTCACGAAGCGGTTTGAGTGCGGCTCCTCTCTCGTCGCCAAGCACTCCTCAACGGTCAACAGAAGCATTTCAACCTCACTGGTACTTGGCCCTCAACCGCTCCAGTGTAAGCGGATTGCCACGCTGGTCAAGCAGCTGCTGCTGCGTCATCTTGCCTGCGCGCCACAGGTCTGCCTCGCCCTTGCCCTGCACCTCGTTCTGGAAGGCGTTGCCCTTCCTGGCGAGGAAGTCGGCAAACGTCAGATCAGCCGCCACCTGGCCGTCCATGCTGGCCCTGGTGCTGGGCGTGAACTCTGGTCGTTCGCCTCCCGGGTCAGCTTGCGCGCCCGGGCGCTGATCGTCTGCGTTGCCGTGCGCACGAGCGCTTCGGCATTGCGCCGGCTGGTCTCCACCACGCCGGTCAGGCCATTGCGCGCCGCCTGCGACGCGGAGGAGACGCTGACCATCAGCCGCCAAGCGCACGCCGTCATGACGCTGCAACTGGCCCAGCTCGAGAAGCTGGCGCACGAACTAAAGCGCGCCGCGGCGAAGCACCCGCACCAGCCGCTGTCGCGCTGGGTGAAGTTCGGACCGATGGCCTCTCTCCTCGCATCGATCAAGGATCAAGCATGACCGAGAAGAACGAACTTTCCGCTTCTGGCGCGTCAATCGTTGCCACGATCGCCGCCGCGGCCCCTACCGCCGTCGCCGCCGCGGTTCCCACCACGGCCATTGCCTCGGTCTTCCCCGCGGTCGCCACCGCGACCCCAACCGCGATTCTCTGCACGGTCACCACCGCGATTCCACCCGCGCTTTTCACCGCGATTCTCCCCTTGGTCTCTGCCCCGGCTCCAGCCGCGGTAGCCGCCGTCGTTCCAACCGCGGCTCCAGTTGCGCTTCTCGCCCCGGTCCCAGTCTCGGTCCCAATCGCGGTGGCCACCGTAGTAACCTCCGCCGTTCCAATCGAAGTACCCACCGTAGTATGGGCGCGAGTAGCCGCCCTGGTAGGAGTAGCCATCATCGTAGGGAACAACGGCACAGCCGGTAAGAAGTGCTGCCGTGGCGACGGTAAGCACAAGAAGGGGTTTCATGGTGACCTGCGTTTGCAGTTGGCAAATTTGCCGCAAGGATACCGACGGGCACCTCCCCCAGTTGTAAGAAATCGTGTCCCGCTGAGCGAGGTGGCAGCATGATCCGGCGCGAATACAGAACCTTCAGCTTCTGCTGCGGCCTCGGCGGCGGCGCCAAGGGCTTCAAGAAGGCCGCCTCGCAGGTCGGCAACATGATCGCGACCTGGAAATGCATCGGCGGCATTGACGTGGACCAGGCCGCAGCGCGCGACTTCGAAAAGCTGGTGGGGGTGAAGCGCCCGAGCCGAGGCTATTTGATCGCGTCCGCCGCAATTGCAAGCGCCCACCCGGCAAAGAGGCAGACAACAACCCAGCCGGAGGTGATGGCTGCAATTTCACGCCAACTCATTGCTTTGCTCCTTCAGCTGTCGATCGCAATAGGGTTAAGCGTAGTATCGATCACCAAAAAATCATGCGGTGAGATGTAAAGAAATATTGCGATGCACCCAAGTCGGGGCCTAGCAAGTCGGCGAGCTCTTTGAAAAATTTTCTTTAGCGTCCATGACTGCGATATCGGCAGCGGGCGGGAAACCTTGAGGCATCTGGCATGAGCGAAACCGCAAAAATCGAATGGACCGACGCCACTGTCAACCCCTGGATCGGCTGCACCAAGGTGTCGCCCGCGTGCGACCACTGCTATGCCGAGGTGTCCACTCCGGAGCGCGCGCCGGGCGTGAACTGCAGCACCAAGGAAGCCCGACATCGCACGTCGGCCGCCAACCGGAAGCAGCCGCTGCGCTGGAATTGCGCCATGGTACCCGCCATCCTGGACGGCGTTGAACTAGAAACCGCCCTCCTCCAAATGGATCTGGAAGGCAGCAGGCACGTCGACTCTACCGATGGGATCGTAGTTGGCCAGATTGGCATCAAGTATTTCTACGGCCCTATCGAAAATGCGATTTTGCTCGCGGGCACTGGCGCCGTCCCAGCAATCGATGAGCGCTGGATCGATGACGATAACGAGCGGTGCATTCCGTCGCTGCTCGTGAGAATCGCGAACAGTCCAGGTAACCCTAACGTGTCGGTCATCCCCCGAGTCATCAAATTCGACATCGTTCGGGAAGACATCCGTTCCTTCGACTGCACCTTCAAGCCACTCTGCGGCGCGACCCATGGTCATCTCCCATCGCTTAGTTGCATGAGCAATGAACGGCCCAACCTCTTTCGCCGCGCCATGGCGCGCGCAATCGCCCACAACGAGCTAGGCATCATGCGGGCCTTCAAGCTGATCAACATACCTCCGGGCCCACGAGATGCCTTCACTCTGGGCGTGTCCATCCCTTTCGTGAAGCCCAAGCACGTCAGACTCCTTGATGGTATTGCCGCCGCTGATCACCCGCCCCAAGGATGCGAATACTCCGTTCCCAGCAGGTTTTGCGAACCCCTCGACTATGTAGCCTCGATACCTTGCAATAGACATCGTGAGCACCCCTCATATCGACCACCTAGGATCCGCCGCAGTCAATTCAACGGCCATTTAATACACCCTAGCATACGGCGCGCTGGTGCACAGGTTGATGACCGAATTCGCCGCCCCCTCGTTTTGGGGGTAGCGATTAAGGAGATCGAGGCATGAAACACCTGACCACCCAGACCCTCGACGGTGAGGCCGGCTGCATCTTCTCCGACTGCGAGCAATACCGCTATCGCCTCTGGCGCGAGTGGGATGCCAGCCGGCCGACGCTGGGGTTCATCATGCTCAACCCGTCGACGGCCGACCACCAGGCCAACGATCCGACGATCGCCCGCTGTCTGCAGCGCGCGCTGGCCGGCAAGTACGGCCGGCTGGAGGTGGTGAACCTGTTCCCGCTACGATCGACGGATCCAGACGGGCTGCTGACTCATCCGGCGCCACTCGGGCGCGAGGACACCGCCAACGGCGCCGTCATGGACGCGATTGACCGCTGCTGGCTAGTCATCTGCGCCTGGGGCGCGCACAAGGCGGCGCCGGCGCGCGCGGCAGAGGTGCTGCGGATCGTGCGCATGTGTGGTCGCGGCAATCGGCTCTACCACCTTGGGCTGAATCAGGACGGCAGTCCGAAGCACCCGCTCTACATCGCGGTCAAAGTTCGACCGCAGCCATACACAGCATGACCGAAGCAGCAGCACGTATCATCGAGAAATCCCGGCAGCATTGGGAGAACACAGTGATCCTCACCAACCCAGCGACGCTGCGCCGCGCCTTGCCGGAGGCCTCCGGTGAGTTCGATCAGTTGATCGGATCCGGAAGCAGCTCGGCATCGAAACGCCCGTGAAGATTGACGGGCACCCCAAGATCACCGGCCCGTCGGCGGCAAGCCGATCAACCTCGGCACCGACCGTATTAAGGCGATCCGACAGGTGCTGGACAGCTCGGCATAGGTGACAACATCGGGACGGTGGGTCGCCTGTGGAAGCAGTACCAGGACACGGATGACCGGCGCCGGCTGGCCGACGGCACGCGCGCCGACTACGCGCAGTGCAGCACCCCGCTGCTGGCAGTATTCTGGGAAGTCCGAGCAAGCGAGATCCGGGCAACTGACGTGGCGCGCTACCTCCGGATCGAGCGCAAGGACGCGCCCGTGCGGGCAAACCGTGGCGAAAAAATGGAGGCCCCCGCCTACGACCAGCACCTTGGTCAGTTGCTTAGCCCATTCCATGAGGGCGAGGCGATTCGCGAAGCTCTTCTCAGGGACCTTGGCGCGGCCGCCAACGCACCATTCAGGCCGTGGAAGTAGCTGGGTAGCGAGCGCCGATATTCCCACCATGGGAATATGGCGGGATCCAAATGCTGCATGGATGTCCACAAAGCAAAACAGCGCCCGTTCTAAGGCGCTGTTTTACAAGGAAATTCTGGGGTGGCTGATGGGACTCGAACCCACGACGACAGGAATCACAATCCTGGACTCTACCAACTGAGCTACAGCCACCGTAGAGGTCATCAGCGAAGCGCTGATCGACGAAAAACAAGATTATACAAACAGTTTTCCGAGATGGCTAGTATCCCGCACAAAATTTTTTCAACGGGATCGCTCAGGGCCGGGACGGGCTCCATTTCGCCTCCAGCAGCACTGCCTGCTTGATGGCTTCAATGGTCTCGGCCTCGGTATCGAACTGGCCCAGCAGCCGGCGTGACTTGCCGTTCAGCACGGCCTCGTGCAATGCCTTCCCTGCCGCCTCCGAGGTACCGGGGTGCCAGCAGTAGCGTGCCGTCCATTTGCCGTCCTGCAGTTGCTCGGCCACCCAAACCACCCTGAAGTCTTCATAGACGACGCCGAACGGCGCTTCGTTTTCCACGTTGTCGTTTTCCATGCTGCCCCCCCCCCGCCGGCACGGTCCGCATACCCTGCCCTATCTCGCCCTGGGGCAGTGCGAGGAATCGTATCACGGCCGCTGGGCAGGTCGCTCTGACCAGCAGGTGCCAGATTGCATCAGACCATCGGCAGCGCAAATATGCTGTGCGCAGCCCCTACCTCCGCAGGGTTCATGCCGCGCGTGCCCGAAGCGATACTCGTGTTTGAGGGACATTGACCCCCCTCGACCTTCCCGTCAGGCGGCCCGCCCCATCGGGTCGCCTGCCTCTTTTTGCCCCCCCTCCCAGCCGGAGCTTCCGCGCTGCCAGCCGCTGGCGGCGGAACCTTGCGCCCATGCGCGAGCCCAACCGACGTTATTGAACGCGGGGAGCAGGCATGCAGATCAAGTGTAGATGGCCGGCGAGGATTGTTGCCGTGGCGGCCCTGGCGGCGATGCTCGCAGGCTGCGCGGCCGGCGGGGCCGACGGCAGGGAATCGAGCATTACGACGTATGGCACGGTGGACGTGGGCATCAGCCATACGAGATAAGCAGCGTGACCGATGGAACTCTCTATGACGATGGCCGTCTAATCCCCTCGTCTGGCGCATGCAAAACGAGGGCGCAAAAAAAAAGAGTCCGCAGCGCGGACTCTTAACTTTAGCGATCTCAAATGCCCTGAAGGCCGTTGCACTGTAACTGCCATCCCGGGAATGCACCATTCGGGTAAACGAAGAGCGGCGAGCGACAACAACGCCGACGAAAAAAAAGCCCGCCGAAGCGGGCTAATAATCAGTTGAAGAAAGCCCTGTATTCGAGGGCAGGCACAGTGTAAGAAAGTGCCCTGCCTCAGCGAATTAGGGGAATCCCTTTCCTGGCGCAGGTTTCCGGGAAATCAGGCATGGCAAGTGCGGCGCGCGGTACCCCTCGCGCCGCCATGCATACTTTCACGATTCGGAGTTAGAGCGCGGCCTCGGCAGCGCGCGCGCTGGCCGATAGCGCTTACGCGGCCAGCGGCTCCTGGGCCTGCGGCCGCAAATGCGTGCGGGCCTCTTCGAACAGCGCATCCACATCTGCCCGCGTGCGCGCCGCGTTCATCCGCTTCGCATCCGACAGTACGCGGCGCCAGCCACGTCCGCCGGCAATGCCGCGATGCAGGCCAAGCATGTGCCGCGTCACGGCCCCCATATACCCGCCCCGCTCCACCAGGTCGCCGATGTAGCGCTGCATCGCCAGTTCGACATCGAGCCGCGACGGCACCGGGGCGCTCGCATCGCCATAGAAGCGCGCATCCATTTCCGCCAACACATAAGGTTGGTGATAGGCCTCGCGCCCGATCATCACGCCATCGACGTGCTCAAGATGGGCCGCCATCTCGTCATAGCTGGCGATGCCGCCGTTGATCAGGATTTCCAGATCGGGAAACTCCTGCTTCAGCTGGTAAGCGACTTCGTATCGGAGCGGCGGAATCTCGCGGTTTTCCTTCGGGCTCAGGCCCTTCAGGATCGCATTGCGCGCATGGACGATAAACGTGCCGCAGCCCGCCTCGGCCACCTTGCCGACAAAGTCGCGGACGAAATCGTAGTGCTCGATCTTGTCGATGCCGATGCGATGCTTGACCGTGACCGGGATGTCCACCGCGTCGCGCATCGCCTTCACGCAGTCGGCCACCAGTTGCGGCTCGGCCATCAGGCAGGCACCGAAGGCGCCGCGCTGCACGCGCTCGGACGGGCAGCCGCAGTTCAGGTTGATTTCCGCATAGCTCCACTGCTGGCCCAGCTTCGCCGCCATGGCGAGGTCGGCCGGCTCGCTGCCGCCCAGTTGCAGGGCGACCGGGTGTTCAGCCGCATCGAAATCCAGGTGGCGCGGCACGTCGCCATGCAGCAGCGCGCCGGTGGTCACCATCTCGGTGTACAGCCAGGTGTGGCGGCTGAGCTGGCGGTGGAGCATGCGGCAATGACGGTCGGTCCAGTCCATCATCGGCGCGACCGAAATGCGTCGGGGATTTACGTTCATGGAAATACGGCAGTTTGGGGCGGTCCGGACGGGGAAGCGTCGAGCCCCGGGGCGCATGGCGATGACATATGCCGATCACGGCACCCCAGGGTCACAAGGACCGCGCGCGAGGCAGGCGGCCCGCGAGAAGAGGAGAGTATAGGCTACGTCGTCAAGGTTCGCTGCGCTCCGCCCCGGCTGTATCAGCGCGGCGCGGTCCGCTCGATCCAGCTGGCAAACGTCGCCAGGAACTTGCCAAGGAAGCCCTTGGTCGACTCATTGGCAATGCCACCCTGCTCATCAAACAGCTTGTCGACGCCGCTGATATACGCTTCAGGCTGCTGCAGCGTCGGGACATTGAGGAACACCATCGACTGGCGCAGGTGCTGGTTGGCACCGAATCCGCCGATGGCCCCGGGCGAACCACTGATGATGGCGCCAGGCTTGCCATCCCAGACGCTGCTGCCATAAGGGCGCGAACCCACGTCGATGGCGTTTTTCAGCGGGGCGGGCACGGAGCGGTTGTATTCCGGGGTCACGAACAGCACGGCGTCGGCACGGCGGACGCGGTCGCGGAAAGTGGTCCAGGCCTGGGTCGGATTGCCATCGAAATCCTGGTTGTATAGCTCCAGGGCACCGATTTCGACGATCTCCAGCTTGAGCTGCGGCGGCGCCAGCGCGATCAGCGCCTTGGCCAGCTTGCGGTTGTACGACTCCTTGCGCAGGCTTCCCACCAGTACAACGACATCGCGAGGATTACTCATTGCGGCTCCCTTGACTGTGCGAACGGAATGGCACAGACGGCGCCCGCGGCCAGGAATGCCCGGGCCGCGGGCGCCAGTCCAGCCGTCACTCTACCCGAGTCGGAGCCGGCATGTCCTGCGCAGCGGATCTCAGGCAGTCTTGCCGAGCGCCACCAGCGGGTGATCCCCGGCATGCCACGGGCTGCCGAAGAACGACATCACCTTCTCGCGGCTGACTTCATCGAGCCGGGCGTGTTGCCAGCGCGGCTTGTGATCCTTGTCGACGGCCAGCGCGCGGATGCCTTCGACGCCGTCGCCCTTGCGGAACACGTAGTGCATCATGTCCAGCTCCATGCGCAGTTCGTCTTCCAGCGTCATGCTGCGTGCGCGGCGGATCTGCTCCAGCGTCACGCACAGCATGAGCGGCGAGCGGCTGCGCAGCATGGCGGCGGTCTGCGCGGCCCAGTCACCCGGGGCGTCGCTGACGGCGGCAAGGATGTCCGGCATGGTGTTGCCGGCGAACAGGGCGTCGATCTGCGCCGACAGCCCGGCCAGCGTGCTTTGCGCCGGCACGCAATCATCGCGGTGCGGGGCGGTGAAGCCTTCGATATGCGCCAGCACGGCGTCGCCGCTGGCAAACTGCAGCGTGCGCAGCGAATCGACCAGTTCCGCCAGGCGGTTGCCCGGCAGGTAGGTGTCGGCCAGCCCGGCGTGAAGCGCGTCGGCGGCGTGGATCACGGTACCGGTCAGGCCCAGGTACTCGCCGATGCGCCCCGGCGTGCGCGCCAGGAACCAGCCGCCACCGACATCCGGGAACAGACCGATATTGGTTTCCGGCATCGCCATCCTGGTGCGATCGGTGACCAGGCGCAGCCTGGCGCCTTGCGAGATGCCCATGCCGCCACCCATCACCACGCCGTCCATCAGCGCGATATAGGGCTTGGCGTAGCGGTGGATGAGGAAGTTGAGCGCGTATTCCTCGACAAAGAACTGGTCGAGCAGCGGATCGCCTGCGTGCGCGGCCTGGTGGAAATAGCGGATATCGCCGCCGGCGCAGAACGCCTTGCCGCCGGCACCGGCGACCACCACCGCCACCACCTCGGGCGCGGCGGCCCAGGCCTGCAGCGCCTGGGTGATGGCGCGGATCATGTCGAGCGACAGGGCGTTGAGCGCCTGCGGGCGGTTCAGCGTCAGGTACCCGATGCCACCGCGGACCTCGGTCGTGACGAATTCAGTCATGTCGTACTCCTCCAATGCAACTCGCGATTTTACGCCAGTCGCATTGGCAAGCGCACCCATGTGGGCAGCTTGCGGCGCATGCGCGAACGCTGCGCCTGCGCTCCGCCCCACCCTTGCTCATCAGGCCAGCCGGAACGTCGCGACCAGCGAGGTCAGGCGCTGTGCCTGGTCTTCGAGCGACGCGGCCGCGGCTGCCGCCTGCTCCACCAGCGCAGCATTCTGCTGCGTCATGCTGTCCATCTGCGACACGGCCACATTGACCTGCTCGATGCCGTTGGACTGCTCGTCGGAGGCCGAGCTGATATCGCCGATGATGGCACTGACACGCCGCACCGCATCGACGATGTCCTGCATTGCACGGCCCGCGTTATCGACCAGCTCCGAGCCTTCGCGCACATTGGCCACCGAGGCGCCGATCAGCGTGCGGATTTCCTTGGACGCACCGGCGCAGCGCTGCGCCAGGTCGCGCACGTCGCCGGCCACCACGGCAAAGCCGCGGCCATGCTCGCCGGCACGCGCGGCTTCCACTGCGGCGTTCAGCGCCAGGATATTGGTCTGGAACGCGATCTTCTCGATCACGTCGATGATGTCGACGATCTTGCCCGAGCTGGCGTCGATCGACTGCATCGTATCGACGACGCGCAGGACCGCATCGCTGCCGCGCCCGGCCAGGGTCGCGGCATCCGTTGCCAGCGCGCGCGCCTCACGCGCGCTGTCGGCATTCTGGCGCACGGTGCTGGTCAGCTCCTCCATGCTCGAAGCGGTCTCTTCCAGCGAGGCCGCCTGCTGCTCGGTGCGCTGCGACAGGTCGGCATTGCCGCTGGCGATCTGCTTGCTGGCCGCGGCAATCGAGTCCGCGCCGCCGCGCACGTCGCCCACCATGGCCACCAGGCTGGCCTGCATCCGGCCCAGCATGCCGAGCATGCGCGCGGTCTCGTTGCGGGCCGCTTCGTCGGCGAGCACGTCGCCACTGGATGCCGCCACACTCAGGTCGCCGCCGGCGATCTTCTCGAAGCGCGCAATCGCCGTATCCAGCGGCTGCACAATCGACCGGCGCAGGCGCCATGCCACCACCGTGCTGAAGACCAGGCCCACCACCAGCACGCACACCGATAGCATGAACAGGTTCTGGTAACGCTGTTGCGACGTCTCGTAGACCTGCTTCGCGCTGGCAACCTGCAGCTTGTTCAGCCCGGTGTTGACGGCGGTGAAGGCGATGTCGAGCTTCGGGATGGTTTCGAGCACGGCCTTCATCACGCCATCGCGGTCGCCGGCATGCAGCGCGGCGATCATCGGCGTCACGCCCTGCCCGAACAGCGCATCGCGCTTGGCGCTGACATCCTCCACCACCCTGGCCTCCTCAGCCGGGCGCGGCAAGGCCAGATAGGCCTTCCAGGCTTTCTCCGAATCGCGCGCAAAGCCTTCCGCGGTCGCGGCGCGCGCTTTCGCATCGGCGGGGTCGGTGGCAAAGGTGGCCTGGTCGAGCAGCACACGAACCAGCAACTGGTTCGAGCGCGCTTCGGCCAGATTGACCGCCGCCGACAGCTGGTGCTCATAGATCTGGTGCGTGGCCTCGTTGCTGCGCGACATGCCTAGCCAGCCGACCGCGCCGACAATCAGCAATAGCAAATTCGTGACGATGGTGAGGAACCACAATCTGGCTCCGATAGTCGCGTTCTTGAACATTAAGGCTCCGGGGGAAGAGGAACTGTGGAAATCAGCGACGCGCGCCGCGCCGCTGCCCTGACCAACTACGGCGCGCAGGCCGCATCCTTTACCGGTATTGACCGCCTTCACACGCGTGACAGAATTGCATGGTGGTACATCATCCCCCGATGTGCCGGATGCGCCGCGCAAGCTGCGCACAACGCCGTTTGGAGGAAGCCCTCGTAGCAATTCCGCACGGAATATGCAAACTGGCGGAATGAACACTGAATCGCTCGATCCCGGACTCGTGCTGCTGGCGTTCGCGCCGGTCTTCCTGCTGACCATCGGCGCCGAAGCCTGGTACTGGGCGCGCCGCGACGCACGCGTCTACAGCCTGCGCGATACCGTATCCAACGCGGCGCTGGCGCTGATGCACCAGGCCTCGGATGCGTTCTTCCTCTGGCTGATGATCCGCACGGTCTATACGTGGTGCTACCAGCATGGCCTGCGCGCCATGCCGCAGACCCTGTGGTCATTCGCACTGTTGTTGCTGCTGCAGGACTTTCTCTACTACTGGTTCCATCGCGCCAGCCACCGCGTGCGCTGGCTGTGGGCCTCGCACGTGACGCACCATTCGTCGGAGGGCATGAATTTCTCCACGGCGTTCCGGCAGAGCCTGACGTATCCGCTCTCGGGCATGTGGCTGTTCTGGGTTCCGCTGGCGTGGATCGGCTTCACGCCGGACTGGGTGATCCTGGCGGTGGGCCTGAACCTGGCGTTCCAGTTTTTCGTGCATACGCGGCTGGGACAGCGCTGGGCGCTGGTCGAGTCGCTGCTGAATACGCCGTCGGTCCATCGCGTGCACCATGCGAAGAATCCGCAGTACATCGACCGCAACTACGCCGGCGTGCTGACGATATGGGACCGGCTGTTCGGCACCTTCGTCCCCGAACGCGAGGCGCCGGTGTACGGCATCACGCGCCAGGTGCGGACCCATAACCCATTGACGCTGACCTTCCATGAATGGCGCGACATGTTCACCGATGCCTGGCGCGACCGTGACCCGCGCTATCTGTGGAAGCCGCCCGAGTGGCGCAGCCCGCGCGCGCCGGCACTGGAGCCGCTGCCCGGCACGCAATAAAAAACCGCGCCTGAAGGCGTAATGCCGTTCAGTTAAGGTCCCTATTGAGGAAGCGAACGGCATAGCGTGAAGGGCGGGACTTGACGACCCGGTCGCATGAGCGACCGGGTCGTTTCACATTGGGCAGCGACTTTAGGCGCTCGCGTAGGCGCTGCAGGCAGGCGGGCAATTTCGCGTAGGCTGGCGTGACAGCTGCCCACATCATCTCGTGCTGGATGACATGGAAGGCACGCACGAAGCTCATGTCAGTCGGCGCGAGCTTCGCTTCTCGGGCGGCGCTGGCCATCTCGCGACGAATCAGGTTGTAGGCGATCAAGGCGCCCCAGATTTCCTGGCATACCCCATCGACGGTTCGGCTACGCAGGGTCAGCTCCATGCCGAGCATCGACTGCTTCAGTTCCCGGTAGCTCGTTTCGATCTGCCAGCGCCGCTCGTAACTGGCGACGATGTCAGCAGGTTTGAAGCGTCGGCGATCGAGCAGCGACGTCAGCAGAATTCGGCTACGTCCGCGTGCATCGATCGTTCGGATTGCCCGCGCCTGCCAGAACTCCGGCAGTGCCGGACACTTCTTGCGTGCCTGCGGCGAGACACGCATGCGTACCGTGGCGTCCTCGGCCGTGCCGGCCGTCACCTCCCAGCGCGTGTTGGACTTGGCCGGAATCAGGAAGTGGCGGTTGTGCCCGCCCATCGTCAGACCGCACAGGATCTCGGCAGCCAGGAAGCCTTTGTCGAATACCGTCAGCGAATCATCCGGTATCTGCGGCAACAAGCCTTTGGCGTACACCATCTCATTGCTGTCATAGCGACCGAAGCTGGCACCTGCCACCAGGTGCGTGGGGATCGCAGTCAGCGTCACCATGCGCACCTGCGGATAGCTGGCGACCCTGCGAGCGTAAGCTTGGGCGCCAAAGTGCTCGCGGTTGGCAGGGCTGTCGGCTGTGCGTAGCGTCGTGCCATCCATCGCCCACAGGCTGAGTCCCTTGAGGGCGTAGTCGCTGGCGTCCTGCAGACTCCAGGCGCGCGCTGTTCGTTCGAACAGCCAGGCCAGCGGCGCCTCGCCAACGCGCTGGCGGGCTTGCGTCGCCGCGCTCTTGCTGACGAACGGCGCCACCTCGTCAGGCAGGGCCAGTTCCAGATTGTCGAGCACTTCGCTGATCGACCAATGGCGGTACATCGCCAGCGCAATCACCAGCCAGACCACCTGTTCAGCGGGCAATCGACGGCGACGGATACTTGCCGCTCCCGTCGCCTCTACCGCACGCTCAATCCACTCATATGGAAGATGTTCGGCCAGCCGACTCAAGTCGGCTGGCTGTTGCGCTTCGAGCAGGAACGTCAGGTGACTGGAGAGCATCGCGCCCGAAAGTTAACACCTCGGCGCACGGTTTACAACTCCCTCTGACGCTACATACAAAAATGCCGCTCAGCTCTTAACTGAACGGCATTAGGCGCCAGGCGCCGGTTTTTTGTGTCCGGCGTCGGCGTTTATACGCCTTCGCGGGAAGCGCGCTTGCGCTCGTGTTCCTTCAGGTGGCGCTTGCGCAGGCGGATGCTCTTGGGCGTGAGCTCGACCAGTTCGTCGTCGGCGATGAATTCCACCGCATATTCGAGCGACATCTGGATCGGCGGCACCAGGCGTACCGCTTCGTCGGTACCCGAAGCGCGCACGTTGGTCAGCTGCTTGCCCTTGATCGGGTTGACCACCAGGTCGTTGTCGCGGCTGTGGATGCCGATGATCATGCCTTCATACAGCGCATCGCCGGGCTTGACGAACATGCGGCCGCGGTCCTGCAGCTTCCACAGCGCGTAGGCCACGGCATCGCCGTCGTCCTGCGAGATCAGCACGCCGTTGTGGCGCTCGCCCAGGCCGCCTTCGCGCACCGGTGCGTAGTCGTCGAAGATATGGCTGATCAGGCCGGTGCCGCGCGTCAGCGTCAGGAACTCGCCCTGGAAGCCGATCAGGCCGCGGGCCGGGATGCGGTATTCCAGGCGGGTACGGCCCTTGCCGTCCGACGCCATGTCGAGCAGTTCGCCCTTGCGGCGGCCCAGCTCTTCCATCACGCCGCCCTGGTGGCTGTCTTCGACGTCCACGGTCAGCAGTTCGTACGGCTCGTTCTTGACGCCGTCGATTTCCTTGAACACCACGCGCGGACGCGACACGGCCAGCTCGTAGCCTTCGCGGCGCATGTTTTCCAGCAGGATGGTCAGGTGCAGTTCGCCGCGGCCCGACACTTCGAAGATGGTGTCGTCGCCGGTATCGGCCACGCGCAGTGCCACGTTCGACTTCAGTTCGCGGTCCAGGCGCTCGCGCAGCTGGCGGCTGGTCACGAACTTGCCTTCACGGCCGGCCAGCGGCGAGGTGTTGACGCAGAAGTTCATGGTCAGCGTCGGCTCGTCCACCTTCAGCATCGGCAGCGCGTCCTGGGCGTCCGGCGCGCACACGGTGCAGCCGATACCCAGTTCTTCGATGCCGTTGATCAGCACGATGTCGCCGGCTTCGGCCTCGGACACGATCTCGCGCTCGAGGCCCTGGAACTTCAGCACCTGGTTGATGCGGCCCTTGATCGGGTTGCCTTCCGGGCCGAACTTGACCACCACGTCTTGCAGCGGACGGGCGCGGCCACGCGAGATGCGGCCCACGCCGATCTTGCCGACGTAGCTGGAGTAGTCCAGCGAGATGATCTGCAGCTGCAGGGGGCCGTCGCGATCGTCGTCACGCACCGGCACCTTGTCCAGCACGGTTTCGAACAGCGGCTTCATGTCGCCGTCGCGCACGTCTTCGGTCAGGCCGGCAAAGCCGTTCAGGCCCGAGGCGTAGATCACCGGGAAGTCCAGCTGCTCGTCGGTGGCGCCCAGCTTGTCGAACAGGTCGAAGGTCTGGTTGATCACCCAGTCCGGGCGCGCGCCCGGGCGGTCGATCTTGTTGACCACCACGATCGGCTTCAGGCCCAGCGCCAGCGCCTTGCGCGTGACGAAGCGGGTCTGGGGCATCGGGCCCTCGACCGCGTCGACCAGCAGCAGCACGCCGTCGACCATCGACAGCACGCGCTCCACTTCACCGCCGAAGTCGGCGTGGCCCGGGGTGTCGACGATATTGATATGGGTGCCGTTGTATTCGACGGCACAGTTCTTCGCGAGAATCGTGATCCCGCGTTCCTTTTCCAGGTCGTTCGAGTCCATCACCCGTTCGGCGACTTGCTGGTTGTCGCGGAAGGTGCCTGCCTGGCGCAGGAGCTGGTCGACCAGGGTGGTCTTGCCATGATCGACGTGGGCGATGATGGCGATATTTCGGATGGCGCGGGTCATTGCTGCGTCTCGCTTTGGAGAATCTGAGGTAACCCGACATTCTAGCATGCTGCAGCGCAAGACGCGTTGACCGGAACCGTCACTTCCCCAGTAAAAATTATTGCGAATAGTGGAATAACAAATTTCCGTTCTTGCGCATCGTTAAACGTGAACATATATTTGCCACAGCAAAGATTGCAAAGGCAAAGATGTCACCGCTCCCTCCCTCCGATCAGCCAGCCGTATCCACGGCCGGCCCGTTCGATCCCCACCGGTACCAGATGTCCGAAAGTGTCGGCTACCTGATGCAGCGCGCCAAGAATATGCTGGCGCACGGGGTCGAACAGGAGGTAAGCAGCCTGGACATCACACAGGCGCAAGCCAGTTGCCTGATGATGCTGGCCACCGGCCGCGCCGCGACCGTCACCGACCTGGGCCGCGAGCTGAATACCGACATGGGTTCGGTCACGCGCCTGCTCAGCCGCATGGAAAAGCGCGGCCTGATCGAGCGCCGCCGCCGCGACGCCGACCGCCGCGTGGTCGACCTGTCGGTCACGCCGCAAGGCCAGGAACTGGTGGAACGGCTGCCAGCCGTCTTCTGCAAGGTACTCAGCCACCACTTTCGCGGGTTTTCCGAGGACGAAATCCAACTGCTGCGCAGCATGCTGCGACGGATCATCGATAACAACAGCGGATAGCGGGCATGCGCGCCGGCCTCCGGCACGCCAGTTTGTCCGCTCAAGCGGACACCGTATCAGCCCGTAGAAACCGTATGGCTCCAGTCACGGAGCAACCACATGAAACAAGCTCTCTCTTCCCAATCCCCCCGGCCCGCACGCTCGCGCGAGCTGGTGCGCCGTGCCGGTTCGCTTGCGCTGACCGCCGTGGCCGCGGCAGTACTGGCCGGATGCGCGGCGCTCGGCAATTCACACAGCACCCAGACCGTGGCCGATCCGGCCGCCATGGCAACTTCGCAAACCCTGCCCGGCGAGCACGGCCAGTGGCCCTCGCAGGACTGGGTCGCCCAGTTCAATGACCCGCAGCTGAGCGCCCTGGTCGATGAGGCGGTCAAGGACAACCCCAACCTGCAGGCCGCGTTCGCCCGCGTGGAAGCGTCGCGCGCCATGGCCGATGCCACCCGCAGCGCGCTCTATCCGCACGTGGAGTTCGAAGGCAGCCTGTTGCGCCAGCGCTTCTCCAACAACGACCTGTTCGAAGGCACACCGCTGGCCGGATCGTGGCAGAACCAGTCGCGCCTGCAGGCAGGCCTGTCCTATGACTTCGACTTCTGGGGCAAGAATCGCGACGAGCTTGAAGCCGCGCTGTCCGACGACCGCGCCGCCGAAGCCGAAAGCCAGGCCTCGCGCCTGATCCTGGCCACGTCGATCTCGCGCAACTACGCGCGCCTGGCCGCACTCTATGCCCAGCGCGACGTGGCCGAGCGCGCCATCGCCCAGCGCCGCGACCTGACCGAGCTGTCGCGCCAGCGCCTGGCCGCCGGCCTGGATACGCAGGTCGAAACCACGCAGGCGCGCGGCACCGTCGCCGCATCGCAGACCGACCTGCAGCGCGTGGACGAAGACATCGCGCTGGCACGCAACCAGCTGGCGGCGCTGCTGGGCAAGGGCCCGGACCGCGGCCTGCAGATCCAGCGCCCGGTGTTGCTGGCCCAGGCCACGCCCACGCTGCCCGACAACCTGACCATCGGCCTGCTGGGCCGCCGCCCGGACCTGGTGGCGGCACGCTGGCGCGTGGAAGCAGCATCGAAGGACATCAATGTCGCCAAGAAGGAATTCCTGCCCGACGTCAGCCTGACCGCGTTCGCTGGGCTGGCCGCGCTGGACCCGTCCAAGCTGCTGATGGGCATCAGCCGCACCTTCGGCATCGGCCCGACCATCCGCCTGCCGATCTTCGAAGGCGGCAAGCTGCGCGCCAACCTCAAGGGCAAGTACGCCGGCTATGACATCGCCGTGGCCAACTACAACCAGACCCTGGTCGATGCGCTGCGCGAGACCGCCGACACCATGACCAGCATCCACAGCGTCGACAAGCAGATCGAGACCCAGCGCGAAGCCCTGGACCTGGCCGAGCACGCCTACGCGCTGGCCACCATGCGCTACAAGGCCGGGCTGGGCACGCAGCTGACCGTGCTCAACGCCGAAAGCAACGTGCTGCAGCAGCGCCGCCTGGCGACCGACCTGCAGGCACGGCGGCTGGACCTGCAGATGGGCCTGATGAAGGCGCTCGGCGGTGGCTACCAGGAGCCCGCCGAAGGCCAGGCGAGCGCCGGCCACGACCATGCCCAGCAACAGGACAACACCCAGGCGGGCGCCCGCGGCTGATCCGCGCACCCAGTGATCGCAGACAAGATTCTTCAGAAAACATCATGAGCAACAACCAGCAAGCGGCCGGCACCAACAATCCCCAGCATCCCGCCCAACCCACTCCGGCCACCAGCAACAACGGCAAGCGCAAGCGCATGCTGCTGTCGCTGACCGCGGCGCTCGTCGTCGCCGGCGTCGGCTACGGCGTGTATTGGGGCCTGTACGCCCGCCATTTCGAAAGTACCGACGACGCCTATGTCGCCGGCAACGTGGTCCAGGTCACGCCGCTGGTGGGCGGCACCGTGGTGTCGATCGCCGCCGACGACACGCAGCTGGTCACCGCCGGCCAGCCGCTGATCCAGCTCGACCGCGCCGATTCGCAAGTCTCGCTGGAACAGGCCGAAGCCCAGCTCGCGCAGGCCGTGCGCGAAGTGCGCACGCTGTACGTCAACAACGGCTCGCTCGCCGCCAACGTGACGCTGCGTGAGGCCGACGTGACCAAGGCCCGCGACGACCTGCGCCGCCGCCAGGCCATCGCCGGCTCGGGCGCGGTCTCCAATGAAGAGATCTCGCACGCGCAGTCCGCGCTCCAGGGTGCCGAGTCGGCGCTGCTTGCCGCGCGCGAGCAGCTGGCCTCGAACAAGGTGCTGACCGACCAGACCACCGTCGAGAAGCACCCCAACGTGCAGCGCGCCGCCGCCAACCTGCGCTCGGCCTACCTGGCGTTCGCGCGTTCGTCCATGCCTGCGCCGGTGACCGGCTACGTCGCCAAGCGCTCGGTACAGGTCGGCCAGCGCGTGGCCGCCGGCGCGCCCCTGATGGCCGTGGTGCCGCTGGACCAGGTCTGGGTCGACGCCAACTTCAAGGAAGTGCAGATCACGCATATGCGCATCGGCCAGCCCGTGACGCTGGAGGCCGACGTGTATGGCTCCAGGGTGGAGTACCAGGGCAAGGTCGCCGGCTTCTCGGCCGGTACCGGCTCGGCCTTCTCGCTGCTGCCGGCGCAGAACGCCACCGGCAACTGGATCAAGGTGGTGCAGCGCCTGCCGGTGCGCATTGCGCTTGATGCGCAGCAGCTCAAGGACCACCCGCTGCGCGTGGGCCTGTCGATGACCGTCAAGGTCGACGTGCGCCACGAGGAAGGCGCCGCCATGGCCGCCGCCGCGCCGGCCAAGCCGATGCAGACCGATGTCTATGACAAGGTCGCGCAGGACGCCGACCAGCTGATCGAGCGCATCATCGCCGCCAACAACGGCGGCCGCAGCACCGGCCTGCCCTCGGCCAGCGCCGCCAACGCCAAGCCTGCCAACACCTGACCATGGCGAACTCCCCTACCGCCGCGCACGGCACGCAGCCTGGCGCCAGCCCGGCGCGGGCCGCGCCGCAGCAGCCGCAGCCGCTCTCCGGCGGCAAGCTGGTGATCGGCACCATCGCCCTGTCGCTGGCCACGTTCATGAACGTGCTGGACTCGTCGATCGCCAACGTGTCGATCCCGGCGATTTCGGGCGACCTGGGCGTGGCCCCCAACCAGGGCACCTGGGTCATCACCTCGTTCGCGGTGGCCAATGCGATCTCGGTGCCGCTGACGGGCTGGCTGACCACGCGCTTTGGCGCGGTGCGGCTGTTCATCACCTCGATCCTGCTGTTCGTGCTGGCATCGTGGCTGTGCGGCGTCGCGCCCAACCTGGAAACGCTGCTTGCCGCGCGAGTCCTGCAGGGCGCGGTGGCCGGGCCGATGATCCCGCTGTCGCAGTCGCTGCTGCTGTCGAGCTATCCGCCGCAAAAAAGCACCATGGCGCTGGCGCTGTGGGGCATGACCACGCTGGTGGCGCCGATCATGGGCCCGCTGCTGGGCGGCTGGATCTCGGACAACATGACCTGGCCGTGGATCTTCTACATCAACGTGCCGGTGGGCATCGTCACCGCCTACGTCACCTGGGCCATCTACAAGGACCGCGAGACGCCAACCAAGATCCTGCCGATCGACCGCATCGGCCTGGCGCTGCTGGTGATCTGGGTAGGCTCGATGCAGCTGATGCTCGACAAGGGCAAGGAACTGGACTGGTTCCACTCGACCGAGATCTTGGTGCTGACGCTGGTGGCGATCGTGGGCTTCCTGTTCTTCCTGGCATGGGAAACCTATGAGAAGCATCCCATTGTCGACATCAGCCTGTTCAAGGGCCGCAACTTCAGCTCCGGCGTGGTGGCGATCTCGGTGGCCTACGGGCTGTTCTTCGGCAACCTGGTGATCCTGCCGCTGTGGCTGCAGACCATCATCGGCTATACCGCGACGGATGCCGGCATCGTGATGGCGCCGGTCGGGATCTTCGCGATCCTGCTGTCGCCGGTGATCGGGCGCAACCTGCCGAAGATGGACGCGCGCTGGGTCGCCACCGCGGCCTTTATCACCTTCGGCATTGTCAGCCTGATGCGCTCGGGCTTTACCACGCAGGTGGATACCTGGACGCTGATGGTGCCCACGCTGATCCAGGGCGCGGCCATGGCGATGTTCTTCATCCCGCTGACGTCGATCATTCTTTCTGGCCAGCCGCCAGAGAAGATCCCGGCGGCCTCGGGCCTGTCGAACTTCGTGCGGATCACCTTCGGCGGCATCGGCGCGTCGATCTCGACCACCATCTGGGAAAACCGCTCAGCCCTGCACCACGCGCAGCTGGTGGAACAGGTCAACCCGTACAACCCGGCCTACCACGATCAGCTCAACCACCTGATGCAGATGGGCATGGGCCAGGCCCAGGCGATAGGTGTGATCGAGCGCAATATCACGCAGCAGGCGGCCATGCTCGGCGCCAACGATATCTTCTGGATCTCGGGGGTGCTGTTCTTCGCGCTGATCGGCTTTGTCTGGCTGACGCGGCCGGCCAGGGGCGGCGGCGGGTCGGCGGATGCGATGGCGGCGCACTGACCCAAGCTCTCCGGCATGCAAGATCTGGCCCCTCTTCGGGGCCATTTTTTTTGCCTGGACGACCGGTTGCTCGCGGGGAAATACCCCCTTGTGCTCCCGCCTTCGTCGCTCTAATATTTGCAAACCGAATTACGGAACCATGGCTCCGAAAAACGGAACCGATACAAACAGGGGCGATGTGGATCGCGAGGTGAGGAAGTGAGCATTCTCGAAGGCGTGGAAAGCGTGCTGGACCTGTTCGGGCATGACCGGCACGAAATCACGTTCAACGATGTCCTGGACGAACTGGGCCTTGCCAAGAGCTCGGCCTCGCGCCTGCTCGCCCAGATGGTGCGCTACCGTCTGCTGGAATTGCAGCCGGCCACGCGGCGATATCGCCCGGGCACCCTGGTGATCCGCGCGGCACAGGCGGCCACGCAGGCGCATCCCTTCGACGAGCAATGCCGCGAGATCCTGGCGGCGTTGTCCGATGCCACGGGCTTCACTGCCTACCTGTCGATGCTCGACGGCACCGACACCGTCGTGCTGCAGCGCCTGAACGGGAGCAACCCGGTGCAGGTGCTGTCGCCGCCCGGCGCACGCCGGCCGGCCTTCACCACGGCAATGGGCCGGGTCCTGCTGTCGCGCCTGCCTGAGACTGAATTCAGCGCGCGCTACGCCGGTGCCCGCAAGCTGCCGGATGCGCCCGCCGGCTGTCCCGCCACCGTCACCGAACTGCGCGAACGCGTGGCCACGGCCCGCCGCGAGCGCAGTGCCATCGCCGTGAACGAAGGCATGCCAGGCATCGGCGCCGTCGCCACCACGCTGGCAGACCCGCTCTCTGGCGACGTGCGCGGCCTCTGCCTGTCATTCACCGCGATGCAGGTCAGCCAGGCCCAGGCCCAGGCGCTGCGCGAAGCGCTGGTGCAAGCCGTGGCACCGGTGGGACAGCGCCTCGGCGACCCGCTCTGGCTCGACGCCGCCTCGCTTAACTAGACACCGCCAGACACCGCCGCAAGGTCCCATGGAACTCCTGTTACTCAGCAACTCCAGCAGCGACGCCGGCTACCTGGTCCACGCCCAGGCGGCAATCCGCGAACTGGCCGATGGCCGCCAGACTGCCTGCTTCATCCCTTTCGCTGGCGTCACACGCGACTGGGACACCTACGAAACACTGGTCCGCGATGCCTTCGCGCCGACCGGCATCGCGGTGCAATCGCTGCACCGGCTGGCCGGGCCGGCTGAGGCCGTGCGCGCCATCGAGGCGGCCGAACTGATCGTCGTTGGCGGCGGCAACACCTTCCGCTTGCTGCAATGCCTGCGCGAGCGCGGCTTGCTGACGGCCATCGCGGCTCAGGTGCGCTCGGGTGCGGCGCGCTATATCGGCTGGAGCGCCGGCGCCAACCTGGCCTGCCCCACCATCAGCACCACCAATGACATGCCGGTGACCGATCCCGGCGGCCTGGACGCGCTCGGGTTGGTTCCCTTCCAGATCAACCCGCACTACTTCAACCTGGTGGTACCCGGCTTTCGCGGCGAAACACGCGACCAGCGCCTGGCCGAATTCACCGTGCTGAAGCCAGAAGTGCCGGTGCTGGGCCTGCCCGAAGGCAACTGGCTGCGCATCTCGGACGATCGCATCGAGATGGGCGGCGCCCATGCCGCGCGATGGTTCAAGGGCGCGGACATCGCCGACGTCCGCCCCGGCGCGCTGTCACTGCCGCGCTGAATCTGCCGGCCCGAACCCGGCGCACGGCTCCCTCCCAGCCCCAGGATGTAAAACAATATGTCTATGAAGCAGGTGATTGAATCGATCGAGCTGCTGTCGGCGGCGAATGTCGACGGCGAAGCCGTCGCCTCCCTGCTGCGCGCGCGCGGTCTCGGCGATGTCAGTGTGACACGCGTGGAAGAGAACGGCCTCTACACCGACTTCCTCGCCTGCACGGTGCCCGGGCAGAACCCGGACGCGCCCGCGCTGGGCGTTGTGGGCCGGCTGGGCGGCGTCGGTGCGCGCCCAGCCGTGACGGGCCTGGTATCCGATGCCGACGGCGCCATCGTGGCGGTCGCCACCGCCCTGAAGCTGGCCGACATGGCCGCCGGCGGCGACGTGCTGGCCGGTCCGGTGCGCATCCATACCCACATCTGCCCGCACGCCGCCACGCGGTCGCACCAGCCCGTGCCGATGATGAAATCGCCCTTCGCGATGCGCAAGATGATGTCGCACGAGGTGCACCTGCGCATGGCGGCGATCCTGTCGGTCGACACCACGCGCGGCAACCGCTTCGTCAACCGCCGCGGCGTGGCGCTGACGCCGGTGGCCAAGGAAGGCTGGCTGCTGCGCCTGCCGGAGCGGATGCTGGACCTGATGGGATGGGTCAGCGGCGAGCTGCCGATGGTATTGCCGCTGACCACCCAGGACATCACGCCGTACGAGAACGGCCTGTGGCATGTCAATTCGATCATGCAGCCCGCCATCGTGACCCCTGCCCCGGTCGTGGGCGTGGCACTGACCGCGCAGACCACGGTGCCGGGGTGCGCAACCGGCGTCACCAACGCCTTCGACATCGACGTGGCGACACGCTTCTGCATCGAGGTGGCGAAGCTGTTTGGCCAGGGCCAGTGCGACTTCTTCGACGCGGCCGAGTGGGCCGAGCTGCAGCGCCGCTATGGCTCATTGGCGCACCTGCAGACCGTGGGGACCGAGGCATGAATGCCGCTGCCCCACGCCTGCCGCGCGTGGCCTTCGTCACCATCGGGCAGTCGCCCAGGACCGACATCGTCCCGCAGATGGTTGACGACCTGGGCCTGGCGGCGACGGTGGAAGAGTTCGGCATCCTGGACGCGCTGAGCCGGGAAGACATTGCCGCGCTGGCGCCCGCGCCCGGCGAATACCGCTTTGCCAGCCGCCTGCGTGACGGCACGCAGGCGGTGATGGGCAAGCCGGTGGCCGAGGCCATGCTGGCCCGGCTGATGACCTCGCTGGACGACGGCCGCTTCGACGCGCTGGTGCCGCTGTGCACCGGCACCGCGCTGCCGCCGATGCAGACACTGGTCATCGAACCGCAGCAGGTGGTGGATCACCTGACCGTGGCGCTGGCGCAGGGCTGCAAGCGGCTAGGCATCGTGTTGCCGCTGGAGGCACAGGTGAGCGGCTTCCACCTGATCCGGCCCGTGCCCTGCGAACTGCGCGTCACGCATGCCTCGCCTTATACCGATGCAAGCACCGGGCGCTTCGCGCAGGCCGGCGAGACCCTGCGCGGCTGCGACCTGGTGGTGATGCACTGCATGGGCTACACCGAAGCCATGCGGGCCGAGGTGGCGCGCCATGCCGGCGCCCCGGTGCTGCTCTCCAACCGCATGGTGGCAACGCTGCTGCGTCAGGTCCTGGCTGGTGCCACCGGCTGACTCACGGCAACAAGCGCATGCATTTCCGGGTAAGGGCAAGCCCGCTGACAGATTGCCCATGACACTGCTGGGGTGGAAGCAACAATGGAAAAGGTAGCGAAGTGGATGGGGCCGCTGGCACGCGGCGTGATGTGGATGAGCCTTGGCGCGGCGGCGATGCCCGGCGCGCAGGCGCAGGAGTGGAAGCCGACCAGGCCGGTGCGCCTGCTGGTGGGCTTTGCGCCCGGTGGCTCGGCCGATCTGCTGGCGCGCCTGGTGCAGGCGCCGCTGTCGGAAAGCCTCGGGGTGCCGGTCGTCGTGGAGAACGTGCCGGGCGCGGGCGGCAATATCGCCGCCGACAAGCTGGCCAAGGCACCGGCCGACGGCTACACCATCGGCATGGGCGCCGCCGGCGCAATGGCGGTGACGCACCTGCTCAACCCCAAGGGCACGCCGTACAAGGCGGACGATTTCACGCCCGTCGTCATGCTGGCCACCCAGCCCAATGTCGTGATCGTCAGTCCGGCCCTGCCGGTCAAGACCATGGCTGACTTCGTCGCCTACGTCAAAAAGACGCCGCAGGTCACCTATGGCACCGCCGGCGTCGGCACGTCGAATCACCTGATTGCCGAAACCATGCTGCACGGCCTTGGCATCGACATGGTCCACGCGCCGTACAAGGGCGCCACCCCGGTGATCACCGACCTGATGGGCGGCCATATCGCCATGACGGTCGACAACATCACCACCGCGGCGACGCTGGCCAAGACCGGCAAGGTCAAGGCCCTGGCCGTCACCGGCAGCAAGCGTTCGCCCTTGTTGCCGGAAGTGCCGACGCTAGCCGAGAGCGGCCTGAAAAACTTCAACATGCCGACCTGGCAAGGCATCTTCGGACCGAAGGACCTGCCCAAGGCGATCGTGACCCGCTACAACCAGGCGCTGGTCAAGGCGCTGGCGAACCCGGAAGTCAGGAAGAAGATCGCCGAATTCGGCTCCGAACCCGTGGGAGATACCCCGGAGCATTTCGCCGGGTTCCTCGCCCAGGACCGGAAGATGTGGGCCGACGTCATCAAGACGGCCAAGGTCACGCTCGAGTAATTGCCGACGGGGCGCGCTGACGCCCCTCGCACGTTACAGCTTGACCAGCCGCTCCGGCCGCAACGCGCCTTCGCGCATGCGCGCCACGCCCAGCAGGCGGGCCGGCGTGCCGGCGTAGACGCGTGCCAGCGCATCTTCGGCCAGTTGGGTGCCGGCCGGCAGGTCGCGCTGGGCGATGCGCTGGCCCTGCAGGAAACGCCCCGCCGCGGCATCGTCCAGATGCACCGGCACGCATTTCTGCAGCAAGGCATCCACCGGGGCCAGCATGGCCGGGCGTTGCGCGTCGTCCTGCTGTTCGATCTGCTCCAGCGTCACCGCGCCGTCCAGCGTCAGGTCACCCACGGCGATCCGGCGCAGGCCGGTCAGGTGCGCGCCGCAGCCCAGCGCCTCGCCGATGTCCTCGGCCAGCGTGCGGATATAGGTGCCCTTGCTGCATGTCACCCGCATCGTGAACGACGGGGCCTCGGGCAAGGCGCAGTCCAGCAGTGCGATCGCATGGATGGTGATACGGCGCGCCGCGCGCTCCACGGTCTGGCCGGCGCGCGCGTATTCGTACAGCGGGCGGCCATCCTTCTTCAGCGCCGAATGCATCGGCGGCACCTGCTCGATTTCGCCCAGGAAGCTTGCCAGCGCCTGCTCCACCGCGGCGCGGTCGCAGCTGACCTCGCGCACGTCGAGCAGTTCGCCTTCGGCGTCGCCCGTGCTCGAGCGCGCGCCCAGGCGCACCTCGGCGTCATAGGTCTTGTCCGCTTCCAGCAGGTCCTGCGAGAACTTGGTGGCCTCGCCGAAGCACAGTGGCAGCAGCCCGGTGGCAAGCGGATCGAGCGTGCCGGTATGCCCGGCCTTGGCCGCGCGCAACAGGCGCTTGGCGCGCACCAGCGCGTCGTTGGACGACAGGCCCAGCGGCTTGTCGAGCAGCAGCACACCATGGACCTCGCGGCGCGGCAGGCGCGGCGGACGGTTGGCGTTCGAATCGGTCATCGGGAGAAAGCCGGAGAAAGCGGGAGGCGACGATGCAGCGCGGATGGCGCCCGCGGCGAGGGTAGCCCATGCCAGTCGGCACGGGCGCCGGCATCAGTCGTCTTTCGAACGCGTGGCGTTCGCTTCGTTGATCAGCTTGGACATCTCGATCGCATGTTCGACCGAGGTATCGTGGAAGAAGCGCAGCGTCGGCACGGTATGGATATGCAGGCGCTTGTACAGCAGCGAGTGCAGATAGCCTGACTTTTCGTTCAGGATGGCTTCCGCTTCGGCGGCTTCGGCGCCCAGCACGGTGAAATACACCTTGGCGTGCGCATAATCAGGCGTCAGCGTGACCGACTGCAGCGTGACCAGGCCGAGGCGCGGGTCGCGCAGTTCGCGCTGGATCATCTCGGCCAGGTCCTTCTGGATCTGGTCGGAGATGCGGAGATTGCGGGAGGAGATATTGCCTTTCTTGGCCATTCAATACTGTCTAGTCGAGATGACAACGGCAGGCCGAAGCCTGCCGTTGCTTGCGACGCCTTACAGCGTACGCGCCACCTCTGTGATTTCGTACACCTCGAGCTGGTCGCCTTCCTGAACATCGTTGAAGTTCTTGATCGACAGACCGCACTCGAAGCCTTGCTTGACTTCCTTGACGTCGTCCTTGAAGCGCTTGAGCGAATCCAGCTCGCCGTCGTGGATGACCACGTTGTTGCGCAGCACGCGCACCAGCGAATTGCGCTTGACCAGGCCGTCGGTAACCATACAGCCGGCCACCGCACCGATCTTCGGCACGCGGAACACCTGGCGCACCTCGACCTGGCCGATGGTGGTTTCGCGCTTCTCCGGCGCCAGCATGCCCGACATCGCCGCCTTGATCTCGTCTACCGCATCGTAAATGATGTTGTAGTAGCGGATATCGATGCCGTTATGCTCGGCTAGCTTGCGCGCACCCGCATCGGCACGCACGTTGAAGCCGATGATGACCGCCTTCGAAGCCGTCGCCAGGTTGACGTCGGATTCGGAGATGCCGCCCACGCCGCCGTGCACGATCTGCACGCGCACTTCGGCAGTCGACAGCTTCTGCAGTGACTGCACCAGCGCTTCCTGCGAACCCTGCACGTCGGCCTTGACGATCAACGGCAGCGTCTGCACTTCGCCTTCGGCCATCTGCTCGAGCATGTTCTCGAGCTTGGCGGCCTGTTGCTTGGCCAGCTTCACGTCGCGGAACTTGCCCTGGCGGAACAGCGCGATTTCACGTGCCTTGCGCTCGTCCGGCAGCACCAGCACTTCCTCACCGGCGGCAGGCACTTCCGACAGACCCTGGATTTCCACCGGGATCGACGGACCGGCTTCCTTGGTCGCCTTGCCGTTCTCGTCCAGCATGGCGCGCACGCGGCCGTAGGCGCTGCCAGCCAGGACCACATCGCCACGCTTGAGCGTGCCGCTGCTGACCAGGATGGTTGCGATCGGGCCCTTGCCCTTGTCCAGCTGGGCTTCCACCACCAGGCCCTTGGCCGGGGCATCCACCGGTGCCTTCAGTTCCAGCACTTCGGCCTGCAGCGAGACCTGCTCCAGCAGGTCTTCGATGCCTGCACCGGTCTTGGCGGACACCGGCACGAACGGCGAATCGCCGCCGTATTCTTCCGGCACCACCTGCTCGGCCACCAGTTCCTGCTTGACGCGGTCCGGGTTGGCATCGGGCTTGTCGATCTTGTTGATCGCCACCACGATGGGCACGCCGGCAGCCTTGGCATGCGCAATCGCCTCCTTGGTCTGCGGCATCACGCCGTCGTCGGCCGCGACCACCAGGATCACGATGTCGGTTGCCTTGGCGCCGCGGGCACGCATGGCCGTGAAGGCCTCGTGACCCGGGGTGTCCAGGAAGGTGATCACGCCGCGGTCGGTTTCCACATGGTAGGCACCGATATGCTGCGTAATGCCGCCGGCTTCGCCCGCGGCCACCTTGGTGCGGCGGATGTAATCCAGCAGCGAGGTCTTGCCGTGGTCGACGTGACCCATCACGGTCACCACCGGCGGACGCGGCAGCAGTTCGGCGTCTTCGTGTTCCTCGCCGTCCACCACCAGCAGGGCTTCCGGATCGTCCAGCTTGGCGGCGTACGCCTTGTGGCCCATTTCTTCCACCACGATCATGGCGGTTTCCTGGTCCAGCACCTGGTTGATCGTCACCATCTGGCCGAGCTTCATCATCTGCTTGATGACCTCGGATGCCTTCACCGCCATCTTGTGGGCCAGGTCGGCCACGGAGACGGTTTCAGGCACGTGCACTTCACGGATCACCGGCTCGGTCGGCGCCTGGAAGTTGCTGCGGCTGTCGTCGTGCTGCTGCTGCCTGCTGCCGCGGCCACGCGGGCCACCGCGCCAGCCGCCCACGCCGCCCGACGAATCGCCGCGCGTTTTCAGGCCGCTGCCCTTCTTGCGGCTGCCTTCGTCCTGCCACGTCGACGAGGTGCCGGCCTTGACGACCTTGCCCTTCTTGTCGGCGGTGGTGGTGGTGGCGGTCGCGGTCACCGGTTTCTTCTCGCCCGGCTTGGCTTCGGTCGCACCTGCCGGCTTGACCGGCTTGTGCAGCGTACCGGTCTGCTCGGCCTTCTTTTCCTCGGCCTTGCGCTCGGACGGCGCCTTCAGCACGCGTGCCGGTGCGTTCAGCATCTGCTGGATCGCGCGGGCTTCGGCTTCGGCGGCTTCGCGGCGCTTGCGCGCAGCGATTTCCTGCTCGGCGCGGGCCTTGTCGGCGGCGGCCTTGGCCTCGTCGGCAGCCTTCTGCGCCTCGGCGCGCTCGGCGGTGACGCGGGCCTTCTCGTCCTCGGCCTTCTTGCGCGAGGAGTCCTCGTTGGCTTCGGTCACGGCGCGCGAAGCGGCAGCCTCTTCCTCCGCCTTGCGGGCGGCGAGTTCGGCCTGGCGGCGCTGTTCAGCCTCCAGTGCTTCCTGGCGGGCGCGGCGCTCGGCTTCCTCGCGCTCGGCTGCCTCGCGGGCGGCCTTGGCTTCGGCTTCCTGGCGCGCCAGCTGCTCGGCCTGGCGGCGTTCTTCCTCTTCGCGGTGCGCCTCATCGGCAGCGTCCACGGCCGGGGCTTGTGCCTCGACACCGTCGGCCTGGGCATCATGCGCAGCTTCGTCGCGCTTGATCAGCACGCGCTTCTTGCGCACTTCGACCTGGACCGTGCGGGTCTTGCCGGCGCCATCCGACTGGCGGATCTCGGAGGTTTCGCGCTTGGTCAGTGTGATCTTCTTGCGGGCGCTGTCGTCGGCCTGGCCGTGCGAGCGCTTCAGATAGTCCAGCAGCCTGGTCTTATCCGATTCCGTGATGATGTCCTCTGGCGTCGCTTTGCCCACCCCAGCCGCCTGCAATTGTTCCAGCAGGGCAGCTGCGCTGCGACTCAGTTCTGCGGCCAGTTGGGCAACTGTTGTGCTTGCCATTCAAACCCTTTCAATGCTTGGTTTCTACGTCGGGACAAATTGTTGCGGAAAGCGCGCCCGGGCCAGGTGTAGGCCGGCCCGGCCGTGTCCCTCAGGTGAACCAATGTTCCCGTGCTTTCATGATCAGCGACTTGGCTTCTTCCTCGCTGACACCGGTCATCTCGACCAGCTCGTCCACGGCCAGTTCGGCCAGGTCGTCACGCGTATGGATATCGCCTTCGGCCAGCTTGCCGATCAGTTCCGGGTTGAGGCCGTCGAGCGAGCGCAGGTCCTGCGACACCTCTTCCACCTTTTCTTCCCGGGCCAGTTCCATCGTCAGGAGCGCATCACGCGCGCGATTGCGCAGCTCGTTGACGGTGTCTTCGTCAAAGGCCTCGATCTCCATCATTTCACTGATGGGGACATAAGCCACTTCTTCCAGCGTGGAGAAGCCTTCCTCGATCAGGATGTCGGCAACTTCCTCATCCACGTCCAGCTTGGACATGAACAGCTTGCGCACGACATCGCTCTCTTCGGCCTGCTTCTGCGCCGATTCTTCCTGGGTCATGATGTTGATCTGCCAGCCGGTCAGCTCGGACGCCAGGCGCACGTTCTGACCACTGCGGCCGATCGAGACGGCGAGGTTTTCCTCGTCGACCACCACGTCCATGCTGTGCTTCTCTTCATCCACGACGATCGACTGCACTTGCGCCGGCGCCAGCGCGCCGATCACAAATTGCGCCGGGTCTTCCGACCACAGCACGATGTCCACCGCCTCGCCGCCGATCTCGTTGCGCACCGCGGTGACGCGCGTGCCACGCACGCCCACGCAGGTGCCGATCGGGTCGATGCGCTTGTCATGCGCGACCACGGCAATCTTGGCGCGCACGCCCGGATCACGGGCTGCCGCCTTGATCTCCAGCAGGCCCTGCTCCATTTCCGGCACTTCGTTCTCGAAGAGCTTGATCAGGAACTCGGGCGCGGTGCGCGACAGTTCGATCTGCGGGCCGCGCGCGGCGCGGTCCACATTCAGGATATAGGCACGCACACGGTCGCCCGTGCGCAGGTTTTCCTTGGGGATGATCTGGTCGCGGGCCAGCAGCGCTTCCACGCGGCCGGATTCGACGATCAGGCCCTTCTTGTCGGCGCGCTTGACCGTGCCGGTCATGATCTTCTCGCCGCGATCCAGGTAGTCGTTCAGGATCTGCTCGCGCTCGGCGTCGCGGATGCGCTGCAGGATCACCTGCTTGGCAGCCTGCGCACCAATGCGGCCGAACTCGACCGACTCGATCTGCTGCTCGATAAAGTCGCCCAGCTCGATGCCGGGGTTTTCATCGCGGGCTTCGAACAGCAGGATCTGCTTGTCCGGCTCCTGCAGGCCCAGCTCGTCGGGAACGACCAGCCAGCGGCGGAAGGTTTCATGCTCGCCCGACTCGCGATCGATCGCGACACGGATATCCACGTCTTCCTCGAAACGCTTCTTGGTGGCCGAGGCGAGCGCCGCCTCCAGGGCACCGAATACCACATCTTTGTCGACGTTCTTCTCACGCGCAAGCGCATCGACGAGCAACAGAACTTCGCGGCTCATTGCTTGTTCCCTTTTCTTTGATTTCCTTTGAAGTCGATCACCGGCACCAGGCGTGCCTTGTCGACATCGGATACGGCAAATTCCAGCAGCGCCGGGCCATCTTTGCCCTCGAACTCCAGGCCAATCTTCTCCTCGCCCGCCGCGCCGGTGGGCTCGCGCAGGATGCCTGTGAAGTTCTTCTGTCCGTTGACGGGCAGGCGCAGCGTCACGCGCGCCTCCTCGCCGGCAAAGCGGATGAAGTCGGCCAGCTTCTTCAACGGCCGGTCCAGTCCGGGCGACGAGACCTCGAGGCGTTCGTAGTCGACGTTCTCGACCGTGAACACGTGGGTGAGCTGGCGGCTCACCTTTTCACAATCCTCGATGGCAATGCCGGTTTCAGGCTGATCGATATAGACACGCAGCAATCCAGCCGGGGCACGCTCGAGCTCGACCAGCTCATATCCCATGCCGCTAAGGGTGGTTTCGATCAAATCTGCCAGATGCACTGTTATCCCGAGTAATGGCCATCAACACCGTGGCAGGCAAACCCGCCGGTGCCGTCCGGGACGACCCTGCTGCAGCCCTGCCTGTCCGCCACCCCCCCGCCCCAGCGGAGAGAACCGAAAAACGGGCGAACCAAAAAAAAATGGGCGCAATGCCCATCATTCGCCCATCCTCGACGAGGATGGCTTTTTGAATAGACTTGAATTATACGCGGATTATGTCGAAAAGGCAAAAGCCAGACATTTCCGCACACTGCATGCGGCGCCAGGCGGCGTTCTGCCCGCCGAGCGCCGCAATCAGCGCTTATCGGTTGCCGCCGCGGTTGCCACCGCGATTGCCGCCACCACCGCCTCCGCCGCTGCGCGGGGAACGGTTACCGCCCGGCTTCGCCGCCTTCGGCATGACATTGCCATTGGCTTCGCCACCGCCGCGGCGCGGCTTGCCCTGGCCCTGGCCCTGGCCCTGGCCGCCTTGACCGCGCATGCCGCCCATGCCACCCATACCAGCGCCACCGCGGCCCTGGCGCGCACCGGTACCGCGCCCACCGCCCAGGTTGGCCGCGTGCGAGGTCAGCAACGTCGGACCGTGGCTGATATAGCCCATCGACGTCTTCATCGGATCCGGCTGGCCGCTGCGGCCGCTGCCGCCGCGGGCACCGCCCTGGTCGAAGCGCGGCAGGCCGTCCATGCCCGTGGGCATCGGCATGCCGGCAATCGCGGCTTCGGTGCGCTGCTTGCGTCCGCCCACCTTGGTGGCGCCCTTGGGGGCCTGCTCGCCCTTGCCCGGCACCTTCAGGCCGACACCGGTCATCAGCGCCTTGACGTCATTCGGCTCCACTTCCTGCCAGCGGCCGCGCTTGAGGCCGCGGGGCAGCAGGAACTGGCCGTAGCGGGTCCGGATCAGGCGCGACACGGTCAGGCCGACCGCCTCGAACATGCGGCGCACTTCACGGTTGCGGCCTTCGGTCAGGGCCACGTGGTACCACTGGTTGACGCCTTCGCCACCGCCGTCGGCAATGCGCAGGAAGTTGGCCTCGCCGTCGTCCAGCTTGATGCCGTGCAGCAGGCGCTGGCGGTCGGCTTCGGCCAGCTCGCCCAGCGTGCGCACCGCGTACTCGCGCTCCACGCCGTAGCGCGGGTGCATGAAGCGGTTGGCAATATCACCCGACGTGGTGAAGATCAGCAGGCCTTCGGTATTGAAGTCCAGGCGGCCCACCGCGACCCACTTGCCGGTCTTGATGCGCGGCAGGCTGTCGAACACGGTCGGACGGCCTTCCGGATCGGACTGGCTGACGATCTCGCCGGCGGGCTTGTGGTACAGCAGCACGCGCGGCGGCTTGGTCGACACCTTGCGGTGGATCAGCTTGCCGTTCACGCGGACCTGGTCGGCCGGCAGGATGCGCTGGCCGATGTGCGCCGGCAGCCCGTTGACCGAGACCCGGCCCTGCAGGATCAGTTCTTCCATCTCGCGGCGCGAGCCCAGCCCGCCCTCCGCCAGCACCTTGTGCAGCTTGGGCGCGTCGTCGTCGGCCGACAGCTCGCGCACCGGCTTGGCCTTGGTGCGCGGAATGACGGTGTCTTCGCTGTCGTACTGCTCGGAGATCACGAAGCGGAACAGGTCTTCGCTGCTCGCCGCAGTCTTTTCACCGCCGCCCTGGCCCGGGCCCTTGCGCGGCGCCTGCGGCTTGCCACCTTCCTTGCGGCGGCCCTGCTGGCGCGCGCCGGCGCCCTGGGCCTCGCCAGGCGTTGCCGGCTTGCCGGCGCGCTGGCCCGGCTTGCGCTTGCGGCCGGGCTGCTCGGGCTTGTCGGTGCCTTCGGCCCTGGCCGCGCGGTCAACCTTGTCGGCCTTGCTGTTGCCCTGGCCGCCCTGGCCGCCCTGGCTTCCCTGGCCGCCCTCGCCCTGACCCGTCTTGCGCTTGCCGCGGCCACGCTGGCCACCGCGCCCGCCGCCAGCCGCCTGTGCGGCGCCCGGCTCACCGGCATCGCCCTGGCCGCCGGCGCTGGCGCCTTCGGCGCCCTCGGCACGGTCCTGCGCCGCCTGGCGGCGCGATGCCACCAGGTTCCTCAGCCCGCGGCGCAGCCCCTTGCGGCGGGGCGCGGCTTCGCTGCCCGATCCGGGTTCTGCGGCGCCGGTGTCGGCGGATGCGCCCGCATGGCGGGTGTCTTGCTCAACGGAATCAGACAAGGTATTCACTATCGGATGTTGCATGTTGTTCAGTTCGGCACGCGCTCGTCGTGCTCGCTCGGGTGCGGCGGGTTGCCGTCTTCGGGCAGTTCGCCCCGCGCCCCGTCCGGATTGGGTACGGCTGGTTCGGTGGAATCGTTCGAATCAGCCTCGGCAGCCACCGGCTGCAGCGGCTGCACATCGAAGCCATTGGCGCCTGCGTCGACCGGACCGGTCTCGTCGGCTTCATTCTCGCCAGACGCTTCGGCCGCGGCCGCGCTGTCAGCCTGGCTGGCCGGCTCGGCAAAAGCTTCTTCGTCGGCGCTGGCCGGCTTGTTCGCCGCCAGGTCTTCAAAATTGATCGCCTGCTGCTCCAGCAAGGCTGCCTGCGCCTGTGCCTGGGCGTCTTCCAGCGGCGGCAGCTCATCCAGCGTGCGCAGGCCAAGATCGTCCAGGAACGCCTTGGTGGTGGCATACAGCGCGGGCCGGCCGGGCACGTCGCGGTGACCGATCACCTCGATCCAGCTGCGGTCCTCCAGCTTCTTGATCACTTCCGTGCTGACGGTCACGCCCCGGATTTCCTCGATATCGCCCCGGGTCACGGGCTGGCGGTAGGCAATGATCGCCAGGGTCTCCATGACGGCGCGCGAGTATTTTGGCGGTTTTTCCGGATTCAGGCGGTCGAGGTATTCCCGCATTTCCGGCCGGCTCTGGAAGCGCCAGCCGCTTGCCAGCGCCACCAGTTCCACGCCGCGCGGCCGCCAGTCCTGGCGCAGTTCCTCGAGCAGCACGCGGATGGTGTCTGCACCGACGTCGTCGTCAAACAGTCGCCGCAGATCATTGACGCGCAACGGTTCCTGCGCGCAGATCAGCGCCGTCTCGAGGACGACCTTCGCCTCTTGGGTATTCATGTTGATGGTGTGCAGCCTGTCTTTGCACCTGCTCCCGGACGGATCCGGGGCACCGGAGATTTTGGATACAGCGGTGCGAAAGCCACCGCCATCTCATTGCGCAGCGAGCCGGATACCTGCTGTATCCAAGCCGTGCACTTCCCTTTCTTTGCATCGAGTTGCCGGGTCGTTCCGGCAGGAGATCGTCCGCACGCCGCCATGAACCGGCCAGCGGACCTCTTGCGTCGCGCATCCGCACACTACGGACGTCGCTGTCAGCGAACTGAACGCCTCGGACGCAAGAAAAAACGGGTATCGGGAGCTAGGCCGGCATCTACAACACCACGGTGCCAGCCGGACTTTTGAACCAGATCTTTTGAACCGGATGGACCGCGGGGGCGGGACGGGCATCGAAAACCTTCCGCTTCCCTTGTCCTGAGCGCGCCTTCTGGTAGGAAGGCCGCCTGGCGCTGCTCGCCGCTGCTTACCGCGGCCTGTCTGACTCCGCGCGATACCGCAATGTTGGCGATTGTATGGCATTCCCGCCTCTGCCTGCAACCATCATCCGTTGTCCAAGCGGCGCCAACGCCTCAGAAAAGTCCCAGACGGCATCAAAACACCAGACAGAACCCCTGCCCGGCCAGCGAATGTGGCAGCAGCACCGCTCGCGCAATACCAAGGCCGCCAAACGCCATCACCGCGAGGCCGGCCCCCAGCCGCACGCCGGGACGCCTCGACAGCAGCCGCAAATAGCCCGACAGCCCCGACAGAACCAGCAGATTCGGCAGCGTGCCGAGCCCGAAAACCCCCATGACCAGCGCCCCAGAGCCCGCGTTGCCTGCCAGCAGCGCCAGCGTCAGCGCGCCATAGACCATGCCGCAGGGTACCAGGCCCCAGGCCAGCCCTACCCCATAGCGCCGCGCCAGACCGCCGCGCGCCCGCACGAATGCCGGCATGCCGCCCGCCAGGCGGCCCAGCCGCCGCGCCGCGGCGGCACTGCCACGCGCTGCCAGCCGTTCCAGCCGGTTCACGCTAAAGGTACTGCCGTGCAGCAGGCGCCAGCCCGACCACAACAGCATCACGCTGCCCGCGCCGAACAGCCAGCGCTGCACCGGCAAGTAATCCTGCTTCCATGCCGAGGCGCCGGCGGCACCCAGCGCCGCGCCCAGCAGCATATAGGTCGAAATCCTGCCCATGTGCATCACCAGCAACTCACCAAGCCAGGCGGCGCGGCTGCGCACCAGGCTGACCGTCGCGGGCATCCCGCGCCGCTGTTCCACCGCCAGGGCCACGCCACCACACATTGCGGCACAGTGGACACCGCCCAGCAAAGCCAGCAGGAAAACGCTGATCAGCACTCCAAATGTCAATTCTGTCTCCCTGCAGGATCACATCGCACGTTAAAATGTACCAATCGCGCCCTCGCTGCCATTTCTAGCAGGTTCCAATTGCTCACCTCCATTCCCATTACCGAGATGTCGCCCCGTTGCTCCACTTGTGCGATGGGGCAGCTGTGCCTTCCGGTTGGCATGTCGCAGCAAGACCTCGCCAAGATGGACACGCTGGTGCAAGAGCGCATTCGCGTGCACAAGGGTGAAACCCTGTACCGCATGGGCGATCCACTCACCGCCGTCTATGCCATCCGCTTCGGCACGCTCAAGACCCACGTCACCACCGAAGACGGCCGCTCGCAGATTACCGGCTTCCATCTGCCCGGTGAAATCGTCGGGCTCGACGGACTCGGCGAGATGCAGCATGCCTCCGATGCCGCCGCGCTGGAAGATACCGAGGTATGCGTGGTCCGCATGAACGAGCTGCAATCGCTGTCGGCCGACCTGCCGTCGCTGCAGCAGCAGTTCCTGCGCCTGATGGGCAAGGAGATCACGCAAGACCAGCTCATGCTGGTCACGCTGGGTTCGATGCGCGCCGAGGAACGCCTTGCCGCCTTCCTGATCAACCTGTCGGAGCGGCTGTCGGCGCGCGGGTATTCGGCGTCCGAGTTCGTGATGCGCATGAGCCGCGAAGAAATCGGCAGCTACCTTGGGTTGAAGCTGGAAACCGTCAGCCGCCTGTTCTCCCGCTTTGCCGAAGCGGGCCTGATCCAGATCCGCCAGCGCCATGTCAAGCTGGTCGACATCGACGGCATCAAGCAACTCTACAGCCGCACTTGCTGAGCCATCGCCTCTGTCGGCGCCGCATGTGGCGCCGGCAGCGACGATGGCCGCGCCAGCCTCATTCCAGTTCGTCAGTATCGGCCAGCCGCGTCGGCATGGTGTAGAGCGTCAACCCGCTCGACAGCGCGCAGAACACCCAGGCCAGCAGAAAGCCGACGGTGTAGACCGACTCGCGCGACGATTCGATCGGGTGGCCGAAGAACTTCAGGTCACCGGGATCGACAACCGAAAAGACCGTCGCGGTCGCAAAGCCGGCCATCAGGAACCCCGGCCAAAGTACCCACATCAGCCAGCGCAACCTCATGGCTGCCTCGCTGTGGCAGGCCTGGGCGGCGTGGCCCCGGGCTTCTCCACCACCAGGCCATGGCGCGTCGCGCCCTGCACAGGCATGTCGGGATGCGTTGACGCCAGCCAGATCGTCACGCCGCACGCCACCATGGCCGCCAGCGGACCGCTCATCAGCAGCCACGGCCACGGCTCCTTCCACCACGGATTGCCTTGCTGATTCATCTTGCCCCCTTCGTCTTGGCGACTACGTCCGAGTCCCCTGGCTTCACAAATCGCGCGGCACGATAAAACTGGTGGATTGCCGGATTTCGGCATGCCCCCGCTCCGTGCCTTCGCTCGTTACTGTCACGCTGATCTTGTGCGTGCCCTGCGCCGCGGCCTCGACCGGCACGCGGATCCGGATCGGCAGCAACCGGTTGGAGGTCGGCGCCAGCAATTCGGCCTGCTTGTCGTACTCCACCGTCAGGTTCTTCAGTTCATCGCTGTCGGCGCTTACCCGGATCCGCACCGGCGCTTCGGTCGTGTTGATCAGCTGCAGGCGATAGACGTTCTCAATCCAGCGTCCTTCCACTTCCCGGCCGAGCGCGCCGCGGTCGCGGATGATGTCGACCTTCAACGGCGTGCGCAGCGCGATGGACGCCAGGAATCCGGCCAGCAGCGCGACCCAGATCACTGAATAGATGATCACGCGCGGACGCAGCAGCCGCTTGCGCGACGCCACGGCAGACAAGCCTTTGCGCATCGCGTTCTCGGACGTGTACCGGATCAGGCCGCGCGGGTAGTCCAACTTGTCCATCACCTGGTTGCAGGCGTCGATACACGCGCCGCAGCCGATGCATTCGTACTGCAGGCCATCGCGGATATCGATGCCCGTCGGGCACACCTGCACGCAGATGCTGCAGTTGACGCAATCGCCCAGGCCCGCCTTGTGGTGGTCGGTCTTGCGCGAGCGGCTGCCGCGCGGCTCGCCGCGGCCGACGTCGTAGGTCACGACATAGGTATCGCGGTCCACCATCACGCTCTGGAAACGCGCATACGGGCACATGTACTTGCACACCTGCTCGCGCATGAAGCCCGCGTTGCCCCAGGTGGCGAACGCATAGAACAGCATCCAGAACGCCTGCCAGGGCCCCAGCGACAGGGCCAGCACCTCGCCGCCCAGTTCACGGATCGGGGCGAAGTAGCCGATAAAGGTAAAGCCGGTCCAGAGCGCGATCAGCACCCACAGCAAGTGCTTGGTCGCTTTGATACGGAACTTGCGCAGGCTCCATGGATCGCCGTCGAGACGGATGCGCGCGATGCGGTCACCTTCGACCCGCCGCTCGATCCACATGAAGATCTCGGTGTAGACCGTCTGCGGACACGCGTAGCCGCAGAACAACCGCCCCGCGATCGCCGTGAACAGGAACAGCGCCAGCGCGGAGATGACCAGCAGCACCGCCAGGTAGATGACGTCCTGCGGCCACAGCACCAGCCCGAAGATATAGAACTTGCGCTCGCCAAGGTCGAACAGCACGGCCTGGCGGCCATTCCATTGGAGCCAGGGCGTGCCGTAGTAGATCAGCTGGGTCAGGATCACCAGCCAGACCCGCCAGCTGGAGAAGGCGCCCGTCACCGAGCGCGGATAGATCTTGCGGCGGACCTCGTAGAGCGTTTCGTCCGAGGTCTCGCCCGGCGCAGCGGCCGACCGTTGCAGGTCGGCCGCGCGGGCCCTTTCCTCAGTCCCGGGTGCGTTCATGGGCATGCTCTCCCGCGAGCCACCAGCGCCCGCTCACATGAGTCGTCGGTCATTTCCCGGCTCCGCCCCCGGTATTGGACAAACCCCAGACATAGGCGGTCAGCATGCGGATGCGCTCGGGGGTCAGGATTTCCTCATGCGCCGGCATATGGTTGTTATGGCCCTTCAGGATGGCATCGACAATGCTGGCTTCCGAGCTGCCATAGAGCCAGACGTTGTCCGACAGGTTCGGCGCGCCGAGCGCCTGGTTGCCCTTGCCGCCGGAGCCGTGACAGGCCGCGCAGGTCGTCTTGAAGGTGCCCTCGCCGCGCGACGCGCGGATCGGATCCGACGACAGCCCGGACAGCGAGCGCACGTACTGCGCCACATCGCCCGCCTGCTTGCCATCGATTGTTGAAGCGAACGACGGCATCACGCCGTTGCGGCCCTTGGTGATGGTCTGCTGGATCGTTTCCGGGTCGCCGCCATACAGCCAGTCATTGTCGGTCAGGTTCGGGAAGCCGCGGCTGCCGCGCGCGTCCGAGCCATGGCACTGCGCGCAGTAGTTCAGGAACAGGCGTTGGCCGATCTCACGCGCCTGCGGGTCCGCCGCCACCTGCTTGACGTCCATCTTCAGGTACTTGGCGTAGATCTCGTTCTGCATCTGCTCCTGCGCCGCGCGGTGCGCGGCCAGTTCGCCCTGCGTGGAGAACTTCAGCACGCCGGCATATGAACCGAGGCCCGGATACAGCACCAGGTAGACCAGGCTGAAGATGCAGGCCAGCAGGAACATCCACATCCACCATCGCGGCAGCGGGTTGTTGAGCTCGCGCAGGTCGCCGTCCCAGACGTGCCCGGTATCTTCGGTGCCACCGGCAGTCTTGGTGATCTTGCGTTGCGAGAACAGCAGCCACACGCACCAGACGATGCCGATGAGCGCGATGCCGGCAATGTAATAACTCCAGAATTCGGAAATGAAATCGCTCATGGCTAGGTGTTCCGGCTCGATGTTGTCGTAGGTTCGTCAGGCAGCGCGAACGGCAGCATGGCGGATTCCCGGTTGGCGGCCTGCCGGCCGGCCGACCAGGCCCACCAGCAGATCCCCAGGAAGACGACCATCGACACGACGGTCGCAATGGCAGTGATCATGGCCATGGTTACTCCTTGGGCGCCGCTGCCGCGGCGGAATCCACGCGCACATTGCGGCGGTTGGTGCCCAGGCCCTGCAGGTAGGCAACCAGCGCGTCCTCTTCGGTCTTGCCCTTGAGCGCTTCCGGTGCCTTGCCGATCTCGGCGTCGGTGTAAGGTACGCCCAGGCGGACCAGCGCGCGCATGCGGGCCTGGATATCGTTGGTGGGCAACTCGGCCTTTTCCAGCCACGGGTACGACGGCATCACCGATTCCGGCACCACGTCGCGCGGATTGCGCAGGTGGATGCGCTGCCAGTCATCCGAGTAGCGCCCGCCCACGCGCGCCAGGTCGGGACCGGTACGCTTGGAGCCCCACAGGAACGGGTGGTCGTAGACCGACTCGCCCGCCGTGGAGTAATGGCCATAGCGCTCGGTCTCGGCCTGCAGCGTGCGCACCTGCTGCGAGTGGCAACCGACGCAGCCTTCGCGGATATAGATATCGCGCCCCATCAGCCGCAGCGGCGAATACGGCGTGATGCCCGGATCCGGCTCGGTGGTGGAGTGCTGGAAGAACAGCGGCACGATCTGGACCAGACCCGCAATGCTGACCACGAGGATCGTGCAGATGATCAGCCAGCCGATGTTCTTCTCCAGCGTTTCGTGGGAAAAGAAGCGTTGTTTGTCGGACATCTTTCTATCCTGGATTGATCAGTGGGCAGAGGCAGTGATGCTGGCCGGGATCGGCGCATCCACGGCGCGCTTGCCGACGATGGTCTTGAGCACGTTGTAGGCCATCAGCAGCATGCCGGACAGGAAGCACAGGCCACCCAGCAGGCGAATCAGGTAGAACGGGTACTTGGCCTTGACCGCCTCGACGAAGGCATAGGTCAGCGTGCCGTCAGGCTGCGTGGCGCGCCACATCAGGCCTTCCATCACGCCGGCGATCCACATCGAGGCGATATACAGCACCACGCCAATGGTCGCGATCCAGAAATGCCACTCGATCAGGCGGACGCTGTACATCTGCTTTTCGCCAAAGAGCCGCGGGATCAGGTAGTAGAGCGAGCCGATCGAGATCATTGCGACCCAGCCCAGCGCGCCCGAGTGCACGTGGCCAATGGTCCAGTCGGTGTAGTGCGAGAGCGCGTTGACCGTCTTGATCGACATCATCGAGCCTTCGAACGTGGCCATGCCGTAGAACGACAGCGCCACCACCAGGAACTTCAGGATCGGGTCGGTGCGCAGCTTGTGCCAGGCACCCGACAGCGTCATGATGCCGTTGATCATGCCGCCCCAGGACGGCGCCAGCAGGATCAGCGAGAACACCATGCCGAGCGACTGCGCCCAGTCCGGCAGCGCGGTGTATTGCAGGTGGTGCGGGCCAGCCCACATATAGGTGAAGTTCAGCGCCCAGAAGTGGACAATGGACAGGCGGTAGGAGTAGATCGGGCGTTCGGCCTGCTTGGGGATGAAGTAGTACATCATCCCCAGGAAGCTGGTGGTCAGGAAGAAGCCCACGGCGTTATGGCCGTACCACCACTGGATCATCGCGTCCTGCACGCCGGCATAGGCCGAGTAGGACTTCCACATCGACACCGGCATCTCGATGTTGTTGACGATGTGCAGCAGCGCGATGGTCAGAATGTAGGCGCCGAAGAACCAGTTGGCGACATAGATGTGCCGGGTCTTGCGCTTGACGATGGTGCCGAAGAACACGATCGCGTAGGCCACCCAGACCGCGGTGATCAGCAGGTCGATGGGCCATTCAAGCTCGGCGTACTCCTTGGAGCTGGTGATGCCCAGCGGCAGCGTGATGGCGGCCGCGACGATGACCAGTTGCCAGCCCCAGAACGTGAACGCGGCGAGCGGGCCGCAGAACAGGCGGGCCTGGCAGGTGCGCTGGACCACGTAGTAGGAGGTCGCGAACAGCGCGCTGCCGCCGAAGGCGAAGATCACCGCATTGGTATGCAGCGGGCGCAGCCGGCCGAACGACAGCCAGGGCGTGTTGAAGTTGAGTTCGGGCCAGATCAGCTGTGCTGCCAGCAGCACGCCGACGGCCATGCCGACGATCCCCCAGACTACCGTCATGACAGCGAACTGTCTTACGACGCCGTAATTGAAGGTGTCGACGCGTGAAGACGCGGCAGTGACATCCATTCAGACCCCCAAAGCTTAGAGAAGAGAAAAAACCTACTGACAGCGTGACTTTAGGAAAACTGTGCCGCGGGCGCGTTGATCTTTATCAAGTCGCTCCGGACACGCGTTGAACCTGCATGCGAGGCCCCGGTCGGAGGCCCGCTTTTGCCGCGGATTCAGGGCTTGTCGTTGTCCAGCAGGATCGATTCGGCGGGCCGGTCCAGGTCGTCGTACTGCCCGGCATGAAGGGCCCACCACAGCGCGCCTGCGATGACCACCACGAGCACCAGGCTCATCGGCACCAGCAGGTAAAGCGTTTCCATCGTCAGGCTCCCTTGTGGCGCGGCTTGCCCGCGCGCAGCAGGCGCCAGGCATTGGCGACCACCAGCAACGACGACAGCGACATGCCGACGCCGGCCATCCATGCCGTGACCAACCCTGTCGCCGCCAGCGGAATGGCGACCACGTTGTAGAAGAAGGCCCAGCCCAGGTTCTGGCGCACCACGCGGCGCGTCTGGCGCGATACCGCGAGCGCGGTGGCGATCTCGGCCACACCCCCATGCGTCAGCACCGCATCCGCGCCGGCCTGGGCCAGCGGCGCGCCGCTGCCGATGGCAATCGACACCTGCGCTTGCGCCAGCACCGGCGCGTCGTTGATGCCATCGCCCACGGCCAGCACCACCGCCCCGCCCTGCTGCAGCCGCGCCACGTAGTCGCGCTTGCCTTCGGGCGTGACCTCCGCGGCCACGCGGCTGATGCCGAATTGCGATGCCCACCAGTGCACCGCCGCGACGTTGTCGCCCGAGACCAGATGGCAGCGCACACCCAGTGCGTGCAGGCGTGCAAGCAACTCGGGGGTCTGCGGCCGCTCGACATCGGCCAAGATGAAGCGCGCCAGAAGCCCGGTTTCGGCACCGAGCCAGACGACGGTCGCACCGGGATGGGTGGGGTCGCTGGACACTGCGCGCGTTGGCGGGCCGTCGGCCACCAGCGCCGCGACATAATCGGCACGGCCCAGGCGCAGCCGGCGGCCGGCCACGACCGCCTCCAGGCCCTGGCCCGGGACATTGCGCATGCCGCTGACCTGCAGCGGCATGCCGGCGCTGTCCTGCGCCGCGGCCACCAGTGCGCGCGCGATCGGATGCTCGCCGCCGCGCTCCATCGCCGCGGCCAGTGCCAGGCATCGGGCCCGATCGGCGTCGGCCAGCGGCTCGACCGCCGCTACCGCAAAGCGACCTTCGGTCAGCGTGCCGGTCTTGTCGAGCACCACGTCGGTGACGCGCGCCAGTGTTTCCAGCGCATGGCCGCGCGTCAGCAGCACGCCACGCCGCGACAGCGCCGCACCGGCTGCAGCCAGTGCTGCCGGCGTGGCCAGCGACAATGCGCAAGGGCAACTGACGACCAGCACCGCGATCGTCACCAGCAAGGCGCGCGACGGATCGATCCAGAGGCCCCACACCACGCCCGTCAGCGCCGCCAGCGCCAGCAGCGTCGCCACGAACCAGCCCGCGACGCGGTCGGCCAGTGTCGCCAGGCGCGGCTTCTCCGCCAGCGCGCGGTCCAGCACCGCGACGATCTCGGCGAGACGGGTGCCGGCGCCGACGCGGGTCACGCGCAATTCGAGTGGACTGGCCGTGTTGAAGCTGCCGGCCAGCACGGTTTCGCCTGCCGCGCGGCGTACCGGGCGGCTCTCGCCGGTCAGCATGGATTCATCGAGTTCGCTGGCGCCTGCCACCACGGCCCCATCGGCCGGGACGATCTCGCCGGCCTTGACGCGGATGAGATCACCCGTGCGCAGGCGCGCGACCGGGACGCGCTCACCGGCGGCACCGGTCGCGGCCAGCCGCTCGCAGGTGGCCGGCAACTGGCGCGCCAGCATCTCGGCGCCGCTGCGCGAGGCCTGGCGTACGCGCAGCTCCAGGTAGCGGGCCAACAGCAGGAAGGCGACGAACATCGTCACCGAATCGAAATAGACCTCGCCCACGCCGCGCACCGTGGCCAGCGCGCTGGCGGCAAAGCCCGCGCCGATGCCGATCGCCACCGGCACGTCCATGCCCATATGGCGCTGGCGCAGGCTGCGCCAGGCGCCGGCAAAGATCGGCGAGGCGGCATAGAACACCACCGGCAATGTCAGCGCGAAACTGGCCCAGCGCATCAGCTGGAGTTGCCCGGGGTCGATGGTGGCTTCGTGCGTGTAGATCGGCCACGCATACATCATGACCTGCATCATGCCGAGCATGGCCACGGCCATGCGCATCAGCAGCCCGCGGCGCGCGCGCCGGTCCTGCTGGTCGGTACGCGAGACTTCGAACGGCCAGGCCATGTAGCCGATGCCGGCCAGCGCGGCCAGCAGCCCCGCCACCGACTGGGCGCCTTCGCGCCAGCGCACCACCACGCGGCGCGTGGCCACGTTGGCGACCGCGGACTCCACACCCGGCTGGCGGCTCAGGTGTTGTTCGATCAGCCAGGCGCAGGCGGCGCAACGGATATTCTCGGGCGCCAGCGTGATCTCGGCGCGGCCGCCGTCGAGCGGGCGGACAAACTGGGTGCGCAGTTCCGGGGTGTCGTAAGCGGCCCAGATCGGCTCGGCCTCGCGCCGGGCGTCGTCGTCGATGGGGCGGGCGAAGCGGGCTTCATCCCCATAGAGATGGGCAAAACCGGCTGCATGGAGGGTCTGCGCCAGGGCCTGGCACCCGCCGCAGCAGAACACCCGGCGGCTGCCGTCCAGCTCGGCGGCAAGCGGCTCGACGTCGGTGACGGGCAGGCCGCAATGGAAGCAGGCCAGCCGCGCGCCGGCGCCGGCCGCGGCCGTGCCCACGGCATCGCGATCGATGGCCGGCGGGAATGGCGCCAGCAAGCTGGCCGAAGGACTGGTGACTGGGGGCGGCGACATGGGAACCTTGTTCTACCCAGTGGAGGGTATATGCGGGTCCCCGAATCGACCTTGATATTGGTCAATGCGGCCCGGCTATCGTCATGCCGGGCAGTAAAACAACGCTCAGGTGAGCGTCGTGTCAATGACGCGGCGCTCGGATTCAAGGTATTCGCGCGATTGCATCTCGATGATGCGCGATACCGTCCGATGGAACTCATTGGCCATCTGGCCTTCGGTATAGAGTTCGTCCGCGGGCACTTCAGCCGACATCAGCAGCTTGACCTTGTGGTCGTAGAACACGTCGATCAGCCAGGTGAAGCGGCGTGCCTCGGACGACATGCGCGGCGTCATGTGCGGCACGTCGGACAGGATCACGGTGTGGAACTGGGAGGCCAGTTCCAGGTAGTCGTTCTGCGAGCGCGGGCCGCCGCACAGCGTGGCAAAGTCGAACCACACCACCCCGTTGGCCTTGCGCAGCGCGCGCAGCTCACGGTGCTCGATATGGAGCAGCGGCGATTCGTCGGCCACGCCGGCGATCGAGGTGAAAGCGTCGCGCAGCGCCGAGTTGGCCTTGGCATCCAGCGGCGTGTGGTAGGCCTGCACCTGTTCCAGCGCACGCTTGCGGTAGTCGATGCCGGCGTCGACGTTGAGCACGTCCAGCTTCTGCTGCAGCAGCGCGATGGCGGGCAGCACGCGGTCGCGGTGCAGGCCATCCGGGTACAGCAGGTCCGGGCGGTAATTGGAGGTCATCACGAACTGCACGCCGTTCTCGAACAGTTGCTGCAGCAGGCGGTGCAGGATCATCGCATCGGCGACGTCGTTGACGTGGAATTCATCGAAGCAGATCAGCCGGAAGCGGCGCGCAATGCGTCTGGCCAGCTCGTCCAGCGGATCGGGACGCCCGCGCAGCTCTTCCAGCTGGCGGTGCACCTCGCGCATGAACTCGTGGAAGTGCAGCCGCGTCTTGCGCACCACCGGCACGCAGGAATAGAAGCTGTCCATCAGGAAGGACTTGCCGCGCCCTACCCCGCCCCACATGTAGACCCCCTTGGGCACATCGGGATGGACCAGCAGCTTCTTCAGCGCGTTGTTGCGGCGACTCTTGTAGGCCACCCATTCGTCGTAGCACTGCTGCAGCCTGGCCACGGCGCGAAGCTGCGCTTCGTCGGACTGGTAGCCGCGCTCCTTCAGTTCCTTCTGGTAGTACTCGGTGACGTTCATGCTGGCGGGTTCAGGCTGGCGGGTTCAGGCTGGCGGGTTCCCCGGGGGCACCCCGCAAGTGAAAACGGCGCGCCGCAAATGCGGCGCGCCGGTACTCAGGCAACGCAAGACATCTGTCTTACATGTTGAGCTGACGCTTGTCGACGGCCAGCGCTGCTTCGCGCATGACTTCCGACATCGACGGGTGCGGATGGCAGACGCGGCCGATATCCTCGCTGGCGGCCTTGAACTCCATCGCCACCACGGCTTCGGCGATCAGGTCCGAGGCGTTGGCGGCAACGATGTGCACGCCCAGGATCTCGTCGGTCCTGGCGTCGGCCAGCATCTTGACGAAGCCGTCGGCATGGCCCATGCCCAGGGCACGGCCGTTGGCCATGAACGGGAACTGGCCGGCCTTGTACTCGCGGCCTTCGGCCTTGAGCTGTGCTTCGGTCTTGCCTACCCATGCGATTTCCGGGAAGGTGTAGATCACCCACGGTACGCAGTTGTAGTCGATGTGCGGCTTCTGGCCGGCGATGCGCTCGGCCACGGCCACGCCTTCGTCCTCGGCCTTGTGCGCCAGCATCGGGCCGCGCACCACGTCGCCGATGGCCCACAGGCCCGGCACCTTGGTGGCGCAGTGGTCGTCCACCTCGATAAAACCGCGCTGGTCCGCGGCCAGGCCGACGGCGTCCAGGCCCAGGTTGTCGGTATTCGGCACGCGGCCGACCGACACGATCAGGCGATCGACTTCCAGCGTCTGCGCGGCGCCGTCCTTGTCGGTGTACTTGACGGTGACGCCGTTCTTGCCGGTCGTCACTTCATTCACGTTCACGCCGAGGCTGAACTTCAGGCCCTGCTTGGTCAGCTGCTTCTGCGCTTCCTTGGCCACGCCTTCATCGGCGGCGCCCAGGAAGGCGGGCAGCGCTTCCAGCACGGTCACGTCGGCACCCAGGCGGCGCCACACCGAGCCCAGCTCCAGGCCGATCACGCCGGCGCCGATCACGCCCAGCTTCTTCGGCACTGCGGGGAACTTGAGCGCGCCCTCGTTATCGCTGACGAGGTCGTTGTCGACCTTGATGCCGGGCAGGTGGCGGGCCTTCGAGCCGGTGGCGATGATGACCTGCCTGGCGGTCACGACTTCACCGGCGACGTCGACCTGGAAGCCTTCGGCGGTCTTGCCGACGAACTTGCCGTAGCCCTTGAGCAGCGTCACCTTGTTCTTGCGGAACAGGAACTCGATGCCCTTGGTCATCTTGCCGACGATATCGTCCTTGCGCTTGAGCATCTTGGCCACGTCGACCTTGACGTCGCCCACGGTGATGCCGTGGTCGCCCAGGTGGTGCTGGACGTTCTCGAACTCTTCCGAGGAAGCCAGCAGCGCCTTGGAGGGGATGCAGCCCACGTTCAGGCAGGTGCCGCCCAGGCGGGCTTCGCCCTTGGGATCGTCATACGGATTGCCTTCGCAGCAGGCCACGTTCAGGCCCAGCTGGCCGGCACGGATGGCGGCGATGTAGCCGCCGGGGCCGGCGCCGATCACCAGCACGTCGAATTGTTTGCTCATGGGAATTCCTTGTTGGGCGCCGGCGGCAGCTTGTGCCGGCGCGCCGTCATCACGGGGGAGCGCGCCCCGCGCACGGCACAGCGTGCGCGGGGGGACCGGTTGATTACAGGTCCAGCAGCAGGCGGGCCGGATCTTCCAGCGCGTCCTTCATGGCGACCAGGCCCAGCACGGCTTCGCGGCCGTCGATGATGCGGTGGTCGTAGGACATCGCCAGGTAGTTCATCGGGCGGATCACGATCTGGCCGTCTTCCACCACCGGGCGGTCCTTGGTCGCGTGCACGCCCAGGATGGCCGATTGCGGCGGGTTGATGATCGGGGTCGACAGCATCGAGCCAAACACGCCGCCGTTGGAGATCGAGAACGTACCGCCGGTCAGCTCTTCCAGCGACAGCTTGCCGTCACGGGCCTTGACGCCGAATTCGGCGATCTTCTTCTCGATGTCGGCCAGGCTCATCTGGTCGGCATTGCGCAGGATGGGCACCACCAGGCCGCGCGGCGAGCCCACGGCGATACCGATATCGAAGTAGCCGTGGTAGACGATGTCGTTGCCGTCGATCGAAGCGTTGATCAGCGGGAACTTCTTCAGCGCGTGCACCGCGGCCTTGACGAAGAACGACATGAAGCCCAGCTTCACGCCGTGTTCCTTCTCGAAGCGGTCCTTGTACTTGTTGCGCAGGTCCATCACCGGCTTCATGTTCACTTCATTGAAGGTGGTGAGGATGGCGTTGGTGGCTTGCGATTGCAGCAGGCGCTCGGCGATACGGGCGCGCAGGCGGCTCATCGGCACGCGCTCTTCCGGGCGGTCGCCCAGCGCGGCGAAGTCGACCGGAGCCGAAACCTGCTGCAGCGCCGGCTTGGCGGCCGGAGCCGGGGCAGCCTTGGCGGCGGGAGCCGGAGCGGCGGCCGCGCCCAGCACGTCGCCCTTGGTGATGCGGCCGTCCTTGCCGGTGCCGGCAACCTGGCCAGCCGACAAGCCAGCTTCGGCCATCAGCTTGGCAGCAGACGGCATTGCCACGGCGCCGGCGGCGGCCGGAGCGGCAGCAGCCGGTGCCGGGGCGGCAGCGGCCGGGGCGGGGGCAGCCGCGGCCGGCGCGGCGGCGCCAGCGGTGGCTTCGGTGTCGATCTTGGCGATGATCTCATCGGCCACGACGGTGTCGCCGTCGTTCTTGACGATAATCGACAGGACACCTGCCGACGGGGCCGGCACTTCCAGCACGACCTTGTCGGTTTCGATTTCGATCAGGATTTCGTCCTGGGCAACAGCTTCACCTGGCTTCTTCTTCCAGTTGAGCATGGTCGCTTCGGCGACCGATTCGGAGAGCTGCGGAACCTTGACGTCAACGATAGCCATGGTTGTGAATTCCTCGTGTTATGCGTGTTGTCTTTATGCTGGCAATGCCACGGCGGTCGCCTGCGCGCGCCGCCGTGGCTGCCGCGGGATTACTTGGTCAGAACAAAGCCCTTGAGCTTGGCGAAGGCAGCATCCAGCAGTGCCTTCTGTTGCTCGTTGTGCTTTGCGTAGTAGCCCACCGCCGGCGAAGCCGACGCGGGACGACCGGCATAACCGAGCTTCTGGCCATCCGTCATGTTTTCCATGATGTAGTGCTGCACGAAGAACCAGGCGCCCTGGTTCTGCGGCTCATCCTGGCACCACACGATTTCGGTGGCGTTCGGGTACTTCTTCAGCTCCGCGGCCACGGCCTTGTGCGGGAACGGGTACAGCTGTTCCAGGCGGATGATCGCGGCGTCGTTGGCCTCGCGTTCCTTGCGCGTGTTGACCAGGTCGTAGTAGACCTTGCCCGAGCACATGATGACGCGCTTGACCTTGCTGGCGTTGAGCTCTTCGTGGTCGGCGATGACCGTCTCGAAGTGGCCCTTGGCCAGGTCCGACAGCGGCGACACGGCGTCCTTGTTACGCAGCAGCGACTTCGGCGTCATGATCACCAGCGGCTTGCGGAACAGACGGATCATCTGGCGGCGCAGCAGGTGGAAGATCTGGGCCGGCGTGGTCGGCTGGCAGACCTGCATGTTGTGGTCCGCGCACAGTTGCAGGAAGCGCTCGATACGGGCCGAGCTGTGTTCCGGGCCCTGGCCTTCGTAGCCGTGCGGCAGCATCAGCGTCAGGCCGGAGGCACGGCCCCACTTCACTTCACCCGACGAGATGAACTGGTCGATCACCACCTGGGCGCCGTTGACGAAGTCGCCGAACTGGGCTTCCCAGATCACCAGCGCGTTCGGTTCGGCGGCCGAGTAGCCGTATTCGAAGCCGAGCACGGCTTCTTCGGACAGCACCGAGTCGATCACCGTGAACGGTGCCTGGTTCTCCGACACGTTCTGCAGCGGCACGTAGCTGCCGGCATCCCAGCGCTCGCGGTTCTGGTCGTGCAGCACGGCGTGGCGGTGGGTGAAGGTGCCGCGGCCGGCGTCCTGGCCGGTGATGCGCACCGGGTAGCCCGAGGACACCAGCGAGGCGAAGGCCAGGTGCTCACCCATGCCCCAGTCCAGCGGCTGGTCGCCGCGGCCCATGTTGGCGCGGTCCTTGACGACCTTTTCCACCAGCGGGTGCAGCTTCAGGTGTTCCGGGGTGGTGGTGATGCGTTCGGCCAGGCGCTTGAGCTCGGTCACCGGCACGGCGGTGTCGGCGGCATCGGTCCACTTGCGGTTCAGGAACGGCATCCAGTCCACGGCGAACTTGTTCTTGAAGTTCGACAGGACGGGGTCGGCGGTGTGCTTGCCGGCGTCCATCGCGGCGCGGTATTCCTTGACCTTCTCGTCGCCGAACTCGGCCGGGACCAGGCTCTGCGCGGCCAGCTTGTCGGCGTACAGCTTGCGCGTGCCGGGGTGCTGGGCGATCTTCTTGTACATCAGCGGCTGCGTGACCGCCGGGGTGTCCTGCTCGTTGTGGCCCAGCTTGCGGAAGCAGATGATGTCGACCACGACATCCTTCTTGAACTCCATGCGGAAGTCCACGGCCAGCTGCATGGCGTACACCACGGCTTCGGGATCGTCGCCGTTCACGTGCAGCACCGGGGCCTCGATCATCTTGACCACGTCCGTGCAGTACAGCGTCGAACGGGCGTCGCGCGGGTCGGAGGTGGTGAAGCCGATCTGGTTGTTGATGACGATGTGCATCGAGCCGCCCGTGCCGTAGCCGCGGGTCTGCGCGAGGTTCAGCGTCTCCATCACCACACCCTGGCCGGCAAAGGCCGCGTCGCCGTGCACCTGCACCGGCAGCACTTCCTTGTGGCCGACTTCGCCGCGGCGTTCCTGGCGGGCCTTGGCCGAGCCTTCGACCACCGGGTTGACGATTTCCAGGTGCGACGGGTTGAATGCCAGCGACAGGTGGACCGGGCCGCCTTCGGTCGAGACATCGCTCGAGAAGCCCTTGTGGTACTTGACGTCACCGGCCGGCAGGTCGTCGACGTGCTTGCCTTCGAATTCGGCGAACAGGTCGGCGGGCATCTTGCCCAGGGTGTTGACCAGCACGTTCAGGCGGCCGCGGTGGGCCATGCCGATCACGATTTCCTGCACGCCCTTGCTGCCGGCGTGCTGGATCAGTTCGTCCATGGCGGCGATGAAGCTTTCGCCACCTTCGAGCGAGAAGCGCTTCTGGCCGACGTACTTGGTGTGCAGGAAGCGCTCCAGGCCTTCAGCCGCGGTCAGGCGGTCCAGGATGTGCTGCTTCTTTTCCAGCGTGAATACCGGCTTGGAACGCGTGGTTTCCAGGCGCTCCTGCCACCAGCGCTTCTGCGCCTGGTCGCTCACGTACATGAATTCGAAACCGATGGTGCCGCAGTAGGTTTCGCGCAGGTTGTTGAGCAGCTCGCGCAGGCTCATCGACTCCTTGCCAAAGTAGGTGTTGCTGGCATTGAAGACGATATCGAGGTCTGCTTCGGAGAAGCCGTAGAACGCCGGGTCCAGATCCGGCAGGGGCGGACGCTCCTGGCGCTTGAGCGGGTCCAGGTCGGCCCAGTGCGAACCGATGTTGCGGTAGGCGGCGATCAGCTGGGTGGCAGCGACGCGCTTGCGGCCCATGTCGGAATCGGCCGAGGCAACGATGGTCTTGATGGGGCCTTGCTTGGCGCGCTCGGCGAACGAGGCAACGATGGGGGCGTGGGCGATATCCCGGGCGCTGGTGCCGTCGACCGCAGGAACGTTCTGCATGGCGTCGAAATACGCGCGCCAATTGTCGGGAACCGAGGCGGGGTTCTGGAGGTAGGCTTCGTACAGTTCTTCGACATACGGGGCGTTACCGCCGAAGAGGTACGAGTTGCTCTGATACTGCTGCATCATGGGGACGCTCACTTTTCTCCGGGAATGCCGGAGTTCAGCGGGTTATTCAACCTTCCGCGACACGGCTTGACCGGTTAGCGGATCGCAAACAACTCTTGGGAGCCCGACTGAAGCGCCTACGCAAACGGCACCGCCTGGGTGCCGCGTGTGATGGCTTCCTCACAGGGCCCGAAAGGGCAAGTTGTGCGGGGAAGGACCTAAAGTCTTCACGACGGTAAGGATAGCACGAATTGCGTTTGACCAATGTGGGCTTTTCGCGATGCGAAACACGCCGAAGCGACAATTCCTTGCGTATTCAGCGAATTAGCAACACCCTCGCAACAATATGAATCACGGCGCAATCTGGTCGACCGCGTCGGTGATCAGGCCGTCCAGGCCCCAGGCCAGCAATTGCGCGGCACGCTCAGGGTCGTTGACGGTGTAGCTGAGGACCCGGAAGCCGGCGGCGTGCGCGTCGGCAATGACCTTGGCATTGAGTACGCGGTGGTTGGCGTCGAGCGCCACGCAGTCGAGTTCGCGCAGCCGCTCCAGCCAGTCCGCGGGGAGCTTGTCGAGCAGCAGCGCCCGCGGCAGGTCCGGCGCAACCCGGCGCGCCGCCGCCAGTGCCTCTTCGGAGAACGACGACAGCAACGGGGGCACGGGCGCGCCGCGCCAGAGGCTCTGCGCGTCCAGCGCCACGGCCGCGCCGGTCAGCGTCTCCCGGCCGGGGACGGGCTTGATCTCGATGTTGATGCGATACCCGTTGGCGCAGGTGTAGTGCGCGATCGCCCTCAGCGTTGGCACAGGCTCGCCGGCAAAGGTTGGACTGTGCCAGCTGCCGGCATCCAGCAGCGCCACTTCACCCAGGGTCAGGCTGTCCACGCGCCCGTTGCCGGAGGTGGTGCGGTCCAGCGTGGCGTCATGCATCAGCACGGGCTTGCCGTCCGCCGTCAGCTTCACGTCGAACTCGAACATCCGGTAGCCGAAGGACGCGCCTAGGCGGAAGGCCGCCAGCGTATTCTCCGGCGCCAGCTTGCCCGCGCCACGGTGCGCGATATGGCGCGGATACGGCCAGTTGTCGGGGGTCACCGCGCCTGGCCAGCTTGTCGGTTCGTCTGCCATGATCAGGCCTCGATGCGCTTGCCCGTATCGGGCGCAAAGAAATGCAGATGCTCGGCCGACGACGTCACCGGCAGCCGGTCGCCGGCGCGCACCTGCGCATGGCTGTCCAGCCGCACCACCACCGTCTGCCCGCCGAGCGAGCCATAGGCGAAGGAATCCGCGCCCAGCGCCTCGACCACGCGCACATCGACTTCGGCGATGGCCTCATGCGCGGCGCACGGCTCGATATGCTCCGGGCGTAGTCCCAGCAGCGCCTGCTCCGGCAGGTGCAGTCCCATCGGCAGGTGCCCCAGCGTCGCGTTGGCGGCCTCGCCTTCCTTCGCCACCACGCGCATCTGCGCGCTGGTATTGCCGCCGGCATTGCGCGCCACCGGGATCAGGTTCATCGGCGGCGAGCCGATAAAGCCGGCCACGAACGTACTGGCCGGCCGCGAATAGACCTCCAGCGGCGTGCCGATCTGCTCCACCTGCCCGGCGTTGAGCACCATCATGCGGTCGGCCAGCGTCATCGCTTCGACCTGGTCATGGGTCACGTACAGGCTGGTGGTGCCCAGGCGCCGGTGCAGCTCCTTCAGCTCCAGCCGCATCTGCACGCGCAGCTTGGCGTCCAGGTTGGACAGCGGCTCGTCGAACAGGAACACCGCGGGCTCGCGCACGATGGCGCGGCCCATGGCCACGCGCTGGCGCTGCCCGCCGGAGAGCTGGCGTGGCTTGCGGTCCAGCAGCGGCGCCAGCTCCAGGATGCCGGCGGCATGATTCACGCGCTGCGCGATCTCGGCCTTGGACATGCCGCGGATCTTCAGGCCGTAGGCCATGTTGTCGTACACGCTCATATGCGGATAGAGCGCGTAGTTCTGGAACACCATGGCGATGTCCCGCTCGGCCGGCTCCAGCCCGTTGACGACCTTGTCGCCGATATGGATCTCGCCGCCGGTGATGGTTTCCAGCCCGGCCACCATGCGCAGCAGCGTGGACTTGCCGCAGCCCGAGGGCCCGACGATGACGATGAACTCGCCGTCGGCGATCTCCATGTCGATGCCGTGCACGACCTTGACGTTGCCGGCGTAGGTTTTCTGAACGTTGCGTAGCGACAGTTTTGCCATTGCTGTAGTCCTGCGTGCGCGCGGGTGGCGCGCCACGCCTTATTTTTCCGTTTCGACCAGGCCCTTGACGAACCACTTCTGCATCAGCAGCACCACCACCGCGGGCGGGACCATCGCCAGCATCACCGTGGCCATCACCAGGTTCCAGTCGGTGGCGGCATCGCCCGAGCGCGAGATCATCTGCGTCACCCCCACCACCACCGGCGTCATCGACTTCTGCGTGGTGATCAGCAGCGGCCACAGGTACTGGTTCCAGCCGTAGATGAACTGGATCACGAACAGCGCGGCGATGCTGGTGCGCGACAGCGGCAGCACCACGTCCCGGAAGAAGCGCAGCGGCCCGGCGCCGTCGATGCGCGCGGCCTCGGCCAGCTCGTCGGGAATGGTCAGGAAAAACTGCCGGAACAGGAACGTTGCCGTCGCCGACGCGATGATCGGAACGGTCAGGCCGAAGTAGCTGTCCAGCAGCCCCAGGTCCGACACCACCTTGTAGGTCGGCAGGATGCGCACCTCCACCGGCAGCATCAGCGTGATGAAGATCAGCCAGAAGAAGGTCTTGCGCAGCGGGAACTTGAAGTAGACGATGGCAAAGGCCGAGATGATCGAAATGGCGATCTTCCCGAGCGCGATGCCCAGCGCCATGATCAGGCTGTTCTTCATCATGGTCGAGACCGGCGACGCGGCATTGCCAACGCCATCGATCAGCACGGTCCGGTAGTTCTCAAGCAGGTGGCTTCCGGGCAACAGCGTCATGGGGGCCTGCAGCACCTCATCCGCGGTCAGCGTGGACGCCACGAACGTGACATAGACCGGAAACGCCACCAGCCCCACGCCCAGCAGGAGCACCAGGTGGGAAAGCACATCAAGGAAAGGTCGTCGCTCTACCATCTTGCCCGCCTTCAATATTGGACCTTGCGTTCCACGTACCGGAACTGCACCACGGTCAACACCATCACGATTGCCATCAACACCACTGACTGCGCAGCCGAGCCGCCGATATCGAGCCCGCGGAAACCGTCGTGGTAGACCTTGTAGACCAGGGTATTGGTCGCATTGACGGGGCCGCCATGCGTGACCGCATCGATGATCGCAAAGGTGTCAAAGAAGGCATAGACAACATTGATCACCATCAGGAAGAAGGTGGTCGGCGACAGCAGCGGAAACACGATCGACCAGAACCGCCGCCAGGGCCCGGCACCGTCGATCGCCGCCGCTTCGATCAGCGATTTCGGAATGCTCTGCAGGCCGGCCAGGAAGAACAGGAAATTGTAGCTGACCTGCTTCCATGCGGCGATGATCACCACCAGCGTCATTGCCTGCGCACTGTCGAGCAGGAAGTTCCAGTTCACGCCAAGCGCGTGCAGTGCATAGGACACCACGCCCAGCGTAGGATTGAACAGGAACATCCAGAGCACGCCGGCCACCGCCGGGGCCACCGCATAGGGCCAGATAAGCAGAAGCTTGTAGCCGGCTGCGCCGCGCACCACGCGATCGGCAAAGTAAGCCAGCAGCAGCGAAACCGACAAGCCCAGCAACGTCACGCCGACCGCGAATACCGCCGTCACCCGAAACGAATTCAGGTATTCGGTGTCGCCGAGCAGCGTGCGGAAGTTGTCGAGCCCGACAAACTGCAGTTCAATGCCGAACGCATCCTGCTGAAACATGGATTGATACAGCGCCTGCGCCGCCGGCAGGAAGAAGAAAATCAACGTCACGGCCATCTGCGGCAAGACCAGCAGGTATGGCAGCCACGAGGAGCGGAATACGACCCGTTTTTCCATAGCGCATCCAGTGCCGCGACAGCGAAAGCGCTGCCGCGCCCAAGAGATCGGGCGCAGGCCGAGCAGGTTCTCAGCCATGCGCCCGCCTGACAGAGATTACTCGCGCACGGTCTTCTGGAATCGCTCCAGCAGTTCGTTGCCGCGCGCCACGGCGGCGTCCAGTGCCTCCTTGGGCTGCTTCTTGCCCGACCAGACCGCCTCGAGTTCCTCGTCAATCACGCTGCGGATCTGCGGGAAGTTGCCCAGGCGAATGCCGCGCGATTTATCGGTGGTCTTGACGATCATCTGCTTGACTGCCACGTCGGCCCCCGGATTCTTCTCGTAGAAACCTGACTTCTTGGTCAGCTCGTAAGCCGCCAGCGTCACCGGCAGGTAGCCGGTCGACTGGTGCCAGTCGGCCTGGACGTCCGGGCGCGACAGGAAACTGAAGAACTTGGCTACGCCCTTGTATTCCTCCGGCTTGCGCCCGCCCATCACCCACAGCGAGGCACCGCCGATGATCGTATTCTGCGGCGCCCCCGGCACGCCCTGCTCGTACGGCAGCTGGGCCACGGTGAAATCGAACTTCGCGTTCTTGCGAATGTTGGCAAGCGCCGCGGACGAGCCCGTCAGCATGGCGCACTGGCCGGCGATGAACTTGGCCTTGGGCTCGTCCTTGCGGCCGCCATAGACGAAGTAGCCCTTCTGCGACATGTCGAGCAGGTTGGCGATGTGCTTGACGTGCAGCGGCGAATTGAACGCGAGGCGCGCACCCGGTCCGCCGAAGCCGTTGTTCTCGGTGGCGAAGAGCACGTTATGCCAGGCAGAGAAGCTCTCGAGCTGCACCCACGACTGCCAGTCCGTGGTGTAGCCGCACGACACGCCGGCTGCCTTCAGCTTGGCGGAGTCGGTTGCCACTTCCTGCCAGGTCACCGGCGGCTTGTTCGGATCCAGGCCCGCCTTCTTGAAGGCATCCTTGTTGTAGTACATCACCGTGGTCGAGCTGTTGAACGGGAACGACATCATCTCGCCCTTGCTCGACGTGTAGTAACCCGCCACGGCAGGAATATAGGCCTTGGCGTCGAACTTCTCGCCAGCCTCCTTCATGACCGTCGCCACCGGCTTGATGGCGCCCTTGGCGTTCATCATGGTGGCCGTACCCACCTCGAAGACCTGCAGGATCGCCGGCGCATTGCCCGAGCGGAATGCCGCAATCCCGGCAGCCAGGGATTCGTCGTACTGCCCCTTGTAGACCGGCACGATCTTGTAGTCGGACTGGCTGGCGTTGAACTGGCCGGCGATGGCATTCACCTTGTCGTTAAGCGCCCCTTCCATCGAGTGCCACCACTGGATCTCGACGGCGGCATATGCCGGGGCGGTACCGGCCAGCAGGGCAAAGGCCATCAACGACAATGCAGTGCGCTTGGTGATCATGAGAGATTCTCCGGTTATGCGCTTCGGTGTATCGGACAAAAGCAACGGACTCTATGCACTTTTTGTGACAGCGGCATGTTACGCCTCTCATTCGCACAAGCAAACCGGGCAAACCCTCCAGAACACCACATCTTGCGGTGCAATAGCGACAATCGAGCCGCTACAATGCTTGCCATGCAAGCCATCACCAGTCTTCCCGCGCCCGCCCTGCGCCGTGTTCGTGGCGTGCTGACCGATATCGACGGCACCCTGACCACCGACGGGCGGCTGCCGGCCTCGACCTACCTGGCGCTCGACGGCCTGCGCCGTGCCGGCCTGCACGTGATCCCGGTCACCGGCCGCTGCATCGCCTGGGCCGAGATCCTGACCCGGCTGTGGCCGGTCGACGCCATCATCGGCGAGAACGGTGCGTTTTACTCGCACCTGCACAACGGCCGCCTGCAGACACGCTTCCTGGACGATGCGCCGACGCGCGCGCGCAACCTGGAACGCATCCATGCACTCGGCCAACGCATCCTGAGCGAGGTGCCCGGCTGCGCGCTGGCTTCGGACCAGGCCTGGCATGCCGCCGACCTGGCCATCGACCATGCCGAAGACGTTGCCCCCCTGCCCGAAGACGCCGTCGCCCGCATCGCGGCCATCATGCGCGAGGCCGGCATGACCGCCACGGTCAGCTCGATCCACGTCAACGGCTGGTTCGGCCTGCATGACAAGCTGTCGATGAGCAAGCTGTGCGTGGCCGAACTGCTGGGCGAAGACCTGGACGCGCGCCGCGATGAATGGTTGTTTATCGGCGATTCGGCCAACGATGCCAGCATGTTCGCCCACTTTCCGCTCTCGGTGGGGGTGGCCAATGTGCGGGATATCCTGCCCCGGCTGCCGGTGCCGCCGGCTTACATCACCGCGGCCGCCGGCGGCGAGGGCTTTGCCGAGATGGCCCGGCGGCTGGTCGAAGCGCGCGGCTGAATACGCCACGCAAAAAGAAAACCGGCCGGGAACATCCCGGCCGGTTTGCTTGATCGCCCGCCCCGCCCTGCCCTGGCTCAGTCGAACCCCAGCTCCTGCAGCTTGCGGGTGATGGTGTTGCGCCCGATCCCGAGCCGGGTCGCGGCCTCGACGCGGCGGCCGCGCGTGACCCCGAGCGCGGCTTCCAGCACCGCCTTCTCGAAGCGGCGCGTGAGCGCGTCCATGACTTCCGGCTGGCCGGATTCGAGCATGGCCCGTGCCTCGCCGGCAAGCAGGGTTTCCCAGCCGGCCGACGCCGGCGCCGGAGCCACCGTGGCCACGGAAGCCGGCCGCACCGCGGTGGCCGTGTCGCCTTCCGCCACCGGCACCGCATACCCGCCGTAGTCGGCAAGGTCAGGTGCGTTTTCATACTCAGGGGCGCGCACGTCGGCAACCCGCTCGGGCCGCGGCGCATTGACCGGTTCGCTGGTACCCGCCTCCAGCATCTCGCGCGGCAGGTCCTTGACCTCGATGGTCTGTGCCGGCGCCATCACGGTCAGCCAGTTGCACAGGTTTTCCAACTGGCGCACGTTGCCGGGGAACGGCAGCGTGCTGACATAGGCCAGCGCCTCGTCGGACATGCGCTTGGGCTCGACGCCCAGTTCCTTGGCGCTCTTCTGCAGGAAATGACGCGCCAGCAACGTGATGTCCTCAGGGCGTTCGCGCAGCGGCGGCAGGCGCAGCCGGATCACGTTCAGGCGGTGGAACAAGTCCTCGCGGAACAGGCCCTCCTTGACGCGCAGCTCAAGGTTCTGGTGCGTGGCGGCAATCACGCGCACATTGGCGCGCAAGGGATTATGGCCGCCGACGCGATAGAAGTTGCCATCCGACAGCACACGCAACAGGCGCGTCTGCAGGTCGAACGGCATGTCGCCGATTTCGTCGAGGAACAGCGTGCCGCCCTCGGCCTGCTCGAAGCGCCCGCGCCGCATGGTCTGCGCGCCGGTGAAGGCGCCGCGCTCATGGCCGAACAGTTCGGATTCGAGCAGGTCCTTGGGAATGGCCGCGGTATTGAGCGCGATAAAGGGACCGTTGGCGCGCGGGCTGTGCTTGTGCAGCGCGCGCGCGACCAGCTCCTTGCCGGTGCCGGACTCGCCGGTGATCATCACCGTCACGTTGGACTGCGAGAGCCGGCCGATGGCGCGGAACACGTCCTGCATCGCCGGCGCCTGGCCGAGGATCTCGGGCGCGTCGACCAGGCGGTCTTCCAGTTCTTCCTCGCGCAGGCTTTCTTCCAGTGCGCGGCGGATCAGCTCGACCGCCTTGTCGACATCGAAGGGCTTGGCCAGGTATTCGAAGGCGCCGCCCTGGAACGCGGCCACGGCGCTGTCCAGGTCCGAGTATGCCGTCATCACGATGACGGGCAGGCCCGGGTGCCGCGTCTTGATGGCCTGCAGCAGGTCCAGGCCCGATCCGCCGGGCATGCGGATATCCGATATCAGCACCTGCGGCTGGTCGTCTTCCAGCGCGGCCAGCGCGTCCCGCACATTGGTGAAGCTGCGCGAGAGCAGGCTTTCACGGGCCAGGGCCTTTTCCAGGACCCAGCGGATTGATTGATCGTCGTCGACTATCCAGATCGGCTTCATGTGCGTCGCTTGTCTGCTCGGTGTCATTTGGTCTTCCGCATGCCCCGGCCACGGCAATGCACGCGCTCGCGGACGCCGGCAAAAGCTAGTGCAGCGGCAGCAGGATGCGGAAGTCGGTACAGCCCGGCCTGCTCTCGCATTCGATCAAGCCCTCGTGCTGCTGCACGAAGGTTTGAGCGAGTGTGAGACCGAGTCCGCTGCCGCCATCCCTGCCCGATACCAGCGGATAGAAGATGCGTTCGCGGATGTCTTCGGGGATTCCCGGGCCGTTGTCGATCACATGCAAGTCCAATGCCAGCTTGAACAAGCGCTTGGCAATCGTGACCTGCCGCGCGACACGCGTGCGCAGCACGATCTGCGCATCGCCGCGCGCCATGCGGTCGGCCAGCGCCTGCGCGGCGTTGTGCACGATGTTGAGCACGGCCTGGATCAACTGCTCCTTGTCGCCCTGCAGCTCGGGCAGACTGGCGTCGTAGTCGCGCACGATCTCCAGCCCGTTGGGAAACTCGGCCAGAACCACCGAGCGCACGCGCTCCAGCACCTCGTGGATATTCAGGCTCGACACGATATGCGGATGCCGGTGCGGCTCCAGCAGCCGGTCCACCAGCGTCTGCAGCCGGTCCGACTCCTTGATGATGACCTGCGTGTATTCGCGCAGCGAACGCTCCGGCAGCTCGAACTCAAGCAGTTGCGCCGCGCCGCGGATGCCGCCCAGCGGGTTCTTGATCTCGTGGGCGAGGTTGCGGATCAGCTCCTTGTTGGCCGAGGTCAGGTCCAGGATGCGCTCTTCGCGCTCGCTGCGCACCTTCTGCTCATTGGGCAGGATCTCGACCACCACCGTGTCGGCCACCGCCTCAAGCACGGCGATCACCACGTGCACATGGACCGGCTCCTGCAGCGGCGGGTGCAGGATCAGGTCCTGCCGCCGCACGTCGAACTGCCGCGTGACCACGGTGTCGACCATGCCGTGCAGCTCGTCGGAACGACCGAACAGGTCCGGCAGTGTCAGTTCCACCATGCCCTTGCGCGACACGCCGAAGGTGGCCTCGGCGGCCGGATTCGCATAGATCACGCGCTGTCCCGGCTGGCGCACCAGCAGCACCGGGTTGGCCACCACGTCCAGGCCGGCATGGAACGCCAGCGCACCCATGGTCAGCACCTGGGCGCTGCCTTCGGCCGCGGGCGATTCGGCGCGGGCGCCATCGGCACCGCTGACCTTGCGTGACACTCCGCGAATCAGGCGACGCATAAGACTAGTCCTTCAAATTGCCAAGCTCGCGCCGCAAAGAGGCCGCGTTGGCCTCGCTGCGGGCGATATCGTCGCGCAACGCCGCCGTGCGATCGAGGTATTTCTGATAGTTGCGCTCATTGCCCTGGCGCTCCGGCTGGCCGTTGTTGTACTCGGCACGCAGCGCCTGCAGCTTGGCCTCTTCGGCCTCCAGCTCCTGCATCAGCACGGTACGGCGCTCGCTGTCGCGGCTCTTCTGGGTGGCGCTGTCCACGCGCGGAAAGCTGGTACTGGCGGCAGTGCCCGCGGTGCCGCCGGCACTCCTGGCAGGCGCGGCGATGCGCCCGCCCGGCACCGTCACCACCTCGGGCAGGTTCAGCTTCTTGCAGCCCTTGCCGGCATTGCCGTTGCGGTACTCCGGCACGCCATTGGGCCCGGAGCAGAGATAGACATCCGAGGACTGCGCGCGCGACTGCCCGGCCCATGCGCCCAGCGTCAGCGCCACGGCACTCACCAGAACGGGGAATCCGAATCGAATTTGGTGCAGAGAACGGGGCAAGGTCAGGATCCGGCGAGCCGAGCGTGAAGAAGCGTCCATGGACATGGCGTAAGGTTTGAACAGGGTTGGGACACGATTCCCCATTCTAGCGAGCAAAGCAGAAAGGGGCAGCCGAAGCCGCCCCTTTCTGGTGCAACTGTTGCCCGGTCACAACCTGCGTCATGGCCGGGCAAACGCCGCTTACAGCGAGTAGTACATCTCGAACTCGACCGGGTGCGTGGTCATGCGGAAACGCGTGACTTCTTCCATCTTCAGTTCGATGTAGGCATCGATCATCGAGTTCGAGAACACGCCGCCGCGGGTCAGGAACTCGCGGTCGTTGTCCAGGTACTCCAGCGACTGGTCCAGGCTCGAGCAGACGGTCGGGATCTTTGCATCCTCTTCCGGCGGCAGGTCATACAGGTTCTTGTCGGCGGCTTCGCCCGGGTGGATCTTGTTCATCACGCCGTCCAGGCCGGCCATCAGCAGCGCCGAGAAGCCCAGGTACGGGTTCATCAGCGGATCCGGGAAGCGGGTCTCGATGCGGCGGCCCTTCGGGTTGGCCACGTACGGGATACGGATCGAAGCCGAACGGTTGCGGGCCGAGTAAGCCAGCTTCACCGGAGCCTCGAAGCCCGGCACCAGGCGCTTGTACGAGTTCGTGCCCGGGTTGGTGATGGCGTTCAGGGCGCGGGCGTGCTTGATGATGCCGCCGATGTAGTACAGCGCGAATTCCGACAGGCCGGCGTAGCCGTTGCCTGCGAACAGGTTCTGGCCGTCCTTCCACACGGACTGGTGCACGTGCATGCCCGAACCGTTGTCGCCAACGACCGGCTTCGGCATGAACGTGGCGGTCTTGCCGTAGGTGTGGGCGACGTTCTGGATCACGTACTTCTGCAGCTGGGTCCAGTCGGCGCGCTGCACCAGCGTGCTGAACTTGGTGCCGATTTCGTTCTGGCCCTGGCCAGCCACTTCGTGGTGGTGGACTTCAACAGGGATGCCCAGCGATTCCAGGATCAGGCACATTTCCGAACGCATGTCCTGGAAAGTGTCGATCGGGGCAACCGGGAAGTAGCCGCCCTTCTTGCCCGGACGGTGGCCGCTGTTGCCGTGCTCGAATTCCTTGCCCGACGACCACGGGGCTTCTTCGGAATGGATCTTCACGAAGCAGCCTTGCATGTCGACGTTCCAGGTCACGCCGTCGAAGATGAAGAACTCGGGTTCCGGGCCGAAGAAGGCGGTGTCGCCCAGGCCGGTGCTCTTCAGGTAGGCTTCGGCGCGCTTGGCGATCGAGCGCGGGTCGCGGTCATAGCCCTTGCCGTCCGACGGCTCGACTACGTCGCAAGTCAGCACCAGCGTGGGTTCTTCATAGAACGGATCGACGTTGGCGGTATTCGGATCCGGCATCAGCAGCATGTCAGAAGCTTCGATACCCTTCCAGCCGGCGATCGACGAACCGTCGAAGGCGTGGCCGCTTTCGAACTTGTCTTCATCGAAGTGCGACACGGGCACGGACACGTGTTGCTCCTTGCCTTTGGTATCGGTGAAACGGAAATCGACGAACTTGACGTCGTTTTCCTTCACCAGCTTCATCACGTCTGCAACGCTGTGGGCCATGCCAATCTCCTGGATATTCGGCGGAAGTCTGAGAAAGCCAATTCTTGGGCCTGTCGTCACCGGCGCCCGGGCATGGAGGCATGCCTTGCCGCGCCGTCCCGACCAGCCACGAAAGGACGAGGAATGTTAGCAGAAAGCGTGCCAAGCAAACGCCCTCTGCTGCCGATGGCTCGAAAAATGTGCAACGTCGTCGAACCGCGCACCGCACCGGCGACAGGCTCCGGTTTAGCGCGGGCGGCTTCGTGGCCGAGTGGCGCACCGATAACACACATCCCGGTGCATCGCCCCTCAATAAAACACCACAATGGTGCATACAGCAAGCATCAGCACACTAATAGTGCAGACGCACCAAAACGAGTCATCCACCGGGCGGCCAGGGCAAGCAATTTGCGCCGGCGCCTGGCTATCCGGCTTCGAACCATGCCGGCGCTATAGAATAATGGGTTACGGCGTCGCCGTCCTTATTCCATTCCTCAAATTTGTCACGCAGATGACCACCCGAGAAGATCTCCTCCAGGCCGCCCGCCAGCGCCAGCAACAGAACCAGCTCCCGTATTTCGGCGCGCTGTCGCCGCAGGAAGCCTATGCGCTGCTGCAGGACGACCCGTCGGCCGTACTGGTCGACGTACGCACGCAGGCCGAGCTGGACTGGGTGGGCGGCGTCGACGTGCCCGACGCGCAGTTCGCCCATGTCGAATGGATGTCCTACCCGGGCGGCGCGCAGAACGCCCGCTTTGTCGAAGAACTGAAGGCACGCGTGCCGGCCGACGTGCCGGTGCTGTTCCTGTGCCGCAGCGCGGCGCGCTCCAAGCACGCCGCGCGCATCGCTACCGAAGCCGGCTACCACTTCGCCATGGACGTGCTGGAAGGCTTCGAGGGCAACCGCGACGACCACCACCACCGCAAGACCGTGGAGGGCTGGTGTGTGCGCGGCCTGCCGTGGCACGGGGCCTGATCCCGGTCGGGCCTGAATAAAGGAAGGGGCAGCCATGGCTGCCCCTTCTTCTTTCCTGCGACCCCTGGTGCTTACGCTTGCGCCGCTGCGCGCGGTGGCTGCTCCACAGTCTCGAACCCCATCGCCTGCACGCCTTCGAGCAGCATCGCATAGGCCGGCGCCAGCAGGTCGGCCGGCCCCTTGACGCCCAGGTCGATATGGCGGCGCGCGAAGCGGTCGCCGCGCTGCACGTCGCCGACCGACGGCAGGCTGAACACGCGGATGCCGGGGTGCGCCGCCTCGACCTTCTCCATCAGCGGCGTCAGCGTGGACTCCGGCGCCTCGAACACGTAGAAGGCCCGCTCCTGCTGCTGCACCTGGTGGAACAGGTGCGCATAGTCGCGGTCCAGCACCCATTCCATCATCGGCCACGCCATCACCGGAAAGCCCGGCATGAAGTGGTGGTGGCCGACCGAAAAACCCGGGATGCGGTTGTAGCTGTTGGGAATGATGCGCGCGCCCTCGGGGAACTCGCCCATCTTGAAGCGGTGCTGGTTCTCGGGCAGGTTCAGGTCGCCCTTGACCGGGTCGCCGCCGGCGGTCTCGGCAATGCGCAGCGCGATCAGTTCGCGCGCCTCGGGATGCAGCACCAGCGGCACGCCCAGCGCCGCGGCCGCGCACTGGCGGGTGTGGTCATCCGGCGTGGCGCCGATGCCGCCGGTGCAGAACACCACGTCGGGGCCAGCCAGCGTGCGGCGCAGCGTGGCGGTGATGCGGGCGCGGTCGTCGCCGACGTACTCGGCCCAGTCCAGCGCCAGGCCGCGCACCCCCAGCAGTTCGATGGTGCGGCGCAGATGCTTGTCTTCACGCCGTCCCGACAGGATCTCGTCGCCAATGACGATCAGGCCAAAACCCATATTGCCCTCGCTTCAGGAATTTTCGATGCGGCGCACGTCGGTCGGCGCCAGGTCGATGACTTCGCCACCGGTCGATGGAGCGGCAGGCCGCCGGGCCGCCACCGCCGCGCGCTCAGCCCGCAGTTGCGCCAGCGCGCGCAGGCAGAAATGGCCGAACCACAGCGCCGAGAAGATGAAGATCAGCACATAAAGCCACAGCGTGCCGGCCAGCACGAACGGGAACAGGAAGATCACCGCCGCCGACGACACCCACAGCAGCGTCGGCGCCGAGCCCAGCAGCCCCACCGCCACCCCGATCACCAGCAGCGGCGTGCGGTGGCGCCGCACCAGCGTCTTGCGCTCCTCGGCGCTGGCGTGGTCGGCGAGCGCGTCGTAGGTCATCACGCGGTAGGTCAGCCAACCCCACAGCACTGGCGGAATCAGCGCGAAGAACGGCGGGATCAGCCACAGCGGCAGCGTCACCAGCACCAGCACCAGGAACACCAGCGTGCTGCCCAGCGACTGGAACACGCTGCCCAGGATACTGCCCCCATGGGCCTTGGCCAGGTCCGGGTAGCTGCGCTCCAGGTGGCGCACCACTGCCGGCACCGAGAACAAGCCGATGAACAGCAGCATGGAGGCGATCACCAGCGGGATCGCCAGCGCCGCCACGAACAGCGGCGCCACGATGGTACGCATCGATTGCAGGCCGAACCAGTCCAGCGCGCTGTAGATCCAGCTGGTCAGGACGGAGGTTTCCAGGAAGCTGCGCGTGGCGCCCATGATCGGGTCCCAGCCCCACCAGAGCAGGCCGCCCCATAGCAGCGTGGCCAGGACGAAAGGCAGCACGGTCAGCATCAGCATGCGGGGATGCAGCTGACTGACCAGCGCGCGGCCAAACGAGCGGAAGATATCGTTCATGCAGTCGGTGGCAAACAGGAGGAAAGGCGCCGGGCGCGGCAGCAGTCACAAAAGTCAGACTGGGCCGGACCGGCGGCAACCCGAAACACTAGCATACGCCGCTTGCCGCCGCGGCGCGCCCTCGCTCGCCGCCGGTGGAGGACTGTCTCGATTGCCGGGTTCAGGGCAGCCGCAGCAGCCGCTTGATGCCGTACCACTGGTGGGACAGGAAGCCCGTGCCGTAGTCGCGGCCCTTGCCCAGCGGAGGCGGCAACTGGTCGCGGATGCCAGTCGGGTGGTAGGTCCCGGTGAAGACCGCGGTGCCGAACAGCATGTCCCACCACGGGAAGATCACGCCGTAGTTGCAGCCGCCCAGCCTGGCCGGTGCGCCGTTGGCCTCATGGCCGATGCCCACGGCGTGATGGGTGCGGTGAAAACGCGGCGAAATCAGCAGCCGCTCGCCGAGGGCGCCGAAGTGCAGCCGCACGTTGGCGTGCTGCAGGCTCTGCAGCAGCTGCGACAGGGCCACCAGCAGCACATACTGCGACGGCTCCACGCCCACCCCCAGCGCCACCAGCGCAAACACCAGGTCGCGCAGCATGTCGTCCAGCAGGTGGTTGCGGTTGTCGCTCCACAGCGTCATCTGGCGCTGGCTGTGGTGCACCGCGTGCAGCTGCCACCACCAGCGGAAGGTGTGCGACAGGCGGTGATACCAGTAGTCGAGCAGGTCGAACAGCAGCAGGTAGACAAAGAAGCTGACCAGCGGTACCGAGGTCACGCCCGGCCACCAGTCCTCGACATTGACACGGTGCCAGCCCAACAGCCGCAGGTGGCCTTCCAGCGCGTCGGTCAGCGGCGCCAGCAGGAAGAACATGGCCAGCCGGAACAGCCCGAGCCGGTGGATCACGGTGTAGAAGATGTCGGTGCGGATCGCGGCGCGGTCGGCCACCGGCTCGACCGGGCGCCACTTCTCCAGCGGCCCCAGGATCAGCACCATCACGGCGATCTGCACCAGCCCCACCAGCAGCCACTCGGTGCCGGTGAAGGCGTCTTCGGCATAGCCGCCAAACCCGAGGTGGTAGACCACGGGCAGCACCACGTCCTGGAACAGCGTGCCTTCGACCTGGCCGATCCAGCCGTTCAGCGTGTCCCACATTACCGCCTGCCCTCCTTGTTCGCGGCCGGCTGCGGCCTGGCGATCCAGTCGCGGTAGGCCGGGTGCTCGCGCAGCGTGGCAAAGCAGAATCCCTTGCGCTCCAGGCCGGCGAGCAAGGGCTCCAGCACGCCAGGCGCCCACGGGTCCCTGCGCGACCAGATGCCCAGGTGCGCCATGGTGATATCGCCATCGCGCAGGCTGGCCAGCGCACGCTCCAGCAGCGCCGCGTTGGGGTAGCGGTCGGACGACAGCTCATCGCCCAGGAATCCCGCCGGCGCCCAGCCGACATGGCGGAAGCCGCACTGCTCGGCCCACTGCACCGTCTGCGGCGCGGTGCGCCCGCCCGGGGCGCGCCACAGCGGCACCATGTCGGCGCCGGTCATGCCATGGAAGGCGTCGGCGCTGCGCCGCAGCTCCTGACAGAAGGCTGCCGCGCCCATGGCCACGTCCTTGCCGGCCTGCGCGCCGAACTGCGGCCGCATGGTGACCTGGCCGGCGCGCACGCTGCGCAGGTAGACATGGTCGAAGGTATGCGTGCCGAAGGCGTGGCCGTCGGCCACCAGCCCCTTCCAGTATGGCGCCCAGGACGGGTCGAGTGAATTGTCCTGGCGCACCGTCGGCTCATTGGCCAGGAAGAAGGTGGCGCGGATATGGTGGCGGCGCAGCGTGTCGGCAATCAGCTGCGCCTGGCTCATGCTGCCGGTGTCGAAGGTCAGGTAGAGCGTGCCGGCCGGGCATGCCTTGGCGGCAGGCCTGGGGGCATCCGCCGCCTGCAGCGCGGACGGCAGGCCGCAGGCAAGCGCCAGCGCAGCCAGCAGCTTCCCCAGCCGTCCCGGTCGCGATGCCTTGGTCTCATGCATGGTCCCTGCCCTGCCCGGTTCAGTACAGCGGCGCGCGCGTGCGGAAATAGATGCCGTGCGGCGAGCGCCCGACGCGCACGGTCTTGACCAGCTTGCGGCTGGCCACGTCGATCAGCCCGACCGAGCGCGCCCAGCGGAAGGTCACCCACAGGGTCTTGCCGTCGGCGGTCAGCTCCATGTCGTCCGGGCCCGGCGGCAGGCCGGTGATGTCGCCGACCTTGGTCAGCGTCTGCTGGTCGATGATGCTGATGCTGCCCGTGACGCGGTTGCTCAGGAACAGGTGGCGCTTGTCGCCGACGGCGCGGAAGTTGTGCGCACCCTTGCCGGTCTGGATCTGCTTGACCACGGTGCGCGTGCGCCAGTCGATCACGGCCACGTAGTCGGCCCCGGTCATGCCCACCAGCAGGTATTTCTGGTCTGGCGTGACCCAGACGCCGGCCGGCGACGAGCCGGTTGCCATGCGCCACATCACGTTCTGCGTGACCAGGTCGATGGCCACCACCTCGTTGGAGTCCTGCAGCGTGATGAAGGCGATGCGGCTGTCGGCGGTAAAGGCGATATGGCTGGGAGTCTTGGCCAGCGGGAACTGCTTGGCCAGTTTCAGCGCCTTGCCGTCCCAGCGGTAGAGATCGACGCGGTCAAGCCGGTTGCCGGTGGTGATAAACCATTTCTGGTCCGGAGAGAAGCCGATCTGGTAAGGGTCGTCGATATTGGGCACGCGCTGCTGGACCTTGCCCGTGACCGGATCCAGGAACACCAGGTCGTTGCCGACCGCGTTGGCCACGATCAGCGACTTGTCGTCCGGCGTGGCGATCAGGTGATGCGGCTCCTTGCCGATCGGGAAGGTCTCCAGCACCTTCTGCGAATCCTTGTCGATCAGCGTGACGGTTGCATCACCCGAATTAAGGATTACCACCACTTCCGCCGATGCTGGTGCAGCCAGCAGACCCAGCGCCAGGGCGCCCGCCGTGATCCCACCAGCCACAACACGGCGCCACGCAAACTGCAATGCAAACATAAGACCTGCCAGAATAAGACTGAATCGGCGATTCTAACGGTTGAGCGTGGCAATCCGCTGACGTCGCGACTGATGGCAATCAAGAATTAGGCAAATTGTTGCGCCTTGGCGACCAAACCCGGCCCGCCCCGGCATTGCGCCGCATGCCTGCCTGTATTTGCCGTCAGCGCTGCATGGATTCCCACACCTTCTGCAGCCGCTTGACCGACATCGGCACCGGCGTGCGCAGCTCCTGCGCGAACAGCGCAATGCGCAGTTCCTCCAGCATCCAGCGGAATTCCTCCAGCCGCGCATCCTCGCCGCCGCGGCCCTGGGTGCGCAGCTGCTTTTCGGCCCGCTGCCATTGCTGCACCAGCGGTGCCATCTCCTGCATGCGCTGCGTGTCGCGCGCCGGGTCGCCCTTGAGCTTGTCCACCCGCATGGCGATGCCTTTCAGGTAGCGCGGGAAATGGACCAGCTGCGTGTACGAGGTTTCGTCGACAAAGCGCTTGCCCATCAGCCGCCCGAGCTGGGCCTCCATGTCGGCATGGGGCCCGGCGAACGGCTTGGCCTGCAGCAGCTTGCGCGGCAGCCCGGCGTATTCGGCCAGGATGGTCCCCACCAGCCGCGCGATCTCCTGCGCCAGCAGCGACAGCCGGGTGCGCCCCTCGTCCTTGCGGGCATTGAACTCGGCCTCGTTGCGCGGCAGCGGCGCCTGCATGCAGGCGCGCTCCAGCGCCAGCATCACGATCTGCTCGCGCAGCATCTCCTGCGTGCCCAGCGTCATGTACTGCATCGCCATCTGCTGCAGGCCCGGGATGTTCTTCTCGATGAACTTGACCTGCTCGCGCAGCTGCAGCGCGAACAGCCGGCGCAGGCCCAGGTGGTGAACGCGGGCGGCTTCCTGCGGGTCGTCGAACACTTCCACGTCGCAGTGCGTGCCGCGGTCGACCAGCGCGGGGTAGCCGAACAGGGTCTGGCTGCCCTTGCGGATCTCCAGCAGCTCGGGCAGCTCACCGAAGGTCCAGCCGGTCAGGCCTTCGTACTTGCCGGGCTCGGCCGCCACCAGCGGCGCCGCCTGCTCCGGGGCCTCGGTTGCCGCCTGTGCGGCCTGCGCCGCGGCCTGCGCGGCCACCCGCTGGAACGACTGCTGCGCCTGCCCGCCCAGCTCGGCGCGCAGCTGGGCCAGGTTGCGGCCCATGTCGAGCTGGCGGCCGTGCTCGTCGATCACCTTGAAGTTCATGGTGTGGTGCGCGGGCAGCGTTTCCAGCTTGAAGTCGGCCCGTTTGACCATGGTGCCGGTCTGCTCGCGGATATCGGCGATCAGCACGTCCAGCAGCTCGCCCTCGGCAGACGGCTGGCGCGCGACAAAGCCGGCTGCATAATCCGGCAGCGGCACGCAGTGGCGGCGCAGCTTCTGCGGCAGCGACTTGAGCAGCAGGTGCACCTTCTCCTTGATCATGCCCGGCACCAGCCAGTCGGCCCGCTCCTGGCGCACCTGGTTGAGCGCGTACAGCGGCACGGTCAGGGTCACGCCGTCGCGGTGGCTGCCGGGCTCGAAGTGGTAGGTCAGCCCCATGTCGACCCCGGCCACGTTCATGGTCTTGGGGAACAGGTCGGTGGTGATGCCGGCCGCCTCGTGCCGCATCAGCTCGTCGCGGTTCAGGTACAGCAGCTTGCGGTCCTTGGCGCTCTCGGCCTGGTACCACTGCTCGAAGGTGGCCTGCTGGCAGATGTCGGCGGGAATCGCGCGATCGTAGAAGGCGTAGATCAGTTCGTCGTCGACCAGCACGTCCTGGCGCCGCGACTTGTGCTCCAGGTTCTCGATCTCGCGCACCAGGCGCTGGTTGTGCGCGTAGAACGGCAGGCGCGTGTCGAACTCGCCCTCGACCAGCGCACGGCGGATAAAGATCTCGCGCGCTTCCTGCGGGTTCATCGGGCCGTAGTGCACGCGGCGATGCTGGTAGACCACCAGCCCGTACAGCGTGGCACGCTCCAGCGCCAGCACCTGGCCGGCCTTCTTTTCCCAGTGCGGATCGCTCCAGCTGACCTTGAGCAGGTGGCGGCCCACCTGCTCCAGCCATTCGGGCTCGATGCGCGCCAGCGTGCGCGCGAACAGCCGGCTGGTCTCGACCAGTTCGGCCGCGACGATCCAGCGCCCGACCTTGCGCGCGATCAGCGAGCCCGGCCACAGGTGGAACTTGATGCCGCGCGCGCCAAGGTATTCGCGGCCCTTGCCATCGCCATCCTCGATGCGGCAGCCGACATTGCCCAGCAGGCCGGTCAGCAGCGCCTTGTGCACCTGCTCATAGGTGGGCTCGCTGTCGTTCAGGCGCCAGCCCTGCTCGGTCACCGTGGTCAGCAGCTGCGAATGCACGTCGCGCCACTCGCGCAGCCGCAGATGCGACAGGAAGTGGGCGCGGCACTGGTCCTGCAGCTGGCGGTTGGATTTCTTGTGCGCCACCGCGTCCTCGAACCACTTCCACAGCCTGACCCAGCCCAGGAACTCGGACTTCTCGTCCATGAACTTGCGATGGGCCTGGTCGGCGGCTTCCTGCGCCTCCTGCGGGCGGTCGCGCGGGTCCTGCACCGACAGCGCGCTGGCGATGACCAGCACTTCGCGCAGGCACTGGTGCTCGCGCGCGGCCAGGATCATGCGCGCCACGCGCGGGTCCAGCGGCAGCTTGGCCAGCTGGCGGCCGGTGCCGGTCAGCTGGTTGGCGTCGTCGACCGCGCCCAGTTCCTGCAGCAGCTGGTAGCCGTCGGCCACGGCGCGGCCCAGCGGCGGCTCGATAAAGGGGAACGATTCGATGTCCGTCAGCCGCAGCGCCTTCATGCGCAGGATGACGGCGGCCAGCGACGAGCGCAGGATCTCGGGGTCGGTAAAGCGCGGCCGGCCGGTGAAATCGGTTTCCTCGTACAGGCGGATGCAAATGCCGTTGGCAACCCGGCCGCAGCGGCCGGCACGCTGGTTGGCGGCCGCCTGCGAGATCGACTCGACCTGCAGCTGCTCGACCTTGTTCCGGTACGAATAGCGCTTGACCCGCGCCAGCCCGGTATCGACCACGTAGCGGATGCCCGGCACCGTCAGCGAGGTTTCGGCGACGTTGGTCGCCAGCACGATGCGCCGTGCATTCGACGGCTTGAACACGCGCTCCTGCTCCTGCACCGAGAGCCGCGCAAACAGCGGCAGGATCTCGGTATGCGGCGGATGGTGCTTGCGCAGCGCCTCGGCGGCCTCGCGGATCTCGCGCTCGCCGGGCAGGAACACCAGCACGTCGCCGGGGCCGGCGCGGCACAGTTCGTCGACGGCTTCGACGATGCCGTCGTACAGGTCGCGTTCGCGCGCCTGCGGGCTGCGCGGCGCGCCGGCGGCGGCCACGTCCCCGGTGATCGGGCGGTAGCGCACTTCCACCGGGTACAGGCGGCCGCTGACCTCGATCACCGGCGCCGGCTTGTCGCCCGAGGCGAAATGCCGGGCAAAGCGCTGCGCGTCGATGGTGGCCGAGGTGATGATTACCTTCAGGTCCGGCCGCTTTGGCAGGATCTGGCGCAGGTAGCCGATCAGGAAGTCGATGTTCAGGCTGCGCTCGTGCGCCTCATCGATGATCAGCGTGTCGTAGGCACGCAGCAGCGGGTCGTTCTGGGTCTCGGCCAGCAGGATGCCGTCGGTCATCAGCTTGACCGACGCACCCGACGACATGGTGTCGTTGAAACGCACCTGGTAACCCACGTGCTCGCCCAGCGGCGTGCCGAGTTCCTGCGCGATGCGCTTGGCGGTCGAGGTGGCGGCAATGCGTCGCGGCTGGGTGTGGCCGATCAGGCCTCCGCCCTCTCGCCCCGGGCCGCGCCCGATCGACAGGCAGATCTTGGGCAGCTGCGTCGTTTTCCCCGAACCGGTCTCGCCCGAGACGATCACCACCTGGTTGGCCAGCAGCGCCGCGGCGATCTCGTCGCGGCGGGCCGATACCGGCAAAGCCTCGGGGAAAATGATCGGCGGCAGCGGGTTGATCGGCCTTGGCGCACGCGGCGGGCGCGGGCCGCGCGGCGGCCGCTGTCCGGCTTCAGCGGCCGGCCGCGCAGCGACGGGCTGCGCACGGACGTCCGGCTGCCTGGCCGGGCCTGGGGCCGGCCGGGACTGGGTTGGGGAGGCGGACTGACCGGCACCGGCACGCTGGCGCGGCGCGGCGGGTGGTTTGGGCTTGACGGGGCGTTGTTCTGACATTGGCCGGGATTATAATCCGCGGGATGAACGCCAGAACCGACGCGCCGCAGACGGCGCCTGCCTCCCCGTCACCCGCCGCCCCCGTGCCGGCGCAGCCGCCCGCCGCGGCTGAACTCCCCTCGCCCGCCTCCGCCTTGCCCGCCACGGCGGATGACCCCGAGCGCAGCGGCCCCGACCACCAGCAGTTCGTCGACTGGCTGCGCATGGTGGCACCGTATATCCATGCCTTCCGCGGCAAGACCTTCGTGATCGCCTTCGCCGGCGAACTGGTCAAGTCGGGCGTGCTCAACGCGCTGGTCAACGACGTCGCGCTGCTGCACGCCATGGGCATGCAGATCGTGCTGGTACACGGCTCGCGCCCGCAGGTGGAAGAACAGCTCGCGCTGCGCCATGTCGAGTCGCAGTTTGTCGAGGGCGTGCGCGTCACCGACAACGCCGCGCTCGAATGCGCCAAGGAAGCCGCCGGCGAACTGCGCCTGGACATCGAGGCCGCCTTCAGCCAGGGCCTGCCCAATACGCCGATGGCCGGCGCGCAGTTGTCGGTGATCTCAGGCAACTTCGTCACCGCGCGCCCGATCGGCATCGTCAACGGCACCGATTACCAGCACACCGGCCTGGTGCGCAAGATCGACGCCGAATCCGTGCGCATGTCGCTGTCGCACGGCAAGGTGGTGCTGCTGTCGCCGCTGGGCTTCTCGCCCACCGGCCAGGCCTTCAACCTGTCGATGGAAGACGTGGCCAGCGCCACCGCCACGGCACTCAAGGCCGACAAGCTGATCTTCATCACCGAGGTGCCGGGCGTGCCCGACCCGGTCGGCAAGATGATGCAGGAAATGTCGCTGCGCACCGCGGTAGAGCGCCTGCAGAACAAGCACCTGCCGCCGGACGTGGCCAACTACCTGCAGCATCTGGTCAAGGCGCTCAAGGGCGGCGTGCCGCGTGCGCACCTGATCCCCTATTCGCTCGACGGCTCGGTGCTGCTCGAACTGTTCCTGCACGACGGCGTCGGCACCATGCTGTCCGACACCGACCTGGAAAGCCTGCGCGAAGCCACGCTCGACGACGTCGGCGGCATCGTGCAGCTGATCGCCCCGCTGGAGCAGGACGGCACGCTGGTGCCGCGCGGACGCCACCTGATCGAGCGCGATATCGCCAACTTCTCGGTGATCGAGCACGACGGCGTGCTGTTCGGCTGTGCCGCGCTGTACGACTACCCGCGCGAAAACATGGGCGAGATGGCCTGCCTGACAGTCTCGCAGGAAGCCCAGGGCACCGGCGACGGCGAGCGCCTGCTCAAGCGCATCGAGCGCCGCGCCCGCGCGCTCGGCCTGGACAAGCTGTTCGTGCTCACCACCCGGACCGAACACTGGTTCCTCAAGCGCGGCTTCGTCCACGCCAACGTCGACGACCTGCCCGAGGACAAGCGCAAGCTCTACAACTGGCAGCGCAAGTCCATGGTGCTGATGAAAAAACTGTGACGTCGTAGGGGCAATCGCCGCCGCGCCGCGGCCGGCCGCCCCGCTTGGCTACAATAGCGCCAGCGCCGAAGCTCTAACGAACATATCAAGGAGTCCCCATGGCCCGCATGGTCCAATGCATCAAGCTGAACAAGGAAGCCGAAGGCCTCGACTTCCCGCCGCTGCCCGGCGAACTGGGCAAGAAGATCTGGCAAAGCGTGTCGAAGGAAGCCTGGGCTGGCTGGCTCAAGCACCAGACTATGCTGATCAACGAAAACCGCCTGAACATGGCCGATGCGCGCGCGCGCCAGTACCTGCTCAAGCAAACCGAGAAGTACTTCTTCGGCGAAGGCGCCGACCAGGCCCAGGGCTACGTGCCGCCGCAGTCCTGATCCGGACCGCCGCATGACAAAAAGGGGTGCCTGAGGCACCCCTTTTTGCTTGGTGTCGCGGAAGACCCGGCTCAGTAGTCCGTGCGCTGCACGCCGTCGCCGGTGCCCAGCAGCAGCACATCCGCGCCGCGCAGCGCGAACAGGCCCACCGTGACCACGCCCGGCACCTGGTTGACGGTCTGCTCCAGGCCGCGCGGATCGTCGATCTTCAGGCCGACCACGTCCAGGATCACATTGCCGTTGTCGGTCTTGTAGATGCCGCCTTCCTTGGTCATGCGCAGGCGCGGCTGGCCGCCCAGGGCCTGCAGCTTGCGCGCCACCGCGGCACGTGCCATCGGGATCACCTCGACCGGCAGCGGGAAGGTGCCCATGGTCTGGACCAGCTTGCTGCCGTCGGCGATGCAGACAAAGCGCCTGGCCACCGAGGCGACGATCTTCTCGCGCGTCAGTGCGCCGCCGCCGCCCTTGATCATGGCGCCGCTGGCGTCGATCTCGTCGGCGCCGTCGACATAGACCGGGATCTCGTCGACCTCGTTCAGGTCCAGCACCTTGAAGCCGTGCTGCTGCAGGCGGCGCGTGGAAGCCTCTGAGCTGGACACCGCACCCGCGAAACGCTCCTTGAACGCCGCCACGGCGTCAATGAAGAGATTAGCGGTCGAGCCGGTGCCCACGCCGAGCACGGCACCTTCGGGCACTTCCTGCTTGACATAGTCCGCGGCGGCTTGCGCGACCAGCGCCTTGAGTTCATCCTGAGTCATGACAACAGCCAGATTGCGTTGGGGAAACGCGTAGTGTAGCGGATTGCGGCGGCAGGTCATCCAGGCGACGGTACAATGGTCCGGACCGGCGTGCCGGGTGCGACCCGCGCGTCCCCGGAAGCCCGCGAACGATTTTGCAGACGCTCAAGCAGACGACCAAGCGACCATGAACCAGCTCGAACAACTCAGGCAGTTCACCACGGTGGTGGCCGATACCGGCGACTTCCAGCTGATGAAGCAGTACACCCCGCAGGACGCGACCACCAATCCGTCGCTGATCCTGAAGGCGGTGCAGAAACCCGAATACCGCCACCTGCTGGAGCAAGCCGTGCGCGACCACCACGGCAACGGCGGCGTCGATGCGGTGATGGATGCCGTGCTGATCGCCTTCGGCTGCGAGATCCTGGCGATCGTGCCGGGCCGCGTGTCGACCGAAGTCGATGCGCGCCTGTCTTTCGACACCGCAGCCAGCGTGGCCAAGGCGCGCCACCTGATCCAGCTGTACGAGCAGCGCGGCATCGCGCGCGAGCGCGTGCTGATCAAGATCGCATCCACCTGGGAAGGCATCCGCGCGGCCGAGATCCTGCAGCGCGACGGCATCCGCTGCAACATGACACTGCTGTTCTCGCTGGTGCAGGCGGTGGCGTGCGCCGAGGCCGGCGCGCAACTGATCTCGCCCTTCGTCGGCCGCATCTTCGACTGGTACAAGAAGCAGGCCGGCGAGCAATGGGACGCGGCCGCCAACAGCGGCGACAACGACCCCGGCGTGCGCTCGGTGCGCCAGATCTACGACTACTACAAGAAGTTCGGCTACCCCACCGAGGTGATGGGCGCCAGCTTCCGCAGCACCGGGCAGATCCTGTCGCTGGCCGGCTGCGACCTGCTGACCATCAGCCCCGAGCTGCTGGAGCAGCTGGCCGCCGGCCAGGGCCCGGTGGCGCACAAGCTGTCGGTGGACCAGGCCCAGGCCGCGAATATCGCCCGCATCACGGCGGACGAGCCGTCCTTCCGCTGGCAGCTGAATGAAGATGCCATGGCCACCGAGAAGCTGGCTGAAGGCATCCGCCTGTTCGCGGCCGATGCGGTCAAGCTGGAAAAGCTGATCGGCGAAATCGCAAAGTAAGCGCAGGTCCGGGCCGCGCGGCCCGGACACAGGCTCAGCCGGCTGCCGGCGCCAGTTGCGGCCACAGCAGCGGCAGGCAGGCGCCGGCCGCTGCGCTCAGCACGATATCCGCGGTCTGGTCCAGCGCCGACGGCTGCGGATTGACCACGATCACCGGCGCGCCATGCTCGCGCGCCAGTCCCGGCAACCCCGCCGCCGGATACACCAGCCCCGAGGTGCCGACCACCAGACACAGGTCGCAGGTCTGCGCCGCATGCTCGGCGCGGTAGCGCGCCACGCGCGGCAGGTCCTCGCCGAACCACACCACGCCCGGACGCATCAGCGCGCCGCACAGGTTGCAGCGCGGCGGCATGCCCGGCAGCGCGGTCGCTTCGTTGCAGCGTCCGCACCCATCCAGCCATTTGTTGGCGAACAGGTTGCCGTGCAGTTCGATCACGCCCTCGCTGCCGGCGCGCTGGTGCAGGCCATCCACGTTCTGCGTGACCAGCGTGAAGGGCTTCTGCGCAGCCAGCGCCACCAGCGCACGGTGCGCCGGGTTGGGATGCACGGCCGCGACCAGCTCGCGCCGGTGCAGGTACCACTCCCAGACCAGCGCCGGCTGGCGGCGGTAGGCGTCCTCGCTGGCCAGCTCTTCCGGGTTGAACTGCTCCCACAGCCCGGTCATGGCGTCGCGGAAGGTTGGTACCCCGGACTCGGCGGAAATGCCGGCACCGGTCAGCACGAAGATGTTGCTGGCGGCGGCGAGCAGCCGGCGCGCTTGCTCAAGCCCCGGCAATGCAGAGAGACCGGTATCCGCGGCCACAGGCTTAGCGCGGCAGGCGCCGCTGGCGCACGGCCTCATACAGGCACACGCCGCTGGCCACGGAAACGTTGAGGCTTTCCACGCCGCCCGCCATCGGGATGCCGACCAGTTCATCGCAGGTCTCGCGCGTCAGGCGGCGCATGCCCTCGCCTTCGGCGCCCATCACGATCGCGGTCGGGCCCTTGAAATCGATGTCGTACAGCGACTTCTCGGTGCCGTCGGCGGTGCCGATGACCCAGATGCCGCGTTCCTGCAGTTCACGCAGGGTGCGGGCCAGGTTGGTCACGGTGATATATGGCACGGTCTCGGCGGCGCCGCTAGCGACCTTGGCCACGGTGGTATTGAGGCCGACGCTGCGGTCCTTGGGGGCGATCACGGCATGCGCGCCGGCACCGTCGGCCACGCGCAGGCAGGCGCCCAGGTTGTGCGGATCGGTCACCCCGTCCAGCACCAGCAGCAGCGGCGTGCCTTCGATGCCGTCGAGCAGTTCATCCAGGTTCAGCGCCAGTGCCACGTCTTCGGCACGTGCCACCACGCCCTGGTGGCGGTCGGTGCCGGCCATGCCGCGCAGGCGCTCGGCGTCGACGGGGTGCAGGCGCACGCCCAGGCTTTCGGCCAGGCGCACGAAGTCCTGCATGCGCCGGTCGCGGCGGGCGGATTCGATATAGACATCGGTCACGCCCTTGGCATCTTGGCGCAGGCGTGCGGTGACGGCGTGAAAGCCGATCAGGAGTTTGTTTTTAGCCATGGCGCGATTGTACTCGCCCTCTCGCCCGCGTCCGCAGCCGCGCGAGGTACGGCAGCGGACGGGGGGGCGAAAGGCGGCGGCGGCCATGGCGGCCGCCGCAGGCTTCAGCGCTTGCGCGGCGTGCGCGGGCTCTTGACCGGGGCCTTGCCCGCCGGCTTGGCCTGGCGCGACTTGGCGGCCGGCTTGCGCGGCTTCTCCAGGTGCGAAGGCTTGGGCTTGGCCGCGCGCTTGGCCGGCTTGCCGCCGGTCTTCAGATGCGGCTTGAGCGGCGTGATCACGGCCTCGAACACCGGCTGCTCTTCGATCACGCGATCCAGCGTCTCGTCGAACGACTCTTCCGGCTTGGATGAGCCGCCCAGCAGCGCCGCCAGCTGGCGGCCCTTCTTGCGCGCCGGCACCGCGTGGGCGGCGGGCACGCGCGGCTGGGCCTCGGTGCCGCCGGTGCGGGCACGCAGGGTCTTCGCCGACGGCTCCTGCACCAGGCGGAAGTCGATCTTGCGCGCATCCAGGTCCACGCGCGACACCTGCACGCGCACGCGGTCGGTCAGCCGGTAGCGGATGCCGGTGCGTTCGCCACGCAGTTCGTTGCGGGCCTCGTCGTACTGGAAGTAGTCGCTGCCCAGCTCGGTCACGTGGACCAGGCCTTCCACATACAGTTCGTCGAGCTGCACGAAGATGCCGAACGAGGTCACTGCACTGATGGTGCCGGCGAAGTCGCTGCCCAGCTTGTCGCGCATGAAGTAGCACTTGAGCCAGGCCTCGACATCGCGCGAGGCCTCGTCGGCACGGCGCTCGTTGGCCGAGCAGTGCAGGCCGAGCTCGTCCCAGATGGCCTCGTTGCGCTTGGCGCGCGCCGCGGTCAGCTCAGCCTTCTGCTCGGCGTCCTTGGCCTGCAGCTTGCGCGCCTTGGGCGAGATCGCCGTATTCAGCTCGGTGCCGTGTGCAAACGCCGGCTGGTACTTGGTATGCGCCAGCACCGCCTTGATCGCGCGGTGCACCAGCAGGTCGGGGTAGCGGCGGATCGGGCTGGTGAAGTGCGCGTAGGCCTCGTACGCCAGGCCGAAGTGGCCGATATTGTCCGGGCTGTACACCGCCTGCTGCATCGAGCGCAGCAGCATGGTCTGCAGCATCGGCGCGTCCGGGCGGGACTTGATCTTGTCCATCACCTCGGCGTAGTCCGACGCCTGCGGCTTGTCGCCGCCGCCCAGCGACAGGCCGGCGGTGCGCAGGAACTCGCGCAGGTTCTTCAGCTTCTCTTCGCTGGGGCCCGCGTGGATGCGGTACAGCGCCGGGTGCTTGAAGCGTTCGAGGAAGTCGGCTGCGCACACGTTGGCGGTCAGCATGCATTCCTCGATCAGCCGGTGCGCGTCGTTGCGCGTACGCGGCAGGATCTGCTCGATCTTGCCTTGCGCGTTGCAGACGATATAGGTCTCGGTGGTGTCGAAGTCGATCGCGCCGCGCGCGCGCCGCGCCTTGAGCAGGACCTGGAACAGCTCGTACAGGTTCTGCAGGTGCGGCACCAGCTCGCCGCGCTTGTGCGCCTCGGGGCCCTTGGTATTGGACAGCACCGACCAGACCTCGTTGTAGGTCAGTCGCGCCGTCGAATGCATCACGGCCGGATAGAACTGGTAGCCCTTGAGCTCGCCCTTGGCGGTGATCACGGCATCGCACACCATGCACAGCCGGTCCACGTGCGGGTTGAGCGAGCACAGCCCGTTGGACAGCTTCTCCGGCAGCATCGGGATCACGCGGCGCGGGAAGTAGACCGAGGTGGCGCGGTCCAGCGCGTCGGCATCCAGCGGCGTGCCCGGACGCACGTAGTGCGACACGTCGGCAATCGCCACGATCAGGCGCCAGCCCTTGGCGCGGCCGATCCTGACCGGCTCGCAATAGACCGCGTCGTCGAAGTCGCGCGCGTCTTCGCCGTCGATGGTCACCAGCGGGATGTCGCGCAGGTCGATACGGTGGTCTAGGTCGGCCTGGCGCACCTCGTCGGGCAGCCCGGCGGCTTCCTGGGCGGCCGCCGGCGAGAACGCGTGCGGCACGCCGTACTTGCGCACGGCGATCTCGATCTCCATGCCGGGATCGTCGATATCGCCCAGCACCTCGACCACGCGGCCCACCGGCTGCGCGTAGCGGTCGGGGTATTCGATCAGCTCGACGCTGACCACCTGCCCCACCCGTGCCTTGCCCTGCGCCTTGGGCGGGATCAGGATGTCCTGGCTGATGCGCTTGTCTTCGGGCGCCACCACCAGCACGCCGCCCTCGCTGAGCAGCCGGCCGATGACATAGCGGTTGGCGCGCTCGATGATCTCGACGATCTGCCCTTCGGGGCGCCCGCGCCGGTCATAGCCCATCACGCGCACCTGCGCGCGGTCGTTGTGCATGGCCTTCTGCAGCTCGCGCTCGGGCAGGAAGATATCGTCCTCGCCGTCGTCGCGGATCAGGAAGCCGAAGCCGTCGCGGTGGCCCTGCACCCGGCCGGTGACAAAGTTGGGCTGATGGGCCAGCTCATAGCGGCCCTTGCGGTTCAGCTCGATCTGGCCGTCGCGTTCCATCGCCGCCAGGCGCTTCTGAAAGCCGTCGTGTTCCTTGCGCGTGACGGCCAGGGCCTTGGCGATATCGCCGGCCGACTGGGGGGATCCCGACGTTCTCAGTACGCCCAGGATTTCTTCCCGGCTGGGGATCGGATAGTTGTTCTGATTCAATTTTTTCTGGAAACTATTTGACAAAATTCTCGCGCTCTCTATAATGAGCGCTTCGGTTGTTTCGACACCTGCCCAGGTGGCGGAATTGGTAGACGCACTAGGTTCAGGTCCTAGCGGTGGCAACACTGTGGAGGTTCGAGTCCTCTCCTGGGCACCAGATCAACGGAAAACCCGCAGCGCTTTCAAGCCCTGCGGGTTTTTTGTTTTTGACGCCTGTTTTGCGCATCAGATCCGGCAACTTGCACTCCTTGCTTGGCGGCCTTGCCGCGATGTCATCACTGCGAGCGTACGGGTTTTTTCCCGTCCGTGAAACCGCGCACCGTACCCCGCGCGGCAGCCGAACCACAAGGGTACGGCAATGTCGAGGAGTGTAACAGCTTCAGTGGCGATTCCGGCATTCCACCGGCCACTCGCGGCCACTTCGGCGTATCACTGACTCCCCTGCCTGCATTCCTGCCCCTTGCCCCTTGCTTGACAAGCGCGTCGATGTGTAACTATCATGGTTTCACATTGACCCCGACATCCTGAGTCCAAGCAGTGAGCACCAGCAGCCGGTTCGCCGTGGCGGTCCATATCCTTACCCTGCTCGCCAGTTCGGCGCAGCCGGTGCCGTCGTCGCTGATCGCCGGCAGCGTTGGCACCAACCCGGCGCTGATCCGCCGGCTGGTGAGCCAGCTCGCCGAGGCTGGCCTGGTGACGACCACCATGGGCAGCACCGGCGGCGCCACGCTGGCGCGCCCGGCAGCCTCCATCACGCTGCTGGACGTGTTCCGCGTGGTCGAGACCACTGCGCTGATCACGCTGCACCAGAGCGCGCCCAATCCGGCCTGCCTGGTCGGACGCGAGATCACCGGTGCGCTGCGCAAGGTCGCTGACCGCGCGCAGGCGGCCATGGACGATACCCTTGCCGGCATCACCATTGCCAGCATGCTCGCCGATGTCGAAGGCAGCAGCCAGCGCCGCAAGCGCTGATTTTTTTATCCCGATATGTAACCACATTGGTTTCATATCAACCCGACCCGAAAGAAGGAGTGACCATGAAGATCGCAATCATCGGCGCCACCGGCCGCGTTGGCACGCGCCTGACCGACGAAGCCGTGCGCCGCGGCCACCAGGTGACCGCCATTGCGCGCCAGGCCAGCAAACTGCCCGCACGCACAGGCGTGACCAGCAAGGACGTCGATGCGACCGACAGCGTCGCCCTGGCCGCTGCCCTGGCCGGCAGCGACGTCGTCATCAGCAGCGCGCGCTTCGCCCAGCTGAACGCGCAGCAGGTGACCTCGGCCGTGCGCCAGGCCGGCGTGCCGCGCCTGCTGGTAGTGGGTGGTGCCGGCAGCCTCTATGTCGCACCGGGCGTGCAGCTGGTCGATACCCCGAACTTCCCCGATGCCTACAAGCCCGAGGCACTCGCAGGCCGGGATTTCCTGAACGCGCTGCGCGGGGAACAACAGATCGACTGGACCTTCCTGTCGCCATCGGCGCTGTTCGAACCGGGCGAGCGCACCGGCAAGTTCCGCATCGGCGAGGAAAACCTGCTGAGCGACGCAGCAGGCAAGAGCTGGATCTCGATGGAAGACTACGCCATCGCGATGCTCGACGAGATCGAGAAGCCGGCGCATTCGCGCCAGCGTTTCACGGTCGGCTACTAAGCCGGCCACCGGGGCCCCGCCAGCCAGCGGCGGGACCCGGCGCAAGCGCATCAGGCCTGCGCGCCGTCGTCCTGGGCAGCGCGCTTGCCGCGCTTGAGCCAGGCGGCCAGGTTGTGCGGACGCAGCGTGTCGTACTCTTCGAACGGCTGGTGGATCCAGGGGTTCGACGGCAGGAAGGTCACGTGATAGTCCGGCTCGATCTTCGAGCAGGCCTTGTACCACAGCACCGCCGAACGCACTTCGGTCACGGCCGGATAGCGCTCCTTCAGGTGGCGGCCCACGCGTTCGAGCGTGATGCCCGAATCCACCAGGTCGTCGACCAGCAGCACGCGGCCGGTCAGCTCGCCGCGGGTCATGGTGATGTACTGCGCGATATCCAGGTCGCCCTGCTGCGTGCCCGCGGCCTCGCGGTAGCTGCTGGTGGCCAGGATGGCCAGCGGCACGTCGAAGATGCGCGACATCTGGTCGCCCACGCGCAGCCCGCCGCGCGCCAGGCACAGGATCTTGTCGAACTTCCAGCCCGACTCATGCACGTTCAGCGACAGGCGTGCGATCAGGCGATGGTATTCGTCCCAGGAGACCCACAGGTTCTCGTCATCGTTCGTTGGCAGGTTCATCGTTCTACTCTTTGTATCTTCGGGTCGATTGACCGATATGGCTCGGCCCGCTTGCGCGGGCCGATTTATTTCTGGCGGGCCGCAGCGCTCGTGGCGCGCGGCCTTGTGGGGGTACTGCCGGCGGGTCAGGCCTTGTACGGGTGACGCAGCAGGATGGTCTCGTCGCGGTCCGGGCCGGTCGAGATCATGTCGATCGGAATGCCGACCACTTCTTCCACGCGCTTCAGGTAGACGCGGGCCGGCTCGGGCAGCGCGTCCCACGCCTTCACACCGAAGGTCGACTCGTTCCAGCCGGGGAATTCTTCATAGACCGGCACGCAACGCGCCACCGCGTCGGAGCCGCGCGGCAGGATGTCGACGGTCTTGCCGTCCAGCTCGTAGCCCACGCACAGCTTGATGCTTTCCAGGCCATCCAGCACGTCCAGCTTGGTCATGCACAGGCCGGACACGCCATTGATCTGCACCGAGCGCTTGAGCGCGGCAGCATCGAGCCAGCCGGTGCGGCGCGGACGGCCGGTGACCGAACCGAATTCCTTGCCGACATTGGCCAGGCGCACGCCGACCGGGTCCTGGCGCGACGCGTTGTCGTTGTCGTACAGTTCGCTCGGGAACGGGCCCGCGCCGACGCGGGTGCAGTAGGCCTTGGTGATGCCGAGGATGTAGTTCAGGCGGCCCGGGCCCACACCGGCGCCCGCTGCGGCCGCACCGGCCACGCAGTTGCTCGAGGTCACGAACGGATAGGTGCCATGGTCCACGTCCAGCAGCGTGCCTTGCGCGCCTTCGAACATCAGGTTGCCGCCGGCGGCGTTGACCGCGTACAGCTCGGCCGACACGTCGGCCACCATCGGCGCCAGGCGCGGCGCGTAGGCCAGCGCTTCGTCCAGGGTCTGCTGGAAGTCCACGGCTTCGGCGCCCAGGTACTGGGTCAGCATGAAGTTGTGGTAGTCCAGGTTCTCGCGCAGGCGCTCGGCGAACTGCTGCGGATCGAACAGGTCCTGCACGCGCAGCGCGCGGCGGGCCACCTTGTCTTCGTAGGCCGGGCCGATGCCGCGACCGGTGGTGCCGATCTTGGCGGCGCCACGGCGGGCTTCGCGCGCCTTGTCGATGGCAACGTGGTACGGCAGGATCAGCGTGGCGGCCTCGGAAATGCGCAGGCGGCTCTGCACCTGCAGGCCGGCGCCTTCGAGTTCTTCGATTTCACGGAACAAAGCTTCGGGCGACAGCACCACACCGTTGCCGATGTAGCAGACCGTGCCTTCGCGCATGATGCCCGAGGGGATCAGACGGAGAATGGTCTTCTTGCCACCGATGATCAGCGTGTGGCCGGCGTTGTGGCCACCCTGGAACCGCACCACGCCCTTTGCATGGTCGGTAAGCCAATCGACGATTTTTCCTTTGCCTTCGTCACCCCACTGGGTGCCGATCACGACGACATTGCGTCCCTGGCCTACTGCGGATGCGGACATATTGCTTTGGTCAATAGGTTAAAAACGTATTCTACTCTTGTTGCCGGGCGATTCTCGATTTTTGGGCACGCCCGGCGCACAGGCGTCAGCGCGGCACCACGGCCCAGCCGGCGTCCTGGCGCACCAGTTGCCGGTCGCAGTTGAATTCATCCAGCTCGTGGGTGTGGCCGGGCAGCGACTGGATCACGATCTCGCCGGACGCACGCAGCGCGGAGATCACGGCCCGGAGTGCCGGATCCGCATCCCAGGGCGCAAAAATGGCCAGGGCGCGCACCTCGATGGGCGACAGCGCCGCCACTTCACGCAGATCCAGCGAGAAACCCGTGGCCGGACGTGCACGGCCGAACGCCTCGCCCACCTTGTCATAACGGCCGCCACGCGCCACGTAGTTGGGCAATCCAGCAACATAGGCCGCGAACATCACGCCGCTGTGATAGTGGTAACCGCGCAAATCCGACAGGTCGATATTCACGCTGGCACCGCGCACCTGCACCGCCAGTGCCGCCAGTTCATCAAGGGCGCGGCCGATGGCCGGGCTCGCCGGCAGGGTCGCGCGGGCGCGCTCGATCACGTCGACACCGCCGTATAACGTCGGCAGCGCCAGCAGGGCATCGCGCTCGGTCTGCGGCATGCCCACGGTCAGCTCGCGCAGCGCCGGCACGTCCTTGGTTTCCAGCGCGGCAAAGAGCGCGTCCTCGATCTTGCGGATCGACGGCAGGCCCGCCAGCAGCGCCTCGAGGATGCCGGCATGGCACAGGTCGATGCGGATCTCCGACAGCCCCGCCGCCGTCAGTGCGGCCAGCATCAGTTCCTGGATCTCGACGTCGGCTTCCAGGCCGGCATGGCCATAGATCTCGGCGCCGATCTGGATCGGCTCGCGCGTGGCGTGGAAACCCGCCGGGCGCGCATGCAGCACGTTGCCGGCGTAGCACAGGCGGGTCACGCCCGGGCGGTTCAGCAGGTGGGCATCGATGCGCGCGACCTGCGGCGTGATATCGGCGCGCAGACCCATGGTGCGGCCCGACAGCTGGTCCACCAGCTTGAGCGTGCGCAGGTCCAGGTCATGGCCGGTACCGGTCAGCAGCGACTCCAGGTATTCCAGCATCGGCGGCATCACCAGCTCGTAGCCGTAGGTGCGGAACAGGTCGAGCATGCGGCGGCGCAGTTCTTCGATCTTGCGCGCTTCCGACGGCAGCACGTCGGCAATGTTTTCTGGCAGCAGCCAATGATTGGACATGGTGAATCTCTTCTCGGTCATTCGGTTGCCCGCGGGCCCAGGGCCCGCAGGTGCCGGGCCTTGCCCGGAAACTCAATGTTGCGGGCGCCGCGCGCCCGCGCCATCACTCGGCGGTGACGGCTCCAGCCGGACAAAACCCCGGCAAGCCGGGGTTTCGTCAATTCGCCACACGGACAAGCGACGGTGCTAGCGCTTGCCTCCGGCGCCGCCCGGTGCCGCCGCGGCGGCACCGCCGCTGGAGCGCATGTAGCGGAAGAAGTCAGAATTGGGCTCCAGCACCAGCACATCGCGCTTGTCGCGGAAGGTGTTGCGGTACGCTTCCATGCTGCGCCAGAACTGCGCGAACTGCGGATCGCGGCCGAACGCATCGGCATAGATCTGCGATGCCTTGGCATCGCCCTCGCCCTTGATCACCTGGGCGTCGCGATAGGCCTCGGCCAGCACCACTTCGCGCTGGCGGTCGGCATCGGCGCGGATCTTCTCGCCCTCGGCGGCGCCGGTGGAGCGCAGCTCGTTGGCCACGCGCTTGCGTTCGGCCTCCATGCGGCGGTACACCGATTCGCTGATCGCGGGCAGCAGGTCGACGCGCTTCAGGCGCACGTCCAGGATCTCGACGCCGACCGACTTGGCGTATTCGCTCATGCCGTTGCGGATGGCCTGCATCACCTGCTCGCGCTCGCCGGCAACCACGTCGGCCACGGTGCGCTTGCCGAACTCCTCGCGCGCCACCGAGTCGATGCGCTGGGTCATGCGGTCCTGTGCGCCGCGCAGGTTGCCGCCGAAGGCGACGAAGAACTTGCGCGGATCGGTGATGCGCCATTTGACGAACCAGTCCACCACCATGCTCTTCTTCTCGGCGGTCAGGAAACGCTCGTTGGCGGCCGCATCGATGGTCTGCAGGCGGCGGTCCATGAACACCACGTTCTGGAACGGCGGCGGCAGCTTGAAATGCAGGCCCGGCTCACGCACCACCTGCTTGATCTCGCCGAAGGCGAACACCACGGCGAACTGGCGCTGGTCGACCACGAACAGCATCGAGGACACCACGGCCAGCAGGATGAAAAGGCCAATCGCGAAGGAAATCAGTCGGTTCATGACGGTCTCCTCAGCGCGAGTCGCGGTCGCGGTTGCGCAGCGATTCGCGCGAACGGATGTCCGTCGATGCATCCGGCGTCGGTGCCGGCGTGCTCGCTGCACCCGGCTGGCCCGGTTGCGGCGCGGCGCGGCTGTCGGCCTGTGCCATCAGCTTGTCCAGCGGCAGGTAGAGGAGATTGTTGCCCTGGCGCGAGTCGACCAGCACCTTGGTCGAGTTAGAGTAGATCTGCTGCATGGTTTCCAGATAGATGCGGTCGCGCGTCACCTGCGGCGCCTTGGCGTATTCGGTCTGCACCGAACGGAAGCGCGAGGCATCGCCCTCGGCCTGTGCCACCACCCGTGCGCGATAGGCTTCGGACTCTTCCTTCAGGCGCGCCGCGGTACCCTTGGCGCGCGGGATGACGTCGTTGGCATAGGCCTGGCCTTCGCTGATCGCGCGCTCGCGGTCCTGGCTGGCCTTGTTGACGTCGTCGAACGCGGCCTGCACCTGCTCGGGCGGCTGCACGCTCTGCACGTTGACGGAAATCACGCGGATGCCGGTCTTGTACGCCGTCAGGATGGCCTGGATCGACTTGGCCAGCCCCTGCGCGATCTGCTCGCGGTTCTCGTACAGCACCGCGTCCATCTTGTTGCGGCCCACGATCTCGCGCACCGAGGTCTCGGCGGCCTGCGTCACCAGTTCTTCATCGCCACCGCGGTCGGTCTTGTTGTAGAACAGGAATTCGGTAGCGTCCTGGATCACGTACTGCACGGTAAAGCGCACGTCGATGATGTTCTCATCCTGCGTGAGCATCGACGCGTCCTTCAGGTTGCTGTCCTTGATCGAGGTGGCGCGCCCCACCTCGACCGAACGCACGGCCGACAGGTTGACGATCTCGGCCGACTGCAGCGGCCAGGGCATGCGCCAGTTGATGCCGGGGCCGGTGGTGTACTTGAACTTGCCGAACTGCAGGATCACCGCGGTCTGGCCTTCCTGCACCATGAAGAAGCCGCTGGCCAGCCAGATGCCGACCACGGCCGCCACCAGCACGCCGGCGCCCACGCCCGAGCCCTTGCCCGGCGTGCGCGGGGCGCCGAAGCCCTGGTTGCCGCCACCGCCGTTTTCCTTGCGGCCGAGCAGGCCGTTCAGGCGGCGGTTGAAGTCGCGCCACAGTTCATCCAGGTCAGGCGGGCCGCCATCCTGCTGCGGACGCTGGTTCTGCTGGCGGTTGTCGTCGCGGCCATCCTTCTTGTCATCGTCCTGACCGTCCCGACCCCAGCGCGGATCGTTCAGCGAGAAGATGGCGCGCAGGCGCCGCCAGCCCGCGCTCAGCGCGAAGCGGCCGCCTGGTGTCAGGCTCGAATCAGCATTCCGGGGAAACTGGGGCATGAAGTGCACGGGTCCGGGGAAGTTTGTAACAGGGGGATTCTAGCAGTCATCTGCGCCACTTTTGGCCAATTCGCGCAATCCGGGCAGTAATCGCACCGGAATTGGGCAGAACCGCCACCGAACTTGCGCCGATCTTGCGACGCACGTCCGCCGGGCTAAGGCCTGCCCGAATCCCCGGCGTCGGCGGCGTCGCCACCGTCATCCGCGCCGGCATCGTCGTACTGCGACACGTCACCCAGGCGCGGGTCGTAGGGCTCCGGTTCGGGCGGGCGGCTGGCCAGCCATTGCGCCAGTTCGACCACGGCCTCGCGCAGCGAGTCCAGCCCCAGCCCCTCGCGCGCGCTCAGGAACACGCGGGTGGGGACTCCGTCCTCGTCGCGCTCGATCAGCGGGCCCTGGTCCATCAGCTCGGGCGCCGCGTCGATCTTGTTCATCACCACGATCTGCGGGATGTCCAGCGCGTTGATTTCCGCCAGCACGCGGTTGACCTGCTCGATCTGCTCGTGGCGCACCGGGCTCGATGCATCCACCACATGCAGCAGCAGGTCGGCATGCACGGTCTCGTCCAGGGTGGCGCGGAACGCCGCCACCAGCTGCGTCGGCAGGTCGCGGATAAAACCGACCGTGTCGGACAGCACCACGTTGCCCAGCCCGTCCAGGAACAGCCGGCGCGAGGTCGTGTCGAGCGTGGCGAACAGCTGGTCGGCCGCATAGGCGCCGGCCTTGGTCAGCGCGTTGAACAGCGTCGACTTGCCCGCGTTGGTATAGCCCACCAGCGAAATGCTGAGCGTGTCATTGCGGGCGCGGGCGCGCCGCTGCGTGCTGTGCTGGCGCTGCAGCCGCGACAGATCCGACTTGAGCCGCTTGGCGCGCTCGTCCAGCATGCGGCGGTCCAGTTCGAGCTGGCGCTCGCCGGGGCCGCCGCGCATGCCGATACCGCCCTTCTGCCGCTCAAGGTGGCTCCACGCGCGGACCAGCCGCGAGGCGCGGTACTGGACCTGCGCCAGCTCCACCTGCACCTTGCCGACGTGGCTCTGCGCGCGTTGCCCGAAGATATCCAGGATCAGGCCGGTACGGTCGATCACGTGGCGGTTCAGGAATCGCTCGAGGTTGCGCTGCTGGGCCGGGCTCAGGGCGTGGTTGAAGACGACCACGTCGGCGTCCAGCGCGTCGGCGGCCTCCTTCAGCTCCTCGGCCTTGCCCGAGCCGATGAACAGCGCCGGGTCCGGCCGCGAGCGGCGGCCCGTCAGCGTATGCACCGGCAGCGAGCCGGCGGTTGAGGTCAGCAGCGCCAGTTCGCTGAGGCTTTCCTGGAAATCATGCTTGCCGAAGTCGACGCCGACAAGGATCGCGCGCGAAGGGGCGGTATTGGAAGTGGCTCTGGGGTCCAAGGGAGGGCGCGAATGCGCAGGGAAATACGGGTTCAGGGGGAAGGCTGGCGGATGTCGGACACTGTCCTGGCCCCTGCCGGGACAGGCCGCCGCATGGTGCGGAACGTGGCGGCAGCGGCGGCTGCACTGGCAACCGCCGGACCGCTCAGCACCGGGCGCATTGGCACACCGGTGCCGGGCATCGGGGCGGCGCCGCCTGGCGCCCGCGCGATGCCCTCGGGCAGATCGGTCAGATCAGGCCTCGGCGGAATCATCCACGCGGAAATTGACCGCGCGCGCCGGAACGACGGTGGAGATCGCATGCTTGTAGACCATCTGCGTCACGGTATTGCGCAGCAGGACGACGTACTGGTCGAACGATTCGATATTGCCTTGCAGCTTGATGCCATTGACGAGGTAGATGGAAACCGGCACGTGCTCTTTGCGCAGCGCGTTCAGGAACGGGTCTTGTAGCAGTTGCCCTTTGTTGCTCATGGCACACTCCAAATTTATAGGTTTAGTGGTGAATGATGGGGATGGAAATCCCCGGTTCAAGTCAGTCGGCGCAAAAACGCGCCAGAAAAAAGATCAAAAACGGTACCAAGTCGGCGTCAATGCGCAGGGAACCCCCTGCTACCGTGAATTTAGCCGCAGTTCCAAACGAACGCAAACGAAAACTGGCCCCGCCAGGGATCCGATTCCGGACTCAATCCTTCGAGTCCGCGTACGGATTTTTGTTCGTGCGAAATTCGATGCGAAGGGGCGTGCCCTTGAGCTTGAACGCCGCACGAAAACGGTTTTCCAGGTAGCGCCGGTAGGTTTCCGCCACGCCCGACAGCGCATTGCCGTGGACCACGATGATGGGCGGGTTCGAGCCGCCCTGGTGCGCGTAGCGCAGTTTCGGGCGCGACGCGCCGACGCGCTTGGGCTGCTGGAACTCCACGGCCTCCTGCAGCACGCGCGTCAGTTGCGGCGTCGGCAGCTTGACCATGGCCGCGGCAAAGGCGTCATCGACGGAACGCATCAGCGCGCCGATACCGGTGCGCTCGCGTGCCGACACAAAATGGAAGTTCGCGAAGCTCAGGAATTGCAGCTTGCGTTCCAGGTCATGCTTGATGCGGTCGCGGGCATGGCCGTCCAGCCCGTCCCATTTGTTGACGCCCACCACCAGCGCGCGGCCGGATTCCACGATAAAGCCGGCGATGTGCGCATCCTGCTCGGAAATATCCTGCTGCGCATCGAGCAGCAGGATCACCACGTTGGCGTCCGCGATCGACTGCAGCGTCTTGACCACCGAGAACTTCTCGATCGCCTCGAACACCTTGCCGCGCCGGCGCAGGCCGGCGGTATCGATCAGCGTATAGGGCTTGCCGCCGCGCTCGAACTCCACGTAGATGGCGTCGCGCGTGGTGCCGGGCATATCGAACGCGATCACGCGCTCTTCGCCGATCAGGGTGTTGACCAGCGTGGATTTCCCCACATTGGGGCGCCCGACGATGGCGATCTTGACGCCCTTGCCCTCGTCGGAGACTTCCTCGGCCAGCTCGGGGCGTTCCTGGACTGCCAGCTCGATGGCCTCGTCGACCAGTTCGCGCACACCGTCGCCGTGGGCAGCGGAGATCGCGTACGGATCGCCCATGCCCAGTTCGTAGAAATCGGCCGCCACCGAGGTGTACTTCATGCCCTCGGCCTTGTTGACCGCCAGCATGATGCGCCGGCCGGTCTTGCGCAGGTAGTCGGCAATGGCGCGGTCCTGCGGCGCCAGGCCCAGGCGGCCGTCGACGATGAAGATCACCACGTCGGCCTCGACCACTGCTTGCTTGGTCTGCTTGGCCATCTCGGCGACGATGCCTTCCTTGACCACCGGCTCGAAACCGCCGGTATCGATGGCAATGAACGGACGTTCGCCGATGCGCCCTTCCCCGTAATGGCGGTCGCGCGTCAGGCCCGGCAGGTCAGCGACAAGGGCGTCGCGCGAGCGGGTCATGCGGTTGAATAGCGTCGACTTGCCCACATTGGGGCGGCCGACAAGTGCGATAACTGGTTTCATGCAATAAACGGAAACGGGGGCCGGCACGCCGCCCCCCGGTAACTCCGGAGTCAATGGATCCGACGGCAGTGCGCGCCACCTGGGCGCGAATTACCGCTTGTCCTGTCGGGCGCGGCGCCGGGTCAACGGACCCGCTGCAATTGCCGCGCTAAGGATCATGCTACCGGATTCGGCGCTGACCGTACCGACAGGTGTACGGCAGCGCGCATTAGCGTCCTGTCAGCCAGGCTGGAAACCGTAGACGTCGCCGTCGCGGGTCTGGATGATCAGGGTCTGCCCCGCCACGACGGGCGCGGCGGTGATGGCACTGCCATCGGTCTTCATGCGCGCGACGACCTGGCCGTCTTCGCGCGACATGAAGTGAACATAGCCTTCGAAGTCGCCCATCACCACCGAGCGGCCCAGCGCCAGCGGCGCGCCCAGGCGGCGGTTGCGCAGGTCGGCGTTCTTCCAGCGTTCGGCGCCGTTCTGGCGGTCAAAGGCATGCAGCACCGACTGCTCGTCGCTGGCGTAGATCGCATTGTCATCCTGCGCGGGGCCACTCGGCGACGAAAAATCCTTGCCCCACTGCGGCTGGCCGCTGGCCAGCTCCAGGCAGGCGATCCGGCCCTGGAAGGTGGTGGCACACACCTGGCGGCCGCTGACCATGGGCTGGCCGGTGACGTCGTTCAGGCGCTCGATCTCCGACACACCCTTCGGGTACGACACCGCGCTTTCCCAGCGCAGCACGCCGTTGCCCGGCGTCAGCACGCCCAGCTTGCCGCCGGGGAAGCCCATCACGATGCCGTCGCCGGCGAATACCATCCCCATCGCCGCACGCAGGTTCAGCGGGGTCTGCGAACGCTGGTAGATCCAGCGGCGCTCGCCGGTCTCGGCGTCCAGGCCGAACACCCGCGTGTCGGTGGTGCGCACCACCACCAGGCCGTTGCCGACCAGCGGCGCCGACAGCACCTCGCCGTTGACCTGCTTCTTCCAGATCTGCTTGCCGCTGGCGTCAAAGGCATAGATCGCGCCCTTCTCGCCCGCGACCGCGGTCACCGAGCCATCGCTGCCCGGGCCGGAGGTCAGGTCGACATCGGTCTTGGCCTTCCACAACACGCGCCCGCTGGCGCCTTCCAGCGCCATCACGTTGCCGTTGTTGGACGACACGTAGACATTGTTGCCCGCCGCGGCCGGCTGCATGGAATAGGGGCCGCTCTTGCCGACATCGGCCTTCCAGGCCTGGCGCACCTGCAACGTGGCCGAGAGCGGCTTGAGTGCGGCGGGCGGGTGCTTGTTTTCCTTGCCGAACAGCGAGCAGCCGCCCAGTGCGGCCAGGCAGGCAGCTACCACCAGCGCACGGCTCATGGTGCGGGCGGGCTGGCGATGTACGGCACGGGAAAGCACTGACGTCATAGAGTTAAGGTCCTGTTATTCGATCCGCGGGATAAACGGTGTTGCACGAGTTCGGGAGCGGCCGGATCAGGCCATGCCCAGCGCATCGAGCTTGAACTGGATGATCTGGCGCATCGCCGGCTCGGCCTGGTCCAGCTTGTCCAGCGCCTTGCGATAGGCGGTGCGGGCATCGTCGCGCTTGTCCTGCGCGGCGAGCAGGTCGCCGCGGCGGTCGGCATACAGCGCGGCGAACGCCGCCGGCGGCTCGTCCTTGAGCAGCGCCAGGCCCTGGTCATAGGCCTTCTCGTCGAGCAGCACGCCGGCCAGGCGCACGCGCGCCAGGTGCGAATAAGCTTCGTCGCCGTGGTCGATGGCCCATTGCAGCTGGCTCTTGGCCGCCGCCAGGTCGCCCGCATCGTACAGCACGCGGCCTGCGACCAGCGCGCTCATCTGGCCGTAGGCGGTGCGGCCGAACTTGCCTTCCAGGTCGGTCGCGGCGCGCTTGATGCGTTCGACATCGTGCGCCTCGGCGGCCTTGAGCACCTGTTCGTACAGCACCGCGGCTTCGCCGGCCTGCTTGCGCTCCCAGTACTTCCAGCCGTTCCAGCCGGCAAACGCCAGCAGCGCAATGATCAGCACCCAGGTCAGCGCATTGCCATACTGGCGCCACCAGGCCTTCAGATTCTCAAGCTGTTCCTGTTCTTCTAGATCGTAAGCCATGTCGAGGCAATCACCTGCGTTGGTTGGATACTCGGGTACTGCGGTGGCGGCGCGCCGTTATTCGCTGGCGCCGACCATGGCGTCGATCAGGTAATCGACCAGCCCTTCGGCCGGCACCGTGGCCTGTTGCCCACCGCCTTCGGCCTGCTCGCGCTGGCGAAGTTCCTTGACCTGGACCACACCGGCGGCGACTTCGTCGTCGCCAATGATAACGGCATAGGCCGCGCCGCTTGCATCGGCGCGCTTCATCTGCGACTTGAAGCTGCCGCCCTTGCCGTCGGGGCTGGCATGCAGCACCACGTCCAGGCCGGCGTCGCGCAGGCGCTCGGCGGCCACCATCGCCTGCTGCGCGGCGGCCTCGCCCTGGTGCACCAGGTAGACGTCGCAGCCCACCGCCTCGGGCACCACGCCCTCTTCGCGGATCAGCTCGATGATGCGCTCGATGCCCATGGCCCAGCCGCAGGCCGGCGCCGGCTTGCCGCCCATCTGCGCGATCAGCGGGTCATAGCGCCCGCCGCCGGCGATGGTGCCCTGCGCGCCCAGCTTGTCGGTGATCCACTCGAACACCGTCAGGTTGTAGTAGTCCAGGCCGCGCACCAGGCGCGGGTTGATCTTGAACGGGATGTTGTTGGCCTTCAGCAGGCGCTGCACGCCCTCGAAGTGAGCCAGCGACTCTTCGCCCAGGAAGTCGATCAGCTTGGGCGCGTTGGACGCCATCTCCTGCAGCGCCGGGTTCTTGGTGTCCAGCACGCGCAGCGGGTTGGTGTACAGGCGGCGCTTGCTGTCGTCGTCCAGGATGTCCTGGAAGCCTTCCAGGTACTTGATCAGCTGTTCGCGGTGCGCGGCGCGTTCATGCGCCTGACCCAGCGAATTGAGCTCCAGGCGCACGCCAACCAGGCCCAGGTCGTCCCACAGCCGCTGGCACATCAGGATGATCTCGGCGTCGACATCCGGACCGGCAAAGCCCAGCGCCTCGGCGCCAAGCTGGTGGAACTGGCGGTAGCGGCCGCGCTGCGGGCGCTCGTGGCGGAACATCGGGCCGGTGTACCACAGCCGCTTGGGGCCGTCGTACAGCAGGTTGTGCTCGATGGTGGCGCGCACGGCGGCGGCGGTGCCTTCCGGGCGCAGCGTCAGCTGCTCGCCGTTGAGCGAATCGGTGAAGGAGTACATCTCCTTCTCGACGATGTCGGTGACCTCGCCGATGCCGCGCACGAACAGCTGCGTTTGCTCGACAATCGGCGTGCGGATCTGCTGGTAGCCGTAGGCGCGCAGCATGGCCCGGGCGGCATTCTCGAAATGCTCCCACAGCGGCGCGTCGGCCGGCAGCATGTCGTTCATGCCCTTCACGCCCTGCAGGGCCTTGGCGGGGCGTACCTTCGATTCGGTCTTGGCGCCTTCGGCGGCCACGTTCTCGGATTGCGTCATTCTGTTCTTGTCAGGCTGCTGGCACCCGGCCGGTCCGGCTCAGGCTGCCACTTCTTTGTCGGTCCGCGCAGCGCCCGGGCCGTAATGCGTGCGAACGTACTCGTCTACGATCGCCTGGAACTCTTCGGCAATGCGCTCGCCGCGCAGCGTCTTCACCTTGACGCCATCGACGAACACCGGCGCCGCGGGCGATTCGCCCGAGCCCGGCAGCGAGATGCCGATATTGGCGTGCTTGCTCTCGCCCGGACCGTTGACGATGCAGCCCATCACGGCCACGTCCATTTCCTCGACGCCGGGGTAGGCGATCTTCCATTGCGGCATCTGCTCGCGCAGGTAGGTCTGGATGCTGGCCGCCAGCTCCTGGAACACCGTGCTGGTGGTGCGCCCGCAGCCCGGGCATGCAATCACCATCGGGGTGAAATTGCGCAGGCCCATGGTCTGCAGGATTTCCTGCCCCACGTACACCTCTTTCTCGCGCGGCGCGCCGGGTTCCGGCGTCAGCGAGATGCGGATGGTGTCGCCGATGCCCTCCTGCAGCAGCACCGACAGCGCCGCGGTCGAGGCCACGATGCCCTTGCTGCCCATGCCGGCCTCGGTCAGCCCGAGGTGCAGCGCGTAGTCGCAGCGGCGCGCCAGCTCGCGGTACACCGCGACCAGTTCCTGCACCTGCGACACCTTGCACGACAGGATGATCTGGTCGCCCGGCAGGCCGATTTCCTCGGCCTTCTTCGCCGAATCGATGGCCGAGGTGATCAGCGCCTCGATCATCACGCTCTGCGCCGGCCACGGCTCGGCGCGCCCGGCGTTCTCGTCCATGATTCGCGCCAGCAGGTCCTGGTCCAGGCTGCCCCAGTTCACGCCGATGCGCACCGGCTTGTTGTAGCGGCACGCCATCTCGATCATCTGCGCGAACTGCGTATCGCGCTTGGCGCCCTGGCCGACGTTGCCCGGGTTGATGCGGTACTTGGACAGCGCCTCGGCGCAGGCGGGATAGTCCTGCAGCAGCTTGTGGCCGTTGTAGTGGAAGTCACCCACCAGCGGCACATCGACGCCCATGCGGTCGAGCTGCTCGCGGATCGACGGCACCGCGGCCGCCGCCTCGGGCGTGTTCACCGTGATGCGCACGATCTCCGAGCCGGCGCGCGCCAGTTCCTTGATCTGGATTGCGGTCCCGATCGCATCGACCGTGTCGGTATTGGTCATCGACTGCACGCGCACCGGCGCGCCGCCGCCAATGGTCACGACGTTGTCGCCCCACGCGACGCGCGCCTGGCGCGTCTGGCGGCGCGGCAGCGGGCCGGCCAGGACCGGGAGACAGAGCTGTTGGTTCATAGCGTTACCACCTTGCAAAGACTCACCTTGAGCACTCGGCGCCTGCCTCACGGCAGCGTCAGGCGCGCCACGTTGTTGCGGTTGGCTGCCTTCAGGTCAACCGGCGTGCCATTGCGCGTCAGCGACTCGACGCCCTTGACGTTGCCGATCACCACCTTGTACGGAGCGGTGCCGCCGCCGGCCACGGTCTGGCCAGCCTTGGCGGTACCGCCCATGACGATCTTGCCGCGACTGTCCCGGATTTCATACCAGGTATCGGCGGCAAAACGGATCTGCAGTTCGCCCTCGCCCGCTGCCGCGGCAGGTGCCGTGACGGGAGCCACGGGTGCCGTGGCGGCAGCGGGCGCCGAGGCCACTACCGGGGCGGCCGGCGCGGCCGTGGCCGCGGGGGCAGCCGCGGCACTGGCCGGGACGGTTTCGGCGGATGGCGCCGGCGCATCGCTGGCAGCCATCACGGGCGGCAGCGCCGCGGTCACGGTGCCGGCTTCCGTGCTCTGGATCTCGGCGGCGGGCGCTGCGGCCTTCACCGTTTCGGCAGCGCTGCTGCGCGCATCGATCCATGCGCGGATATGGTCGAACCCGAACCAGGCGCCCGCGGCCACCACCACCGCCACCAGCGCCAGCCAGACCCAGCGGCCACCGCTGCCGCCCGAGCGGAAGCGGTTGCGGTCGTCGAAGGCCGCGTTGATGCCGCCTTCGCGCTGGCGGGCGATTTCCGCCACCTGCGCCACCGCGCGCGGCTGGAAGCGCGCCAGCAGCGGGTCGATATCGACATGCAGCATGCGGGCATAGGCACGCATCACGCCCTTGGCGAAGGTCACGTCGGGCAGCGCCTGCAGGTCGCCGGCCTCGATCGCGCGCAGCTTGCCTGCCGCCACCTTCAGCCGTGCGCTGACGTCTTCCACCGTCATCCGCTGCGCCTCGCGCTCGCGCGTCAGCGCTGCGCCGATCTCGCGCGCGGCAGCTTCGCGGTCTCCTTCGTGCGCACCGCCGCCGACTTGTTGTGTCGGTACGGCCTGGCCTGCGGCGCGGTCGTGCTCACTCATCCCATGCTCCTTGTTCGTAGGCGGTCAACTCACGCGAGTCGGGGAAGCGGCTGCGCAGCTGCGCCCCCAGCGCATCCTGCGTGCGGCCGTCGCCCTCGCGGTGGGCAATGCGCGCTCCCAGCCAGAGGGACTGCGCACTGACAAATTGGCTGTTGTTGACGCGCTGGACATACTGCCGGGCCTGCGCAAAGTCGCCGCGCCGGTAGAACACCAGCGCGAGGTTGGTGTTGGCCACCGGGTTGTTGCGGTCATAGCCGAGCGCGGCCTTCAGGTTGTTCTCCGCCTCGGCACTGTGGCCCTGGCGCAGTTCGCACGCGCCCAGGCTGATCAGGGGCTTGGCCGGGCCGCCGGCCGACGGCGCCGACACCGCGCGCTGCAGCATCGGCACGGCCTCGCCGTAGCGCCCTTCCTGGCACAGGAACCAGCCGTAGTTGTTGAGCAGGTCGCCGTCGTTGCCGCGCATCGACGCCGCGGTGCGGAAGCTGTCGTCGGCCAGCGCCCGCTCGTTCATGTTCATGTAGATCAGCGCGCGCACATGGTAGGCATCGGCGAGCGACGGATCGATGGCGATGGACTGCTTGATCTCGTCAAGCGCGACCGCGTTCTGGCCGGCCTCGAGATAGTTGGTGGCCAGTTGCAGCCGGATGCCGGCGCGGCGCCTTGCATCGGTCTGGTCAGAAGCGGTCTGGAGATCCTGCGCCGGCGCATGCGGCAACTGGCAGCCGGACAACATCAGCAGCCCGAGCAGGGCCGCAGCGATCAGACGGATCATGCAGGGCGAACCTCCCGAGGCTGGCCGTTGGCATTGACCGGCACCAGTGGCGTGATCTTGCCGAACTTGCCGCGTTCGGCCAGGCGCGTGCGGTCCTTCACTTCCCCGGCCAGCTGGCCGCAGGCGGCGTCGATGTCGTCGCCGCGGGTCTTGCGGATGGTGGTCACGATGCCCGCGTCCATCAGCACCTGCGCGAAGCGCCGGATCTGCTCGTTGTTGGAACGCTTCAGGCCCGATTCGGGGAAGGGATTGAACGGGATCAGGTTGAACTTGCACGGCACGTCGGCCACAAGCTTCAGCAGTTCCCGCGCATGCTCGACGCCGTCGTTGACGCCATCCAGCATGCAGTATTCGAAAGTAATGAAATCGCGCGGCGCGAATTCCAGGTAGCGGCGGCATGCCGCCATCAGTTCGGCCAGCGGGTACTTCTTGTTCAGCGGCACCAGCACATCGCGCAGGGCGTCGTTGGACGCATGCAGCGACACGGCGAGCGCCACCGGCAGGTCCCTGGACAGCCGGTCCATCATCGGCACCACGCCGGAGGTGGACAGCGTCACGCGGCGGCGCGACAGGCCGTAGGCATTGTCGTCGAGCATCAGCCGCATGGCCGGCACGACGGCGTCGTAGTTCAGCAGCGGCTCGCCCATGCCCATCATCACCACATTGGAGATGACGCGGTCATCCTTGGGGCCGCGGCCCAGTTGTTCGCGCATGGCGAACTCGGCCATCCACAGCTGGCCGATGATTTCACCGGTGCTGAGGTTGCGCGAAAAGCCTTGCTTGCCAGTGGAACAGAACCGGCAGTTGACGGCGCATCCCGCCTGCGAGGAAACGCACAGCGTGCCACGCGTTTCCTCGGGGATATAGACCGTTTCCACCGCGTTGCCCTCGCCCACGTCGAGCAGCCACTTGCGCGTGCCGTCGGCCGACAGGTTGTCGGTAATGGCGGCGGGCGCGCGGATCTCGGCCCGCGTCGCGAGCTTTTCGCGCAGCGACTTGGCGAGATCCGACATGGCGTCGAAGCGGCTGGCACCGTAGTGGTGGATCCAGCGCTGGAGTTGCCGCGCACGGAACGGCTTCTCGCCGAGCTCGCCGCAATAAGCGGTGAGCGCGTCCGCGTCGAGGTCGAGCAGGTTGACGAGAGCGTTCATGACGGCAAACTCAGCTTCGGTATCTGTCTAGTCCAGCAGCGCCAGGCAATCAGCGGCTGTAGACGTTCATGCCCGGGAAGAAGAACGACACTTCCACGGCAGCCGTTTCAGCAGCGTCCGAGCCGTGCACGGCGTTGGCATCGATGCTGTCGGCGAAGTCGGCGCGGATGGTGCCCTTCTCGGCCTTCTTCGGGTCGGTGGCGCCCATCAGGTCGCGGTGCTTGGCGATGGCGTTCTCGCCTTCCAGGGCCTGGATAATGACCGGGCCGGAAACCATGAAGTCCACCAGGTCCTTGAAGAACGGACGCTCCTTGTGGACGGCGTAGAACTGCTCGGCTTCGCCGCGCGACAGGTGCACCATCTTGGCAGCAACGATCTTCAGGCCGGCGGCCTCGAAACGGGCGTAGATCTGGCCAATGACGTTCTTGGCCACGGCATCCGGCTTGATAATCGACAGGGTGCGTTCGATCGCCATGAAAAACTCCGAAAAATGAAGGGGTTACAAATGGATTAAACATGCGATTCTAGCACGAAGACTATGACCCTTTCGAGGGTCTTCCCTGTATCGGCCAGCGTCCGGTCGCCCTTGCGGCACAAGCCGGAGCCAGGTATCCCAAGACGCACATTACAACCTTGTCATGCCCGGAACACCGCGCCCCGGCTACCATCCAATGTAAGCGGCGTCGAACGGACGTAAAAGCAGTGCGGAGTGCCCTTTGAATTACTCCGCCCTTGCAATTCGGCCTACCCGATGCCACATTGACGATGGTTCCGTCCGGGGTCCATGCGAATCTTCGCAACTGAAGCCTCGAATCCCCGGCGCCTCACCGTTTTGAGACAGGAGTCACCATGGATAACAAGCTGAACACCTACGGTTTCGGCAATAGTGCATCGGGCGTCACTGACGTCGTCGTTCGCAACCGGGTCTTGCGCAACACTTACTGGCTGCTGGCCATCTCGATGATCCCCACCGTGCTCGGCGCGTGGATCGGCGTGGCCACCGGCTTCAGCCTCATGGCGGGCAGCCCCGGCCTGTCGCTGATCCTGTTCCTGGGCATCGCGTTCGCGTTCTTCTACGGCATCGAGAAGACCAAGAACAGCGGCATGGGCGTGGTCCTGCTGCTGGCGTTCACGTTCTTCATGGGCCTGATGCTGTCGCGCCTGATCGGCGCGACGCTGCAGTTCTCGAACGGTCCGGCGCTGATCATGTATGCCTTCGGCGGCACGGCGGCGGTGTTCGGCACAATGGCCACCATCGCAACGGTCAGCAAGCGCGATTTCTCCGGCCTGAGCAAGTTCCTGTTCGTCGGCGTGATCCTGCTGATCCTGGCCAGCGTTGCCAATATCTGGCTGCAGCTGCCGTCGCTGATGATCACGGTGTCGGTGATCGCGATCGGCATCTTCTCGGCGTACATCCTGTTCGATGTGCAGCGCGTGGTGAACGGCGGCGAGACCAACTACATCACCGCCACGCTGGCGATCTACCTGGACGTGTACAACGTCTTCGTCAACCTGCTGGCGCTGCTGGGCATCTTCGGCGGCAGCCGCGACTGACGGCAACCGCCCCCGCGGCATGAAAAAACCGGCCTGATGGCCTAATGCCGTTCAGTTAAGAGCTGAGCGGCATTTTTGTATGTAGCGTCAGAGGGAGTTGTAAACCGTGCGCCGAGGTGTTAACTTTCGGGCGCGATGCTCTCCAGTCACCTGACGTTCCTGCTCGAAGCGCAACAGCCAGCCGACTTGAGTCGGCTGGCCGAACATCTTCCATATGAGTGGATTGAGCGTGCGGTAGAGGCGACGGGAGCGGCAAGTATCCGTCGCCGTCGATTGCCCGCTGAACAGGTGGTCTGGCTGGTGATTGCGCTGGCGATGTACCGCCATTGGTCGATCAGCGAAGTGCTCGACAATCTGGAACTGGCCCTGCCTGACGAGGTGGCGCCGTTCGTCAGCAAGAGCGCGGCGACGCAAGCCCGCCAGCGCGTTGGCGAGGCGCCGCTGGCCTGGCTGTTCGAACGAACAGCGCGCGCCTGGAGTCTGCAGGACGCCAGCGACTACGCCCTCAAGGGACTCAGCCTGTGGGCGATGGATGGCACGACGCTACGCACAGCCGACAGCCCTGCCAACCGCGAGCACTTTGGCGCCCAAGCTTACGCTCGCAGGGTCGCCAGCTATCCGCAGGTGCGCATGGTGACGCTGACTGCGATCCCCACGCACCTGGTGGCAGGTGCCAGCTTCGGTCGCTATGACAGCAATGAGATGGTGTACGCCAAAGGCTTGTTGCCGCAGATACCGGATGATTCGCTGACGGTATTCGACAAAGGCTTCCTGGCTGCCGAGATCCTGTGCGGTCTGACGATGGGCGGGCACAACCGCCACTTCCTGATTCCGGCCAAGTCCAACACGCGCTGGGAGGTGACGGCCGGCACGGCCGAGGACGCCACGGTACGCATGCGTGTCTCGCCGCAGGCACGCAAGAAGTGTCCGGCACTGCCGGAGTTCTGGCAGGCGCGGGCAATCCGAACGATCGATGCACGCGGACGTAGCCGAATTCTGCTGACGTCGCTGCTCGATCGCCGACGCTTCAAACCTGCTGACATCGTCGCCAGTTACGAGCGGCGCTGGCAGATCGAAACGAGCTACCGGGAACTGAAGCAGTCGATGCTCGGCATGGAGCTGACCCTGCGTAGCCGAACCGTCGATGGGGTATGCCAGGAAATCTGGGGCGCCTTGATCGCCTACAACCTGATTCGTCGCGAGATGGCCAGCGCCGCCCGAGAAGCGAAGCTCGCGCCGACTGACATGAGCTTCGTGCGTGCCTTCCATGTCATCCAGCACGAGATGATGTGGGCAGCTGTCACGCCAGCCTACGCGAAATTGCCCGCCTGCCTGCAGCGCCTACGCGAGCGCCTAAAGTCGCTGCCCAATGTGAAACGACCCGGTCGCTCATGCGACCGGGTCGTCAAGTCCCGCCCTTCACGCTATGCCGTTCGCTTCCTCAATAGGGACCTTAACTGAACGGCATTATGGCCTGATGGCCGGTTTTTCTTTTGGCGCATCTGCGCGATCAGCCGCGATCGAATACCGCGATCGACTCCACATGCGAGGTATGCGGGAACATGTTGACCACGCCCGCGCCGCTCAGCCGGTAGCCCGCCTCGTGCACCAGCAGGCCGGCGTCGCGCGCCAGCGTGGCCGGGCTGCACGAGACATAGACGATGCGCTGCGGCAGCACGTCGCTGCCCTGCTGCGCCAGTTCGCCCAGCGCCTTGCACACGGCCAGCGCGCCTTCGCGCGGCGGATCGACCAGCCAGCGGTCGAAGCGGCCCAGCGCGGCAATGTCCTCGGCCGTGACCTCGAACAGGTTGCGGCATGCAAACCCGGTCCTGGCCGCCAGCCCGTTGTATTCGGCGTTGGCCAGCGCGCGCGTGGTCAGGGCCTCGCTGCCTTCGATGCCCATCACCGACTTGCCCTGCGTGGCCAGCGGCAGCGTGAAATTGCCGATGCCGCAAAACAGGTCGAGCAGGCGGTCCTGCGGCTGCGCGTCCAGCAGGCGCAGCGCGCGGCCGATCAGCACACGGTTGATCTGGTGGTTCACCTGGGTGAAGTCGGTTGGCTTGAACGGCATGCGGATGCCGAATTCCGGCAGCGTGTAGGCCAGCTCGGCATCGGCCGGGTAGAACGGGTAAACCGTGTCCGGGCCCTTGGGCTGCAGCCAGAACTGCACCTTGTACTCGTCGGCGAAGGCGCGCAGCAGGTCCTTGTCGGCATCGGTCAGCGGTTCCAGGATGCGCAGCACCAGCGCGGTGACCTCCTGGCCCACGGCCAGTTCGATCTGCGGCATGCGGTCGCGGATCGACAACCCGCCGACCAGTTCGCGCAGCGGCACCAGCATGGCCGACACATGCGGCGGCAGGATCTCGCAGCGGGTCATGTCGGCCACGTAGCTGCTCTTGCGCTCATGGAAGCCGACCAGCACCCCGCCCTTCTTGGCCACATGGCGCACGGTCAGGCGCGCGCGGTAGCGATAGCCCCAGTCCGGGCCGGCGATCGGGCGGAACACCACGTCCGGCTTCACCTTGGAAAGGTGCCACAGGTTGTCTTCCAGCACGCGCTGCTTGATCGCCAGCTGCGCGCGCGAGTCCAGATGCTGCATCGAGCACCCGCCGCAGACGCCGAAATGCTGGCAGCCGGGCGTCACCCGCATCACCGACTCCTGCCGGATCTCGGCCAGGTGAGCCTGCTCGTAGCTGGGCTTGCGCCGGTAGCTGCGGTAGCTGACGGTTTCGCCGGGCAGCGCGCCCTCGACGAAAATCACCTTGCCAGGCGTGCCGTCCTCGTTCACCAGGCGGCCGACACCGCGGGCCTCCATGTCGAGGCTGTCGATCGATACCACGGGATCGGCCGCGGGGGCGCCAGCATCGGCGGCAGCGCGGACACGGGACTCTTTTGCGGCGGGAGCAGCACCTGAATCGGCAACAGCGGCCGGGGCTGCCGGCGTTTCTTGGGGGGAGGACACGGCTTGGGACACCAGACGAAACCTGACGTATTGTTTTGCGAAAGCGGGATTGTATGCCAGACCGGGCTGCCACCGGTGGCAGCGTCCCGGCGATGTGACGGAGACGGCAAATGGAACTGATCTCGTGGAATATCCAGTGGGGCCGCGGCGCCGACGGGCATGTCGACCTGGCCCGCCAGGTCGACACCCTGCGCGGCATTGCCGAAGCCGACGTCATATGCCTGCAGGAGGTCACGCGCGGGTTCGGCGAACTGCGCGGCAGCCCGGGTGAAGACCAGGTGGCGGAACTGACCGCCCTGCTGCCCGGCTACCACCTGCTCTACGCGCCGGGCGTCGACCGGCGCACCGCCACCGGAGGCCGCAAGCAGTTCGGCAACCTGATTGCCACGCGCCTGCCGGTGCGCGAAGCCTTCCGCCATGCACTGCCCTGGCCGGCGGACCCGCAGGTGGCGTCGATGCCGCGCGTGGCCCTGGAAGCCACGGTAGAGGTCGGCACCCGGCGGCTGCGCGTGATCTGCACGCATCTTGAGTATTATTCGTCACACCAGCGCGCCGCCCAGGCCGAGGCCTTGCGCAACTGGCACGCCGAAGCCTGCGGCCATGCGCGCCACCCCGGACGCAGCGAGCAATGGCCGGGCCCGTTCACCCCGGAGCCGCGCCCGTCCGAGGCCGTCCTGTGCGGCGACTTCAACAGCAAACCCGACGATATCGCCTATCGCCGCGTGCTCGAGCCCTTTGACGATGCAACGCCGCTCTGGCGCGATGCCTGGCTGCACACGCATCCCGGCCAGCCGCATGCGCCCACCTGCGCCCTCTACGACAAGGAGCAATGGCCCGAGCCGCCGTTCGCCTGCGATTTCATGTTCGTGACAGAGAACCTTGCCGCGCGCATCCTGCACTGCGAGGTCGATGGGGATACCGCCGGCTCGGACCACCAGCCGATCCTGTTGTCACTGGATCTGTGAATCCGTACCGGCGGGACGCCGCCGGCCTCAGTCTTCGAGATCTTCGGCTTCGGGCGTGAGACGCTGCAGCCGAAACGCCTGCAGGTATTCCATCCACTGCTCGCCCGGCAGCTCGGCCAGCGATTCCTGGACGAACTCCATCTCGACGTCGAACTCGCGCGGCGAGAGCCCGCCGCGCATCAGCTGGAAGCGGCAGTACATCAGGTAGGTGTTGACGACATCGGTCTCGCAATAGGCGCGGATCTCGTCGAGCTGGCCCGACTGGTAAGCCTGCCAGACCTTGCTGCCGTCCATCCCCATCTTGCCGGGGAAACCGCACAGCTTGGCCAGGTCATCCAGCGGCGCACTGGCGCGGGGCTGGTACATCGCCAGCAGGTCCATCAGGTCCAGGTGCCGCATGTGGTAGCGGCTGATGTAGTTGTTCCACTTGAAGTCGCGGCTGTCGTCGTCGCGGCCCTCGCCCATCTCCCAGTAGCGCGGCGCCGTGACGCCGTTGACCAGGCCGCGGTAGTGCAGCACCGGCAGGTCGAAGCCGCCGCCGTTCCATGAAACCAGTTGCGGGCTGTAGCGCGCGATCAGTTCATAGAACTTCTGGATCAGCGTGGCCTCGCCGTCTTGCGGGGTGCCGAGCGAGCCGACATGGAACACCGCCGAGCCGTCGCGGTGCGTGCGGCGCAGCACGCAGGAAATCGCGGCAACGCGCTGCAGGTAGTGCGGGAGGAAATCGCTGCCGGTCTTTTCGCGGCGGGCGGCAAACGCATGCTCGGCGACTTCGGCGTCGCTCATCGCATCGGGGTGGTCGTGCAAACGGCGCAGGCCGGCGACATCGGGAATGGTCTCGATGTCGAATACCAGCACAGTGGTCATAAAACGGCGTCCTTCCTGACACCTTGCGAAGCGAAATGCCGCTTGAGCTTGACCAGCGCCTCCTGCTGGATCTGGCGCACGCGCTCGCGCGTCAGGCCCATCTCCTCGGCGAGCTCTTCCAGCGTGGCGGGCTCGATATGGTTGAGGCCGAAGCGGCGCTCCACCACATAGCGATGCTTTTCCGACAGGCGCGCCAGCCAGAGCTTCATCAGCCCTTCCAGCTCGCGGTGCGCCACCTCCTGGTCGGGGGCGGCGTTGTGCTCGTCGGAGAGGAAATCCAGGAGGCTCGAGCCCGGATCGAGATCGAACGGCGTATCGAGCGAGGTGGTATGTTCGTTGAGTGCCAGGACGTCCTGCACTTCGTCCGGCGTCTTGCCCAGCAGGTGGGCGATGTCTTCAAGGCTGGCGTCGCGCCCGTCGGTGCCGCCCTTCTCCAGATGGCGCTTGGCGCGCAGCACCTGGTTGAGCTCGCGGATCACGTGGACCGGCAGGCGGACCGTGCGCGCCTGGTTCATGATGGCGCGCTCGATGCTCTGGCGGATCCACCAGGTCGCGTAGGTCGAGAAGCGGAAGCCGCGCGACGGATCGAATTTCTCGATCGCGTGCATCAGGCCGAGGTTGCCTTCCTCGATCAGGTCGAGCAGCGGCACGCCCCGATTGAGGTAGCCCTTTGCGATGCTGACCACCAGCCGCAGATTGCGCTCGATCATGACCTGGCGCGCGGCAAAGTCGCCGTCCTTGGCCAGCGTGGAGAAATGCAGTTCTTCCGGCGCCGACAGCAGCGGCTTGATGCTGATGCGGTTCAGGTAATGCTGGACCGTGTCCGCGGCCAGCTCGGTATGCAGCACCGTGCGGAAATCGTCATGCTCGGCGGCGGCGCCATCGGTGCCATTCTCCGCGCCGTCCTCTTCCTCGTCCTCCGACTCGTCCTCGTCGTCGTCGCGCAGATGGCGCTCGTTGCGCTCGCTGTCGTCGGCAAGCAGGTCGGCCTCGCGCAGGCCCACTGAGGCGGACGTGGCGATCGGTTCGTCGGTCACGGGAATCAGCTCGGCCGCGAGATCAGGCTCGAAGCCTTCCGCATCGGCGCGCTCGTCGGGATGTGCCACACCAGCCTTCACTTCCGGCTGCTTGGGACGGCGTGCCCTGCTGACGGTTCCGGAGGAGACAGTTTTCTGGCGTGGCATGAACCCTCACTGTGGCGGCAGGTACCGCATCGGATCAACCGGTTTGCCGTTCTTGCGGACTTCGAAATGAAGCTTTACCCGGTCGGTATCGCTGTTGCCCATCTCCGCAATCTTCTGGCCTTTTCGGACCGTGGATTGCTCAGTCACAAGCACCTTGTCGTTGTGCCCGTAAGCAGTAAGAAATGTCTCGTTGTGTTTGATGATGACAAGATTCCCGTAGCCGCGCAAGGGGCCTACGTGAATCACCCGACCGTCATCCGCGGCCAGCACCGCATCACCCTTCTTGCCCGCAATATCGATGCCTTTATTGCCCTTGTCGTCGAATTTAGCGACCATCTGGCCGGTTGCCGGCCAGGCCAGCTTCATCGAACCGTCGGCGACCGGCGCCGACGGGGCCGCGGCCGCGCCAGGCGCTGCCGCGGGCGCCGGCGCGGCGGCCGGCGGGGTCACCGGCGTGCCCGCCGGGCGGGCCTGGTCGATCGGCTGCGCCTGCACCGTACCCGGCGCCACCGGCATGGTGGCCACGCCAGGCGCAGTGTTGACGTCGGCACCCGGCGGCACGATGCGCAGCAGCTGGCCGACCTCGATCTGGTTCACATTGCTCAGGTTGTTCCACGCTGCCACATCGCGGTACGACTGGCCGTTTTCCAGCGCAATACGGTAAAGGGTATCGCCTCGCTTGACCCGATAGTATCCAGGGGGGGCCGGTTCCTGCGTCGCGGCCGTGGTACCGGAAGTGGAGGTACGGTCAACGACCGGCGCCGGCATCGGCGAATTGGCGCAGGCGGCCAGCAGGGCCGTCAGCGCCGAGGCCGCAAAAAATTGTCCGGCGCGTGCGAAATATTGCGATTTCACGATGTTGTGCATAGTTCGACTCAGATGGTGCCCGATTTTAAGGGCACAAAGAAAACGGCTTCAAGCGCGGTTCTGTGAAAGCGATGGCGGTTGCGTCGCTCGATCAGCAACAGCTGCTGGGTAACGGTCTGGCCCGGCACGCCCGCCGGCGGCACCACCGCCACCGGGGCGATCAGGCGCCCGCCCACGGCCAGCTGCTCGAGCAGCGCCTCGGGCACCTCCATGCCGGCGGCGGCAAGGATGATGGCCGAGAACGGCGCGGCCTGGGGCAATCCCAGCATGCCGTCGCCGTAATGCAGGCGCAGGTTGGGCACGCGCAGCGGCCGCAGGTTCGCCTTGGCCTGCTCATGCAGCGGCCGGATGCGCTCGATCGAGAAAACCTCGCGCGCCACCTGGCTCAGCACCGCGGCCTGGTAGCCGCAGCCGGTGCCGATCTCGAGCACCCGCTCCAGCGGCATATCGGCGGCCAAGCCCTCGCGCAGCAGCTCGATCATGCGCGCCACCACCGACGGCTTGGAGATGGTCTGCTGGTGGCCGATCGGCAGCGCGGCGTCTTCATACGCCTGCGATGCCAGCCCCGGCTCGACGAACAGGTGGCGCGGCACGGTGGCAATGGCCGACAGCACGCGCTCGTCGCGGATGCCCGCGGCGCGCAGCCGCGCCGCCAGCGCAACCCGTGCCCGTGCCGAGGCCATGCCGCCGCCACCGGCGGTAGCCGCCGAGGCGCGCTGCTCGACCGCGCTCGCAGGCACCGGCGCGGGCGCCGGTGCCTGCGAGCGCGGCAGGCGCGCCTTGGCCGGCTTGGGTGCAGGCGCTGCCGGCCGCGGCGCGCCCACGGCAGGCATGCCGGCGGTGCGGGCAGGCGCGGGCTTGCGTTCGACTACCGCATCCAGCGGCAGCGGAAACTTGTTGCGGGGGGGCGTGGGACTCATCGGGGGCGCGATACGGCGACTCTGCGGCTCAGGACAGGCGGCCTACTTCAGCCACTGTTCGAGCGCGTCGAGCTGCCCGCGGTGGGTCAGGTCGAGCTGCAACGGCGTGAGCGAGACATAGCCCTGCGCGGTCGCGTGGAAATCGGTGCCCTCGCTGGCATCGCGCGCATCGCCAGCCGGCCCGATCCAGTAGTTGGTGTCGCCGCGCGGATTGACCTGCGTGATCACCGGCTGCGACGGATGGCGCTTGCCCAGGCGCGTGGCGCGGTAGCCCTTGATATGTTCGAACGGCAGGCTCGGGATATTGACATTGAGCAGGAAGGGCTCGGCGGGCGGCGTGCCGATGATGCGCTCCACCACGGTGCGCGCCACGCGCGCGGCGGCGTCCAGGTGTTCCCAGCCCTTGTCCACCTGCGAGAAGGCCACCGACGGAATGCCCAGCAGGTAGCCCTCGATGGCGGCGGCGACGGTGCCGGAATACAGCACGTCCTCGCCCATGTTCTGTCCCTGGTTGATGCCTGACACCACCAGGTCGGGTTTTTCGTCGAGCAGCCCGGTCAGCGCGATATGCACGCAGTCGGTCGGCGTTCCGTTGACGAAGCGAAAACCTTTTTGCACGCCTTCGCGCGCTTCGTAGATCGACAGCGGGCGCTGCAGGGTCAGGGAATTGGAGGCGCCGCTATGGTTCTGCTCCGGCGCGATGACCGTAATCCGGCCCAGCGGCGCGAGCGCAGCATGCAAAACGGCCAGTCCCGGCGCGAGATAACCGTCGTCGTTGGCGAGAAGGATGTGCATGGCGCGATTGTACCTGAGCGCGCGGGTGCAAGCGGCCCGCGCGCCGCCCTGAAAGCGCGTTTCTGGCGCGGTATGCAGGCCGCAAATAACCACCTCCACAGCTTCGGCATGGAACAGAACGACCGTGCTATTTCTGCGCTACACTTTCCCTGCCCGTCCGCATAAGCTTGACTGGCGCGGAATGCCACCAATATCACCGGAGACAAGATGAAAGCCGTACTGTGCAAAGCCTGGGGCCCGCCCGATTCGCTGACCATCGAAACCCTGCCCGACGTGGTGCCGGCCAAGGGCGAAGTGGTCATCGACGTCAAGGCGGCCGCCGTCAACTTCCCGGATGTGCTTATCATCCAGAACAAATACCAGGCCAAGCCTGAACTGCCGTTCAGCCCGGGCTCGGAACTGGCCGGCGTGGTCAATGCGGTGGGCGAAGGCGTCACCCACGTCAAGCCGGGCGACAAGGTGATTGCCTACCTGGGCAATGGCGCATTCGCCAGCCAGGCCAAGGCGCCGGCGGCGTCGGTGGTGCCGATGCCCCCGGGCATCGACTTCGAGACCGCGGCGGCCTTCACGCTGACCTACGGCACGTCGCATCACGCGGTCATCGACCGGGGCGAACTGAAGGCCGGCCAGACCATGCTGGTGCTGGGCGCGGCCGGCGGCGTCGGCCTGGCGGCAATCGAGATCGGCAAGGCCATCGGCGCGCGTGTGATCGCGGCCGCCTCGACCGACGAAAAGCTGGCGGTGTGCAAGGAGCACGGCGCCGACGCGTTCATCAACTACAGCACCGAGGACCTGCGCGAGCGCGTCAAGGCGCTGACCGACGGCAAGGGCCCGGACGTGATCTACGACCCGGTGGGCGGCATCTATGCCGAACCGGCCTTCCGCTCGATCGGCTGGCGCGGCCGCTACCTGGTGGTGGGTTTCGCCAACGGCGAGATCCCCAGGCTGCCGCTGAACCTGGCGCTGCTCAAGGGCGCCTCGCTGGTGGGCGTGTTCTGGGGCGACTTTGTGCGGCGCGAGCCCAAGGCCAACCAGGCCAATATGGCGCAGATGCTGGGCTGGATGAAGGAAGGCAAGATCCGCCCGCATATCTCGGCGCGCTATCCGCTGGAGCAGGCTCCGCAGGCGCTCAAGGACATGGAAGCGCGCAAGGTCACCGGCAAGATCGTGATCGTGCCCTGAGCGGCACGCACGCCGGCGGCGGTTCGCTCACGGGCAGGCCCGCCGGTAAAAGAATGGGCGCAAGGCGTGCGGCTACGCCCTGCGCCCGGCTGAGGCAACACGCCTCAAGCTGCCGGCCACCCTGGATGGCGCACACCCATGCGCCAGGCGGCTGGCAGTTCCCAATCAGACAAAGCAGGCCAACGAGGCCGTCCTACCCTCAGAAGCGATGCTGCAGGCCGGCCATCACGCCGGTCTGGTTGCTGCCGAAGCCGACCAGGTCGCGCGAGACGCTGACCTTCTGGCCGTTGCGCGCTTCGGCATAACCCACCGACAGATAAGCCAGCGTGCGCTTGGACAGCGCGTACTGGCCGCGCAGCGAGTACAGGATCGGGTCGGCATTGCTGCCGCCCTTGATGTTCTGCTTGTAGACCGCGCCGTACAGCGTGAACGCCGGCGTGAAGTCGTAGCTGGCGCCGCCCCAGTACATGTCGCTGCGGTCATCCGGCGCGCCAGTGGTGAAGGTGCGCTTGTAGTTGCGGTAGCCGGCGAACAGCGCCAGGTTGCCGAAGTCGTAGCTGGCGCCGGCATGGATGCCCTGGATGTAGTTGGTGCTGTCGGCCGGCGTGGTGCTGCTGCCGGCGCCGTTCTGGCGGTCCCAGGTGGCAGCCGCGGCAAACTTGCCGGCGTTGTAGCCCACCCCCAGCGCGTACTTGGACGAGCTCTTGAAATCCCCCGCCACTTCGCCCATCGCAACGGTCGCGCCCAGCTTCAGGCCGCCGAACGTGCCGTCATAGCGAATCGCATTCGAGGCGCGCGAGAACAGCCCGTCCTTGCGGCCGCCGGTCGCGGTCGACGAGGTGGCCCACGAATAAGCCGGCGCGTAGCCCATCGGGTCGAACGGCAGCATGAAGTCGTAGGTCGTGGTGAAGGTGCGGCCCAGCACCACCTGGCCGTAGCGGCTGGACAGGCCCACCGTGGCGCGGCGGTCGAACAGCGTGTTGTCGGTGTCCAGCCTGCCGGTGTCGATGGCGATGCCGCTTTCCAGGGCGAACACCGCCTTCAGGCCACCGCCCAGGTCTTCGCTGCCGCGAATGCCCCAGCGCGAGGTGTTCTTGCCGCCCGAGGTCAGCTTGACCGCCGAGCCGTTCGGGCCCGCGTGGCTGACATATTCGATGCCGGCGTCCACCAGGCCATACATGGTCACGCTCGATTGGGCGGATGCCGACCCGGCCGCAGCCAGACCCATCGCTGCGAGTGCCATTGCCGTACGCTTCATGCTCTCTCCTTGCTTGTGCTTGTTGTGGTAATCGTTAGCCGGCCGGATGGTAGGGGACACGCACTTTCAGTTCGCTTTCGGAATGCAGGCTTTTCGCGGGCACGCGCCGCCGCGGCGTTGGTGGTTTCCCTAGCTTCAAAGCGGGCGCGCTTCCCTGTATGAGTCTGGCCTCGGCCGTTGCGGCCGTTTTTCCCGTATTGCCGCCTGACTGCCCTGCCCCATGCGTATCCTGCTTGCCGAAGACAATGTGATGTTGGCGAACTCCCTGAGCCAGGCCCTGGGCCAGGCCGGCTTCACGGTCGACTGCATGCACGACGGCCGCAGCGCCGACAACCTGCTGAGCACGCAGGACTACGCGCTGCTGATCCTGGACCTGGGCCTGCCCGGCCTGGACGGGCTGGAAGTGCTGCGCCGCCTGCGCCAGCGCCGCAACCCGCTGCCGGTGCTGATCCTGACCGCGCACGGCTCGGTCGAGGACCGCGTGCGCGGGCTGGACCTGGGCGCCGACGACTACCTGGCCAAGCCCTTCGACCTGTCCGAGCTGGAAGCGCGCGCCCGTGCGCTGATCCGCCGCGCCCATGGCCACGACAGCACGCAGATCGCCTGTGGCCCGCTGCACTACGACAGCATCAGCCGCGCCTTCCTGCTCCATGGCGAGCTGCTGCCACTGACCGGGCGCGAGCGTGCCGTGCTGGAAGTGCTGCTGCTGCGCGACGGCCGCGCGGTCAACAAGGGCGCCCTGTCGGAGAAGATCTTCGGCATCGACGAATCGGTCAATCCGGACGCGATCGAGATCTACGTGCACCGGTTGCGCAAGAAGCTCGACGGCAGCGGCGTGGCCATCGTCACGCTGCGCGGGTTGGGCTACCTGCTCGAAGCGCGGCCGGCGGCATGAAGCCGCGCCGGGCGCCCAGCCTGCGGCTGCAGCTGTCGCTGTGGCTGCTGCTGCCGCTGATGGGCCTGCTCGCGCTGGACGCGTGGATGACCTATGAGCGCGCCATGTCGGCCGCGCATATCGCCTTCGACCGCACGCTGGAGGCGTCGCTGCGCGCGATGCGCGAAGGCATCAGCCTGCGCGAGGGGCGGCTTGACGTCGACGTGCCCAACCTGGCGCTGGAACTGTTCGACGACCAGACCGGGCCGCACATCTACTACCGCATCCGCGACGAGCACGGCGCCACCGTGACCGGCTACGACGACCTGCCGATGCCGGCCGAGGCGCCGCTGCGGCTGTACCGCACCGTGTTCTATGACACCGTATTCCGCGACCAGCCGCTGCGCATGGCGGCCCAGCCGCTGCCGGTGCACGACGTGGGCTCGGCGCATGCGCGGCTGGTATGGGTACTGGTGGGCGAGACCATCGAGCCGCGCCAGTTGGTGGCGCGCGACATCCTGATCGGCTCGCTGCTGCAGGAGCTGATGCTGGTGACGCTGGCGCTGGGCATCGTCTGGCTCGGGGTGCGGCGCGGGCTGCGGCCGCTGAACCGGCTCTCCGACACCGTGGCACAGCGCGGCACGCAGCTCGACCCGATCGAACAGAAGGACCTGCCCGCCGAGATGAAGCCGCTGGTGCAGGCGCTGAACCAGTATATGGGCCGGCTTCATGGCATGGTGCAGGCGCGCAAGCGCTTCTTTGCCGATGCCGCGCACCAGCTCAAGACACCGCTGGCGATCATCCAGGCACAGTCCGAGCTGGCGCTGCGCGAGCGCGACGGCGAACGCGTGCGCGAGCATATGCGGCTGCTGCACGGCACCGTGCGCCACGCGTCCAAGGGCGTGCAGCAGCTGCTCTCGCTGTCGCGGCTGGAACCCGACGCGGGCTATATGCCCGCGCTCAGGCCCCTGCGGCTCGATACGCTGGCGCAGGGCGTGGCGCTGGACTGGGCGCCGGTGGCGCGTGGCAGCGAGGTGGACCTGGGCTTCGAGCAGGAAGGACCGGTCGAGGTCGCGGGCCAGGCCGAACTGCTGCAGGAACTGACGGGCAACCTGATCGACAACGCGATCCGCTATGCGGGCCGCGGCGCGGTGGTGACGGTGCGCGTGGCGCTGGATGGCGGCGTGCCTCGGCTGCAGGTGATCGACAATGGCCCCGGCATTGCGCCGGCCGAACGCGATGCCGTGTTCAGGCGCTTCTATCGGGGCGAACGCGGACAGGCGGTGGATGGCACGGGCCTGGGATTATCGATCGTGCGGGAGATCGCGCGGCTGCATGGTGCGACGGTGATGCTTGGCGACACGCCGGGAGGCGGGCTGACGGTGTCGGTCTGCTTGGATGCGCCGGAGGCAGGGGCCGCAGGCTGAGCGCGACCGGCAAAGCAAAAGGGCGGCCGCAGCCGCCCTTTTGCTTTGCAGCGGCGCTTCAGTTCAGAGTTTCTCCGTCTCCCCGCTCTTCGGCTGCCACTTCATCAACCGCTTCTCACCCGTGCCGACCATCCAGTCCAGCACCAGCGCAAACGCCGTCAGCACCACGATGCCGGCAAACACGGTATTGATGTCGAACGTGCCTTCGGCCTGCAGGATCAGGTAGCCCACGCCGCGCGCCGAGCCCAGGTATTCGCCCACCACCGCGCCCACGAAGGCCAGGCCCACCGAGGTATGCAGCGACGAGAACACCCAGCTGGTCGCACTCGGCAGGTAGACATGGCGCAGCAGCTGCTTGTGGTTGGCGCCCAGCATGCGCGCGTTGGCCAGCACCACCGGGCTCACTTCCTTGACGCCCTGGTAGACGTTGAAGAAGACGATGAAGAACACCAGCGTCACCGCCAGCGCTACCTTCGACCAGATGCCCAGGCCGAACCAGACCGCGAAGATCGGCGCCAGGATCACGCGCGGCATCGAGTTCATGGCCTTGACGTAGGGATCGAGGATGGCCGAGGTCAGCGGGCTCAGCGCCAGCCACAGGCCCACGCCCAGCCCCGCCACCGTGCCGATGCCGAAGGCCAGCACGGTTTCGATCAGCGTCACGCCCAGGTGCAGGTAGATATCGCGCTCGACGATAAACCAGTTCCAGATGCGCTGCGCCACCATCAGCGGCTCGCCGAAGAAAAAGGCAACCTCCTGCGAGCGCGTGGCCAGGTGCCACACGCCGAGGATCACCACCAGGACGAGCAGCTGCCAGACACGCAGCATGCCCTTGGAGTCAGTACGGAATGCCATCGGGATTCAGGTCTTGTTTGTTGGATGGCTCAGGCCACCTTGCGCTGCTGGGCGTAACCCTTGAGCACTTCCTCGCGCAGCACGTCCCAGATCGCGGCGTGCAGCTCGACAAAACGCGGATGGTTGCGGATCTCGGCCACGTCGCGCGGGCGCGGCAGGTCGATCTCGAACTCGCCGATCGGATGCGTGCCGGGGCCGGCCGACAGCACCACCACGCGGTCGCTCATGGCGATGGCCTCGTCCAGGTCGTGGGTGATGAAGAGCACGGCCTTGCGCTTGGCGGCCCACAGTTCCAGCACCTCGTTCTCCATCAGCTGGCGGGTCTGGATATCCAGCGCCGAGAACGGCTCGTCCATCAGGATGATGTCCGGGTCCAGCACCAGCGTCTGCGCCAGCGCGACCCGCTTGCGCATGCCGCCCGAGAGCTGGTGCGGATAGCGGTCGCCAAAGCCGCCCAGGCCCACGCGGCGCAGCCATTCCTCGCCCTGCTGCACGGCCTCGGCACGTGCCACGCCGCGGAATTCCAGGCCGGCGACGACGTTATCCAGCGCGCTGCGCCAGGGCATCAGCGCCTCCGCCTGGAACATGTAGCCGGCGCGCCGGTTGATGCCGCGCAGGGGCTCGCCAAATACGCGCACCTCGCCGCTGGAAGGCTCCAGCAGGCCGGCGCCGACGTTCAGCAGCGTGGACTTGCCGCAGCCGGTCGGGCCGACCACGGATACGAATTCGCCGGGCTGGATCGACAGCGTGACATCCTTGACCGCGGTATAGCGCTGGCTGCGCTCATCGCGCGAGACAAAGGTGCAGGTGACCTGGTCGAGGGAAAGTGCGGGAGTGCTCATGGTGTACCGTCTCGGTCCCGCGGCGTCGGCGCCGGGGGGCGCGGCACGGGCGGGTGATGATGGATTGGCCATCGATGCTGCGAAGCATAGGCCCGCTGCGGACAGCGGGCCGGTGGCACCGGCGGCAGGGGTCTTACTTGTACTTGGCGTTGGCCTTCTGCACGAAGGCGTTGGTGTAGGTCTCTTCCAGCTTGACCGGCTTGCCCTTCAGCTCGGCGTCGAACTGGCTCAGCGCGTTGAACGCGGTGCGCGGGCCATCGGCCGGCATGGTGCCGTCCGGCGAGATGGCTTCCCTGACCTTCTCCCACGCGGCCAGGTACAGCGCGCGGTCACCCAGCAGGTAGCTTTCCGGCACGGTCTTGACGATATCCGACGGGCCCGCCTTCTGCAGCCACTTGAGCGCGCGCACCATGGCGTTGGTCAGCGCCTGGGTGGTGTTGGGGTTCTGGTGGATAAACGCCTGCGAGGCATACAGGCAGCCCGACGGCATGCTGCCGCCGAACACGGCCTGCGTGTCCTTGAGCGTGCGGGTATCCGAGGCGATGCGCACCTCGTTCTTCTGGGTCAGCATCGACACCACCGGGTCCAGGTTGGCCATGGCGTCGATCTGGCCCGAACGCATCGCCGCCACCGCGCCGGCACTGGCGCCCACGCCGATGAAGGATACGTCAGACGGCTTCAGGCCGGCCTTGGCCAGCACGAAGTTGGCCATCATGTTGGTCGAAGAGCCCGGCGCGGTCACGCCGATCTTCTTGCCCTTCAGGTCGGCGATCGACTTGTAGTTGGGCATGGTCTTGTTCGACACCACCAGCACGATCTGCGGGGCGCGCCCCTGCAGCACGAATTCCTGGTAGCGCTGGCCCTTGGCCTGCAGGTTGATGGTGTGCTCATAGGCGCCCGAGACCACATCGGCGCTGCCGCCCACCACGGCCTGCAGCGCCTTGGCGCCGCCGGCGAAGTCGACGATCTCGACGTCCAGCCCTTCGTCCTTGAAGTAGCCCAGGCGCTCGGCGATGGTCAGCGGCAGGTAGTAGAACAGGTTCTTGCCGCCGACCGCGATGGTGACCTTGGTCTTCTCGGGCTTGCCCTGCGCCTGTGCCTGGCCGAAGGTGAACCAGCCAGCCAGGAACAACGCCAGCGCGATCAGGAATTGCTTCCAGAATTTCTTGTTATACATGTGGATCTCCTACCCGTTTGGACTGGCGCTGCGGCAACGTGCCCTTGAAAGGGGGCGCGCCGCGGTGCGGCAATTTGCGATGCTACCGGACCGTGCGATACACCGCATCGGTATCAATACTTAGCAGACGCGTCAGCTTAGCGCCCTCACCTTTCGATCACCTTGATCCAGCCCTCGCCATCATTCCGCGTGGATGTCGGCGGACTTGATCACCTTGGCCCAGCGCACCAGTTCCGCCTGCTGGTATTGCGCCAGCTGCTGCGGGTTCATGTACTTCGCCTCGGCGCCCAGTTCCTCGGCCTTCTTGCGGAAAGCTTCGGTGCGCATGATCTTCTCGATCTCGCCGGTCAGCTTGTCGATCACCGGCTTGGGCGTGCCCGCCGGCGCGTACATCGCGAACCACGACGACACGTCCAGGTCGGGATAGCCGGCCTCGGGCGCCGACGGCACGTCCTTCAGGCTGGGCAGGCGGGTCTTGCTGGTCACCACCAGCGGGCGCAGCTTGCCGGCGGCGATATGGCCCATCAGCGGCGGCGGCGTGGTGATGGTCAGGTCGACCGAGCCGCCCAGCAGGTCGGTCATGGCCGGGCCCGTGCCCTTGTAGGGCACGTGCGTGATCTTCGTGCCGGCCATCTGGTTCAGCAGCTCGGTCGACACGTGCTGCAGCGAGCCGTTGCCCGACGAGGCGTAGTTGAGCTTGTCCGGATGGGCCTTGGCATAGGCCACCAGCTCCTTCAGCGTCTTGACCGGCAGGCTCGGACGCACCACCAGCACCTGCGGCGCCGACAGGATATTGGCCACCGGCGCGAAGTCCCTGACCGGGTCCCACGACAGGTTCTTGAACAGCAGCGGCGTGATCACGTGGAAGCCGGAGTACTGCAGCATCAGCGTGTAGCCGTCCGGCCTGGCGCGCGCCACCAGTTGCGCGGCAATGCCGCCATTGCCGCCGGGGCGGTTGTCCACCACCACCGGCTGGCCGAGGGCCTTCGACAGCGGTTCGGCAATCATCCGCGCCGCGAGGTCGGTGGTGCCGCCGGCCGCGGCCGATACCACCAGCGTCACCGGACGGTTGGGATAGCTGCCGTCCTGCGCCAGCGCTGCGGGAGCGAACCACGCCGCACCGAGCGCCGCCAGCGCGGCAGCCACGGCCCTGCGCCGTGCGGGCATCGCGGCCATGACTGGCTTGTGTTGAAGGGCTTTCTTCATGAGGGTCTCCGTTATCTTGTGATTGTTTTGTTCTTGTACCGGCGGGCCGTACTAGACCTGCCCGGCGAAATGCTCCGCCATCCAGGCCGGCGGCTGGTGCGTGCGCAGGCGCGGGCCGGCGCTGAGCAGCTGGCTGTGGAGGTCGCGCCCGACCAGCGCCGGCATGCCGGCCACCACGTCGAGCAGCGCGCCCAGGTCGACGCCGGTCTCGACGCCCATGCAGTCGAACATGTGGACCAGGTCTTCGGTGCTGACATTGCCGCTGGCACCGGGGGCGTACGGACAGCCGCCGAGGCCGCCGGCGGCCGCGTCGAAGCGCGTCACCCCGGTCTGCCAGGCAGCGAGGGCATTGGCCAGGCCCATGCCGCGGGTGTTATGCAGATGGATGGTCAGGCCGGTACGCGGCAGCGCTGCCTGGAAGGTCTCGCACAGTGCCGCGACCTGGTCCGGATAGGCCATGCCGGTGGTGTCGCACAGCGTGATGCCGGCCGCGCCGGCCTCGGCAAAGCGCGTGGCCAGCGCCATCACCGCGGCGCTATCGACCTCGCCCTCGAAGGGGCAGCCGAACACCGTCGACAGCGAAATATTGACCGGTACCCCGGCGCCGCGCGCCGCCCCGATCATCGCCAGCAACTGCTCTTGCGACTGCCGGCGCGTCATGCGCAGGTTGGCGCGGTTGTGCGTCTCGCTGGCCGACATCACCAGGTTGACCTCGTCCGGGCGGCACGACAGCGCACGCTCCAGCCCGCGCAGGTTGGGCACCAGCGCGGTGTAGCGCACGCCTGCGTGACGCTGCATGCGGTGCATCAGCGCCTCGGCATCGGCCAGCGCGGGAATGGCGCGGGCCGAGGTGAACGAGGTGGCTTCGATGCGGGCGAAGCCGCAGGCCGAGAGCGCATCGAGGAAGGCCACCTTGGCGTCGGTCGGCACCACCACCGGCTCGATCTGCAGGCCGTCGCGCGGCGCGACTTCGTTGATCTCGACGCGCGCGGGGCCGCGCAACCGGCTGGCGGCGCTCATGCGATCACCTTGCGCGCGCGCAGGTCGGCGATAGCCGCGTCATCGAAGCCCGCCTGCTTCAGCACGTCATCGGTATGCTCGCCGAGCGTGGGCGCGCGGTCATGGATGGCGCCGGGGCTGGCCGACAGTTTGGGCACCACGCCCGGCACTTCCACCGTCAGGCCGCCGGCCGAGGTCACCGATTCGATCACGCCACGGGCGCGGTAGTGCGGGTCTTCGGCGATGTCCTTGACGGTATAGATGCGGCCTGACGGCACCTGCGCGTCGCGCAGCACCGCCAGCGCCGCGTCCACAGTCTGCGTGCGGGTCCAGTCGGCGATCGCGGCATCGATCTCGTCGACGCGCTGCACGCGGCCGTCGTTGCGCGCCAGCGCGGGATCGTCAGCCAGGTCGGCGCGGCCGATGGCCAGCATCATGCGCTTGAAGATGGCGTCGCCGTTGGCCGCCACCAGCACGTATTCACCGCTGGCGCAGGGGTAGGCGTTCGACGGCGCGATCCCCGGCAGCGCGCCGCCGGCGGGCTGGCGCACCGCACCGAAGGCCGAGTATTCCGGCAGCAGGCTTTCGCTCAGGTTGAACAGCGACTCATACAGCGCCACGTCGATGACCTGGCCTTCGCCGCCGCGCGCGTCGCGCTGATACAGCGCCAGCAGCACGCCCATGGCGCCGTGCAGGCCGGCGATGGTATCGCCCAGCGACAGGCCGGCGCGCACCGGCGCGCGGCCCGGCTCGCCGGTCAGATGGCGCAGGCCGGCCATGGCTTCAGCCACGGCGGCAAAGCCGGGCTCGTCCTTCTTCGGGCCGGTCTGGCCGTAGCCCGACACACGCAGCATGATCAGGCGCGGGTTGTCGGCATGCAGCACGTCCCAGCCCAGGCCCCACTTCTCCATGGTGCCGGGGCGGAAGTTCTCGATCAGCACGTCGGCCTCGGCGGCCAGCTTGCGCACCAGCGCCTGGCCTTCCGGCTGGCGCAGGTCGATGCAGATCGATTCCTTGTTGCGCGACTGCGCTTCCCACCAGACCGAGGTGCCTTCGTGCAGCATGCGCCATTTGCGCAAGGGGTCGCCCTGCCCCGGCGGCTCCACCTTGATGATGTGGGCGCCAAAGTCGGCCAGGGTCTTGGCGGCGAAAGGGCCGGCGATGAGTTGTCCGAGTTCGAGGACGCGAATGCCCTCGAGGATCTGTTGCGCCATGGGGTGTCTCCGTGCGATGCGGCTGTCTTGTTGCAGTGCGGCAAGGCCAATGACTGGCGTGCCATACATTGCGTTCGGACGGAGTGTGCCCCAGCACGGGGCTTGCCAGGAATCGGCAATCGGTGAAGCGGGCTTTCTCGGAACGCGAAAGGGCTGGGGAAAGCCCTAGGCAGCAAGCGTCAGAACGGCGCCCGGTCCCCGCACAGGTGGGTGATCAGCAAGCGTGCGGAGACGGTCAGCCCGGCCGGGTCGCGCAGCCCGATCAGCAGCGAGCGGCGCGCCCACGCGTCCTGCAGCGACACCAGCGACAGCCCCATCGACTTGACGTGCGGCTCGGCCGCGATGCGCGGCAGCACGCCCACGCCCAGCCCCGCCATCACCATGCGGCACATGGCATCGAAGCTGCGCACCTGGATGCGCAGCCGGAACGGCCGGTCCAGCCGGCTGCTCTCCTCCAGCAGCCGCGCAGCCAGCGAAGTCTCCTGCGGCAGGCTGACGAAGTCGAATTCCAGCGTATCGGCGTAGCGCACCGGGCCGCGCGTGGCCAGCGGGTGGTTGGGCGGCGTGATGATGACCAGCTCGTCCTGCCGGTACTCGATCGTCATCAGCCCGGCGGCGGGAGTGCGGTCGGCAAAGATGCCCACATCGGCGCGGTTCTCGACCAGCGCGGCGACGATGTCGCGGCTGTTCTGCTCTTCCAGCTCGATGCGGATGGTGGGATGGCGCTGCATGAACGACGCCAGGTCGTCGGGCAGGAACTGCGTGATCGCCGAGGTATTGGCGCACACCCGTACCTGCCCGCGCACGCCCGAGGCGTAGTCCGACATCACGCCGGCCATGCGCTCCACATCCTGCAGGATGGTCAGCGCGTGGTGGAAGCAGGCCTGGCCGGCTTCGGTGAGCTGCACGCCGGCGGCATGGCGGAAGAACAGCGGCGCGCCGACCGAGGTTTCCAGGTCGGAGATGCGCTTGCTGGCGGCCGCCACGGCCAGGTGCGACTGGCGCGCGCCGGCCGAGATGCTGCCCTGCCGGGCCACGGCGACGAACAAGCCAAGCGTGACAAGATCGAAGCGGGCCAGGTTCATGGGGCGGGCAAGAAGGCGTAGAAATCCGAAGACCGGCGCGCGGGCAAGCGGCCCCGCGCGATCGTGCTCAGAGGTTGCGGCGGTCCATTACCGCGCGGGCGATGGTGCCGGCATCGACGTATTCCAGCTCGCCGCCCACCGGCACGCCGCGCGCCAGGCGCGACACCTTGAGGCCGCGCGCCTTGAGCATCTCGCCGATATAGTGCGCGGTGGCCTCGCCCTCGCTGGTGAAGTTGGTGGCGACGATGACTTCGCCGACCGGGCCGCCCAGCTCGGGCTCGGTCGCGCGCGCGAGCAGCCGGTCCAGGTGGATCTCGCGCGGGCCGATGCCGTCCAGCGGCGAGAGCCGGCCCATCAGCACGAAGTACTTGCCGCGATAGGTCAGGGTCTGTTCGATCATGACCTGGTCGGCCGGGGTTTCCACCACGCACAGCACCGACGCGTCGCGGCGGTCGTCCAGGCAGGTCTCGCAGATCTCCTGCTCGGTGAAGGTATTGCAGCGCTGGCAGTGGCGGATATGGTCCGCCGCGCCACGCAGTGCATCGCCCAGCTTGCGCGCGCCCTCGCGGTCGTGCTGCAGCAGGTGGTAGGCCATGCGCTGGGCGGACTTGGGCCCGACGCCGGGCAGCACCCGCAGCGCTTCGACCAGTGCCTGCAGCGAGGTCGGGGACGATGCCTTCACGGTTGGTTGTCTTTAGAACGGCAGCTTGAAGCCCGGGGGCAGAGGCAGGCCGGAGGTCATCGAGCCCATCTTTTCCTGCGTGGTGGCTTCGGCCTTGCGCACGGCGTCGTTGAAGGCGGCGGCGACCAGGTCTTCCAGCAGGTCCTTGTCCTCGCCCTCGGCCAGCAGGCTGGGGTCGATGGTGACGCGCTTGACGTCGTTCTTGCAGGTCATGAGCACCTTGACGAGACCGGCGCCGGACTGGCCCTCGACTTCGATCAGGGCCAGCTGCTCCTGCATCTTCTTCATGTTTTCCTGCATCTGCTGGGCTTGCTTCATCAGCCCGGCGAGTTGACCTTTCATCATGATGGAATGCTCCTGGATTCGGTAAGAAATTCGGTGACGGTAATTCGGTTACGCAAATGGCCGCCGATCAGGCGGCGCGCGGCTGGATCGAGCCCGGCACGATCTGGCCGCCGAAATCGCGCAGCAGCCCCTGCACGAAGGGATCGGCCTCGATCACGGCCTCGGCCTGCCGCTGGCGTTCGGCGCGGGCCTCGGCATCGGCTGCCGCCGCGGTGATGGAAACCCCGCCCACCTCGCAGACCACGCGCACGGGTTCGCCGAAGTGGTCGCACAGCGCCTGCTGCAGCCGCTCGGCCACGCCGTTCTCGCCCAGGGCCGCGACCGGGATGCGCAGGTGGAAGGTACGCCCGACCACCTGTGTCAGTTCGCTCTGGTAGGCCAGCTGCTGCGCCAGGCCCTTCAGGGGCAGGCCGGCGGCCAGCACCGGCCATTCGCCGGTGAAGGCCGGCGGGGTGCCATCCTCGCCCGCCGCAGGCGGACGCGGGGCGACGAATCTGGCGGACTCTGCGGGCGCCGCGGCCGGCTGCGTGGCAGGGGCAGCGGCCTCGCGGGCCGGCTCGGCCTCGCGCGCGGGCACCCTGGCCGGCCGGGCCGCGCCGCTGCGCGGTGCGGCGGCGCGTGGTGCCGGTTCGCTGAAACCGTGGTCGCTGTAGCCGGGATCGGTGTCATAGGGGCCGATGACCGGCAGGTCAGGCGGCAGTTCTTCCCACGGCGGCACGTCGCTGCCACCCGCCAGCTCCCAGGGTGGCACGGATTCCGGCTCCGGCTGCCGCGCGGCGGGTCGTGCCGCCGCTGCAGGCGGCTGGGCCGGCGCCGGCACGGGCGCCTTCGCAACCGGCGCCGGCGCTGCCGGCGGGCGGCTCACGGCTGCCGCGCCGGGTGCGCGCAACGGTTGGGCCGGCGGGCGCTGCGCGGCGGCCGGTGCGGCCGGCATGGCCGGCGGCGGGGTCTTGCGGGCACCGCCGCCGCGCGCGGCGGAAGCCTGGCGGGCAGCGGCCAGCGCGGCGGCGGCGGGCGACATGGCGCCGCTGCCGGCGGCCGGCCGGGCTGGCCCGGTTTCAGGGAATGCGGTGGCCGTGGCCGGCGCTGCGGCAGGTTCAGCCTCGGGCGCGGGCGGTACCGCCCGTGCCGGCATCGGGGCGGGGGCAGACGCCGGTGCCGCCGCAGCCGCGGCCTTGGCCTGCGCGACGGGACTGGCTGCAGCCGCCGCGTAGCGGCTGTCGACGGGCTGGGCCGCTTCAAGCGCCGCGGCGCCGCGCTGGCGCGCAGGCGCGGCACCGCCGCCCTGCCCCTGCGTCGTGGTCGGCTCGGACGACGGCCGGAACGCCAGCATGCGCAGCAGCGTCATGGTGAAGCCGGCGTATTCGTCCGGCGCCAGCGCCAGCTCGCTGCGGCCCAGGTTGGCGATCTGGTAGAACAGCTGCACTTCCTGCGCGTCGAACACGCCGGCCAGGCGCCGCACCTCATCGGCTTCGGGCCATTCGTCCTGCACCGAGGCCGGCACGGCCTGCGCCAGCGCGACCTTGTGCAGCAGCGAGCCCAGGTCCTGCAGCGCGCCCGCAAACGACAGGCTGCGGTCGGCCATGGCATCGGCAATCGCCAGCATGGCGGCGCCGTCCTCGGCGGCCAGCGCGTCGAGCAGCTGCACCAGGTAGCCCTGGTCGATCGCCCCCAGCATGCCGCGCACCGCGTCTTCGGACACCTGGCCCGCGCTGTAGGCGATGGCCTGGTCGGTCAGCGACAGCGCATCGCGCATCGAGCCGTGCGCGGCCTGGGCCAGCAGCCGCAGCGCATTGCCGTCGTGGGCAATGCCTTCCTGCGCCAGGATATGGTCCAGGTGCGAGACGATATGCCCCGGCGGCATCTGCTTCAGGTTGAACTGCAGGCAGCGCGACAGCACCGTGACCGGGATCTTCTGCGGGTCGGTGGTGGCGAGGATGAACTTGACGTGCCCGGGCGGCTCTTCCAGCGTCTTCAGCATGGCGTTGAAGGCGTGGTTGGTCAGCATGTGCACTTCGTCGATCATGTAGACCTTGAAGCGCCCGGAGGTCGGGGCGTAGACCGCCTTGTCCAGCAGCTGCGCCATCTCGTCGACGCCGCGGTTGGAGGCCGCATCCATCTCGATGTAGTCGACGAAGCGGCCGCTGTCGATCTCCTGGCAGGCCTTGCACTGCCCGCACGGCTGGGCGGTGATGCCGCCGTTGCCGTCAGCGCCGGTGCAGTTCAGGGCCTTGGCCAGGATCCGCGACAGCGTGGTCTTGCCGACCCCGCGCGTGCCGGTGAACAGGTAGGCGTGATGCAGCCGCTGTTGTTCCAGCGCGTGCGTGAGCGCGCGGACCACGTGCTCCTGGCCGACCAGCGTGGTGAAATCCCTGGGGCGCCATTTGCGCGCTAGAACTTGATAACTCATGGCGGCGATTGTAGCAAAAGGCGGCCCCCCTCCGGCCGCCGCCGCCCCGGCCCCGGGGTCTTTATTCGCCACGCGCCGCGCGGGCCGGCCCCGGTGGCCGCAACCCGCGCGCGGCGGGGCTCAGCCGCACTCGCCCACGTAGCCGCAATTGGCGCATTTGGCGCAGCCATCGACCTTGTGCAGGGCGTGCGCGCCACACTCCGGGCAAGGCTTGCCGGTGCCGACACCGGGGGTGCCAGGGGCGCGGGACTCGCTGGCGAGACCCGCGCCGGCGTCCAGCGCCGGCGGCGCGCCCTCGCGCTGCGCCAGGCGTGCCGCCAGCGCGGCCACCGGCACCTGGCCGCCCTCGGCATCGAGGAAGCCGCGCTTGACCAGGATGCGCTGCAACGCATAGCTGAGCGCTGCCACTTCGGAGTCATGGAAGCGCGGCACCTCGGTACCGTCCTGGCGCAGCAGCGTGCCGTAGCGCACCGTGCCCTTGTCCCACACCACGTTGCGCATGTCCGCCAGCGCCTTGGCCACCGACCCGCCCGAGCGCGCCACCATCGACAACAGCCGCATGGTCGAGGTGATCCACTGCTGGCCCTCGCTGCGCTGCCCGGCCGGCATGAAAAATTCCACCGGACGCTCGATCTCCACCGGCTTGCCGTCGGCCACGCCGGCGACGCGCATGAAGTTGACGGTCAGGTAGACGGTCTTGCGGCCCTCGTAGGTCAGGTATTCGACCTTGGACGTCACGCCCTCGAGGTCGCCCACCGGCCGGCTGCCGAAGGGCCGCGCCAGCGGGTTGTCGTCGGCCACGGCAGCGGGCGCCGCCGGCGCCTCCACCGACAGCACGGCCCCCAGCACTGAATTCGGGCGATAGGTCGCCAGCCCCTTCAGGCCGGCCTTCCAGGCCTCCAGGTACAGGTTGCGGAAGGCTTCGTACGGGTAGTCCTCCGGCACATTGACGGTCTTGCTGATGCTGGTGTCGATATAGGGCTGCACGGCCTCCAGCATCCGCATATGATCCAGCGCCGACATCTGCAGCGCGGTGACAAAGGCATCCGGCAGCTGCGACATGTCGGCTCCCATGTGACGATAAAGCCGCCAGGCATGGTCCGCCACCTCGAAAGTGCGATAGCCGTTGTCCGGCATGCGCTTCCTGCGGTTGTAGGTCCACGAGAAGGCCGGCTCGATGCCGTTGGAGGCATTGTCGGCAAAGGCCAGCGTGATGGTGCCGGTCGGCGCGATCGACAGCAGGTGCGAGTTGCGCAGCCCGCTGCGCGCAATGGCATCGCGCACGCGTTCCGGCAGCCGGCTGGCAAACCCGCTCTGCAGGTAGGCACTGGCATCGAACAGGGGGAAGGCGCCCTTCTCCGCTGCCAGCCCGGTCGACGCCAGGTAGGCATCGTCGCGCATGCGTTCCGAGATCCGCGCCGCCAGCTGCCGCGCCGGCTCGGTGTCATAGCGCAGGCCCAGCATCACCAGCGCACTGCCCAGCCCCAGAAAACCCAGCCCGACGCGGCGCTTGGCGTGGGCCTCGGCCTGCTGCTCCGGCAACGGCCAGAAGGTCACGTCGAGCACGTTGTCGAGCATGCGCGTGGCCACGCGCACCACCTCGGCAAAGGCATCGAAATCGAATTCAGCCTGCGGCGTGAACGGCTGGCGCACGAAGCGCGTCAGGTTGACCGAGCCCAGGCAGCAGCAGCCATAGGACGGCAGCGGCTGCTCGGCGCAGGGGTTGGTGGCCTCGATGCGCTCGCAGTAATAGAGATTGTTGTCGGCGTTGATCTGCGACAGGAACAGGATGCCCGGCTCGGCATGGTCGTAAGTGGCCTGCATGACCTGGTCCCACAGGTTGCGCGCCGGCACGCGCTGGTACACCCACTGGCCATCGTCGCGGCGATAGGCCCCGGCGGCAATCATGTCGGCACCCGGCTCGGCCTCATGCACCAGTTCGACCTCGCTGTCGGCCTGCACTGCCTGCATGAAGGCATCGGTGACGCCGATGGAGATATTGAAGTTGCTGAGCTCGCCCTTGTCCTTGGCGTGGATAAAGCTTTCGATATCCGGATGGTCGCAGCGCAGCACGCCCATCTGCGCGCCGCGCCGGGCGCCGGCGGATTCCACGGTGGCGCACGACGCATCGAATACCTTCATGAACGACACCGGCCCCGAGGCGCGCGAATGCGTGGCCCGCACCAGTGCGCCGGCCGGGCGGATCGCCGAGAAGTCATAGCCCACGCCGCCGCCGCGGCGCATGGTTTCGGCAGCCTGCGCCACGGCCGTGTAGATGCTGGGGAGGCCTTCGCGCGGCTCCGACACCGAATCGCCCACCGGCTGCACGAAGCAGTTGATCAGCGTGGCCTGGATGCCGGTGCCCGCCGCCGAATTGATGCGCCCGGCCGGGACGAAGCCGTTTTCCTGCGCCCACAGGAAGCGCGCGCTCCAGGCGTCGCGCTGCGCCTCGGGCTCGGCCTGCGCCAGCGCGCGCGCCACGCGCTGCCTGACCTCGGCGATGCTGCCCTCTTCGCCCTTGGCGTATTTCTCGATCAGGACTTCGGTGGAGATTTCCTGCGGCGCCAGCGTGCCGCGAATGATCTGGTCGTTTGCGTTCATGTATTGGCTCACCACGTATGCGGGTTCATGAATGGTCGGGCCGGCGCGGCCCGCATCGCCTGCGCCAGATCAAGCCAGCGCCATGCCGCGGGCAATGACCCGCGTTCGCAAAGGGCATTCGACGCAATTTCTCCGCGATATTCTCCGCGACCTCGCGGTCTGGGTTACAATGCCGCTCGGACGGGCCTCCTCGCATGGTGGCGCGGTCAACCTGGTCAGGTCGGGAACGAAGCAGCCACAGCCGTTTTCCGCCAGTGCCGAGGGTCAGGCTCGTCCACCTCACACCCCCTCCTGCTGTACCCCTGTTTCACCCCACCCCCGGCAATACCCCACCGCACGCACGAGCCGCTTGCAGCGCAGTCCCTGTCACTTTAGTACAGCCGGGCCGCCATCGCGCGCGCCGGACACCCCATTTTGCGCCGATTCTGGCACCCTGTGCGGGCGCCATGCCGGCGCTCAGAACAGCGTGCCCTGCTGCGGTACCGGCGGCGCCAGGCGTTCGGCGGGAATCCATTCGCCATCGGCGGTGGCCACGCCGGCCTCGATACGCTTGCCCGGGAACATCGGCGCAATCGCGGCCGCGTAGCGGCCCAGCTGCGCGCGATACGACGCGTGCTCCTGCGGCAGCAGGCGCAGCTTGTAGTCGACGATCACCACGCGGTCGTCGAACTCCACCAGCCGGTCGATACGCAGCAGCCGGCCACGCGCGTCGTAAAGTTCGACTTCGTTGCGCGCGCTGCAGGCTTCACCCGCCCCCAGCAGCGGCGCCAGCGCCGGCGCACGCAGCATCGCCCCCACCGCCTCCAGCGCGTCTTCCACCTGTTGCCGCCACGCCTGCCGCGCCGCCTCGGTGTGTGCGCCCGTCAGCGGGAACCAGCGCAACACGGTGTCGGTCGCGGGCACGCCGGCAAAGGCCTCGGGATAGCGCGTCAGGCGTTCCAGCAAGGCATGCACCAGTTCGCCGTGGCGCGCGGCCGCGGCGTTAAAGACGATGCCATCGGATTCATCGTCGGCATCCGCCCCGTCTTCTTCAAATGCCATTCCCTGCCGGTCATCCACCGCATCGCGGTAGCGCAGCCGGAAGTCAGTAAAGCGCACGGGCTCGCTCAGGCGCGCGAGCTCGGGGGTCCGCGCATCGACCCCATCGGCCAGCTCGCCCGGATAGGCCGGCACCAACTCGCCGACGCCCGCGGCCTGCAGCCGCACGTACCAGCTGCCGGCGATCTCGGTATTGCCCTCGCCGGCACTGCTGCGGCTGGCGCGGCCCTTGACCCCGCTGACCAGCAAGCCCTGCTGCGCGCGCGTCATGGCCACATACAGCAGGTTCCAGTTCTCGCGCTCGCCGAGCGCCGCTTCGGCCTCGAACAACGGCGCGCGCGCCAGCCCGCGCTCGCTGCGCTTGCCGTAGGCCGAGAAATGCCGCGGCACCGGCGACGACGGCGGCCAGTCGACCAGGATGCCGCCCCGGTCCGCGGCGGGCTCGCTGTGGTTGGCATCGAGCAGCACCACGAACGGCGCCTCCAGCCCCTTGGCCGCGTGCACCGTCAGGATATGGACCGCGTCGAGGCCGGCATACGCCGGATCGTCCTCGGCCGGCTCCACGTCTTCGGCGCTCTCCCCCATGCCGCCTTCGTCGGGGCTTTCGCCCTCGTCGCCACGGCGGATTGCCTGCAGTTCGTCGATAAACTTCGGCAGGCTCGGATAGCGCCCGCCGTCGAGGTCCAGCGACAGCTTGAGGAAGGCATCGAGGTTGGCCAGCACCTGCTCGCGGATATCCGGCGGCGCGGCCTCGGCGTAGCGGCGCCGCACTTCGCCGCCGTGGAAGATCTGGTCGATCAGGTCATGCACGGGCCGGTGCGGTGCCACGCGCAGCCACTGGCGCAGCCGCGGCACGCCTTCGCGCAGCGCGTCGGACACGTGCGCGGGCAGGCCGCCGGCCTCGATGCGCGCCCACCAGCCGCCCTCGCCCTCCATTTGGGCCAGGGCCAGCAGGTCGTCGTCGGTCGCCCCCACCAGCGGGCTCTTCAGCACGTGCGCGAGGTCCAGGTCCGATTCCGGCGTCATCAGGAACGCCAGCAGCGCCGACAGGTCGAGCGCCTCGAGCGTGGCCAGCAGGCCGCCGCGGCGCGGACTCAGGCACGGGATGCCGGCCTCGCGCAGCGCGCGCTCATAGTCGGCCAGATGCGTCTTGCGGCGCACCAGCAGGTGCATGTCGCTCCAGCGCGCGGGGCGCTGCCCGCCGCCGTCGTGGACCGGCACGGTGTCGCGCACCAGGCGCAGCCACGCGGCCACGCGCCGGCCCTCTTCCAGCCGCAGCGAATCGCCGGCCTGCCGGCGCGGTTGCAGCAGCGTGTCGCGATGCGCGGAGGCGGCTTCGGCGGGCTCATCCTCGGCAGCACCGTCCACGGTGTCTGCGGCCTTGTCCTCGGGCTCCACCAGCGGCAGCAGCCAGACCGGCCCATTGCCTCCGGCCAGTGCCGTGGTCTGGGTCGCGTACAACGGATAGCGGCCCTCGGCGCGCGCGCTGTCGAACACGGCATTGACCCAGTCGAGCACTTCGGCACGATTGCGCCGGGTGCGATTGGTGCGCAGCACGGTGGCGCCGAACGCATCGCGCAGCATCTCGCCGGCGGCGCCGAACAACCGTGCATCGGCGCGCCGGAAACGGTAGATCGACTGTTTGGGATCGCCCACCAGGAACACCGTCGGCCGCTCGCCCAGGCCGGCGTAGCCGGCCAGCCAGCCCTGCAGGATGCGCCACTGCAGCGGGTTGGTGTCCTGGAACTCGTCAAGCAGCAAATGGCGGTAGCGCGCATCGAGCCGGACCTGCAGGTAGGTGGCGGTCTCTTCGTCCGACATCAGCCGCGCGGCCTGCCATTCCAGGTCGGCGAAGTCCATCGCGCGCTGTTCATCCTTGTGCTGCTGGTAGCGCCGGAGCAAGGCATCGCCGATGCGGAACAAGGCCTGGTTGATCGCCAGCACCGCGGCCTCGCAGCAGCGTGCGCTGATGTCGTCGAGCATGGCGCAGATCGCGGCATGCTCGTCCAGCAACGCGTCGACCATGCCTTCGCCCCCGGCGGCCCTGGCCAGCGCCGCGGTGCGCCGCAGGGAACGCGGGCCGCCGGTGGTGGTGAAGAACGCGGCGCGCAGTTGCGCGAATACGCGCTCGGCGGGCTTGCCCGGCGCGGCGCCCGCTTCACGCCAGGCGGTGATCGCCATCAGCGCATCGGTGATGCGGGCGGCGTGGGTCTGCTCGGTCTTGCCGGCAGCGCCCAGGCGCAATGCCAGCGACTCGCAGGCATCGCGCCAGCCTTCGTCGGCCAGTGCCTGCAGCAGTACGTCGCCCTGCGCATCTTCACCCAGGCACTCGGACAGGGCCTGCAGCGGTTCGCCGCCCTCCTGCATCGCCCACCATTCGCTGCGGGCGTGGAACATCGCGTCCAGCAGCGCGCGTGCCTGGAAATCGCCCACGGTATCGACCAGCGTTTCCCACGCGGCGCGCAGGTCGGTGTATGGCTCCGTGGCCAGCGCGCGCCAGACCGGGGCCCAGGCTTCGCGCTTCATGCGCAGCGCATCTTCGCGCAGCGCCGCGCCCGGCACGATGCCCGAGGCCAGCGGCGCGCCGCGCAGCAGCGTGCCGAACCAGCCGTGGAAGGTATCGATGGCCATGCGCCCGGGCGCGGCCAGCACCTGCGCATGCAGGCGGCGCGCGCGCGGCAGCGCCTCGCGCGCGGCGTCGGGTGCCAGGCCACGCTGCACCAGCGCCGCGATCACGTCCTCGTCGCTGTCGCGCGACAGCTGTGCCAGCACCTCCAGCAGGCGGTCGCGCATTTCCTCGGCGGCCTTGCGCGTGAAGGTGATGGCCAGGATTTCGTGCGGCGCGGCGCCGGCCAGCAGCAGGCGCACCAGCCGCGCCACCAGCAGCCAGGTCTTGCCGCTGCCGGCGCAGGCTTCCACCACGACCGAGCGTGCCGGATCGCAGGCGGCGCGCGTGAAGTCGGCCTCGGATACAGGCTGGCCGTCGCGCTGGTAAGGCTGGACGTGGTCCAGGTCGTGAGGCGTCATGATGTCAGCGCCGGCACGGCGGTGGATTCCCAGAAGCCCTTGCGGCACAGGCCGCGGGCGGTGCAATACAGGCAGGCCGAGGCATCGCCGAAGGCCGGCAGCTTCGCGCCCTGGCGCAGGCGCATCACGTCGTCGCGCATCTGCCGTTCCAGCCAGGTGACGGCGGCCTCGAAATCCGGCAGGCCGACTTCGCGCTGCGCCGCCGGTGCGCCCTCGCGCGCGCCTTCGAGCGACACCCAGCTGCCCGCTGCCGCATCGGCGCGCAGCAGGCCATAGAACGGCAACTGGCAGTCTTCCTCGACCTCGGCCAGCTTGCGCTTGAGGCGGGTGGCGCTCTGCGTCTTGTAGTCGAGCACGGCATGCGCGCCGCCCGGCCCCTGGTCGAGCCGGTCGATGCGCCCGGTCAGGCGCAGCGGCTGGCCGTCGGGCATCGGCAGGTCGATGCCGGCATCGAGTTCGCCGCCGCGCCAGAACCAGCCCTCGGCCTCGCGCGCGGACTGCCAGGCAACGTAGGACGGCAGCACCTCGCGCCAGCGCCGGTAGTAGGCAATGGCATTGCCGTCCTCGGCCATCAGCGCGCCGAAGACCTCGTCGGAAATCTCGGCCAGGCGGGCCTGGCGCTGGTCTTCGGCCAGCGTCTCGCCGCGCTCGCGCCGCGCCTGCAGGTCCTTGTGGTAACGCAGCAGCACGTGGTGCAGGGTCTCGCCGATCTCGCGCTTTTCCAGCTCGTCGCTGACCGTCTCCAGCCCGGCCAGGCCCAGCATGCGGCCGGCAAAGAACTGGTAGGGGCAGCGGCGCAGCATGTTGTAGGCCTGCGCGCTCCAGCGCTCAGGCACCAGCGCGGGCTCCGCCGCCGGCGCCGGCATGCCGTGCGGATCGGCAAAGGTCTCGTGCGCCTGCGGCGCGGCGACGGCTTCGATGCTGACGCCGGCGCGCGCGCAGCACGCCGCCAGCCGCTCGATCCAGCCCGACACATGGTGCGGCTCGCCGCGGCCGCCGTAGCGCTGCCAGGTCAGCACCACGTCGTCATTGTTCAGCAGCACCTCGGCCAGGTCGCGTGCCTGCTGCGCAAAGCGCGCCTCGCGGTCTTCGAGGTCCAGCTCGCGCCGCATCTGGTTGGAGAAGAACATCAGCTCGGCGGCGCTGGACGGCAACTGCGCGTCATCGCAGCCGACGATCACCACGCCCTCGAAGCGGCGCATGCGCGCCCCGTTCAGCGGCAGGATCGTGATGCGCGCCGGGCCGCTGGCAGAGGGCTCCTTGTAGGCGACCGACTCCAGCAGCGCCGACAGCATCGCGCGGAACTCGCCCTGCGACAGCGTGGCATGGCCGCCGGTCTCGTCCCGCGGCAGTTCCTGCAGCCGCGCCAGCGCATCGAGCAGCTGGCTGCCGGCATCGTCCGCGGCCAGCGCGGCGCGCATGCCAAGGCCGTCGAGCATGCCGTCGAGCCGTTCCAGCCAGGTCGCCAGCGGATGCTGCGCGAGGCCGCGCGGCCAGCGCGCGGCTTCGTCGGCAAGCAAGGCAATCAGGCCGTGGGCCGCCCGGCGCGGCCCTTCGCCCGCATCCTCGTCATCACCGCGCGCCTGCTGCGCGGCGCTCGGAGCCTGGCCGAACAGCTGGCGCAGCCGCGCCCAGCCGCCGGTAATGCCTTCGCGCCGCACCTGGCGCTCGAGCAGGGCGATGGCCACGCCGCGCTCGGCAACTCCCGGCAGGCAGAACGGGCTCTTGAGCAGGTCCAGCAGCGCGGCGGTGTCGCCATCGCGCACCAGCAGGTCGAACCAGCGCATCAGCGCCGCGGCGGCGCGCGTGGTGGAAAGCTTCCAGCCGGTCTCGTCGCGCACCGGCGCGCCGGCGCGCGCCAGCAGCGCGCGCGCGCGCCGCGCCACCACGCGGTCGTGCGCGACCAGCGCCACCTGGCGGCGGCCCTCGTTGAGCCACTGCACCAGCTGCGCGGCCGCGGCGGCGGCCTCATCCTCGAAGCGCGCGCTGCCAATCACGCGGACCGACGGGCGCTGCGCCGGCAGCGCAGGCATGGCCGGGGGCATGGCGCCGGCTTCCGCATCGTCGGCAATCCTCGCTTCCGGCCATAGCGCCAGCAGCGTCTGGTACCAGTCGGCATCGCTCTCGCCGTGCCCGCTCCAGTCATAGCCAACCTGCAGCACCGGCACCAGCTCGGCGGCGTCGCGCAGGAATGCGGCTTCAAGCGGCGTGGGCGGGGTCGGCGCGATCCAGATCACCGGGCCGCGCAACTGCTGCGACAGCTCGCGCAGGCCGCGGCGCCGCGCCGGCAGCGGATCGTCCGGCCCGGACAGCGCCTGCCAGAAGGCCAGCACGATGCGCGCCTCTTCGCCGAGGAAGCGTTCGGACAAATGCGAATAGGTCCGCTCCAGCGCGCCCTGCAGCAGGCCGCCGCGATCGTCGCCGTCGATCTCGTCATCGTCGCGGATGGCGGCGTCTTCAAGCCAGCGCGCGTTGAGTTCATCGCAGACCGACAGCAGCGTCTGCGACAGGCCCCATGCGGCGGTCTCGTTCTGGGCGCCGAAGGCTCGGCGCAGCCAGTCCTGCCCGCGCACCGCCTGCTGCACCGCGAGCAGGCGCGCGGCCGGGCTGCGCACCGGGGTGCCTTCGGGCGGCAGGTCGAGCAGCCAGTGGCCCAGCGTCAGCACGCGCGGCAGCAGCCGCGGGCGGCCCGCGGCGCGCGCGGCCGCGTCCAGCGCCTGGCGCACGCCCGGGATCTGCGCGGCGGTCGGCACGACCACGTGCGCGCCCGCCTCCGGCGCGCCGCAGCGGTCGAGGAAATACCAGGCAGCGGTGGCGGCCTGGTCGAGGAAATCAGGGCCAGGGCGGAAACGTAGCGACGTCATGGGCGCGTGGGGCGCAGCCCGGAATGGCTGCGTGAACTGCGTCGGTCGGCGAAAGCGTCAGGTAGCAACGGAACAAGCGGGAACAAAACGGGCGCCGCCGGCCTGGGCGGCAGGCGGCAAGCGCGATGCGGACCAGCCGCTGCCGGCTTAGTCTGAACCGCTTTCCAGGCGGGAGCGGATCTCGCGCGCGGTTTCAAGCAGGCCTTCATAGCCCGAGCGCGCATGCTCGGGCAGGTCAGGATCGCCCACCAGGGTACCCAGGGTCTCGATGATGCTGTAGACCAGGCCGCGGGCGGCACCGCTGGCAATGCTGTTGGTCTCCACGGCGCTGCTGATATGGTCCAGCGCATCGCTCAGGTGCTCCACGTCGGGCCCCTGGCCGGGCTCGGGCTGCGAAGGCTTGCGGGGATCGGTGTTCATGTCGATGACCTAGTCGGTGGCACAGGATGCATGGATGGTCCGCCGGCGGCGCCTGCGAACCGCTTTCTATTCTACCCGCACGCCCCACGCATCCGGCACCGCGCGGCGCACGCATAAGTGCATTCTATGACACACCCGTTCGCACACCGCAAGCGATTGGCCGAATCTCTCGGCGCCATAGAAAATAAGCATTTCAATGAATCCCCCGATTGCAGCAGAATCATTTCCATGCCGGCGGTCTTCCGAGTGTATGCCGGGTCAGTCTTGAAAATCGGCAAACTGGTAACATATCAGCAGCACCGGGCGCGGCAGCGGCCACCACAGTCTGTTTTCAGGCTGCAGTGGCTGCCCGGCGAGTCCGCGCAATCTCGTGTAAGGTAACGGTTCGGCCCTCCGAAGTCTCCAGCCTTCAACATAAACAGAGCGAAACCAGAGGTTTTCCGCCATGAGCGAACAAATCAAGTATGTGAGCGACGCCTCGTTCGACGCTGACGTCCTCCAGTCCGACAAACCCGTCCTGCTCGACTTCTGGGCGGAATGGTGCGGCCCCTGCAAGATGATCGCGCCGATCCTGGACGAAGTCGCCAAGGACTACGGCGACAAGCTGCAGATCGCCAAGATCAATGTCGATGAAAACCAGCAGGTGCCGGCCAAGTTCGGCATCCGCGGCATCCCGACGCTGATCCTGTTCAAGAACGGCGCGGTCGCGGCCCAGAAGGTCGGCGCCCTGTCCAAGTCGCAACTCACTGCCTTCCTCGACGGCAACCTGTAAGCTGCGCGCCGGGACCTGAACAACGGTCCCGGTTTCGTCACGATCCGACGTGCGTGCGCCACACCCTGGCGCGCCGGTCGGATTGTGCTAAGATGCCACCAACAACTCCCCGAGCGTTCGCTCATTTTCTCCCCCTTCCTTTAGGTCTCGCCCGTCCGGGCCCATCTGTACCCCTCGTCTATGCACCTGACAGAACTCAAATCGCTTCACGTGTCTGCGCTTCTCGAAATGGCGGCTACGCTCGAGATCGACAACGCACAACGGATGCGCAAACAGGAACTGATGTTTGCGATCCTGAAGAAGCGCGCCAAGATGGGCGAAACCATCTTTGGAGACGGCACGCTCGAGGTGCTGCCCGACGGCTTCGGCTTCCTGCGCTCGCCCGAAACCTCCTATCTGGCCAGCACGGATGACATCTACATCAGCCCGTCGCAGATCCGCCGCTTCAACCTGCATACCGGCGATTCGATCGAGGGTGAAGTGCGCACGCCCAAGGACGGCGAACGCTACTTTGCACTGGTCAAGGTGGACAAGGTCAACGGGCAGCCGCCCGAAGCGGTCAAGAACCGCATCATGTTCGAGAACCTGACGCCGCTGCACCCGAACCGGCCGCTCACGCTCGAACGCGATATCAAGGCAGAAGAGAACATCACCGGCCGCATCATCGACATGATCGCGCCGATCGGCCGCGGCCAGCGCGCGCTGCTGGTGGCCTCGCCCAAGTCCGGCAAGACCGTGATGCTGCAACATATTGCACACGCGATCGCCAACAATCATCCGGAAGCCGACCTGTTCGTGCTGCTGATCGACGAGCGCCCGGAAGAAGTGACCGAGATGCAGCGCTCGGTGCGCGGCGAAGTGGTTGCGTCCACCTTCGATGAACCCGCCATCCGCCACGTGCAGGTCGCCGAAATGGTGATCGAGAAGGCCAAGCGCCTGGTCGAACTGAAGCGCGATGTGGTGATCCTGCTGGACTCGATCACCCGCCTGGCACGCGCCTACAACACGGTGGTGCCGGCCTCGGGCAAGGTGCTGACCGGTGGTGTGGACGCCAACGCCCTGCAGCGCCCCAAGCGCTTCTTCGGTGCGGCCCGTAACCTGGAAGAAGGCGGCTCGCTGACCATCATCGCCACCGCGCTGATCGAAACCGGCAGCCGCATGGACGACGTGATCTACGAAGAGTTCAAGGGCACCGGCAATATGGAAGTGCACCTGGAACGCCGCCTGGCCGAAAAGCGCGTCTATCCGTCGATCAACCTGAACAAGTCCGGCACGCGCCGCGAAGAGCTGCTGATCAAGCCGGAAATCCTGCAAAAGATCTGGGTGTTGCGCAAGTTCATTTCCGACATGGACGAAGTGCAGGCGATGGAATTCATCATGGACAAGATGAAGGCCACGAAGAACAACGCCGAGTTTTTCGATATGATGCGCAGAGGCGGCTAAGCCTCGCTGCGGCATTGCCGCAACGCAGACAGGAAGGCGTGCCGCGGCACGCCTTTTTTGTTTCCTGACGATTTCACGCGCCGGGCCAACCGGCGCCCCGCCATGTTCGGCAAACTGACCGCATTCCTGCGCACCCGCTCCCGGGCCCGCAAGCTGGAGCACTACGCGATCCCCGACGCGCTGTGGACGCAGACCGTGGCCACGCTGCCGTTCGTGCAGCGCTACGGCAGCGCCGACCTGGCGGCGCTGCGCGAACTGGCCACGCTGTTTATCGCCGAGAAGGAATACTCTACAGCGCACGACCTGCCGCTGACCGACGACATGGTGGTGAGCGTCGCGGTGCAGGCCTGCGTGCCGATCCTGAAGCTGGGGCTGCCGTGGTATCGCGGCTGGCATGGCATCGTGCTCTACCCGGGCGAGTTCGTCATCCGCCGGACCGTGGAGGATGAAATCGGCCTGGTGCACGGCGTGGTCGAGGAAGCCAGCGGCGAGGCATGGGAGCACGGACCCGTGATCCTGTCCTGGCCCGACGTGCACACCCCCGGTGCGGGCATCGGCAGCGATCACGACCTGCCGGCCGACACCTACAACGTGGTCGTCCACGAATTCGCCCACAAGCTGGACATGCTCGATGGCGAGCCTGACGGCGTGCCGCCGTTTTCGCGCGTGCTGCATCCGGACATCGACGCCGAGGCCTGGGCCGAAACCTTCCTGACCGAGTATGACCGCTTTGCCGAAGCCTGGGACGCGCGCGACGAAGCCGACTGGGAGCACCCCGAACGGCTGCCGCCAGCACTGCGCATCATCGACCCGTATGGCAGCGAAGCGCCGAGCGAGTTCTTCGCCGTGACGTCCGAGGCATTTTTTGTCGAGCCGTCCGGACTGGCACGGCACTGGCCGGTGGTTTACCAGTCACTGGCCGCGTTCTACCGGCAGGATCCGGCCGCGATGTGACGTTTTTGCTGCATTTGCGCGCAACACTTTCTGTGTCCGACACTGCGCGGCCCCTTCCCCAGGCCCTTGTTTTTCTGCCATAATCCCAGTTTGCCCGTTACCGGCAAGTGGTTCGTTCGTCGCCGCGCCATGCCCTCTCGCCATCTGGCGGAGCACTGCGGATTGCAACGGACTGGCTACCCAACCAGAAAGGACTCATCATGAAAGAAGGCATTCACCCGAATTACCGCGAAGTCGTGTTCCAGGACATGTCCAGCGACTTCAGCTTCATCACGCGCTCGACCATCCAGACCAAGGACAAGATCGTAAAGGACGGCAAGGAATACCCGCTGGCCAAGATCGAAGTCTCGTCGGAATCGCACCCGTTCTACACCGGCACCCAGAAGATCATGGATACGGCCGGCCGCGTGGAAAAGTTCCGCCAGAAGTTCGGCAACAAGCTGGGCAAGGCTGCGAAGTAATCGCTTTCGGCGACCCCCGCTTTGCAAGGCCCGCGGACAGATGCTCCGGGGCCTGTGCGAACCAGCAAAGAGGCAGCATCGGCTGCCTCTTTGCTTTTGTGCCGGACGATTGGCCGGCACTGCTGCACCCTGGGATTTACCCCACACCCCGTGTGGCTTCCACGCCATGCCACAGCCCGCGCGGCCGCCGCATGCGCGATACTGTGGCCTTCGCGCCATGGCGCCACGGCCCGACCTGAGCATCGATGCGTCAAGCCAATACCTCACCCGTCCAGTTGACCGCTGCCGCAACCGGCGCCCTGCCGCGCGCGCTGCTGCTGGCGATCTGCATCATCTACGGCCTGGTCGGCCTGTTCGGCCGCGACCCGTGGAAGAACGAGGACGCCGCCGGCTTTGGCGTGATGTGGCAGGTGGCGACCGGCAGCCTGCACGACTGGCTGATGCCGAATATCGTCGGCCGCCCGTACAGCGAGGACGGCCCGCTGGTGTTCTGGATCGGCGCGCTGATGATCCGCGGCTTCGGCGGCTGGCTGGGCGCGGCCGACGCCGCGCGGCTGGCCACGGCGCTGTTCTTTTTCGCGACCTGCGCCTGCATCTGGTACACCACCTACCTGCTGGGCCGGCGCGACGAGGTCCAGCCGTTTGCCTATGCCTTCGGCGGCCAGCCCAATGCGCGCGATTACGGCCGTACCCTGGCCGACGGCGCGCTGCTGATCTTCCTGGCTTGCGTGGGCCTGGCCATGCGCGGGCACGAGACCACGCCGCAGGTGGGCCAGGTCGCGTTCATCGCAATGGCCCTGTACGGCATGGTGCGCAGCCTCGACAAGCCCGTCCAGGGCAGCCTGATCTATGGCGCCGCGCTGGGCGGGCTGACGCTGGCCAGCGGGCCCCTGCTGCCGCTGGCGCTGCTGGGCGGCAGCGCGGTCTGCGCGCTGGCTTGCAAGCCGCTGCCGTGGCGGCGCCTGGGTGCCATCGGCATTCCGCTGGCGCTGCTGATCGTGCTGGCATGGATGGCGGCCGCCTATTTCGGCGCAGCCGACCGCAATGAGGCCGTGACCTTTATCCGCGACTGGTCGCGCTATGACCGCCGCAGCTACGGCGCGCCCAATATGGCGACCTTCGGCTTCAACATGCGCAACCTGTTCCTGTACACCTGGCCGGTGTGGCCGATCGCGGGCTGGGCCTGGGTTGCGTGGACAGGCATGCGCCGGGCGCCCCACGTCGCGGCACCGCTAGCGCTGCTGTTGCCGGTGCTGATCCTGCTGTTCCTGCAACGCAATGCGGGCGATGCGCAGTTCATCCTGCTGCTGCCGCCGATGGCCGTGCTGGCGGCCTTTGCGCTGCCCACGCTGGCGCGCGGCGTGATCAATGCCATCGACTGGTTCGCGCTGCTGTTCTTCACCATCTTCGGCGGCACGGTCTGGTTCATGTGGATCGCCAAGACCACCGGCTGGCCCCCGCGTATCGCGCGCAATGTGTTCCGGCAGTTGCCGGGCTTCCAGCATGAATTCACCGTCGCCGCAGTGGTGTTCGCGCTGGCGGCCACGGTCGCGTGGGTGCTGATCGTGCGCTGGCGCCTGTCGCGCGCGCCCAAGCAGATCTGGCGCCCGGTGGTGATCTCCGCCGCCGGCACCACGCTGATGTGGGTGATGGCGATGACGTTGTGGCTGCCTTCGATCAACTACGGCAAGACCTACCGCGACGTGGCCCAGGCCGCGGCCATGGCGCTGCCCCCCGCGTACCAGTGCGTGCAGCCGATCCGCATGGGCGATGCGCAGCTGGCCTCGTTCGCCTACTTCGGCCATATTCGCTTTGGCGGCCCCAACGACGGCTGCGATGTGCTGCTGCGCCATGACGGGATCGATTACGGCGAACCGGGAAATATCTCGCACTTCGAATGGCGCCTGATCTGGGAAGGCCGCCGCCCGGCGGACCGCGACGAACGCTTCCGCATGTATCGTCTGGTCGATACCTCGCGCGCCGTCCACCCGCGCCCGGACCTGCCGTGGCATCACCTGCCGCGCCAGCCCTGAGCCGTAGCCACCCACCCCGCAACGTACGCAGCGCCTGACGCGCCATCGAACCATTCCGGCCGCAGGCAGCTGCGGGGCTGAAGCGCCAGCCCCGACCGAGCCTGCAGAGCCCTGAATGACCCTGTTCCAAGACCTTCGCCGCATTACTAGCCTCGCCGCCCCGGTGCTCGCCGGCCAGCTCGCCGTGATCGCCTTCGGCGTGATCGATACCGTGATGGCGGGGCGCGCCTCCGCCACCGACCTGGCCGCGGTGGGCCTGGGCGGCTCGATCTACGTCACCATCTATATCAGCCTGATGGGCGTGCTGCAGGCGCTGTCGCCCATCGCCGGGCAACTCTATGGCGCCGGCCGCGTCGAGGCGATCGGCGCGGAGGTCCGGCAGGCCGCGTGGCTGGGGGCAGCGCTGGCGCTTCCCGGCGTGCTGCTGCTGGCCTTCCCCGGACCGTTGCTGGCTTTCGCCAAGGCCCCGCCCGAACTGGTCGAGAAGGCCACCGCTTATCTGCATTTCGGCGCGTTCGGCTTGCCGGCGGCACTGGCCTTCCGCATCTACTCCGCGCTGAACAATGCGTTGTCGCGCCCGATCATGGTGACGGTGCTGCAGATTGGCGGCCTGGCGCTGAAGGTGCCGCTCAATGCGTGGTTCATCCACGGCGGCCTGGGCGTGCCGGCCATGGCCGGCCCCGGCTGCGGCCTGGCCTCGACGCTGATCAGCTGGGCCTGGTGCATCGCCGGGCTGCTGATCCTGCGCTATGGCAGCGGCTATCATCCGCTGCGGATCTTCAGTACGTGGAGCTGGCCGGCCGCCGCACCGCTGCGCGCGCTGCTGCGCCTGGGCGTGCCGATGGGCCTGACCTACCTGATCGAGATCACCTCGTTCACGCTGATGTCGATCTTCATCACGCGCCTGGGCACGGTAACGCTGGCCGGGCACCAGATCATCGCCAACCTGGGCGCGGTGGCCTACATGCTGCCGCTGTCGCTGGGGATCGCCACCTCGACACTGGTGGCGCAGCATCTCGGCGCGCGCGACCTGGCCGGCGCCAGGCGCCTTGCCTGGCGGGGTATCCGCACGGCGGTGACACTGGCCGTGCTGACCGGCGCCCTGCTGTGGCTGCTGCGCAAGCCGGTGCTGCACGCCTATGCCAGCGACCCCGCCGTGGTCGCGGCGGCGCTGCCGCTGGTGCTGTTCGTGGCGTTCTACCAGGCCTTCGACGCGGTGCAGGTGATGACGGCCTTTATCCTGCGTGCCTACAAGATCGCGCTGATCCCGACGCTGATCTACGCCGGCTCGTTGTGGGGCATCGGACTTGGCGGGGGGTATGTGCTGGGCTTCGGGCTGATCGAGGGCATGCCGGCTTTCACGCGCGGCGCGAGCGGCTTCTGGCTGGCCAACAGCATCAGCCTGGCGATTGCGGGCGTGCTGCTGGTGCGGTATTTCAGCCGGGTCAGCCAGGCTCCGGAACACTGAAACAGGTAAGACCCTTGAATGACTTGCCGGATGCTCCCCCCCCGCACGCGGAACAGGGAGCGAATCCAAGGCGTGCAATTTGCGCACGCACAAAGAAAAACGCCCGCTTGCGCGGGCGTTCTAATATGGTGGAGTGGACGGGACTCGCCCACATGCTGCGGGCCGCGGCTGCGCTTGCAAGCGCAGCCCTTCGAGTTCCCGCCGGAAGCCGCGCAGGCGGCTTCCTCCACTCCGAAAAGAAAAACGCCCGCTTGCGCGGGCGTTCTAATATGGCGGAGTGGACGGGACTCGAACCCGCGACCCCCGGCGTGACAGGCCGGTATTCTAACCGACTGAACTACCACTCCTTAGTCGGCTGCCGTTTCAAGCTAATGCTTGAGACGACATGCTGGGCGTCTGATTACGCCCTGCTGTTATGGCGTCCCCTAGGGGATTCGAACCCCTGTACTCACCGTGAAAGGGTGATGTCCTAGGCCTCTAGACGAAGGGGACAGAAACTTGTTTTACAACGCGTTTTCTGCCTTGCGCTGGAAAGTCCGCCATCATAGCAGGCTTTTTCGCGCCTGGGAAGCTTCTTTTCAGACGCTTCCCAAATTCTGGTGGAGCTAAGCGGGATCGAACCGCTGACCTCTTGCATGCCATGCAAGCGCTCTCCCAGCTGAGCTATAGCCCCGTATCCGGTACTGCTGGACGGTTACTGCTGGAACTACCTTCGCTGTCTGCCGCTTACCGCAGCATTTGCAGCGAAGACAGGATTATATAGCGAATTTCGCAACGAATGCAACATTTTTTATTGCGTTTGCAGCGATTAACGACATAATCCCTCACCCAAAGAAAAACCCGCATGGCGCGAACCATGCGGGTCTAGTTTTGGCGGAGTGGACGGGACTCGAACCCGCGACCCCCGGCGTGACAGGCCGGTATTCTAACCGACTGAACTACCACTCCTTAGTCGGCTGCCGTTTCAAGCTAATGCTTGAGACGACATGCTGGGCGTCTGATTACGCCCTGCTGTTATGGCGTCCCCTAGGGGATTCGAACCCCTGTACTCACCGTGAAAGGGTGATGTCCTAGGCCTCTAGACGAAGGGGACAGAAACTTGTCTTGCAACACGTTCCGTCTGGTGCCACCCGATACCGCCTGGATGACGCCGAAATCTTGGTGGAGCTAAGCGGGATCGAACCGCTGACCTCTTGCATGCCATGCAAGCGCTCTCCCAGCTGAGCTATAGCCCCATGGTACTGCCATTTACTGCAACTTGCTGCGCTTTCGCCTGATTTAACTACCGTTTCAAGCGAAGCCAAGATTATATATCAACCACTAATCTTTGCAAGCTCCCATTTTGATTTTTTTCGCATTCTCTTTCGCCGTAAAACCAGCTCCGGAGACCGCGAGAACCCTTTCGGATTCGTCAGCCCGCTTGATCAGTGACCGCGCTGCAGGGAGAACGAAATTATGCGCAAGTCCGGCCCGAAGCGCAAGCCCCCGGCGCGGACTTTTGCATGATTTTTTACGCGTTGGACACCGCGCCCAGGCGGCGCAGCACCGTGTCGCGGCCGAACAACTCCAGCACCGCGTCGATGCCGGGGGTCTGCAACTGGCCGGCCACCAGCAGGCGCACCGGCATGGCGAGCTTGGGCATCTTCAGACCGAACTCGGCCAGCACCGCCTTGAAGGCGGCGCCGATGGCCTCACGCTTCCACTCCGGCAGCGCTGCCAGCTGGGTCGCCAGCGCGGCCACCGCAGGCTGGATCTCCGGCGTCAGGTGCTCGGCCTTGAGCGCGGCGTCGGCCTGCGGCTCGCCACGATAGAACAGCAGCGCGGCCTGCGCGACTTCCTTCAGCGTATTGGCGCGGTCCTTCACCAGTGCCACCACACCGACCAGATCGGCGCCTTCCACCTTGCCGCCGAGTGCCTCGATGAACGGCTGCGTCAAGGTGGCCAGGCGCTGGTTGTCGCCGGTCTTGATGTAGTGGTTGTTCAGCCAGGCGAGCTTCTCGGGGTTGTACTGGGCGGGCGACTTGCCCAGGTGATCCAGGTCGAACCATTCCACGAACTGCTCGCGCGAGAAGATCTCGGCGTCGCCGTGGGCCCAGCCCAGGCGCGCCAGGTAGTTCAGCACGGCCTCGGGCAGGTAGCCCTCGTCGCGATAGCCGGTCACGGCCATCGCGCCATGGCGCTTGCTCATCTTCTCGCCTTGCTCGTTGAGCACGGTCGGCAAGTGGGCGTAGACCGGTGGCGTGCCGCCCAACGCGCGGATGATGTTGATCTGGCGCGGCGTGTTGTTGACGTGGTCGTCGCCGCGGATCACGTGGGTGATCTGCATGTCGAGATCGTCCACCACCACGCAGAAGTTGTAGGTGGGGGTGCCGTCAGGGCGCGCGATCACCAGGTCGTCGAGCTCATCATTGGAGATCTCGATGCGGCCCTTGACTGCGTCGTCCCACACCACGCTGCTGCCGATAGGGTTCTTGAAGCGGATCACCGGGTCCACGCCGGCCGGCGGCTCGGGCAGGACCTTGCCCGGTTCCGGACGCCAGAAGCCGTTGTAGCGCGGCTTCTCGCCGCGCTCGCGCTGGGCTTCGCGCAACGCGTCCAGCTCTTCGGTGCTCATGTAGCAACGGTAGGCCAGCCCGGCCTCGACCATCTGCGCCACCACCTCGCGATAGCGGTCCATGCGCTGCATCTGGTAGAACGGGCCCTCGTCGATGTCCAGCTCCAGCCAGGCCATGCTTTCCAGGATCACGTCGACCGCCTCCTGCGACGAACGCTCGACGTCGGTGTCTTCGATGCGCAGGATGAAGTCGCCCTGCATGCGGCGGGCGAAGGCCCAGGGATAGAGCGCGGAGCGGATGTTGCCGAGGTGGATGAAACCGGTCGGGCTCGGCGCAAAGCGGGTGCGGACGCGTTGGGTCATGGTCAGGGGCAGAAACAAGAAAGCCCGCGCGCAGCGGCGCGCAGGCTGGTGTATGTGCAGGCCTTGCATTATACCAACGCGTATCGCCCGCCCCGCGCGGCCTGCCGGCGCCGTGCGGAATCATTTATGCTTGCGCCGGTCTGAGGTGATGCCGGTGATTCAGGCAATGCGGCGCCACCCCCAGGGAGGTGCGCCCGCGTCACATCCCCGTATCCGCCGGCCCCACCTGTTTACTGATCCCGCTTCATGCAACGACGTCATTTCCTCGGCATTTCCGCCGCCGCCCTGCTGGCTGGCTGCTCGTTCGGCCCGCGTCCCGCGCCGCCGGTCGCCACCACGCCGCCAGCGCCGCGGCCCATCAAGATCGGCCTGGCGCTGGGCGGCGGCGCGGCGCGCGGCTTTGCCCACATCGGCGTGATCAAGGCGCTCGAGGCCCAGGGCATCCACGTCGACCTGGTCACCGGCACCAGCGCCGGCGCGGTCGTGGCGGCGCTGTACGCCAGCGGTTTGAACGGCTTCCAGCTGAACAAGCTGGCGCTGACCATGGACGAGGCCGCCATCGCCGACTGGGCCCTGCCCTTCGGCACCCGCTTCGGCGGCTGGCTCAAGGGCGAGGCGCTGCAGAACTACGTCAACCGGCTGGTGCAGAACCGGACCATCGAGGCCATGAAGCTGCCGCTGGGCATCGTCGCCACGGACCTCAAGAGCGGCGAGAAGATCCTGTTCCGCCGCGGCAACACCGGCCAGGCCGTGCGCGCGTCGAGCAGCGTGCCCGGCGTGTTCCAGCCGGTGTCGATCCAGGGACGCGATTATGTCGATGGCGGCCTGGTCGAGCCGGTGCCGGTGGATTCCGCGCGCAGCATGGGCGCGGACTTTGTCATCGCGGTCAATATCTCGGCCGAGCCGTCGGCGCAGAAGAACGCCGGCCAGAGCGGCGTGCTGCTGCAGACCACCGCGATCATGGGCCAGTCGATCAACAAGATGGCGCTGGCGCGCGCCGACGTGGTGATCCGGCCGGAATTGCCCGACATGGGCGGCAGCGACTTCAACGCACGCAACCGCGCCGTGCTGGCGGGCGAGCAGGCCACCGCGGCGGTGATGGCAACGCTGCGCCAGCGGCTGGAACAGGCCCGCCTGACGCCGCCTGGCGCGGTCGCCGCGCAATAGCCCGCGAGGCCGGATCCGGCCAAAGCAAAAAGGACTGCCGCGGCAGTCCTTTTTGCTTGTAGGGCAGCGAAACCTCAGCCGCCGTACATCGATGCGCGGGCGGCGTTGGGGTCGTAGCGCTTGAGCGTCTCGACCATGTCGCCGAGGCCTTCGACGCGGCTGCTGCCGTCCTTGCCATCGTCGATGCGGCGGGCACCGTTGTAGCGGGTCACCCAGTACGTCGCGCGCATGTCGTCGACACGGATCTTGCTGCCCGTGGACGGGGCATGCACGAACTTGTTATCGCCGATATAGATGCCGACGTGCGAGAAGGTCTGGCGCATGGTGTTGAAGAACACCAGGTCGCCCGGACGCAGGTCGCTGGCTGCCACGGTGGTGCCGACACGGCTGATTTCGACAGAGCGGCGCGGCAGCATGAAGCCGAAGGTGTCCTGGAACACGTAGCGGACAAAGCCGCTGCAGTCCAGGCCGGATTCGGGGCTGTTGCCGCCGAAGCGGTAACGCACGCCGATCAGGCCCAGCGCATTCATGACCAGGTCGCCAGCCTTGCTGGCAACAGTGCTGGTGGAATTCACCACCGACGACAGCAAGCCGCGCTTGCCTTCCGGATGCGCGTCCGCGGCCTGGGCCGTGGCATCGATACGGGTGTCGGCATCCTTGAATACCGTGTCCGCCAGCACTCCATTCGACACAGTCGCACCGCAGGCAATGGCAATTCCGACAGCGGCGCGCGCCAGGGAATGAAGCACCGATCGCTGCATTGGTTCTCCCGTTGAACGTTCCAAAGCAAGCCCCGGCACAAAGTCCGGGGCGTCTGGGTATCTCTGAGTTTCGCGTGAACGTTTCAGGAACGTCGCGTGAAAATCCTGTGAACTACGGGGGGAATCTTATGCAACATCCGCGCCAGCCAATCTGGCCGGTCTTGCACCGCAAACGTGCAGAGCACGCGTCGATGCATCGGACGGACCACCCCCAAAAATAGCTCTGGCGGGATGTTAAAGGGTTGTCATTCACATGTCAAAGTTCGTTACAAATTCCGCGGATTTAGCTTCCGAATCAAAGATATAGGCGGGTTTTCGCATCTTCTTTATCGGATTTATCCTATCGATCGGTGCTAGCCGGCCGGCGCTGATGCGCCGCGGTACCCGCGCCGGCCATTCAAGCCGCGCCGACCTGCGCTGCCGCCATCAGCTTGCGCGTATAGGAATGCTGCGGTGCGCCCAGCACCACTTCGGTATCGCCGGCCTCGACCACCTCCCCCGCCTTCATCACGATGACCCGGTGCGCCATGGCACGGATCACCGCCAGGTCGTGGCTGATAAACAGGTAGCTGAGGTTGTACTTGTGCTGGAGCTGGGACAGCAGCGCCAGCACCTGCTGCTGGATCGACACGTCCAGCGCCGAGGTCGGCTCGTCCAGCACCAGCACCTGCGGCTTGAGGATCAGGACCCGGGCAATGGCGATGCGCTGGCGCTGCCCGCCCGAGAATTCATGCGGATAACGCCCCAGCGCGGTGCGGTCCAGGCCGACTTCGCGCAGCGCCTCGATCACGCGCTGGCGCGTGCCCTCGCGCGACAGCCCGGGCTGGTGCAGCGCCAGGCCTTCGCCAACGATCTGCTCGATGGTCATGCGCGGCGCCAGCGATCCGAACGGATCCTGGAACACCACCTGCATGCGTGCACGCAACTGGCGGCGATCGTCGCGGGTGGCGGTATCGAAGCTGCGCCCGAGGAAATGGATGGTGCCCGCGCTCTTGCGCTGCAGGGCCAGCACAGTATGCGCCAGCGTGGTCTTGCCCGAACCGGACTCGCCGACGATGCCCAGGGTCTCGCCCTCGCGCAACTGGAAGTCCACGTCCTTGACCGCGGCGAACTGGTCCTTGCCGAACCAGCCGGCCAGGCCACGGCGCTTGCGCGCATAGTTGACCCCCAGCTTGCGCGCCTCCAGCAGCACCGGCGCCAGCGGTACCAGGGGCAGCACCTCGCGCCGGGGGCGGCTGTCGATCAGCTTGCGGGTATAGGGATGCTGGGGGGCGGCGAACACCCTGGCGGTCTCGCCGGTCTCGACCAGCACGCCCTTCTCCATCACGCCCACGCGCTGCGCAAAGGCGCGCACCAGATTCAGGTCGTGGGTGATCAGCATCACCGCCATGCCGAACTCGGCCTGCAGGTCGCGCAGCAGGTCCAGGATCTGCGCGCGGATGGTCACGTCCAGCGCCGTGGTGGGCTCGTCGGCCAGCAGCAGCTTGGGGCGGCACGCCAGCGCCATGGCGATCATGGCGCGCTGGCGCTGGCCGCCGGAGAGCTGGTGCGGAAAGCTGTCGAAGCGGTGGGTGGCGTCGCTGATGCCGGTGCGCTCCAGCAGTGCGATGGCGCGTTCGCGCGCGGCGCGGCGGTCCAGGCCTTCGTGCAACGCCAGTGTCTCGACGATCTGGTTGCCGATGGTGTACAGCGGGTTGAGCGCGGTCATCGGCTCCTGGAAGATCATCGCGATCTCGGCGCCGCGGATGCCGCGCATCTCGCGGTCCGATACCTCCAGCAGGTTCTTGCCCTCGAAGCGGATCGCACCGTCGTAGTAGGCGTCTTCCACCAGCCGCAGCATGGCCAGCGCGGTCACGGTCTTGCCCGAGCCCGACTCGCCCACCAGCGCATAGCGCTCGCCGGCGCGCAGGTCGAAGCTGATCTCGCGCACGGCGCGGGTGGCATGCTCGCCATGGCCAAAGGTGACGGACAGCTTGTCCACGCACATCAGCGTGGAACCGGGTGCCGGCACCGCCGCCGGCACCAGATCCGGCTGGATCACGGGAGACACCGCGGTCATGGCGTGGCCTCCGGTGCCGCCCCGGTGGGCGCGCCCGCCGGGACCTTGGGTTCAACACGGCCGCGCAGCGCGGCCAGGCCCAGCCGGGTATCGAAGGCATCGCGCAGCGCATCGCCCATGAAGGTCAGCAGCAGCAGCGTGACCACCAGCACCGCGAAGGTCGACAGCGAAATCCACCACGCATCCAGGTTGGCCTTGCCCTGCGCCAGCAGTTCGCCCAGGCTGGGCGTGGTCGGCGGCACGCCCAGGCCGAGGAAGTCCAGGCTGGTCAGCGCCAGGATCGCGGCGCTCATGCGGAATGGCAGGAAGGTGATCACCGGCGTCAGGCTGTTGGGCAGGATATGGCGCCACATGATCTGCACGTTGGACAGCCCCAGCGCGCGCGCCGCCTTGACGTAGTCGAGCGAGCGGTTGCGGTAGAACTCGGCGCGCACGTAGTCGGACAAACCCATCCAGCCGAACAGCGACAGCAGGATGATGAGCAGCGCCAGGCTGGGCTCGAAGATCGAGGCGAAGATGATCAGCAGGTACAACTCGGGCATCGAGCTCCAGATCTCGATGGCACGCTGCGAGAACAAGTCGAAGCGCCCGCCGAAGAAGCCCATCAGCGCCCCGCTCAGCGTGCCGACCAGCATGCCGATCACCGTCAGCGCCATCGCGAACAGCACCGACACGCGGAAGCCGTACAGCAGCCGCGCCAGCACGTCGCGGCCACGGTCATCGGTGCCCAGCCAGTTCTCCGCCGACGGCGGCGCCGGATTGGGCTCCTTGGCAAAGTAGTTGAGCGAGTCGTACGAATACTGGTTCAGCGGAAACACCGCGAAATTGCCGTTGCTGGTGATGCGGTCGCGGATATACGGGTCCAGATAGTCGGCGGGCGTGGCGAAATCGCCGTCAAAGGTGGTTTCGGGATAGACCTTGACGATGGGGAAATACCATTCGCCCTTGTAGTGCACCACCAGCGGCCGGTTGCTGGACAACACCTCGGCGCCCAGGCTCAGCACGAAGATGGCGACAAAGATCACCAGGCTCCAGTAGCCGCGCCGGTTGCGGCGAAAGCGCTGCCAGGCGCGCTGGCGCGGCGAGGGCGAATGCGGCAGCCCGTTGGGGGCCGCGTGCGTGAAGGGTTTCATCGGTGCAGGCCTTCGAAATGGATGCGCGGGTCCACCAGCACGTAGCAGACATCGGAGATCAGGCGCGTGACCAGCCCGATCAGCGTGAACAGGTAGAGCGTGCCCAGCACCACCGGATAGTCGCGCCGCAGCACCGCCTCATAGGACAGCAGGCCCAGCCCGTCCAGCGAGAACAGCGTCTCGATCAGCAGCGAACCGGTGAAAAAGGCGCCGATGAACGCCGCCGGGAAGCCGGTCACCAGGGGAATCAGGGCATTGCGGAACACATGCTTCCACAGCACGCGGCGCTCGCCCAGGCCCTTGGCGCGCGCGGTCAGCACATACTGCTTGCGGATTTCCTCGAGGAAGGCGTTCTTGGTCAGCATGGTCACCACCGCGAAGCTGCCCACCACCGACGCCGTGATCGGCAGCACCAGGTGCCACAGGTAGTCCATCAGCTTGCCCATCAGCGACAACTGCTCCCAGTCGTCGGAGGTCAGCCCGCGCAGCGGGAACCACTGCACGAAGGTGCCGCCGCCGAACAGCACCAGCAGCAGCACGCCCAGCACGAAGCCCGGAATGGCATAGCCCACCAGCACGATGATGCTGGTCACCACGTCGAAACGGCTGCCCGCCCGGATCGCCTTGGAGATGCCGAGCGGCACCGATATCAGGTAGGTCAGGAAGAAGGTCCACAAACCGATGCTGACTGATACTGGCAGCTTGGACTTGACCAGCTCCCACACGCTGCGGTGCTGGAAGTAGCTCTGCCCCAGGTCGAATCGCGCAAAGCGCTTGAGCATCAGGAAGTAGCGCTCCAGCGGCGGCTTGTCAAAGCCGTACAGTGCCTGGATCTCCTTGATCTTGTCGGGGTCGACGCCGCGCCGCCCACGGTATTCGGCACCGCCGCCGCTGGCTTCGCTGGCGGCGCCGCGCCCTTTCAGTTCCATCATCATCTGTTCGACCGGACCGCCCGGCACGAACTGGATCACGACGAAGGTCAGCGTGATGACCCCGATCAGCGTCGGGATCATCAGCAGGATGCGCTTGAGCAGATAGGCAAGCATGGCCCGTTCCTTCCTTTTTCCTTGCCGGGCGCGTCAGCGCCCGTGCGCCTCAACGGGCCTGCGCCGGCAGGTCCGTGCGCCACCAGTGGCTCAGGATCCAGCCTTCAGCCGTGTAGTAATACGGAAGCCGCTCCGGATAAGCCAGCGTCTTGCGGTATGCGACCCGGTGCGAGGCGCTGTACCAGTTCGGCACGATGTAATAGCCATGCATCAGCACCCGGTCCAGCGCACGCCCGGCGGTGACCAGTTCCTGCCTGGTGTGGGCGTGCAGCACATTGTCCACCAGCTTGTCGACCACCGGCGACTTCAGTCCGAACAGGTTGTCCGAGCCCGGCGTGCCGGCCGCCTCGCTGGAGAAGCGGTCGCGCAGTTCGTTGCCGGGGCTTTGCGAGTCGGGGAAGCGGATCGACACCATGTCGAAGTCGAAGTCTTCCAGCCGCTTCTGGTAGAGCGCGAAATCCGTGGTGCGCTGGTGCACCTGGATGCCGAGCTTCTCCAGGTTGCGCACATAGGTGGTGATCACGCGGCTCATGGCGCCGCCGTCGTCAAGGAACTCGAACACCAGCGGCTCGCCCTTGGCATTGCGCAGCGCGTCATCCGTATAGGTCCAGCCGGCCTGGGCCAGCAGGCGCCGCGCCAGGCGCAGGTTGTCGCGCAGCGAGCGCGGCGCCGCAGTGCTGGGCTGGACCACGTCGGCACCGAACACCTCAGGCGGCAGCTGCGCGCGCATCGGTTCCAGCAGCTGCAGCTCGCCCGGGCCGGGGCGGCCATCGAAGGTGGCGCTGGCGGCCAGTTCGCTGTTGGAGAACCAGCTGTCCAGGCGCTTGTAGGCGCCATAGAACAACTGCCGGTTCAGCCATTCGAAGTCCAGCGCAAGAATCAGCGCCTGGCGCACGCGCACGTCCTGGAACACCGGCTTGCGCAGATTCATGACGTAACCCTGCATGCCGGCGCCATTGCGGTGCGGGAACTCGGTCTTGAGCAGCTCGCCGTTGCTGAAACGCGTGCCCTGGTAGCTCTTGGCCCAGTTCTTGGCCTTGTATTCGACGATGGCGTCGAACTCGCCGGCCTTGAAGGCCTCCAGCCTGGCAGTCTCGTCCTTGTAGAGCCGGTAGACCACGCGCGCGAAATTGAAGGAGCCGCGCCGGACCGCCAGGTCCTTGCCCCAATACTTCGGGTCACGCTGGAAGATGATGCCGCGGCCGGCGTCGTAGCGCTCGATCAGGTAGGGCCCGCTGGTGACCGGCGGCTCGAATGTCAGTTTTTCAAACGAGACCTTGTCGGTCCACTTCTTCGAGAACACCGGCAGCGAGCCAACGATCAGCGGCAGTTCACGGTTGCGCTGCTTGAAATCAAAGCGCACCGTGCGCTCGCCGGTGACGACCACCGCCTTCACATCGGTACACATGCTGCGGTAGCCCGGGCTCGAAGCCTTGCTCATCAGCATGTCGTATGAATATTTGACATCCGATGCGAGCACCGGGTCGCCATTGGAGTAGCGCGCCTGCGGGCGGATCGTGAACGTGACGGACAATTCGTCCGGTGCCACGGTGACATCCTCTGCCAGCAAGCCATAGGCGCTGGCGCTCTCGTCGGCGCTGCTGATCAGCAGCGACTCGAACATCAGCGCGTTCAGGCCGGGCGCGGCCGTGCCCTTCAGCGTGAACGGATTGAACTTGTCGAAACTGGTGCGCCGGTCCGGATTGGCGAGCGTCAGCGTGCCGCCGACCGGTGCATTAGGGTTGGCATAGTCGAAATGGTGGAAATTCTCGGGGTACTTCAGGTCCCCGTGCAGGGCGAAGCCATGCGCCGCCAGCGCCGGACCGGAGAACAGTGAGACCCCCGCCGCCAGCGCCGTCGCCAGCCCCATTGCCACCCACCCGCGCAGTACTGCATCCCGCCGGAAGCACTGCCATGCCGCCTGAAGCGGCCAACGTGCTTGAATAGGCATCCCGTTGGATTCCTCCACTATGACCTGTCGGGCCCGGCATTCTGCGGCCGGGCCAAGTATGAGACAATTTTACATGCGTCCGGGGTGGCCCCAGCCATCCGGACATTCCCTCTGCGCGGCGCAATAAAAGGGCCGCAGGACAGCCCGGCACCCGCACGGCCGCACGGCGGACGCACGAAGCGTGCCTGATACACCACCTTGGAGAATTTATGGGATTTCTGGCAGGTAAGCGGATCCTGATCACCGGCTTGCTCTCAAACCGCTCGATCGCCTACGGCATCGCCTCGGCGTGCAAGCGCGAAGGCGCCGAACTGGCCTTCACCTACGTCGGCGAACGGTTCAAGGACCGGATCAGCGACTTTGCCAAGGAATTCGGCAGCGACCTGGTATTCGAATGCGATGTCGGCAGCGACGAGCAGATCGAAGCCACCTTCGCCGCGCTGGGCCAGCGCTGGGAGAAATTTGACGGCCTGGTGCACTCGATCGGCTTCGCGCCGCGCGAAGCCATCGCCGGCGACTTCCTGGAAGGCCTGTCGCGCGAAGGCTTCCGCGTCGCCCATGACATCTCCGCCTACAGCTTCCCGGCACTGGCCAAGGCCGCGCTGCCGCTGCTGTCGGACAAGGCCTCGCTGCTGACGCTGACCTACCTGGGCGCGGAGCGCGTGGTCCCCAACTACAACACCATGGGCCTGGCCAAGGCCTCGCTGGAAGCCAGCGTGCGCTACCTGGCCGCCTCGGTCGGCCCGCGCGGCATCCGCGCGAACGGCATCTCGGCCGGCCCGATCAAGACCCTGGCCGCCTCGGGCATCAAGGGCTTCGGCAAGCTGCTCGGCCACTTCGAGGACGCCGCGCCGCTGCGCCGCAACGTCACCATCGAAGAAGTCGGCAATGTGGCCGCCTTCCTGCTGTCCGACCTGGCCAGCGGCGTGACCGGTGAAATCACCTATGTCGACGGCGGGTTCAACGTGGTCGGCGCAAGCCTCGCGGACGCGGAGTAAGCCCGGCCCGCTTGCGGGACGCGGATGAAGAAGGGGTGCCGGTGTGGCACCCCTTTTTTTGTTCCTTGCAGATGTGCGGGCGCTCCAGGTGCGCCAGCATGCCTTACGCCGCGGCGGGCGCCCCCTGCCGGCCCATGCTCAGCATCGACCAGGCATAGACCACCAGTCCGCCCAGCGCCAGCAGCAGGCCCACCCAGCCGGTCGATTCCCAGCCATAGCCGGCGGCAATGGTGACGCCGCCCAGCCACGCGCCGAGCGCATTGGCCATGTTGAAGGCCGAATGATTGAGCGCCGCGGCCAGCGTCTGCGCATCGCCGGCCACATCCATCAACCGGATCTGCAGCGCCGGCCCCAGCGCCACCGCGGTGCCCACCAGCAGCACATTGAAGGCCGCCAGCCAGGCATGCGGCGCGGTGAAGGTGAAGGCGCCCAGCACCAGCGCTGTCCAGACCAGCACGCCGCCGATGGCAGGCATCAGCGCCTTGTCCGCCAGCTTTGCGCCGGCCAGGTTGCCCGTCACCATGCCAATGCCGACAGCACCACCGGGATGCCCGCCGCCGGCATATGCGCCAGCTCCAGCATGGTCGGCTTGATGTAGCTGAACACCGAGAACATGCCGCCGAAGCCGATCGCGCCGATGCCCAGCGTCAGCCACACCTGCTTGCGCCCGAGCGCCGACAGTTCGCGCAGCGGGCTGGCGCGGCGGTCGGCCGGCACGAATGGCACCCAGCGCCATACCAGCAGCGCCGTCAGCGCGCCGAGGGCGCCGACGATCAGGAAGGCCGAGCGCCAGCCCAGCCAGGTGCCGACGGTGGCCGCGATCGGCACGCCCACCAGCGTGGCAGTGGTCAGGCCCAGCATCACCAGCCCCACCGCCTGCGCACGCCGCTCGCGCGGGACCAGGCTGGCGGCAACCAGCGCCGCCACGCCGAAGTACGTGCCATGCGGAAAGCCCGTGAGCAGCCGTGCCACCATCATCGACAGATAGGAAGGTGCCAGGGCGCTGGCGACATTGCCGGCGGCAAACACCGCCATCAGCGCGATCAGCAGGTTGCGCCGCGGCCAGCGCGCACCCAGCACCGCCAGCAGCGGCGCGCCGATAACCACGCCCAGCGCATAGGCGCTGATCAGGTGGCCGGCTTGCGGGATGGAGATGGCGAGATCGCTCGCGGCATCGGGCAGCAGGCCCATGATGACGAACTCGCCGGTGCCGATGGCGAAACTGCCGACGCCGAGCGCCAGCAGCGGCAGGCGGCCGGATGGATTGCCATCGCGGGAAGACAGGGAAGCGTCGGCGCCGCGGACGGGATCCGCGGGCGATTGTTCATGTGGGGCGGCCATGTACAGGATTGCAGGATGTTCAACAAATGCCGCCCGCTGACGGGCGAGGTCGGTGCCCTCGCCTCTGATCGATCCAGCGTGCTCCTGTGCGGCGCGCAGGCGGTATTGTGCGGCAAAACCGTAAAATCTGCCGGAGCCGCCCCGGTTCAGCCCTGCAGCTGGTACCGCTCCAGCCAGTGCGCATAGGGCGCCGGCAGCACCCACGACGGCTTCTGCACCTGCAGGCGCTTCGCGGCGTGATAGGGCCAGTGCGGATTGGCCAGCAGCGCGCGGCCGACCATCACCAGGTCCATCTGCCCGTCCGCCACCGCGCGATCCGCAAGCTGCGGATCGTCGATGCCCCACGAGGAAGCGACCGGCAGCCGGGCTTCGCTGCGCACGCGGCCGGCAATCGGCGCAAGGAATGCCGGCGCCCAGGGGATCTTCGCCTCCGGCGTGGAGAAGCCCACGCTGACATTGAGCAGGTCCAGCCCGCCCTCGCGCATGGCGCGCGCCAGTTCGACGGATTCCGCCAGCGTCTGCTCGTCGTGCCCGTCGAACTCGACCACGCCGAAACGCGCGGTCAGCGGCAGGTGTTCGGGCCATACCTCGCGCACCGCAGCCAGCGTCTCCAGCAGGAAGCGGCTGCGGCCGGCGGCATTGCCGCCATATGCGTCAGTGCGCTGGTTGGCGTGGCGCGAGAAAAAGCTCTGCGCCAGGTAGCCGTGGGCAAAATGCAGTTCGAGCCATTCGAAGCCGGCTTCACGCGCCCGGCGTGCCGCATCGACAAAGTCGCGCTGGACCCGGGCAATATCATCCAGGGTCATGGCCCGGGGCACCTTGGGCAGGTGCGCGCCAAAGGCCACGGCCGACGGCGACAGCGTGTCCCAGCCGCGCGGGTCACCTTCGGCGATATGATCGTCCCCTTCCCAGGGCCGGTTGGCGCTGGCCTTGCGCCCGGCATGCGCGATCTGGATGCCCGGTACCGCGCCACCGGCCTTGATCGCGGCGGCGATGCGGGCCATGCCGGCCATCTGCGCATCGTTCCACAGGCCGGTGCACCCCGGCGTGATGCGGCCATCGGCGGACACAGCGGTCGCTTCGACGATGACCAGGCCGGCGCCGCCGCGCGCCAGTCCGGTGTAGTGGGCCAGGTGCCAGTCGTTGGTCAGGCCATCGACGGCGCTGTACTGGCACATCGGCGGAATTGCGATGCGGTTGCGCAGGGTGACATCTTTCAGTTCGAACGGGGTAAACAGGGCGGACATGCTCTTGGATTCCTGCATTGCGGAGGTTGGCATGACCGCTATGCTAGGCCCCCGCCACTATAATGAAAACCACCAACCAGTTATGATCGTGATAAATATTCATTATGGTGCACCCACAGTGGCTCCGCTCGTTCGCCACGCTTGCCGAACTGGGCAACTTCACCCGTACGGCTGACCAGCTTGGGCTGACCCAGGCCGCCGTCAGCCAGCATGTGCGCCATCTGGAGAGCGAGTTCGGGCCGCTGCTGATCCGCCGCCCGCGTGCGCTCGAGCTGACACCCGCCGGCAACGCGTTGCTGGACTACTGCCGCGAACTGGACAAGGCCGACGAGCGGCTGCGCACGCGCCTGTCGGATGCGGACGGCACCAACGGCGAGGTCTCGCTGATCACGCCGGGCAGCATCGGGCTGTACCTGTACCCGGTCTTGCTGGCGTTCCAGCAGGCCAACCGCGGCGTGGTCGTGCGCCACCGCTTCGCCCCGGACCAGGAGGTGGTGGAGGCCGTGCTGCAGAACCGTTATGAACTGGGCCTGGTCACGCTGCCGCCGGACGATGCGCGCCTGACGGCCAGCCCCTTCACCGCGGAGTCGCTTGAACTTGTGATCCCCGCGCAGGAGACGGTTCACACGTGGGAGGACCTGGCACGCATCGGCTTTATCGACCACCCCGATGGGCAGGCAATGGCGAGCCGGCTGCTCAGCCGGCGCTTCCCCGCCAACCCCGGCGTGGGCAGCCTGCCCTGCCGCGGCTTCTCCAACCATATCGGTCTGATCCTGGAACCGGTGGCGCGCGGGCTGGGCTTCACGGTGATCCCGCGCTACGCGCACCAAGCCTTTGCCCGCGCGGATGCGGTCAGGGTGGTCGATTGCGGGGCGCCGGTAGTCGACACGCTGTGGCTGATCCACCGGTCGGAGTGGCCGCTGTCCGCCCGCGCGACGCGGGTGCTTGACTACCTCCGCCAACATGTCTGGGGGTGCGCGACAACACCTTTCCCGGCGCCGGCCTGACTGGCCTGCGTTGTGCACCTGGCTCGGCTACCTGGTCACGTGGGCCAGCCGGTGCCACCAGTACCGCAGCGAATGCTTCGCCATGCCGAACACCGGCTTGTGGTGAATGCCCACCCGGATGATGTAGCCGTAGAGACCAAGCAATACCGCGAGGAAGGCAAGGGACCAGAGGGTCCCTGTGCCGCCGGCTTCAATCATTTTTTCTTCTTGGCGACATCATCGTGCCCGCCCCGGGCCTGGGCCGTGCTGAAGGGTGAAGCCGGCGCGGATGGCTTCTTCGGTTGCTTGGGTTTCTTGGCTTCGCGGCTGCTGCGTAGTTGACTCTTGGCCATGATGGACTCCTGAGTGGCTTGCCTGGAGGTAATGGCAACCCCAGCATACGCGCTAAATCGCCGGCCAAGTAGATATCTTTCCGGGAAGGGCAGCCATGGGCCGCGGCAAGCGACGGCGAACAGATGCCCGGCTTCCGGCAAACAGGCGCATACTAGGGCTGGCAGCACCCGCCGGCGCCTGCAACCAACCTTGCACGGCGTTCCTGCACCGGACAGGAGTCTGCAATGGCACTGAACTTTCCCAATCCCAGCCGCAGCTACGATGCAGCGCATCACTGCGTTTGTTTCTGGGGCTACGACAACGCGCGCGAAGTGGCATTCCAGGTCACTGACGATATCCTTTTGCGCCTGAGCCACCAGGGCGCCGCTGAAGAAGCCGCCCTTCTCGCCACCTTCGACGATCATCGGGACCAGATCCTGGCACTGGCCAGGGAGCTCTACAACCCTGGCGAGCGGACCACCTACACGATCTGCTGAACCCGGCAAGGCAGCGCGGCGGTGGCAGCCCACCGCCGCGCTGCCTTGTACTGCCGGCTACACTTGCGCCCGATCCGTGCAAACCCGCTAGACCAGCTTGGTTTCGATCTGGATGTTGCCGTGCAGCGCCTTCGCGTACGGGCACGTCCGGTGCGCCGTATCGATCAGTCCCTGCGCCACCTCGCGATCGATCCGTGGCACACCGGATTTCCCTGTTTCCAGGCTTACCGCTGGACAGCAAGTAGCGCGGCCCGCTCAATCACGGCCTCCAGCTTTCGATCGAGTGTGAGGCCGATCGCTGTAACGGCCGGTTTGCCGAACTGGCCGAACAACGTGGAAGGCTGGTCGAAGTCGACGTTCACGACGCCGGGTTCCGCTTCATAGACCAGCACGGACAGTGGTGCATAGAGGCCGGCGCGGATATCGAGCCTGGTCATCTGCAGCGCAATCCTCGGGTTTCCGACGTGATAGCGCTTGGCTTTCCTGGGCGAGCCAGTCATGGCGAACAGCGCGCCATGGTTCTGCGCCGCGAAAATCATCAATCCCTGCTCGCCCTCCATGCGCGCAATGCGCGCGTCCGCTGCACCGGGGTCGCTGGCCAGCAGCGAAGCCAACGCGGCGGGATCGAACCTGCCAAGAATGGCCTCGAAGCTGCGCGTGAAGTCTTCGTAGTCGACGTGCAGCGCCAGGGTCTTGTGCACGATGCTGACAGGCTGTGAACCGGCCTGCGCCAGGCTGGGTCCCGTCTGTCTTGTTGCCGCTTCGCTGCCATGTGCCGCGGCATGTGTCAGCACCAGCGTGGCCGACATAGCAAGCGCGAATGCGCGGTTCAGTTCTTGTCTCATTTCACCTCCGCCAGCCTGGCGATGCCGCAGTTCATTGAACATCCCTCGATCACGATCACCGAATGTATCCGGCGTCTACATCCTAGGCAGGGGAACCGGCAGGGTCAAGCAAGATCACGCCCGCTCCCCTCGGTGCTATCCCTAAGGGCAGGCTCGGGAGTGCGGGATACGCGCCAATGCGCGTCATTGCGCGCTGACATCCAGGAGGAATCGGATGCCATGATGATCGTAATGCTATATATTGCAGAGACCCCTGCGCTCTTCCACTCTTCCCGCCCTGACCATGCGTTATTCACACGACCAGAAAGCCGAGACCCACCAGCACATCGTCAAGGCGGCTTCGACGCAATTCCGCAAGCACGGTGTCAATGGCATCGGCGTGGCGCAGTTGATGAAGAGCGCGGGCTTGACGCATGGCGGCTTCTACGCACACTTCGAGTCCAAGGATGCCCTGATTGCCGAGGCGATCGATGCCGCCTTCGACCAGACCATGGAGTTTCTCGGGCAGGCCGCGCAAGCGGCGCCGCCCCGGCAGCGCAAGAGCGCCATCGTTGGCGCCTACGTGAACAAGAAGCACCGCGACAACCCTGGAGCGGGTTGCGCCATCGCGGCGCTCGGCACCGATGTCTCTCGCCTTGACGCCAGGACGCGGCGGCGCTTCGAGGCGCGGGTCGTGTCGCTGATCGAACTGGTCGCCGGGAGTAATGATGAGGCTTCGCGCAAGGACGCGATCGTTACGCTTGCAGCCATGGTCGGCGGCCTTGTGCTGGCCCGCGCCGTCCGCTCGGAAGCGCTGTCCACCGAAATCGTGGATGCCCTCCAGTCTTCCCTGTAGCGCAATGCCCTGCGGCCGCTGACCGGCCATGCGTGCGCTCTCCCGGCTTGCGGCAAGTCCAGGGGCAGGAGATGGTTGGCGCTAATATGGAGGCCTGACGACACCGCAAACCGCACTCATGACTTCCTCCCCAGCCCGCCCGGCCCGCCCGGCCCGTCAAAGCTATCACCATGGCAATCTGCGGGAGGAAATGATCCGCTGCGGCAGGGAGATCCTGGCCGACAAGGGCGTCCACGGGCTGACGCTGCGCTCCGCGGCCAAGCTTGCGGGGGTGTCCCACGGCGCGCCGCGCAACCAGTTTGCCGACAAGGAGGGCCTGCTGGCCGCGATCGCAGCCGACGGATTCCGTGAACTGGTCGCTGTGCGGCGGGCCCGGCTATCGCCCGAGATGACGGCCGAGGCCCGGCTGCTCACCGTCATGGATGGCTATATCGAGTTCGCCGTCAGGCATCCGGCCCTCTTCTACCTGATGTTCGGACCACAGATCGAGGACAAGGTGAAGTACCCCGACCTGCTCGAAGCTGGCAGCGCCTCTTACCAGCTGTTGTCCGGTGCGGTCCAGGACTACTTCCGGGAAAACCACCTCGCCGAGCAGTTCGATGACATGATGGTGCGCTGCGCATGGTCGGCCATGCATGGCGTCAGCATGTTCTTCAGTGCCAGGCCGACCGGCCCGAGCCCGCGCCCGAAGGTCGCGCTGGCCCAATGGCGGCAGAGCGTCCAGCAGTTCGTGCTGACCGGCCTGCTGGCGGCAGGAAAGAAAAAAGCGGCGGCAGTCGCTCCGGATGCCGCCGCAAGCAAGCCAAAGGCAAGGCCACGCAGCGCCGCGCAGTCGTAGCCCCCTGGCTTTGCAGCACTTCAGCCTCGCGGCTCGAGGGCTTCGCGGAGCGCCCGCTTCAGCATGACCCGGCCCAGCTGAAGCCGGTAGGTGCCATCCGCGAAGTTGTCTTCCAGCGGCGTCACGCCGGCGAATGCCGCGTCGACAATGGCTTCCAGCTTGTCCGCGATGTCAGCGAGGTTGCCTTCCAGCAATGCCTCGGCCGATTTTGCGCGAAATGCCGTATCGGCGACGCCGGTAATACCGATCCGCCCCCATGCATAGCCATCGTTGACCACGCCGATCGCCACCGCCGCGGCAGCCACCGCGTAGCCTGACGAAGGATGCCGGAACTTGTGGTAGGCGACCCGCGTTGCGGCCGGCGATGGCACATGGATGCGCGTCAGGACTTCGTCCGGCTGCACCGCCGAAGACATGAAGCCGACAAAGAACTCGTGCGCGGGGATGCGCCTGGTGCCCTGCGCGCCCACTATTTCCATCTCGGCGCCGGCCGCAAGCACTACCGCCGGCCAGTCCGCCGAAGGGTCGGCGTGTACCAGCGCGCCGCCGATCGTGCCGCGGTTCCTGACCGTCGGATCGGCAATCACGCTCGCGGCGAGCGGAAACAGCGGCGCGAGTTGCTTCAGTTCCGCGCTTGCCTCCAGTTCGGCGTGCGTGGTCGCGCTGCCGATCGAGATGCCGTCCTGGCCGACCGTGATGCCACGGAGTTCAGGCAGGCGGCCGATATCGACCAGCAAGGCCGGCCTGGCCAGCCTCAGTTTCATCATTGGCAGCAGCGTATGGCCGCCGGCCAGGATCTTGGCGTCGGGGTTCTGCGCCAACATGGCAAGTGCCTGCTGCACACTGCCCGCCCGGACGTACTCGACTTCATAGGGAATCATGTCGCGCTCCGGCTTGTCTCGTGGATCGCACGCCAGACCTTCGGCGGCGTCAGCGGCATATCGAGATGGGATATGCCGAATGGCTTCAAGGCATCGCATACCGCCGCGACGATCGCGGGCGGCGCACCGACGCAGCCGGCTTCTCCGATGCCCTTGGCGCCCAGCGGGTTCGACGGCGCCGGAGAGACATGGAAACCGGTACGCATGCGCGGGATCTGCTCGATGCGCGGGAAGCCATAGTCGAGCAGCGAACCCGAAAGCAATTGCCCGGCCTCGTCATACTTTGCCTCTTCGAACAGTGCCTGCCCGATGCCTTGCGCGATCCCGCCGTGCATCTGGCCGTGGCACAGCATGGGATTGATCATGACGCCAACGTCATCCACGGCCACGTAATCAAGAATGGCCACTGTGCCGGTCTCCGCATCGACCTCCACGACCACTGCATGGCAACCGTTCGGCGCTCCCATGGAGACCGGCTCATAAAAGACGCGCTCATCCAGGCCGGCCTCAAGATCCCTGGGCAGCTTGTGCGCAAGATATGCCATTCTTGCGACCCGCGCGAAGGGAATGACGGTGGCATTGGCTGCGCTTGTGAACTGGCCATCCGCATAGCGGACTTCCTCTTCAGGAACCTCCAGCATGAGGCCGGCGATCCGGCGTGCTTTTGCGAGGATCTTGCCCGCCGCCATATAGGCAGCGCTGCCCCCTACTGGCATGGATCGCGAATTGAAGGTGCCATGCCCTGCCAGCACGCGGTCGGTGTCGCCCTGGACGACATCGATATCGTCCATCGGCAGTTGCAGGACTTCCGCGACGATCTGCGCAAAGCTGGTGGCGTGGCCGTGGCCTTGCGGCATCGATCCGCTGAACAGCGTGACCTTGCCATCGGAATGCACGCGCACATGCGCGCTCTCCCAGCCGCCCCGGTCGAAACCGACCTTCTCCAGCATCGGTGAAATGCCCATGCCCACCAGCTCGAGATAGCAGATCACCCCGATGCCGATGTATCTGCCCTGCTGGCGCAGCGTGGCTTGCTGCTCCCGCCAGCTCTGGTAGCCGATCAGCTCGGTCGCCTTGGCCAGGCATGCTTCGTAGTCGCCGGAATCCCATTTGCCGCGCGCGCCGTCGTGCGGCTGGTATGGAAACTGGTCCGAGCGCACCAGGTTGCGGCGGCGCAGTTCAACCGGGTCGATGTCGAGTTCGCCGGCCGCCGCATCCATCAGCCGCTCGATGATATAGGCGGCTTCCGGGCGTCCGGCGCCCCGGTAGGCGTCGACCGGCGTGGTGTTGGTCGTCACCAGATTGACCTCCGTGTCGACCGACGAAATCTGGTAGTTGCCGGTGATGTAGTTGGCCGTGTTGATGGTGGGGATACCCGTTGCCATATTGGAGAGATAGGCCCCGAGATTGGCGAACGAGCGCAGCCTGATCCCCAGCACCTTGCCGTCATTGGTGACGGGAGCTTCCACGTACTCCGTATGCGCACGGCCGTGCGTGGTCGCCACACAATTCTCGCTGCGCGTCTCGGTCCAGCTGATCGGAAAGCCGAAGTGCCGGGATGCGAACGCCACCAGCACCTCTTCCGCATAGAAGTGCATCTTGGCGCCGAAGCCGCCGCCGATATCCGGCGCCACCAGCCGGATCCGGTGCTCCGGCCACCTGAGCGTTTCCGCCAGCCAGCGCCGCGACATATGCGGAACCTGCGTGGGAACGATAAACGTCAGGCGCTCCTCAACGGGATCGAAATTCGCGCAAAGCGCCCGAGGCTCAAGGGGACTGGGTATCAGCCGCTGGTTGACCAGCCGGATCGACACGACCCGGTCAGCCTGCTTAACCGCCTCCTCGTAGTTGCCGCCCTTTTGCCGGAAGACGCCAATGTGGTTGCCGGGGACGTTGTCGTGCAGCTGGGGCGCCGTGTCCGCCAGTGCCGCTTCGGCATCGACGACGGCCGGAAGCTCGTCGTAGTCGACCGCGACGAGCTCTGCTGCGTCCGCCGCGATCTCGCGCGTTTGTGCCACCACCATCGCCACGGCCTCTCCGACGTACCGCACACGATCGGCGGCAAGCGGAGGATGCGGTGGCACCTTCGAGTTGCCCACCACCCAGTTCGGCCGTATGTCGCCGACCTTGCCCTCGATATCGGCATAGGTCAGCACGCCGATCACGCCAGGCAGCGCGCGCGCCTCCGCCGTATCGATACCGCGTACGTTGGCGTGGGCAAACGGCGACCTGACGAAGGCCGCGAACACCATGCCCGGGAACTGATGGTCATCGGTGAACTTGCCCCGGCCGCTCATCAGTCGCTTGTCCTCGCGGCGCCTGACCGACTTGCCGATGTACCTGGTTGCACTACTGCTCTGTGCGTCGCTCATCTCAAGCCTCCTCACGGGCAACGGACTGCAATCTCGTCGCGGCGAGCAGCACTGCGTCGACGATGTTCTGGTACCCGGTGCAGCGGCACAGGTTGCCGTGCAGCGCTTCCCTGACTTCGTGTTCCGAGGGCGCGGCCTGACGCGCAAGGAGCGCGCGTGCCGCCAGCAGCATTCCCGGGGTACAGAACCCACACTGGAGGCCATGAAGCTCGTTGAAGGCTTCCTTCAGGACGGTCGTCGTGTGATCGTTGTCCATCCCCTCGATCGTATGGAGCTCGCAGCCGTCGGTCTGGGCGGCCAGCACGGTGCATGACTTCACGGTCGTTCCGTCGATCAGCACCGTGCAGGCGCCGCACTGCGAGGTGTCGCAACCGATATGGACGCCGGTCAGTCGCTTCTGGTCCCGCAAAAAATGCACCAGGAGCCGCCTCGGCTCTATCTCGGTTGTGCCGCTCACGCCATTGATAGTGTTCTCTATTTTCACTGTCACCTCTCTATCCCCGTTTGACCGGCGGCCATCAGTGCCGGGCCTCACGCTCATAGTATTATGATCATCATACTAAAGAAGAAAAAAAAGAGCAGGCCTACCCTTGCCGGCCGAGGTCTAGTCAGAGGAAGGTGCCAGGGAGCTGCCCCTATCTCCGTCAAGACTCACCAGCTTTTCAAAGCGGGAAAAGAACTCCGCCAGGAACTTGTTCGCCACGGCGCCGACCAGACGGGATCCGATCTGTGCCAGCTTCCCTCCCATCTGCGCCGCGGCAACGTAATGCAGGGCAGTGCCGCCTTCGACGTCTTCCAGCCGGACATCGGCGCCCAGCTTGCCGAAGCCTGCGACGCCACCGCTGCCGCTGCCTTCGATGTGATAACCAATGCCCTCCTGGTGGTCCGAGAAGCGGGCCGTGCCCTTGAAACGCGCCTTGATCGGCCCGACGGCCGCGACGATGACCGCGTCATAGCCGCCGTCATCGACCTGCAGGTATTGCTCGCATCCCGGCAAGCATCGCTGGAACGTAGCCGGATCATTCAACCGCTTCCAGACCTCCTCCCTGGAAGCCTTGATGACTTGTGCACCAGTGAATTCCAATTTCTGTCCCTCCGGTTCTATGTCGTCCCTTTCGGCCAACGTCAATCTAGCCAGTGTCTATATCCTAGAGAGCGTGTCGGGTACCGTCAAGAAATGCAGAGGCAGGTAAACCCGAACAATGCCCACGAGTTCTTGACGTCTTCAAGATCGTCCGCCTAGGATGTAGACAGTGGATACACTGAGCGCACCCGGCGAGATCCTGAGCCAACGGTACGAGCGATACGCCTCACACCTTCATCGCTGCCGCCTGCTCGTTCATTCCCATGGACGATGCTTCACTCAATGTATCCACCGTCTACATTTGTGGCCTGGCAGGCCCATGACGTCTGCATCCATCAACTCCAAAGGAGAACCCATGTCTCGCGCAGTCATCGTTTCGTACGCCCGCACCCCCATCGGCAAGGCCAGCCGTGGCGCCTTCAACATGACCCATGGGGCGACCATGGCCGGCCATGTCATCCAGCATGCCGTCCAGCGCGCGGGAATCGACGGAGGGGAAGTCGAAGACATCATCTTTGGCTGCGGCCAACCCATCGCCGCCACCGGCGGCAATGTTGCCCGCGCGGGCGCTATCCGCGCTGGCCTGCCCGTGACCGTGAGCGGCACCACGCTGACGCGCTTCTGCGCGTCCGGGTTGCAGGCGGTGGCCTTCGCCGCGCAGCGCGTCCTGATCGACAAGGTGCCGGTGATGGTGGCGGGTGGCGTCGAATCCATCAGCCTGTCGCAGCCGGTCACGCTGAAGGTTGCCCAACAAGAGGCCTGGCTTGCAAAGAATCGGCCCGATGTCTATCTGCACATGATCGATACCGCCGAGATCCTGGCCAAGCGCTATGACATGTCGCGCGAGCGCGCCGACGAGTTCTCGGTGCGCAGCCAGCAGCTCACCGTCGCAGCCCAGCAAGCAGGCCGTTTCGCGGACGAGATTGTTCCGCTCGCATCGCTCAAGTCGGTGACGAACAAGGACACCGGCGAGACTTCCATGGTCGAGTTCCTGCTCGAAGCCGACGAAGGTGTTCGTGCCGACACCACGCTGGAGAAGCTGCGCGTGCTGCCCGCCGTCAAGGGCGAAGGTTACCAGGTGACGGCCGGCAATTCGAGCCAGTTGTCGGACGGCGCCGCGGCGCTGGTCGTGATGTCCGAGCGCGAGGCGGAACGGCGCGGCCTCGAACCCCTGGGGTACTTCGTGAGCCTGGCCACCGCGGGCGTGGAACCGGATGAAATGGGTGTCGGCCCGGTCCGTGCGGTCCCGCGCCTGCTGGAGCGCAACGAGCTCTCCATCGACGACATCGACCTGTGGGAGCTCAACGAGGCCTTTGGCTGCCAGGCGCTGTATTGCATCGACCAGCTGGGCTTGCCGCTGGAGCGCGTCAATGTCAACGGCGGCGCCATCGCCATCGGACATCCGTATGGCATGACGGGTGCGCGCCAGGTCGGCCACATCCTGCTCGAAGGGCGCCGCCGCAAGGCCAAGTACGGCGTGGTGACCATGTGCGCCGCCGGCGGCATGGGCGCGGCCGGGCTGTTCGAGTTCATTCACTAAGAGACGCCGGAACAACAGGAGACAACCGATGAGCAATATCACCGAGTACGAAACCGTCTTCGTGGACCGGGATGGCCCGTGTGCCGTCGTCACCATGAACCGGCTGGAAAAATACAACGCACTCAACACGGCACTGCGCAGCGACCTCTACGCGGCCCTGTCTTCGCTGATGGCCGACCGGACCGTTCGCGGCATCGTCCTCTGGGGCGGTACCAAGGCGTTCGTCGCCGGGGGCGACATTCCCGAGATGCTCGCGCGCCGCCCGATCGAGGCCTTCGTCCCGACCAGCGGCGCGCCCGACCTGTGGGCGCTGATCCACCACAGCACCATCCCCGTGATCGCGGCCATTGCAGGACCGTGCTTCGGCGGCGGCCTGGAGCTGGCGATGGCGTGCGACCTGCGCGTCGCCGCGGACAACGCCTTGCTCGGACAGACCGAAACCAATGTGGGCCTGATTCCGGGACGCGGCGGCACCCAGCGTCTGACCCGGCTGGTTGGGGCGACACGCGCCAAGGAAATGATCTTCACCGGCGAAATCATCAAGCCGGACGAGGCCTACCGCATCGGGCTCGTCAACAAGGTGGTGCCCGCCAGCGAGGTACTGGAGGAAGCGAAGGCGTATGTGCGACGCATCGCAGAGAAATCTCCGCACTCCATTGCCATGGCCAAGCTGATGATCAACAACGGCCAGGACGCGACGCTCGATACCGCGCTGATGCTGGAGCAGCTTGCCTTTGCCACGCTGTTCAGCACGGACGACATGCATGAAGGCGGTGAGGCGTTCCTGAACAAGCGCCGTCCGGTCTACCAGGGAACCTGATCATGACCCAGCTCAACACACGGATTCCGGCCAGCCCGGGTCGGGCCGATCCCTACCAGCCGCGGCTGAAGGTCACGACGCTTGCCGATATCAGGCATTTCGAGCAGACGCCGCTTGCCGAACGGCAACTGCCTGACAGCACCTACGCGCTGCTGCGCCTGGCGCGCGACCGTGCGCCGGAAGCGCCCGCCCTGCACTACTTCGCCTCCGGCGACGAGCTGGACAAGGCGTTCACCATCACCCATGCGCAGCTGTTCGGGCGCATCACGCAGACTGCCAACCTGCTGCACTCGCTGGGCCTGGGCCCCGACGACGTCATCGGGGTTCTGATGCCGGTGACACCGGAGTCCCAGTACGCGCTCTGGGGCAGCGAGGCGACTGGCATTGCCTGCCCGGTCAACTGGATGCTTGAGCCGGAGATCATCGCAGCGCTGCTGCGCAATGCCGGCGCCAAGGCGGTAATCGCCTATGGCCCCGACGCGGATATCGAGGCCTGGAACAAGGCCATGCTGGTGCGGCGCGAGCTGCCCGGCGTACAGCACTGGATCAAGGCCGGCGGCGGCACCGCGAGCGAGGCAGGGATTGTCGACCTCGATGCCGGGCTTTCCCGCTTCCAGGGCGAGGCGCTTGACAGCCAGCGGGTGTTCTCGCCGCAGGATACCGCCTCGATGTTCCATACCGGCGGCACCACCGGCACGCCCAAGCTTGCCCTCCACACGCACGGCAACGAAGTGGCCATGGCCTGGGTGAGCGCGATGCAGATCGACGTCCAGCCCAACGACGTGCGCGTCTGCGGCGTGCCGATGTTCCATGTCACGGGCGTGCTCACCAATTGCCTGATGCCGCTGGCCCGTGGCGCATCGGTCGTGCTGCTGACGTCCAGCGGTTGGCGCGATCCGTCCGTCATCCGCAATCTCTGGCAGATCGTCGAACATTTCGGGGTCACCGGGTTGGGCATGGTGCCGAGCGTGGTGAACATGGCCCTGAACATTCCGATCGGGGACGCCGACATCAGCTCTCTCAGCGCGGCGAGCTGCGGCACGGCGCCGCTGTCAGTGGCCGTCGCGGAGGCGTTCGAGCAGAAGACCGGGGCGAAGATCTTTGAAGGCTACGGTCTGACCGAGGGTACCGCGCTGAGCGCAACCAACCCGCGCTATGGCGAGCGGCGCATCGGCTCCATCGGCCTTCCCATGGCCTACCAGGAGATGAAGGTCGTCAAGGCTGCCAATGGGCACATCCAGCGCGACTGCGCGCCGGGTGAACCCGGCATTGTAGTGGTGCGCGGCCCCAACATCTTCGCCGGCTACCTGAACCCGGAGCAGAACAAGAGCATCTGGTTCGAGGGCGGCTGGTTCAATACCGGCGACCTGGGCTATGCGGACGAGGATGGCTACTTCTGGCTGACCGGCCGGGCCAAGGACCTGATCATCCGCGGCGGCAACAATATCGATCCGCGCATGATCGAAGAGGCGCTGTATCGGCACCCCGAGGTATTCGATGCCGCCGCCGTCGGCCTGCCGGACGCGCATGCCGGGGAGCTGCCGGTCGCCTATATCGCGCTCAAGCCGGGCAGCACCTACCCGATCGGCCGCATCAAGCACTACGCCTATGAGGTGATCCCGGAACGCGCCGCCGTGCCCAAGCAGTTCTACGTGGTCGAAGCCATCCCGAAGACCGCAGTCGGCAAGATCCAGAAGAACACGCTGCGCACCGACGCCGTACTGCGGGCGCAGCGGCAAATGCTTGCCGAGGTCAAGGCGGATACGCCGGTTCCGCTTGTCGATATCCGCATCGAAGACCGTGGCGACCAGGGCATCCTGTCCACGCTGGTGCTGCCCGCCGCCCTGAGCCACGAGCAAAGGGAGGCCGCGCTAGCCACCATCGGCAAGGCGTTCACGACGCTGACGATCAAGTACGCGGTGGCCTACGAGTAGCCCGTTCCCAAAAAAGCAGGGTCTCGCCAGAGGCCGTGCGAGCCGCATGCCGGCAGCGCCTCACGCCTGGCGCACGGCATGACGGCTCGCAGCATCCATCAAGGAGACAACCATGACCATCCAGCTTTCGCGTCGGCGCCTGTTGCAGGCCGCCTGCGGCGCCGCGCCGGCGCTGCTTGCGCCGTCCTGGCTGTGGGCGCAGGCGCCCTATCCGAGCAAGCCGATTATCGTCAAGGTCGCATTTCCCGCCGGCGGCCCGGCGGACGAATCGATCCGCGCGGCAGCCGTGGTGATGAAGCGCAGCCTGGGGCAAAGCATCATTGCCGACAACCTCCCCGGCGCAAGCGGCTCGATCTGCGCGATGAACGTGCTGCGCAGCGCCAGCGATGGCTACACGTTGCTGGGCACGACCGGCATCGACTTCCTGGTCGCGCCGCTCACCATTGCGTCGGCGAGGTATGCGCCGGAGAAGTTCAGGCTGGCGGGCTTCACCGGGATATCGGACTTCATCCTGGTCTCGAATCCCTCGTTGTCGTTCAAGAACGTCGACGAGGTCATTGCTTACGCAAAGAACCCGAAGAACCGCCCACTGTCGCTGGCTCACTGGGGCCCCGGTTCGGCGCCCCACCTGGTAGGCGCCGACTTCCAGGCCCGTACCGGCGTGCGCTTCCTGGAAGTGCCCTACAAGGGCGCGGCCCCGGTCACCAACGACATCGCCGGAGCACAGGTAGACCTGACCTTCATTCCCATGGGGGGGCCGACCTACGGCATGATCAAGGCCGGCCGCTTCAAGCCGATCGGAGTCGCCAGCAAGGCCCGGCATCCGTCGTTGCCCGATGTGCCCGCGCTGTCTGAAAACAAGGCCCTGGCCGATTTCGAGTACAGCCAGTGGGCAGGCGTGCTGGCCCCGCCGGATACGCCGGACGCCGTGACGGCACGCGTGGTGGAGGCCATGAACGCCTGGGTGACCAGCCCCGAGAACCGGACCCGCCGCAGCGTCAACCTTCAGCGCGCGATTGAGCCAATGACCATGGCCCAGGCGCAAGCCTTCCTGAACGGCGAACACGCCAAGCTGACCCGCATTGCCAAGAACCTGAAGCTGGCCGGCCAGTAAGGCGTGGTCGGGGGCCTCCTGGTGGAGGCCCCCGTGGCCATGCGCTCAGCCAGCCGCGCCGCGGCGCAGGCTGGCAAAATCGGCGGGCCGCTTCCCAAGAAATGCAGCAATGCCTTCGGCAGCTTCGGCACCGCCCTGGGCCACGGCCATCGCAATCCGTTCGGCTTCGAGCTGATCGCCGAGCGTGCGCTCATGGGCATGCCGGCACAATGCCTTGATCGATGCCATGGCCTGCTGTGGCCCTTGCGCAAGCCGCTCCGCCAGCGCGATCGCCACCGCGCCGGCCTGTCCCGCGTCCACCAGCTGGTTGACTACCCCGAAGTGCTGCAACTGCTCCGCCGTGATGCGATCACCGGTCAACGCAAGTTGCGTCAGCACCTGCCGCGACAGGCTCTGCGCCAGCAGGCCCGTAATGCCGCCGTCCGGAGTCAGCCCCACCTTCACATAGGCGATCGAAAAGGCGGCACCGGCGGACGCCACGAGCAGGTCGCAGGCCACTGCCAGCGAGAAGCCCGCGCCCGCCGCCCCGCCTTCGACCGCTGCCACGATCGGCTTGGGAAAATCGCGCAGCTTGCCTACCACGTCGTGCAGGTGCCCGAGGCGCTCGATGCGCTCCTCGTAGGTCAGTTCCCGCCGCTTGCTGATCAGTTCCAGATCGCCGCCCGCACAAAAGTAGTTGTCGGCGCCGGTCAGCACGATCGCGCCAATCTCGGGATTGTCGGCAGCAGCGGCCAGTGCGGCGCGGATATTGTCATAGAGGTCGGCCGCGATGGCGTTGCGCTTGCCGGGATTGTTGATGGTGAGCACCAGCACGCGGCCTTCCGTGTGCTGCAGCAAAGAAGAAAAAGTGGTCATGTCGTGAAGTCTGTCAGTGGGGCGAGGTCCGATCAGCCGGCGTTCTGTTGCGCAGCGCGCTGACCCTCATAGACTTGCAGGTGGCAATAGGCCGCGCGGCTCAACGGGAGATCGCGCCCGTGCCTGGCTGCGCGTGCGATAAGATCGCCGACGATGGCATCGGCTTCAATGCGTGGGGCGCCCTGGGCAATATCCCGCGCCATCGAGGCCGCCCAGGTCGAGGCACGGTCCAGCAGGCGGCCCCGCATGGCATCGGCAACGGGTTCCGGGATGGCGTGGCCGCATAGCTGGGCCACCGTCCGGCACTCCGCGATCGCGTCAAGCATCAGGCGCTGACCGTCCTGCGTCTTCATGATGTCCGCGACGGTCCCTCGCATCAGGCATGTCATGACCGCGCCTGCGGCGATCATGGCCCACTTGTTCCAGAGTTCCTGCTCGATCGCGCCCGATACCTCGCGCGTGCCCGCTGCCCCGGATACCAGCGCATGAAATTCCGTGGCCAGCGCCGAGGTCTGCGCGGCGCGCGCGCCGACCACCAGCCGGTCCATGCGGCCAGCGTGCAGCACGGGTCCGTCCGCTGCCAGCGTTGTCGCGATATAGGAGACCCCGCCCAGCACGCGCTCCCTGCCAAAGCGCTGGTCGAGCCGGTCATAGGCAGCCAGGCCATTGAGCAGCGGCAGTACCGCGGTGCCGGTGCCAACGGCCGGGCTGATCGCTGCGATCGCGTCATCAAGGTCGTAGGCCTTGCAGGCCAGCAGGATGAGGTCGTACTGCGGGTCATACTGCGCATCGACCTCGCCCGCCAGAACCGTTCTTACCGGACGATGGAAGTCGCCAAGCTCACTGCGCACCGCCAGCCCATGGCGTTCCAGCGCCTGCGCGCGGCCAGGCCGCACCAGGAACGTGACATCCGCGCCCGCCTCGATCAGTCGCGCGCCGTAGTAGCCACCCATCGCACCGGCACCGAGTACCAATATCTTCATGGCGCCCCCGTCTATGCGTTGCCAGCGGGACGGGACTGCACGACCAGGTTGACGACGCCGGCCTGCACGGGTTCGTCATGCTGGTTGAAGGTTGTGATGCGCACCTTCGCGATGCCTTGATCGGGACGCGACTTCGACGTCCGCACCTCCAGGATCTCGCTCTCCACACGCAACACATCGCCGGGCCGCACCGGCTTGGGCCAACGCAACGCCTCGAAGCCTGCCCCGATGATGCCGCCGGCCGGCCGGAGTTCACCGTCGACCAGCAGGCGCATGGTCAGCGCCGCCGTATGCCAGCCGCTCGCGGCCAGGCCGCGAAACAGCGTGCCGCGCGCAGCCGCTTCGTCGAGATGGAAAGGCTGCGGGTCGAACTCGGCAGCGAAGGCTTTGATCTTGTCCGGCTCGACGGTCAGCCGCCCCGAACCATACTTCTGGCCCGGCGCCAGGTCCTCGATGTATTGGATGCTCATGCTTGTTCCTTCAGGCCAGCGCCTCGAGCGCCAGCGCAATCCCCTGGCCGCCGCCAATGCACAGCGTGACGATGCCGCGCCGGATGCCGTCCGCGCGCATGGCATGCAGCAGGCGCGTCGTCAGCACCGCACCGGTCGCTCCGATCGGATGGCCGTGCGCAATGGCGCCACCATCGACATTGATGATGTCGTGGGGCAGGCCAAGCTCCGCGGCCACTGCCAGGGGAACCGTGGCAAAGGCTTCATTGATCTCGATGCGTTCAATGTCGCCCAGCTGCCAGCCGGCGCGCTGCAGCACCTGCCGCACCGCCGGGACGGGCCCAAGCCCGAACAGGCCGGGCTCCACCGCGCCCACCCCATAGGCCACCAGCCGCGCCATCGGCGCCAGCCCCTTGCTTTCGGCCAGCGAACGTTCGGCAACGATCATGGCCGCCGCCCCGCTGTTCAGCCCCGGCGCATTGCCGGCGGTGATGGTGCCGTCCGGGCGAAACGCCGGCTTGAGGCGGCTGAGCGCGTCGAGGCTGGTATCGGGCCGGTTGGCTTCATCCACCTCGAACAGGGTCGCGCCGCCCTTCCCCTTGACCGGCACCCCGGCGATCTGGCCGGCGAAGCGCCCCTTGGCCTGTGCCAGCGCGAAACTCCGCTGCGAGCGTTCGGCCCAGCGATCCTGCGCCTCGCGGCTGAGCGCATAGCGCGCGGCAAGGTCCTCGGTATGCCAGCCGGAGTGCTGGCCGGAGAAGGCGTCGAGCAGTCCGTCGTACAGCATGCTGTCATGCAGCACGGAATCGCCCATGCGTTGTCCCCAACGGGCGGAGGGCATCAGGTAAGGCGCGCGGTCCATGTTCTCCATGCCGCCGGCAATGGCGATGTCGACATAGCCCAGCCGGACCTCGTCCGCAGCCGTCGCGATGGCCTGCGCCCCCGAGCCGCATACGCGGTTGACGGTCATCGCCGGAACAGAAACCGGCAGGCCCGCCCCGATGGCAGCCTGCCGGGCCGGATTCATCCGGTTGCCCGCCTGGATCACATTGCCGAACACCACGCTGCCAACCTCGCCGGGGTCGATTCCCGCGGCCTGCACCGAGGCACGGATCACCGCGGCACCGAGCTCCGTCGCCGGGATGGATTTCAATGAACCGTTGTAGGCGCCGATCGCGGTTCGCAATGGCTGGCACAGCACGACATCTCTTGCATTCATCTCATACTCCATGACAAAACTCAGCATCGATCCGTCGCATGCGCGTCAGGCGACACGCCGTGCGGAATCGGCCTGGCGGCAGGCTCCCGGACCCTGCGATGGGCCTTGGCGGCGCGGGGTTCGGGAGGATTCGGGTCAGGCCTCGGCCGAGTGGTCCAGCCGCCGCCGCACGCCGTCGCTGGCCGCCGGGCCGGGAATGATGTGGAAGTCGGGGCCGGTGACGGGGCGGCCGCTGGCGGCATCGACCAGCACCGGCTCGACGCGCGCGCCGGTACGGCGGTTGGCCAGGTGCACGCTCTCGCCCTCGGGCGCGAGATGCTTGTTGCCCCAGGCCAGCATCGCCAGCAAAACCTGGCGGAAGTCGCGCCCGCGCTCGGTCAGGAGGTACTCAGAGCGGGGCGGCCGGTCGCAGTACTGGCGCCGCTCCAGCATGCCCTCGTCCACCAGCGAGTTCAGGCGGCGGGTCAGCATATTGGGGGCGATGTCCAGGTTCTGCTGGAACGCGTCGAAGCGCGTGACGCCGTAGAAGGCTTCGCGCAGGATCAGCACGCTCCAGCTGTCGGCCACGCGGGCCGCGGTGCGGGCGATCGGGCACGGGGTTTCACCAAGCGGCTTTCTCTGCATGATGGGTGGCCTTGGAAAGTGATGTTGCTATCAATTTGATAGTTAGTCTAGAGTAGTTGCTATCATCACGCAAGTTGGATTTTGAGGCTGTGCTGACCCTGGCGCTAAGTGGTGCTGCAAGGGCGAGGAGTTAGCCGTGGAAGTGGATGTAGGCGCCGGCGTCCTAACCCCAGCGTTTCCCGCAATACTTGCTCGGTATGCTTGTCAAGACCCGCAACAGTTGGATGGGCTTCCGATGGCGTCGCTGAAAGAAAAACGGCGAATTCGGAACCTTATAGCCAGAGCGCCACCGGCTACTTTGCCGAAAGCACCTGGCTGACACGCTCGGCCGCCGGCATCGGAATCGAGAGCACAAGGGACGTGGTAATCGTGCCAAAGCTGCCAATTCTGTCAATAACGGCCTCCAATTCCGCGCTGGACCGGGTCAACACATGGAGAATGTAGCTGTCCGACCCCGTGACCCGCATGACCTCCACCACGTTAGGGGTCTCGCGGAACGTCTTCAGAAGACTGTCCCCTCGCTCCGCGGATGCCCCAATGCGGATGATGGCGTTGATCGGGAAACCCAGGCGCGTCCAGTCCACTTCGGCCCGATACCCCTTGATCACGCCGCGCTCTTTCAAGCGTCGGACGCGCTCTGCGCATGCCGGCGCCGTCAGCCCGACTTCTGCCGCGAGCGACTTGTAGGGGGCCCTGCCGTCGCGCAGCAGCATCTGCACCAGCTTCAGGTCAGTTGCGTCGAGAAAGCTTCGGTCCGTATTTTCCACGGAAATAAAAGATGAGCCGCCTGTCTACTTTCGATTCTAAAGCCCTGACCACATCAATATAAAGCAAACTTTCTCCAATCCTGATTTGTATGTGGAGTGGAGCATGAGTACCGTAACGACAGCAGGTTTCGCCTTCGTCGAGTTTGTCTGCCCAGAGCCAGAAGTGCTGGTTGCCCTGTTCGGGAAGCTCGGATTCAGGGCATTGGGTCAGCACGCGCAAACGGGGGCGGTTCTATTGCGCCAGAATGAAGCTGCCCTGATCGTGAATCCCGCGCCCAATCCTTTCCGGGACGTTCACGGGGCGTCCGCACGCGCGATCGCGATCAACGTCGGCGACGCCGCAAATGCCCTGGCACAGGCGCTGGAGGGCGGAGCCCGTCTGGCGACCCCGGCTGAGTTTGGCGCCTTCGTCGTCGACGCGCCGGCGATCGTGGGGATCGGCGACAGCCTGGTCTATTTCGTCGATCACGGCATCGAGACAGTGTTTTCGACCCCCTATCGCCCGGGTCAGCCTGTCGAGGTGGCAAGTGCCGCCATCCAGGCAATCGACCACACCTCGAACATCGTCAAGCCCGAGAACCTCGACCACTGGGCCGACTTCTACCAAGACACGTTCGCCTTCGTCCAGAAACAGTACCTGGATGTGAAAGGCAGGCAAACGGGGATGCGGGCCCGGTCGATGGTGAGCCCATGCGGGAAGGTGTCGATTCCGATCGCCGCCGCGGCGCACGATCAGCCTGGCGTATTGAATCAGAACGACGAATTCATCCTCGACTACCGTGGCGAGGGCATCCAGCACATCGCTTTCCTGTCCTCAAACATCGAGCAATCCATCGCGGCCATGGAGGCTGGCGGAATCGACTTCATGGATACCCCGCCAAAGACCTATTACCAGAGCGTGGACGCCCGGGTACCCGGTCATGGGCAGAACCTCGACAACATTGAGCGTCTGGGCATTCTCCTCGACGGCAAGGGCAACGGCAGGATCCTGCTGCAACGCTTTACGCGCCGCCAGATCGGTCCAATCTTCTTTGAAATCATCGAGCGACGCGGCGAGGACGGCTTTGGCGAAGGCAATTTCAAGGCGCTCTTCGAATCCCAGGAGCAGGATCAAGTTCGGCGCGGGTCGCTGGAAGCTTCGTAGTCGCGCCCGTTCGGCATTCTCACGTTCTCAAGGTACTCACCATGCAATCATCCAAGACGACAATCGCCCTTTCGAATCCGCACCCCGTTTTCGGCAGCACCGACGTTTTCAGTACGTTCAACTATGCCCCGGCCGTTGCGGCGGGCGGCTTGCTGTTCATCGCCGGCCAGATCGGCATCCGTGCCGATGGGACCGTCCCCACCAGTGTGGAGGAGCAGATCGATCTCGCATTCCAGCGGCTGGGAGCGATCCTGCACGCGGCAGGGCTCGGCTTCGAGGATCTCGTCGAACTGGTCAGCTATCACGTCGATATCGACAGCCAGCTCGCGGCGTTCCGCGAGATCAAGGATCGCTACATCAAGGCGGATGCTCCGGCCTGGACCATCCTCGGCGTGGCCGCATTGGCAAGGCCGACGCTTGTGGTCGAAATCAAGGCGGTGGCTGTGGGACGCGCCGTGTGATCAGCAGTGGACAGGCTTTCCGGCGATGCTTCCGTGGGCCGGACAGGGGGCGCGGGCGATCGCCCGCAAACCGTGGCGCGTCCTAGAGGACTCGAACCTCTGACCGCTCGCTTAGAAGGCGAGTGCTCTATCCAACTGAGCTAAGGACGCGAAGGCCAGCATTCTACCGCAGCGCCGCATCGTAGTGACAAGCCGCAAGTGTCAGGACGCCACCCGCGGCTGGCCGCGCGTGATGTAGCGGCCATCGGGCGCGGGGTCGGCAGCGCCATCGGCCCCCGCCGGGTGCATCGACACGCAATTGCGCCCCTTCAGCTTGGCGTCATACAGTGCGCGGTCGGCGCGCCGCATCAGGGCATCGGCGCCCTCGCCGGGCTGGCGCGCCGCCACGCCGATGCTGACGGTATAGGCGATCGGGTCAGGCTCGGACGGGCACGGTGTGGCGCGCACCGCCGTGGCCAGCTGCAGGCAGGCCAGCCGGCCCTGCTCCAGCGCGGTGTCCGGCATCACGATGGCAAATTCCTCTCCGCCCAGGCGCCCCACCACATCGACTTGGCCACCCGTCTTGCGCAGCAGCCCGGCGAAATGGCGCAGCACGCTGTCGCCCGCGAGGTGGCCGTAGACATCGTTGATGGCCTTGAAGTGGTCGAGGTCGACAAAAGCCACCGTCAGCGGCTTGCGTTGCCGCTCGGCGCGCAGGCATTCCGCCTCGAGCGCTTCCCAGAATGCGCCACGCAGCAGCACGTCGGTCAGGTCATCATGCCGCGCGCGCCGCTCCAGCATGCGGCGCAACCGGTCGTGCGCCATCAGCGCAAAGCTGACCGACACGCCCACCAAGACAAAGACATTGAGCATGGCGAGCTCGCCGTCCCACGGCATCGGCCGCGGCCAGGCGCCGTCCCGTGCCACCGCCGCCAGCGGCAGCGACACGGTCCATGCGTTGATGGCCGCCGCGGCGATCACGATCAATACCAGCGACAACGCCGCCAGCCGGCCTGTACCGCGTGTGGCCGGGACCGACCGCACAACACTGCGCGCCAGGTCCAGCAGCAGCACGATATGGCACGCGCTCAGCAGCGGCGCCAGCTCCGGCAGCGTCACAGGCACCGCCAGGTACCGCGGCGCCAGGTCATGCCAGGCCACCGCTGCCGCGGCGGCCAGGTTCAGCGCCAGCAAGGACGCGGCACGGCCGGGCCGTCCCGCGAAGTGACGCGCGCCCACCACCATCACCGAGAGCGCCGCCAGCAGCGCAAGGCCTGTCGACTCCGGCACCAGCCACATCGGGCGCAGTTCCTGCACCGCCGCCAGGGCCGCGGCAACCGCCGCCAGCACGCTCCCCAGCGCCCACGACGTCAGGCCGCTGCGATCCATGCCCGACGACCGGCGCAATACGACGCAAACCACCCCCATCTGCAGGGCAAACAACCCCGCGATGAGCACAACTATGTGCGACTGAAACATCTTTATTCCCGTCCAAGGCAACAAGCGGCGCTCAGCTTGGCACCGCGCTTCCCTGCTTCTTTGCCGGTCCTGTACCGGACCGTTGTGATCAATTGCCGCACATCCTGCTCCAGGCCGCCTGGCGCCGCCAGCCGGCAAACGCAAGCGCACCGAGCCGCTCTCCGGGGTCGGGAGCGCCGTTCTTGTTCTGGTGATCAGGTCAGTCCGGAAGGAAATACGCAAACCGGGCGTTCCCAACAGCACGCCGGTCGGACTTGAGCGGTGTGCGGGATTATCGCAGCGCGCAAACCCAAGTCAAGCCAAAGGGCCCCCGCCAGAAGGGGGAGCCCGGCAACAGGGTGATGGGGGCCAAACCGGCCTGCATCACTTCAGATTGACCGCGATCCCGGGACCGGGCTACAATCGCGGGCTTCGGAGCGTAGCGCAGCCTGGTAGCGCATCTGATTTGGGATCAGAGGGTCGTAGGTTCGAATCCTATCGCTCCGACCAGAAATATGTAGTGGAAACAACGGCTTGGATCGAAAGATCCAGGCCGTTTTTCTTTCCTGACCGGCTTCCATTACCCATGGCTACCTTGGCGGGTCGACCCGGGATATGGTTCTGCAGCACCTGTGAGACGAGCCTGAGCCGGCGCTCGTCGCGCGGCGGCCGAAGGCTACGGCAGTGGATGCGGCACTTCCACTGTCGGGCGGCACCCGATACCGAACGGGCGCGCCTTGTGATGACAGGGCGCCACATGCAGCCTCGGCCTCCCAAGCCAAAGGCCATTTTCAGAACCAGCGCCCATCTCGTTCTTCCGGTCGATAGCGCACCAAGCCGCATCTGGGACTCAGTTTGCCCTACCAGGCCAACTGAGAGCCTCCGATAATGAAATTCCAATCGCTGCAAATGCTCCGGGGGATTGCGGCCATGTGGGTTGTCGTTTACCACATGCAGGGTCACTTCGGACCCGCTGGCCGCGGCATTGCCGTTCAGCGCATCTGACCTGCAGCCGCGCCACTCACCACGGCAATAAATCCGGCCAGATCAGCGCCCCCGCGAACAACATCAATGCCACGGCTGCAATGACCAGCCCCCGGCTGGGGCCATCGGGGCTGGCATCGACCTGCGGCATCCAGGATGGGACGGCGCCCGGACGATCCGTCGCCGCGGACGCGGCGGCAGCTTGCGCGGACGCGCTGATGGCCGCGCGCGGCACGAAATCGGACTCGGCCAGCAGGAAGCCCATGGGGGTTGGCTGGCCGGCGCTCCCCATCGGCTGGAACAGCAACCTGGACAGCGCAAGGCAATCGTCGAGGGCCACCTGCGGGCGCGGCCGGAAGATATGCAGGTGCTCGCACAGCGTATCGAGCTTGTGGTTGGGGACGTGGAATAACCGGGACCAGCGCACCTGCCGCACCGAGCACCGCCAGGGCCTGCACCGGATGTCGGGCAGCACCTTTTCCAGCATCCTGAGGTTGAAATCCGCACCGTGGGCGACCAGCACGTCGGCGTCGTCGACGATGGCACGGATGGCGTCGACGTCAAAGCGGCGGCCGCGCAGCATCTCCACGGTCAGCCCGTGAGCGCCGGTGGCCGCCGCGCTGATCGGCACAGCGGGCTCCTGCGAGCCGTAATAGCTGGTGACCTCCCGCAACAGGCTGCCCGCGCGCGGCGCCACCTCGACCAGCAGCAAACCGATGCTGACGGGCTCATCCGCTGGCATGGGCCCGGTGGTTTCAGTACTGACGATGGCGACCCGCATGGGCACTCCGGTGTGGCCGTCCGCAGGCCTGGTTGGCGGCAGCCGCTGTGATCGTTTCCCTCTAGGTTAGTGCGAGCGCGTTGGACGTCATATCGACCAGATGGGTTAAACGGTTCAGGCGGGATGCTGGGCCGCCGCATCGTTGCGCCGCCGCTCAAGGTTGCAGTAGACATCGGCCGCCACCAGCCCGAACAGCGCATGGGCGAACAGGCTTTCCCAGCCGCGGGCCTCGTCGAACCAGTTCAGGTAGCGCCCGAGCACGTAGAAATTGACCAGGTACACCAGTGCGCCGAACACGATGCCGACGAGCGAGGCCAGGCCCAGGCTGGAATCCAGCCGGAACGACGACAGGATCAGGGCCAGCCCCGCCGCCAGGATGATGGACAAGCCGAAGTGCACCGTACCCGCGGCCAGCACGACGGTCCAGTTGAAGGCATCCGCCGACAGCGCCTCGCGCCCCAGGATGATGGCCGCGACCATTTTCACGGTCCCCCAGGCGCCCTGGTACAGCAGGAAGCGCGCGGTCAGCAATTCCAGCACCATGTAGACCGCGCCGGCAATCAGCCCCGCCAGCACCGCTGCCCGCCAGTCGGGCCGGCAGCGGACATAGCGATGCGATTCCAGATGGAGTTCCATGGCAGTCTCCTTGCGAGATCCGGCCCGACAAGGCCGTACGAGTTAGTTCTAGCTCATATGAGGCAAATACCAAGCCGTCCGGACTTCATAAAGTCGTGCTTTGAGCACATTGATTGCCGGCCCGCAACGAAGGTGCAACCGACGAAGTGGCCATGCTGCAACTGCGTACGTGGTACAATGTTGCAGTAGCCCCCGGGGTGTCCGAGCATCCCTGTAACCGGGCGTTCTCACCAGCGCGCTCTTGCGAGCGAACAGCAGCCGCCGGCGCGGGCCATCCGCGACGACAACAAACTGGCGAACCACCGGGTACACCTGCCCGCCTGCTCCGCGAAGCACACGGTCTCTCCGGCCGTCAGCGGCAAGGTAATCGCCCAAGCTATCCGCGCCCGTCGGGCAATACCGCTGACACCGAGCAATCAGGCGCCACGCGCCGCAGTCCGCGTGAGCCTGCCCCGAACAACCCCAAGGCGCGGTTCGCCGCAATGGCGACATGTGCCGCGGTTCCGCTCCGTACCGGGCGAACCGAACCGGATTTTTGATAACGCAACCATGCAGCCTTCGCGGGCTGCCGAAAAGGAAGACAGATTGGCTAAGGAAGAACTCATTGAATTTGGCGGCGTGGTGTCGGAAGCCCTGCCTGACAACCGCTATCGTGTCACGCTGGAAAACGGCGTCGAAATCTGGGCATACGCTTCGGGCAAGATGCAGAAGCACCGCATCCGTATCCTGGCCGGCGACCGTGTCACCCTGGAAATGTCGCCCTACGACCTGACCAAGGGACGCATCAACTTCCGCCACAAGTCCTGAGTTTCCGAGCGGCCCCGGCGACACCGCATTCGCGCCTGTCGCCCGCGCCGCTGCCGTTGTGCGCCGACGCGCTGTCACGCCGCTGACACCGCGCCCGGACACACTTGCGGGCTGCCCGACCGGCAGCCTGTTTTCGTTTACGCGTCGCCAGCACCAGGCATGCCGCTACCGGCGGAACGGGCAAGCTGGCGCTTGCGCCGGTCGGGCCGCTTCACCATACTCGAACCACCGCCATCGCCCAGCCCGACATGAACCTGATCCTGTGGCGCCACGCCGAAGCCGAAGACCTCCCCAATGCGCTCAGCCTGAGCCGCCATGCCGACCTGCAGCGCCCGCTGACGCGCCGCGGCCGCAAGCAGGCAGAGGTCTCTGCCAAATGGCTGCGCGCGCATCTGCCGGCCGATACCCGCGTATTGTGCAGCCCCGCCTTGCGCACCCGTGAAACCGCGGCGGCGCTGACCAGCGAGCCTGAAATCGTCGATGCCCTGGCACCCGGCGCCGATGTCAGCGCCGTGCTTGCCGCCATCGAATGGCCGGAGCGCCCCGAGCATGTGGTAGTGGTCGGGCACCAGCCATGGATCGGCCGCGTCGCCAGCCTGTTGCTGGCCGGCTCTGAGATGAACTGGAGCGTGCGCAAGAGCGGCATCTGGTGGCTGACCGGCCGCACGCGCGAGAGCGAGGCCCAGACCGTGCTGCGCGCAGTCATCAACCCCGAGTTCCTCTGAGCCCTGCCTGCGGCCTTGCTGGCGCCGGCTGACGGCGCCTGGCCCGTCCTGGCCCGCCAAAATCAGAAATGGCTGATGGCGGGCGGAATTCCCTGCCACTAAAGTGACCGAGGCGCTACTTTCGGCGTCGCTTGCAGGTGTCACGGAGATTCCCCATGCATGACCCCGCCGCTCGCCAGATTGCTGGCGAGGACCGCAATACGCTGCCCGGTGCGCCACTGGAAACATCCCGGCGCCCCGCCCTGGCTAACGCCGTCACGGAACCGTCATCGCCGGGTCACGGCAATGTCACCCGCCCTCACTACATTGCATCGCAACAGTTTCGTCACCAAAAGGACATACTGATGCGAGATCTGCCGACGCCCACCCAGCCGCTCTTCGACTCTCTGCCCAATGGCCTTGGCGGCCAGACGGCGCGGAGGCGTCTTCATCGCCAATCAGATACACCGGCAAATGAGTCGCCTGTTCTCAGCGTGGCGTGGGCGCGCCACCAGGACGAAGTAGTCGAAGCCCAGCGCCTGCGCTACAAGGTCTTTGCCGAGGAGATGGGCGCACGCCTGACGTCCTCGGTGCCGGAGCTGGACATCGACATGTTCGATGCCTACTGCGACCACCTGATCGTGCGCGACCTGACCACGCTGCGCGTGGTCGGCACCTACCGCGTGCTGCCGCCGCACCAGGCCAAGCGCCTGGGCTGCCTGTACGCGGAATCGGAATTCGACCTGGTGCGCCTGGCCCACCTGCGCCCCAAGATGCTGGAGCTGGGCCGCTCGTGCGTGCACCGCGACTACCGTTCCGGCAGCGTCATCATGGCGCTGTGGGGCGGGCTGGGCGAGTACCTGCAGCGCTGGGGCATCGAGTCGATGCTCGGCTGCGCCAGCGTGCCGATGAGCGACGGCGGCCACTACGCGGCCAGCCTGCACCGGTTGTTCAGCGAGCGCTCGCTGGCGCCGATCGAATACCATGCCTTCCCGCGCCTGCCGCTGCCGGTGGAAGACCTGAACCAGCAACTGGACGTCGAGCCGCCTGCGCTGATCAAGGGCTATCTGCGCCTGGGCGCGAAGATCTGCGGCCAGCCGGCGTGGGATCCGGACTTCAACGTGGCGGACTTCCTCACGCTGCTGCGCGTGAACGACATGAACCCGCGCTACGCCCGCCACTTCCTGGGCCTGAACAACGGCGCCTGAGCGGCGTCCCGCCACCCCCCTTCCTTCTGCGGCCGCCTCATCGGCGGCCGCCCCTCCCTGCTCAGTCGTATATCACCTTGTAGCGCTTGCCGATCCGCTGCCATTCGTCAGCTTCCTGCGCCAGGCTGTACTCGATCAGCGGATTGGCCTCGATCCACACCTTCGGCAAGCGCACCGTAAAGCCTTCATCCAGCGCTTCGGTCAGCTGGCTTACGCGGATATCGGGCAAGCCCACGTCCGAGCGGCGGCGGCACAGCACAAAGGCCAGGCGCAGGCTGAACAGCATGCGCCAGTCGACAAACTTGCCGCTGCCAGACAGCTTGCCGAGCTTGCCCGCATGGCCCAGCAACAGCGTCGCCAGCCGCGCCTGGTCGGTCTTGGAGAAGCCCGGCATGTCGGCATGCGTGGCGATATAGGCCGAATGCTTGTGGTAGCCGCTGTGCGAGATCGACATGCCGATCTCATGCAGGCTGGCGGCCCAGCCCAGTAGCGCCAGGTTGTCCTCGCGCCGTTCGTTGGCCGGCTCCGGAAACTGTGACAGCAGCGTCTGCGCGGCGCGGCGCACCCGGCTGGACTGGGCCCGGTCCACGCCATAGCGGCGCATGAACTGGTCCACCGTGACCGTGCGCATGTCCTCGTGGTGGCTGCGTCCGAGCAGGTCGTACAGCACGCCCAGCCGCAGCGCGCCGTCGGTCACGTCCATGCGCTCGATATCGAGTTCGGCAAATACGCCCAGCATGATCGAGAGCCCGCCCGGCAGCACCGGGATGCGGTCCGCCTTGAGGCCGGTCAGCTTGACGCGGTTGGTGTTCTCGGCCTTGATCAGCGCGCGCTTGAGGCGCTCCAGCCCTTCGCGCGTGATGCCGTGCTCGGAGGTGCTGTCGTTCATGCCGTTCAGCTCGATCAGCTCGGCCAGCGCGCGCGCGGTACCCGACGAGCCCACCGCCTGCTGCCATCCCGCGGCACGGTACTGGCGCACCAGCACCTGGATTTCGCGGCGCGCGGCCAGCTCGGCCTGCTTCATCGCGTATTCATCCACGTTGCCGCTGGGGAAGAACTGCCGGCTGTGCGATACGCAGCCGATGTACAGGCTTTCCATCAGCTTGGACTGGTAGCCGCTGCCGATGATGAACTCGGTCGAGCCGCCGCCGATATCGACCACCAGGCGGTTGCCCTGGCAGGCCGGTGCATCGTGCGAGGCCCCGAGGTAGATCAGCCGCGCTTCTTCGCGCCCGGCGATCACCTCGATCGGGAAGCCAAGCGCGCTTTCGGCCTCGATCAGGAATTCGGAGGCGTTCTTGGCCACGCGCAGGGTGTTGGTGGCCACGGCGCGCACCTGGCCCGGCGCGAACTCGCGCAGGCGGTCGCCGAAGCGCCGCAGCGCATCGATGCCGCGTCGCCGCGCGGGCTGGTCCAGGTATTTGTCGGGGGTCAGGCCGGCTGCCAGCCGGACCGGCTCGCGCAGCGCATCAACCTGGAAGATCTGGCTGGCCGGGCCATTGGCCGTGGGGGTCTCGTCCACCCGCCCGATCATCAGGCGGAAGCTGTTCGAACCCATATCGACGGCGGCCAGCAGGCGTGGAGTGTTGTTCATCGTGTGCTTGGAGGGCTGATTCGCGTTGGCGTTGCGTGGCGCGGCAGGCGCAATCTGGTACCTTGGCCCGCCGGCGTTCGCGCCCGGGCAAAATATGTCGTTGTCATGTCTGCATCATGACAAAATCAAACTGTCATAAAAGTGACACGCATTTATGAAAAAGTCGCCACATTACCAAAAGAAGGCCATGCTCATGTCGACGACTCCGTCCAGTACGCTGCTCAACCGCGAACTGGGCATCCTGGAATTCAATGCCCGCGTGCTGGCGCAAGCCGCGGACCCGAAGATCCCGCTGCTGGAGCGGCTGAAATTCATCTGCATCGTGTCCAGCAATCTGGACGAGTTCTTTGAAATCCGCATGGCGGGCCTGAAGGAACAGATGCGCGACAACGCGTCGGGCCTGACGCCGGATGGCCTCTCGTTCCAGCAGACCTACCAGCTTGTCACCGAGCGCACGCAACGGCTTGTGGCTTCGCAGTATGACATGCTGCAGAACACCATTTTTCCACTACTTGAAAAAGAAGGGGTCTTTTTCCACCTGACCACCACCTGGACCGACGCCCAGCGCGAATGGGCGCGCGAGTTCTTCCAGCGCGAACTGGCGCCGGTGCTGACGCCGATCGCACTGGACCCGGCCCACCCCTTTCCCCGCGTGCTCAACAAGAGCCTGAACTTCGTGGTGGAGCTGTCCGGCAAGGACGCCTTCGGGCGCGACGCCGACCTGGCCATCGTGCAGGCGCCGCGGGCGCTGCCGCGCGTGGTCAAGATGCCGGAAAAGCTGTCAGGCTACCCGTACGGCTTCGTGATGCTGTCGTCGTTCATGCAGGGCTTCGTGCATGAACTGTTCCCCGCCATCGCCGTGCACGGCTGCTTCCAGTTCCGCGTCACGCGCAACTCCGACCTGTTCGTCTCCGAGGACGAGATCACCGACCTGCGCGAGGCGCTGCAGGGTGAACTGCCCACGCGCCATTTCGGCGACACGGTGCGGCTGGAAGTCTCGTCCGACACCCCCGCCCCACTGGCGCGCCGGCTCCTGCTGGAATCGGGCCTGTCGGAGCAGGACCTGTACCGGGTTTCCGGCCCGGTGAACCTGGTGCGGCTGATGCAGATCCCCGACATGGTCGACCGGCCCGCACTGAAGTTCGCGCCGTACCTGCCGGCCCCGGTCAAGGTCTTTTCCAGCGGCGCGTCGATGTTCGACGTCATGCGCCAGCAAGACGTGCTGCTGCACCATCCCTACGAGAGCTTCAGTTCCGTGCTCGACCTGCTGCAGCTGGCGGCGGCCGACCCCAACGTGGTCGCAATCAAGCAGACGGTCTACCGCACCGGCAACGAATCGCTGGTGATGGAAGCGCTGATGACCGCCGCGCGCAATGGCAAGGAAGTGACGGTGGTGGTCGAGCTGCTGGCGCGCTTTGACGAGGAAACCAATATCAACTGGGCCGAGCGCCTGGAGTCCGCCGGCGCCCACGTGATCTACGGCGTGGTCGGCCACAAATGCCACGCCAAGATGCTGCTGATCGTGCGGCGCGAGCCCACCGGCCCCAAGGCCAAGCAGGTCAAGCTGCGGCGCTACGCCCACCTTGGCACCGGCAATTACCATCCGCGCACTGCCCGGCTCTATACCGACTTCGGCCTGCTGACGGCCGACGAGGCGATCTGCGAAGACGTGCACCATGTGTTCCAGCTGCTGACCGGCACCGCCGGCACCATCCGGCTGAACCACCTGTGGCAGTCGCCCTTCACCATGCAGAGCAACCTGGTTGACCATATCCGTGCCGAGGCCCGCAACGCGCGCGCCGGCAAGCCCGCGCGCATCATCGCCAAGATGAACGCGCTGCTGGAACCGTCAATCATCGACGAGCTGTACAAGGCCTCGCGCGCGGGGGTGAAGATAGACCTGATCGTGCGCGGCGTATGCGCGCTGATGCCGGGCGTGCCGGGCATGTCCGAGAACATCTCGGTGCGCTCGATCATCGGGCGCTTCCTGGAACACCACCGGGTCTACTACTTCCGCGCCGGCGGCGAGGAGGTGCTGTACCTGTCCAGCGCCGACTGGATGGACCGCAACCTGTTCCGGCGCGTGGAAGTCGCCTTCCCGGTGCTGGACAAGACGCTGAAGGCGCGCGTCATCAAGGAAAGCCTGCAGGTGCACCTGCGCGACAACGCCTCGGCGTGGATCATGCAGCCGGACGGCAACTATGAGCGCAAGCAGACGCGTTCCAAGCATCCGCATGTGAGCCAGAACGATATGCTGGTGCTGTTCGGCGGCACGCCCTGAGGGACACCTCGCAGGCAAACAAAAACCCCGCCAAGGCGGTAATGCCGTTCAGTTAAGAGCTGAACGGCATTTTTGTATGTAGCGTCAGAGGAAGTTGTAAACGCTGCGCCGAAGTGTTAACTTTCGGGCGCGATGCTTTCCAGTCACCTGACCTTCCTGCTCGAAGCGCAACAGCCGGCCGACTTGAGTCGGCTCGCCGAGCATCTTCCGTACGAGTGGATCGAGCGCGCGGTAGACGCGACGGGAACGGCAAGTATCCGTCGCCGTCGATTGCCCGCTGAACAGGTGGTCTGGCTGGTGATTGCGCTGGCGATGTACCGCCATTGGTCGATCAGCGAAGTGCTCGACAATCTGGAACTGGCCCCGCCTGACGAGGTGGCGCCGTTCGTCAGCAAGAGCGCGGCGACGCAAGCCCGCCAGCGCGTTGGCGAGGCGCCGCTGGCCTGGCTGTTCGAACGAACAGCGCGCGCCTGGAGTCTGCAGGACGCCAGCGACTACGCCCTCAAGGGACTCAGCCTGTGGGCGATGGATGGCACGACGCTACGCACAGCCGACAGCCCTGCCAACCGCGAGCACTTTGGCGCCCAAGCTTACGCTCGCAGGGTCGCCAGCTATCCGCAGGTGCGCATGGTGACGCTGACTGCGATCCCCACGCACCTGGTGGCAGGTGCCAGCTTCGGTCGCTATGACAGCAATGAGATGGTGTACGCCAAAGGCTTGTTGCCGCAGATACCGGATGATTCGCTGACGGTATTCGACAAAGGCTTCCTGGCTGCCGAGATCCTGTGCGGTCTGACGATGGGCGGGCACAACCGCCACTTCCTGATTCCGGCCAAGTCCAACACGCGCTGGGAGGTGACGGCCGGCACGGCCGAGGACGCCACGGTACGCATGCGTGTCTCGCCGCAGGCACGCAAGAAGTGTCCGGCGCTGCCGGAGTTCTGGCAGGCGCGGGCAATCCGAACGATCGATGCACGCGGACGTAGCCGAATTCTGCTGACGTCGCTGCTCGATCGCCGACGCTTCAAACCTGCTGACATCGTCGCCAGTTACGAGCGGCGCTGGCAGATCGAAACGAGCTACCGGGAACTGAAGCAGTCGATGCTCGGCATGGAGCTGACCCTGCGTAGCCGAACCGTCGATGGGGTATGCCAGGAAATCTGGGGCGCCTTGATCGCCTACAACCTGATTCGTCGCGAGATGGCCAGCGCTGCCCGAGAAGCGAAGCTTGTGCCGACCGACATGAGCTTCGTGCGCGCCTTCCATGTCATCCAGCACGAGATGATGTGGGCAGCTGTCACGCCAGCCTACGCGAAATTGCCCGCCTGCCTGCAGCGCCTACGCGAGCGCCTAAAGTCGCTGCCCAATGTGAAACGACCCGGCCGCTCATGCGACCGGGTCGTCAAGTCCCGCCCTTCACGCTATGCCGTTCGCTTCCTCAATAGGGACCTTAACTGAACGGCATTACCGCCAAGGCGGGGTTTTTGTTTGGGCTCAGGCGGCGCGCCGCGACGTATCCGGCGCCTCTGGCGGTAACGTGGGGCCCGCGCCTGGCGCTGGCGTGTCCGCGCCCTCGCCAGCAAAACGCAGGCTGCGCTCGAGCGGGAAGATCACACGGAACACGCTGCCCCGGCCTACTTCGCTGGTCACACGCAGATCCGCATGGTGGCGCGACAGCACGTGCTTGACGATGGCCAGCCCCAGCCCGGTGCCGCCGGTATCGCGCGAGCGGCTGCGGTCTACGCGGTAGAAGCGTTCGGTCAGCCGGGGGATATGCTCGGGCGCGATGCCCAGGCCGGTGTCGGCCACCGAAAACACCGCGTGGCCGTCTTCCCAGGCCAGCCTGATGGTGATGCGCCCGCCGTCAGGCGTGTAGCGCACCGCGTTCGACACCAGGTTGCCCAGCGCCGACAGCAATTCAGTCTCGGCGCCGCGCATGCCCACGGTCGGGTCGACCTCGGCCGCGACCTGGTGCCGGCCCTGCGACAGGGCTTCGGCGTCGTGGGTCAGGTGCGCCACCATCGCGCGGATCGGCACGATGTCATTGCCGGGCGGCTGGGCATCGCTTTCCAGCTTGGCCAGGGCCAGCAAGTCTTCGACGATGCTCTGCATGCGCACCGACTGCGCCAGCATCATGTCGATGTAGCGGCGCCGGTCGTCTTCCGATACCGGCAGGTCACGCACGGTTTCGAGGAAGCCGGTCAGCACCGTCAGTGGCGTCTTCAGTTCATGCGAGACATTGGCGACGAAGTCGCGCCGCATCGCCTCGGTGTTCTCGAGCTTGGTGATGTCCTGCGTGATCACCAGCTTGCGGTTATCGCCATAGGGCAGGATCTGCACCGCGATCACGCTGTGCTTGTGCTCGCCCATGTCGCGCATCACCAGCGGATCGTCGAAACGCTGCCGCGTCAGGTAGTGGACGAACTCGGGGCGGCGGATCAGGTGGGTGATGCGCTGGCGCACGTCGCGCCGCGCGTTCAGGCCGAAATGCTGCTCGGCGACGTCGTTGCACCACTCGATCTGGTCGACGTCATCCAGCATCAGAACGCCGTTGGGCGAAGCCTGGATGGCCTGGATAAAGCGCGTATGCTGCTGCTCGACCTGCAGCACCTGGGTGCGCCAGCGCTTGACCAGCCGGTGCAGTCGGTAATACACCTCGCCCCAGAGGCCGAGCGCACTGGGGATCTCGCCGTAGACCGGCGCGTCCAGCACTTTCCACAGGCGGTTGATCTGGTACAGGTAGTAGGCCAGCAGCCCGAACAGCGAGACGCAGGCCAGCGCCAGCCCCGGGACCGGGCCCACGGCCAGGTAGATACCGGCGGACAGCACCAGCAGGATGATCAGGATGGCCGCGGAACGGGCCCAGATGACGTTCATGCGCAGGGTTCAGGCTCGCAGCCGGCCAAGGGATGCCGGCTGCAGGATTGCGACGGAGTGTGCCACGATTTCGCCGCGCCCTGCCAGCAGCGTGGGCCTGGCCGGCGCCTCAGGCGCCGGGCGTGCGCGCCAGCCGGTAGCCGCTGCCGCGTACGGTTTCGATCATATTGCTGTAGCCGCCGGGGGTCAGCGCGGCGCGCAGGCGCTTGATATGGACGTCGACGGTACGCTCCTCGACAAAGACATGATCGCCCCAGACCTGGTCGAGCAATTGCGACCGGCTGTGCACGCGCTCCGGATGCGTCATCAGGAAGTGTAGCAGGCGGAACTCGGTGGGGCCCAGGTCCAGCTTGATCGGGCCGCTGTCGTCCTGGCCGGTGACACGATGCGTGGCCGGGTCCAGCCGCAGGCCGTTGATGGCCACCACGTCGTCGGTCAGCTGCGGCGCACGGCGGCGCAAGACGGCCTTGATCCGCGCCAGCAGTTCCTTGGGCGAGAACGGCTTGGTGACGTAGTCGTCAGCGCCGGCTTCCAGCCCCATCACCTTGTCCTGCTCTTCGCCGCGCGCGGTCAGCATGATGATGGGGATCTGGCGGGTGCGGTCGTTGGCCCGCAACTCCTTGGCGAAGTTCGCGCCCGACTTGCCCGGGAGCATCCAGTCCAGCAGCACCAGGTCGGGCAGCACGTCGCTCATCAGCGACAGCGCCTGCTCGGCGTTGTAGGCCCGGATCGGATAGTGCCCCGCGTGCTGCAGGTTCACGGCGATCAGCTCGGCGATCGCCGGTTCGTCTTCGACAACGAGAATACTGCTTGGCATGTGTATTGTTCTCCGTGGGCGGCTGAGTTCAGCTCAGCGCTTCGCGCTCCATGTCCTCGCGCGAGACATGGCGGACGTCCGTCCCCTTGACTATGTAAATGATGAATTCGGCGATGTTCTTGGCGTGATCGCCAATGCGCTCCACGGCCTTGGCGATAAACAGGAAATCCAGCGCGACCGAGATGGTGCGCGGGTCTTCCATCATGTATGTGATCAGCTTGCGCACGAAGCCGCGGAATTCCTCGTCGATGGCCTTGTCGTCCTTGACGATGCGGGCCGCCGCCACGGTATCCAGGCGGGCAAAGGCGTCCAGCGCCTGGCGCAGCAGCGAGATCGCCATCTCGCCCGAGAGCTTGACCTCGGCGTAGTTGATGCTGTGCGCCGACGCGTCTTCCATGATGTGCTTGGTGCGCTTGGCGATCTTCTCGGCCTCGTCGCCGGCACGTTCCAGGTTGGTGATGGTCTTGGAGATGGCCATCACCAGGCGCAGGTCGCGCGCGGTCGGCTGGCGCCGGGCAATGATGTTGCCGCAGTCGGCATCGATCTCGACTTCCAGCGCGTTGAGCTGCACCTCGCGGGCGATGACCTGGTCGGCGGTCTCGCCGTCGAAGTCAGCCAGCGCACGCATGGCGAGCTCGATCTGCGACTCGACCAGCCCGCCCATCTGCAGCAGCTTGGTGTTGATCGCGTTAAGGTCTGCGTCGAACTGGGTCGACAGGTGCTTGTCAGTCATGGAATTCTCCTGGCCGCCTATGGATATGCTACGCCCTGCGGGAACAATCAGCCCGAATCAGCCAAAGCGGCCGGTAATGTAGTCTTCCGTTTCCTTGCGGTGCGGCTTGATGAAGATTTTTTCGGTCTCGCCAAACTCGATCAGCTCGCCCAGGTACATATAGGCGGTGTAGTCCGAGCAGCGCGCGGCCTGCTGCATGTTGTGCGTGACGATGACCACGGTGTACTCGTCCTTCAGTTCCGCGATCAGCTCCTCGATGCGGCCGGTGGAGATCGGGTCCAGCGCCGAGCACGGTTCGTCCAGCAGCAGCACTTCGGGGCGGATGGCGATGCCGCGCGCGATGCACAGGCGCTGCTGCTGACCGCCGGACAGGCCGTAGCCGGACTGGTGCAGCTTGTCCTTGGCCTCGTTCCACAGCGCAGCCTTGGTCAGCGCCCACTCCACGCGATCGTCCATCTCCGAGCGCGACAGCTTCTCGAACAGGCGCACGCCGAAGGCAATGTTGTCGTAGATCGACATCGGGAACGGCGTCGGCTTCTGGAACACCATGCCGACCTTGGCGCGCAGCAGGGCGATGTCCTGGCGCGCGGTCAGCAGGTTGTCGCCGTCCATGTTGATCTCACCCTCGGCGCGCTGCTCGGGATAGAGCGCGTACATCTTGTTGAAGGTGCGCAGCAACGTCGACTTGCCGCAGCCCGACGGCCCGATGAAGGCCGTGACCTTGCGGTCCGGGATCGACATGTTGATGTCTTTCAGCGCATGGAACTGGCCGTAGTAGAAGTTCAGGTTGCGCACATCGATCTTGGCGCGTACCGAATCGGGAATGTCGATGACGGTGGAGGTCATTGCGTTCTCTCGCTTGCAGTCTTTTGGGCGGGGCGGATCAGCGGCCGCGCCGGTTATTTCTTGAACAGGATGCGCGCCAGGATATTCAGGGCCAGCACGCCGATCGTAATCAGGAACACACCCGCCCAGGCCAGCTGCTGCCATTCGGTGAACGGGCTCATGGCAAAGCGGAAGATCGTCACCGGCAGATTGGCCATCGGCTTGTTCAGGTCGCTGGTCCAGAACTGGTTGGACAGCGCGGTGAACAGCAGCGGCGCGGTCTCGCCGGCGATACGGGCCACGGCCAGCAATACGCCGGTCACAATCCCCGCGTAGGATGACTTCACCGTGATCGACAGCACCATCTTCCACTTGGGCGTGCCGAGTGCGAAGGCGGCCTCGCGCAGCGCGTTGGGCACCAGGTTCAGCATGTTCTCAGTGGTGCGCACCACGATCGGCACCTGCAGCAGTGCCAGCGCGCAGATCCCGGCCCAGCCAGAGAAGTGGCCCATGCGGGTCACCACCAGCGCATAGACAAAGAGGCCGATCACGATCGACGGCGCCGACAGCAGGATGTCGTTGATAAAGCGGATAAAGCTGGCCAGCGCCGAGCTCTTGCCATATTCGGCTAGGTAAATGCCTGCCAGGATGCCCAGCGGCGTGCCGCACAGCGTGGCCATGCCAACCATCACGAAGCTGCCGAAGATGGCGTTGGCCAGGCCGCCGCCGGCGGTATTGGGCGCCGGCGTCATCTGCGTGAACAGGTCCAGCGACAGGCCGCCCACGCCCAGCGTGACGGTGGTCCACAGGATCCACGCCAGCCAGAACAGGCCGAAGCCCATCGCCACCAGCGAGGCGGTCAGCGCATACAGGTTGGTGCGGCGGCGGCGCGCCTGCAGTCTGGTGCGGATGGCATCCGCATCAGGGCGGACCGCCGGGATCGATGCAGTAGACACGGCGTGACTCACGTGGCTCATTTGGTTCCCTCATTCTTTGCCAGTCGCAGCAGCAGCAACTTGGACAGCGCCAGGACGACGAAGGTAATGAAGAACAGGATCAGGCCCAGCTCCATCAGCGCGGCGGTGTGCAGGCCGGCGCCGGCTTCGGCAAATTCGTTGGCGAGCGCCGAGGTGATGCTGTTGCCCGGCGAGAACAGCGAGGCGCTGTCCAGCAGGTTGGTGTTGCCGATCACGAAGGTGACGGCCATGGTCTCGCCCAGCGCGCGGCCCAGGCCCAGCATCACGCCGCCGATCACGCCGGCGCGGGTGTAGGGCAGCACCACGTTCCACATCACTTCCCAGGTGGTGCAGCCCACGCCGTAGGCGGATTCCTTGAGCAGCACCGGGGTAACTTCGAACACGTCGCGCATCACCGAAGCGATATACGGGATGATCATGATCGCCAGGATCACGCCCGCGCACAGCAGGCCGATACCCAGCGGCGCGCCCTGGAACAGCTTGCCGATCACCGGCAGCTGGCCCACCGTGGCGGCCAGGGGCTTCTGGAAATACTCGCCGAAGATCGGCGCGAACACGAGCAGGCCCCACATGCCGTAGACAATCGACGGCACCGCGGCCAGCAGTTCGATGGCGGTGCCCAGCGGGCGGCGCAGCCAGGCCGGCGACAGCTCGGTCAGGAACAGCGCGATGCCGAAGCTGACCGGCACCGCGATGATCAGCGCGATCAGCGAGGTCACGATGGTGCCGTAGATGGGCACCAGCGCACCGTAGACATCAGCGGGAGGATCCCATTCCGCAGTCCACAGGAAGCGCGCGCCGAAAGTCTGGATGGAAGGCCAGGCGCTGATCGCCAGCGAAACGATGATGCCGCCCAGCAGCAGCAGCGTCACGATGGCGGCGCCACGCGTCAGGCCGCCGAACAGGATGTCGCCAAGCCTGCTGGGGGGCTGCACGTTGCGGAACTCGGAGGGGGTAGTCGCCATGTCGGGAATTCAGGGGGGTCGCCGCTCCCGCCTGGGCGGAAGCCCGGTGTCCGGGCCAGTTTCGGGCTGCCCGGACACCGGCCCCGCACGCAGCGGGGCCGGCGATACCGTCAGATCAGTACAGCGCCTTGCCCGAGGCGTCCTTGACGCTGGTCTTCCAGGTCGAACGGATCTGGTTCACGACGCTTTCCGGCAGCGGCACATAGTCCAGGTCGGAGGCCATGTTGGCGCCGCTCTTGTAGGCCCAGTCGAAGAACTTCAGCACTTCGGCGCCCTGCGCGGGCTTTTCCTGGTGCTTGTGGACCAGGATGAAGGTGGCGCCGGCGATCGGCCATGCGGTCTTGCCCGGCTGGTTGGTCAGGATCTGGTAGTAGGTCTTGCTCCAGTCCGCACCGGCGGCGGCGGCCTTGAAGGCGTCATCGCCCGGCTGCACGACGGCACCCGAAGCATTCTTCATGTTCAGGTGGGTCATCTTGTTCTGCTTGGCATAGGCGTACTCAACGTAGCCGATGGCGCCGTTCAGGCGCTGCACGAAGGCGGCCACGCCTTCATTGCCCTTGCCGCCGGTGCCGCCGCCCGGCCAGTTGACCGTGGTGCCCTCGCCCACCGAGTTCTTCCAGTCCGGGCTGACCTTGGACAGGTAGTTGGTGAAGATGAAGGTCGTGCCCGAACCGTCGGCACGGCGCACCGGCAGGATGTCCTGGTTCGGCAGCTTGGCGTGCGGGTTCAGCGCCTTGATCGCGGGATCATCCCACTTCTTGATCTTGCCCAGGTAGATGTTGGCCAGCACTTCACCCGTGATGGTCAGCTCGCCCGGCTTCACGCCCTGCAGGTTGATCACCGGCACCACGCCGCCGATCACGGTCGGGAACTGGACCAGGCCCTGCTTGTTCAGGTCTTCGTCCTTCAGCGGCGCGTCCGAGGCACCGAAATCGACCGTCTTGGCGCCGATCTGCTTGATCCCGCCCGACGAGCCGATGGATTGATAGTTGACCTTGTTACCCGTTGCTTTTTGGTATGCGTCGGCCCACTTGGAATACACGGGCGCCGGGAAAGAAGCGCCTGCACCAGTAATTTCCGCCGCGAACGCAGTACCCGCCACCACCATCGAAACGATGCCTGCCACGGCAGTCTTGACCAGCTTCATATGTCCTCCAGAGAACATTGGTTGGGAATGACAAATTTTTGACAAGACGAACTCTATGCTCCCTGTATGACAATTCCGTGACATCTTTAAATCTTCTTGAAACCCGCCTCCAGCAAGGGTTCGTCGTCGCCATGCGCCTGTCATGCCACCGAAATATGACGGCGGTTAATTGCGTTAACGGACAAAAAAACGCCGGGACGAACCCGGCGTTCCTGGCAAGGATGGGCCGTATCAGGCGCCCAGCGCGTCCGCCAGCGTCCTGGCCGCGCGCTCGGCCATTTCGGCCTGTTCGGCCTCGACCATCACACGCACCACCGGCTCGGTGCCGGAGGCACGGATCAGCACCCGGCCGCGGCCTTCCAGTTCCGGCTCCACCGCCGCGCGTGCCGCCTGCAGGCCGGCATGGGTCTGCCAGTCGAAGCCCTTCTGCACGCGCACATTGATCAGCGTCTGCGGGAACAGCTTCACGCCGTCGAGCAGCTGCGCCAGCGTCTTGCCGCTGCGGCGCAGCGCGCCCAGCACCTGCAGCGCCGACACGATGCCGTCGCCAGTGCTGTGGCGGTCCAGGCACAGCAGGTGGCCAGAGCCCTCCCCGCCCAGCGTCCAGTTGCGCTTGTTCAGCTCTTCCAGCACATAGCGGTCGCCCACCTTGGCGCGCACGAATTCCACGCCCTGGCGCTTGAGCGCCAGTTCCACCGCCATATTGGTCATCAGCGTGCCGACGGCGCCCGGCACCGCCTGGCCGGCGGCCTGGCGGTCACGCACGATCAGATACAGCAGCTCGTCGCCGTTGTAGAGGCGGCCATCCGCATCCACCACCTGCAGGCGGTCGGCATCGCCGTCGAAGGCCAGGCCCAGGTCGGCGCCATTGGCCCTGACCGCCTCGATCAGCTTCTCCGGCGCAGTCGCGCCATAGCCGGCGTTGATATTGCGGCCGTCCGGCTGGTTGCCGATCGCCACCACGTCGGCGCCCAGTTCATGGAACACCGGCGGCGCGATGTGATAGGCCGCGCCGTGGGCGCAGTCGACCACCAGCTTCAGGCCATGCAGGTCCTGTTCATACGGGAAGGTGCTCTTGCAGAATTCGATATAGCGGCCGGCGGCATCGTCGATGCGGCGGGCGCGGCCCAGGTCGTCGGACGGCGCGCACACCATCGGCTCGTCGATGGCAGCCTCGATCGCGGCCTCGACCGCGTCGGGCAGCTTGTCGCCGTTGGCCGAGAAGAACTTGATGCCGTTGTCGTAGTAGGGATTGTGGCTGGCCGAGATCACCACGCCAGCGGACAGCCGCAGCGCCCGCGTCAGATAAGCGATGCCCGGCGTCGGCAGCGGGCCGGTCAGCAGCACATGCACGCCCGCCGAGGTAAAACCGGCTTCCAGTGCGGCTTCCAGCATATAGCCGGAAATGCGCGTGTCCTTGCCGATCAGCACGGTCGGCTTGCCCTGCCCGGTCTTCGCGCCGTAGGCCAGCACCTTGCCGGCGGCATGACCCAGCCGCATCACGAAATCCGGTGTGATCGGTGCCTCGCCGACCTTGCCCCGCACGCCATCTGTCCCGAAATACTTGCGCGTCATTCGCTGTTTCCTTCTCTGTTCTGTGTTCTATGTTCTGTAATCGTCGTGCCGCCCGGCTGTGCTGGCTGGCTTCCAGGTTCAGCCCGCGCCGACGGATTCGTTGCGCACGGCCCACCAGGTCTTCACGGCGTCCACGGTCTGCTCCACATCGTGCACACGGACAATGAACGCACCGCGCTCCACCGCGCAGACCGCCGCGGCAATGCTGGCGGCTACGCGCTGCTGCGGCGGCCGGCCACCGAGGATCGCGCCGAGCGTCGATTTGCGCGAGATACCCGCCAGCACCGGAAGGCCCGCCAGCGCCAGCCGCGGCAATTGTCCGAGCAGGCGCAGATTATGATCCGGCGTCTTGCCGAAGCCAAACCCCGGATCGAGGGATATGCGCGCGGCGTCGATGCCGGCAGCGCGCAGCACATCGATGCGTTCGGCCAGGAACCGCGCCACCTCGGCGACCACGTCGTCGTAGTGCGGATCCTCCTGCATGGTCTGCGGGTCGCGCTGCATATGCATCACGCACAGGCCCGCCTGCCCCGCCGCCACGGCCTCGACCGCGCCCGGCATGCGAAACCCCCAGATATCGTTGATGAGATCGGCGCCGGCCGCAAGCGCGGCGCGCATGACCTCGGGCTTGTAGGTATCGATCGACAGCGGCTTGCCGCAGTCGCGCAGCGCTTCCACCACCGGGATCACGCGCGCCAGTTCATCTTCCAGCGGCAGCGCCGCCGAACCGGGCCGGCTCGATTCGCCGCCGATGTCGATGATGTCCACGCCCTCGGCGATCATCTGTTCGGCATGGCGCAGCGCGGTGTCGCGGCTGGCGTGCTGGCCGCCATCGGAAAAGGAATCAGGCGTGACGTTGAGAATGCCCATCACCAGCGGGCGCTGGCCCAGGGCAAAGCGGAAACGGCCGCACTGGAAATACCGGGTCTGAGAAGTCTGCTGCAAGGTAGGAATGCTTGAATCAATCCGGGCACGAAGGTGCCGCGCAAAAGGAAAAGCCGGTGCACCAGGCACCGGCTTCAGGGACAGATACTACTCAGCCATCATGACAGCGTCGTCAGTGGGACGATCGCAGGATCAGGCCGTCGCGGGCGCGTTGGTCGGCGCCACCGGCGAGCCGCCCGAAGGCGTGCTGCCGCCACCGTTCGGGCCCGACGCGCTGCGCGGCGGGCGCGGCGGCTTGCCGGCCATGATGTCGTTGACCTGGTCGGCATCGATGGTTTCCCATTCCATCAGCGCGTTAGTCATGGCCTCGACCTTGTCGCGGTTCTCTTCGAGCAGGCGCTTGGCCAGCGCATATTGCTCGTCGATGATGCGGCGGATCTCGGCGTCGACCTTCTGCTGCGTGGCTTCCGACACGGTCTTCGACGACAGCTTGCCGAACATGCCGTCCTGCTCGGTATCCACGTACACCATGGCACCCAGCGAATCGCTCATGCCGAAGCGGGTCACCATATCGCGGGCGATCTTGGTGGCGCGCTCGAAGTCGTTGGAAGCGCCCGTGCTCATGGCGTTGAGGAAGACCTCTTCCGCCGCGCGGCCGCCGAAGAGGATGGCAACCTCTTCCAGCATGCTGTCCTTGTACTTCGAATACTTGTCATGCTCCGGCAGCTGCCAGGTCACGCCCAGCGCCCAGCCACGCGGCATGATGGTGACCTTGTGCACCGGGTCGGCCTTGGGCAGCAGCTTGGCCACCACCGCATGGCCCGACTCGTGGTAAGCCGTGGCCCGGCGCTCTTCCTCGCGCATGACCGTCGACTTGCGCTCCGGACCCATGTAGATCTTGTCCTTGGCGTCCTCGAAGTCCTGCATGTCGACCACGCGCTTGTTGCGGCGGGCGGCAAACAGCGCGGCCTCGTTGACCAGGTTGGCCAGGTCGGCGCCCGAGAAGCCCGGGGTACCACGTGCGATCACCGAAGCGTCGACGTCGTTGCCGATCGGCACCTTGCGCATATGGACCTTCAGGATCTGCTCGCGGCCGCGGATGTCCGGCAGGCCCACGTAGACCTGGCGGTCGAAGCGGCCCGGACGCAGCAGCGCCTTGTCCAGCACGTCGGCACGGTTGGTCGCGGCGATCACGATCACGCCCGAGTTGGCCTCGAAGCCGTCCATCTCGACCAGCATCTGGTTCAGGGTCTGCTCGCGCTCGTCGTTGCCGCCGCCCATGCCGGCGCCACGATGGCGGCCGACCGCGTCGATTTCATCGATGAAGACGATGCAGGGCGCCTGCTTCTTGGCGTTTTCGAACATGTCGCGCACGCGGGCCGCGCCCACGCCGACGAACATTTCGACAAAGTCAGAGCCCGAGATGCTGAAGAACGGCACCTTGGCCTCGCCGGCGATGGCACGCGCAAGCAGCGTCTTGCCGGTACCCGGAGGGCCGACCAGCAGCACGCCGCGCGGAATGCGCCCGCCCAGCTTCTGGAATTTCTGCGGGTCCTTGAGGAAGTCGACCAGCTCGACCACTTCTTCCTTGGACTCGTCGCAGCCGGCCACGTCCTGGAACGTGACGGCGTTCTGGTTCTCGTCGATCAGGCGCGCACGCGACTTGCCGAATGAGAATGCGCCGCCTTTTCCGCCCCCCTGCATCTGGCGCATCATGTAGAACCAGAACACGATGATCAGCAGGGTCGGTCCGAGGTAATACAGGGCCTGGACCAGCACGTTGGGTTCGTCGTCCGCCTTGCCGGTCACCTGGACGCCGTACTTCATCAGGTCGCCGACCATCCAGATGTCGCCCGGCGAGATGATGGTGTACTTGGCGCCTTCCTTGGGCGAGACCACCAGGTTGCGGCCCTGCACGTCAACACGCGACACCTTGCCGTTCTTGGCGTCATCCATGAACTGCGAATAGGTGACGCTGTCCTGCGCACGGGGCTTGTCGAACTGCTTGAAGACGGTAAACAACACCAGCGCGATCACGAGCCAGATTGCCGCCTTTTGAAACAGGTTGTTATTCAAGGCCGAACTCCTTTGCAATTGCCTTGCCAACGGATAGCTGCATTGTAATGCAGTGCCCGCCCTCGAGGGGAAACAGAGAAACTATGATGCCGATAGCACCGGGTGGGGGCACTTTCCCCTACATTTCCGCTTCCGCCATGGCTTATATCGAGATCGGTCAATCCACCGCCTTGAGGTAGCGCCCAAGGATAAAGGTCTCGGAAGACTTGTCACGCGACGCCTTGGGCTTGCGCTTCGCGACCACTTTGAAGTGCCGTTTGAACTTTTCCACGATCTGGCTATAGCCGCTCCCGTGGAAACACTTTACCAGCAATGCCCCCTCGGGCTTAAGGTGGGCCTGCGCAAATTCCAGCGCCAGGTCGCACAGGTACTCGATCCGGGCAGCGTCGGCGAAGGCCACACCGGACAAGTTGGGGGCCATGTCGGACAAAACAAGATCGATCTTGTTGCCCCCGGACGCGTCCAGCACCACACTTTCCAGCTCGCGGAAAACCGATTCCTCACGGAAATCGCCCTGAATGAAAGTGACGTCGGCGACAGGTTCCATCGGCAGCAGGTCAATCGCCACCACGGCGCCGTCAATCTTGCCGTCCTTGGCCCGGGGCGAGTCCGCCAGCTTGTTGCGGGCGTACTGGCTCCAGCTGCCGGGCGCCGCACCCAGGTCCACGATTACCTGGCCCGGACGGATCAGCTTGTCCTGCTCGTCGATCTCCTTGAGCTTGTAGGCCGCGCGGGCGCGATAGCCCTCGCGCTGCGCCATTTTCACGTACGGATCGTTGATGTGGTCGTGCAGCCACGAATGGTTGAACTTGTTTTTTGCCATGCCAGATACCAGCCTGTTCCCTGCCTCCGGCCGCTGCTCAGTGCCGCGCACGAAGGTTTTCCTACTGTTTTGATGATTTTGCTGCCCGACAGTGCCGGATTGACGGATAATACGCGCCAATCCGCATCCCGACCGCCGGCGCGCCTTGATCAGCCACCGGCTTGCCGCCTCCGGCGGCCGTCGGCAGCCTGTTTTTGCCCGACCCGCCGTGTCACGACCGGCGCGGGCTGCAGCGCCCGATTTTCCAGCGCCCAGCGCTCTATCACTATTTCAAGCGCCTAATACCAGCGCCAACCTATGCCCGCTCTACAACTAGTCCCTGCCCAGCGCTCTGACCTGCGCTCCCGTGCCCATGCCCTGAACCCGGTCGTGATGGTCGGCGCCGAAGGCCTGACCCGTGCCGTGCTGGCCGAGATCGACCGCAGCCTCGCTGCCCACGACCTGATCAAGATCCGCGTGTTCGGCGACGACCGCGAAGCGCGCATCGCCATCTACGAAGAAATCTGCGACCAGCTCAGCGCCGCGCCGATCCAGCATATCGGCAAGCTGCTGGTGGTCTGGCGTCCGGGCGAAGCCCGCCTGAAGGAAAACCAGGCGGAAGACCTCGGCCGCCACACTCCCGCCCGCCGCGGCGGCGCTGCCCCGCGCACGGTGACGGTGAAGAAGCCCAGCGCCGCGCCGAACCGCCGCCCGACCCGCAAGGAAGTCACGGTGCTTGGCAACGAGCGCGTCACCGCCGGCGGCAATGTGAAGCGCTCGCGCGCCCGCCCGACCAGCCAGAAGAAGAAGGCACTGGGCTGAACGCCGCCAGCTGAAGCATGAAGGGGCCGCCGCCAGGCGCCCCCGATGCCGGCACGCCACGCCTGTGGCGGCGCCGGCGACCGGGCTCACTCTCCGGCCGAACGCGGCGCCGAAGCGCGCCACACCAGCGCCAGTGCCAGCAGGCTCTGCAGCAGGTAGAAGCCGCTCGACACGCCGTGCAGCATGCCGAACTGCCCCTTGTAAGGCGATTCCGAAACGCCGACGCCCAGCGCCAGCGCCTTTTCCTTCAGGCCGGCCATGAACGGCTGGGTACCGAAGTAACCCGCCAGCACGCAGCACAGCATGCCCAGCACCAGCCAGCGCAGGCCACGGTAGCGATGGGCGCCGCGCCGGATCATCACATTGCACAGCACCAGCTGCAGCACGCCGATGGTCACTCCGACGATGGCTTCGGTGTGGAACAGGTGCCCGGCGATCATGCCTGCCGTCTCGCGGCTGGGCAGCACCGAAAACAGCGTCGGCGCCACCATGTAGCCGACGGTCCACAGGCTGCCCGCCCACACCACCGTCAGCAACAGGAAGATGCGGTGCGGCAGCGGTGGCAGGTTGTTATAGGAACTGGAGAACACGAGCCGGTCTTTCCGGTGGCCGGGCCAGGCGCCACGCCTGCCGGCCGCGCCGGCGTCAGATATAGCGTACGGTAATGACTTCGTACTCGCGCTCGCCGCCAGGGGCCAGCACGGTCGCGACGTCGCCTTCGAACTTGCCGATCAGCGCACGCGCGATCGGCGAGCTGACCGAGATCTTGCCGATGTCGATGTCGGCCTCGTCATCGCCCACGATCTGGTAGCTGACGGGACTGCCAGACTCCAGGTCTTCCAGGTCCACGGTCGCGCCAAAGACGATACGGCCGTCGGTATCCAGCTGGGTCGGGTCGATGACCTGCGCCGCCGACAGCTTGGCCTCCACTTCCAGGATGCGGCCTTCGATAAAGGCCTGCTTTTCCTTGGCGGCGTCGTATTCGGCGTTTTCAGACAGGTCGCCCTGGGCGCGGGCTTCAGAGATCGCATTGATCACCGCCGGACGCTCGACAGCCTTCAGGCGCTGCAGCTCCTCCTTCAGGAGCTCTGCGCCACGCTTGGTAATCGGAATGGTGCTCATGTCTTCGTTCAACAAAAAAATGAGCCGCAGCGGAGCTGGAGCCATCCCTGGCAAACCCCGCCAGGGCACTTCCGCTCAACCGCGGCTTTCAGACAGGATCGAATGCGGGCACGCCGCACCGATCGACGAATTTGACGTAGTTTAGGCCAGGAAGCCCGCCGGCAGCAACTCCGGCGGGCTTCCTGGGGTGGCCGGGCGCGGCGCGCCCGGCCTTTTGCGATGTGCTGTCGCCTTACCTTGCGGACATCAGGCCAGCGAAGCGTGCAGGCCCTGCAGGTCGTAGACCTCCAGGCTCTGCATGTGCTTCAGGCCTTCCACCGCGGCGCGGGCGCCGGCGATGGTGGTGTAGTAAGGAATGCGGTGCGCCAGCGCCGAGGTACGGATCGAGCGCGAATCGGCAATCGCGGTGCGGGTCTCGTCCACGGTGGTGAACACCAGCGCCAGTTCGCCGTTCTTGATCATGTCCACGATATGCGGACGGCCGTCCTTGACCTTGTTGACCACCCTGACCGGGATGCCGGCGGCCTCGATGGCCGAGGCGGTGCCGCGGGTGGCAACGATCGGGTAGCCCATGTCGTGCAGCATGCGGGCCACGCCGACGGCGCGCGGCTTGTCGCTGTCCTTCACGGTGATCAGCACGGTGCCCTTCTCGGGCAGGCGCGAACCCGCGGCCAGCTGGCTCTTGAACAGCGCCTCGCCGAAGGCCTTGCCCACGCCCATCACTTCGCCGGTCGAACGCATTTCAGGTCCGAGGACCGGATCGACGCCCGGGAACTTGTTGAACGGGAACACCGCTTCCTTGACGCTGTAGTACGGCGGGATGACCTCTTCGCCGATGCCCTGCTCGTCCAGCGACTGGCCGGCCATGCAGCGCGCGGCGATCTTGGCCAGCTGCATGCCGGTGGCCTTGGACACGTAAGGCACGGTACGCGAGGCGCGCGGGTTCACTTCCAGCACGTAGACGGTGTCGACACCGTTGTTCTGCTGGATCGCGAACTGCACGTTCATCAGGCCGATCACGTTCAGGGCCTTCGCCATCGCAGCGGTCTGGCGCTTCAGTTCGGCCACGGTCTCGGCCGACAGCGAGTACGGCGGCAGCGAGCAGGCGGAGTCGCCCGAGTGCACGCCGGCCTGTTCGATGTGCTCCATCACGCCGCCGATGAACACGCGCTTGCCGTCGCACAGGGCGTCGACGTCGCACTCGATGGCGTCGTTCAGGAAGCGGTCCAGCAGCACCGGGGAGTCGTTCGAGACCTTGACGGCCTCGCGCATGTAGCGCTCGAGGTCGCGCGGCTCATGCACGATTTCCATGGCGCGGCCGCCCAGCACGTAGGACGGGCGCACCACCAGCGGGTAGCCGATCTCCTCGGCCAGGCGCAGCGCTTCGTCCTCGGCACGCGCGGTGCGGTTGGGCGGCTGGCGCAGGCCCAGCTCCTGCAGCAGCTTCTGGAAGCGCTCGCGGTCTTCGGCCGCGTCGATCATGTCGGGGCTGGTACCGATGATGGGCACGCCGTTGGCTTCCAGGTCCAGCGCCAGCTTCAGCGGGGTCTGGCCGCCGTACTGCACGATCACGCCGACCGGCTTTTCCTTGTCGACGATTTCCAGCACGTCTTCCAGCGTCAGCGGCTCGAAGTACAGGCGGTCCGAGGTGTCATAGTCGGTCGACACGGTTTCCGGGTTGCAGTTGACCATGATGGTCTCGTACCCGTCTTCGCGCAGCGCCAGCGCGGCGTGCACGCAGCAGTAGTCGAACTCGATGCCCTGGCCGATCCGGTTCGGGCCGCCGCCCAGCACCATGATCTTCTTCTTGTCGGTCGGCTGCGCCTCGCACTCGCCATGCTCGGCCTCGTAGGTCGAGTACATGTAGGCGGTGTTGGTGGCGAACTCGGCCGCGCAGGTGTCCACGCGCTTGTAGACCGGGCGCACGTTCTGGGCGATGCGCGCCTCGCGCACCGCCTTGGCATCGGTCTTCAGCAGTTTGGCCAGGCGGCGGTCCGAGAAGCCCTTCTGCTTCAGGTAGCGCAGCTCGGCGGTCGACAGGCTGTCCAGCGTGCGCGACTTGACCAGGCCTTCAGTCTTGACGATGTCTTCGATCTGGGCCAGGAACCAGGGGTCGATGTCGGTCTCGGCATGGACCTCTTCCAGCGACATGCCCAGGCGGAACGCGTCGCCCACGTACCAGATGCGGTCGGGGCCGGCTTCGCCGATTTCCTCGACCACCTCATCGCGGTCCGATGACTTTTCGTCCAGGCCGTCGACGCCCACTTCCAGGCCGCGCAGGGCCTTCTGGAACGATTCCTGGAAGGTGCGGCCCATGGCCATCACCTCGCCCACCGACTTCATCTGGGTGGTCAGGTGGCTGTCGGCCTGCGGGAATTTCTCGAAGGCGAAGCGCGGCACCTTGGTGACCACGTAGTCGATCGAGGGCTCGAACGAGGCCGGGGTCGCGCCGCCGGTGATTTCGTTCTTGAGTTCGTCCAGCGTGTAGCCCACGGCCAGCTTGGCCGCGACCTTGGCGATCGGGAAGCCGGTGGCCTTGGACGCCAGCGCCGACGAACGCGACACGCGCGGGTTCATCTCGATGACGATCATGCGACCGTCCTTCGGGTTGATCGAGAACTGCACGTTGGAGCCGCCGGTATCGACGCCGATCTCGCGCAGCACGGCCAGCGAGGCGTTGCGCAGGATCTGGTATTCCTTGTCGGTCAGGGTCTGGGCCGGGGCCACGGTGATCGAGTCGCCGGTGTGGATGCCCATCGGGTCCAGGTTCTCGATCGAGCAGATGATGATGCAGTTGTCCTTCTTGTCGCGGACCACTTCCATCTCGTACTCTTTCCAGCCCAGCAGCGATTCTTCGATCAGCAGCTCGCGCGTCGGCGACAGGTCCAGGCCGCGCTTGCAGATCTCTTCGAATTCTTCGCGGTTGTAGGCAATGCCGCCGCCGCTGCCGCCCAGCGTGAACGACGGGCGGATCACGATCGGGTAGCCGCCGCTGCCGGTTTCCTGGGCAATGCGCGACTGCACGGCCATGGCTTCGTCCATCGAGTGGGCGATGCCCGACTTGGCCGAACCCAGACCGATCTTGGTCATGGCGTCCTTGAACTTCTGGCGGTCCTCGGCCTTGTCGATGGCTTCGGGCGAGGCGCCGATCAGTTCCACCTTGTACTTGTCCAGCACGCCATGGCGATGCAGGTCCAGCGCGCAGTTCAGCGCGGTCTGGCCGCCCATGGTCGGCAGGATCGCATCAGGACGCTCCTTCTCGATGATGCGCTCGACCACTTCCCAGGTGATCGGCTCGATGTAGGTCACATCGGCCGTGTTGGGATCGGTCATGATGGTCGCCGGGTTGGAGTTGACCAGGATGACCTTGAAGCCTTCCTCGCGCAGCGCCTTGCAGGCCTGGGCGCCGGAGTAGTCGAACTCGCACGCCTGGCCGATGATGATGGGGCCCGCGCCGATGATCAGGATGCTCTTGATGTCTGTGCGTTTTGGCATTGCACGCTCTCTTTATGGGCCGGTCCGCCTTGCCTGCGGACCGCGCCGGTAATCAGGGAATCCTTCCGGATTCAAAAATATCGTCTGGCTCAGTTCATCGTGGCCGTCGCCAGCTTGGCGCCGAAGCCGATGAACATCGCGCCTACCCCGCTGGACATGCCGGCCGACAGCCGGCGGCGGCGCCGGAACGCTTCGGCCAGCTTCGCGCCCACGAAAATGATCGTGGTCAGGTAGGCAAAGCTGCAGATCTGGCACACCAGCCCCAGCACACCGAACGACAGCACCGGGTACGCAAAGGCCGGGTCGACGAACTGGATGAAGAACGAGATGAAGAACAGGATGGCCTTCGGGTTCAGCAGGCTGATCAGCAGCGCCTTGCGGAACGGGTTGGACTGGTCGGGTGCGGGTGCGGGCGCGCTCGCCGTGGCAGGCGCGGCTTCGCCGCGCGCCGCCCAGTTGCGCAGCGCGCCGCGCAGCATGTTGAATCCAATCCACGCCAGGTAGGCCGCGCCGATGTACTTCACCACGTAGAACAGCGCCGGGCTGGCCTTGAGCAGCGACGCCACGCCCGCCGCCGACAGCACCATCAGCACGAAGTCGCCCAGGAACACCCCGCACGCGCCCTTGTAGCCGGCGCGCACGCCGCGCTGCGCCGCCACCGACAGCACATACATCGAGTTCGGCCCCGGCAGCAGCACGATGAAGATCGTGCCCAGCACGTAGGTCCAGAAATCGGTGATGCCGAAAGCGGTATGCATGAAGGCGTTCATGGGATGTCCCTGTGTCTGCGCTGTTCCCGGCTGCGCTTACTTGCGCGCGTCGGTCATCAGCTGGATAAAGCGGTCGAACAGGTAGGCCACGTCGTTCGGGCCGGGCGATGCTTCCGGGTGGCCCTGGAAGCAGAACGCCGGCTTGTCGGTCAGCGCGAAACCCTGCAGCGAACCGTCGAACAGCGACTTGTGCGTGACGCGCACGTTCGACGGCAGCGTGTCGGCGTCGACCGCGAAGCCGTGGTTCTGCGACGTGATCACCACGCGGCCGTCGTCCAGGTCCTTGACCGGGTGGTTGGCGCCGTGGTGGCCGAACTTCATCTTCAGGGTCTTGGCGCCAACGGCCAGGGCCATGATCTGGTGACCCAGGCAGATGCCGAAGGTCGGGATGCCGCGCTCGATGAACTCGCGCGTGGCGGCGATGGCGTAGTCGCACGGCTCGGGGTCGCCGGGGCCGTTGGACAGGAACACGCCGTCCGGATTCAGCGCCAGCGCGTCGGCGGCGCTTGCCTGGGCGGGCAGCACCGTGACCTTGCAGCCGCGCTCGGCCAGCATGCGCAGGATGTTGTACTTGACGCCGTAGTCATAGGCGACCACGTGGAACTGCGGCTGGTCCTGCTTGCCGTAGCCTTCGCCCAGCTTCCATTCGGACTGGGTCCACTGGTACGGTTCCTTGACCGAGACCACCTTGGCCAGGTCCATGCCGGCCAGGCCGGGGAACGAGCGGGCCAGGTCGATGGCCTTCTGGACATTGTCCTCGCCGGCCAGGATGCAGCCGTTCTGGGCGCCCTTCTCGCGCAGGATACGCGTCAGCTTGCGCGTATCGATGCCGGCGATGGCCACCACCTTTTCCTGCTTCAGGTAGTGGCCAAGGGTGTGTTCCTTGCGGAAGTTGGAGGCCAGGATCGGCAGATCCTTGATGATCAGGCCGGCGGCATGGACTTTCGTGGCTTCGACATCCTCAGGGTTGACCCCGTAGTTACCGATATGCGGATACGTCAGCGTGACGATCTGCCGCGAGTAACTCGGGTCGGTGAGGATTTCCTGGTAACCGGTGATGGCGGTGTTGAACACCACTTCACCGATGGTATGGCCGGAAGCGCCAATGGAATAGCCACGAAAGACCGTGCCGTCTGCTAGCGCGAGAATGGCGGACGGAAAAGACGGTAACACGGGTAGGCTCCTGCTGGACTCACCCCGTGACCGACCAATCGACGCCTCGTGCCTCCCAGGCCGGATCCGTGACGGCGGCAGCGGCATTGCGCCGATGCGGTCGGATCCGGTCGCGACATGCTCTTTGCGTCACATCAAGTGCGGACAGCAAAGGCGGCGCGGATGGGGGCGGCGGAAGGTGGAAAGCGGTAGGCGCTAGGGTGAAGGGTTCTGAAAGCGAAACTTTCGAATTATATCCCGCGCCACCCAATTTCTCAAGTTTTCAAGGACTTGCGCGCGGCAGGCGGCCGCACCGCCACGCCGGCGGCCCCCTCCCTGCCCTGCGCCAGCTGCATTACGCCTGCGGCGGCACGACCGCCGTGACCTCGATTTCCACCTTGGCGCGCGGCTCCACCAGGTCCGCGACCTCGACCGCCGTCATCGCCGGGAAGTGGCGGCCGATGATGGCTCGGTAATGTTCGCCGATCGCCCTGTAGGCACCGACATATTCCGCCTTGTCCTTCACATACCAGGTCATGCGCACGATATGCTCCGGCCGCGCGTCGCCGGCCGCCAGCACCGCGACCACATTGCGCAGCGCCTGCGCCACCTGCAGGCCGAAGTCGTCAGTTTCGAATTCACATTTGCCGGTCCAGCCGATCTGGCCGCCGACAAAGAGCAGGCGGCTGCCGACCTGCATTTCGGTCATGGTGCCGTTGGCGTAGCCACGCGGGGGGGCCCAGTCGGGCGGCTGCAGGATCTTCATGGTGTGTTCCTGTTGATATCTGTATCTGTCAGTAGATGGGGATGGAAACCGGGGTTCAGGCCTCGGCGACCAGATAAGCCGCCATGGCCTCGCGCACGGCATCGGGCAGCGGCTGTGGCGCGATTGCGCCGGTATCGACACAGACCAGCCGCTGCGTCACTTCCATGCGGGTATCGTCGTGCGGTCCGGCAAAGCGAATCGCCAGGGTGAAGCTGGATTGCCCGAGCTTCAGCACACGCAGTTCACGCGTCAGCACCTCGCCCAGCCGGCTGGGCGCCAGGAAGCGGCACTCCAGTTCGGCGGTGGGCACGCCGGCGCGGCCCTCTCCATGCATGGCATCGAACGGCCAGCCCAACGCCTCGCTGAACCAGTCTTCGATCAGGTCGTTGAGCATCTCGAAATAGCGCGGGTAGAACACAATGCCGGCGGCGTCGCAGTGCTTGAAGCGCACCAGCACGGTGCTGCGGAACACGGGACTCATGGCTTCCCCCCGTCGTTGTTGTCGCGACCGTTGCCGTTGCCCTGCTCCGCCATCTGCCGCAGCCGGAAGCGCTGCAGCTTGCCGGTTTCGGTGCGCGGCAGCGCCGGCACGAACACGATGCGGCGCGGATACTTGTAGGGCGCGATCTGGCGCTTGACGTAGTCCTGCAGCGCGGTGCGCGTGGCGTCGTCCGCGGCCGTGCCCTCGCGCAGCACCACATAGGCGGTGACCACCTGCCCGCGCTCATCGTCGGGGGCGCCGACCACGCCGCATTCGGCAACGGCCTGGTGCTGCATCAGCGCGCTTTCCACCTCCGGCCCGGCAATGTTGTAGCCGGCCGAGATGATCATGTCGTCCGAGCGCGACTGGTAGAAGTAGTAGCCGTCCTCGTCGGCCACGAAGGTATCGCCCGGCAGGTTCCAGCCCGCTTTCACATAGTTGGCCTGGCGCGGATCGTCCAGGTAGCGGCAGCCGGTCGGGCCCTGCACCGCCAGCTTGCCGACCTGGCCCGGCGGCAAGGGCTGCATGTTCTCGTCGACGATCTGCGCCACATAGCCGGGCACCACGCGCCCGATCGCGCCGGGCTTCACGTCGGCGCCGGCGCTGGAGATAAAGATATGCATCATCTCCGTGCCGCCGATGCCATCGGTCATCTCGATACCGGTGGCTGCCTTCCAGCTCTGGCGCGTGGCATCCGGCAGGGCCTCGCCGGCCGACACGCTCTTCTGCAGGCTGGACAGGTCATAGCGCGGTGCCAGCGCGGCCATCTGCCGGTAGAAGGTCGGCGCGGTAAAGACGATGGTGGCGCGGAAATCCTGGATCAGTTCGAGCAATGTCTCTGGCGTCAGCTTCTCGGCCAGCACGGCGCTGGCGCCGATGCGCAGCGGGAAACACAGCATGCCGCCCAGCCCGAAGGTAAAAGCGATCGGCGGCGTGCCGCAGAACACATCGTCCGGCTGCGGGCGCAGCACCTGGCGCGGGAACAGGTCGCACATGGCCAGCACGTCGCGGTGGAAGTGCATGGTGCCCTTGGGCTGGCCGGTGGTGCCGCTGGTGAAGGCGATCAGGCAGACATCGTCGCTGGCGGTGTCGCAGGCGTCGAAGGTCTGCGGCTTGCCCGCCATCGCCGCCTCGAGCGAACCCTCGCCTTCACCGTTGAAGTACAGCGCGCGTGCCAGGCTCGGGCAATGGAACTCGCCGCCCGCCTGCTGGTTGGCATCGAGTTCCTCACGCAGCCGCGCATCGCACAGCGCGGCGCTGACGTGGGCCTTGTCGATGATCTGCTTCAGTTCCTTGGCGCGCAGCAGCGGCATGGTCGGCACCGCGATCAGCCCGGACTTGACGGTAGCCAGCCAGCTGGCCGCCATCATCAGGTTGTTGGGTCCGCGCAGCAGCACGCGGTTGCCCGGCACCAGCTTCATGTCCTCGACCAGCACATGGGCGATGCGGTTCACCAGCGCCGCCAGCTGCGCATAGGTGACCGTCTCGATCTTCCCTTCGCGGCGATGGCGGATGGCGATGCGCTCGCCGCGGCCCTCGCGCACGTGGCGGTCGACCAGCTCCACCGCGGCGTTCATCCGCTCCGGGTAGTCGGTGTCGGTATTGAAGCGGAACACCGGCCACGTGTCGGGCGGCGGCAGGCGGTCGCGCGCGAAGGTATCCAGGTGGGCTGTGGTCGCCATGACTTGTCTCCTGTCTGCTCTGTATCGGTACGGCAGTTCGTGGGCAGCTCGCGGGCGCGTCAGGCCTTGCGCCCGGCCAGCGTCTCGCGCGCAATGATCAGCTTCTGCACTTCGGTGGCGCCTTCATAGATGCGCAGCGAGCGGATCTCGCGGTACAGGCTCTCCACCCGCGTGCCGACCTTGACGCCAAGGCCGCCGAACATCTGCACCGCGCGGTCGATCACCTGCTGCGCGTTCTCGGTCGCCACCATCTTGGCCATGGCCGCCTCGCGCGTGGTGCGCTGGCCCTTGACATCGCGCAGCCAGGCCGCGCGGTAGGTCAGCAGCGCCGCGGCGTCGATGGCGGTGGCCATGTCGCCGATGGCGGCCTGCGTGAGCTGCAGGTCGGCCAGCACGCCGCCGAACATCGGGCGCGCGCAGGCGCGTGCCAGCGCGTCGTCCAGCGCGGCGCGGCCGAAGCCCAGCGCAGCCGCCGCAACCGACGCACGGAAGATGTCGAGCGTCATCATCGCCACCTTGAAGCCCTGCCCCGCCTCGCCCAGCCGGTTGCCCACCGGCACGCGGCAGTTGTCGAAACGCAGCGTGGCCAGCGGATGCGGTGCCATCACGTCGATGCGTTCGGCGATGGTCAGGCCCGGCGTATCCGCGTCCACCACGAAGGCGGAGATGCCGCGCGCGCCCGGCGCCTCGCCGGTGCGCACGAACACGCAGTAGAAGTCGGCGATGCCGCCGTTGGAAATCCAGGTCTTGGCGCCATCGATCACATAGTGGCTGCCGTCATCCGACAGCCGTGCGCTGCACTGCATCGCGGCGACATCGGAGCCGGCCTCCGGCTCCGACAGCGCAAACGCTGCAATCGCCTCGCCGCGGGCCACGCGCGGCAGGTAGTGCGCGCGCAGCGCGTCGCTGCCGGCCAGCGAGATCGCCCCCGAGCCCAGCCCCTGCATGGCAAAGGCGAAGTCGGCCAGGCCGTCGTGGCGCGCCAGCGTCTCGCGCAGCAGGCACAGCGAGCGCGAATCCAGCGCGGGCAGCGCACCGCCGTGCGCGGCCGGCACGCAGTAGCGCAGCCAGCCGGCCTCGCCCAGTTGCCGCACCAGTGCGCGGCAGGCGGCATCGGTATCGCTGTGGTCGACATGCAGGTGCTGCGCGCACCAGGCGTCGAGTTCGCGCTCGAGCGTGCGGTGCGCGTCGTCGAACAGCGGCAGGTCCAGATAGGTCTTGTCGGACATGGCGGCTCAGTCCCCTTCGAATACCGGCTTCGTCTTGGCGACGAAGGCCTCGTAAGCGCGGCGGAAGTCGCGCGTCTGCATGCAGATGGCCTGGGCTTCAGCCTCGGCTTCGATGGCCTCGTCCAGCCCCATGTTCCATTCCTGGTGCAGCAGCTTCTTGGTCACACCGTGGGCAAAGGTCGGGCCGGCGGCCAGTTGCGCGGCCAGCGCCTGCGCCTGCGCCAGCACCGCTTCGGACGGGTGCAGCGCGTTGAAGAAGCCCCACTGCAGGCCCTCTTCCGCGCTCATCGCGCGGCCGGTGTAGAGCAGTTCGCTGGCGCGGCCCTGCCCGATCACGCGCGGCAGCAGCGTGCACGCGCCCATGTCGGCGCCGGCCAGGCCGACGCGCGTGAACAGGAACGCGGTCCTGGCCTGCGCCGTGCCCAGGCGCATGTCGGAGGCCAGCGCCATCATCGCGCCGGCACCGGCGCAGATGCCGTCGACCGCGCTGACCACCGGCTGCGGGCAGGCGCGCATCGCCTTGACCAGGTCCCCGGTCATGCGCGTGAAATCGAGCAGCTCCGGCATGGTCATGCGCGTCAGCGGGCCGATGATCTCGTGCACGTCGCCGCCCGAGCAGTAGTTGCCGCCCGCGCCGGTCACCACCACCGCCTTGATGTCGCTGGCGTAGCACAGGCCGCGGAACAGGTCGCGCAGCTCGGCATAGGAATCGAAAGTCAGCGGGTTCTTGCGCTCAGGACGGTTCAGCGTCACGGTGCCGACCTTGCCGTCGCCGGACACCGACCACAGGAAGTGCTTCGGCACATAGCCGGCAAAGCTGCGCTTGTGGTGGCGCATGTCGAGTGCGATGTCTGTCATGGGTTTCTCTCGTTGTCTGTTGCAGTCGGTCTGGTTCAGCCCGCCATCACTTCGCCGCCGGCGACGGGAATCGCCTGGCCGGTGATCGCAGCAGCGGACGGCTGGCACAGCCAGGCCACCGCGTCGGCCACTTCCTCGGGCTGCACCAGCCGGCGTTGCGGGTTGCGCGCGGCCAGTTCGGCGCGCGCCTGTTCCTCGGTGCGGCCGGTCTTGCCGACGATATTGGCGACCGCGTCGCGCACGATGTCGGTTTCGGTATAGCCCGGGCAGACCGCGTTGACGGTCACGCCCCTGGCCGCGGTTTCCAGCGCCAGCGCGCGCGTCAGGCCGATCACGCCGTGCTTGGCCGCGCAGTACGCGCTGACGTAGCCATAGCCGATCAGCCCCGCCGTGCTGGCCACATTGACGATGCGGCCCCAGCCCGCGTCGAGCATTGCCGGCAGCGCCGCCTGCGTGCACAGGAAGGTGCCGGTCAGGTTCACGTCCAGCATGCGCTGCCACAGCGCGGCATCGGTCTTCAGGAACGGTGCGCTGTGCGCCTGGCCGGCATTGTTGACCAGCATCGACACCGGCCCGGCCTGCTCGGCGGCGGCGGCAAAGGCATGCGCCACGCTGTCGGCATCGGCGATATCGGCCGTGACAAAGGAGACGGCGGCGCCTGCGGGGGCAACCTCACGCAGTGTCTGCACGGTCGCCTGCAACGCGCCGGCATCGCGCCCCAGCAGCGTCACGCTGGCGCCATCGGCCAGCAGCCGGCGCGCGATCGCCGCGCCGATGCCGCGCCCGCCGCCGGTGACCAGCGCGTGGCGTCCTGACAATGAACCCGTGCTGCGCGTCATCCCTGCTTCTCCTGCGCCGCGGCGCGTTCCAGGTTGGTTTCGAGTTGCCGCTTGCCGGCCTGGTACTGCTTGGGCCAGGCGATATCGCGGTAGCCGATGCGCGCCGCTTCCTGCAGCGTCCAGGCCGGGTTGGCCAGGTGCGGCCGCGCGATCGCGCACAGGTCGGCGCGGCCTGCGGCGACGATCGAGTCGACATGGTCGGCCTCGAAGATCGCGCCCACCGCGATGGTGGCGATGCCGGCCTCGTTGCGGATGCGGTCGGCAAACGGGGTCTGGTACATGCGGCCGTAGACCGGCGCCTGGTCGGGGCTGACCTGCCCGGACGAGCAGTCGATCATGTCGGCGCCGGCGCCCTTGAAGGCGCGCGCGATTTCGACCGCGTCGTCGGGCGTGATGCCGCCTTCCACCCAGTCGTGGGCCGAGATACGGACCGACATCGGCTTGTCTTGCGGCCAGACCGCGCGCACCGCGGCAAACACCTCGAGCGGGTAGCGCAGCCGCGCCGCCAGCGAGCCGCCGTACTCGTCCTCACGCGTATTGGCCAGCGGCGAGATAAAGCTCGACAGCAGGTAGCCGTGCGCGCAGTGCAGTTCCAGCCAGTCGAAGCCGGCCTCGGCAGCGCGGCGCGCGCTGGCGACGAAGTCATCGCGCACGCGGTCCATGTCTTCGCGTGTCATCTCGCGCGGGGTCTGCGATTCGCCCGGCAGGTAGGGCAGCGGCGAGGCCGACATCACCGGCCAGTTGCCTTCCGGCAGCGGATGGTCCATCGCCTCCCAGCCGAGCTGCGTCGAGCCCTTGCGGCCCGAGTGCCCGATCTGCATGGCGATGCGTGCGTCGCTGTTGGCATGCACGAAGTCGACGATGCGCCGCCAGGCATCGCGCTGTGCGTCATTCCACAAACCCGGGCATCCGGGCGTGATGCGCGCATCGGGCGAGACGCAGGTCATCTCCGCCACCACCATGCCGGCGCCGCCGAGCGCGCGCGAGCCCAGGTGGACCAGGTGGAAGTCGCCCGGCACGCCGTCGGTGCACGAGTACATCGCCATCGGCGATACCACCACGCGGTTCTTCAGCGTGACCCCGCGCATGCGGAACGGCGTGAACATCGGCGGCAGCGGCTGGTGCTCGCGCAGGCGCAGGCTGTCTGCCGGCACGCCGGCCTGCTGCCCCAGCCAGTGTTCGAACTGCGCCACGTAGTCGGCGTCGCGCACGCGCAGGTTCTCATGCGAGATGCGCTGCGAGCGGGTCAGCAGCGAGTAGGCGAATTGTTCCGGCGGCAGGCTGCCGGCATAGCGCTCGACGTTCTCGAACCATTCGGTCGAGTTGCGCGCCGCGTTCTGGATCTTCAGCACCTCCACGCCGCGCGTGGCTTCGTAGCGCGACAGTGCATCGGGCAGGCCGTCATGGCCCTTGCCGCGGATCTCTGCGGCCAGGTCGATGGCGTCTTCCAGCGCCAGCTTGGTGCCCGAGCCGATCGAGAAATGCGCTGTGTGCGCGGCATCGCCCATCAGCACCACCGGCACGCGGCGGCCGTCGGGCAAGGTGTTCCAGTGCACCCACTGCCGGCAGATCACACGCGGAAAGCGGATCCAGATGGCCGAGCCGCGCAGGTGCGCCGCATTGGTGATCAGCTTGTTGCCGTCGAGGTAGCGCGCGAACAGATTCTCGCAATAGGCCACGCCCTCTTCCTGGCTCATCTGCTCGATGCCCGCGGCGCGCCAGACCGATTCCGGCGCCTCCACGATAAAGGTCGAGGTGGTGTCGTCAAAGCGGTAGGCATGCGCCTGGAACCAGCCGTGCTCGGTCTTCTCGAAGGCAAAGGTGAAGGCGTCGAAGAGCTTGCGCGTGCCCAGCCAGACAAAGCGGCACTGGCGCGTATCGATATCCGGCTGGAACGTGTCGGCGTAGCGGGTGCGGATGCGGCTGTTCAGGCCGTCGGAGGCGATCACCAGGTCGGCCTGGTATTGCATCGCCAGCGCCTGGTCGTCGGACACATCGGTCTCGAACACCAGCTTCACACCCAGCGCCTCACAGCGCGCCTGCAGGATATTGAGCAGCCGCTTGCGGCCGATGCCGATAAAACCATGGCCGCCGGAGCGGATGGTGCGCCCGCCGATATGGATGTCGATATCGTCCCAGTGGTTGAAGGCCGCGTTGATCTCGGCGGCACTGACGGGGTCGGCTTCCTTCAGGTTGTCCATGGTGGCGTCGGAGAACACCACGCCCCAGCCGAAGGTGTCGTAGGGCCGGTTGCGCTCGACCACGATGACCTCGTTGGCCGGGTCCTGCAGCTTCATCAGCAGGCCGAAATACAGGCCTGACGGGCCACCACCAATACAAAGCACTCGCATTTTTTGCCTCCTGCCGGCTGCGCCGCGGCACCTTGCCGAGGGCCGCATCGTGATCTACATCATGTCTAAATATTTTATGCTTCAAATATTAGTCTGCATCACGACCGATGGCAAGGACGCGATGCAGTGTGCCCTGCAAGGCACCCCATCGCCGCCCGAGCCGCCCCGCTCAGCGCAACCTAGCCCTTCAGCGCCGCCTGCAACTGCTCCAGGGCGCCCGGATCCTCAATCGTCGTGAGATCGCCGGGATCGCGCCCTTCGGCCACGGCTTGCATGGCGCGCCGCAGCAACTTGCCCGAACGCGTCTTGGGCAGCGCATTCACAAAGAAGACGCGTGCCGGCCGGGCCACGGCGCCCAGTTGCTGCTCCACCGTTCTCATCAGCTCGCCCTCCAGCACCAGCCGCGCTTCGGGCGTGGCCGTGCGCGCCGGATCACGTGCGATGCAGAAGGCCATCGCCACCTGCCCTTTGAGCGCGTCGTGCACGCCCACCACCGCCACCTCGGCCACGGCGGCGTTGGACGACAGGCTTTCCTCGATCTCGCGGGTGCCCAGGCGGTGGCCGGCCACGTTGATCACGTCGTCGGTGCGGCCCAGGATAAAGACGTAGCCGTCCGCGTCGCGCACGCCCCAGTCGAAGGTCGAATAGCACAGCCGGTTGGGCACCGCCTGCCAGTAAGTGCGCACGAAGCGATCGTCGTCGCCCCACACCGTGCTCATGCATCCGGGCGGCAGCGGGCCGTCGATGGCGACCACGCCCTTCTGCCCCGGCGGGCATTCCGCACCGGTGTTCTCGTCGACGATCTTCAGGTCATAGCCATAGGCCGGCACGCCGGGCGAGCCCAGCTTGGGCGGCAGCGGCTCGATGCCGCGCTGGATCGCCAGGATGGGCCAGCCGGATTCGGTCTGCCAGTAGTTGTCGACCACCGGCTTGCCCAGGCCGTCCTGGATCCAGCGCGCGGTGGGCTCGTCCAGCGGCTCGCCGGCCAGGAACAGCAGGCGCAGGCTGGACAGGTCGTAGTGGCGCAGCCAGGCTGGGTCCTGCTTCTTCAGCACGCGGATGGCGGTCGGCGCGCTGAACATCAGGTTGACCTGGTATTGCTCCACCAGCCGCCACAGGATGCCGCCGTCCGGGCGGATCGGCGTGCCTTCGTACATCAGCGTGGTCATGCCGGCCAGCAGCGGCCCATAGACGATATAGCTGTGCCCCACCACCCAGCCGATATCCGACGCGGTGAACATGGTGTCGCCAGGCTTGCCGCAGAAGATGTATTCCATCGACGTGGCCAGGGCCACCGCATAGCCGCCGGTATCGCGCTGCACGCCCTTGGGCTTGCCGGTGGTGCCGGAGGTGTAGAGCACGTACGACGGCTCGCTCGATTCCAGCCACACGCACGGCACCTGCGTGCCGGCCACGCGCTCGCGCCAGGCGGCATAGTCTTCGTCGCGTCCTTCGGTGCGCGGCATGTCCGCCAGTTGCCGGTCCACCAGCAGCACCTTTTCGGGCTGGTGCGACGACAGCCGGATGGCCTCGTCCAGCAGCGGCTTGTATGGCACCACCTTGCCGCCACGCGAGCCGGCGTCGGCGCTGACCACCACGCGCGGGCGGGCATCCTCGATGCGCGCCGCCAGGCTGACCGAGGCAAAGCCCCCGAACACCACCGAATGGATCGCGCCGATGCGCGCGCACGCCAGCATCGCAAACGCGGCCTCCGGGATCATCGGCATATAGATCAGCACGCGGTCGCCCTTCCGCACGCCCAGGCCCTGCAGGATTGCCGCCATGCGGCTGACCTCGTCGTGCAGTTCGGCATAGGTATAGGTGCGCGCCTGGTCGGTCTCGGTCGAGACCCAGTGCAGCGCCGGCTGGCTGGCGCGGGCCGCCAGGTGGCGGTCGACCGCGTTGTGGCACAGGTTGGTGCGCCCGCCCACGAACCACCGCGTAAAGGGCGCGCGGCTGTTGTCCAGCACCTGGCTGAACGGGGTTTCCCAGTCAATGCGTGCCGCCTGCCCGGCCCAGAACCCCTCGGGGTCGGCCAGCGAACGGGCATGCACGGCATGGCTTGCCGTCATGTCTGTCTCCTCCGCGTCTGCGGTCATTTGTGATATGGCCGTAGTTTGCCACCGGCGCGGGTGCGCGTGGATACAGTTTGGGAGGGGCGCCGCACGGCGGCGGAGCCGGCACATGAAAAAAGGGGCGTGCCGAAGCATCGCCCCTTTTTTACCCGGTGCGCCGGACCAGCCGGCGCCCGCTTGCGTCAGTGGGTCTTGGCCTTGGTGCCGGCCTTGGCCGACGCCTTGACGGTCGGGCCGGCCTTGGCCTCGCGCGTCACGCGCGCCGGCGCCGTCCTGGTGGTGTGCCGCGGCGCGGCCTCGACCACAACGCGCTTGCGCGGCTCCGCCTTGCCCTTGGCGGAAACCCGGACGATGCCGCCCTTGCCGGCCTTGCTGCCATGTTCCGGGCGCTCGGAAATCTCCGCGCGCTCGGCCCGGTCAGCCTGCTCGGCACGTGCCGCCCGCACCGCGCCGGCGCCGCGCACCGGCACCATCAGCACCAGGCTCTGCCCGGCGACCAGCTTGGTGCCGGAGAGCTTGTTCCACGACTGCACCTGCCCCGCCGACACGCCATAGCGGCGCGCCACCGAGGCCACCGTGTCGCGCCGGCTGGCGCGCACCACCACGCGGCGCGCATCCGGCAAGTCGGGCTCCATCGCCAGCATGGCGCTGTCGGCCAGGGTCGCGCTGATGTCCTGGTCGTGCGGGCCCGAACGCGGGATCATCACGGTCGAGCCCGCCTTCAGGCGCATGCCCTTCGGGATGCTGTTGATCTCGCGCAGCGTATCGGCGTCGACGTTCAGGCGCGCCGCCAGGGATTCAACGCGCTCGCGGCTGTCCACCGTCACCGCGGACCAGCTCGACAGCCCGCCGCGATAGGTGTTCAGGTTGTATTGGAAGCGCTCGGCGTTATCGAACGGCAGCAGGATCTGCGGGTTCGACGCGCCCAGGATCACCGGCCGGTTGAACGACGGGTTGAGCGCCTTGAACTCCTCCAGCGACATGTCCGCCAGCCTGGCCGCCAGGTTCACGTCGATATCGCGCGACGTGGTCACGGTGACAAAGTACGGGTGGTCGGGGATCTCAGGCAGCTTGACGCCGTACGCCGCCGGGTTGGCGATGATGTTCTTGACCGCCTGCAGCTTCGGCACGTAGTAGCGCGTCTCGTTGGGCATGGGCAGGCTGGCGTAGTCGGTCGGCAGCCCGCGCGCCTGGTTGCGCGCGATCGCGCGCGACACCGCGCCCTCGCCCCAGTTGTACGCCGCCAGCGCCAGCTGCCAGTCGCCGAACATGTCATAAAGCCGCGCCAGGTAGTCCAGCGCGGCGTCGGTCGAGGCCAGCACGTCGCGACGCTCGTCGCGGAACATGTTCTGCTTCAGGTTGTACGTCTTGCCCGTGCTCGGGATGAACTGCCACATCCCGGCCGCCTTGGCGGTGGACTGCGCCTGCGGGTTGAATGCGCTCTCGACGAACGGCAGCAGGGCCAGCTCGGTCGGCATCTTGCGCCGCTCCAGTTCCTCGACGATGTGATAGAGGTAGCGGCTTGAGCGCCCGACCATCCGCTCCATGTATTCCGGCCGCTGCGCATACCACTGGGTGCGGTCATCGACCAGCGTACCCTCCAGGTCCTGCATGGCAAAGCCGCGCCGGATACGGTCCCAGATGTCGTTGGAAGGGCCGCGCATCCAGTCCAGGCCACCCCGGTCGGCATTGATCGTGGCAGAGGACGGCAGCGCCGACTTGTCGCTGAGCGAGTTGAGCGGATCCTGGCGCTTGGCAGTCTGGGCGGTCGCGGCGCCGTTGGCGCCATCAGGCGGCGTGGGGGTGCTGGCGCACGCTGCAAGCAGCGCGGCGCACGCGACCACCGCCAGTAATCGACCAATTTTCATTAAGTTCTCGAATCGTGACGCTAAAAAGATGCGTGATGCTAAAAAAAACCGCGTATCGCGTCAATCAGATTTTCCACATATCGCGTCTCCGGCGAGCCGCCGCGAGGCCTTGTGGCGCAAGGCATTGCAGCCCTGGCGAGCCTAGCGGAAATTATCCTTCCAGCCGCGCAGCGCACCGAACGCCTGCGCGTCGCCCGCGGTGGCGCCGCCCTGGGCCGACACAGCGGCACGCACCGCCGGCTCGCGCGAGCGCAGGAAGGGGTTGACCTCGCGCTCGTGGGCAATGGTGGTCGGCAGCGTCGGCTGGTCCGCCGCGCGCAGCGCCTCGACGCGCTGCTCCCACGCCGCCAGCGCGGCATTGCCCGGCTCGACCGCGCGCGCGAAGCGCACATTGCTGCGCGTGTACTCGTGCGCGCAATAGACCCGGGTATCGCCCGGCAGCGCCGCCAGCTTGTCGAGCGAATCCAGCATCTGCGCCGGCGTGCCTTCGAACAGCCGCCCGCAGCCGCTGGCGAACAGGGTATCGCCGCAGAAGACCGCCGGGCCGGCTGCGCCCAGGTCGCCCACGTAGGCGATATGGCCGGCGGTGTGCCCCGGCACGTCCAGCACGCGCAGGGTCAGCGCCGGCGCCTTGAGGGTCACCACATCGCCCTCGCGCAGGGCCTGGGTGCGCGCGCCGATACGCTCGCCGGCCGGCCCCAGCACCGGCATCGGCTCGCCCGCCGGCGTGCGCGGGTGCGCCGCCAGCAACTCGGCCACGCCGCCCTGGTGATCGCCGTGGTGATGGGTGATTACAATAGCGCCCAGAGCCAGACCGCTTTGCGCCAGGAAGCGCTCCACCGGCGCGGCCTCGCCAGGATCGACCACGGCCGCGCAATGGCCGTCGTGGATGGCCCAGATATAGTTATCCTGGAACGCCGGGATCGGCTCAACCTTCAACATGCGCATGCTCCTATGTCCAATCGTCCCAAACATCCGATTGTAAGCTGGGAAGACTGGCTGGCCTCGCCTCCCGGCGAGTACATGCTGCGCTGGGAGGCGCTGCAGTACGACCGGATCGTGACCGACATCTTCGGCTACCACGCCGTGCAGATGGGCCTGCCCTTTATCGATACCCTGCGCGAAAACCGGATGCCGTTCTCGGCGCTGGCGCTGGACCCGTCCAGCGGGCCGCACGGGCCGCGTGCCGCACATCCGGACGCGCGCCAGCTGCTGTGCCGCTTCGACGAACTGCCGTTCGACACCCAGAGCATCGACCTGGTCACGCTGCCGCACATTCTGGAATTCGCCGAAGACCCGCACGAGGTGCTGCGCGAGGTCTCGCGCGTGCTAATGCCAGAAGGCCGCGTGGTCGTCACCTGCTTCAATCCGATGAGCCTGTGGGGTGCCCGCCAGGGCATGAACCGGCTTGGCGCCACGCCCTTCCTGCCCACCGACGCCCAGCAGATCGGCTTCGTGCGCATCAAGGACTGGCTCAAGCTGCTGGGCTTCGATATCATCCGCGGCCGCTTCGGCTGCTACTGTCCGCCCTACCGCACCGACCGCTGGCTGCAGCGTGCCGCCTTCATGGAAAAGGCCGGCGACCGCTGGTGGCCGATCTTCGGCGCGGTCTATATGATCTCGGCGATCAAGCGCGTGCGCAATATCCGCCTGGTCGGACCGGCCTGGAAGAGCAAGCCGGCGCTGGCCCCGGTATCGTCACCCGTGGCCACACCCACCGGCACGCACGGCAAGACCCCCCGCGAAGAGCGCTGACGCGGTCCTGCGCCCTTCCCCTGACACCTCAATGCGCCACCCGCCATGCGGGTGGCCACTACGGAATCACATGCAAGAAGTCACGATCTACTCCGACGGCGCCTGCAAGGGCAATCCCGGCCGCGGCGGCTGGGGCGCGGTGCTCGTCGCCGGCACCAGCGAAAAGGAACTGTTCGGCGGCGAGCCGAACACCACCAACAACCGCATGGAAATGACCGCCGTGATCGAAGCGCTGCGCGCGCTCAAGCGGCCCTGCGTCGTGCGCGTCTACACCGACTCGCAGTACGTCCAGAAAGGCATCAGCGAATGGCTGCCCGGCTGGAAGGCCCGCGGCTGGAAGACCGCCGACAAGAAACCCGTCAAGAACGCCGACCTGTGGCAGGAGCTGGACACCCTGGCGCAGCCGCACCAGATCTCGTGGCACTGGGTGCGCGGCCACAATGGCCACCCCGGCAATGAGCGCGCCGACGCGCTGGCCAACCGCGGCGTCGAATCGATCGGCCGCTGACCGGATTCTTCATCACAAGCAACAAGAACCGCGGAAGGCCCGCGCCGCTCCGCTAGAATGCCCGCCATGCGACAAATCGTTCTCGATACCGAAACCACCGGCCTGAATGCCGCCACCGGCGACCGTCTGATTGAAATCGGCTGCGTCGAGTTGATGAACCGCCGCCTGACGGGGCGCCACCTGCACTTCTACGTCAATCCGGAACGCGATATCGACGAGGGCGCAATCGCCGTCCACGGCATCACGGTCGAGTTCCTGGCCGACAAGCCCCGCTTTGCCGAAGTTGTCGACGACATCCGCGAGTTCGTCCAGGACGCCGAACTGATCATCCACAACGCGCCGTTCGACCTGGGCTTCCTCGACATGGAATTCCAGCTGCTGGGCCTGCCGCCATTCCGCCAGCATGCGGGCAATGTGATCGATACCCTGCGCGAAGCCCGCCAGATGTTCCCCGGCAAGCGCAACTCGCTCGACGCCCTGTGCGACCGCATGGGCATCAGCAACGCCCACCGCACACTGCACGGCGCACTGCTGGATGCCGAGCTGCTGGCCGAGGTCTACCTGGCCATGACGCGCGGCCAGGATTCGCTGGTGATCGACATGCACGACAGCAGCGCAAGCCACGGTGGCGCGGTTGCGGCGGCCGACCTGTCGCGCCTCGCCCTGCCCGTGCTGCGCGCCACCGACGAGGAACACCAGGCTCACCTCGACCTGCTCAAGGGGCTGGACAAGGCCAGCGGCGGCAAGACGGTGTGGCAGGAAGCCCCCGCGGCGGCGCCCGGAAACCTGGCCGCCTGACAAAAATCAAAAAAGGGCTTTACAAGATACAAGAACCTCTGCATAATCTCACTTCTCCGCTGCACGACGGCAACGACGGCGCAGTAAGGGGTGGTTAGCTCAGCGGTAGAGCACTGCCTTCACACGGCAGGGGTCACAGGTTCAATCCCTGTACCACCCACCAGACAAATGGCTAGCAACTGCCTACGTTGCCAAGGAACCCAGACGGCGTAAGGCCTTCTGGGTTTTTTGTTGTCCAGCGTTTGCCACGGTTTGCCACCGACAGCCACCCTTCTTGAGGGTACGTATTCAGGGTGGGCACGAATGGAGATCGCACTGTGAAATACCTGAAGATCCCGGCGGCGATGGCCTGCCTGGTGTTTGCTGCCTGCACCACCACAGCGCCGCCCTATTCCGGCCGCCAGATGTCCACCTACGATATGGCGACGGAGTACACGGTGGAATACGTGCCGGACGGCTTTACGCTCATGGTCAACTACCGTTACCAGCGGTTCACGATGCTGCCCGGTACCGCGGCGGCCGAGTGCAAGACCGCCGCTATCAATGTGGCCAACAGCCTGGCCGAGCGAAGGCACAGGCAGATCGAACCAGTGGACGACCGACGCTTCAAGCTGAATACCAGCAGGAACTGGTTCGGCAAGGTAATCGATTGCTCCGCCATCGCGCCGATTGTCTGGAAACGCTGAGATGATGGCGCCAGGCCATCATGGCGCTCCCACCTGTCCCTGGCCTCAGCTTCAGCGTCTGCCTGCCACGGCCGCTGGTAATCTTGCCTGGCGCGCCCCGCATGGGGTTCCTCAGAGCCATAGCCGGTGCAACAGATCAGAACCCAGCTGCACGAGTTGCCCCGCCATCTCGGTAATGCTCGAATTCATGCCCAACGTGCTTGCCAATGCATAAAGGGCCCCCCCCAGCAGGGCCAGGGACAGAATGCCCATCTTGACTTCGCTCACGACGCCTCCTCGCTATCTGCTGACGTGAGTCCGAGTTCCCCCGGCATGGCTGCAGCGAGCAGCGGCGTTGTTTTTATCTGGACCCGTCACGTTTCTTTATAGAAACATTGGCACACCAGGATGCGGCCACTCTGTGCGGCATCGCGCTCAGCATGGATGCTCGTCAGCGCTCACCTTCCGACTGGCTGACGGCGTCCTGCGCACGCAGGTAGCTGCGCCGGGCATAGAGCGCGCCCGCAAACTTGGTCTTGGTCAGGCCCGGGAGCAGTGCGTTCACGCGAATGCCGTACGGCCCGTACTAGCGGCAGGTGTTGATCAGGCGTACGGCCTGCTCCGCCAGCAACCCAGCCATGTCGCCAACCTTGCCGGCCTGAGTGTTTGATGCGTTGCCATGGAGCGCGCGCTTCTTGACGCCCTGCGCGATGGCCGCCAGGCGGAAGAAGCTGAACGCGAGGTAGAAGAGCCAGTTCTCGATTGCCGCAAGGCGACGCAGCTCGCAGTAGCGCGCCACCATCTCGGCTTCTTCAGACCGCCTTGGCCATGTCCTCGACCACTTTCTTGGCATCGCCAAAGACCATCATGGTCTTGTCCATGTAGAACAGGTCATTGTCCAGCCCGGCATAGCCGGCGTTCATCGAGCGCTTGTTGACGATCACGGTCTTGGCCTTGTAGGCCTCGAGGATAGGCATGCCGGCGATGGGGGACTTGGGGTCGGTCTTGGCCGCCGGGTTGACCACGTCGTTGGCACCCAGCACCAGCACCACGTCGGCCTGACCGAATTCGCCGTTGATGTCCTCCATTTCGAAGACCTGGTCGTAGGGCACCTCGGCTTCCGCCAGCAGCACGTTCATGTGGCCCGGCATGCGGCCCGCCACCGGGTGGATCGCGTACTTGACTGTCACGCCCTTCTCCGACAGCAGTTCGGTGAGTTCCTTGAGCGCATGCTGGGCGCGTGCTACCGCCAGACCATAGCCCGGCACGATGATCACGCTCTCGGCATTGCCCATCACGAACGCCGCGTCGTCGGCCGACCCGGCCTTCACCGGGCGCTGCTGCTGCGCGCCGCCCGGCGTGGCGGATGCAGCCTCGCCACCAAAGCCGCCCAGGATCACGTTGAAGAATGACCGGTTCATCGCGCGGCACATGATGTACGAGAGAATCGCACCAGACGAACCCACGAGCGAGCCCGCGATGATCAGCATCGGGTTATTCAGCGAGAAGCCGATACCGGCCGCCGCCCAGCCCGAGTACGAGTTCAGCATCGACACCACCACCGGCATATCTGCGCCACCGATCGGGATAATGATCAACACCCCAAGCACAAAGGCAATTGCCAGCATCAGCACGAAGTGCAGCCAAGCCTGGGACATGAAGAAGGCCACACCCAAGCCGATCATGGCCACCGCCATCAGCAGGTTGAGCCAATGCTGCCCGGCAAACTGCACCGGTGCCCCCTGGAACAGCCGGAACTTGTACTTGCCCGATAGCTTGCCGAACGCAATTACCGAGCCCGAGAAGGTGATGGCACCGACAAAGCAGCCGATGAACAGCTCGATACGGTTGCCCAGCGGGATTTCATGCGAACCAGCCGGTGCAATGCCGAAAGCGGAGGGTTCCGCCACGGCAGCCACCGCAATGAACACCGCCGCCAGGCCGATGAGCGAGTGCATCGCCGCCACCAGTTCCGGCATCTTGGTCATTTCCACCTTGCGGGCAACGTAAGCACCAAGACCACCGCCCACCACCAATGCTGCGAGGATCAGCGCCAGCCCGGAAGCCACCGATGCCTGCGCCGCGCCGGCCGCGAGCAACGTCTCTTTGAGCCGAACGATCAGCGCAATGGTGGTGAGCCCGGCAATGGCCATGCCCGCCATGCCGAAGGCATTACCGCGCCGCGCCGTGGCCGGATGGGACAGCCCCTTGAGTGCCTGGATGAAGCACACCGAGGCCACCAGGTACAGCAGCGTTACCAGATTCATGCTGACGAGCCCGCTCATGACGCCCGCTCCTTGGTCCTGGCTTCCTTCTTCCTGAACATCTCGAGCATCCGCTGGGTTACCAGGAACCCGCCGAACACGTTGACTGCGGCCAGCGCCACCGCCGCCACGCCCATGACGCGCCCGAGACCGCTTTCGGTCAGACCGGCAGCCAGCATGGCACCCACGATGACGATGGCCGAGATGGCGTTGGTCACCGCCATCAGCGGGGTATGCAGCGCCGGCGTGACCGTCCAGACGACGTGATAGCCGACGTAGATCGCCAGCACCAGGATGATCAGATTGATCACCGTGTGATTGATGACTTCCATCCTTGTCTCCTTATGCTGCCCGCAGAATCGCCCCATCACGGCAGACGAGGCACGCGGCAACGATGTCATCGCTGGTGTCGATCGCGAGTACGCCGTCCTTGTCGACGATGAGCTTGAGGAAATCGAACACGTTGCGGGCGTACAGCGCCGAGGCATCGGCCGCAACCATGCTGGCCAGGTTGGTGTACCCGACCAGCGTCACGCGGTGCCGATGAACCACCTCGTCGGGCACGGTCAGCGGGCAGTTTCCGCCTTGCGCGGCGGCCAGGTCGACCACCACGGAGCCTGGCTTCATTTGCCGCACCGTCTCTTCATGCAGTAACGTGGGCGCGCGCCGGCCGGGAATCAGCGCCGTGGTGATGACGATGTCGGCCTGCTTGGCCCGCTCGTGAACCAGCTCGGCCTGGCGCTTCATCCAGTCCGGCGGCATCGGGCGGGCATAGCCGCCCACGCCCTGGGCGATCTCGCGCTCTTCGTCGGTCAGGAACGGTACGTCGAGGAACTTGCCGCCCAGCGATTCGATCTGCTCCTTGACCGCGGGGCGCACGTCGGAGGCTTCGATCACCGCGCCCAGCCGCTTGGCCGTGGCAACGGCCTGCAGGCCTGCCACACCCGCGCCCAGGATCAGCACGCGCGCGGCCTTGACGGTGCCGGCGGCGGTCATCAGCATCGGCATGAAGCGCTGGTAGTGGTGCGCGGCCACCAGCACGGCCTTGTAGCCGGCGATGTTGGCCTGCGACGACAGCACGTCCATGCTCTGCGCGCGCGTGGTGCGCGGAGCGGCTTCGAGGGCGAAACCGATCACACCGGCGGCGGCCATGCGCGCATTGCTCTGCGCATCAAATGGATTGAGCATGCCGACCAGCACGGCGCTCCGCTTCATCTGCGCAAGCTCCATGGGATCGGGGCCGCGCACCTTCAGCACCGCGTCGGCCCCTAACGCCTCCGCACTGCTGCCAACGCGCGCTCCGACTGCCTCATAAGCAGCATCAGGCTGGCTCGCCCGCTCGCCGGCACCTGCCGCAACGATGACGTCGTGGCCCTGTGCCACATACTTCTTTACGGTCTCCGGTGTTGCGGCGACACGCATCTCCCCTGCCCGCGTCTCTTTCGGGATTCCTATCTGCATGGTCTGACCCTTGTCTGGCGATGCGTCATTCATCGTGAAGTCTGCTCCAGGCCGCGAAGTGCGTGGCCTGGATCAAACCGCAGCGCACGTTTCTGCGCACGCTCCAAAGCAGAGTAGGCGTAATAGAGTGCCGGCATGAGGTAAGCCCAGGTGCATAGCGCAAGCGTGAAGAAATTGAACACGACATTCGTTTCTTCTCCGGGGATCTTGTAAAAGTCATAGATCGATGCGATCGCTTGGCAACTCACCAGGGCCAACAACAAGGCCATCGCTTGGAAAGTCGCCCCAATGCCCAGCAATCTCTTGATGACATAGGCGAGATAAATCGACAGCAGCACCGACATCACGACAAAGAAGTAAGGCAAGATCCCTTCGATGAAATGCACCCCAATCAGAACGAATGTAGCCGCAAACGAAACCACAAACGCCACCACGTCCACGCGGGTCGACGGCTTAAAGCCGTGCGTGATGGTCATCATGCCTGCGACCGCGATGACCGGCATGCCGAACCCTCGCGAGAAGGCGTCGAAGAAATGGGAAATCGCATAGGAGACCCGTGACTCGGTCGCAAAGAATACGACGGCGTTTGAGGAAGACACACCGACGACCCACATCTCGACCCCGAGAAGGTAATTGCGCTTCTTGACAAACTGCCAGCCATAGACAAACGAACTCAACGCCAGCAAGACGGCGGAGAGCACAAGAACGAGAGACCTGAGATCCATGATTCAACTCCAATACCGATGATCGATTGCGCCTGATGCGTCAATGTTGTTTCGGTTCAAGACTTGCAAGGTAGTTGGCAATCGCCTTGCGGTCTTCCGGTGACGTGCGTTCAGCAATGCTCTTCATCATGCCGGTGGGCTCGCTGCGCGTCCCGGAAGCGAAGGCATCGAACTGCGCCAGGATGTAGTCGTAGCCTTGGCCGGAAAGACGCGGAAACTGGTCATGCCCCATCAACCGAGCACCGTGGCATGCAGCGCAGTTTCCGGTCATCACCAACTGCTGCCCTTTTCCGCGTAGTTGGGGGTCCGGCTTGAAGTAGCCGTTCGCCGCGGGCGTCACCTTCGAGAAGTAATCCGCCAGCTCCTTGATCTGGGCGTCGCCCATCGTCATGGCCAGCGGCCCCATACTCGGATTGCTCCGCGCCCCGCTCGCAAAGTTGTGCAATTGCGTTTCCAGGTAAGCGGCGGGCTGCCCCGCCAGGCCCGGATAGCCTTGATGGAGCGAATTGCCCTTGACGCCGTGGCAACCAAAGCAGACATCATTGACGTGTGGCCAGGGGCCCCCGTCGGCCTGATAGGCCTCGGCAGAGGCGTCGATATAGCGGTCAAGACGATAAAGATCGAGAAGGTCCGGGCCAAAGATCACCAGAAGAATCGCAGCGATGGCAAGAACCGCAGCAAGGATGAGTTTCTTCATTTCCGCCTCCTATGCCCGACGCAGTGCGTTCAGCACCTGGAGGGATGCCTGGTGGCCGGAGCGCACGGCGCCGTCCATATAGCCTGCCCAGATCTCTGCGGTCTCCGTTCCAGACCAGATCAGGTTGCCGCATGGGGGGCGCAGCGCTTCGCCATGCGTTGTCCAGAAGCCCGGTGGGATGGCGGAGACGCAAGTGATGCTCCAAGGATCAACCCGGCTCCAGTCTTGATCGTGGTAGGCCACCGGAGACAATGCCTCGCGGCCCCATGCCCTGGCATAGAGTTCCGTCTGCATGGCCTTTGCCGCCTCAGGCTCCGACGGGAGCATCGCGTTCACGACAAAGGCGTTGATGACGCCGATTTCCGCGCCCGGCGGAGAGTTGTCGAAGGCCCAGATCACCGGCCCACCGACCTGAAGAACGTGTCCATTCAGGCCCTTGTCGCGCCAGAACGGGCGGCGATACACCAAGGCAGTCTTGCGCGCAGGCGAATGCGCGGGCCACGCACGCTGCAGGGCGGCACGCTTTTCAGGCAGCGGCGGGTTGAACTGCACCTGATGACACAGGGCTGGGTGGATCGCCATGATGACTTTGCGCGCACGCACTTCACCACGGTCGGTATGCAGGGTGACGACATCGCGGTCCCAACCGGAAATCTGACGCACCGGCGTTGACAGTCGCACCTTGTCGCCCAGTTGCCGCGCCATCTTGATGCTCAGAATTTGCGAGCCGCCAACGAACCGGGTTTCCTGGGCGCTGTGCTTTATCGAGTCAAGCTGCGAATAATCGCGGTCGGCCGAACTGATCATGGAAAGGAAATGCAACAGCCCCATCTTGGCCGGTGCCGCGCCGCCGGAGAGCAAGACGCTGCTGTTCCATCCCATCTGGTCTTCAGGCTTGATGTTCTGTTTGGCCAGCCAGTCACCGATCGAAAGCTGGTCCAGCTCAGCGGCTCTCGGGGATTGCCACGGCGCGCCCGAAGGCACATCGCGGGAGAGCTTGCTCAAGCGCGCGCCAACGGCCTCGTCTGTGCCGAACGTCCCCTTCAGATCGATTTCCACCCGGCCGTTACCGCCAATAATGACCGTCTTGCCGGTGTAGTAGCTCGGGAATGTGCCGACCTCCAATTCGCGAGCAAGATCCGCCACGGCTGTCTGACCGGGGCCGATCCACTGCCCGCCGACCTCGGAGACATAGCCGCCCGCGATGTTGTAGTTGAGCGTCCGACCGCCGACACGGTCCCGCGCTTCCAGCACCATGAATGACTGGCAACCTGCCAGCTGCAGGTCGCGCGCCGCGGTCAGGCCTGCCAGCCCCGCGCCGATAATGGCGACGTCAAGGACGCCGTCTGATTTCTGTTTGGCCATGGCGGCACCGGCACTTGCCTGCCGGGCGCCAATCGCCAAACTGCCCGCTGCAGCCGCGGCGCCGGCGCATTTTAGCCATTGCCTGCGCTGCAGGTTGGCTGCGCTGTCTGGGGGAGATTTCTCTGCCATGTTGTCTCAGTAGCTGCTATGAACGAGATGCTTCGTGCGTGTCTGGCGCCGCGGCCTCACTGTGCATCGATCGTGAATCGCGCGGACGTTGCGCCCGCCGCGCGGCTGCCCACATCCGTTCGCGACGCCTATTCCTTCGTCCACCCGTTCTGGTAGAGCTGGCTTGCCAGCACACCCAGGCGTGACGTGAGGACATAGTTTTCGCCATCCTCGATCAGCGCCGAGCGGCAGTCGCGGAAGATCTTCTCGATCGGATACTCGCGGGTGGTGCCGTTACCGCCGAAGAGCTGGAATGCCTCGTGGGCGATCTTCATCGCTTCTTCGGTCACGCTGACTTTGGCCTGTGCACTTGCGTACGGGTGGGTCCGCGGCGACAGGCGTGAGTACGCCAGGCTGCGGCGGGAGATGGCACGCGCCATCTCGAGCCGGCGCAGCATCTCACCCAGCCGCAACTGCGTCATCTGATGTTCGATGAGCAGCCCGCCGCCCTGCTTGCGCTCGTGGCAATAGGCAAGCGCCAGCTCGAATGCGGAACGGGCCACACCGGTGAAAACCTGACACATGTTCGTCCCGGCGTGTGACCATGCCGAAGCGATGTTGCCGAGATAGTCGTCCTCCAGCGCGATCGCGAAGCGCTTCGGCACCCTGACGTTGTCAAAGAAGATCTCACCCTGCGGCAGCGCGCGCTGGCCGATCTTGTCCAACGGCTTGCCGCGCGAGATGCCCGGCAGATCCAGCGGAATGATCATCCCGATGCCGTTCGTGAACGCACCGCGCTCTCCGGTGCCGTAAAACCCATCACCATAATCCGCCGCCATGTACGCGAGCGCCACCTGCGCGACCGAACCGTTCGACACCCACGACGAGTACTGCCCGTTGATGACAACTTCGTCGGTGCCGACCTTTGCAGTGACGTTGCCCAACGACTGCTTTCCGTGCGCACTGACCTCTTCACGATAGAGGACCGCGCCATCCGAGCCGCGATCGGGCTGCGTGTTCGACCAGCAGCCGACCTTGCCGGCGCACATGTCGATCAGTTCCTGATTGCCAACCGACTGAGCCACCATCATCGGCATGACCGACGCGGTGATCGAAACGGCCAGACCCGCATCACCCCAGCCGAGTTCTTCGCTGATGATCGATTCGATCCTGACGGCCATCTCGGGCGGGAACTGCGCGATCAATTGAGGATCGAGCCCGAGCTTGGCCGCCTCGATCATGGCGGTCCAGTACGGGGACCCGGGGGCGATCACCTGCTCCGGCGTCATGCGGTCAAGCTCCCGGCCGATCGGGCGCAGCACGTCACGTGCGAAGCGGTGGACCGTGCTCTGGATCGCACTTTCCTCTTCGCTCAACGGTGTCTCGAAACCGGTCAGCTCGACCGACGGCAACTCCACAGATGTCTTCAGACGAATCATTTCGGCGCTCCTCCTTTCCTGGATACCAACTGGCCTGGCGCTTAACCGCCGGGCCATCTCTTTTGTAGAACTACATACCAAACATAGGTCAATGTACAAAACATAGGGAGAAAAAAAAAGACAGGGTATTCCCCTGTCTTCGTTGATTGCCCTGCCGGTGTTCTGAGGGCTAGCTCTTGCTCGGGCCGGGTACCTTTCCCAGCACAACGTCATTGGCAAATGCAAGGTACCGCTTGTCGAGCCCCTGCAAATAGCCGTGCTTGCGACGTTTCGTTCCGAGTTGAAGTGCCAATCCATCCGCCATCGCGATGAGAAGCGCGGCAACGTGCATGCTCTCGTCCGCTCCATATTTTGGATTGATCGCACGGATGACCTGTGCCAGCTCCTGCGTCAGCGTGTCGTACCACTCATCGAGCAAATTGGCGCACTCGGGGTCGGTGGACGCGAACGAGAAGAAGTGCCGCCACAATGCCACGTACTTGGTATCCCTCGCGTCGGTGATGGCTTTCATCAGGATCGCGTCGTGGGCCTCACGGGGCGACACGCTGCTGTTGAGCGCGCGCCTGAGGGCATCCAGATACGCATTGATCTCGGGCTCCATGACCGCGCGTAACACAGCTGGCCGCGTCGGAAAGTAGTACTGGAGATTGCTGACGCTGACCCCGGCCCGAAGGGCCACTGCGCGCAACGAGAATTCCAGCGGGCCGCCTTCGAGCAGGAGCTTTCTTGCCACGCGAACGATTGCGTTGCGAGTGCGCAAGCCCTGGGCTCGCAAGGTCTCCGGGCTTGCACCTTCGGATGCTGCAGACGCGCGCCGCTTTCTGGGGCTGCGCTGCTCAATGGGCACTGTTGTCGTCTCTGTCATGATTGGGCGTATCGCCTCGCCAGGGTGATCGCGCTAGCAGTTCGCTGAGCGGGCATCAGTATATCGCAGATGCCCTTGCCAGCCTTGGTAACGCCAGGACGTCTGCAGTCTCTGTATCCGGCCGTCAGGCTCGATCCGCTGCCAATTTTCAGGCCTACGCAATAGCCGAACGGCGCACCTTGCGGTTCAACTGCTCATCCAGTGTGTTTGTCACGCCAATCAGCCCGTTGACGGCACACCATCGCAGGGGTTCAGGCAGTGTCGAAGGCGTCTTGTGGCGCAACGCCGACAGCAGCGGATGCTCGGTGCCACGAATCCGTTCGGCAAGCAGATGCCCCATCAGCGACTGGCTGCCAACGCCATGCCCGGAACACCCGGCGGTATAGAAGATGTTCTGCCGCGCCCCCGTTTCACCAACGACGGGAAGGGCGTCACCGGCCATGCTGACGTAGCCGCTCCAGCATGCCTGAATGGCAAGAGCCTTCAACGCGGGGAAACGGTCGTGCAGCGCGACAACCAGCTCACGATACGCGTCGTTGTCAGGCACATGGGGCGTCTGCGAGCCATAGACGTAATGGATCCGCTTGGTCGTCAGCACCAGCGTGTTGCGGGCCGTCAGACGATGGCTCTCCATGGTCCAGTGCACAGTCACAATCCCTTCACGTCGCGGCCAGCCCAGCGCAGCCAACTGCGCCGCCGAGAGGGGTTCGGTTTCGATTGCCGAGACCCGGAACGGCATCACCCTGTCGCCGAGCAGGCCAAGCTGCGGCGTATACGCGTTGGTGGCAAGCACCAGGACCGGGGCACTCGCGCTGCCCCGTTCGGTTTGCACCTTGACGATCGGGCCGTCGGAGTACGACAGCAACGGCGTGTTCTCGTAGAGCTTTACACCGGCACGGATCGCCGCACGCCGCAAGCCCAATACGTACTTGCCAGGATCCAGCGTGCCACCGTTGGCCGAGTAGGCGCCAAACAGAAACGCCGGCGGAATGCCGCGCGCTCGCATCTCCCGCCCATCGAGAAACCGGGATTTGTGACCCAGCTCGGCAGCCATCTGCATGCTCTTGCGCACCTTCTCTTCCTGAGAGGGATGAACCCCCGCGCGGATGATCCCCGATGCGCTGTAATCGCAATCGATCCCGTACTCGTCGAGCTTGCCTTCGACGTAGTTGACGCCCTCATCGTAGAAGCCGACGATCTTTTTCGCCTGCTCGTGACCCACACGCTTGAGGAACAACTCGTACTCGAGCCCCTGGCCACCGGCGAGATAGCCTGCGTTGCGCCCGCTCGCACCAAAGCCGGCAAACTCGCGCTCAAGGACGACCACCTGTGCCCCCGCCGCGGCCAGTTCCAACGCTGTAGACAAGCCTGCGAAACCTGCGCCGACGATGATGACATCTGCGCTGATGTCACCTTCCAGCCGTGGCTGCAGATCATCAGGCTTTTCGAGCCATCCACCAAACGGACGATATGCCTCCAACGCGGCGCGGATCTGCTCTTCCTTCCTCGCGCGCGCTACGGGCGAAGCCGTATTGGCCCCCGCCGACATTGCAGCTCTTGCTGTTGCAGTCGCGCCGGTGGTCTGAATATGCCCAGCACCCCCGGCGTACCCCGGCTCACCGCCCGAGTTCGCATTCGCTCGTTCAATCATGTTTGCCTCATTCAATGCTTGCTCAAAATGTGGATGGCGAGCGCTGCCTCTTCAACGCCCTGCAGGCCGCCTCCGTTCTCCTGAATCGCGTTGTGCGCGCCCTGCACCTGCCGCTCGCCGGCTTCCCCGCGCAGTTGCGTGACCAGCTCGTAGAGTTGCCCGATGCCCGTGGCGCCGAGCGGATGGCCCTTGGATTCAAGGCCGCCCGACGTGTTGATCGGGATGCGCCCGCCGAGCGTGAACTCGCCGCGTTCGGCAGCGGGCCCGCCCTGGCCGAACGGAACGAGCCCCAGGTTCTCGGCCTGGATGATTTCCCCCATCGCCGACGCGTCATGCACTTCCGCAACGTGCATGTCTTCGGGGCCTAGTCCTGCCTGCTCGTATGCCTGCTGCGCCGCGAGGTGGCCGATGCCCTGCTCTGGCGCGTGAACGCCGCGGTGGGTAAAGCTGCGGATCACACTGGCGGCGACCGGGATGCAGCGGCTGCGGTCGATGCCGAGTCGCTCCAGACCTTCTTCAGTACAGAGGATGGCCGCCGCCGCGCCATCGGAGATTGGCGCGCACATCGGCAGCGTGATCGGATACGTGATCGGCGGCGCCGCAAGGACTTCTTCGATGGTGAACGGCTTGCGGAACTGCGAATGCGGGTTGTGTACCGAATGCAGATGGTTCTTGGCCGACACCGCGGCGATCTGGCGCTGCGTGGTGCCATACGTCTTCATGTGGTACCGGCACATCGCAGCGTAGATTTTCATGAAACGGCTGTAGGGCCGGTCGGATTCCGACCCGGGCGGAGGCGTCACACCCTCACCCAGCTTCGTCAGCGTTGCGAAGTTGTCTTCGACACGGGAGACGTCCCAACCGGCCTCGAACAGCGCGAACGACCTGGCCTTGTCTTCGACGTTCATCTTCTCCGCGCCAAGCGCCAGCGCAACGTCGCAAGTGCCTGCCTTGAGCTGTTGCACCGCCAGGTGGACAGCGGCGCTGCCTGAGGCGCAGGCGTTCTCGACGTTGAATACCGGAATACCTTCAAGCCCGATCTTGCTGAACACGACCTGGCCCGGAATCGACAATTGCCCCTGCAACTGCCCGTTGGTAATGCCGGAGTAGAACGCCGCGCCGATGTCCCCGGCGCGGCAGCCAGCGTCCTGCAACGCGCCACGCAGCGCTTCGCTCGCAAGGTCTTCGATGCTGCGCTCGAGGTGTCGGCCGAACACCGTCATGGCGATACCGGCGATATAGATCTTGGTCATAGGTTTCGTTTGAAGTGAATCAGCTCAGATCTTGCGTTGCAGGCCGCGCCAGTACTGCTCGCGCAGATCCTTCTTCAGCACCTTGCCGACCATGCTGCGCGGCAGCGCGGCGACAAAGTCGACACTCTTCGGCGCCTTGACCGAGCCGAGCCTTTCCTTGCACAGCGCGACGATTTCCTCAGCGCTCACGGTCTGGCCCGCATTGAGTTCCACCACCGCCTTCACCGCCTCGCCCCATGTGTCGTCGGGCACGCCGATCACCGCACAGTCCTGCACCGCCGGATGCGCCCAGATGACCTGCTCGACTTCGCTCGGATACACGTTGAACCCGCCGCTGATGATCATGTCCTTCTTGCGGTCGGTGATATGCAGGTAGCCTTCTGCGTCGAGATGGCCGATGTCGCCGGTATGCAGCCAGCCGTCCACGATCGTTTCGGCGGTCTTGTCCGGCGCCTTGTAGTAGCCCTTCATGATGAGATCGCCGCGCACGCAGATCTCACCAGTCGCACCTTGCGGCAGCGCCTCGCCCTGATCGTTCAGGATCTCGACGCGGATCAGCGGGTTCGGACGACCAACCGAGGACAGCCGCTCATCGGACGCGATCTTGCCGTCGGCAAAGTGCTCGGCCGGCGCCATGTTGGAGATCGATGCTGCAGCTTCGGTCTGCCCGTAGCCGCCGGCCATCACCGGGCCGAACACTTCGATCGCGCGTTTGAGCTTCTCCACTGACATCGGCGCGGCACCGTACAGGAAGTACTTGAGCGACGTGAAATCCTGCCGCTCGATGCCCGGAATATCGAGCAGGCGGTAAATGACCGTCGGCGGCAGGAAGAACTCCGTCACCCGATGCTTTGCGATCGCGCCCAGAAGCAGCGCGGGATCGGGCTTGGGCAGCACGACCACCGTACCGCCGCGCGCCGTACACGGCAGCGACAGCATGCCCGCGGTATGCGTCATTGGCGCTGCGGCCAGATTCACCGGGCGCTGCGTTCCGTAGGGGAACGCAATCATGAAATGCGCGAAGTAGGTCTGAAACGCACGGTGCGTGTTCATCACGCCCTTGGGCGCGCCGGTCGTGCCCCCCGTTGCCGAGAGCGTCACGATGTCGTCCATGTCGTAATCGACACTCGGCATGGTCGACGGTTGGCTCGCGCTCCACGCTGCGAGGGACGGCGCCCATGGCAGCTCGGCGTCAATGCACACCCAGAGCCTGACCTTCGGCAAGCTGAAGCGCAGCGCTTCAATGATCGGCGCAAACGCCTGGGTGAAGAACAGCGCTTCGCAGTCAAAGGCGTCGAGAACGTACTGGTTCTCCGCCGGTGCATTACGCCCGTTGACGGGGATGTACACCATCCCGGCACGCCACATGCCGAGTGCACAACCCCACCCGATCACGTCGTTATCCGCCCACACTGCCGCTTTCGCTTCCTTCTCGAACCCGGCCGCGAGCAGCCCATTGGCAATGCGGCAGGAAAGCTCGCCGATCTCCTGGAACGTGAAGCTGCGTTCGTCCTGGATATAGGCGATGCCGTGGGGGTTGATGCGCCACCCACGATCGAAGAAATCAATGATTGCCATCTACTTATTCCTTTGGATCCATATCAGACCGACGAAGGTCTGGGGCGAGCTCTTGTCTGAGCCTTCTGGTTGTGCCCTGCGGGCCTGTCAGACCCGCATCCCCGTCACAGCTGCGTCACCGTCGCACGCGCCAGCCCGCGCTGCTCCAGGAAGCCGAGCAGATAACGGTGGCCAAACGCCTTCGAGCCCGAGGCAAAACCGACCTTGGCGGTCTCGCCATCCAGGAGCTTCATGACGCCGGCAGCGTGAATGGCGCCGGTCGAGATATATGGCGTGATGCCGTGCACGGTTGCGCGCACCGACGCAAGCTGGCCACGCCCGATCGCGAAGTCGACGCTGCGCTGGATCGTCGTGCGCTCGCGCGGCGGCATCACCGGCGTGGTCGAATCGACCACCTGCTTCAGGATCGCGTCCTGATGCTCGCGCGGCAGGTGCTTGTATTCGGCTTCCCATTTCTGCCCGAACTGATGCACCAGTTGCATCACGTTGTTGTCGTAGAAACCGACGCACGAGATGCAGCTGCGCACGCGCGAATCACGCTCGAAGTAGATGGGCAGCGACGTGCCGCCCCACGGCAGGCAGAACACCGGCTGCATGAACTCGGGCGTGGCAACGGTGAACGACGCATCCGGTGCATGCGTGGTGAGTTTCTTCTCCCACAGGTAGCTGGATTCATGGCGCGCACCGTCGAAGATCGTGGCCGTCGAGCCGACGCTCACCCCCGCCGCATTGCGCGGGCCGCGTGTAAGCGTGGCTGTCTCCAGCGCATCGACGCCAGGAGTCTCCAATGCCAGTTCGGCGGCGATCTCGGCAAACGTGTACATGTACGCATTCGACGAGGACACCAGCAAACCGGCCTGCCGATACAGTTCGCCAAACTGATCCCGCACATTGCGGATGTAGGACTGCTCGCCCGTCGTGTCGAGATGGTGGCACCCCGCCTTCAGCGCGGCCTCGACGCCGACGAGCCCGAAGCTGCTGAACGGGCCGACGGTGTTGCACACCACCTTCGCGCCGCGGAACGCCTCGACAAGCGCATCCACGTTGTGCTCCGCCTCAATGATTTCGCAGTTCGCCGACTCGAGGCGCACAACGCGCTGCGCCATCATTTCCTTCGTCCGCGCAGCGTTGCGCGCCACGGCGGTGAAAGGGATGTCCTGGTCGATCAGCCAGTCCATGATCAGCATGCCGGTGTAGCCGCTTGCGCCATAAACGACGACTGGGTTCTTTGCCATGGTTGTCTCCTGATTGTGGGGTTGTCGAGCATTGGTCGATCCAATGCCTGTCGATGCCGGAAGCGCCCCCAGCCTGGGTTGCCCGAAGACGGCGGCGCCGTGAACGTGAGCTTCCTACCTCTTGCCGGTTCCCTTCAAAGATGAAAACCGGGATCCAGGATTTCGCGCGCTACTTTGTAGAACACATATACAAAGTTAGGTCATGATGACAATCAATGGTAGAAAAAAAAAGACAGGGAATACCCTGTCCTTCCAAGAAAAAAATGCCGTGCGGACACGGCATCAAAAGACCCTAGAGGAGACCGGAAATCCAGGGATCTTGGAGGCGGAACCGGCGCACCCGGTCAGCAGCATCGTTGACGATGCCGTGCCATCAGCTTGACGGGTATGCGGGTCTAGTGAGTACCAGCGTTGTCTTGGCTCGGCGGCATTCCAGCCAGATAGCGCGCCACTGCAGGAATGTCTTCGCTCGTCAAAGTTGCAGCCAGGCCGTTCATGGCACCCGTCGGGTCCTTGCGCGCGCCGGACTTGAAGGCGGCAAGCTGCTTCGCAAGATAGTCCTCTCCTTGTCCCGCCAGACGCGGCACATCGTCCTTGCCTGTCAGTTGCGCGCCGTGGCAGGCCTGGCAGTTCCGGGATTGAACCAGTTCCAGCCCTCGCTTTTCGAGCGCCGCATCGGCCGCGACGTCTTCGTTGCGTGCCGGCGCCTGTCTGGCGAAGTAGTCAGCCAATGCATCGATCTGCGCGTCGGTGAGGTCTTTGGCGAGCGGCCCCATGTATGGGTTGGAACGCTGGTCGTCGGCAAACGCATGCAACTGGGCCGCGATGTACGCCTTCGGCTGGCCGGTCAACGCCGGATACCATGCATTGATCGACTGGCCGCGCGGGCCATGACAGACGAAACACGTCTCATGCGGCTGAGGCCAGGGGCCGGCATCGGCCTTGTCCGCTTCGCCAATCTGGTACATGGCTTTCTCGAAGCGCATGCCGTCCAGGAGATCGCGCCCGTATAGGGCGCCCGCACCTATCGCAGCGGCCACCGTAACCGCCACGGTGATGCCCAGGATCATTGCTCGTTTCATTCACGCCTCCTGACCGCGCTTCGCCATACCGCCCAGCGCTTGCAGGGCCGCCCGGTGGCCGGAGCGCACGGCACCGTCCATCGCGCCGGGCCAGATATCGGCGGTCTCGGTGCCCGACCAGATCAACCGGCCCACGGCGGGATGCAGGAACGGCCCCCATTTCGTCCAGAAGCCTGGCGGAATCGGATGGATGCATTGCAACGTCCACGGATCGACCCTGCCCCAGTCGAAGTCATGGAACTGCGTCGGATGCCGCGCCTTGTCCCCAAACGCCTGCGCATAGACGGCCGAGAGCGCTCGCTCGGCGGCTTTCGGCTCCGACGGCAAGGAGCCCGGTGCCACGAAGGCACTCAGCACGCCGATCGAGCCGTCGGGCGGCGAGTTGTCATAGGCCATGAACACTGGGCCGCCCACCTGGAAGATCTGTCCGCTGTTGCCGTCATCCCGCCAGAACGGTCTGTCATAGACGTGCACAGTCTTGCGCATCGGCGCGTTCGCGGGCCAGCGCTGCTGCAGTTGCGAGCGCCCTTCGGGAAGCGGTGGATCAAAGGCGATCTGGTTGCACAGGGCGGGATTGAGCGCAACGATCACGCGGCGCGCGCGCACGACCTTCTGATCCGTATGCAGCTCGACGATGTCGCGATTCCAGCCGACCATCTTTCGTACCGGGCAAGACAGCTTGACCTTGTCGCCAAGCTCTTTCGCCATCCTGATGCTGAGAATCTGCGAGCCTCCGATGAAGCGCGTTTCCTGTGCGCCACCCTTGATGGACTCTAGCCTGTCGACACTGTTTTCAGCACTGTTGATCGCCTGAAGGTACTGCAGCAACCCAAGCTGCGCCGGTGCCCCACCAAGCGACAGCTTGGCAGCGATGGCGAGAAAGTATCCGTCCTTGTACTGCACACCTTGCTGCGCCAGCCACTCGCCGTACGACAGCTTGTCGAGTTCCGCTGCGTTCCTTGCCTTCCAGGGCGCGGCGGCGGGCACGCCACGCGCCAGTTCGTTCAGCCTGGCGGCGATCTTCTCATCGCCACCGCCACCGCCCTGAAAGTCCTGCGCCACCATGGCATCGCCCGCCAGGATCACGGTCTTGCCGGCGTAGTAGGTCGGGAAGGTGTCGACTTCAAGCTCGCGCGCCAGATCGGCAATCGCTGTCTGGCCGGGGCCGATCCACTGACCACCGGCTTCCGAAACGACCCCGCGCCCGAGATCGTGGTTGTACGTCCGTCCTCCCACGCGATCACGGGCCTCCAGCACGACGAACGAATCACACCCCGCGCGCTTCAGGTCCCGGGCAGCCGTCAGCCCCGCGAGCCCCGCACCGATGATCGCGACTTCCAGCACGTCAGCCTGTGCCGATGCCGTAGCGGCAACCGCCCGCGACACTGTTCCCGCAGCCAGCGATGCCGCACCTGCAGCCGCTGCAAAGCCAAGTAGCCGACGCCTGACCGGCGCGGCCGGTTCGTAGTCCCGGGCCGTCTTTGGCATCCCTTTCTCTTTTGTCATGTCTTTTTGCTCCTCTGATTACCGGACCTGCTCAGCGCTCGGCCAGCACCCCATCGTTCGAAAACAGGATCGGCTTCCCCCCCGCATTGAACACGGCAGCGGTCAGCGCCGCCCGGTCCTCACGCTGAGCGATCTCGAGCGGTGCGCCGTCTTCACGCTGTTTCAGCACCAACCCGTCGAGCCCAACGGCAACGAGCCCCTTGCCCGTGGCAACGAGATGGGTGATCGAGCTTTTCGTCTCCGCCTTCAGCGGTTGCCAGTTCGACCCGCCGTCGCTGCTCTGGAACAAGCTCCCAAGCAGCCCGCCGACAACGATCCGGCCATCGGGCATCGACACACCCGACCACAGCGAGCCTTTGCCGCCTGTCGCTAGGTAGCTCCAACCCGCGCCACCGTCCGTCGACTTGAGCACCGTTCCCTGCTCCGCGGAAACGTAAAGGGCTCCGTGGCCGTCGCTAAACACGTGGTACAGGTTGCGGTCGGCCTTGCCGCCGCTGGGCGGCTTGGGCAACGACACCCTGGTCCACGTCTTGCCGCCGTCATGGGTCTGCAGCATCAGCGACCACAGGCCGACGGCGATGCCATCGCGCTCGTTCGTGAACAGCACCGAGAACAACGGCTGGTCGACCGCCGTGTCCATCCTCTGTTTTGCCCAGGTTTCGCCGCCGTCGCTGGTCGCGAGGATCACGCCCCACTGTCCCACCACCCAGCCATGCTTGTCATCGACAAAGGTGACGGCGGACAACGTGGCGGCAACCGGCACGGTGCGCGCCTGCCGATAGGTCCTGCCATCGTCGTCCGACAGCAGAATGATGCCGTGCTCACCCACGGCGACGATGCGCTTGCCGGCGCGCGTGGCATCCAGCAGCATCATGTGGGTCGAGGCGGCCCACCCATGCGCCGGCCTGGCGGCCCAGGTGGCAACCGTGCCTTCGGACGGGGCTTGCGCAAACGCCGCCGTGGCCGCGCACAGCGCGATACTTGCAACGAGAGTCTTGATCATGGCTGAGTCTCTGTAGTGATGCTCTCGCGCATCAATGGCTGAGCAGGCCCGGCGCGCGCGCCGGCTTGCTACGCGGGAACCAGCGCTCCAGTACCGAGGCCAGCGCCGGCAGTGCCGTCATGGCCATCACCAGGTTGACGAGGAACATGAACGCGAGCAGCTTGCCCATGTCGGCCTGGAACTTGAGCGCCGAGAAGCTCCACGTCGCCACGCCGACCGCCAGCGTGATGGCGGTAAAGATCGTGGCCACGCACTCGAACTCGAGCGCACGCTCCATGGCCTTGAGGATCGGATCGCCTTCGGCCAGGTGCCTTTGCAGCCGGTTGTAGATGTACAGCGCATAATCCACGCCGATACCGACCGCGAGCACCATCACAGGCAGCGTAGCCACCGTCAGGCCAATCTTGAGTTCCTTCATGAACCAGTAGCCGATAAACGTGGCCACCGCCAGCGGCACACAGCAGGCCAGCATCGCGCGCCAGTCGCGGTAGGCCAGGAACACGAGAATCACGATGGCCGCATACACATAGAGCATCATCGGCAGCTCGCTCTTCTCCACCTCGTCATTGGTGGCAGCCAGCACGCCTGCATTGCCCGCCGCAAGGCGGATGTTGATGCCAGGGAACGGGTGCGACGCGCGGTATTGCTTCACGTCGTCGAGGATCCGGTTGATCGTCGTCGCCTTGTGGTCGGTCAGGTACAGGTGGACGGCGGTCATGCTGCAATCAGGCGTCATGAAGCCCTTCAGGCGTCCGACATCGACCGACACCGCGCCATAGTTCTCGGGGTCGATCGGCACGACGTTCATCTTGGGATAGTCTTCGTTGTAGCCCTGGTTGTAGGTGCGCAGCATCGCCGAGTACGACTGTGCCGACACCACCCCCGGCTCCGTCCGCATGGCTGCGGTGAACTCGTTCTCATACAAGCCGACGGCCGGGTTGTCGCACGCCTTGCCGCTCGACTCGATGGCTACCGAGAGCCAGTCGAGGCCCATGTCGTAGTGGCCCGCGATGGACGTCGCATCCTGGTTGAAACGTGCGTCCTCACGCAACTCCGGCGCGCCAGGTTGCAGCGTTCCGATCACGCGGTCACGGCTCTGCCAGGCGGATAGCGCAAACACCATCACCGTGATCGCGAGCGTGATGCCTGCAAACTTCGGCTCGGCCACCCGCGACAGCGGACGCAGGAAGGCCGATCGCCGGGCGCCACGCTTGAGTGCGCTGTCGGCGTATCCCTTGGTGAAGTTGAAGCACGATGCGGCAACCGGCAGCAGGATCAGGTTCGTCACGATCTTGTAGGCCACACCCAGCGAGGCGGTGATCGCCAGCTCCCGCACCATCGGGATCGGAATCAGCAGCAGCGTGATGAACGACACGAAGGCGGTCACGAGGGCCAGAACACCCGGGATCAGCAGGCCGCTGAAGCTGTGGCGTGCCGCATCGTACGAGCTGTTCCCGCGTGCAATCTCACGCACGATGAAGTTGACCTGCTGCACGCCGTGCGATACCCCGATCGCGAACACCAGGAATGGCACCAGCACCGCAAGCGGGTCCAGGCCAAAGCCCAGCAGCCTCAACGTGCCGAACTGCCATGCGAGCGACGTCAGCGAGCAGACGATCAGCAGCACCGTGAAGCGCACCGAATGGCAGTACCAGTACACGGCGAGCGCGGTCAGCAGCAACGCGATCGCGCAGAAGCCCAGAACGGCAGTTGCGCCGTCAGCGATGTCACCAATCTGCTTGGCAAAGCCGATGATCTGGATTTCGTACCCCGCATCTTCGAACGGCTTGCGAAGCTTGTCTTCGAGCAGATGGTTGAACGCCACGTAGTCGAGCACCTTGCCGGCGCTGTCACGCTCGTTCAGTTCGGCCGTGATCATGGCGCTGTCTTCGTTGTGCGAGACGAGCGTGCCGACATAGCCACCGAGTGTGGTCGCGCGGCGGATCTGCGCGACGATCTCCGGTGTCAGTTGATCGGGCGTGATCGAGCCGGAGATGATCGGCTCGGCACGAAAGCCCTCATCGGTAATTTCGTTGACGAATGAGTTTGGTGTCCAGAGCGAACGAACACCGATGCGGTCGACATTCGGCAGGTACGTGACCGCCTGGGTCACCTTGTACAGGCGCGTCAGCCCTTGCGGCGTCCAGATGGCGCCGCTCCTGGCCCGCACGACGACGGTGATCCGGTTTGCACCGAGCAGATCGGAGCGGTATTTCTGGAACGTCTGGATGTACTCATGTCCGATCGGCATCTGCTTCTCGAAGCCCGCGTCCATGCGCAACTGCACGGCGAACACCGCCATGACAGCGGTAAACAAGCCGATCACGGCCAGCACGATCACACGGTGACCGAAGAAGGCATTTTCCAGACCGCTGACTAGACGATTCAACACAGCATTACCCCTTCAAGTATTCCAGCGACGCACGACGTGCGCCGCCTCCCACAGGCTCACCCGTCAGAAGTTCCGGGTGACAAACGCGCCGATGAAATTCCGATCCGAGTAAGGCTGCCCCACCGTGTTGTGCCCGCCCCAGAACGCCGTGAAATTGATGCCTGCCTGCCAGTGCGTCGGATTCTGGTTGAACAGCACGTAGACGTTCGCCGATTTCGCGCCCTGCATATAGTTGGCCGAGAACGTCGGCGTATAGCCATAGAGGCCGGCGTTGAATGTCACGCCAGGCGTCACCTGCCAGCCGGGAATCAGCGTGCCGTCATACGTCCAGTTGAAATCGATCGTCGCGCCCGCGGAACTCGACGTACCCTGCGCCATCCCGATCGGATAGCCGGTGCCGGAGTTTGGGTTGAGCCAGGTCAGATATCCGGCCTGTGGCACCTGCATGACCGCTTGTCCGTTGATCGTCCGCGTGACGCCGCGCGAACTCAGGCCGGGGTAATAGATCCATGTCAGCTCTGTCGTCAACGTTGCCGAATCCGCACCAATCAGCTTGAGAAACGGATACTCGCTGCGCGTCAGGGCCAGCAGGCCGTTGATGCCGAACTGGAACTTCTTCCTGTCGATCCACTGTTGGCAATCGACGCCCGCGGCATTCGTGTTCAGGTCGGGCGGACCACCCGCACCGAAGCAGCTCGACAGCGCCACCGCATCACGCGGGCGATACGACAGCTCGGTACCGACCGCCCAGGGGCCGACGGGAAAGTTCGCGCTGACGCCGAAGAGCTGACGGCTCGTGGGATTCGACCACTGCAGCGTGTTGTTCGAGAACGACGTCAACACCGGAGACTTGTCGACATAGTTTTCGTAATAGAACGCGAAGTTCGCGTCGATGGAACGCGGCACATAGTTGAACTTCACGCCGAACTGCGGCTTGTACTTCGGCGGCAGCTTCGTCGAGACAGGAAGGCCGAAAGACTCGGCAAACTCCCCGTTGACGAGGCCATTGTTGATTGCGGCGATCGTGTTCGGGTCATGGCTGTTCAGCCCGTTCATGCCGGCGATCGTGGCCGCGCTCGGGCCGTTCGCGTTGAAGTTGTTCGGGTTGACCGTGAACGGGCCTGCGCCGCGGCCCAGGATGTTCGTGACCGACCAGAACGTTCCCACCGGCGGGTAGCGGTTGCCGTTCCAGATGAACTGGTAGTAGGCCTCGGTGCTCAATCCGTGGGAAAGTTCAGTGGCGAAGCTCACCATCGGGGCCGGGAGCACCGCTTGCTTGAGCTGCGTGCCCGGAATCAGCAACTTCTGGATATCGAGCGAGTTGGTGGCGTTGATGCCGCCCGTGGCGAACATGCTCTCGCCCCAGTTGATCACCTGGTTGCCGACGCGCACGTGGGCGTTCCGGTCGGCAATCGTGAAATCCTTCTCGCCCCACAAGTCGAGAATACGCGCGTCGTAGACAACCTGTGCCTTCGCGTCGCTCGATAGCTCCGTTCTCTCCGTGTTCTTGGCCATGAAGTCGTACATGCCCGTGCCACGGGCCAGGAACTTCAAGCCTTCGCTTGGCATGGTCAACAGCAGCTCGCTGGTCGCACTCAGGTACGTGCTGAATGGCCGTCCCTTGCGGTAGTTCAGGTCACCGCTGTCGCCTGCCCCCCACTGGTCGGTGTTGGCCGACGCCCCGCAGCCGTTCGCGTTCGGATCTCCGGTGAGCGAGCAACTGGGGCTCTTGGTCCGAATCCCCGCGCCGGCCGTGATGTTGCTCACCAGCGAGCCCTTGATGACATCGTCTGCGCCCGCCGTAAAGTCGAAACCGTACGCGCTCGACGCCGCCGCCCCTAACACGGCGAGCGAAATCGTGGTCCGCCGGAACTTCTTTATAGTTTTCATCGCCATTCCTCCATCCCGTTTTGATGCCGACGCGCGCCTCCTACGCGCGTCAGCCCCCGCCCATGCGGTAACCTTCAGCGCTCGCTAACCGACCTCAATGTTTCTGCGGAGAAGAAATCCGACTTGAATCGCGAATCGTTAGTTTGCTCATACCAGCGCAGGTCCTTGCCCTGTCCGATCGTCGACTGATCGAAGACGTAACGTCCGTTGATCACGTCGTACTGCACGAACGGCTGGTTGTCGCACGTGCCGCCCAGCTCCCATACCGGGATCGGGTAGCTTTCACGCACCTTCCACAGCTTGCCCTGCGCGTCGTAGTCTTCGCCGACGAGCGCGAGCCAGCTGTCCTCGTCCAGGTAGAAGACCTTCTTTGACGTAACATGGCGTGCACTGGACTTGACCGTCGCTTCGACAACCCAGACGCGATGCACCTCGTAGCGCCGGTTATCGGAAGCAATGCCGTCTGGCGTTGCAACGTCGTGCAGCTTGCTCTTGTACTTGTACATGCCGAACGCGTTGTACGGCACGATCATTTCGCGCTTGCCGGCGAGCTTCCAGTTGAAGCGGTCGATGGTGCCGTAGAACATGTTGGCTTCATCGATCAGGTACTGGTTCTCCATGCCGATGATCGGTGCATCGTGTGTATAGGCCGGCATGCGCCTTACGCGGCGCTGCCCGGGGAAGTAGTAGAACGTCTCCGATGCCTTGTTGAAATACTGACGCTGCACGAAAGCCTGCCCGGCCAGCGCCGGCGGCGATTCGACCTTGAAGAACGCTGCGTTGCTCATCTGATCGACGTCCTGCGGCGTCGTCTTGCCCGGCTTGCCCCACGGGAAGTACGCGTGCTGCGGAGCGATCGCATCGATCCATTCGCCACCACCCGGATTCGGGGAAACAACGGTCACCATCCTCGGCCATTCCAGGCCTTCACCGTGGTAGCGGTAGATGTAGTTCAGGATCGCTTCAGCACCATTCTTCGGTTGCGGAAACGCAACGCCCGGGAGGTTCGCAGTCTGCAATTGCTCGCCGGTCGAATCGAGCTTCGCCGCCGTGAGGTTCGCCTTGGAGTTCTGTGCAACGAAGTCCGGCAGCTGGCATTCGCGATGCGACGGGTACACGTCCATTCGGTAGCCTTTCTTCTGCTTGATCAATTGAATCTGACCCGGCGTCAGCTGCGCGGCGTACTTGTCGACATTCGATGCGTCGATCGTATAGACCGGTTTCTCGGTCTTGTGCTTCCAGAAATCACCCCGAACCTTGCCCCACTCCCAACCCGGTTCGGGCGACTGCTTCCCTGCATAGGCCGGCACGGCGCCGTCTTTGCTCGCTGCGCGGTCACCGCCCTCCGGCGTGAGGTCCTCCGCCATGGCAGCCGTGCCGATCGCCAGCAATACCATCGCCGCGACAGCAGACACGGCTCCGATTCTGTGCTTCTTCATCATGGTTCCCCTTTCGATTCCACCTTCACACACCGGTCATGCCACCCTCGGGCAGAACACACTCATTTCGACACGTTGATCCACTACTCGGCCAGGCTGGCCCTGACTCCCCGTTTCCCCACGCGCGTTGCGGGTGCGCGTGGCGGCTGACTCAGCGCTTGCCGGACCCGGCCACTGCCACTGCCCGAACCTCGACGCAGAACTCCGGCAGCGCCAACTGCGTCACGCCAACCGCCGTCCACGATGGATAGCGGTCCGGAAAGTACGCGTCCTTGACGGCTGCGAACGCCTCCATCTCGCCGCGCAGGTCGGTGTGGAAGGTCGTCAGTTCAACCACATCGGCCAGGCTTGCTCCCGCCGTTTCGAGAATGCCCTTCAGGCACTCGAAAGCAATCTGGGCCTGCGCCCGCATTCCCTCGGCGGGTTTCATATCCGCGCCGATGCCGACCTGGCCGGACACCCAGATCGTGTCGCCCACACGAGTGGCCGGCGAGAAGTGATAGGTGTCGTAGAACGGCTGGAACGGGGCCGGAACGATCGATTGACGTTTGTTGGCGATAGTCATGAATAAGCCTCTCTTGGTTTGCTCAGACGATTTGACGGAAACAGGAAGCGCGGAACGGATCGCCCGCGTTCAAATGCGAGATCTCGTCGGCGAAAAGAACACCCGCTGTGCTGTAGCCCGATCGGCTGTTTTCAGGCAACGGGCTGTAGATCGCGTCGTCGCCGAAGAAACGCAGCACCAGCGTGTGGCGGTCCGGGAACTCGGCGTCAGTCGGCGCTCCGCCATGCAGCGTGCCCGGATGCAGCAGCAGGACATCGCCGGGCTGCGTTGCCCACGAGAGGATGTCGTAGGCACTCGGATCGACGCGGCGCTCAGCCTCGATATCCGGCATCCGCGGCCAGTGCGGCACGGCGGCGTCGCCGTGCAGCGGGTCGGTCGGATCGTCGAGGTTCTGGAATGTGGTGCCGTCATGGCGCGTGCCGCGATGCGAGCCGCGAACAATCTCCAGCGCGTTGCGCTTGGGGACGGCCTGGAAGCTGATCCACGCATTCGCCCAGTGCTTGCCGGCCCACGGCAGGTACGAGGTGTCCTGGTGCCAGCTCGAGCGCGCGGCCTTGCCACCGGCCTTGAGGAAAAGCTCCTCGGCAAAGTACCAGACGTGCCTGGAGCCCCACAGGTCGGCGAGCAGGTCGCCGAACGGCAGCTTGCCGACCAGATCGTCCAGCCGCGCCTTCGCAAACGGGTTGGCGTTGTCAACGTGCGATTTCTGCTCGGTGCCGTTGAAGAGGGCGCTCGCGCCCGGACCGGGATTTTCAATACCCCAGTCAAAGGCTTCCTGGCACAGGGCCAGCTGCTCCTTGTTGAGACAGCCTTCCATGACAACAGCGCCGTCCTCGGCGAAGGCCTTGCGCTTCGATTCATTCATCGTTGATCTCCCGATTCGTCAGTTGCATCGCGGCGGCCATGAGCACTTCCAGCCACGTCTTAAGTAGAACAAAGCACCAAAGTTAGGTAACTATGATAAAGATATGACAAAAGGAAAAGACAGGGATTTCCCTGCCTTTGTGTCATGCGTCAGGGGGACAAGGGGAAGCAGGCCTTGCAGGAGACGATTGCGTGCCCTCAACGCCCCATTCTGGAGTCGGCATGCACCAAATCAGGCCTGCGCTGCGTGCGTGTCGATGCTAACGCTGGCAAGCGGCGCCGTTCATCCAAGCCGGTAGACACCCCGCTCGTCGACCTCTACCCGTCCGTCAGCCAGGAGTTCATCCAGATGCCGCGAAATCGTGCGGGTTTCGGCGTCTGCCACCCACAAGCCTTCATAGCCTTTCGGATACAGCAGCCGGTGCTGGACCAGTTGCTCCAGCGTCTTCGGAGACTCGCGCAGCCACGCCAGCAGGCGCTGTTCCCGCTCGTCGAGCCTGGCCGTGTAAGCGGCGAGATCGTGCAGGAAGTGCGCTCGATCGGTATAGACACCGCGGTGGTGGGACGTGATCCACACCTTCGCCGGAATCTCCGGCAGCCGCGCCAGGCTGCGGCGGAAGTCACGCAGGCTCGAGCCTGCATCACCGTAGTACGGCCCGAAGCCCGTCAGATCGATATCGCCGGTGAAGGCCACGCCTTCAGGCTCGACCAGCAGAACGCAATGACCCGCGGTGTGACCCGGCATATGGAACGCGCGAATCTGCGTCTGACCAAGGTCCCAGCACGCGCCGTCCCCATACCCCCTCGCGTCGGGTCTCGGCGCATAGAAGAAATCGCGCTCGAATTTGGCCAGGATTGCCGAGGCTTGTGCTTCGGTACTGCCAAAGGCGGTAGCCATGCCATGCCAACTGCGCACCGCTGGCAGGTCGTCCTTGTGCACGTGCACCGATGCGCGAGGCAGTCGGTGCAGGCCGGCCATGTGGTCTTCGTGTACATGGCCCATCACCACCAGTTCAGTCGCGTCGAACTCCGGGCCGATGAAATTCGAGACAACTGGCGTATCGAAGGCTGCTCGTGTTTCCGAACCCCGGATGAGCACCTGGTTTCCGTCGGGGTACTTCCCGTTCTTTTCACCAAAGAAAACCGAGACGCGGCCAAAGTCAACACGCTGGATTGGATCCCGGGAGTGAGGCTGATTGCCAACGAGGTTCATGCTGATCGTCCTTCTTCAGACCGTTTCAATGCTGGCGACGGCCGTGGTCGCGTCCGTTGCGCAACGGCCGAAAAAGGGGGCGAGAAGCGGGTGGAAAGCTTCTCCGCGGCGACAAGGGCAAGCCAGGAAGCCACCACCAGGGCCGCCGAGGCGCCAAGCAGCCTCGCCGGCGTATACCGAGCCAGTAGAAAGCCGGCGAAAGCCGTACCGACAGCAAGGCCAAGCGCTTGCATCGCCGGATAGGCAACGTAGATGCGGTTTGTGAAATCGAGGCGCCGTACCGCGCCGAGGTAGTACGTATAGACCAGCGTTGCGACGAGCCCGTGGAGAATGAAGCCAATGCCAAAGGCCGTTGCCGAGTGGGTCGCCATGGCCGGGTAAGTCAAGACGACAACGATGGTCGCCACGCCGATGATCATCGTGGTGGGAATACGCTCCGCCAGAATCGAAGGCAGAATCGAACCGATGATGGAGCCGATGAGAGACATCGCGACAATCGGCCCCACCGCTTGCGCTTGAACACCGCCTGCCGTGGCGATCGAGTCGGCAAAGTTGTAGATGCCACCCATGAACACCCCCGTGAATACCGATCCAGCCACGGCGGCCAGTACCGGTGCGGCAAGCGCCAGGCGATATCCGGCGGGGCGTGCGGGGTTGCGTGGCGCGTCAGCATGCGCGCGTGGTGCAGAGGCTGGCTGGAGCCGAACACCGGACAGTGCCAGCGCACAGGGCGTTGCCAGGGCGAACAACGCGGCGATGGCCACCAGTACACCCTGATCTCCGTGTGGCGGCACCGCCGCGAGCGGCAGCAAGAATGACGCCATGGCCGCGATCACGAGCGATGCAAAGATTGCAAGGCTATAGGCTCTCAGCGGGTTCGCCGCGTAACCAAGCGCTGTAAACGACGGCGTCGAAATGCAACCGCTTGCCAGGCCGATGCCGAACCACCAGTACGTCAGGTTGCCGGCGTCGGAAACGAACGCGACACCCAGGAGGCCAAGGCCGGCGACAAGCAACGACCCGATGCTCACGCAGGTGAGATTGGATCGATACACCCAGAAGGGACCGCTCGCAGACGTCATACCCGATCCCAACACGAAGGCCGTGCCCAGCGCACCGAGCTGGCTTTCGCTCAGGCCGCGGCTCTGGTGCAGAGACTGGAACACGACCGGCAGAATATTGACGATCAGTGTCCCCAGCGACCACAGAAGCCCGGCACAAAGAAACGCGGCGCCACTAGCCTTGCGTGTTGGCGGCGATGTTGTCGCCATAGCAACCCCTTGAACGAATGCATTGTAGAACCGGCTGCGTCTTGACTGCCTTCAGTTGCGACGGGCACCGACGCCTTTGAGCGTTGAACCTTCCAGATCACCCAGCAGGTGGATCGGATCGATCATCTGCCCGTCGACCTCGACCCACCCCATGTGGTTGTCGCCTGCGGACCAGCCCAGCAGCCGCCGGATCTGCTCGGGGTAGCTCGCCACCTCTTCGGATGTCATTGACAGATACATGTTCTCTTCCTGCCGGACATTTGCTGCGTCGAGCGCCATGCCCGCGGCGGTCCGGTACTCGCCTTGCGTGGTATTCGCGCCGCCCGCATGGAAGGTCGAGCCGAGGAAAATCAGCGCAGAGCCGGCCTTCATGACGGTCGGACGCGCCTCTGACAGATCCGGCTTGCGATCGTCGTCCCAGAGGTGGCTGCCCGGAACGACGAGGGTTCCACCGTTCTCGGCAGTGAAGTCGGAGACGGCACAGATGATCTGCAAGCGCCCTTCCCTGCCGCCTGTCGGGTGGCGCCACATGAAGGCCGTATCGTCCCGGTGCAGCGGCTGTGCGGCCTGCCCCGGCCCGATCTGGATCGCCTGAGTCACCCCGATGCGAACGCCTGCCGTGAGCGTCACGCGGCGCTCACCTACCCAGACTTCGCGCGGCCTGCACAGAAAGTGCTCGGCCACAGGCAGATAGAGCGGATGCGTGGCGATCTCCGCACAGTGGCGCGTCCGGGCAAAGAGGCGTGACAAGCGTCGCGTGCAGTTGCCGGAGAAGCTGTCCCGCCCGACCGGCTGGCATTCGATGAGGGGAAGCAGATCACTACTGAGGCCGTCCAGGGTCTCGCTTGCGAGAAAGTCCTCGATGATCACGCCACCATCGCGCTCCAGGGCAGCAATCACGTCATCGGCGGTGGCCTGCCGGCCGGAAAGTCTTGTCATCTCTGTCATCGGATTCCTTTTTCAGGCTCGCTCCGGGGTCTTCGCCCCCCTGGTCAAAGGCAGCCCGGCGCACGCCAATTCACGACTGCATCGGGTAAACCTTTTGTAGAACAACATACCAACGTTAGGCAATAATGACAAAGATAGGGGCAAAGAAAAAGGCAGGGATTTCCCTGCATCGTTGAACGCGTGCGCCTCTGCCTCGATTGATGTAACCCAGACCCCGCGAAGGATTCGCGCGTAAGCCGATGAAACCGAACGATCCGACTCTTGCGCACCATGGGGGCCGCCGCAAGAAACTGGCAGCAAGCGTGGCGGCTGTCCTCATGCTCTGCATGGCGGCCGCCACGGGCGTGGCCCCGCGCAACGCCTACCTTGACCCCAGGGCGCCTCGCCGGCAAGAACGCCTGCGCCTGCCGGACCTGCGCGCGCAACTCGAAAAGCTGACCGACGCCACCGCCACCTATATCCGCGAGGAACCCATGCTACGCGGCGACACCATCGCCTCGCTGCTCAAACGGCTCGGCGTGGACGACCCCGACGCGCAGGAATTCATCCGCGGGAATGCAGCCGCCCGCAATCTCTTCAGTCTCGAGCCGGGCCAGGTCGTGCTGGCCGAGGTCGACCAGGACAACTTGCTGGTCTCGCTACGTGCCACCCTGGACGGCAACGTGTCCGCCTCGCGCGAACTGGTGATCGAGCGGGCCGGCGACCTTGACGAGCCGGCCTTCAAGGCGATCGTGCGCGCGGTCGGGAACGAGCTGCGCCATGAGATGCGTTCCGGCATCATCACGGCCGGCGGGTTCTTCAGGACCATGGACGCCGCGGATGTGCCCGACGAGATCGTCCGGCAGATGCTGTCCATCTTCTCCGGCGTGATCGACTTCCACCACGATATCGTCGCCGGCGACCGCTTTCGCATGGTCTATGAGGCCGGCTTTCGTGACGGCGCCATGGTGCGCAACGGGCGCGTCGTGGCAGTCGAGCTGATCAACCGAACCCAGCCTTACCAGGCCTTGTGGTACCCCGCCGACGGCGGCCACGCCGGCGCCTACTACACCTTCGACGGCCGCAGCATGGCGCGTCCGTTTCTGCGCTCGCCCGTCGAGTTCTCGCGCATGTCATCGGGCTTCGGCTGGCGCAATCATCCCCTGCATCACCGGTGGGTCCAGCACAAGGGGATCGACTTTGCCGCCCCGACCGGCGCCAGGGTCCAGGCCACGGGCGACGGGACAGTCGACTTTGTCGGCCAGCAGAGCGGCTACGGCAATACCGTTATCCTCAGGCATGACGGCGGCTACTCGACTTGCTACGCGCACTTGTCGCAATACGCTGGCATTCACCCTGGTCAGTACATCACGCAAGGGCAACTGATCGGCTATGTCGGGCAAACTGGCTGGGCAACCGGACCGCATCTGCATTACGAGCTTCGCTTTCATGACGTGCCGCAGAACCCCCTGAGCGTGATGCTGATGGAACCGGAAACGCTGGCCGGGCCAACGCGCCAGCGGTTCCTGAGCTATGCCGGTGACCTGCTGAACAGAATCTCGGTGCTACGCAGCATTGATGTGGCATCCGGCGGCAATCGCAACCTGGCCAGCTGAAAGTGGCGCATTGCCGACCCACCATCCGCCTGGCGGGCTCTCCACGCGTGCCGGGTTGCGCTGGCGAGGGCAGCGCGTATTCTGGTTAGTGGTTCCCCATCCACGCTGATTTCAGCCGGTCGCGAGTGGCCTCTCCTGTCACGCAGACGTCAGGGCGATCGCGCCGACTGCAGGTGGAAAATCATGCGCGAGCAGCCTTTTGACAGACCGGCAGAGGATCGTCCTTCAGCCCCCTACTTCAGGGAGGGCGAGCCGCACTTCAGATTGCTCGCCGACGGCATACCTCACGTGGTAATGACCGCCGACCCGGATGGCCGGATCGATTACTGCAACCAGCAGTGGTCAACCTATACCGGACTCAGCCTTGAGCAAACCCAGGCCGGCGCCTGGCGATCTGTCGTACACCCGGAAGACCTGAAGAACAACATCGAGCGCTGGGCGGACTCGGTGGCGAACGGCCGTGAGTATGAGATTGAATACCGCTTGAAAAGAGCATCCGATGGTGTTTATCGATGGCACCTTGAGCGCGGGGCACCCCTCAAGGACGCCGAAGGGAATATCGTAAAGTGGTTCGCCTCCTGCACTGACATCGAGGAGTTGAAACAGGCGCAGGGCGCGGCGGAAAGTGCCAACCGTGCCAAGTCGGAATTCCTGTCGAGCATGAGCCATGAGTTGCGGAATCCCTTGAACGCCATTCTGGGCTTCGCGCAGCTGATCGCCTCGGAATCGCCGCCACCGCCGCCCTCGCAGCAAGCCAGCATCGACCAGATCCTGAAGGCGGGCTGGCATTTGCTGGAACTGATCAATGAGGTACTTGACCTTGCCAGGATTGAGGCCGGGCAGGCGTCTCTGTCCCCTGAGCCCGTATCGGTCGCTGAAGCCCTGCATGAATGTCGCGCGATGCTTGAGCAACAAGCGCTGAGGCGTGAGGTTCGCATGCGCTTTCCCCTGCCCGACTCCACGTGTTTCGTCCGCGCTGACAGGACCCGGCTGAAGCAGATCCTGCTCAACCTGCTTTCCAATGCCATCAAGTACAACCGGGAACGAGGCACGGTCGATGTGCAGGTGACGACGGGGGATCGCGTTCGCGTCAGCGTGCGCGACACCGGCGCAGGCCTGGCACCGGAACGGCTGGCGCATCTGTTCCAGCCGTTCAACCGCCTTGGACATGAGGGTGGCCCCGTGGAAGGCACGGGCATCGGCCTCGTGGTGGCCAAGCGGCTGGTCGAGCTGATGGGAGGTGCCATCGGCGCCGAAAGCACGCCTGGCGTGGGCAGCGTATTCTGGGTCGAACTGCCCGTTGCGCGCCCTCCGGAAATGACTGGCGAGGGCGCAGAGCCAGCGGCGTCCGCCAGGGCGCAAACGGAGGCTCCCTCTTCGGCACATACCCTGTTGTATGTCGAGGACAACCCCGCCAATGTGAAGCTGGTTGAGCAGCTCATCGCGCGCCGGGCCGATGTGCGGCTGCTGACCGCGGCCACTGGGACGCTCGGCGTCGAACTGGCGCGCACTTCCCTGCCGGATCTGATCGTGATGGATATCCATCTGCCCGACATCAACGGCATCGAGGCACTGCGGCGACTGCGCGAAAACCCGAAGACGGCGCACATTCCGGTGATCGCCCTCAGCGCCAATGCAATGCCGCGCGACATTGAGAAAGGCATGAAGGCGGGGTTCTTCCGGTATCTGACCAAGCCGATCCGGCTCAATGCATTCATGGACGCGCTGGATGGCGCCCTGGCGCAGCCGCGAGACGGGACTGCCCGGGACTGATGAAGCCAGGCGCTCGCCATGATCGACGCATCGAACATCCTGGCAGCAAGAATCCTGGTCGTTGACGATCTGGAGGCCAATGTCCTGTTGCTCGAACGGATGCTGCGCGGGGCCGGCTATGCTTGCATCGAGTCAACCATCAATCCGCGCGAGGTCTGCGAGCTTCACCGCAAGCACCACTATGACCTGATCCTGCTTGATCTGCAGATGCCAGGCATGGACGGGTTCGAGGTCATGGAGCGCCTCATGGAAGTCGAGACGGACAGCTATCTTCCGGTGATTGTCATCACTGCCCAGCCCGATCACAAATTGCGCGCACTGCAATCCGGCGCGAAAGACTTCGTCAGCAAGCCATTTGATCTGGCCGAAGTGCTGATGCGGGTTCGCAATATGCTGGAAGTGCGTCTGCTGCACGGGGAATCCTTGAAATACGGCAAGGAACTTGAGCGGAAGGTGCGTGAACTGGAAGCGAGCCGAGAGACGATCGTTCACCAGAGTCATGAACTCAGGCGCCTTTACGAGAAGCTCGTTTGCGAGCAGCAGGTAACCGAGCGGCTGCTCCTCAATGTGCTGCCAGCCCCCATCGCCGAGCGTTTGAAGCAGCGCTCCGATCTCATCGCCGCCGCCCCGCCGGAAATCATCGCCGACAAGTTCCAGGAAGTGTCGGTGTTGTTTGCAGACCTCGTGCAGTTCAGCCGTTTTTCACCCAGCATGGACCCCGAACGGCTGGTGGCGGTACTGAACGAGATATTTGCCGACTTTGACAATATCGCCGACAGCCGGGGACTCGAGAAGATCAAGACCATCGGCGACGCTTACATGGCGGCCGCAGGCCTGCCCGTCCCGGCGGACGATCACGCCGCCCGCGCCGCCCATATGGCCTTGGACATGCTCGAGTCACTGGGCCAGTTCAATCAGCGACGCGGCTACAACCTGCAATTGCGGGTGGGCATCCACAGCGGGGCTGTCGTAGCCGGCGTGATCGGGAGGAGAAAGTTCATCTACGACTTGTGGGGCGACACCGTCAATATCGCCAGCCGGATGGAGTCGCAAGGGGTAGTCGGTCGCGTTCAGGTAACGGATGCCACGCGCCGGCAACTTGGGGAACCATTCCTGCTTGAAGAGCACGGTTTGATTGCTGCAAAGGGGATCGGTGACCTGCATACATGGCTTCTGGTTGGCAGAATGAGCGACGCAGGCGAAACCTTCCCGTAGCCGGCGACAAGGCTCGTCTCATTTCCGGCGAACTGCCCGCCGGGTACCTTGAGCGCTCCGAACAGCACCGGCGCGCGCCTTGCCATCCTCCAGCCTCCCACCCCTCAATGACACAGAACCCGCCCTGCCCTGGACCGGGCGCAATCCGGTCAGTGCCGGCTGGTTCGAGATGCGCCCGGTGCGCGTGCCGCGCGATGCGCGGCCGGTCTATGACGAAGACATGGATTGCATCATCGGCTACCACCGCAGCTTTGCCGCGGTGGCGTCCACCTATGACCTCGCGGGCCAGGTCATGGCGCTCGATGCATGTCCGGATGAGGATGGCGCGGCGCGTGCGCCGCTGCTGGTCGCCGGCACGCTGTGGCAGCCGCGCGTGCGCGGCATGACGCGCAGCGGCGCCGAAGGGGAAGGGCTGGCGGCGCCCGCGGCAACGCTCGCGCGGCTGCGCGGGCGCTTCATCGCACTGGCCCGGCAGCCACTGTATTTCACGCTCGCCGCGCTGGCAGACATGCACGAGCCGATCCGGTTCGTGCCGCTGCATATCCTGCGGCTGGCGATACGCTGTGGCACGCGGCTCGCCGTGGGTGGTGTGGCCGGGGCGGACACCGCCCGCTTCATTGCCCAGATCACGCGACGGGGCGTACCGACCGCCCTGGAACTGACACTGCGCCCGCGCGACCAGACAGTGCTGCGCGTGCGCACCTGGCCGGTCGCGGGCTAGCGGCGCCAGGCGCCTGCGTCGGCGACGAGTCGTGCATGTGAAGCTTGCGGCAGTTCAGCCCGCTTTCCGAGCAGACAGTAATGCACATTTTGCGTGCCGTGCACTCTTTTGGTTGCAAACAGTTGCGAAATAGCCCTTGACATCTGCTAACCTTCAAAGCACGCCACTGGACGTCGGGGACCGACCGCCCGGTGCCGAGGGACGGGAACAACGGGTCAGTGCGCACAAGAAAGACGTCAATCATGCAGCACTCTTTGAAGTATCGGATGGCGTTCGCCACGGCGGGTGTGGTGACGGTGATCATCGTGATGCGCGCCCTCTACGCCCAGTACTACGCCTACGATGGCCTGAAGGAGCTGCTGCAGGCCCAGCAGGACACGCTGGTCAAGATGGAGGCCGAGCAGCTCGATGAAAAGCTGCAGAGCCGGGCCGCCGTCCTGCGCCGGGTGGCACGCCAGCTCTCCCCCATGGCGGCGGCAAAGCCGGCCGACCTGCGCCGGGCCGCGGAGAGTCTGGTGGAAATACCCGAGACCCTCAACGCCGTCTTCCTGGCCGCGCCCGACGGGCAAGTGGTGTTCAGCACCGCCGTGCCGGATGGCGTACACATGCGCGTGGATGACCGCGACTATTTCCGCGATGTCCTGCGCGGCCAGGCGTTCGCGGTGTCGGACCTGATCCAGGGCAGGCAGACCAACTCCCCCGGCGTGGTGCTGGCAGTGCCGATGCGCGGGCCGGGGGGAGAGTTGCGCGGCGTGGTCGGGGGCGTGCTGAATCTCGCCGACAGCAATTTCCTGCGCGAACTTGCGCACAGCCGCGTCGGCACCACCGGCACCTTCTGCCTGGTCTCCGGCGGCAGCAACCCCCGCTATGCGATGCATTCGGACGTTAGCCGGGTGCTGACCCCCGCACTCGCCCTCGGCGAAGCCTGCGGCGCCGACCACGCCCCCTCCCTGCTGGAAGTCCTGACACCGACGCAGCCGATTGTGGCGCGCTACCTGCTGGAATCCAACGGCTGGGAAGTCGTGGCGGTCCTGCCCGCCGCCGAGGCCTATGCGCCACTGGTCAAGGTACGCGAGCGCACCTTCGCCATCGGCGCCCTCACCATGCTGATCGCCGCCGCGCTGATGTGGCTGGTCATGCGCCAGCTGCTCGAGCCGCTGCAGCGGCTGCACCGCGCGGTGCGCCAGATCGGCACCAACCCGGCCGCGGTGGCGGACCTGCCCGTCGGCCGCGCCGACGAGATCGGCGAGCTGGCCGTGACCTTCGCCGAAGTGGTGGCGCAGTTGTCGGAGCGCGAAGCCGCCCTGAAGGCGGCCAAGGACCGCGCCGCCGCAAGCGAGAAGCGCATCGAGGCCATTGCCAACCATGTGCCGGACTTCGTCTCGTTCATCGACATGCAGCAGCGCTATGTCTTCGTCAACCAGGCCTATGCGCAACGCTACGGCGTGCCGGCGCAGCAGATCGTGGGGCTGTCGCTGCGCGAGCTGTGGGGCACGCAGGAATACCTGGCCTGCCACCCATACCTGGAGCAAGCCCGCGCCGGGCAGGCGGTGACCTTTACGCGCGAGAGCGCGGACGGCACCGAATGCATCGAAATCACCTGCCAGCCCGCCTGGAACGATGCCCAGGACACCGTCATCGGCCTGCACATGTTCGGGCGCAACGTCACGCATGAGCGCGAGAAGCTGCGCAGCCTGGAAGCGCAGACCATCTCCGACTACCTCACCGGCCTGCTCAACCGCAAGGGGTTCGACCGGCGCCTGGCCGAATCCATGGCGCGCGCCAGCACCGGCGCGCGGCCGCTGGCGCTGCTGCTGGTGGACCTGGACGACTTCAAGGGCGTCAACGACAACTTTGGCCATCCGGTGGGCGACCAGCTGCTGGTGGCCTTCGCGCAGCGGTTGCGCGCCTGCGTACGCAAGGGCGATGCGGTCGCGCGCATCGGCGGCGACGAATTCGCGGTGATCCTGGATGGCATTGCCGACCGCAATGCCCTGACATCGGTCGCCAACACCATCGTGCAGGCGGCGCGCATGCCCTTCATGATCGAAGGCCACACGGTGGCGGCATCGGCCAGCGTCGGCTCGGCCATCCATGACGCGCGCCATGCCATGACCGTCAGCGAGCTGTTCATGCATGCCGACATAGCGCTGTATGAGGCCAAGCGGCATGGGAAGGCGTGTTATGCGGTGCAGTCAGGAGCGCAAGAGGCTAGCTCCGAAACGTCAGACTTGGCAACGTAGAAGAACGCGCGCCGAATTCAGGGCCCTGATGTCCCATTGGATGCTCCCCTCTCCCGCAAGGGAGAGGGGAGCAAACCGGCAGCCTTCAACCGTTGCCGGCAACCCAATACACATCAGCACATCAGCACATCCGCGCCTCAGCGCACCTTCCCTTCCTTCCACGCCTGCAGCAGCTTGTCGTAGGCAATGGTCTCGCCCTTCGGCTTCTCATCGCCCAGCTTCTTCCACGGTGCGTGATCGCCTGACAGCCACTTGCCGGGATCGCCCTTCGGGTTGAGCTTGGGCGCGCAGTTGCTCATGCCGGCGCGCTGCAGTCGCGCCATGACCTGGTCCATTTCCTCGGCCAGCGTGTCCATGGCGGCTTGCGGGGTCTTTTCGCCGGTTACCGCGGTGGCCACGTTCTTCCACCATAGCTGGGCCAGCTTCGGATAGTCAGGCACGTTGGTGCCGGTCGGCGTCCAGGCCACGCGCGCGGGGCTGCGGTAGAACTCGATCAGCCCGCCGTACTTGGCCGCATTCTTGGTCAGGTAGTCGTGGTGGATGTCACTGTCGCGGATAAAGGTCAGCCCGGTCAGCGACTTCTTCAGCGATACCGTCTTGGAGGTCACGAACTGCGCGTACAACCAGGCGGCCGCCAGCTTGTCGGGATCGGTGTTCTTGAAGAAGGTCCACGAGCCCACGTCCTGGTAGCCGTTCTGCATGCCTTGCTTCCAGTACGGGCCGTAGGGCGACGGTGCCATGCGCCACTTGGGCGAGCCGTCGGTATTGACCACTGGCAGGCCCTTCTTGGTCATGTCCGCGGTGAAGGCGGTGTACCAGAAGACCTGCTGCGCCACCTGGCCCTGCGCGGGCACCGGGCCGGCCTCGGAGAACGTCATGCCCATGGCCTGCGGCGGGGCGTACTTCTTCATCCAGTCGACGTACTTGGTCAGCGCGTAGACCGCCGCGGGGCTGTTGGTGGCGCCGCCGCGCGACACCGAAGCGCCCACCGGCGTGCACTTGTCCTCGGCCACGCGGATGCCCCACTCGTCCACCGGCATGCCGTTGGGCAGGCCCTTGTCGGCGGCACCGGCCATCGACAGCCACGCGTCGGTGAAGCGCCAGCCCAGCGACGGGTCCTTCTTGCCGTAGTCCATATGGCCGTAGACCTTCTTACCGTCGAGCTCCTTCACGTCATTGGTGAAGAAATTGGCAATGTCCTCGTAGGCCGACCAGTTGGTCGGCACGCCCAGGTCGTAGCCGTACCTGGCCTTGAACTTGTCCTGCAGGTCCTTGCGCGCGAACCAGTCGGCGCGGAACCAGTAAAGGTTGGCGAACTGCTGGTCGGGCAGCTGGTACAGCTTGCCGTCCGGCGCGGTGGTGAACTTGGTGCCGATGAAGTCCTTCACATCCAGCCCGGGGTTGGTCCACTCCTTGCCCGCACCGCTCATGTAATCGGTCAGTGGCAGGATCGAGCCATAGCGGTAGTGCGTGCCGATCAGGTCGGAGTCGGAGATCCAGCCGTCGTAGATCGACTTGCCGGACTGCATCGAGGTCTGCAGCTTCTCCACCACGTCGCCTTCCTGGATCAGGTCATGCTTGACCTTGATGCCGGTGATCTCCTCGAACGCCCTGGCCAGGGTCTTGGATTCGTACTCGTGCGTGGTGAGGGTCTCCGACACGACGCTGATCTGCGTGACGCCCCTGGCCTTGAGCCTGGCCGCGGCATCGATAAACCATTTCATCTCCGCCGCCTGCTTGTCCTTGGCCAGCGACGAGGGCTGGAACTCATTGTCGATCCACTTCTTCGCTTCCGCTTCGCCCGCCCAGGCGGACCCGCAAGCCAGCGCAGCCGCGCAGGCAAGGGCTGACATCCCCAACTTCACGTGCACTTTCATCCGTGTCTCCTCAAGAATTCCCCTCCCCGGCTTGTCGTCTGGATGGCGGCCCCGGGACAGGGATAAGCCGCAAGTCCTGTTCATGCCTGCCCGATAGCGCTAGCCTTTGCGCAAGACCAGCGCCAGCACCAGCATGGACACCACGAAGCTGATCCACACCGAGGGCTCTTCCGCCAGCGACAGCCACGCCGCAACCTTCTCGCCCAGCCCCACCCACGCCAGGTTGACCCAGGCCGCGCACATCAGCCCGATAAACAGCCGGTCGCCGCGCGTGGTGGCGATCGGCAGGAAGCCCTTGCGCAGCACCGACGGCAAACGGACTTCCAGGATCGTCATGCCGATCAGCATGACCACGATGCAGGCAAAGAACACCGCCACCGGTGTGGTCCACACCATCCAGCTCAGCATTGCGCCGTCTCCTAGCGTTGGCTTCAGGAACTACAAGGCAGGGATTACACGCGGCCCATCGCGAAGCCCTTCGCGATGTAATGCCGCACGAACCAGATCACGATGCCGCCGGGAACGATGGTCAGCACGCCGGCCGCGGCCAGCACGCCCCAGTCCATGCCCGAGGCCGACACCGTGCGTGTCATGGTGGCCACGATGGGCTTGGCGTTGACCGAGGTCAGCGTGCGCGCCAGCAGCAGCTCCACCCAGCTGAACATGAAGCAGAAGAATGCCGCCACGCCAACGCCGGCCTTGATCAGCGGCAGGAAGATGGCCACGAAGAAGCGCGGGAACGAGTAGCCGTCGACATAGGCCGTTTCGTCGATCTCGCGCGGCACGCCCGACATGAAGCCCTCCAGGATCCACACCGCCAGCGGCACGTTGAAGACCAGGTGCGCCAGCGCCACGCCCAGGTGCGTATCCATCAGCCCGATGGTGCTGTAGAGCTGGAAGAACGGCAGCAGGAACACCGCCGGCGGCGTCATGCGGTTGGTCAGCAGCCAGAAGAACACATGCTTGTCGCCGATGAACTGGTAGCGCGAAAAGGCATAGGCCGCCGGCAGCGCCACGCTGATCGAGATCACCGTGTTCATCGCCACATAGATCATCGAATTGACATAGCCCGAGTACCACGACGGATCGGTGAAGATGGTCCGGTAGTGCTCCAGCGTGAATTCGGCCGGCCACAGCGACAGCGTGGAGACGATTTCCTCGTTGGTCTTGAACGACATGTTCACCATCCAGTAGATCGGCACGATGGCGAACAGCAGGTAAGCCAGCAGGAAGCCGGCGCGCCACCAGGTGGCGCGGCTGGCCTGCGCAGGGATCACCGCAGGGACCACGGAAGGGATTACGGAAGCCATCTCAGCCATGGGGCATGTCCTCGCTGCCGGCGGTGCCCGCGCGCTGCATCCAGTTGTAGAGGATGAAACACATGAGCAGGATGATCAGGAAATAGACGATGGAAAACGCCGCCGCAGGGCCCAGGTCGAACTGGCCCACGGCCTTTTGCGTCAGGTACTGCGACAGGAACGTGGTGGCGTTGCCGGGACCGCCGCCGGTCAGCACGAACGGCTCGGTATAGATCATGAAGCTGTCCATGAAGCGCAGCAGCACCGCGATCATCAGCACCCCGCGCAGCTTGGGCAGCTGGATAAAGCGGAACACCGCCAGGCGCGAGGCGCCGTCGATCTGCGCGGCCTGATAGTAAGCGTCGGGGATGGCGCGCAGGCCAGCGTAGCACAGCAGCGCCACCAGCGGCGTCCAGTGCCAGACGTCCATCACCAGCACCGTGACCCAGGCATCGAAGGCGCTGCCGGTGTAGTTGTAATCGAAGCCCATCGCCGCCAGCGCGGCGCCCAGCAGGCCGATATCGGTGCGCCCGAAGATCTGCCAGATGGTGCCGACCACGTTCCACGGGATCAGCAGCGACAGCGCGATGGTCACTAGCACCGCCGACGCCTTCCAGCCCTTTGCCGGCATCGACAAGGCCAGCAGGATGCCGAGCGGGATCTCCACCAGCAGCACCGCCAGCGAAAAACCGAGCTGGCGCAGCAGCGCGTCGTGCAGCTCGCCGTCGCGCAGCACGGTGCGGAACCATTCGGTGCCGACGAACACGCGCCGCTCGGGCGAGATGATGTCCTGCACCGAATAATTGACGATGGTCATCAGCGGCAGGATGGCGGAGAACGCCACGCACGCCACCACCGGCAACACCAGCAGCCAGGCCTTCTGGTTGACGGGCTTCATGACACCAGTTCCTCATTGACGTAGTAGCAGGTATGCCGGTTGAACACCGACAGCCAGGCCGTGTCGCCCGCGCGCAGGCCGGCCGCCTCGACGCCCAGCCGTGCGCGCAGCGTGCCGGCCAGTGCGCCCGCCTCCTTCACGCCGCTGGTCAGCAACCAGTAAGTGCCGATGTCCTGCGCGCGCTCCACCCGCACCGGCACCGCCTGCGTGTCGCGCTCCGGTGCCAGGCGCAGGTATTCGGGCCGCACGCCGATGCGGAAGCTGCCGGCCTCGCGCAGCGCCGCTCCGACCGAGGCCGATAGCTCCGGCGTGTAGCGGCGCCCGGCCAGCTCGATCGCGCCGTCGCGCCATTGCCCGGGCAGGAAATTCATGCCCGGCGAGCCGATGAAGTGCCCGACGAAGGTATGCGCAGGCCGCTCGAACAGCGCATCGGCCGGCCCCACCTGCACCGCCTTGCCGCGCGACATCACCACCACCTGGTCGGCAAAGGTCAGGGCCTCGGTCTGGTCGTGCGTCACGTAGATCAGCGTCAGGCGGAACTCGTGGTGGATTTCCTTGAGCTTGCGCCGCAGCTGCCATTTGAGCTGCGGGTCGATCACCGTCAGCGGCTCGTCGAAGAGAATGGCCGACACGTCCTGGCGCACCAGCCCGCGCCCCAGCGAGATCTTCTGCTTGGCGTCGGCGGCCAGGCCGCTGGCGCGGCGGTCGAGCGTTGCCGACAGGTCCAGCATCTCGGCAACGCGCCCTACCCGCTCGCGCACCTGGGCTTCCGGCACGCCGCGGTTGCGCAGCGGGAAGGCCAGGTTCTCGCCAACGGTCATGGTGTCGTAGATCACCGGGAACTGGAACACCTGGGCGATATTGCGCGCCTGCGGCGTGGCCGCGGTCACATCGCGGCCATCGAAGGCGATGGTGCCGTGCGAGGGCCGCAGCAACCCGGAAATGCAGTTCAGCAGCGTGGTCTTGCCGCAGCCGGACGGGCCCAGCAGCGCATAGGCGCCGCCGTCTTCAAAGGTGAAGCGCAACGGCAGCAGCGCGTAGTCTTCATCCGTACGCGGGGTTGGCACATAGGAGTGCGCCAGGTCCAGGTCGATGCGCGCCATCTCAGCCCCCTGCCCCGGCAGCCGCGACCGTGCCGCCCGGCACCTCCGCCGCCAGCCCGCCCGGCCGGCGCGGCGCGTGGATGCGGCGGCCGTCGGCGTCGAACAGGTAGATCTGCTCGGGCAGCAGGTGCAGCGACACCGGCTCGCCCAGCTGCAGGTCGAGCACGCCGGCGAACTGCGCCACCAGGTTGCCCACCGGGGTATCGGCGTGGACGAAGGTGTCGGACCCCGACAGCTCGGCCAGCGCCACGCGCCCGGGCACCGCCACCGCGCCAGGCTCGCCGGCCAGGCGCAAGGCCGACGCCCGCACGCCCATCGTGACCGGGCCATCCTGCCCGTCCGCGCCGGGCACCGGCACCGAGATCTCGCCGGCCAGCGTGACCCGGCCGCCCTGCAGCCTGCCTTCGACCAGGTTCATCGGCGGATCGTTGAACGCGCGCGCCACGCGCAGTGATTCGGGATAGTGGAAGACCTGCGGGGTCGGGCCGTACTGCAGCAGCTCGCCCGCATCCAGCACCGCGGTATGCCCGCCCAGCAGCAGCGCTTCGCCGGGCTCGGTGGTGGCGTAGATCACGGTGGCGTCGCCATGCGCGAACAGCTGGGCCAGCTCCTCGCGCAGCTCTTCGCGCAGCTTGTAGTCAAGGTTGACCAGCGGCTCGTCCAGCAGCATCAGCGGCGCCTCCTTGGCCAGCGCGCGCGCCAGGGCCACGCGCTGCTGCTGCCCCCCGGACAGTTCCGACGGGTAGCGGTCCAGCAGGTGATCGATGTGCAGCCGCGCCGCCAGCTCGCGCACGCGCGCGCCGACCTCGCCGGCCGGGGCCTTGCGCCGCAGCTTCAGCGGCGAGGCGATGTTGTCGAAGACCTTGAGCGACGGGTAGTTGATGAACTGCTGGTAGACCATCGACACATTGCGCTCGCGCACCGGCATGCCGGTCACGTCGTGGCCGTCGACCAGCACGCGGCCGGCGCTGGGCCGGTCCAGCCCCGCCATCACCCGCATCAGCGAGGTCTTGCCCGCCTGCGTGGCGCCCAGCAGGATGGTCACCGCGCCGGGGACCGGGGCCAGCGTCATCGGATAGAGATACGCCTGCGAACCTGCCTGCTGTGCGACGCCTTCCAAACGTAGCTGCATCCGGTCTCCATGTTCGATATGCTTCCCGCATCACAGCTATCGCTCGATGCGGGCGCACAAATCTTGGCTTGCGTTCGTTTTAGCAACAAAACGAACATAAAACAATAGTGCACTGCATCATTTGTTTTCGTTTCTGTTTGAACTAGAATCCCGGCATGACCCTGAATCCCCGCCAGACGGCCCTGCTTGAAGAAGTCCGCACCCAGGGCTTTGCCTCCATCGACGAACTTGCGCGCAAGTTCGGCGTCACGCTCCAGACGGTGCGCCGCGACGTCAACCTGCTGGCCGAGAACGGCATGCTGGCGCGCTTCCATGGCGGGGTGCGGGTGGAGGGCTCCACCACCGAGAACATTGCCTACCGGCAGCGGCAGGTGCTCAATGCCGAGGGCAAGGCGCGCATCGCGCGCGCGGTGGCGGCCGCGGTGCCCGAAGGCTGCTCGCTGATCCTGAATATCGGCACCACGGTGGAAGAAATCGCGCGCGGGCTGATGCACCATCGCGGGCTGCGCGTGATCACCAACAACCTCAACGTAGCCAACATCCTGGCCGACAATCCCGATTGCGAGGTCATCGTCGCCGGCGGCGTGCTGCGCTCACGCGACCGCGGCATCGTGGGCGAGGCCACGGTGGAGTTCATCCGCCAGTTCAAGGTCGATATCGGGCTGATCGGCATCTCGGGCATCGAGACCGACGGCACGCTGCGCGACTACGACTTCCGCGAGGTCAAGGTGGCGCGGACCATCATCGAGCATTCACGCGAGGTATGGCTGGCGGCGGATATCAGCAAGTTCAACCGCCAGGCGATGGTGGAGCTGGCGCATGTGTCGGAGGTCGACCGGCTCTTTACCGACGAGCCGCTGGCGGCGCCGTTCGACCAGATCCTGGCCGACAGTGGGGTGCAGTGTGTGGTGGCGGAGCGGGATTGAGCGCGGCGTGGGCCGTCATGTCGCTGCCGCGTGGGCGGTGGAGCCGGAGGGGATGCCGGGTGCGCGGGCAGCGCGTGGCGCGTTGGTCCTGACACACGCCTGCCCTCTCCCCCGGCCCCTCTCCCGCAAGCGGGAGACGGGAGCAAACCCCGGGGGAAACGAAGGATTACTTGAACACCACGGTCTTGTGGCCGTTCAGCAGGATGCGGTGTTCGGCATGCCACTTGACCGCGCGCGCCAGCGCCACGCATTCCACGTCGCGTCCCACGGCGGTCAGTTGCTCCGGGTCCATGCTGTGGTCCACGCGCTCGATCTCCTGCTCGATGATCGGACCTTCGTCCAGGTCGGCGGTGACATAGTGCGCGGTGGCGCCGATCAGCTTCACGCCGCGGTCATGGGCCTGGTAGTACGGCTTGGCGCCCTTGAAGCTGGGCAGGAACGAATGGTGGATATTGATCGCGCGGCCGGCCAGCTTGCGGCACAGGTCGTCGGACAGCACCTGCATGTAGCGCGCCAGCACCACCAGGTCGATCTTCTGCTCCTGCACCACGTCGAAGACGCGCGCTTCCTGCGCGGCCTTCTGCTCGGCCGAGGCGTTCATCAGCGGCAGGTGGAAGAACGGCACGTCATACGACGCCGCCAGCTGGTAGAAGTCGCGGTGGTTCGAGACGATGGCCGCGATCTCGACCGGCAGGCCGCCCACCTTGGCGCGGAACAGCAGGTCGTTGAGGCAATGGCCGATCTTGGACACCATGATCATCACGCGCGGCTTGACCGTGGCGTCGTTCAGCTCCCATTGCATGCCGAACTGGTCGCCCACCGGCGTGAACGCTGCCTTCAGCGTGTCCAGGTCCGGACCGCCGGCGGCCGGCGTGAAATGCACGCGCATGAAGAAGCGGCCGGTGAATTCGTCACCGTATTGGTCGGAATCGACGATATTGCAGCCGCGCTCGGCCAGCATGCCCGAAACGGCATGGACGATGCCCGGCTGGTCGGGGCACGAGAGGGTCAGGATGAATCCGGTGTTGCTCATGGTGTGTGGTTCTGTCGGAGTGGCGCGGCGCAGGGCCGGGGAAACCAGGTCGGCAAGGTCGGCTCGGTCGGTACGCGAACAGGCGGGGGCTCAGGCGCGATGGCCGGCACCGAGCCAGCCACGCCGTCCAAGGGCATCCAGCGTCACCATTGTCGCATCGACCGTCATGGCGCCGGCCGACATGATAGCAAGCAATGCCGCCACGCCGACGCGCCGGTGCTCGCTGACCTCGCCGTCCTGGTTATGCGGCGTGAAGCCGGGCGGCAGCAGCAGGTCGTAGACATAGACCTGTTCCCACTGCACGCCTTCGGGCAGGTCGCGCAGCACCTCGATCACGCCGTGGGCCTGCGCGCCCCGCGCCAGTTCGGGCGGGATGCCGGACTCTTCCTCGCACTCGCGCACCAGCGTCGCCAGCGGATCGCTGCCGTGCGGCATGCCGCCGGCCACCAGGTTGTCCCACATGCCGGGGTCGACGGCCTTGGCCGGGCTGCGCCGCGAGATCCACAGCGCGGGGACGCCCTCGGGCTGTGCACCCATCCCGCCATCGACAATGCCGTTCATGTGCGAGGCAAAGGTCAGCAGCCCCAGAAAGCGCGCCGCGGCGCGCTCCACCACCGCGACCGCGGGCGCATCCAGCGCCGGGGTCACCGCGAACAACTCATCGCGCCAGCCGCGCACATGGCCGGCATCGGCCAGCTGGCGGGCCAGCGCCTGCAGCGCGGCGCTGCGCGCGTTGAAATCGTCGCGCCCCGGCAGCAACGCCACGGCGGCGGTGCCATCGGCCAGGCGCTCGTCCGGCCCGAGCACGCCGCCCATGCCGCGCAGGATGCCGGCATGCGCGCGCGGCAGCCAGCCGACCTGCAGGCCGGACACCATCAGGCGCAGCTTGGTGGCGGGATCGAAGCCGCTGCGCGCCGCCAGCGAAGCGGCAATCCGCGCCGCCGGGGTGCCGGCGGCATCGGCAGCCGGCAGGAAAGACATTTCAGCCATCAGGAATCCATGCGCCGGCCAGGCCGGCGCGCTTTGTCATTGTCAGGATCGAACGCATGAACCAGCCAGCCGCGCAGGCCCAGCGCCCTGCATCGTCCCAGCTTCCCACCGAGCCGCAATATGTGCTGGCGCTCGACCAGGGGACCAGCAGCTCGCGGGCCATCCTGTTCGACCATGCCGGCAGCGTGGTGCGGCTCGCGCAGCGCGAGTTCCGCCAATATTACCCACATCCCGGCCATGTCGAGCACGATCCCCACGAGATCTGGCAGACGCAGCTGGCGGTGGCGCACGCGGTGCTGGCCGATGCCGGCATCTCGGCCTCGCAGGTGCGCGCCATCGGCATCACCAACCAGCGCGAGACCACCGTGCTGTGGGACCGCAACACCGGCGAGCCGGTCGGCCGCGCGCTGGTCTGGCAGGACCGCCGCACCGCGCCCATGTGCGAGGCACTGCAGGCCGCCGGGCACGGCGAGCTGTTCCGCGAGAAGACCGGCCTGATCATCGACGCGTACTTCTCCGGCACCAAGCTGCGCTGGATGCTCGACAACATCGAAGGCGCGCGCGAACGCGCCCAGCGCGGCGAGCTGGCCTTCGGCACCGTCGACAGCTGGCTGATCTGGCAGCTGACCGACGGCGCGCGCCATGTCACCGATGTGTCAAATGCCTCGCGCACGATGCTGTTCAATATCCACAGCTTCGAATGGGACGACACGTTGCTGGCACTGCTCGACATCCCGCACGCGCTGCTGCCCGAGGTGGTTGAGTCCAGCGGCGAGGTGGCGCGCACGTCGGCGCGGCTGTTCGGCATGCAGATCCCCATTGCCGGCATCGCCGGCGACCAGCAGGCGGCTACCTTCGGCCAGGCCTGCCTGTCGCCGGGCATGGCCAAGAACACCTATGGTACCGGCTGCTTCCTGCTGATGAACACAGGCTCGCAGCCAGTGGTCTCGCGCAACCGGCTGCTGACCACGGTCGGCTGGCAGATCGGCGGCCAGACCCGGTACTGCCTGGAGGGCGGCGTGTTCATGGGCGGCGCCACCATCCAGTGGCTGCGCGACGGCCTGAAGATCATCAACAGCGCGCCCGAGGTCGAGCCGCTGGCGCGCCAGTGCGACGACACCGGCGGCGTGGTGCTGGTGCCCGCCTTTGCCGGGCTGGGCGCGCCGCACTGGGACGCCTTTGCGCGCGGCACGCTGGTCGGCATGACGCGCGGCACGGGCCGGCCGCAGATCGCGCGCGCGGCGCTGGAGTCGATCGCGCTGCAGAGCGTCGACGTGCTCGAGGCCATGCAGAAAGACGCCGGCATCTCGCTGGCCGAGCTGCGCGTGGACGGCGGCGCCTCGCGCAGCGACCTGCTGATGCAGATGCAGGCCGACCTGCTCGGCACCCCGGTGGTGCGCCCGCGCGTGACCGAAACCACCGCGCTGGGCGCCGCCTACCTGGCCGGGCTGGCCACCGGCTACTGGAGCGATCCGGCGCAGATCGCGCAACAATGGCAGGTGGAGCGGCGCTTTGAGCCAAACCTGTCGGCCGACGAACGCAGCCACCGGCTGGCACGCTGGCACCGCGCCGTCGACCGTGCGCGCGACTGGGCGCGCGAGGACGAAAGCAACGGCGGCCACGCCTGACCAGGGCCGCAGAGCACACATCGAGCACACACCTGAAATCAGCGTCATGCAAAGAATTCCCCCCCCGATCCAGCCACCTGAGCGCGCCGCCCTGCTCGCCACGCTTGAGCGCGAGCCGCGCTGGGACGTGATCGTCATCGGCGGCGGCGCCACCGGCCTGGGCACGGCGGTCGATGCCGCCTCGCGCGGCTACCGCACGCTGCTGGTCGAAGCCGCGGACTTTGCCAAGGGCACCTCCAGCAAGGCCACCAAGCTGGTGCATGGCGGCGTGCGCTACCTGGCCCAGGGCAATATCAGCCTGGTACGCGAGGCCCTGCACGAGCGCGGCCTGCTGGCGCGCAACGCGCCGCACCTGGTGTGGCCGCTGGGCTTCGTGGTGCCGGCCTACCAGATGTTCGACCAGCCCTTCTACGGCATCGGCCTGAAGGTCTATGACATGCTGGCCGGCAACCTCAACCTGGCCGGCAGCCGCTGGCTGAACCACCGCGAAGTGCTGGCCGCGGCGCCCAACCTGGCCGAGCATGTCGGCGGGCGTGCGCTGCGCGGCGGCAACCTGTATTTCGACGGCCAGTTCGACGATGCGCGGCTGGCGGTGGCGCTGATGCGCACCCTGTTCGACGTGGGCGGCACCGCGATCAACTACATGCGCGTGACGGGCTTGAGCCAGCAAGGCGGCGTGATCAGCGGCGTGACGGTGCAGGATGCGCTCGGCGACGCCAGCTTCCGGCTGCGTGCGGACTGCGTGATCAATGCTACCGGCGTGTGGGTCGATGCGATCCGCCAGATGGAAGACGGCCACGCCCGCGCCATGGTCGCGCCCAGCCAGGGCGTGCACCTGACGCTGCCGCGCAGCTTCCTGCCGGGCGAGCGCGCCATCCTGATCCCCAAGACCGACGACGGCCGGGTGTTGTTCGTCGTGCCCTGGAATGGCCATACCATCGTCGGCACCACCGACACGCCGCGCCGCGACCTGCCGCTGGAGCCCGACGCCGGTGCCGACGATGTCGATTTCATCCTGGAAACTGCGTCACGCTACCTGGCCAGGGACCCGACCCGCGCCGACGTCACCAGCGTCTGGGCCGGCCTGCGGCCGCTGGTGCGGGCCACCGGCGAGGCCTCGACCGCGTCGCTGTCGCGCGAACATACGATCCTGGTGTCCAGGGCCGGGCTGATCACCGTCACCGGCGGCAAGTGGACCACCTACCGCAAGATGGCCGAAGACGTGATCGAGACCGCGATCCAGCGCCAGATGGTGCGCGCGGCCCCGTGCGTGACTGCGGAGTTGCCGCTGCACGGCGCCGCGGGCTTGCCCGCCGAACTGCCGCCGACGGATACAGGCTCACCGGACCGCTACTACGGCAACGAGTTGGACGTGCTGCGCGCGCTGCCGGGCCACGACCGCATGCTGGCGCCGGCATCGGGCCTGACCGAGGCCCATGTGCGCTTTGCCGCCCGGCATGAACTGGCCCGCCGGGTCGAGGACGTGCTGGCCCGCCGCAACCGCGCGCTGTTCCTGGACGCCCGGGCGGCTGTCGACGCCGCCCCGGCCGTGGCCGCGATCCTGGCCGATGAACTCGGCGAGGACGACACCTGGCAGGCGCGCGAAGTCGAGAGCTTCCGCACGCTCGCCGCCGGCTACATGCTCGGCTGATACACCACGCATCGACCAAGGCTGATGCAGGCCGAAAACGCCGCGCCGGCGCTGGCCAACTGCCACGCAAGGCCCTGAGCGGGACCCAAACGGCGCCGTTACGCCACGTCACCTTTTGAGGCAGCGCCGTTCCGGGCGATAATGCGAGGATTGAATCAGGGAGAACACCATGGACGAGATTGAAGATCTGTCCGATCTGCCGATGCCCCGCTTTATCTGGGGCTTCGCCGTTATCGCAGGCAAAGGCGGCGAGGTCATGCACGACGAGTTCGAGTATCTGACCCACACCCGCAGCCCGCGCTTCACCTGCCGCGTGGTCGAGCTGGAAGACATGCCGGCGGAAAGCGAGGAAGACGCCATCGATGGCCGCATCGTCCATGATGACGATCCGAGCCGGATGTTCTACATCACCGATGCCGGCATGGCGCTGGTCAATTTCCAGCTGTTCGACAAGATGCCGGACAAGCAGAAATTCAAGCGCGTCTGCGACGAAGCCATCGCCAACTGGATGCTGCGCCGCGAATTCCTCGACGACGAGGAAGACGACTAAGCCAGGCAGTCAGGCAAGCGGCGGCCGCGGCCGCCGCGCAAGCACTCAGGCCTGGCCTGGCTCCGGCGGCAGTGCGCCGGTCAGCAGTTCATTGAGCAGCCCGGTCATGCCACCGGGGTGATCGACGGCAAGCGCCTGCAGGCGCTTCACCAGCGTGCCATCGAGCTTGCACGCAAAGGGCACCAGACCCTGCTCCTGGTCCAGCCGGCGCTGCTCGCGCCGGTCCGGGCGCGCCGCGCCGCCAGGCATGCCGCCCCGCCCCGCCGCAGCCTGCTTGAGGCTGTTGGCGATCTTCAGGCCCTTGTTCTTTTCCAGGTCCGTTTTTTTCACGGCAATATCCGAAAGTCTGTAGAGGCCGGTATTGTACGCACCTGCGGCTGCCCCCGGCCGCCCGGCGGCTGGCGCCCCGCGCCGGTTGCGCCATCCGGTTGTGCTAGGCGTTGCTGACTTCGATCAGTTCGGCAGCCACCCGCTGGATTTCCGCATAGACCGCGATGGCGTCCATCGGGCCGGTGCAGCCCACTGCCGTGGCCTGGCTGGCATCGGCGCCGGGCGGCAGGAACACAAAGGCCATGCCGGGCTGCCAGCCGGGATGCTTGCGCAGGCTGTCGTTGAGGATGTCGAGATACTGCGCGCGCGTGAAGACGTGCTTAGCCATCACTACCTCCGGGTATGCGCTGCCGATGCGCCGCGCGGGCGTGGTTGTCATGGCGGGGATCGTAGCATGGCAGGACTGCCCGGCGTCACCGCGTGACGCCGGGCGGCGGGCACATCAACACTCGCCCTTTTTGGCGTGGCCGGGCGGGCAGTGGTAGCCCTTGTCCTTGTAGCCCTTGTCCCTGTACCCGCCCTGGTCCCAGCGCCCCGGCACCAGCACCCAGCCGTCGCGCGACTGGATCCAGCGCGGCGACTCATAGATATAGCCAGGGCGTTCGCGTTCCCAGCGGCCCTTCTTCCACGCATGCTTATGGTAGTGGTCGTCCCAGTCCCAGTAACCCGGCACCCAGACATAGCCGCCGCGCGGCGCGGGCACGACCTCATAGACCGGGGCCGGCGGTGGCACGCCGATGGCAACATTGACCGACACCTGGGCCATCGACGCGGCACTGAAGGTCAGGCCCGAACCCAGCAGGGCCGCCATCAGGAGAGCCCTGGCCGGGCGTAGCGCACGATCACTCATGGGAGTCCTTTATTGTGGAGGAACATGCCCACAGTCTAGCGCTCCCTGGTCACCGGGAATTGTAAGAATGGGTATCGGACCATTACAGAGATGCCCGCACGCAACACAAGCAAAGCACCCGCCAGCGTGCGCGCGACGCTAATGATCCTCGGCCATCGCCTTGAGCTGGGCCTCGCCGGCGACCCGCGCGGCATCCGAGGTGGTGAAGGTGTCGTCCGAGACGATGGCGCGCCGGACCTGCTGCGCGCCGAAGTCCACCAGCGCGATCACCCACACATAGCGTCCCGCCTGGGGCGCGGTCTGCACGAAAGCTTTCAGGTTGTTCCGCGATTCACTTGCCATGATCCATCTCCTGGTGAGACGTGCCGCAGCACAGGTGTCTGAGAACTCTAGCACAAGCCCCGCCAGCTCACCGGGCGGCAGCCTCGCTGGCAAAGGCATGCAGTTCGCGCACCCGTGCGGCCGTCATCTGCAGCATGCAGGTCGCACCGGCCACCCGCGCAGCCGTGCCGCCGCCCAGATTGGCCACATAGGCGCAATTGGCCTGGCGAAATTCAAGCCAGGTACGCTGTGCCACCCGCAACTGGCCGGTGCGTGGCGCTTCCAGCCGCCGCAGCAGGGCCTGGTAGGAAGTGTTCAGCGCCGAGTCCTGGACCCGCGATTCCATTGCGGCACAGTTGAGCATGTCGGCGGTCGACACCGCCTTGGCCATGCAACGCTCGTATTCGGCGCTCAGGCCGTCGGTATCAGCGGCGCGAACCGGCGCGGCCGCCACGGCAAGACCCAGGACGGCAAGACATGCGATCACGCGCATAGCGGCTCTCCCTTTTGCTTGGTAGTAACAATAAGAACCCATTTCATAATGAAATGGGTTCTAAGTGCGAGGCCATGGCGGGACGTCTGCCCGGCTCAGGCCAGCCAGCGTCCCAGCGTGGCCACGGCGATATTGGCCAGCCCGAGCACTAGGTTGGTCCCCACGGCCTGCCGGATGCGGTTCAGCGCGGCACCGGCAGCCGGCCAGTCCTGGGCCTGCACGGCCTGGCCCAGCACGCGATACGGCCCGAACCACACGTAGCAGAATATCAGGGCCATGACGAGGCCGATCCCCAGCATCAAATGCCAGTTGCGTGGGGCACCGGCCATGCCCACCGCGGCCATCATCGCCGCCCCGCTCAGCAGGATCGCGATCACCGCTGCCCACACCCACGGGAAGAACCGGGCAAACACGCCACGCCACAAGCGCAGCCGCGGCGGTGGTTCCAGCACGCTGCCGGCCACGGGCCGCAGGCACAGGTAGGCGAAGAACATGCCACCCACCCAGACGGCGACGCCGGCCAGGTGCAGGAAGCGGAAAAGCGGGTCGGCAATCATGGTGGCAGGCGGCGGCGAGGCGCGCGTTGGGGACGATGGCCTCATTCTAAGTGTTGTGTCCGCCACGGCGAAGCGCTGCACGCTTGCAACACCGCTTTCGCGTGCTTCAGGAAATCGACGCGGAACCGATAAACATTTCGTATCAAGCCACGCCACTCGCGGGCCTCCACGGATTACTGCTCATGCCCACCGTTTCGGGCCGATTAACGCCCGTTCGGAACACTTGACCGCCAGGAATCCGCACCCAGACAATACCCGCGGCCAGGCAGACAACAACACCGCGCCCGGCCGCCCCGTCTCATTCACCCCTGAACATGGCTCCAGCCCCAGCCAGCCCCCCTCCGAATACCGTCCCTGTCCGGCAACGCCCGCTGCTGCGCCGTGGTCTGACAGCGCTGCTGCTCGCCGTGACGCTGGCGGTGCTGCCGGCCATGCTGCCGCCGGTCGTGACCGCGCAACCCGCGCCGCAGCGTACCGACCTGGTCGCGCGCGTGGTGCTCAGCCTGCTGGGCTACGCGCGCTGGCCGGTGGAGCGCGACCCCGTGCGGCTGTGCGTGGACAACGCCAGCCGCTATGCCGCGCGGCTGATGGAAGGCGGCACGCTCACCAACGGGCGGACCGTGCAGACCCGCCAGGTCGATGTGCTGGCCGACATGCTGCACCCGGCATGCGATGCGCTGTACGTCGGCACCATGAACGAACCGCGCCGCAAGCGCCTGTCGACCGAACTGACCGGCCGCCCGGTGCTGGTGATCGCCGAGGAAGACTTCGAGTGCGAGATCGGCAGCATGTTCTGCCTGAATATCCGCGACAACCAGGTCTCGTTCCGCGTCAACCTCGATACCCTTGCCCGCAGCGGCGTGCACATGCACCCCGGCGTGCTGCAACTGGGCCGACGCAAGGGAGCCCCAACATGAGCGCGCGCGAGCCGGTGCGCGGCAATGGCGCACGCCCCACCCTGTACAGCGTGCTGCGCCGCATCCACCTGGGCGTGGCGCTGATCGCCGTTTGCACCGCCGGGCTGTCGCTGAGCGCGATCGGTGTGACGGCGCTGCGTGTCTACGCCGAGCACAACGTGCGGCTGCTGGCCCGCTCCATCGCCTACACGCTGGAGGCGCCGGTCGTATTCCGCGACCAGGCGGCCACCACGGAAACGCTGGCCGCGATCGCCGCGTCCGAAGACATCGCGGCCGCCACCGTCTACGACCTCGACCACCATGTCCTGGCCGAGTGGCAGCGCGCCGGCCAGACACCGCCGACCGGCCTGCGTCACGTGCTGGGAGAATGGCTCGCCATGGATGCCGTCGAGCAACCAATCCTGCACCAGACGCAGCAGGTAGGCATGCTGCGCGTCAGCGGCGACCCGCGCAACCTGTTGCACTTCCTGCTGCAGGGCGCGCTGGGCCTGCTGGGCTGCCTGCTGGTGACCGCGGTCGGCGCCCACTACCTGGCCAGCCGGCTGCTGGTGCAGATCGTCGAGCCAATGCGCAACCTGATGCGCGTGGCCCATGCGGTACGCTCCCAGCGCGACTTCGCGCAGCGCACACCGCCGGCCAGCATCGCCGAGCTCAATGCGCTCAGCGAGGACTTCAACGGCCTGCTCGACGAACTGCAGACCTGGCAGAACCAGCTGCAGCACGAGAACCGCTCGCTCGCCCACCGTGCCAACCACGATGCGCTGACCGGGCTGCTGAACCGCGCCGCCTTCGTCGAAGCGCTCGAGCGCGCCGTGCGCCACGCGGCCGCCAATGACGAGTACACAGCCGTGCTGTACCTGGACAGCGACGATTTCAAGCGCATCAACGACCGGCACGGCCATGCGGGCGGCGACGCGGTGCTGGTAGCCGTGGCCCAGCGCATCCGCGCCAGCCTGCGCGCCGGCGACACGGTGGCGCGCATCGGCGGCGACGAGTTCGCCGTGCTGGTCGCGGCGCTGCGCGCGCCGCGCGACGCCATCCATGTCGCCGAACATATCCTGCGGGCCATGGCCGCCCCCGTCGACCTGCCCGACGGCAACACGGTGCGGGCCTCGCTCAGCATCGGCGTGGCCGTCTTCCCTGTCCACGCGCAAGGCAGCCAGGCACTGCTGCACGCCGCCGACGCCGCCATGTACGGCGCCAAGCGGCGCTCCGGCGGCATCTGGCAAAGCGCCGAGCCACGCCTGGACGTCACGAAGTGAGAACCCGCATGCCCGAACACTCTGCCCTGCCCGATTGGAAACCCCTCTGGAAACCCTGTCTGGCCGCCCTGATGCTGACCAGTCTGATGCTGGCCGGCTGCCAGACCGCGCCGCCCGCCGGCAGGCTGTCGCCGGCGCAGCTTGCCGTACTGCAGCAGGAAGGCTTCAGGCTGACCGACCATGGCTGGGAACTTAGCCTGTCGGACAAGGTATTGTTCGGCTTCGATGAGGATCTGATCGACGGCGAGCGCGCCAGCAACGTGCAGCGCCTCGGGCGGGCCTTGCGCAGCGTGGGGATCGAGCGCCTGCGCGTGGACGGCCATACCGACGAAGCCGGCACTGCCGACTACAACCTGTCGCTGTCAGTGCGGCGCGCCGATGCAGTGGCCAGGCTGCTGGAAGGCGCCGGCTTTGCACGGGACAACATCGAGGTGCGCGGACTGGGCAAGACCCGCCCGGTGGCGGATAACCGCACCGCGGCGGGACGCGCCGAGAACCGGCGCGTAGCCATCATCGTCTCCGTCGATTGAGACGGCCCGGTCAGTCCCCGAAGGGATTGGGTGCGCGGTTCTCGACGGCATCGTTCAGGTCGAACTCGTCGCGCACCTTGTCGACCGCGGCGCGCACGCTGGCCTCGTAGCCATACACATTGCCGAAGCCGGTCATGTCCCAGTTGCGCCCGCGGGCATCGCGCGGATGCGGCACCGGCGCCGGCACCCGGATCTTGGCGCCGTCTTCGCCGATTTCATAGATTTGCTGGATGCGCCGGCTTACCTCGTCCTGCAGGGCACGCCGGCCGCGCTCGCGCTTGGCCATGAAAGTCTCCTAGCTGAATTCCAGGGCATCCTAGCACGCACGCAGGTGCGCTTGAAGAGGACTCAAAGGGCTGCCTTGGCAGCCTGGTAAGCCGCGTAGAGCCGTGCGAAAACCGGCCCTGGCACCCCCTTGCCGATGGTGCGGCCATCGATGCTCACCACCGGCAGCAACTCCTTGCTGGCCGACGACAGCAGCACCTCATCGGCCGCAAACACCTCTTCCTTCGCGATCCGGCGCGACGCCAGCGGAATCTCCATCGCCGCGCAGATCTCTTCCATGAACCCGTAGCGGATCCCTTCCAGGATCAGGTTGTCCTTGGGCGGTGCCATCACGCGGCCATCGCGCACCACCCACACATTGGACGCCGACGCCTCGGTCAGCCAGCCGTCCCGGAACTGGATCGCCTCGGTCACCCCGTGCTCCGCCGCATGCTGCGCCGCCAGCACGTTGCCCAGCAGCGAGGTCGACTTGATCTGGCAATTCAGCCAGCGCCGGTCCTCCATCGTCACGCACGCCACGCCCTGCTCAAGCATCTGCGCCGACGGCAACGCCATCGGATTGGTCATGATCAGCACCGTCGGCACGACCTCTTTCGGAAACGCATGCGTGCGCCTGGCCACGCCACGCGTCACCTGGATATAGACCAACTGATCCGACAGGCCATTGGCCTGGACCACTTCGCCAACCCGTTCCAGCCACTGCGCAGCGCTATACGGATCGGGAATGCCGATGCCCTCCAGGCTGCGGTGCAGGCGCGCCAGGTGCTGGGCGCCACGGAACGGCTTGCCGTTGTAGTACGGAATGACTTCGTAGATGCCGTCGCCGAAGATGAAGCCGCGGTCCAGGACGGGGATGCGGGCTTCAGAAAGAGGGATCAGGGTGCCGTTGAGGTGGACGATGGGTTCGGACATGGGCCTGCTGCGAGAGAATCGAAGGAGATGCCTGATTCTTTCACGGGAGCGCAAGCGAGGTCATGCAAATTGTGCATAAGGCTGGCCAACACCGCAGCCGAACGTGCCGGCGTTCGGGATAGCCGGGGTGTGGAGGGACTGCCCTCAGAGCACCAACCCCGGCCGAGGGCTTTTCATTGCCCGATTGCGCCAGCATCAATCATCGTCGTCATCATGCCCGTGGTGCCACCTGCGATGGCGTTCCCGCCACTCGTGCTCTCTCCACCGCTGCTCGCGCCACTGTTGCTCACGCCACTGGCGTCCTTGCCAGTCATCGTAATAGCCAGGCGCCACGACTACCGGGCGCGGCGCCACATAAACAGGGGCCGGCTCGTAGTACACGGGGGGCGGAGGCGCGGCGACGACGACACCGGGAAGACCGATGCCAATTCCCACATCTACTCTTGCCTGCGCGGCGCCAGAGGCAAGCAGGGTTGCCGCTGCAATTGCACAAACTGCCAGGATCTTTTGCATGATGCTGTTCCGTCGATTGGTGCCAATACCTTAGGGCCTTATTGTCCCGTTTGGTATGACCAGAACCTAAAGCTGGTTACCTCGTGTAACGGGGGGAGGTTGTGACGGTTGACCCCCGCGCTTGAGAGTCTTGTAAGGCTTTGTATCCGCGCCTTCACTGGCTCACGCTGCTGCCGCGCCGGAAATCCTGGCGATCAGTGCCGTCTGCCCGTGCCTGCCCGAGGAAATCGGGCCTCAGCAGGCCACCCCTCCTAGGCAGGGAAGTAGCCATCTGGCCCGGCTGCGAAAATCCCTGCGGGAGGATCCTATGCTGAGATTTCTGCTTCTGGCGCTCTTTGCCACCAATGCCGTTGGCCAGACCATCTACCAATGCCGCGCAACCAACGGAAAAGTGACGCTCCAGGACCAGCCCTGCCCTGACAGCGCAACGACCGAACTGTCCCGGAAGACAATCGGCCAGCAGAACGCTGAGTACCGGGCACAGCCGTTTGTCATAGGGGATCAGCGCTCAGCGGAGCGGCTCGCCAGCGGCATCATCTGCCCATCGCTGCGGCAGCAGTATCAGAGCAACCTGGCCTGGTCGGAGCGCGCCATGCTGCGGAAGGACCCGGCAGAGATTCAGCGGGCTGCCGAGGCAGTAAGGTCGACCGGCGCGCTGGTATCGAAGCACCGATGCGAATAGCGCGGCAAATGGAGACGGGTACCGCTGCTTCGCCCGTCGCACTGCAGCGACACCTCTATTTAGAAGGATGCGCGATCACGATGCCCTGTACGACCATTACCCAGGGGCGGTTCCGCGACTCGCCCCACACCATTTCAGCCCTCGCCTACCCTGGCCGAGGGCTTTTCTTTTAAGACCTCCAGGCGTCGGAGCACCGTTGGACCTCTCGCACGCAAGACCTGTTCACTTGCCCTGCCCCGAACCCTCGGCCGTTTGCACTTTCGTGCCACCATGCCGTGACAGGTCTTTTCGGAACAGCGCATAAGGCACCCCCCGCTCCGGATGCGCGGTGGTTTCGTCAATCACGCGCTCGACATCAGGCACCTCGCGCAACGCGGCCATGAACGGCGCCACAGGAAAGCCCGGTGCCACGCAGCCCTGCAACAGTATCCAGCGTTGCCACACCGTCACCCACAAGGTGCTCTGCCGCCACGCAGGCAGGTTGACCGACAGCCATTGCAGCCGGCGGCGCGTGCTGTCGGCGATCTCCTCATCGTAAGCGAAGGCATTCGGCAGGCGGCAGCGCCCTTCCAGCCAGCAGTGGTTGCCGTGCTCGATGCGATGGTGCGAGTCGCGCTTCCACTCGGCTTCACTCACGCGTGGGCCGGCGGGCTCGGGGCAGTCTGGAATTGCCGAGGAGACCTGGAAGAACGGGTCATGACCGCGGTTCTGCAGGTCGTCATCGGCATGCGTGCCCGGCGGCAGGAGCAGCAGCGCGCAAACGATGCCCCATCGCATCCTTGAGACAGAGCGCCGGCGGGGGGAGGTCGACGTTGTGATCGCCATGGTTCACCTCGTTTCTTGCCCGGTGAAGTCTAGGATGTTCCGGCACCATCCGGCATTTGCTGATGCGATGGATGATGGGCTGGGAATGGGCCGCGCACTCACGGCCAGTGCCTGGCGAGAGCTTATCGAGGCGCTGCAGACAAACAAAAAGCGCCAGGGGAATGACCCACATGGCGCTTTCATGACCCAGCGGTTAGCTCTCACTAACCCGCAAAGCCTTACAGAATAAGTGGCGGAGAGAGGGTCCGACCCACCAAGCTCCGACATACTCCGACAGCATCCACATACTTCCTTTTGTTTCAATCAGTTAGCCTCGCTAGCACTCCGACCTCAACCGGCAAGGTCCGGAGAAATCCACTATTCTGATGTGGGTAGCAATGTGGGTAGGAGCTAGCAACATGGCAAAGAAGGCTGATGGGTTGACCGCTCGCCGCGTACAGACGGAGAGCAAGCCGGGGTATTACTGCGACGGCAAAGGACTGTATCTGCAGGTCAGCGGTGCAGGGACGAAATCTTGGATCTACCGATTCAAGAGCCCGACCACAGGCAAGACACGGGAGATGGGCCTGGGGGCGCTGGACACCCTCACGCTTGCTCATGCCAGAGAGGTCGCAACGGCGCAGCGCCGGCTGCTGCTGGATGGCGTAGATCCCATCGAAGCCCGGAATGAGTCAAGGTTGGAGCGCAGGGCCGCCGCCGCTAGGCAGTTGACGTTTGAGCAGGCAGCTAGCCAGTGCATCGGCGCGAAGCGTCATGAATGGACGAATGAAAAGCACGCCGACCAGTGGACAAACACCCTCAAGACATACGCCTATCCGGTCTTCGGGGCGCTGCCCGTAAACGCTCTGGATACGGCGCTGGTCATGCAGGTACTTGAACCAATCTGGGTATCCAAGGCGGAAACTGCCAGCCGGTTGCGTCAGCGGGTGGAGACCGTCTGGGATTGGTGCAAAGCGCGGGGGTATGCTCAAGGGGAGAATCCGGCACGACTAAGGGGACACCTGGACAAGCTGCTGCCCAAGACTACTAAGGTCAAGCGCGTACAGCACCACCCTGCCCTCCCTTATCGGGAAATTAACCCCTTCGTAGCCCTCTTGCACGCGGAGCACGGCGTAAGCCCGCTTGCCCTTGAGTTTCTTATCCTGACTGCCGCTCGCACGGGAGAGGTAATTGGTGCTCGGTGGCGCGAGATGGATCTGACTGGGAGTATCTGGACGGTTCCAGCCGAACGTATGAAGGCGAAACGCGAGCACCGTGTGCCACTGAGCGCCCGAGCAACTGAAATACTGACCTCATTGAGTGGCGATGCTGGTGCAGAACCCGAGTCGGACGCATTCGTATTTCCCGGTTGGAAGGCGGGAACTGGTCTCAGCAACGGTGCCATGCTGGCCCTTCTAAAGAAGATGGAACGGACTGAGATCACCCCACACGGCTTCCGCTCGACGTTCCGTGACTGGGCGGCAGAGCAAACGCATTTCCCCAACGAAACCGTAGAACAGGCACTGGCCCATACCATCAAGAGTCAGGTTGAGGCTGCCTACCGGCGCGGCGATCAATTGGAAAAGCGCCATAAGCTGATGGACGCATGGGCACAGTACGTGGTAACTAAGCCAGCCGAGCGAGGGAATGTCCGAACACTTAAGGGGAAGGCTGCATGAAGGGCCAAAGCAAAGAACGGCAGATACTGCGAGAGATTGCGGGCAGGCTGCGCACTGGTAAGCTACCCGTGACGGCAGCCCAAAATCTTGCGAAAGCGCTGGAGCTTGTCGCAGACGGGGAAGATGCCAACGTTGCCCTCGGCGTGAAAGCTCCCCCACCTCCCACACAGCGGAAACTTGCAAAGGCCCGGCAGAAATGGATTGTCCGCATGGTTAGGGACTTGCGCCGGCCTCAACCGGATGGGGGCGAAGGACTTACCCTGGCTGAGGCACTCAACAAAACAGCGAAAGATTTCCGCCTCGGGGTTGATACCGTTGAACGATACTGGGATGCTGCGGAAAACATGCCCTACCGCAAGGATGGGGGCTGACCCCTGATCGAAAATATCAATATTCAATCAGGTTCCGGACAAGCCGCACTCCAAATAAAGTCATAACCATCCGAGCAAATCCACGCCCGGATCGGAGAAAAGGTTATGACGGTTCAAAACAGAATTCTGCGCATGCGCCCCGCCCAAACGGGGCTTCCCGCGAAGGTAAATCTCGCGCCCTCGACCATCTACGAGCTTATCCAAAAGGGATTGTTCCCTCGTCCGTTTAAGCTAGTGCCCGGTGGTCGCGCATCCGGTTGGCTCGAATCGGATATCGACGCGTGGCTAGAACAGCGCGCCAATGGGGACGGCGAATGAGCTACAGGCGAATCCCTCAAAACCAGCAGACTGAGCTTACTGCGGAAGCTCGCCACGACGAATTGATCTACGAATTGATTGTGGACCGGATAGTTCGTACTGAGGTAGCGGTTTTCCAGGCACTACTTGCGGAACGGGAAAAGCTGTATCCGCGCCTAGAGATCCACCAACTGCTGCCCGAGGCCAAAGAAATTGCCTCGCAAATCATTGACGACGCGGAAGAGCGGGCACATTCCGCCATCTACCGCTACAACCGGAACTAAAAATAATCCCCGCGGCAGCGGGGAAAGGATCATGTCATGGTTATTGTACAGCAAGGGACGAGCGCCCCAGATATTCCTTCGCCCGTCACCGAGAATATCCCACAGTTACTGAAAGACAAGGCGCAGTGGGTTGTTTGGAAGGCCGGCGCCGTTAATGCTGAAGGGAAGTTTGGGAAAATCCCCATAGACCCCACCACTGGCAAACCTTGTAGCGCACACGAAAGGGGGAACTGGCTTCCGTTTGACGATGCTGTACAGGCACAGCGCCTGAAAGGCTATGCAGGGATCGGGTTCGACCTTGATGGACAGCCTTTCTCGTATGAAGGGGGCGGTACGCCGCTCTACTTGATCGGCATTGACATAGACCAGTGCGAAGCGGAAATGGACAGCCTGTACCGGGTTTGGCTACGCTTGGGCAAGCCATATCTTGAAGTATCACCCAGCGGGAAAGGCGTGCGCATGTTCGCGCTTAGCCATGTACCGTTTAAGAGCCGCAGCGTCGGAAGACGAGAGGTTTACTCGTCCGGGCGCTTCCTGACTGTCACAGGGCACAGTGCGCGGGGCACCATCAAAGATGCGACCGAAGCTCTTAGCAGCGTCTACGAAGAGTGGTTCGGTTCTGCCCCCACCCCGCAAGCGCCCATACCCGGGCAGAGCATTGACGGCACGACGCGTAGCCTGATGGGCAACATACCCCCGCCAGCCGAAACACCCGATCAGGTAGCAAGGGTCCGCGCTATGCTGGACTGCATCAACGCCGACTGCGAACGCGAAAAATGGCGCAACGTCATCTGGGCATTGGAGAGTATTGGATGGGACTGCGCCGAAGAACTGGGCAGGACATGGAGCCAGACCGCACCACACCGATTTGACGAAAGCGCGCTGCAAGCCGTTCGCAAATCATTCAACTCGGGCGGCATCACTTTCGGGACGTTGGTTCATCATGCGCGTGAGGGGGGCTACGTGGAGCCCCCTGGGGGCCTGGTTCCAACGGGAGTGGGGGCTGGGATCGAATCAAAGCGCTTCGAGCTACTGTCTTCGGACAAGCTCAGGGCGCTCCCCCCGATGGAATGGCTGATCAAGGGCGTACTGCCGCGGAGGGGGCTTGGGGCTATCTACGGGCCAAGCGGAAGCGGGAAGACGTTTCTGGCCCTTGATATGGCGGCGGCTGTAGCTGCCGGCAATGACTGGTTCGGCTACAAGACCAAGCAGGTTCCCGTCTGCTATGTAGCGCTCGAAGGCGAGGCAGGTATCAGGGCACGTGTGATGGCATGGGAAACGCACAATGGGATCAGCACCAGCGCCTGCACCGTGCTTCAGCCCTTCTCGCTGCTAGAAATGGGGGACATCGATGGATTGGGTGGCGCTTTGCTCGACGCGCAATCTCAGGGTGGTTTGGTCATCATCGACACTTTGAATCGGGCAGCGCCCGGTGTGGATGAAAATGCTTCCGCAGATATGGGCCGAATCATTGAGGGGGCGAAGCGCCTACAAACGGTGATCGGCGGGTTGGTCGTACTGGTCCACCACACTGGCAAGGACGTATCACGAGGCTTGAGGGGGCACAGCAGCCTGTTCGCTGCGCTCGATGGTGCGATTGGCGTTGAAAGAAGCGCAGATAGGCGCCTATGGTCCGTTGATAAGGCCAAGGACGGGCAAGATTCCGGACGGCACGCATTCAAGCTACAAGTGATTGACCTAGGGCCGGATGCTGACGGTGGACGCGTAACTAGCTGCGTAATTGAGCGCGACACATCCGCAGTGATCATCAAGCAGTCGGCACCCCTGCAAGGTAGCAATCAGAAACTGGCACACGAAGCGCTATCCGACGCGCTGGCGGCGACAACTCACACGGGTATGGGCATGTGCCCGGCTGGCACCCGGTGCCTCCGACTAACGGATGCCATCAGTCAGGTAGCGTCGCGCTTAGTTTCTGGTGGCAGGAAACACAAGACAACTCGCGCCAAAGAGACAATCACCAGCTTGACGGGGCGCGGGCTGTATGTCGTGCGTGACGACTGGTTATGGGCTGCCTGACCCCACAAACGCCCGCCAGTGTTTCCCGGAAGCCCCCGCTTTATATAGCGGGGGCGGGACTTTCCGGGAACGAAACACACTGGAATCACCCGTTTTCGGTGCTTTCCGAGACTTTCCGGGCACCCCCCTCAGACGATCGAAGGCTTGGGACATGGGGTGCTGTGGTACCAAACTTGGACTGTCGGGAAATGCCGCCAACTGCCGACCGCCATGACCTCTTCTGGTTGTCCAGCGACTCCAAAGTATTGACTATGGCAAGCTTTAACGCGCCGTGATTCTTTGAGGCTGGGTCGTTTTCCTGCCACTCCCTAACTAGCCGCTCCAGCAGTTCCGCTGTAAGGACTGCATACGCTGGGAAGTTCCTTAGCTCATAGATATACGCAAGCTGGCTGACAAGTTTGTGCGGTTGGCCTTGCTCATCTTTGCCACGGCTTATCTCGGCAATCAGCTTGTGATAAAGACGAAACTGCTCCCTCGCACGCTCCTCCTCTCCTTCACGGACGAATCGCGCCGCCGAAAACGCTATGCTCGCCAAGGGCAGTGAAACTCCAAGCACGGCAATAAGTAAGCCGAGGGCGGCGATAAATAGGCTGGCCACCGTAGCGAAGGACGCCAAATCACCAAGCGAGAGTTTGGCCAATTGGTCAAGCCATTGCATTTAGTTCCCCGTCCTATGCGTTATCATGGGCCATAATAAGCCACTTCAGTGCAGGCGCGCCTTCGACAATCTGATCCAAGTTCCCGACCCCTTCTCCTTACGGCCCTTCACATGCACTCACACGACTACACGGCAACCTGTACCGGATGCGATTGGGCGCAAAGCATGTCGGTAGGTGGTGAAGCAACGCGCCATGCATACCTACACCCCTCAGGAAGCCTGATTGAGGCGGTCACACACTATGCATTCTGCCCTACTTGTGACTTGGTTACGCGTTTTGAGGCTGCTGATTTCGGCTTACCTTCCCCTACTAGGCGGAACTGGCTTCAGCGGGTTTTCCAACGCCCTGAAGCACCAGCCCCCACGTCACCCGCATGGACTCAAGCGATGAAGGAAATTCTGGCGTTGCGCACCCGCCCCCCTCACTGCCTGAAGTGCGGCAACGTCGATGCGCAAGACCTACCGCCGATTGGGGTCGGACTAACGGCGCCCCACCGAACGCACTGGCGTCACCACTGTGCAGGGCAATTACAATTTCCGGGCGCCAACACTCTATTTTTCACCCCTGAGCAAATCCCGTACTGGTCGCTTGCGATTCTGGACTGCAATGGGACGGTGGTTGAGACCATCCCCCCGGGGGATCAGCATATAGGAAGGGTAGTGGGGCAGCGTCCACTGTGAATACTGGCAGTCCTATTTTCGACGCGGCACCTTGCAGAGTATTTCTCTAAGTGCATCCGTCGCAGTTTCAGGCGCTATCGCGATAGACGTATTTTCAGGGTTCCCGTCAAATCCGCCTAACGGCCTCCCACCCGCGTCGTAGTTCGTAGCACTCATCGGGTAGTAGCGACGAGCAGAGCAATCAATAACCGCACTTCCAACAACAAGAACAATACGCTCTGAATTCGGCGCGCCAGCCCCAAAGCTCTTACGCATCTCGTCCGTTTTCGGGGCGATCCTCTCCCAATAGGACACGCGCGCGCCCGCACGCGTCACTGAACCTTTGTCATAACTCCATACCGCATTCTCGGTCTCCGCATACGTCACCCAATTGGCTGCATCGGTTAGGGAATCGCTGATCAATGAGGTTTGCGCTTGATGTTGCACAAGCCAAGGATTTCGGTTTTCGCAACGCGGGAGAGATGGGCCGATTCAAGCCATTTTTCTCTCGTTTGGCACCATTTCTGGCGCGCTTTGCGCGCTCAGGACGGATTGCTCCCCTGTGAGGCCAACAACAGCTTCCTGCCGAGCACCAGATTCGCCAGACCAAACAGGCTGAACAACTGTGCCGTGTTCTTGACCAGGCCCTTGTAGCGAACCTTGCGATGACCAAACAGATTCTTGATGACGTGGAACGGATGCTCGACCCGCGCCCGAATCTGGGCCTTGGCCCGCTCGACAGCGATCAGCAAGTCCTTGACCGCACCGTCACGCATTGCCTTAATCTTGCCGCGCTTGACGGCCACGTGCCACTTCACGGACTTGCCTTGCATCTCCTTGCGCTTGTCCACGCCCGTGTAGCCCGCGTCGCCAAACGCGTGCTCTTCGTAGCCATGCAGCAAGGCATGCGCCTGCGACACATCCGACTCGTTGGCCGCCGTGCCCACCACGCTGTGCACCAGCCCCGAAGTCGCATCCACGCCGAGATGCGCCTTCATGCCAAAGTGCCATTCATTACCCTTCTTGGTCTGGTGCATCTCCGGGTCGCGGCTCTTCTCCTTGTTCTTGGTCGATGGTGGCGCCTCGATGATGGTGGCATCCACAATCGTGCCTTCCTTCATCATCAGCCCCCGCTCGCACAGCATGATGCCGATCTCGTCAAACAGCTTTCGCGTCAGTTCATGCTCGACGAGCAGGCGGCGAAACTTCAGCAGCGTGGTCGCGTCTGGCACCGCTTCGACCGCCAAGTCGATCCCGGCAAATGCCCGCATCGCCATGCTGTCGTACAGCGCGTCTTCCAGCGCCTCGTCCGACAGCCCGTACCACTGCTGGAGGAAGTAGATGCGCAGCATCCGCTCCAGACCGATCGGCGGCCGTCCACGTTTTCCCTTGGGGTAGTACGGCTCGACCGCCTCAATCAGGCGCGACCACGGCACCAAACTCTCCATCTCCGTCAGGAAGCGCTCGCGTCGCGTCACCCGCTTCTTGCCGTGGCTCTCGGCTTCCGCAAAACTGATCTGTCGCTTCATCTCCGACTCATATCGTGGGCATGCACATGACAACGCTTGCACGCCAGTCAACGATGACTGCCGCGCTGATTAAATCAGTCTTTCCTTAGTTGAACCCAGCCCAATAACGCAACAACGACCGCATACCGCACTGATCGCCCCGTTCCCATTTACTTCCCCTCTGTCCGTTCACCCAGGCAGCCGCTAACCACCCTCATACAGCCCATGCCCTGAGGCACCCTCTCTTCACCCTCGGCGCAAAGGCCACCCTAGGATTGTAGCTTTAAATCCGTGGCCTGATAGCCGTGGCTCAAAAAGTCCAACCACCCAACACTTTAGCTTTTTACCGGGGGTTGCGGCATGCAGGAATCCGAGTTTCCTGAACTCAAGTCACGACTGAGCGAGAACATCAAGCGCTTCAGGAAGACGAAGGGCTTTGCGCAGGAACGTCTGGGACTGGAAGCCGGTGTGGACCGAACCTTGGTAAGTAAGATTGAGCGGCAGATTGCAAACCCCACGCTGGAAATACTGGCGAAGCTCGCCAGTCACCTTGATGTGACTGTGGTTGATCTGCTGTCCCCTGTACGCCCGACAAAGCGCGAACGCTAGTCGCTCACGCCAACCGCAACAGCGCAATCAGTTCGGCCAGTTCCTTCAGCTTCTTCGCCCGTTGCGCGCGTATGGCGCGAGTTTCTCGTCCATGTATGGTCTTAGCCTGAGCGCAGCGCGCCCTGCCCCCCTCAGTCTTTGGCCCAGTGCTGAGGCCGCCGTGGAACCGGCAAACCCGCTTACCCTTCATCGCTGGCTGCCGGCACTGCACGCCTGAGCGCTTGGACCTTGCAGCGCACTGGGCGCACTCTATCTGACCACCGGCTGCTTTCATACTTCTCCTCAGTTGGACACTACTACTGATTCAGGCGGTAATCTCATACAAGCCCACGCAATGCCCAAATCAAGCGCGCGGGGGCGACGATTTCTCATACAATGAGATCACTTTCCCACACATTCCCAATTACACAGTCATAAAGCATGAGCCAATCGCTTGGATTCTTCGAAACACCGCACACGCGGGAAATTATACGTGACTTTCTTCAGGCAGCGAAAGCAACACCAGTCCCTGAAGAGCAAAAAGCGATTCCCCATCACCTGGTCAATATTTTAGATTCCATGCTGGGCACCGCAAAGGAATGGTCAGAAAATTGCTCCCTCAACATCAATTGGATTGGCGATTCGTTCCGCAACAAACTGGCCAATCTCGACGGCATCAACAAACCGGATGAGCTTGGCATTATTTTCGCCATGGCCTTTCGATTTCTCCTAGAACTCGATTTATCCTTGATGGGAAATCTCAATTTTGAACTAGCGGCCGCAAAGACCTTCGCCATGGATAAAGGCCACAACCTTCCTGGCGAGGCAGCATCACACATCGATTTTGCGATCCGCGGAATGCCGATTGCCCTTATCAAGGAACTAATAAATCATGAGAATATTACATCTATCCGCAATTTCAATACTACCGCAGCATCGATAGAAAGAAAGGAAGCGGATTGGAAGGAAGCGCTTGAAGCGCGGGAACAGCGCGTCAGCACGTTACAGAAGAAACTGGACGATCAGAAAGATGCGTTCAATTTTGTGGGCCTACATCAAGGCTTCGCAGCATTGACCACTCAAAAACAATCAGAATTAAAAACCACCCGCTTCTGGATGATCTTTTTCGGCGCAGCCATTCTGGTACCAGCCGCAACGGAACTGATGGCAGTATTAACGCACCTCCAAAATTTGGATTCAATAAAGAACGCGCTACTACTCTCCATCGCCCCAGCAGTATCAATCACCGCAATCCTTATCTACTTCTTCAGAATATTCCTAATTAATAGCCGAGCAACAGAATCCCAGCTTCTACAACTAGAACTAAGAAAGACGCTTTGCGCATTCATTCAGAATTACGCAGATTACTCGGCCACCATCAAGGAAAAGGATAAAGAGGCACTCTCCAAATTCGAAAACATCATCTTCTCCGGACTGGTTTCAGATAATGAGAAACTCCCAAGCACTTTCGACGGCCTAGAACAAATTGCGGGATTAATTAAAACAGTTAAACAATAACAGCCACAAAATACCTCACCCCCTCAAAAAAAAATACTCTCGTTTGAAATTCCCTGCGCAAGGGTCCCGTCGCAAACCCGATTTTGGCGGGATGCTCATCGTTCGTCCAAATTCCACTGTAAGGGGAACGATAGGGATCCTAATCTGAATTGGGGGGGGGTGGGGGGACCGCCCCCGGGGGGCTGAGACTATTGAAGGGCTTCCCCCTCATTGATCGCGCAAGGACAACGATCGCGTACGGACAAGGGACTCCGCCTACTGGCTGAGCCCTATCCTGAGCCTGCGGGTTCAGCACGCACTGTGGGTAGAGAAGTGGGTAGCGGAAGCAGAAAAACAAAAAGCCCTGAAAAATCAGGGCCTTATGAGCAATTCTGGCGGAGAGAGGGGGATTCGAACCCCCGATAGGCTATTAACCTATACACGCTTTCCAGGCGTGCGACTTAAACCACTCATCCATCTCTCCGGGAAGTCCGAGATTATAGCAGAGTTGTTCGACGAATCCAGTGCTTCGTCGCCGTAATCCGCCTTACGCAACAGCCCCCCGCCCTACCCCTTGCGCAGGTAGCTGACCAGCCGGTCGATCACCGGTGCGTTGCGTGGCGTCAGCAGGCTGACGAGGATCGCCACGGCGAAGCCCGCCGGCACGCCAAAGGCGCCGGAGGCGATGGGGTCGACGCCGAACCAGCGGTTGCCGAAGATGCCGGTCATGCGCGTGAAGAACGGATAATTGACGAAGATGTAGTACACCGCCACGCCAAGCCCGGCCAACATGCCGGCGACGGCGCCGGCCGCGGTGGTGCGGCGCCAGAAGATGCCGAGGACCAGTACCGGGAAGAAACTGGAGGCAGCCAGCGAGAAGGCGGCGCCGACCAGGAAGAGGATGTTGCCAGGGCGCAGCGATGTGACGTAAGAGGCGAAGAGCGCTACGGCCAGCAGCACGATCTTGGCGGTGGTGACGCGGCGCTGGTGGCTCGCCTCGCGGTCGACCATGTGATAGAAGACGTCGTGCGAGAGCGCGTTGGCGATGGTCAGCAGCAGGCCGTCGGCAGTGGACAGCGCCGCAGCCAGCGCGCCGGCGGCGATCAGGCCGGAGATCACGTATGGCAGGCCGGCGATTTCCGGGGCGGCCAGCACGATCATGTCGGGCTGCAGCAGGATCTCGGCCCACTGCACGATGCCGTCGCCGTTGACATCGCGGATGCTGAACACCGGTGGATCGACCTTGCGCCACTGCACCACCCACTGCGGCAGTTCGGCATAGGGGGTGCCAACCAGGTGCTGGAAGAACTCGTATTTCACCAGCGCCGCCAGCGTGGGCGCCGACACGTACAGCAAGGCGATGCAGAACACGGCCCAGGCCACGGAGTTGCGCGTTTCCTTGACCGACGGCGTGGTGTAGAGCCGCGTCAGAATGTGCGGCAAGCTGGCGGTGCCTACCATCAGACAGAACACCAGCAAGACGAAATTGAGCCGCTTGGTCTTGCGTTCCTGCTCGGAAGCCGCGGGATAGGGTTCGGTGGACGACAGCGAATTGCGACTCCGCGCCAGCGCATCTTCGCGCTGCTGGTTCCATTGCTGCTGCGCGGCCGCGGCGTCGCGCGGGAATTCCAGCCGTTCCCGCTCCAGCGACTTGATCTCTCGCAGCGGGGCGTTGCGCGCGCGCAGGTCCTGCAGGCGCGCGTCGAGCGCGTCGCGCTCCTGCGCGAAGGACTCGGGCAGCCGGGCGATGCGCTCCTGCAGCAGGATGGCCTGCTGCCGGTAATACTCGCGCACGGCCTGCTCGGCGGGCTCGCGCTCCAGCTGCTGTTCGCGCGCGTCGAGCTTCGACAGCAGCGTGCCGTAACTCAGCTGCGGCAGCGGTTCGTGATGATGCTTCCAGGCGATCATCGATACCGTGACCAGGAAGGCCACGATCATCATGATGTACTGCGCCACCTGCGTCCACGTGACCGCGCGCATGCCGCCCAGGAACGAGCAGACCAGGATGCCCGCCAGCCCGAAGAAGATCCCGACGGCGAACTCCACGCCGATAAAGCGCGTCACCACCAGCCCCACGCCCTGGATCTGCGCCACCAGGTAGACGAAGGAGCAGAGCGACGCCGCCAGCACCGCGATCGCGCGCACCGGCAGGTTGCCGCCCGGCTTGCCGTTGCCGTAGCGCGCGGCGAGAAAATCCGGAATGGTGTAGCCGCCGTACTTGCGCAGGTACGGCGCCAGCAGGAAGGCCACCAGGCAGTAGCCGCCGGTCCAGCCCATCACGTAGGCCAGCCCTTCATAGCCGGACGAAAACAGGATGCCGGCCAGGCCGATGAAGGACGCCGCGCTCATCCAGTCGGCGGCGATTGCCATGCCGTTGAACAGGGCCGGCACGCGCCGCGCCGCAACGTAGTACTCGCTGAGATCCGAGGTACGGCAGATCAGCCCGATGCAGGCATAGATCGCGATGGTGACGAACAGGAAGACGTAGCCCAGCCACAGCGCATCGGCATTGGATTTCTCCAGCAGCGCCATCATGCCGACGAAGCCGAACAAGCCCAGCGTGAACAGGCCGTAGTACAGCAGCAACCGTCGGCGAAAGCGCGACTGGGCTTCAGGCATGGGGACGGTCCGTGGTCGGTGGGGGGCTATCGTAACAAACCCGCCGGCGCGCTGGAGCGCGGCGGCGGGTTCAGGGTTGCGCTCAGGCTTGCGCTACCGGATCACTGGGCCTGCTTGAGCTGCTCCAGGATGGCCGGGTTCTCAAGCGTCGAAGTATCCTGCGTGATCTCCTCCCCCTTGGCCAGGGACCGCAGCAGGCGGCGCATGATCTTGCCCGAGCGCGTCTTGGGCAGGTTGTCGCCAAAGCGGATGTCCTTGGGCTTGGCGATCGGGCCGATCTCCTTGCCGACCCAGTTGCGCAGCTCGGTGGCGATCTTGACGGCCTCGTCGCCATCGGGGCGCGAGCGCTTGAGCACGACGAAGGCGCAGATGGCTTCGCCGGTCATGTCGTCGGGACGGCCCACCACGGCGGCTTCGGCCACCAGCGGGTTGGCTACCAGCGCCGACTCGATCTCCATCGTGCCCATGCGGTGGCCCGAGACGTTCAGCACGTCGTCGATGCGGCCCATGATGGTGAAGTAGCCGGTGTCCTTGTCGCGGATCGAGCCGTCGCCGGCCAGGTAGAGCTTGCCGCCCAGTTCTTCGGGGAAATAGCTCTTTTTGAAGCGCTCCGGATCGCCCCAGATGGTGCGGATCATGGCCGGCCACGGGCGCTTGACCACCAGGATGCCACCGTTGCCGTTGGACACGTCATGGCCGGTTTCGTCGACGATGGCGGCCATGATGCCCGGCAGAGGCAGCGTGCACGAGCCCGGCACCAGCGGCGTGGCGCCCGGCAAGGGCGTGATCATGTGGCCGCCGGTCTCGGTCTGCCAGAAGGTGTCGACGATCGGGCAGTTCTCGTTGCCGATGTTCTTGTAGTACCACATCCAGGCTTCCGGATTGATCGGCTCGCCCACGGTGCCCAGCAGGCGCAGGCTGGACAGGTCGTATTGCCTGGGGTGGATCTTCTCGTCGGCCTCGGCGGCCTTGATCAGCGAGCGGATCGCGGTCGGCGCGGTGTAGAAGATGCTGACCTTGTGGCGCGCGATCATGTCCCAGAAGCGGCCGGCGTTCGGGTAGGTCGGCACGCCCTCGAACACCACCTGAGTGGCGCCGGCGGCCAGCGGGCCGTAGGCGATATAGGTGTGGCCGGTGACCCAGCCGATGTCGGCGGTACACCAGAACAGGTCGTCGGGCTTGATGTCGAAGCTCCACTTCATCGTCAGCAGCGCCCACAGCAGGTAGCCGCCGGTGCTGTGCTGCACGCCCTTGGGCTTGCCGGTGGAGCCGGAGGTATAGAGCACGAACAGCGGATGCTCGGCGCTGACGGGTTCGGCCTCGCAGGTGTCCGGCTGGTTGGCGCTGACGTCTTCCATCCAGCGGTCGCGGCCTTCAGCCCACGCAACCTTGCCACCGGTGCGGCGGTAGACGATCACGTTCCTGACGGCCTCGCAGCCGCCCAGCGCCAGCGCGTCGTCGGCGATGGCCTTCAGCGGCAGTGCCTTGCCGCCGCGCATCTGCTCGTCGGCGGTGATCAGCGCCACCGCGCCCACATCCACCAGCCGCTCCTGCAGCGACTTGGCCGAGAACCCGCCGAACACCACCGAGTGCGTGGCGCCCAGGCGCGCGCAGGCCTGCATCGCGACCACGCCTTCGACCGACATCGGCATGTAGATCACCACGCGGTCGCCCTTCTTGACGCCGAGCGACTTCAGGCCGTTGGCGAAGCGGCAGACCTTGCCGTGCAGCTCGCGGTAAGTGACACGGGTGACGGTGCCGTCATCGGCCTCGAACACGATCGCGACCTTGTCGGCGTTGCCGTTCTGCAGGTTGCGGTCCAGGCAGTTGTACGAAGCATTGAGCTCGCCGTCCTCGAACCACTTGTAGAACGGCGCGTCGCTCTCGTCCAGCACCTTGGTGAAGGGCTTGTTCCAGTGCAGCAGTTCGCGCGCGTGGCGGGCCCAGAAGCCTTCGTAGTCGCGCTCGGCTTCGTCGCACAGGGCGCGGTAGGCCTCCATGCTGGGGATCGCGGCCTGGCTGGCAAATGCCTCGGGCGGGTTGAACACGCGATGCTCTTGCATCACCGATTCGATGTTGGACATGGACTTGTCTCCTGACTTTGGACTGGCTTTGGCTGCCAAGGTACGCCCGACGGCTTACTTAAACCTGACGGTCGGCGCGGATATACGCCCGCCCCGACGCCTACCCCGACGCTCACCCGCATGCTGCAGTGCAACAGGAAAGTCCCGCCGCCCAGCGCGAATGTGCTGCCTTCTCCATTAGGCTAGCACAGCTATAATGCCGCGGACCGTGCGACACGCACCAACGTGTCCGGGTAGCTCCAACGTAAGGAGCATCGACCTTTGTTGAGACAAGGAGAAGGCTTCGGCCCGAACCGTCCAATCTCAACCATTTCTTGCTAGACAAACCCGGCCAGTAAAGCCGTGGGGCGTCCGATGTGTTGTGAGAAAGCCGGAGTACTGGCTGACTTGCAGCTTGCTTTTCGCTGGATGAACTTCCAGCCATTGCCCAAGGGCGGGGACGCTCGCCTTTGGGCGAGTTCTCTGTAAACGCCCCTCCACGGAGGCGGCGGGCGCCAATGCAACGGTAATTTTGTTGCGAAAGCGCCACATAGCATTCAACCGGTCCGGATGGATCGGCGCTACGTTCTTTGGGGCGATGACCGATACTCGCAAGAGCCCGTCATTGTCAAGCGCTCGCCCATACGGGAGCACGCGAATAAGGAAGTGAGGTCCCGGAGCGCAAGCTCTGTGCGTTATGGTTCGGTCAAACACGCCTGTGAGGGCGCTTTGATAGAGAACCTGCTATGCGACTAGCAGTAGCCTAGGGAGACATGCGTCACTGGTAACGGTGGGGTGTGAAGCTCTCCTGACAACGTAGCCCCCGCAAGGGTGCCCACGGACCGTGAGGTCGGTGAGCAGACAACCGAAGCAGCATCGGTTTAGGAGCTAGGCTGGCTGGTATGAGTAATGAAAGTGAACCGCTGATAAACGTCGTAAGCATTGCTGTGCCAAAGCTGATGATAGGCACTAACCAAAAGGTACGTGGTTGGATACTTCGGTGGTCCGTCGGAGTACGTCGTCAAACAACCACCGGCGGAGAGGCGGACTCTAACCCAGTCTTGTAACGCGCAGGGAACGTGGTAAGCCCGTATGGCTGCCGGGCCGCAGTATGGCTCAGGCAGGCGAACCGCAAGGGACGCTGTCGGCTGTGCGGGTATGGGAGGTTGGAAAAAGCGAATGCCGGGCTGTAATGGCTCGGATAGGGATTGAAACATCATCCCACGCGAAAGCGGGCAGACTTCCAACTGGTCTTCTCGTCGCAAGACGGCTGACTGAACTCGCTTGTTTAACTTTTCTTCCCTTGAGGGACAACCTGTCCCTCAAGGGGCATGTTGTCTCTCGATGTTGGGGAAGATCCTCAAGATTGGAGGGCAGCATGGAAGCATTGATCCGCAAGGATGAATCTGCGCCTTCCGGCGTACCGCAAAGATGGGGCGACATTGATTGGCGCCGCGTCGACCGGAACGTTCGGGTAATGCAGATTCGAATTGCGAAGGCAACACAGGAAGGGGATTGGCGCAGGGTGAAAGCCTTGCAGAGGTCTCTGACCCGCTCGTGGTCCGCCAAGGCATCGGCGGTGCGGCGAGTGGCGATGAACCAGGGTGCGCGGACGGCGGGAGTCGATCGCGTAAAGTGGGAAACGTCTGAAGCCCGGTGGGAAGCCATCGGGCGGTTGAGGCGCCGGGGGTACCGACCTTTGCCATTGCGGCGGGTCTACATCCCCAAGGCGAACGGGAAGAAGCGCCCTCTGGGCATTCCGACCCTGCACGACCGAGCCATGCAGGCGCTGTATCTGCTGGCGCTGGAACCGGTGTCCGAAGGGACGAGCGATCCGAACTCTTATGGGTTTCGGATCAATCGCTCGACTCACGATGCCATGTCTCAGCTATTCGTATCCCTATCCCAGAAGGCCTCGGCCCAATGGGTGCTGGAAGCGGATATCAAGGGGTGCTTTGACTATATCAGTCACGACTGGCTGGAGCGCAATGTCCCGATGGACAAAGCAATCCTTCGGAAGTGGTTGAAGGCTGGCGTGGTATTTCAGGGCCAGCTTCAGGCGACCGACGCTGGAACACCACAGGGGGGCATTATTTCCCCGACTCTGGCAAATGTGGCACTGAACGGGTTGGAACGATCACTGAGCAAGGCTCTTGAAGCCAAGTTCGGTGTCAAGAAGACGCGGACGCTGAAGGTAAACGTTGTGCGCTATGCGGACGACTTCGTGATCACCGGCAACACGCCGGAGGTGTTAGAGAACGAAGTGAAACCGTGGGTGGAGCAGTTCCTAGCATTACGGGGACTGACGCTATCAACGGAGAAAACGCGGATCACCAACATCGCCGACGGTTTTGACTTTCTGGGGTGGAATTTCCGGAAGTACTCGGGAACGCTGCTCATCAAGCCGAGCAAGAAGAACGTGAAAGCGTTCTACTGCAAGGTGAAGGAGGTCATCAGTGCAAACAAGACGGTAAAGCAGGAGAAGTTAATTCGACTGCTGAACCCGATGCTAAGGGGCTGGGCGCAGTATCACTGCCCGGTGGCAGCGAAGGCGGCGTTCACCCGAATGGAGCATCTGATATTTCGTGCTCTATGGAGGTGGGCAAAACGGCGACATCGAGGAAAGAACTCAGGATGGGTGCGGAAGAAGTATTTCGCCTCAGTCGGAAATCGGAACTGGGTGTTCGGAACCACGGCTGTGAACAAGGCAGGTGAAGGCTACTGGATGGAGTTGTATTCGATTGCGGGTACGCTCATCCGGAGGCACAAGAAGGTGCGAGCGGACTACCATCCGTTCGACCCGGCGCAGGAGATGTATGGCGAAAAATTGCGGCAGGAACGCATGGCAGATCGCATGTCGTACCGAAAGCAGTGGGCAAAGCTGTACGTTTCTCAGCGCGGCTTGTGCGTGGTGTGCCAAGGCGAGCTTACCGACGAGACTGGATGGGATGACCATCACATCGAACCTCGGATTCTTGGGGGCTCAGATGCTCTAGGAAATCGCGTATTGTTGCACCCCGATTGCCATGTCCAAGTTCATCACTACGGAAAAGTCGCTGTGAAACCGGTGTTTGAATAAGTTCAAGCACTTTGCAAAGGCTTGAGCCGTATGCGGGGAAACTCGCACGTACGGTTCTTAGGGGGGAGAGGTCCAGGAATGGATTTCTCCTACCCTCCCGATACCCGAACGCGGCGCTCTCCCTTGCCGCCTTCGACCGGCACCGAGGCTGCCGCGCCAGACGCCCGCCCGCCGGACCACCAAGGCAAGGTTCCCGTGCCCGCCAATGCGCCAGTTTTCGCACCTGTCTACGCCCTGTTCCTGATTGCCTCGATGGCGCTGGTCGGCAGCAATGTCGGGCTCGGCAAATCGATCATCGCGCATGTGCCGGTACTGCTGTTCGCGCTGCTGCGCTTTGCCATTGCCATCGTCTGCCTGGCGCCCTGGTACCGGCCCGCGCGCATGCGCCGGGTCTCGCGCGGGGAATGGCTGAACCTGTTCCTGCAGGCGTTCTTCGGCACCTTCCTGTTTACGCTGCTGATGCTCAACGGCGTGCGGCTGACCAGCGCCATGGCCGCCGGCGTGATCACCAGCACCATCCCCGCCACGGTGGCAATCCTGTCGTGGCTGCTGCTGCGCGAACGCCTGTCGCGGCGTACGGTGCTGTCGGTGCTGCTCGCCGTGGCCGGCATCGTGGTGCTCAACATCGCCCGGGGCGATTCCCACGGCGCCGGCAATGGCGGCCAGGCATGGCTGGGCAACCTGATGATCATGGGCGCGGTGGTATGCGAATCGATCTACGTGATCCTGTCGCGCCGGCTCACGCAGACCCTGGCCGCGATCGAGATCTGTGCCTATACGCATCTGATCGGCGGGCTGCTGATGCTGCCGCTGGGGCTGGTCCCGCTGCTGAACTTCGATGCCGCCGCGGTGCCGGCGCAGACCTGGCTGATGGTGCTGTGGTACGCGCTGTCGGCCAGCGTGTTCTCGTTCTGGCTGTGGATGAAGGGCATCCGCCATGTGCCGGCGCAGCTGGCGGGGGTATTTACCTCGGTGCTGCCGGTGGCGGCTGCCACCTATGGCATCGTCTTCCTGGGCGAGCAGCCGGGCTGGCCGCATGGGGTGGCGCTGGCGTGCGTGCTGGCCGGGATCGTGCTGGCCAGCTGGCCGGGGCGGCTGGCGCGCGCCGCCTGGCGCAGCAAACCCGCCGGCGCGGACGGCGGAGCCCCTGGCTGAGGGTAACTGCGGGCAAGATACAGGGCGTTTTGCCCTTGCCAGGCCGCGGCCATGTGCCGCGGTTTTTGCTTTCCGGCCGGCCACCACGCACCTGGCGGCGCTTGCCGCACATTATCGCTTGTGGACGGATGTATGCAGCCGGGCAGAGCGCCCCGGCTCAGTGTATGATTTCAGGCTGTGTTTCACCGCTGCCCTCCCCCACAAAATGACTGTCATCAAGCAAGAAGACCTCATCCAGAGCGTCGCCGACTCCCTGCAGTACATCAGCTACTACCACCCGATGGACTACATCACCAGCCTGGGCCGCGCCTATGAGCTGGAGCAGAGCCCGGCGGCCAAGGACGCGATTGCGCAGATCCTGACCAACAGCCGCATGTGCGCCGAGGGCAAGCGCCCGATCTGCCAGGACACCGGCATCGTCACGATCTTCGTCAAGGTGGGGATGGACGTGCGCTGGGACGGCGCCACCATGGGCCTGACCGACATGATCAACGAAGGTGTGCGCCGCGGCTACACGCACCCCGACAACGTGCTGCGCGCCTCGATCGTCAGCCCGCCCGAAGGCGCCCGCAAGAACACCAAGGACAACACCCCGGCCGTGATCCACTATGAAGTGGTACCGGGCAACACCGTCGACATCCAGGTCGCGGCCAAGGGCGGCGGCTCGGAGAACAAGTCCAAGTTCGTGATGCTGAACCCGTCCGACTCGATCGTCGACTGGGTGCTCAAGACCGTGCCGACCATGGGCGCCGGCTGGTGCCCGCCGGGCATGCTGGGCATCGGCATCGGCGGCACCGCCGAGAAGGCGATGGTGATGGCCAAGGAATCGCTGATGGAGTCCATCGACATCCAGGACATCATCGCCCGCGGCCCGAAGGACTGGGTCGAGGAACTTCGCGTCGAGCTGTACGAGAAGGTCAACGCGCTCGGCATCGGCGCCCAGGGCCTCGGTGGCCTGGCCACCGTGCTGGACGTCAAGATCATGGCCAGCCCGACGCACGCCGCGTCCAAGCCGGTCGCCATGATCCCCAACTGCGCCGCCACCCGCCACGTGCATTTCACGCTGGACGGCAGCGGCCCGGCCAAGCTGGAAGCACCTGACCTGTCGCAATGGCCGAAGGTGGAGTGGGCACCGAACACCGAGACCTCGAAGCGCGTCGACCTGAACACGCTGACGCCGGAAGAAGTGGCCTCGTGGAAGCCGGGCCAGACCCTGCTGCTCAACGGCAAGATGCTGACCGGCCGCGACGCTGCGCACAAGCGCATCGCCGACATGCTGGCCAAGGGCGAGAAGCTGCCGGTGGACTTCAAGAACCGCGTGATCTACTACGTCGGCCCGGTCGATCCGGTGCGCGACGAGGCGGTCGGCCCGGCCGGCCCCACCACCGCCACCCGCATGGACAAGTTCACCGAGATGATGCTGGCCGAAACCGGCCTGATCTCGATGATCGGCAAGGCCGAGCGCGGCCCGGTGGCGATCGAGGCGATCAAGAAGCACAAGTCGGCCTACCTGATGGCCGTGGGCGGCGCCGCCTACCTGGTGGCCAAGGCGATCAAGGAAGCCAGGGTGGTCGGCTTCGAGGACCTGGGCATGGAAGCCATCTACGAGTTCGACGTCAAGGACATGCCGGTGACCGTCGCCGTGGACAGCGAAGGCACCTCGGTGCACAAGACCGGCCCCGCCGAATGGCAGGCCAGGATCGGCAAGATCCCGGTCGCCGCGCTGTAAAGCCTGCAAGACGGTAGAATCTGCCGTCGCGCTCGAAAAAGACCGGGTTCCGACCCGGTTTTTTTCTGCCTTTCTTCTTGTCGTCCTCGCATCCCCGCATCCTCGTGAACCCCGCACCCATCGGCGTCTTCGATTCCGGCCTTGGCGGCCTGTCCGTGCTGCGCGAGATCCGCGCGCAGCTGCCCCATGAATCGCTGCTGTACCTGGCGGATTCAAAATATGCGCCCTATGGCGAGAAGCCCGAGGCGTTTGTCGAGGCGCGCACGCTGCAGGCCTGCGAATGGCTGCTCGGCCAGGGTTGCAAGGCGCTGGTGATCGCCTGCAATACCGCCACCATGCATGCGGTGCAGACGCTGCGCGAACGGCTGGCGGTGCCGATCATCGGCGTCGAGCCGGGCCTGAAGCCCGCTGCCGCCGGCAGCCGCAGCAAGGTCGTGGGCGTGCTGGCCACCGCCAATACCCTCAAGAGCGCCAAGTTCGCGCGGCTGCTGGCTTCGCTGGAAGGCGAAAGCCGCTTCCTGTGCGAGGCGGGCCTGGGCCTGGTGTCGCTGATCGAACAGGGCGAGACCGACGGCCCGGCCGTGCGCCAGCGCCTGGACGCCTACCTGACCCCGATGCTGGAAGCCGGCGCCGACACCCTGGTGCTGGGCTGCACCCACTACCCTTTTCTTTCCGGCACCATCCGCGCGATGGTGGGCGACCAGCTGGCGCTGGTCGATACCGGCAGCGCCATCGCGCGCCAGCTGGCGCGCAAGCTGGCCGAGCACAAGCTGGCCGCCGCGCCCGATGCCACCCCGCACGACCGCTTTGCCTCCACCAAGGACGCCGCGCACCTGCGCGCGATGGCAGCCACGCTGCTGCAGGTGGAAGCGGATACGGAAACGGTGGTGATCGAGCCGGCGCCGGCCCTCTGACCGGCGCCTTCCCTTACTGCAGGAAGCCCAGTGGCCGGTGCTCGCGCACCTCGGGCTTGATTGCATGCTCCTGGCGCAGCTGCGCCAGGAATTCATCGGGCGTCAGCGCCTCGCCCAGCAGCACGCACTGGCGCTTGACCGTGGCGAAGTCGCCCGGTGTCAGGCAATCCATTGCGTCCAGTTCGCGCCGCATGGCATCGGTCAGGCCGGCGGCGTCGCCGTCGAGCGCCTCGTCGACAAACATCGCCACGCGCTGCGCGGGCCTGAGTGCCAGGAAGCGGATCTTGAACGAGAAACGGCGCAGCGCGGCCTCGTCGATACGGTCGAACAGATTGGTGGTGCAGATAAAGATGCCGTTGAAGCGCTCCATGCCCTGCAGCATCTCGTTGACCTCCGAGATCTCATAGTTGCGCACCGCCTGCTGGCGGCTCTGCATGAAGGTGTCGGCCTCGTCCAGCAGCAGCACGGCGCCGTCCTCTTCGGCGCGCGCGAACATGGCGGCGATCTGCTGCTCGGTCTCGCCCACATACTTGCTCATCAGGTCCGAGGCGCGGCGGATCATCAGCGGCAGGTCCAGTTCCGCCGCCATATGCTCCGCCAGCGCGGTCTTGCCGGTGCCGGGCGGGCCGTAGAAACACAGCGTGCCGCGCTGGCGCACGCGCAGCGCGTCGACCATCTTGACCACCTCGTAGCGCGTTTCCAGATGCAGGTTCTCCAACCGGTAGTGCGTAACCACCGGACGCGCCTCGGCCTCGGGGCGCAGCCCCATGGCGCGGTCGGCGTGTTCCAGCTGGCGCAGGATCAGCGCCTCCACCGGCTCTTCCACATCGGGACGCGCCAGCTCGACAAAGCGCGCGGCCGACTGCACCTGCGCCGGCGTCAGCGTCTTGCGCCCGGCCAGGCCGGTGATAAAGGCATCGCTGACATCCAGCCCGCCCAGGTGCTTGCGGATGATGTTCTCGCGCACCAGCGGCGGCGGGATCTTCAGCTCAAGATGGAACTGGAAGCGGCGCAGGTAGGCGGGATCGATCTGCCGGATCGAATTCGAGATCCAGATCACCGGCACCGGGTTCTGCTCAAGCGTCTGGTTGACCCAGGCCTTGCCGTTGACCGAGGCGCGCGTGTCTTCCTGGCCAAACAGGCTCATCAGCTCGCGCGCGCTGCCGGGGAAGACGTCCTCCACCTCGTCGAACAGCAGCGCGGTATGGGCACGCCCGCGCAGGAAGGCCTGCGACACCTGCAGCGAGCGGTAGCGGTCCTTGCCCGACAGGCTGTTGCCGTCGCGGTCCAGGCAATCCACCTCATACAGCTCGCAGCCGGCCTCGCGCGCCAGCAAGCGCGCGAACTCGGTCTTGCCGGTGCCGGGCGGGCCGTAGATCAGCACGTTGACGCCGCTGGCATGCTGGCGCGTGGCATTGGCCAGCAGCGCGCACAGGTAGCGGGCATCGGTCTCGACATGCGGGTAGTCGGCGGTGGTCAGCGTGGGCGGCGCGGCCGGACGCGTGAACACCGCCATCATCTCGGCCTCGTTGGCATAGTTGCCGAGCAGCACGTGCAGCAGGCGGTCGGACAAGCGCATCAGGTCGCCCAGGTCGGTCACGCTGTTTTCCGGCAGCGGCTGTTCGATCAGGTTCAGGGTCTCCAGCCGCGAGCCCGGCCGCAGCGAGGCGGCCACGTCGGCCGCGCCGGCGCCGGTCAGGCCGGCCAGGATCTGGAACGCCTCCTGGCTGTGCGCCACCTTGCAGTCGACCATCACCGCGCGCAGGTCGCGCTTGTACTTGGCCAGCGCCGCATACAGCAGCAGCTTGCGCTCGTGGTCGGGCAGGTCCAGCACATGGCTGAGCATGTCGATATTGCGGACCAGCAATACGCGTTCGCCCTCCAGGCGCTGGGCGATGGCGGCGGCCGACGCGTCGAACACGGCGAACATGTCCTTGGCATGGTGCTTGACGTACTCGTCCAGGTAATAGAACAGCGCGCTTTCGTCGAAGGCGCTGTTCCACTGGCCGTGGCGGTCCAGGAACTCTTCGGGGGTCAGGCGGGCGGTGCCCTTCCAGGCAGGCATGTCGGCGCAGCGCGCGGCCAGGAAGCGCTGCACGCGCAGCACCACCCCGTACGGCCACACCATTTCCTGCGCGCTGACGGTCAGGACATCGTTGATATTGCTGCGCAGGTTGAAGCGAGGGCCCAGCGCGCAGACCACGCGCAGGGCAAACTGGGCGCACATCCAGTCCAGCGCTGAACTGGACGACGTGCCAGGCATGGAGCGCAGAATCGTCGATCGGTCATCTTCAGCAAAACGTGTGAAGTCCATGGACGGGTCCCTGAATGCGCTATGCGCGATGGCGGGGCCGCGACCGGCGCACCGCCACGTCTGCTGTGTCTTCCTATGCTAGCGCGCTTTGATGCCACTCGCGCATGACTGTGCACTACGGGCGCCGGCGACTGTGGCCTGGGGCACCGAAGCGCGCCAAAGTGCCAGGGCGCCAACGCGCACGCACCACGACTGCCTCACCTCCGAAAACGCTGTCTGGACTGCCGGTATAACGTGCCAGGGCCGAAAATTCCAGTTGCGACGCACAAATCACAACAAATAAGAATCATTATCGTTTATACTCGCCAGCTGACACGCTGCCCCAGAGTGGCGCTCCCCCGGCAACCCAGTTGAAGGAGCGTTTATCATGGAATTGCTGCTTAGCCTGCTGGTCGGTTGCGGCATCTCGCTGATTCTGTTCTATCGCAAGTGACGCGCACAGCCGCCGCGGTGCCGCCGCCGGCAGACTTTTGTTGTTGACACATGTTCGACCAACGCTTCTTCAAAGTTACGCTCGCCGTACTGCTGTTCCACGTCGGCCTGCTCTACCTGATCCAGAGCGGCCTGGGCCGCAAACTCACCGAAGCCGTGATCGCGCCCGAGATCATCGCGCGCATCATTCCGCTGGAGCCTCCCAAGCAGGAAGCCCCGCCGGAGCCGCCCAAACCCACGCCCAGGCAGGAAACCCCGCCCAAGCAGGTAAAGGTGACCACGCCCAAGCCAACCCCGCCGCAGCCCAGGCCGACCCCGCAGCCGGTGGCCAGCCTGCCGCCGACGCCGAATGCGCCCGAGGCCCCGCCCGCGCCGCCGGCACCTCCGGCGCCTGCCCCGGAACCCGCCCCGGCACCGGTATCCGCCGCGCCGCGCGCGGTCGGCATCGGCGAAATCCAGTGCACGCCGCCGCAACCGAAGTATCCTTCCCAGTCACGCCACATGGGCGAGACCGGCAAGGCCGTGGTGCGCCTGACCACCGACGAGAGCGGCAAGGTCGTGAAGACTGCCGTGGTGTCGTCGAGCGGTTCGTCGCGGCTGGACCAGGCCGCGGTGGAAGCCGTGCAGGGCATGCGCTGCAAGCCATACATGGACAACGGCCGCGCCGTTGCCGTGACGGCGCAGCAGCCGATCGGCTTTGAACTGAACTGACCCCGATTTCCGATCTCTGATCGATCTGAATGATCTGACCTAAACCAAGCGAACTCACCAGGAACCAACACATGCAGGACCTCGGACTCTCCCACCTCTGGACGCAAGGCGACTTCGTCATGCGTGCGACCGCGATCATTCTGCTGATCATGTCGCTCTCCTCATGGATCGTGATCCTTACCAAGGCATGGGATCTGGTGCGCCTGAAGAAGATGGCGCAAGGCGCGGAAAAGCGCTTCTGGCACTCGGACGACTTCGACCACGCGCTCGAAACCCTCGGCGCCAGCGATGCCAACCCATTCCGCACCCTGGCCGTCGCCGGCAAGGAAGCAGCCCAGCACCACCGCGCCAGCCAGCCGCAGCTGCACGACGTGATGGACATCTCCGACTGGCTGACCCGATCGCTCAAGAGCTCCATCGATGACTCGGTGGCGCACATGCAGTCGGGCCTGGCAGTGCTGGCCTCGGTGGGCTCGACTGCACCGTTCGTCGGCCTGTTCGGCACCGTGTGGGGCATCTACCATGCGCTGATCGGCATCGGCGCCTCGGGCGTGCCGACCATCGACAAGGTTGCCGGCCCCGTGGGCGAGGCGCTGATCATGACCGCCTTCGGCCTGGCCGTGGCAATTCCCGCCGTGCTGGGCTATAACGCCCTCACCCGCGGCAACAAGTCGGTGATCTCGAAGCTCAACCGCTTTGCCCACGACCTGCACGCCTATTTCGTCACTGGCGCGCGCGTGCGCCCCAGCGGCGCCCGCGCCGAGGACGGCACCGTGCGCCTGGCCGCGGCACAGCGCTAAACCGCCAGCAAGGAAGTCATCATGGCATTCGGTACTCTCGACGGCGACGACGACGAGGTGATGAGCGAGATCAACATGACGCCGCTGGTCGACGTCATGCTGGTGCTGCTGATCATCTTCATCATCACCATTCCCGTGATCAACCACGCGGTGAAGATCGACCTGCCGCGCGCCTCCAACACCCCGAACGACCCGAAGCCGCAAAGCATCAACGTCTCGATCGACGCTAGCGGCAAGGTCTTCTGGAACGAGGTGGAAGTGAACCAGGCCACGCTGGAAAGCAATATCGCGCTGGCCGCGCAACAGCAGCCGCAGCCCGAGCTGCACCTGCGCGCCGACCGCGATGTGCGCTACGAGCGCGTAGCCGAGGTCATGGCCGCCGCGCAGCACGGCGGCCTGGGCAAGATCGGCTTTATCACCGAACCCAAGCACTAAACCCGGCGCCTCCAGGCGCTTGCGAACGACAAAGGGCACCTCAGGGTGCCCTTTGTCGTTCAGCGTGCCAGCGCGCGCCACATCACCGCTGCGCCTCGTTCCAGCCGGCTTGTAGCCGTTGTCCGAATCCTGGTCGAAGGCTATTGTAATGATAACAATTCTCATTTAATATCACGCCATCGACTGCGCCATGTGCGGCGCGCCCTTCCCTGATCGCCCCCTCCCTTATTGCAGAATGGAGCCAGATGATGAGCACACTTTCCCTGCCGCTGTCGCAACCGCGTGAAGTCACCCGCCGCCGGCTGTCGCTGCGCCGTGTCGAGGTGGCCGCGCAACCGCGCCGCGAGGCCAGCGCGAAGGCCGCGCCGTCGGCCATCGCCTCCGTGAAGTCCGCGGTGGCGGCCCTGCCGGCCCGCCTGGAGGCACTGGTGCGCGACAGCCTGTCGTCGGCACCGGCCGGCGAGCCCGTGGCACTGGACGCCATCATGCGCGGCGCCAATACCCTGCCGATCCTGCATAACGGCGAGGTCTACACGCTGCGCGTGACGCGCTATGGCAAGCTGATCCTGACGAAATGACGCGGCTCTGCGGCGCTACTGCGAAGTGGAGGCCAAAGGGAAGTGAACGAGATCCGCGCCGGGCGCGGGCGCCACGCAGGTGGCAGTAAAGACTTTTGTGGGGACCACCTCGAAACGAGGTGTTGGGTAGTAGCTAGGTAGTGTTCGCGGGCGGGATTCAGACCCCACGCCAGGTCGACCGTACCCAGCCATGCCCTCTTTTAATCCGCCCCGCAGGCCATGCCTGCGGGGCTTTTTCATACGCCTGCGCGATGCCTTACAGGCCCAGCGCAGCGATGCCGGCACGCGCGATCTGCGCGTCTTCGGTCGACTTCACGCCCGACACGCCTACGGCACCGACCACCTGGTCGTTGCACACGATGGGCACGCCGCCCTCCAGCATGCCTTGCAGCAGGGGCGCCGTCATGAACGACTGGCGGCCGTTGTTGATCATGTCTTCATAGATCTTCGACTCACGGCGGCCCAGCGCCGAGGTACGGGCCTTTTCACCGGCGATATAGGCCGAGATCGGCGCGGCGCCGTCGAGGCGCTGCATGGCCAGCATATGGCCGCCGTCGTCGACCACGACGATGGACACGGCCCAGTGATGGTTCTTCGCCTCGGTTTCCGCTGCGGCCATGACCTTCTTCACGTCGTCTGCCGTCAGAACCGTCTTTTGCTGCATACCACTCTCCTGGTCATTCATTTGGTTGAGGCCGAAGTATAGCGCCGCACCCCTGTCATCGTCATGGCAGACACACCGCTGCGGCCTGTGCAGGGGTGCGCTCCACAGCAAAATGGCCCGCGCAAGGCGGGCCATTTGTCATGCGGGCACAGTCCCGGGATCAGGCGCCGTCGGTAAACGGATCGGGCTTGCCCAGCTTGGCGCCGTCGGTGTACGGGTCGGCCTTGCCGACGCGGGCACCATCGGTGAATGGATCCGGCTTGCCCACTTTGGCGCCGTCGGTGTACGGATCGGCCGCGCCGATCCTGGCGCCGTCCAGATACGGGTCGACCTTGCCGACAGCGGCGAACGAGGCGTTGGATACAGTGGCCAGCACCGCCAGCGCGGCGGCGGCAACAACGGCTTGTTTGATCTTCATGAAATTCCCCTTGCTACTTGGTTGGTCGAGGCACCGCGGAGGCCCACGAAACAGGCGTCATCACGATGTCATGGGCGTAGTTTAGGGGAAAACCCTTATGTCGACAGAGGTGATCCTTTGAGCAGTCCGTTCAAATATTTTGACGACGATCAGAAAGACGTAGGTTTCCCGGAACCGGCCTGTGGTCTTCATGTCGCAGTGCGGCAAGAAAAAGAGAAGGGGCCCCGGAGGGCCCCTTCTCTTTCAAAAAGCTTGGTTCGTACGCGCGACCCTCAGTCGTCGCGCCAACGGCCGTGACCATGACCACGGCGCCATCCCGGCGGGCCATAGTAACCACGGTAACCACCGTAATAGCGCGGCGGGCCGTAATAGCCCGGACCGTAATAGACCGGACGCGGGGCATAGTAGACCGGAGCCGGGGCTACGACCACCGGCGGCGGGGCATAGTACACCGGAGGGGGCGGATAGTAGGCCGGCGCGCCGATCACCACGCCCGGCACGCCAATCGCCACGCCGACGCTTACATGGGCCATTGCTGCCCCAGACGCCAACCCGGCCGCGATACCGAATGCTGCGAGCCACCAACGTTTCATATCCGCCTCTCAATGTGAGATTTCTCTTAATTGGTATTGTAGAGGTTCGGAAATTTCCAGGTGCAACGGCGCGCACGACATTGTTACCAGCCGTAACAATGTCGTCACTTTTGTGCGGCGGGGCCCGGCTTGCGCCACTTGCCGGTGCCATCTCCTGCTGCGCGCTTGCATCCGGGATGCGGAGCCACCACAATACCGGGCTTGCCATGCGGCCGTGGAGAAATTGGTAGACTCAGCAGACTTAAAATCTGCCGCCTTTCCAGGCTTACGGGTTCGAGTCCCGTCGGCCGCACCAGTAAATTCCGTTGCTCTACCTCTGGGGTACCGGAACGATAGCGTGGCAGCAGCCCTCTGACCACCTCGTAGGCTAGGCAAGCCCCCTCAGCGCGGAGCCAGCCATTCAACCAGCCGCTTCCCATACCGCCCCCCCAGCGCCAGAAATAGCGCGGCCACACCGAAATTCCATAGCAATATCATGGCCGTGGCCTCGAGCGAGTGCAGGATCGACAGAGCCACGGCGGTCATTGCGGCAACCGCAAGGCTGCCTACCATCGTGATCGGAACCGGCGACAGTCGAGCGACGTGACGCAGCATGATCAGCATCACAAGCGATAGCGGCATGGCAACCAATGCCAATGTCGCAAAGCAACGAGCCGTCTCTCCGGCAGACATTCCGTCCGGCCCGATGACGACCCAGTTGGTAAGACATCCATAGCCAACCGTGGCAATCCATACGAGAGCAGCCGGAACCGGCAGCAGAAGCCAGCGGCGTGCCATACCTGGAATGCTGGCGAAAAACACACCCACTGCGGCCAAAACACCGGTGGCCGTCGCTGCAGTCAGGCTGACGATAAAGGCTGGCTGGCGCAGCTTAAACGCCAGGTCTGCGCGCACGCCATGGGCGATACCGACGCAGAGCACAACCAGTGCGGAGAACAGAATCCAGCACGCAGCTCGCGTCGCGGGTGCGCGAAGCCGTCGGACCGGCGTTGCGTCCCCAACCAGGCGTTCAATCAAGTCGGAAGTCCGTGTCATGACTTGCTACCCCGCTGCCGCAACAGCTCCCGCAGCCGTTTCATTGCCCGGTGGGTGGCCACCTTCAATGCGGCGACTGACATCCCGCTAGCCGCAGCGGCCTCCCGCAAGGACATTTCCTCCAGCTTAAGCATGCGCACCGCATCGCGCTGCCCCGCAGACAGCTGCTCGATGGCCTCACGCACAAAGCGGGCGTCCATTGCCTCTTCTTGCAAGTTCGCTCCGGTGGCAACAAAGGTTTCGTGCTCCGAATCCAATGGCGTCTCATGCAGGCCAGCGCGCCCATGCCGGCGCAATACGTCGACAATCCGCCGATTCGCGATAGCAACCAGCCAGGGACCGAACGGGCGCTCCGGGTCGTATGTGCCGCGCACTGAATGCACCGTCAGCAGCACATCCTGAACCACGTCCTCGATGTCATCGCCGCTGCGGAAGTGGCGCGCCGCAAGTGCGCGGAGGTAAGGCGTGATGCCTTCAAGCAGCTGGCGATAGGCGCCCTGGTCACCCTCCTGCGCCCTGGCCATGGCGACGGACCAGTCCAGCCTGCCATCACCTCGCCTGACCAAGGGGTCAGTCTCTCGGCCCGTCGCAGGGGGCACCTGGGCGTTTCCCTCGGGGGCCGAGGCAGATGTCAGTGAGGGTGAATGCCTGGGCATGCCGGAATTTTGCGACAGGCAAGACGATTTGTCGCGCAAAAAAAAAATCGCTATGCGTTGTAACCTCCGGCGGCACTTCGCCGAACTTGGATACACGGCCAGACTCCCGGCCGCACCCTCAGGAGGACGCAAGATGAACAAGCATGTTTTGGCCGCCTCAACGCTATCGTCAGCAATCGGCCTTGCGCTCGCCATGCAGGCCTTGCCAGCTCAGGCCCAGGCCCAGGCGATGAAAGACATGAGCGGCATGCCGCAAGTTGTCAAAGACAACATGGCCCGGATGGAGAAGAACAAGCTGGAGAAGTGCTATGGGATAAACGCCGTGGCGAAGAACGACTGCGCGGAGGGGGCTCACTCCTGTGCGGGCCAGGCGACCCAGGCGCGCGATGCCAAGTCATTCGTTCTCCTTCCCGCTGGGGATTGCAGCAAAATTCAGGGCGGCAAGCTGAAGCCAGCTTAAGCGATGGGTTATCCGATGCATGCCGCTTCATCGCCGCGCTCGCTCAGCCCGATTCCGGCGCGCGCCGGAATCGGGCTGCGCTTCCGGCACCATCAGGCGGTGCTCGAAGAACGCCCGCCAATCGCGTGGTTTGAGGTGCATACCGAGAACTACATGGGTGGAGGCAGCGCGCCAGGCTACCTGGACGCCATTCGACTAGACTATCCCGTCTCGCTGCACGGCGTCGGCCTGTCCCTGGGCAGCGCGGAAGGGCTGGACGCCGGGCATCTCGAACGGGTGCGCAGGGTTATCGAGCGTGTCGAGCCCGGACTGGTCTCCGAGCATCTTTCCTGGAGCATCAGCGGCGGCACTTATCTCGCCGACTTGCTGCCATTACCGCTAACCGAGGAAGCACTGGTCATCGTCTGTCGGCACGTTGACCAGACCCAGACCTGTCTGAAGCGCCGCATTCTGGTTGAGAATCCGTCCACCTACCTGCGCTTCGGGCACTCAGTCATTCCCGAGTGGGAGTTCCTCGCCGAGGTGAGTCGACGCACGGGGTGTGGCATCCTGTGCGACGTTAACAATATCTACGTCAGTGCCAGCAACCACGGTTGGAATGCACTGACTTATCTGGATGCCTTGCCGCCATCGGCAGTTGCCGAGGTCCATCTGGCGGGCCACAGCGTGCGGCCGCTCGACCAGGGACGCGTACTTCGCATCGATGACCACGGCTCGCGCGTCGCACCACCGGTGTGGGACCTGTTTGAACAGGCCCTCAGGCGCTTTGGCACGGTTCCCACACTGATTGAATGGGACACCAATGTGCCGGCTCTCGAAGTTCTCATGGAAGAATCGGCGATTGCCCAGGCAGCGATGGAGAGACAGCGAAATGACAGCCTCAGCGCCAACGCTGCTTGAACTGCAACGCGCGGTCCAGTCGGACTTACTCGGCCTTAGCGATGGCAGCGCTTCCAGGTATGTGTTGCCCGATGGCTTGGACCCGAAGGCAAGACTCGGTATCTATCGGAACACGGCAACTGGTGCGCTACTGACGGCGCTACGGCTTTCCTATCCGGCCGTGGAGGCGCTGGTGGGGCCAGAGTTCTTCGAAGGGGCAGCCAGACAGTTCATCACCTGCAAGCCGCCCGCGAGCGCGCAACTCGATAGCTATGGCGCTGAGTTCCCGGAGTTCCTGGCGCAGATGCCGCAAGCGGCGTCGCTGGTCTACTTGCCTGACACTGCGCGACTGGAATGGGCGGTGAATGAAGCGCTGCACGCTCCGGACACGAACCCACTCGACTTGAGTCGCCTGGAGCAGCTGGACAAAGCCGAACTGCACCTTGTCACGTTCTTGCCGAACCCCGCCGTGCGGCTTCTTCGGTCTTCTTATCCAGTGGATGCCATCTGGAATGCGGTGCTGACACGTGATGACCGCTCATTGGCTAGCATCAGCCTGAGCGCTGGCCCTGTCTTTCTGTACGTCAGCCGAAGCGCTTCCGGAGTGGACATTAAGCGAATAGGCGAATGGCAATGGTCATTTGCAACAGCATTGCTCGAAGGCCACGTCTTGAGCGATGTACTTGTCGAAGTGCCAGGTGACGAAGCGCCTGTATGGCTCGCTTCTCTGCTCGCATCAGCATGCTTCGCCGATGTCTGCCTTTGCGGCCGACCATGTCATCCAGCAATGGGGAGTCCAGCCAGATGACGCAGGTATCTCAATCCGAGTCACGAAAGTCAATGCTGAACGACCGCGTCCTGCGGGCAATCGGATGGCTGGAGCGCGTGCCCTATACGCTTCTGGCGCTTCCGCTGCGGCTCGCTGTCGCCACGGTCTTCTGGAACTCGGCCATGACCAAATTGGCCAACTGGGACGCTGCGCTCGAACTATTCAGGGAAGAGTACCGAGTGCCACTGCTTGCACCCGAGGTAGCTGCCTATCTGGCGGTGTCAATCGAACTGACCGCACCGGTGCTGCTGATGGTGGGCCTGGCGACACGCCCCGTGGCAACTATCCTGCTCGGCATGACCACCGTCATCGAGATATTCGTGTATCCGCAGGCCTGGCCCACCCATATCCAGTGGGCGGCCATGCTGTTGGTTCTGCTTTGCCGTGGAGCCGGGAACTGGTCATTGGACCATCTCTTATATCGGCGACTAAGCAGTTCGAACCGGGCGAAGTGATTTCGCGTGACAGAAACGAGGCCACCGCACTATCGAGGCGGAGCTACCGCTGCGTATGCTGCACTGGCAGATTTATCGACACGGATGCCGCGCATATCGTAGCGTCGGTGTTGCCGCTCTCCCAGCCTCAGTCGTCGTGATCTTCGTGGTGCCGATGGTGCCCGTGGTATCCATCGCCCCAGTATCCATACGGACGATAGCCGTATCCGCTATCGTACGGCACCACGACACAGCCGCCGAGCAGCGTGGAAGCGGCAATCAGCAATGCAAGAATGGGTTTCATGGCGACTCCCCAAAGGTGACAAACGCGGAGAGGCCAGGCTGGATTTCCAGCTAACCCGCGCTCTCCGCAAAGCTCCAGCACTCAGGCTACGTTGCAGCGGCCTTCGCCCCCGGCAACGCCCCCTCGGTTCGCCCGATGGGAGCGGCTTACTGCTTCTTCGTCTTGTCCACGCTGGCTGCGGCCTTCGCGGCTTCGGGCTGCGCCTCGGGCTTCGCCACCTCTGCCTTGGCCTTCACCTTGTCGGAATCATTCTTTGCTTCAGACTTCGCCATACCAGCCTCCGTATGGGTGGCCTTGGCCTTGCTCGCCTTGTGGTGGGTGCCCTTGGCGGCGGACTTATTGGCATCCGCCTTTACGTCAGCCTTCTCCTTATTGGCGCTGGCTTGAACCTTTCCTTCATCGCCCGGCACGCTGGCGCCCTTCTTGTCCTTGTCGGCTTTTGCCGGCGTGGAGCTCTTTTCCTTGACGACCTTTACCTGGTCTTTCGTCGCCTGTGCTTGCGGCGGAGTCGCGGAAGCTGGCACACCAGTCTGCGCGAAAACGGTACCGACAAGGGCTGCAGAGGCGAGAGCAACGAACAGCTTCTTCATGACGTGAACTCCTGAGGAATTTTTGGCAGCTCGGCAATGCGCCGTGCTTACCCGCTAAAACGGCACCGCCGCGAGCCAAGTTGACTCAGAACCCGTGACAATCCGTAAGTTCTGAAACAGGCAAACTCAATTCGCGAGCAGGGCCGGATATGCCTACACCTGCAGCACGGGCCCTCGCCCTTTCGGAAGAATTTCGACTCCGGTCCACGCTGCAAAATGCCCGGTCGTTTTATAGCCCCAACAGTACCGCCGGACACCCGGTGCATCGACGTCGCGTTACAGAAAGTCACCGCTGTGCGAATCCGCTAATACACTGTCGCCCCATGCTGACCTAGAGTCTCTGCAAGAGAAAAAGGAGAAAATCATGCGAAAGGCCGCATCGCTCTTGCTTCTGGTCGGCGTTACCGCGCTCGGCTCCAACATGGCTGAGGCGCGGGTGGACGTCGGCATTGGATTTGGCATCCCTGTGCCAGCGGTTGTCGCCCCGCCGCCCGTCTACTACGAGCCGGCTCCCGTGGTGGTTCAGGCGCCGCCCGTGGTAGCGGCTCCGGCCTACTATTACGACGACTGGCAGGGCCGCGCCTGGAGAGAGCGCCAATGGCGCGAACAACGATGGAGGGAGCACGAATGGAGGGAGCACGAATGGCGGGAGCGCCGGCGGGAATGGCGGCGCTGGCATGACGACTACGATGACTAGCATGTGCGAGCGCTCGTCGCTTGCGGGTAACAGTCGGAACGCCGAGGCGCTCGTCATCACCCATCAGATTTGCAGGTAACAGTATGAGGCCGCGTCATGCGACCAAGGCAGACCTGCGCGATGTGGAAGCATTGCTCCGGTCGTGTTCACTACCCGTTGGCGGAATATATAGCGAAGCGGTGCAATTTCATGTCAGCCGGGACAAGACTGGCCTCCTCGGCTGCGCCGGTATCGAGGTGTTCAGTGACAGCGTTGGCCTGTTGCGAGGCGTCGCTGTCGCCGAGCGCGCGAGACGGGCAGGACTGGCCGCCTTGCTGGTGTCCGCACTGGTGGCCGACGTACGTTCGCGCGGTATCGAATCCCTGGTCGTCCAGACTGAAACTGCCGCTGGCTATTTCACTCGTCTTGGCTTCACGGAAATGGAGCATTCGGCCATACCACCAGAATTGCGGGCTTCCCGCGAATTCTCCGACCCCGGTGCCCGAACGGCGGCAATCATGAAGGCTGATCTCTAGCTACACAGCACAGTGGGCTAGTCCTGCTGCAGCACGACCGAACCGCCCAGAGCGACGACCGACAGATGCCGAGTCATTGCCGCTTACGGTTTGCATTGAAGTACCCCCCGGAGCATCACCGTTCTCGCTGGCCAGGCAACGCCCCAAAAGCAAAAAAGGGGGCCATCGCCCCCTCTTCCGGTGATCGCACGCGCGCCTTACGCCATCGCGTAGCACATCAGCGCACCCGCACTCATCAGGAACACGAACAGCACCCCGGCCAGCGCCAGCGGCTTGCGCCCGGCGCGCAACAGGTCGCCGATGCGGGTGTGCAGGCCGATCGCCAGCATGGCGCAGGCCAGCAGCCAGTTATCCAGTGCGATCAGCGGCGCCTTCCAGGCGGTGGGCACGGTGCCGGCCGAATTGACCGCCATCACCGCGACAAACCCCACCGCGAACCACGGTACCGATTTCAGGATGCCGCGCAGACGGTTGCCACCGGCGGCGCCTTGCTCCGCTTGCGACCCGCCTTGCGGCCACAGCGCCATCACCAGCAGCAGCGGCCCCAGGGCCAGCACGCGCACCATCTTGGCCACCACGGCAGCGTCGGCGGTCGGTTCGCTGATCATCTTGCCGGCGGCGATCACCTGCGCCACTTCATGCAGCGTCGCGCCGGTGAAAATGCCGAACATGCGCTCGCTGATCGCCCAGTGCCAGTGGCCGGTCGCCAGCTCATACAGATAGGGGTAGAGCAGCATGCCGACGGTGCCGAACAGCACCACCGTCGCCACCGCCACCGCGGTCTGCTTGTCGTCGGTGCGCACCACCGAGGACACGGCGATGGCCGCGGCCGCACCGCAGATGGCGCTGCCCGAGCTGACCAGGATCGCCTCGCGGCGGCTCATGCCGAAGAACGTCGTGCCCACCCAGGTGCCGAACAGCAGCGTGGCCACCAGCATGGTCAGCGGCACCACGATGCCGGGCAGGCCCAGCGCGACGATCGAGGCGAAAGTCAAACGCAGACCATACAGCGCCACACCCGTGCGCAGCAGGTAATGGCGGGCGACCTGCATCCCGGGTGCCAGCGGCGCCAGCCAGTGGCGCGGCAGCGTATTCGCAGCGACCATGCCAGCGCACATGGCCAGCGTCAACGCGCTGAGGCCATAGCGCGACACGGCCGGATGATCGGCCAGCACCATCGCCAGCCAGGCGATGCCGCCCAGCGGGACCAGCGTCAGCAAGCGCTGCGACCAGGGCGGCGGCAAGGCCGGTGCGGCGGCGGGGGCGGTGCGGGGGGCGGAGACGGAAGTCATGGCGGGCTCGGGTCGTGTGCTTTGGTGACTCAAGCGTACTGGCGCCCACCTAACCCGTAAAACGGGTAATATCGTTATGCATTATTTATTTTATCGATATGGATTCCCGCCCAGACTTCCACCACCCCTCGCCGCGGCCCGAACACCGGCCCCTGCGCCTGACCCTGCGCCAGCTCTCCGTCTTCGTGGCCGTGGCCCAGCATGGCAGCACCATGGCGGCGGCGCAGGCGCTGGCAATGTCGCAATCGGCCGTGAGCGCCTCGCTGGCTGAACTGGAGCGCGCCCTGGACAGCCCGCTGTTCGACCGCGTTGCGCGCCGCCTCAGCATCAATGAAACCGGGCGCCAGTTCTTCCCGCGCGCGCTGTCGCTGCTGGACCAGGCCCAGGAACTGGAGCGCTTTGCGACCCAGACCGGGGTCCAGTTGCGCATTGCCGCCAGCAATACCATCGGCAGCTATATGCTGCCGCCGCTGCTGGCGGGTTTCCGTCACTCGCGCAGCGGCCCGTGCACGCTGGACCTGCGCATCGGCAATACCCGCGAAGTGCTGCAGTCGCTGCTGCAGTTCGAAGCCGATATCGGCCTGGTGGAAGGCGCCAGCCATGAGCGCGACCTGCGCAGCGTGCACTGGTGCGACGACGAGATGGTGGTGATCGTCGGACCGTCGCATCCGCTGGCCGCCGCGCCGCACGACCTGGTGGCGCTGCGCGACGCCGAGTGGATCGTGCGCGAGCCCGGCTCGGGCACGCGCGAAGTGATCGAGGAACGGCTGGTGCCGCTCTTGGGCGAACTGCGCTTCGCGCTGGAACTGGGCAACGCCGAGGCCATCAAGCGCGCCGTGATGAGCGGCTTCGGCGTCAGCTGCCTGTCGCTGCACGTGGTGCGCGACGAACTGGAACGCGGCACGCTGGTCGCGATCCGCGACGGCCTGCCGCGCATCGTCCGGCCGCTGCAGCTGGTGGTGCACCAGGACAAGTTCCCGACCCAGGGCTTGCTGGCCTTTACCGAATATCTGCGTACCATGGCGCCGCGGATAGGCGCCTGAGCGTGGCCCAGGCGCACATCAGGCCGGCTGCGGGTCTGCGCTGGGATTGCGCCGCGCCGTGTAGAGGTCAAGCAAGCGGAACAGCACCGGATTGAGCAGGATCGACAGCAGCGCGCCGGCCAGGATCAGCGCCTGGCCCCGCTCGGGCAGGATCTTCAGGTAGACGCCAAGGCTGGCGAGAATGAACGAGAATTCGCCGATCTGCGCCAGGCTCACGGCGATGGTCATGCCGGTCTGCCCCGAATGCCCGAAGGCGCGCACGATGCCCAGCGCCGCCAGCGACTTGCCAACCACGATGATAAACACCGTCGCCAGCACGCCCCACGGGTCGTTGACCAGCACCATCGGGTTGAACAGCATGCCCACGGAAACGAAGAAGAGCACGGCGAAAGCATCGCGCAGCGGCAGCGACTCCTCGGCCGCGCGATGGCTGAATTCGGATTCGGCCAGCACCATGCCGGCGAAGAATGCGCCCAGCGCGAACGACACGCCAAAGAGTGCGTAAGCCCCATAGGCCACGCCCAGCGCCGTCGCCAGCACGCCCAGGCGGAACATCTCGCGGTTGCCGGTCCAGACGATGCGCTCCAGCATCCACGGAATAAAGCGCCGGCCGATCACCAGCATTACCGCGACAAAGGCAGCCACCTTGCCCAGCGTCGTGAAGATCGCAACCACTACGTCACTGGTACCCGGCGCGGCCTCGCCGGAAACTTCGCCCGGGGTTGCGCCGGAACCGGCCAGCAGGCCCGCCAGCGCCGGCAGCAGCACCAGGGCCAGCACCATCGCCAGGTCTTCCACGATCAGCCAGCCGACCGCGATGCGGCCCTGCGGCGATTCCACCAGGTCACGCTCCTGCAGGGCCTTGAGCAGCACCACCGTGCTGGCCACCGACAGTGCCAGCCCGTACACCAGCCCCTGCCCCCATGACCAGCCGAAGCCCCAGGCCACCAGCATGCCCATCAGCGTGGCAATGCCGATCTGCACCACCGCGCCCGGGATGGCGATGCGCTTGACCGCCATCAGGTCCTTGATCGAGAAATGCAGCCCCACGCCAAACATCAGCAAGATCACGCCAAGCTCGGCCAACTCCGGCGCCAGCGCCTGGTCAGCGGTGTAGCCGGGCGTGTGCGGCCCGACCACGATGCCCGCGCACAGGTAGCCGACCAACGGCGGCAGGCGCAGCCGGCTGGCGACCGCGCCAAGGATAAAGGCCAGGACGATGCCGCCGACGATGGTACTGATAAGCGGGGTGGCGTGATGCATGCGTGCGGGATTCCTCGTGTCAGGGGCTGAACGGCTAACCCGTTCCCTGCCCTGGCAACCACAACAGCGCATCCGGCGCGCACCAGCGGTCAGCGCGGGACAGTCGCCGCAACAATCGGCAGCAGCATCGGAACGGGGAAGAACGGAAAGTGCCGCAGCGGCCCCGGACACGCCGGCGGCGCGTCACGGATCGGGGATGGCGATTGACATGCTGCTCCGCAATCCATCACGCGGAGCCCCCCGAAAAGCGTACGACAGGAGTAATGTAACATGCCCGCCACGCGCCAGCGCCAGGGAGATAGCGGGTACCCTGGTGCCTGCTTGGTGTATGGAACGAGAGATGTGCCCGAAGCAGGCGCGGAAAACAAAAACGGCGCCGCGAGGCGCCGTTCTGCATGCAACTGGAGGCGGAGGTCGGAATCGAACCGGCGTACACGGCTTTGCAGGCCGCTGCATAACCACTCTGCCACCCCGCCAGGTGACGTGCTGCTGGATTGTATCCGCATTCAGCCGATGCTGCCGGAGCGCATCTTGCGGCAAACTGCTTGCGGCCTGTTGCTTGCCGCAATTCAACCCAAACAAAAAGGGAAGCGTTGCTTCCCTTTGGGGATTGGAGCGGGAGACGAGTCTCGAACTCGCGACCTCAACCTTGGCAAGGTTGCGCTCTACCAACTGAGCTACTCCCGCATACAACTTTTACTGCCAGCCCCGCATCGCGTAACCACGCTGCCGGACCTTCTTTAACCTGGAGCGGGAGACGAGTCTCGAACTCGCGACCTCAACCTTGGCAAGGTTGCGCTCTACCAACTGAGCTACTCCCGCAGGGCACTGCTAAAAATCAAACTAAGGCGATTTATGCCGCAACACGCTGCCAACTCACAACATCTTGCGTCAAACCAACCTTATCTCGCTGCTTTCGTTTGCGTCGTCAGCAACGAGAATGAGATTATGCAAAGAACTGCTCTCGCCGTCAACACCTTTTCGAAAATTCTTTTCACTTCGGTGCGCCGGCGCGCGCCACCATCCCACTGCGCTCGCGGATCTGCGGCCAGGCGAGCTTCATGTAATAGAACATCGACCACAGCGTCAGCACCGCCGCTACATAGATCATCCACGTGCCGAGCAGACGGGCATCGAAAACGGGCAGGCGGTCGCTGTACAGCAGCAGCGGGATCGCAATCATCTGCACGGTGGTCTTGAGCTTGCCGAGGAAGTTCACCGCGACGCTCTTGGAAGCGCCGATCTGCGCCATCCATTCGCGCAGCGCTGAAATGGTGATCTCGCGCCCGATGATCACCAGCGCGATCAGGTCGGTGACCCGCCCCAGCGCCAGCAGCGACAGCAGGGCCGCCGTCACCATCAGCTTGTCGGCGACCGGGTCCAGGAAAGCGCCGAACGACGACGTCTGGTTCCAGCGCCGCGCCAGGAACCCGTCCAGCCAGTCCGTCACCGCGGCGATGATGAAGAACGATGCCGCCGTCAGGTTCTTGGTGTGCATCGGCAGCCATGCGTCCGGCAGGTAGAAGACCCCTACCACCAGGGGAATCATGGCGACGCGAAGCCAGGTCAGCAGGATCGGGATATTGAAGGGCATGGAACTCGGGCGGCGGGGACGGTAACCAATCTTGCGATTGTCGCCGATTTCCAGGCCAATCGACCATCATTGGCCATTTTCCCGCACGCCCGCCGCAAGGCGCGGCCGGCGCGATCAGTGCAGCTGCCGGTAGATCTCTTCGGCAAGACCGCGTGAAATGCCCTCGACGCTGGCCAGTTCATCGATGCTGGCTGCCATCACGCCGCGCAGCCCGCCGAAACGGGTCAGCAGCTTCTGGCGCCGGCGCGCGCCAATGCCCTCGATCTCTTCCAGCCGCGAGGTGGTGCGCGTCTTGGCGCGGCGCGCGCGCATGCCGGTGATGGCAAAGCGGTGCGCCTCGTCGCGGATCTGCGCCACCAGCATCAGCGCGGCACTGCCCTGCCCCAGCTCCAGCGACGGACGGCCATCGGCGAACACCAGCGTTTCCAGGCCGACCTTGCGGCCCTCGCCCTTGGCCACGCCGACCAGCAGGCCGATATCCAGCCCCAGCTCCTCGAATACCTGCCGCGCCACCTCGACCTGGCCCTTGCCGCCGTCGATCAGCACGATCTGCGGCACCAGGGCCGCGGCTTCGCCGCCGGCCTCCATGCCACCGTCTTCCTGGATCTGCTCGACCAGCTTCTGGTAGCGCCGCGTCAGCACCTGGCGCATGGCCGCGTAGTCATCGCCGGGAATGATGTCCTGGATGTTGTAGCGGCGGTATTCGCTGTTCTGCATGTCATGGTGGTGGTACACCACGCACGACGCCTGGGTGGCCTCGCCGGCGGTATGGCTGATGTCGAAGCACTCCGCGCGCAGCAGCGCTAGGTCTTCCAGGTCCAGCCCGATGGTTTCCGCCAGCGCACGGGTGCGGGCTTCCTGGCTGCCCTGCTCGGCCAGCCGGCGCGACAGCGCCAGCGCCGCACCCTGCTGCGCCATCTCCAGCCAGACCTTGCGCTGGCCCTGCGGCTGGCGCACCAGCGTGACCTTGCGCCCGGCGTGCAGCGCCAGCGCCTCGAGCACCGTGGCATCGTCCGGAACATGGCTGACGACGACGATGGGCGGCGCCGGCTGCTCCAGGTAGTGCTGCACCATGAAGGCCGACAGCACGCGCGTGGCGATGCGGTCGACAGTCAGCGGCGGCGCGGCCCGGGCGCTGTCCGCCCCCTCCGCGCGCTCATCCGCACCAGCCTCCGCGCGCTCATCGGCATCCTCGACGATCATCGCCGCTTCGTCGGCATGCGCCGGAAAGTACGCCTTGTCGCCCAGATGGCGGCTGCCGCGCACCATGGCCAGGTTGACGCAGGCACGGCCGCCCTCCACCGCGACGGCCAGCACGTCGATGTCGCGCGCCTGCCCGCCCACCTCTTCCACCGCCTGGCGCTTGAGCACGGTCGACAGCGCCGCGATCTGGTCGCGCACCGCCGCGGCCTGCTCGAATTCCAGCCGCTCGGCGTGCTGCTCCATCTTGCCCTGCAGGCCTTCCAGCACCTCGCTCTGCCGGCCTTGCAGGAAGCGCGCCGCGTTGGTGACATCGCGCGCGTAGTCCTCTTCGCTGATGGCATTGACGCACGGCCCGGTGCAGCGATGGATCTGGTGCAGCAGGCACGGCCGCGTGCGGTTGTTGAAGACGGTGTCCTCGCAGGTGCGCAGCTGGAACACCTTCTGCAGGATCTGCATGCTCTCGCGCACCGCGTAGGCGCTCGGGAACGGCCCGAAGTACTGGTGCTTGCGGTCGGTCGCGCCGCGGTAGTACGCCATGCGCGGGAAGCGGTGCCCGGTCAGCTTGAGAAACGGGTACGACTTGTCGTCGCGGAACAGGATGTTGTAGCGCGGCGCCAGCGCCTTGATCAGGTTGTTCTCGAGCAGCAGCGCCTCGGCCTCGGTGCGCACCACCGTGGTGTCGATGCGGGCAATGCGCGCCACCATCATCGCAATGCGCGGCGACAGCTGGGTCTTGTTGAAATAGCTCGATACCCGCTTCTTCAGGTCGCGCGCCTTGCCCACGTACAGCACATTGCCGCTGGCGTCGAAATAGCGGTAGACGCCAGGCAGGCCCGGCAGGCGGGAGATGACCGGGCGGGCGTCGAACGGTTCGGCCGGCGCCTCGGCCTGCTTGTCTTCGGGCTTATCGGCGGACCTATCTGCCGGCACGTCGGCAGGCGCCTTGGCCGGTACCTCGTCGGCGGGATTCGGGGAATCGGGTTGCTGGTCTGACATGTGGGGGACGGTGACCGCTGCGGGCCGGCGCGCACCAAAGCAGCGCGACCTCTAAAATCGCAAGTTTAGAGCAATTCAGCCGGCGCCCTGCCCGCCTGCCCTACCTGTACACCTACCTCACATGCTTATCCGCTCCTGGGACATCTTCTGCACCGTGATCGACAACTTCGGCGACATCGGCGTCTGCTGGCGGCTGGCCCGCCAGCTGGCGCAGGAGCACGGACACGCGGTGCGGCTGTGGGTCGATGACCTGCCAAGCTTCGCCCGGCTTGCGCCGGAGATCGACCCTGGCGCCGCCGTGCAGCACCTCGCCGGCGTCGAGATCCGCCCATGGCAGCCCGGCGCACCAGACAGCACCGGCGACGCCACGCCCCACGACGCCGTCATCGAAGCCTTTGCCTGCCACTTGCCGCAGGCCTTCCTCGAGCGCATGGCGGCACGCCAGCCCAAACCCGCCTGGATCAACCTGGAATACCTGAGCGCCGAGCCCTGGGTGCGCGAACACCACGCGATGCCCTCGCCCCATCCGCGGCTGCCGCTGGTCAAGCACTTCTTCTTCCCCGGCTTCGAGCCCGGCACCGGCGGCCTGTTGCGTGAATCGATGCTGGGCGCGCAACGCGAGGCGTTCCTGGGCGGGGCGGCGGCGCAGGCCGCACTGTGGCACCAGCTCAGCGTGACGCCGCGGCCCGATGCGCTGCGCGTGAGCCTGTTCGCCTACCGCAACCCGGCCCTGCCGGCGCTGCTGGAACAATGGCGCGACGGCGCCGAAGCCATCCACTGCCTGGTGCCAGCGGGCCTGGCCGCCAGCCAGGTGGCCGAATGGCTGGGCGTGCCGCTGCAGCCTGGCGCGCCGGTGGAGCGCGGCAGCCTGTGCGTGCAGGCCATCCCCTTTGTGCGGCAAGAGCACTATGACGAACTGCTGTGGGCCTGCGACCTCAATTTCGTGCGCGGCGAGGATTCCTTCGTGCGGGCGCAATGGGCGGCGCGGCCGCTGGTCTGGCATATCTACCCGCAGGACGACGCCGCGCACCGGGTCAAGCTGGACGCCTGGCTCGGCCTGTTCGGCCAGGGCGGCGTGCCCCCGGACGCGGCGGCTGCGCTGACGGATTTCTGGCACGCCTGGAACGGCTACGGCAACGCCGTCGACTGGCCGCGCCTGCGTGCGCAGCTGCCGGCACTTGCGGCGATCGCACCGCGCTGGGAGCGGCGTTTGCAGCATCCCGGCGACCTTGCCGCCAACCTGGTGGCGTTCTGCGAAAATCAGGTAAAATAACCGGTTGATCCAAATGGCGACCGGGCCGGAGAACCAGGGTCTTGTCCAGGCGATGAAACAACCCTGGGCAAAGACCTGAAAGCAAGCTGGGCACGGGGTCGCGAGCGCGTGGATCCTGGCTCTCGCGGGCTTACCGCGGGAACGCCGGCAGCGCGCCTTCGCCATTCCAAATTCCTAGACTTTATTTTTCAGGAAATCAGTTCAGATGAAAATCGCACAGGAACTCCGCGTCGGTAACGTGTTCATGATCGGCGGCGATCCGATGGTCGTGCAGAAGGCCGAATACAACAAGTCGGGCCGCAACGCCGCTGTGGTCAAGATGAAGTACAAGAACCTGCTGACGGACGCACCGGGCGAGTCGGTGTTCAAGGCCGACGACAAGTTCGAAGTGGTTGTGCTCGAGCGCCGCGAATGCACCTACTCGTACTTCGCTGACCCGATGTACGTGTTCATGGACACTGAATACAACCAGTACGAAGTCGAGAAGGACAGCATGGGTGACTCGCTGAACTACCTCGAGGACGGCATGAACGTCGAAGTGGTGTTCTACAACGACAAGGCCATCTCGGTCGAAATGCCGACCACGCTGGTCCGTGAAATCGTCTACACCGAGCCGGCCGTCAAGGGCGACACCTCGTCGGGCAAGGTGCTCAAGGGCGCCAAGATCAACACCGGCTTCGAACTGCAGGTACCGCTGTTCTGCAACATCGGCGACAAGATCGAAATCGACACCCGCACCGGCGAATACCGCAGCCGCGCCAACTAAGGCGCTTGCTTCGTCCCGCCTCAGCGCGGGGCCGGTCAACAAAAATGGCAGCCTCGGCTGTAATGCCGTTCAGTTAAGAGCTGAGCGGCATTTTTGTATGTAGCGTCAGAGGGAGTTGTAAACCGTGCGCCGAGGTGTTAACTTTCGGGCGCGATGCTCTCCAGTCACCTGACGTTCCTGCTCGAAGCGCAACAGCCAGCCGACTTGAGTCGGCTGGCCGAACATCTTCCATATGAGTGGATTGAGCGTGCGGTAGAGGCGACGGGAGCGGCAAGTATCCGTCGCCGTCGGTTGCCCGCTGAACAGGTTGTCTGGCTGGTGATTGCACTGGCGATGTATCGCCATTGGTCGATCAGCGAAGTGCTCGACAACTTGGAACTGGCCCTGCCTGATGAGGTGGCGCCATTCGTCAGCAAGAGCGCGGCGGCGCAAGCCCGCCAGCGCGTTGGCGAGGCGCCGCTGGCCTGGCTGTTCGAACGAACAGCGCGCGCCTGGAGTCTGCAGGACGCCAGCGACTACGCCCTCAAGGGACTCAGCCTGTGGGCGATGGATGGCACGACGCTACGCACGGCCGACAGTCCTGCCAACCGCGAGCACTTTGGCGCCCAAGCTTACGCTCGCAGGGTCGCCAGCTATCCGCAGGTGCGCATGGTGACGCTGACTGCGATCCCCACGCACCTGGTGGCAGGCGCCAGCTTCGGTCGCTATGACAGCAATGAGATGGTGTACGCCAAAGGCTTGTTGCCCCAGATACCGGATGACTCGCTGACGGTATTTGATAAAGGCTTTCTGGCCGCCGAGATCCTGTGCGGCTTGACGATGGGCGGGCACAACCGCCACTTCCTGATTCCGGCCAAATCCAACACGTGCTGGGAGGTGACGGCCGGCACGGCCGAAGACGCCACGGTACGCATGCGTGTCTCGCCGCAGGCACGCAAGAAGTGCCCGGCGCTGCCGGAGTTCTGGCAGGCGCGGGCGATCCGCACGATCGATGCACGCGGACGTAGCCGAATTCTGCTGACGTCGCTGCTCGATCGCCGACGCTTCAAACCTGCTGACATCGTCGCCAGCTACGAGCGGCGCTGGCAGATCGAAACGAGCTACCGGGAACTGAAGCAGTCGATGCTCGGCATGGAGTTGACCCTGCGTAGCCGAACCGTCGATGGGGTATGCCAGGAAATCTGGGGCGCCTTGATCGCCTACAACCTGATTCGTCGCGAGATGGCCAGCGCTGCCCGAGAAGCGAAGCTTGTGCCGACCGACATGAGCTTCGTGCGCGCCTTCCATGTCATCCAGCACGAGATGATGTGGGCAGCTGTCACGCCAGCCTACGCGAAATTGCCCGCCTGCCTGCAGCGCCTACGCGAGCGCCTAAAGTCGCTGCCCAATGTGAAACGACCCGGCCGCTCATGCGACCGGGTCGTCAAGTCCCGCCCTTCACGCTATGCCGTTCGCTTCCTCAATAGGGACCTTAACTGAACGGCATTACAGCCTCGGCTGCCATTTTTGTTTCTGCACGAGACCCGGTCAGGCGATCAGGTCGTGCTCCTTCAGCGTGCGCAGCGCGGCGCGGTACTCGCCTTCCTGGTGCAGCTTGTTCCAGTCCAGCGGCTTCCTGCGCGCGAACAGCTTGCGGATGCGGCGCTGCGAGGTCTTGCCGATGCCCACGTCCAGCTCGGTCAGCAACTGGTCGGCGCGGTCCGGATGATTGCAGATCAGCACCATGTCGCAGCCCGCGGTCAGCGCGGCACGCGCGGCCTCGGTGACGTTGCCGGCCACGCTGGCGCCTTCCATGCTGAGGTCGTCGCTGAAGATCACGCCCTCGAAGCCCAGCTGGGCGCGCAGCACGTCCTGCAGCCAGTAGCGCGAAAATCCGGCCGGGTTCGGGTCGACCTTGGGGTAGATCACGTGCGCCGGCATCACCGATGACAGCGACAGGCCCAGCCATTCGTACGGGCGCGCATCCTGGCCGAGAATCTGGTCCAGCGGGCGCTGGTCGACCGGGATCGCCACGTGCGAGTCGGCCTCGACATAGCCGTGGCCGGGGAAGTGCTTGCCGCAGTTGCTCATGCCGGCCAGCAGCAGGCCATGGTTCAGGTGGCCGGCCAGCATCGACACCACGCGCGGATCGGCATGGAAGGCGCGGTCGCCGATCACGGCGCTGCGCCCGTAGTCCAGGTCCAGCACGGGGGTGAAGCTCAGGTCGATATCGCAGGCGCGCAGCTCGGCGGCCAGCACGTAGCCGCAGGCGACTGCCGCCTTGGTCGCGGCCAGCACGTCGCGCTCCCACAGCTCGCCCAGGCGGTGCATCGCCGGCAGGTGGGTGAAGCCGTCGGTCTTGCAGCGCTGCACGCGCCCGCCTTCATGGTCGATGCAGATCAGCACGTCGTCGCGCACCGCGCGGATCGCGCGCGTCAGCGCCTGCAGTTGCGCGCGCGACTCGAAATTGCGCGCGAACAGGATCACGCCGCCGGTCAGCGGATGCGCGATGCGGCGCGCGTCTTCCGCGTCGAGTTGCTTGCCGACGACGTCGAGGACCACCGGGCCCGGCCGCTTGCCGGAGTTCTTCTTGGACATGAAAGTGGTTGGATTCACAAAGCTGTAGGTTGGGACGTCGCCCCGCCCGTGCGCTCGGCAATGGCGAAGGCGACTGCGTAATCATGTTCGTCACTGACACTGACCCGCACGGCGAGCCCGCGTTCCGCCAGCCATGCAGCCAGTTCGCCATGGCACACCGGCGTCGGCTCGCCCGACGGCAGGTTCATCAGTTCCATGGCGCGCCACGTCATCGGCCAGCGCATGCCCAGGCCGATGGCCTTGGAAAACGCCTCCTTGGCCGCGAAGCGCGTGGCCAGGAAGGCCAGTCCGCGCTTTTCGGAACGCGCCTTGCGGGCATGGTACTTGGCCAGCTCATCGGGGCCCAGCACCTTCTCGGCAAAGCGGCCGTTGGTGCGTTCCATCACGCCCTGCACGCGGGCGATCTGGATGATGTCGGTGCCGACGCCGTAGATCACGCCGGGGTGCCCACGGCAGGGTATTGCGTGCCCAGGCGCGCGGCGACCATGATGGCCTTCATCTCGCGCACCGCGTTCTCCCAGCCCGCGAACACCGCGTGCGCGACGATCGCGTGGCCGATGTTCAGCTCCTTGATCCCGGGCAGCGCGGCAATCGGCTGCACGTTGGTGTAGTGCAGGCCGTGGCCGGCGTTGACCACCAGGCCGTGCTTCTGGCCGGCATCGACGCCATCGGCGATGCGGCTGAACTCGATCGCCTGCTCGTCGGGCGTATGCGCATCGGCATAGCGACCGGTATGCAGCTCGATCACCGGCGCGCCGCACGCGGCCGCAGCGGCGATCTGGTCGGCATCCGGATCGATGAACAGCGATACGCGGATGCCGGCACCGGCCAGCTGCGCGCACGCCGCCTTGACCTGCTCGAAGCGCCCGGCCACATCCAGCCCGCCTTCAGTGGTCACTTCCTCGCGGCGCTCCGGCACCAGGCACACGTCCTGCGGGCGGATCTCGCAGGCGATGTCGAGCATCTCCTGCGTGATCGCGCATTCCAGGTTCATGCGCGTGGCCAGTTGCGGGCGCAGCGCGCGCACGTCGGCATCGCGGATATGGCGGCGGTCTTCGCGCAGGTGCAGCGTGATCAGGTCGGCGCCGGCCTGTTCCGCCAGCAGCGCGGCACGGATGGGATCGGGATACACGGTGCCGCGCGCATTGCGCAGCGTGGCGACGTGGTCGATATTGACGCCAAGGTCGATGACGCCCGGATTTGCGTGGAAGATCATGCGAGCAGGAGCAGGAGTAAGTCGAAGGGTTCTTGTATCAGAGATACTGCAGGTCGATCAGTATCTGGCGCGTCTTCAGCGGCGCGCCTTGCAGATAATAATGCAGCAGGAAACGCATCAGCGCGCGGCTTTGCGCGGCGGTCTGCGCGCGGCTGTAGTCGTCCTGCGCCATGTCCAGCAGCGTCTGGCCCGACACCACCGGCCACGACGACGGGTCGCTCGGCTGCGCGCGGCGCACGCCGCGTTCAGGCTGGTAGACATAGTCCAGGCCCGGCAGGACCCGCTCGCCGGTGCTCAGGCACTGGTCGAAGGCCACCGCGAAGCCGGTTTCCTGCAGCAGCACGCGTTCAAAGCCGCGCAGCACCAGCCCGGCCTGCTCGCCATGCGCCAGCCGCGTCAACGTCGCCAGGTAATGGCGGAACAGGACCGGATGCGCATCCTCGCGCGGACAGAAGCGCATCACCAGTTCGTTCAGGTAGAACGCCGACAGCAACGCATCGCCGGCCAGCGGCGGCATGCCGCCGACCCACTCGGCCTTGGTCAGGGTCTTGACCTCGCCGCGCCCGCTCCATGACACCGAGACCGGGTGGAAGTGCTGCAGCACCGCGCGCAGCGCCGAGTGCGGGCGCTTGGCCCCCTTGGCCACCATCGAGATGCGGCCGTAGTCGCGCGTGAACAGGTCCAGGATCAGGCTGGTCTCGCGATACGGCCAGGCGTGCAGCACGAAGCCCGGCTGTTCGGCCACGCGTGACTCGGGGCGCGCCGGCACGATGCGCATGGCGCGGTCCATCATCGCCCGCGCGGCGGCGTCGGCCATGCCCGGCAGCGCCTTGCTGTCGAGTAGTTCGGCGGCCTCGTCGACCACGGGGTCGGCGCGGCGGGACCGGGGTGCCGGCGCCGGAGCGCGCGCGATGTCAGCCGTCTTGCTCACTGGTCGCTCGCAGTTGTGCTCACTCGTAGCCGTACGCGCGCAGCCCTGCTTCGTTGTCGGCCCAGCCGCTCTTCACCTTGATCCACATTTCCAGGTAGACCTTGCCGTCGAACAGCTTCTCCATGTCCAGCCGCGCCTCGGTGGAGATCGTCTTGAGCTTGGCGCCCTTGTTGCCGATGATCATGGCCTTGTGCGCATCGCGCTCGACCAGGATGGTGGCAAAGACGCGGCGCAGGCGGCCTTCGGTCTCGAACTTGTCGATGATCACGGTGCTGGTGTACGGCAGCTCGTCGCCAGTCCAGCGGAATACCTTCTCGCGGATGATCTCCGACGCCAGGAAGCGCTCGCTGCGGTCGGTCATGGCGTCGGCGTCGTACATCGGCTCGCCTTCCGGCAGGTAGGGCCGGATGATCTCGAAGAGGCGCGCGATATGGTCGCGGGTCTTGGCCGTCATCGGCACCACTTCGCGGAACGGGAACTGCTGCCCCATCTTTTCCAGGAAGGGCATCATCACTTCCGAACGGTTTTCGCCGTTGACGCGGTCCAGCTTGTTGGCGATCAGCAGCACCGGGGTGTTCTTCGGCAGCAGCGACAGCACCTTCTCGTCGTCGGCGCCGTAGTAGCCGGCCTCGACCACGAACAGCACCAGGTCCACCGACGACAGCGTGGACGTGACCGCGCGGTTCAGCGAACGGTTCAGGGCGCTGGCGTGGCGGGTCTGGAAACCCGGCGTGTCGACGAACACATACTGCGCGTCGTCCGTGGTCTGGATGCCGACAATGCGGTGCCGCGTGGTCTGCGCCTTGCGCGAGGTGATGCTGATCTTCTGGCCGACCAGCGCGTTCATCAGCGTGGACTTGCCCACGTTGGGGCGGCCGACGATGGCCACGGTGCCGCAGCGGAACGCCGCGGCCTGGGTATCCGCCGCGTCTTGCTGCGGATGGGTAGATTCGGTCATTCCTTCAACCTGAGAGACAGCTGTGGGTCTTGCGGCACGGGTTGCTTGCGGGTCTTGCCGGTACGCTCGGCGCGGCTGCGCTTGAGCAGCTGCGGCACCAGCTTCTGGACTTCATCCAGCGCCAGCTTGGCGGCGGCCTGCTCCGCGGCACGCCGCGAGGCGCCGGTGCCGAACACCCGGACTTCCAGTTTAGGCACCGTGCACTCGACTTCAAACTGCTGGCTGTGCGCGGCCCCGTGTGTGGCGATTACGTTATATTGCGGCAGGGCAATCTTGTGGCCCTGCAGGTATTCCTGCAGCAGGGTCTTGGCGTCCTTGCCCAGCGTGCGCGGATCGACCTGCTCCAGGATCGGGATATAGAGCTTGCGGATCAATGCGCGGGCGGCATCGAAGCCGGCGTCCAGGAACACCGCGCCGACAATGGCTTCGAGCGCATCGGCCAGGATCGACGGGCGGCGAAAGCCGCCGCTCTTCAGTTCGCCCTCGCCCAGGCGCAGCGTATCGGACAACTGCAGCATCTGGGCGATCTCGTACAAGGCCTGCTGCTTGACCAGGTTGGCCCGCACGCGCGACAGGTCACCCTCGTCGAGCTTGCCGAACATGCCGTAGAGCATGTCCGCCACGGCGCAGTTGAGCACCGAGTCGCCCAGGAATTCAAGGCGTTCGTTGTGCTGGGCGCTGTGGCTGCGGTGCGTCAGCGCCTGTTGCAGCAATTCGGGCTTGCTGAATCGGTAGCCGAGTCGTTGCTGCAAGGCGTCGAGGTTCATATCAGTGCTGCGTTCCTGAATAGGTAATCAACAGGCTCAGGGGTCCATAGACGGGCACCTCGGCCCGGTACGAGAAATCGACCGACTGGATGGTGCCGTTCTCGTCTTCCCGGACCAGGAGATCCTCGCCCTTTACTGCGGTAATCTGGTCGATGATTGCCTGCTTCTCAAAGAATTCGACCACTTCACGCTTGTTGGTGGCGCGCTGCTTGGCATAGCTGGCGGCGCGCTTGACCGAAAAATACTCCACCAGGCTCGGGATCGCGCGCAGGGCCGGCAAGGCCACGCCGATCACGAACACCACGATCACCAGCAGCGTCCAGACGGAAAAAAACCCGCCCATGCGCGCCCGGCGCCGCGCCGGATTCCTTGCCCCCACCTTCCCAAATCGACCCATCGCGCCTGCCCTCTTTTTGTGTTGAGTGTTCTTGCGCCGCGGAGATTCTTATTTGAACGATCCCACGCGTCCGAAATTGCCCAGGTTCATCCAGATCACAAACGCCTTGCCGACGATATTCTCGTCCGGTACGAAGCCCCAGTAACGGGAATCCAGGCTGTTGTCCCGGTTGTCGCCCATGACGAAATAATGACCCGCAGGCACCTTGCAGGTCACACCCTGCTGATTGTATGTGCAGTTTTCCCGATACGGGAAATCCGGGTCCGCGCCGGCGACAAACGCCGGGCGGTCGGCGTCGTTCAGGATGCCATGATCGACGCCGTTCGGCAGCTTTTCGCGGAAATGCCTCGAATACGCCAGGCGCTCCTCGTCAAGAAAGTCCGGCAGCGCGGTGTATTCGGCCGGCTTGCCGTTGATGGTCAGGCGCTTGTTGGCGTACTGCACCACATCGCCCGGCACGCCGATCACGCGCTTGATGTAGTCGAGCGACGGGTCCTTCGGGTAGCGGAACACCATCACGTCGCCACGCTGCGGCTGGCCTGTCTCAACGACCTTCTTGTTCACCACCGGCAGGCGGATGCCGTACTCGTACTTGTTGACGAGGATGAAGTCGCCGATCAGCAGCGTCGGGATCATCGAGCCGGACGGGATCTTGAACGGCTCGACCACAAACGAGCGCAACACGAACACCGCCAGGATCACCGGGAAGAAACTGGCCGAATACTCCAGCCACCACGGCTGGCGCAGCTTTTCCTCGGCCAGGCGCTTGCGTGTAGCGTCAGCGTCCGCCGCGCCGAAGCTGCCCTGCAGGCTGGCCTGGCGCGAATCGAACTCGGCCAGCGCCAGCCGCGCCGAAGAGCGGCGCTGCCGCTCGAACACGAGCTTGTCCGCAACCCACGCGACGCCCGTAATCACCACCAGCACAAAAAGGATCAGTGCAAAATTCATGACGGCTTCTGGTTCTTTGAAATCCTGGTACAGCCTGTTCTGTCGCCACGGCGGCAAGCCGCCGCGCGTGGCACTGTCACTGCCCGCCGCAGCGCCTTACTTGTCGTCCACCTGCAGGATAGCCAGGAAGGCCTCCTGCGGGATCTCGACCGTACCGACCTGCTTCATCCGCTTCTTGCCGGCCTTCTGCTTTTCCAGCAGCTTCTTCTTGCGCGTGATATCGCCGCCGTAGCACTTGGCCAGCACGTTCTTGCGCAGCGCCTTGACGTTCTCGCGCGCAATGATATTCGAGCCGATGGCCGCCTGGATCGCCACGTCGTACATCTGGCGCGGAATGATCTCACGCATCTTGGCTGCCACCTCGCGGCCGCGGTACTGCGAATTCGAGCGGTGCACGATCACCGACAGCGCATCGACCTTGTCGCTGTTGATCAGGATATCGACCTTGACCACATCCGACGGGCGATATTCCTTGAACTCGTAGTCCATCGACGCATAGCCGCGCGACACCGACTTCAGGCGATCGAAGAAGTCCATCACGATTTCCGCCATCGGGATCTCGTAGGTCAGCTGCACCTGCTTGCCGTGGTAGCTCATATTGATTTGCGAGCCACGCTTCTGCGTGCACAGCGTAATCACCGAGCCGACATATTCCTGCGGCATGTACAGGTTGACGGTGACGATCGGTTCCAGGATCGCCTCGATCTTGCTCGGATCCGGCATCTTCGCCGGGTTTTCCACGGTGACCATGGTGCCGTCGCGCATCTCGACCTGGTACACCACCGTCGGCGCGGTGGTGATCAGGTCCATGTCGAACTCGCGCTCCAGGCGCTCCTGCACGATTTCCATATGCAGCAGGCCCAGGAAGCCGCAGCGGAAGCCGAAGCCCAGTGCCTGCGACACTTCCGGCTCGAACTGCAGCGAGGCATCGTTCAGCCGCAGCTTTTCCAGCGACTCGCGCAGCGCCTCGTACTGGTTGGCCTCGACGGGGTACAGGCCGGCGAACACCTGCGGCTTGACTTCCTTGAAGCCCGGCAGCGGTGCTTCGGCCTTGCGCTGCATGGTGGTGATGGTGTCGCCCACCTTGGCCGCCTTCAGTTCCTTGATGCCGGCAATGACAAAGCCCACCTGGCCCGCCGTCAGCGCGTCGCGCTGGATCGACTTGGGCGTGAACACGCCCACCTGCTCCACCAGGTGTTGCGAGCCGGTGGCCATCAGCAGCACCTTGTCCTTGGTGCGCAGCGTGCCGTTGACCACGCGCACCAGCATCACCACGCCGACGTAGTTGTCGAACCACGAGTCGATGATCAGCGCCTGCAGCGGTGCCTCGGCGTCGCCCTTGGGCGGCGGCACCTTGGCGATCAGCGCCTCGATCACATCCTGCACGCCCTGGCCGGTCTTGGCCGAGCACGGCGTGGCGTCCTGCGCGTCGATGCCGATCACGTCCTCGATTTCCTGGATCGCGTTGTCCGGGTCGGCCTGCGGCAGGTCGATCTTGTTGAGCACCGGCACCACTTCCACGCCCAGCTCGATCGCGGTGTAGCAATTGGCCACGGTCTGCGCCTCGACGCCCTGCGAGGCGTCGACCACCAGCAGCGCGCCTTCGCAGGCGGACAGCGAGCGGCTCACTTCATAGCTGAAGTCGACGTGCCCCGGGGTGTCGATCAGGTTCAGGTTGTAGACCTGGCCGTCGCGCGCCTTGTAGCTGAGCGCGGCGGTCTGCGCCTTGATGGTGATGCCGCGCTCTTTTTCGATATCCATCGAATCGAGGACCTGCGCTTCCATCTCCCGATCCGACAGCCCTCCACAAAGCTGAATGATCCGGTCGGCCAGGGTGGACTTCCCATGGTCGATATGGGCAATGATCGAAAAATTACGGATATGGTCCATCTAGTGTTCAGGGGAGCGCCGGCATGAGGGCCCGGGCGGCAGCAAGCGGTTGAGCGGCCCGGCGCCGCGCGCCGCAAGGCGTGCGCGGGCGTACCGCAGGTTTGGGGGGTGCAATTTTTTGCGCCAATCCGCAATTTTACCGGATTTTCAATGACTTCCGGGTCATCAAATGGCGGCGTGACGCGGTTGCCGGCCGTTGCCGGAGGGGGTCAGCGGGTGGCGCGTGCGGTGCCATGTGCGGCAAGCCACACCCTTACCGCCACCTCGTCAAGGAAATAGTGGCAAAGTGGCGCGGCGCCGGCCGTCAGATCTGCCGGTGCCCCGGGCATCAGCACCGGCACCAGTTCGCCGAAGCGGTCTTCCAGCCCCGCATCGGCATCGACATCCACCTCAAGCAGGGTGAAAGAAAAATCGCGCCGGAGCGGCTCCAGCGCGACCTTCATGTCTTCGCAAAGGTGGCAGTATGCCCGGCCGTACAGCGTCAGCGCGGGCATGGCGGCCACGGTGGCTCAGCGGCTGGAGCTGGACGTGGCGCCCGGACGCAGCGTCAGCACCTGGGTGGCGTCGCCGCGCCGCACGAACACCGCGGCAATCCGGTTCTTGTCCAGGCTACGCACCAGCTCGTTGAACTGGCGGGCGTTGGTCACGTCGGTGTCGCCCAGGCGCAGGATGATGTCGCCCGGCCGGATGCCGGCACGCAGCGCCGGGCCGTCGGCGACTTCCACCTCGACGCCGGACTTGAGCTTGAGCTCCTTCAGGCGTGCATCGGGCAGGTCGTTGACCACCAGCCCCAGCGCGTTGGGCTTGCTGGCCTGTGCCGCGCTGTCATCCTTGGGCGTGGCGTTGCCGCGCGCCTTGGTCTTGCCGTCCGGTTCCAGCTCGGTAACCGTGATCGTGACGTCGCGGGTCGCACCCTTGCGCCACAGCTGCAGCGGCACGCGCGTGCCCGGCTTGGTCTCGCCCACCATGCGCGGCAGGTCCGAGGCGCGTTCGATATCGCGGCCGTTGAACTTGAGGATGATGTCGCCGGGCTCGATGCCCGCCTTCTCGGCAGGACCGCCCGGTTCCACGCTGCCGACCAGCGCGCCGCGCGCACGGCCCAGGCCCAGCGAATCGGCCACCTCCTTGGTGACGTCGCCGATTGCCACGGCAATGCGGCCCCGCGTCACGCGGCCCGTGGCCTTGAGCTGCTCGGTCACGCGCATGGCCTCGTCGATCGGGATCGCGAACGAGATGCCCATATAGCCACCGCTGCGGCTGTAGATTTGCGAGTTGATGCCGATCACCTCGCCTCGCAGGTTGATCAGCGGGCCGCCGGAGTTGCCGGGGTTGACCGCCACATCGGTCTGGATGAACGGCAGGTAGTCGCCGGTATCGCGGCCCTTGGCCGAGACGATGCCGGCGGTCACGCTGTTGTCCAGCCCGAACGGCGAGCCGATCGCCAGCACCCATTCGCCGGCGCGGACCTTGTTGGAATCGCCCAGCGGCAGGCGCGGCAGGCCGGTGGCGTCGACCTTGAGCAGCGCCACGTCGGTGCGCTTGTCGGAGCCGATCAGCTTGGCCTTGAATTCGCGCTTGTCGGGCAGCGTCACATAGATGGTTTCAGCGTCGGCTACCACGTGCGCGTTGGTCATCACGTAGCCGTCCTGGCTGATGATGAAGCCCGAGCCCACGCCGCGGCTCTGCTCTTCCGGCTGCGGCGGCTGCTGGCCGCGGCGGGGGGCGCCCGGCGCCGGGGCACCGGGCATCGGCACGCCGAAGAAGCGCCGGAAGAATTCCGCCATGTCGTCATCGCCACCGGGCGCGCCGCGCTGGCGCACGAGTTCGGTGGTGCGGATATTGACCACGGCCGGGCTTGCCTTTTCCACCAGGTCGGTGAAATCGGGCAGGTTGTAGGTGGAAGCGGCAGCCTGGGCATGGCTGACTTCGGCAACGGTAGGGCCGAGCAGCATCATGGCAGCCATGACCACGGCCCGCGCCAGGGCTGGAGATCTGAACATCATCGACAACTCCCGGGATTCAGCGAAAAGAAGAAAAACCGACTGGATATGATCCCGTGGCGGGGGACCCCTGCACAGGTTTCATGGAGCCGGCGCCGGGACAAAGTCCGGCGGCGTCGGCTGCACCTGCGTCAAGCTCAGTGTACCGCCTTGGGAGGGCGATATTCCACGGCCGTCGCAAACTGGCGGACGGTGCTCGCCGGCACCTCGCCCACCACGGTGATCCAGTAGTCGGCAACCCGGCGCACCACGACCTGGGTCGCGCCGAGCGCGGCCACGCCTTCGCGGCGCACACGTTGCTCGGAAACCGGCTCGATGAAGACCGACAGGCCTGTCAGCCCGTCGCTGTAGACGACCTGCAGCACTTCGAAGACCTGCCCGCGCGCATTGCCCGGGGCCGGCGCGCGCAACTCGCCAAGCGGCCGGCGGACTTCGCGGATCTTCTGGAAACCCTTGAGCGGCACGGTGATCGACCAGCCCTCGTCGGCGATATTGGCCGGCTGGTAGGTCACCTCATAGTGATTCCAGCCGTTGGAATTCTTGATTGCGCCCAGGATGCGCTGCTTCTCGGACGGCACGCCGATCTGCACCTGCGAAAACGCCACCTGTTCCAGCACCTTGCCGCCTTCGCCGATGGTCTGCGCGCGCATCAGCAGGCCGGAGTTCTTCTCCGCCCACAGGCGCACCGCGTAGCGCGCGGCATCATGCGGCTCCAGCGCAAAGACCTCGCACTCCATGCCGGCCACGCGCTCGGCGGGCATCTTGCGCATGTCGTACAGGTCCAGCACGTCGTTCTTGTTGGTGGCGAGCAGCGCGGGGAAGCGGTCCTTGGCTTCCTGCTTCTCCACCACCACCAGCTTGGCTTCCGGAATCAGGCTGTGCACCACGTCGTTCTGCCGCAGCACCTCGCGCGGCTTGCCGTCGAGCGTTTCCAGGCGTTCGTACTCGTTGTGGACGAGATCGCTGTAATGCTGGATACGCGAGGCGTGCATGACACTGCCGCGCTGATAGATCAGCGTGCCGACATAGTTCTCGTGCTGTGCGGCTTTGTGGATCTTGTTGAGCCAGGCGGTGGCGTCGCGTCGGTTCAGCGTACTGTCCGAAGGCTGCGCGGTCGCCGCGGCAGCGCTCAGACACAAGGCCAGAAAAAAGGACCTACGCAGGGCCCTGATTTTCTGGGCGCCCGCTACATGGGCGGGCGACCCTCCTTTATGCATGTCCGGCATTATTCCTGCGTATTTTCCTGAGTGAAGTTTGCACCGTTGGCAACCGTGCGCATGGTCGGCACGAATGCTTCCGTTGCCACCGATGTGCGATGGGCACGCAGGTATTCGTCCAGGCGCGGGTCGCGGATCATCTGGGGCGCTTCGGCGGCCACGGTGACGATGCCGGCGCCCTGGCCTGCAGCGGGCTGGTCGGCACGCGCCACGACGGCGTCCGGCGTGCCCAGCGTGACGGGGCCGCGCATCTGCGGCACGACCACCCAGCTGACCGCAGCGACCGCGGCGGCGATCGCGGTGCCAGGCATCACGCGGCGCACCCACGACGGCCTGACCAGCAGGCGGTGGCGGGCACTGGCCTGCGCCACGGCCGGCACCAGTACATGCGGCTCGGCTTCCAGGCGTGCGGAGAAACGAGAGAGGAAATCGGCGGTGGAGCCCGCATGCGTCAGTTCTTCCGAACGCAGCGTGTCGCCGATCAACTGGTACGTGGTCCAGTCGGACATGCCGGCATCGCTTTTCGCCAAGCCCAGCACGGCATCGACTTCATGCGGCGCCAGTTCGCCATCCATCAGTACGGAGATCTGCTCCGCTGCTTCCACTACATGAACCGACTGCTTATGAGCCTGACCCATTTCCCACCCCAAGACATTCCATTGAACACCGATAATCCCGTTACTTCTGTCGCTTATCGATGCAGGAATAGGCTGCAACGCTGGCCGCACGACATTCTTCTTTACTGCCAACAACTAGCGAACCACTACCACCGCTTGCCCTCTGCCGTTCCCAGCAGCGGGCGCAATTTCTCGGCAATCGCCTCGCGCGCCCGGAAGATCCGCGAGCGCACCGTGCCGATCGGACATCCCATCGCCTCGGCGATTTCCTCATAGCTGAGGCCTTCGATCTCGCGCAGCGTGATGGCGGTCCGCAATTCTTCCGGAAGCGCCTCCATCGCGCGGTTCACCGTCTCGGCGACCTGGCGCGTGTGGAGCATCGACTCCGGCGTATTGATATCCCTTAGTTGCTCACCGTCCGCAAAAGTTTCAGCCTCTTCCGCATCGATATCGCTGGACGCTTCCGGGCGGCGGCCCTGGGTAGCCAGGTAGTTCTTGGCCGTGTTGACGGCGATCCGGTACAGCCACGTGTAGAAGGCCGACTCCCCGCGGAACTGGGGCAAGGCGCGGTATGCCTTGATAAAGGCATCCTGCGCCACATCCTCGACTTCAGCGGGATCCCTGACCAGGCGCGAAATCAGGCGAATGATCTTCCGATGGTATTTGGTCACCAGAAGTTCAAAGGCCCGCTTGTCGCCCTGCTGGACGCGTTCAACTAGGAGCTGATCGGCTTCGCGTTCGCTCACGTATGGCTCACCTGCAGTGTATCTCTTGGTTTGGTCGTCACGACAAACGTTGTATTTTACCTACGATTCTCAGCCCGCCCGGTGAAGCAACGCGCATCCTGTGACCGCAAGCTAACAAAATCGTTCCCTGTCGACAAGTCAGGTTGCACCTGCAGTGCAACTCTGGCGGCACGTTGCAACTGCCGCGCCTTCTCGGGGGCAGCCGCTTGCCAGGGAAGAAAGATGGCGCCCGGCATGCCGGGCGCACCAGGAACAAGACGCACGACAGCGGCGCCGCCGGCCTGCCAGCACTGCCGGACGACGGCCTCGTACCGGGCACCGCCCGGCCCTTCCAGGCGGATCCGCAATGGTCCGCTGCCGTCAGCCATATCCTGAATGGCCGTGCAGCGCCAGCGCAGGCCTTGCCACCGCGCCGGCCAGGCCCGCACCGTTGCCAGGGTGGCAAGCGCAAGTCCCGGCGCGGCGGCGGCATGCCACCACAGGATCCCGGCCTGGCTACCGGCGATGGCGTCGGCCAGCGTCCGCGCCAGCAGCGCGAGCGCCAGCAATTCGCCGGCACAAAACACGAACAGGGCCCATCGCAACGGGTGGACCCTGCTCTGGCGCAGCCCGCGAAGGGCCCGCCTCAACCACGGATCAGGCGCGGCGGAAAACAAGCGTGCCGTTGGTGCCGCCGAAACCGAAGTTGTTCTTCACCGCCACGTCGATCTTCATCTCGCGTGCCGTATTGGCCACGTAGTCCAGGTCGCACTCCGGGTCCTGGTTGTCGAGGTTGATCGTCGGCGGCGATACCTGGTTGTGCAGCGCCAGCACAGTGAAGACCGATTCCAGGCCACCGGCGCCGCCCAGCAGATGGCCGGTCATCGACTTGGTCGAGTTCACCACCATCTTGTAGGCCTGTTCGCCGAATGCCGCCTTGATGGCATCGGATTCGTTCTTGTCGCCCAGCGGCGTGGACGTGCCATGGGCGTTCAGGTAGTGCACCTGGTCGGCATTGATGCCGGCGTCCCTGAGCGCGTTGACCATGCAGCGGCGCGGGCCGTCCATGTTCGGCGCGGTCATGTGGTAGGCGTCGCCGCTCATGCCGAAGCCGATCAGCTCGGCATAGATGCGCGCACCGCGGGCCTTGGCCGACTCGTACTCCTCCAGCATCATCACACCGGCGCCCTCGCCCAGCACGAAGCCGTCGCGGTCCTTGTCCCACGGACGCGAAGCGGCGGCCGGGTCGTCGTTGCGCGTCGACAGTGCGCGCGCAGCGGCGAAACCGCCGATGCCCAGCGGCGACACGGTCGACTCGGCGCCGCCGGCCAGCATGGCGTCGGCATCGCCGGCCTGGATCAGGCGGGCGGCCAGGCCAATGCTGTGCAGGCCGGTCGTGCAGGCCGTCACGGCAGCCAGGTTCGGGCCCTTGATGCCATGGATGATCGACAGGTGGCCCGCGATCATGTTGATGATCGACCCCGGCACGAAGAACGGCGAAATCCGGCGCGGACCACGCTCGGTCAGCACGGCATGGGTGTCTTCGATCATCGGCAGGCCGCCGATGCCCGAGCCCACCAGCACGCCGATGCGGTCGGCGTTGGCTTCGGTCACTTCCAGGCCGCTGTCTTTCAGCGCCTGCGTACCGGCCGCAATGCCGTAATGGATGAAGGTATCCATATTCCGGGCTTCCTTGGCGGGGATGTAATCCTCGGCATTGAAGCCCTTCACTTCGCCGGCAAAATGCACGGAAAGCGCGGAGTGATCGAATTTGGTGATGGTGGCGATGCCGGACTTGCCGGCTACCAGGTTGGCCCAGCCTTCGGCAACCGTGTTTCCGACCGGAGACACAAGGCCAAGCCCAGTGACGACGACGCGACGACGGCTCACTATGTTTTCCTACGGGTGCGTGAAACGGGAACGGAACGCTGAGCTACCCGCCGCCGGCCCTCCGGGCCGCGCGGCGAAGCGCATTCCATTCTGCTTCTTCGAACAGACGAAAGCCACAGAAAACAGCAAGGCGAGGCCGAGACGGCCCGCCCACCTGCCTTCTGTGGCTCGGAATGCAGAGACGACGGGCTTAGGCCTTGACGTGCGCGGTGGCGTAGTCGATAGCCTGTTGCACGGTCGTGATCTTTTCGGCTTCCTCATCGGGAATTTCCATGCCGAATTCATCTTCCAACGCCATCACGAGTTCAACCGTGTCCAGCGAGTCCGCACCGAGATCGTTCACGAACGACGATTCGTTCTTGATGTCTGCCTCGGCCACGCCAAGCTGTTCTGCCACGATTTTCTTGACGCGTTGTTCGATATTGTCCATGTAACCCTCCAGGGAAGTTCGACAAAAAGTGGGCGCATTTTAGCAGGTTTGAGGCGACAGATATGCCGCCTGCCAACCTTTGCAAGAATCGCGCCCGTTTGGTTCGGAAAACTACTACTTCAGACAGCTTCTTCGGGCTTCTTCCCCGAAACCAGCCACCCGAAAACCTATTAATTCATGTACATCCCGCCGTTCACATGCAACGTCGTGCCGGTGATATAGGCGGCTTGCGGACCGGCCAGGAAGGCCACCGCATTGGCGATATCTTCCGGCTGGCCCAGCCGCCCCAGCGGAATCTGCGTCTTGAGCGAAGCATGCTGCGCTTCGGACAGCGCCTTGGTCATGTCGGTATCGATAAAGCCCGGCGCGACGCAGTTCACGGTCACGTTGCGGCTGCCGATCTCGGCGGCCAGCGAGCGGGTCATGCCCGCCACGCCGGCCTTGGCGGCGGAGTAGTTCATCTGGCCGGGGTTGCCGACCGAGCCCACCACCGAGGTGATGTTGATGATACGGCCCTGGCGCGCCTTCATCATCGGGCGCAGCACCGCGCGCGACAGGCGGAACACCGAAGTCAGGTTGGTCTGGATCACGGCCAGCCAGTCCTCGTCCTTCATGCGCATCGCCAGCTGGTCCTGCGTAATGCCGGCATTGTTGACCAGCACGCCGATGCCGCCGTGGGTCTTGACGATCTCGTCGATGAGCGCGTCGCAAGCGGCCGCGTCATTGACGTTGAGCACGGCGCCCTTGCCCTTCAGGCCTGCGGCACCGAGGTAGTCGGTGATGCCGGCTGCGCCGGCCTCGCTGGTGGCGGTGCCGATCACGGTGGCGCCCTGGCGGGCCAGTTCCAGCGCGATGGCGCGGCCGATGCCGCGCGAGGCGCCGGTGACCAGCGCAACCTGGTTGTCGAGAAGTTTGGTCATGCAGATGTCCTCTTGCTTACTTCAGGAGTGCCAGCGTGTCCTGCAGCGAGGCCGGATCGAAGATCGCGCCGCCGGTCAGGTTGCCGTCGATGCGCTTGGTCATGCCGGCCAGCACCTTGCCCGGGCCGCATTCGATCACGTGCGTGATGCCTTCGGCTGCCATCTTCTGCACGCACTCGACCCAGCGCACCGGGGCGGCGGCCTGGCGCACCAGCGCGTCCTTGATCGCATCCGGATCGTTGACGATGGCAACGTCGACGTTGTTCACCAGCGGGATCGACGAGGCCGCGAAAGCCAGCCCGGCCATGCGCTCGCGCAGGCGGTCCGAAGCGGGCTTGAGCAGCGAAGAATGGAACGGCGCCGACACCGGCAGCGGCAGCGCGCGCTTGGCGCCCTTGCCCTTGGCGATCTCGCAGGCTTTCTCGACCGCGGCCTTGTTGCCGGCGATCACCACCTGCGACGGCGCGTTGAAGTTCACGGCCTCGACCACGCCAGCGGCCGCTGCCTCGGCGCACGCGGCGCGCACATCGTCGTCGGCCAGGCCCAGGATCGCGGCCATGGCGCCCTCGCCCACCGGCACGGCTTCCTGCATGGCCTGCGCGCGGAAGCGCACCAGCGGCACCGCGTCGGCAAACGGAATCACGCCCGCGGCCACCAGCGCCGAGTACTCGCCCAGGCTGTGTCCGGCCACCAGCGCCGGCGCCGAGCCGCCGGCATCCAGCCAGGCGCGGTAGATCGCCACGGCGGCGGTCAGCATCACCGGCTGCGTGTTGGTGGTCAGGTTCAGTTCTTCGGCGGGGCCTTCGGCGATCAGGCGCCCGAGGTCCTGGCCGAGCGCGGCCGAGGCTTCTTCCACGGTGGCGCGTACCACGGCGTTATCCGCGAAGGCATTGAGCATGCCGACCGACTGCGAACCCTGGCCGGGAAATACGAAAGCGAATTTCATCGGATGGAAACCCTAACAAGAAATCGGTGGCCGGCGCCGCGGCAGGTTCTGCCTGCGCGGCACGCCCGGGCGCCGGCCGCGTATTACATGCGCAACAGCACCGCGCCCCAGGTAAAGCCGCCGCCCACGCCTTCCATCAGCACGGTCTGGCCCGGGCGGATGCGGCCGTCGCGCACGGCGACGTCCAGCGCCAGCGGGATCGACGCGGCCGAGGTGTTGCCGTGCTCGTGCACGGTGGCGACCATGCGCTCCGCCGGCAGGCCCAGCTTCTTTGCCGTGCCCTGCATGATGCGGATATTGGCCTGGTGCGGGATCAGCCAGTCGACCTGGTCCGGCGTCACGCTGGCGGCCTCCATGGCTTCGCGCGCGACCTTGTCCAGCACGTTCACGGCCAGCTTGAATACAGCCTGGCCGTCCATGCGCAGGAACGGGTTACCGGTGATATTGCCGCCGGCGACGTTGCCCGGCACGCACAGGATATCGACATGGCTGCCGTCCGAGTGCATCGCGCTTGACAGGATGCCCGGCTCCTCGGACGCCGACAGCACCACCGCACCGGCGCCGTCGCCGAACAGCACGCAGGTGGTGCGGTCGTTGAAGTCCAGGATGCGCGAGAACACTTCGGTGCCGATCACCAGCACGTTGCGGTGCGAGCCGCTGCGGATGAACTTGTCGGCGGTGGCCAGCGCGTAGACAAAGCCGGAGCACACCGCCTGCAGGTCGAACGCCGGGCAGTGGTTGGTGATGCCCAGCTTCTCCTGCACGATGCAGGCCGTGCTGGGAAACACGAAGTCCGGCGTCGAGGTGGCGACGATGATCAGGTCGATGTCCTGGCGGTCGATGCCGGCGGCCTCGATGGCCTGCTCGGCGGCCTTGACCGCAAGCTCGCTGCTGGCCACATCGGGCTCGGCCCAGTGGCGCGCCGAGATGCCGCTGCGCGAGACGATCCACTCGTCGCTGGTCTCGATGCCCTTTTCGGCAAGCTGAGCGGCCAGGTCATGGTTAGTCACGCGCCGCGGAGGCAGGTAGCTCCCGGTACCGATGATTTTTGCGTACTTGGTCATGTGTTGTCGGATCGTATGGCCCGCTGGCACCCGCGACCGGCGCACGTGGCGCTCAGGCGACGTGGGGGCTGGGATGCGCGCCAGGCGCCTCTGTCTCCGTGGCGGGCTGTGCAGCGCCTGCGGCGCTGGATTTATCGGCAAAAGCCCGGGTGATGCGGGCGATCACGCCATTCTTGGCGGCATCATACCCGCGTTTGATAGCCCACTCAAAGGAATGGGCATCGGCCGAACCGTGGCTCTTGATCACCAGCCCGCGCAGCCCCAGCAGCGAGGCGCCGTTGTAGCGCGCCGGGTCGAGCCGCCTGGCCAGGCGCGACAGCACCGGCATGGCGACCGCGGCCAGCAGCTTGGTGAACCACGAGCGGGTGAATTCTTCCTTGATCATACTGCCGATCATCTTGGCCAGGCCCTCGGTGCTCTTGAGTGCCACGTTGCCGACAAAGCCGTCGCAGACCACGATGTCGGTAGTGCCCTTGAAGATGTCGTTGCCTTCCACGTTGCCGTAGAAGTTCAGCTCGGAGGCACGCAGCAGTTCACCCGCGCGCTTGACCACCTCGTTGCCCTTGATGACTTCCTCGCCGATGTTCAGGAGGCCCACCGTGGGGTGATCCTTGTGATCGACGACGGCCACCATGGCTTCGGCCATGCGCGCGAACTGCAGCAGGTGCTCGGGCTCGCAGTCGGCATTGGCGCCCAGGTCCAGCACCGTGGTGCCCCAGCCTTGCTCGTTGGGAATGGTGGTGGCGATGGCCGGCCGCTCGATGCCTTCGAGCGTCTTCAGCACATAGCGCGACACCGCCATCAGCGCGCCGGTATTGCCGGCGGAGATGCAGGCACCGGCCAGGCCTTCCTTGACCTGCGTGACGGCGACGCGCATCGAGGAGTCCCTCTTCTTGCGCAGCGCCACCTCTACCGGGTCATCCATGGTGATGACCTCGGTGGCCTCGACGATGCTGACGCGCGGATGGTCCAGCGCGTGCAGCTTCTTCAGCTGCGCCCGGATGGCGTCGGGCAAGCCGACCAGCACCATCTCGGCATCGTCGTGGCGGGAAAGAAAACTGATCGCCGCAGGCACCGTCACGGAGACACCGTGATCGCCGCCCATGCAGTCGATAGCGATTTTGATCGTCATTGTTCCTGGTACGGATAGCGCGGCGGCGCACGCCGCGCCCGGCGGGAATCCCGAGCGCCCAACAAAAAAGCGGCAACGATCTTGCCGCTTTTCTGTCTCTGACCTTTAAGTGTCCGACCTACAGGCATGCACGAGCGAGACGCAACGTCACGCCTGGCGAAGCTATCAGTCGTTCTTGGTCTTGATGACCTTGCGGCCACGGTAGTAGCCGTTCGGGCTCACGTGGTGACGCAGGTGGGTTTCGCCGGTGGTCGGCTCAACTGCCAGCGGCGCGGCCGACAGGTGATCGTGCGAACGGTGCATGCCGCGCTTGGACGGCGACTTCTTGTTCTGTTGAACAGCCATGATGACTCCTTCGAGAATTTTTCAATATTAACACACGCATCCCGCCCAAGGCGTAGCCGGGGCCCGGCCGGATGCTTCAGATTCACCTGCAAGACCTTGCGCACCGCCTGCCGGCGGCTCAATGCTTGGTCTTCAGGCCGGCCAGCGCCGCAAAGGGCGAAGGCCGCTTTTCTTCCTCAGGCTCAGCCTCTGGCTGTGCCTCGCCGTCCGAACCGGTCACGAGGCTTTCGTGTACCGTCGGGCAGACGTCATGCTTGGGTGCCACCGGCAGCGCCAGCAGCACTTCATCTTCAATCAGGTCCAGCAGCGAAAAACGCTTCGAGCCGGCGATCACGTCGACTTCGTCGTCGTCCATCGGCGCGGCGTCCGCCGCTTCCTCGCTTTCCACTACCTCGAAACGCGTTGCAGTGTCGATCGGCTCCGCATAGGGCGCCAGGCAGCGCTGGCAATCCAGCCATACCCGGCCCTTCACGGTCACGTCGAGGAACAGCCGGCGCGCCACCGGGGCGCCCGGCTCGGCCGCCTCTTCACGCATGAAGCCGGTGGCCGTATAGGCAAACGTCTCATCGGGTGCCGAGGCTGGCGCTTGCGCGGCGGTCTCGGCTAAGATGCGCGGCAAATCCCGCACCGCCACGTCGCCGGCCAGGCTTTCACCCTTTCGGCACATGGCGAAGAGATCAAGCGCGCGCAGGTCAATCGGCTGGGTCATGTGCGTGGCTCCTGTCGCAATACAATGACTGGTTCGCCACATTCCTCGCCTGACGGACTACTGGCCGCGCACTTTGGCGGCACTGCGCCCGGGTGCGGATGCGGCAAAACGCGCGATTATACGACGTAAACCTTTCCGAGGTCAAAGGGCTTGCTTCCCAAGCCACATGGCTTCCTGTTCCGATTCAACGACATATGCCCCCAGATTCCCGCCCCCGGCTGATCCTCGGCTCCGGCTCGCCCTACCGACGCGAACTGCTGGAGCGCCTGCGCATCCCGTTCGAGGTGGCCGTGCCCGACATCGACGAAACCCCGCTTGCCGGCGAAGCACCCGAGGCCACCGCGCTGCGGCTGTCGCAGCGCAAGGCCGAAGCCATTGCCGCGCGCCACCCGGGCGTGCTGGTGATCGGCTCGGACCAGGTGCTGACCCTGGACGGCGAACAGATGGGCAAGCCCGGCACGCACGACCAGGCCGTGGCGCAGCTGCGCCGCATGCGCGGGCGCACCGCCACCTTCCATTCAGCCCTGTGCCTGCTGGATGCGCGCACCGGCACCGCTCAGCTGGCGGACGTGCAGACCCGCGTGACCATGCGCGACCTGACCGACGCCGAGATCGAGGCCTACCTGCAGGCGGAACGCCCCTACGACGTCGCCGGCAGCGCCAAATCCGAGGGCCTCGGCATTACGCTGCTGGAACGCGTCGAGTCCGACGACCCGACCGCGCTCATCGGCCTGCCGCTGATCGCGCTGACCGGCATGCTGCGCCAGGCCGGCTACCCCCTCCTTACCGCATGACCCGCACGAGCCCACCATGAGCGGCACTCTTTACCTGATCCCCAATACACTCGGCAAACGCGACGAAGCCGACCCGCTGGCCGATGTGATCCCGGCCGGCGTGCAGCAGATCGCCGCCAGCCTTGACTACCTTGTCGCCGAGAACGCCAAGACCGCGCGCGCCTTCCTGAAGAAGCTGGGCGAAACCACGCCGCTGGCGCGCCCGATCCAGCAGATCGAGATCCGCGAACTGAACGTCAATACCCGCGCCGACGCCCTGGCCGCGCTGCTGGCCCCGCTCGAAGCCGGCCGTGACGGCGGCCTGCTGTCCGAGGCAGGCGTGCCGGCGGTGGCCGATCCGGGCGCCGACCTGGTGCGGCTGGCCCATGCGCGCCGCATCCGTGTGCGGCCGCTGGTCGGGCCCAGCTCGATCCTGCTGGCGGTGATGGGCTCGGGCCTGAACGGCCAGAGCTTTGCCTTCAACGGCTACCTGCCGGTCGACGCCGGCGAGCGCGCGCAGCGGCTGCGCGAACTGGAACAGCGCTCGCGCAAGGCCAGCCAGACCCAGGTGTTCATCGAAACGCCCTACCGCAACGCGGCCCTGCTGGAGGCCATGCGCCAGCACTGTGCCGGCACCACGCTGCTGTCCGTGGCAGTGGACCTGACGCTGCCCGGCGAGACCATCGTCACGCTGCCGCTGTCGGACTGGCGCCCCGAGCGGATCGAACTGCACAAGCGCCCGGCGATCTTCTCGCTGCTGGCCATATAAGAAGCGACCGCGCAGCAAACGACAAAGGGGACGCGAACGCCCCCTTTGTCATGGCCGCTGCACCAGCCGTTGTCAGCGCATGCCCTGCATGCCGGTGCTCCACAGCATGGTCTTCATCGCCGCCGTGCCCACGGCCGCGCCAAAGCGCTTGGCCACGCGCTCGGCAATGTTCTCCTTGACCGTGTAGTCGACGATGTCCTCGGCCTTGAACAGGTCGCGCGCCACATAGTCGGTGCTGCCCAGCCCGTCGGCCAGGCCCAGCTCGACGCTGCGCTCGCCCGACCAGAACAGGCCGGAGAACAGCTCCGGATCGTCCTTGAGCCGGTCGCCGCGCCCTTCCTTGACCACGTCGATGAACTGCTGGTGGATCTGCTTGAGCATGGCTTCGGCAAAGGCCTTCTGCCTTGGCACCTGCGGCGAGAACGGGTCCAGCATGCCCTTGTTGGCGCCCGAGGTGTACAGGCGGCGCTCAACGCCCAGCTTGTCCATCAGGCCGGTAAAGCCGAAACCGTCCATCAGCACGCCGATCGAGCCCACGATGCTGGCCTTGTCGACATAGATCTTGTCGGCCGCGGCGGCCACGTAATAGCCACCCGAGGCGCAGATCTCTTCCACCACCACGTAGAACGGCTTGGACGGATAGAGCTTGCGCAGCCGATGGATCTCATCGTTGATCATGCCGGCCTGCACCGGCGAGCCGCCCGGCGAGTTGATCTTCAGGATCACCCCGGCGGCGTTGCTGTCCACGAACGCCGCCTGCAGCGCGGTATTGATCGAATCCGCGCTGGCCGGCGTGCCGGCGGCGATCTCGCCTTCCAGCGTGACCATCGCGGTATGGCGGCCCGAGGTGCTGATGGCGCCGTCGCCCTTGAAGTCGAATATGGCGAGCAGGATCAGCACCAGAAGGGCCAGGCCGACAAAGCGGAAAAAGATGCGCCAGCGCCGCGCCGCGCGTTGCTCGCGCAGCGACGCGGTCAGCACCCTTTCCAGTACATCGCGCTCCCAGCCGCCGCCCGAGCCGCCTGTCGAGCCGCCAACCGGACCGCCGCCGGCCGCGCCGGCCATGCGCGCCTTGCGCTCGCGCGCTTCGCGCCGTGCGGCGTCCTCTCCCGCGCGCAGTTCATCGTCCAGCGGATAGTCAGCGTGCGTAGCAGTGACCAGGCGCTCGGACTCGGGCTGGCGCCCTTCGTCGCCAACCCGTTCGCCCGGTGCGCCCTCGCCAGCTGGCTTGCGCTCGTCTGACTGACCCGACGCACCCGATTCACCCGTTCCGCCCAAAGGCGGTTTCTGTTGTTCTGTCATGCAACTCGCTCGTGGAAATCCAATTAGGCACCGCCGGCGGGTTCAGCCATCCGGTACGGCGCCTCCGGCAGCCAGTAGACCTGGCCGTCGCGTTCTTCGATGCGCAGCTTGGCCAGCGAAGCCCCGCGGCAGGGGCCGCCGACGCACTCGCCGCTGTCCGGTGCATAAACCGCGCCATGTGTCGCGCACATCAAGTATAGGCCCGAGGCATCGAAGAACCGGCCCTCCTGCCAGTCCAGCTCCATCGGCACATGGGCGCACTGGTTCAGGTAGCCATGCGCGGCGCCGTCGAAGCGCACCACGAAGGCGCCGATCTCGCGCCGGTCCAGCGCCACCGAGAAACGCACGCCAAGGCCGCCCTCCTCCAGGTCGGCCGCTGCGCACAGCCGCACCGGCACCTGGCCGGACAGTGCCTCAGGCATGAGCCAGCAGCCACTCGGTCAGGTCGGCGACCGAGGTGGCGCAGTGCACGGGCGCCATCGCGCGCAGCGAATCGGCGGGATGTGCCCCGTAACACACCCCGATCCCCTTGGCGCCGGCATTGGCCGCCATCTGCAGGTCGTGGGTGGTATCGCCGATCATTACCGTTCGCTCCACGTCCTGGCCCAGTTCGCGGGTCAGTTCGTGCAGCATGGCCGGATGCGGCTTGGAGAAGGTCTCGTCGGCACAGCGCGTGGCGTCGAACAGGCGGGTCAGGCCGCTGGAGGCCAGCGCGCGCTGCAGGCCCACGCGGGTCTTGCCGGTGGCCACGCCGAGAAAATAGTGCTCGCCGCGCAAGGTCTCGAGCATTTCGCGCACGCCGTCGAACAACACCAGGTCGGCGTCGCGGGTCAGGAAGTGGTAGCGGTAGCGTTCGGCCAGGCGCGGGTAGTCAGCGGGGTCGAGCGTCGGCACCGCATAAGACAGCGCGTCCTTCAGGCCCAGCCCGATCACGTGGCTGGCAGCGCGGTCGTCCGGCACCGGCAGGCCCAGGTCGCGGCTGGCAAGCTGGATGCACTTGGCGATGGTCGGGGTCGAGTCCATCAGCGTCCCGTCCCAGTCGAATACGATCAGGTCAAATTGTTGCCTGGACATGGCAGTCCTTGTGTCGTTTGATGCACTACCCTACTCTGGGGCACGCAGTTCACGCAATTGTTGCAGGAATCCGACGCATTCGTCGGGCAGCGGCGCTTCCACGGCCAGCGGCTCGCCCGTGTCCGGATGGATGAACACCAGCCGGTGGGCGTGCAGGAACATGCGCTTGAGGCCGGGCCTGGCGCCGGAACGCGCCAGCGCCTTGTTCAGCGAGAAGTCGCCATATTTTTCGTCACCGACGATCGGGAAACCCGAATGCGCCAGGTGGACGCGGATCTGGTGGGTGCGGCCGGTCTTCAGTTCGGCCTCCAGCAGGGTGAACCCGGAAAAGGCCTCGACCCGGTTGAACACGGTGTGCGAAGCCAGCCCGTCGGCCTGCACCCGCACCCGGCGCTCGCCGTCCGGCGTGCTGTACTTATATAGAGGCAGCTTCACATGCTGGCGCGCGTTGGGGAATTCGCCGGCCACGCAGGCGAAATAACGCTTGTCCATGGCGTTGCCGCGGATCTGCTCATGCAGGTGGACCAGTGCCGAGCGCTTCTTGGCCAGCACCAGGATGCCGGAGGTTTCGCGGTCGAGCCGGTGCACCAGTTCCAGGAACCTGGCCTGCGGCCGCGACCGGCGCAGTTGCTCGATCACGCCAAAGGCCACGCCGGAGCCGCCATGGACCGCCACGCCAGCCGGCTTGTTGATAACCAGCAGGTGCGTGTCCTCGAACAGCACCGGGAATTCTCCCGCCGGCACATGCTGGGCCTTGGCCGATTGCGCCGGACTCGCCACCCGCATCGGCGGGATGCGCACCACATCCCCCGACTGGAGCCGGTAAGTGGCATCGATCCGCCCCTTATTGACGCGAACTTCCCCCGAACGGAGCACCCGATAGATATGGCTCTTGGGCACGCCCTTGGCGACTTTCAGCAGGAAGTTGTCAATGCGCTGACCTTCCGAGCCTTCGTCAATCGTGACATACGCCACCTGTGGGCTGGCCGGCGCAGCTTCGGCAACCTTTTCAATTTGATGGCGTAACTCATTCATTTTCAATATAATTTCCTCGCTGTCCCGGCTTGTGGCCGGCAGCGCAAGACCTGTGTAAGCGATTAGTCTTCGAGTTTCTTCGATTTTTCGCATTCTACACTTGGGGTTGCCGCCAACCCCGCCCGTCTCCCGCAACTTCGCGTGATCCGCAAGCGCCCCAGACGGGCAAATGGCAGTAAAAGCAGCACGCACGGTGCCGCCGGCATGCAGGAAGTCGCCCAAAGGTGGCTTCGGCACGGGCAGGCGGTGACGTGGGAACTGAGTGTTCAGGTAAAACAGAATTTAAAGGCGGATGCCGCAGCCGGCATCCGCTTCGGTGAGAGAAGTCCCGCCCGCACCGGGAAACGGTGCCGGCCGGCAGGTTAGCCTGCCGCCTGACTGGAAGTTACCGGCGCCCGGTCGCAGAACTCCAAGAAGTAGTAGGTGCGCCCGCCAGGAGAAGTCAGGCAGCAACGGCAACCAGGCCGTGTCCGAAAAATTTGCTCTTTGACGCGTCTAGGCCTTCCGCGGCCGGCCGCGATGCCGCCGGCGCCGGTTGCGCCGGCGTCCTGCATCGCCTCCGGCACGGGAATGCGCCGGATGTCTGCGCAAGAGCAGCCTCCGGTGTTCTCTCCCGCCCGCGGACGTTACCCCGACGTCATCGCTCTCTTTCACCCGCGCCCAGCCGCTCGCATGTCTCGCGCAGCGGCGCTTTCCGGCAATTCTCGCGCCTCGCTCGCTCCCTCGCGTGCTCCATGGATCGCCGCGGACACCGCCCAGACGGTGCCACCCGCGACACTGGAGTGAGGTATTGCGATGAAACGCATGCTGTTCAACGCGACGCAACAGGAGGAATTGCGCGTCGCCATCGTCGACGGTCAGAAACTGATCGATATCGACATCGAGACTGCCGGGCGCGAACAGCGCAAAGGCAACATCTACAAGGGCGTCATCACTCGCATCGAGCCTTCGCTGGAAGCCTGCTTCGTCAATTACGGCGAAGAGCGCCACGGCTTCCTGCCGTTCAAGGAAGTGGCCCGCGCCTTCTTCAAGGAAGGCATCGACGTGCGCAACGCGCGCATCCAGGACGCCCTGCATGAAGGCCAGGAACTGATCGTTCAGGTCGAGAAGGAAGAGCGCGGCAACAAGGGCGCGGCCCTGACCACCTTCATCTCGCTGGCCGGCCGCTACCTGGTGCTGATGCCGAACAACCCGCGCGGCGGCGGCGTGTCGCGCCGCATCGAAGGCGAAGACCGTCAGGAACTGCGCGAAACCATGGCGCAGCTGACCGTGCCGGACGGCATGAGCATCATCGCCCGCACCGCCGGCATCGGCCGCTCGGCCGAGGAACTGCAGTGGGACCTGAACTACCTGCTGCAACTGTGGAAGGCCATCGACGGCGCCGCCGGCGACAACAAGGCCCCGCTGCTGATCTACCTGGAATCGAGCCTGGTCATCCGCGCCATCCGCGACTACTTCCAGCCGGATATCGGTGAGATCCTGATCGACACCGACGAGATCTACGAACAGGCCCGCGCCTTCATGAGCGTGGTGATGCCTGACAACATGAACCGCGTGAAGAAATACCGGGACGACGTGCCCCTGTTCTCGCGCTTCCAGATCGAACACCAGATCGAGTCGGCCTATTCGCGCATGGTGATGCTGCCCTCGGGCGGCGCCATCGTGATCGACCACACCGAGGCCCTGGTCTCCGTGGACGTGAACTCGGCCCGCGCCACCAAGGGCGCCGACATCGAGGAAACCGCGCTGCGCACCAACCTCGAAGCCGCCGACGAAATCGCCCGCCAGCTGCGCCTGCGCGACCTGGGCGGCCTGATCGTGATCGACTTCATCGACATGGAGTCGGGCAAGGCCCAGAAGGACGTGGAAACGCGCCTGAAGGACGCCCTGCGCCACGACCGCGCCCGCGTGCAGATGGGCAAGATCAGCCGCTTCGGCCTGATGGAGCTGTCGCGCCAGCGCCTGCGCCCGTCGCTGTCGGAGGGCTCGCACATCACTTGCCCGCGCTGCAACGGCACCGGCCACATCCGCGATACCGAATCGTCCGCCCTGCAGGTGCTGCGCATCATCCAGGAAGAGGCGATGAAGGAAAACACCGCCGCCATCCACTGCCAGGTGCCGGTGGAGGTCGCCGCCTTCCTGCTGAACGAGAAGCGCCAGGAAATCAACCTGATCGAGCTGCGCTTCAAGGTCAACGTGCTGCTGATCCCAAACAAGCACCTGGAAACGCCGCACTACAAGCTGGAGCGCCTGCGTCACGACGACCCGCGCCTGGAAGACAGCACCGCCAGCTACAAGATGGCCGAGGCTGCCGCCAAGGAACTGGAAGCCGACACCAGCTACAGCAGCCGCCGCAAGGAAGAAGCCAAGCCGCGCCAGGAAGCCGCAGTCAAGGGCATCACCCCGGAACAGCCGGCCCCGGTCTCGGTGCCGCGCCCCGAGCGCGCCCCCAAGCCGGAAACCCCGGCCGCCCCGCCCGTGCCAGCCACCCAGCCGGTGGTCAGCGGCGGTTTCATCGCCTGGCTGAAGGGCCTGTTCGGTGCCCGCCCGGCAACCCCGCCGGTGGTGGAGCCGGCCAAGCCGGCAGCCGCCGCGGAAGCCCGTAGCGCCGAAGGCCGCCGCGAGCGCGGCCAGCGCGGCGAAGGCCGTGGCCAACGCGGTGAGCGTGGCGATCGTGCCGAGCGTGGTGATCGCGCGGAACGTGGCGAGCGTGGCGAGCGCCAGGGCCGTGGCCAGCGTGGTGAGCGTGCCGAGCGCACGGAACGCGGCGAACGCGGCGAGCAACGCGAAGGCCGTGGCGAACGCCAGGCCCGCCCGCCGCGCCAGCAAGGTGAAGGCCAGGCCACTCCGGCCGTCGCCCGCCAGGGCGAGGCCGTGCAAGCCGAGCGCGCCCAGGGCGAGCGCGTCGAGGGCCGCCAGGAAGGCCGCCGCGACCGCAACCAGGAACGCCGCGAGCGCCAGCGTGAACGCCAGCGCGAGCGCAGTGAACTGCGCGAAGCCGAAGCCGGTGAAGCCCCGCAGCCGGAGGCCATCGCCGCCGCCCAGGCCCTGGGCGTGCTGCCGCAGGCCGTGACCGAAGAGACGCAAGCCCGCGCCGAGCTGCCGGAAGGCGCCGAAGGTGTAGCCGAGACCGCTGAAGGCGAAGAGCGCCGCCGCCGCAACCGCCGTGGCCGCAACCGCTATCGCCGCGAGCGCGACGAGTCGGCGCAAGGCGCGCAGGGTGAAGGCGAAGGCGAAGGCGAAACCGCTGCCGAAGGCTTTGCCCCCGCAACGGCTGAGGCCGGCGTGCAGGCCGAGCCGGCACCGCAAGCGGCCGTGGCCGTGGTGGCCGCAGCCGAGGCCGTCGAAGCGATCCGCATCGCCGTGCCGGAAGACGTGAAGCCTGCCCCGGTTGCCGAGGCCGCACCGGTGGCCCCGCAGGTTGCCGAGCAAGCCGCCCCGGTAGCCGTCGCCGTCACGGAAACCGTTGCCGCCGAAGCCATCGCCGAGCCCGCCGTGAGCGCGGCCGCTGAAGCTGTTGAAGCCGCTCCGGCCGTGCCGGCGCCTGTCGCCGCCCCTGTGGCTGCACCTGCCGCCGAGACCGCACCGGCAGCCGAGCCCGAGGTCTTCGTTCCGGCAGTGGCCGCAGCGCCCTTCGCACCGGCAGCACCGGCGGCACCCGCCACCCCGGCAGTGCTGGAGAACCTGGAACCGATGCTCGCCACCGCCGGCCTGCAATGGGTCCACACCGACAGCGACAAGCTGCGCTCGGCCCAGGAGGCCGCCGCCCGCATCGTGCCCGCCCCGCGCGTGCCGCGCGAGCGCAAGCCGCTGCCGCCGCTGCCCCAGGGTCCGATGATCCTGGTGGAAACCGGCGGCCGCGAAGTGGAGATGGCATCGCAGCAGTAAGCGACGCCGCTGCACCGCAGCCAAAGCAGGAAGGGGACGGCCAGGCCGTCCCCTTTTTTTATGGGCAGCCGGCCGGATGAATCCCCGCCATCACCGGGGGATGCGGGTGCCCCGCCCCCGCCTCGGCTAGAATGGCAGCAGAATGCATCCGCGCCCCGAGCGTCCTGCCGCACCGCCTTCGCGGGCCATCGCGCCAGGCTGCTCCCCGGATGCCGTGCCCACCCACAGGCCATGACCGAATCCGTCATCCCGATTTTCGACCTGCGCGACCATCGCTACCGCTCGATGACGCCCAGCATTCCCGGCAAGCTGGTTGCACCCACTGGCCTGGTGGCCGATACCCGCGGCCGGCCGCTGCATGACCTGCGCATCTCGGTGACGGACCGCTGCAACTTCCGTTGTGTCTACTGCATGCCGAAGGAAGTGTTCGACAAGGACTATACCTTCCTGCCGCATTCCGAACTGCTGAGCTTCGAGGAAATCGAGCGCACCGCACGCCTGTTCGTCGCGCACGGCGTCGAGAAGATCCGCCTGACCGGCGGCGAGCCGCTGCTGCGCAAGAACATCGAGCACTTGGTCGAGATGCTGGCGAAGATCGAGACCGTCTCGGGCAAGCCGCTGGACCTGACGCTCACCACCAACGCCTCGCTGCTGGCGCGCAAGGCACGCTCGCTGCGCGATGCGGGCCTGACGCGCGTCAGCGTCAGCCTGGACGCGATCGACGACGCCACCTTCCGCCGCATGAACGACGTGGACTTCGCGGTGGCCGACGTGCTGCACGGCATCGAGACCGCGCAGGCCGTCGGACTGTCACCGATCAAGGTCAATATGGTGGTCAAGCGCGGCACCAACGACCAGGAAATCGTGCCGATGGCGCGCCACTTCCGCCACAGCGGCATCATCCTGCGCTTTATCGAGTTCATGGACGTGGGCGCCAGCAACCACTGGCAGATGGACGAAGTGCTGCCGTCGGCCGAAGTGGTGAAGCGCATCGAAGCGGAGTTCCCGCTTGAACCGGTGCTGGCCAACTACTCCGGCGAAACCGCCGAACGCTGGCGCTACCGCGACGGCAGCGGCGAGATCGGCGTGATCTCCAGCGTCACACACGCCTTCTGCGGCGACTGCAGCCGCATCCGGCTGTCCACCGAAGGCCGGCTCTACCTGTGCCTGTTCGCCACCGAGGGCTTCGACCTGCGCGCGCTGCTGCGCGGCGGCTACAGCGACCTGGAAATCTCCAACGCGATCGCACAGGTGTGGCAGGGCCGCACCGACAATTACTCCGAGCAGCGCAGCGACCCGGCGGTGCGCGCCAGGCGCGCCGAGCGCAAGATCGAGATGTCCTATATCGGTGGCTGATCCCGCCGACACACCAAAATCCATGATCGCACGCGACGACATCACCGGCCTGATCCTCGCAGGCGGCAAGGGCAGCCGCATGGGCGGCACCGACAAGGGCCTGCAGCCGCTGCACGGCACGCCGATGGCCATGCACACCATGATGCGCCTCACGCCCCAGGTGGGCGGCCTGATGATCAATGCCAACCGCAACCTGGCCGCCTATGAATCCTTCGGCGTGCCGGTCTATACCGACACCGTGCCCGACTTCGCCGGCCCGCTGGCGGGGATGCTGGCCGGCCTGGAGCAATGCGCCACGCCGTGGATGGTGACCGCGCCCTGCGACTCGCCCTTCCTGCCGATCGACCTGGTGGCGCGCCTGGCGCAGGCCATCGAGGCCGAAGGCGCCGAGATGGCGATCCCGGTCACGCTGGACCAGGACGGCCGGCGCCAGACCCAACCCGTGTTCTGCCTGATGCCGGTCAGTGCGCTCGACAGCCTGGTGGCTTATCTTGCCGGCGGCGGCCGCAAGATCGAGACCTGGGCCGCCTCGCGCCGGCTGGCCGAAGTGCTGTTCGACGACGCCGCGGCCTTTGCCAATATCAATACCCTGGACGAACTGCGCACGCACGAGACGCGCTGAGCCTTCTTCGAGCCACCGCCGAGCCAACATGCCCTCCCTGCAATCCGTCATTTCCTGCCTTTCCGATTACGATCCCACCGCGCTGCCGGTGGACCAGGCCAACCGCATCATCGGCGAGGTGGTCGAGCCGGTGCGCGGCGTCGAACAGGTGCCGATCCGCAGCGCGCTGGACCGCGTGCTGGCCGAGGACATCGTCTCGCCCATCGACGTGCCCGCGCATGACAACTCGGCAATGGACGGCTACGCCTTCCAGGGCGCGGCGCTGGCTGCCGCGCAGACCGAGACGGTCGAGCTGGAAGTGATCGGCAGCGCCTTCGCGGGCGGCGCCGGCGAGCTGGCTCCAACTGCCGTGCAGGCGGTGCGCATCATGACCGGCGCGGTGATGCCGGCCGGCTGCGATACGGTGGTGCCGCAGGAGTTCGTGGAAACCGCGGCCGACGGCGCGCGCATCCGCTTTGCCGCCGGCTGCGTGCGCACCGGCGACAACCGGCGCCTGCGCGGCGAAGACCTGGCGCGCGGCCAGTCCGCGCTGCAGGCCGGGCGCATCCTCCAGCCGGCCGACCTGGGCCTGCTGGCCTCGCTGGGCGTGGCCGAGGTGCGCGTGCGCCGGCGCCTGCGCGTGGCATTCTTCTCCACCGGCGATGAGCTGCGCTCGATCGGCGAGCCGCTCGATCCCGGCTGCGTCTACGATTCCAACCGCTACACGCTGCACGGCATGCTGCGCCGGATGAACGTCGACCTGCTCGACATGGGCGTGGTGCGCGACGACCCCGACGCACTCGAGGCCGCCTTCCGCACCGCCTGCGAGACCGCCGACGCGGTCATCACCTCCGGCGGCGTCTCGGTGGGCGAGGCCGATTACACCAAGCAGATCATGGCGCGCCTGGGCGATGTCACGTTCTGGAAGATCGCGATGCGCCCGGGCCGGCCGATGGCCTTTGGCCGCATCAACTCCAATGGCCGCGACGCGCTGCTGTTCGGCCTGCCGGGCAACCCGGTGGCGGTGATGGTCACCTTCTACCACTTCGTGCGCGCCGCGCTGCACCGCCTGATGGGCGCCAGCGTGCCGCCGCTGCCGCTGCTGCGCGTGCGCAGCGCGCAGGCCATCCGCAAGAAACCCGGCCGCACCGAATACCAGCGCGGCATCCTGGCCCGCGCAGAAGACGGCCAATGGGAGGTGCGCATCACCGGCCAGCAGGGCTCGGGCGTGCTGCGCTCGATGAGCGAGGCCAACTGCTTTATCGTGCTCGGCCACGAACAGGATTCGGTCAAGGCCGGCGATGCGGTCGAGGTGCTGCTGTTCGACGGGCTGGTCTAGCCGCTCCGGCGGGGTCTGCGCGCAACGATTCGCTACGCGGCGGTATCAATGTGTCGTTTTTGTGCCGCACATTTACGGTAACCGCACGCCTGGCGCGGGGCTTTCGCCCACCCCGCGGACGCCGGACTATGCTTGGGATCGGCCAATCGTTACACTTGGCGCACGATTCAGAAACAATTGAGTAATTCCCCGTCATGAATCAGGAGATCGCCTACCTCCACCCCGTCAAGACCGCCCGCGCGCTGGTGCTGGTCTACCTGTGCTTCTCGCTGCCGATCGTGTCGCTGGGCCTGTTCGTCACCTTCGTCCGCTATGGTGACCTGCCGGCCATCACGGTCTTCAGCGCGATCATCCTGAATGCGCTGATCGGTTTCGGCCTGCTGTGGCTGGCCTGCAAGGCCTACAACTGGGTGGCCGCGCGCTTCGGCGGCATCGAAGTCCACGTACGCGAACTGGCGCCCGAAGAAGAGGTCTGAGCGGCGCGCACCAATTCAGGCCGGCGGCATGCCGGCCGCCCCCTCCCGCCCTGCGCCTTCCCGGCAGCGCGGTCACCCCCCGCCGCTCTCCGCACTGTCTTCCGTGCTGTCCGCGGCGGCATCCGCCGCGTTCAGGCCAAGCACCTGCTGCGCGGCCTCGCCCGGCAGCGCTTCCACCGTGCGCAGCTTGCGCGCCATCTGGCGCGTGCGCACTTCGGCCTGCTCGATATTGCGCGCCGCGCGCTCCAGCGTATCGCGGGTCTTGGCCAGCACGTCGCCGAACTTGCCGAATTCGGTCTTGACCGCCCCCAGCACCTCCCACACCTCGCTTGAGCGCTTTTCCAGCGCCAGCGTGCGGAAGCCCATCTGCAGGCTGTTCAGCAGCGCGGTCAGCGTGGTCGGCCCGGCCACGGTCACACGGTAGTCGCGCTGCAGCAGGTCGGTCAGGCCGGGCCGGCGCAGCACCTCTGCATACAGCCCCTCGGTCGGCAGGAACAGGATGGCAAAGTCCGTGGTCTGGGGCGGCGACAGGTATTTCTCGGCAATGGTCTGGGCCTCGCGCCGCAGGGCCACTTCCAGTTCGCGGCCGAAGGCGAGCACGCCGTCCGGATCGCCCCGCTCCTGCGCGTCCACCAGGCGCTCGTACTGTTCCTTGGGGAACTTGGCGTCGACCGGCAGCCAGACCGGCGCGCCGTCGCCGTTTTCGCCACCCGCGGCCTTGCCCGGCAGCCGGATCGCAAACTCCACCCGCGCGCCCGAGTTGCGCACGGTTTCCACGTTCTTGCCATACTGCTCCGGCGTCAGCATCTGCTCCAGCAGCATTTCCAGCTGGACTTCGCCCCAGGTGCCGCGCGACTTCACATTGGTCAGCACCTTCTTCAGGTCGCCCACGCCCTGCGCCAGCACCTGCATCTCGCCCAGGCCGCGATGCACCTGCTCGAGCCGGTCGGACACCAGCCGGAACGACTCGCCCAGGCGCTGCTCCAGCGTCGCATGCAGTTTCTCGTCGACGGTGCGGCGCATTTCCTCCAGCTTGGCGGCGTTGTTGGCCTCAATGTCCTGCAGCTTCTTCTCCAGCGTGGCGCGCACTTCGGCCAGGCGCCGCTCGTTGGCTTCGGACATCTGTGCCAGCTGCTGCTGCAGCCCGTCGCCGAAGCGACGCAGCGTGCCGGCCTGCTCGTCGCGCGCCTGCTGGCCCTGCAGCATCAGGTGCTGGCGCACCTGCTCGAGCTGCTGGGTGTTGGTCTCGGTCAGCTTGGCCAGCTGCTGCGCGAAGGTGTCGATCTGGTTGTTCTGCAAGGTGGCGATGCCGGTCAGCTGCGACGACAGCGCCTGCTGGAAGCGCAGCATCTGCTGCGCCGACTCGCCGCGGCTGCCGCGCGCGGACTCGGTCACCTCGGTACGCACTTCGCGCTCCAGCCGCTCCATGCCGCGCGCGTTCTCCACGCGCATCTCGTCCAGTTGCCGCGCCATGCCGGCGCCGGGCGAGGCAGCCTGCGGGCGCAGCAATACGATTACCAGTAGGACGACCGCGAGCAGCGCCACGGCCAGCGTCAGGAACGGAATCAGGGTCATGCAGCAGAAATCAGGTTGGATGAAGCGCCGCGGCCGCCTCAGCGGCGATGCGGCATCACTTCAGGATTGATCACGGTGGGCGGATGGCCGGCCTGCGGCCCCTGGTCGAGCGCGGCGATCAGGTTGTCGGCGGCCAGCATCGCCATGGCGCGGCGGGTCTTCTCGGACGCGCTGGCGATATGCGGCGTGAGCACGACGTTGGGCACCGTCAGCAGGTCCGGATGGACGCTGGGCTCGCCTTCGAACACATCCAGGCCGGCGCCAAAGATACGTTTATCGTGCAGCGCCTGCGCCAGCGCGGCGTCGTCGACGATGCCGCCGCGCGCCAGGTTCACCAGCGTCGCGGTGGGCTTCATCAGCGCCAGCTCGGCGGCGCCGATGGCGTGGTGGCTGTGCGGGCCATAGGGCAGCACCAGCAGGAGGTGGTCGGACTGGCGCAGCAGGTCTTCCTTGCTGACATAGCGCGCATTGAGCGCGCGCTCGGTGTCCGCCGGCAGCTGGCTGCGGTTGTGGTACAGCACGTTCATGCCAAACCCGCTCGCGCGCCGCGCCAGCGCCTGGCCGATGCGGCCCATGCCCAGGATGCCGAGCGTGCTGCCGTACAGGTCCATGCCGACCAGCATGTCATAGCTCCAGCGCTGCCACTTGCCGGCGCGCAGGTAGTGCTCGGCTTCGGTCACGCGGCGCGCGGTGGCCATCAGCAGCGCCCAGCCGAAGTCGGCGGTGGTCTCGGACAGCACATCCGGCGTATTGGTGGCGACAATGCCCGCCGCCGTCAGCGCCGGCACGTCCAGGTTGTTGTAGCCGACCGCCATATTGCACACCGCGCGCAGCGACGGCAGCCCCGCGACCACGTCGGCGTCGATGCGGTCGGCGGCGTTGGCCAGCACACCGGCCTTGCCCGCCAGGCGCGCCTTCAGCGCGGCGGCGTCGAGCACGGCATCCTGCTGGTTGTCGTCGACATCGAAATACTGCGCCAGGTGCGCGATGACGTCGGGATAGATGGCGCGGGTGACCAGGACGGACGGCTTCATGGCATCAGATATGGAAGAAGAGGAAGGTCATGATGACGAACAGCGGCATCAGGAAGATGCCCGAGTACAGCATGTAGCCGAAGAAGCTCGGCATGCGCACGCCGCGGCTCTCGGCAATGGCCTTGACCATCAGGTTGGGCGCGTTGCCGATATAGGTGTTGGCACCCATGAACACGGCCCCGGCCGAGATCGCCGCCAGCGTCGGGGCATCGCGCGTCATCAGTGTGGCCGCGTCGCCGCCGGCGGTGTTGAAGAACACCAGGTAGGTCGGCGCGTTGTCCAGGAACGACGACAGCAGGCCGGTGGCCCAGAAGTACATGCTGTCGACCGGCTGGCCATTGCTGTCGCTGACCGCGCGGATCACGCCGGAGAAGGCGCCGTCCGTACCCGCCTTGAGCATGGCGATGACCGGGACGATGGTCAGGAAGATGCCGGCAAAGAGCTTGCCGACTTCCAGGATCGGCTCCCAGTTGAATTCATTGCCGGCGCGCGCCGTGTGCGGCGTCACCAGCAGCGAAACCACCGCCACCACCACCAGCAGCGCATCGCGTACCGCGGCCTGCAGCGGCACCTCGGTGCCCAGGATATCGAACGATATGCCCGGCTGCCACAGCCCGCTCATCAGCACCAGGCCGATCACGGCCAGCAGCAGCACGAAGTTGAACTTGCCTTCGATCGCGATGCCGCCGGAGTCCGGCGTCGGGTCGCTGCCCGGCGGCAGTTCCTCTTCCTTGTTGTGGTAGTAGTGGCGGTCGACCAGGTAGAACAGCGCCAGCAGCACCACGCAGATAAAGAGCGTCTCCGGGAAGATGTTGCGCATGGTCCAGAAGAAGTCCACGCCCTTCAGGAAGCCCAGGAACAGCGGCGGGTCGCCCAGCGGCGTCAGCGCGCCGCCGGCATTGGCCACCAGGAAGATGAAAAACACCACCACGTGCGCCACGTGGCGGCGGTTGTCGTTGGCGCGCAGCAGCGGGCGGATCAGCAGCATGGCCGCGCCGGTGGTACCCATGAAGCTGGCCAGCAGCGTGCCCAGCGCCAGGATGCCGGTATTGAGCCCGGGCGTGCCGTGCAGGTTGCCACGCACGCAGATGCCGCCGGCGACGATATACAGCGCGGCGATCAGTGCGATGAACGGGATGTACTCGGCCAGCAGTGCGTGCACCGCGCTGGCGGCAGCCGCATGCGCGCCGAACACGGCCGCGAACGGCAACAGGAACAGCAGCCCCCAGCCCGCAGCGATCTTGCCATAGTGGTGGTGCCAGAACCTGGGCGCAAGCAGCGGCCACAGCGCGATCGACAGCAGGATGCCGGCGAATGGCAGCCCCCACAGCGGGGACAGCGAGGCCCCGTCAAGGTCCGCGGCATGGCCCACGGCGGGAAAGGCGGCCAGCATGGCCAGCGGCGGCAACAGCACGGAGGCACGTCGCATCAGGCAGGATCTCCTCGGGAATGCAGCGATCATGGGCGCGCCAGGGCACGAAACCAAGGCACGCAGGCAAGCCTGCAAGTGTAAATCAAGCACCTGCGCCCGCGCCTGCGGCCTGCGCCGAGCGCCGCCTTCCGTGCCGCCAGCGCCCCCGGGCTCAGGCCCCGTCGACCAGGATCACGTGCACGCGGTACGGGCCATGGGCGCCAAGCACGATGGTCTGCTCGATATCGCCCGTGCGCGACGGGCCGCTGATGATATTGGTGGCGCGCGGCAGTTCGCCGCGTTCGCTGCGCACCAGCGCAAAGGCGTCTTCCAGGCCGGCGACGATGCGCGAGCGCGGCACCACCGCCACATGGGTTTCGGGCAGCAGCGCGGCCGAGGCAAAGGTGGCCGGGCCCGACAGCAACATCAGCGAGCCGGTCTCGGCGATCGCGCAGAAGCAGCCGGTGATGCCGACCAGGTCGCCATGGTCGTGGTCGGCCTCGACCTCGCGCACCGGCGGGCGGCACTCCACTGCCAGCCCCGCGGCCTGCCACGGCAGCGGGCCCAGCGCGTCCCACGCCACGGCGCGGTGCACCAGGTTCAGGCTGTCCAGGAAGCGCACTGTGGCGGCGGGCACCTCGTCCATGGTCGCCACGCGGTCAACGGTCGAGGCCATGCGCTGCGCCTGCGCCAGGAAGGCTTCGGCCAGGTCGGCCGCCACCGCCGGACGCGGGCCCTGCGGATGGCGCGCCAGGTAGTCGGCCACGGCCTCGCGTTCGCCCGCGCTTGGCCGGGTCGGCCTGCCCTGGGCGGCACGGATGCGGGCAAAGATGCGGTCGCGGGCGTCGTTGGTTTCCATAAGGCCTGGCTGGGGTGGCAATGCGCGGCAAACACGCGATGCGCCGATTATAGAGGCGCGCGCCGCGCGCAAATCGTGTCGCGACGCGCGCGATATGTTGAATTTTGCTAAGCGGCCGGTTGAACCGAGTACACCTGGCGCAGGTAGGACAGGTAGCCGGCATCGTCGCACATGGTCTTTTCCGGCGTGTCCGACAGCTTGGCCACCGGCTGCCCGTTGCAGCGCACCATCTTGATCACGATCTGCAGCGGCGTGTAGCCGAGATCGTTGGTCAGGTTGGTGCCGACGCCGAACGCCAGCCGGCAGCGGCCATGGAAGCGCTCATACAGTTCGATCACCCGCGGGATGTCGAGGCTGTCGCTGAAGATCAGCGTCTTGGTGCGCGGGTCGACGCGGTTGGCGGCATAGTGGGCGACCATGCGCTCGCCCCACAGCATCGGGTCGCCGGAATCATGGCGCACGCCATCGAAGAGCTTGCAGAAGTACAGGTCGAAGTCGCGCAGGAAGGCGTCGAAGCCGTAGGTATCCGACAGCGCGATGCCCAGGTCGCCGCGGTACTCGCGCGCCCACCGCTCCAGCGCGAACACCTGCGAATCGCGCAGCCGCGGGCCCAGCGCCTGGCAGGCCTGCAGGTATTCATGCGCCATCGTGCCCAGCGGCACCATATTGTGCAGGCGGGCAAAGTGGACGTTGCTGGTGCCGGCCAGCTGCGGGCCCAGCAGGCGCCGCATGGTCAGCAGCACCTCTTCCTGCCAGTCGCGCGAGAAGCGCCGGCGCGTGCCGTAGTCGGCGATCACGCAATCGGCCAGCTCCGGGGTCTTCAGCAACGCCATCTTGTCTTCCAGACGGCGGCGGCCTTCGGCCAGGTCGGGCCGCGGCTGGGTGCGGCGGAAATACACCTCGTTGACGATCGCCAGCATCGGCACTTCGAACAGGATGGTGTGCAGCCACGGGCCGACGATGGAGATCTCGATCTCGCCGTTGCCCTGCGGGGACGGACGCACCGAGACATATTTCTCGTTCAGGTGGAACAGCCCGAGGAAGTCGACGAAATCGCTCCTGATGAAGCGCAGGCCGCGCAGGTAGGCCAGTTCGTCGTCGGTGAAGCGCAGCTGGCACAGGTGTGCCACCTCGGCGCGGATCTCATCGATATAGGGCGTGAGGTCGACACCCGCGTTGCGGCACTTGAAGCGGTATTCCACTTGTGCCTGCGGGAACTGATGCAGCACCACCTGCATCATCGTGAATTTGTACAGGTCGGTGTCGAGCAGAGACTGGATGATCATAACGAGCCAGACGGCGATGCCGGGGTCAGTACGTCATGCTAACCGAAGTCCGGCCACTCCCGGGGCCTCCCGCCCCCGGCTTGCCGCTCAGGCACCATCGAGAAAGAGTTGTCGCTGCCGCAACGCACCCCCGCCCCTTGTCTTGCCCTGCAGGCACCACAGCTGGCGGCCCTGCCCGCCGGGGCACGACACCAGCGTGGCGGCAGCGCGCGGCACCTGACGCGGCAGCGGTTCTGCAAAGGCGCCGTCGCCGGCCATGATGCGCTCGGTATAGACCTGCACGCCCGCGCGCTCGAAGCTCAGCACCTGCACCCGGTCGCCCGGCTGTGGCTGCAGTTGCGGCCCGCACGGCATCAGGCCAGCCCGGCCGCAATGGATAACGCCGTCGCCCGCGGGCGCATCGGTCACGCTGAAGGTGTCCCAGTCGAAGCTGGTCAGCGCCGGCAAGGCGACCGGCGCATCGGTGCGCGCGCGCCAGGCCACCAGGCGCGACACCACGCTGTCAGCCATGGCCGGAGACTGGACCAGCGTTTGCGCGGAAGCGGCGCTGATCGGCGCCAGAAATGCCGTCAGCAGCACAGCGATTGACGCAAATGTCCGGCACATCGCGGCGTGGCGCCGCAAGCTGGCACGGCTGGCAAGGCAAGGCTGGCGTGGCATACGGGTCTCCCGGCACGGATGCAAGTGACTGCTGGCGGCCCTCATCATGCCCTCAGGCGAGCCGACATGCCAGCGGGTTGCCCTGGTTTAAATCAAAAGTACATAAAGAAATAAGAAAACTATCTGATCCGGCTATATAGACCCGCTATCCTTGCCAGAAGGCTCGGCTACAATATCGGTTTCCGAAAGGCCTCGGCCGGCGCTCGCCCAGCCCATGCTGCTCTGCGGCAACATGTGGCAGCCGTGTGGTTGAACCCATGCGGCAGAACCTGTGTGGTAGACACAGCGCGTCCGCCGGCAAGAAGCGGCCCAACAGTTTCCCATTAAAAGCCGACCCGTTTTCCTGGAACCGAAATGACTCACGTTGTCACCGAATCCTGCATCCGTTGCCGCTACACAGACTGCGTTGACGTATGTCCGGTCGATTGTTTCCGTGAAGGCCCCAACTTCCTGGCCATCGACCCGGATGAGTGCATCGACTGCGCCGTGTGCGTGGCCGAATGCCCGGTGAATGCCATCTATGCCGAGGAAGATGTGCCGGGCGACCAGCAGCAGTTCATCGATCTGAACGCCGAACTGGCCCGCAACTGGCCCTCCATCACCAAGACCAAGGCCCCGCTGGCCGAGGCCGAGGAGTGGAAGGACGCCACGGACAAGCTGCAATACCTGCAGCGCTGACAGAACCAGAAGGCCGTCCCCACGCGCTTTCCGCAATACCGGGCACCAGCTGCCCACGCAAACGTATCAGGACGAATATGGACTTGAGCATTCCAAATCCCGTCGCCGACACGACCAGGCAGGTCGACGGCGGCAGCCCCGCCGGCGGCCAGCCGCTGGAAATCGATGCGCTGATCGTCGGTGCGGGTCCGGTGGGCCTGTTCCAGGTCTTCGAACTGGGCCTGCTCGAAATCAAGGCACATGTCATCGATTCCCTGAAGGTGGTCGGCGGCCAGTGCGTGGAGCTCTATCCGGACAAGCCCATTTACGACATCCCGGCCGTGCCCATCTGCACCGGCCAGGAACTGACCGACAACCTGCTCAAGCAGATCGAGCCGTTCGAGCCCACCTTCCACCTGGGCCAGGAAGTCGCCGTGGTCGAGCGCCGTGGAGACGGCCGCTTCTTCGTCGAGACTTCGCTCGGGACCCGCTTCATCACCAGGACCATCTTCATCGCCGCCGGCGTGGGTTCGTTCCAGCCGCGCACGCTGAAGGTCGAGGGCATCGACAAGTTCGACGGCAAGCAGCTGTACTACCGCGTCAAGGACCCGAGCCGCTTCCACGGCCGCAACCTGGTGATCGTCGGCGGCGGCGACTCGGCGCTGGACTGGACCCTGGACCTGGTCGGCAAGGCCGAGTCGGTGGTGATGATCCATCGCCGCGACGGCTTCCGCGCCGCGCCCGCCTCGGTCGCCAAGATGAAGGAACTGTGCGAACAGATGGAAATGCAGTTCCTGGTCGGCCAGATCGGCGGCTATGAAGAGAAGGACGGCGTGCTCACCGAGATCAAGGTGACCGGCGCCGACGGCGTGACCCGCCGCCTGCCGGTGGACGACCTGCTGGTGTTCTTCGGCCTGTCGCCCAAGCTGGGGCCGATCGCCGAATGGGGCCTGGACCTGGAGCGCAAGCAGATCAAGGTGGACACCGAGAAGTTCGAGACCAATATCCCGGGCATCTTCGCGGTGGGCGATATCAACACCTACCCCGGCAAAAAGAAGCTGATCCTGTCCGGCTTCCACGAGGCCGCGCTGGCCGCGTTCGGGGCTGCCCCGTATATCTTCCCCGAGAAGAAAATCCACATGCAGTACACCACCACCTCGCCGAAGCTGCACAAGATCCTCGGCGTGGATTCGCCGGTGTTCGACTGACCCGAGCGAGACCCGCAGAAAAAAACCGCCGCGAGACGGTTTTTTTCTGGCACAAATCCAAAACCGTAGCTATAATGCGGCCTCGCTGTTCAACACGACGGCACGAAGCCAGCAGAGATGCCCTTCGCACCGTACGGCAGACAGCAAGCCGGAAGCTTCCAGACACCTTCTGACAAAAACAAAATGTCGAAAAGGTGTTGACGAAGAAAAGAGAAACTGGCTATAATTTCTTTCTCAGCTGTTCCCCGATAGCTCAGTCGGTAGAGCGACGGACTGTTAATCCGCAGGTCCCTGGTTCGAGCCCAGGTCGGGGAGCCAACCGATACGGAAGCCCGGTGCAAACGCACCGGGCTTTTTCGTTTCCGGCTTCGGCACAAATCGTCGCGGAAAGCATCACGGCACACGCATTGCCGCAACGCCCCCCCCCTTTCTCTCTTACCTCATCCCTGCAGCGAAGCACCGGCAGCCTTCAGTGCCGCGACGATGCTCTGCGCATTGATTTCCACCCGATGCAGCGGTCCCGCGACCGACAGGCCATAAATTGCGCCGCCTATCGTCACCGGAATGGCGATGGCGCCGAGGTCGGGAAACGACTCGCCGAAATTCGGATACCAGCCCTGCTTCTGCCAGCCCTGCATGGCCGCTTCCAGCGCCTGCGCCGAGCCGATGGTGCGCGGCGTGCGCGCGGCAAACGAAAAGCCTGACAACAGCTCGCCGCGCGTGCTGGCCGTCAGCGTGCCCAGGATGGCGCGGCCGATGGAATTGACATGCGCGTCGCGCAGTTCGCCGGGCGCGGCGATATAGCGCACCGGGTTGGCGGATTCACGCGCTTCCAGGTACAGGACGCGCCCGTCATCCTGCAGTTTGCCAAAGACCACGGTCTCGCCGGTGGTGTCGCGCAGCGATTCCAGCACGGGCTGCACGCGTTCGAGCAGCGGGTCGTTGCGCGCGATGCGCTGGGCGATGTCGAGCAGCCGGCGCGTCGGGTAATAGCCCTGGCGGCGGCCGGTCTCGTACAGGTAGCCCAGCGAAGCCAGCGTGCGGATCAGCCCCAGGCAGCTCGACATCGGCGCGCCCAGCAGCCTGGCCAGCTCGGTCAGCGTCAGCGAGCGCCCTTCACGCGCATAGATCTCCATGATCTCGATCACGCGCAGCGCCGTCTTGACGCTGGCGTAACCGGATTTCTCCGCCGCTTCGTTTTCTGCCATCGTTGGCTTCCTCGACTTCAGTTTCCGTTGGCCGGGATTGTACGCGGCGGCGCGGGTCAGTCCTCCTCGCCTTCGGCTTGCGGCAAGGCCTGGGGCCAGCTGCGGATATTGCCCGGCGTGCGCGAGAAGCGCGTGGGAATGCCCACGCCGCGCAGACGCCCTTCGCTCGGGTGGTCGTACTCGAACATCATGCCGGTGGCGCGCAGGTGCGGGTCGTCGGCCAGGCTGTCGAAGTGCGGCACTTCGCTGTGCGGGATATCGGCATCGCGCAGCAGATCCAGCCATTCGGCCGTGGTGCGTTGCGCGACGATTTCGGCCAGCGTGGCGTAGAGCGCATCGATATTGGCGCTGCGCGCGCCCGGCGTGGCATAGCGCGGATCGCCGGCCAGCTGTCCGTGGCCGGACACATCGAAGAAGCGCAGCCACTGCGCGCTGGTGTACGGCAGCAGTGCGACATGCCCGTCGCGCGTGCGGTACGGCTTGCGGTGCAGCGACATCACGCGCGGATAGCCGGCCGGTCCCAGCGGCGGGACAAAGGTCTGCCCGGCCAGTTGCTCGGTGGCAAGAAAGGACACCAGCGTCTCGAACATCGGCACCTCGATGGCCTGGCCCTGGCCGGAGCGCTCGCGCTCGTACAGCGCCATCGGGATCGCATAGGCCACAGTCAGCCCGGCCACCTTGTCGGCCAGGATGGTGTTGACGTACTGCGGCCCTTCATTCGAGTTGGCGCCCTGGAACTGCGCCATGCCGCTGCGCGCCTGGATGATGTCGTCGAAGGCCGGCGCGCCCGCATAGGGGCCCGCTTCCGAATAGCCATAGGCGCCGCAGTAGATCAGCCGCGGATGGTCCGCCCGCAGCGACGCATAGTCCAGCCCAAGCTTGCGCAGCGACTGCGGCCGCACGTTAGAGACAAAGACATCGGCGGTGGCGATCAGGGCCTTCAGCGCGGCGAGGTCGTCGGGCTGCTTCACGTCCAGCACCACGAACTGCTTGTTGCGGTTCAGGTTCAGGAAGCTGGCCCCCATGGCCGCGTGCCGCGCGGGTTCGGCGTGGCGGAACACATCGCCGGCGGGCGGCTCGACCTTGATCACCTCGGCGCCCATGTCGCCGAGGATCTGCGTGGCATACGGCCCCATCGCGACCGAGGTCATGTCGATCACGCGGATGCCGGCCAGCGGCCCGGTGGCCGCTTGCGGCTGCGCTTGCTGGTCTGGCATCGTCGCTCCGCTCAGTACGACTTCGGCAAGCCCAGCACGCGCTCGGCGATAAAGCACAGGATGAGCTGCGGGCTGACCGGCGCGATGCGCGGGATATACGATTCGCGCAGCAGCCGCTCGACGCGGTACTCGCGCGAGTAGCCCATGCCACCCAGTGTGAGGATCGCGGTCTGGCAGGCGTTGTGGCCAGCCTCGGCGGCGAGGTACTTGGCGGCATTGGCCTCGGCACCGCAGGACTGGCCCGCATCGTAGCGCGCGGCGGCCTTGAGCATCATCAGGTTGGCCGATTCCAGCTGCATCCACGCCTGCGCCAGCGGGTGCTGCACGCCCTGGTTCATGCCGATCGGGCGGCCGAACACCACGCGCTCCTTGGCGTACTGGGTGGCGATGGCCAGCGCGGCACGGCCCAGCCCGATGGCCTCGGCGGCGATCAGGATGCGCTCCGGATTCAGGCCGTGCAGGATGTACTCGAAGCCCTTGCCCTCTTCGCCGATGCGGTCTTCCCCGGGGATGAACAGGTCGTCGATGAACAGCATGTTGGTATCGACGGCGGCGCGGCCCATCTTGTCGATCTCGCGGATCTCGATCTTGCTGCGGTCGACCCTGGTGTAAAACAGCGACAGCCCTTCGGTCGGCTTCCTCACCGCCTCCAGCGGCGTGGTCCGCGCCAGCAGCAGCATGCGGTCGGCCACCTGTGCGGTCGAGATCCAGATCTTGCGCCCGCTCACCGAATAGCCGCCCGGCACCTTGCGCGCAAAGGTCTTGAGCTTGGTGGTGTCCAGCCCCGCGTCGGGCTCGGTCACGCCGAAGCAGGCCTTCTCCTGGCCGGCGATCAGCGGCGGCAGGAAGCGCCCCTTCTGCTCGTCGGTGCCGAACACCACCACCGGGTTCAGGCCGAACACATTCATATGCACCGCCGAAGCGCCGGTCATGCCCGCGCCCGACTGCGCGATGGTCTGCATCACCAGCGCCGCTTCCAGGATGCCCAGGCCCGCGCCGCCGAAGGCCTCGGGCATGGCCACGCCCAGCCAGCCGCCTTCACACAGCGTCTTGTAGAACTCGTGCGGATAGGTGGCGGACTTGTCGAGGCGGTCCCAGTACTCCATGTCGAACTGCGCGCAGACCTGCTGCACGGCCTCGACGATGGATGACTGTTCTTCGGAGAGATCGAAATTCATGGCGTTACCTGTTCGCTGTCGTTGTCTTGTTCGCTGCCTGTTTGTTGCCTGCTCGCCGCTTACTCCGGCTGGATGCCTGCGTCCTTCACCAGCCGCGACCACTTCTGCAGCTCGGCCACGACAAACTGGCTGAGCTCGGCCGGCGTGCTGCCGAACGGTTCGAAGCCCAGCGCGTGGAACTGAGCCGCATGTTGCTTGTTGCTGGCAATGGCAACCAGTTCCCGGTTAAGGCGCTCCACCACCGGCGCTGGCACCCCGGCCGGCGCGAACACGCCGTTCCACGAGGTGATGTCAAACCCTTTCAGCTCGGGCACGCTCGCCACCGGCGGCAGGTCGGGCAGCAGCGCGCTGCGCTGCGCGGTAGTCACCGCCAGTGCGCGCAGCTTGCCGGCGCGCACGTTGGCGATACCGGCGGCAAAGTCGACGAACATCGCCTGCACCTGGCCGCCCATCACATCGGTCATGGCCGGCGGCGTGCTCTTGTAGGGCACGTGCAGCATGTTCAGGCCGGCCATCTTGGACAGGGTAGCGCCGGACACGATGCCGGTGCTGTTGCCGCTGGCATAGCTCAGGCCCGGATGCGCGCGGGCGTAGTCGATGAACTCACGCAGCGTCTTCACCGGGAGCGCCGGGTTGACCACCAGCATGAACGGCAGGTTGCCCATGCGCGAGACTGGCGTGAAATCCTTGACCGGGTCATAGCGCAGTTGCTTCATCAGTGACGGGTTGGCCGAATGCGTGGTGTTGGTGGTCATGAACAGCGTGTAGCCATCGGCCGGGGCCTTGGCCACGAACTCGGCGGCGATGGTGCCGTTGGCGCCGGGCTTGTTGTCCACCACCACCGGCTGGTGCAGCGACTCGCCCAGGTACTTCGCGGTCAGGCGCGCCACGGCATCGGTGCCGCTGCCCGCGGCAAACGGCACCACCAGGCGCAGCGGCCTGGACGGGAATTCATCGGCCGACAGCGCCGGGGTGGCGGCCAGCGCCGCGGCGCACCCGATCATCAGGCTGGCAAAGGCATTCTTGAAGGACTTCACGGTGGTTGTCTCCTGTAGTTTTCTGATCCCTTCCCGTGACCGGCCGCGTCTTATGCGGGCCGTATCACGCGCTCGGGGGATTCCTCGTATGGCGGGGAATAAATCACCAGAATCTTGGCCGGCTCGTCGCTGACCACGGTGAACACATGCATCTGGTCCGGCGGGAAGAAGCAGCAGTCGCCCGGCCCAAGTTCCTTGCGCTGGCCGCCTACCTCGGCCACGGCGCGGCCTTCCAGCACGTAGCAAACCTGCTCGATGCCGGGATGCGCGTGCGGCAGCGCGCCCTTGCCCTTCTCGATGGTGCCGTGGATGACTTCCAGGTGGCGCGAGCCCACGGTCTCGGGGCCGATCAGCCGGCGGTTGAGCGTGCCGACATGGTTGGCGGGGTGGTAGCCCTCGACGTCGTCGGCCGAGATGAAATAGACGGGTTGGTCTGGCATGCGTCGCTCCTGCATGAATTCATATTTATGAATGCAAGTTTATACATATGAATTTCACCGTCAAACCCTTTCGATGCCGTTTCGGGTTTACCGGGAGCGGGTGCGGCAGGCGTGCGCCGGCCTCACGCGGCGCGTGACCGACAAAAAGGTGTCCTGGGAGTGGCCTGCCGATCAGCCGGCGAAGCGGTAGCCCACGCCGATCTCGGTCAGCAGAAAGGCAGGCTGGGCCGGGTCGGCCTCCAGCTTGTGGCGCAAGTGGCCCATATAGACCCGCAGGTACTGGCTGCTCTCGGCGTGCGACGGCCCCCACACCTCCCGCAACAGCTCCCGGTGGGTCATGACCTTGCCCCGATGCGCCAGCAGCACCGCCAGCAGCCGATATTCGATCGGCGTCAGGTGCACCAGCTCGCCCGCACGCGTGACCTGCCGGTTGGCCAGGTCGACAGCAATGTCCCCGAACGCCACCTGCGCCCGCGCCTGCACGCCGGAACGCGCATGGCGGCGCAGCAGCACGCGCAGGCGCGCCACCAGCTCGCCCACGCCGAAGGGCTTGGTCAGGTAGTCGTCGGCGCCGGCGTCAAGCGCGCGGATCTTCTCGGCCTCGCCGGTCCGTGCCGACAGCACCAGCACCGGCACCTCGGTCCAGGTGCGCAGGTCACCGATCATTGATACGCCGTCGCCATCGGGCAGGCCCAGGTCCAGGATCACCAGGTCCGGCTGGCGCGTGCCAGCCTCGATCAGGCCGCGCTGCAGCGATTCGGCCTCATGCACGGTGCAGCCCTCGTCCTGCAGCGCCGCGCGCACGAAGCGGCGGATATGGGGCTCGTCTTCCACCAGCAGCACCGTGGGCGAAAACTCGAATGGCATGACGCTTCGGATCCTTGAATGGTTGCCGGGGTCAGGACGGAGGTCGTCGGCTTGGCGCCGCTCGGGCATGGCGGGCGCCCTTACCCCGCAGCGGCGGGAGCGCAGCCAGATTGTGCCACGCAGGCGGCGGCACAAAGTGCGCCAAAAGAGACTGCTGGGACATTTCCGACGCCACACCCGCGCGCGCATTGCACTGCATTCTTGACAGTGGCGTCGTATACATGCCATAGTTACGGGCGTATAGCATTCATGGAAACCGGTACTGTCAGGCTCCAGTTGTATAGGACCTGGCGCTATCACCCCTGACACTGGCTGCACGGACTGAAACGTCCACATCTTTCAGGTTCGCGGGGGCGCACAGGGCATTAGCCCGGCGTGCAATACCAGTCGCTCCGGCGACCGCAGTTTCCCCCCGTGTGAACCAGCCGCTCCTTGCGGCAATCCCCTAAAGGACTGAATTGACTAAGATCGTCTTGAAACCCGGTGAGCCCGTTGAAGTTGCAATGCGGCGTTTCCGTCGCGCCATTCTGCAGACTGGCCTGATCGTTGAACTCAAGAGCCGCACCGCTTACGAGAAGCCGACGACCGAGCGCAAGCGCAAGAAGAAGGCCGCCGAAGCACGTCTGCGCAAGCGCCTGCGCATGCAGATGCTGCCGAAGAAGATGTACTGATTCCAGTACGCTTCGCCGCCTGGTACTGCCAGGCAAGAAGAACCGCCAGTTCGCTGGCGGTTTTTTTATGCCCGCGCGCCAGGCCAGCCCCCGCTCGTTGCGGCCGCGGCTTCTGCTGCACCGCATCACCTGAGCGCGACGCCGATGACCGGCATAATGACAGATATTGCGCCCATGCGGCGCCACACCGGACCCTGCCTTGACTGCCATCCTCGAGTTGCGCAAGGTGCGCAAGCAATACGGCGACACGGTCGTGGTCGACGACCTCGACCTCCAGGTATTTCGCGGCCAGTGCTTCGGCCTGCTGGGCCCCAACGGCGCCGGCAAGACCACCACCCTGCGCCTGCTGCTGGGCCTGACCACGCCCATGGCCGGCACGCTGACGCTGTGCGGCGAGCCCATCCCCGAGCGTGCGCCGCAAGCGCGCATGCGCGTGGGGGTGGTGCCGCAGTTCGACAACCTCGACCCGGACTTCTCGGTGATCGAGAACCTGCGCATCTTCGGGCGCTACTTCGGACTATCGTCGGCCGAGATCGAGCGGCGCGTGCCGATGCTGCTGGAATTCGCCCGGCTCGAGAACCGCGCCGATGCCCAGGTGCGCGACCTCTCCGGCGGCATGCGCCGGCGCCTGACCGTGGCGCGCGCGCTGATCAACGACCCCGACCTGCTGGTGATGGACGAACCCACCACCGGCCTGGACCCGCAGGCGCGCCACCTGATCTGGGAGCGCCTGAAGTCGCTGATGGCCAGCGGCAAGACCATCCTGCTGACCACGCACTTCATGGAAGAGGCCGAGCGGCTGTGCAACTACCTGTGCGTGATCGACGGCGGCCGCAAGATTGCCGAAGGCAAGCCGCACGACCTGATCGACAGCCAGATCGGCTGCGACGTGGTCGAGGTCTATGGCGATGAACTGGACACGCTGCGCGACAGCCTGACGCCGCTGGCGCAGCGCACGGAGATGAGCGGCGAGACGCTGTTCTGCTATGTCCGCGAGCCCGCCCCGCTGCTGGCGGCGCTGCACGGCAGGAGCGGCGTGCGCTACCTGCACCGCCCGGCCAACCTGGAGGACGTGTTCCTCAAGCTGACTGGCCGCGAGATGCGGGACTGAACCGAGGCACTGACATGAGCGAACAGGATCCCCGCGCGGATACCACCGATACCTCCCCCGCCATCGCCGGCCGCACGGCCGCGGTCCCGCGGCAGACCTATCCGCAGCCGCTGCTGCCGCGCAACCTGCGCAACTGGATGATGGTCTGGTACCGCAACTACATGGTGTGGAAGAAGCTGGCCATCCCGTCGATGATCGGCAACCTGGCCGACCCGATGATCTACCTGTTCGGCCTCGGCCTCGGGCTGGGGCTGATGGTGGGCCAGGTCAACGGCGTGTCGTATATCGCCTTCCTGGCGGCCGGCACCACCGCGTCCAGCGTGATGATGTCGGCCAGCTTCGAGTCGATGTATTCGGCCTTCTCGCGCATGCATGTGCAGCGCACCTGGGAAGCGATCATGCATGCCCCGCTTACGCTGGGCGACGTGGTGCTGGGCGAGATTGCCTGGGCCGCCAGCAAGGCAGTGCTGTCCGGGCTGGCCATCATGCTGGTGGCGGGCGCGCTCGGCTATGCGCAAATGCCCGGTGCGCTGCTGGCGCTGCCGGTGATCGTGCTGGCCGGCATTGCCTTTGCCGCGCTGGCGATGATCGTCACCGCGCTGGCGCCCAGCTACGACTTCTTCATGTTCTACCAGACCCTGGTGATGACGCCGATGCTGCTGCTCTCCGGCGTGTTCTTCCCGCTGGAGCAGTTGCCCGAAGGCGTGCAGGCAGCCACCAAGCTGCTGCCGCTGGCGCACACCGTGGCGCTGATCCGCCCGCTGATGCTGGGCCGTCCGGTGGATGGCGCCGGCCTGCATCTCGCGGTGCTGGGCGCCTATGCGGTGGCGGCGCTGGTGGTATGCCTGGTGCTGCTGCGCCGCCGACTGCTGCGCTAAGACTGCCGCATGCCAGGCTCAGGCGCTGCTTATCAGCTTGAGCCCGGCAATTCCGCTCACGATCACGCCCATGCAGCCCAGCCGCGCCGCGGTGGCAGGCTCATTGAAGGGTATGATGCCGGGGATCGCGGTGCCGGCCGCGCCGATGCCGGCCCGGAGGCCGATCACCCACACCACCTCGAACAGCCCCCGCCAGGGCCAGCAGCGTCCATGCCATATCAATTCCTCGGATTGCGTCGTAACGTGCGCAACGATAGCGGAGAATCCGCCACCTTGCAGCGCGCCCTGGCGCTGGCGGCCGCATTCGCGACGGTGTCGCTGGCCGGATGCATGGTGGTGGCGGTGGGCAGTGCCGCGGTATCGACGGTGGCAACCGTGGGATCGGCCGCCGTCAGCGTGGCCACTACCGCGGTCAGCACTACTTACGACATCACGGCTGCTGGCGTGAAGGCCGTGGCCGGCAGCGACGAAGCCGCGCCGCCCCCGTCGCCACCGCCAGCACAGTCGCCACAGCCGGCGCAGTAAGCGCGCTCAGTCGCCCAGGCCGCGCAGCAGGTCGGCCTTCAGGTCCTCGACCGACTCCAGTCCCACCGCCAGGCGGATCAGCCCTTCGCCCACGCCCGCGGCCGCCTTGGCCTCGGGGCTCACGCGCGCGTGCGTGGTGGTGTACGGGTGCGTGATGGTGGTGCGGGTGTCGCCCAGGTTGCCGGTGATCGAGCACAGACGGGTGTTGTCGATCACGCGCCAGGCGTTGGCACGCTGCTGCTCGGGCGTGGCGCCCTTCAGCTCGAACGACACGATCGCGCCGCCGCCGCTTTGCTGGCGCATGGCGATCTCGTGCTGCGGGTGCGATTTCAGCGCCGGATGGAACACGCGCGCCACGGCCGGATGCGACTCCAGGAACTGCGCCAGCGACAGCGCGCTGGCCGAATGGCGCTCCATGCGGATCGCCAGTGTCTCCATGCCCTTGAGCAGCACCCATGCGTTGAATGCCGACAGCGTCGGGCCGGCGGTGCGCACAAACGGGAACACCTTGCCCATGATGTAATCGTGCGTGCCCAGCACTGCCCCACCCAGCACGCGGCCCTGGCCGTCGATATGCTTGGTGGCCGAATGCACCACGATGTCGGCGCCGAACTTCATCGGCTGCTGCAGCGCCGGCGAACAGAAGCAGTTGTCGACCACCAGCAGCGCGCCCGCATCATGGGCGATGTCGGCCACGGCGGCAATGTCGGCCACTTCGGTCAGCGGGTTTGACGGGGTTTCCAGGAAGAACAGCCTGGTGTTCGGGCGCACCGCGGCGCGCCAGGCGTTCAGGTCGCTGGGATCGACGAAGGTGGTCTCGACGCCGAACTTCGAGAAGATATTGCCGAACAGCGTCATGGTCGAGCCGAAGATCGCGCGCGAGCTGACCAGGTGGTCGCCCGCCTGCATCGACGACAGCACCACCGACAGGATCGCGCTCATGCCCGAAGCGGTCGCCATGCAGGCCTGCGCGCCTTCGAGCGCGGCCAGGCGCGACTGGAACATCGACACCGTCGGGTTGGTGAAGCGCGAGTAGGTGAAGCCCTCTTCCGAGTTGGCGAAGCGTTCGGCGGCCTCGGCCGCGCTGCCGAAGCAGAAGCTCGAGGTCAGGTACATGGCCTCGGAGTGCTCCATGAATTCGCTGCGCAGCGTGCCGGCGCGCACGCCAAGGGTGTCGATGCCGAGCGATTCGGGGTTGAGCGGTTCGTTCATGCTGGTGGCGCGGTCGTACCCGCGCGAATGCGATGGTTTCGACAAGCTGCGCGCCGGTCCGGGGAAGCGGCGCGCAGCCATGAAAAAAGCCCGTGCGATCGGGTGGTCGGATCGACGGGCTTGCTGTTCTGCGAATGGCCTTTGGCTTCAGGCTGTGGCGGCCGGCTTCCGGGAATCGCGGTGCCGGGAAGGCACTGGGGACCGGAATTCGTTGCTGACCGCCATCTCTTTAGCTGTTTCGGGCTGTACCCGCGTCCGCAAGCTGACTATCAAATCGACGCCCGGCCATGTTACGGCCGGGCTTCGCGTTAGTCAACGCGCTGGCGCGTGCGGCACGGCTTACTCGTTGCCGCCGGAGCGCTGCAGGTGCAGTTGCGAGCGCTCGGTGTCACCATTAGTGCCATCGCGGTCGGCCTGGCTGCGCGCAGTTTCCAGGCGGTTCAGGTAGGCCTCGTCGATATCGCCGGTAATGTAGCGGCCATCGAAGCACGAAGCATCGAAGTCGTTCAGCGCCGGGTTGATGTCGCGCACGGCCTGCTTCATCGCTTCCACGTCCTGGTACACCAGCTTGTCCGCGCCGATGATCTTCGCGATCTCTTCGTGCGTGCGGTTGTGGGCCACCAGTTCGCTGCGGGTCGGCATGTCGATGCCGTACACGTTGGGGTACTTCACCGGCGGCGCGGCCGAGGCGAAGATCACCTTGTTGGCGCCGGCGTCGCGCGCCATCTGCACTATCTCGAACGAAGTGGTGCCGCGCACGATCGAGTCATCGACGATCAGCACGTTCTTGCCCTTGAACTCCACGCCCATGGCATTGAGCTTCTGGCGCACCGACTTCTTGCGCACTGCCTGGCCGGGCATGATGAAGGTGCGGCCGACATAGCGGTTCTTGAAGAAGCCTTCGCGGTAATTCACGCCCAGGCGGTTGGCCACCTGCATCGCGGCCGGACGGCTGGAATCGGGGATCGGCATGACCACGTCGATATCGCCGGCCGACACTTCCTGGCGGATCTTCTCGGCCAGGTAGTCGCCCATGCGCAGGCGCGCGTCATAGACCGGCACGCCGTCGATGCACGAATCCGGACGGGCCAGGTAGACGTATTCGAAGATGCAAGGCGTCAGCACCGCGTGCTCGGCGCACAGCTTGGTGTGGAGCTTGCCGTCCAGGTCGATGAAGATGGCCTCGCCCGGCGCCACGTCGCGCTCGAGCTTGTAGCCGATGCCTTCCAGCGCCACGGACTCGGAGGCCACCATCCATTCCTTGCCGGTCGGGGTCTCGACGCTGCCCAGGCACAGCGGGCGGATGCCGAACGGGTCGCGCACCGCCAGCATGCCGTAGCCGGCGATCTGCGCGGCGATGGCATACGAGCCGCGCACGCGGCGGTGCAGGCCGCTGACCGCCGTGAAGATCATGTCCGGGTCCAGCGCCATGCCGCTGCTGGCGCGCTGCAGCTCGTCGGCCAGCACGTTCAGCAGCACTTCGGTGTCCGAATGCGTGTTGATGTGGCGGCGATCGCGGCGGAACATCTCTTCGCGCAGCTGCTCCCAGTTGGTCAGGTTGCCGTTGTGCGCCAGGATCACGCCGTACGGCGCATTCACGTAGAACGGCTGCGCCTCTTCCTCGCTGGATGCCGAGCCGGCGGTCGGATAGCGCACCTGGCCGATACCGGCAGCGCCGGGCAGGCTGCGCATGTTGCGGGTGCGGAAGACATCGCGCACCAGGCCGTTGGCCTTGTGCATGTGGAAGGTACTGCCGTTGGCGGTGGCGATGCCGGCAGCATCCTGTCCGCGATGTTGCAACAACAGCAGGCTGTCGTAAATCAATTGGTTGACGGGCGTGGATGACACCACACCGACGATACCGCACATGCCAAGCTCCCAGGAAAGGCTTTGATTCAGGGGGCGCAGCCTGGCCCGGCATATCCTCCGGACCCCAAGGCCTGCGTTACTACCAGCCGGGCAACGTGCCCGGCCTTATGTCTTCACGTACTTCGCCAGCTCCGGCGGCAGCCATGGCCTGACCGATTCCATGGCCTGCATCACGTAGGGGCGGCTTACCGCGTTGCGCCAGAACGGTTCCTCCGGCAGTTTGGTCAGGCTTGCCAGCGTGACCATCACCATCACCAGCAACACGCCGCGCACCAGGCCGAACATCAGTCCCAGCCCGCGGTCGGCGGGCTTGAGCCCGGTGCTCTCCAGCAGCTGCCCGACCACCATGCCGGCCAGCGAGGCCCCCAGCACGGTGCCGATCAGCAGCACCACGAAGCCCAGCGCATGCCGGGCCAGCTCGCCACCGGGCATCGATTCAGGTATCCAGCCCGCGGCCACCGCGCCGTAGCGGAACGCCACCCAGAACGCCACCACCCAGCCGATCAGCGACAGCACCTCGCGCACGAGGCCGCGCAGCACGCCGAGCAGGCCCGAGGCGAGCAGGATGAAGACCACGGCATAGTCGAAGAAAGTCGGCTGCATCGTTGCTGGCGGCCGGGCACAGGCACCGGCCGTGGCTGCCCTTTACTGTTCCACGACCCTGGAGGCCAACCCCACTGCCCGGATGCGCTTGTCGGCGGCGTCGGCAGCATCGCGGTCGCTGAAGGGGCCGGCACGCAGCAGGATGCGTTCGCCATCGGCCAGCACTTTCTTTTCGACATAGGCCGGGACCTTGCTCGCCTTGAGCTTGGCCAGCCAGCCCTTGGCGCGCTCTTCGGAAGAGAAAGCGCCGATCAGGATCAGGTACTTGCCGCTGCCCGGCTTGGCTTCGGGCTTGGCCTCGGCACGCTGCGCGGGCTTGTCGGCGGCAGCGGCCGTTGCCGCGGGCTGCGGCGTGTTGACGATTTCCTCGCCGGCGTCCAGTGCCGCGGCATCGTTGCGCGCGGCCGGTGCAGGCGGCAGCGGATCGGCCTTGCGGGGCTCGACGCGGGGCTTCTGCGCCCCCTGCCCGCCCGTGACCTTGACCGAGACGTCCTCGGACACCGGCCGCGGCTTGGACTCGAACACGATCGGCAGCACGATCACGGCGGCCACCATCAGCACCACGGCGCCGATCAGCCGGCGGCGCGCGCGCTGCTTCTGCGGGAATTCGGGGTCCAGCGTGTCGTCGGCATACTCATCGGCCAGGCGGCGCGACGAGGCGATGCCCGCACCCGTGTCGGTGCGCTGGCGCCGCGCACGCTCGGGTGCCGGGTCGTTGCCCTTGCGGGAAGAAAACAGCGAAAGCAGGCCCATAGATTGGTTCGGTGATACGGCCTCGTGGGCCGCTCGTTGCGTTTGCCGCTCAATGATCGGCCAAGGCCGCCGGGGTTGCCAGGTCAGCGGGCGCCGGGGCGCCTGCTTCAGTTAGCCTGCGTGGCACGATAGGCCATGACGCCGGCGACGGTATAGAACGATCCGAAGACCAGAATTCTATCATTCTCGGTGGCACGCTCGATGGCATCCCGGAATGCCGCCTCAGGGCTGGAAAAGCAGGCCGCGGTGGCATCCGGCCCGGGCTGGAATCCGCCGGCCTCCAGCTTGGCCAGCAGCTCCGCGGCGCTGGCCGCGCGCTCGGTCGGCAGGTCGCACAGGCACCAGTGGTCGACCTTGTCGGCCACATGCTGCAGCACCCCGGCGATGTCCTTGTCCTGCATCGCGCCGAACACCGCATAGGTGTAGCGGAAGAACCCCATGTTCTCCAGGTTCTGCCCCAGCGTGGCCGCCGCATGCGGATTGTGCGCCACGTCCAGGATCACCGCCGGGCGGCCCGGCAGCACCTGGAAGCGGCCCGGCAGTTCGACGAAGGCCAGCCCGTTGCGCACTTCCTGCGCGCTCACCGGCAGGCGCTGGCGCATGGCCTGCAGCGCGGCCAGCGCCGCCGCCGCATTGAGCAGCTGGTTGGCGCCGCGCAGCGCCGGGTAGCCCAGGCCATTGAGCTTGCGCCCGCCGCCGCTCCAGTCCCATTGCTGGCGCTCCTGGCCCTTGGCAGCGTGGAAATGGAAATCGCGCCCCAGCAGCCACAACTCGGCACCGACGGCTTCGGCGTGCGCCACCAGCGACTTGGGCGGCACCGGGTCGCCGCAGATCGCGGGCACGCCCGGGCGGAAGATGCCAGCCTTCTCGAAGCCGATCTCCTCGCGCGTATGGCCCAGGTACTGGGTATGGTCGATATCGACGCTGGTGACGATGGCGCAGTCGGTATCGATCACGTTGACCGCATCGAGCCGCCCGCCCAGGCCGACTTCCAGGATGATCGCGTCCAGCCCGGCCGCGGCGAAGGCATGGATGATCGCCAGCGTGGTGAACTCGAAGTAGGTCAGGCTGATCGGGTCGGCAAAGCTGTTGCGCGCGCGCTCGACCGCCTCGAAATGCGGCAGCAGCTGCGCATCGCTGGCGATCTCGCCGTTGATGCGGGCGCGCTCGTTGAACGAGATCAGGTGCGGCGAGGTATGGCAGCCCACCTTGTAGCCGGCTTCAAGCAGGATGCGCTCCAGCATGGCGCAGGTAGAGCCCTTGCCGTTGGTGCCGCCCACCGTGAACACCACGGCGTCGATGCGCAGCCCGAGGGCCTCCTTCACGCGCGTGATGCGCGCCAGGCCCATGTCGATGCCCACGGGATGGGCGATTTCGAGATGGGCAAGCCATTCGGGGAGCGTATGGAAGACAGGCATGTGGGGTGCGAGGAAAGCTGTTGCTACCAGATTTGGCCAGCCAGCGGCAAAGTCAAGGCCGGGCTTGTGCCCAGTCCGATATGGCGGCCAGGAAAAGTGGCCAGAAAAAGCGAAAGGCGCGTCAACCACCCGCGCCCTTGATCTGCCATGCAGACGTTGTTATGCCACCGCGTCGGCGGGCTGCTTCTGCAGCAGCGCCAGCAGCTGCGCCAGCTCCGCGCGCATCTTGCGGCGGTCGACGATCATGTCGATCGCGCCCTTGGTCAGCAGGAATTCCGAACGCTGGAAGCCTTCAGGCAGCTTCTCGCGCACGGTCTGCTCGATCACGCGCGGGCCGGCAAAGCCGATCAGCGCCTTGGGCTCGGCGATCACCACGTCGCCCAGGAAGGCGAAGCTGGCCGACACGCCGCCCATGGTCGGGTCGGTCAGCACGCTGATGAACGGCAGCCTGGCTGCGCTCAGCTGGTTCAGCATCGAGGTGGTCTTGGCCATCTGCAGCAGCGACAGCAGGCTTTCCTGCATGCGCGCGCCGCCGGTGGCGGTAAAGCAGATGAACGGCACCTTCTGCTCCAGCGCGGCCTGCGCGCCGCGCACGAAGCGTTCGCCCACCACCGAGCCCATCGAGCCGCCCATGAACTCGAACTCGAAGCAGCTCGCCACCACCGGGATGGTGTGGATGGCACCGCCCATCACCACCATGGCATCGGTCTCGCCGGTGTCGTCCATGGCGGCCTTGATGCGGTCCGGGTACTTCTTGGAATCCTTGAACTTCAGTGCGTCGACCGGCACGATCTCCTGGCCGATCTCATAGCGGCCTTCGGCGTCCAGCAGCGCGTCCAGGCGCGCCCGCGCGCTGATGCGCATATGGTGGTCGCACTTGGGGCAGACGTGCAGATTGGCCTCGACGTCGGTCCGGTACAGGGTGGACTCGCACGACGGGCACTTGACCCACAAACCCTCAGGGATGCCCTTGCGGGTGCTGGGGTCGGTCTGTTGAATCTTGGGGGGCAGGAGTTTATCCAACCAGCTCATGAAAGCTCCTTTCGGATGACTGCGGTCCGCCGGCAAGCCCGGTGTCGGGACGCCCGTTGGCAGATGGCAGGGAATCAACCCGCGAATTTACCATGCCGGCCCGGTGACCTCGAAGCGCAACGCGCAATTTGCGCATACTGACGCACTTCCAGGCGACCACCGAGCCGGCATTGCATCACTTCAGCTATCGAGCGCCTGGCGGATCTCGGCGATAAATGCCTGCAGCGTCGCCACCGCCTGCTCGCGCGGCGTGTCCTCGAGCAACTGCACCAGGCGGCTGCCGATCACCACGGCGTCGGCCACGCTGCCGATCGCGCGCGCGGTCTGCGCGTCGCGGATGCCGAAGCCCACGCCCACCGGCAGGTTGGCGTGCTGCTTGATCAGCGGCAGGCGCGCGGCCACGCTGCCGAGGTCGATCGCGGCCGACCCGGTCACGCCCTTGAGCGACACGTAGTACAGGTAGCCGCTGGCCACGCGCGCCACCGCCTCGATGCGCGCATCGGTCGAGGTCGGCGCCAACAGGAAGATGGGGTCCATGCCGTTGTCACGCATCAACCCGGCGAACGACTCGCACTCCTCGGGGGGATAGTCGACCACCAGCACGCCGTCGACGCCGGCTTCGCGCGCGGCGGCGGCAAAGGCCTGCTCGCCCATGCACTCGATCGGGTTGGCGTAGCCCATCAGCACCACCGGGGTGTCGGCGTTGGTCTGGCGGAACTCGCGCACCCACTGCAGCACCTGGGTCAGCGACACGCCCTGCGCCAGCGCGCGCTCGGAGGCGCGCTGGATCACGGGGCCGTCGGCCATCGGGTCCGAGAACGGCACGCCCAGCTCGATCACGTCGGCACCGCCCGCCACCAGCGCGTGCATCAGCGCCACGGTCAGGCCGGGCTCAGGGTCGCCGGCGGTGATAAACGGAATCAGGCCCTTCTTCTGCTGCGCGGCCAGTGCCGCGAACGTCTTCTGGATACGGGACATATCAGGGAATCAGGTGAGGCCGCGGCGCCGGCGAGACATCGTCGTTGGCGGCGGCCAGGGTTGGGGTGGCGGCAGGTTCGGCGGCAGCGTTCGTGACGGCAAGGGCCGCGGCGGCGGCGGAGACACGGCCGCACGCCACCTGCACATACTCCGGATTGATCTCGTAGCCGGCAAAGCGCCGCCCGTGGCGCAGGCAGGCCACCGCGGTGGTGCCGCTGCCGGCGAACGGGTCCAGCACCAGGCCGCCCGGCGGGCAGCTCGACAGCACCATGCGCTCGACGATCTCCAGCGGCTTCTGCGTCGGATGGTTGGCGCGCTCCGGATCCTGGCGGTGGATGCGCGAGACGCTCCACAGGTCCTTCGGGTTGTAGCCCACCTCCAGCCACTTCTTGCCTTCGAAACGCGGGCGGCTGCGTGCCTTCTTGGTCTCGGGGTCGTACGGGATGCGGACCGGGTCGAGATCGAAGTAGTAGTCGCGCGCGCGCGCAAAGAAGCCGATGTTGTCGTGGACCGACGAGAACTTGCGCGTGGTGCCGCCCATGCTGGGCACGCGGCGGTCCCAGATGATCTCGTTGATCATGGTCAGGCGCCGCTTGAGCATCACGAACAACTCGGGCGAGTACTGCCAGGTGCAGAACAGGTAGAGCGTGCCCTTGGGTGCGAGCTTGGGCACGACCGCGTCCATCCAGCGCTCGGACCAGTCCAGGTACGCCTGGCCCGACAGCAGGTCGGAATCGTTGCCGTAGTCCTTGCCCAGCCCGTAGGGCGGATCGGCGACGATCAGGTCGACCGAGCCGTCCGGCAGGCGGGCAATGCCCTCGAACATGTCTTCCTGGAACAGGCGCAACTGGGCGGAATCGGGCGCACCGGACGCATCCGGTGCACCCGCGCCGCCCACGGCAAGTCCGGTCGGAGGCAGCGCGCGCATCAGAGCTTGAGCCCCGCGCGCTCGGCCACGGTGTGCATGTCCTTGTCGCCGCGTCCGGACAGGTTCACCAGCAGCAGCTTGTCCTTGGGCAGCGTCGGCGCCAGCTTGCAGGCATAGGCGATGGCGTGGCTCGATTCCAGCGCCGGGATGATGCCCTCGATGCGGCAGCAGTCATGGAAGGCCTTGAGCGCTTCCTCGTCCGTGATCGGCACGTACTGCGCGCGGCCGCTGTCCTTGAGCCAGGCATGCTCCGGGCCCACGCCCGGGTAGTCCAGGCCGGCCGACACCGAATGGGTCTCGATGATCTGGCCGTTGGCGTCCTGCAGCAGGTAGGTGCGGTTGCCGTGCAGCACGCCCGGCGTGCCGCCGGTCAGCGAGGCCGCGTGGCGGCCGGTGTCCAGGCCGTCGCCGGCGGCTTCCACGCCGATCAGCTGCACGTCCTGGTGCTCGATGTACGGGTAGAAGATACCCATGGCGTTGGAGCCGCCGCCCACGCAGGCGATCACGGCATCCGGCTGGCGGCCGGTCATTTCCGGCATCTGCACCTTGGCTTCCTCGCCGATCACGCACTGGAAGTCGCGCACCATCATCGGGTACGGGTGCGGGCCGGCCACGGTGCCGATGATGTAGAAGGTGTTCTCGACGTTGGTGACCCAGTCGCGCATGGCTTCATTGAGCGCGTCCTTGAGCGTGCGCGAGCCGCTTTCCACCGGCACCACGGTGGCGCCCAGCAGCTTCATGCGGTAGACGTTGGCGGCCTGGCGCTTGACGTCCTCGGCCCCCATGTAGACCACGCACTCCATGCCGAAGCGCGCGGCGATGGTGGCGGTGGCCACGCCATGCTGCCCTGCGCCGGTCTCGGCGATCACGCGCGGCTTGCCCATGCGCTTGGCCAGCAGCGCCTGGCCGATCACGTTGTTGATCTTGTGCGCGCCGGTGTGGTTCAGGTCTTCGCGCTTGAAGTAGATCTGCGCGCCGCCGAGCGTCTCGCTCCAGCGCTGCGCGTGGTAGATCGGCGACGGACGGCCGACAAAGTGCTTCAGTTCGCGGCGGTATTCGGCATCGAACTCCGGATCCTTCTGGTAGTGCGCATAGGCCTCGCGCAGCTCATCGAGCGCGTGGACCAGCGTTTCGGACACGAAGGTGCCGCCATAGGGGCCGAAATGGCCACGGGAATCGGGCAAGTCGTACATGTCTAGACTCTTCAGAACAGCGGCCTTGCCTCATCCGGCAAGGGCGCATGGTTGACTGCGATGCGTGTGCCCGCAAGCGGCAGGTCACGGGCGGCATGGGGAAAGACGCGGGAGACGCGAAAGACGGCCCGGCTCATCCTGCCTCGGTACTGCGCACTGCGCGCACGAACGCGGCGATGCGGGCGTGGTCCTTCACGCCCCTGGCGGCCTCTACCCCGCTGCTGACATCCACAGCGTAGGGCCGCACGCGTTCAATCGCGCCAGCGACGTTTTGCGCGTTCAACCCACCACTCAAAACGATGCGAGGAGCGCCGCTTGCGTTCGGGTTGCCGGTAGCTGGTACCGGGGGAGTAGGCGGAAGCCATGCCGGAGGAATCAGGGTCCAGTCGAAGACGTGGCCGCCACCGCCATAGCCTTCGACGAAGGCGTCGAGCAGCAAGGCAGCGGCATCACGGTATTGATCGGCGAATTCTACCAAATCGAGGCCCGGGCGGACACGGGCGGCGCGCAGGAACGGCAGCCGGCAGCGCTGCGATGCCTGCGAGCAGAACTGGGGAGTCTCGTCGCCGTGCAGTTGCAGCAGCGTCAGCGGCACCCGCTCTGCCACATGGGCGATGTCTTCCAGGTCGGCGTTGACGAACAGCCCCGTGATCGCCACGAACGGGCCAGCGGCCTCGGCCAGCGCCGCCGCGCGCGCCACGTCGACGTAGCGCGGGCTCTTGGGGTAGAACACCAGGCCGATGGCGTCGGCGCCGGCGTCCACGGCGGCGCGCACATCCTCCTCGCGGGTCAGGCCGCAGATCTTGATGCGGGTGCGGGCCGGCATGTGCGTCGTGCTGCCTTTGGCGGCCTCAGGATGCGTCATCGAAGACTCCATGGAACAGGCTTGCGGACGGATCGGCCGCGGGAAGCCGGTAAGGATCAGGATACTTGACGCCGACGAGGTAGAGGCCGTCCGGCATAAACGTCGGCGCCGCCAGCTTGCGCTCGCGCCCGGCCAGCACCTGCGCCAGCCACTGCGCCGGGTAGCGTCCGCGCCCCACCGCCACCAGGCAGCCCATCAGGTTGCGCACCATGTGGTGCAGGAAGGCGCTGGCGCGAAAGCGCAGGAACACCCAGTTGCCGTCGTCCCGGATGGTGACGTCGTACATGGTCTTGACCGGCGACTTGGCCTGGCATTCAGCCGCGCGGAAGGCGGAAAAATCGTGCTCGCCGATCAGGCAGGCTGCCGCCTCGCGCATGGCGTCCACGTCCAGCCGCTGGCCCGGCGGCAGCATCTGGTAGCCGGCGCGGCCATGCACCAGCGGCACGCGGTGCGGGCCGGTGTAGAGCGCGTAGTAGTACATGCGCTCGAACGCCAGGAAACGGGCATGGAAGCCATCGTCGACCGGCAATGCCCACTGCAGCGCGATCGATGGCGGCAGGAAGGCATTGACGCCGCGCACCCAGGAAAAAGGCTCGCGCTCCAGTGCAGTATCCAGGTGGATGACCTGGCCAAGCGCATGCACGCCGGTATCGGTGCGCCCCGCCACCGTGGTCAGCAGGCGCACGCCGGCAAAGCGCTCGATGGCGTCTTCCAGGCGGTCCTGGACGGTGTTGCGGTGCGGCTGCGACTGCCAGCCCGAAAAGGCGGCGCCGTCGTAGTGCAGGCCAAGAGCGATGCGGTTCATGTCAGGGGATCAGGCAAGGCGGCGGGCACGGCTTCAGGCGCAGTGGTTCACGCCAGGCCCGCCGGAAAAGCAAATGCGCCGGAAGGGACGCTTCCGGCGCATCGCTTCAGGCCGCGGCAGCGCGTGCCGCAGCCGGACCGTCAATGATAGCTCAGGCCACTTCCTTGAGCAGGGAACGGGCCTCGGCCTGCAGCGGGTCCTGCGACTGCTCGACCACTTCCTGCAGCAGCTCGCGCGCGCCTTCCTTGTCGCCGATCTCGATATAGGCGCGGGCCAGGTCCAGCTTGATCTGCATGTCGCGCCCGCCGTCCATGCCGTCGGCCGACAGCGTGCTCGGCGAGACCCCATGCGTGAGGACGCCGCCGGTGTCGGGCGCCACCCGCGACAGGTCGATCGGCTCGGCCAGCTTGCCGTCGCGCAGCATGGTGGCGGCCGGCAGCGGCGCGGTGGCCTCGTCCAGCACGGTCTTGCTGCGCGCGTCGTCCAGCGAGGCACCGCCCAGGTCGAGCGACAGCCCGGACATGTCGAACTCCAGCGGACGGCCGCGGGTCGGCGTGTCGAGCGTGGGCACGTCGTCGGCAAGCGGGTCGACGCCGGCCTCCGGCAAGCCAAGGTCCAGGCGCACGGCCTCGCCGGCATCCTGCGCCTCAGCGCCGAACACCATGGCGGCAGAGGCCGGGGCGACGATCGGGTCGCCGGCGGCCGGTGCCGGGAAGGCGTCCAGCGGCAGCGCCAGGTCGCCCAGCGACGGCTCCAGCCGCGGGATCGCGGCCGGGTCATGCGACGGATCCTGAGTGCGCCACTGGTCCATCGTGAGCGACGCCGTCTCGGGACCGGCGGACTCTGGCGTTACCACCAGGAAGAGCGCGTTGCCCGGTTCAAGCGCGCGCCCCATTTCTGCTGCCTTCAGCCATTCCGCCCCTTGTCCGCCGGTCTGGGCGAACATTTCTTCTGCAATCACGCGGAACCCTTCCACATCCTGTCTGTTGCTGTAAATCTCCAGGAGCTTGAGCCGTACCGGCTGCTGCTCCGGGTTTTTCTCCAGGGCTTCGCGCAGGATTTCCTCTGCCTGCACATCGCGCCCATAGGCGATATAGACCTCGGCCTCGGCGATGGGGTCGACCTCGTTGGCTTCCGGCGTGTTGTTGCCGATGCGGAAGTCCGCACCGAACACGCTGTGCTGCGAGGTATCGACGCTCTGCCCGCCGGCCGTGCCGAACAGCGAATTGGCGCCGGCCATCACCGTACTTTCCTGCGACAGGACGCTGTCGCCGAAGCCGGTCGTCTCGCTCGTCTTCTGCTGCTGGCGGCGGCGGTAGATCGCGTAGACGCCCAGCAATGCCACCAGCAGGCCGCCGCCGGGCAGCAGCATGGGATTGGCCAGCAGGCCGTCGACGAACGACGGTTGAGGCACCGGCTCGGGCTGGGCCACCACCGGCGGCGGGCGCTTGGCAGCGGGGGCCGATGCCGCGCCCGCATCCTGCGCGGCCTTGGCAGCCACGGCGGCAGCCGGCTGCGAGGCGGGCGCTGCGGCCACGGCGGAGGCAGCAGCCGGGGCCGCAGCATCCGCGGCGCTGGCGCCGGCCGTTGCCGCGGCGGGTGCGCTGGCTGCCGCAACAGCGGTTGCAGCGGGTGCGGCAACCGTTGCGGCGGCAGCAGCCGGGGCCACGGCATCGGCCTTCGGCGGCTGGGCCGCCACCACGGTCGGCGCCGCCGCCGCGGCCTTGGCCGCTGCGTCAGCCTTTTCCTTGTCGGCCAGCGCGGCCTGGTTGGCCTGGCTCAGCTTGGCAATCTCGGCGTTCTTCAGCTCGAGCAGCTTCTGCATGTCGCCGACGTTCTTTTCCAGCTGCGCCAGGCGCGCTTGCGCCTCCTTGAGCTCGCGCTCGCGCGCGATGCCGGCTTCGGCCTTGGCCGCAGCGTCGGCCTGCGCGCCACGCGCGGCCTTGCTGAGCTTCAGTTCATCGCGCGGGCCGTCGGCCGGGGCGGCCTGCTCCTGCACGCGGGCGGTCACGTTGCCCGATTGCTGGCGCCCGCTGTCGGGCTCGACCGACTTGGCCGCGGCCGCGCTGGCCAGCCGGCTGCGGTAGGCATCGAAGCCCTGCGTACGCGCCACCACCTCGCGGCGGGCGGCCTTCGGCGTCACGGCTTGCACCTGCTGCTGAGTCGGGACCTGCAGCACCGCGCCGCTGCGCAGCCGGTTGATGTTGCCGCCGATAAAGGCGTTGGGGTTGTTGCGATAGAGCGCCACCAGCATCTGGTCCAGCGAGACCGATTCCTGGCCTTGCACGGCCTCGCCGGCAATGCTGGAAAGCGTGTCGCCGCGCTGCACGGTATAGCCGCCGCCGGGCGCCATGTCGGCGCCGCCGCTGGCGGCCGGCGCCGCGGCGCGCTTCGCGCCCTGGCGGGCCGGGCGCACGGGTGCGGCCGGCCTGGCAATCTCGGCCGCGGCGGCAGGCGCAGTCTGCTGCGCGGGCGCGGGCTGCGGTGCGGCCGCTGCCGGCGGTGCATCCGGCGTCGCGGCCGGCACCACCGTCGCCGGCGAGAAAGTCTGGTTGGAAGGCCTGGCCCCGGCCGGGTCAAGCAGGAAGGTATAGGCGCGCGAGACCTTGCCGCTGGCCCAGCTCATGTCGACCAGAAGGTCGACAAAGGGCTCGCTGATCGGCTGGCTGGAGCGGACCCGGGCCACATAGCTGCCGTTCGGGCGGCGCTCGACCTCCAGCCGCAGGCTGCCGACCGCCGGCAGATAGGTCAGCCCGGCCGCGGCATAGGCCGCTGGCGGCGCCAGCTTGACGCTGAGCCCCGCGGCCTCCTCGGCACTGACCCCACTGATGTCGATCTCAGCCTGCAGCGGCTGCCCCAGATTCGACTGTACCCGCAATTGCCCGAACCCCGCGGCATACGCGGCCGGCTGCGCAAGCAGCAGGCCCAGTGCCGTGACGGCCAGCGTTGACCAGCGCTGACGGGCAGTAGGCGCATCTTTCCGGCGATGTTGGCTCACACTCACCTTATGCTCCGTTATGTTTTAGTAGCGATATGAATCGACAAACCGACCCCATAAACCAGGTCCGCCCGGCTGGCGGGACATTCTGAACGGCCCCTTTGCCAGCCCGCGTGCAGGCGCCAGCACCTGCAGGCGCGGGGCGCATGCCGGCGTATTGTGACGCATCGCCCGGGAAAATAGGCGCCCGGATACAACAACGCCGCGCATGGGCGCGGCGTTGTTGACAAAGCGATCCATTCTGTTGCCTGGCTGCAACGGACGCAGCCAGGCAACAGGTGGCAGCCCCGGATCAGGATTCGATCAGGATACGCAGCATGCGGCGCAGCGGCTCGGCCGCGCCCCACAGCAGCTGGTCGCCGACCGTGAAGGCCGACAGGTACTCGCCGCCCATCTGCATCTTGCGCAGGCGGCCGACCGGGATCGTCAGCGTGCCGGTCACGGCAGCGGGGGTCAGGTCGGTCATGCTGGCTTCGCGCGTATTCGGCACCACCTTGGCCCACGGGTTGTGGGCGGCGAGCATGCCTTCGATCTCATCGAGCGGCACGTCGCGGCGCAGCTTGATGGTCAGCGCCTGCGAGTGGCAGCGCATCGCGCCGATGCGCACGCACAGGCCGTCCACGGCGATCGGCGTGGCGCCGGTCGCACCCAGGAAGCCCTCGCCGCGGCCCAGGATCTTGTTGGTCTCGGCGCCGCCCTTCCACTCTTCCTTGGACTGGCCGTTGCCCAGGTCCTTGTCGATCCAGGGAATCAGGTTGCCGGCCAGCGGCACGCCGAACTGCTTCGTTTCCTCGGCGGACAGGCCGTGCTGGGTCGACAGGATGGTGCGGTCGATTTCCAGGATGGCCGAGGCCGGGTTGTCCAGCAGCGGCTTGACCGACGCGTTCAGGGTGCCGAACTGGGTCAGCAGTTCGCGCATATGCTGCGCGCCGCCGCCCGAGGCCGCCTGGTACGTCATCGAGGTCATCCACTCGATCAGGTCGGCCTGGAACAGGCCGCCCAGGCCCATCAGCATGCAGCTGACCGTGCAGTTGCCGCCGATGAAATTCTTGACGCCCTTGGACAGCGCGTCCTTGATCACGCCCTGGTTGACCGGATCCAGCACGATGATGGCATCGTCCTTCATGCGCAGCGAGGACGCCGCGTCGATCCAGTAGCCCTTCCAGCCGGCCACGCGCAGCTTGGGGAAGACCTCGTTGGTGTAGTCGCCGCCCTGGGCGGTCAGGACCACGTCGCACTTCTTCAGCGCTTCGATGTCATTGGCATCTTTCAGCGTGGTTTCGTTCCTGGCCATGGCGGGCGCCTTGCCGCCGGCATTGGACGTGCTGAAGAAGACAGGCTCGATATGGTCGAAATCACGCTCTTCCTGCATGCGTTGCATCAGGACGCTGCCAACCATTCCCCGCCAACCGACGAGACCTACAATCATGACTTACCTCGATGTGATTTGAACTTCCCCGCCATTTTCCTCGCCCGGCGTGGCTGCGCGGGGAAGACGGGCAGGCACGACGAACGGATCTAGGCGATCGCGGTTTTAATAGTGGTTTTAATCGTCGTTGCAGATTGGCCGAGCGAAATCGTGCCGACCGGGCCGCGGGTAGCGGTCAGGGCAACAGCAGCAGTCAGGGTGGACTGGGAAAATCGGGCCATCCGGAAAGTCTACACGATTTTGCGGCGCTGCCGCAGCGTGGAAATAAGGGACAAATAAAACAGGGGCACCGCGCTTGCGGTGCCCCTGTTTGGCGTGTGACTTACAGTGCCGCCAGCACCGCGTCACCCATCTCGCGGGTGCCGACCTGCTTGCAGCCCGGCGTCAGGATGTCGCCGGTGCGATAGCCCTGGGCCAGCACCGTCTTGACCGCGTTCTCGATGCGGTCGGCCTGCTCGGCGCGGTTCAGCGAGTAGCGCAGCATCATCGCCGCCGACAGGATGGTGGCCAGCGGATTGGCCACGCCCTTGCCGGCGATGTCCGGCGCCGAGCCGTGCGACGGCTCGTAAAGGCCCTTGTTGTTGGCATCCAGCGAAGCCGACGGCAGCATGCCGATCGAGCCCGTCAGCATGGCGGCCTCGTCCGACAGGATGTCGCCGAACATATTGCCGGTGACGATCACGTCGAAGCTCTTGGGCGCCTTGACCAGCTGCATGGCCGCGTTGTCCACATACATGTGCGACAGCTCGACCTCAGGGTACTCCTTGTGCACCTCGATCACGATGTCCTTCCAGAACTGGAAGGTCTCGAGCACGTTGGCCTTGTCGACGCTGCACAGCTTCTTGCCGCGCTTGGCGGCGGCCTGGAACGCCACGTGGGCGATGCGGCGGATCTCGGGCTCGCTGTAGCGCATCGTGTCGAAGCCTTCGCGCGCGCCCTTGAACAGGCCGTCCGGCGCTTCGCGCACGCCGCGCGGCTGGCCGAAGTAAATATCGCCGTTCAGTTCGCGCACGATCAGGATGTCCAGGCCGGCCACCAGCTCGGGCTTCAGGCTGGAGGCGCCGGTCAGTTCCGGATAGCAGATCGCCGGGCGGAAGTTGGCGAACAGCTGCAGGTGCTTGCGCAGGCCCAGGATGGCCTGCTCGGGGCGCAGCGGTCGATCCAGGCTGTCGTACTTCCAGTCGCCGACGGCGCCGAACAGGATGGCGTCGGCCTCCTTGGCCAGCTTCAGGGTGTTCTCCGGCAGCGGATGGCCTTCGGCCTCGTAGCCGGCGCCGCCCACCGGGGCGGTTTCGAGTTCGAACTTCTCGTCGAGCGCGTTCAGGACCTTGACGGCCTCCGCGACGATTTCGGGACCAATGCCGTCACCGGGCAGGACTGCGATCTTCATGCTGTGTCTTCCTTGTTTTATGTCCGTACGGCGTTCAGCCGACCAGGCGGTTGTTCAGCCACGGCATCTTCGCCACGCGCTCGGCCTCGTAGGCCTTGATCTTGTCGGCATGGCGCAGGGTCAGGCCGATATCGTCGAAGCCGTTGAGCATGCAGTACTTGCGGAACGGGGCGATGTCGAACTCATACGCCTGGCCGCCGGCCGTCAGCACCACCTGCTTGTCCAGGTCGATGGTCAGCTTGTAGCCGTTGAAGGCGTTGGTCTCGTTGAACAGGTGGTCGACCTGCTGCTCGGTCAGCACCACCGGCAGCAGGCCGTTCTTGTAGCAGTTGTTGAAGAAGATGTCGGCAAAGCTGGGCGCGATCACGGCGCGGAAGCCGAATTGCGTCAGCGCCCACGGTGCGTGCTCGCGCGAGCTGCCGCAGCCGAAGTTGCGGCGCGCCAGCAGGATCGAAGCGCCCTGGTAGCGCGGCTGGTTCAGCACGAAGTCCGGGTTCAGCGGGCGCTTGCTGTTGTCCATGCCGGGCTGGCCGACATCCTTGTAGCGCCACTCGTCGAACAGGTTGGGGCCAAAGCCGGTGCGCTGGATCGACTTCAGGAACTGCTTCGGGATGATGGCGTCGGTATCGACGTTTTCGCGGTCGAGCGGTGCCACGAGACCGCTGTGTACAGTGAACTTGTCCATGTCTCTTTCCTTACTTCTTGGCCGCGCGCTCGAGCGAGCTGCCGGCGGCCTGCGTGTCCTTGCCCAGGCCGGCCATGGTGTTGCAGCCGGCCAGCTGCAGCATGCCCAGGCATGCCAGCAATGCGATCAGGATCCTTTTCATCGCTGCCATCGCGTCCTCAGCCGAGCTTGCGGATATCGACGAAATGGCCTTCGATGGCGGCGGCCGCGGCCATCGCCGGGCTTACCAGGTGCGTGCGCCCGCCCGCGCCCTGGCGGCCTTCGAAGTTGCGGTTCGAGGTCGAGGCGCAGCGCTCGCCCGCATCGAGGCGGTCGGCATTCATGGCCAGGCACATCGAGCAGCCCGGCTCGCGCCATTCAAAGCCGGCGGCCTTGAAGATCTTGTCCAGGCCTTCGCGCTCGGCCTGTTCCTTGACCAGGCCCGAACCCGGCACCACCAGCGCCAGCTTCACGTTCGAGGCGATCTTGCGGCCCAGCTTCTGCACCACCCAGGCGGCCGCGCGCATGTCTTCGATGCGGCTGTTGGTGCAGGAACCGATAAAGACCTTGTCGATATTGATGCTCTCGACCGGCACGTTGGGCTGCAGGCCCATGTATTCCAGCGCGCGCTCCATGGCGTTGCGCTTGTTCGGGTCCTTTTCCTTCTCGGGATCCGGCACGCGGTCTTCGATGCTGATCACCATTTCCGGCGAGGTGCCCCAGGTCACTTGCGGGCGAACATCTTCCGCGCGCAGTTCTACCACCTGGTCGAACTTGGCACCAGCGTCCGAATGCAGCGTGCGCCAGTAGCCGACGGCCTGCTCCCATTCCACGCCCTGCGGCGCGTACGGGCGGCCCTTCACGTACTCCAGCGTGACGGCGTCCACCGCCACCAGGCCGGCGCGCGCGCCCGCCTCGATGGCCATGTTGCAGACCGTCATGCGGCCTTCCATGGTCAGGTCGCGGATGGCCGAGCCGGCGAACTCGATGGTGAAGCCGGTACCGCCCGCGGTGCCGATCTTGCCGATCACCGCCAGCACGATGTCCTTGGCGGTGCAGCCGCGCGGCAGCTTGCCTTCCACCCTGACCAGCATGTTCTTGGCCTTCTTGCCCAGCAGCGTCTGCGTGGCCAGCACGTGTTCCACTTCGGAGGTGCCGATGCCATGCGCCAGTGCGCCGAACGCGCCGTGCGTGCTGGTATGCGAGTCGCCGCACACCACCGTCATGCCCGGCAGCGTCGCGCCCTGCTCCGGCCCGATCACGTGCACGATGCCCTGGCGGTGGTCGTTCATCTTGAACTGGGTGATGCCATAGCTGTCGCAGTTCGCATCCAGCGTATCGACCTGCAGCTTCGACACCGGATCGGCAATGCCCTGGCTGCGGTCGGTGGTCGGCACATTGTGGTCGGACACGGCCAGGTTGGCGCTGATGCGCCATACCGGACGCTGCGCCAGCTTCAGCCCCTCGAACGCCTGCGGGCTGGTCACTTCGTGCAGCAGGTGGCGGTCGATGTAGAGCAGCGTGGTGCCGTCTTCCTCGACGTGGACGGTGTGGTCATCCCAGAGTTTGTCGTAGAGCGTCTTGGCCATGATGCGATGGCGGCCCGACCGACCCGTCCCTGGCAGGAGAGGCCCGCGGAAACCGCGCAGTAGTTTGCAGGGGTTTTATTCGCTTCGGTCGCGGTGGCGAGCGAAGCGGCGTGCCGATACGATGGCAATGCGATAACGCATGATCGCGCCGGAAGCCGCCTGAAGCGAGCGTTATTTCAAGCGTGACTGCGATGCTTGACTGTGCAATCAATTATGCCACAGGGGTGCGGCAGTCAGCCCCCTGCCCGGCCCGGGCGGCGGCTGGAATGTAATGTGATTGGCGAAAGGGGGATTTCGCGGATGGCGAAAACGCGGGGGAAGGAAGGCCGCGGCCCCGCCAGGCGGGACGGCGGCCTGCCAGGATCAGCCGCCCAGGTAGGCGGCCTTGATGCGGTCGTTGGCCAGCAGGTTGGCGCCGGTATCGGCCAGCACCACCTTGCCGGTTTCCAGCACATAGCCCCGGTCCGCGACCTGCAGCGCCTTGTTGGCGTTCTGCTCGACCAGGAACACAGTGACGCCTTCGTCACGAATGGTGCGGATGATGTCGAAGATCTGCGCGATGATCAGCGGTGCCAGGCCGAGCGTGGGCTCGTCCAGCAGCAGCAGGCGCGGCCGGCTCATCAGCGCGCGGCCGATCGCCAGCATCTGCTGCTCGCCGCCCGACATGGTGCCGGCACGCTGGCTGGCGCGCTGGTTCAGGCGCGGGAACAGCTTGAACACGTGCTCGATGCCGGCCTCGATCTCGTCGCGCCTGGCGAAGAACGCGCCCATCTTCAGGTTTTCCAGCACCGTCAGGCTCGGAAACACGCGCCGGCCCTCGGGCGAGATCGCCATGCCAAGGCGCATGATCTCGTGCGTGGACCGGTTGGTGATGTCCTCCCCTTCGAACAGCACGCGCCCGCTCGAGGCGCGCGGCGTGCCGCACACGGTCATCATCAGCGTCGTCTTGCCGGCGCCGTTGCTGCCGATCAGGGTGACGATCTCCCCCTTGTTGACTTCGATCGATACGCCCGACAGCGCCTCGACGGCGCCGTAGTGGGTATGGACCTGTTCCAGCTTCAGCATCAGTCCTCTCCCAGGTAGGCCTTGATCACGCGCGGGTCGTTACGCACGGCGTCCGGTTTGCCGATCACGATCGGCTTGCCGTGCTCCATCACCAGGATGCGGTCCGACACGCCCATCACCAGGCTCATGTCGTGCTCGATCAGCAGCACGGCGATGTTGAACTCGCGGCGCAGCTGGTCGATCAGCTGCTGCAGTTCGATCTTCTCCTGCGGGTTCAGGCCGGCCGCCGGTTCGTCCAGCATCAGCAGGCGGGGCTTGGTGATCATGCAGCGCGCGATCTCCAGCCGGCGCTGGTGGCCGTACGACAGCGTGCCCGCCTCGCGGTTGGCCACCGATGTCAGGTTCATGCGCTCGAGCCAGACCGCGGCGCGCTCCAGCGCTTCGCGCTCGGCACGGCGGTAGGCCGGCGTGGCAAAGAGGCCGCGCAGGATGCCGGTCTGCACCTGGCGGTGCTGCGCCACCAGCAGGTTTTCCACCACCGTCAGCGACTTGAACAGGCGGATATTCTGGAAGGTCCGCACCAGGCCCTTGCGCGCCACCTGGTGGCTGGGCAGGCCGGCGATGGCGTGGCCATCCAGCGTGACCGCGCCGGCGGTGGGCTTGTAGAAGCCGCCGACGCAGTTGAACACCGTGGTCTTGCCGGCACCGTTGGGGCCGATGATGGCGAAGACCTCGTCGCTGCGCACATCGAAATCAATACCGTCCACCGCCAGCAGGCCGCCGAAGCGCATCTGCAGGCCGGAGACTTTCAGCAGTTCCGCTGCTTGCATATTCGTCATCGCGGCAACTCCACGTGGGGACGGCTCGCGGGCAGCAGGCCCTGCGGACGCCACATCATCATCAGCACCATCACCAGGCCGAAGATCAGCATGCGATATTCGGCAAAGCCACGCGCCACCTCGGGCAGCACGGTCAGCAGGATCGCCGCCAGGATCACGCCCAGCTGCGAGCCCATGCCGCCCAGCACCACCACCGCCAGGATCAGCGCCGACTCGATGAAGGTGAACGATTCCGGATTGACCAGCCCCTGGCGCGCCGCGAAGAAGGCGCCGCCGATGCCGGCGAACGAAGCCCCCAGCGTGAACGCCGACAGCTTGATGCGGGTCGGGTTCAGGCCCAGCGAACGGCACGCGATCTCGTCGTCGCGCAGCGCTTCCCAGGCGCGGCCCATCGGCATGCGGATCAGCCGGCCGGTCACGAACAGCGTGAAGCCGACCAGCAGCAGCGCCAGCAGGTAGAGGAAGATCACCATGTGCTGGCCGCTGTAGTCCCAGCCGAGCAGTTCATGGAAGGTCCTGGCGCCCTCCACGCTCGCGCTGCGCGCCATCTCGATGCCGAACACGGTCGGCTTCGGGATGCCCGAGACGCCGTCCGGGCCGCCGGTCAGGCTGGTCAGGTTGTTGGCCAGCAGGCGAATGATCTCGCCGAAGCCCAGCGTCACGATGGCCAGGTAGTCGCCGCGCAGGCGCAGCACCGGGAAGCCGAGAATAAAGCCGAAGGTGGCCGACATCCCCGCGGCGATCGGCAGGCATTCCCAGAAGCTCAGCCCGAAATACTGGTTGAGCAGCGCGTAGGTATAGCCGCCGATGGCGTAGAAGCCGACATAGCCCAGGTCGAGCAGGCCGGCATAGCCCACCACGATATTCAGGCCCAGCCCCAGGATCACGTAGATCAGCGCCAGCGTGGCCACGTCGACCGCGCCGCGCGAGCCGAAGAACGGCCACACCAGCCCCACTGCCAGCAGCACCCATACCGCCACGCGCTGCTGGCGCGCGCCGAGCTGCGGCACCGCCGGCAGGCGCACGGCATTGCCGGCACGCGACAGCATCGGCTTGAACAGCTGGAACAGGAAGACCGCCGCCACGGCGATCCACACCGGCCGCCAGTGCGGCTCAAGCACCACCTTGTAGCCTTCCAGCTTGAGCTGCAGGCCCAGGATGGGGATGGTCAGGATGGCCGTCATCACGGCCGCGGTGATCGCGTTCTTCAGCGACTGGCCCGGCGCCGCAGCGCGTGCGGCTTGCCCGGCGGGTATTGCGCCAACTTTGTTAGTCATGGTCTCGTCCTCCCTCAGACCTTTTCGACATCAGGCTTGCCCAGCAGCCCGGTCGGACGGAACAGCAGCACCAGCACCAGCAGGCTGAACGCAACCACGTCCTTGTATTCGGCCGGCATGTAGCCCGAGGCGAAGGTCTCCGCCAGGCCCAGCAGCACGCCGCCGAGCATCGCGCCCGGGATGCTGCCGATGCCGCCCAGCACCGCCGCGGTAAAGGCCTTGATGCCGGCGATAAAGCCGATGAAGGGATTGAGCTTGCCGATGGTCAGCCCGATCAGCACGCCGCCCACCGCCGCCAGCATCGCGCCCAGCACGAAGGTGAAGGAGATCACCTTGTTGGTGTCGATGCCCAGCAGGTTGGCCATGCGCATGTCCTCGGCGCAGGCACGGCAGGCGCGGCCCATGCGCGAGCGGCCGATGAACAGCGTCAGCGCGATCATCAGCAGCAGCGTCACGCCCACGATCAGCAGGCGCGAGTAAGGCACCGTCACGGTGAAGTCGCCGCCCATCTGGAACTCGATGGCGCCCGAGATCAGCACCGGCACCGACACGTCGCGCGCGCCCTGCCCGATCTGGACATAGTTCTGCAGGAAGATCGACATGCCGATGGCGGAGATCAGCGGCACCAGCCGCGGTCCGCCGCGCAAGGGCCGGTATGCCACCCGCTCGACCGCATAGCCGTAGACGCCGGTGACCAGCACCGAGACCAGCAAGGCGGCGCCCAGCACCAGCGGCAGGGGGTAGCCTGCCTGGGCGCCGATCGCGGTGAGCGTGACCAGGCCGACATAGGCACCGATCATGTAAATCTCGCCGTGCGCGAAATTGATCATGCCGATGATGCCGTAGACCATTGTGTAGCCGATGGCAATCAGCGCATAGATCGCACCCAGCGTCAGGCCGTTGACCAGCTGCTGGGTGAACTGTGGAAGGAATTCATTCATTGGGGAAGCCTCAGGAACTTGAAGCCGGATACCAGAACGCCCCGCCCGGGGCCCGGGCGGGGCGTGTGCGTGGAAAAGCGCCGGCTTAGTTGGCGGCCGTCTTGCTGGCGTCCTTGTGCCAGGTGTAGACCACGAACTTGAAGGACTTCAGGTCGCCCTTGTCGTCGTACTCGACCTTGCCGATCGGGGTCTGGAAGGCGTTCTTGTGCATGTACGCCGCGACCTTGGCCGGATCGGTGCTCTTGGCCCCGGCAATGGCGTCGCCGATGATCTTGACGGCGGCATAGGCCGGCATCTGGAACGGACCGTTGGCGTCACGCTTCTTGTCGGCAAAGGCCTTCACCAGCGCGGCGTTGGCCGGGTCGGCCGAGAAGTCGGCCGGCAGCGTCACCAGCATGCCTTCCGAGGACGGGCCGGCAATCGCCGTCACGTCCTTGTTGCCCACGCCCTCGGGGCCCATGAAGGTGGCCTTCACGCCCTGCTCGCGCGCCTGGCGCAGCAGCAGGCCCATTTCCGGGTGGTAGCCGCCGAAGTAGACAAAGTCCACGCCCTGCGACTTGAGCTTGGTGATGACCGCGGAGTAGTCCGAGTCGCCGGCGTTGATGCCTTCGAACACGGCCACCGGGATCTTGGCGGCTTCCAGGTCCTTCTTCACCGAGCTGGCGATGCCCTGGCCATACGACTGCTTGTCGTGCAGCACGGCAACCTTCTTCGGCTTGACCTTGCTGATGATGTACTGGGCGGCAGCCGGGCCCTGCTGGTCGTCGCGGCCGATGGTGCGGAAGATGAACTTGCGCTTCTTGGTCTCGGTCAGCTGCGGCGCGGTGGCCGACGGCGTCACCATCACGATGCCTTCGTTCTCGTAGATATCCGAGGCCGGGATGGTCGAGCCCGAGCAGACGTGGCCGATCACGTACTTGATGTTCTGGCTGACGATCTTGTTCGCAACCGCCACGGCCTGCTTCGGCTCGCAGGCATCGTCCATCATCACCACTTCGAACTTGTTGCCGCCGGCGCCGCCGGCTGCATTGATCTGTTCGATGGCGGTCAGCGCACCGGCCTTGACCATGTCGCCATACTGCGCCACCGAGCCACTCATCGGGCCGGCAATGGCAATCTTCACGGTTTCAGCGTTGGCGGCGGCGCCAAAGGTGGCCAGCATGGCGGCCAGCGAGATGGACGTAAGACGGGACAGCGTCATCAGGAGCTCCTCGATTTATGTTTGGGTCAACCGGGCAGAAACGGTATGACCTGCGCAATCGAACAACACCCGCGGACTACAGATAAAGACGCCCGAGACGCGGAAGACGGGCCAGCAAGGGAGAGACAGCTTTTGCGGGGCCCGGCATGTGTCAGTCCCGCTGAGGTAATGGGGACCAAGGTTCGGAAAGACAACGATTGATGCGTTCTCTATTGCGCAAGCGATTCGCCTGCCCCGCTTGCCACACCGCATGCCGGAAGGGTGGCCCGGCTGCCGTCGGCAAAGCAGCCCGCATTATAGGGTCAAATTTCCTGACGGATGCTAAATTTGCACAATATATGGCGGACCAGATCGCCAGACTGCGGCACGATTGCCCACAAATTGCTTTTATCACCACTTTTGTGCATTGCGGTACGGATTGGTGTAGGAGGCACTTCTTCTGCTCGTTGGCTTGCTCGGGTATGTCGGTCGGGTTCGATGTTGTCGTAGGTTTAACCGCCTGGTTCCGCCCTGCTGGGCGGGTCACTTTTTGTCCGAGCGACAAAAAGTAACCAAAAAACGCGTCGCCTCTGGCGGCTGGCCACCAATTCCTCGGCGTCGGTGGTGCGGGCGGCGGTGATTTCCGGTCGATGGGGGTGGTGGTTCAGGCCTGCTACGCACCCTGTCTGTGCCCACATCAACGGACTATTGGACGAACCCGACTTTAGGCTATTGGCAGCCTCCTAATCACGGCGTCGGTCGGACGCCTTCGGCTGCGCTACGCGCATGTCCTAACGTGGCAGAACTAGCGGCCACGCCCTGATTTTTTTTCTTTGGCCCGGCATCATTCGCGATAACGCCGTGCGAGCGCAGCGACGCACTCCGTGCCCGAGCCCCCGACCTACGATACTGAGTGCGCGCAGCGCAGCCGTAGGCGTCCTACCGATAACCTGGTTAGAAGGCTGCCAACAGCCTAAAGTCGGGTTCGTCCAATAGTCCCAGGACGCAAGGCACATCCCGGGAGCGTAGCAGGGTCGAACCACCTACCCCATCGAACGGAAATCACCGCCGCTGGAACCACCCCCGCCGAGGAATTGGTGGCCAGCCGCCAGAGGCGACGCGTTTTTTGGTTACTTTTTGTCGCTCGGACAAAAAGTGACCCGCCCAGCAGGGCGGAACCAGGCCGCAAAACCTACGACAACATCAAACCCGACCGCCATACCCAAGCAACCCAACGAGCAGGAAGCCCCGCAAAAAAAAACGCCCCGGCAATACCCGAGGCGTTTCCCATACCGCAACATCAAAGCGGCCAAACAAATCCCAACCGCTTACCGCTTGGCCATATCCGGCACTTCACGGGTAGCCGCACCAACAAACAGCTGACGCGGACGACCAATCTTGTATTCCGGATCGGTAATCATCTCTTCCCACTGCGAGATCCAGCCCGGGGTACGCGCCAGCGCGAAGATGCAGGTGAACAGCGACGTCGGGATGCCCAGCGCGCGCTGGACGATGCCCGAGTAGAAGTCGACGTTCGGGTACAGCTTGCGGCTGACGAAGTACTCGTCTTCCAGTGCGATCTTTTCCAGCTCCATGGCCAGCTTGAACAGCGGGTCGTTGTGCAGACCCAGCTCTTCCAGCACTTCATGGCAGGTTTCGCGCATCAGCTTGGCGCGCGGATCGTAGTTCTTGTACACGCGGTGGCCAAAGCCCATCAGGCGCACGCCCGAGTTCTTGTCCTTGACCTGCTTGATGAACTCATTGATGTTGTCGACGCTGCCGATTTCTTCCAGCATCTTCAGCGCGGCTTCGTTGGCGCCGCCGTGGGCCGGACCCCACAGGCAGGCCACGCCGGCGGCGATGGCTGCGAACGGGTTGGTGCCCGACGAACCGGCCAGGCGCACGGTCGAGGTCGACGCGTTCTGCTCGTGGTCGGCGTGCAGGATGAAGATGCGGTCCAGCGCGCGCTCCAGCACCGGGTTCACGGTGTACGGGGCGCACGGCGTGCCGAACATCATGCGCATGAAGTTGCCCGAGTAGGACAGGTCGTTCTGCGGGTAGATGTACGGCTGGCCGATGTTGTACTTGTACGCCATGGCGACCAGGGTCGGCATCTTGGCGATCAGGCGGATGGCCGAGATCTCGCGCTGGTGCGGATCGTCGATGTCCATCGCGTCGTGGTAGAAGGCGCTCATGGCACCCACCAGGCCGGTCAGCACCGCCATCGGGTGGGCATCGCGGCGGAAGCCGCGCAGGAAGAACTGCAGCTGCTCGTGAACCATGGTGTGGTTCATCACCGAGCTGACGAACTCTTCCTTCTGCCTGGCGTTGGGCAGTTCGCCCTTGAGCAGCAGGTAGCAGGTCTCGAGGTGGTCGCACTTCTGCGCCAGTTGCTCGATCGGGTAGCCGCGGTACAGCAGTTCGCCCTTGTCACCATCGATATAGGTGATCTTGGAATTGCACGAAGCCGTCGACATGAAACCGGGGTCGTAAGTGAACTTACCGGTCTGTCCGTACAGCTTGCGAATGTCGATTACGTCCGGGCCAACGGTGCCCGTGTAGATCGGCAGCTCAACGCTGGGGGAACCATCGGAGAACGATAGCGTGGCTTTCACATCGGACGGCGTCATGTCGGATCCTTCAAATGCTGTGAATAATAATGTTGACCAAAACTCAGACCGTACGCAGCAGGGTGATGACTCGCTGCATCGGGGGCGTGTCGAGCTCACCGTCCAGTTCCTTGCGCGCAAGGAGCAGGTCCATCAACTCGTTGTCGCTGAGTTCGAACAGGGTGCTCAGCGAAGCCACGTCCTCGTCGGACAGGCTCTCCTCGTAACGGTTGAAAAAACGTTCGACGATGATGTCGTTCTCCAGGAGGCCGCGGCGGGCGCGCCAGCGCAGGCGGGCGCGCTTGTGCGGATCGGCCTGATGGGAGAAAGTGGTGGCAGGACTCTCAGTCATGGCTTCCTACTTCCGACACGCCAGCCCGATATAGCCGCTCGGGCTGACGTGTCGCTTACAACTACTGCAGACAGCCGCCGGATCAGACCGCGCGGCGGACCATCAGCTCCTTGATCTTGCCGATGGCCTTGGTCGGGTTCAGACCCTTCGGGCACACATCGACGCAGTTCATGATGCTGTGGCAACGGAACAGGCGGTACGGGTCGTTCAGGTTGTCCAGACGCTCGCTGGTGGCCTGGTCGCGGCTGTCCGCGATGAAGCGGTAAGCCTGCAGCAGGCCGGCGGGGCCGACGAACTTGTCCGGGTTCCACCAGAACGACGGGCACGACGTCGAGCAGCTGGCGCAGAGAATGCACTCATACAGGCCGTCCAGCTCGTCACGCTCTTCCGGCGACTGCAGGCGCTCTTTCTCGGGCGGCGGTTCGTCGTTGATCAGGAACGGCTTGATCGAGTTGTACTGCTTGAAGAAGTTCGTCATGTCGACGATCAGGTCGCGCACCACCGGCAGGCCGGGCAGCGGACGCAGCACGATGCGGTCCGGCAGCTCGCGCATATTGGTCAGGCAGGCCAGGCCGTTCTTGCCGTTGATGTTCATCGCGTCCGAGCCGCACACGCCTTCGCGGCACGAACGGCGGAACGAGATGGTCTCGTCCAGCTTCTTCAGCTTGACCAGCGCGTCCAGCAGCATGCGCTCGTGACCGTCCAGCTCGACCTCGTAGGTCTGCATGCGCGGTGCCGCATCCTTGTCCGGATCGTAGCGGTAGACTTCGAAAATACGCTTCATTTCTGTGGGTCCTGTTTTCTCTACGATGCGGTGCTCAGAAAGTACGGGCCTTCGGCGGAACGCTTTCCACCGTCAGCGGCTCCATCTTCACCGGCTTGTAGTCGAGGCGGTTGCCTTCGCTGTAGAACAGCGTGTGCTTGAGCCAGTTCTGGTCGTCGCGGTTCGGGAAGTCGCTGTGCGCGTGCGCACCGCGCGATTCCTTGCGGGCGGCCGCCGAGATCATGGTGGCCTTGGCCACTTCCACCAGGTTGGCCACTTCCAGGGCTTCCACCAGCGCGGTGTTGAAGACCTTGGACTTGTCCTTCAGGTGGATGTTGTTGGCGCGCTCGGATACTTCCAGGATGCGCTCGACGCCTTCGTCCATCAGCTTCTGGGTACGGAACACGCCGGCATGCGACTGCATGTTCTTGCGGATGTCGTTGGCGACGTCCTGCGTGTACTCGCCCGACGACGTGGCCTGCAGCTTGGCCAGGCGCGACATCGCCAGGTCGGCGGCATCGGCCGGCAGCGGCTTGTGTTCCTTCTGCTTCAGGTTCTGCGCGATGATGTGGTTGCCGGCGGCACGGCCGAACACCACCAGGTCGAGCAGCGAGTTGGTGCCCAGGCGGTTGGCGCCGTGCACCGACACGCACGAGCATTCGCCGATCGCGTAGAAACCGTTCAGGACTTCGTTCGGGTTGCCGTTCTTCGGCACCACGACCTGGCCGTGGAAGTTGGTCGGAATGCCGCCCATCTGGTAATGGATGGTCGGGACCACCGGGATCGGTTCCTTGATCGCGTCGACATTGGCGAACTTCATGCCGATTTCGCGGATCGACGGCAGGCGCTTCATGATGGTCTCGGCGCCGACGTGGGTCAGGTCGAGCAGCACGTAGTCGCCGTTCGGGCCGCAGCCGCGGCCTTCCTTGATTTCCTGGTCCATCGAGCGCGAGACGAAGTCGCGCGGCGCCAGATCCTTCAGCGTCGGGGCATAGCGTTCCATGAAGCGCTCGCCGTCCTTGTTGCGCAGGATACCGCCCTCGCCGCGCACGCCTTCGGTGATCAGCACGCCCGCGCCGGCCACGCCGGTCGGGTGGAACTGCCAGAACTCCATGTCTTCCAGCGGCACGCCTGCGCGCGCTGCCATGCCCAGGCCGTCACCGGTGTTGATGAAGGCATTGGTGGAAGCGGCGTAGATACGGCCGGCACCGCCGGTCGCAAACAGCGTGGTCTTGGCCTCGAGGATGTAGACCTCGCCGGTTTCCATTTCCAGCGCGGTCACGCCCAGCACGTCGCCGTCCTGGTCGCGGATCAGGTCCAGCGCCATCCACTCGACGAAGAAGTGGGTCTTGGCGCGCACGTTGCGCTGGTACAGCGTGTGCAGCAGTGCGTGGCCGGTACGGTCAGCCGCGGCGCAGGCGCGCTGCACGGGCTTTTCACCGTAATTGGCCGTATGGCCGCCGAACGGACGCTGGTAGATGGTGCCGTCGGGGTTGCGGTCGAACGGCATGCCGAAGTGTTCGAGCTCGTACACGACCTTCGGGGCTTCACGGCACATGAACTCGATGGCGTCCTGGTCACCCAGCCAGTCCGAGCCCTTGATGGTGTCGTAGAAGTGGTAGTGCCAGTTGTCCTCGCTCATGTTCCCCAGCGAAGCGCCGATGCCGCCCTGTGCCGCCACCGTGTGCGAGCGCGTCGGGAACACCTTGGACAGCACGGCCACGTTCAGGCCGGCTTCCGCGAGCTGGAGGGATGCGCGCATCCCGGCGCCGCCAGCACCGACGATGACCACGTCGAAACGGCGACGCGGCAATCCAGTCTTGACTGCGACCATTTATTACACCCTCCAGAGAATCTGAGCAGCGTAGCCCGCGCAACCGACGAGCCACAGAATCGTAAGAACTTGCAGCACGAGGCGCACGGCCATCGGCTTCACATAGTCCATCCAGATGTCACGCACGCCGATCCAGGCGTGATACAGCAGCGACAGGATGGTCAGGAACGTGATGATCTTCATCCACTGGTTGGAGAAGAGCCCTGCCCACGCTTCATACGAAGCGCCGTTCGACAGCAGGAAGGCGATGGCCAGGACCACGGTGAAGACCACCATGATGCAGGCCGTGACGCGTTGCGCGAGCCAGTCTTTCAGGCCGTAGTGGGCACCGACGACAAGACGCTTGGGACCGATATTGTTATTTGCCACCTTGATTCTCCTCAGAACAGGCCGTACAGCTTCAGGCCGAAAATCAGGGTAAGCAGCAGGCTCACAACCAGCACGCCGATGGCAGACTTGGCCGAAGCCGGCTTGGAGACACCAACGTGCACATCCAGCAGCAGGAAGCGGATACCGGCGCAGAAGTGATGCAGATAACCCCAGATCAGGGCCAGCACAACCAGCTTGACAAAGCCACCGGACAGAAGGGCCGAGAACTTTGCGAAGCTCAGTTCGGAGGTGATGCTCTGTTCAAACAGATACAGGACGAAGGGAAGGAGGAGGAACATCAGTGCACCGCTCGCGCGATGCAGGATGGATACCTTGCCGGCCCAGGGCAACCGGTATTTCGCGATCTGCGAAATACCGATATTCCGGAACTCCGGCCTGGCTTGTTTGACGGCTTCAGCCATGCGAGACCCCATTAGCGGTAAACAAAGAAACGAAACTGCCATTGCCCTGCATGCAACGGGATGCATTAGGGCAAATCCATGAGATTTTAGCGCCTTTGTTGCGCGCTGCACCAATAATTTTCAGCTATCACACGTCGACAAGTGCCGCCCGACAATCGCACACAAATCACATCCGGCGCACCACGCCACGCAACATCCACATGCGCCGCACAACAGCCCGGATTACCATGACAAAAGCCGCAATAATCGGCGCCGGCGCGGGCATCCCACCGGCTCCGTGACTCAACTCAGGTCGTTCTGGTAATAGTGCCTGGTCGTTACATACAACCCGCGGCGCACCTCTACGGGGCGATCGCCATAAGTGTAGGAAACGCGCTCGACCGACAACAGCGGCGAGCCTACCGGAACGGACAGCAACTCGGCCGCCGTCTCATCGGCGGGCACGGCGCGGATTTTCTCCGAGGCGCGAATCATGCGCGTACCGAATTCGGCCTCGAACAATGCATACATGGGGCCCTTCCACTCCGTCAGCTTTTCAGCGGTGAGGCCCTTGAAGTTCGCGCCGAGCAGCCAGATTTCGTCCAGCACGGTCGATTCGCCCGAGAAATTCAGCACACGGCGAATCTGCACCACGCTGTCGCCGGTGCGGATGTCGAGCAGCCGGGCAATCTCCGCGGGGGCGCGCAGGCGCTTGCATTCCAGCACGTGGCTGGCGCCATAATGGGGTTCGCCTTCGTCGGGGACGAGGCGCAGGAAGCGGAACTTGACCACGTCTTCATGGTGCGTGGTCACGAAGGTGCCCTTGCCCTGCCGGCGCGCCACCAGGTTCTCGGCGGCAAGTTCGTCGATGGCCTTGCGCACCGTGCCCTGGCTGACCTTGTAGCGCGAAGCCAGCTCCATTTCGCTGGGGATCATCTCGCCGGGCTTCCATTCGCCGGACTGCAGGCTGCGCGTGATCAGCGCCTTGATCTGCTGGTAAAGCGGGCTGAAAGTGGGCGATGGCACGGCGTGCGGACCAGGGGCGGAACCAGGTTGCGGGGCGGCCTGCTGGGCAGGCGCAGGCGAAAGCGGCTGCGTCCCGGCGCCAGGCGTGGCGGCGCCAGATTCCTGCGCGCCGGGGGCGGCTGCGCCGGTCAGGGACGTAGGCAGGGAGGACATAGCGGGATTTCACCACAAAAGGGCAAGACACGTCCAGCCTTACGTTAATTGTCTTATGTCTTATATAAGACATATGAATTGACATCACGGGAGGCCCGGCCTACACTCGCGCTGGTCCACGCCCGCGATGGTCCGCCCAGGCCCGCCAGCATACCGGAATGTGCCGGTCCGGCAGCAGCCCGGTCTGGAAATGGCGCCTCGCTTCGCAGTAGACTAACGCTTTGTTGCATCACCATGACCCGTTGTGGCTCTCCCCCACCGGTTCCGCCCCGTGGCCCCGCCACCTGGCCCCGGCGGACTGCCGCTCCCCGCTGTGGCGACAACCAGCACCCGGTGACGCACCGCGCCCCTTTGCATGACAGCGGCGTGACGCCGGCCGGCTTCCCCCCTTCTATCGTTTGGAGATTTACTCATGGCTAAAGCCCCAATGCGCGTCGCAGTGACCGGCGCCGCTGGCCAGATCGGCTACTCCCTGCTGTTCCGCATCGCCAACGGCGACATGCTGGGCAAAGACCAGCCGGTCATCCTCCAACTGCTCGACCTCCCGCAAGCCCAGCAAGCCGTCAAGGGCGTGGTGATGGAACTGGAAGACTGCGCGTTCCCGCTGCTGGCCGGCGTGGTCATCACCGATGACCCCAAGGTTGCCTTCAAGGACGCCGACGTGGCCCTGCTGGTTGGCGCCCGCCCGCGCAGCAAGGGCATGGAGCGCAAGGACCTGCTCGAAGCCAATGCCCAGATCTTCACCGTGCAGGGCAAGGCACTGGACGAAGTCGCCAGCCGCAATGTCAAGGTGCTGGTGGTCGGCAACCCGGCCAACACCAATGCCTACATCGCCATGAAGTCGGCACCGAACCTGCCGCGCGAGAACTTCACCGCGATGCTGCGCCTGGACCACAACCGTGCCCTGTCGCAGATCGCCGCCAAGACCGGCAAGCCGGTGTCGTCGATCGAGAAGCTGTTCGTGTGGGGCAACCACAGCCCGACCATGTACGCCGACTACCGCTACGCCACCGTCGACGGCAAGAGCGTCAAGGACATGATCAACGACCCGGTGTGGAACAACGACGTGTTCCTGCCGACCGTCGGCAAGCGCGGCGCCGCCATCATCGAAGCGCGCGGCCTGTCGTCGGCTGCCTCGGCTGCCAACGCCGCCATCGACCACGTGCACGACTGGGTGCTGGGCACCAACGGCAAGGTCGTTACCATGGGCATCCCGTCCAATGGTGAGTACGGCATCCCGGCCGACACCATGTTCGGCTACCCGGTGACCACCGCCAACGGCAAGTACGAAATCGTCAAGGGTCTGGAGATCGACGCCTACAGCCAGGAAAAGATCAACATCACCCTGAACGAACTGGAAGAAGAAAAGGCCGGCGTGCAGCACCTGCTGGGCTGATCTTCCGCTCGCTCGAGGAAAGACCGGGGTTCCGCAACGATTCAGAATCGACGCGGACCCCGGTTTTTTCGTATGCAGGGGCCAGGCTGGCCCCTGCGCTATCCCCTCAACCCCAACCTGTCTGAATCAACGTGCATCCTTCCGAGGTCTTGTTCCAGGGCGAAGCCATCCCGGTCCAGCTGCCGGTGTGTGACCATTACGCGGGCAGCGAAAAGCTGATGCGCAAATCGCTTGCCCTGCAACAAGAGCTTGGCCCGGTGTTCGACATCACCTTCGACTGCGAGGACGGCGCCGCCGTCGGTCATGAGCGCGAGCACGCCGAGCTGTGCGCGCAGCTGGTCAACAGCCCGCTCAATGCCCACAACCGCGTCGGCGTGCGCATCCACGACCCGGCCCACCCGAGCTGGCGCGAGGACGTCGACGTGCTGGTGCGTGCCGCCGGCGCGCGCCTGGCCTATGTGGTGGTGCCCAAGGTCACCGATGTGGTCGAGGTCGCGCGCGTGACCGACCACGTCAACCAGGTGGCGCGCAATGCCGGCATCGCCCGCCATGTCCCGATCCATGCCCTGATCGAGACCCATGCCGCGCTGGAGCAGGCCTTCGATATCGCCGCGCTGGTGCAGGTGGAATGCCTGAGCTTCGGGCTGATGGACTTTGTCTCGGGCCATCATGGCGCCATCCCGGGCGAGGCCATGCGTTCGCCGCAGCAGTTCGAGCACCCGCTGATCCGCCGCGCCATGCTGGAGATCTCGGCCGCCTGCCATCGCCACGGCAAGGTGCCGTCGCACAACGTCAGCACCGACGTGCAGGCGCCGCAGCGCGCCGGCGACGATGCGCTGCGCGCGCGCAGCGAATTCGGCTACCTGCGCAAGTGGAGCATCCATCCGGGCCAGATCGCACCGATCGTGGCGGCGTTCCGCCCGGGCCAGGAAGAAATCGGCGCGGCCAGCCAGATCCTGCTGGCGGCGCACGAGAACAACTGGGCGCCGATCCGCCACGATGGCCAGTTGCACGACCGCGCCAGCTACCGCTATTACTGGTCGCTGCTGCAGCGCGCGCAGGCCACCGGCACGCCGCTGCCGGCCAACGTGGAAGCGCTGTTCTTCGCCTGAGGCCGATACCCAAACCAATAACCAGTCAGGGCAGCGCCCAAGGAGACACGGATGTCCGCCTCGAAGATCGATGCACCGGCCGCCACGGCCAGCGAGCCGGCCGCACCCCGGGTCAAGAAATCCGTCGCCCTGTCGGGCGTGACCGCCGGCAATACCGCGCTGTGCACCGTCGGCCGCACCGGCAATGACCTGCACTACCGCGGCTACGACATCCTCGACATCGCCGAGACCTGCGAGTTCGAGGAAATCGCCCACCTGCTGGTGCACGGCAAGCTGCCGACCAAATCCGAACTGGCCGCCTACAAGGCCAAGCTCAAGAGCCTGCGCGGCCTGCCCGCCAACGTCAAGGCCGCGCTCGAATGGGTGCCCGCCAGCGCCCACCCGATGGACGTGATGCGCACCGGCGTGTCGGTGCTGGGCACCGTGCTGCCGGAGAAGGAAGACCACAACACCCCGGGCGCGCGCGATATCGCCGACCGCCTGATGGCCAGCCTCGGTTCGATGCTGCTGTACTGGTACCACTACAGCCACAACGGCCGCCGCATCGAAGTGGAAACCGACGATGACTCCATCGGCGGCCACTTCCTGCACCTGCTGCACGGCGAGAAGCCGTCGGCGCTGTGGGAGCGTGCCATGAACACGTCGCTCAACCTGTACGCCGAGCACGAGTTCAACGCCTCGACCTTTGCCGCCCGCGTGATCGCCGGCACGGGCTCGGACATGTACTCGTCGATCGCCGGCGCCATCGGCGCGCTGCGCGGCCCCAAGCACGGCGGCGCCAACGAAGTCGCGTTCGAGATCCAGAAGCGCTACGACAACCCGGATGAAGCGCAGGCCGACATCACCCGCCGCGTCGAGAACAAGGAAGTCGTGATCGGCTTCGGCCACCCGGTGTACACCATCAGCGACCCGCGCAACCAGGTGATCAAGGAAGTGGCGAAGAAGCTGTCGAAGGACGCCGGCTCGATGAAGATGTTCGACATCGCCGAGCGCCTGGAAACGGTGATGTGGGACATCAAGAAGATGTTCCCGAACCTGGACTGGTTCAGCGCGGTGAGCTACCACATGATGGGCGTGCCGACGGCGATGTTCACGCCGCTGTTCGTGATCTCGCGCACCTCGGGCTGGGCCGCGCACATCATCGAGCAACGCATCGACAACAAGATCATCCGCCCGAGCGCCAACTACACCGGCCCGGAGAACCTGAAGTTCGTGCCGATCGGCAAGCGCAAGTGAAGCCGGGCCAACAGCGGCGCCGATTATGTAACCAAAGACCAGAGCACTACGCCGCCTTCGCCAAATCGTAGAGAATAGCGGCGGAAATTGTCCCGGCGCCGCCCCGATCCCAGGGCGGCGAATCAAATATAGATCGATTTCAGTATCAGAAAGGCACTCACAAAATGAAACATCTTGTCCTTGCCGCCTGCATCGGCGCATTCAGCCTGACCACCGCCACCGCCGTGATGGCGCAGGAACCCGTCAAGAAGACCACCGCCAGGAAGTCCTCGAGCAAGAAGAAGGCGGCTGCCGGCACCGCCGCTGCCGCAGGCACCGCCGCCGCGGTCACCCCGAACGGCGAAAAGTGGCAGTGTGAACTGGGCAACAGCATGTATATCGCCGGCGACATGCTGCGCGACGAAGTCCTGACCGTGCACTGGCAAGGCAAGGACTACAAGCTGCCGCGCCAGACCACGGTGACCGGCGCCGACCGCTACTTCGACGCCCGCTCCGGCCTGGACCTGGTAGTGATCCCGAGCAAGGCCATGCTGTTCAACAAGAACCTGGGCCAGCGCCTGGCCGACGAATGCCAGTCCGCCGCGATGCAGGCCGGCGCGGCCGCCCCGACCCAGGCCGGCGGCCTGCGCGCCCCGGCCACCACCCCGCTGCTGGTCACGCCCCCGGGCGGCCCGACGCAGGTGCCGGGCGGCCAGGCGCTGCCCGCAGCCACCCAGCAATCCGCCGCACCCAAGCAGTAAGCCAGTACCAGGGCGCCGGCGGCCGCTGAATTCCGGCCGCCAGCGCCCTTTTTGCCTTGCCGGGCGGTCAATCCCGGACGGGGCATGTTGTCGAGCCGGTGTCGTCGTGGCCGGCTGGATGCCGTACCGGGTGGCGGCGAAGCCGCGCCCCGGTTAGAGTATGCAGTTGCAGTGCGCTGCCGGCCTCGGACCGCGGTCAATCGCCGCGGCAGCGCACCGGGGTCTCGATTCAGGTCCGAGCCAAATGCCATCGCATCATCCTTCGATCGGAGTACGGCAATGCCCCACAACCTCAAGAACACGCTAAAAGAATTCAAGATCGGCTCTTCCGGCAAGGGCCAGTATTACTCCCTGCCCCAGTTGGGCGAGGCGCTGGACCTGGACATCGCGCGCCTGCCGGTGTCGATCCGCGTGGTGCTGGAATCGGTGCTGCGCAACTGCGACGGCAAGAAGGTCACCGAAGAACACGTCAGGCAGCTGGCCGGCTGGAAGCCGAACGCCGACCGCGTCGACGAGATTCCCTTCGTGGTGGCGCGCGTGGTCTTGCAGGACTTTACCGGCGTGCCGCTGCTGGCCGACCTGGCGGCGATGCGCAACGTCGCCGAGAAGATGGGCAAGAACCCCAAGAAGATCGAGCCGCTGGTGCCGGTGGACCTGGTGGTCGACCACTCGGTGCAGGTCGACCACTTCCGCGAGAAGAAAGCGCTGGACCTGAACATGCAACTGGAATTCCAGCGCAACAATGAGCGCTACCAGTTCATGAAGTGGGGCATGCAGGCCTTCGACACCTTTGGCGTGGTGCAGCCGGGCTTCGGCATCGTGCACCAGGTGAACCTGGAATACCTGGCCCGCGGCGTGCACAGGAAGGACGGCGTCTACTACCCTGATACCCTGGTCGGCACCGATTCGCACACCACCATGATCAACGGCATCGGCGTGGTCGGCTGGGGCGTCGGCGGCATCGAGGCCGAAGCCGGCATGCTGGGCCAGCCGGTGTACTTCCTGACGCCGGACGTGGTCGGCGTGGAACTGAAGGGCCGCCTGCGCGAAGGCGTCACCGCCACCGACCTGGTGCTGACCGTCACCGAGATGCTGCGCAAGGAAAAGGTGGTGGGCAAGTTCGTCGAGTTCTTCGGCGAAGGCACCGCCAGCCTGGCCCTGCCCGACCGCGCCACCATCGGCAACATGGCGCCCGAATACGGCGCCACCATGGGCTTCTTCCCGGTGGACGAAAAGACCATCGACTATTTCAAGGGCACCGGCCGCACCGAAGAGGAAATCGCCGCGTTCGAGGGCTATTTCCGCGCGCAGAAGATGTTCGGCATTCCCAAGGCCGGCGAGATCGACTACAGCAAGGTGGTGACGCTGGACCTGGGCACCGTGGCGCCGTCGCTGGCGGGCCCGAAGCGTCCGCAGGACCGCATCGAGATCGGCAACGTCAAGAGCACCTTTGCCTCGCTGTTCAGCAAGCCGGTGGCCGAGAACGGCTTCAACAAGGATGCGGCCGACCTGGACCGCGCCTACACCACCACCGACGGCCTCGAGGTGAAGAACGGCGACGTGCTGATTGCCGCGATCACCTCCTGCACCAACACGTCCAACCCGAGCGTGCTGCTGGGCGCCGGCCTGCTCGCCAAGAAGGCGGTGGAAGCCGGCCTGACGGTGGCGCCGCACATCAAGACGTCGCTGGCACCGGGCAGCCGCGTGGTGACCGAATACCTGAAGGCCGCCGGCCTGCTGCCGTACCTGGAAAAGCTGGGCTTCGGCGTGACCGCCTATGGCTGCACCACCTGCATCGGCAATGCCGGCGACCTGACGCCCGAGCTGAACGAGGCCATCACCAGCAACGACCTGGTGGCCGCCGCGGTGCTGTCGGGCAACCGCAATTTCGAGGCCCGCATCCATCCGAACATCCGCGCCAACTTCCTGGCCTCGCCGCCGCTGGTGGTGGCCTATGCCATCGCCGGCAACGTGACCCGCGACCTGATGACCGAGCCGGTCGGCAAGGGCAAGAAGGGCCGCGACATCTATCTGGGCGACATCTGGCCGACCTCGGAAGAAATCCACGCGCTGATGAAGTACGCAATGGACGCCAAGACCTTCAAGGGCAACTACGAACAGGTCAAGAAGCCGAGCAAGCTGTGGGCCGGCATCAAGGGCACCAAGGGCCAGGTCTATGACTGGCCCAAGTCCACCTACATCGCCGAGCCGCCCTTCTTCCAGGACTTCAGCATGCAGCCGGCCGCCACCAGCGCCAGCGTGCGCGGCGCGCGCGCGCTGGGCATTTTCGGCGATTCCGTGACCACCGACCACATCTCGCCGGCCGGCTCGATCAAGGACACTTCTCCGGCGGGCAAGTACCTGCTGTCGCATGGCGTGCTCAAGGCCGACTTCAACAGCTACGGTTCGCGCCGCGGCAACCATGAGGTCATGATGCGCGGCACCTTCGCCAACGTGCGCATCAAGAACCTGATGATCCCGGCCAAGGCCGACGGCTCGCGCGTGGAAGGCGGCATCACGCTGCATCAGCCCACCGGCGATGAAATGTCGATCTACGATGCGGCCATGAAGTACGTGGCCGAGGGCACGCCCACGGTGGTGTTCGGCGGCGAAGAGTACGGCACCGGCTCGTCGCGAGACTGGGCGGCCAAGGGCACGCAGCTGCTGGGCGTGAAGGCCGTGGTGGCCCGCAGCTTCGAGCGCATCCACCGCTCCAACCTGGTCGGCATGGGTGTGCTGCCGCTGCAGTTCAAGGGCAGCGACAGTGCGCAGACGCTGGGCATCATCGGCGATGAGACCTTCGACATCGAAGGTATCGAGGGTGAACTGAAGCCGCAGCAAGATGTGGTGCTGGTGATCCATCGCGCCAATGGCGACGTGCAGCGGGTGCCGGTACTGCTGCGCATCGATACGCCGATCGAGGTCGACTACTACAACCACGGCGGCATCCTGCCGTTCGTGCTGCGCCAGCTGCTGGCTGCCTGAGCGCTGGCCGCCTGAGCGCCACCTGCGCCATCGGCGCCGCCTGCCTGGCCCCCACCGCGGGGCCGCGGCAGGCGGCGTTTTTCATTGGCGCCCTGCGCCCCCTGAATCACCCGGCACGATGTCCGGCGCGTGTAAGTTCCGCGCAAGCCAGCGCTGCCACACTGTGTCCCACAAGAACAGCGGTCGCACGACCGGAGGCCGGGATCTCCCGGCATCAGCCAGACTCAGGAGACACCGTGGCCAAGATCCTTATCGCATTCATCGTCGTCGCCGGCGCGGCCCTCTACCTGCTGACCAAGGGCGGCAGCGACGTTTCCATCGCCGGCGAGTCGCACAGCGTCGAAAGCCATGCCCCCGCGGCCCCCGCCTCCGCGCCGGCCGGGAAATAAGCCGCACGTGCGGCCAGCGCCGGCGCCGACCGCACGCATATAGCGGCCTGCGTGTCAACGCAGCGAGTAGAATACCGTTTTACGCATAAACGGACGGTTTCTTTCTATGGCAGGTTTTCGCCCCAAGGCTTCCCCACGACTCTCCCCCGACGCCGAGCGTCTGGTGGCCGACGCGCTCGCCCTCGACGCATCGGGCAGCCGCATGGAGGACGGATACTGGGAACGGCGGCTCTCGCAGCGCCTGGGCCGCCTGCTGAAGAACGGGAGCCAGACCGCGCTCGACGCGGCGCTGGAACACCTGTTCAAGCACAATGCAGACGCCTCCGACGTGCTGGCCGAGCAGGCCGAGACACTGGCCGAATCCGCCACCATCGAGGTGGACGGTCAGGTCTATGACGCGCTGCTGATCGCCGCGCCGATCCTGGCGCACACGCGCTACGCCATTCCTTCCGGCGCGCTCAAGCCGGAACTGGCGCAGACGCTGGCCGTGCACCTGCAGGCACATGTGCTGGCCAGCGGCACCAGGGTGTCGCTGTCGCCCTACCTGTACAGCATCGACCAGCTGCCGCGCACGCATAGCGACACCTTCGCGCTGACGCACAAGCTGGCCGCGGCCGCGCTGGCCGGTGCGGTACCCAAGGTCGACCTGCGCGACCTGCCCGAGACCGCGCCCATCCTGGCCGATCCGCGTTACCTGCTGGCCGTGGTGGTGGCCCCGCACGAGCAGGCGCTGTTCCGCTGGCAGGAAGACGCCAAGGAGCACCACGCCGAGCGCTCGATCTGCCTGGAGCAATGGCGCAGCCAGGTGCAACCGTCGGTGGCGCTGCTGCTGCCGGGCTGCGAGTTCGAGCTGTTGCTGCCCGATGCCTTCTTCCTGTCCTGCCGCGAATCCGACAAGAGCATCCGCCCGCTGACCGTGCGCGCCGCCGTCAATTACCTGTGCGGCACGCTGGACATCTCCGCCGGCCAGCTGGCCGCGGTGGTGGCCGCCTTCGGCGAGGAAGTGGTCGAGGAATACCGCGTGGGCTTCACCATGCGCGGCGAGAAGGATGTGATCTACGGCATCGTCTGGCCGGTCTACGGCCGCGAAGCCGGCGAGGTCGATGCCGATGAAAAGGGCAACCCGCTCGACCAGATCTGCGAGGAACTGCGCAACGCCGGCGTGGAAGACATCTTCCGCCATGCCGCGCTGTTCGATCCGGAGTACTGCGAAGACTGCGGCACGCCGCTGTATGCGGACCGCAACGGCGAGATCGTGCACGCCGAACTGCCCGAAGACGCGCCTACGCAGCAGCCGCTGTTCCACTGACGCGCCCTGCACCAGACTTGAGAACGGCCCGCATGCGCGGGCCGTTTCTCATTGGCGGGCCGATCAGGCGGGCGTGCGCTCGCTGACGCAGCGCCACAAGCCGTGGCCCGATGCCCCATATTTGCGCTCGAACGGCGTCATCGCCTGCGCCGGCTCCCAGGCCTCCACCCGCGCCGGGCGCCCGACCTGCTCCAGCGCCAGGGCGAACTCATCGATATAGATGCGCCAGTTGCTGCGGCACTCCAGGTAGTCGCCGCAGGCAGCCAGCGCCGGGAACACCGCGTGCCCCTGCCAGCGCCGCCCCAGGTGGCCGATCTTCGGCCACGGGTTCGGGTACAGCACGTAGTGGCGCGCCACCGGCACCGCCTCGGCCTGCAGCAGGCGCCAGACGTCGACCAGGTCGGCCCGGGCCCAGCAGAAGTTGGCTGGCAAGGGCGCCTCGCCCCACCAGTCCTTGCCGGCGGCCAGGCGCTTCTCGGACTGGTCGATGCCGATCACGAAATGGTCCGGGAACTGCGTCGCCAGGCGCAGCGTGCTTTCGCCCACGCCGCAACCCGCATCCAGGATCAGCGGCGCGCCGCCGGCCTGCTGCCAGCTTTGCAGCGCCGCGCCAAGCTCGCGACGGCTGGGCTCGCCGACCGGCTTGCGGAACGGTTCGGCCAGGTGGCGCGCGACGCGCGCGGCCAGGTGCTCGTGGACATCGGCCTGGGCCGAGACAATGGTGCGGGAATTGGCAAACATGGGCGCCATTTTACCGGTCGGGAACCCGCGCTTCCGCCAAAGGCTGCAACCATGTCACTTTAGCGGCACAATGCGGGACAAACCCGCCTGAGAACCCGTCCGCGCCCGCGCGGACCCGTACGAGGAGCCAGCCAGATGACACCGACCCTTCCGCCCCGCCGCCTTGCCCACCCCATGCGCCGCGCGGCACTCCATGCCGCCGCGGCGCTGGTGCTGGGCAGCACCGCATTCACGCTGCTGCCGGCCGGCGCCGCCCATGCCGAAGACCTGCGCATCGGCCTGTCGGCCGACGTCACGTCGATGGATCCGCACTGGAACAATTCCGGCCCCAACAACGCCATCGCGCTGCATATCTTCGAGTCGCTGGTGTTCCTCGACAAGAACGCCCGCTACATCCCCGGCCTGGCGCTGTCGTGGAAGCCGGTCAACGCCATCACCTGGGAAATCAAGCTGCGCCCGAACGTGAAGTGGCACGACGGCTCGCCCTTTACCAGCGAGGACGTCAAGGCCTCGCTGGAGCGCCCGGAGAAGCTCACCAACAGCCCGGGCTCGTTCACCAGCTACACCAAGCCGATCGCGCGCATCGACACGCCCGACCCGCTGACGGTGCGCCTGACCATGAGCGTGCCCAACTACGCCAACCTGCCCAACGACCTGAACAGCGTGCCGATCATGCCGAAGAAGGTCGCCGCCACGCTGACCCAGGCGGACTTTGACTCAGGCAAGGCGATGATCGGCACCGGCCCGTTCAAGTTCGTGCGCTTCGCGCGCGGGCAGGAAATCGTGATGGAGCGCAATCCGAACTACTGGGGCCCCAAGCCCGAGTGGGACCGCGCCGTGTTCCGCATCATCACCGACAACGGCGCGCGCAGCGCCGCGCTGCTGGCGGGCGACGTCGACGTGATCGAGAGCGTGCCGTCGGCCGATGTGGCCAGGCTCAAACAGAACCCCAATTTCAGGATCGAGCAGCAGGTGTCGTGGCGCACCATCTTCTGGCAGATGGACCAGTCGCGCGACAACCCGCCCTTTGTCACCGACAAGGCCGGCAAGCCGCTGGGCAAGAACCCGTTCAAGGACGCGCGCGTGCGCGCCGCAATCAGCAAGTCGCTGAACCGCGACGCCATCGTCAGCCGCATCATGGAAGGGCTGGCGGTGCCGGCATCGTCGATCGTGTCGCCGCAGATCTTCGGGCATCCCGGCACCCGTCCCGAAGCCTACGACCCGGAAGGCGCGAAGAAGCTGCTGGCCGCCGCGGGCTACCCCGACGGCTTCGGCCTGACGCTGCACGCCACCAACAACCGCTACCTGAACGACGCCGCGGTGGCGCAGGCCACCGCCAGCATGCTGACGCGCATCGGCATCCAGACCAAGGTGGAAACCTTGCCGGTGGCGACCTACTTCACGCGCGCGCGCCAGGGCGAGTTCGCCTTCCAGATGCTGGGCTGGGGCTCGGCTGCTGCCGACGTGGCGCTGCGCTCGATCACCGGCACGCCCAATCCCAAGACCGGCTACGGCACCTGGAACTGGGGCAAGTACAGCAACCCGCAACTGGACCAGCTGATCGAGAAGTCGCTGACCACGGTCAGCAGCGACAAGGCGCGCGAGGAGAATGCCCGCACCGCGGCAAGATTTGCGCTGGCCGACCACGCGATCATTCCGTCGCACAGCCAGCTGGCAATGTGGGCGATGAAGAAGGGACTGAAGTACGAAGCGCGCACCGACGAATGGTCGCTGGCGCAGTTCTTCCATAAGGAGTAAGAGCGGCGGCTTCCCTCTCCTGCGCGGCGGGAGAGGGACAGTTCCTCAGTACCTCAGATCTTCAACCGCTCTTCCTGCCGCGCATTCGCCGCGCGCAGCTTCTGCGCCCAGTCGCGCGCCGGCAGTCCGGTGGACTTCTCCACCACCTCGGCACGCCCCTCCAGCGCTTCCCACGACACATCGATATCCGGCCCGTTGAAGGCCATCGCGATGATGTTGCCGTCATGCACTTCCGGGAACACCAGCACGCGGTTGTCGAAGGCATCGCAGATGCGTTCGATGTTCTTCGGAAAGCTGTCGTGGTCGCCAAACAGGTTGATGGTCATCACGCCGGGTGCCTTCAGCGTGCGGCGGCAGGCGCGGTAGAACGCAGTGGTGTCCAGCACCGGGCCGCGCGCGGTGGCGTCGTACAGGTCCACCTGCAGCACGTCGATGGCGCCGGTGTGGGCGCCGTCCATCACGTAGTCCCAGGCGTCCTGCTCGCGCACGGTCAGGCGCGCGTCGTCCTCGCGCAGGCCGAACATGCTGCGCCCGGCGATGATCACGGCCGGGTTCAGCTCCACCGCGGTCACGCGCGCGCGGCTGAACTGGCGGTGGCAGAACTTGGTCAGCGCCGCGGCGCCCAGGCCCAGCTGGACCACGTGGAACTCTTCGACCGAGGGCGACAGGAACAGCAGCCAGGCCATCATCTGCTGCGCGTACTCCAGCTCGATCGCATCGGGCTTGCGCAGGCGCATCGCGCCCTGCACCCACTCCGTGCCGAAGTGCAGGTAACGCACCCCTTCCATTTCCGAGAAGGTCACCGGCGCGAAGCGCGGCGTCATGCGTTTCTCTTCGCGTGCCGGCGCCTCGCCACGAATACGGGTGCCACGTGCCGGACGGCGCGAAGCCACGGCTTCAATCGATTTGCGTTTCAGTAGGGTCATGTTGTCGAGAATGGCGTTCAGCACCCGATCCAGCATGGAGTTGGGGGCGCGGATTACTTGCCCAGCGCCGCCTGCGCGCGCTGCAGCCATGCGCGGTTGTGTTCGCGGGCGTGGCGCGGCCAGTGGCGGGCGTCGTGGACGATATCGGCATAGAGCTGCTGCGCGCGTTCGCGGTCAGCGGCATCGGGCTGCGCCGCAAGCCAGTCGGCAAACAGGCAGCGCGGCGCGGCATCGCTGGCACTGGTCAGCGCCTGCTCAAAGGCGGCCCGCGTGCCGGCGGCACCGGTGGCTGCCAGGGCCCGCGCGTACAGCAAGGCCGGATCGGGCTGCTGGCGCGACTGCGGATTGGCCGCGAACAGCGTCTCCAGCGTCGCCAGTGCGCCGGCGGCATCGCTGGTGGCGAACTGCGCCTGCGCCAGACCCTGCAGCAGCGCGGGATCGGTCGCAAACGGGCCATTGGCCGCGGCCCGGTAGTGCTGCAAGGCCTCTGCCGGCTCACCGGCCGCCAGCAAGGCAGCGCCCAGGCGCATGCGGTGCGCCACCGTCGGGGCCCGGTCAAAGTCAGAGCGGGCCTCGCGCACCGCGCGGTTCGGATCGACCAGCTGCGTGATGGCACGCGTGGCAGCGCGCGCGCCGCGCGACTGGCGCAGCTCGGGCAGGTAGATCGCAAAGCAATACACCACGCTGCCCAGCCCCGGGAACAGGAACAGGATCAGCAGCCAGTACATGTTCTGGTGCGTGCGCACCGCGTGCACCGCAAAGAACAGTGCGACGATGATATGGATGCTGATGCCGAAGATACGCATAGAAAATTCACCTTTGAATCAATGGCCGGCGCACCAGCCGCCGGCATTGTGACAGAAAGGCACGGCAAACGGTCTCAGCCGCCCCCGGAATGCCCGCGCCGGCCAGTGGCAGGCCGGCCACCCGCCATCGCGTCGATGCCCCTGCACCCATTTTTCTGCTTGACTTTCATTTAACCAATTGGTTAAATGAACCCATGCCTGCCACGCCCGACGCCCTCTCCAGCATCTTCGCCGCCCTGGCCGACCCCACCCGGCGAGCGATCCTGGCCCGGCTGTCGGAGGGCGAGGCCCCGGTGAGCGAGCTGGCGCGCCCGTTCGAGATGTCGGCCCCGGCCATCTCGAAGCACCTGCGCGTGCTGGCCGAAGCCGGGCTGATCGAGCGGGAGATCAATGCACGCTGGCGCATCTGCCACTTGCGCGCCAACGCCCTGCGCGATGCGCACGACTGGCTGGACACCTATCGCCGCCACTGGGAAGGCAACCTCGACCGGCTCGTCGAATTCGTCGAACGAACCCACGCGGCGGCGTCCGCCACGGGTCCGGACGACTCAACCAAGGACTGAGGGAAACCATCATGGACCAAGCTGCCACCTTCCACCTGGAAATGACCCGCCTGATCCGCGCGCCGCGCGAGCGGGTCTTCGATGCCTTTACCAACCAGGCCGCCCTGGCCGCGTGGCATTGCCCGCGCGGCATGAGCGTGCTGGAGGCAAGCGCCGACGCACGAGTCGGCGGCAGCTACCGCATCGTGATGGGCGGACGCGACGGCTCGCAGCATATTGTCGGCGGCGAATACCAGACCATCGACCGCGCCGATTTCCTCGCCTACACCTGGGCCTGGGAGTCAGGCTCGCTGCCGCCCGATCTCAAGACCCTGATCGAAGTCACGCTGACCGAGCAGGAGGACGGCACCCACCTGCACATGCGCCACAGCGGTTTCCCGAACGCGCAGGCGCGCGATTCGCACATGGGCGGCTGGCAATCCGTGTTCAACCGCCTCAGCGATTACCTGGACCCGAAGGGCAGCGCGGGCACCGTGACCGTCTTCGGCGATCCGCGCAGCAGCTACTGCCGCACGGTGCGCATGGCGCTGGAAGAAAAAGGCGTGGCCTACACGCTGGACCCCGTGCCCCCGCATTCGCCTGAGGTACTCGCGCACAACCCGTTCGGCCGCGTGCCGGCGTTCACCGACGGCCCGATTTCGTTCTACGAAACCCGCGCCATCCTTAACTACATCGACGAGGCCTTCGAAGGACCAGGCCTGCAGCCGCAATGGGGCGTCACCGACCGCGCGCGCGGCGAGCAATGGATCAGCCTGATCAACTGCCACGGCTACGATGCGATGGTCCGCCGCTACGTGCTGCAATACGTCTTCCCCAAGGGCAAGGACGGCCACCCTGACCGCGCCGTCATCGAAGCCGCCGTGCCGGAGATCGACAAGCACCTTGCCGTATTCGACGCGGCCTATGGCGACCGCGATTACTTGGTCGGCAGCGTGATGTCGATGGCCGACCTGTTCCTCGCGCCGATCCTGATGTATGTCGGCATGTTCCCGGAGGGTGCGGCGTTGCTGGAGAAGTATCCCAACGTGCGGCGCGGGCAATCCGTCATGCGCGAGCGGCCGAGCTATGCGGCCACGCAGCCGCAGTTGGGCTGAGTAGCCACTCCTCCTTGAGCGGCCTCGCAACACGTTTCAGGCTGCCACGCCAGCGGCCTCACCGGACCCGCTGGCATGGCTGCCGGGGTGCCACGTGAGCGCCACCACCAGCGCGCCCAGCGCGGACACCAGCAATGCCGCGTAGGGCAGCACGTAGGAGCCGGGCACCGCGTCCATCAGCAGGCCGATCAGCGCCGGCGAAATCGCCGCCGCGAGCTGGCCGCCGAAGTTGATGATGCCGGCGGCCGAGCCCACCGATTCATCCGGAATATGCTTGAGCGGGATCGCGAAGACCGTGCCGTAGACTACGGTGTAGCCAACCAGCGCAAGCGTCCACAGCGTGAGCATGGCCGGCAGCGACTCGGCACAGGCCATCAGCGCGATGAAGACGATCATGGCGCAGGCACCCGCCGCCATGAACAGGCGCTCGCGGCCGTGGCCGACCTTGTCGAGCAGCCAGCCCACCGCCAGCAGGCTGAGGAAGGCCACCACATACGGCACTGCCGAGGCCATGCCGGCGTGCAGGATGTCGATGTAGCGCACCCGGACGAGGAAGGACGGCATCCACGACACCAGCGCCACGTACACTATGTTGGCAAAGAAGAAGACCACCATGGTCTTGCGCAGTACCGGCGAGCGCAGCAGCACGCCGAAGGCGGCCTTGCCTGGCGGCTTCGCGCGCAGCGGCGGACGCTTGACGGCAAACCACAGCACCACCGCCACCAGGATTCCGACCAGGCCGAAGACATGGTAGGCAAAGCGCCAGCCGTGGCTGTGGATCAGCGCGGCGATGGCGCCCGAACCGATCGCGCTGCCCAGGAACGAGGCCCCGATCACCAGCGACTTGGCCCGCGCGCGCTCAGGCTTGGGAAAGGCCTCGGCGATGGTCACCGTGCTGGCCGGCGCGAAGCCGCCCTCGCCGATGCCGAACAGCACGCGGATCACGAACAGCATGGCGAAGGTGGTAGCCATGCCGGTGGCCCCGGTGAAGACCGACCAGCACGCCACCGAGAACACCAGGATCACGCGCGAGCCGAAGCGGTCGCCCAGCCAGCCCGCCGCGAGCTGCATGAGCGCGTAGCTCACGTAGAACGCGCTCAGCAACAGGCCGGCCGAACGCGCATCGAGGTGGAACTCGTTCTGGATCGGGACGATCGACACGCTCATCGCCATGCGGTCGGCATTACCGAGGATCCACGACAGCAACAGCATGCCCAGCAGGAACATCTTGCGCGGCCGCGAATACAGCGGTGCAGGCGCGGTGGTCGATATGGGCGGCGCCGACAGCGCGGCCGCAAGGGCGCTCTGCGCGCCCAGGTTGTCGGGATGCTTCACGTGTCTCCTTCGTGTATTGGCTTGTGGGGTGGAACGGCTTGGGGGCGCGTTGAAACCGGCGTATGCCCGGCGGCGCTTCAGTGCCGGGCTGCGCCTGTGCCGGTGCGGCGCCGGATCACATGGCCGGCGTGGACGTCCCGGTTGCGGCCCTGCCCCCAGGCCAGGCGCCCGTTGACGAAGACCGCGTCGATGCCGGTGCTGACTTCGGTGGGCCGCTCGAAGGAAGCGCGGTCGGCCACGCTGCCCTCGTCGAAGACAACCAGGTCGGCAAAATTGCCGGCAGCGATGGTGCCGCGGCGCGGCAGGCCGAAGCGTTGCGCGCTCAGCCCCGTCATCTTGTGAACCGCCGTTTCCAGCGGAAACAGCCCGCGCCGGCGCGCGTAGTGGCCCAGTACGCGCGGGAAGCTGCCCCACAGGCGCGGGTGCGGGCTCTGGTCGTGCGCCAGGCCGTCGGAGCCGACCATGGTGAGCGGGTGCGCCAGGATGCGTTCGACGTCGTCCTCGCTCATGGCGAAGTACACCGCGCCGGCCGGCGCCAGCGCCTGCGCCAGCGTCTCCGGGTCGAGATTGCGCTCACGTGCGAGCTTGAACAGCGACTGCCCTGCCGCGGACGGATCGGCCTTGGACCAGGTCACCAGCACATCGTCGGACTGCCGCACGCGCGAGGCCAGCAGCATCGTCGACGAGGCGTTGTAGGGATAGCAGTCGATGCACACCGGCTGCACGCGCGCGGCGCGCTCCAGCATGGCCAGCGTCTGCACCGAGCGTCCGTGGTTGTTGCGCCCGACCAGCTTGTGGTGCGACAGCACGGTGTCGATGCCCAGTTCACGCCCGATATGCAGGGCCTCGCGCATGGCGTCCTCGATGGCGTCGCCCTCGTCGCGGATATGCATGGTGATGATGCCAGCGGCATGCGCCAGCGGCGCGCCTACGGCAATCACTTCGGCGTCGGTGGCGGCGCGCGCGGGCGGATAGTAGAGGCCGGTGGACATGCCGATGGCACCGGCCGCCAGTGCCTCGGCAAGGGCCTGCGCCATGCGGTCGGTTTCGCGAGCGGTGGCAGGGCGATCGAGCTGCCCCACATGGCGCACGCGCAGGGTCGAATGCCCGACCAGGCAGGCTGCGTTGAGCGCCGGGCGCCCTGACTCCAGGGCGTCGAGGTAGCCGGCGAAATCGTCGAAGCGCCAGGCGTCGTCGCCAAGCAGGTCCAGCGGCGCCGGCGGGTTGTCGGTCAGCAGCGGCGCCAGGCTGATGCCGCAATTACCGGTGATCACCGTGGTGATGCCCTGCGACAGCTTGGGATGCGGCCCCTGCGGCGCATCAAGCAGCAGGCGGTCGTCGTGGGTATGCACATCGATGAAGCCGGGCGCGACGATGCGGCCGGCCGCGTCATGGCGCTCACTCGCCACGGCGCCACGCAGGTCGCCGAGCGCAGCAATCTCGCCGCCGCGGATGCCGATATCGCAGTCCTTCCTGGGCGCGCCGGTGCCGTCGATCACGCTGCCGCCTTCAATAATGAGATCAAACATCAGTCAGTCCGCCAGGTTGGGACACGCGCCGTGCCGGTTGGCAAGACACTGTCGGGAGCAGCCCGAGCGTGATGATCCGGTCCGCAGCGGGCTGCTGGCAAACCACTTTTACTGCGGTATGCATGAGGTTTTCTCATGCAGCGTCTGATAGGATCTGGAACGTTGTGGGAAATGCCTTGCGCATTCCTGTGTTTCTTTCATGACCACCAATGTTCCGCGCACCCTCCACCCAGTCCCTGCTGTGCTTCGAGGCCAGCGCCCGGCTGCGTTCCTTCACCGCCGCCGCGCGCGAACTGAACCTGACGCAAGGCGCGGTCAGCCGCCAGATCCAGACGCTGGAAGAGCGCCTGGGCGTGCCGCTGTTTTCCGGGCGGCGCGATGCCATGGCGCTCACCGATGCGGGGCGCGAATACCTGGCCGAGATTGCGCCGCTGCTGCGGCAACTGGAGCGGGCCACCATGAACGTGATGGCCCTCAAGGGCCGGGGTGGCGCCCTGTCGCTGTCGGTGGCCGCGTCGCTGGGCAGTTACTGGCTGATTCCGCGCCTGCCCGCGTTCACGCGCGCACATGGCGAGATCACGCTGAACCTGCGCACGCGCGTGGGTGCGGTGGACTTCAGCACCGCCCCCGTGGACGCTTCGCTGGAATTCGGCGACGGCCAGCGGCCTGGCTTGCACAATGACTTCGTGCTGCCGCTGCAGTTGTCGCCCTACGCCGCGCCGTCATGGGTGGCGGCGCACGGCAAGGCGGTCAATGCCGGCACGCCGCGCGCGGCGCTGATCCAGCATCTGACGCTGCCGGATGCATGGGAAGGATGGTTCGCGCAGCAAGGCGTCCGGGCCAGCCCGAGCCGCGAAGGTCCACGCTACGAGGTGATGTCGATGGCGCTGAACGCGACCGTGGCGGGGATGGGCGTGGCGCTGCTGCCCGCTTACATGACCGGCGACCTGCTCGCCGCCGGCAAGCTGGAACGCTTGTCTGATGCCGCCTGGCAGCATCCCAAGGGCTATTACCTGGTGTATCCGCCGGCGTCGGCGCCGATGCGGGCGCTCAAGGTGTTTCGCGACTGGCTGCTGCGGCAGCGCGAGGCAGGCGCCTCCGGTTGAGCAGTTACGGTCTGCGGCTCAGGCCAGCAGGGCGCGCCACAGGTCCAGCTTCTGCTCGAAACTACGCGCGGCATGCGCCGGGCTGGATGATGGCAGCACCACCGTCTGATAGCCCTGCGCGGCAAACTGCGGCGCAAAGCGGCCGGAAGTGCCGCCATTGAAGCCGACACGCTGCAGCGCCGGCGCCAGCGCGCGCAGGCGCGTGAAATCGTTGGCCTGCGGCTGGCGGATATTGCTGTCCAGGCTGCCTTCACGCAGGCACGCGCCCAGCACGTCCCACACGCCGATGCGGTGCGCCAGCAGCCGCACCAACCGCTCGGCATAAGGCAGCTCGGGCAGCGGCTCGCCGGTGAGCGCGCCCAGCAGCGGCCAGAACTGGTTGCGCGGATGGGCGTAGTACTGGCGCGCCGCAAGCGACGCGGCACCGGGAAAGCTGCCCAGCACCAGCACGCGTGTCTCGCAGTCGATGACGGGCGGCAGGCCCTGGTGGAGATCGGCGGCAGCCGGCAGGGTGTCTGGCATGGCAAGGCGGTGCGGACGCGTTGCACGGCCGCACCTGGTTGCTGTCAGGCCGTCAGGCCAGCAGCTTGTTGACGCGCTGCACGTAGGCGGCCGGGTCTTCCAGCATGCCGCCTTCGGCCAGCAGCGCCTGGTCGAACAGCACCTGCACGCGGTCGCTGAAGGCATCTCCCTCGGGAAGATCGCGCAGCTTCTGCACCAGCGCGTGCTCCGGGTTCAGCTCCAGGATCGGCTGGGCGTCCGGCGCTTTCTGGCCGGCCTGCTTGAGCAGGCGCTGCAGGTAGCCGCTCATGTCGCCTTCGTCAGAGACCAGGCACGAGGCCGATGCGGTCAGGCGCAGCGTCACGCGCACGTCCTTGGCCTTGCCGTCGAGCACGGCCTTGGCGCGTTCGACCACGTCCTTCCAGTCGGCCTCGGCCTTTTCCTGCTCGGCCTTCTCGGCTTCGTCGGCCAGCTTGCCAAGGTCCAGGTCGCCGCGTGCGACCGACACCAGCTCCTTGCCGTCGAACTCGCGCAGGAACGACAGCATCCACTCGTCGACGCGGTCGGTCAGCAGCACCACTTCGATGCCCTTCTTGCGGAACACCTCCAGGTGCGGGCTGTTCTTGGCGGCGGACCAGGTATCGGCCGTGACGTAGTAGATCTTGTCCTGGCCTTCCTTCATGCGGCTGACGTAGGCGGCCAGCGCCACGTTCTGCTCGGCGGTGTCGTTGTGCGTGGAGGCAAAGCGCAGCAGCCTGGCCACGCGCTCCAGGTTGGCCTGGTCTTCACCGATGCCTTCCTTGAGCGCCTGGCCGAACTGCTGCCAGAAGGTGGTGTACTTGGCGCGCTCGGCTTCCTCTTCGCTATCGGCCAGCGATTCCAGCATCGACAGCACGCGCTTGGTGCAGCCTTCGCGGATAGCCTTGACGTCGCGGCTTTCCTGCAGCAGTTCGCGCGACACGTTCAGCGGCAGGTCGGCGGAGTCGACCACGCCCTTGACCCAGCGCAAGTAGCCCGGCAGCAGCTGCTCGGCGTCGTCCATGATGAAGACGCGCTTGACGTACAGCTTCAGGCCGGCCTTGTGGTTGCGGTCCCACAGGTCGAACGGCGCGCGCGCCGGGATATACAGCAGCTGGGTGTATTCGCTGCGGCCTTCCACGCGGTTGTGGGTCCAGGCCAGCGGCGCCTCGTTGTCGTGCGCGATGTGCTGGTAGAAGGCGGTGTACTGCTCGTCGGTGATATCGGACTTGGCGCGGGTCCACAGCGCGCTGGCCTGGTTCACGCTTTCCCACTCGTCGGTGCGCTTGTAGGTGCTGGACTCGGCGTCCCACACCTCCTTGGGCATGCGGATCGGCAGCGAGATATGGTCCGAGTACTTCTGGATGATGCTCTTCAGGCGCCAGGCCGACAGGAAATCGTCCTCGCCCTCGCGCAGGTGCAGCGTGATGGTGGTGCCGCGCCCGGTGCGGGCGATGGCATCGACGGTGAACTCGCCGTCGCCGGTGCTTTCCCAGCGCACCGCGTCTTCGGCGCCCAGGCCGGCGCGGCGCGTTTCCACCGTGACCTTGTCGGCAACGATAAAGGCCGAGTAGAAGCCCACGCCGAACTGGCCGATCAGCGCGGCGTCCTTCTGCTGGTCGCCGGACAGTTGCTGGAAGAATTCCCTGGTGCCCGAGCGGGCGATGGTACCGAGGTTGCGGATGGCCTCGTCGCGGCTCATGCCGATGCCGTTGTCGGAGATCTTCAGCGTGCGTGCCCGCGGATCGGCCTCGATGCGGATGGCCAGGTCGGCGTCGTTTTCCAGCAGGGACGGGTTCGCGATCGCCTCGAAGCGCAGCTTGTCGGTGGCGTCCGAAGCATTCGAGACCAGCTCGCGCAGGAAGATTTCCTTGTTGCTGTACAGCGAGTGGATCATCAGGTGCAGCAGTTGCTTCACTTCCGCCTGGAAGCTCATCGTCTCGTGCGGTGCGGTCATGGTTCTCCTCTTGGAAACAGGCGAATCTGGAAAGTGGGTGGGGCCACGCCAACGTGGCCGGTGCCGCCAGAAATAGGGCCGCCCGGGCCATTTTTCAAGGCCCGGGGTCCAACGGCGCGTGGCTTACATGCGCTCGAGCTGGCGTGCCAGGAAGGCCAGCATGTCCGGGTCGCCACTGCTGGCCACGTTGAAGCGCATCCAGCCCGACGGCATCTGCGACGGCGAGAACAGGCTGCCCGGGGCGAACAGGTAGCCCTCTTCATGCCCGGCCGTGGCAATTGCGTTGGTGTCGCGGCCGGTATCGGCCCACAGGTACATGCCGGCATGCTGGCCGGGGAAGAGGCGCAGGCCCAGGCGCTCCAGCTCGCGCCGGGTGTCGTCGCGGGCGCGGTCCAGCCGGGTGCGCACGCGCTCGACGTGCTTGCGGTAGTGGCCCTCGGTCAGGACCTTGTACAGCACGCGCTCGTTGATCTCCGGCGTGGCCAGCCCCGCCAGCAGCTTGCTGTCGGTCAGCGCCGACGCCATCTCCGGGTGTGCGGCGATAAAGCCGACGCGCAGGTTGGCCGCCAGCGTCTTGGAGAAGCTGCCCAGGTAGATCACCCGGCGCAACTGGTCCAGGCTGGCCAGCCGGGTGGCGGCGTGGCCGGGCGGGCACAGGTCGCAGTAGATATCGTCCTCGACGATCAGGAAGTCGTACTGCTCGGCCAGACGCAGCAGCTGGAAGGCCTTGGCCGCCGACAGCGAGGTGCCGGTGGGGTTGTGCAGCACCGAATTGATCACGAACAGCCTGGGCCGGCGCGCCTGCACGATGCGCTCCAGCGCCTCCAGGTCCGGCCCTTCGGCGGTGTACGGCACGCCGATCACCTGTGCACCCTGCGCCGCAAAGCGGCCGAACATCACGAACCAGGCCGGGTCGCCCACCAGCACGGCGTCGCCGGGCTGCAGGTAGAGCCGCGCGATCAGGTCCAGCGCCTGGGTAATGCCCGAGGTCAGCACGATCTGCTCCGCGCCGGCGCCGATCTCCAGTTCTTCCAGCCGGGTGCGCAGTTGCTGGCGCAGCGGCAGGAACCCTTGGGGCGTGCCGCTGGCGAGGAAATGGTTGCCAGGCTGGCGGCCCAGCCCGCGCAGCGCGCTGGCGATCAGCTCGCCGTCGAGCCAGTCGTTGGGCAGGAAGCCCAGCCCGGGCGCCTTGTGCGCCTCGGCGGTATGGAACATGCTGCGCAGCAACCAGGTCACGTCGATATTGCGCGCCACCGCCACGTTGCCGGACACCGGCGCCGCGGGCGCGGCCGGGGTCCGTTCGCGCACGTAGAAGCCGGAGCCGCGGCGCGACTCCAGGTAGCCCAGCGCCACCAGCCGCTCGTAGGCCTCGACCACGGTAAAGCGCGAGATGCCCTTCTCCTGCGCCAGCTGCCGGATCGACGGCATGCGCATGCCGGCGCGGAACACGCGCTCGTCGATGCGCATGCGGGCCCATTCGGTCAGTTGCTCGACCAGCGTCATCTGCGCCGAGGGAATCGGGTCCGGCAGGCGCTCGGTAGGCGGCACCACCAGCCGCAGCGCACGGCCGGAGACTTGCCCGGATGTGCTTTGTGCGTCGCCTGCGCTGTCCTTCTGACGGGCAACGGTGGCGGTATCGCTGCCAGTCCCGTCGTCCCTGCTGTTGGCATCCATGTGCTGCTCCCGCAACTGTACTGAATACGATCCGCTGAACTGTACCGGTACTGTACCGACTACCTTGTCTACCATCAAGCCAGGATGAAGCTCGCCCGCCGATCACCTCGTCGTCGCCGCGCCAAGGAGCACGCCAACGGCACGCCCGGGCTGATCGCCGAAACCGAAACCGCGCAGGGCATCCGTACCCTGCGCCAGCCGCACCCATAACAAGCCCACAAGGAGCCCCCCGATGTCCGCCACACGCAAGCGCTTCGACGAAGACCCCTACCTCGACCACTGCACCGCCACCGTGGTGGCGGCCAGCGCCGAAGGGATCGAACTCGACGAGACCGTGTGCTATGCGCGCAGCGGCGGCCAGGCCGGCGACACCGGCACGCTGGCACTGGCCGACGGGCGCACGGTGGCCATTGCCGACACCGTCTACGCCGACGACCGCAGCCGCATCCTGCATGTGCCGGCGCCGGACGCGCCGCTGCCGCGCGCGGGCGAGCGCGTCACCGTGGCCATCGACTGGGCGCGCCGCCACAAGCTGATGCGGCTGCACACCTGCCTGCACCTGCTGGGTTCGCTGATCCCCGTGCCGGTGACCGGCTGCGGCATCTCGCCGGAATCGGCGCGCATCGACTTTGACCTGCCGGAATCGACGCTGGACAAGGCCGACCTGACCGAGCGCCTGAACGCGCTGATCCATGCCAACACCGCGGTGCGCACCACCCTGATCACGCCACAGGAACTGGCCGCCCAGCCCGAACTGGTGCGCACCATCGGCGCCGCGCCGCCGGCGGGCACGGCCAGCATCCGCATCATCGAGATCCCGGGCGTGGACCGCCAGCCCTGCGGCGGCACGCACGTGGCCAACACCAGCGAGATCGGCGCCGTGGTGGTGACCAAGATCGAGAAGAAGAGCCGCACCAACCGGCGGGTGGTGGTCGCGTTCGCGTGATGGCGTCCGGCCTGCTCACCGGCCTGACGGCCGCGCAATTCCTGGCCCTGCTGACCCTGCTGACGGTCGGCCTGTTCACGCCTGGGCCCAACACCACCATCGCCGCGGTCACGGGCGCCAACTTCGGCTTGCGCGCCACGCTGCCGCACTGCGTGGGCGTGGCCTTCGGCTTTGCCAGCATCCTGGCGCTGTGCGCGCTGGGCATGGGCGCGCTGATCCTGGGCCAGCCCGCGCAGGCCGCGGTCGTGCACGGGGCCGGCGTGGCCTACCTGCTGTGGCTGGCGTGGAAGATCGCGCGCAGCACGGCGCTGGCCGAGAAGCAGGTGCTGCGCCCGCTGAGCGTGTGGCAGTCGGCGCTGCTGCAGTACGCCAACATCAAGGCGTGGATGCTGGCGCTGGCGGTCGCGGCCTCTTACATGGCCGGCGCACCCTCGCCTGCGCAGCGCGTGCTGCTGGTGTGCGGCCTGTTCGGCGTGCTCGGCTTTGTCAGCAACGGCGTGTACGGCGTGCTGGGCGCATCGCTGCGGCAATGGTTGCGGCAGGGCCGGCGCGTGCGCTGGTTCAACCGCGCCATGGGCGGGGCGCTGGCGCTGACCGCGCTGTGGATTGCCGTCAGCGCCCGCCCGGGCGTGCAGTAGGACCCTCGCAACCGGATTTCGGACCATGACAACCAACAGGCCGGCCCTGGCCACCCGCCGTCCCCCTTCACCGCCCCTGGCAGCTGCCGCGCCGGCTTCCGGCGGCATGCTGCTGGGCTTTGTCGGCGTCGCCATCTTCAGCCAGACGCTGCCGTTCACGCGCATGGCGGTGGCGGAGCTGGACCCGATCTTTGTCGCGCTGGCGCGCGCCGTGCTGGCAGCGGTGCTGGCACTGGTGCTGCTGGCCTGGCGCGGCGCGCTGTCCGCCAGCCGCCGGCCGCGCGGCGGCCAGTGGCCGCGGCTGGCCGTGACCGCACTGGGCGTGGTGGCGGGCTTTCCGCTGTTTTCTTCGCTGGCCATGCGCGAGGTGCCGGCCAGCCACGGCGCCATCGTGATCGGCCTGCTGCCGCTGGCGACCGCGGTGTTCGCCGCCTGGCTCGGGCGCGAGCGGCCGTCGCCGGCGTTCTGGCTGTCGGCCGTGGCCGGCAGCGCGCTGGTGGTCGGCTTTGCCGTGTGGCAGGGTGCCGGCGGCCTGCAGCATGCGGACTGGTACCTGTTCGGCGCGGTCGTGCTGGGCGCGCTGGGCTATGCCGAGGGCGGCAAGCTGTCGCGCGAGCTGGGCGGGCTGGAGACCATCAGCTGGGCGCTGGTGGTGTCGCTGCCGGTACTGGTGCCGGTGGTGGCCTGGCTGGCGCTGCGCGACCTGCCGGCGATCGCCGCGGCGTCGCCGCACGCCTGGGGCGGCATGGCCTATGTTTCGGTGTTCTCGATGTTTGTCGGCTTCCTTTTCTGGTACGCCGGCCTTGCAAAAGGCGGCGTGGCCCGCGTCGGCCAGATACAATTGCTGCAGCCGTTCCTGACGCTGGCGGGCGGCGCGCTGATGCTGGCCGAGCCGCTTGACGCCCCCACCCTCGCCTTCGCGGTGGCGGTGATCGCCGTCGTGGCACTGGGCCGCCGCGCCGCCGTGCGCCAGACTGCACCCGCCACGGTAACGTCCCCTGTCCTTCCAGGACGCATTCACTGACCAGGAGTCCAACGCATGTCCGTCTACGATACCCTTGCCCGCCTCGGCATCGAACTGCCGGCCGTCAGCGCCCCCGCCGCCGCCTATGTCATGGCCGCGCAAACCGGCAACACCGTATTCCTGTCGGGCCATATCGCCCGCAAGGATGGCAAGGTATGGGCCGGCAAGCTGGGCCAGGACATCGACACCGAGACCGGCAAGGCCGCCGCGCGCGCCATCGCCATCGACCTGCTGGCCACGCTGCATGCGCATGTGGGCGACCTGAACCGGGTCACCCGCATCGTCAAGGTGATGAGCCTGGTCAACTCGACCACTGAATTCACCGAGCAGCACCTGGTCACCAACGGCGCCTCGGAACTGCTGGCAGAAGTGTTCGGCGACAAGGGCAAGCATGCGCGCAGCGCTTTCGGCGTGGCGCAGATCCCGCTGGGCGCCTGCGTCGAGATCGAAATGATCGTTGAAGTGCAGGGCTAAGGACCGCATGCGCATCGACAACCTGCCCTTCGGCACCACCGACTGGTCGGCCATCGCGCCCACCCGCCACCCCGGCGAGCAGGGCGAGGCCACCTGGCGCACGCGCCAGTTCGGCGACATCCGCGTACGCATGGTCGAATACTCGCCCGGCTACCTGGCCGACCACTGGTGCAGCAAGGGCCATATCCTGTTCGTGCTGGACGGCGAGCTCCATACCGAGCTGGAAGACGGCCGGCAGTTCGTGCTCGGCGCGGGCACCAGCTACCAGGTGGCCGACCAGGCGGAGGCGCACCGCTCGTCCTCGCCGCAGGGCGCAAGACTATTTATCGTTGACTGAGCGGCACCAGCCGCTCGTTCCAGAATCCCCCCCAGACCACAAGAGACACATCATGAAATGGGCCATCTCCCGCCGGGCGCAGCAACTGACCAGCTCGGCCATCCGCGAAATCCTGAAGGTCACCGAGCGTCCGGAAGTCATTTCGTTCGCCGGCGGCCTGCCGTCGCCGGCTTCGTTCCCGGTAGCGGCCATGGAGGCAGCGACGGCCCGCGTATTCGCCGATAACCCGCAGGCGGCGCTGCAATATGCCGCGACCGAAGGCTACCTGCCGCTGCGCGAGTTCATCGCCAAGCGCCATGGCGCGCCGGTCGAGCGCGTGCTGATCACCACCGGCTCGCAGCAGGCACTGGACCTGATCGCCAAGGTGATGATCGACCCGGGCAGCAAGGTGCTGGTGGAAACGCCGAGCTACCTCGGCGCCCTGCAGGCGTTCTCGCTGTTCGAGCCTGAATTCGTCTCGATCCCCAGCGACGACAAGGGCCTGTTGCCCGAAGCGCTGACGCCCGAGCTGACCGCCGGTGCGCGCTTCCTGTACGCCCTGCCCAACTTCCAGAACCCGACCGGCCGCCGCCTGCCGCTGGAACGCCGCCAGGCGCTGGTGGCCCGCGCCAGGGAACAGGGCGTGCTGCTGGTCGAAGACGACCCGTACGGCGCACTCAGCTATACCGGCGACCAGCTGCCCAGCCTGCTGTCGATGAACCCCGACGGCGTGATCTACATGGGCTCGTTCTCGAAGATCCTGGCCCCCGGCATGCGCCTGGGCTACGTGATCGCCCCGCCCGAGCTGCATTTCAAGCTGTGCCAGGCCAAGCAGGCATCGGACCTGCATACGCCGACCTTCACCCAGCGCGTGGCCTACGAGACCATCCGCGACGGCCTGCTCGACACGCATATCCCGACCATCCGCGAGCTCTACAGCAAGCAGTGCCAGTACATGCTGGACGCGCTCAAGCGCCATATGCCCGAAGGCGTGAGCTGGAACGCGCCCGAAGGCGGCATGTTCATCTGGATGGAGCTACCGGAAGGCCTGGACAGCATGGTGATCCTGGAGGAAGCGGTGAAGCGCAACGTGGCCTACGTGCCGGGCGCGCCCTTCTATGCCAGCAACCCGAAGCGCAACGCGCTGCGCCTGGCCTTTGTCACGGTGTCGGCCGAGCGCATCGAGCAGGGCGTGGCGATCCTCGGCGAGCTGTTCCGCGAAGTCATCGCCGCAGCCGCCGCCAGGCAGCCGCGCGCGGCCTGAGGCCAGCAGCGATCAGGCGCATATCACTCAGGAGCCGACATGTTGCGTATCTGGGGCCGACTCTCCTCCATCAACGTGCAGAAGGTGGTCTGGTGCGCGCGCGAGCTGCACCTGGACCATGAGCGCGTCGATATCGGCGTGACCAAGGGCGACCTCGACACCGAGGCCTATGTGCGCCTGAACCCGAACCGCCAGATCCCCGTGATCGAGGACTTCCGCGGCACCGATGTCGGCGGCGAGCCGTTCGTGCTGTGGGAGTCCAATGCGATCGTGCGCTACCTGTGCGCGCGCTATGGCGAAGGCACGCTGTGGCCCGAAGACGTCAAGGCACGCGCTTCGGCCGACCGCTGGATGGACTGGCAGACCACCGCCTTCAGCCCGGCCATGGTGACGGCGTTCCAGAACCTGGTGCGCAAACCCAAGGCAGAGCGCGACGACGCCGCCATCCAGGCGTCGTGCGAGCGCACCGAGCCGCTGGCCGCGCTGCTCGACAAGGCGCTGGCCGGACGCGAGTTCATCGGCGGCGACCGCTTCACCATGGCCGACATCTCGCTGGCCTGCGCCGCGCACCGCTGGATGGGGCTGCCGGTCAGCCACCAGCCGCGCCCCGACCTGGAGCGCTGGCTGGGCGCAATGCGCGCCCGCCCCGCCGCAGGCGGCATCCTGGAACTGCCGCTGCGCTGAGCCGCGGCAGTTTTTCTTCCCGCGGTCTTCCCCGCGGTAAAGACCGCTGCCCCGCCCTACTTCGGCGCGCGCGAGCCCGACGTCGCGGTAAATACCCCCAGCCCGATAAACGCCGCGCCCGTCAGGTAGCGCCCGAACGCGCGCGCCCGGCCGGCGCGGCGCAGTGCCGGCATCACCGCGGCGGCGGCCATCACGTAGCAGGCGTCCGTGGTCGCGGCGATCAGCACGAAGGCTACGCCCAGCGCCAGGCTCTGCGTCAGCGCCGAGCCCGCCGGGTTCATGAACTGCGGCAGGAAGGCCGCGAAGAAAATCGTGGTCTTGGGGTTGAGCAGCGCCACCACGAAGCCGTCGCGCACCACCTGGCGCAGGCTGCGCGGCGCCACTTCCGGCGTGTCGCCGCCGGCCGCCGCCCCGCCACCGCGCAACGCGCGGATGCCCAGCCAGATCAGGTAGGCCGCCCCCGCGTACTTGACCACCGTGAACGCCAGCGCCGACACCGAGAACAGCACCGCCAGCCCCAGCGAGGCGCCAATCGCATTGCCCAGGTTGCCCAGCGCCACCGCGCCGATCGAGGCCAGCCCGGCCTGACGGCCCTGCGCCAGCGTGCGCGTGACGATATAGACCACGGCCGGACCAGGCGTGATCGCCAGCGCCAGGCTGGCCAGCACGAACGCGGTCAGCAACGGCCACGGGGGAAGGAATTCGGTCATGGGGAAACCTCGCCTCGAAATGGTCGGCGCGGGCGGCTTGCCCGCGCGCTGGCTGCCAGTATGGCTTGACTGCGACGCCCGCGCCAGCCGGCACCCCATGGCCGTATCGGCCGCTCATGCTGCATCGCAACGCGTGCGCATCCTTTTGCAACAGGCGCCGTTTAGAGTACTCTGGACAGTGTGGCGGAAAGGCCCCACATGCGCTGTCATGCCTCCCCGGGGCAAACCCTGATCCCTGAATGTGGCTCATGGCCGGCATGACGCGATGTACGGCAGCCACGAGGGAACCCGTTCTTAAAATCCCTGTTCTTTGCCGATGCGCGGCGGCAGCCGCGCGCCGGTGCAAAGCGCCTGCGGGATGTCCAGGGCACGCAGATCGCCCGGGCACCCGAGCCAAACCAGAGGAGGATTTCCATCGTGTGGAGTCAAGTCTATGACCCGCTGAGCAATATGGCGCTGTCCACGATTGCAGCGGGGATACCCGTCGCCGTGCTGCTGGTCGCACTGGCGTTCTTTCACATGCAGGCCCATCTTGCCGCCGGCCTGGCGCTGGTGGTGGGCATCGTGGTGGCTTCCACGGTGTTCGGCATGCCGTCGGCCATGGCCGGCAAGGCGGCCGGACTGGGCATCGTTTCCGGCCTGTTCCCGATCGGCTGGATCGTTCTCAACATCATCTTCCTGCACCGGCTCACCACGCTGAACGGATCCTTCAAGGTCTTGCAGACCTCGATTTCCGGCGTCACCGAAGACCGCCGCCTGCAACTGCTGCTGGTGGCCTTCAGCTTCGGCGCCTTCTTTGAAGGCGCGGCCGGCTTCGGCACCCCGGTGGCCGTGACCGGCGCCATCCTGATCGGCCTGGGTTTCTCGCCGCTGGCGGCCTCGGGCCTGGCGCTGATCGCCAACACCGCGCCGGTGGCATTCGGCGCGCTGGGCGCCCCGATCATCGGGCTGTCGTCGGTGACCGGCATCGACCAGGTCACGCTGTCCGCCATGATCGGCCGCCAGCTGCCGTTCTTCTCGGTGCTGGTGCCGTTCTGGCTGATCTGGGCCTTCGCGGGCTTCCGCGGCATGCTCGCGATCTGGCCGGCGGTCCTGGTGGCTGGCGTGACGTTCGCCATCCCGCAGTTCCTGGTGTCGAACTTCCACGGCCCCTGGCTGGTGGACGTGATCTCGTCGCTGGTCTCGATGGGCTGCCTGACCCTGTTCCTGAAGGTCTGGCATCCGAAGGAGATCTGGACCTCGACCAAGATCCTGGGCCGCCACGACGAATCCAGGGTCGACCACCCCGAGGCGCTCGAAGCCGACGCCCGCGCCACCGCCGCCTCGGCCGGCATCTCGGTGGTGAAGGCGTGGATGCCGTGGGTCATCCTGACCGTATTCGTCTTCGTGTGGGGCATCCCCGAGTTCAAGAAGATGATGGACGCCCTGTGGCAGTTCAAATTCCCGGTGCCGGGCCTGGACAAGGCGATCATCAAGCATCCGCCGGTCACGCCGAAGGAAATCGCCGAACCGGCGGTGTTCCTGTTCAATGTGCTGTCGATGGCCGGCACCGGCATCCTGGTGTCCGCCGTGGTGGGCGGGCTGCTGATGGGCTACTCGATCCCGCGCATGCTCAAGGAATACTGGGAAACCATCAAGCTGACCAAGTTCTCGCTGCTGACCATCAGCGCCATGTTCGGCATCGGCTACCTGACGCGCTATTCGGGCCTGGATGCGACGCTGGGCCTGGCCTTTGCGCAGACCGGCGTGCTCTATCCCCTGTTCGGCACCATGCTGGGCTGGCTGGGCGTGGCGCTCACCGGTTCCGACACCGCCTCGAACGTGCTGTTCGGCGGCCTGCAGAAGACCACGGCCGAGCAGCTTGGCCTGTCTCCGGTGCTGATGGCGGCAGCCAACAGCTCCGGCGGGGTGATGGGCAAGATGATCGATGCGCAGTCGATCGTGGTGGCCTCCACCGCAACCAAGTGGTACGGCCACGAGGGCGACATCCTGCGCTATGTGTTCTTCCACTCGATCGCACTGGCGATCCTGGTCGGCATGTTCGTCACGCTGCAGGCCTATGTGCCGCCCTTTACGCATATGGTCATCCACTGACCCTGTCACGACGGCCGCATTGCGGCGCCAGCCAAAGCCCCGCCCCTGGCCAGGCGGGGTCGCTTGACGTCTTGAGCGACGCTTGCGGAATGCTCCTCACCAGGCGGTCGAGGGGCATTTTTTCCGGTAAATCCGGCTTCCCCGCTTTCTCCCCGGTCAGGCCGCGCGCATCGCCAGCGCGTAGTACGACGCGCCGTCCTCGCTGCGCTCCAGCATCGCGCGGACCGTCACCGCCAGCCTGCTTCCGTCCCCCCGTTGCAGCTCGGCGCCGAACTCCGCCTTCGGCCGGGCGCGCGTCATCCTGCGCAGGCGCGCCCCGGCGTCGGCGAAACGATCGGCGAACCCGCCGCCCAGCAACGCACCGGCATCGCAGCCGGCCATCTCCGCCAGCGCCGCGTTGACCGACTCGCAGCGCAAGTCCCCGTCCAGCAATGCCATGCCTTCCGAGGTCAGCTCGAACACCGCCCTGAACCGGGCCTGCTGGTCGCGCAGCGACTGCTCGGCGAGCTTGCGCGCGGTGTTGTCCATGCTGATGCCGACGATCTTGACGATGCGCCCGTCCAGTTCACGCACCGGCGTGGCGCGGGACGAAATCCAGCGGATGCTGCCGTCGGGCTGGTACAGGCGGAAGTCGAACTCGTGCGGCTTGCCGGTGCGCAGCGACTCCTCGTAGGCAGCGTTCATCATGGGAACGTCATCGGCATGCACATGCTTCCAGAAGCTCTCGTTGCTGACAATGCGCCAGCCGTACACGGCTTCGACATTGGACGAGTAGGTCACGTCGTCCGTGATCAGGTTCCATTCCCACGTGACGATGCGCGCGCCCTCCTGCGCCAGCTTCATGCGCGCCTCGCTCTCCATGATCTCGGCCGTGTAGCGGCGACGCATGTCGGTCATGGGGATTTCCACCGCGCTCGAGGTTTCCGCCTCTTGCCGCGCCTGGTCGCCGTAGCGCAGCCAGATCCAGTTGACGCCGAGGAACGCCGCCAGCTTGCGGAGCTTCTCGTAGTCGATCTCACCGCCCTTGGTCCATTTGTGGACGGCCGGGCGCGACACGTCGAGCGCGTTCGCCACCGCCTGCAGCGTGAGTTTCTTGTGTTCGAGCAGTTCCTTGAGGCGGAATGCAAAGCTGTTTTCTGTCATGTCCTGGATTCCCCGGTGGCATCCCCGAGATGCCGCATGAAAAACTCGACGCAGGCGCGCAGCCGTGTGGAGCCGGAAAGGCGCGAAGGATACACCGCCCAGATATCCGCGTCCTGGCGGTAGTCGGGCAGCACCTGCACCAGGCGGCCCGTCTCGAGGTCAGGTTCGACGTCCCACATCGAGCGCAGCATGACGCCATGCCCGGCCAGCGCCCAGCCCGTGACAATCTCACCGTGGTTGGACGACAGGGGCCCGCCGACCTTGACGGTGCGGTCGCCCTCCGGCCCGGTCATGCGCCACACGCCGAAGGGATGGTCGCGCTCCTTGGTGACGAGGCAGTCGTGCTCCGCCAGCGCGTCGAGCGTCTGCGGCATGCCGCGCGCCGCGAGATACGACGGGGCCGCGCACAGCACCCGCCAGTTGCGCGCCAGCCGGCGGGCGATCAGGTGCGGGGCGATGTCGTTGCCGATGCGGATGTCGAGGTCGATCCCCTCGGCCACAAGGTCGACCAGCTTGTCGAACACGTCGAAGCGGATTTCCAGGCCGGGGTACTGCTCGCGCAGCATCGAGATCAGCGGCGCGACATGCCGCCTGCCGAAGCCCACGCTGCTGCCGATCCGCACCAGCCCGCGCGGCGCACCGCCGCCGGCGGAGACGTCGTCCATCAACTGGCCGATCTCGTCGAGCATGTGACGCGCCCAGCGGCACACGCGGTCGCCGTTCTCCGTCAGCGACACCTGGCGCGTGCTCCGGTGCAGCAGTTGCGCGCCCATCGCCTGCTCCAGCGCCTTGACGCGCTTGCTGACATAGGCCGGCGAGCTGCCCAGCTCCTCCGCGGCGGCGACGAAGCTGGCGCGCTGGGCAACCAGGCAGAACACCCGCAGGTCTTCCAGTGGGGGCAGATTATTCACGATTCGTGTTTCCTGTATCCACGGTTGCGCGGATGATCCGCGCGGGGTTTCCCGGCATCCTCGATCGCGTCCTGACCACCAGACACGAGCGAGACACCGCCATGACCAAACCTTTTCGCATTGCCGCCATCGCCGGCGACGGCATCGGCAATGAAGTCCTCCCCGAAGGGCTGCGCGTCGTCGAAGCCGCCGCGCGCAAGTTCAACCTGCCCATCGAAGTGCGTCACTTCGAATGGGCCAACTGCGACTACTACCTTCGTCACGGCAAGATGATGCCGGACGACTGGAAGGCACAGCTCGACGGCTTCGACGCCATCTACTTCGGCGCCGTGGGCTGGCCCGACAAGGTGCCCGACCACGTCTCGCTGTGGGGCTCGCTGCTCAGGTTCCGCCGCGAGTTCGACCAGTACGTCAACCTGCGCCCGGTGCGCCTGCTGCCTGGCGTGCCCTGCCCGCTGGCCAACAGGAAGCCCGGCGACATCGACTTCTACGTGGTCCGCGAGAACACCGAGGGCGAGTACAGCTCGGTCGGCGGCCGCATGTACGAGGGCACCGAGCGCGAGATCGTGATGCAGCAATCGATCTTCAGCCGCCACGGCACCGACCGCATCCTGAAGTACGCCTTCGAACTGGCGCAATCGCGTCCCCGCAAGAAGCTGACTTCGGCCACCAAGTCCAACGGCATCGCCGTCAGCATGCCCTGGTGGGACGAGCGCACCGCCGCCATGGGCGCGCAATACCCCGACGTGAAGTGGGACAGCCAGCACATCGACATCCTCTGCGCCCGCTTCGTGCTCCAGCCCGAGCGCTTCGACGTGGTGGTCGCCTCCAACCTGTTCGGCGACCTGCTCTCGGACCTCGGCCCGGCCTGCACCGGCACCATCGGCCTGGCCGGTTCGGCCAACCTGAACCCGGAGCGCAAGTTCCCCTCGCTGTTCGAGCCGGTGCACGGCTCGGCGCCGGACATCTACGGCAAGCAGATCGCCAACCCCATCGGCATGATCTGGTCGGGCGCGATGATGCTCGATTTCCTCGGGGGTTCCGCAGGAAAGCAAGCGCATGACGCCATCCTCGCCGCCATCGAGACCGTGCTGCGCGAAGGCCCGCTGACGCCGGACGCCGGCGGCAAGGCCGGCACGAGCGACGTGGGCAAGGCCATCGCCGAAGCCATCTGACGCCAGACGCGCGGGAGCACGTGACGCGGAATTCGCGCGACACGTCTCCCACGCCCGGCGCGAGAAGGCCCATCCGGCACACACGCAGTTTTTTTCAGCGCGGAGCTTGTGCATCTCCGGAATTTTGCATAGAGTTTCCGTAAACCAATAGTTACTGTAAACCATTGGTTTACAAAAAGCAAAATAAAAACGCGGACCCAACCGCGCCGGTTAGACAAGTTCCACCACAAAGCACCCATGCGCCAAGACGCATTGGAGGAGATCTACTTGAAAACGTCCACGCCCCGCCGCGACGGATTCCTGACCATCTGCACGCTCACCGCCGTGCTGGTCACCGTCATCGCCATGGTCCGCTGGCCCGCCGCAGCGGCAGCCACCGCCTCCCAACTCTTCGACTGGTCCACGCGCTCCTTTGGCTCGCTGGTCCAGATCTTCGTCTTCGCCTGCGTCATCGCCTGCCTGGTGCTGGCCTTCAGCAAGTACGGCAACGTGCGCCTGGGCGAAGGCAAGCCCGAGTACTCCACGCTGTCGTGGGTCTTCATGTTCATCTGCGCCGGCATGGGGTCGTCGACCATGTACTGGGGCGTGATGGAGTGGGTCTACTACTACCAGTCGCCCGGCCTGAACGTGCCCACCGGCACGCGCGAGGCGCTGGAATACTCCATCAGCTACTCGTTCTTCCACTGGGGCCTGAGCGCCTGGGCGGTGTATGCCCTGCCCTCGCTGGCCATGGCGTACCACTTCCACGTGCGCAAGAACAAGGGGTTGAACCTGGCGTCCATCATCGAGGCCATCACGGGCTTCCGCGCCACCGGGCCGGTCGGCCGGCTGGTGGACCTGATCTTCCTGCTGACGATGTTCGGGGCGCTGACCGTCTCGATCGCGCTGACAGCATCGACCTTCACGCGCGGCCTGTCCGGCCTGTTCGGCGTGCCGGATACGTTCGTCACGCAGTTGATCGTGATCGTCGGCGTGTCGGTGCTGTTCTCCGCGAGCGCCTACATCGGCATCAACGGCGGCATGCAGCGCCTGAGCCATATGGTCTGCTGGGGCGCGCTGCTGCTGGCCGCCGTCGTGTTCGCCATCGGGCCGACCCTGTTCACCGGCAATAACATCGTCAATGGCCTGGGCCTGATGCTCCAGAACTACGTGCACATGAGCCTGTTCACCGACCCGACCGGCGACGGCGCCTTCAGCCGTGGCTGGACGGTGTTCTACTGGCTGTGGTGGGTGTCGTACTCGCCGGGCGTGGCGATGTTCGTGGCACGCGTGTCCAAGGGACGCAAGATCAAGGAAGTCATCTACGCCCTGCTGCTGGGCGGCAGCGTCGGATGCTGGTTCTTCTTTGGCGCGCTGGAAAGCTACAGCATGCACCAGTTCATGTCGGGCGCCATCGACGTGCCGCGCATCCTGAAGGAGCACGGCGGCGAAACGGCGGTGGAAATGCTGCTGAGCGCGCTGCCGGCCGGCAAGGTGTTCCTGGCCGTGTACCTGGCGATCATGATCGTGTTCCTCGCCGCCCACGTCGACGCCGTGGCCTACGCGGTGGCTGCCACCACCACGCGCAACCTGGAGGAAGGACAGGACCCGTCGCCGACCAGCCGCGTGTTCTGGTGCGTGATGCTGACGCTGGTGCCGCTGGCGATGCTGTTCGTCAAGGCGTCGCTGGAGACCATGAAGACTGCCGTGGTGCTGACCGCGATCCCGTTCCTGGTCATTCTTGGCATCAAGCTGTTCGGCCTGTTCCGCTGGCTGCTGCAGGATCATGCCGACACCCCGGCACACCTGATCGAGGCGGCCCGGCCTGAAGGCGAGAACCGCGCCGTGACCACCGACCGCGAAGCCGTCGCCGCCAACGTCTGATGGATTGATGGGCAGGGTGGCGCCTCCGCCGCCCTTTCCTTCCCGACCACACTTTGCCCGCCCCTCGGGCTTTTTCTTCCGCCTTGTTGTTAAACAATATTTAACGCTTAACTACAAATTAACCAAAGGAAACCGAATCATGGAGAAGACCCTGGACAACGCCGCCGTCAAGCTGCCCGCCAACTTCTGCGCCGACGACGAGAACGCCTGGACCCTGCCCGCCTCGTATTACACGAAGGACGCCGTCTTCGAGTACGAGAAGGAAAAGATCTTCGCCAATAGCTGGATCTGCGTGGCCCACCGCAGCGAACTGGCCGAGTCGAACGACTACGTGACCCGCGAGATCATCGGCGAAAGCATCGTCGTGCTGCGCGACCGCGAAGGCGTGCTGCGCGCCTTCTACAACGTCTGCCCGCACCGTGGCCATCAACTGCTGCAAGGCAGCGGCCGCGCGAAGAACGTCATCACCTGCCCGTACCACGCCTGGACCTTCAAGCTCGACGGCGAACTGGCGCTGGCCCGCAACTGCGACAACGTCCCCAATTTCGACAAGAGCAAGTCCACCCTGGTCCCGGTCAGGGTCGAGGAATACGCCGGCTTCGTCTTTATCAACATGAACCCGGACGCCGGCAGCGTCGAGGAACAACTCCCCGGCCTGGAAGCCCGCATGCGCGCCGCCTGCCCGGTGATCGACGAACTCCACCTCGGCGCCCGCTTCGTCACCGAGACGCCGGCCAACTGGAAGTCCATCGTCGACAACTACATGGAGTGCTACCACTGCGGCCCGGCGCACCCCGGCTTCTCGGACTCGGTGCAGGTCGACAAGTACACCCACACGCTGCACGGCAACTGGACGCTGCAGTTCGGCCACGCCAAGTCGTCGGAAAAGTCCTTCAAGCTGGACGAATCGGTGAAGGACCCGAGCTTCAGCGGCTTCTGGGCCTGGCCTTGCACGATGTTCAACGTGCCGCCGGGCGCCAACTTCATGACGGTGATCTACGAGTTCCCGGCCAGCGCCGAAGTCACGCTCCAGCACTACGAGATCTACTTCCTGAACAAGGAACTGACCGAGGACCAGCAGCAGCTGGTCGAGTGGTATCGCGACGTGTTCCGCCCGGAAGACCTGCGCCTCGTCGAAAGCGTGCAGAAGGGCCTGAAATCGCGCGGCTACCGCGGCCAGGGCCGGATCATGGTTGACCGCCAGCGCAGCGGCATCAGCGAGCACGGCATCGTGCATTTCCACCGCAAGGTGGCGAAGGAATACGAGGGCGCGTAAGCCCCGTCCCACCGAAACGGAGACCAGACCAATGCAACTGAAGGACAACGCCCTCTTCCGACAGCAGGCCCTGATCGGTGCCGAATGGACCGATGCCCCCGACGCCGCCACCGTAGCCGTGTCCGACCCCGCCACGGGCGAGCAGGTCGGCACTGTGCCGCTGATGCGTGAGGCCGGCGCCGTCGCCGCCATCGAGGCCGCCAACGCCGCCCTGCCCGCCTGGAAGGCCCGCACCGCCAGGGAGCGCGCCGCGCTGCTGCGCAAGTGGTTCGACCTCATCATCGAGAACGAGGACGACCTCGCCGCCATCATGACCCGCGAGCAGGGCAAGCCCCTGGCCGAAGCGCGTGGCGAGGTGCGCTACGCCGCCTCGTTCATCGAGTGGTTCGGCGAGGAAGCCAAGCGCCTCTACGGCGACGTGATCCCCTCCCCGGCCGCCGACAAGCGCCTGGTGGTGGTACGCGAGCCGATCGGCGTCTGCGCCGCCATCACGCCGTGGAACTTCCCGGCGGCGATGATCGCCCGCAAGGCCGCGCCCGCGCTGGCGGCAGGCTGCACGATGGTGGTCAAGCCCGCCAACGAGACGCCGTTCAGCGCGCTGGCGCTGGCCGAGCTGGCGTTGCGCGCCGGCATCCCGGCGGGCGTGCTGAACATCGTTACCGGCGACGCGGCGGCCATCGGCAGCCAGTTCACCGGCCATCCGCTGGTGCGCAAGCTGTCGTTCACCGGCTCCACGCCGGTCGGCCGCCTGCTGATGCAGCAGTGCGCCGGCACAATCAAGAAGGTGTCGCTGGAACTGGGCGGCAATGCGCCGTTCATCGTGTTTGAGGACGCCGACATCGACGCGGCGGTCGAGGGCGCGATCCAGGCCAAGTACCGCAACGCCGGCCAGACCTGCGTCTGCGTCAACCGCCTCTATATCCACGACGCCGTGTACGACCAGTTCGTCGAGCGCTACGTGAAGAAGGTGGCCGCACTGCGCGTGGGCAACGGCTTCACCGCCGGCAGCGAGATCGGCCCGCTGATCACGGAGAAGGCGGTCGCCAAGGTCGGTGAACTGGTGGCGGATGCCGTGAGCAAGGGCGCGCGCATCGCCATCGGCGGCGGCGTGCATGAGGCCGGTGCGCAGTTCTTCGCGCCGACAGTGCTGGCCGAAGTCACCCCCGGCATGCGCGTGCTGGACGAGGAAATCTTCGGCCCGGTCTCGCCGGTCGTCCGCTTCACCTCGGAAGCCGATGTCGTGCGCATGGCCAACGACACCATCTACGGCCTGGCCGCCTACTTCTTCAGCCGCGACATCGGCCGCGTCTGGCGCGTGGCCGAGCAGCTGGAGTACGGCATCGTCGGCATCAACACGGGCCTGTTCTCGAACGAGGTGGCGCCATTCGGCGGCGTAAAGCAGTCGGGCCTGGGCCGCGAGGGCTCGAAGTACGGCATCGAGGACTACCTCGAAATGAAATACCTCTGCATGGCGCTGTAACGCGCGGCAGCACACCCGGAAGACAGCAGCATGGGCAATACCTACCAGACCCTCCAGGTGCGGGTTTCGCGCATCGAGCACGTGACCCCGCTGATCAAGCGCTTCACCATGGAAGCGATGGACGGCAGCGATCTGCCGCCCTTCACCGGCGGCAGCCACGTCATCGTGCAGATGCGCGACGGCGAGCGCCAGTACAGCAACGCCTACTCGCTGATGAGCTCGCCCGACGCGCTCGGCAGCTACCAGATCGGCGTGCGGCGCGAGGAGAAGTCGAAAGGCGGCTCGGCGTTCCTGCACGACAGGGTGGCCGAGGGCGATGCGCTCACCATCACCACGCCGAACAACCTGTTCGCGCTGGATGATGGCGCGCATCACCACATGCTGATCGCGGGCGGCATCGGCATCACGCCGTTCATGTCGCAGATGCACGAACTGCGCAAGCGCGGCGCGTCGCACGAGTTGCACTACGCGTTCCGTGCAGACGAGCACGGCGCGTTCCGCGATGAGCTGGCCGCGCATACGCAGGCGTCTTCCGGGGGCCACGTCAGCTTCTATGTCGACAGCAAGGGCCAGAAGCTCGACCTGGCCGGCCTGCTGGGCGGCATGCAGGCCGGCGCGCATGTCTATGTCTGCGGCCCGGCCCCGCTGATCGATGCCGTGCGCACTGCCGCGCAGGCCATTGGCCTCGACCCGGCGCGCGTGCACTGGGAACAGTTCGCCGCGCCGGAGCAGGCGGGCGACGCCTTCACCGTGGTGCTGGCGAAATCCGGCAAGACGGTGGCAGTGGCTGCCGGCGAGTCGATCCTGAAGGCCATCGAGCGCGACAGCACCGTCCCGGTCGAATGCCTGTGCCGCGAAGGCGTGTGCGGCACCTGCGAGACCCGCATCCTCGAAGGCGAAGCCGTCCACTTCGACCAGTACCTGAGCGACAAGGAGAAGGCGTCGCAGAAGACGATGATGATCTGCGTGTCGCGGGCGAAGGGCGGCAAGCTCGTGCTCGATCTGTAAATCACAAGAAAGGCCGGCGCAAGGGATGCCGGCCGCCCCCCTCCCGAGGAGACCCCATGAGGAAACCAGCCAGCCTCTGGCTGCTGGCGGGCACGCTGCTGCCTGCCGCTTTGCCTGCCACATCGCATGCACAGTCGAACGTGATGCTCTACGGCGTCGTCAGCACCGCCGTGCGCTACACCTCGAACATCGACGGTCGCCATAACGACCAGACCGAACTCGTTTCCAGCGGCATCGGCGGCAGCCGCTGGGGCCTGAAAGGCAACGAAGACCTCGGCGGCGGCAACAAGGCCGTCTTCCTGCTGGAAAACGGCTTTGGCACCGACGACGGCAAGACCGCCTACAACGCCCTGTTCGGCCGCCAGGCCTACGTCGGCCTCTCCGGCGACTGGGGCGCCCTGACCTTCGGCCGCCAGTACAACGCCCTGAACAACATCGCCTGGGCCTTCGACCCGCTCGACCAGAGCTGGGGCAATTTCTGGTCGGACCCGCTCTACACCGGCGGCGACATCTTCTTCCAGGGCTACCGCATCAACAACAGCATGGTCTACAAGAAGACGGTCGGCCCGGTGAGCATCCAGCTCGACTACGGCTTCGGCGAGCGGCCAGGCAGCACGGCGCGCGGGGCAACCTTCGGCGGCGGCGTGATGGTCCAGCAAGGGCCGCTGGCCATCGGCGTGGCGTATGACCAGCAGCGCCCGGGCACCGGCGACAACACGCTGCATAATTACTCGGTCGGCGCGTCCTATGTCATCGGCAACGCCACCGGCTACGTCGGCTACATGGGCCGCCGCGAGACCCGCCCGGACGCGCGCTTCGGCATCGCCTTCATCGGCCTGGGCTACCAGGTCACGCCGGCCCTGCACCTGTCGGGCGCGTATTACCGCTACAACCAGAGCGGCAACGCAACAACGCAGTTCCAGTCCACGCCCATCCCGCTCGGCGGCGGCAATGCCGACGCGGTGTCGGCCGTGGCGGACTATGCCCTGTCGAAGCGTACCAGCCTGTTCCTGGAGGCCGACGCCACCTTCGCGCGCGGCGGCACGGTCGGGCGGGAGACGGAGTACTGGGGCGGGACGCCGGTGACAGATGCCCACAGCACGACCCGCGTGGGCGTGATGGCCGGGATTCGCCACCTGTTCTGAGGCCCGCACACCGCCCCGTTGTCCCCGCGCCGGCGGGGCCGCTTGCCTGCGCAAGGCGCGTATCATGGTGCGTCTGATCCGCCGCACGCGCGCCCCACCTCCCACAAAGAGACCGGGACGCGCCGGGCACAACGGGAACCTGCCATGTTGCGTCGCCTGGAAAGACTGATCGACCCCTTCCGGGGCATGCCAGACCATGAGCCGCCCGGCCAGGTCTGGCGCTTTTATGCCTGGTACCTGCGTGAAGTCTGGGGCGTGTTCGTGCTGCTGTTGCTGGTGGGCCTGGTCGGCGCGCTGATCGAGGTGGCGCTGTTCAGCTTCCTCGGCCGGCTGGTCGACATGGCGCAGACCACGCCCGGCGCGGAATTCTTCAGCCGGCACCGCAATGAACTGCTGTGGATGGTGGTGGTGGCGGTGCTGCTGCGGCCCATCTTCTTCGGCCTGCATGATGTGCTGGTGCACCAGGTCATCAACCCCAGCCTGGCCAACCTGATCCGCTGGCAGAATCATCGCTACGTGCTCAAGCAGAGCCTGTCGTTCTTCCAGAACGACTTTGCCGGGCGCATCGCGCAGCGCATCATGCAGACCGGCTTCTCGCTGCGCGATTCCGCCGTGCAGGCAGTGGATGCGCTCTGGCACGTGGTGATCTACGCGGTCAGCTCGCTGGTGCTGTTCGCGCAGGCCGACTGGCGGCTGATGATCCCGCTGCTGCTGTGGATCGTCTGCTACGTGGCGGCCCTGCTCCATTTCGTGCCGCGCGTGAAGCAGCGCTCGGTGGTGGCCACGGAATCGCGCTCGCGCTTGATGGGTCGCATCGTCGACGGCTACACCAATATCACCACGCTCAAGCTGTTCGCGCATACCCGGCACGAGGAAGACTATGCGCGCGACGCCATGGCCGAGCAGACCGAAAAGACGCGCATGGCCGGGCGCATGGTCAGCGGCATGGACATCACCATCACCGCCATGAACGGCGCGCTGATCGCCGGCACCACCGGGCTGGCGCTGTGGCTGTGGAGCGAGGGGCATGTCACCACCGGCGCGATCGCGCTCACCACCGGGCTGGTGATCCGCATCAACAATATGTCCGGCTGGATCATGTGGGTGGTCAACGGCATCTTCGAGAACGTCGGGCAGGTGCAGGACGGCATGAAGACCATTGCCGTGCCGCGCAAGGTGACCGACCGTCCCGGCGCGCAACCGCTGGCCGTCACGCAAGGCGAAGTCTGCTTCGAGCAGGTGGGCTTCCACTACGGCAAGGGTTCCGGCGTCATCGAAGACGTGAACCTGACCGTGCGGCCCGGCGAGAAGATCGGACTGGTGGGCCCCTCCGGCGCCGGCAAGTCGACGCTGGTCAACCTGCTGCTGCGCCTCTACGACGTCGAAAGCGGCCGCATCCTGATCGACGGCCAGGACATCGCCGCGGTGACGCAGGAGAGCCTGCGCGCGCAGATCGGCATGGTCACGCAGGACACCTCGCTGCTGCACCGCTCGATCCGCGAGAACCTGCTCTACGGCAAGCCCTCCAGCACCGAGGCCGAACTGGTGCAAGCGCTGCACCGCGCCCGCGCCGACGAGTTCACCCCGCACCTGGTCGACGCCTACGGCAATACCGGGCTGGAGGCGCAGGTCGGCGAGCGCGGCGTGAAGCTGTCAGGCGGACAGCGCCAGCGCATTGCCATCGCACGGGTCCTGCTCAAGAACGCGCCGGTCCTGATCCTGGACGAAGCCACCTCGGCGCTGGATTCGGAAGTGGAAGCGGCAATCCAGGAAAGCCTGGAAACCCTGATGCAGGGCAAGACCGTGATCGCCATCGCGCACCGGCTGTCGACGATCGCGCGTATGGACCGGCTGGTGGTGCTGGACAACGGCCATATCGTCGAAAGCGGCACGCACGCGCAATTGCTGGCGCAGGGCGGGCTGTATGCGCGGCTGTGGGCGCACCAGACCGGGGGCTTTGTCGGCGTGGACTGATCCGCCTGCGCGGCTTGGGCTAGATCAATCCGAGCAGGCCGGCCGCGCCGCCGATCGCCACCAGCACCAGTGGATGCAAGCGCGTCTTCAGCATCAGCAGCACCGTCAGCGCGGTCAGGGCCATGGCGGGCCAGTGATGATCCACGCTGCGGGCAAGCACCCAGCCCGAGGCAAACACCAGGCCAATCGTCAGTGCCGCCAGCCCGCGCCGGATCAGTCCGGGCCAGCGCGCGTGCGGCGCGCGGCCCGAGAAATACTCAAAGCCGAGCGCGATCAGGCTGGATGGGCCGCACATGCCCAGCATGGCCACGAGCGCCCCGGAAAAGCCCGCCGCCTGCCAGCCGAACAGCGAGACAAAGAGGACGTTGGGGCCCGGCGCGGCCTGCGAAATCGCGTACATGGCCGAGAATTGCGCATCGGTCAGCCAGCCGTTGGCTTCAACCAGGTAGCGATGCATGTCGGGCAGCGTCGAACTGGCACCCCCGATGGCCAGCAGTGACAGTGCGCTGAAATGGGCCAGCAGGCTGGCCAGGATTTCACCCGTGCTCATGGCTGCCGGTCCCGGTCCGTGCGCCATTCCCACAGCAAGGCCAGCGGCACCAGCACCGCCATCACCGGCAACAGCGGCCAGCGCAGCAGCCCGATGGTGACAAAGGCAGCGCCGCCGGTCAGCAGCGCGCGTGCCGTCCACGGCAGGCTGCGTGCGAGCCGGACGCCGGTTGCCAGCATCAGCCCCGCTGATACGGCGGTCATGCCCGTCAGCATCCGCTGCACGGCGGCAACGTCCTGGTAGTGCTGGTATAGCAGCAGCAAGCCCAGCACCAGCCCCATCGGCACCATGACCAGCCCGCAGAATGCCGCCAGCGCGCCCTGGAAGCCGGCGAAGCGCAGCCCCAGCATCACCGCCACGTTGATGACGTTGGGACCGGGCAGCACCTGCCCCAGGCTGAGCAGTTCGACAAAGTCGCGGTCGTCCAGCCAGCGGTTGCGCTCGACCACCGCGCGCCGCACGAAGGGCAGCACGCCCCCGAAGCCGGACAGGCCCATGCGGGCGAACTCGATGAAGAGCTTGCGCGGACCGGGCGCTGGGGCGAGATCGGAAAGTGGGAGGACAGACATGCGGGACGCAGCGAGCGCTTCTTGATTCTTGTTATACCTGCCAACTAATTGCTCCCTCTCCCGCAAGCGGGAGAAGGAGCAATCCGGCAGGGACCTCAGTCCCCGGATCAGTTGCCGGCCGGCGGCTCCACGCGGACCGGATCGATGCGCGGCTCCTTGAGCCTGGCTTCGATCGCCTTGCCCTTGCGCGCGCGCTTGCCCACGTAGGCCTGCAAGGCCACGCCTGCCAGCTTCTGCGAGGTCGGCTTGCCGCCGCGCCCCGCGCCCGAGAGCATCAGCCCCGGCGCGCCGACGCCCACGGCCTGCAGCAGCTTCTCCTTGGGCTCCAGCTCCATCAGGATCACGCCGCGTCCGCCGGCGGACAGCACCTTGACTTCATCCAGCCCCACCAGCAGCAGGCGGCCGTTGCCGGACAGGCAGGCGGCGTGGGTGGCCTCGTCGCCCAGCGGCGCCGGCGCCAGCGCCGTGTCGCCGTCGTCGAGCGTCAGGAACGACTTGCCGCCCTTCTGCCGGCTGATCATGTCGCCCACCCTGGTCTGGAAGCCATTGCCGCCAGCCGTGGCAATCAGCATGCGCTGCTCGGCTGCGCCCGCGAAGGTGTGCGCGACCTGGCTGCCGGACTGCAGTTCGATCAGCGTGGTGATGGGCACCCCGTCCCCGCGCCCGCCAGGCAGGCTGGCGACCGGCACGGAATAGACCCGGCCGTTGGTACCGAAGGCCAGCAGCACGTCAACGGTGCGGCATTCGAAGGTGCCGTAGAGCACATCGCCGGCCTTGAAGGTGAACTGCTGCGCATCGTGGCCATGGCCCTGGCGCGTGCGCACCCAGCCCTTCTGCGACATCACCACCGTCACCGGCTCGTCGACCACGCGCACCTCGGCGGCGGCGCGGCGTTCTTCCTGGATCAGCGTGCGGCGCGGGTCCTTGTCTTCCGGGCTGTACTGTTTGGCGTCGGTCTCGATCTCCTTGATGATGCGACGGCGCATCATGGTCTCGGACTTGAGCAGCACGTCCAGGTCGGCCTGCTCTTCACGCAGCTCCTTGAGCTCCTTCTCGATCTTGATCGACTCGAGGCGGGCCAGCTGGCGCAGGCGGATTTCCAGGATGTCCTCGGCCTGGCGGTCGCTCAGGCCGAAGGCCTCGATCAGCGCCGGCTTGGGCTCGTCGCTCTCGCGGATGATGCGGATCACCTCGTCAATATTGAGCAGCACCAGCATCCGGCCTTCGAGGATATGGATACGGTCCTCGACCTTGGCCAGGCGGTGGCGCGTGCGGCGCGTGACGGTGTCGAAGCGGAACGCGATCCACTCGGACAGGATCTCGCGCAGGCCCTTCTGGCGCGGACGCCCGTCGGTGCCGATCATCACCAGGTTGATCGGCGCGCCCGACTCCAGGCTGGTATGCGCCAGCAGCGTCTGGATAAATTCCTGCTGGTCGATGTTCTTGCTCTTGGGCTCGAACACCAGGCGCACCGGCGCGTCCTTGCCGGATTCGTCGCGCACCGCGTCCAGCACGGCCAGCATGGTGGCCTTCAGCTGCTGCTGGTCCTGCGTCAGCGCCTTCTTGCCGGTCTTGATCTTGGGGTTGGTGATTTCCTCGATCTCTTCCAGCACCTTTTGCGCGGACGTGTTCGGCGGCAGCTCGGTCACCACCAGTTGCCACTGGCCGCGCGCCATCTCCTCGATGGTCCAGCGCGCGCGCACCTTCAGGCTGCCACGCCCGCCTTCGTAGATCTGGGCGATGTCGGACGCCGGCGAGATGATCTGGCCGCCGCCCGGATAGTCCGGCCCCGGCATCAGCGCCAGCAACTCGGCCAGCGTGATGTTCGGGTTGCGGATCATCGCCACCGTGGCCGCGGCGACCTCGCGCAGGTTGTGCGGCGGAATCTCGGTCGCCATGCCCACGGCGATGCCCGAGGCGCCGTTGAGCAGCACGAACGGCAGCCGCGCCGGCAGCAGCCTGGGCTCCTGCATCGAGCCGTCGTAGTTGGGGGCGAAATCGACCGTGCCTTCGTCGATCTCATCAAGCAGCAGCCGCGAGATCGGGGTCAGCCGCGCCTCGGTGTAGCGCATCGCCGCCGCGCCGTCGCCGTCGCGCGAGCCGAAGTTGCCCTGGCCGTCGATCAGCGGGTAGCGCAGCGAGAAGTCCTGCGCCAGGCGCACCAGTGCGTCATAGGCGGACTGGTCGCCGTGCGGGTGGAACTTGCCCAGCACGTCGCCGACCACGCGCGCGGACTTGACCGGCTTGGCGTCGGCGCGCAGGCCCATCTCGTGCATCGCGAACAGGATGCGCCGCTGCACCGGCTTCTGGCCGTCGGCCACCTCGGGCAGCGCGCGGCCCTTGACCACGCTGACGGCATAGTCCAGGTAGGCGCGCTCGGCGTAGCGCGCCAGCGTCAGCGAATCGGCCGGCTCTTCAGGTTGAAACGTGATGTCTTGTTGTTCCATGGATAGGCAAGAATTCGGCGCGCCACGATGAACTGCCGGCGCGCCGGGTTGCTTGTTGTTCGGTAGTGCCGGTCAGGGCATGGCACGGCGCCCGCCGATGACCATCTTCACGCGCGGGCCGTCGCCGCTGGCGCTGGCCCGCGCCAGCACCGCGCCCTGCTGCGGCTGGTACAGCCGGTAGAACTGCAGCACGGTGCTGACATACTGCTGGGTCTCCGGGTAAGGCGGAATGCGGTTGTTGTAGCGCTGCACCGCGCCCTCGCCGGCGTTATAGGCGGCCAGCACCAGCTCGAGGTTGTTCGGGAACAGCTGCATCAGCCAGCTCAGGTAGCGCACGCCCGCGGTGATATTGGTGCGCGGATCGGCCAGCTTCTGCTCGACGGTGCGGCGCGCATCGGCGCTCACGCCAAAGCGCGCGCCGGTGTCGGGGATCACCTGCATCAGGCCGATCGCGCCCTTGGGCGACACCGCCGCCGGGTTGAAGCCCGACTCCACCGCCATCACCGCCTTGACCAGCGCGGGATCGACATCCTGCTTGCCGGCGATCTGGTGGATCAGCGGCTCGACCGTCTTGATATTGGGATGGTTGACGACATAGCGGTACAGCTTGTGCTGTTCCAGGTCGATGTCGCCGCCGGCGGCTGCCTGCCCCTGCCGCGCGGCCAGGCGCGAGGTATCGAGCTTGCCGCCTTGCTTCATGAACAGCTTGTAGCGCGCGTCGAGCTTCTGGTCGGCAAAGTGCGCAATGCCGTCGGCATCGATAAAGCCCCACAGCTCGGCATGGGCCGCCGGCACGAAGGCGAGCCCGGCCAGCGCCACGACGGCTGCCGCCGCCTTGCGCCATGGTTTGCCGGGAGTTCTCGTCGTCATCGTGCGTTCCGGATTGCTGTCAGTTGGCGGCCATCGGGAATGACGGCCAGGGAAACTGGCAATTATCTACCCAATCCCCGGCCGACGCTTATCGCCCGGGTGCCGCTTGCTTCCCTCAGATATCGGCCTCGACCTCGTTGCCCTTTTCTTCCAGCCAGCTGCGGCGTTGCGCGGCCTCGCCCTTGCCCATCAGCATGTTCATCATCTCGATGGTCTGCGGCAGGTCGTATTCGCCCAGCGAAACCGGCAGCAAGCGCCGCGTATCGGGGTTCATGGTGGTCTCCCAGAGCTGTTCGGCGCTCATTTCGCCAAGGCCCTTGAAGCGCGAGATCTGCCACGAGCCGTCCTTGACGCCGTCCTTGAGCAGCTTGTCCTGGATGGCTTCGAGTTCGCCCTCATCCAGTGCGTACAGCTTCTGCGCCGGCTTCTTGCCGCGCGCGGGCGCGTCGACGCGGAACAGCGGCGGACGCGCCACACAGACGTTGCCGGTCTCGATCAGCTTGGGGAAGTGCCGGAAGAACAGCGTCAGCAGCAGCACCTGGATATGCGCGCCGTCCACGTCCGCGTCGGACAGGATGCAGATCTTGCCGTAGCGCAGGTTGGACAGGTCGGGCTCGTCGCTGGCACCGTGCGGGTCCACGCCGATCGCCACGGCGATGTCGTGCACCTCGTTGTTGGCAAACAGGCGGTCGCGCTCGGTCTCCCAGGTATTGAGCACCTTGCCGCGCAGCGGCAGGATGGCCTGGAATTCCTTGTCGCGGCCCATCTTGGCCGAGCCGCCGGCCGAGTCGCCTTCGACCAGGAACAGTTCGTTGCGGGTCACGTCGGTGGACTCGCAGTCGGTCAGCTTGCCGGGCAGCACGGCCACGCCGGAGCCCTTCTTCTTCTCGACCTTCTGCGCCGCGCGCGTGCGCGCCTGGGCTTGGCGGATCACCAGCTCGGCCAGCTTCTTGCCGTACTCGACATGGTGATTCAGCCACAGTTCCAGCGCCGGGCGGCTGAAGGTGGACACCAGCCGCACCGCGTCGCGGCTGTTCAGGCGTTCCTTGATCTGGCCCTGGAACTGCGGGTCCAGCACCTTGGCCGAGAGCACGAACGAGGCGCGCGCGAACACGTCTTCGCTCATCAGCTTGACGCCCTTGGGCTGCAGCGCGTGCATCTCGATAAAGCTCTTCACCGCCTGGAACAGGCCTTCGCGCAGGCCGGATTCATGCGTGCCGCCGGCCGGCGTGGGGATCAGGTTGACGTAGGACTCGCGCACCGGTGCGCCGTCTTCGGTCCAGGCCACCACCCAGGAGGCGCCTTCGCCATCGGCAAAGCCTTCCTCGCCGGGATTGGCGTCGGGGTCGGCGAAGTGCTCGCCCTCGAACATCGGGATCACCAGCTCGGCCCCGCTGCCCTGCGCGAGGGCCTCCACGAGGTAGCCCTTCAGGCCCTGGTCGTACTGCCAGGTCTGGCGCTCGCCGGTCTTCTCGGTCACCAGCGTGACTTTGACCCCCGGCAGCAGCACCGCCTTGCTGCGCAGCAGGCGCTGCAGCTCGGCCAGCGGGATCGCGGCCGAGTCGAAATAGCTGGCATCCGGCCACACCTGCACGCGGGTGCCGCTCTTCTTCTCGCCACGCTCGAGCTTGCGCGAGGCCAGCGGCACGGTCACGTCGCCGCCGGAGAAGGTCAGCGTCGAGCACATGCTGTCGCGCCACACGGTCACGTCCAGCTGCGTCGACAAGGCATTGGTCACCGACACGCCGACGCCGTGCAGGCCGCCCGAGAAGGCATAGGCGCCGCCCTTGCCCTTGTCGAACTTGCCGCCGGCATGCAGCCGGGTAAAGACGATCTCGACCACCGGCACGCCTTCTTCCGGGTGAATGCCCACCGGGATGCCGCGGCCGTCGTCCTCCACGCTGAGGCTGCCGTCGCGATGCAGGGTCACCAGGATCTCGGAGCCATGGCCGCCGAGGGCCTCGTCCGAGGCGTTGTCGATCACCTCCTGCACGATATGCAGGGGGTTGTCGGTCCGGGTGTACATGCCGGGACGCTGCTTGACCGGCTCCAGGCCCTTCAGGACCCGGATGGAAGATTCGCTGTACTGACTGGTTTTGCTCGCCATGGAGTCGCTACGAAAGTGATGGTCCCGGCTGCCGCGAGGCGCACAACTGTGCACGCGCCGGGGCACCGGGCACTGCATTGTAATGGAAGCGGGCGACGGCAATCCCGCCAAAAAGCACTCGCCACGCCAGCCCGCGCCAGCACCGGTTTGCCGGGCCAGCGCCACTTTTTGCCGGGGCGCCGGCAAGGCGGACGCCGCCGTACGCGTTTTTCCGAGCCGGAGTAAACTCGCCACCACCCGGCCCCGGCAAGCCTGATTGCCGTCCCGGCACGGACAACAACAAGCACACACAATCCCTGTCGGCGCCGCCCTACCCGGTGGGACTGCCGCACACCGAGCCCAGACATGCAGAACCGACAACTCTCCCTGACCACCGTCCTCGTGTGCGGTGGACTGCTCGTCACACTTTCCATGGGCATCCGGCACGGCTTCGGCCTGTTCAACCTGCCGATCACCCAGGCCCACGGCTGGAACCGCGAGACCTTCGCCTTCGCGCTGGCGCTGCAGAACCTGATGTGGGGCGCCAGCCAGCCCTTTGCCGGGGCGCTGGCCGACAAGTTCGGCGCGCTGCGCATCATGCTGATCGGCGTGGCGCTGTACGTGGCCGGGCTGGTGGTGATGGCGCTGGCCACCAGTGGCACCGCCTTCGCCACCGGCGCCGGCGTGATGATCGGTATTGCCCAGTCCGGCACCACCTACAGCATCGTCTACGGCGTGATCGGCCGCGTGGCCAGCCCGGAAAAACGGGTCTGGGCCATGGGCATCGCCGCGGCGGCGGGCTCGTTCGGCCAGTTCCTGATGATCCCGGTGGAACAGGGCCTGATCTCCGGCCTGGGCTGGCAGAACGCGCTCTACGTGATGGCGCTGATGGCCTGCGTGATGCTGCCGCTGGCACTGACGCTGCGCGAGCCGCGCGAGGCGGCCCACAGCGGCGGCCACCACCAGACCATCGGCCAGGCCATCCATGAGGCCTTCGGCAACCGCAACTTCCAGTTGCTGACGCTGGGCTACTTTGTGTGCGGCTTCCAGGTGGTCTTTATCGGCGTGCACCTGGCACCGTACCTGAAGGACCAGGGCCTGACCGACCCGAAGGTCGCGGTCGTGGCGCTGGCGCTGATCGGGCTGTTCAATGTGTTCGGCACCTATACCGCGGGGGCACTGGGCCAGCGCCTGCCCAAGCGCTACCTGCTGTCCGCCATCTACCTGACGCGCTCGGTGGTGATCGCCGGCTACCTGCTGCTGCCGGTGACGGTGGCCAGCACCTGGGTGTTTGCCGCGCTGATGGGTTTCATTTGGCTGTCGACCGTGCCGCTGACCAACGGCATCATCGCCCAGGTGTTCGGCGTGAAGTATCTGTCGATGCTGTCGGGCGTGGTGTTCTTCTCGCACCAGATCGGCAGCTTCCTGGGCGCCTGGCTGGGCGGCTACCTCTATGACCGCACCGGCGGCTACAGCACGGTGTGGCTGATCTCGATCGCGCTGGGCGTATTGGCCGCACTGGTGAACCTGCCGATCCGCGAGCAGGCGCTGGTGCGCGCGCAGCCGGCCGCGGCATGATGACGGCAGCCCGCGTCCGCGTGGCGAAGGCAGCCGGGCTGGCAGTGCTGGCCGGACTGCTGGCGCTTGGGTTCGTGGGCTACCTGCGGCCGGGATTTATCGTCGACCTGACCAATATGGTGCTGGCGTGGTGCGGGTGAGGCGCGCCCACGGCTGACCCTCAGGCGCCCTCGCCCTTCGACTTCGCTTCCAGCACTTCCCAGCGCTCCAGCGCCTCCAGCAGTTCCATCTCGATCTCGTCGTGCCGCGTGGCCAGCAGCGCGGCCCCGGCCGCATCGCTGACATAGAGCGACCCATCCGCCAGCTGCGCCGAGATCGTCTTCTGCTCGGTTTCCAGCGACGCAATGCGCTCCGGCAGGCCATCCAGCTCGCGCTGCTCCTTGTACGACAGCTTGACGGTCCGGTTGGCGCCGCGCGCCTCGCGCGAGTCCTTGCCGCGGGCCGGCTCCGCCGCCTTCTGCTCCGGCTTGCGCGCGGCCTGCAGCGCCGCGCTGCGGGCCGATTGCTCGACCCAGTCCGAATACCCGCCCACCGATTCGCGCCACACGCCGTCGCCCTCGGCGGCCAGGGTCGAGGTCACCACGTTGTCCAGGAAGGCGCGGTCGTGCGACACCAGGAACACGGTGCCGCCGTAGTCCTGCAACAACTCTTCCAGCAGTTCCAGCGTGTCGATATCGAGGTCGTTGGTGGGCTCGTCCAGCACCAGCACATTGGCCGGGCGCGCGAACAGGCGCGCCAGCAGCAGCCGGTTGCGCTCGCCGCCCGACAGCGACTTGACCGGCGAACGCGCGCGCTCCGGCGCGAACAGGAAGTCGCCCAGGTAGCTCATCACGTGCTTGCGCTGGCCGTTGACCTCGACCCAGTCGCTGCCCGGGCTGATGGTGTCGGCCAGCGACTTCTCCAGGTCGAGCGCGGTGCGCATCTGGTCGAAGTACGCCACCTGCAGGTTGCTGCCATTGCGCACGGTGCCGCTGTCCGGGGACAGTTCGCCCAGGATCAGCCGCAGCAGCGTGGTCTTGCCGGCGCCGTTGGGGCCGATCAGGCCGACCTTGTCGCCGCGCATGATGGTGGCGGTGAAGTCGCGCACGACCACCTTGTCGCCATAGGCCTTGCTGACATCGGTCAGCTCGGCCACGATCTTGCCGGAGCGGTCGGCCTGCGACACTTCCAGCCTGACGTTGCCCTGCACTTCCCGGCGCGCGGCGCGCTCGTTGCGCATCGCCACCAGCCGCTGGATGCGCGACACGCTGCGCGTGCGGCGCGCCTCCACGCCCTTGCGGATCCACACCTCTTCCTGCGCCAGCAGCTTGTCGAACTTGGCCTGCTCGACCTGCTCGGCGGCCAGCATCTCTTCCTTGCGCGCCTGGTAGGCGGCGAAGTTGCCCGGGAAGGACACCAGCCGGCCGCGGTCCAGTTCGATGATGCGCGTGGCCACCCGGTCCAGGAAGGCGCGGTCGTGGGTAATCAGCAGCACGCTGCCGCGGAAGCCCAGCAGCAGGTCTTCTAGCCAGCGGATCGCTTCCACGTCGAGGTGGTTGGTCGGCTCGTCCAGCAGCAGGATGTCGGGCTCGGCCACCAGCGCCTGCGCCAGCGCCACGCGCTTCTGCAGGCCGCCGGACAGTGCCTCGACGCGCGTGTGCGAATCCAGCCCCAGCCGTGCCAGCGTGGTTTCCACGCGGGTGCGCAGCTGCCAGGCGCCGGCAGCATCGAGTCCGGACTGCAGCCGGTGCAGTTCGGCCAGCGCGGCTTCGTCGTCGTGGTTCTCGGCCACGCGCTCGGCGGCGGCCTCGTAGCGCACCAGCAGGTCGTGCGCGTCGCCCATCCCTTGGGAAACAGCGTCGAACACGGTGATGTCCGGCTCGAACTGCGGCTCCTGCGGCACGTAGGCGCTGGTCACGCCGCTCTGGCGCGCGATCAGCCCGTCGTCCGGCGCCGACAGCCCCGCCACGATCTTCAGCAGCGAGGACTTGCCCGAGCCGTTGCGCCCGATCAGCCCCACGCGCTCGCCGGCCTCCAGCGAGAAGTCGGTGTGATCGAGCAGGGCCACGTGCCCGAAGGCAAGCTGGGCGTCGGTAATGGAAAACAGGGCCATGGGAGAAAGACGAGACGACGAGAGAAAGGAGGGACGGCCCCGCAGCCAGGGCTGGCGGGCACGGCAGCCCGCATTGTAGACGACCGGGCGGGGCCAGGGACGGCCCCAAAAAAGAAGGGCCCGCGCACTGCGGGCCCAAGAGTCTCTCCTCGGTGCCCTGCTCGCAAGGCACGAAGCCAGCATAACAACGGCCCTATGTCCCCTCCAGTCGGACAAGTCCGTAAGGGAAAGCCCCGTGAACGACGGTCGCCGGACCATGGCCCGGCGCCGCGGGGACAAGCCTGCTGGCCTGCCACGTGCCGCGCCCGCTCGCGGCCTGATTGCAGGCTGGGAGCAGCGCGCTACAGCAACAGGAAAGCCAGGTCAGACAGGCCGATCTCATTCGGCTGCACGCCTTTGCGGCGCTGGAACAGGATGTGCTGGAGCACGCGGTCCCGGTGCTCGGCGAAGGTATCCGGGTCCAGCCGCAGCGCCACGCGCCCGTAGTGCTCGGCCATCAGCCGATAGACCCGATGCCGCACCACCAGCATCTCGTTCTCGGCATGCAGCCGGCTCATGGCGCTGGCGTGCTCGTCTTCCAGCTGGCGCATGCCCACCACCACCCGGGCGTGCATGCCCCGATACCGGTCGGTCTCCGCGTGCGCCTTGCGCAGCTCCTCGCGCAGCGAGCGCACTTCGTGCATCAGCTTCAGGTTGTGCTGGACACCGCGCTGGATGCGCGCGGCCTCTTCCAGCGCATGATCCGCCGCCGCAATGGTGTCCTGCCATGGATTCGCATCCGGCGCGAAGTCCGCGTCCGCCGACGCAGATGACGTCGAGACGACGGCGTCGTCGATCCCAGTGTGATGCATGCTGCTCCCCTTACCCCGTACCCGCCGCCGGCATCGTCAGGTTCGTGCCGGCTTGGTCGGGCGAACTACCGCGACTGTCTTGTATGACTGTCTTGTCGCGCGGGCCGGCATGCGCCCGCTTCTCTTCGTCTTTATGGCCACATTCAATCCCCCATTGCCGCTTTTCACAACCACCTCAAGGGAGGGGCACGGCTTCGGCGCAACATGCGGGAGCGCTAAGATGCCGGCTTCGGCCCGTTTCGGCCCCCCTCTTCTGCACCTCCATGAACGGATACCTGCTCCTCGCCCTCGCCATCGTCGCCGAGGTCATCGCCACCAGCAGCCTGAAAGCCTCGCAGGGCTTTACCCGGCTGGTGCCCAGCGTGCTGGTGGTCACCGGCTATGTCGCTGCCTTCTACCTGCTGATGCTGGTGATGCGCACCGTGCCGGTCGGCATCGCCTATGCGATCTGGAGCGGTGCAGGAATCGTGCTGGTGTCGCTGATCGCCGTGGTGCTGTACCGGCAGGTTCCGGACCTGGCGGCGTGCGTTGGGATTGGTCTGATTATTGCCGGCGTGGCCGTCCTCCAGCTGTTTTCGAAAACCAGCGCGCACTGATCGTGGGTATGCTCGGCGATGGATCACACTCACCACCCTTGCCGCAGTCCCATTTTGGGACTACCATCCCCACATGCGAATCATAGCGAAGAGGTCTTTGCTGGAATTCAGCAAGTTCCACCCCGATGCCAGACAACCGTTGCTTGCCTGGCATGAAGAAGCCCGTTGCGCGGCCTGGGCCGCGCCCAGGGACATCAAGGCGCGCTACGCCAGTGCCAGCCTTGTTGGCCACAACCGCGTGGTCTTCAATATCGGCGGGAACAAGTACCGGCTCATCGTCGCTGTCGCATACCAGTTGGGCGTCGTCTATGTGAAGTTCATCGGCACCCATCTCGACTATGACCGCATTGATGCCGCCACCGTGGAAACGGAGTGATCACCATGGATATCCGCCCCCTGCACACCGAAGCCGACTACAAGGAAGCGCTGGCCGCGGTCTCCGCCCTGGTCGACGCCGACCCTGCTCCCGATACGCCTGACGGCGACAAGCTCGAAATCCTTGCCATGCTGGTGGAGCAATATGAAGCCGGGCACTTCCCGCTGGACTTGCCCGACCCCCTGGCCGCCATCCGGTTTCGCATGGAGCAGGAAGGCCTGACGCCGCGCGACATGCAGCCCTACCTGGGTAACCTGAACCGGGTCTACGAAGTGCTGAACGGCAAGCGCGCGTTGAGCCTCGCCATGATCCGGCGGCTCACCCGCGAACTGAAGATCCCGGCGCAAGTGCTGATCGCCGAGCGTACCGGCACTTGAGCCTGCGCAGCGGCAGCCGGCCATCTCTGCCCCGCCAGGCCTCGTGCCGGCGGGGCTTTTCTTTTGTGCCGCTACCTAGCGTCCGATCACCACCTGGAAGACCACGCCGGTCGGGACGGCGACCAGGAAGTATTCCCCGCCGACCCCCACCCACTGGTATCCGCGCGGCGGAGGCGACAGCCGATAGGCGCGCCAGTCATCGATCACGTACTGACGGTGACGGTATTCCGGCGGGATCCGTTCACCCTTTTCCCAATGGCCAGGGCCCGGGCGGTCGGCGCGACGGTCAGGACCGTACCCGCCCTCCATCCGCTCCCTGCCCCGGTCGCCTTCCCAGCCTCTGTCACCGTGCCGGTCGCGGTCACCGTCCCGGCCGCGGTCGTAGTAGCCGCGCGAGTTATCGTGATTCTGACCCTGGTCGTGCCCCATGGAGGGCCTTCCGCGGTCATCGCCGCCAGGCCCCCTGTCCTGGGCATAGGCCGCAAGCGAAGTGGCAGTGCACGCCGCCAGCACCAGGCTGGCAAACATCTTGATCTTCCGCATCTTGATCTCCAGAAGCCCATTTGATTGAGGGCCCTGCTGTTCAGTCTATTCTGGGCGCCGGAGCGCACGAGTAACGAAATCGTAATGCGTAAGCATCACATGGCCCCGCGCACCCGCCAGCGAGGCGCTAGTAGCGCTGCCCGCCCTGCCACCGGTCCCTGTCGCCACCGTAGTCCCGGTGGTCGCCCCGGTCGCGGTCGCCGTGATCCCGGTCGTGGTCCCCTCGGCCGTCTCCGCCGTAGTACCCGCCACCGCCCCGGTGCCCATCTCCATAGGGCGCCACAATGCAGCCGCTGAGCAATGCGATGGAAGCGGCAAGCAGCACAAGCATGGGCTTCATCAGGCTCTCCTGTTCAACCTTCGTCCTTTTCAGGATATGTATTGGATTGACGCACAGATGTAGGACATGGGTTCTTCCACAACTGGGATTTCTCCTACAACGCGCGCTGGACAGGCAATGGCCTCGGCGGATTACAAGTTCTTACAGTGCCCAGGGTACAAAGCGCCCTATCCTGCAGCCTGGCAGGGCCAAACGGGCGCAGGGCCCGCGAACGCCTGACGATGCCAGCACATACCGAATAAAGGAGGATCCCATGAGCAAGACCCGCTTACTTTCCCTGATCGCGATCGCCATCCTGGCGACAGGCTCGATGTCCGCTTTTGCGCAGCGTGGCGGTGGCGGCGGCGGTGCGGGCGGAGCCAGGGGCGATTTCGGTGGCCGCTCGGACAGCCACATCAGCAGCCAGGGACTGCGTAACACCAACGGCCCGGACGCGGCAGACCGCGACAAGGGGCGTGCGCGCGCGGGGGACAGGGCCGAGTTGCATACCCGGCATGGCAAACACCATGCGCACAGCAAACATTGATCGTTCGCCCGACTCGCGAGGATTTACGCCACAGGCGTAAATCCGGCGAGAAATATATCGAGCACAGCGGGGTTTTCGGGTGACCGAAAAGGGCGTGAAGTTCCCGGCAAGCCTTATGCTGCGGGACTTTGCGACGAAATGAAGGGATGCGGGGAAAGAGGGGCTGGTCCCGCCGACAGGAATCGAACCTGTATCTAGCGCTTAGGAGGCGCTCGTTCTATCCATTGAACTACGGCGAGGGACAGGACTGCCAGGATCGGCTACCGCGGGCGCGGTGATCCAGGAGACGGGCCGGAGTATATCAAAATCCGCACCCGACCGGCCCGTTGGCGGTAGCGGATCAGTCCCGGCGCCCTCGCCCGGTGTTGCGCCCGGATGACGGCAGGCGTGCCGGCTGGCCGGCGTGGCGCAGGGCCCGGCGCGCCGGGCGGTGGCGGCCGCGGGCGCAACTGGCGGCGGTGGCACAACTGCGGTGGCAGGCTTGTCCGCGCAGGTTGCAGCGCAGTTCCCAGTCGATCAGTCCGGACATGGCAGGCTCCTTGATTCGGTTGCGGTCGCGCGCTCAGGCGAGACGCGCGCTCAGGTTCAGGCCGCCCAGTTCCGCCTGCAGCACCGCGGCCAGCAGCAGCCAGACGGTTTGCAGCGCGGCGCGCGGGTGGCGCAGGCAGGTTTCCACCTGCTCGCTGCGGCTTTCGCCGGACAGGCACCATGAGCAGAAGTGCTCGCAGTTGTTGGTCAGCAGGTGGTAGGCGTTCTCGCCCAGGCGGGAGCGGGCGCGTTCGACGGCTTGCCGGCCGCTGAAACGCGCGCGGGGTTCCGGCTTGACGGCGATGCCGAAGCCGGCGGCGAAGGCCTCGACGGTGGTCTCCTCGACCGGGGCGGCTTGCAGGGCGCGGGCGAAGCCAGCGTAGTGGATGACGCGGCCGGCGCCGATATAGATGCCATGGTGGGCGTAGCCGTGGCGTTCGGTGACCAGGTGCGCGCCGAGGGGCAGCGGGTCGGCGAAATGATCGTCGCTGCCGGTTTCGCGTTCTTGTTGGTTCTGGATGTTCATGGCTGGTCTCGGTGTGTCGGGTGGCTGCAGGCATTGCTGCTTCATGCCAGCCCAACCGCATCAACCATGCCAAAGCCAGCGTGCCACGGCGGCACAGGGGCTCCCGGGAAATCCGAGGGTTTTCGCGGGCATCAACTGTCGGCTGCCAGCCAACCGTGCGGCGGCCATTCTGTTGGCTGACGGCCACCATTCGCGGCGTGCCGCGGGGCCTCGGCAGCCCGACGAGCAGGCTCGCGCCGTGGCGACGCGCTGGTGGGTGTTGCCCGACACTGGCTGGTCAGGGTGTCGGGCAGCCGCCAACGCGGCTGGCCCGCAGGCGGGCAGCGCATCGTCCCCGCCTCACCCGGGAAGCCGCGCCAAGGCTTGGATTCGAGGCATCCCCTCACCCCGCACACCCCGGTGGCACGCGCCTTGCTCACTCCCGGTACCACCCCCGGCGCCCCGCCGCTTCCACCGGAGACCGATCATGGCCACCCTTGCAATCAACGACCTCGCCAGCTGCCGCGAACTTGCTGCCGCCGCCATGGCCCGCGTGCGCGGCGCCGGCGGACAGTGGGTGTTCGGGTGGATCCGTCCATTCGTGCCGGCGTCGCCGTCGCCGCTCGGGTCGGTGATCAACTTTTACGAGATCACCAACAACTTCTATGCTGATCAGATGAACAACCAGTTCCAGAACATCGATATCCGCAACAACGCGCCAAACGCCAATATCAATGTGCGTGGCGACCAGGGCGCAAGGAACGACGGCCGGCTGATCTGATGCGGATCTGAACGCCAGTGCCGCCGTGGCAACGCCCCGGCGCTTCCGGGGCGGACCGGAGAGAAGATTGGGTTTCGACTCGCATTTCCAGTGGACCTCGGCGGCGTGCACGGACGTCGGGCGTGTGCGCGAGCGCAATGAGGACGCTTGCCTGGACCTGCCCGGCCAGGACCTGTGGGCGGTGGCCGACGGCATGGGCGGCCATGCCGTGGGGGACTTCGCCAGCCAGGCCGTGGTGCAGGCGCTGGCCGCGCTGCCGCCACAGGCCCGGCTGGAAGACCGTGTCGAGGCCACGCGCGCGGCGCTGCAGGGCGTGAACCTGGCGCTGGTCGACGAAGCCGCGCGCCTGGGCGTACGCTGCATCGGCAGTACCGTGGTGGTGCTGCTGGCCGGGGACCGTCGCTGCGCCTGCCTGTGGGCCGGGGACAGCCGCCTGTACCGGCTGCGCGGCGGCCAGCTGGCCCGCCTCACGCGCGACCACAACCAGGTCGAGCGCCTGCTGGCACGCGGGCTGATCACCCCGGAGCAGGCGCGCCACCATCCCGCGCAGAACACCATCACGCGCGCCGTCGGCGCAGCCCCGACGCTGGCGCCGGAGCAGTTGCTCACCGACGTGGCCGACGGCGACGTCTACCTGCTGTGCAGCGATGGCCTGAGCAACGAGGTCGACGATGGCGATATCGCGGCGGTGCTGGCGCAGCAGGACGTTGCGCAGGCCGCGCTGACCCTGGTGCAGATGGCGCTCGACGCGGGCGGGCGCGACAACGTGTCGGTCGTGGTGCTCCGCGCGGCCGATCCCTATGGTTCGGACAAGACGCTGGTCAATCCGGAGCTGGACGCCTGAAGCGCTGCCGGCTGCGTGAACGCCCTACCCCTTGCCGCCTTCGGCCTGCCGGCTGGCGCGGAAGTCCTTTGAGTGGATGCCGTGCTTCTTCAGCAGCATCTGCAGGTGCGAGCGGTTCATGTCGAAGCGCCGCGCCAGTTCGGCGACGGTGCCGCCGACCTCCTGCAAGCCCCGTTCGAGGAAGGCGCGCTCGGCCTCGTCGCTGGCGGCACGCTTGGCTTCGCTCAGTGAGGTCGCCATGGTGATGTCCACCGCCGCCGTGCCCGCGCCGACCACCGCCAGCGCGGCGGGTTTCGGCCGGATGTCCTGCGGCAGGTGGGCCAGGTCGGCGGTGTCGCCGGCCAGGCAGCTCAGCCGGTACAGCAGGTTGCGCAGTTCGCGGATATTGCCCGGGTAGTCGTAGTGCAGCAGGAAGTCGCGCAGCCGCGGCGTCAGCCTGACCGGCGCGCGCTTGAGCATGCCCGCGGCCTCGTCGCTGAAGTACGCCACCAGCAGCGGGATCTCGTCGCGCCGCTCGCGCAGTGACGGCAGGCTGACGTGGATCACGCTGAGGCGGTAGAACAAGTCCTCGCGGAAGGTGCCGGCCTGGCTCATCCGGCGCAGGTCCTTGTTGGTCGCCGCGACGATGCGCGTATCGACCGAGATGATTTCATCCGAGCCCACGCGCTGGATCTCGTGCGCCTCCAGCACGCGCAGCAGCTTGACCTGCCCCGTCAGCGGCAGCTCGCCGATCTCGTCCAGGAAGATGGTGCCGGTATGCGCGCTCTCGAACTTGCCGCGCCGGTCGTTGCTGGCGCCGGTGAACGCGCCTTTCTTGTGGCCGAACAGTTCGGATTCGAGCAGGCTGTCGGGGATGGCGCCGCAGTTGACCGAGATGAACGGCTTGTCCGTGCGCGAGCCATTGGCATGGATCACCTTGGCCATCAGCTCCTTGCCGGTGCCGCTCTCGCCGTCGATCAGCACCGGCAGGTCGGTCGGCGCCGCCTTCTCGGCGATCTCCAGCGCTTCCAGCAGCTTGGGATTGTCGCCAAAGGTCCCTTCGAAGATAAAGCTGCGCTCCATCAGCGCCTGCCGGCGCTCGCGCGGCATGCGCTCGACTTCCGGCTGCGGCGGCGCGGCCTCGGCCGACGCCGCCTGCACGAAGCGCTCCTTGTGCGACAGGCCCATCACTTCGTCGCGCAGCGTAGTGGCTTGCTTGAGCAGCTTCTCGATCTCCGGCCGGTCAAGCCGCGACGACCAGCGCAGCGTGGAGCGCAGGATCTCGATCTTCTCGATCAGGCCGGCGAACGACACCGGCGAGGTGACCGAGGCGGGGGTGGCACCCTGGTTATATAGCTTCATGCCGCGCTCAGTTGCTTCTGCACCAGTTGGAAATACATGCCCTTGCGCTCGATCAGCTCTTCATGCCGGCCCTGCTCGACGATGGCGCCCTCATACAGCACCAGGATCTTGTCGGCCTGCATGATGGTGCTGAGCCGGTGCGCGATGATGACCGCGGTGCGCCCGCGCAGGATCTCCTGCATATTGGCCAGGATGTTGCTCTCCGACTGCGTGTCGAGCGCCGAGGTGGCCTCGTCGAACACCAGCAGGCGCGGGTCGTGGTACAGCGCGCGGGCGATGCACAGGCGCTGGATCTGCCCGCCCGAGAGCCCGATGCCGCGCTCGCCCACCACCTGCTCGTAGCCCAGCGGCAGCTTGCTGATAAAGGGATGGGCGTCGGCCATGCGCGCCACCTCCTCGATGCGGCGCCGGTCCGGACTGTCGTCGCCGCACGCGATGTTCTCGGCGATGGTGCCCGAGAACAACAGGTTGGACTGCATCACGTAGCCCACCTGCGCGCGGTAGAAGGCCGCGTCGATCACGTTCAGGTCGTAGCCGTCCACCGTCATGGTGCCCTCGGTGGGCTTGTAGAAGCCCACCAGCAGCTTGGCCAGCGTGGTCTTGCCCGAGCCGCTGCGCCCGACGATGGCCACCATCTCGCCCGGGCGGATGGCGAAGCTGATGTTCTCCAGTACGTAGGGCGCGTCTTCGCCGCCGTAGCGGAAGTACAGGTCCTTCATCACGATCTCGCCCTGCAGGTCGGGCAGCATCACGCGCGACAGCACGTCCTGCGGCTTCTGCTCCGGTTCCAGGTCGAGCACGTCGCCCAGGCGCTCCATCGCCACGCCGGCGTCGTTGAGCTGGCCCCACAACGCCACCAGCCCCATCAGCGGCGCCAGCACGCTGCCCATGAAAGCATTGAAGGCAATGAGCTGGCCGATGGTCAGCTCGCGCTCCAGCACCAGCGTCGCGCCCACCCACAGCACCGCGATGGTGGTCGCGGCATTGAGCAGCTGGCTTGCCAGCCCGACCAGGATATGGAAGGCCTGCGCCTTGTACTGCGCCTCCAGCGCCTTGGTGTACTTGCGCTCCCAGCGCAGCCGCACCGGACGTTCGATGCCCATGCCCTTGACGGTCTCGGCACCGCCCAGCGTCTCCATCAGGTAGGCCTTGGCATCGGTCGAGGCGGCGAACACTTCGCGTGCATAGGTCTTGACCTTGGGGGTCACCACCACCGTCAGTGCCGCGATCGGGATCACGAAGGCGATCAGCAGCAGCGTCAGCTTGACGTTGTAGAGAAACATGATGGTGAAGTAGATAAACACCATCAGCAGGTTCAGCGCCGTGGTCACCGTCGACTCGGTCAGGAAGGCGCGGATGGTCTGGTTCTCCTGGAAGCGCGCAAAGATGTCCCCCGTCTTGCGCTTGGCAAAGAACGACAGCGGCAACGACAGCGTGTGCTTGAAGAAATGCGACATCATGGCGAAGTCCATGTTGCGCACCATGAAGTTGGCAAGATACGCGCGGATCGTCGCCATCAGCTGCGAGAACACGTTGGAGATGATCAGCCCCACAATCAGCAGGTGCAGCAGCCCCACGTTCTGGTGCACCACCACGCCGTCCAGGATGTTCTGGATGATCAGCGGCGGCACCACCCCCAGCATCTGGATCACGAAGGTGGCCAGGAACAGGTGCGCCAGGATCTTCTTGTATGGGGCGAGATAGCCGATAAAGCGCAGCCAGGGCGAGCGCGACACCGACAGCTGGGCCATGCTCTCGCCCGGCGAGAACAGCAGGCAGGTGCCGCTCCAGCCGCGCTCGAACTCCTCGGCGCTCATCTTGCGGAAGCCGATGGCCGGGTCGGCCACCCATACCCAGCGCGAGGAAATTCCGTACACCACGACGTAGTGGTAGCCCTCCCAGTGCACGATGAAGGGCAGCTCGAAACCCATCAGCGAATCGCGCGTGCACTGCACCCCGCGCGTGGTGAAGCCGAGCGATTCCCCCGCGCGCGCCAGGCTGTCGAGCGTGGCGCCCTGGGTGGTCACATTGGCCAGCTCGCGCAGCTTGCCCAGCGTCATCGGGATGCCGTAGTGCCGGCAGATCATCGCCAGGCAGGCCGCGCCGCAATCCATCTCCTCGGCCTGCTCCACCAGCGCGAAGCGGCGGATCAGCTTCTCGCCCAGCTCCGGTTTCGAATGCAGGTCCAGCAGCACCGGGCGCTTGCGCCGTTCGGCCAGCTTCTTCTGCCGATGCAGTTCGCGGTCCAGCACGCGGATGCGCTCTTCCAGCACCTCGCGCAGGCGCGGGTTGCGCTCCAGGATCAGCTGCACGGTCTTCTCGGGGATCACCAGCAGGCGCACGTCGGTTTCGGCAATCGCCGAAGCCAGCTGCTCCTGGCGCATCACGCAGGCACGCTCGCCGAAAATATCGCCCTGTCCCAGCGTGGCCAGCGGGAACTCGCTGCCTTCTTCGCTGCGCACGATGCTCACCGTGCCCTGGCGCACCACGTACAGGCGCCGGTCCTCGCGCCCGTCCTGCTTCAGGATCTCCTTGCCGGCCGCCACGCGCTTGACGCCGACGCTGCGCACCGCGTCTTCCAGCTCCTGCTTGTCGAGCTTGCCGCGCAAATCGAAGAGCCGCGCGACAAAGCCACCGGCCGAGCTGATCGCGACGTAGCTGGTGATAAAGGCCAGCGCGGCAGGGTTGCCCGCCACCACGGGCTCGCTCACGCTGCGCGGGATCATCAGCAGCTCGGTCTTGCCCGAGGCCCGCACCGACGACTCATGCCGGTAGTCGCGCAGCAGCGCGATATCGGCAAAGACCTCGCCGGTCTTGCGCACGCCCATGCTGATTTCCTTGCCGTGCTCCTCGTTGAACACGCGCACCGAGCCGGACCTGACGATAAACAGGCCCGGTGCCGCTTCGCCGGCATTGCACACGGTATCGCCAAAGCCGAAGGTCAGCACCTGCGCGGCGTTGGCCAGGCGCGCCAGCTCCTCCGGCGCCAGCACCGACAGGATCTCGACCGAAGCCAGGAAAGCGGCCAGCGACTGGCCTGCCTCCGGCTTCTGCGCGGCAGCCGCGGCGGCGCCCTCGCCGGCCCCGCCGGACTCGCTAGCGGGCTTCGATGACATGTTCCTGCGCCCTGGCCATCAGCCAGTCCTCGCGCAGCAGGCGGCGCACTTCCACCGCCACGTCGCTGTCGAGCGTGGCCGGGTGCTTGTCGCGCACCAGGAAGACCTCGAAGAACGAGCGGTCGGCCGCCGGGAACGGCCCCAGCAGGTCGCCGGGTTCGGCGTTGAAGACCTTGGCCTCGATATCGGTCTTTAGCGAGCCGCGCAGCACCTTGCCGATCTCGCCGCCGCGCTCGCGCGTGTCGGCGATGGAATGCTCGCGCGCCATCTCGGCAAAGGCCTCGGGATCGTCCTGCAGGTACGAGATCAGTTCCTTGGCCTTGCCCTCGCTGTCGACCACGATATGGCTGACCTCGATGCTGTCGAAGCGCGGCGAGTTGAGCGCAAAGTATTCCTGCACCGCGGCCTCGCTGCATACCTGCTCCATCATCCGCTCCTGGTACAGGCTGTCGGTGATAAAGGCCTCGAACTCGTCCAGGCTGACGTTCAGCGCATCCAGGTAGTGGTTCATGTCGGCGGCACGGTGCAGGCCCTGCACGCGGCGGAACTGGTCGGCGCGCTCCTGGATCTCCTCGGGCGTAACCACCAGGCCCTGCCGCTTTGCCGCGTGCACGGTCAGCTTGTCGCGCACCATCTGCTCGACCAGCCCTTCGAACTGCCCGGTCAGCTTGAGCATGCGCACGAACTCCTCGACGCCAAGCACCTCGTCGTCGATACGCACAATGCCAGTCATTTTCTCGGCTCCTTTGACGCCCGGCGCGGTTGCGCAGCCAGGCTGTCCAGACGTGCTGCCCAAGTCTTCCCCGCGCTAGCCGGCCACTTCGCGGAAGGGGTCCAGCCCCAGGTCGATCAGGCGGCGTTCGCGCACCACGATCTCCGCCGTGGCGGTCATGCCATAGCGCAGCGGATACTTGTTGTTAGCCACGGCGTAGTAGTCGCGTGCCAGCCGCACGCGGCCCTCGTAGACCGGCTGCTTGTCGGGCCCGCCCGGCTTGGTCGCGGGCGAGATGAACTCCAGCGTGCCGTCGATGATCCCGTAGCGCTGGTACGGGAAGGCATTGAACTTGAGCTTGACCGGCAGGCCTTCGCGCAGGAACGCGCGGTCGCGCTCGGCAATCACGATCTTCACCACCGGGCGCGCATCCTTGGGGGCGATGCCGCCCAGTGGCGTATTGGCCTGCACCTTGTCGCCGCGCTGGGTCGAGGTGACGTCGGTGATCACGCCCGACACCGGCGCCAGGATCAGCAGGAAGTTGTCCTTGTCGATATTCTCGAAGCGGATGCGCGCCGCAGCGTCCGCCACCAGGCGCGCGGTCTGCACCTGCAGGCGCAGCTTGTCCTCGGTGTTGGCGATCTCGCGCAGCGCCGCGTCGTACTGCACGCGCAGCCCGGCCAGGTCCTGGCCGCTGCTTTCAAGCTCGGAACTGGCCTGGGTGAGCTCGCGGCCCAGGCGCGCATCCAGTTCGGACAGCCGCGACTGCGCCACGCGCAGGTTGTTCTCGGCGTCCTGCGCTGCGGCGCGCTTGGCGTCGACCTGCGACTGCGACACCCCGCCGCCCCCGGGCAGCGCCAGCAGGCGTACATAGCGGTCCTGCTCCTGGCGCGCGAACTCGCGCGCGCGGCGGGCGTTCTCGAGGTTGCTGCGCGCTTCCTGCAACTGGGCGCGCTGCTGTTCGGCAAGCCGCGTGGTGCCTTCGGCGATGCGGGTCTCGTGCTGGCGCGTAGCCACGTCGATCTGCTGCTTGAGCGCCGCCGCGCGGCGTTCCATCAGCGCCTTCTTGTCAGGGAACTGCTTCCACTCGCGCTCGGAGTCTTCCAGCTTGAGCTGCGCCTCCAGCGCATTGGCCGCGGCCTCGATCGCGCCGCGCGCATTCAGGCGTGCCAGCACGTCGTCCTTGGACACGGGTTGCCCTTCGGCTACGTAGAGGTCGGCGAGCTCGCCGTCCACCGGGGCATAGAAGCGCCGCACCTCGGATTCCGGCGCGAGCGTGCCCTGCGCCGTGACGATGACATCGGCATGCCCGACGAACGACCACACCAGCCCGCACAGCACCAGCGCGAACGTGGTGACGATGGTCAGCAGGCCCAGGCGCGAGGGCTCGGCGCTGAGCAGGCCGATGCCTTCGGCACCGTGGTCTTCCAGCGCCTCCGAAAGCGGCTTGAGGCCGCCCTGGCGTGCATCGTCCTTCATGGCTGCCCCGCTTGTGGTGGCGCCGCGGCTGGTGCGGCTGCTGTGGCTGGCTCCGGTGCCTTGCCGGTGTCCTCGCCGCCGATCAGCTCCAGCTTGGTCTTGAGCACGGCGGGATCGAGCACGGTGCGCAGTTCGCGCAGCGCGTGCCGCTGCTGGTCGGCTTCGGCGCGGATGTCTTCCTCGACCTTGGCCAGCTGCGCGAGGTCGGCGCTTTCCCCCGCACGCAGCTGCGTGAAGATGCGCATGCCCTGGCGCGCATCGTCCTGTGCCTGCGACAACAGCCGTGCCTGCGCGCGGAACTTGGGCGAGATGCCTGCCTCGAGCCGCAGCTCGCCGCCGATCACGCCGTTGCTGCGGTATTGCTTCCACGCCGCGACGGCGCTTGCCATCAGTTCGCGCGCGCGCCGCAGGGCGCTGTCGCGCACGCCGTTGACATCGGCCTCGACGGCCTTGGCGAAATAGCGGTCCTCATCGGCATCGAGCATGGCGTAGAAGCCCAGCAGCCGGTCTTCGTAGCCTTTGGTGCCGCGCGCCGCCTGCAGCTCCGCGTACTGCGCGACCACCCTCTGCTTGTGCGCCAGGTCGCGCGCCAGGTCGTCGGCCCACGGGCCGCCGCGGATCTGCCTGAGGCCCGCGATCGCCGTGGTGCTGTCGCCCTGCTGCCACGCCGTGGCGGCCCTTGCATACTGGCTTGCCATCTCCGGCGGCGGCAGGCGCGCCGCCAGGCTGGCGAACTGTGCCTGGAACGGCGGCGTGGCAAAGCGGCTGTCGGCCAGCCGCGCCACCAGCGGCCCGGGCCGGCGCGCACGCAGCGCCTGCATCAGCGCAGTGTAGCGGTCCAGGTCCGACTGCACGCGGTCCAGCCCAGCCAGGCGCGGATATTTCTCGCGATATTCGGCAATCACCGGCGGCAAGGCCTCCGGGCGGTCCCGGCCTAGTTCGGCAGTGATGGTGGCATTGAGCCGGTCGACCGCCGCCAGGTAGACCGAGGCGTCGTTCTGCAGCCGGCGCACTTCGCTGAGCGCATCGGCATAGAGGTCACGGAAGGCCGGCACCTCGCCCGCGATGCGCCCAAGCGCGCGCTGGTGCGCGGTGGTGTCGTCGTTCCAGTACGCCAGCAGGTGCCGGATCGGCGCCTCGTCGGTATAGAGGCGGACCGGCGCATCGGCGCCGCGCTGCGCGGTGAAGCGTTCGAGCCTGCCGATCCAGTCGAGCTCGGCCACCAGCGGCCGCGCATCGGCATTGTGCGTGCTCAGCTTGCGCATCTGCGCCAGCGCGGCATCCGCACCGGTGACATCGCCAGACTTCAGCCTGGCGGCGAAGTCGGGCACATAAGCCTGCAGCAATGCCCCGGTGCCGATGCCCTGGACCTGGGTATTGTCGGGATGGCGCGCCAGGTAGCTGTCGGCGGCCTGCGCGGCACCCGCGTGGTCGCCGGCGGCGAACCGTGCCTGCACCTCGCGCTCCGGCGCGCCACGCCAGTAGACCACCGCGCCCGCCAGGACCGCGAGCAGCAGCAAGGCGCCACCCCATCGGCCCGCGCGCCGCGTGCGCGCCGGATCGTCCAGGCCGAGCAGCCTGGCCCCCTCCGCCAGCAGCAGCGCGGCACGGCCGCGCTTGCGCCGCCCCTGCGCGCCTTCGTGCGCTGCCGTGGCCGCGGCGGCCAGGGCCTCGGCGTCGGCGTTGACCTCGTCATCCTGATGCGCGGCGTAATCGACGCAGAAGATGTCGAGGAACGAATCGGGCGCGCCGACAAAGGTGGTGCGGTCGTCCTCGTCGCGCGCGGGTGCCGCCGGGGACGCGGGCGGCGCGTCCGGCGCCGAGACGGGCGGCAGCATCGAATGCGTCGCCGTGACCTCGCCATCGCCGGTGCGCTGGAGCTGCGCCTTGTAGACAAAGTGGTTGCCGCCAAAGGCGATCAGGTCGCCGTCGTCCAGCGGCACGCCGTGGTCCGCCAGGCGCTTGCCGTTGACGAAGGTGCCATTGGTGCTGCCCAGGTCTTCCACGAAAGGCACGCCGGCCTTGAGGTACACATGCGCGTGGCGCCGCGACAGGTAGTTGACCTGGTGCGGATAACTGTCGCGATAGCGCGCGAAGGCATCGTCGGCCTTGCTGATCAGGTATGGGAACTGATCCACGTGCAGCGGCTGCAGCCCGACGTCATTGCGCTCCGGCACCAGCGCCAGCGCCACCCGCGGCGGCTCGGGCTGCGGCGCGCGCGGCGACAGCCGGACCCGGAACGACAGGGCCGGCCCGAAGGCCACCTCATCGCCATCGCTGAGCTGCGCCGGCTGGCGCGCCACCGCCGCGCCGTTCACGCGCGTGCCGTTCTTGCTGCCGAGGTCCGCCACGTAGACCGCGCCATGCTCGGCGAAGATGCGCGCATGGCGGCGCGACAGCGGCGCGGCCAGGTCTTCCGGATAGGCGGCGAACGGCAACTCGCTGCGGCCGACGGCGAACAGGTCTTCGTCGATGCGGATCTCGCCCAGCTCGGGGCGCGCCACGGGCGTCAGGAACACATCGAATTCCTGAGCCAGATCCTGAGAGAACTCCCGAGTGAATCCCTGGGCCATTTTCACCGGCATTTCCATGATCAGTGCTTCGTCAGGAGCCATGTTTCCAGCGAGCCAACAGCGCGGCTGCCGCGCCGGCAGGCCAGGGGGGAGAAGCGACTAAGAACATAGTAGGCGACGGCTTAGGCTAGTCAATCGGCCGCGGGGACGCGCGGTTGGCACGGTAGCGGCACATGCGGCGGGGCAAGTGGCCAGGGGGTGCAGACGGTTTGCGCAACACGTTGCATACGCCGGCATCACCTGCACACCGGCGCAGCACCGTGGGCTGCACTTATCGCGGTGGATTCAAGGCCGTGTTGCGCACATCCGCATCGGGCCAGCCGCCGCCAAGCGCCTTGTACAGCGTGACGGTATCGGCCAGGATCTGTTGGTGGACCGCCAACAATTGCAGCTGCGCGGCCAGCAGCGAGCGCTCGGTCTCGAACACCTCCAGTTGCGAGACCACGCCCTCCTTCAGTTGCGCCTCGATCTGCGCGGACACGACGCGCAGCTGCTCCACCTGCTGCTGCAGCTCGATGCGCTGCTTCTTGTGCGCGTCGACGTTGACCAGTGCGGTCTCCACTTCTTCGAACGCGGTCATCACGGTACGGCCATATTCGTTTTCCGCCACGCCCACCTGCGCCTCGGTGGTCTTCACGCGCGCACGCACGCTCGGGTCCAGCATCGGCAGGTTGATGCTGGGCATGAAGCCGAAGGTGAAGGACTTGAGCAGGTCGCTCAGCGCAAAGCTGGCGGTGCCGCCGCGCGCGGTCAGGCTGATGGAGGGCAGTTGCGCCAGGCGCGCCTGGCCGACGATGTTGTAGGCCGCCAGCACGCGGTACTCAGCCGCCACCACATCGGGTCGGCGCGCCAGCAGCTGCGAGGGCAGCCCGGCCGGCACCGCGGGCGGCTGCACACGGTCCTGCAGGCGCCCTGGCGGCACCTTGAGATTGCCGGCAGGCACGCCGACCAGCGTGCCCAGCGCGTTCTCCGCCACATCGCGCGAACGGCGCAGTTCCAGCAGGTCCTTGTTCAGGCGGTTGATTTCCGCCTGCTGCTGCATCACGCGGATCTTGGGCACGAGGCCGTTCTGGTACATGGCCTGGTAGGTCGACAGAATCTGCCCGTTCTTCGCCACGGTGCGCGTCTGCTGCTCGATCTGCTCGTCGAACTGCAGGATCTGGAAGTAAGTGGTCGATACATTGGACACCAGCGTCAGGTAGCCGGCACGCCAGTCGGCCTCGGTGGCACGGAACTCCGCGGCCTGCGCCTGCACGCCCTTCTCCACCTTGCCCCAGATATCGATGTCCCAGCTCAACTGGGTGCCGGCGTTATACGTCCACGTCGACTTCTGCCCGGTGCTCTTATCGAAGCTTGCGCCGGCAGCGACATCGATCACCGGCAGCCCACCGGCACGCGCCTCGCCGATCTGCGCGTTGGCCACGCGGATGCGCGCCGCCAGCACCTTGATGTCGTAGTTGCCGGCAAGCGCCTGGTCGATCAGCTTGTTCAGGTAGGGATCCTTGAATCCCACCCACCAGTTTGGCTGCACCGTTTCCGCCGGCGATACCGTGATCGAATCCTGGCGCGACCATTCCGACTTGGCCGGCGTTTCCGGGCGCTTGTACACCGGCGGCCGGAAGTCGGCGCAGGCTGCCAACAGCGCCGCGCAAGCCGCCAGCGCGGTCAGCCAGGCAGCGCGGCGCGGCGCGGGGGTTGACGCAGCCCCGGTCGAGGCAGTGATGGATTCAGGCACGATGTCTTCCTGCGTGCGACGGCGGCGGGCGGGATGCGCTGGAGATACCCCAAGGCATGCCGGGGCCGCGAAGTCTGTCTGTATTGTGGTGCGCGCCGGCGCGCGCTCCAACCCCGATATGCAAGGGGTCAACAAAAGCGCCGCGGGGACGCCCCCGCGGCGCAGCGCCATCTCAACAACCTTCTCAACGATAAATGTTGTTGCTGGCGTTCTGGTTGGTATCCACATGCGAATTGACATGGTCGAGGAAGGCCGAGCCATTGCCATTCAGATTGGTCACGGACTGCAATTGCGCGATGTCCTGCTTGGCGGTGATGCTGCCGTCGAACGCGAGCTTGATCGGCGCATACACAGCGGCAAAGGGCAGGTAGGCCAGGCCGCCGCGCACAGCGTGCATGCGCTTGCTGTCGAGGGTTTCAGTGGCGGACAGGTCCTTGATGGTCAGCGTGGTCATGATGGTCTCCGGTATCGGTAGTCAGTGCTTGGGTTCAGTCAGCCGGGCGCGAGGGCTCAGCCGTAGATGTTGTTGGAGGCGTTCTGGTTGGTGTGCACGTCGGACTTGACGTGGTCCAGGAAGGCCGAGCCGTTGCCGTTCATGTTGGTGACGGTCTGCATCTGCGCGATGTCCTGCGTGGCGGTGATGCTCTTGTCGAACGACAGGCTCAGTGGCCGGAACACCGGCATGAACGGCAACAGGGCGTAGCCGCCGCGCACGGCGAGCATGCCCTTGCGGTCCAGGGTGTCGATGGTGGTCAGGTCGGTGATGGTCAGCGTGGTCATGGTGGTCTCCTGGTAGAGGAAGGTGTTGCCTTGGGTTGGGTTTCGAGCATCGGGTTGGTGTCGCGCTCGGGATGGACAATCGCAGGGAGCGTGCCAGCAGGGGTGCCTTGACCGGGGGGATTGCGGAAGTGCCTGAAAATATGGGGGTTTTTCTTTTCAGGTCGGGATTTGGGTTGGGGGGTGATGGGGTTGGTGTGCGGCGTGGTGGTGGGGAGGGGCCAACGGATTTTTGTGGTGGTGTTGGTTGGGGGGCGACAGGGGGGTTGATTTCGATGCTGTCGTAGGTTTTACGGCCTGGTTCCGCCCTGCTGGGCGGGTCACTTTTTGTCCGAGCGACAAAAAGTAACCAAAAAACGCGTCGCCTCTGGCGGCTGGCCACCAATTCCTCGGAGGGGGTGGTTCCAGCGGCGGTGGTTTCCGTTCGATGGGGTAGGTGGTTCGACCCTGCTACGCTCCCGGGATGTGCCTTGCGTCCTGGGACTATTGGACGAACCCGACTTTAGGCTGTTGGCAGCCTTCTAACCAGGTTATCGGTAGGACGCCTACGGCTGCGCTGCGCGCACTCAGTATCGTAGGTCGGGGGCTCGGGCACGGAGTGCGTCGCTGCGCTCGCACGGCGCTATCGCGAATGATGCCGGGCCAAAGAAAAAAAATCAGGGCGTGGCCGCTAGTTCTGCCACGTTAGGACATGCGCGTAGCGCAGCCGAAGGCGTCCGACCGACGCCGTGATTAGGAGGCTGCCAATAGCCTAAAGTCGGGTTCGTCCAATAGTCCGTTGATGTGGGCACAGACAGGGTGCGTAGCAGGGTCGAACCACCAACCCCACCGAACGGAAATCACCACCGCCCGAACCACCCACGCCGTGGAATTGGTGGCCAGCCGCCTGAGGCGACGCGTTTTTGGTTACTTTTGTCGCTCGGACAAAAGTGACCCGCCCTTCAGGGCGGAACCGGGCAGTCGAACAACTACCAGATAGATGCAGCAGGAAAGCCCCCCCTTCACTTCACATAAATCGTAATCTTCTTCGAATAAACCGGCGGGTTAGTAGGAATATGCTTGTCATCCCCCATCAGCAATTGCAACGTGTGCTTCCCAGGCGGCAACTCAACCATCGTCTCCGTCTCCCCCGCCCCGAAATGCAGATGATTCCGATCGTTGGGGATTTCCTTGTCCAATGGCGGCAGATCGACGTCGATCAACAGGTGATGGTGCCCGGTATTCGGAAACTTCACATCCTTGGGCGCCACCCCCATATTCCGCAACCCGAACCACACCTTGAACGGCTTGCCCGCGGGCAAGGTCTGCCCGTTATTGGGCCAGCCGATATAGAGATAGGCATTCGGCGGCGCCGGCGTCGAACCACCCTGCACCGCCGCGGACAGCAGCAGGCTGGCGGCAAACACAGCCGCGGCAAGTAGTCTGGACATGACGCTCTCCCCCTGTTTCCTGATCGGCCTCGGTCGGCATGCGCGGCAGCGCACGCACTGCACCGCTATTTCACCGTGACCGTGATCTTCTTCGAATAGATCGGCGGCTCGAACGGCACATGCTTGGCATCGCCTACCAGCAGCTGCAACGTGTGCTTGCCAGGCGGCAGCTCAACGCGCGCGTCGGTCTCGCCCGCGCCAAAGTGCAGGTGGTTCTTGTCCGAAGGGATTTCCTTGTCCAGCGGCGGCAGTTCGGTGTCGATCAGCAGGTGGTGGTGCCCGCAGCGCGGCGATTCGACGCCCTTGGGGCAGACGCCCATATTGCGCAGGCCCATGCGCACCCAGAACTTGCCGCCGCTGATGACGGCGCCGTCGGACGGCCAGATGATGTAGGCCTCGGCATTGGGCGGGGCCGCCGTCGACAATGACAGCGAGGGAGCCGCGGCCAGCGTTGCGGCGGCCAGCAGGCTGAACAGAAATCGTCTGGACATACGCGGCGCCTCCCGGAGATCTGTCCGAAACCCGATCACGTTGTCCCGAAAGCCCGTTCTTGTTGCTTGTTGGCCAGCGCTCGGCGATTCGTCATTCAGGTTAGGACGCAAGCCCGGAAAAAGCGACCCCGGCGTGCCGCGGCGCCAAGGGAATGCTCCGCCGGAGACACAAGTGCTGTGCTATCTTGAAGCAAGCCGGTCGACGTCTCGGCAACACCACAATGCGCCCCCACGCATAGGCTGGCACGTACCAGCATGCGGCGGGATCGCGGCGGCTCCAGCGAGGTGTGAAGATGTGGCGCAATCTACCAGTCGTACGCGTGGCCGCGGTGAGCGCAATGGCCACAATGACCGCGATCCTCGCCGCCGCGCCGTTGCCCGCGCAGGCCGCCGCCGATGCGCCGCGCACGGAGCCGCTGCTGCTCGCCGGCATCATGCCCAAGAACACGGACGAGCAGTACGAACTGACCTTCTGGGAATCGATCAAGAACAGCAACTACGCCGCGGACTATGAGGCCTACCTGAAGCAGTATCCCAACGGGCGCTTCGCGGTGCTGGCCAGGGCGCGCCTGGAACGGCTGGCGGCGAGCGCGTCCGCACCCAAGGCGCAAGCCCCCTCGCCACCGCCACGCTCCCCCACCTCCGCCGGCGGCCAGGTCTCGCGCCCGCCTGCTCCGCCTGCTCCCGCCGCACCCGCCACCGCGGCGCGCCCTGCGGCGCCACCGGCAGCAGCATCGCCGCGCCCGGGCGTGGCCGCGGGCGGCGCGGTCAGCAGCACGCCGCACAACGGCGAGATCCGCGATTGCCCGGCCTGCCCGGTGCTGATTTCCCTGCCGGCCGGCAGCTTCACCATGGGCAGCAGCACCAGCGATCCCGCCGAGAAGCCTCCGCATCACGTCACCATCGGCCAGCCCTTTGCCATCGGCCGCTATGAGGTCACGGTCGAACAATGGAATGCCTGCGCCGACGCCGGCGGCTGCCAGCGCATTGCCACCGTTGCCGAAAGCCCGAAGAGCGCGCCGGTGCGCGATGTCAGCTGGGATGATGCGCAGCAGTATGTGGCCTGGCTCAGCAAGACCACCGGCAAGAGCTACCGGCTGCCGACCGAGGCGGAATGGGAATACGCGGCGCGCGGCGGCACTGCCAGCGCCTACTGGTGGGGCGACCAGATGCGCAAGGGCAATGCCAACTGCAAGGACTGCGGCGAGCCCTGGAACCCCGACGCGCCGGCCACGGTCGGCTCGTTCGCGGCCAACCCGTATGGCCTGTACGACGTCAATGGCAGCGTGTGGGAATGGGTTGCCGATTGCTGGCACAGCTCGTACAAGGGCGCACCGGCCGACGGGCGCGCGTGGAACGAGAACGGCTGCGGCGCGCGCGTGATCCGCGGCGGCTCCTGGCGCGAAGGGGCGAGCTACATGGTTTCGTCGACGCGCTTCAAGTACAGCGCCAGCGTGCGGCAATCGCAGAACGGCTTTCGCGTGGCGCGCGACATGAAGTAGCGGCCGGCGGGATTGGCCGGCCAGAGCCGAACCGCTGTCAGCGCGCGCGCGTGGAAATCTGCACCAGGTCTGCGCTGATGCGGTCCTGGCCGTAGGTGCGCGCCATCTGCGCGAGCGGCTTTTCCAGCGCCCGCAGGTAGTCCTGCCGCGACTCGGCCTCGGCGCGGCGCCCCGCGAACAGCGGCGCCGGCGTGGTCAGCAGTACCACCACCTCGGTGCCGAAGGGCGCGGAGATCACCCAGTCGCCACTGTCGCCAATCGTGGCGCTGTATCCGGGCGGCGCCTGGTTGGCCGGTATGTGCGTGCTCGGCACCATATGCGCCACCTTGCCGTCGGCCGCGAAGTAATCGACGTAGACAAAGGAGTCCTTTGCCGGCGTGTGCAGGTCCAGCACCATTGGCGAGCCCTCGGTCAGCTGCGTGCCCTGGCCGCGCAGGCGCAGTGACGAGGCCGTCCCGCCCTGCCGGTTGCCCGACCAGTACGGCGCGATCATCGTGGCCACGTCGCACTTGTCGGCGGCCAGCGGCTGGGTGTCCACCGCCATGCTCTTCAGCGCCTTGGCGCCCGGCAGGCCGTTGAGCTGTTCGCGCAGGCGCGCGGCGCCCACGCTCTCGGCCAGGAAACCGCGCACGTGCAGCGCCTGGCCCTGCCGCGTAGCGGTGAGCAGCGAGCAAGGCACGGCGGCCAGCAGCTTGTCGACCTCGGCCATCGACAACTCCGCCGGACGGGCTGCCGGTGCGGGCGTCGGCGCGGCTGGCGTCGCAGGCGCCGGCGCTGCCGGGATGACAGGCGCTTCGGCGCGGGAGTCGGTGGCCGGGGCCTGGGCCTGGCGCTGCGAATGCCAGGCGTAGTAGCCGAGCCCCGCCACGCCCGCGAGCACGGCCAGCACGCCGCCCGCCATGCGCGGGTCGGGGCGGCGCATAGGCGCGGCCGGCACGGCACTCATGCCCTGCAGGAAGCACGCGACCGTCGGCGTGCGCGTCTCGCGGTCGAGCGAGAGCGCCTCGCGCAGGGTCTTCCATTGCGTGCGGCTCAACTGCGGCGGCTGCACCGGCTTGAGCGCGGCATCGCGCGCCTGGTTGGCCGAGAGCCGCTGGTAGGGATGCTTGCCGGTCAGCAGTTCGTAGCTCACGCAGGCCAGCGCGTAGATGTCGTCGCGCGGGTCGGGCTCGCGGTGCTCGAACATCTCCGGGCTGGCATAGGCGGGGGTCATGCCGCCCAGCGAGCCGGGATCAAACACAGTGCGGTCGGATTCGTCGGCCGGCGGCAGGAAGCCGCGCGCAATGCCGAAGTCGATCACCTTGACCTCGCCGTTGTCGGTCAGGAAGACATTGGCGGGCTTGAAGTCGCAGTGCACGAAGCCGCGCTCGTGCGCGTACGCCAGCGCGTTGCCCATGCCGTTGATGATCGGCATCGCGCGCGCCATCGGCATGCCGGCAAAGCCCGGGGCCTTGAGCACATGGTTGAGCGACGAGCCCGACAGGTATTCCATGGTCAGGAAGACCACCGGTCCGTCGCGGTCGAAGTCATAAACCGTGACGATGTTCCGGTGCGCCAGCGTCTGCGCCTTGCGCGCCTCGCGCTGCAGCGCCATCAGCGACTTGGGGTGTCCGCTGAACTGCAGGTTCAGCACCTTGATGGCGATATACGGCTTGCGGTCCGAGGCCTCCAGCTTGCGCAGGTCAAGCGCCTTGTAGACCGTGCCCATGCCCCCGACGCCCAGGCATTCCTCCAGCACGAAGCGGCCGTTGAGCGTATCGCCCACGCCCTTGGTGTGCGCCGACTGCGGCAGCGTGCCCGGCTCGGGCGTGGCCACATACATCGAGCCGGTTTCGGTGCCGGCCAGGCGCGTGGCTTCGGTGGTGCCCTCGTACTGGGTGGCGCCGCGGCGCTCGATGCGCCGCATGACTTCGGCGTAGACCGCGGGCGGGAACGGAAAGCGCGTGTTTTCCTCGATGACCACGCGCGCGGCCTGGCTGGGCGTGGTGGGGTCCTGCGCCAGGGCGGTTTCGAACGACGCAACAAACTCGTCGTCGGAGAGACCACCGTTCTGGAACTTGCGGATCAGGTCTTTGAGACTGGCCACGGGATGCCCCGACATGGTTGCTGGCAGGGCTTGGTCCCACCGTGCGGATATGCCCTGCCTTCGATGGATACTAGTGCGCACCCATGGCATGCGCAATCCATGCGAAGCCGGTGTGCAACGCCGCGCGCGGGCCGCACGGGCCAGCCGGAGCCGTTGCGGCACGCCACTGTCGCGGCGGCACCAACACCCGCGCGCCGCCTGTTGGCCGCGGCCCGTCACCCGCGGCCCCCGGCACGCCCCGCGTGCAGTGCGCGCAAGCCGACATCGAAGATAAATCCCTCATGTTTTCAGGCAGTTGCGCGTGCCCGGCGAGGTTGGCCACGGCCTTGGCACAGTCCCTGCGTTAGTACCTCCCGAGCGCGACACCAACCCGATGCTCGAAACCCAACCCAAGGCAACACCTTCCTCTACCAGGAGACCATCATGACCACGCTGACCATCAAGGACCTGTCCTCCACCGAAACCCTGGACCGCAAGGGCATGCACGCCGTGCGCGGCGGCCTTGCCTACCTGCCTTTCGCCGCGGTCTACAGCCCGGTGAAAGTGTCGATCGACAAGAGCATCACCGCCATGCAGGACATCGCCCAGCTGCAGTCCGTCACCAACATGAACGGCAACGGCTCGGCCTTCCTGGACCACGTCAAGTCCGACGTGCACACCAGCCAGAACGGCACCAACAACATCTACGGCTGAGCCCTCGCGCCGCCCGCAGACTGAACCGAAGCACTGACTACCAATACCGGAGACCATCATGACCACGCTGACCATCAAGGACCTGTCCGCCGCCGAAACCCTCGACAGCAAGCGCATGCACGCCGTGCGCGGCGGCCTGGCCTACCTGCCCTTCGCCGCCGTCTACATGCCGATCAAGGTGTCGGTCGACGACAGCATCAAGGCCTCGCAAAGCGTCGCGCAGATGCAGACCGTCACCAACCTGAACGGCAACGGCTCGGCCTTCCTGGACCACGTCAAGTCCGACGTGCACACCAACCAGAACGGCACCAACAACATCTTCGGCTGATAAACGGATGCGCAGCACGCGCGGAGACGCCGCCCCAACGCAGCAATCTTCGCGCCAGCTGCCCCGGCACCCCCCTCAAAGGAGCACCATCATGTCAACCATCCTCGTTCGCGATCTTGCCCTGAGCAAGGAACTCGACCGTGCCTCGCTGTGCACCGTACGCGGCGGCAATTCGTGGCTCAGCCGCGGTATCGGCGACGTCGGCCCGCTGGCCAACGTGACCGTCAACGTCAACCAGAACATCGCGCAGTTGCAGGCCATCAGCGTCAACACGCTCAACGGCAGCTTCGTCGGCCCCGGCGCCGGCCCGGTGCGCGTGAACGTCAACCCGGCGCAATGGGGCGGCAATTTCGCCGCCGTCTGAGCGCACCGCGCGGCGGGCCCGCAGGCAGGAGCGCGGGCCGCCTCGCCTATACTGAAGCGGTCCCGCGGCCGCATGGCCGTGGCCCCGCTTGACCGGAGACAGCCATGGCAGTGATCGTCATCAAGGATTTGCCCGACAGCATGGATCTCGACCGGCAGGCCATGACCACCATCCTCGGTGGCGGGCGCACCGCCGGCAGCCAGGCATGGCATGGCCTGCGGCGCCAGGGCGCCGCGCGCATCGTCGACTACCCGGGAGGATTGCCCGGCAACCGCCTCGCGATGCCGCGCGAGCAGCCCCTCGGCCGGCTGCCGCGCAAGGCCGCGGGCAAGGACGCCGAGGACTGAGCCGCAACCGGCAACGAACCGGGAACGCCCAAATGAAAAGCCCGCCATCGCTGGCGGGCTTTGGATGCGGACGGGCCCGGACCACCTGGGTCACGCGGTCAGCAGTTCGGTCATTCTGTTCCAGGCAGGCTTCCCATGATTCCGCCCATGAAGCGGACGCCCATCCGGACCACCCGGATAGCCGCAGGAAGACCTGGCGCGTGGAGTCAATGACCGCAGTGCTCGCCGCGAACAACGGCCCAATGCCGCTGGAGGAGGTCAAGCGGGAGCGTTTTTCGTCCGCCCCGTGCGGGCATCCTGTGTGCTCGCGCCTCCAGTATAGGCGGGGCTTTCCGGCTTGCAACCAGCATGGCGCGGGCCCAGTCCCCGAGGTGCCGAACGCCTGACATATCCGGTTACGTTTTCGCAGTGCAACAAAAATTCCGGACTCTGCTATAATCCGCGCCGTGAGTTTCGCAACTGTGAGATCCGCCAAGCGCCCGGCTACCTGCCGCGGCGAATCCGCTGCCCTCCCAAGCTCTGTTTCCTCGCTGCCGGACGCCTAATCATCACAACATGGCCCCAGCCGCCCAGCAGAACGCACCGCTCACCTGACGTCGCCTCGTCTCCGATCCTGTTGAACAGCCTGCAACCTGAGCTGTTTGCCTGCCAGGGATTCGGCCGGACCGCCTAGCGGGACCAGCCACCGCCCTGCCTGCCGCCGTACTGCCAGCTGTGTCTGTCGTAACGGCCTCACCGATTGGCGCCGAAGCCTTTTTAAAGACTTTGCACTGCGCCCACCCCATTGCTTTCGGGGTGCCATGCATTTATTTGACCATTCCGACATGACCCAGCACGACATTCGTGCGGAGCAAGCTATTGCCTCCGCGACCGACGCTTCGATCACTTCCGACGCTGCCCAGAGCCCGCTCGACAAGCTCGACGCCCTGCTCAACCCCAGCCCGGCAGTGGAAGCCCCGGCCGTGGAAAGCGGTTTCGCCACGCTTGGCCTCGATCCGGCCATCCTGCGCGCCCTCTCCGAACTGAACTACAACACGCCCACGCCGGTGCAGGCCCAGGCCATCCCGGCCTTCCTGGCCGGCCGCGACCTGCTGGTCTCGAGCCAGACCGGCTCGGGCAAGACCGCCGCGTTCATGCTGCCCGCGATCCAGCGCATCAGCGAGATGCCGGCGCCGCAACGCTCGACCGAGCCCGCCAAGCGCATGAAGGGCAAGCGCCCCCGTCCGGCGCCGGCGCAGCCCGCGCTGCTGGTGCTGACCCCGACGCGCGAACTGGCCCTGCAGGTGACCGAAGCCGCCGCCAAGTATGGCCGCAACCTGCGCCGCATCGTCTGCGCCAGCATCCTGGGCGGCATGCCCTACCCCAAGCAACTGGCCGCGCTGGCCAAGATGCCTGACATCCTGGTGGCCACGCCGGGCCGCCTGCTCGACCATATCGACGCCGGCCGCATCGACCTCTCGGCCCTGCAGATGCTGGTGTTCGACGAAGCCGACCGCATGCTCGACATGGGCTTTGCCGACGACATCGACGCCATCGTCAATGCCACCCCGGCCACGCGCCAGACGCTGATGTTCTCGGCCACGCTGGATGCCCGCATCGCCCAACTGGCCTCGCGCCAGCTGCGCGACCCGCAGCGCATCGAGATCGCCGCGGCCCGCGCCGACCAGAGCCATATCGAGCAGCGCCTGCACTTCACCGACGACATGTCGCACAAGGAGCGCCTGCTGGACCACCTGCTGCGCGACGCCTCGCTCAAGCAGGCCATCGTCTTCACCGCGACCAAGCGCGATGCCGATTCGCTGGCCGAGCGCCTGTCCGACACCGGCTTCTCCGCCGGCGCACTGCACGGCGACATGACCCAGGGCGCGCGCAACCGCACCCTGACCGCCCTGCGCCGCGGCAACCTGCGCGTGCTGGTGGCCACCGACGTGGCCGCGCGCGGCATCGACGTGCCCGATATCACCCACGTGGTGAACTTCGACCTGCCCAAGCAGGCCGAGGACTACGTGCACCGCATCGGCCGTACCGGCCGTGCCGGCCGCTCGGGCACCGCCATCAACCTGGTGAACCACAACGACATGTTCCAGTGGAAGCGCATCGAGCGCTTCACCAACCAGCGCATCGACGCTTCGGTGATCGAAGGCCTGGAGCCGCGCCGCTCGCCCAAGCCGCGTTCGAACTTCGGCGGCAAGCCGGGCGGCGGCCGCGGTGACTTCCGCGGCAATGGCGGCGGCTACCGTGGCGGCGAACGCAGCTTCGGCGACCGCAAGTTCGGCGGCGGCGAGAACCGCACCGGCTTCGGCGAGCGCAAGTTCAGCGGCGAAAGCCGTGGCTTCGGCAACCGCCCGGAAGGCGCGCGCCCGTTCGGTGACGACAACCGCGGCGGCTTCGGCAACCGTGAAGGCGGCTACCGCGGCCAGGGCGGCCAGGGCACCGGCTACCGTGGCGCCAGCGACGGCGCGCGTGGCTTCGGCAACCGCGAAGGCGGCCGCACGTTCGGCGACGACAACCGCGGCGGCTTCGGCAACCGCGACGGCGCCGCGCGCAGCTTCGGCGACGGCAACCGCGGCACCGGCGGCACCGGCGGCGGCTACCGTGGCAACGGCGAAGGCCGCAGCTTCGGCAACCGCGATGGCAATCGCGACGGCAACCGTGACGGCAACCGCGGCTTTGGCGGCGGCTTCGGCGGCAATGGCGGCGGCAACCGCAACAGCCGCTCGCGCTACGAGCGTTGATCGGGTGGTGCGCTGAGCGCACCTGCCAGGCAGCAGAAAGGGCACCCTCGGGTGTAATGCCGTTCAGTTAAGAGCTGAACGGCATTTTTGTATGTAGCGTCAGAGGAAGTTGTAAACGCTGCGCCGAAGTGTTAACTTTTGGGCGCGATGCTTTCCAGTCACCTGACCTTCCTGCTCGAAGCGCAACAGCCGGCCGACTTGAGTCGGCTCGCCGAGCATCTTCCGTACGAGTGGATCGAGCGCGCGGTAGACGCGACGGGAACGGCAAGTATCCGTCGCCGTCGATTGCCCGCTGAACAGGTGGTCTGGCTGGTGATTGCGCTGGCGATGTACCGCCATTGGTCGATCAGCGAAGTGCTCGACAATCTGGAACTGGCCCTGCCTGACGAGGTGGCGCCGTTCGTCAGCAAGAGCGCGGCGACGCAAGCCCGCCAGCGCGTTGGCGAGGCGCCGCTGGCCTGGCTGTTCGAACGAACAGCGCGCGCCTGGAGTCTGCAGGACGCCAGCGACTACGCCCTCAAGGGACTCAGCCTGTGGGCGATGGATGGCACGACGCTACGCACAGCCGACAGCCCTGCCAACCGCGAGCACTTTGGCGCCCAAGCTTACGCTCGCAGGGTCGCCAGCTATCCGCAGGTGCGCATGGTGACGCTGACTGCGATCCCCACGCACCTGGTGGCAGGTGCCAGCTTCGGTCGCTATGACAGCAATGAGATGGTGTACGCCAAAGGCTTGTTGCCGCAGATACCGGATGATTCGCTGACGGTATTCGACAAAGGCTTCCTGGCTGCCGAGATCCTGTGCGGTCTGACGATGGGCGGGCACAACCGCCACTTCCTGATTCCGGCCAAGTCCAACACGCGCTGGGAGGTGACGGCCGGCACGGCCGAGGACGCCACGGTACGCATGCGTGTCTCGCCGCAGGCACGCAAGAAGTGTCCGGCGCTGCCGGAGTTCTGGCAGGCGCGGGCAATCCGAACGATCGATGCACGCGGACGTAGCCGAATTCTGCTGACGTCGCTGCTCGATCGCCGACGCTTCAAACCTGCTGACATCGTCGCCAGTTACGAGCGGCGCTGGCAGATCGAAACGAGCTACCGGGAACTGAAGCAGTCGATGCTCGGCATGGAGCTGACCCTGCGTAGCCGAACCGTCGATGGGGTATGCCAGGAAATCTGGGGCGCCTTGATCGCCTACAACCTGATTCGTCGCGAGATGGCCAGCGCCGCCCGAGAAGCGAAGCTCGCGCCGACTGACATGAGCTTCGTGCGTGCCTTCCATGTCATCCAGCACGAGATGATGTGGGCAGCTGTCACGCCAGCCTACGCGAAATTGCCCGCCTGCCTGCAGCGCCTACGCGAGCGCCTAAAGTCGCTGCCCAATGTGAAACGACCCGGTCGCTCATGCGACCGGGTCGTCAAGTCCCGCCCTTCACGCTATGCCGTTCGCTTCCTCAATAGGGACCTTAACTGAACGGCATTACACCCTCGGGTGCCCTTTTCCGTTGTCGCGTACAACGGTCCGCTACAGCGCGCAGGTACGAAATCCGATAAAGGACAGATCATCCTCCGGCAGCAGCGCCCAGCGTGCCCGCACATGGCGCAGCCGTGCCGGACTGGCGAACGAGACGCCGCGCACCGCCTGGTGCGTGCCGAAGCGCCCCACCATATCCCCGTCGGACGGCGCCGCGGCAAACCCCGCGTAGGGCTCGTACGGCGTGGCAGTCCACTCGCGCAGCGCGCCCCACTGCAGGCCACGGTTCTGCGTCGCCGCGAGCTCCCATTCCGATTCCACCGGCAGGCGCCGCCCTGCCCACAGGCACCATGCCTGCGCCTCGTACAGCGTGACATGGCGCACCGCCTCGTCCGGGTTGAGCGTGCGCAGGGTACCGAAGCGCTCCACCATCCAGGCGCGCGAATCCGGATGCCGCGACCAGTAGCGCGGCGCCGAGCGCTCCTGCATCATCAGCCACTGGCGCCCCGCCGACGACCACCATGCCGGGTGCTCATAGCCGCCGTCCTCGACAAACTCCAGGAACTGCGCGTTGCTGACCGGCGCCATGTCCATTTCAAACGCCGGGACGTAGGTGGGCTGGGGCGGCAACTCGTCCGGCCAGGCAAAGCCGTCGGGATCGCTCCAGCCGAGCGTGAAGCGCCCGCCCGGGAAATGCAGCGTGCCGCCATGACCCGCCGGCTGCACCGGGCCAGCGCCGATGGGCTCCGCCGGCGCCATGCCCAGCGCCTGCAGCAGCGCGGCCACGCCTTCGCCCTGCGCATCCTCGTGCAGCAGCGCGCGGCGGTACGGGTACAGGGTCAGGTCGCTGTCGTCGGGCAGCAGTGCGATCCGGCGCAGCACGCCGTCGAGCACGTCGGCCGCATAGCGCTTGACCACCGCGACGTCCGGCAGCGCGACATCCCAGCGCTCATCCGGGCCGATGCGGTCCGGGTCGAACCATTCGTCGGCGCCGTCCAGCAGCGAGGGCTCGGACGCCACCGGCACCGGCACGCCGCCGCGATCGACCTGGCGCACGCCGCGCAGGCACCACCACTCCGCATGCCAGGCCACATGCCCGAGCGTCCATAGCGGCGGATCGGCATCGTACTGGCGCGGCACGTCCCAGGCGCGGCGCGTCTGCCCGAACGGCGCCAGCCACGCCAGCGTGCGGTTGCGCGCGTCGACCAGCGCCTGTGCCAGGCCTTCGCGCGGCAGCCGGCGCGGGTCGGACCAGGTTGCCTTGCCGCCGGTGAAATAGAGATCGGGAAGCATGGGAAAGCCGCTCATCGGGAGGGTCCGCGCAGGGAATGAACAGTGGACAGGCAGGGATCGAAGCAGGCCGACAGCCACGGCGCGCCGTGGCTGTCGGCCATTATGACACCACCTGCCAACCCTGCCAGGCGCGCCCCGGCAGAGCATCAGCCGCGCGCGTGGAACACAGCGAACCAGCCGCGCGGATCGGTCCAGTACACCGGGTCGTCAAAGCCGGCGGCTTCCAGCAGCAGCGCGAAGTCCTCCGGGCGGTATTTGTACGAATCCTCGGTATGGATGCGGTCGCCGGCGGCAAATTCGCGCGCCCCGCCCTCCCACTGCACGCGCACCTCGCGGCAGGCCTGCAGGTGCATCTGGATGCGCGAGGCCTGGCGGTCGAAGGTCGCCACATGGCGCCAGTCGTCGATCGAGAAGTCCGTGCCGACGATGCGGTTCACGTTGCGCAGCACGTTGCGGTTGAACGCGGCGGTCACGCCCAGCGCGTCGTCATAGGCCGATACCAGCGTGGCCTCGTCCTTGTGCAGGTCCACGCCGATCAGCACGCCGTCGCCGCGCCCGGCAGCGCCGCGCATGCGCTGCAGCAGCGCCAGGGCCTCGAGCGGGGCAAAATTGCCGATGCTCGATCCCGGATAGAAGAACAGGCGCCTGCCACGCCTGACGTTGACAGGCAGGTCGAACGGCGCGCACAGGTCGGCGCCGAGGCCCAGCATCGGGATCTCGGGATGCTGCTGCTGCAGCGCGGACAGCGTCGCGCGCAGGAACTCGACCGAGATATCCAGCGCCACGTACTGCGCCGGACGCAGGCTGCCAAACAGCCGCGCGGCCTTCTCGCAGTTGCCCGCGCCCAGGTCCACCAGCACGCAGCCGCTGCCCGCGCGCGCCGCGATGGCCGGCCCCGCGCTGGCAAAGATCTCGGCCTCGGTGCGGGTCGGGTAGTACTCGGGCAGGTCGGTGATGGCCTCGAACAGGCGCGAGCCCAGCACGTCGTAGAAGAACTTGGGACTGATGGCGGCCTGCCCGGCGCGCAGGCCGGCCAGCACCTGCTCGCGCAGCGCGCCGCTGTCTTCCCGATATTGCTGCACGAATTCCGGCTGTGGCAGCCGCTGCGGGCGTCCATTGACCAGCGCAACCAGCGCCGGCGACGCGGCGGCATGGCCGTTATGGTGGTTGAGAGGCGGGAGAGGTGTCTGCGGGGTTTTGTTCTGTGGGGGCGTGTTCGGCGGGTTCGGGACAGCCGGCATGTTGTTTCCTTGTGTGGTCGCAAATGGGCACTGCGTCACTGCGTATTCCCCAAGGCCGCGCTTGCATGTCGTGCGCGCCAGTCTCCGCAACGCATCCCTGTGCTGTCCGGGACGCATCGGGCGGAGCCGAATTTCAAGGATAGGCCGATCCGGCGGATCGCGCAGCGTCCAATGGCGATATGGAAGGCATACGGACGGCATGGGCTACACATACAAGCCTAATTAGTCACTTTTATTTCTTGCGTCAGTTTCTTTCCTGATGCGGCATGTCCCTTGCAGTTCGTTTATAATCCTGCCCAGCGCGATCCCGAACGGGTCGCGTCCCTCAAAGGGGAGTAGCTCCGGGGCCCATGCCCTTAGCACAATCGTCATTCCGAGGCTCGCGCCTCCGGTTGTGCTGACACTGGTGCGCATACCGCGCCAGCTGTCGAGCAAGACCTTTGCAACCTGGTTCTCATGGTTTGCAAAGGCGGCCCCACCCTCCCGTGCTCCGTGAATCCAGGCGAACCCAACGCGCGCTTGCGCCGATTCGTACCCTGAGGAGAGTTCATGGAGTGGTTTACCGATTTGTTCACGATGCAGTTCCTGACGGCACTGCTGTCCATCGTCGTCATTGACCTGGTGCTGGCCGGCGACAATGCCATCGTGATTGCCCTGGCGGCACGCAACCTGCCCGCCCACTTGCAAAAGAAGGCCATTGTCTGGGGTACCGTCGGTGCCGTGGTGGTGCGCTCGGCCATGACGATCGGCGTGGTCTGGCTGCTGAAGATTCCGGGGCTGATGCTGGTTGGCGGCCTGGCGCTGGTGTGGATTGCCTACAAGCTGCTGTCCGACGAAGGCGACGGCGACGGGCATGGCTCGGGCGCCTCGACCCTGTGGGGCGCCATGAAGACCATCATCATCGCCGACGCGGTGATGGGCGTGGACAACGTGCTGGCTGTGGCCGGCGCCGCCCATGGCAGCTTCCTGCTGGTGGTGCTGGGCCTGCTGATCAGCATCCCCATCGTGGTGTGGGGCTCGAGCCTGGTGCTCAAGCTGATGGCCCGCTTCCCGGTCATCATCTACCTGGGCGCGGGCGTGCTGGCGTTCACGGCGGTCAAGATGATCGTGCACGAGCCCATGATCAAGGCGTTCTTCGAAGCCAACCCGCTGATCAACTGGGGCCTGTACGTGCTGATCGTCGGCGGCGTGCTGGGCGCCGGCTACCTGGTGCAGAAGCGCCGCGTGCAGCAGCCGGCAACCAGTCACTAAGGCCTGCCGCCGCGCCGGGGCGGCAAGCCCCGGCAACCTGCAATAAGGCCCGTCCGGAAGGGCGGTCCTTATTGCTTTAAAATGCCAGCTTTGCGGGTCCAGCGCCCGCGTCACTTCCCATCCCGCCCCGCGCCGATGAAACAGTATCTCGACTTCATGCGCCATGTGTACGAGCATGGCACCGACAAGGCCGACCGCACCGGCACCGGCACGCGCTCGGTGTTCGGCTACCAGATGCGCTTCGACCTGCGCGAAGGCTTCCCGGTGGTCACCACCAAGAAGCTGCACCTGAAGTCGATCATCTATGAACTGCTGTGGTTCCTCCAGGGCTCGACCAACGTGCGCTGGCTGCAGGAGCACGGCGTCACCATTTGGGACGAGTGGGCCGACCAGAACGGCGAACTGGGTCCGGTCTACGGCTCGCAGTGGCGCTCGTGGCCGGCGCCGGACGGCCGCCATATCGACCAGATCACCGACCTGGTGGCGCAGATCCGCGCCAATCCGGATTCGCGCCGCCTGATCGTGTCGGCCTGGAACGTGGCCGACATCCCGCGCATGAAGCTGCCGCCCTGCCACGCCTTCTTCCAGTTCTACGTGGCCGATGGCCGGCTGTCGTGCCAGCTCTACCAGCGCAGCGCCGATATCTTCCTGGGCGTGCCGTTCAACATTGCCAGCTATGCGCTGCTGACCCACATGATGGCGCAGCAGACCGGGCTGGAAGTAGGCGACTTCGTCTGGACCGGCGGCGACTGCCACCTGTACAACAACCATTTCGAGCAGGTGCAGACCCAGCTCGCGCGCGAGCCGCTGGCGCTGCCGCAGCTGAAGATCCTGCGCAAGCCCGACAGCATCTTCGACTACCGCTACGAAGACTTCGAACTGGCCGGCTACCAGTCGCACGCCGCCATCAAGGCACCGGTGGCCGTATGACGCTGCTGACACTGGTTGTTGCCCGCGCCCGCAACGGCACCATCGGCCGCGACAACACGCTGCCGTGGCGCCTGCCGGAAGACCTGGCGCACTTCAAGCGCACCACCATGGGCGCGCCCGTGATCATGGGCCGCAAGACCTGGGACTCGATCGGCCGCCCGCTGCCGGGGCGCCGCAATATCGTGGTCAGCCGCAACCCGGAGCTGCGTATCGAGGGCGCCGAGGTGGCCGCGTCGCTGGAAGACGCGCAACTGCTGTGCGTGGGCGCCGAGCAGATCTTCCTGATCGGCGGCGCGCAGCTCTATGCCGAGGCCATGCCGTGCGCGGACCGGCTGGTGGTGACCGAGATCGACGCGGATGTGGAAGGCGATGCCTTCTTCCCGGCGATCGACCGCACGCAGTGGCTGGAAACCGCGCGCGAGACACATCATTCGGAAGCGAACGGCTTTGATTATGCCTTCGTCACGTATGAGCGGCCGCCGTCAGAAGAATCCTGACCATCGGCGACGGCGGGATTGACAAATCCCGCCACATCGCCCAATGTCATGCATATGGACCGCCGTCACCTCGACATCGCGCAGATTATTCGCACCATTCCTCGAATGGTGGGTTAGCGCGCGTCCAGATCAGTTTTTCGCAGAAACCCGCCCTGATGGCGGGTTTTCTGTTTCCGGCTCAGGGCATCAAGACATCGACCCCGGAGCCCTTCCATGCAGGCAATCGCCGAACCCGCCGCTGACAGCACCAGCAGCACCCACAACACCAACGACCAGGCCGTCGACCAGCGCAGTTACCTCAAGCGCATCCTGAACGCGCGCGTCTACGAGGTGGCGCGCGAGACCGGGCTCGACTTCGCCCGGCAGCTGTCGGCCCAACTGCACAACCGTGTCTACCTCAAGCGCGAAGACACCCAGCCGGTGTTCTCCTTCAAGCTGCGCGGGGCCTACAACAAGATGGCGCACCTCAGCCCCGAAGCGCTGCGGCGCGGCGTCATCACCGCCTCTGCCGGCAACCATGCCCAGGGCGTGGCGCTGTCGGCGGCGCGCCTCGGGGTGCGGGCCCTGATCGTGGTGCCGACCACGGCGCCGCAGGTCAAGGTCGACGCGGCGCGTGCGCACGGCGGCCCGACCGTCGAGGTGATCCAGGCGGGCGATTCCTACACCGACGCCTTTCGCCATGCAATGACATTGCAGGCCGAGCAAGGGCTGACCTTCATCCCGGCCTTTGACGACCCCGATGTCATCGCCGGCCAGGGCACGGTGGCGGCGGAAATCCTCAATGCGCATCGCGGCCCGATCCATGCGATCTTCGTGCCCATCGGCGGCGGCAGCCTGGCCGCAGGCGTGGCGACTTACGTCAAGGCGGTGCGGCCGGAGATCAGGGTGATCGGCGTGCAGACCGAGGACTCGTGCGCAATGGCGCAGTCGATCCGGGCCGGCCGGCGCGTGGAACTGGCGCAGGTGGGATTGTTCTCGGACGGGACCGCGGTCAAGCTGGTGGGCGAAGAGACCTTCCGCCTGTGCCGCCGCTACCTGGATGAGATCCTGATCGTGGATACCGATGCGCTGTGCGCGGCGATCAAGGATGTGTTCGAAGACACCCGCAGCCTGCTCGAACCCGCAGGTGCGCTGGCGGTGGCCGCCGCCAGGCAGTATGCGCAGCGCGAAGGCATCCGCGACCAGGCGCTGGTCGCGGTGACCTCCGGCGCCAACATCAACTTCGAGCGTGTGCGCTTCGTGGTGGACCGCGCCGGCCTGGACTGACCAGCCGGGGCGCGGCGGCCCGGCGCCTCAGTTGCCGGCGATCGTCATCTGCTCAAGCAGAATCGAGCCGGTCTCCTTGGTGCCGCGCACCAGCGCATCCGCGCCGATGGCGACGATCTGCCGGAACATCTCGGCCATATTGCCGGCGATGGTGATTTCTTCCACGGGGTACTGGATCACGCCGTTCTCGACCCAGTAGCCCGAGGCGCCGCGCGAATAGTCGCCGGTCACGTAGTTGACGCCCTGCCCCATCAGCTCGGTCACCAGCAGGCCGGTGCCGAGCTTGCGCAGCATGGCCGGGAAGTCGTCGCCAGGCTCGGTCAGGCTGCTCGACAGCGTCAGGTTGTGCGAGCCGCCGGCATTGCCGGTGGTCTGCATGCCGAGCTTGCGCGCGGAATAGGTCGAGAGGAAATAGCCCTGCACCACGCCGTCGCGCACCACGTCGCGGGCGCGGGTGCGCACGCCTTCCTCGTCGAACGGGGCGCTGCCCATGGCGCCGGGCAGATGCGGGTGCTCATGGATCTGGATGTGCGGGGCGAACACGGCCTGGCCCAGGGAGTCGCACAGGAAGGTGGACTTGCGGTACAGCGCGCCGCCGGACACCGCCTGCACGAAGGCACCCAGCAGCCCCGCGGCCAGCGGCGCCTCGAACAGCACCGGGCAGCGGCGCGTGGACAGCTGGCGCGCCTGCAGCCGCGCCAGCGCGCGCTCGGCGGCGTAGCGGCCGATGTCCTCGGGCGCGGCCAGTGCCAGCGGCGAGCGCTTGGACGAATACCAGTCATCGCGCTGCATGCCGCTGCCGCTGCCGGCGATCGGCGCGCACGAGATGAAATGGCGCGAATACGGGTAGCCGCCCGAGAAGCCGCGCGTGGTCGCCAGCACGAATTGCGAATGCTGCGCCGACACGCTGGCGCCGTCGCTGTTGCGGATGCGCGGCGACACCGCGAAGGCCGCGGCCTCGGCACGGGTGGCGATGTCGATGGCGCGCTCGGCGTCCAGCGCCCACGGGTGGAACAACTCCAGGTCCTGCGGCGCGCGTTCCAGCAGTTCTTCTTCGGCCAGGCCGGCGCAGTCATCCTCGGCGGTGAAGCGGGCGATGTTGTAGGCCGCTTCAGCGGTGGCGCGCAGCGCGGCCGGCGAGAAGTCCGAGGTGCTGGCGTTGCCGCGGCGCTTGCCGATCATCACCGTGACCCCGACCACCTTGTCCCGGTTCTGCTCGATGGTTTCCACCTGCCCCTTGCGCACCGACACCGACAGGCCGCTGCCTTCGGAGATCTCGGTGGCTGCGTCGGTCGCGCCCAGTTCGCGTGCCACGCGCAGCACATCGGCGGCCATCTCGCTGAGCTGGGCCTGGGTGTAGGTGAAATGCGCGGTCTGTTCGGCGATCTGGTCCATGTGGTCCATGCTGGGCGGGTGTCATCAAAAGTCCAAGCGGCAATCATAGCAAGATAAAATGCCGGGCATGACGCGAAATTCCCGTAACCCCCAAGGCTCGCGCTTTCCCGGAGGCTTTGCGCCCGAACCGGAAGACGACGAACCGAAAAGCAAGTCTCAGCGCAAGCGCGACATGACCGCCCTGCAGGACCTTGGCGCCGAACTCGAAGCGCTGGCCAAGGACCGCCTGGCGCGCGTGCCCATGCCCGAAGCGCTGGCCGACGCCATCCACCAGGCGCGCCGCATCAACAGCCACGAAGGCAAGCGCCGCCAGATGCAGTTCGTGGGCAAGATCATGCGCGGCCTCGAGGACGATGAGGTCGAGGTGATCCGGCAAGCGCTGGAAGGCTTCAAGGGCACCAGCAAGGCCGAAACCGCCCGCATGCACCTGATCGAACGCTGGCGCGAACTGCTGCTGGCCGACGACGCGGCGCTGACGCGCTTCCTGGCCGAGCATCCCGGCAGTGACGTGCAGGCGCTGCGCAACACCATCCGCAACGCGCGCAAGGAAAAAGAGCTGGGCAAGCCGCCACGCTATTTCCGCGAGCTGTTCCAGGCGATCAAGACGGCGCTCGACCTGAAGGATGGCAAGGGCGCTGCCACGGAGGACCAATCCCCCACCCCGGAGCCCGAGGCATGACCCAGACCACCCAGCCGGTTGTCCGTAACCATCCCGACGAACTCGTTGTCGGCTTTGTTTCGATCTCGGACCGCGCCTCGGCCGGCACCTACCAGGACGAAGGCATCCCGGCGCTGCGCGAGTGGTTCGGGCGCACGCTGACCTCGCCCTGGCAGGCGCTGGAGCGCCTGATCCCGGACGAGCAGGCACAGATCTCGCGCACCCTGATCGAGCTGGTCGACGTGGCCGGCTGCGACCTGGTGCTGACCACCGGCGGCACCGGCCCGGCGCGCCGCGACGTGACGCCCGAGGCCACGCTGGCCGTGGGCACCAAGGAAATGCCCGGCTTTGGCGAGCAGATGCGCCAGGTCAGCCTGCATTTCGTGCCGACCGCGATCCTGTCGCGCCAGGTGGCGGTGGTCCGCGAGACCGCCAGCCGCGCCGCGCTGATCGTCAACCTGCCCGGCCAGCCGCGCGCGATCCGCGAGACCCTGGAAGGCCTGCGCGACGCCGACGGCAAGTCCGTGGTGCAAGGGATCTTTGCGGCAGTACCGTACTGCATCGACCTGATCGGCGGCCCCTACATGGAAACCGACGAGGCCATCGTCAAGGCCTGGCGCCCGAAAAACGCCGTCCGGGCCAAACCCGCGGCGTAATCGACCCGCCCGCCGGCGAGCGCCGAGCGGGCACCCTCCCCGCGCCTTTCTACGCCTCAGCGCAAGCCCAGGTACAGCCCCACCGGCACGAATACCACCGCGGCGATATTGCCCAGCAGCACGATCGACGCCACCTGGTCCGGCTCCTGCCGGAAGTGGTCCGCCACCAGGAAGTTCAGCACCGCCGGCGGCAACGCGGCAAACACAAAGAGCAGGCCGCGCTGCAGGTCGGTCAACGGCACCCATTGCGCCAGCAGCAGCGCCACCGCGATCCCCGTCAGCGGACACGCCGCGGCGCCCACCAGGCCCATGCCCCAGTTGCGCAGGCTCACGTCCTTCATGCGCACGCCCAGCGCGAACAGCATCAGCGGCACGGTGGCGTCGCCCAGCAGCTTGACCGACTGGTAGACCGGATCGGGCAGCGTGAACCACGGCCGCGCCAGCGCCAGCGCCACGCCCGCCACGGTGGCCAGCACCATCGGGTTGCGCGCGATCTGCGCCAGCGACGCATGCCGGTTGACGATCTTCATGCCGATGGTGAAGTGCATCAGGTTCGACGCCGCGAACAGCGCCACCGCCGGCGCCAGGCCGGCCGGACCGAAGGCGAAGACGGACAGCGGCAGGCCCATGTTGCCGCAGTTATTGAACATCATCGGCGGCACGAAGGTGCGCGGATCGACCTTCAGCAGCCGTGCCATGCCCCAGGCCAGCACGCCCGAGCCCAGCACCACCGCCACTGCGCAGCCCAGCAGCACCAGCTGGTCGGCCAGCACGAAATCCTTGCTGACGAAGGCCGACACCACCAGCAGCGGCGCGATCACGTCCAGCGTGGCACGGTTGATGCCGGCCATGTCCGGGTGGGCCTTGCGCCCGTACAGCCACCCGACCAGGATGATCAGGATGACCGGGGTGATGATGGAGACAATGCGCTCAAGCATGGGCAGGCGGGCGGCGCGCGCCCCTGGCAGCGGCTGGGCGCCCGGCGGCGGCAAGGCGGCCGCCGGGCGGGGACGGCGCGTCGGTTGTGGTGGGCTGTTGTGACGGGAGCGGCTGGCCCCGCTTATTGCGCCGGGGTGTCGGCGGCCGGCGCATCGGCAGCGGGTGCCGCGCCCGGCGCGGTGTGACGGATAAAGTGCGTGCGGTAGTAGCGCAGCTCTTCGACCGACTCCAGGATGTCGGCCAGCGCCGTGTGCAGCTGGCGCTTGATAAAGCCCTTGTGGATGGCCGGCTCCCAGCGCTTGCACAGCTCCTTCAGCGTCGACACGTCCAGATTGCGGTAGTGGAAGAACGACTCCAGCTTGGGCATGTAGCGCGCCATGAAGCGGCGGTCCTGGCAGATCGAGTTGCCGCACATCGGCGACTTGCCGGCCGGCACCCAGCGCTTGAGAAAGGCCAGCAGCTCGGCCTCGGCCTGCTCTTCGGTCAGGGTCGATGCCTTGACCTTGTCGATCAGGCCCGAGCGGCCGTGGGTGCCCTTGTTCCAGTTGTCCATGCCGTTGAGCACGGCATCGCTCTGGTGGATCACCAGCACGGGGCCTTCGGCCAGGATATTGAGTTCGGAGTCGGTAATGACGATCGCGATTTCGATGATGCGGTCGGTATCCGGCTGCAGACCGGTCATTTCCATGTCCAGCCAGATCAGGTTATTTTCACTTTTGACGGATTTGGCGGTGGCTTGGCTTGTCATCGGGACTGCGGAAGAGTGGGATTTCAGGGAAGCGGCCGGGGCGAGGCCGGGCGCGAACAATTTATAATTCTCGCATATCCGTCCGGGATGGCCGTTTGCGCACCAGCGCCGGGCCGTTTTCCGGATATCCCGGACCGCCGCCTGCCCCACCCCGGGATCCGGCGGTCCCAACGGACGCCCGCCGCGCACAATGCCGGGCGCCCGCACCCACAAGGCTCTTGCCGATGTTCACGATTGTCTTTCTCGCCGCCCTGGTGCTGATGGTGCTGATCAAGCTCTGGCTGGCCGCCCGCCAGGTCCGCCATGTGGCGCAGCACCGCAATACGGTGCCGGCGCGCTTTGCCGACACCATCACCCTGGCTTCGCACCAGAAGGCTGCCGACTACACCATCGCCCGCACCCGGCTGTCGATGCTGGAGGTGCTGGCCGGGGCCGCGGTGCTGATCGGCTTCACCATGCTGGGCGGGCTGCAGTGGCTCAACCAGTTCTGGCTGGACACGTTCGGCCCTGGCTATTTCTACGGCGTGGCGCTGGTGGCCAGCGTGGCGCTGATCGGCGGGCTGGTCGACCTGCCCTTCTCGCTGTACGGCCAGTTCGGCATCGAGGAGCGCTTCGGCTTCAACAAGATGACCTTCGGCCTGTGGCTGGCCGACATGGCCAAGATGCTGGTGGTCGCGTGCGCGCTGGGCCTGCCGCTGCTGCTGGCGGTGCTGTGGCTGATGGAGCGCGCCGGCTCGCTGTGGTGGCTCTGGACCTGGCTGGTGTGGATGGCGTTCAACCTGTTCCTGCTGGTGGTGTTCCCGACCTTTATCGCGCCACTGTTCAACAAGTTCGAGCCGCTGACCGATGAGTCGCTGCGCCAGCGCATCGAGGCCCTGATGCAGCGCTGCGGCTTTGCCAGCAAGGGCCTGTTCGTGATGGACGGCAGCAAGCGCAGCGCCCACGGCAATGCATACTTCACCGGTTTTGGCGCCGCCAAGCGCATTGTCTTCTTCGATACGCTGCTGTCGCGCCTGTCGGGCGACGAGATCGAGGCGGTGCTGGCGCATGAGCTGGGCCACTTCAAGCGCCGCCACGTGGCCAAGCGCATTGTCGTCACCTTTGCGCTGAGCCTGGTGTTCCTGGCGCTGCTGGGCTGGCTGGCCACGCGCAGCTGGTTCTACACCGGGCTGGGCGTGGTGCCCAACCTGGGCGTGTCCAACAGCGCGCTGGCGCTGGTGCTGTTCTTCCTGACGCTGCCGGTCTTCACCTTCCTGCTGGGGCCGCTGGCTAGCCAGTCGTCGCGCCGCCATGAGTTCGAGGCCGACGCCTTTGCCGCCGACCAGACCGATGCCGGCCACCTGGTCTCGGCCCTGGTGAAGCTGTACAAGGACAACGCCTCGACGCTGACGCCCGACCCGCTCTACAGCGCCTTCTACTACTCGCATCCGCCCGCCGCGCAGCGGATCGACCGACTGCTGGCGCACGCATGAGCCGCGCCGCGCGTCACCGCAACGCCGGCGGCGGCACCAATGCCGGCACGACCACCGAAACCGCGCTGATCATCGCCGCCCACGGCCGCCACTATGTGGTCGAGCTGGGCGACGGCACGCGCATGCATGCCTTCCCGCGCGGCAAGAAGAGCGACTGCGCGGTGGGCGACCATGTCAGCGTCGAGCGCGCCGCCGCCGACCAGTGCGTGATCACCAGGGCCTCGGCGCGCAAGAACCTGCTGCACCGCTCCGACCAGTTCAAGTCCAAGCTGCTGGCGGCCAATATCGACCAGGTCATCATCGTGCTGGCCACCGAGCCGGGCTTCTCCGAAGACCTGCTGGGACGCGCGCTGGTGTCGGCCGAAGCGCTGGAGATCCGGCCGCTGATCGTGCTCAACAAGACCGACCTGCCGGACCGGCTGGAGGAAGCGCGGGGCCGCCTGGCGCTGTACCGCGAACTGGGCTACGACACACTGGAGCTATCGGTGCGCGCCGACCCGGCGCAAGCGCTGGCCGCGCTCAAGCCGCGCCTGGCGGGACTGGCCAGCATCCTGATCGGGCAGTCGGGCATGGGCAAGTCGTCGCTGCTGAACCTGCTGATCCCGGGCGTCGACGCGCAGACCCGCGAGATCTCGGCCAAGCTCGATTCAGGCAAGCACACCACCACCTTCACCCGGCTCTACCACCTGCCGGCTGACTGGGGCACGGTGGACGGCCGCCCGGGCGCGCTGATCGATTCCCCGGGCTTCCAGGAGTTCGGCCTGTACCACCTCAGCGAAGGCATGCTGGAACGCGCCTTCCCGGAGTTCCGGCCGCTGCTGACCCAGTGCCGCTTCTACAATTGCCATCACGTCAACGAGCCCGGCTGCGGCGTGCTGGCCGCGATGGCATCCGGTGCCATTTCCGAGCGCCGGCACCAGCTCTACACGCAGCTGCTGCACGAATCCAGCCAGCAGAAGCCCTGGTGAAGCCGTGGTAAGGTAAGCGCACCTGGGTTCCCGGTGCGCTGCCATGAAACTGCTGCTGTCCGCCACTTCCCTCGTCTATGCGGCCCATTGCCGGAACGTCCTGCGGGCGGCCGGCATCCGGGCGGAATTGCGCAATACCTGGCTGGCAGGCGCAGCCGGCGAGATCCCGTTCCGGGAGAGTGCGCCACAGGTGTGGCTGGTGGATGACGAGATGGAAGCCCAGGCGTGGGCGGTGCTCAATGCCGCCGCCAACCCGGCGCCGGGGCCCAGCTGGCAATGCCGCCATTGCCTGGAATGGCATGAGGCCCAGTTCGGCGCCTGCTGGCGCTGCGGGGCGGCGCGGGACTAGGGTCTGTTCACATATAAAACGTGCGCGCGCAAGGGGGATACGCGGCGCAGGGCTAGGCGCCGGTCGCGCCGCTTGGTCATTCCAAGCAAGCGGCTGGCAACGACGCCATGCGCCGCGTATCCCCCTTGCCCTCCGGGTTGGCCCGAGCCGGGGCCATCTACTTTGTCGGGCGCCTTGCAAAGGGAATGACCCTTTGCGGCGACGCCCTTCGCGTAGCTGACCCCGGCTCGGGCCAACGCGCGTACGTTTTATATGTGAACAGACCCTAGTGCGGCCGGCCCGGTTCAAGCCCCTGCTCAGCCGATCCAGAGCGCCAGCGACAGCATGGCGAGCAGCAGCATCCACAGCACCACCGCGCGCCACACCAGGCCCACGGCCGACTGCAACGTGCGCACGCCGGGCTCGGCGCCAAATTCTGGCGGCGCAGGTTCCGGACCGCCGCTGCCGTCATCCTCCGCTTCCATGCCGGGCGCGTAGTCCACGGCCGGGCCGGCCACGCTGGCGCGCAGCACCACGGTGGAATCGTCCTCGGCCAGCGGCGTGCCCAGGCGCACGCCCAGCGCCCCGCCCCCACTGGCTAGCAGGATGCCGTTGACGGCATCGTTCCACTTGCGCGCGTGGTTGCGCCAGGCATAGACCGCGTCCTCGAAATTGCCGACGATGGCAAAGCCGATCGACGTCAGCCGCGACGGAATCCAGTCCAGCACATAGAAGGCGCGCGCCGCAAAGCGGCCCAGCGCCGGACTGCGCTCGGTCGAGGGCAGGCTCCAGTGGCGGCCGAGGTATTCGGCGGTGCGATACAGCACCACGCCACCCGGGCCGATCGGCACCAGGAACCAGAAGAACACGCCGAACACGTGCCGGTGCACGGCAATGACTGCCGCTTCCAGCGTGTGCCGCACGATCTCGGAGACCGGCATCTCGACCGTGTCCAGGCCGGTCCACTCGTGCAGCAGCGCGCGCGCGGTATGCACGTCGTCGCGGTTCAGGGCTTCGTGGATATCGGTGAAGTAGTGACTGAACTGGCGAAAGCCCAGCGTCATGTACAGCACCAGCACGTTCCAGGCGAGCGTCAGCGCCACGCTGATCGAGGCCAGCAGGTAGTGCACCACCATCACCGCCAGGGTCAGGGGCAGGACCACGGTCAGCCAGGCCAGCGCCGCGTCGCGCGGGCGGCCGGTGTCGAAGGCGTGTTCCGCGCGGTCGCCGAGGGCGCGCACGATCTCGTGGATCGGGTTGTTGCGGCCCAGGGCGCGGAACTGTTCAGCGATCAGCGCCAGGAGAATGGAAACAAAGGTCATCTTGGTACAGGGTGTTCCCAGGGCACGCCCGGCCCTTCCGGGCATGCCGGCGATGTGCCGGCGCAGGCGCAATGCATAGCGAGAAGATAGCACAGCGCTACCTGCCGGGGCCCTGCGTGCCGCGCAAAATGCAAAAGCCCGCCATCAGGCGGGCCATTGCATGCGGCAATGAACGCGGCTCAGGGCAGGTCGAACACCAGCACCTCGGCGCCATCGCCGCCGGACAGCGCGATGTCGGCCACATCTTCCAGACTGGCCGCGTCGCCGGCCTCGAGCGCCTTGCCGTTGACCGTCACCCGGCCGCGCGCCACATGGACATAGGCGCGGCGGCCCGGCGCGAGCGCCAGCGCGGCGGCCTCGTCGCCATCGAACAACCCGGCGTACAGTCGCATGTCCTGGTGCACCACCACCGAGCCCTCGGCGCCGTCGGCGCTGGCCACCAGGCGCAGCCTGCCGCGCTTGTCGGCCGCGTCGAAGTGCTTTTCCTCGTAGCCGGGGGCGATGCCGTTCTGGGACGGCATGATCCAGATCTGCAGGAAGTGGGTGGTATCGTGCGCAGCGTGGTTGTACTCGGAATGGCGCACACCGGTGCCGGCACTCATGCGCTGCACGTCGCCCGGGCGGATCACGCTGCCGTTGCCCATGCTGTCCTTGTGGGCCAGCTCGCCTTCCAGCACATAGCTGATGATTTCCATGTCGCGGTGGGCATGCGTGCCAAAGCCCATGCCCGGCGCGACGCGGTCCTCGTTGATCACGCGCAGCGGCCCGAACTGCACATGCCGCGGGTCGTAGTAGTCGGCGAATGAGAAGGAATGATAGGACTTCAGCCAGCCGTGATCGGCGTAACCGCGCTCTGCAGACTTTCTGATTTCAATCATTTTGATGGCCCTCCTTGAGCCTTTTTCGCCGGGAGCATCGGCTGGATAACCGTGTCTCGGCATACGTTTTCGCTGTTGATGCTAGGAAGTTTAGGGCTGGAGGCGTATATTTACGGGGATCACCTTAGAAGCAGTCATTCAGAAATTCTGAACATGGCCCTGTCACTAGAATCCCTCGAAGTCCTGGACGCCATCGAACGCAAGGGCAGCTTTGCCGCCGCCGCCCACGAGATGGGCAAGGTCCCGTCCGCGCTGACCTATGTGGTGCGCAAGCTGGAAGAAGACCTGGACGTGCTGCTGTTCGACCGGCGCCGCCACCGCGCCGAGCTGACGCCGGCCGGGCGCGCCCTGCTCGATGAGGGGCGCCACCTGCTGCATGCCGCCGACGATCTGGCCCGGCGCGTCAAGCGCCTGGCCACCGGCTGGGAGGCCACCCTCAGCATCGTGGTCGACGACCTGATCAACTTCCGCGCGCTGCTGCCGGTGATCCACGACTTCTACGCCGAAAACACCGCCACCCGGCTGCGCTTTTCCAAGGAAGTGCTCGCCGGCGCCTGGGACGCGCTGATCAGCAACCGCGCCGACCTGGTGATCGGCGGCGCCTATGACGCGCCCAGCACGCAGGGCTTCCAGATCCGGGCGCTGGGGTCGATGCCGTTCGTGTTCGCGGTGGCCGCGCACCATCCGCTGGCCACCGAGGAAGGCCCGCTCACCACCATCCAGATCGCGCGGCACCGCATCGTCGCGGTGGGCGACACCTCGCGCAACCTGCCGGCGCGCACCCAGGGCGTGCTGGCCGGCCAGGACGTGCTGGTGGTGCCCACCATGCGCGACAAGCTCGAAGCGCAGATCCGCGGGCTGGGCTGCGGCTGGCTGCCGGCGCCGATGGCGCAGCCCCATATCGAAAGCGGCGTGCTGCAGGCGCGCGAGACCGTCGAGGTGCGCGCACCGGGCAACTTCAAGGTGGCCTGGCGCACCAGCAACCGCGGCAAGGCGTTGCAATGGTGGGCCGGCAAGCTGGAAGATCCCCGCCTGGCGCAGGCGCTGCTGCAGCAACCCGACTTCGCCGGCTGAGGGCAGGTTCATGGCAGTGACGGCAGTCCCCACGGTTGCCGCGGCCGGCTATCGCGGCCGCTTCGCGCCCTCGCCCACCGGGCCGCTGCATATGGGCTCGCTGGTCACCGCGCTGGCCAGCTGGCTCGATGCGCGCGCGCATGGCGGGCAATGGCTGGTGCGCATTGAGGACATCGACATGCCGCGCTGCGTGCGCGGCGCCGACGAAAACATCCTGCGCACGCTGGAGCAACTGGGCATGACGCCGGACGAGCCGCCGGTGTGGCAGAGCCGGCGCGAGCCGCTCTATGCCGATGCGCTGCGCCGCCTCGACGCCGCCGGGCAGCTCTACCCGTGCGGCTGCTCGCGCAAGGAGATCGCCGATTCGCTGGTGCACGTGCGCGAGCGGCACCAGACCCTGGGCTATCCCGGCACCTGCCGCCATGGCCTGAACGGCAAGCTGCCGCGCGCCTGGCGCGTGCGCGTGCCGGACGGCCCGGCCGCCACCCTCTGCTTCGACGACCGCTGGCAGGGCCGCCAGTGCCAGAACCTGGAAACCGAGCTGGGCGACTTCGTGCTGCGCCGCGCCGACGGACTGTGGGCCTACCAGCTCGCGGTGGTGGTCGACGACGGCCTGCAGGGCATCACGCATATCGTGCGCGGCGCCGACCTGCTCGACTCCACCCCGCGCCAGATCCACCTGCAGCACCTGCTGGGCCTGCCCACGCCGGCCTACCTGCATGTGCCGGTGGTGGCCAACGACATCGGCGAAAAGCTGAGCAAGCAGAGCGGCGCGCAGGCGATCGACACCAGCGCGCCGCTGGACGCACTGCGCGAGGCCGGCACCCACCTGGGGTTGTCGAACAATGCGGGAAATGCGAAGGACTGGCTTGCGCGTGCCACCGATGGCTGGCGGCAGCGCCTGGCCACGCTGCCGCGCCCCCCGCACGGCTAGCGGGCCCCAAAAAGCAAATGGCCCGCACAGGCGGGCCATTCCAGGCTACGGCAGGATCAGGACTTGCGCGGCGCGCCGCCCAGCAAGGCCGCCACCGGCCGCTTGGGCGCCTGGCGCCCGCGGGTCAGCGCGGCGGCCACTTCGTCGGCCGCCTTGGCCTGCGCGACGCTGGCCGCGCTGGGCTCGTACGGACGCGAGAAGAACGGATCGTCCGAGGCACGGAACACCTGGCGGTTGGCGCTGTGGTCGTGGCGGCGCGGACGTTCCTCGCCGTCGCCGTTGCCGCGCGCGCGGCGCACGTCGCCACGCTCGCGGCGGCGCTCGGTGTCGGCCTGGCGCGCACGCTCGCCGGTCGGGTCAAAGCCCTCCAGCTTGCCGCGCGGGATGCTGCGCTTGATCAGCTTCTCGATATCGGACAGCAGGCGCTCGTCATTGCCCGGCACGTAGATCGACAGCGCATCGCCGCTGGCGCCGGCACGGCCGGTGCGGCCGATGCGGTGCACGTAGTCTTCGGCGCTGTACGGCACGTCGAAATTGATCACGCAGGGCATGGAGGGAATATCCAGCCCGCGCGCGGCCACGTCGGTGGCAACCAGCGCATCGATGGTGCCGCTCTTGAAGCCGTCCAGCGTCTGCATGCGCTCGGTCTGGGTCTTGTCGCCGTGGATGGCGGCGGCATTGACGCCTTCGCGCTCAAGATGCCGCGCCAGGCGCGAGCAGCCGATCTTGCTGTTGACGAAGACGATGCACTGGCGCGACAGCCCCTGCTCCGCACGCTGCTTCAGCAGGTGCACAACCGCCGCCTGCTTGTGGCCGTCTTCGACCTGGTACACCATCTGGCGCACGTTCTCGTTGGTCGAATTGCTGCGCGCCACTTCGATGGTGACGGGGTGCTTCAGGTAGCTGGACGCAAGCCGCTTGATCTCCGGCGAGAACGTGGCCGAGAACAGCAGTGTCTGGCGTTGCGCCGGCAGCAGGTTGATGATGCGCTGCAGGTCCGGCAGGAAGCCCATGTCGAGCATGCGGTCGGCTTCGTCCAGCACCAGCATCTGCACCTGCGACAGGTTGACCGACTTCTGCTGCACGTGGTCGAGCAGGCGGCCGGGGGTGGCCACCAGGATCTCCACGCCGCGGCGCAGGGCGTCGGTCTGCGGGTTCATGTCCACGCCGCCGAACACCACGGTGCTGCGCAGGTCGGTGTGCTGGGCGTAGCGGGCGACATTGTCGTAGACCTGGTCGGCCAGCTCGCGCGTCGGGGTCAGCATCAGCGCGCGCACCGGGTGGCGTGCCGGCGAGGCGCTGGCATTGGCCAGCGGCAGCAGGCGCTGGATGATCGGCAGCGCGAAGCCCGCGGTCTTGCCGGTGCCGGTCTGCGCGGCACCCATCACGTCCTTGCCCAGCAGCACGACCGGGATGGCCTGCGCCTGGATCGGCGTGGGGGTGGTGTAGCCCTGGTCGGACAAGGCACGCAGGATGCGCGCGTCCAGACCGAAGCTTTCGAAAGTCTGAACGGCGGTCTGCCCCGCGGCGGTGGTAGGTTCTGGTGCGTTCGTAGTGGTCATGGGTATCGGTGTTGGCGGGAGGCGAACCCGGCACAAACGGATACGCGTCTGGAACTCATCTCGCCCTGACTCTCGCCTGGCGCCGGGAGGGTTCCGGCGCGGCCATGCCGACTACAGCATTTGGCCAAGAGAATCAAAGACTTACATTTTAGCACCTCTGCCAGCACAGTGGGCAGTATGGCGGGAGCGTGCGCGCGGCGCGACAGCGGCCGGCACTGGCTGGCGGGTTTTCAAGAAACCGTCATATCGGGCACGCATGATGCCGGCGGCGCGGTGGCCACGGCCGGACCGCGCAGCCCAATCACACCGAGACCTACATGGACTTCGAGCTTTTCCGCCAGACCTGCCAGCAGTTCCTGCGCACCTCCAGCCACTTCCTTGGCCTGGCCGCGGCCGTCTGCCAGCCGGCGCTGCCCATGCCGGCGCTGCCGGCCAGCCAGCCGCAAGGGCAGCAGCCCGCCTGAGCCCGGCCGGCGACGCAAGAATCACAGGCGCAGGCTCCCGGCCCGGAACAGCCGCCCATCCATCTCGCGCAGGTCCGGCGCCACGGCCACGGGCGTTGCGCACTGGTCGAGCACGTCGCGCTGCAGGTCCACGCCGGGCGCGATCTCGACCAGCGTCAGGCGGGCTTCGCCCTCATTGCCGGCGCGCATCTCGAACACGGCGCGTTCGGTGATGTACAGCACCGCGATGCCGAGCGAAGCCACATAGGGCCCGTTGAAGCTCAGGTGCGACACCTCCGGCACGATCTTCTTCACGCGGCCTTCGCGCACGATCTGCAAGCGGCCGTCGCCGGCACGGACTTCCAGCCCGCCCGCCGTCAGCGTGCCCATGAACACCACCGCACGCGCGCTCTGCGTGATGTTGATAAAGCCGCCGACGCCGGCAATCACCGCGCCCTCGCCTTCGCCGAACTTGCTGACATTGACGTTGCCGTGGCCATCCAGCTCCGCCAGGCCGAGGATGGCCAGGTCGATGCCGCCGCCCTCGTAGAAATCGAACTGCGCAGGCTGGTCCACCACTGCCTCCGGATACGCCGAAGCACCGAAACTGAGTCCATCCGCTGGCGTGCCGCCGATGGGGCCGGCCTCGACGGTCAGCGTGAAGCCGTCCAGCCCGGCCTGGTGCGCAAGCATGCCGACCGCCGCCGGCATGCCAACGCCCAGGTTGACCACGCGCGGTGCGCGGCGCGCCAGCTCCATCACCGCGCGGCGCTGCACGATGGTGCGCGCGTCGAGCGGCCCGGCGGCGGCCGCAGGCTCGGCCTCGTCGGCATGCGCGCCCTCGCCCTGCCATGGCGTCACGTAGGCCGGATTGAAGGCCTCGGCAAACGTCATCTGGTGGTTGGCGGGGTTGTCGCAGACCACGACATAGTCGACCAGGATGCCGGGCACGTGGATGGCCTGCAGGATCTCGTGGTGGTCGACCAGGCTTTCGACCTGCGCGATCACGATGCCGCCCGAGTTGTGGGCCGCCTGCGCCATCGCCAGCAGTTCATGATGGAAGGCTTCGCGATGCGTGCTGAGGTTGCCGCGGCTATCGGCCGCGGTGCAGCGGATCAGCGCGCAGTCGATCGGGAAGCTCGGGTAGAACAGGTACTCGTCGCCGCGGAAGTCGACCGCATCGACCCAGCATGCCTTGCCCCCGGCAATGGCCTGGCGCGCGCGCTCGTTGATGGCGCCGCCGTGGTAGCGCGCATCCTGCGCGGTGCGCGGGTCGACGAAGGTATGCAGGCCGATCCGGGTCATCACGCCGGGCTTGCCGCCGGCGATGGCGCGGTACAGGTGCGTCAGCACGCCCTGGGGCAGGTTGTAGCCCTCGCACTGCTCGGCCATGGCGAGCGTGGCCAGCCGGGTGGCCGAGCGCCAGTGGCCGCCGACGATGCTGGCGGTCATGCCGGCATTGCCGAAGTGGTTCACGCCGCGCGCACCGCGGTCGCCCTGCCCGGCCGAGTACACCAGCGTCAGGTCGCGCGGCAGCCCGCTCTGCAGGAAGCGCTGCTCCAGCGCTTCGGTCACAGCCTCGGCATGGCCCGCGCCGACAAAGCCCGCGCTGGCCACGGTCCAGCCGTCCTGCACAAGTGCCGCCGCTTCACCTGCGGTGATCACCTTCATCGCTGTCTCCGGTTTCGTTGTGCCGTCCCGCATCGAAGCCATCCTGCAGGCGCGCCGAGCCGCGCGCGCCCCATGTAGAAAAGCCCCGCCTGCCGGGGAGGCAGCGGGGCTCAAATGGTAGCGGGGCAATCTGTTTGACCACCCACGCCTTGATCTTGACGCATCGGGCTACGGCGGGCATCCCCCAAATGTGGGCCATTGCCATGCAGCGTGGCAAACAAGCCGCAAGCGCGCCCTGCAAAGCCTGTCAATCATGATCCTGTCACATTCCTGAAGGAATCCGGGTTTTCGCCGAGCGGGTTTTCGCCAGCTTCCGGCCAGTGGGCGGATGCGGTCTACTGGACCCACATCGACGGCCTGGCACCGCAATCGCCGGATCGCCACAGCCGATGGTGCTGCAGAACAAGTCCAATGACCGGGAGACAGACCATGGTGACGAAGAAAGAAGACGCTTTCGTACTGAAGAACCTTCTCGCCCTCGCAGCAGTGGAAACCCTGGGCAGCGCCATCGCCCTGGGCATGGTCTTCCATCTGATCTGAACTGGCTTGCCTGAGCGCCGGCGCTGCCACGCCGGCGCCTGGCCCGCACACCCGTCGCGCTGACGCCTCGCGCTCACGCGTCGACAATCACCTCGAAGCCGCCATAGATCATCCGCTGCCCGTCGAACGGCATCGGGTCCATCCCTTCCTTCAGGCGCGGGTCCGCCATCGCTGCCTTCATGCCGGCGTCGCGCTTCTCGCGCGAGGGCCACAGGATCCACGAGAACACCACCGCTTCATCGTCCTTGCGCTGCACCGCCATCGTAAAGGACGTAAGCTTGCCTTCCGGCACATCGTCACCCCAGCATTCCACCACCTTCAGCGCGCCGTACTCCTTGAACACCGCGGCTGCCTTCTGCGCCACCTGGCGATAGGTGTCGCGATTGGCCTGGGGAACGGCCACCACGAATCCGTCGATATAGGACATGGGTTTCACTCCTGGTCAGGTTGAATCGGATTGCACGCGATTGCGTCTGACTACCATAGTCCATCTCAACGGCAGCGCCGCGCAGGCCGACACGGAAGCGCCGCTGCTGCCAGCGCAAGCCGACAAGTCCACCCTGTCCCGATCCTCTTCCTGCGCCCCTTCCCTCAACCGGAGACCTCAAGCATGACCCGAATCACAGACCCGTCCGGCGCCGAGCTGTCGCCGCTCGACCTGGAACTGCTGCGCCAGTCGATCGCGCTGTCCGACGAGTCCAAAGCCCGCGGCCGTCATCCGTTCGCCGCGCTGGTGGCCGACCAGGCGGGCAATATCATCGCCAGCGCCGGCAACAATTCGATGCCGCCGGAAGGCGATCCGACCCAGCACGCCGAACTGGTCGCCGCAGCGCAGGCCGCGCGCGTGCTGCCGCCTGAGCAGCTGGCCAACTGCACTCTCTACACCAGCGCGGAGCCATGCTGCATGTGCTCCGGCGCGATCTACTGGACGGGCATCGGGCGCGTGGTCTATGCGCTGTCGGAGCACAAGCTGCTGGGCCTGACCGGCGACCATCCGGAGAACCCGACCTTCTCCCTGCCCTGCCGCGAGGTGTTTGCGCGCGGCCAGCGCAAGGTGGATGTGGTGGGACCGGTACTGGAGGACGAAGCCGCGGCGCCGCACGCAGGCTTCTGGAAGTAGCATTGCGGGCCGATTCGGGCCGCGCCCAACTACCAGGCGCGCGCCGGGCAAGAAAAAAGGGACTGCAGGTGTCACCTGCAGTCCCTTTTCACATTGGTGGGCCTCCCGTGAGTCGAACACGGCACCAACGGATTATGAGTCCGCTGCTCTAACCAGGCATGAGCTAGAGGCCCTTGGAAGCGTTTAATTGCCTTCCAGGAAGCTCTTCAGCTTGTCCGAGCGGCTCGGGTGGCGCAGCTTGCGCAGTGCCTTGGCCTCGATCTGGCGGATCCGTTCACGCGTGACGTCGAACTGCTTGCCGACCTCTTCCAGCGTGTGGTCGGTACTCATTTCGATGCCGAAACGCATGCGCAGCACCTTGGCTTCGCGCGGCGTGAGCGAGTCCAGCACGTCCTTGACGACGTCGCGCATGGAGCCATGCAGTGCCGCTTCGGCCGGGGCCAGCGTGTTGGTGTCCTCGATGAAGTCGCCCAGATGGGAGTCGTCGTCGTCACCGATCGGCGTTTCCATGGAGATCGGCTCCTTGGCGATCTTCATGATCTTGCGGATCTTGTCTTCCGGCATCTCCATCTTCTCGGCCAGCGTTGCCGGATCCGGCTCATTGCCGGTTTCCTGCAGGATCTGGCGCGAGATGCGGTTCATCTTGTTGATGGTCTCGATCATGTGCACCGGGATACGGATGGTGCGTGCCTGGTCGGCGATCGAGCGCGTGATGGCCTGGCGGATCCACCACGTGGCGTAGGTCGAGAACTTGTAGCCGCGGCGGTATTCGAACTTGTCCACCGCCTTCATCAGGCCGATATTGCCTTCCTGGATCAGGTCGAGGAACTGCAGGCCGCGGTTGGTGTACTTCTTGGCGATCGAGATCACCAGGCGCAGGTTGGCCTCGGTCATCTCGCGCTTGGCTTCGCGGGCGCGCCGCTCGCCTTCGGCCATCTTGCGGTTGACGTCCTTCAGTTCCTTCAGCGGCAGCACCACGCGCGACTGCAGGTCGATCAGCTTCTGCTGCAGCTCATGCACGGCCGGCACGTTGCGCTCGACGATGGTGCTGTACGGCTTGCCATCGGCGATCACGGTGTGCACCCACTCGAGGTTGGTCTCGTTGCCCGGGAAGCGGGCCACGAAATCCGAGCGCGGCATGCCGCACTTGTCCACGATGGTATTCAGGATGGCGCGCTCGAGCTTGCGCACTTCGTCCACCTGGCCACGCAGCGTGTCGCACAGGCGCTCGACATTGCGGGCGGTGAAGCGGATGCCCATCAGCTCGGCCTGGATGGCTTCCTGCGCCTTGACGTAAGACTTGGACTTGTAGCCTTCCTTCTCGAACGCGCGGCGCATCTTGTCGAACTGCTCGGCGATCACGCGGAATTTCTCCAGCGCGTTCTGCTTCAGTTCTTCAAGCTGGCGCGCGGAGGCACCGGCACCCGCGTCGCCTTCGTCGTCCTCGTCCTCATCGACGTCTTCTTCATCGTCGGACTCGAGGTCTTCGTCAGCGGCGGGCGCGGCTGCGGCGGCCGGGGACTCGGCCACTTCCTCGGCGTTCGGATCGATCAGGCCGTCGACGAATTCGTCGATCTTGATCTCGTCGTTGGCTACGCGCTCGGCATGGGCCAGGATCTCGGAGATGGTGACCGGGCAAGCCGAAATCGCCATCACCATGTCCTTCAGGCCGGCTTCGATGCGCTTGGCGATCACGATTTCGCCTTCGCGCGTGAGCAGCTCGACCGTGCCCATCTCGCGCATATACATGCGCACCGGGTCGGTGGTGCGGCCGAACTCGGAGTCCACCGTGGACAGGGCCGCTTCGGCCTCTTCCTCGGCTTCTTCCTCGCTGGTGGCGGACGGGGCGTTGTCGTTGAGCAGCAGCGTCTCGGCATCCGGCGCCTGTTCATAGACAGCGATGCCGATGTCGTTCAGCGTGGCGACCAGCGTGTCGATCGTTTCCGAATCGACCATGTCGTCCGGCAGGTGATCGTTGATTTCCGCGTAGGTCAGGTAGCCGCGCGACTTGCCCAGCTTGATCAGCGCCTTGAGTTTCTGGCGACGCAGTTCAAGCTCTTCCTCAGTGCCCTGCTGGGTCGAGGCGAACTCCTTGAGCAGCGCCTTTTCCTTGGCCTTGCGGTCCTTGGCTTTCTGCTTTTCGGTCTTCGGCGCCGCGGCCGGTGTTCCCGCCGCGCGCGTATCGTTCTCGTAAAACTCTTCAGTCACGTCGTCTGTTGTGCTGTCGTCGTGCTGCATCTCGGCCTTGGGCTTGCGGCCACGCTTTTTCGGCTCCGGCTTGATTGCCGGCGCAGCGGGACGCTCGGATGCAACGGATGCAGGTGTCGCGGCATGCGCCTTGGTTGCCGTGGTGGCGGTGCCAGCCTTGGCCTCCCCACTCTTGGCGCCGGCGGCTGCCGCTCGCTTGCTCTCGACTTCGGTATTCTGCTGTTTCGCCACGGTGATACTCTTGCCTTTCACTGGTGCAGATGCGGCGACCTTGCCGCTCGTACTGGCGCTCTTGCCGCTCTCGCGTGCCGAAGTCGAGGCCTTTGTCTTTTCGGATGTGCGGGTCCTGGTGGGAGTCGTCTCGGCGGGCGCTTGCGCGCTACGCACGGACTTTGATGGCGCAGACCGGGGTGGTGTCTTGACTGACGCGGTCGATGTCTTCGCCGCCGTTGTTTTCACAGACGCCTTGCCGCTCCCTGATTGGGGAGCTTTTGAGGTAACCCTTTCGGTTGCTTTGGCCTTTGCCATTGGCACGCTCACTTTCACCAGAACTGGAGAGAGATTTCGCAATCCAAACCGGCTATTGTAGCACGCCACGCATAGCCAGCTCCCTGTCAGGTGAGGTTTTCACCTGAAAAATCAAGGCTTAAGCTCGGCGGGGCCGGGCCCAGTCCCTGATCCAACGCCTATCCAACGCTTACTGCCGCCTCCCGGTTAATGCCAGGGCACCCACAGGCACCTCAGCCAAGTTGGCGCCGCCGGTGGATTTCTCCCACCAGCCAGCGCATGCGCTGCTTGGCCGCCTCATCGGCCGTGCCGGCCACCACTTCCGCCTGCAGGCCCTCGAGTTCGCGCCGCAGCGGCTCGGCCAGCAGCTTGGTGATGGCCGCATCGAATTCCTGGGTTGCGGGTTCCTCTTCGATCTCTTCCCGCAGCACCGCGGTACGCGCCACGGCATAGGCCTCGGCGTAGGGCGACTGGGCCAGATGTTCGCTGAACGCCGCAAAATTGACCTCGCCCTGCACGCTGTCGCACGCCGAAACCAGGTGTGCCAGCACTTCAATGTCACCATTCTCGCTATCCAGCAGCAGCGCGCGCGCATCCTCGTCGAGGCGCGCCGACAGCGCCGGGTAGCACATCAGCAGCTGGATCACCCGCTGCTCCAGGCCGGTCGGGGCCTGGCGGCGCGCGCGCGGGCGCGGCTGGGCGAAGCGGCCAACACGGGCCGGGTCGCTGCGCAGGCCGCAGATGGCTTCGATCTCCGCGGGGGTCGTACCCGTGGCATCGGCAAGTTCGCGCACAATCTGTAGCCGCAGGCCGCCCGCGGGCATGGCCTGCAGCAGCGGCTTGGCCTCGTACTGGGCCCGGGCCCGGCCTTCGGGCTGGCGCAGGTCCAGCTCTTCGGTGACCGACTGCAGCAGGAAGCGCGACAGCGGCATGGCGTTGCGCACCTGGGTGGCAAAGGCCTCGGTGCCCTCTTCGCGCACATAGCTGTCCGGATCGTGCTCGGCCGGCAGGAACAGGAAGCGGATGGTCTTGTTGTCGGCCACATGCGGCAGGCAGGCCTCCAGCGCCCGCCTGGCCGCGCGGCGCCCGGCCGAGTCGCCGTCGAACGAGAACACCACCGCGTCGGTCTGGCGCAGCAGCTTCTGCACGTGCACGGGGGTGCACGCCGTGCCCAAGGTGGCGACGGCATTGGCAAAACCGAGCTGGGCCAGCGCCACGACGTCCATATACCCTTCGACCACCAGCACGTAGCCGGTTTCCCGGATCGCGTGGCGGGCCTCGAACAGCCCGTACAGCTCCGTGCCCTTGCTGAACAGCGGGGTCTCTGGCGAGTTCAGGTACTTGGGCTCGCCCTGCCCCATCACGCGCCCGCCGAAGCCGATCACGGCCCCCTTGGTGTTGCGGATGGGGAACATGATGCGGTCGCGGAAGCGGTCGTAACGGCGCGGCTTGCCGTCGGCATCGCGCTTGTCGCTTTCGATCAGCAGGCCGGATTCGACCAGCGGCGCCGCCACGTTGTCGTCTCGATAGCCGCCGAACACCGCTTCCAGGCCTTGCCAGTCGTCGGGCGCATAGCCCAGGCCGAATTGGCCGGCGATCTCACCGGTCAGCCCGCGGCCCTTCAGGTACTGGATGGCCTGGGGGGCGCCGCGCAGCTGGCGGCGGTAGAAATCGGTGGCGCGGGTCATGGCGTCGGACAGCGCCACCGAGCGTGCCTGTTGTTCGGCGCGCTGGCCAGGCGGCAGCCGGTCGCGCTCTTCCGGCACGGTCATGCCGACCGACTGGGCCAGCTCGCGCACCGCCTCCGGATACGACTGGCCGGAAAACTCCATCAGGAAGCCAATGGCCGAGCCGTGGGCGCCACAACCGAAGCAGTGGTAGAACTGCTTGGTCGGCGATACCGTGAACGACGGGGATTTCTCGTTATGGAAGGGGCACAGCCCCATGAAATTGGCGCCGCCCTTCTTCAGCTGCACATACTTGCCCACCACATCGACAATGTCGACACGGTTGAGCAGGTCCTGAATAAAGGATTGCGGAATCACCCGACTGACCGTCCTGAGGCTTGGCCGACCCGCGGCGGGCGGCATTTTTCTAGGAATGCGTGACCGGTGCGGCGCCCGGCTGCTATCGGAATATTGTAGTGCAGCGAGATAACGCCGCCCGGACTGCTTCGCATCTCCGTACAACTACGCCGAACCATATCAGTTCGGCGCTCATCCCGCTCACATTTGATTAAATCAGCACTTACTTTGCTGCAAGCGCGGCCTTGACCAGGGCCGACACGGCGGTCATGTCGGCGCGGCCAGCCAGCTTGCCCTTGAGCACGCCCATGACCTTGCCCATGTCTTGCGGACCGGCGGCGCCGGTGGCGGCAACGGCCTGCTGCACTTCGGCGGCGACTTCGTCGTCGGACAGCGCGGCAGGCATGTAGACCTTCAGCACTTCGACTTCCGCCAGTTCCTTGTCGGCCAGGTCATTGCGGCCGGCCTGCTGGAATTGCGAAATCGAGTCCTTGCGCTGCTTGATCAGCTTTTCGACCACGGCCAGCACGGCGGTATCGTCCAGTTCGACGCGCTCATCGACTTCGCGCTGCTTGATGGCGGCCAGCAGCAGGCGGATAGTGCCGAGGCGCTCCGTTTCGCGGGCGCGCATGGCGGTCTTCATGTCTTCGCTGATACGGGCTTTGAGGGACATCGTGATCTTCCAGAAAGTGGGCGGACACTCACAGATGGCGGCGGCGGCCGCCCGCTGCAAGGCCCAGAACGCAAAAACCCGCCGAAGCATGCGCCACAGCGGGTCGGAGGCAAGCGGGAGCGCCGGGTCAGTACAGCTTCTTCGGCAGCATCTGGCTGCGGATGCGCTTGTAGTGGCGCGCCTCTGCGGCAGCCTTCTTGCGCTTGCGCGCGGCGGTTGGCTTTTCGTAAAACTCGCGGGCCCGCAGTTCCGGGAGCAGCCCGTTCTTCTCGATGGTGCGCTTGAAACGGCGCATGGCAACTTCAAAAGGCTCGTTTTCCTTGAGATGGATCGCGGTCATTTGGCCAGAAAATGAAGAAATTTTCGGGATAGCGGCTCTACGAAGTTCTGGATTGTAGCATCAACAATCCAACGCGGAAGTGGCGTGCAACGGACGCGTTCCGAGTGCCGATTACCGCCCATCGATCACCTTCGCGGCTAGCCCTGGGCCACCGATTGCCCGGCCGACGCGGTACGCGCCGCCTCGGCCGCGGCCTGCCCCGCCGCCACCGCGGAGGCCCAGGCCCACTGGAAGTTGTAGCCCCCCAGCCAGCCGGTCACGTCGACCACCTCGCCAATGAAATACAGGCCCGCCACCTCGCGGGCCATCATCGTGCCCGACGACAGCGCGCGCGTATCGACCCCGCCAAGCGTGACCTCGGCCTTGCGGTAGCCCTCGGTGCCCGACGGCACGATGCGCCAGTCGTTGAGCGTGGCGCCCAGCTTGCGCAGGGCCTTGTCGGTCACATCATGCAGCGGCATGGTCGCATCCACGCCCGAGGCCGCGCACCAGGCATCGGCCAGCCGCGCCGGCAGCCGTTGCGCCAGCAGGTTGCCCAGGTGCTTGCGGCTGCCGGCCTTCTGTTCCAGCAGCCACGCCGCGGCATCCTCGCCGTCGAACAGGTCGATGGCGATCGGCGTGCCGGGGCGCCAGTAGCTGGAGATCTGCAGCACGGCCGGGCCGGACAGCCCCCGGTGCGTCCACAGCAGGTCTTCGCGGAAGGCGCCGGCGGCCTTGCCGCTGCCGCTGGCGATATCCACTTCCAGCGACACGCCGGCCAGCGGCGCGAACGGCGCCCAGTCCTTGCCATCGAAGGTCAGCGGCACCAGCGCCGGGCGGGTCTCGACAATGCCCAGCCCGAACTGCCGGGCGATGCGATAGCCAAAGTCGGTGGCGCCGATCTTGGGGATCGACAGTCCGCCGGTGGCGACCACCAGGGCCCCGGCCCGCACCGTGCCAGTGGAGGTGAGCAGCAGGTAGTCGTCGCCCTCGCGCCGGATCTCGGCCACGGTGCAGCCGGTCTGCCAGCGCACCTGGCCCGCGTCGCATTCGGCGCGCAGCATGGCGATCACGTCTTCGGCGCTGTCATTACAGAACAGCTGGCCACGATGCTTCTCGTGCCAGTCGATGCCGTAGCGGCGCATCAGTCCCAGGAAATCCTGCGGCGTGTAGCGCGCCAGCGCCGAGCGGCAGAAGTGCGGATTGGACGACAGATAGTTGGCGGGCCCGGCCTGCAGGTTGGTGAAGTTGCAGCGCCCGCCGCCGGAGATGCGGATCTTTTCAGCAAGCTTGGTGGCATGGTCGATCAGCACCACGCGCGCGCCGTTCTGGCCGGCCACGGCGGCGCACATCATGCCGGCCGCGCCGGCGCCCAGCACGGCCACGTCGTACCGGCCCGTCCGGGCCGGGGTTGCCCCGCTCATTGCACGCCTCGCGAATCCATGTGTATTGCCACCGCCAGAGAAAGGGCAGATTGTAGCGAAAAGCACGCCGCGCGCCGCTGTGCTACCCTGCGCGCTTCCTGCAACCTGTTGTTTCGACAGCCGTTTCCCTGACCGGACACGGCTCCATGCGCTTCCCATGCTTGTCCTCGGCATCGAATCCTCCTGCGACGAAACCGGCCTCGCCCTCTACGACACCGGGGCCGGCCTGCTGGCGCACGCGCTGCACTCGCAGATCGCCATGCACCGCGACTACGGCGGCGTCGTCCCCGAACTGGCCTCGCGCGACCATATCCGCCGCGTGCTGCCGCTGCTGGAACAGGTGCTGGCCGATGCCGGCCGCACCCGCCAGGACATCGACGCCATCGCCTTCACCCAGGGCCCCGGCCTGGCCGGCGCGCTGCTGGTCGGCGCCTCGGTGGCCAATGCGCTCGGCTTCGCGCTGAACGTGCCGATGGTGGGCGTGCATCACCTGGAAGGCCACCTGCTGTCGCCGCTGCTGACGCGCGAGCCGCCGCCCTTCCCGTTCGTGGCGCTGCTGGTGTCGGGCGGGCATACGCAGCTGATGGAAGTGCGCGGCATCGGCGATTACACGCTGCTCGGCGAAACGCTGGACGACGCCGCCGGCGAAGCCTTCGACAAGACCGCCAAGCTGCTGGGCCTGAGTTATCCGGGCGGCCCGGAAGTGTCGCGGCTGGCCGAGTTCGGCATTCCCGGCGCGTTCGCGCTGCCGCGGCCGATGCTGCATTCGGGCAACCTGGACTTCTCCTTCGCCGGGCTGAAGACCGCGGTGCTGACGCAAACCCGCAAGCTCGCCAATACCTGCGAGCAGGACCGCGCCAACCTGGCGCGCGCCTTTGTCGATGCCATCGTCGACGTGCTCGCCGCCAAGTCGATGGCGGCGCTCAAGCAGACCGGCCACAAGCGGCTGGTGGTGGCCGGCGGCGTGGGCGCCAACCGGCAATTGCGCGAGCGGCTGGACCAGCTTGGCAGGCAGCGCAAGCTGGAGGTCTATTACCCGGACCTGGCGTTCTGCACCGATAACGGCGCGATGATTGCGTTTGCCGGCGCGATGCGGCTGCAGGCCGCGCCGGAACAGGCGCGGCATGAGTATGGCTACGGCGTGACGCCGCGCTGGGACCTGGCGGATATCCGCCTGCCCTCGGCGGCCTGAACCGCGCAAAAAAATAGCCACCGCATGCGGTGGCTATTTTCATTGGCAGCTAACAAAGCGGTCAGGCGACGCGCTTGTCCCGCTCGATCACCGCATACGCGCTGTGGTTGTGGATCGACTCAAAGTTCTCCGCCTCCAGCACATAGGCCACGATGCGGTCATCCGCATTCAGCCGCATGGCGATATCGCGCACCAGGTCCTCGACGAACTTGGGATTCTCGTAGGCGCGCTCGGTGACGAACTTCTCGTCCGGACGCTTGAGCAGGCCCCACAGTTCGCACGAAGCCTCTTCCTCGGCCATGCGCACCAGCGCTTCCACCGGCAGCTCGCCGGCCAGCTCCACGTTCATGGTGATATGCGAACGCTGGTTGTGCGCGCCATATTGCGAGATCTTCTTCGAGCACGGGCACAGGCTGGTCACCGGCACCAGCGCCTTCAGGAACACGCGCGTAGCGCCGTTGCGCACTTCGCCGGTCAGCGTGACCTCGTAGTCCAGCAGCGACTCCACGCCCGACACCGGCGCGATCTTGCTGATGAAGTACGGGAAGCTGACCTCGATGCGGCCGGCCTCGGCTTCCAGCTTTTCCAGCATCTTGTCCAGCATCAGCCGGAAGCTGGACAGCTCCAGCGGCGCGCGCTCTTCTTCCAGCAGCGCGACAAAGCGCGACATATGCGTGCCCTTCTGGTCCGCCGGCAGATGCACGTCCAGGTTGAAGGTGCCCACGGTCGGCACGATGCCGGTCGGGGTCTTCAGGGTCACGGGGTAGCGCACGCCCTTGACGCCGACACGCTGGATGGGGATCTGGCGGGTGTCGGGGCTCGACTGGACGTCGGGCATGACAAAGGCGGGATTGATGTCATTCATCTACGGTTTCCTCCAGGGTTGCGCCAATGGGGGGCGGCACAAGCCCTTACGGTCGCGGCATTTTCGCAGTCCATCCATGCCGCGCAACGAGTGTGAAACCACGGGACCCTGCACAGGCAGGCCCGCAGCTGCGAACACAAAAAAAGGGGAGTTTAAGGGAATTCGGACGCACACGTGGTGCGGCGGCCCGAATCCCCCTGGGCGTGGCGGGTAATCAGGCCACGCGCGAGGCGACCATGACCTTGGGCTGGTCCAGCCCGAAGCGCTCGCGCACCGAGCGCTCGATGCCGGCCGCGTCCAGGCCGCATTGCTGCAGCAGGTAGGCCGGGTCGCCATGGTCGACGAAGCGGTCGGGCAGGCCCAGCGTCAGCACCGGCTTGTCGATACCGGCCTCGGCCAGCGCCTCGAGCACGGCACTGCCGGCGCCGCCCATCACGCTGCCCTCTTCCACGGTCACCAGGTAGTCGTTTTCGGCGGCCAGGCGCTTGACCAGTTCCACGTCGAGCGGCTTGACGAAGCGCATGTCGGCAACGGTGGCGTCCAGCGCCTCGGCCGCGCCCAAGGCCGGATGCACCATCGAGCCGAACGCCAGGAAGCCCACGCGGTGCCCCGCGCGTGCACGGCCCTCGCGGCGCACCACGCCCTTGCCGACCGGCAAGGTGGTGAGCGCGGCGGCAATGGCCGCGCCCGGGCCGGAGCCGCGCGGATAGCGCACGGCGGTCGGGCAGGCCTGGTGGAACGCCGTGCTCAGCAGCTGGCGGCACTCGTTCTCGTCGGACGGCGTCATCACCATCATGTTGGGGATGCAGCGCAGGTAGGCGATGTCGTAGGCACCCGCATGCGTGGCGCCGTCGGCGCCGACCAGGCCGGCGCGGTCCAGCGCGAACACCACCGGCAGGTTCTGCAGCGCCACGTCGTGGATCAGCTGGTCATAGCCGCGCTGCAGGAAGGTCGAATAGATCGCCACCACCGGCTTCAGGCCCTCGCAGGCCAGGCCGCCGGCAAAGGTCACCGCGTGCTGCTCGGCGATGCCCACGTCGTAGTAGCGGTCCGGGAAGCGCTTTTCGAACTCGACCATGCCCGAGCCCTCGCGCATCGCCGGGGTGATGCCGACCAGGCGCTTGTCGGCCGCGGCCATGTCGCACAGCCAGTCGCCGAACACTTGCGTGTAGGTCTTGCGCGCGGGCTTGGCCGCCGGGCGGATGCCCTCGGCCGGATTGAACTTGCCGGGGCCGTGGTACAGGATCGGGTCGGCCTCGGCCAGCTTGTAGCCCTGGCCTTTCTTGGTGACCACGTGCAGGAACTGCGGGCCGGCGCCTTCCAGCGCGCGCTGGCGGATGTTCTGCAGCGTCGGCACCAGCGAGCCCAGGTCATGGCCATCGATCGGGCCGATGTAGTTGAAGCCGAATTCCTCGAACAGCGTGGCCGGCACCATCATGCCCTTGGCATGCTCCTCGAAGCGCTTGGCGAACTCCAGCACCGGCGGCGCCACCGACAGGACTTTCTCGATGCCCTTCTTGGTGGCCGCGTAGAACTGGCCGCTCAGCAGCCGCGCCAGGTGGCGGTTGAGCGCGCCCACCGGCGGCGAGATCGACATGTCGTTGTCGTTGAGCACCACCACCAGCGGCAGGTCCTTGTACACGCCGGCATTGTTCAGGGCCTCGAAGGCCATGCCCGCGGTCATGGCGCCGTCGCCGATCACCGCCACCGAGACGCGCTGCTGGCCCAGCGTGCGCGCGCCCAGCGCCATGCCCAGCGCGGCCGAGATCGAGGTCGACGAATGCGCGGTGCCAAAGGTGTCGTATTCGCTCTCGCTGCGGCGCGGGAAGCCCGAGATGCCGCCCCACTGGCGCAGCGTGCCCATGCGTTCGCGGCGCCCGGTCAGGATCTTGTGCGGATAGCTCTGGTGGCCCACGTCCCACACCAGCCGGTCGTCCGGGGTGTGGAAGACGTAGTGCAGCGCGATGGTCAGCTCGACCGTGCCCAGGTTGGACGACAGGTGGCCGCCGGTCTGCGAGACCGACTCCAGTACATAGGCGCGCAGTTCGTCCGCCAGGGTCTGGAGCTCGCGCCGGTCGAGCTTGCGCAGGTCTGCGGGGGCGTCAATCTTGTTGAGGAGTGCGTAGGTCATGGTGTCCGTTCGGCCGCCGAATTCTCACGTCCGGCTCTCAGTTCAATGTGTGCGCAGCACAATCAGGTCCGCCAGGTCGCGCAGGCGGGCCGCGCGGTCGCCAAAGCCAGCCAGCGCCTCGTGGGCGTCGGTGCGCAGCGCTCCGGCCAGTTCGCGCGCCGCGTCCAGGCCCATCAGCGACACATAGGTCGGCTTGTCATGGGCGGCGTCCTTGCCGGCGGTCTTGCCCAGCGTGGCGGTATCCGCAGTGACGTCCAGAATATCGTCAACCACCTGGAACGCCAATCCCACCGCCGCCGCATAGCGGTCCAGCGCGGCCAGGCCCCGGGCGTCGATTTCACCACATAGCGCACCCATGCGCACGCTGGCGCGCAACAGTGCGCCGGTCTTCATGCGGTGCATGGCCTCGAGCGCCTCGCGCGACATGGCGCGGCCCACGTTCTGCAGGTCGATCGCCTGGCCGCCGGCCATGCCGATCGAGCCCGACGCCTGCGCCAGCTCCGCCACCAGTTGCAGCCGCACCGCGGGCGCGATGCCCCCGGCGCCAGCCAGCACGATAAAGGCCTGGGTCTGCAAGGCGTCACCCACCAGCAGCGCGGTGGCCTCATCATAAGCCTTGTGCACCGTCGGCCGGCCGCGGCGCAGGTCATCGTCGTCCATGCAGGGCATATCGTCGTGCACCAGCGAATAGGCGTGGATCATCTCCACCGCGCAGGCCGCCGCGTCGCAGGCGGTCGGGGCCGCGCCGCTGACTTCGCCAGCGGCATGCACCAGCAGCGGCCGCACGCGCTTGCCGCCGCTCAGTGCAGCATACCGCATCGCTTCGTGCAGGGTGTGGGGCACGGTGTTGCCTTCAGGCAACGCTGTCTGCAGGGCAGCCTCGGTGCGCACGCCCTGGGCCTGCATCCATTGTGCAAAGTCGCTCATGCCTCGTCCGCCCCCTGTGCACCGTTGCCACCATTGCCATCGCCGGCCAGGGGCTTGAGCACATCGCCCTCCAGCACCCGGACCTGCTGCTCGACCCGCTCCAGCTTCTGCTGGCAGTAGCGCACCAGCTCGGCACCGCGGCGGTAGGCCGCCAGCGAGGCCTCCAGCGGCAGTTCGCCGCTTTCCATGCTGGCCACCAGCGTTTCCAGTTCGGCCATCGCCGCCTCGTAGGAAGCCGGCGGCGCCAAGGCGCTGCTGTCGGTGTTGTCGGTCTGGACCGGAGCGGTCGTGGTTTTTGGCATATCAGGACCTGGAATCAAGGGCCGGGGGGAACCCCGGATGGGGAAGCCCGGATTTTACGCCAAAGCGCGCGCTTTCCCCCAACGTTGCGCAGAGCAGCATATTCACAACATGCCCCATTCCGGTGCCAGAACCCGAGAAGTGACTTGTGCGCTCGGGTCGTCTTTCCGAATGCGCCCGCTACGGCACCCCGATGACGACCCGGGTCGACTTTTTCGCTAAAAAGGCAAAAAAATCAGTCCCTTAACTTTTTGGCTCGGGTACAATCCCCCGTTCGCCGCCAGGGGTGTGCGGGAGATTCCCGACCGGGCGGCAGTCTTTCCCAAATCGATTCAATTTTCGATGGTTGGGTTGTTCACTGCTTTCACCTGTTCATCTGGGAGTGGGGATAATGTCCAATCTCAGCACCGCGCTCAACCTGGCGCCGGCTGATTCGCAGCTGCCCGTCGGCGTCTATTTCGACGAAGCACTGCATCAACAAGAACTCGAACTGCTGTTCAGGAATGGCCCGGGCTATGTCGGCCACGAACTGATGGTTGCGGAAGTCGGCGACTTCCACACGCTCAAGGCCGAGGACGAAGGCCGCATGCTGGTGCGCAACGCCGCCGGTATCGAACTGATGTCCAATGTCTGCCGCCACCGCCAGGCCATCATGCTCAACGGCCGCGGCAATGCGCAGAACATCGTCTGCCCCCTGCACCGCTGGACCTACGACCTGAAGGGCGAACTGCTCGGCGCGCCGCATTTCGACAAGCAACCTTGCCTGCACCTGAAGCGCTCGCCGCTGCAGAACTGGAACGGCCTGCTGTTCGAAGGCAAGCGCGATGTGCGCGCCGACCTGGCCAGGCTGGGCGTGGCGCAGGACCTGAACTTCGACGGCTACATGCTGGACCACGTCGAGGTGCACGAGTGCGACTACAACTGGAAGACCTTTATCGAGGTCTACCTGGAGGACTACCATGTCGTGCCGTTCCACCCGGGGCTGGGCAGCTTCGTGTCGTGCGACGACCTCAAGTGGGAGTTCGGCGAGTGGCACAGCGTGCAGACCGTGGGCCTGCACGCCGGCCTGAAGCGCCCCGGCAGCCCGACGTACCAGAAATGGCACGACGCGGTGCTGCGCTTCAACAACGGCGTGCTGCCCAAGCACGGCGCGATCTGGCTGACCTACTACCCCAACATCATGGTGGAGTGGTACCCGAACGTGCTGGTGATCTCGACGCTGCACCCGGTCGGCCCGCGCAAGACGCGCAATGTGGTCGAGTTCTACTACCCCGAGGAAATCGCGCTGTTCGAGCGCGAGTTCGTCGAGGCCGAGCGCGCCGCCTATATGGAAACCTGCATCGAGGACGACGAGATCGCCGAGCGCATGGACGCCGGCCGGCTGGCGCTGCTCAAGCGCGGCACCAGCGAGGTCGGTCCGTACCAGTCGCCGATGGAAGACGGCATGCAGCACTTCCACGAGTGGTATCGCCGCGCGATGACTTACGCCGGCTAGCGCGATAACCGCACAACGCACGCAGCAACGGACCGCCATGGCGGTCCGTTTTGTCTTGGGGCCGATGTGCGCTGCTAGAATCATCGTTCGGCGCCGGCGGCGCATGCCGCCCGCGCCGGCCCGTTCCGCGACGCGAGGCCAGCCACGAAGCCCCGCTCGCGCGCCGGACTCCTCTCCCGCTTCTGCTCGCTTCACCACGCCCTCGCCATGCAATCGCTCTGGATGCTGTTCGCCGCCTTCGCCTTCTCGTTGATGGGGGTTGGCGTCAAGCTGGCGTCCGATCTCTACACCACCGGCGAGATCGTCTTCTACCGCGGCCTGATCAGCGTGGTCATCATGTGGGTGCTGCTGTCCTCGCGCGGGGTCCCGGTGCGCACGCCCTACATGCTGTCGCACATCAAGCGCAGCGTATTCGGCGTGACCGCGCTGATGCTGTGGTTCACCTCGATCTCGCTGCTGCCGCTGGCCACGGCGATGACGCTGAACTACATGTCGCCGGTGTGGATCGCGCTGATCCTGGGCGCCGGCGCGGCGCTGGCCGGCACCGCCGGCAATGCCGACCGGCGCCTGGTGCTGGCGATCCTGCTGTCCTTTGCCGGCGTGATCTGCCTGCTGCAGCCGTCGGTCGGCAAGGACCAGCTCACCGGCGGCCTGGTCGGCCTGATCTCGGGCATGTTCACTGCGCTGGCCTATGTCGAGGTGCGCCAGCTCGGCCAGCTGGGCGAGCCCGAGGGCCGCATCGTGTTCTATTTCTCGCTGGTCGGCATGATCGCCGGGCTGGTGTGGATGCTGCTTGGCGGCGTCAGCCCGCATACCTGGTACGGCGCCGGCCTGCTGCTGGCCATCGGCATCCTGGCCACGCTGGGCCAGACCGCAATGACGCGCGCCTACAAGCGCGGCAACACCCTGCTGACCGCCAACCTGCAATATGCCGGCATCGTCTTCTCCAGCGTCTGGGGCATGCTGATCTGGTCCGACCGCCTGAACTGGCTGTCGTGGCTGGGCATGGCGCTGATCATCGCCAGCGGCATCGCCACCACGCTGATGCGCGCGCGCCAGGGCACCGATGCCAAGCCGACCCCCGCCACGCCGGTCAAGTCACCCGAGGCGGAAGTGCACCCCGAGGTGTAGCATCGGCCAGGCCAGATTCCCCTTGATCCTTTCGTTCGATCGCAACAGGACTACTATGCAGAAACCGCTGATTTCCGTCGCCGCGCTGCAATCGCTCTTGGCCACGCCCGGCAGTTGCGTCGTGATCGACTGCAGCTTTGACCTGGCCGACCCGGCCGCCGGCCGCGAGGCCTTCCGCACCGGCCACCTGCCCGGTGCCTTCTACCTGCACCTGGACAATGAGCTGTCCGGCCCCAGGACCGGCAGCAACGGCCGCCACCCCTTGCCGGATGCCGACGACCTGGTCGCTCGCCTGCAGGCGCTGGGCGCGGACGACGACACCCCCGTGGTGGCCTACGACGCCCAGGGCGGCATATTCGCCGCGCGGCTGTGGTGGCTGCTGCGCTGGATCGGCCACGATGCCGTGGCCGTGCTCGATGGCGGCAAGGACGCCTGGGTCAGGGCCGGCCTGCCGCTGCAGCACGATGCCGCGGAAGAGCCGGAATTCCCCGGCAAGGTCAGCCGCCGCAAGTCGCTGGTGCCGACCGTCGACGCGGCCGCGCTGGTCGGCAACCTCGACAGCGCCGGGCTGCTGGTGGTCGATGCCCGCGCCCCCGACCGCTTCCGCGGCGAGAACGAGACGCTGGACCCGGTCGGCGGCCATATTCCCGGCGCGGTCAACCGCTTCTTCAAGGACAACCTGGGGGCGGACGGCCGCTTCAAGCCGGCCGAAACCCTGCGCACCGAGTTCGGCGCGGTGCTGGGCGCACGCGCCCCGGCGCAGGCGGTGATGCAGTGCGGCTCCGGCGTCACGGCCTGCCACAACCTGCTGGCGCTGGAAGCGGCCGGCCTGGGCGGCGCGGCGCTGTATCCGGGATCGTGGAGCGAATGGTGCGCCGACCCGGCGCGCCCGGTCGCTACCGGGGCGGCCTGACCTCAGCGTGACGAGGCAACGGGCGCGGCATGGCCGTGCCCGCCGTGGCTGTGCTGCTCGTGCACGCCGTTGGTGATGAAGACGATGGCCGAGATGCCCGCGGCCACCAGTACCACCTGGATCGCCGATTCGCGCCAGCGCGGCTTGCGCTGCATCTGCGGCATCAGGTCGCTGACCGCGATATAGAGGAAGCTGCTCGAGGCAATCACCAGCACGTACGGAATCCAGCCGCTCATCTCGTCGAGCAGGTAGTACCCGACCAGCCCGCCGGCAATCGCCGCCAGGCTCGACAGCAGGTTGAAGGCAAAGGCGCGCGCCTTGGAGAAGCCGGCGTTGAGCAGCACGATGAAGTCGCCCACCTCTTGCGGGATCTCGTGCGCCGCGATCGCCAGCGCGGTGACCACGCCGATATGCGGATCGGCCAGGAAGGCCGCCGCGATCACGATGCCGTCGGCAAAGTTGTGGAAGGTGTCGCCGACCAGGATGGTCAGCCCGCTGCGGCCCGCTTCCTCGCGGTCATGGCCGTGGTGGTGGTGGTGCCCGTCGCCCTCGTGGTGGTGCGAGTGGCGCAGCAGCGAGATCTTTTCCAGCAGGAAAAAGCCCAGCAGCCCCGCCAGCAAGGTGCCGAACAGCGCGCGCGAGTCGGCGCCGGACTCGAAGGCCTCGGGCAGCGAATGCAGCAGCGCGGTGGCCAGCAGCACGCCCACCGAGAAGCTCACCATGCGCTCGACCACGCGGGACGCCACCGTCAGCGACAGCAGCGCCGCCCCGAAGATGCTGCCCACCCCCGAGATCGTGGCGGCGAGCAGGATATACAAAAGCGTCGAATGGATGATGGGCTCCCGGGGTGGCGGTGCCACGCGGCCCCGCCGTTCCGCCCGCATCGCGCCGGGCGGCAAACGCAACAATGTTGCAATAACTCAAAGGCCGCATTGTACGTATCCGCCGGGACTTTGCAATCCTGCCGTCGGGCGGCAGGCGCCTGGACCGCCGGATCAGGCGACGCCGTGCTGCCTGAACCAGTCCAGGCACTTCTGCCAGCCGTCCCTGGCATCGGCCTCGCGGTAGCTGGGCCGGTAGTCGGCATGGAAGGCGTGGCCGGATTCCGGATAGACGACAAAGCGCGAGGCCCTGGCGTCCGGGTCGGACGACGATGCCAGCGCGGCCTTGATCTTCTCCACCTGCTCCAGCGGGATGCCGGTGTCCTTGCCGCCATACAGGCCGAGTACCGGGGCATGGAGCTGGCCGACCAGGTCGATCGGGTTCCTGGGCTTGAGCGGGGTCGTCTCGGGCGCCAGCTGGCCGTACCAGGCCACCCCGGCCTTCAGGCGCATATTGTGCGCGGCATAGAGCCAGGTGATGCGGCCGCCCCAGCAGAAGCCGGTGATGGCCAGGCGCGACACGTCGCCGCCGTTGGCACCGGCCCAGGCCGCGGCGGCGTCCAGGTCACCCATGACCTGCGCGTCAGGCACCTTGGCGATGACCTCGCGCTGCAGTTCCTGGATGGTGCCGAAGCTCTGGGGATCGCCTTGCCGCGCGAACAGCTCCGGCGCGATGGCCAGGTAGCCCAGCTTGGCAAAGCGCCGGCACACATCGGCGATATGCTCGTGCACGCCGAAGATCTCGCTGACCACCAGCACCACCGGCGGGTTCTTCCTGCCTTCCGGCTGGGCGCGGTAGGCCGGCATGCTGAAGCCGCCCGAGGGGATGGTGATCTCGCCGGCGCTCAGGCCGGCAAAGTCGGTCCTGATGGCCTGCTGGGCCATCACCGGCAGCGCGGCCGCCGCAAAGGCAGAACCCAGCGCCGTCTTGACAAAGCCGCGGCGGTCGAAGGTCTGGCCGGGGACCAGGCTATCCACTTCCGGTTTGAGCATGCGTGTCTCCAGGATCGTTGGTGGCTGGGCCGAGATGCGGCGCCAGCGCCAGATTTTAAGCAGACATGGAGAAGACATGGCGGCGCATGCACGCCGGCGGCCGGCCGCCCGGGGGAGCGGGCCTGCAGGTTTGACTGGTAGCCCGGCAGGAGCCGGCCGGGCTACCGCGTCAGTGCAGCTTGACGCGCGGACTGGTCTTGCGGCGCAGCCAGTGCGAGACGGTGTCCAGCGCCATGCCCAGGGCGCCGTGCAGCGCCATCACGTGCATGCGGTAGAGCGATGTGTACATGACGCGCGCCATCAGCCCTTCGATAAACATCGAGCCACCGATCAGCCCGCCCATCAGGCTGCCCACCGCGCTGAAATGCCCCAGCGACACCAGCGAGCCGAGGTCCTTGAAGGCGAACCTGGGCAGCGGCCGCCCTGCCAGCCGGGCGCGCAGCGCGTCGTAGAGGAAGGTAGCCTGCTGGTGCGCGGCCTGTGCGCGCGGCGGCACCGAGGCCTGTTTCTCCGGCCACGGGCAGCTGGCGCAATCGCCGAAGGCGAAGATGTCCGGGTCGCCCTCGCTCTGCAGCGTCGGCCCGACCACGATCTGGCCCTGGCGGCTGACCGGCAGGCCCAGGCTGGCCAGCACCGGCGGCGCCGTAATCCCCGCCGCCCACACCGTCAGGTCGGCATCGATATGCTTGCCGCTGGCAGTCAGCACCGCCTGCGGCGTGACCTCGGTGACGCGCTCGCCGGTCAGGACATTGACGTCGAGTTTCTTCAGCAGCTTGGCGGTCTCGGCCGAGACCCGCTCGGACAGCGCCGGCAGGATGCGCGGGCCGGCCTCGATCACGTGGATACGCACATCGCGGCGCGGGTCAAGCCGGTGCAGGCCATAGGCGCTGAGCACATGCGCGGTGTTGCGCAGTTCGGCCGACAGCTCCACGCCGGTGGCGCCCGCGCCGATGATGGCGATGTCCACGCGCGGCCGGCCGTCCTCGCCCATGCGCCCGCGCCCGTTCTGGGCACGCACGCAAGCCGCGATCAGCCGCTTGCGGAAACGCTCGGCCTGCGCCACGACATCCAGCGCAATGGCATTCTCGGCCGCGCCCGGCACGCCGAAGAAATGCGTGACGCAACCGATCGCCAGCACCAGCGTGTCATAGGGCAGTTCGCGCGCGGGCAGCAGTTCGGCACCGTCCTCGTCGAAGCTGGCCGACACCGAAATGGTCTTGCGGGTGCGGTCGATGCCGGTCAGCTCGCCCAGCTGGAACTCGAAGTGATGCCAGCGCGCCTGCGCCGCATATTCCAGCTGGTGCGTATTGGGGTCCATGCTGCCGGCCGCCACTTCATGCAGCAGCGGCTTCCAGATATGGGTGGGCAGGCGGTCCACCAGCACCACCTGCGCCTCGCCCTTGCGGCCGAGCTTGTCGCCCAGCTTCGTTACCAGTTCCAGCCCCCCTGCTCCCCCTCCGACGACAACGATGCGGGGGGGCGTCTTAGTTTCTGTCATGGTCTACCTGATGCGTTTTTGTGAATTCTTGCCTGAGGCCTTTTCCACAGTCTGCTGCATTGCAGCATTGCTGGCAAGCCGGCAGGCCTGACTCAGCAGTCGCTTCATTCGATACCACCACGCAAGGCGGGCGAGCCGGCCCGGACGGCCGGCTCGCCAGGGTATGGCTTCAGTGCGCCTCTTCCCAGTTGGCGCCGCTGCCCACTTCGGCCACCAGCGGCACGCGCAACTGCGCCACCGAGCACATCAACTCCGGCAGCCGCACCCTGACCAGCTCCAGCTCGTGCTCCGGCACCTCCAGCACCAGTTCATCGTGCACCTGCATGATCTGGCGCGTGCGCAGCCCGTCGCGCTCCAGCCAGCCCTGCACCGCGATCATCGACAGCTTGATCAGGTCGGCTGCCGTGCCCTGCATCGGCGCGTTGATGGCGGCGCGCTCGGCGGCCTGGCGGCGCGGGCCGTTGCCGCCGTTGATATCGGGCAGCCACAGCCGGCGGCCGAACACGGTCTCGACATAACCCTGCTCGCGCGCGGTCTGCCGGGTCTCTTCCATGTAGTGGGCCACGCCCGGATAGCGCATGAAGTAGCGGTCGATATAGTGCTTGGCGGCCTCGCGCTCGATGCCCAGGTTGCTGGCCAGCCCGAACGCGCTCATGCCGTAGATCAGGCCGAAGTTGATCACCTTGGCATAGCGGCGCTGCTCGCTGCTGACGGCCTCGCGCTCGACCCCGAAGATCTCGCCGGCGGTGGCGCGGTGGATGTCCTCGCCGTTGGCAAACGCGCGCAGCAGGTTCTCGTCGCCCGAGATATGGGCCATGATGCGCAGTTCGATCTGCGAGTAGTCGGCCGACACGATCACGCTGCCCGGCTCGGCGATAAAGGCTTCGCGGATGCGCCGTCCTTCCTCGGTGCGCACCGGGATGTTCTGCAGGTTGGGCTCGGTCGACGCCAGCCGCCCGGTCACCGCGGTGGCCTGGCCGTAGCTGGTGTGCACGCGGCCGGTCTGCGGGTTGACCATCTTCGGCAGCTTGTCGGTATAGGTGGACTTGAGCTTGGCCAGGCCGCGGTAGTCCAGCAGCAGCTTGGGCAGCGGGTAGTCCTCGGCCAGCTTCTGCAGCACCTCTTCGTCGGTCGAGGGCGCGCCGCTGGCGGTCTTCTTCACCACCGGCAGCTTCATCTGGCTGAACAGGATCTCGCCGATCTGCTTGGGCGAGCCCAGGTTGAAGGGCTGGCCGGCGGCCTCGTAGGCGGACTGCTCCAGCGCCAGCATGCGCTGGCCCAGCTCGGCGCTCTGCGTGGCCAGGCGGCCGGCATCGATCAGCACGCCGTTGCGCTCGACCTTCTGCAGCACCACCGAGACCGGCATCTCGATCTCTTCATACACGCGGCGCAGGCCCGCCGCGGCTTCCACCTGCGGGAACATCTTGCGGTGCAGGCGCAGCGTCACGTCGGCGTCTTCGGCGGCGTACTCGGTGGCGCGCGCCAGGTCGATCTGGTCGAAGCCGATCTGGCTGGCGCCCTTGCCGCACACCTCTTCATAGGTGATGGTCTTCAGGCTCAGCAGGCGCTCGGCCAGGCTGTCCATGCCGTGGTTGCGGTGCGAGGCCAGCACGTAGCTCTGCAGCATGGTGTCGTGCGCCACGCCGCGCAGCGTCACGCCGTGGTTGGCGAAAACATGGACGTCGTACTTGAGGTTCTGGCCCAGCTTGGGGCGGCTGGCATCTTCCAGCCAGGCGCGCATGCGCGCGAGCACGAACTCGCGCGACAGCTGGCCATGGTCGGGCAGCCCGGCAACGTCCGGGCCGCGGTGCGCCACCGGGATATAGCAGGCCACGCCCGGCTCGGCCGACAGCGAGATGCCGACCAGCTGCGCCTGCAGCGGATCGAGCGAGGTGGTCTCGGTGTCGATCGCCACCAGCGGCGCGGCCTCGATGCGCCGCATCCAGTCTTCCAGCTGGGCCTCGGTGCTGACGGTCTCGTAGCGGATCTCGGTCGGCGCGGCCTCTTCCGCTGCCGGCGCCTCGGCCTCGCCGTCAGCGGCCGGGGGGGCATCGAACAGGCCGCCCTGGGCAGGGGCCGACGCCGCGCGGGCGCGGGCCTGGGCGCGCGCATCGGGCAGGCTTTCGCCGGTGGCTTCGCGCAGCCAGGTCTTGAAGCCGTAGCGCGAGAAGAACGCCACCAGCTTCTCTTTGTCCTCGCCGATTTCGCGCAGCGCGTGGAAGTCCGCCACCGCCGCGGACAGGTCGCAGTCGGTCTTGACCGTGACCAGCTGGCGCGCCATCGGCAGCCAGTCCAGCGTATTGCGCAGGTTCTCGCCGACCACGCCCTTGATGCCGGGGGCGGCGGCCATCACGCCGTCGAGCGAGCCATGTTCGGCCAGCCATTTGACCGCGGTCTTGGGGCCCACCTTGGGCACGCCCGGCACGTTGTCCACCGCATCGCCGATCAGCGACAGGTAGTCGATGATGCGCTCGGGCGGCACGCCGAACTTGGCCACCACGCCGGGGGGATCGAGCACCTCGCCGCTCATGGTGTTGACCAGCGTCACCTGGCCGTTGACCAGCTGCGCCAGGTCCTTGTCGCCGGTGGACACCACCGTGCGCACGCCCTGCTCCGTGGCCTGGCGCGCCAATGTGCCGATCACGTCGTCGGCCTCCACGCCCTCCACCACCACGATCGGCCAGCCCATGGCGCGCACGGCCTCGTGGATCGGCTCGATCTGGCGCGCCAGGTCTTCCGGCATGGACGGCCGGTGCTCCTTGTAGGCCGGATACATGTCGTCGCGGAAGGTCTTGCCCTTGGCGTCGAACACGCAGGCGCTATACTCTGCCGGGTAGTCGTTGCGCAACTTGCGCAGCATGTTGATCATGCCGTAGATTGCCCCTGTGGGCAGACCCTCCCCATTCCTCAGGTCCGGCAGAGCGTGATAAGCGCGATACAGATAGCTCGATCCATCGACGAGCAAGAGTGTTTTTGGACTATCCGACATTCCCATGGACTCAAAATTGACTGGTGCCGCTGCAGGCGGTGCTTCGACCGCCCCCCTTGCTGACCCGGATGTTTCCGATCTTTCCGGCGATACCGTGCAACCCCCGCCGGCAGCTGCTGCGGAGCACGCCGCGGCCATCGCCGCGGCCGCCGATGCTGCCGCCGCGGGCCATCCGCCTGAAGTTGCTGCTGAAAAGGCTGCTGCTGCGGCGGCGCGCGCCAATCCGCGCAAGATGATCCCCAGCCTGCGTGCGCTGGCCGACGAAGACCGCGCTACCGCAAAGAAGGCGCGCGCCTCGTGGCAAATGTTCACGATTATGGCAGAGTTCATCGAGGCGACCGAGTACCTCTCGGAGATCCGCCCGGCCGTGTCGATCTACGGCAGCGCACGCCTGCGCGAGGATTCGCCGTACTACCAGCGCACCATCGAGATCGCCCGGCTGTTCTCGGACGCGGGCTTTGCCGTGATCTCGGGCGGCGGCCCCGGCATCATGGAAGCGGCCAACAAGGGCGCGCACGCCGGCAAGTCCGCCAGCGTCGGCCTGAACATCGAACTGCCGCACGAGCAGCAGGGCAATCCTTACCAGGACATTGCCATGCGCTTTCGCCACTTCTTCACGCGCAAGGTCACCTTCGTCAAGAACTCGGACGCCTTTATCGTGATGCCGGGCGGTTTCGGCACGCTCGACGAGCTGGCCGAGGTGCTGACGCTGGTGCAGACCGGCAAGTCGCGCTCGGTGCCGGTGATCATGTTCGGCAGCCGCTTCTGGAAGGGCCTGCTGGACTGGTTCCGCTTCACGCTGCTGCCGATGGGCCTGATTGCCGAGCACGACCTGGACCTGATGAAGATCGTGGACGAGCCGCACGAAGTGCTGGAAGCGGTCTACGACTACTACGAGCAGCGTGGCGGCGACAAGCCGATCCCGCCCAAGGAAGAGATGTTCTACCTGTAAGGCGGGAACAGGCACCGGGCCGGGCACGCACCATCAAGCGATCTTTACTGCACTTTTTGTCGTCGCGCAGGTGCCCCTCGGGGCACGGCGGCGGCCTGCGCACGGCAGGAATTGCTAGAATGGAACCTGTCCGTCTGCCAAGCCCGGCGCCGCCGGGTTGCAGTCCAACCGCCGCATGCCGCGGCGCTGCGCGCAAGTCACTCCGCAGCCCGCACAGGAGCACCTGATGACCTCCCCCTCTCCCGTCCGCTCAGTCCGGTCCACGCGGTCTGCCGCCGTGGCCGGCGAGCCCGAATCGCCTGCCAGGCGGTCCGCGTCCAGCCTCGCCGCCGTGGCGGCCGCGCTGGCGCTGGCTTCCGGCTGGGCCGTCGCGCAGGAAAGCAATGCGCTGACGCAGCAGGAGCTGAACCAGATCAACAACCAGCCGATCGCGCCGGCGGCCAAGTCGCAACTGAACCAGCCGCGCGAGCCGAGCTTCCAGCTCAATGAGCGCGATGGCACCCAGGTGCGCGAGTACCGCGACAAGGGACGGGCCACCGATATCCAGGTCAAATCAGGTTTCGGCACAAAATACGAAATGAGCAAGCCGGAAGACAGCTCGCCCAAGATCCGCGATCACGACGTCAACCGCGTGCCTTCGGTCAACCTGAAGTTCTGAGTTCGCTTGCCCACGGCCTGGCATAAGCCCCAGGCCGCGCCGGCCCTCCGGCAGTCATGCCGCGGCGGCGGCCCGGACTTTGTCCGAATTTGGCGCCCGCCGTTTTCCGATTCGCTTCACACAACGAGTATGGCCGTATTCACCACGGTCTCGCAGGACGAGATCGCCCGCTGGCTGCTGGATTTCAACCTTGGCGAAGTGCGCGAACTGCGCGGCATCGCCTCTGGCATCGAGAACAGCAATTTCTTCCTCACCACGGAGCACGATGGCCAGACGCGCCAGTACGTGCTGACCATTTTCGAGCGCCTGACGTTCGAGCAGCTGCCCTACTACCTGCACCTGATGGCGCACCTGGCCGAGCGCGGCATCCGCGTGCCCGCGCCGATCCCGGCGCGCGACGGCGAGATCCTGCGCCCGCTCAAGGGCAAGCCCGCCACCATCGTCACGCGCCTGCCCGGCGCGTCGCAGCTGGCACCCGACGCGCAGCACTGCGCCAAAGTCGGCGACATGCTGGCGCGCATGCACCTGGCCGGCCTGGACTATCCGCGCCGCCAGCCCAACCTGCGCAGCCTGCCGTGGTGGCAGCAGACCGAGCGCGAGATCCTGCCCTTCCTCAATGCCGGGCAGCGCGCGCTGCTGCAGCAGGAGATCGCCCACCAGGCCGCTTTCTTCGCCAGCGCGGCCTACACCAGCCTGGGCGAAGGCCCGTGCCACTGCGACCTGTTCCGCGACAACGCGCTGTTCGAGGAAGACGGCAGCGGGCGCCACCGCCTGGGCGGCTTCTTCGACTTCTACTTCGCCGGCAACGACAAGTGGCTGTTCGATGTGGCGGTCACCGTCAACGACTGGTGCATCGACCTGGCCAGCGGCGAACTCGACCCGGCGCGCGCGCAGGCCCTGCTGCGGGCTTATCATGCGGTCAGGCCGCTGACCGATACTGAAGCCGCGCACTGGCAGGACATGCTGCGCGCGGGTGCGCTGCGCTTCTGGGTGTCGCGACTGTGGGACTTCTACCTGCCGCGCGAGGCCGACATGCTGCAGCCGCACGATCCGACCCATTTCGAACGCATCCTGCGCCGGCGCCTGGACGCAACTCCCGCGAACCCTGCGAGCGCCCCGCTCCCCTGGATCTGATCCGTATGCAACTACTGGAAGTCCCTGCCAAGGAAGGCTACACCTGGTTCCGCCAGGGCATCTGGCTGTTCCGCAAGAACCCGCTGACCTTCCTGATGCTGCTGTTCGTCTACCTGATCGCCGCGCAGCTGGCCATCGTGGTGCCGCTGATCGGCATCATCGCGCTGCTGGTGGTCACCCCCGGCCTGTCGGTCGGCGTGATGACCGCATGCCGCGACGTGATCCAGAACAAGCGCGTACTGCCCACCGTGCTGCTGGCGGGCTTTCGCGCCAACGGCAAGGAAGCCACGCGCAACCTGCTGGTGCTGGGCGGCATCTACGCCGGCCTGGTGTTCGTGCTGGGGCTGATCGCCGGCGCCGTGGTCGACATGAGCGCGCTGGTGCCGATCGTGCTGAAGGAAGAAGCGCCGACCGCCGAGGCGGTGCGCCAGCTGTACTACGCCATGCTGATCGGCGCGCTGCTGTACACGCCGATCGCAATGATGTTCTGGTTCGCGCCGCTGCTGGCGGCCTGGCACGGCGTGCCGCCGGTCAAGGCGCTGTTCTTCAGCTGGACCGCCTGCTGGCGCAACCGCGGCGCGTTCTTCACCTACGCGGTGCTGTTCGCGATGCTGCTGGTGGCGATCCCGTTCTTCCTGGAGGCGGTGTTCAGCGCCTTCGGCGCGGAGACGGTGCTGTCGTTCCTGGTCACGCCGTATTCGCTGCTGATGCTGGCGATCCTGTACTGCTCGTTCTACGCAACCTACCGGGGCTGCTTCAACGTGACGCCGCCGGGCGTGGATCCGGCCGCGACGGCAACCCCGGGCGCCTGAACAACGGGCCAACGGGCTATTCGCAGAAGGTCTTCACCATCTCGTCCGCTGCCAGGCGCAGGTCTGGCACGAACCCCATCAGCTGGTCCATCGTCATGCGCGCCATCGGCACCTGCACGGCAATCGCCGCGCAGGCGCGGCTCCGGTTGCGCATCACCGGCACCGCGACCGCGATCATGCCCTCCAGGTTTTCCTGATTGTTGATGCCCAGGCGCCGCCGCCGCGTCTCGGCCAGCTCCGCATGCAAGGCCTCGGCATTGGTGATGGTATGCGCCGAGTGCGCGCGCAGCGGCAGGCTGGCGACCAGGCGCTGGCGCTGCGCGCTCGGCAGGAACGCCAGCAGCAGCTTGCCGCTGGCAGTGCAATGCAGCGGCACCCGCGAGCCTGGCTGCAGGTGCATGCGCAGCGGCCATTGCGTTTCCACGCGGTCCAGATAGACCACGTCATCGCCTGACAGCATGGTCAGGTTGCAGGTCTCCCCGATCTTGTCGACCAGTTGCTGCAGGATCGCATGCCGCGCCGCCGCCGGACCTGCCTGCATCAGCACATTGACGGCCAGCTGCCGCACGCGCGATGAGCACTCGTAGTGGCGGTTGCCAGCCGTGCGCGACACCAGCCATGTGCTTTCCAGCTGCTTGAGGATGCGGTGGACGGTCTGCTTCGGCAGCTCGATCGCCTGCACGATGGACGCCAGCGACAGTGGCTCATCGGCCGTGGACAGGATCTCGAGAATGCGGAAGGCGCGCACCGCGGCGGCATTCGAGTGATTGCTCATGGATCAAATTTAGAAGATTCCGGGACGCATGGCCGTCCCGAAAACTGAATTCCGCATCGCACCCCGGCTGCGCGCTCGCGAAAGCGCACAAATTGGGACGGACTGGCTGGCGCGCTTCACTAGATTCGATCCAGGGCCGCCGACCAGTGCCGCGAAGTGCACGACCAAGCGCGGCGGCCCTGACCGTCCAAACCGCGGAGTCGAATCCATGAGTGTGCAAATACTGCATCGCCGGCAGTCCAACAATTCCGATTTGTCCCTACCGGCGGCGTCCATGCCTGCGCAATCCGCAGCAGAAGGCGCAGCCGAAGCCGTCACAGCAGTCGTGGCCCGGGCCCGGCAGGCGCAGCGCGAGTTCGCGCGTGCCGACCAGGCCACCGTCGACACCGCGGTCGCCGCCGCCGCGTGGGCCATCATGGAGCCCGCGCGCAACCGCCAGCTGGCCGAGCGTGCCGTCGCCGACACCGGCCTGGGCAATGTCGACGACAAGATCCGCAAGAATTACCGCAAGACGCTGGGCCTGCTGCGCGACCTGCATGGCCGCAAGACGGTGGGCGTGATCGCGCAGGATGCGGCCTCCGGCATCACCGAGATCGCGCGGCCCGTGGGCGTGGTGGCGGCCATCACCCCGTCGACCAATCCCGCGGCCACGCCGGCCAACAAGATCATCAACGCGCTCAAGTGCGGCAACAGCGTGATCGTGGCGCCATCGCCGAAAGGGCAGGACACGTGCGCGCTGCTGCTGTCGTTCATCCACGCCGAGTTCGCCCGCGCCGGCCTGCCCGCCGACCTGGTCCAGATGCTGCCCGCGCCGGTGTCGAAGGCCGCCACGGCAGCACTCATGCGGCAGGCCGACCTGGTGGTCGCAACCGGCTCGCAAGCCAACGTGCGCATGGCCTACACCTCCGGCACGCCGGCCTTCGGCGTGGGCGCCGGCAATGTGGCCTCGATCATCGACGCCAGCGCGGCACTGGATGACGCGGCGGCCAAGGTGGCGCGCTCCAAGACCTTCGACAACGCCACCAGCTGCTCTTCGGAGAACAGCCTGGTCGTGCTCGACGCCGTCTACCTGCCCATGCTCGACGCCCTGGCGGCCGTCGGCGGCGTGCTGCTCACGGCTGCGGAGAAAGCGCGGTTGCAGGCGCTGATGTGGCAGGACGGCAAGCTCGCCGGCACCTTCACGGGACAGAGCGCGACGCGCATTGCCGGGCTTGCCGGGCTGGAACGCGTGCGCGCGCTGCAGCCCACGATGCTGCTGGTGGAAGAAACCGGCGTCGGCAGCGACTACCCCTTCTCCGGGGAAAAGCTCTCGCCGGTGCTGACGGTCTACCGCGCCGCCGACTTCGCGGCGGCGGTCGAGCGCGTCGCGTGCCTGTACGCCTACATGGGCGCCGGCCATTCGGTCAGCCTGCATTCAACCAATCCGCGTCACGCGCTGCAGCTCGGGCTGGAACTGCCGGTGGCGCGCGTGATCGTGAACCAGGCGCATTGCTTCGCCACCGGCGGGAATTTCGACAACGGCCTGCCGTTCTCGCTGTCGATGGGCTGCGGCACCTGGGGCGGCAACAACTTCTCGGACAACCTCGGCTGGCGCCAGTACCTGAACATCACCCGCATCGCCGTGCCCATCGCCGAGCACGTGCCCGATGAAGCGGACCTGCTGGGCGATTACTTCGCGAGGGTCGGCAAATGAACGCGCGCACCGAACCCGAAGTGTTCGACACCCTGGCCGCGCTGGTGGCCGTGCGTGCCGCGCAGTGGCCCGACAAGCCCTACCTGCTATCGCCAGACAGCGGCCATGCGCTCACCTTCGGCGCGCTGGCGGCCGACGCCGACACGCTAAGCCGCAGTTATGCGGCAGCCGGACTGGGCAGCGGGCAGACGGTGTCGGTGTACCTGCCCAACGGCGAGCAGACCGCGCGGCTCCTGCTCGGCACCATGGCCTGCGGGCTGGTCGTCAACCCGATCAACCTGCTGTGCCAGCCGGCCCAGCTGCGCTACATCCTTGCGCATTCGGATACGCGGCTGGTCTTCACCTGGCCCGACGGCGCAGCCGCCATCCGCGAGGCCCTGCGCGAGGCCGGGCTGGACGTGCCGGTGATCGTCACCGCGCCCGACGCCGGCAGCCTGCCGGCACTGCCCGCCATGCAGCAAGCTGCGTCGCCACTGCCCGCGCCGCGACCTGACGCGCCCGCGCTGCTGATGTACACGTCCGGCACCACCGGCACGCCCAAGGGTGTGCTGCTGACGCAGCGCAACCTCATGGCCAACGGTGCCAACGTCAGCCGCGAGCACGGCCTCGGGCCGGCCGACCGGGTGCTGGCGACGCTGCCGCTGTACCACATCAACGGCCTCGTCGTAACCGCGATCGCGCCGCTGGTGCACGGCGGCTCGGTGGTGATGCCGATGCGCTTTTCCGCCAGCGCGTTCTGGCAGGACAGCGCGCGCCACGGCTGCACCTGGCTGAACGTGGTGCCGACCATCATCGCCTACCTGCTGAACGATACGCACGGCCGGGCGCCGGCCGGCGTGCGCTTCTGCCGCTCGGCCTCGGCCGCGCTGCCGCCGGAGCATCACCGCGCCTTCGAAGCGCGCTTCGGCATCGGCGTGATCGAGACCATGGGCATGACCGAGACCGCCGCGCCGGCGTTCAGCAATCCGCTCGACCCGGAGCGGCGGCGCATCGGCAGCATCGGCCGGCCCTCGGGCACGCGCGCCCGCGTACTCGGGCGCGACGGCATGCCCGTGCCCGACGGACAGGTCGGCGAGATCGTGCTGCAGGGCGAGAACGTGATGGCCGGCTACTACAAGGCGCCGGACATCACGCGCGAGGCCTTTACGCACGATGGCTGGCTGCGCACCGGCGACCTCGGCTACCGCGACGCCGATGGCTATTTCTACATCACCGGGCGCGCCAAGGAACTGATCATCAAGGGCGGCGAGAACATCGCCCCGCGCGAGATCGACGAGGCGCTGCTGCGCCATCCGGCCGTGCTCGAAGCCGCTGCGGTCGGCGTGCCGGACCCGGCCTACGGGCAGGAGATCGTCGCCTACGTGGTCATGCGCGAGGCGGCGCACTGCGATGAAGACGCGCTCGCCGCGCTGCGCGCGCATTGCCTGCGCGAACTGGGCCGCTACAAGACGCCGAAGGAGTTCCGCTTCATCGCCGAACTGCCGCGCGGCCCGTCGGGCAAGGTGCAGCGGCTCAGGCTGCTCGACCACGCCTGAACCCGCCCTCCCTTTCCACAACCCTCGCCAAGGAGCCTGCCCGACCGGAATCCGCCAGACCAGGAGACACGACGCAAGACCACAGACAGATTGCTCAAGGACGGGGCAGCGCGGCCGGCGCCGCGCCCCCGGCGCGCCGCAAGCGCATGGCTACGGACCGTGCGCCGGCCCGCCGTCCCGTCAACGCCACGTGCGCGCGCCGCACATAGGAGGTGGTATGAAGCAACGCATCAAGACCCGACACATGATCCTGGGCGTCATGTGCCTGATGTATTTCATCGCCTATATCGACCGCGTCAACATCTCGGTCGCCGCCCCCCTGATCCGCGAGGAAATGGGGCTGACCTCGTCGCAGCTGGGACTGGTGTTCTCGGCCTTTGCCTACCCCTATGCCGCCATGCAGATCCTCGGCGGCTGGATGTCCGACAAATTCGGGCCCAAGAAGGTGCTGATCGTGCTGTCGCTGATCTGGGGCGTGGCCACGGTCCTGACCGGCTTCGCCGGCAGCGTGCTGATGCTGGTGGTGCTGCGCTTCGCGCTGGGTATCGGCGAAGGCGGGGCGTTCCCGACCGCGACGCGCGCCTTCACCTACTGGATGCCAGTGGCGGAACGCGGCTTCGCGCAGGGCATCACCCACAGTTTCGCGCGGCTGGGCGGCGCGATCACGCCGCCGATCGTGCTGGCCATCGTGGCGACCGCCGGCTGGCGCGAGGCCTTTATCGTGCTGGGCACGGTCAGCCTCGGCTGGACCCTGCTGTACGCCTTCGTGTTCAAGGACTCGCCCGACAAGCACAGCCGCGTGACCGCGCAGGAGCTGCAGGAAATCGGCTACCGGCGCGGCGAGTGCCAGCAGGCCGCCAAGGCGGCCACGCCGTGGCGGCGCCTGTTCCGGCGCATGTGGCTGGTGACCTTCGTCGACTTCTGTTACGGCTGGTCGCTGTGGGTCTACCTGACGTGGCTGCCTTCTTACCTGAAGGAAGCACGGGGCTTCGACCTGAAGCAGCTGGCCCTGTTCACGTCATTGCCGCTGCTGGCCGGCGTGGTCGGCGACACGCTCGGCGGCATGCTGTCGGACCGCATCTACCGGCGCACCGGCAACCTGCGCCTGGCACGCGGCTCGATCCTGTTCGTGGGGCTGGCCGGCTCTCTGATGTTCATCGTGCCGATGACCTACACCGGCGATGCCGTCAACGCCGTGATCCTGCTGTCGCTGTCGTTCTTCTTCCTGGAGCTGACCAACGCCGTGCTGTGGAGCCTGCCGCTGGACATCGCCGGCAAGTACGCCGGCACCGCGGGCGGCATGATGAACACCGGTTTCGGGGTGGCCGGCATGGTGTCGCCGGTGGTGTTCGGCTACCTGATCGAGACCACCGGCAGCTATCACCTGCCGTTCATGATCTCGGCGGCACTGCTCGGCGTTGGCGCAGTGGCCTCGCTGTTCATCAATCCGCTCATGACCGTGGACAGTCCCGACCAGAAGGCCGGCGAGGTCCGCCACGCCCTGCCCTGAGCCGGACCAGACGCTACATGGCGCACCGCGAAGCCGGACCCGCTCAGTCGATCGTGTCCAGCTTCGCCACCGACAGCGCCAGCCACTTGGCGCCGTGGCGCTTGAAGTTGATATTGGCGCGCGCGTCCGTGCCCTCGCCTTCCAGCGCGGTGATCACGCCTTCGCCGAACTTGTTGTGGAACACCGACTGGCCCACGCGGAAGCCGGTGCCGGCCTCGCGCCTGGCATCGGCATAGCCGTTGCCGGTGTCCATGCCGCCGGTGGGGCGCGTGCCGGTGTAGGGCACGTCCTCGGGCTTGCGGAACCAGTCGCGGCCCCAGGCGTTGTCGCGCTCCTGGCGGCGCACGCCGCCGTAGCTCTGCGCCGGCGGCGTCAGCCACTTGAGCGAGGCCTCGGGCAGTTCCTCGAAGAAGCGCGAGCGCACGTGGTAGCGGGTCTGGCCGTGCAGCATGCGGCTCTGCGCGAACGACATGTAGAGCCGCTTGCGCGCGCGCGTGATCGCCACATACATCAGCCGGCGCTCTTCCTCCAGGCCGTCCGGGTCCATCATGCTGTTCTCGTGCGGGAACAGCCCTTCTTCCAGCCCGCTGATGAAGACCACGTCGAACTCCAGCCCCTTGGCCGCGTGCACGGTCATCATCTGCACCGCGTCCTGGCCGGCCTGGGCCTGGTTGTCGCCCGCTTCCAGCGAGGCGTGGGTCAGGAACGCTACCAGCGGCGTCATCACCACCGGCAGCGCCTCCGGGTCCAGCACCTGCTGGGCCTGGTCGCCGTCGGCCAGCGCCGGCGCGGCGGGGCTTCGATCGGCCGGGATTACCGCGGCCAGCGCTTCCAGGCCGTAGCCTTCCTCGACCACGAAGGCCTGCGCGGCGGTTACCAGTTCCTGCAAGTTCTCGATGCGGTCCTGGCCTTCCTTCTCGCCCTGGTAGTGGGTGATCAGGCCGCTGTGGTTGATCACGTATTCGACGGTCTCGGCCAGCGTCATGCGGCGCGTGTCCTCGCGCATCTTGTCGATCAGGCGCGTAAACGCCGCCAGCTTGCTGCCGGCGGCGCCGGGCACGTAGGCCACGGCCTCGGCCAGCGCGCTGTCGTACTGACGCGCCATGTCCTGCAGCACTTCCAGCGAGCGCGCGCCGATGCCGCGCGCCGGGAAGTTGACCACGCGGCCGAAGGCGGCGTCGTTGCGCGGGTTCTCCAGCAACTGCATGTAGGCCAGCGCGTGCTTGATTTCGGCGCGCTCGAAGAAGCGCAGGCCGCCGTACACGCGGTACGGGATGCCGGCCGAGAACAGCGCATGCTCGATCACGCGCGACTGCGCGTTGCTGCGGTACAGGATGGCGATCTCGGCGCGGCTGGCGCCCTGCGCGATCTGGTCGCGGATTTCTTCGATGATCCAGGCGGCTTCCTGGCCGTCCGAGCCGCCCTGGAACACCCGCACCGGCTCGCCGTGGCCGGCGTCGGTGCGCAGGTTCTTGCCCAGGCGGCGCGCGTTGTGCGAGATCAGGTGGTTGGCCGAATCCAGGATATGCCCGTGCGAGCGGTAGTTCTGCTCCAGCTTGATCATCCGGCGCACGCGGAACTCATGCTCGAAATCGCGCATATTGCCGACGTTGGCGCCGCGGAAGGCGTAGATGCTCTGGTCGTCGTCGCCCACGGCAAAGACCGCGGCCGGGTTCTGCGTGCCATAGCCGGCCAGCAGCTTGAGCCACTGGTACTGCAGCACGTTGGTGTCCTGAAACTCGTCGACCAGCACATGGCGGAAGCGGTGCTGGTAGTGCTGGCGGATGGCGTCGTTGTAGCGCAGCAGCTCGTAGCAGCGCAGCAGCAGCTCGGCGAAGTCGACCACGCCCTCGCGCTGGCACTGCTGGTCGTAGGCGGCGTAGAGGTCGACAAAGCGCTTGTTGAAGTCGTCGTTGGCCTCGACGTCGGCCGGGCGCAGGCCCTGCTCCTTGGCGTTGTTGATGAAGTACTGGAGGTTCTTGGCCGGGTACTTCTCGTCGTCGACGTTGAGCGCCTTCAACAGCCGCTTGAGCGCCGAGAGCTGGTCCTGGCTGTCCAGGATGGCAAAGGTCTGGGGCAGGCCCGCGTCGCGGAAATGCGCGCGCAGCATGCGGTTGCACAGGCCGTGGAAGGTGCCGATCCACATGCCGCGGGTGTTGATCGGCAGCATCGACGACAGCCGCGTCTGCATTTCCTTGGCGGCCTTGTTGGTAAAGGTCACCGCCAGGATGCCCGCCGGCGAAACATGCCCGTTCTGGATCAGCCAGGCGATGCGCGTGGTCAGCACACGGGTCTTGCCGCTGCCCGCGCCCGCCAGGATCAGCGCCGGTTCGTCGGGCAGGGTGACGGCGGCTAGTTGTTCGGCGTTCAGGTTGGCGAGCAGATCGGACATCGGAGAGGCCTGGTTGAATAGCGGCAATTATACCGGGGGGCCCTGTCCCATAAATCACATCCGGCAGCCGATCCGACCGTCGCGGCGGCGCCTCGCCCCCGTGCCGGCAAGCCGCTGCCGGCCGGGCCCGGTGACCACGAAATAGGCACCAGCCGGCCGCCCCCCGTATAATTTGATGTTTTACTGGCGCCAGGCCGGCCTTTGCAGGCTGGCACCGGCCGCCAGGCGCAGGCCACCGCACCTGCCACGCATCCAGACGCCAACATCGACATCCCAGCATGACCGCCCAAGACCAATCGCTTGCCAAGAGCTTCGAACCCGCCGCCATCGAGGCGAAATGGGGCCCCGAGTGGGAGAAGCGCGGCATCGCCAAGCCGACCTTCGACCCTGCCCGCCCGGACTTCGCGATCCAGCTGCCGCCGCCCAATGTGACCGGCACGCTGCATATGGGCCACGCGTTCAACCAGACCATCATGGACGGCCTGGCACGCCATGCACGCATGGCGGGCGCCAATACGCTGTGGGTGCCGGGCACCGACCACGCCGGCATCGCCACCCAGATCGTGGTGGAGCGCCAGCTCGAGGCGCAGGGCGTGTCGCGCCATGACCTGGGCCGCGAGAAGTTCACCGAGAAGGTGTGGGCCTGGAAGGAAGAGTCGGGCTCGACCATCACCCGCCAGGTGCGGCGCATGGGCGCGTCGATCGACTGGAGCCGCGAGTACTTCACGATGTCGCCCGAGATGTCGAAGGCGGTCACCGAAGTCTTCGTGCGCCTGTACGAGCAGGGCCTGATCTACCGCGGCAAGCGCCTGGTCAACTGGGACCCGGTGCTGGGCACCGCCGTGTCGGACCTGGAAGTCGACAGCGTCGAGGAAGAAGGCTCGCTGTGGCATATCCACTATCCGCTGGTCGAGGCTGACGCCAAGGGCGGCCTGACCCACCTGACCGTGGCCACCACCCGCCCCGAAACCATGCTGGGCGACGTGGCCGTGATGGTCCACCCGGAAGACGAGCGCTATGCGCACCTGATCGGCAAGTTCGTGCAGCTGCCGCTGACCGAGCGCCAGATCCCGGTGATTGCCGACGAATACGTCGACCGCGAGTTCGGCACCGGCGTGGTCAAGGTGACCCCGGGCCATGACTTCAACGACTATGCGGTGGGTCAGCGCCACAACCTGCCGCAGCTGTCGATCCTGACCCTGGACGCGAAGATCGTCGCCGACGCCCCCGCCGCCTACGCCGGCCTGGACCGCTTCGACGCGCGCAGGGCCATCGTCGAGGACCTGGACAAGCGCGGCCTGCTGGCCGAGGTCAAGAAGCACAAGCTGATGACCCCGCGCAGCGAGCGCACCGGCAGCGCGATCGAACCGATGCTGACCGACCAGTGGTTCGTCGCCATGAGCAAGCCGGCGCCGGAAGGCACCTTCTACCCGGGCCGCTCGATCGCCGAAGTGGCGCTGGACGCCGTGCAGAGCGGCGAGATCAAGCTGGTGCCGGAAAACTGGATCAGCACCTACAACCAGTGGCTGGGCAATATCCAGGACTGGTGCATCTCGCGCCAGCTGTGGTGGGGCCACCAGATCCCGGCGTGGTATGACGATGCCGGCAACTGCTTTGTCGGCCGCACCGAAGACGAAGCACTGGCCAAGGCAAAGGCCGCCGGCAGCACCGGCAGCCTGCGCCGCGAGGAAGACGTGCTCGACACCTGGTTCTCGTCGGCGCTGGTGCCCTTCTCCTCGCTGGGCTGGCCGGAAGAAACGCCCGAGATCCAGCACTTCCTGCCGTCGTCGGTGCTGGTGACCGGCTACGACATCATCTTCTTCTGGGTCGCGCGCATGGTCATGATGACCAAGCACTTCACCGGCAAGGTGCCCTTCCACACCGTCTACGTGCACGGCCTGGTGCGCGATTCGGAAGGCAAGAAGATGAGCAAGTCCGAGGGCAACACGCTGGACCCGGTGGACCTGATCGACGGCATCGACCTCGACACCCTGCTGCAGAAGCGCACCACCGGCCTGCGCCGCCCCAAGGACGCGCCCAAGATCGAGAAGAAGACGAAGAAGGAATTCCCGGAAGGCATTCCCGCCTTCGGTGCCGACGCGCTGCGCTTCACCTTTGCGTCGCTGGCCACGCTCGGGCGCAACGTCAACTTCGACACCGGCCGCTGCGAGGGCTACCGCAACTTCTGCAACAAGCTGTGGAACGCGACCCGCTTCGTGCTGATGAACACCGAAGGCCATGACTGCGGCATGGGCCCGTGCAACAACGACTGCGGCCCGGACGGCTACCTGGACTTCTCGCAGGCCGACCGCTGGATCGTGTCGCTGCTGCAGCGCGTGGAGGCCGAGGTCGAAAAGGGCTTTGCCGAGTACCGCTTCGACAATATCGCCAACGCCATCTACAAGTTCGTCTGGGACGAGTACTGCGACTGGTACCTGGAACTGGCCAAGGTGCAGATCCAGAACGGCACCGAAGCCCAGCAGCGCGCCACGCGGCGCACGCTGCTGCGCGTGCTCGAGACCGTGCTGCGCCTGGCGCATCCGATCATCCCGTTCATCACCGAAGAGCTGTGGCAGAAGGTGGCCCCGCTGGCCGGCCGGGCCAAGGGTGATGGCTCGGAAACAATCGCGCTGCAGCCGTATCCGCTGCCCGCCGTCGCCAAGATCGACGAAAATGCCGAGCAATGGGTCGCGCGCCTGAAAGAAGTGATCGATGCGTGCCGCAACCTGCGCGGCGAGATGAACATCTCGCCGGCCCAGCGCATCCCGCTCTACGCCGAGGGCGACAGCGCCTTCCTGAAGGCGGCGAGCGCACATATCCAGGCACTGGCAAAGCTTTCCGAGGTGCGCGTCTTTGAAGATGAGGCCGCCCTGCAGGCTGAAGGCGCCGGTGCGCCGGTGGCCATTGCCGGGGGCAACCACCTGCTGCTGAAGATCGAGATCGATGTCGGCGCCGAGCGCGCGCGCCTGTCGAAGGAAGTCGAGCGCATCGGTGGTGAAATCGGCAAGTGCCGTGCCAAGCTGTCCAACGAGAGCTTTGTCGCCAAGGCGCCACCTGCCGTGGTGGCGCAAGAGACACAGCGCCTGGCCGATTTCGAGCAGACGCTGGCCAAACTGCAAGGCCAGCTGCAGCGGCTGCCGGCCTGACGGCGCGGCGGCCGCAATCACGCCCCTGCCGGCCGGGGGTTCTGTCCGGCCTCGTCGGACAGAACCGGACAGACGGCGCCCATGATGGCTGGCAGGGTTATGGACTGGAATCTGAGAGGTACACCTGATATGGAAAATCGCGTCACCAAGGCTGTGTTCCCGGTTGCGGGCCTGGGCACCCGCTTCCTGCCAGCCACCAAGGCCAGCCCCAAGGAAATGCTTCCGGTAGTGGACAAGCCGCTGATCCAGTACGCCGTGGAAGAAGCCATGGCCGCCGGCATTACCGAGATGATCTTTGTCACCGGCCGCTCCAAGCGCGCCATCGAGGACCATTTCGACAAGGCCTTTGAACTGGAAGTCGAGCTCGAAGCCAAGAACAAGCAGGCGCTGCTGGACGTGGTGCGCTCGATCAAGCCGGCCAACGTGGAGTGCTACTACGTACGCCAGCCCGAAGCGCTGGGCCTGGGCCACGCGGTGCTGTGCGCGGCCAAGCTGGTGGGCGACACCCCGTTCGCGGTGATGCTGGCCGATGACCTGATCGACGGCAAGCCGCCGGTGATGAAGCAGATGGTGGATGCGTTCAACCACTACAACTGCTCGGTGCTGGGCGTCGAGGAAATCACGCCCGAGCAAAGCCGCTCCTACGGCGTGATCGATGGCCGCGAGTGGGACGAGGACGTGATCAAGGTCTCGGGCATCATCGAGAAGCCGGCACCGGAAGACGCGCCGTCAAACCTCGGCGTGGTCGGCCGCTACATCCTGACGCCGCGCATTTTCGACCACCTGCGCGACCTGAAGCCGGGCGCCGGCGGCGAGCTGCAGCTGACCGATGCAATCCAGTCGCTGCTGGGCCAGGAGCAGGTACTGGCCTACCGCTACCAGGGCCGCCGCTATGACTGCGGCAGCAAGCTGGGCTACCTGAAGGCGACCGTCGAGTTCGCCCTGAAGCACCCGGAAGTCGGCGCCGACTTCAGCGCCTACCTGGAATCGCGCGAGCACCTGACGGGCATCGGCAGCTGACGCCGTCCAGCCGAGGAAAAAGAAAAAGCCGCTTCGAGCGGCTTTTTCCTTGGGCGAGCCCGCAGCGTACGGGCCGATGCGCGCTTCAGCGCCGGCGCATATAGAACACGAACACCTTGTCCACTTCCGAGTGCGACAGCAACTCATTGCCGGTCTGCTTGGCAAAGGCCTGGAAATCACGCGTTGCGCCGGGATCGGTGGCCAGCACCTTGAGCACGTCGCCGCTGGCCATGTCGGCCAGGGCCTTCTTGGTGCGCAGGATAGGCAGCGGGCAGTTCAGGCCGCGCGCATCCACTTCTTTCTGGAACTCCATTCGTCTCTTCCTTCGATGCTTGGGTGGCTGGAGGCCGGCTGGAAGCCAGCCTTACCAGCGGTATTGTAGCGAAGCCCCGACCTAGCTGAAGTCGTGCGGGCGGCGCGGGTCCGGAATGTCCGCGCCAGTGTGGCGGTCGAAGAAGCGCACCGGGTAGCCGCGCGCGGCCAGCCAGTCGGCCACCGCGAAGCCGGTGCCGGCCGACCAGACGCGCACATCCTCCGGCGCCACCAGCTTGTAGTCGGCCAGTTCCTCGGACAGTTGGACAGTGCCGGTCGCCTTGACGTGATAGGCGATGATCAGCTCGTTCTTGCGCATGAACTCGTAGACGCCGATCAGCGCGACCGACTCGGTATCGAGGTTGGTCTCTTCCTTCAGTTCACGCGCCACGCCCAGCTCGGGCGGCTCGTCGCGCTCCAGGAAGCCCGTCACCAGCGCGAACATCGTCTCCGGCCATGCGGCATTGCGCGCCAGCAGCAGCTTGTCCTGGTACTCCACCACCGCCGCCAGCACCGGCAGCGGGTTGTTCCAGTGCACGAAGCCACAGTCCTGCTGCACGCAGGCATGGCGTTCGCGTCCGGACAGTGGCAGCACCTCCAGCGGTGCGCCGCACTGCGGGCAGAATCGGTATTGCATTTGAGGGCTCCTGAACGGGTCTCGTCGTTTTAGGTATAAGGTGCCGGGTGCCGCTCAGGTGTCAATCATGCGCCGCATGCCGCGCGCATGTCGGCGGCCAGCGCCTCCACCGTCTGCGGCTGCAGGTCCCATGAACACATGAAACGGCAGCCGCCGGCGCCGATAAAGGTGTAGAAACGCCAGCCCTTCGCGCGCAGCGCCTCGATCGCCGGCAGCGGCAGCTCGGCGAACACGGCGTTGGACTGCGTCGGGAACATGATGCGTACGCCCGGAATATCGCTGATGCGCTGCTGCAGCAGCTGCGCCATCGCATTGGCATGGCGCGCGTTGGCGAGCCACACGTCGTTCTCGAGCAGACCCAGCCACGGCGCGGAGATAAAGCGCATCTTCGACGCCAGTTGCCCGGCCTGCTTGACGCGGTAGGCAAAGTCCTCGGCCAGGCGGCGGTCGAAGAACACCACCGCCTCGCCCACCGGCAGGCCGTTCTTGGTGCCGCCGAAGCACAGCACGTCGACGCCCGCGCGCCAGGTGATCTCGGACGGATGCACGCCCAGCGACGCCACCGCATTGGCAAAGCGCGCGCCGTCCATGTGCACGCGCAGCTGCCGGCGCTTGGCGATGGCCGCGATCGCGCGCACCTCGTCCACGCTGTAGACGGTGCCGACCTCGGTCGACTGCGTCAGCGACACCACCTTGGGCTTGGGGTAATGGATATCGGAGCGGCGCGTAACCAGCGCCTCGACCGCATCGGGCGTGAGCTTGCCGTCGGCGCCGGGCGCGGTCAGCAGCTTGGAGCCGTTGGAAAAGAACTCGGGGCCGCCGCATTCGTCGGTCTCGATATGCGCCAGTTCGTGGCAGATCACCGAGTGGTAGGACTGGCACAGCGCCGACAGCGCCAGCGAGTTGGCCGCCGTGCCGTTGAACACGAAGAACACTTCGCAATCGGTCTGGAACAGGTCGCGGATACGGTCGCACACCTTCTGCGTCCAGGTATCGTCGCCATAGGCCTGCTCATGGCCGCTGGCGTTGGCTTCCAGGAAGTACTTGAGCGATTCCGGGCAGAAGCCGGCGTAGTTGTCAGAGGCGAAGTGCTGCATGGTGTCCAGTGTGAAGCCGAGGAGGGAAACCTTACTTCTTGTCAGCCCACAACTCGCCGCCGGTGGCCCAGTTCTCGCGCTTGATGTCGGTGATGATGATGTCGACGGCCGAGGGCGAGCAGCCCAGGGTCTCGCAGCTCACGCGGGTCACTTCTTCGACAAACTTGCGCTTCTGCTCGATGGTACGGCCTTCAAACATTTCGACGTGGAAAGTCGGCATGCAATGCTCCTTTGCTTGATTCTTGCTGATCCGGCGGGGAACCAGCCCCCTTCAGTCCCGGTATGAGGGATCGATTCTATCCAGTTTGCGCAGCAACGCGGGCCACTCCATCACGCCTTCGACCGCGCCGTTGTCGTAGAGCTGTTCGGAGGTCTTGTCCGCCACCGCCGCAGCGGGCTGCACCAGCGCACCGCCCGCCTGCGCAGCGATCTGGACTTCGCACGCCTTGATCAGCGTCGCCATCAGCACATAGGCCTCGGCCACGGTGCGGCCCACCGTCAGCGTGCCGTGGTTGCGCAACAGCATGGCCGGATGCGCGCCCAGCGACGCGGTCAGCCGCGCGCCTTCGGCCGGGGTAAAGGCAAGCCCTTCGTAGTCGTGGCAGGCGATGCGGCCGTGGAAGCGCATCGCATGCTGCGACAGCGGCAGCAGTCCCGCCGCCTGCGCCGAGACGGCGATGCCGGCGGTGTTATGCAGGTGCATCACGCACATCGCGTCGGCGCGCGCGGCATGCACCGCGGCGTGCAGCGCAAAGCCGGTCACATTGACCGGGTGCACGGTCTCGCCGACGACTTCGCCGCGGCCATTGATCTTGACCAGGTCGCTGGCGCGGATCTCGTCGAAGGCAAAGCCGAAGGGGTTGATCAGGAAGTGGTCGGGCTCGCCCGGCACCGTGGCCGAGATATGGGTGTAGATCAGGTCATCCCAGCCCTCGCGCGCGGCCAGGCGGTAGGCGGCGGCCAGGTCGACGCGCACGCGCTGCTCTTCGGCGGAAACGGGATGGGAAGCACCCGCGGCACGCGCGGGCTGCAAGGTAAAAGACATGGGGTCGCTCCTGCGCCGCCCGGTGTCGCGTGCCGGGTACGGCCCCGGGCTTCTGTGCCGCGCCACGGGCTGCCCGCCTGCGCGCGGCAGCCGCTCGCGGGGCGCGCCAGGCGGCAAAGCCAATACTTTAGCGCACCTTCGTGCTCAGCTCCGGTCCGGCGCCAGCGGCCAGGCGCGGCGCATCCAGGCGAATACCAGCGCGCCCAGCAGCAGCGCCGCCGCCGCGCACGCCAGCGAACTGGCGAAGCCCCCGGTGCGCGCCACCAGCGCGGTCGCCAGCGGCGGCCCGGCGATCTGGCCCAGCCCGTAGGATGCCGTCATCAGGCCCATCAGCCGCGCCGCGTGCGGCCCCCACAGGCGCCGCGCCTCGCGCATGGCAAAGGCCACCAGCGCGGTGAACGGCAGGCCCGCCAGCAGGCTGCTGAGGGCAAAGCCGGCCACGGTCGGGAACACCACCGCGATCGCCACGCCCAGCGCCTGCATGCCATACAGCAGCGTCAGCAGCTTGCGGCTGTCGTGCGCCATGCCCACCCGCGTGGCCAGGAACGCGCCCACCGCCACGCCCGCGCCGAAGATCGGCCAGAACAGGTCGGCCCAGACCGTGCCCGGCAGCGCCTCGCGCGCAATCACGGGCAGGAAGGTCGCGGTGATGATGTAGCCGAAGCCGGCCAGACCATAGGCGAAAGTCAGCACCCAGGTCTGGGCATCGAGCGGCGCGGCGGCGGTGCCGGCCGCCGCGTGGGACGGCGCATTCGCCGCCGCCACGGCAGGCTCCGCGACGAAGATCCGCCACACCGCAGCCACCAGCACCACCGCCAGCACCGTGAACGCGACCCAGCCATAGTCCGCACGCCAGCCCGCCCCGACCATACCGGACGCACCCAGGCCGGTGACGACGATGCCCAGCCCCGGCCCGCAGAAGATCAGCCCGGCAAGCGCCGGCTTGCCCAGTTCCGCCAGCCGCTGCAGGCACCAGCCCGCGGTGTAGACCATCACCACCGCGCTGGCGACGCCCGCGGCGCCGCGCCACAGCGACCAGGCGGGCATGCCGCCCGGCAGGGCCATGCCCAGTGTGAGCAGCACCGTCGCCACCAGGCCCCAGCGCACCATGCGCACCGCATCGGGTCGGATGAACATGCACACGGCGGCGCCGGCAAAGTAGCCGATGTAATTGAACGTGGCCAGCCAGCCTCCCTGATGCAGCGTGACGGTGCCGTCATGCAGCATCATCGGCAGCAGCGGCGTAAAGGCAAAGCGACCGATGCCCATCACCACCGCCAGCGACACCAGGCCGGCCACGGCCACCGCGACCGGGCCGGCTTCGGGGCGTGGCCCGGCGGAGGCAGCCAGGCGCGCGGCGGGGTATTCAGGCTCGAGGCTGTGGGGAGTCGGCATGATGGTTGGCTGCCGGGGGCAGCGGTTGCATTGCGATGTCTGTATGCTACGCTGGCTTTATCATCCCCAAAAATGAATAATCGAGATGCCAGGCATCTTGATTTCAGATGGATAACCACCGGAGCCCCCCATGGATCTTGCCGCGCTTGAAATCTTCCGCGCTGTCGTCGAGGCCGGCGGCATCACCCGCGCGGCCGAGCGGCTGCACCGGGTGCAGTCCAATGTCACCACCCGCATCCGCCAGCTGGAACAGTCGCTGGGCGTTGACCTGTTTGTGCGCGACGGCCGGCGCATGGTGCTGACGCCCTCCGGCCAGACCCTGTTCGACTACGCCTGCCGCATCCTGACGATGACCGAGGAAGCGCGCCAGGCGGTGTTGCCGGCACGCCCGCACGGCCGGCTGCGCATTGCCTCGATGGAAAGCACTGCCGCCAGCCGCCTGCCCAATGTGCTGGCCGCTTACCACCAGGCGTGGCCGGACGTGCAGCTGGAACTGGTCACGCTGCCCACGCGCCAGGCGCTGGATGCACTGGCGCGCTTCGAAGTGGAGTGCGCCTTCGTTGCCGAGCCGCTGACCGACCCGGGGCTGAGCGCCGTCCCGGTATTCGAGGAAGAGCTGGTGGTGATTACGCGCGCGCGCCATCGGCCGGTGCGCACCGCGGCCGACCTGGAGGTGCCGACGCTGCTGGCATTCGAACCCGGCTGCAACTACCGCGCCCGGCTGGAAAACTGGTATGTGATCGGCGATGCCCCGACGCCGCGCGTGCTGCAGCTCAACTCGTACCATGCCATCGTCGCCTGCGTGGCGGCCGGCATCGGCGCGGCGATCGTGCCGAGCTCGGTGCTGGGGCTGTACCGGGACCCGCCCGCCATCCAGCAGCACAGCCTGGGTGCGGCGGGCCGCGTGCGCACGCTGCTGGCCTGGCACCCGTCGATGGCCAGTGCGGCCCTGCATGCCTTGGTCGACACCCTCGCCGCCGCGTCCCCCGCGCCCACCGGAAAGCCGGAACTGGCGGCAGCCTGAGCGAGCCGGGGCGGGCGCGGCAGTCCGCGTGCAAGATGTGCCCGGTGGCCTACACTTTAAGTGGCGCCACCACGGCACCCAGCGTGCCTCGTCCCCTGCCATGAAACCTGCCACCGCGTTGCTGCGGGCCCTTCGGCTGCTGTCCAGCCAGGTGTTGGCGTGCTGCGCCCTTGCCTGCGCCAGCCTGCTCGCCAGTGCCGGCGGCCCGATGCCATCCGCCGCAACCACGGCCATCGCACCGGTCTATGTGATTGCGCTGAACGGCGCGGTCGGCCCAGCCAGCGCCAGCTTTATCCTGCGCGGCATTGCGCGCGCCGGCGAGGCCGGCGCCCAGCTGGTGGTGCTGGAAATGGACACCCCGGGCGGGCTGGACGCGTCGATGCGCGAGATCATCCAGGCCATCCTGGCGTCGCCGGTGCCGGTGGCCAGCTATGTCTATCCCGGCGGCGCACGCGCGGCCAGCGCCGGCACCTACATCCTCTATGCCAGCCATATCGCGGCGATGGCGCCGGGCACCAACCTGGGCGCGGCCACCCCGGTGCAGATCGGCATTGGCGGGCCGCAGAAGCCCGAAGCCCTGCCGGGCGCCAAACCCGCCTCGGCCCCGGCCACCGAGCCCGCGGGCGGCGACACCATGGCGCGCAAGCAGATGCACGACGCTTCGGCCTATATCCGCGGCCTGGCGCAGTTGCGCGGACGCAATGCCGAATGGGCCGAGCGCGCGGTGCGCGAGTCGGTCAGCCTGTCTGCCGACGAGGCCCTGGCCCAGCGCGTGGTCGACCTGGTGGCCCCCGACTTGCCGGCGCTGCTGCGCCAGGTCGAAGGCCGCAAGCTCACCGCCGCCGGCGGCAAGGCCATCGTGCTGCGCACCGCCAATGCGCCAGTGGTCACGCTGGAGCCCGACTGGCGCAGCCGCTTCCTGGCCGTGATCACCGAGCCCAGCGTGGCGCTGCTGCTGATGATGATCGGCATCTACGGCCTGATCTTCGAGTTCTCCACGCCGGGCATGGTGGTGCCCGGCATTGGCGGCGCAATCTGCCTGCTGGTGGCGCTGTTCGCGCTGCATATGCTGCCCGTGAACTACGCCGGGCTGGCGCTGGTGGCGCTGGGCATCGGCTGCATGGTGGCGGAGCTGTTCCTGCCGACCTTCGGCGCGCTGGGCGTGGGCGGCATCATTGCTTTCGCCTTTGGCGCGGTGATGCTGATCGACACCGACGTGCCGGGCTTCGGCGTGCCGCTGCCGATGGTGGCGGCGATGTCGGCGCTGTCCGCGATCTTCGTGTTCGGCATGTCGGCGATGCTGCTGCGCGCGCGCAGGCGCCCGGTGGTCAGCGGTGCCGACACACTGGTCGGCATGCGCGGCGAAATGCTGGACGACCTGCGCGGCGAAGGCTGGGCCTCGGTGCGCGGCGAGACCTGGCGCGTGCGCAGTGCCAGCCCGTTGCCGCGCGGCACGCCGGTGCTCGTCACCGCGCGCGATGGCCTGGTGCTCGAGGTGACTGCCGCCGGCGACGTCCCGCTTGTTCCGACACCCCCATCCCAACCGACGCCAGACAAGGGAGCCTGACCATGGCCTACGGATTCAGCTTCGGCGGTGTGATCTTCCTGCTGGCACTGCTGGTGATCATGTCGTTCCGCGTGCTGCGCGAATACGAACGCGGCGTGGTGTTCATGCTGGGACGCTTCTGGCGCGTCAAGGGCCCGGGCCTGGTGCTGCTGATCCCCGCCGTGCAGCAGATGGTCAGGGTCGACCTGCGCACGGTGGTGATGGACGTACCGCCGCAGGACGTGATCTCGCGCGACAACGTCTCGGTCAAGGTCAATGCGGTGGTGTACTTCCGCGTGGTCGATCCGGAGCGCGCCATCATCCAGGTGGCGAACTTCCTGGAGGCCACCAGCCAGCTGGCGCAGACCACGCTGCGCTCGGTGCTGGGCAAGCACGAACTGGACGAGATGCTGGCCGAGCGCGAGAAGCTCAACCTCGACATCCAGCAAGCGCTGGACGCCCAGACCGACGGCTGGGGCATCAAGGTCTCGAACGTCGAGATCAAGCACGTCGACCTGAACGAGACCATGATCCGCGCGATTGCGCGTCAGGCCGAGGCCGAACGCGAACGGCGCGCCAAGGTGATCCATGCCGAGGGCGAACTGCAGGCTTCCGAGAAGCTGCTGGAAGCGGCGCAGATGCTGGCGCGGCAGCCGCAGGCGATGCAGCTGCGCTATATGCAGACGCTGACGCAGATAGCGGGGGACAAGAGTTCGACGATCGTGTTTCCGTTGCCGATGGAGTTGCTGACGGTGCTGGGCAGCGGCAAGGGAACGCCGGAAAAGTAAAAAGCAGAAAGGGCGCCGGGGCGCCCTTTCTACATTTGTGACTACGTCAAGCCGACCTGCTGTTTTCTCCCCTCAGCCAGTCAAACCTTGCTGGCCACCCACTCGCTGACACCCGCCAGCGCCTGCGGCAGCTTGGCCGGCTCGGTGCCGCCGGCCTGTGCCATGTCGGGACGGCCACCGCCCTTGCCGCCCACTTGCTGGGCGACAAAGTTGACCAGCTCGCCGGCCTTGACCTTGCCCGTGGCATCAGCGGTGACACCAGCGATCAGGCTGACCTTGCCGTCGGCCACGGCGCCCAGCACGATGGCCGCGCTCTGCAGCTTGTCCTTGAGCTTGTCCATGGTCTCGCGCAGGGTCTTCACGTCGGCGCCGTCCAGCTGCGCGGCCAGCACCTTCAGGCCCTTGATGTCGACGGCCTGCGCGGCCAGCTCGTCGCCCTGCGAGGCGGCCAGCTTGCTCTTCAGGCGCTCCAGCTCCTTCTCCAGCGCGCGCACCTGGTCCTGCACCTGGCCGATGCGCGGCACCAGTTCCGAAGGCTGGGCCTTCAGCACGGCGGCGGCTTCATTCAGCCTGGCATCCAGGCCCTGCAGGTAGTGTAGCGCGTTGTCGCCGGTGATGGCTTCCACGCGGCGGATGCCGGCGGCGACGCCGCCTTCCATCACGATCTTGAACAGGCCGATATCGCCGGTGCGGTGCACGTGGGTGCCGCCGCACAGTTCCTTCGAGGTGCCGATCGACAGCACGCGCACGTCGTCGGCGTACTTCTCGCCGAACAGGGCCATCGCGCCGCTCTTGACCGCGTCGTCGAACGGCATGATCTCGGCGTGCGTGTCATCGTTGCGCAGGATCTCGGCGTTGACGATCTCTTCGACCTGGCGGATCTGCGCATCCGTCAGCGCGGCATTGTGCGAGAAGTCGAAGCGGGTCTTGTCCGCGTCCACCAGCGAGCCCTTCTGCTGCACGTGGCTGCCCAGCACTTCGCGCAGGGCCTTGTGCATCAGGTGGGTGGCCGAGTGGTTGCGCACGGTGCGCGCGCGGCGCAGCGCGTCGACCTGGGCCGACACGGCATCGCCCACCTTGAGCGCGCCGCCTTGCAGCGTGCCCTGGTGGCCGAACACATCGGCCTGGACCTTGGTGGTGTCCGCCACGGCGAACACGGCATTGCCAGCCCTCAGCACGCCCTGGTCGCCGGCCTGGCCGCCGGACTCGGCGTAGAACGGCGTGTTGTCGAGCACCACCACGCCGGTCTGGCCCGGCTGCATGGCATCGACCGAAGCGCCGTCGACATACAGCGCGGCGATCTTCGCTTGCGGCAGTTCCAGCTTTTCGTAGCCATGGAACACGGTCTTGTCGCCGGTGTACTCCAGGCCCGCGGCCATCTTGAACTTGCCGGCCGCGCGCGCCTGCTCGCGCTGGCGGGTCATGGCGGCATCGAAGGCGGCTTCATCGACAGCGATTTCCTGCTCGCGGCACACGTCCTGGGTCAGGTCCAGCGGGAAGCCGAAGGTATCGTGCAGCTTGAACGCGAGTTCGCCGTCCAGCGTCTTGCCGCCCTTGAGCTTGAGCTCGGCCAGCGCGGCGTCGAGGATGGCCATGCCGTTTTCGATGGTCTCGAAGAAGCGCTCTTCCTCGGCCTTCAGCACTTCGGTCACGCGCGACTGCGCTTCGGCCAGTTCCGGGTAGGCCTGGCCCATCTGCGCGACCAGGTCCGGCACCAGCTTGTGGAAGAACGGGGCCTTTTGGCCCAGCTTGTAGCCGTGGCGGATGGCGCGGCGGATGATCCGGCGCAGCACGTAGCCGCGGCCCTCGTTGCCGGGGATCACACCGTCGACGATCAGAAACGCGCACGCGCGGATATGGTCGGCAATGACCTTCAGCGAGTTCTGGTTCAGGTTGTCGATATGGGTTTCACGCCCGGCGGCCTTGATGAGTGCCTGGAACAGGTCGATCTCATAGTTGCTGTGCACATGCTGCAGCACCGCGGCAATGCGCTCCAGGCCCATGCCGGTGTCCACGCACGGCTTGGGCAGCGGCGTCATGTTGCCCTGCTCGTCGCGGTTGAACTGCATGAACACCAGGTTCCAGATCTCGATGTAGCGGTCGCCGTCTTCCTCGGGCGATCCCGGGGGGCCGCCCCATACGTCCGGGCCGTGGTCGAAGAAGATTTCCGAGCACGGGCCGCACGGGCCGGTGTCGGCCATCTGCCAGAAGTTGTCCGAGGCATAGCGAGCGCCCTTATTGTCGCCGATGCGCACGATGCGTTCGGTCGGCACGCCCACTTCCTTTGCCCAGATGTCGTAGGCTTCGTCGTCTTCCGCATAGACCGTCACCCACAGCTTCTCTGCCGGCAGCTGGTAGACCTTGGTCAGCAGTTCCCATGCGTACTGGATGGCCTCGCGCTTGAAGTAGTCGCCAAACGAGAAGTTGCCCAGCATCTCGAAGAACGTATGGTGGCGCGCGGTGTAGCCCACGTTCTCCAGGTCGTTGTGCTTGCCGCCGGCGCGCACCGAGCGCTGCGATGACGTGGCGCGGGTGTAGGGGCGCTTGTCGGTGCCCAGGAACACGTCCTTGAACTGCACCATGCCGGAATTGGTGAACAGCAGCGTCGGGTCGTTCGCCGGCACCAGGCTGGACGAGCGGACCACGGTATGGCCCTTCGATTCGAAGAACTGCAGGAACTTGCTGCGAATGTCTGAGACTTTCATGGGATGGCGGACGCTTGCCCTGGCGTGGCCGGGCGCGACGAATCAGTATGGGATTTGCAAACCGTTGATTATACGGGCAAGGCAGCCCGTCGGGCACGCCAGGCACGGCACCGCGGACCCGGCCGGCTATCGCCCAAATCCCGTCACCATAAGAGGCCTATGCGGCACCCAAAGGCGCACCGGCGATTGGCCGATGGTACAGTGCAGGCAACTCGCGCCGGCCCCGGATTCAAGGGGCGCGCCGACCTCTCGCATTTGCGACCGATCCCCGTCTCACCCTCAGCATTGACTACCGCCATGGGAGCTTTAAGCCATCTCCGCGTCCTCGACCTGACCCGCGTGCTTGCCGGGCCGTGGTGCGCCCAGAACCTTGCCGACTTTGGCGCCGACGTGATCAAGATCGAGCGCCCCGGCGCCGGCGACGACACCCGCACCTGGGGCCCGCCCTGGCTCAAGGACGAGGACGGCCGCGACACCGCCGAAGCCGCCTACTACCTCGCCGCCAACCGCAACAAGCGCTCGGTCACCTGCGACATCAGCACGCCGGAAGGCCAGCGGATCGTGCGCGAGCTGGCGGCGCAGAGCGACGTGGTGCTGGAGAACTACAAGGTCGGCCAGCTCAGGAAGTACGGCCTGGATTACGAATCGCTCAGACAGGTCAGGCCCGGCCTGATCTACTGCTCGGTCACCGGCTTCGGCCAGACCGGCCCGTACGCCGCGCGCCCGGGTTACGACTTCATCATCCAGGGCATGGGCGGCTTCATGAGCCTGACCGGCGAGCGTGACGACCTGCCCGGCGGCGGCCCGCAGAAGGCCGGCGTGGCCATTTCCGACCTGATGACCGGCCAGTACGCCACCATCGCCGTGCTGGCGGCGCTGGCGCACCGCGACCGCACCGGCGAGGGCCAGTACATCGACATGGCGCTGCTGGACGTGCAGGTGGCAATGCTGGCCAACATGAACACCAACTACCTGGCCAGCGGCGAGGCACCGCGCCGCTGGGGCAACGCACATCCCAATATCGTCCCTTACCAGACCTTCCAGGCCGCCGACGGCTGGCTGATCGTGGCGGTGGGCAACGACGGGCAGTTCCGCAAGTTCGTCATCGACGGCGGCAAGCCCGAGCTGGCCGACGACCCGCGCTTTGCCACCAACCCGCAGCGCGTGGCCAACCGCGACGTGCTGGTGCCGATCCTGGCCGAGATGGTGCGCCCGCGCACCCGCGACCAGTGGATCCGCGACCTGGAAGCCGCCGGCGTGCCGTGCGGCCCGATCAACACCCTGGACGACGTGTTCGAGGACGACCAGGTCAAGGCGCGCGGCCTGCGCGTGGACCTGCCCCACCCCAGCGCCGGCGAGGTCAAGCTGGTGGGCAGCCCGATCAAGATGAGCGCCACGCCGCCGCAGGCGCTGCGCCACCCGCCGCTGCTGGGCGAGCACACCGACACCGTGCTGGCCGACACGCTGGGCTACAGCGCTGAGCAGATTGGCGCACTGCGCGCCAAGGGTGTGCTGTAACATTCTCCTCTTGCCGGCGGCCAGTCCTGGCCGCCGGTGCTTTACGCACTGACGGAAGCAGTTCAGTCCCCGCTGAAATACTTTCCACGGGCGCAGCGCCCAGCGCCGGCCCGCGCAAAGCCAAGGAGAACCCATGCTGACCGACGCCATCCTGGCCTTCCTGCATTTCCTTGCAATCTTTGTCCTGATCACCCTGATGGCCGCCGAGGCCGTGGTGCTGCGCCCGGACATCACGCCGGCCGCGGTGCGGCGCCTGTCGCTGTACGACCTGTTCTATTTCCTGTCCGCCATGGTGGTGCTGGCCACCGGCCTGCTGCGGCTGTTCTATGGCGCCAAGGGCGTCGACTTCTACCTGCACAACCCGTGGTTCCACGCCAAGATCGGCGTGTTCGTGCTGATCGCGCTGTGCTCGCTGCCGCCGACCTTCGCCATTGCGCGCTGGCGCAAGCAGGCGCTCCGGCTGCCCGATTACGTGCCGCCGCCGTCGGAACTGAAGGCCGCCCGCCGCTGGGTCATGATCGAAGCCCACCTGGTGATCCTGCTGCCGCTGTGCGCGGTCATGATGGCGCGGGGCATCGGCGCCAGGTAAGTATCCCAATCCCCCTGAAGTCCAAGACATGCTGAAGAAACTGCTTGCCGCCGCGCTGACCGCGGCCCTGCTGCCCGCCGCCGCCATGGCGGCCACCAATGCCTATCCGACCAGGCCGGTCCGCTTCGTGGTGCCCTACCCGGCCGGCGGCCCGCTCGACACCGTCGCGCGCGCCATCGGCGAGAAGCTGCGCGACAGCCTGGGCCAGCCGGTGGTGGTCGAGAACCGGCCCGGCGCGGGCGGCAACCTGGGCGCGGACTATGTCGCCAAGCAGCCGGCCGACGGCTACACCATCGTCATGGGCGCGGTGGCCACGCACGCCATCAACCCGACGCTGTTCAGCAAGATGCCGTACGACCCGGTCAAGGACTTCGCCCCGGTCACGCTGGTGGCCGACGTGCCCAACGTGCTGGTGATGCACCCGGGCAAGGCCGCCGAGCTGCATATCGACAATGTGCGCGACCTGGTCGCGTACGCGCGCAAGCACCCGGGCAAGCTGGACTACGCCTCGGGCGGCAACGGCAGCGCCGGGCACCTGTCGGGCGAGCTGTTCAAGAGCATGGCGAAGATCAGCATGGTCCATATCCCGTACAACGGCGCGTCGCCGGCGCAGCTGTCGGTGCTGTCGGGCCAGACCGACCTGATCTTCGACAACCTGGCTTCGGCATCGGCCAATATCAAGGCAGGCAAGCTCAAGGCCTTCGCCGTCACCACCGCCAGCCGCGCGGCTGCGTTCCCGGAACTGCCGACCATTGCCGAAGCCGGCAAGGGGCTGGGCCTGGAAGGCTTCGATATCTCCACGTGGTTCGGCGTGTTCGCGCCGGCCAACACCCCGCGCGAGATCGTCGAGCGGCTCAACCACGAGATCGTGGCGATCCTGAAGACCGACGACATGAAGACGCGCCTGGCCCGCATTGGCGCACAGCCCGCACCGACCACGCCCGAGCAGTTCGCGGCACTGGTCCAGCGCGAGCTGAAGAAGTACGCGCAGATCGTGAAGGTGTCGGGGGCGAAGGTGGACTGAACGAAAAGGCGGCCATGGCCGCCTTTCTTGTCCCTATTCCGCCTCGGCGCCCTCCCCGCTCCTGGCGCCACCGTCCTTTCTCCGCCGCGGCCATAGCCGCCCGCCCGAATCCCCCTCCAGCCGCGGCAGCAGCAGTCCCACCTGCAGGATCCGCGCGCCCTCCATGCGCGTCACCGTCAGCGGCAGGCCGGCGATCCTGACGCTGTCGCCCTCCACCGGCGGCGAGGCGAAGGCCCGCAGCATGGCAGCCTCCAGTGTCAACGGCGCCTCTGCCGGCGTCAGCGCGCGCGCGCCGTACAGCGCCGCCACATCGCGCAGCAGCGCGTCGCCCGACAGCAGGAAATCATGCGAGGCCTGCTCCCAGGTGGGCGCGCGGCCCGGCGCCTGGAACAGCGCCGACAGCATCGGCAGGCTCGTCACCGGGGCCAGCACCGAGACGCTGTCGCCGGCGCGCAGCACGGTCTGGTCCAGCACCGCCAGCGCGTCGTCGCGCGCCACCGTCATCAGCCGGCAGCGCGGCGGCAGCTCCAGCTGGTCAGCGCGCAGGTTCTCGACGGGCGCGTTGGGACTCACCTCGAACTGCATCACTTCCAGGATCGGCGCGCGCGTGCCGCGCAGGCGCGAACGCGCCAGCGGCTCGGGATAGCCGGGGCGCAGCACGCGCGCCAGCCGCGCGGCCACCGACACCGTGGTGCCCTGGAACAGCAGGCTTGCCAGCACCACGGCAAAGGCGATGCGGAACAGCAGCCCCGCTTGCGGCACCTCGCGCAGCAGCGGAAACAGCGACAGCACGATCGGCACCGCGCCGCGCAGGCCCATCCAGGCAATAAAGCCGGTCTCGCGCGCATTGAAGCGGAACGGCAGCAGCGCCAGCCACACCGCCACGGGGCGCGCCACCAGCATCAGGAAGGCCGCCACGGCCACCGCCGGGCCGGCCACCTCCCAGATCCGGTGCGGCGCCACCAGCAGGCCCAGCAGCAGGAACATGGCCGACTGCGCCAGCCAGGCCATGCCGTCCATCGCGCGCATGGTGTCCGCGGTGACCGCGCGCTCGCGGTTGCCGATCAGCATGCCGGTCAGGTACACGGCCAGGAAGCCGCTGCCCCCGGCGGTCTGCACGATGGCAAAGACCATCGCGCCGCCCGAGCACAGCAGGATCGCCTGCAGCCCCTCGGCCACCCGGATGCGCTCCAGCACGTTGGCCAGGCAATAGCCAAGGCCCAGCCCGAGCGCGCCGCCAACGCCGAACTGCACCAGCAGCCGCACGACCAGGCCCGGCGTCGTCAGGCCGCCGGGCGCGGTCAGCCATTCGATCAGTGTCAGCGTCAGGAAGATCGCCATCGGGTCGTTGATGCCGGATTCGATCTCCAGCACGCTCGCGACCCGGTCCTTGAGCCGGATGCCACTGCTGTGCAGCAGAGAGAACACCGCGGCCGCGTCGGTCGAGCCGACGATGGCGCCCAGCAGCAGCCCGAGCCGCCAGTCGATGCCCAGCAGCCACGCGGCGAATAACCCCACCAGGGCGGCCGTCACCAGCACCCCCACCGTCGCCAGCGACAACGAGGGCTTGAGCGCCACCCGGAACGTGGCAAGGCGCGTGCGCAAGCCGCCGTCGAGCAGGATCACCGCCAGCGCGAGGTTGCCGACCAGGAAGCTGAGCCAAGTATCGGCGAAGCGGATGCCGCCCGGGCCGTCCACGCCGGCGAGCATGCCCACGGCCAGGAAGACCAGCAGGAACGGCACGCCCAGGCGCGCCGAGAACGCGCCCAGCACGATGCCCAGCGACATCACGATGGCGCCGAGCAGGATGACGTGGTCGATGGTTTCCAAACGGCTCCTTGCGTTGCGTGAGCGTTCCCTTGCGGAACCTTTCAAGCCGTTCAGCAGCAGGTGCCGCTGCGCGGCTGAAGACCACCTCAGAATTGCTCCGGATGATAGCGCAGCGGCCCGGCCCCGGGATCGCGCCTCTGTCCGCCAGCCCGCCTCCAGACTGGCGTTGGCGGGGCTTTTCAGTGCTCTAAGACTAGGGAGATACCCTCAGGATGACCCTGTTTGCAGACATCTGAAAGGTAGCTGAAAGGTCGCCCCCTTAATTTGCACCCTGCCCGCAGCCGGGCCTCCGAAAAATGCCGCATTGATGCAACGCAATAAAGGCAAGCAGGAGGTCAGCCGCAGATTTCAAAGCAGTCTTTTCGAGGAGATTCACTTTGCGCATACGTAGCCAAAAGGACTTCGCCTCCGGCCTGATGTTCATCCTGGTCGGATTCGGCTTTTCCTGGGTCGCGCGCGGTTATTCCATGGGAACCGCCGCAAAAATGGGACCGGGATATTTTCCGTTCTGGCTTGGCGTCGTGCTCGCCCTGCTGGGCGCGCTGGTGCTGTGGGGGTCGCTGTCTGCCAAGGCAGAACAAGACCACCTGGCCCGCTGGGACGTCAAGTCGCTGTTGTGGATCCTCGGTGCGGTGGTGCTGTTCGGCCTGATGCTCAAGCCGCTGGGCATGGTGCTGTCGGTGCTGGTGCTGGTGCTGGTGTCGTCGATGGCCAGCCACGAGTTCAGCTGGAAGGGTGCCATCCTGAACTCCATCATCCTGGTGGTGATCAGCCTGGGTGCGTTCGTGTACGGCATCAACCTGCAGATGCCGGTGTGGCCGGCTTTCCTGGCAAGCTAAAGAGGCCGCCAATATGGAACTACTCGCCAACCTGGGCCTGGGCTTTTCCACCGCCCTGACCTTCCAGAACCTTGCGTATGCCTTCCTGGGCTGCGTGCTGGGTACCCTCATCGGCGTGCTGCCGGGCCTGGGGCCGCTGGCCACCATCGCCATGCTGCTGCCGGTGACCTACACGCTGCCGCCGGTGGCCGCGCTGATCATGCTGGCCGGTATCTACTACGGCGCCCAGTACGGCGGCTCGACCACCGCCATCCTGGTGAACCTGCCCGGTGAATCGTCGTCGGTGGTGACAACCATCGATGGCTACCAGATGGCAAGGCGAGGACGAGCGGGGGTGGCTTTGGCCACAGCCGGCCTGGGCTCGTTCTTCGCCGGCTGCGTGGCTACCCTGATCCTGGCCGCCTTTGCCGCGCCGCTGTCGGAACTGGCGTTCAAGTTCGGCCCCGCCGAATACTTCTCGCTGATGGTGCTGGGCCTGATCGGCGCCGTGGTGCTGGCTTCGGGCTCGCTGGTCAAGGCCATCGCCATGATCGTGCTGGGCCTGCTGCTGGGCCTGGTGGGTACCGACGTGAACTCGGGCGCCGCGCGCTTCTCGTTCGACGTGCCGGAACTGACCGACGGCCTGAACTTCGTTTCGGTGGCAATGGGTGTGTTCGGCTTTGCCGAGATCATTGCCAACCTGGAACAGAAGGAACACCGCGAGACCTTCACCGATCACATCACCAACCTGTTCCCGACCAGGGCCGACTTCCAGCGCATGGTTCCCGCCGTGCTGCGCGGCACGGTGCTGGGCTCGGCCCTGGGCATCCTGCCGGGCGGCGGTGCGGCGCTGGCTTCGTTTGCAGCCTACTCGCTGGAAAAGAAGACCTCGAAGTACTCGCATGAGTTCGGCAAGGGTGCGATCGAAGGCGTGGCGGGTCCGGAATCGGCCAACAACGCCGCGGCGCAGACCTCCTTCATCCCGCTGCTGACGCTGGGCATTCCGCCCAACGCGGTGATGGCGCTGATGGTGGGTGCGATGACCATCCACAACATCCAGCCCGGCCCGCAGGTGATGACCAGCAACCCGGCGCTGTTCTGGGGCCTGATCGCCTCGATGTGGATCGGCAACTTCATGCTGATCGTGCTGAACCTGCCGCTGATCGGCATCTGGGTGAAGCTGCTGAAGGTGCCTTACCGTTACCTGTACCCGGCCATCCTGACGTTCTGCTGCATCGGCGTGTACTCGGTCCAGAACACCACTTTCGACGTGTTCCAGACCGCGGCCTTCGGCGTGATCGGCTACCTGTTCATCAAGCTCAAGTGCGAACCCGCGCCGCTGCTGCTGGGCTTCGTGCTGGGGCCGATGATGGAAGAGAACTTCCGCCGCTCGCTGCTGCTGTCGCGTGGTGACTTCAGCGTGTTCGTGACGCGCCCGCTGTCGCTGGGCCTGCTGATCGCGGCTGCGGTGCTGGTGCTGGTCGTGGCGATGCCGTCGATCAAGTCCAAGCGCGAGGAAGCGTTCCAGGAAGAATAAGCAGGAAATATCGCCGGCCCTGGCGCCGGCGGCACAACGCACTCAGGGCACCGCAAGGTGCCCTTTTTTTGTGCTTGCCGCCAGGTTCCGGCTCCGCCCGGCCGCTGCCCGCCGCGTGACGAACTATATTGGTAGGACTCGGACAACTGTCGCCCACGACGCGATGGAGGTTGAGATCATGACCATGGCTACCACGCTGGCGAAGTGCCTGAGCAAGAGGCAAAGCCAGTTCGACACCGTTCGGCACCCCTACAGCCTCAGCAGCATGGCCACTGCGCAGGCTGCGCACATTCCCGGAGACCGATTGGCCAAGAGCATCCTGCTTGAAGACGGCAGCGGCTACGTCGTGGCCGTGATTCCTTCGACGCACCACCTGAAGCTGTCTGAGATCCGCGAGCAGACCGGCCGCAAGCTGACACTGGCACACGAGGATGGCGTGCGCGAAGTGTTCCGCGACTGCGACCAGGGCGCGATCCCGCCGGTCGGCATGGCTTACGGCACGCAGACCTGGCTCGACGACAGCCTGCTGACGCATCCTGACGTCTACTTCGAGGCGGGCGACCACCAGGAACTGGTGCACATGAGCACCGGGCAGTTCCTCGACCTGATGGCCGACGCGCGGCACGGGCATTTCGCGCACAGGATCATGTAGGCCGGCTCTCAATGCCCTGACAGGCCATGCGGCCGGCGCTTGCCGGCCGCTTTTCATTGCGTCGGCAACGCCTCCCCCCGTTCGCGTCCGGATGAAAAAAGCCCCGCCGGATGAGGATCCTGACGGGGCCATGCGAGCGCTGAACAGCCTAAGCGCTCAGGTGCTCAGGCGACGTCGAACCGGTCCAGGTTCATCACCTTGACCCAGGCGGCGACAAAGTCACGGACGAACTTCTCCTGCGCGTCCTCGCTGGCGTAGACTTCGCAAAGGGCACGAAGTTGGGAATTCGCCCCGAAAACCAGGTCGACGCGGGTGCCGGTCCACTTCCGCTCACCGGTCTTGCGGTCGCGCCCTTCGAACACGTCCCGGGTCTCCGACAGCGGCTTCCATTCCGTGCGCATGTCGAGCAGGTTGCGGAAGAAGTCGTTGCTCAGCGTTTCCGGCCGGTCGGTGAAGACGCCGTGCGCATCCTGCCCGGTATGGACGTTCAGCACGCGCAGTCCGCCAATGAGCACCGTCATCTCGGGGGCGGTCAGGGTCAGCAATTGCGCCTTGTCGATCAGCAGGTCCTCCCCCGGGATGCTGTACTTCCCCTTCAGGAAGTTGCGGAAGCCATCGGCAATCGGCTCGAGCGCCCCGACCGATTGCACGTCGGTCTTTTCCTGCGAGGCGTCCATGCGGCCCGGCGTAAACGGCACGGTGATCTTGTGGCCAGCCTTTTGCGCTGCCTGCTCGATCCCCGCGCCGCCGGCCAGCACGATCAGGTCGGCGAGCGAGATCTTCTTGCCGCCGGACTGTGCGCTGTTGAACTCGGCCTGGATGCCTTCGAGGACCTTCAGCACCTTCGCCAGTTGCTCAGGCTGGTTGGCTGCCCAGTCTTTCTGCGGCGTCAGGCGGATACGCGCGCCATTGGCGCCACCGCGCTTGTCCGAGCCGCGGAAGGTGGATGCCGAGGCCCAGGCGGTCTGCACCAGTTGCGAAACCGGCAGCCCGGACGCCAGGATCTTCTGCTTGAGCGCGGCGACATCCTGCTCATTGACCAGCGGATGATCGACCGCCGGGATGGGATCCTGCCAGAGCAGCTCTTCGGCCGGCACTTCCGGGCCGAGGTAGCGGGCGCGCGGGCCCATGTCGCGGTGGATCAGCTTGAACCAGGCGCGGGCAAAGGCATCGGCGAGCTGCTCGGGATGCTCCAGAAAGCGCCGCGAGATCTTCTCGTAGGCCGGGTCGAAACGCAGCGACAGGTCCGTGGTCAGCATCGTCGGCCGCAGCTTCTTCGAGGGATCGTAAGCGTGCGGGATGGTTTCGCCGGCATCCTTGGCGACCCACTGGTTGGCACCGGCGGGGCTCTTGGTCAGCTCCCATTCGTTGCCGAACAGGCTCTCCAGATAGCTATTGCCCCACTTCGTCGGCGTATTGCTCCAGGTCACCTCCAGGCCGCTGGTGATCGTGTCGGCGCCCTTGCCGGTGCCAAATGTGCTGGCCCATCCCAGGCCCTGCTGTTCGAGAGCGGCGCCCTCGGGTTCGGCCCCGATGTTGCTCGCGGGACCGGCACCGTGGGTCTTGCCGAAGGCATGCCCGCCGGCAATCAGCGCAACGGTCTCCTCGTCGTCCATGGCCATGCGCCCGAACGATTCGCGGATGTCGTGCGCCGCGGCGAGCGGGTCAGGATTGCCTTCGGGGCCTTCCGGATTCACATAGATCAGGCCCATCTGCACGGCGGCCAGCGGGTTCTCCAGGTTCCGGCCAGGGTCGGCCTCGGCGCCAGCACCCTTGCCGTAGCGGAGGTCGCCGCCCAGCCAGGTCTTTTCCTTGCCCCAGGAGACATCCGCGTCCGGTTCCCAGGTGTCTTCCCGGCCACCGCCGAAACCAAAGGTCTTGAAGCCCATGGTCTCGAGCGCGACATTGCCGGCGAGGATCATCAGGTCGGCCCAGGAGATCTTCTGACCGTACTTCTGCTTGAGCGGCCATAGCAGGCGGCGCGCCTTGTCCAGGCTGGCGTTGTCCGGCCAGCTGTTGAGCGGTGCGAAACGCTGCTGGCCGCGCCCACCACCCCCGCGGCCATCGCCAATGCGGTACGTGCCCGCACTGTGCCAGGCCATGCGGATAAAGAGCGGGCCGTAGTGGCCGAAGTCCGCCGGCCACCAGTCCTGCGAGTCAGTCATCAGCGCGGCCAGGTCCTTCTTCACCGCTGCGAAGTCGAGACTCTTGAAGGCCTTGGCATAGTTGAAGTCGCCGTCCAACGGGTTGGATTTGCCGGAATGCTGGCTCAGCAGGTCCAGGCGCAGTTGATTCGGCCACCAGTCACGATTCGTCGTGCCACCGCCGGCGGCATGGCTGAAGGGACACTTTGCTTCGTTTGACATACGTTTCTCCATGTGGGGACGTACTGAAAACATCTGCAGCAATGGCGTCAAAGGTCGGGCGATCAGCGGGCGCGCGAGAGCGTGCGCCAACGCGGGAAGTCGTGGCGCCCATGGCAAGTCGGGCCGCGGCAGCGGCCGTCCGCAACCAGAATATATGCAATTGTGATCTTCAGGAGAATGCGTTTCTGACTATCCGCCCGATAGGCCCTGGTTATGGCAGGGAGATGGCGGCTCGGGCCAACCCGCAGGGCAAGGGGGATACGTTTTATATGTGAACAGGCCCTAGGCCCCGAACAACTCGCCGCAGGCCGCCCGCACCGCCGCGGTGACCTGCCCGCGCCCGTGGTCGCGCCGTTCCAGCATGCCGATGTGGCGCATCACGGGCTCGCCGTTGACCAGCAGCGGCAGGATGCGCAGCGCCTCGTCGTCGCGCCAGCGCGCGCGGCGCAGCAGCGGCACCACGGTCACGCCGACCTCCTGCCGCACCAGTTCCACCAGGGCCTCGATCGCATTCAGCTCCAGGAACTCGTTGACCTTCAGGTGCGCGCGGCGCAGTGCGCGCTCGACCAGCACGCCGGTGCGCTGGCTGCGGTCGAAACGCAGGTAGGGATTGGTGGCAAGCGCCTCGCGCGCGTCGCGTCCCGGGCTGCCGCGCGCCGCGATCGCCACCAGCGGCTCCTGGTACAGCGGCGTCCAGCGCAGCGTGCCGGGCACGCGCGCGGCGCCCTCCACGAGGATGGCGGCATCCAGTTCGCCGGCCTCGACCTGCGCCGCCAGCTCGATCGACTTGGCGCCGACCAGGCGCACGTCCAGCGCGGGATACGTGCGCTTCATATGCGCCACCGCGTGCGACAACCCGCCCATCACGGATACCACCGCGCCCACCGCCACCGCACCCGCCATGGCCTCGTCCGAGGCCAGCGGCAGGCGCATCTCGTCGTACAGCGACAGCATGCGCCGCGCCTGCGGCAGCAGCGCGCGCCCGTCGGCATTGAGCACGGCCACGCGGCCATTGCGGTCGAACAGCTCACGCCGCAACTCGGTCTCCAGCGCGCGCATCTGCAGGCTGACGGCGGCCTGGGTCAGCGCCACCTGCCCGGCGGCGGCGGCAAAGGAGCCGTGCTCGGCCACGGCGACAAAGGTGCGAAGGAAGCGGACGGTGCTCATTGGTGCGCGCAAATGGAGAGTGAGGCCTATGCCGCCAAGGCGCGATCCTTAAGATTTCCTTGTGACACTGGAAAGAAATATTAGCTTTCTTTGTGATCGGCAGCACGGAATAATGAAGGCCGATCATCAATCGGGGCCATGCGCCTGACACCGGAGACACGTATGAAATCCTGGCTGCGCCGCTTCGGCATCGGCATCGGCATCGGCCTTGGCTGCGGCCTGTGCCTGGCCGCCACGCCCGCACTGGCCGACACCTATCCCAGCAAGCCGATCCGCCTGATCGTGCCCTTCCCGGCCAGCGGCGCGACCGACCTGCTGGCGCGCGCCATCGCGCAGAAGGTGGGCGCCAGCATGGGCCAGCAGATCGTGGTCGACAACCGCCCCGGCGCCGGCGGCGCGATCGGCTCGGACATGGCCGCCAAGGCCGCGCCCGACGGCTACACGCTGCTGATCGCCACCACCAGCACGCATTCGATCGGGCCGTATATCAACCCCCGCCTGCCGTACAACACCGAGACCGACTTCACCCCGATCGGCCAGGTGGCCATCGCCACCAACCTGCTGGTGGTGCCGAACAGCCTGCCGGCCAGGAATGTGCGCGAGCTGATCGACTACGCCAGGAAGCATCCCGGTGAACTGAACTACGCCTCGAGCGGCAACGGCACCGTGGTGCACCTGACCGCCGAGGCCTTCAAGGCGCAGGCGGGCGTGTTCATCACCCATATCCCCTACCGCGGCACCGCGCTGGCCGTGCCGGACCTGATCTCGGGCAAGGTGCAGGTGCTGTTCGACAGCATCGTCTCGGGCCTGCCGCATGTGAAGGACGGCAAGCTCAAGGCACTGGCGGTGACCAGCGCAAAGCGCTCGCCGCTGGCGCCGGAAATCCCCACGGCGAGTGAGTCGGGCCTGCCCGGCTTCGAGTCCGATACCTGGTTCGGCATTTACGGCCCCAAGGGCCTGCCGGCCGATATCGTCAACCGCCTGAATGCCGAGTTGAACAAGGCCATCCAGTCGCCCGACGTCAGGGAACGCCTGGGCAAGCTGGGGGCAGAGCCGGTCGGCGGCACGCCGGCGCAGTTCGCCGCGATGGTGAAGAAGGACAGCGCGCGCTGGGGCAAGCTGATCAAGGATCGCAAGATCACGGCAGAATAAGCGCCACCGAGGCGCCCGAGCAAAGGACACAGACAAGCATGCAGAATTTCAACTGGACCAACCCCTACCCCTCCGTGCGCATCCCGCTGTTTGCGCGCAACGTGGTCTCCACCTCGCACCCGCTGGCGGCGCAGGCGGGCCTGCGCATGCTGCTCAAGGGCGGCAATGCCGTCGATGCGGCCATCGCCGCGGCCGCCGCGATCACCATCGTCGAGCCGGTGTCGTGCGGCCTGGGCAGCGATGCCTTTGCCATCCTGTGGGACGGCAAGGAACTGCACGGCCTGAACTCGTCGGGCGTGGCCCCGGCGGCATGGAGCCCGGAGTACTTCAAGAACAAATACGGCACCGACGCAAACGGCCTGGCCAGGCGCCCGATCCGCGGCTGGGACTCGGTCACCGTGCCCGGCGTGGTCGCAGGCTGGGCCGCGCTGCATGAGCGCTTCGGCAAGCTGCCGTTCGCCGACCTGATGGAGCCGGCGATCGAGATCGCCGAGCGCGGCTATGCCGTGCCGCCGGTGGTGGCGCACAAGTGGGCCGCCGCGGTGCCCGAGCTGAAGGACCAGCCCGGCTTCGCCGACACCTTCATGCCCGGCGGCCGCGCCCCGGCGGTGGGCCAGAAGTTCACCATGAAGGCCGCCGCCGAAACGCTGCGCAAGATCGGCGCAACCCGTGGCCGCGCCTACTACGAAGGCGAGATCGCCGAGCAGATCGCCGCCTTCAGCCAGCAGTGCGGCGGCGCCATGACGCTCGACGACCTGCGCAACTACCGCCCCGACTGGGTCAAGCCGATCAGCAAGTCCTACCGCGGCTACGAGCTCCACGAGATCCCGCCCAACGGCCAGGGCATCGCCGCGCTGATTGCGCTGGGCATCCTGGACCAGTTCGACCTGGCGTCGCTCCCGGTGGATTCGGTCGACTCGCAGCACCTGCAGATCGAGGCGATGAAGCTGGCCTTTGCCGACCTCTACCGCTACGTGGCCGACCCGCGCAGCATGGAAGTCACGCCGGAAGACATGCTCGATGACGCCTACCTGAAGTCGCGCGCAAAACTGATCGACATGCAGCGCGCCACGCATTTCAACTTCGGCATGCCCAAGGTGGGCGGCACCATCTACCTGACCGCCGCCGACGAGAACGGCATGATGATCTCGTTCATCCAGTCCAACTACATGGGCTTCGGCTCGGGCGTGGTGGTGCCGGGCACCGGCATCAGCCTGCAGAACCGCGGCGTGGGCTTCTCGATGGACCCGAAGTCCGCCAACGTGGTCGCGGGCGGCAAGCGTCCGTTCCACACCATCATCCCGGCCTTCCTGACCAGGGACGGCCAGCCGGTGATGAGCTTCGGCGTGATGGGCGGCGACATGCAGCCGCAAGGCCATCTGCAGACCGTGGTGCGCATGCTGGACTACCAGCAGCAGCCGCAGGCCGCCTGCTGCGCGCCGCGCTGGAAGGTCAACCGCGACTTCACGCTGGATGTGGAAGGCACCATGGACCCGGCCACGGTCGAGGGCCTGAAGGCGCGCGGCCACCAGCTCAAATCGGTGGACGATCCGTACATGGACTTCGGCTCGGGCCAGTTCATCTGGCGCCTGTCGGACGATGCCGAGCACGGCTACGTGGCGGCCAGCGACAGCCGGCGCGACGGACAGGCGGTGGGGTTCTGAGCCTGCGGGCCTGATTGCCTTTGCTTGAGATACGCCCGGGCCTGCCCCGGGCGTTTTTCATGGTGCGCCAGGACTGTCCGCAACTGGCCCGCCCGCGATCGGCGCAACTGTGCATGGCGTGTCCGCCTGCACTCCGTACACTTGTGCTGAAACAGCCTCCGGAGCCCCCGCGCCATGCCCACCTACGCCTTCCGCCTGCTCAATGTGTTTGCCGAATCCACCTTCGGCGGCAATCCCCTGTGCGTATTCGAGGATGCGCGCGGCATGGACGACGCCACCATGCAGGCGCTGGCGCTGCAGTTCAACCTGTCGGAAACCACGTTCATCCTGCCGTCGGAGCATGCCGGCGCGCGGGTGCGCATCTTCACGCCGGGCTATGAGATGCGCTTCGCCGGCCACCCGACGCTGGGCACCGCGCATGTGGTGCGCGAACTGGCCGGCACCGGCGACACGCTGACGCTGGAATTCCCGGCGGGCGTGGTGCCGGTGACCGCGCAGGGCGAGGTCTGGACCTTCACCGCCCCGCACAGCGGCAAGCCGAAGACCGCGCCGGCCGGCCTGCCCGACACCGACATGGCCAGCCTGCTCGGACTTGAGGAACGCGACCTGCTGGTGTCGCCGATGTGGGTCGACACCGGCGCCGACCAGTTGCTGGTGGCGGTGCGCAGCACCGATGCCGTGCGCCGCGCCAATCCCGACAGCGCACGCCTGGCGGTCTGGCCGCAGAGCAGCCTTGGCCGCAAGAGCGCCTACGTCTTCGCCTTCGACCCGGAGCAGCCCGGCCGCGTGCTGTCGCGCTACTTCTTTACCAAGCAGGGCGGCGGCGTGGCCGAGGATCCGGGCACGGGCTCGGCCTGCGCCAACCTGGGCGGCTGGCTGCTGACCACCGGCCACGCGCTGCCGGCTGAATACGCGATCGACCAGGGCGAGGCCGTGGGCCGCCCCTGCCGGCTGCACCTGGCCGTCAGTGCCGACGGCGCGATCCGCGTGGGCGGCCGCGTGCTGGAAATCGGCCGGGGCACCGTCACGGTGTAAGGCCACCGAAGCGCTTCTGCGCTACATTGACGGCTCCCCTCCCCCGACAACCAACGCCCCGCCTGCCATGACCCCGCACGCCATCACCACGCTGGCCGAACTGGAAGCGCTCTACGCGCAACCGGCGGCCCCGTCGCTGTCCAAGGAAGTCGGCTACCTGCACCCGCACTACCGCGCCTTTATCGAAGCGGCACCGCTCTGCCTGCTGTCGACGGTGGGCGATGGCTGGGCCGAATGCTCGCCGCGCGGCGACGCGCCGGGCTTCGTGCAGGTGCTGGACGAATGCACGCTGCTGCTGCCCGACCGGCGCGGCAACAACCGCATCGACAGCCTGCGCAATATCGTTGCCGATCCGCGCGTGGGGCTGCTGTTCGTGATCCCCGGCGTCGACGAGACCATCCGCGTCAACGGCACCGCGCGGATCAGCGTCGACCCCGGGCTGATCGCACGCTGCGTGGTCGACGGCAAGGCCCCGACCACGGTGCTGGTGGTCACGGTGCAATCGGTGTTCTTCCAGTGCGCCCGCGCGCTGATCCGCTCGCGCCTGTGGGCAGCGGACGCGCAGATCGCGCGCCAGTCGCTGCCCAGCAACGGCGAGATCCTGGCCACGCTGACCGGAAACGCCATCGACGGCGCGGCCTACGACCGTGACCTGCCGGAGCGGCAGCGCACCACGCTCTACTAGCGCCACCTTGTTCGTGCCGCAGCCGGCCGGCGCCCGATACGCCTAGGCCCGCGGCAGCCACTCCGGCGCATGCGTGCCGAGCGGTTCGGACGGCAGGGTCCAGCGCGCCGGCGTCTCCGACAGGTGCGCCGCGTGGCGCACCACCGTCAGCATGCCAAAGCCCGACGGCATGGCCTCGAGCAGATCGGCCACGTCGTCGATCTTCTGTTCGGGCGCCTTGAGCCCTTCCGGCACGCGCCCCAGGCTGCGCAGCCACTGTCCCACCTGCGCCAGCGACACGCGCACATGCCAGCTGCCGCCCTCCACCGCGCGCCGGTGCAGCGCGGCCATCGCGCCGAAGGCCAGCAGGTAGCCCGCCGCGTGGTCCAGCACCTGCGCCGGCAACGGGCGCGGCGTGTCGCTGCCGGCCGCCTGCGCTTCGGCATCATTGAAGCCGGTGGCGGTCTGCACCAGCGAATCGAAGCCGCGCTTGTGCGACCACGGCCCCACGTGGCCATAGGCGCTCAGCGACACATAGACAATGCCCGGCCGCGCGCGCGCCGCGGCCTCCGGCCCCACGCCCAGCTCCGCCAGACCATCGGGGCGATAGCCCTGCACCATCACATCGGCGCCGTGCAGCAGCTTGTGCAGCGTGCGCTTGTCGTCGGGATCGCGCAGGTCCAGCTGGCAGCTGCGCTTGCCGCGGCCGGTGTCGATCACCAGCGGCGCAATCGACGGCAGGTGCGAGGCGGTGACCAGCAGCACGTCGGCGCCGTGCGCGGCCAGTGTGCGGCCCGCCACCGGGCCGGCGATGATGCGGGTGAAATCGAGCACGCGCACGCCTGACAGCGGCTGCGCGTCCGGGGATGCGGGCGCCGGCAGCGGTTGCGGCGGGGCATCGCCGATGCGCTCCAGCGTGACCGGCGGCAGGCCGCGCAAGGCGGCGGCCTGCGGATGGCGGTCCCATTCCTCGAAGCTGCGCATGGCGGCGACCACCAGGCCCGCGTCGGAGGCCGCGCTCTCGAAGGATTCTGCGTCGCGCTTTTCCAGCGCGGCCTGCACCGCCGCCTTGTCGTTGGCACAGCCGAGCAGGCGCACCACGCCGTCGCGGTGGTGCGGGAAATTGGTATGCAGGCGCACCCAGCGGCCGTCGCCGCAGCGGTAGACGCCGGCCAGCTTGTCCCACAGCTCGGGCGCGGGCCCGCCGTCGACGCGCAGGTAGCGTTCGCTGCGGAATTCGGTGATGGCATGGCGCATGTCGACGCTGACGTCCTGCCAGCGGCCGGTGCGGCTGTGCCACAGCGCGGCGGCGGCCAGTGCCGAGGCGCCAAGGCTGGCCTGGGCGGCGGTGCCGACGGCAAAGCTCGACGGCAGCACCGGCTCGGCGCCGTCCAGCTTCAGGTGCGCCAGCGCTTCGGCGGGCAGGCCGGCGTCGCGCCACAGCGCGGCAACGACTTCAGAGGGCTCAAGCGGCACTGGCGCCGCGTCGGATTGGGCGTTCATGGGCATTCCTGCAGCAGTGGACCAAGGCCGGCCACAGCGAGCCGGCACAGGCTTCCATGCTACTCCGACACGTCACTTTCGTCGCACCGGCATGCATCGGCGCCGCGCAAATCCGGGACATGGCCGGAAATCGGCGCCAGCTCGCGGCGTGCGGCGGCTCCGGCACGGTAAAATCCCCTTATTGGCATTCCGCCACGCAATCTGACGACCCGGCCCGACGCGCACCCTGACGCACCCAGACGCCTCCGGCCGGCCAACCGGCGCCATCATGAGCCACGACAACAAGCCTACCGACAGCACACCCGCCGCCTCCAATTTCCTGCGGAGCATCATCGACCAGGACCTCGCCGCCGCCACCTATGCCGGCCGCCAGGACCAGGCCGGCGAGCCGCTGCCGACCGTCATCACCCGCTTCCCGCCGGAGCCCAACGGCTACCTGCATATCGGCCACGCCAAGAGCATCTGCCTGAATTTCGGGCTGGCGCGCGACTACGGCGGCCGCTGCCACCTGCGCTTCGATGACACCAACCCGGTCAAGGAAGACACCGAATACGTCGATTCCATCATCGACGCCGTGCACTGGCTGGGCTTTTCCTGGGACAGTGAGGGCAAGGACGGCGCGAAGCAGCCGCACCTCTACTACGCCAGCGACTACTTCGACCAGCTCTACGCCTTTGCCGAGACCCTGATCGAGCGCCGCGCCGCCTATATCGACAGCCAGACCGCCGAGCAGATCGCCGCCAGCCGCGGGAACTTCTCCGAGCCGGGCAAGCCCTCGCCGTACCGCGAGCGCAGCGTCGAAGAGAACCTGCAGCTGTTCCGCGACATGCGCGCCGGCAAGTACGCCGACGGCGAGCACGTGCTGCGCGCGAAGATCGACATGACCGCGCCGAACATCGTGATGCGTGACCCGGTGCTCTACCGCATCCGCCACGCGCATCACCACCGCACCGGCGACAAGTGGTGCATCTACCCGATGTACGACTTCACGCACTGCATCTCGGACGCGCTGGAGAACATCACGCACTCGCTGTGCACGCTGGAGTTCGAGAACAACCGCCCGCTGTACGACTGGGTGCTGGAGCACCTGCGCGACAGCGGCGTGTTCCGCGACCCGCTGCCGCATCAGTACGAGTTCGCGCGCCTGAACCTGACCTACGCCATCACCAGCAAGCGCAGGCTCAAGCAGCTGGTCGACGAGCAGCGCGTCGACGGCTGGGACGATCCGCGCATGCCCACGCTGGTCGGCGTGCGCCGCCGCGGCTACACCCCGGAATCGATCCAGCTGTTCTGCGACCGCGTGGGCGTGGCCAAGGCCGACAGCTGGATCGACATGAGCACGCTCGAAGGCTCGGTGCGCGACGACCTGGACGGCCGTGCCGCGCGCGGCGTGGCGGTCCTCGACCCGCTGCGGCTGGTGATCGACAACTACCCCGAAGGCCAGAGCGAAGAGTGCTCGGCGCCGGTGCACCCGAAAAAGCCGGAGCTGGGCCGCCGCGTGTTCCCGCTGTCGCGCGAGCTGTGGATCGAGCGCGAGGACTTCAACGAGAACCCGCCCAAGGGCTACTTCCGCCTGTTCCCGGGCAACAAGGTGCGCCTGAAGTACGGCTACGTGATCGAGTGCACGGGCGTGGACAAGGACGCCGACGGCAACGTCGTCGCCGTGCACGCCAGCTACCTGCCCGATACCAAGAGCGGCACGCCGGGCGCCGACAGCGTCAAGGTCAAGGGCGTGATCCACTGGGTCAGCGCGGCGCACGGCTATGAGGCCGAGGTACGCCTCTACGACCGCCTGTTCAACGACCCGAATCCGGATGCCGGCGGCAAGAACTTCCTGGATGCGCTCAACCCGGATTCCAAGAAGGTCATCACCGCCTGGCTGGAGCCGGGCTTGCGCGAAGCCCAGCCGGAAGACCGCTTCCAGTTCGAGCGCCATGGCTACTTCGTCGCCGACCGCATCGATTCGCAGCCGGGCAAGCCGGTCTTCAACCGCATCGTCGGTCTGAAAGACAGCTGGGGCAAGTGATGGCCAGATCTGGCAAAGCAGCCGTGCAGACCATCACCTTCCCGCTCGAGGGCGAGTTCATCGCGCTCAACGACCTGCTCAAGCTGGCGGGCGTGTGCGACAGCGGCGGCGCCGGCAAGGCGTTGGTCGCCGCCGGCGAAGTGTCGGTGGACGGCACGCCCGAATCGCGCAAGACTGCGAAGATCCGCGCCGGGCAGGTGGTGGGCCTGGCGGGCATCGAGATCCGCGTCGTCGCCGCCTGACCGCGCGGGCCGGCCGGCGCAGCCAGTGATGGCCGCGCCGGCATTGCAACCGAAAGGACTGGAACATGCCGATCGCTTTCTGGTGCGTGCTGCTGGCCGGCGTCATGCCGCTGGCGACGGTGGCCATCGCCAAGGCCAGCGGGCCGGGCTATGACAACCATGACCCGCGCGGCTGGCTGGAGCGGCAGTCCGGGCGCGCGCGCCGCGCCGACATGGCGCACCGCAACCACTTCGAGGCCTTCCCCTTCTTTGCCGCCGCGGTGCTTACCGCCAGCCACCTGCAGGCGCCGCAGGCGCGCATCGACGAACTGGCAATGGCCTTCATCGCCGCGCGCCTGCTGTACACCCTGTGCTACGTGACGGACCGCGCCACGCTGCGCACGCTGTGCTGGACCGTCAGCTACCTGACGGTGGTAGGGATCTTCCTGCTGCCGGTATTCGTCCACTGATCCCATGGTCGTGCGCACGCTGGCCCTTCTGGCGGTCTCAGGCATTGCAGGCGCCCACGCGGCACCGGTCGAATACACCCTGGACCCGGTCCACACCACTGTCTATTTTTCCGCCAGACATGTCGAACGCAGTTCGGTGCGCGGGCGTTTCGGCAAGATCGACGGGCGCCTCGTCTACGACGCCGACAGCGGCGCCGGCGCGCTCGACGTGACTGTTGACCTGGCCTCGGTCGATACCGGCAACCGCACGCTGGACGGCGTGCTGCGTTCGGCACAATTCTTTGATGCCGTCCAGTACCCGGTGGCCCGGCTGCGCGCGAACCGGTTTCTGATGGAGGGCGGCCGGCTTGCCGCGGTGGAGGGTGAGCTGACGCTGCACGGGGTCACGCAGCCGCTGCGCCTGCTGGCCGAGCACTTCCGCTGCGGCGAAGTGACTTTTTTCGGCGTGAGCCACCAGGTCTGCGGCGGCGATTTCCATGCCGAAGTGCCGCGCAGTGCCTTTGGCATGACCCGCTTCCTGCCCGAGGTGGGCGACACCGTGACGCTGCAAGTGGCGGTCGAGGCATCGCCCGCGGGCAGCACCCCGCGCTAGCCTTACTCGTCACCTGCAGCGCAAATTTCTCTTGTAGAATCAGCGCTTTGCCAAATTCCTGCCACACCCGCCGCGTGCGCCTGGCGGGACGCGCGAGACCGAGACCATGTTCGACATCCATTCCGGCGACATCGTGGCCGCCGCGCTGGCGGCTGCCGGCGCATGCCTCGCCTGCAGCATTCCGGCCGACTTCGTGCGCCGCTTCCCGCTGTGGGCGGTGCAGACCTATGGCCGCCGCGCGCTGCTGATGCCGTTTCTGGCGATGATGGTCGGCACCTGGCTGCTCCGCCTCGGCGTGGCCGGCCAGATCAATACCCCGGCCGGACAGGCGCTGGTAGTGGCGGCCGCCTTCCTCGGCACGGTGCTGGTCTCGGCGCTGCTGCGCTTCTACCTGAAGGAATACCGCAAGCGCTGAGCCGCGCGCACCGGCAAGATACGCGCACGGCGTGTCTTGTGATTCGCCGTCTTGTGATTCGAGTATGATGCGGCCTTTTGCGTCTCCCGCACCCCAGCCGGGGCGCCTGCCGCTCACTTCACCTTATGGCGCTCAAATCCACCATCTTCAAAGCCGACCTGTCCGTCTCGGACATGGACCGGCCGTACTACGGCAGCCACAGCCTGACCATCGCCCAGCACCCGTCCGAGAATGACGCGCGCATGATGGTGCGCCTGCTGGCCTTTGCCTGCGAAGCCACTGAGACCCTGGCCTTCACCCGCGGCCTGGACGATCCCGACGAGCCCGACCTGTGGGACAAGCGCCTGACCGGCGACATCGCCCACTGGGTGGAGCTGGGCCAGCCCGACGAAGCGCGCCTGAAGCGCGCCGCCGCCCGCGCCGAGCGCGTGACCATCTACACCTACAACGCGGCCAGCGCGCGCGAATGGTGGAAGGGCATGGCGGGCAAGGCCGGCAAGCTGCGCAACCTCACCGTCTACAATGTCCCGGCGGAAGCCGTCGAAGCCCTGGCCGCGCTGGCGCAGCGCGCCATGCGCCTGTCGGTGACGATCCAGGACGGCGATATCTGGGTGGCCGACGACGACCACAACGTGCAACTGACGCTGGATGTGCTCCAGCGCGCCCAAGCCTGAACGCAGCGGCGCTGCGTTCAACTCTCCTCACGTCTGTTCCCATCGGAAGGAAATACGCCATGCAAACCACGCCCTCTGGCCTGCAATACGAAGACACCACCGTCGGCGCCGGCGCCGAAGCCACCGCCGGCAAGCACGTGACCGTGCACTACACCGGCTGGCTGTACGAGAACGGCCAGGCCGGCCGCAAGTTCGATTCGAGCAAGGACCGCAACGACCCGTTCGTGTTCCCGCTGGGTGCCGGCCACGTGATCCGCGGCTGGGACGAGGGCGTGCAGGGCATGAAGGTGGGCGGCGTGCGCCGCCTGGTGATCCCGGCCGACCTCGGCTACGGTGCCCGCGGCGCCGGCGGCGTGATCCCGCCGAACGCTACCCTGCTGTTTGAAGTGGAACTGCTGGCTGTATAACGCCAGATTGTCGCTCCCGCGCATGCCCCGCACGGGTATGCGCGGGAGCGACAAGCGAATTGCTAGAAGCCGATGGCGGCGTTGCCGACATCGACGCGGACCTTGTCCCGGTCCAGCAGCCGCGCCGCATGGCGCGCATAGTCCTGCGCCCAGGCAGCGTCGCCGGTGAAGCGCGCCTCTCCCGAGAACTTGGCGACATTCAGGATCTTGTCGATCACCAGCACCTTGCCGACCGGGCTCGACGCCTGGCAGTCCAGCTCGGTGTATTCCCGGTCGAACCAGCGCCACGCGGCGTCCTCGGTGACCGCGGCCAGCTCGTCCGTGCCGATCGTGAAGTCATATTCCTTGCCACTGCCGAACACCACCGTAAGCGTACGCGCCATCGCAGGTTCCCCCTGATCGGATTGAGGTCACCATTGTAAGGACATGGCGGCCGCGCGGGCCAGCAATTCACGGCCGCCTGATCGCGGACAAAGGTGCTGCAGCACTGGTCCGCCGCGAGTGACAGAGGCGGCACCGCGCCGCAACCGTTGCGAACCACCCACACCCGCCCCGCTCGCTCAGCCAATTCCGAGGAAAACTGGCACTTATGTCATTTCCTCCGCCTGCCCGGGGCGCCGCTTTGATTTATGCTTGCAGCATGGGCATCACGCGACAGGACCTCGAATCGGACCGGCTGCGCACCACGCTGTGCAGCACCCCGGTTGCGTCCTCGCTGCTGCCCGAGGCGGCGCTGGAGCAGTCCCTGTCCGATACGCTGGCGCGCCGCCCGGAAGATCCCGCACTGGGCGGCGATGTCTGGGTATTCGGCTACGGCTCCCTGATCTGGAACCCGATGGTGGTCCACACCGAGCGCCTGCGCGCCACGGTGCACGGCTACCACCGCGGCTTCTACCTCTATTCGCGCATCAACCGCGGCACCTGGGACAACCCGGGGCTGGTGCTTGGCCTGGACCGCGGCGGCTGCTGCCACGGCATGGTGTTCCGCATCCCCAGCCATGTGGTCGAGCAGGAGTTCCGCCTGCTGTGGCGCCGCGAGATGCTGACCGGCGCCTACCATCCGCGCTGGCTGCGCATCCGCATCGGCAACGCCTGCGCGCCTGAGCAGCGTGCCCTCGCCTTCGTCATGAACCGGTCGCACGAGGCCTACGCCGGACGGCTGCCGGACACCAGTGTGGTCGAGCACCTGCGCCACGCCGCCGGGCTGTACGGGCCGGCGCGCGAATACCTGCAGCAAACCCTGCTGGGCCTGGCCACCAACGGGGTCGACGATCCCTACCTGGGACGGCTGTGGCGCCAGTTGCAGGCCGACGATGTCGCCGACGCCGAGCGCGCCGGGCGTGCCGCCAGTGCCACCGACGGCGCCCTTGACGGCGTGCCGGCGCCCTTGCCGGCCAGCCGCCACGAAACCGTCTGAGCCAAGGAGCTGCCGCCATGACACGCCCCGCCGCCCGCACCCGCAGACAGGCACTCAATGAGTTGCTGGGCCTGGTGGGCTTGCTGATGGGCGGCGGCCTGCTGGCGGCGCAGGGCGGCCAGACGCTGGCGGCACGGCCCGCCGGCGGCGCGGCCAGCCAGCCCGCCGCCCGCCCGCCGCACGGCACGGCCACGCGGCCGCCAATACGGCAGGACGCCATCGGCACGCTCGACCGCAACCTGATCACCGCCGCCAGCACCGGCGACCAGGAACTGGTGGCGCGCCTGCTGGCCGCCGGCGCCTCGGCCCGCGCCGCCGATGAACGCGGGCGCAGCGCGCTGCTGGCGGCCGTGCAGAACCGGCGCACCGAGGTCGCGCGCACGCTGCTGCTGGCCGGTGCCGACGTGAACCTGAAGGACGCCGAATCCAACAGCCCTTTCCTGCTGGCCGCCGCCACCGGCCAGGCCGAGGTCGTGCGCCTGGCTCTCGCCAACGGCGCCGACCTGGCCAGCACCGACCGCTACGACGGCACCGCGCTGATCGTCGCCAGCCAGCAAGGCCACGTGGAAGTGGTGAAGCTGCTGCTGAAGGCCGGCATTGCCGTCGACCACGTCAACGACCTGGGCTGGACCGCGCTGCTGGAGGCGGTGATCCTGGGCGATGGCAGCGTGCGCTACGAGGAAACCGTGCAGCTGCTGCTGGATGCGGGCGCGGACGCCAACCTGGCCGATCGAGAAGGCGTGACGCCCACGCGCCATGCGCGCGAGCGGGGCTACAAGACCATGGTGAAGATGCTGATGCGGGTGCGAGGCCATTGAGGGAGGGCACCGCGCGAACGAAAAAGGCTGGTCGACTGACCAGCCTTTTTCATTTTGCTGCGCCGCCTCAGGCCGCCGGCTTCTCCCCCGCGCCGGCATTGCGCGCGTTCTCGCTTTCCTGCAGTTGGCGCCACATCACCTTGCCGGTGCCCGACTTCGGCAGCGCATCGACAAACTCCACCACGCGCGGGTACTTGTAGGCGGCCATGTTCTCCTTGGCCCAGTCGATGATCTGCTCCGGCGTGGTCTTGCCCCTGGCATGGGCGCGCAGCACCACCACCGCCTTGACCGTCTCGCCGCGGTACGGGTCGCGCGTGCCGATGATGCAGGCCTCCTGCACGTCGGGGTGCTTGTACAGCAGGTTCTCCACCTCGGCCGGCCATACCTTGAAGCCCGACGCATTGATCATGCGCTTGAGCCGGTCGGTGATGAAGTAGTAGCCCTCCTCGTCCATGCGGCCCAGGTCGCCGGTGCGGAAGAAGGTCTTGCCCTCGAACTCGACGAAGGCGTCGCGGGTGGCATCTTCCTTGCCCCAGTAGCCCTTGAACACCTGCGGGCCGCTGACGATGATCTCGCCGATCTCGTTGGGCGGCAGTTCCTTGAGCGTGACCGGGTCGACCACGCGTGCGTCGGTGTTGAAGGTCGGCACGCCCAGGCACTGCAGCTTGGGCCGGTCCGACGGGTTGCTGTGCGTCGGCGCCATGGTCTCGGACAAGCCATAGCCTTCCAGGTAGCTCAGCCCGAACTGCTCGCGCAGGCGCTCTGCCACGGCCTGCGGCATGGCCGCGCCGCCGCCGCCGATATAGCGCAGGCTGGACAGGTCGAACTGGGCCAGGTTGGGGCTGGACAGGAAATCGATCACCATGGTCGGGATATTGGTCCAGTGCGTGACCTGGTAGCGCGAGATCAGGTGGCCGGCGACTTCACGGTCCCAGCGCGGCAGCATCACCACGGTGGCGCCGCTGTAGATCGGGCCATTCATGCCGTACTGCATGCCGGTGACATGGAACAGCGGCAGCACCGACAGGATCACCGATTCGGCGCCCGAGCCCGACCAGGTCGCGGCGCCGATGACGTTGTGCATCACGGAGCGGTGCGTATGGATGCAGCCCTTGGGGAAGCCGGTGGTGCCGGAGGTGTAAGGCATCACCGCCATATCGTCCGGGCCGGCGGTATGCGGGCCGGGCTGCAGCCCCGCGCCCAGCGCCTCGGCCCACGCGGTGGCGCCCGCGGGCAGCAGGTGCGGCGTGGTCAGCCAGGCCGGCGGCGCGTCTTCCGGGTGCTCGTGCGCGGGCGGCAGCGCATCGGCATATTGCGTCACCAGCAAATGCTGCAGGCGCTCGGCCGGCTCCAGCTCCGACTGCGCCTGCTCGACCCCGGCCGCCAGGTCGGCGGTGAAGATCGCCACGCGCGCCTGCGCATCGGTGACGTAGTGCTTGAATTCCTCGGCGCGGTTCATCGGGTTGACCGGCACCACCACGGCGTCGGCGCGCAGGATGGCGTAGTAGCTGACGATGAACTGGGGGCAGTTCTGCATGTACAGCAGCACCCGGTCGCCCTTCTTCACGCCCGCCTTCTGCTGCAGCCAGCCGGCGACCGCGGTGGCCTGCGCCTCCAGTTCACGGAAGGTGATGGCGTTGCCGAAATAGCGGATCGCGGCCTTGTCGGCATAGCGGAGCGCCGAGACTTCCAGGTTGGTCCAGAGCGACGTCTCCGGCAGCACGATGGCGGTCGGCAGGCGCTTCGGCCAGAACTGGAAATGCGGGCGGGCTGGGGTCTGCATGAAACGTCTCCTGTGCGGTCTCGCGGACCGGGTCTGTATGGTCAAGGACTATAACCGAACGATCGTTCTATTTTCAACCGCAGACTTTCCCGAACGCCGCCGGCGCGGATTTTGCAGCGGGCGTTGCATTCGGCGCCTTCGCCCTCACAATAGCGGTATAGAACCCTTCCCGATCCAGGATTGCCCATGAGCGACGTCACCCTGCAGAATTTCGAAACCGAAGTGATCGACGCCTCGCGCCAGTCACCCGTGCTGGTCGACTTCTGGGCACCATGGTGTGGCCCCTGCCGCACACTGGGGCCGATGCTGGAACGGCTCGAAGCCGAGGCCGACGGCCAGTGGAAGCTGGTCAAGGTCAATGTCGACGAGAACCAGGAGCTCGCCGCGCACTTCGGCGTGCGCAGCATCCCGCATGTGGTGGCGATTGCCGACGGCCAGGCGGTGGACCAGTTCATCGGCGTGCTGCCCGAGTCGGGCCTGCGCGAATTCCTCGGCCGCCTTGCGACCCAGCCCGCCCCCACGGCGCTGCAGGACGCGCAGCAACTCGCCGCCGAGGGCGACCGCACCGGCGCCGAAGCCAAATTCGCCGAGGCGATCGCGCTGGATCCGGAGCATGCCGACACCGCCCGGCTGGCCTATATCGCCTTCCTGCTGGACGGCAACGAGGTCAACGCGGCCAGGGCTCAGTTCGAGGCGCTGCCGCCGCACGCCGCGCAGGCGGACGCCTGCGCCGCGCTGCGCACGCGCATGGAAGCCATGGAGAATGTGTCGGGCCTGCCCGACGAAGGCACCCTCACCGGGCGCATCGCGGCGAACCCGCAGGACCTCGCGGCAAGGCTGGACCTGGCCAGGCTGCTGATCGCGCGCCAGCAGTACGAGCCGGCGCTGGAGCAGTTGCTGGAAATCGTGCGCGCCGACCGGACCTTCGAGGACGATATCGGCCGCAAGACCATGCTGTCGGTGTTCGGGATGCTGGCCGACCGGCCCGAGGCGGTGTCGCGCTGGCGCCGTCAGCTGAGCACGTCGCTGAACTGAAGCGCAGGGCCACCGGCGCGGCACGATAAACTGGCGGGCTCAGTCCCGCCTCTTTTGCTGTTCGCCATGACCGCACCCCGCCTGATCGATTTCAAGACCGAACCCGCCCCCAGCCACGACCGCCCACGCCCCGACCGGCTGGTGTCAGGCAACCCCGACCGCACCACCTGGACGCACTACAGCGCGCAGCATGGCGATTTCGATTGCGGCATCTGGGCGTGCGAGCCGGGCGCGTGGCGCATTGCCTTCCCGGCCGGCAAGGAAGAGTTCTTCCATGTGATCAGCGGCCGGATCCGCATCAGCGACGATGCCGGCCAGGCCAGCGAATTCGGCCCCGGCGACGCCTGCGTGATCCCGGCCGGCTTTACCGGGCTGTTCGAGGTGCTGGCGCCGGTGCGCAAGTATTTCGTGGTGATCGACCGCGACGCGGCGGCCTGAGTCTGGCCTGCTGCGCTCAGGCCGCCGTGACGGGGCCTTCGACCAGCGTGAAGCCGTTCTCGCGCATATGCGCCACCATCATCGCGTCCATCGACTTGACGTGATGGTCGAACCAGCCAGACAGCTCGGCCACCAGCCGGCGGCCCAACTGGAACTCAGCGTCGGTTTGCACCTTGTCGCGCACCGCGACGGCCACGGCCAGCACCTGCTGGTGCTCGCCCGCGTGGCAATGGCGCGGGCCAAAGCCCATCGCCTCCATCCACTGCTCTTCCTGGGCGAAATGATGACGGGTATGGTCGATCCATTCGTCCATCGCCGCCAGGAAGCCGGCATCGTCGGCGCCGGCCGTGGCGGCCAGCAACTGCACGAACTCGGCATGGGTGGCGTCGGTGACCGGTTCGCCCAGATGGAGGTGGTCGGGCAGGCCGGCGGCGGAAAGCTGGTCTTTGGCGTCCATGGGATCGGCGGCAATCGTGGAGGAAAACGGCAAGGATACCCAATCGGCGCGGCCCGGGCCTGATCTGGCGCAAGCCACGGGGTATGCTGTGGGCAATGCGCCCCGCCCGCCACCTCTACGCTTCATGCCAAGACTGATCTTCTTCTGCGGCCATGCCGGCACCGGCAAGACCACCCTCGCCCACCGCCTGATCGGCCCGCTGATGCAGGCCACCGGCGAGCCCTTCTGCCTGCTCGACAAGGACACCCTGTACGGCCGCTACAGCGCCGCGGCCATGGCCGCCATCACCGGCGACCCCGACGACCGCGACAGCCCGGCCTACCTGGACAACCTGCGCGACCCGGAATACCAGGGGCTGCTCGACACCGCGCGCGAGAACCTGGCGCTGGGCATCAGCGTGATCGTGATCGGCCCGCTGTCGCGCGAGGTCAAGGCCCACCTGCTGAACGATCCCGACTGGCTGCACGTGCCCGCCGGCACCACCGTGCGCACGGTCTGGGTCCACCTGCCGGAAGACGAGGCCCATGCCCGCATCATCCGGCGCGGCAACCCCAACGACGCCTACAAACTGCACCACTGGGAAGCCTACCGCACCCGGCGCTTCATGCCGGCATCCGAGGACTATCCGGAACTGATCTTCTTCGACAACCAGGCCCCGGGCGAGCCGGAGCTCGACGGACTATTGCGCAAACTGAGCGCCTGAGCGGCGCATCGATGTTCAGCCGCGCGCGATCGCGCCGATCACCGCCGACGCCGCGACAAAGCCGAACACCGCCGTCACCGCCACCGACGAGCCGAAGCCCGCGCACGCCAGCCCTTGCGGACCACGCATGGCTGGCTGGCCAGGGTGCCCGTCCGCCGGCGGCGCCTCGTCGATCTCGCAGGCCTGCTGCTCGGGCTCGGGGTATTGCAGCGGCTCGTCCGAATAGACCGCGGCAATGCCGAACTTTTTCTTCGGGTCGCGCGTGAAGCCCCATTGCTTGCGCAGGCCGGCGCGCACCTTGGACAACAGCGGGTCCTGGATGGTGCGCGCAAGGTCGTCGATGCGCACGCGCGTGGGATCAAGCTGGCCGCCAGCGCCGCCGCAAGTGATCACCGGCACGCCCTGGCGCCGGGCCCAGCCCAGCATGGCGATCTTCACCCGCACCACGTCGATGGCGTCGATCACATAGTCATAGCCCGCGCCGAGCAGCCCGGGCACATTGTCCTCGGTCACGAAATCGTCGACCTGTGCCACCTGGCAGCGCGGATTGATGGCGACGATGCGCTCGGCCATGGCCTCGACCTTGGCGCGCCCGTAGGCATCGCCCAGCGCATGGATCTGGCGGTTGGTGTTGGACAGCGCGATATGGTCCAGGTCGATCAGCGTGATGCGCCCGACCGCATTGCGCGCCAGCGCCTCGGCCGCCCAGCTGCCGACCCCGCCGATGCCGACCACGCACACGCTGGCCGCCTCCAGCCGCGCCAGTCCGGCGGCGCCGTAGAGCCGCGCGACGCCGCCGAAGCGGCGGTGGTAGTCATCGTCGGCCGGGCTTTCGTGGGTCAGCGGCTCGGGCAGGCCGGCCAGGTCGTGTGCGGCATCGTTCATACGAAAAGAATCGGGTCACCGGAAACAGGCCATGCCGCGTGCGGCAGCGTCGGGAAATAATCCGGCGCTTTCCGGCGGTGATGTCAGCCAATCCCCGACAAATGCGGGAAGCGCGCAACTATACAATAGACGTGCAGTGGCCCGCTCGCCGCCCCGCGCCGCGGGGCCGCGCCGCCAGCCAGGAGAGCCTGCCTCATGCCCGTGCGCCGCAAGGTCGTTCTGTTGAGTGCCCTGACACCGGTTGCGCTGATCGCGCTGCTGGTGATCGTGATCCTGAGTTTTGACTGGAACCGGCTCAAGCCCTGGCTCAATGACCGCGTCTCGGAGGCCATCGGCAGGCCCTTTGCCATCAATGGCGACCTGACCGTGACCTGGCGCCGCGGCGAGGGCGAGACCGGCTGGCATACGCTGGTGCCATGGCCGCGGCTGTCGGCGCGCGACATCACCATCGGCAATACCGACTGGGCCGCGCAGCCCAAGATGGCAACCGTGCGCGAACTGATCTTCGTGCTGCGCCCGGTGCCGCTGCTGACGCATGAGATCTCCGTGCCAACCATCGTCATCGACAGCCCCGCGGTGTGGCTGGAGCGGCTGGCCGACAGCCGCAACAACTGGACCTTCGATACCGGCCCCAAGACCGGCAAGTCCAAATGGCAACTGGATATCGGCGAGGTGGTGCTGGCGCGCGGCGACCTGGCGCTGACAGACCAGTTCAAAAAGATCGAACTCCATGCCGAGCTCGACACCATCGGCAACGCCGCGCTCTATGACAAGGCACGCGACGGCGCGCTGATCCCACCGCAGTCCTCCGCGGTGGCGCCCGGGCCGCCTGCCAGCGCACCCGAGGCGGCATCGGCGCCGGCGACCGCCGGCCCGGCATCCGCGACGGCCGCTGCCGCCAGCGGCCGCTACGGCATGCGCTGGAAAGCCACCGGCCGCTACAACGACGCCACCATCAATGCCACCGGCAAGGCCGGCACGGTGCTGAGCCTGCGCAATGCCGACCTGCCCTTCCCGATCCAGGCCGATGTGCGCGTGGGCACCACGCGCGCGCAGATCGAAGGCACCGTGACCAACCCGGCCCACCTGGCCGCGCTGGACGTGCACCTGACCCTCTCCGGCGACAGCATGGCCAGGCTCTACGCGCTGACCGGCGTGGTGCTGCCGTCGACGCCGCCGTACCAGACCCGCGGCCGGCTGATGGCGACGCTGCGCAAGGAAGGCTCGATCTACGAGTACCAGAATTTCACCGGCCGCGTCGGCGGCAGCGACCTGTCCGGCACGCTGACCTTCACCAAGCGCGACCCGCGCCCGCTCCTGGCGGGCAACCTGGTATCGGACCAGTTGCGCTTTGTCGACCTCGCTCCGCTGATCGGCGCCAATGCCGAGCCCGGCCGCCCGGCCAAGGACAGCCCCGTGGCCCAGCCCGCCGACAAGGTGCTGCCAGTGGCCCCGTTCCGCACCGAGCGCTGGGACGAGATCGATGCCGACGTGCACTTTACCGGCAAGCGCATCATCCGCGATGCCTCGCTGCCAGTCACCGACCTGGTCACGCACCTGAAGCTGCAGGACGGCGTGCTGCTGCTCGATCCGCTCAATTTCGGCGTGGCTGGCGGCAACCTGGTGTCGACCATCAGGCTGGACGGCAAGCGCGAGCCGATGGGCGCCATGGTCGACATGACCGCGCGGCGCATGAAGCTCAAGCAGCTGTTCCCTACCTTCGACCTGATGCGCGCCAGCATTGGCGAACTCAATGGCAGTGCCAAGCTTTCGGCTACCGGCAATTCGGTGGCGGCGCTGATGAGCTCGTCCAATGGCGAAGCCAGGCTGCTGGTCGAGAACGGCACGATCAGCAAGTTCCTGCTTGAAGCGATGGGGCTGAACGTGGGCAGCGTGGTGATCCGCAAGCTGTTCGGCGACAAGACGGTGCAGATCAACTGCGGCGTCAGCGACTTTACCTTCACCGACGGCATCGCACGCGCCCGCACCTTCGTGCTGGATACGCAGGACGCGGTGATCGAGACCACCGGCGGCATCGACCTGCGCAATGAAAGGCTGGCGCTGACCATCCACCCGGACTCCAGGGGCCTGCGCGTGTTCTCGCTGCGCTCGCCGTTGTACGTGGGCGGCACCATGAAGAAGCCGTCTGTCAGCCCCGACATCGGCGTGCTCGCGCTGCGCGCCGGCGGCGCCCTGTCGCTGGCACTGCTGGCGCCGGTGGCCACGGCGGTGTTGCCGCTGGTCGACCTGTCGCCGGGCAGCGACGACAACCAGTGCGCGACGCTGCTGGCCGACCTGCGCAAGCGCCCCACCGCGCCGCCGCCCGGCAAGACCTACAAGGACCCGAAGGCCCCCCGCGCGCCCGCCGCCAAACCCGTTGCGCCGGCGGCCGCGGTGGCCCGGCACGGCAAGCCGGCGGGTGTCCACGAACGCAAGCAAAGCAGGCTCGGCGGCCATCGCGCACCCCCACCGCCGCGGCCGAACAACGACGCGTTCTACCGGGGCGCTTAGCCCGCAGGCACCGCGCCGTAGCCAATGCTGAATGCGGCCAGCGACTTCCCGACGCCATCCGGACAGCGACTTCAGGATCCATAGCGGATGCGCTGAAGCAAATTCGCAACACTTTGCCGCCCCTGCGACAACTCGCCACACGCAGCCGTTGTGCCGCGCCCTCCGGCAGGCGCATAATTAAATGGCCATTTACAAGAAGTTTAAGCATGGCAAGCATTGGATGCGGCACGGGCTCGCCCGGGTAGCCTCCTTCGAAAGGCGCGGCCACGGCCGCCCTTGTTTTTCCGCCTCGGCCCGGCCGCCGGCCGCCACCGGGCGCGGCCCCACGACGCCACTCGCCGCCCCGCCCCCATGACGCTGACGCACACCGCCGTCCCGCCGATCACCTGGCTGATCGCACTGACGGTGTGCAACCACGTGGCCTTCAATGCCAGCCGCGTAGTGGTGTCGCTGTTCGCGATTTCCCTCAAGGCTTCCACCGTCACGCTCGGCGTGCTGATGTCGCTGTACGCGGTGCTGCCGATGCTGCTGGCGATCCGCGCCGGCAAGCGCATCGACGAAATCGGGCCGCGCAAGCCGATGACCGCGGGCTCGCTGATGGTGGTGGCGGGCACGCTGCTGCCGGCGCTGTGGCACGACATTGGCTCGCTGTACCTGTCGTGCGCCCTGATCGGCGTTGGCTTCATGCTGGTCCAGGTGGCGATGCAGCTGCTGATCGGCCAGGTCTCCACCAACGACTCCCGGCTGCGCAACTACACCTGGCATGCGCTGGGGCTGTCGGTGTCCGGCACCGTGGGCCCGGTGGCGATGGGCTACGTGATCGAGCACGCGGGTTTCCGCCCCGCCTTCATGGTGCTGGTGGCGGTGGCGCTGGTCGGCCAGGCCGGCCTGCAGTGGGTGCGTCCGCGCCTGCCCGCGCAAGGCGGCAACGCCGGGCGCATCGCCATCGAGGACGGCAGCCGCCGCTCCACGCTGGACTTGCTGCAGCATCCCGAACTGCGCGCGGTATTCATCGCCAGCGCGGTGCTGTCGGCCGCGTGGGACCTGCACGCCTTCCTGATCCCGATCCAGGGCTCGCGCATCGGCCTGTCGCCGTCGTCGATCGGCTGGGTGCTGGGCGCCTTCGCCATTGCCACCTTTGCCATCCGCGTGGCGATGCCGGCGGTGTCACGCCGGCTCTCCGAGTGGAAGATCATCCGCGCCGCACTGCTGGTGGGCGCGCTGGCCTACCTGGCCTACCCCTTCGTGGCGCAGTTCTGGCTGATGTGCGCGCTGGCCTTCGTGCTGGGACTGGCGCTGGGCAGTGCCCAGCCCAATGTCATGAACATCCTGCACACGGTGTCGCCGCATGGCCGCGCCGGCGAGGCGCTGGGGCTGCGCTCGGCGGTGCTCAACACCAGCCAGGTCGTGTGGCCGCTCACCTTCGGCGTGGTCGGCACGGCGTTGGGCATGCTGCCGATCTTCCTGTCGATGGCGGGGGCGATGGGCGCCGCCGGCTACTATTCGCGGCGACAGGGGCGCTAGGTGCTGCCGCCGCCGGTTTGACACCCGCCGCGGGTGCTGACACCGATACGCTTGTCGCCACGCAAATGCGATCCCCGATGCATTCGCTATACTCGAATCAGCCGGACCTGCGGCCCCCGCCCCCGGGCGCACCGCGCTTCCCGACCGATATCCTGATGATTGCGACATGACTCAACTTGCCGACCTTCGCCGCACCTATGTGCTGGGCTCGCTGTCCGAAACCGACGTGGCCCCCGACCCGATGAGCCAGTTCAAACGCTGGTTCGACGAGGCGGTCACGGCCAAGCTGCCCGAACCCAACGCCATGACCCTGGCCACGGTCGACGCCGACGGCCAGCCGTCCGCGCGCATCGTGCTGCTCAAGGGCATCGACGACCGGGGCTTCACCTTCTACACCAACTACGAAAGCCGCAAGGGCCTGGACCTGGCGGCAAACCCGCGCGCCGCGCTGCTGTTCCACTGGGTCCAGCTGGAGCGCCAGGTGCGCGTCGAAGGCCGCGTCGAGAAAGTCACGGACGACGAGAGCGACGCCTATTTCGCCACGCGCCCGCTGGGCTCGCGGGTGGGCGCATGGGCCTCCGCGCAAAGCCGCGAGGTGCCCGGCCGCGACGTGCTGGAGCAGCGCGAGCAGGAATACCGCAGCAAGTTCGGCGAAAACCCGCCGCGCCCGCCCTACTGGGGCGGCTACCGCGTGGTGCCGACCGCGCTGGAGTTCTGGCAGGGCCGCCCCTCGCGGCTGCACGACCGCATCGCCTTCCGCCTGCAACCCGGCGGCGACTGGCAGATCGTGCGGCTGTCGCCCTGAGGGGGCTGGCACGCCGGAACGCGCGCCAACAGCGCCGAACAGGCCGGTAGTGGGGTCTTCTGGACGGTGCGCTGCACAAGTTGCGGAATTGGACTAAAGTGAGACAGGCGTCGCTTGGCTACTCTTTTCTTGCAGCGCTCGTGACGGATCGGGCAAGGTTCCAGCGCAGTACCAGCCTTGCCTGATGCGTCGGCCGAAGCGTGTGCCGCAACCATCGGGAGGTAAAGCGCATGTTTTTCAAGCAAGCCCTGGAAAAGCAACTCGACAACTGGATCGCCGACCTGCGAGAGAATGCCAATCTGCCGGTCAGCTTGCGGCTGTGGAACGGCACCGAATACCCGCTCGGGCACTTCGACGAGCCGGCCGTCACGCTGACCGTGCGCGAGGCCACGGCACTGCCCCTGCTGCTCACGCCAAGCCTGGACAACCTGGGCGAAGCGTATGTGCAGGAAAAGATCGACTTCGATGGCAGGCTGGCCGACATCATCAAGGTCGCCTACGGTTTATCGGCCGCGGCCACGCGCCGCGCCGGCGGCGTGCTGTACAAGGTGGCGCAGCACTTCACGCATAGCAAGCAGGAAGACAAGGCGTCGATCCAGTACCACTACGACGTCTCCAACGACTTCTACCAGCTCTGGCTCGACCCCAACATGGTCTACTCCTGCGCCTACTTCGAGCACGGCGACGAAGACCTGGCCACCGCGCAGATCAAGAAGATCGACCACATCCTGACCAAGATCCGGCTGCAGCCGAACCAGACCCTGCTCGATATCGGCTGCGGCTGGGGCGCGCTGGTGCTGCGCGCGGCGCAGAAGTTCGGCGCGCGCTGCGTGGGCATCACGCTGTCGCAGAACCAGTTCGACCTGGCCACCGAGCGCGTCAGGGCCGCGGGCCTGTCCGACCGCATCGAGATCCGGCTGCAGGACTACCGCGACACCGCCGGCACCTTCGACCGCATCACCAGCGTCGGCATGTTCGAGCATGTGGGCAAGGACAACCTGCCCGGCTACTTCCGCCGCATCCGCGAACTGCTGGCCGACGACGGCTATGCGATGAATCACGGCATCACCTCGCCCGACCCGGACAACGGCGCGACGCCGATGGACGGCGCCGAGTTCATGGACCGCTACGTGTTCCCGCAGGGTGAGCTGCCGCATATCGGACTGGTGCTGCGCACGATGCAGCAAGGCGGCCTGGAAGCCTTCGACGTCGAGCTGCTGCGCCGCCACTACGCGCGCACGCTGCACCACTGGGCGGAAAACTTCGAGGCCCGCGGCGACACCATCCGCAGCCTGGTCGGCGAGAAGAAATACCGCATCTGGCGCGTCTACCTGGCCGGCTGCGCGCATGCCTTCGATACGGAAAAGATGGCGATCTACCAGGTGGTCTGCCACAAGGCCGGGCTACCGGCGAGCACGCTGCCGTGGTCGCGCCGCTATATCTATGACCAACCCATTGGCAACAAAGACTGAAGGTGACGCTGGCGATTGACTGAAGACCTCTTCGGCGGGCTGCCACTGCCCGCCCCACCTGCCCCTCCGGAACGGCCCGCCTCCCACAATGGCGCGGCCGCCCCGCCCGACCCCTCCGGCAAGCCGGCACGCGGCAAGAGCGTGCAGCCCGCACAGGCAGACGAAGCCCTGCGCGCGCTGGGCGCGCGGCTGCCATCGGACCTCTATTTCGGCACGTCCTCCTGGGCCTACCCCGGCTGGAACGGGCTGGTCTACGACGGCGAGTACGGCGACAGCCTGCTGTCGCGCAAGGGCCTGGCCGCCTATTCGCGCCACCCCCTGCTGCGCGCCGCCGGCATCGACCGCGGCTTCTACGGGCCGATCCCGCTGGCGGACTACCTGTCCTACGCCGCGCAGGTGCCCGATGGCTTCCGCTTCCTGGTCAAGGCACCGGCCAGCGTCTGCGATGCCTGGCTGCGCGGCTCCGACGGCGCCGGCCGGCTGGCCAACGCCGCCTTCCTGGACGCGGAGATCGCGGTGCGCGACTTCGTCGTGCCGGCCACCAGCGGGTTAGGAAGCAAGTGCGGGCCGCTGCTGTTCCAGCTGTCGCCGATGGGCCCGCTGGCCGACAGCGCGGTATTCCTGGAGCGGCTCGACGCCTTCCTGGGCGCGCTGCCGCCGCTCGATCCGTCGATCACTCCGCATGCCTGCTACACCGTGGAACTGCGCGACCCGGCGCTGCTGACACCGCGCTACATCCGGCTGCTGCGCCGCCACGGCGTGCGCTTCTGCCTGGCGGCGCGCGACCGCCTGCCGCCGGTGCCGCGCCAGGCCGCGGCGCAGGCGCTGATGGATGAGGAAGCGGCGGGTCCGCTGATCCTGCGCTGGATGCTGCATGGGGGCCGGCCCTATGCGTACGCGGAAAAGCTGTACGCGCCCTTCGACCGCATCGTCGACGACGACCCCGACACCCGTCATGCCATTGCCGACGTGGTGGCGCGCACGCTGCGCGCCGGGCAGCCGGCCATTGTCATCGTCAGCAACAACGCCGAAGGCTGCGCGCCGCTCAGTTGCGTGCGGCTGGCCGAGGCGATCGTTGCGAGGCTGGAAGGGTGAATTGGCTGATATGACTCGCCGGCCAGGCCGGCGAAACAGCACCTACTTCTTCAACTTCGCCCCAAACTGCTTCCGGAACTTGGCCAGCTTCGGCGAAATCACGAACGCACAATACCCCTGGCTCGGATTGTCCTGGTAGTAGTTCTGGTGGCTCACCTCCGCACGCCAGTACGGCTGCTCCGGCTCAACCTGCGTCACGATCGGCGCATCAAACACCTTGGCAGCAGCCAGTTCCCGCATCACGTATTCCGCCGTCGCCCGCTGCGCCTCCGAATTCGTAAAGATTGCCGACCGATACTGCGTCCCGACATCGTTCCCTTGCCGGTCCGGTGTGGTCGGATCATGGATGGCAAAGAAGATCCCGAGGATTTCCCGGTAGTTGATCACCGAAGGATCGAACGTAACGCGCACCACCTCGGCATGGCCCGTATTCCCCTCGCAAACCTGCTGGTAAGTCGGGTGATTCACATGGCCGCCGGTATAGCCGGACTCCACCGCCACCACGCCCTCCACCTGCTGGTAGACCGCTTCCAGGCACCAGAAGCATCCGCCCCCCAGCGTGGCCGTTTCAAGTCCATGTTCCATTTGCGCAGCTCCCTTGCTCGTTCGTGGTTTCACGGACTCAAGCATAAGCGCAGATCAGCCCCCTTGCACCGGATTCAGCCAGGCTGGCGCTGCGCCTCCAGCATCGCGCGCAGTTGCGGCTTGAGCACCTTGCCCAGCGCGCTGCGCGGCAGGTCGTCCAGCAGCACCACCTCGCGCGGCAGCTTGAAGCGGGCGATGCGGGTCGCCAGCAGTTCACGCAGCGGCTCCGCCGCCAGTGCTTCGGGCGGCGCGCCCGGCGCGGGCACGATCACCGCCACCGGCACCTCGCCCCAGCGCGCATCGGCCACGCCGACTACCGCGCACTCCTGCACGCCGGGCAGGCCGACCAGCACGTTCTCGATCTCAGCGGGATAGATGTTCTCGCCACCCGAGATGATCATGTCCTTGCTGCGCCCGACCACTTCGATGCAGCCGTCGGCATCGCAGTGCGCGAGGTCGCCGGAACGGAACCAGCCGCCGGGCAGGCCCTTGTCGGCCTGGTTCCAGTACCCCGCCATCACATTGGTGCCGCGCACCCACAGTTCGCCGACCTCGCCCTGCGCCACCTCGGCGCCATCCGCGCCGGCCAGGCGGACTTCGGCTTCCGGCTGCGGCCAGCCGGCATAGCCGGGCCGGGCCATCGCATCCTCCAGCTTCAGCACCACCGACACCGGACCGGTCTCGGTCGCGCCATAGACCTGCCCCAGCGGCACGCCGCGGGCATGGAAGGCTGCGATATACGACAGCGGGATGGTCGACGAGCCCGCCATCACGCCGCGCAGCGCCGACAGGTCGGCACCGGGCCAGCCAGGATGCTCCAGCACCGCGCGCAGCGTCGCCGGCACCATCAGCGCCAGGCTCGGCCGTGCCTGCGCCACCGCATCGAGCCATGCCTGTGGCGCAAAGCGGTCATGCAGCGTGACCTGCGCGCCGGCCAGCAGCGCGGGCAGCGTCTGGATGCACAGGCCGCCGACATGGAACATCGGCAGCACCGACAGCACGTGGTCGTGCGCCGTCATGCCATGCGCCCACCAGCTGGCGCGCGCATTGGCCAGCAATCCGGCCTGGGTGTGCACCGCGCCCTTGGGCTTGCCGGTAGTGCCGGAGGTATAGGCCAGCAGCAGCGGCGCATCGTCCGGCACCTGCGGATGGACCACGCCGAATGGCGCCGGGTGGTCGATCAGCCGGTCAAGACGGGCGACCTGGCAGCCAGCGCCGGCCTCCCGCGCCAAGGCTTCATGGTGCTCGTCATGGAACAGCGCGGCCAGTTGCGCATGGCCAGCGATGGTGCGCAGCTCGGCGGGCGCGAGCCGGTAGTTCAGCGGCGTGAGCATCGCCCCGACGCGCGCGCAGGCGAACAGCAGCACCAGTTGCAGCTCGTGGTTCAGGCACAGCGTGCCGACGCGGTCGCCCGCGCGGATGCCCCACGTCGCCGCAAGATGGGCGCTGGCGCGCTCCACGCGCCGCCACAGCTTGCCGTAGGTGAAGGAGCGGCCGAGGTAGTGCAAGGCCGCCCGCCCGGGTGTAGCGGCGGCATGGCCATGCAGCATGGCCGGCAGCGCGCCCAGCCCGGCGGCGCCCGCACGCATGGCGCGGCGGGCGGCGCTCATTCGTCGCGCTCGCCGGATTCGTACAGGGTCTCGCGGCCCATGCGGTCGAGGATCAGCTCGGCGGTCCAGGGCAGCATCAGCGCGCCGCAGCGCGAATCGCGGTAAAGCCGCTCCAGCGGCAGGTCCTTGAGCATCGACTGCCCGCCGCAGGTGCGGATGGCCAGCCGGGCGATATCGTTGGCGCCCTCCATCACGGTGTAGTGCGCCGCATACAGGCGCAGGCGCTCATCCTTGGTGGGATTGGGCTTCGCCTCATGGATCACGCGCCAGAAGATCGAGCGCATATTTTCCAGCTGGATCCGCATCTGCGCCACCGCGATCTGCTTGGTCGGGTACATGCGGCGCTTGACCGGCGGCTGGTCCGGCACCTCGCCGCGCAGGTACTGCACGGTGAAGTCGTAGGCAGCCTGCGCCACGCCCAGGTAGGTGGGCGACAGCGTGAAGAACATCGCCGGCCAGGTCTGCGCGGCGCGGTAGTACACGCCGCGCGGCATCAGCTGCTCCTGGTCAGGCACGAATACGTCCTTGAGCAGCAGCGTGCGCGACACCGTGCCGCGCATGCCCATCGGGTCCCAGTCGCCGGTCACGGTCAGCCCGTCCGCCTTGCCGGGCACGGCGATATAGAGCGTGTCGCGCATGTCGGGATGATGGTCGCCGCGATCCTCGGTGCACAGGATGCCGTAATAGTCGGCCGCACCCGACAGCGAGGCGAAGATCTTGCGCCCGTTCAGCACCCAGCCGCCCTCGACCTTGCGCGCGGTGGTGCCGAACGGCGCCTTGCCCGCGGCCGCGGCGGAGCCTTCGGAGAACGGCTGCGCATAGACCGCGCCGTCGCCCACCACGCGCGCGAAGTGCAACTCACGCCGGGCTTCGTGCTCGGCACGCTGCCCGGCCGTCATGTCGATGCCGTCGGACAGCATGCCGGTCCACATGGTCGAGCAGATATGCATGTTGTACGTGAGCGCGGTGGCGCCGCAGAAGCGGCCGATCTCGGCGCCCACCATGCAGTAGGTGGCAAAGTCAGCGCCTTCGCCGCCGAACGCCTGCGGCACGCACAGGGCCAGCAGGCCGGCCTCGCGCAGGTCGTCATAGTTGGCGAACGGGAAGCTGGCCTCGCGGTCCCAGGTGGCCGCGCGCGCCGCAAAGCGCTCGCGGCCCAGGCGGTTGGCCAGCGCCAGCAGGCGCGCTTGTTGCGGGGTGAAGTCCGCCGTACCGACGGCGGGGATGAAGTCGAGCTGGCCGGATGGCATGTCGCGGTCTCCTGTGTTCCTGCGCGCGCCGGATGCGGGGCGGCGGCGCGGCGGTGGTTCTTGTTTAGCGTCGCCGGAAGGTGGCGCGGGTCAGTGCACGGGGAAGCGCAGGCGCAGGAAATCCAGCACCGCCGCGTTGAACAGCGGGGGCCGCTCCATGCATGCCAGGTGGCCGACATCCGGCAGGCAGCGGTACTCGGCGCCCGCAATGCGCTGCGCCATCCGCTCCATCACCTCGGGTGCGGCATTGGTATCGTGCTGCCCGGCCAGCGCCAGCACCGGCACCGCGATGCGCGCCAGCGCGTCGCGCTGGTTGAAGCGCACCAGCGCGCCCAGCGCCGCGCGGTAGGTGGGCGCCGGCACCGCCGCCATCACCGCCGTGGCGAAGGCCACAGCCTGCGCATCGGCATCGGGCGCGACCATCGTGCGCACCAGCCCGGCGGCCATCTCGGCCATGGTCTTGCCGGCGTCCAGCGGCGCGGTGCGCGCGGCGATGAACTCGCGCTGCCAGGGCCCGTCGCCCTTGCCAAAGGCGGGCGAGGTGCCCGACAGCACCATGCCGTCGATCAGCGCGGGCGTGGCCGCGCAGGCCTGCTGCGCAACCATGCCGCCCATGCTGTGGCCCAGCAGCACCACGCGCCGGCCGGCATCGCGCTCGGCCTGCAGCAATGGGGCCAGCGCCTGTGCCAGTCCGTCGAAGTCATAGGGGTCGATCAGGGCGCTGTCGCCATAGCCGGGCATGTCCCAGGCCACGGCGCGGTAGCCCGCCTGCGCCAGCGCCTCGCCCTGCGCGGGCCAGGCCGCCTTGCCGCCGCCGATGCCGTGCAGCATCACCACTGCCACCGGGCCATCGCCCCAGGCCAGCATGGCGATGCCGTTGGCGTGGCGTGCCATCGTCGCTGTCGTCGCGGTTGCGCTCATGCGGCCACCTCCGCCAGCGTGCCTGCTTCGACCTCGGCGCGGCCATCCAGCGATACCGTGCAGTTGCGCAGCGGCAGGTCGAAATGGCCCAGCGTATGCCGCCCGGCCACTTCGTTGGCGCCGGTCGAAAACAGGAAGTTGCCGGCGAACGCGCGCAGTTCGGTGCCGTTGCAGTCGCGCTTGTCGTAGAAGGTCATCGCATCCCAGCGGGCCATCCGGTTCAGGCCCCAGCCGACGTGCGAGACCGCATACGCGTCACGCGTGCCCTCGCGGTCGGCCCAGGCCTGGTAATAGCCGCGCATCATGTCAGCATCCACGCCCTGCCCCTCGACACCGACGATATAGTCGTCTTCGATATGACAGACCACGGTATCGCGCAGGTAGGTCTTGAAGGTCAGGTTGACGTCGCCCGGCGCCAGCACCAGCGTGCCGTTGACCTGGCGGCTGGCCGGGAACGCCAGGCACAGGCCGCCGGGCCAGTGCGAGACCTGGCCGGGCTTGTTGCAGAAGCCCCAGACCCCGCCCACACGCGCATCGGCCAGCCCGATGCGCAGCTCGGTGCCGGCGGCGGAATGCACGCGCATCTCGCGCGCGCCGCGCAGGCGCTTCATCGCCGCGCGCACGGTGCCTTCCAGCGCCGGGTCGGGCTGGCAGCGTTCCAGGATCTCGGGGTGTTCGTTGCTGACCATCAGCATGCGCGGCACCACGCCGTCGGCGCCGCGCAGGATCAGCGGCAGCTCCGGCGCATGCAGCAGGCCTTCCACGGTGCAGTCCAGCACCAGGTGGCAGCGCGACAGCGCCGCCACCACCGGGGCAAGGTTCTGCAAGGCATCGCTGGCGCCGGTCGAGCGCACCGGCGCGGGCGCGCTCAGTGGCGGTGTCGGTACCTGGATGCGTACCGGCGCGGCACCCAGCGACTGCACCGCCAGCTCGGCCAAGGCCACGTTGACAGGGCGGGATTGCGACTCCGTTACAATCCCGACGACATCCCCGCCCTGCAGGGCACAGAGTTCCAGCGTGCGCCGGAACGCCGCCAGCCAGCGGTGTTCGATCTGCTCGATGAGCATGACGTTTGTCTCCTGCTTGTTGTTTTATGGGCGGCACGGCCGCCCTGCTTTGTGCGCCAGCCCACGTCCGCGGCGCGCTGTGTGCGGCGCCGGACTTGAACTCGCAGCCCCTGGCGCGAATAATATATATGAAATTTCATGAACTCCAGTGGAGCCCCCATGGGGATGCCTGAGGCCCAGCCACGGATTGCCAGCGCAGCCGCCGCGCCCGACTTCGATGCGATGCACTTTCGCCGCACCCTGTCGCAGTTCGCGACCGGGGTCACGGTGATCACCACGCGCGCCAGCAACCAGTCGGTCGCCGCCGGCGCGCCGCCCTTCATCGGCATCACCGCCAGCTCGTTCAATTCGGTATCGCTGCAGCCGCCGCTGGTGCTGTGGAGCATGGCCTCGCGCGCCAACAGCCTGCCGATGTTCCGCGACGGCACGCACTACATCATCAACGTGCTGTCGGCCTCTCAGCTGGACTTGTGCCAGCGCTTTGCCACCCTCAAGGGCGACCGCTTCGCCGGCGTGGACTACCGGCTCTCGGCCAACGGCCTGCCGGTCCTGTCCAATGCGCTGGCGTGGTTCGAATGCCACAACCGCAGCCGCTACGACGAGGGCGACCACGTCATCTTTGTCGGCGAAGTGGAACGCTGCGGCGTGCTGGATGGCGAAGACGGCCCGCTGGTGTTCCAGGGCGGCCAGTTCACCACCACCGCCCCGCTCGATCTCTGAACGGCACGGGCCCATCATGGCGGATCTGCCTGCAGCATCACCCCTGCCCTTCGTCGATGGCTACCTGGCCTACCTGCTGGCGCGCGCCAGCCACCTGATCTCGGGCGAATTCCACCGCGAGGTCGAAGCCAGCGGCCTGTCCGTGCAGGAATGGCGCGTGCTGGCCACGCTGGCCGACCGCCCCGACTGCACCATCGGCATGCTGGCCGAGATCACACTGACCAAGCAGCCGACGCTGACCAAGCTGGTTGACCGCATGGCCATCGACGGCCTGGTCAGGCGCAGCGCCGGCAAGACCGACCGCCGCCTGGCCCTGATCTCGATCACGCCCCGCGGCCTGGGGCTGGCCCGGCCGCTGCTGGAACGCGCGGCGCAGCACGAACGCGCCGTGCTGAACGACTTCGGCACGCAGCAGGGCGCGCTGCTCAAGGAAACCCTGCGCCAGCTGATCGCGCTGCATCAGCGCTGACTGTCCGCGCCCGCCTTCAGGATCGCCAGCGGCGAACTGTCCACCTTGATCCGCTGCAGCACGATATTCGAGCGGATATCCATCACGCCCTTGGTCCGGTACAGCCGGTTCACGATGAAGTCCGAGTAGTGCTTCAGGTTGCGCGCCTGCACCCGCAGAATGTAGTTGCTGTCGCCGGTGATGATGTACGCCGACAGCACTTCCGGCCACGACTGCACCGCGGCGATAAAGGTGTCATGCCAGCCTTCCACGTCATGGCGCATCGACACCTGCACGATGGCCTCCAGCTCCAGCCCCAGCTGCTCGGCATCGAACCAGGCGCGATAGCCGCCGATCACCCCTGACTCTTCCAGCAGCCGCACCCGCCGCAGGCATGCCGAAGGCGACAGCGCCACGCGGTCGGCCAGGTCCTGGTTGCTGATGCGGCCGTTCTCCTGCAGGCAGGTCAGGATGCGCAAATCGGTAGGATCGAGGTTCATTCGAATTTCCTTCGATAAATCATCAGTTCTTCGCATTTTATGCGAAAGATACGTGCATCGACGGCCCATTTAGCAAGCCTCTTGCCGCCGATTTTGACTATGATTCCCGACATCGAGGCAGACAGAAACGGCGCTCCGAGAAGGCGCCGCCCACCCTATGACCGCCCCCAATCAAGACCCGCGCCGGCTGTGGGACATCAGCCCGCCGCTCTCCCCCGCCACCCCGGTCTGGCCCGGCGACACGCCATTCCAGCAAGCGCCGGCATGGCAGATGGACGAGCACTGCCCGGTGAACGTGGGCCGCATCACCTTGTCGCCGCACACGGGCGCGCACGCCGACGCACCGCTGCACTACGCCGCCGACGGCGCGCCGATCGGCGCCGTGCCGCTTGCGCCGTATCTCGGCACCTGCCGGGTGATCCACTGCATCGGCGCTGCGCCGCTGGTGGAGCCGCGCCATGTCGAACACGCGCTGGCGGGCCTGCCGCCGCGCGTGCTGCTGCGCACCTACCGGCAGGCCCCGCTGGCGCAGTGGGACCCGGCCTTCTGTGCGGTCGCGCCTGAAACCATCGCACTGCTGGCCGCGCACGGCGTGCAGCTGGTCGGCATCGACACGCCGTCGCTCGATCCGCAGGAATCCAAGACCATGGACGCGCACAACGCCGTGCGCTGCCACGGGCTGGCCATCCTGGAAGGCATCGTGCTGGATGAAGTCGATGCCGGCGACTACGAACTGATCGCGCTGCCGCTGCGCTTTGCCGGGCTCGATGCCAGCCCGGTGCGTGCCGTGCTGCGCAGCCTCGACTGAACCCCTCCCGAACCACACCTGCCCAAGCGACGACATGACGACATTTGACCGCGACCACTGCATCCGGCTCGACCAGCAAGACCCGCTGCGCCCGCTGCGCGACCAGTTCGCGCTGCCCGAGGGCGTGATCTACCTCGACGGCAACTCCCTGGGCGCCCGCCCCCGCGCCTCGGCCGCGCGCGCCGCCCAGGTGGTGACCGAGGAATGGGGCGACGGCCTGATCCGCAGCTGGAATACCGCCGGCTGGTTCGAGCTGCCGCAGCGGCTGGGCAACAAGCTGGCCCCGCTGGTGGGCGCCGGCCAGGATGAAGTGGTGGTCACCGACACCACCTCGATCAACCTGTTCAAGGTGCTGGCCGCGGCGCTGCGCGTGCAGCAGACGCGCGACCCGGCGCGCAAGGTGATCGTGTCGGAAGCCAGCAACTTCCCCACCGACCTGTATATCGCGCAGGGCCTGGCCGACCTGCTGCAGCAAGGCTATTCGCTGCGGCTGGTGAACTCGCCGGCCGAGATCGACGCCGCCGTGGGCGCCGATACCGCCGTGCTGATGCTCACCCACGTCAACTACAAGACCGGCGAGATGCTGGACATGGCCTCGCTCACCGAGCTGGCCCACGCCCGCGGCGCGCTGACGGTGTGGGACCTGTGCCATTCCGCCGGCGCCGTGCCGGTCAACCTGAAGGCAGCCGGCGCCGACTACGCCATCGGCTGCACCTACAAGTACCTGAACGGCGGCCCGGGCTCGCCCGCCTTTGTCTGGGTCGCGCCGGCGCTGCGCGATGCCTTCTGGCAGCCGCTGTCGGGCTGGTGGGGCCACGCCGCGCCGTTCGCCATGGACCCGCAGTACCGCCCGGTCGACGGCGTGCGCCGCTTCCTGTGCGGGACCCAGCCGATCACCTCGCTGGCGATGGTCGAATGCGGCCTGGACGTGTTCGCGCAGACCGACATGCAGGCGCTGCGCGCCAAATCGCTGCAGCTCACCGACCTGTTCATCCAGCTGGTGGAAACCCGTTGCGGCCACCACCCGCTGACGCTGGTCACCCCGCGCGAGCACGCGCGCCGCGGCAGCCAGGTCAGCCTGGAGCACCCGGATGGCTACGCACTGGTGCAGGCCCTGATCGAGCGCGGCGTGATCGGCGATTACCGCGAGCCACGCATCGCCCGCTTCGGCTTCACGCCGCTCTACACCAGCTTCGCCGAGGTATGGGATGCTGTGGAAATCCTGCGCGATGTGCTGGACAGCGGCGCCTATCGCGACGCGCGCTTCCAGACGCGCGGCCAGGTGACCTGATCGGGAGCGCATCATGAGTGAATTCAAGGGATGCCCCTTCTCCGGCGCTGCCGGCACCGCAGGCCAGGCTGCGCCGCAAGGCGAAGGCTGGCACGGCGCGCAGATGGATTTCGCCAGGGACATGAGCTATGGCGACTACCTCGGCCTGGACCAGATCCTGAGCGCGCAGCACCCGCTCTCGCCGGACCATAACGAGATGCTGTTTATCGTGCAGCACCAGACCACCGAGCTGTGGATGAAGCTGATGCTGCACGAGCTGCGCGCCGCGCGCGAGTCGGTCAAGGCCGACAGCCTGCCGCCGGCGTTCAAGATGCTGACGCGGGTGTCGCGCATCATGGACCAGCTGGTGCAGGCGTGGAACGTGCTGGCCACGATGACCCCGCCGGAGTACTCGGCGATGCGGCCCTACCTGGGCATGTCGTCGGGTTTCCAGTCCTACCAGTACCGCGAGATCGAGTTCATCCTCGGCAACAAGAACGCGGCCATGCTCAAGCCGCATGCGCACCGGGCGGAGCACCTGGCGCTGGTGGAAGCCGCGCTGAAGACGCCGTCGCTTTACGACGAGGCGATCCGGCTGATGGCGCGGCGCGGCTTTGCCATCGATGCGGATTGCGTCGAGCGCGACTGGACCCAGCCTACGGCCTACAACGCGTCAGTCGAGGCCGCCTGGCTGGAGGTCTACCGCAATCCCGGTGCGCATTGGGAACTGTACGAACTGGGCGAGAAGTTCGTCGACCTGGAGGATTCGTTCCGGCAATGGCGCTTCCGGCATGTGACCACGGTCGAGCGGGTGATCGGCTTCAAGCGTGGTACCGGCGGCACCGAAGGCGTCAGCTACCTGCGCAAGATGCTGGATGTGGTGTTGTTTCCCGAGTTGTGGAAGTTGCGCACGGATCTCTGATCCGCCGCATGCGCGGACCCGGCGTCAGCCCGCCGGGTCCGACAACCTGGCCGCCAGCGCCCCCAACGCCGGCGCCAGCGTCTTGTGGAACACGGTTTCATCCACCGCCCCATAGGACGCACTGCAACTGAGCATGTGCAACTCCTTCTCCCCCACCGGCCGGAACGCCACCGCACACGCGTGGATCGCCGGATGCCAGTCCCGGAACGACGCCGCATAGCCGCGCTGCTGCGCCTCGGCCAGGGCCGCGCGGGTGGCAGCCTCCTGCTGCTTCCACTGCTCCGGGAACGCCTGGCTGAATTCCGCCATCACGCGCTCGCGCCGCGGCGCAGGCAATGCGGCCAGGTAGGCCCGCCCCATCGAGCTTGAGACCAGCGACAGCCGCGACCCCACGCCCAGCCCCAGCATCACGCCGGCGTCGTTGCGGATCGATTCCAGGTAGATCACCTCCATGCGCTCGCGCTTGCCCAGTGACACCGAGACCCCGTACGCCTGCGCGAACGCCAGCATATGCGGGCGCGCCAGCGACACCACGTCGGACGCCGACAGATAGGCATAGCCCAGCGCCAGCACCCCGGCATCCAGTGCGTACTTGCCCAGGCTCTCGTCATAGCGCAGGTAGCCCAGCTGCACCAGCGTGCCCGCCAGCCGGCTCACGGTCGCCTTGGGGAAACCCGTGCGGCGCACGAAGTCCTGGTTGCCCAGCATCGCCTCGCCGGTACGGAAGCAGCGCAGCAGCTCCAGTCCGCGCGCCAGCGCGGTGACGAAGTTGGGATCGCTCTCGCGCGCCGGGCCCGGCGGCGCGGCATCGGGAGAAAGTGGCGGGCTGGTGGCAGGGCTGCTGGCAGGGCTGGTCAAGGGCGGCTCCTCTCAAGTCGGCGGGTGTCCGCTCATCGCACAAAGGCGCGGAAGTCGGGGGTTTTGCCAGTTGCACGGCAAACCCATTGCGATATACTAATTCAACGGAACATAGTTCCGCAATGCGGAACCACACGGATCTCGAGAGAATCCTCCGCACGATCACCGAACCCGTCATGATTTCCGGATACACCGGCGCGGCCAGCGGCATTTGAGCCGACCCGCCCGACGCTTCCGCCGCGCTACCGAAGGAGACCTGCATGGCTGCCAACGCCGAATTCCACTGGGCCGACCCCCTGCTGCTGGACCAGCAACTGACCGCCGACGAACGCATGGTGCGCGACGCCGCAGCGGCGTACTGCCAGGACAAGCTGATGCCGCGCGTGCTGCAGTCGTTCCGCAACGAGAAGACCGACGTGGAGATCTTCCGCGAGATGGGCGAACTGGGCCTGCTCGGCCCCACCATCCCGGAACAATACGGCGGCCCGGGCCTGAACTACGTCAGCTACGGCCTGATCGCGCGTGAAGTGGAGCGCGTGGATTCGGGCTACCGCTCGATGATGAGCGTACAGTCCTCGCTGGTCATGGTGCCCATCTTTGAATTCGGCAGCGAAGCGCAAAAGCAGAAGTACCTGCCCAAGCTCGTCACCGGCGAGTGGATCGGCTGCTTCGGCCTGACCGAACCGAACCACGGCTCCGACCCGGGCTCGATGGTCACCCGCGCCAAGAAAGTAGACGGCGGCTATGAGCTGACCGGCGCCAAGATGTGGATCACCAACTCGCCGATCGCCGACGTGTTCGTGGTCTGGGCCAAGCTGCAGGGCGACGACGGCAAGGAAGCGATCCGCGGCTTTATCCTGGAAAAGGGCTGGAAGGGCCTGTCGGCACCGGCCATCCACGGCAAGGTCGGCCTGCGCACCTCGATCACCGGCGAAATCGTGCTGGACCAGGTGTTCGTGCCGGAAGAGAACATCATGCCGGGCGGGAGCGGCCTGAAGGGCCCGTTCACCTGCCTGAACTCGGCCCGCTACGGCATCGCCTGGGGCGCGCTGGGCGCCGCCGAGTTCTGCTGGCATACCGCCCGCCAGTACACGCTGGACCGCAAGCAGTTCGGCCGCCCGCTGGCCGCCACGCAGCTGGTGCAGAAGAAGCTGGCCGACATGCAGACCGAGATCACGCTGGCCCTGCAAGGCTGCCTGCGTCTGGGCCGCATGAAGGACGAAGGCACCGCCGCGGTGGAAATCACCTCGATCATGAAGCGCAATTCGTGCGGCAAGTCGCTCGACATCGCCCGCGTGGCGCGCGACATGCTGGGCGGCAACGGCATCTCGGACGAGTTCGGCGTGATCCGCCACGTGGTGAACCTGGAGGTGGTCAACACCTATGAAGGCACCCACGACATCCACGCGCTGATCCTCGGCCGCGCCCAGACCGGCCTGCAGGCCTTCTTCTGATCGCGAACCGCGACTTGCGGACAGGCTCTGCGGAATAAAAAGGCCCGGCTGGGAAGCCGGGCCAAGCACACTACCAAGGAGACGACGAGGCTGCCCCCGTCGATAAAACACCTGTCTTGCACGCCGGCCCCGCCTTTGCGGGGCCGCGTTCATTTGTTGGGTTGCGGCGTCAGGCGCAGGTACGGCCGCACGGCCTGGTAGCCTTTCGGGAATTTCTCGCGGATCACCGCTTCGTCCTTCAGCGAGGGCACGATCACCACATCGTCGCCGTCCTGCCAGTTGCCCGGCGTGGCCACGCTGTGGTTGTCGGTCAGCTGCAGCGAATCGATCACGCGCAGGATCTCGTTGAAGTTGCGCCCGGTGCTGGCCGGATAGGTGATGATCAGGCGCACCTTCTTCTTCGGATCGATGATGAACAGCGAACGCACCGTCAGCGTTTCATTCGCGTTCGGGTGGATCATGTCGTAGAGTTGCGACACCTTGCGGTCGCCATCGGCCAGGATCGGGAACTTGACCGCGGTCGACTGGGTCTCGTTGATATCCTGGATCCAGCCGCGGTGCGAGTCCACGTTGTCCACCGACAACGCAATCGCCTTGACGCCGCGCCGCGCGAATTCATCCTTCAGCTTTGCCGTCAGGCCCAGTTCGGTGGTGCACACCGGGGTGTAGTCGGCCGGGTGCGAAAACAGCACACCCCAGCTGTCACCAAGCCAGGCATGGAAACTGATGCGGCCTTCGCTCGAATCCTGCTCGAAGTCCGGGGCGATATCGCCAAGACGCAATGCCATTCTGTTCTCCTGATTTCGGGTGGAACCAGAGTAACCGGATTGATATCCAACCCAAACGAATATAAAGTCACTACAAAATCACTCGAAGTCATATAAACATTTTCTGACATTCATTACGCCGGCTTTCCGGCATGCTGGCGATACCAGGCACCGAAGTGGCCCGCACGCTGGCGTGCAGCCTTGAAACGACGGCCGCCCGCCACATATGCTAAGTATCAGTCCGACAAAAGCCGTTAGCCTCGGAGCGTAGAAAATGTCAGAATCCGCACAAACCGAACCATCCGCCCGCAAACAGGAGAAACTGATGAGCGATGTCAAGACCGTTCTGTCCGACGCCGAGGAACTGCTGAAGCAAGCCGCCTCGACCACCGGGGAAAAGGCCGCCGAACTGCGCGAGCGTGGCATGGGCCTGCTCAAGCAAGCCAAGGAAAAGGCCCAGGACCTGCAAGACGCCGTCGTGACCAAGAGCAAGGCCGCCGCGCGCGCCACCGACGACTACGTGCACGACCACCCGTGGCGCGCCGTGGGCGTGGCCGCCGGCGTGGGCCTGCTGATCGGTCTGCTGCTGAACCGCAAGTAAGCGGTGCCAACCCGGCGCGGCACGCTGGTGCCGCGCCAAAGCGGCAACCCGGTCATCGGGTTGCCAGTGGCCGGGGCACCCGCATGTGGGTGACACATGCGGGCGTCCCGGCCCCGCCTGCTGGAAAGGCGCGCACGGTCACGCCGGCGCGCCGCTCTTTCACGCCGGAGCTGCATGAGCGAATCCCCCCCTTCCCCCAAGTTCCTTGATTCCGTGCGCAACCTGGCCGGCTCGCTGGTGGCAATGATCCAGACCCGCCTCGAACTCGCCAGCGTGGAGCTTGCCGAGGAACGCACGCGCCTGATGAAGGTCGCGCTGCTGGCCTGCTTCGGCCTGGTGTTCTTTGGCATCGGGCTGGTCACCCTGACCGGGCTGGTCGCCATCCTGTTCTGGGATACCTACCGCTGGCAGGCGCTGGGCGCGCTGACAGTCCTTTACCTGCTGCTGTGCGCGATTTGCCTGGCGTATGCACGCAACCTGGTTCGCAACGCCCCGCCGATGCTGGAGGCCACGCTCGCCGAAATCGACAAAGACCGGGAGATCCTGCGCCGATGAGCACCCTGGAACCCGACGAGCGCACGACCACACGCACCCGCCGCGAACACCCGCGGCGGGCCCGGTTCACGCAAGAGGTGCGCCTGCCGCTGGCAGTGCGCAAGGAACTGCTGCTGACCCGCGCCGCCCTGGAGCGCCACGATTGCCTGCAGGCCCTGCACGCCGTGCGCGGCAGCACACAGCGCCTGAGTACCCTCAGTAGCTGGCTGCCGCGCATCGCCCGTCCGGGCTCGTGGATGAAGGTGGTCGGCATGACCAGGGACTACCCGCTGCTGAGCACCGCGGTGACGCTGGCGCTGCCGCTGCTCAAGCGCACGCCGGTGCTGCGCTGGACCTGGAAGCTGTCCAAGGTCGGCATGGTGGCTGGCGCCGCCTACTGGGCCTACAACACCTGGCGCGATGCCAGGGGGCAGGCGGCGCCCCCCGCAACCGCCCCCGATACCGATACCGGTTTCCGCGATCCACTGGTTCCCTGATTCCGATGCGCTGACGCGGCCCCCGCCGGTTCAGCCCGCCAGCGCCAGCCGCTCCCCGGCCTCGGGGCCGGCCGGGGCGAACGGCACCGGCAACGCAATGTGGTAGCCCTGCGCCAGGTCCACGCCCAGCTCGCGCAGCCGCTCGAGCATCGCTTCGTTCTCGACGAACTCCGCAATGGTCTTCTTGCCCATGGCGTGGCCGATGCGCTGGATCACCTCCACCATCACCAGGTTGACCGGATCGGCCAGCATGTCGCGCACGAAGCTGCCGTCGATCTTCAGGTAGGCCGCGGGCAGGTGCTTCAGATAGGTGAACGACGACATACCCGCGCCAAAGTCGTCCAGCGCGAACTGGCAGCCCAGCTGCTGCAGCTGCAGGATGAACGCACCGGCCTGCGCCAGGTTGGCGATCGCCGCGGTTTCCGTGATCTCGAAGCAGATGCCGTCGAGCGCAATACCGAAGCGCTGCGCCTGCTCGCGCACGAAATCGGGAAACTGGATGTCCGCCAGCGACGAGCCTGACAGGTTGATTGCACAGGTGGCGATCTCCGCCTGCCGTCCCGCCAGCGCGCCAAACGCGGTCTCGACCACCCAGCGGTCGATCATCGGCATCAGGTTGTAGCGCTCGCAGGCCGGTACGAAGGCCATCGGCGGCACCAGCCGGCCGCGTTCGTCGACCATGCGCAGCAGCAGCTCCACGTGGCGGCCCGTCTCCGGCAGCGCGCCGTATTGCACCGGCACGATCTCCTGCGAGAACAGGCAGAAGCGGCCGGCCGCCAGCGCCGCATGCACGCGGCTGACCCACTCCATTTCGCCATGGCGCGCCTGCACCACGCTGTCCATGGGATGGTAGACCTGCACGCGGTTGCGCCCGCCTTCCTTGGCCACGTAGCAGGCCGCGTCGGCCGCGCTCAGTGCCTCGGCCACGCTGCCGGTCTGGCGGTCCATCATCACCAGGCCGATGCTGACACCCACCGCGAAGGTGCGCTGGCGATGCGCAAAGCGGAAGCTCGCGATGGCATGGCGCAGCGCTTCGGCCACGCGCTCGCCATCGGCGGTGCCGCAATGCTCCAGCAGCACGCCGAACTCATCGCCGCCGAGGCGCGCCAGCATATCGCTGCGCCGCAGCTGGCTGCGCATCACCTCCGCCATCTGCCGGATCAGTTCGTCGCCGGCGGCATGGCCGCAGGTATCGTTGACCACCTTGAACTGGTCCAGGTCCAGGTACATGAGCGTATGCGTGACGCCGTGGGTGCGTGCACGCGCGATCGCCGCGCCCAGCCGGCGCTCGAACTCGGCGCGGTTGACCAGCCCGGTCAGGGCGTCATGGCTGGCCTCGTGCGCCAGCCGCGCGGCATGCGCCCGCTCCTGGCTGATGTCGTGCAGCACCACTACCACGCCGATGGCCTGCGCGGCGCGGTCGCGGATCAACGCCACCGAAGGCTTGACCGCCAGCGCCTGGCCGGGCTGCCCGGACCCGACGCGCTGCACCAGTTGCGCCGACCCGCTGCGCCAGCGCTGGCGCAGCGCCAGCGTCACGATATCGGGCAGCGGCGCCAGGCTTTCCTCGTCGCGCAGCACGCAGACTTCGCTCAGGGGCCGGCCCTGGGCTTCGGCTTCACGCCAGCCGGTAAGGGCCTCGGCCGCGGGATTGAGCGACTGCACACGCCCCCACACATCGGCCGTCACCACGGCGTCGCCGATGGCCTGCAGCGTGACCTGGGCGCGTTCCTTCTCGGCAAAGAGCTGGGTCTCGTAACGCTTGTGGTCGGAGATATCCGTCAGTGAGCCCGCCATGCGCGCGCGCCGGCGCCCCGCCCCGCGCACCAGCCGGCCGCGGGCGCGCACCCACAGGTAGTCGCCGGCCCGGTTGCGCAGGCGGAATTCGGCGTCATAGGGCTCGCCGCTGCGCAGGTGCTGCGCCAGCTTCTCTTCGAAGGCCGACAGCTCGGACGGATGCAGCAGCCCCAGCACGGTCTCGCGCGCGTGCGGCAGCTCGTCGTCGCGGTAGCCCAGCATCTGCGCGCAGCGCGGCGAGAAGTACAGCTCGCCGCGGCCGAGATGCCAGTCCCAGAGCCCGTCGTTGCTGCCCTCCACCGCGAGCTGCAACTGCTCTTCACGCTGCGCCAGCGCCTCGCGCAGCCGGCGCTCGCGCCGCAGCGGCGCCAACGACAGCAGGATCGCCGACATCAGCAGCGCGGCCGCCATCACCGCGCTACCGGTGGTGAGCAAGCGGGTCACACGGCGCGAGGCCTGGCCCAGATAGCCTGAGAAGGCCTGCTCCAGCGGCATCAGCCTGCCGTCGATCTGCGCAATGTTGCGCAGCACCGGCGCCACGCACTCGCTACCGCAGCCGGGCTGGGCGGTCAGGCGGCGCAGCGCCAGTGCCTGTTCGTGCAGGGCAGCGATTTCGATGTCGGCTGCCGCCCAGACGCGGATCGCGGCATCGACCTCCTGGATATGGCGGAAATTGCGGTACAGCCGCACCATCCGCGCAATGTCGTCGGGATGGTTGCCGCCGGCGAGGAAGCCCTCGTGCACGCGTTCCAGGTCCGGCTCGTCGCGGTCGAGTTCCAGGCGCGCGCGGTGGTCGCCCAGCGGGATGGCGATCGAATCCAGATAGCCAGTGAATTCCCTGGGATCACGCTCCTCGGCGTAGCGCAGCAGATGCAGCACGGCGTTCTTCTGGCCCTTGGACCACTGGCTCTCGCCCGCGACAAATGCGCGCGCGGCCGACAACAGGTCCAGGCTGGCGATGCTGAACAACGCCAGCGCAACGACAACCGGTACGAACGGCCAGATGATGCGCAGCACGTGCCCGCTGGCCGGCAAGGAAACGCCTGCTCGCCGCATAGGGTCTTGTTGTGGGGCCGCGTCTCGCGGCCGCTCCCATATACCGCGGTCCAAACGCCGCGGTCGACCCATTGTGCTGCGCAGGCCGGGCTAAGTCTCTAACTCGAACTAGTTAAAGCAGCCCCTACTGCCGGGGCACGCCAGACGCAAAAAGGGCCTGTGACTTGCGCCACAGGCCCTTCGAAATGCTGGTGGGTCGTGCGTGACTCGAACACGCGACCAACGGATTAAAAGTCCGCTGCTCTACCGACTGAGCTAACGACCCGAAAAAACAGAACCGCGATTATAGTGACGCGATTCCCGATGTGTCAAGTCTTCGGCGCGGCTACCCGCCTCAGACCATGCGCTCCAGACGCCATATCTGGTAGCGGAACGCCAGCACCGCCCCGGCCAGGATACCTGCCAGCGCGATAAACGAACCGATCGCCAGCGTCGACACGCCCGACAGGCCCTGCCCCACGGTGCAGCCCAGCGCGGTCACCCCGCCGGCGCCCATCAGGATGCCGCCGACCATGTGATTGGCAACGTCCTCGGCATTGCCGAAGCCTTCCCAGCGGAACGTGCGCGTGGCCAGTGCGTAGACGGCCGCACCGGCGATCACGCCGAACACGCTGACGATGCCGACTGTCAGCACCTTGCTCTTGTCGCTGAACATCATCAGCCAGTCGAGCGTATAGGCATAGGGCGCGACAAAGCTCAGGCTTTCCATGCGGCCGCTGTTGGTCGAGACGAACAGTTCTTCGAGCGTGTTGGGATCTTCGGAGACATAGCCGAGGTGGCCGGACACGTACCACATCGCCACGATGATCAGGCCCACGCCGATGCCGCCCAGCAGGTTGTCGAACGAGCGGAAGCTGCGGCCCGCCAGCGCCCACACCACCAGCAAGCCACCCAGCACCAGGCCCAGGCCCAGCTGCAGCGCGCCGCGCGCGAGCCCCGTGCCCTGCGCCAGCACGGAAGGCAGGTCCTGCGTGGTGGGCAGCGTCAGCGTCACCGCGTCGACGGTATTCACGCGCACCACGCCGAACAGCCCGCGCAACGTCATGTAGGCCGACAGGCCCAGGAAGACAAAGACCACCAGCGATTTCAGGTTGCCGGCGCCGATGCGCACCAGCGTCTTGCTGCCGCAGCCGGACGCCAGCACCATGCCGAAGCCGAACATCAGCCCGCCGGCCAGCGCCGACAGCCAGCCCAGCTTGCTGGCGGTGTAGATGGTCTTGGTGGGGTCGATCGCACCGGTCCAGGCCAGCACGCCGGTGCCGATCATGGCCACGCCGATCGCCAGCACCCACATGCGCATGCGGCTCCAGTCGCCCATGTTGACGATGTCAGAGACGGCCCCCATGGTGCAGAAGTGCGTGCGCTGCAGCACGGCGCCAAACAGGAAGGTCAGGACGAACGTGCTCAGCAGCACGGTGCGCGAGAGCGCGGCAAGGTCGATATCAGGCATGTCGGGGGCGTGGACGGCGGCTGGTGATCAGGCGGCAGCCTGGTAGCGGGTCGGGTCGGGCACGCCGGCGGCCTCGAAGCCGGCGCGGCGGATGCGGCACGAATCGCACACGCCGCAGGCGCGGCCATCGTCGTCGGCCTGATAGCACGACACCGTCAGGCCGTAGTCCACGCCCAGCGCGATGCCGGCGCGGATGATCTCGCCCTTGGTCATGTCGATGATGGGCGCATGCACGCGGAAGCGGTCGCCCTCGACCCCGGCCTTGGTGGCCAGGTTGGCCAGCGTTTCATAGGCCGCGACGTATTCCGGGCGGCAGTCCGGATAGCCGGAGTAGTCGACCGCGTTGGCGCCGAAGAACAGGTCGCGCCCGCCGACGGCCTCGGCCCAGCCGAGTGCCAGCGACAGCATGATGGTGTTGCGCGCCGGCACGTAGGTGACGGGGATGCCGCCGGAAGCGCCGTCGGTCGGCACCACCAGCGCGTCGTCGGTCAGCGCCGAGCCGCCGAAGCGGCGCAGGTCCAGGTCGACGATCTCGTGGCGGGTGGCGCCCAGCGCGGCCGCCACGCGCTTGGCGGCGTCCAGCTCGGAGGAGTGGCGCTGGCCGTAGCGCATCGACAGCGCATAGGTCTCGAAGCCCTGGGCGCGGGCCATGGCGAGTACGGTGGCAGAGTCGAGTCCGCCGGACAGCAGGACGATGGCGCGTTTGGTCATGATGGGAAGCGCCGGGTTGGCGCGCAAAACATTCAGGCGAATCGCGTATTTTAGCGCGACCCAAGAAAAAGGCCCGCCGAAGCGGGCCTTGCAGACCGAGGACCGGGCGAGCCGGCCGCTTCCGGGATTACTTCAGCGTCTTCAGCCGGTTGCTGGCCGCCTGCGCGCCTTCGGTGCCCGGATACTTGGCCACCACCTGCTCCAGCGTCTTGCGCGCGGCCGCCTTCTGGCCGGACTCGAGCTGGTTGTTGGCGACCGCGATCATTGCGTCCGGCACCTTGGGGTGCGTCGGGTTGGCGTTGATCATGTTCTGCAGCACCGCGGTGGAGCCCTTGTAGTCGCGCTGCGCATACAGCGAGTTGCCGAGCCAGTACTGCGCCAGCGGCACGTACGGGCTCTGCGGGTACTTCTTCACGAACGCCGAGAATGCACTCCCGGCGCTCCTGAAGTCACCCGCCTGGAACTGCTTGAGCGCGGCATCGTATTCGGGCTTTTCGCCCGGCTGCGACAGGCCTTCGCGGCCTTCGACCGTGACCTGCTGCGGCTCGAATTTCTTCAGGCGCGCATCGAGGTCGGCGTAGTAGTCCTTTTGCTGCTTCTGCAGCGTGTCCACCGTGTTCTGCAGCACTTCATTCTGGCCGCGCAGCCGCGCCACTTCCTGGCGCAGGCCCTCGAGCTGGTTCTGCATGTCGAGCGTGGTGCGGCTGTTCTGCTCGATGCGCTGCGTCGCGGTCGCCTGGAAACCATTGAACTGGTCGCGCAGGTTGATGACGGCCTTGCGGGCCTCGTCATCGTCGAACACGCCGGCATGCGCGTGAGACAGTGGCAGCATGCCGCCGCCGGCAACGGCGGCGAGCCACAACAGGGTGGAAACACGTGCTTTCATGGAAGGCTGTCCACAGATCAGTAGTTGATGTCCGCGCGGCGGTTTTCGGCCCACGAGGCTTCATCATGGCCGGCGGCCTTGGGCTTTTCCTTGCCCAGGCTCACGGCTTCCATCTGGGTGTCGGGCACACCCATCGAGGCCAGCGAGCGGCGCACGGCTTCGGCGCGCTTCTGGCCCAGCGCCAGGTTGTACTCGCTGGTGCCGCGTTCGTCGGTGTTGCCCTGGATCAGGATCTTGCGGCCCTGGTTGCCCGACAGGTACTTGGCGTGCGCGCCCAGCATGCCCTGGTAGTCGGACTTGACCGAGTAGCTGTCGAAGTCGAAGTACACGCTGCGCTTGGCCAGCGGGCCGTTCGGGTCGTTCAGCGGGTCGGCGGCGGTCACCGGGGTGACAGTGCGCGCATCGGCACCCGTGCCGCCGGCGCCGGCTTTGGCGGTGTCGTCCAGCTTGACGCCGGAGCTGCAGGCGCCGAGGGCCAGCAGTGCGGCAACGGCAAGGGTTTTGGTCATCAGTTGGGGCATGGTAAATGACTCCTGTTATTGCATGAAAGGACCCCAGGACGGCTCGCGAACATCGCCGGACTGGAGGGACAGAACCTGCCGGGTACGCCCGTCAGTGGAAACCGCCGCCAGCACTGCGCGACCGCCCACGCGGGTGGCATAAAGGATGTACTTGCCGTTGGCGGCGAAGCTCGGTGCTTCGTCATTGGCCGTATCGGTCAGCGACGTCACGTCGCCGTTGGACAGGTCCTGCAGCTGCAGCTTGAAGCCGCCCGTGCGCGAGATGTACGCCAGGTACTTGCCGTCCGGCGAAATGCGCGGGCTCACGTTGTAGCTGCCCTTGAAGGTGACACGCTGCGCGGCGCCGCTTTCCTCGCCGGAAGCGGGCATGCGGTAGATCTGCGGCGCACCGCCGCGGTCGCTGGTGAAGTAGATGCTCTTGCCGTCGGGCGAGTACTGCGGCTCGGTGTCGATGGCGCTGCTGCGGGAGAGGCGGTGGACGCCGGAGCCGTCCGCATTGACCTGGTAGACCTGGGTATTGCCGTCGCGCGACAGCGCCAGCGCCAGGTGCCGGCCATCGGGCGACCACGACGGCGCGCTGTTGTTGCCCTTCTGGTTCGACACCAGCGTGCGCTTGCCGCTGGCCAGGTCATGCACGTACACCACCGGCTTCCTGGACTCGAACGAGACGTAGGCCACGCGTGCGCCGTCCGGCGACCACGACGGCGAGATGATCGGTTCGTTGCTGGTCAGTGCCACCTGCGCGTTCTGGCCGTCCGAGTCGGAGATCAGCAGCTGGTAGCGGCCGCCCACCTTCGACACGTAGGACAGGCGCGTGGCAAACACGCCCCGCTCGCCCAGCAGCTTTTCATAGATGTAGTCGGCGATCTTGTGCGCGGTCACGCGCAGCTGGGTCTGGTTGACGGTAAAGGCCAGGCCGCCCAGGCTCTGGCCCTTGACGGTGTCGTACAGGCGGAAGCGCACGTCGTATCTGCCGCCGGCGGCCGGGGTCACGCTGCCGGCGACGAAGGCATCGGCGCCGCGCGACTTCCAGCTGCCCAGGTCGACATTGGCGGATTCCGCCACGGTGGCGCCGCCCGGGTCGACATTGCGAAGCCGCCCGCTGCGCGCCAGGTCGGAGCGGATGATCGCGGTCAGGTTCTGCGGGGCCTGGGCCTCGCCCTGGAAATTGGCGGTGGCCACCGGGATCTGGCTGGAGCCGACCCCGGAGATCTCAACGTTGAGCTGCGCGTGCGCGGCGCCGGCCGCCATCGTCATTGCCGCGGCCAGCCAGGCCATCAACGCGCGGCGGCCAGCCAGGGGGACCGGCCGGGTGGCGCGTTGAGATACGGGTTGGTTTGCGTTGTGCCGCCTCGCGGACAGCCAGTTGGGGGCCCAAAGCTTTCGCATGCTGCTCCTCAGTCGATTTCAAGTTTCGTCGGGCACGACAGGCAATCGGCAACACGGGCATATGGCATGGCAGCGCGTGGCGCATGCCCCGTCCGCGTGCGTACCGCACACTGTCGGCTGCGTCAGGCAACCTGTCATGCTAGCGCTGGGACCAGGACCCGGCGATGAAGGTTGCATTATGTTCCAAATCATGCTGTACAGGTCACTCAGTCCTTCGGCCGGAAGGTAATGGTGAAGCTGGCCGGCGCCTTGCCGTTCTCATCGCGTGGCAGCGGGTCGGAGCGTTCGACCGCGCGCAGTACGGCATTGTCCCAACCCGAGTCGCCGCTGGACTTGGACAGCCGCGCCGACAGCAGCGAACCATCCGGTGCCAGCTGCACCGACACCACCGCCGACGGGTTGCCCGGCACGTCCTCGGTAAAGACGATGTTCGGCTTGACGCGGCGGCGCACGCGGTCGGCATAGCCCGGCGACGCCTTGCCACCGCCCCCCGCGCCGGCGCCGGCCGTATTGCCCACGCCGCCACCGCCCGCGCCGGAGCCGCCGGCCAGCGCCTGCAGGCGCGCCAGCTCGCTCTTGCGCTGGGCATTGGCCGCGGCCTCGTGCTTGGCCTTGGCCTCGGCATCCGCCCTGGCTTTGGCCTTGGCCTCGGCGTCAGCCTTGGCCTTGGCATCGGCCCTGGCCTTCGCGTCCGCCTGGGCCCTGGCCCTGGCGTCCGCTTCCTTGCGCTCGGCTTCCTTGCGTTCCGCTTCCTTGCGCTCGGCCAGTTCCTTGCGCTGCTGTTCCTGCTGCTGTACGGCCTTTTTCTTCGCGTCATCCTTGCGCTGGGCTTCCTTGCGCTCGGCTTCGCGCTGCTCGGCTTCCTTGCGTGCGGCTTCCTTGCGTTCCGCCTCCTTGCGCTCGGCTTCCTTGCGTTCCGCCTCCTTGCGCTCGGCTTCCTTGCGGGCAGCCGCCTGCTTGTGCTCGGCCTCTTCGCGCGCGGCCGCCTCGGCCCGGCGCTTCTGGCGCGCCAGCGCGATGTCGGCGTCTTCCTCGACCTTGCTCTTCACCTCGGGCGCCGGCGGGGCCGGACGCGGCTGCACCACCGGCTCTGGCCGCGATATCGGCAGCGGCGGCGGCGCGGTGGCGGCCGGGATCTCTTCCCACAACTCGGCTTCCGCGCCGACCGGGGTGCTGCTCTGCCAGTGCACGCCGTAGTACAGCACGATGGCCAGCATCACGTGCATGAGGAGCGCGAGCAGGAAGGAACGCAGGGTTCCCCGCTCCTTGACCGGCTGGTAGGGATGGGCGGCGGCGGTCGTCATCAGGCGCAACGGCAATCAGATAGGCGCTTCAATGCGTCAGGAGGTCTTGGACTTGACCATCAGGCCAACGCGCTTGACGCCGTCGGCTTTCAGGATCGACATCACGTCCAGCACCGCCTCGTACTTGACCGAGCGGTCGGCGGCGATCACCACCGGCTGGTCCGGGTTCTCGTTCTGGCGTTGGTGCACGAAGTCGAGCAGGCCCTGTTTGTCGAGCTTGCGCTCGAAGGCATTGCCGGCGTTGTCCTTGCCGCGCGCGGTCAGCTGGCCGCTTTCATGCACGGTGACCACGATCGGCGGCGCCTTCTGCTGCGGCGTGGCATTGGCCACCGTGGGCAGGTCGACGGTGGCGGGGCTCACGATCGGTGCGGCCACCATGAAGATGACCAGCAGCACGAGCATGACGTCGATATACGGCACGACGTTGATCTCGGCGCTGGCCCGGCGGCGCGAGCCGCCGCGGCGCTGAATGGCTGCCATTGCAGGACTCCTGGAAACGCCGGCCCGGACTTGCGCCCGGACCGCTGGTATTGGGTACGGTTAGCGGGTCTGCCGCTGCAGGATGTTCAGGAACTCTTCCATGAAGCTCTCGAACCGGATCGCCAGGCGGTCGATTTCCGTGGCATAGCGGTTGTAGGCGATCACCGCCGGAATGGCCGCGAACAGGCCGATCGCGGTGGCCACCAGGGCCTCGGCGATACCGGGCGCCACCGATGCCAGCGTCGCCTGCTGCACATTCGACAGACCGCGGAACGCGTTCATGATCCCCCACACCGTGCCGAACAGGCCGATATACGGGCTCACCGAACCGACCGACGCCAGGAACGGCAGGTGCGATTCGAGCACGTCCATCTCGCGCTGGTAGGCCGCGCGCATGGCGCGCCGCGCCGCATCCAGCAGCGCGCCGGCCTCGTTGCCGCGCTCGCGCGCCTTCAGGAACTCGCCCATGCCGGATTCGAAGATCCGTTCCAGCGCGCCGGTGTTGTGGCGGTTGTTGACGGCACTGTTATATAGCGCCTGCAGGTCGCCGCCGGCCCAGAAGTCGCGCTCGAACCCTTCGGTCTGGCTGCGCGCGGCACGCACCGCGAGGTGCTTGCGGAAGATATAGGTCCACGAAAACAGCGACATGACGAGCAGCAGCGCCATGACGGCCTGCGCCAGCAGACTGGCGTGGAGCACTAGCGTTACGATCGACAGGTCTTGCGTGACGGTCACGGGATTCATCGTGCTGACTTGATGGTGGCTAGAACGGGGTCGGGGATCGGGGCGGGACGGAAAGTGCTTCTGTCGACGCATCCGACGCGGATCGCGCCGGTGGCAAGCATCAGTTCGCCACGCCAGGCTTCCTGGGTGAACTGCACTGAAGCCGGGCCGACCCGGTCGATGCGCGTGCGGATCTCAAGCTGGTCATCCAGCCGGGCGGGCGCATTGTAGTCCACCGCCGTGCTGCGGACGATAAACACCACGCCTGCCTCGTCGGCAAGCGCCTGCTGTTCAATGCCGAGCGAGCGCAGCCACTCGGTGCGGGCGCGCTCGAAGAACTTGAGGTAATTGGCGTAGAACACCACGCCGCCCGCGTCGGTGTCTTCCCAGTACACCCGCAGGGTCCAGACAAAGTTTGTCATGGCCGCGATTGTAACGGAGAGAGATGCCGGTTTCGTGTAAACCCGCAGGACGACTTTGCAACAGCAAGTTGCTGGCCAGCCCTTGCCAGCCCTTGGCTGGCGGGCCGACGGCTTGCGGCGGGCGCCCGCCTCGCGCTACACTGCGCCCAACCATTCCATCTTGCGCGACTGGCGAAGTCAGTGGGCACTACCACGAGGAAGCGCAAGTTCTCTGGCGTGACGTTCATTACGCGTTCGCGTAAGGTGCGGCACGCCTGGGCGTGAAGTTCTTTGCGCCTGCCGCTCGCCTGGGCAGCGAATGGGAAGCAGGGTGCGCCCTGCACCGACGGTTGCAACGTGCCGCCGGTGCTGGTCGCCGCTAGCCTTCCCCGCGCGCCCTACCCCCGATGCGTGTATCGGATTCCCTTTTTTCAGACGAGTTTCGCCATGTTCGAACGCAGCCGTTTTACGATCGACCAGATCGACCCCGAGGTCTTTGCCGCCATCCAGCAGGAAAACCAGCGCCAGGAAGACCACATCGAGCTGATCGCCTCCGAGAACTACACCTCCCCGGCCGTGATGGCCGCTCAGGGTTCGCAGCTGACCAACAAGTACGCCGAGGGCTATCCCGGCAAGCGCTACTACGGCGGCTGCGAGTACGTCGACATTGTCGAGCAGCTGGCCATTGACCGCGTCAAGCAGGTGTTCGGCGCCGAAGCCGCCAACGTGCAGCCCAACTCGGGCTCGCAGGCCAACCAGGGCGTGTACTTCGCCGTGCTCAAGCCGGGCGACACCATCATGGGCATGAGCCTGGCCGAAGGCGGCCACCTGACCCACGGCATGGCCCTGAACATGAGCGGCAAGTGGTTCAACGTGGTCAGCTACGGCCTGAACGCCCAGGAAGACATCGACTACGACGCGCTCGAAAAGCTGGCGCAAGAGAAGAAGCCCAAGCTGATCATCGCCGGCGCTTCGGCCTTCGCGCTGCGCATCGACTTCGAGCGCATCGGCCGCGTGGCCAAGTCGATCGGCGCCTACTTCATGGTCGACATGGCCCACTACGCCGGCCTGATCGCCGCGGGCGTCTACCCGAACCCGGTGCCGCACGCCGACTTCGTCACCACCACCACGCACAAGAGCCTGCGCGGCCCGCGCGGCGGCGTGATCCTGATGAAGGCCGAGCACGAGAAGGCCATCAACTCGGCCATCTTCCCCGGCATCCAGGGCGGCCCGCTGATGCACGTGATCGCCGGCAAGGCGGTCGCGTTCAAGGAAGCGCTGACGCCCGAGTTCAAGACCTACCAGCAGCAAGTGGTGAAGAACGCCGCCGTGCTGGCCGAGACCCTGATCGCGCGCGGCCTGCGCATCGTCTCGGGCCGCACTGAAAGCCACGTGATGCTGGTCGACCTGCGCGCCAAGAACATCACCGGCAAGGAAGCCGAGCGCATCCTGGGCGAGGCGCATATCACCGTCAACAAGAACGCCATCCCCAACGATCCGGAAAAGCCGTTCGTGACCTCGGGCGTCCGCCTGGGCTCGCCGGCCATGACCACGCGCGGCTTCAAGGAAGAAGAAGCCCGCATCGTCGGCAACCTGATCGCCGATGTGCTGGACAACCCGCACGACGCCGCCAACATCGCCAGCGTGCGCGAGCAGGTGGCCGCCCTGACCAAGCGCTTCCCGGTCTACGGCTGATGTACCAAGGCCGCCCTTGCGTGTGCGCAAGGGCGGCCGGCAGCTCCGCAGGCCGGCGCCCCAGGGCACTGGCCTGCGGGCCTCGCCAACCCGCCCCGCCACCGCAGAACGACAACACGGACAAGGCGACGGGGTTCAACTGAAGGTGGTCCGGCATGAAATGCCCCTTTTGCGGTCATTCCAATACCCAGGTACTCGACACCCGCATGTCGGAAGACGGCGATGCCGTACGCCGGCGCCGCCGCTGCGAAGCCTGCGACCGCCGCTTCACCACCTATGAGCGGATCGAGCTGTTCTTTCCCGCCATCGTCAAGAAAAACGGCTCGCGCGTGGACTACACCCGCGCCAAGCTGAAGGATTCCATGCGCCTGGCGCTGCGCAAGCGCCCGGTCTCGGCCGAAGCCATCGACGAAGCCATCACCCGCATCGAAGAGAAACTGCTGGCCCTGGGAGAGAAGGAAATCCCCAGCAGCCAGGTCGGCGAACTGGTGATGCGCGAGCTGCGCAAGCTCGACAAGATTGCGTATATCCGCTTTGCTTCGGTCTATCGGAGCTTTGAGGATGTGTCGGAATTCCGCGACGTGCTGGACGAGTTTGCGGCGTCCACCCCGCGCAAGGGCTAGCGAAACAAGATTCCGCAAATCCTTCACGCTTAGGCACATAACCGCGCCCTCACGACAGCTACCTTGACGGTCCCGGCAAGTCTTGGTGACCGCTCATGCAGGCGCTTCGCAATCCCATACATCAACGCCCGCGCATCCGGCCGCGCGAAGCCGGCCGCTCTGCCGGCTTCGGCCTGCACGAGGTGCTTTGCGCGCTGGTCGTCGTCGGCATCGGGCTACTGCCGATGATGGGGATGGCGCCCAGGGCGCTGTCCCGGCAGCGCGAATTCGAGGCGCTGGCCCAGGCGGCCAGGCTGGCAGCAGAGCATGCTGAACTGGCAAGCGCGAAATCGGCTCCGTGCGGGAGCATCCCGGCATTTGCATGCCTTGACGACGCGCGGCTGATCACGGCATGGCGGCCTGGCGCGCAGGCCGCCATGCCCGCGATCGCCTTGTGGGTGCGGCCATGACAGGGTCTGCATCGAAGGCATTCACGCTGGTCGAATTGCTGGTCGGACTGCTGCTCAGCCTGATGGTCGCGGCGGCGGCCATTGCCGCATTCCACGTCACGCGTACGGCCTACCTCATCACCACCGACCGCGTCCTGCTCGAAGAACGCGGCCAGCGTGCCCTGACGATCCTCTCCACGCTGCTGCGCCAGTCCGGATGGCCGGGCGAGCCATCGTCCGCCAGCCTCCACGCAGCGTTGCCCGCCGTGAGCGGCGCCGACAACTGCGGGCAGCCTGCCATGGGTGCCGTGCCATCCTGCGGCAAGGCCGGCGTCGGCCGCAGCGATGCGCTGCTGGTCCGCTTCAGCGGCAGCGGCCTGCCGGCGGCGCCGGCGCAGCCGGATGAAACCATGACCGATTGCAGCGGCTACGCCGTCGCGGCGCGCACCGCCGGCGCCGACGCACACAGCGGCTATGTCGCGGCCAACCTGCTTTATGTCGCAGCGGGCAGCGATGGCGTGCCGCAACTGCTATGCCGCTATCCCGCGCGCCGCGGTGGCGTGATCGATGGCAGTGGCTGGACCTCCGGCGCGCTGGTCCGTGGCGTGGAATCGCTGCAGCTGCGCTACGGCCTGGATACGGATGGCGACGGCCGGCCCGACCGCTTCGTGACGGCGGCCGAGATCCAGCCACTGGGTGATGCCGCCTGGCAGCGCGTGGTAGCCGTGCAGATTGCCATCGCCGTGCGCGGCGACCGGCCGGGCTCGGCGGCATCAAGCCAGGGCAGCGGCACAGACCCGCTGCCAACACCCGGCACCGCGGCCGGCGACCTGGCGCCGGTGGCGACGCCGCAGCCAGGCACAGCCCGCCGCGTGTTCGCCACCTCGGTACGGCTGCGCAATGCGCCACGCTGCCGGGAGACGCTGTGCTAGCCCGCCGCCTGCCAGGCAGCCGACAGTCGGGTGCCGCCACGCTGTTGCTCTGCGGCACGATGCTGCTGCTGGTCGTGCTGATCGCTGCCGGCACGCTGCATATGCTGCTGTCGGGCCGGCAACTTGCCGTCATGCAGCTCGAACGCGAAATCGCGTTCCGCGCCGCCGAGGTGGCATTGCTCGATGCCGAGGCGGGCCTGCTGAGCGCGGCGGCTTCGCAAGACATAAACGGCCGGCTCGGCATCTGGCCGGCACCGGGGCACTGCGGCAGCGGCCAGCAAGCCGGGATCTGCCGGCCTGCAGTGGCGGGTCCGCCTGTGTGGCAGCCCTGGCTGCTTGTGGATGTCGACGCAGATGCCGTCGGCGTTCCGTTCGGCCACTTCAGCGGGGCATCACTGCCGGTGCTGCCCGCTGGTGCGGCCGGGACGCAAGAGCTGCCGCGGTATGTCGCCGAGATCCTGGACGAGGCACCGCCCGGCTACGGCGCTTCGGACACCGTCACTTCCACCACACCGGCACCCCGAATCCGGATCACGGCCATCGGCTTCGGCCGCAGCCGCGCCGTACGCGCCGTGGTCCAGAGCGTGATCCAGCCATGATTCGCCTCCTCGCCGCTGCCCTCGCCTGCCTTGCCATCGCCTTTGCCCCGGTGTGCGCCGCCACCGGATCGGAAGCCGGCGGGCTGCCCCTGGCCTACCGGACCACGGACGGCGCCTATCCGTGGACCGGACGCTTGTTCGCTGTCGGCTGGCAGGGTTCGGCGCCGACGCTGTCGCCTTACGTATGGGAAGCGGGAGAGCGCCTCGACCGCCGGACGGTCTCATCGCGCCAGTTGTTCACGTCCTCGGCACCGACGAGCGAAGGGCCGGCGCGCGCCATGCCGCTGCAATGGGATGCGGTGGTGGCCGCGTTGGGCAATACGGGTAGTCGTGATCCTGTGAACGGCCTGGATCGCGCCGCCCTTGAATGGCTGCGCGGCGACCGCACCCAGGCAAGCCTGCGCCCGCGCGAAACGCGGCTGGGCAACGCGGCGGGCGCCCGCGTTCGGGTGGTGGCGCCGCCTGCATGGGCCCCAGGCAAACCCGGGCACTCCGGCTTTCGCGTGCGCTACAGCCTGCGCCCGCACATGGCCTGGCTCGGCACCAGCGATGGGCTGCTGCATGCGTTCGACGCCGTGACCGGCGAGGAACGCGCCGCCTATCTGCCCGGCGTGCTGCTGCCCTACGCCGCCGCGATGCCAGCCACCGACGCGCCACCGGTGCCCTCGCCGTGCCCGCGCCCCGAAACGCAGGACGTGACGATCCGCGGCGAATGGCGCACCGTCCTGCTGTGCGGCGTTCCTGCCAGCGCCAAGACCGGCAATCCCGCAGCAGCCTTTGCGCTCGACGTCTCCGATCCCGACGGTCCGATGCCCTTTGTGCCCCTGTGGGAGATCGCCGCTACGGACACCTTGCCAATGACGGCGCGCGGACCGGTACGTGCCGCGGGCATGCCTGGTGCGGACGGCTTGCGCTGGTTCGCGGTCGTGACGCTGGGCGCCACCGCCAATGACAAAGCCGGTGCTGTCCGTTCCGGGCTTGCGCTGCTGCCGCTGGACAAGCCCGCCGGGGCAGCATGGGCCGGCCGCTACGCCATCCGCACCTTGCCGTTGCCGGAGCGCGACTGCCTGGGCAGGCCGGCGACCGGCAACCTCGTGGCGGTGAGCGTGCTGTCCGACATGATGGGCGCGGCGCGCGCCGCTTATGCGACGGACGATGCCGGCCAGCTATGGCGCTTCCCGCTCGCCGACGCGCCGCCATCGGGTGGCGCGCCGGCCGCGTCATGCCTCCACCGGATGCAGGGACCGGCGCAGCCGCTGATGGGTGACGCGCCTGTGCTGCTCGGCTCCTCGACTACGCCGGTCGTGGTCTATGGCGCGGGCAATGCACTCGCGGCGGTGCCTGACCTGTCGACCTCGCGCGGCGCCAGGGCGGGCGCGCTGGTGCCGGTCGCGGCGCAAGCGGGTGAAGGCGGCCACATCCTGCGCGCGCAGCCTGACGGCACCGACGATGCCGGCTGGCATCTGACCTTGCCCCATGCCGGCGAACAGGTCGTGGAGATCCAGCCGGTATTTCCCGGCTATCTGCTGTTCGTGACGCGCACGCCCGATGGCGCGCAACGCAGCTACCTGGTGCTGGCGGCAACCGGGGAATCGGTCACCCAGAGCGGCACCGGCGAACGCCTGCATGCAGCCACCGGCCAGTTGCTGCCCCCGGGGGCCAGCGTGTTCGTGACCGCTGCCCAATTGCCCGGTGCACCGGCGCAGCCGGGCCGCACCGAGCGCCAGGTGTATGACTTGTCGCTCTGGGCCGTCGATGGCAACAAGGTTGCGCGGCTAACGCAAACCCTGGCCAGCCGGCGCATCGGGCGCCTGCGCTGGCGCGAGATCGTGGGCCCGGTGCGGGAGGACTTGCCATGACTGCCGCGACGTCATCCTCCCGGCACGATTGCGCGTTCAGCCTGGTCGAGCTTGCTGCGGCGCTGGCCGTGCTGGCCATCCTCGTGGCCATCGCCCTGCCCGCGTGGCACGGCCACCTGATGCGGGGATGGCGGGCGCAGGCCCGTACCGCGCTCACCGAGGCGATGCTGCAACTGGAGCGGCACGCCGTCGGCGCCATGACCTTTGCCGCCGAACCCGGTGGCGACGTGGCGGCCGGCGACTGGCCCCTGCGGGTGCCGGCCAGCGGCACCGTGCGCCATCTGGTGACCGCCGCGACCTGCCCGCAGGCTGCGCTGGATGCTTGCGTCGAGCTAAGAGCCGTTCCGCAACTGCCCGATCCCGAGTGCGGGGTACTGATCCTGCGCAGCACTGGCCAGTGGCTGGTGCTGCCGGACGGCGAAGCCGTGCCGCGGCCGCTTCCTGCCCATTGCTGAATCCGCGATGACTCTGCGCCACCGCCACCACGGCCTGACCCTGGCCGAGCTGCTCGCCGGCCTGGCCATGCTGGCCCTGCTGGCCGCGGTCGCCTATCCCGTATTCAGCAGCCTGCTCGCGCGCCAGCAGGTCACGCTGGCGGCCGACCGGCTGGCGGCGTCGCTGGCGCTGGCGCGCGCCACCGCGCTGGCGCGCCGCATCGAGGTGACGCTGGAGCCGCTGCCGGGCGAGGCGACGCTCGGCCCCGGCTGGCAGCTGGTCGCCACCAGCGGCGACCCGGACCGCCGCGCGGTGCTGTCTGTTGTCGAGCCCGGCATGCCGTGCCTGTCGGTAGCGCTGCGGCAAACCGCGCGCGGCATGAATGTGCTGAAATTCCTGCCTGTGGGATACTCTCGATCTGAGCAAGGTGGTTTCCAGGCCGCCACTTTCACGCTCGGCTGCCGTGGAGAGCAGCGGCAAGTCAGGCTGGGCGCGCAGGGACGTATCCGGCTCTGCACCCCCGGCCGCGACGCCGACTGCGAGGCGACGGAATCCTCCGGAGCGCCATGACCCCTGCAGCCCTGTCTTCCCGATCGCTGTGCCAAGGCAAACCTGACCGCCGAATGTTTTCCGATACCGACCACGCCGCCATGCAACAGGCTCTCGCGCTCGCCGCGCGGGGCATGTTCAACACCACGCCCAACCCGCGCGTCGGCTGCGTGCTCGTCAAGGATGGCAAGGTCATCGGGCAGGGTTTCACCCAGCCGGCCGGGCAGGACCATGCCGAGATCCAGGCCATGAAGGACGCGCTCTCGCGCGGGCTGGATCCGGCCGGTGCCACCGCCTACGTCACGCTGGAGCCGTGCAGCCATTTCGGGCGCACGCCGCCCTGTGCCGATGCACTGGTGCGTGCGGGCGTGGCGCGCGTGGTGGCGGCGATGGAAGACCCCAACCCGTCGGTATCCGGGCGTGGCCTGCAGCGGCTGCGCGATGCCGGCATCGACGTGCGCTGCGGCCTGCTGGAAAAGGAAGCGCGCGACCTGAATATCGGCTTTGTCTCGCGCATGACGCGCGGGCTGCCGTGGGTGCGCGTCAAGGTGGCGGCATCGATGGACGGCGGCACCGCGCTGCATGACGGCACCAGCCAGTGGATCACCGGCCAGGCCGCGCGCGACGATGGCCACGCCTGGCGCGCTCGCGCGTGCGCTATCCTGACTGGCATCGGCACCGTACGCGACGACAACCCGGCGCTGACGGTGCGTGCCATCGCCACGCCGCGACAGCCCCAGCGGGTGCTGGTCGATTCGCGGCTGGAAGTGCCACTGGACGCGCAGATCCTGACGCCTGACACCGGGGAGTTCGCCAAGCCGGTGCTGGTGTTCTGCGCGGTGGAAGACCGGCAACGCCAGCGCGCACTGGAAGGCCGTGGCGCCGAGGTCGTGGTTCTGCCCAACCCGCACGGCAAGGTCGAATTGCGCCGCATGCTGGAGGAACTCGGCCGGCGCGGCATCAATGAGCTGCACGTCGAGGCCGGCTTCAAGCTCAACGGTTCGCTGGTGCGCGAGCACTGCGCCGACGAGCTGCTGATCTACCTGGCGCCCAAGCTGCTGGGCGATGCCCAGGGCATGTTCAACCTGCCGCCGCTGGCGCGGCTGCAGGACGCCGAGCAGTTCCGCTGGCATGAGATCCGGCAGATCGGCGACGACCTGCGGCTGATTGCCCGGCGCAACGACGTGTAGCGCAACACACCATGGCACCACGCATCCAGATTCCCAATACCCAAAGCAGAAGACACCACCATGTTTACAGGCATTGTCGCGGCGGTCGGCCGCATTGATTCCGTTACCCCGCTGGGCGCCGCCGATGCCGGCGTGCGCTTGCATATCGCCGCCGGCGGCCTGGACCTGTCGGACGTCATCATCGGCGACAGCATTGCCATCCAGGGCGCCTGCATGACCGTGATCGCCATGGGGCCCGACGCATTCGACGTCGAGGTCTCGCGCGAATCGCTGGACAAGACCGTGGGGCTGGACCGCGCCGGCCGCGTCAACCTGGAGAAGGCGCTGCGCCTGGCCGACCGCCTGGGCGGCCACCTGGTGTCCGGGCACGTCGACGGCCTGGGCGAGGTAGTGCACTTCGCACCGGTGGGCGAGTCGCATGAACTGCGCATCCGCGCCCCGCGCGACCTGGCACGCTACCTGGCCTACAAGGGCTCGGTGGTGGTCAACGGCGTGTCGCTGACCGTCAACCGCGTCAATGACGAAGCCGACGGCTGCGTGTTTTCGATCAACCTGATCCCGCACACGGTGGAAGTCACCACGCTGCAGGAGCTCAAGCCGGGCGCGCGCGTGAACCTGGAGATCGACCTGATCGCGCGGTACGTGGAACGAATGCTATCGGCGTCGACCGACGACCTTAAGCCATTGGTTTAATTGAATTTCAACCGGAACCACTGTCTACTGCCAGCTAGCAGAAGCGACCGGTAGCGCACGCCTCTCGACCGTATGCCTACGATTTTCGCGGAAGTGTACCGTCACGATGCAGGAAAGCGGAGGACGTCCACCTCGGCTGTCGGTCGCTTTCCAAGCCGCGCTTGGGTTCCGCCCACGTTTCCCCGCCGAGCAGTCTGCCGGCGCTGATATCGCTCCATCACCTTTCGGCGCATGACATAGCGAGGAGCGCGGTCGCCGCTTGCGACTATCAGATTGGCACTCGGCCCAGCTGAAAATGCCGTGAAGCTATTTCGCGGCTAAGGCTCGATGGCTCAAACCGACCCGTCTCTGCCATTCGGCGGGATTGATGCGAGCGTTGGCCGTAGCCGAGCCCGAAGCCGCCATAGCAGTGCGCTGATAGCTGACGTTCAAAATCGCGGGGCGGACATTCCAAAGAGGGGAATGATCGAGACCAGCATAATCGCCTCCCTCTTGCCGGCGAAAGGGCTGCTGGCTTGATTTCGGCCACATGCAGGTACGCTGGTTCTATCGGCCCACACTTGCGCCGAACCGCGCCGGGGCCTCCGGCCTTGAGGACACGAACGAACCGCCTACATAGCGAAGCACCAGAACTTCGCCGGCCCTGGACATCTGCGCTGCCCTGCGCAGCGTGTTGGGCGAAATCGCAGAGCTGGTGCGCGACGCCGCCCCGGACTTGACCGAGGAGAACCTCGCCACCGGCCAACGAAAGCCCTTTCCCTCGCGGGAGGGCCTGGATTTCGTGGGCACCTCAGACCGAGAGCCGGCAGTCACGACTGAACTCGAATAGGACGCTTACCAGCGAACGTGGCTCCCGGAGGGCGACGGCGGTTGTCTGGACACGGTCGCCTGCGGCACGGTCAGCGTGGCGCAAATGCCCGAAGCCGAAGTGGCACGGCGTCAGGAGGCTTCGGGGCGACCAAACCTGCTGAGAGAAACCCCTAGTCTGTTCCTTGACCTAGGCGGCGTCCGGATCCCACTGACATGGCATGAAGGTTACAACTTGGGCGACATGCTTCTTCGCACGGCGAACTGTATTTCGGCTGACCTTGTGATCGAAAAGCACCAAGTGCCGCCGGCGTGGCCGGCGGCCTGTTCGGCCGGGGCTATTGAGCCACAGCGGTCGTCGCGTTGCCGGCCACGGGTGGCACGGTCATCATGGGCGCGGCCATCTGCAACAATGCCCAATAGGGCAGAGTCCGCCCAGCCCATAGCATAGGGCAGTCCCCTAGCCTCTTTTCGGCAAGGCCCTTATTCATACGGTCACCGTCGGCACCTAGACTGTATTGGTGCAATGCACAAGCTGCATTGTCCAATACCATTGGATGACCGCTATGGAACTCGAGTCCCTTCGTTGCACAACGTGGCGACCAGTTTTCGCCATTGGCGCCCTTACGTTCTGCACTGTCGCATATTGCGAGCCGGCGGCAACTTCTGAACAGAAATTTCCGCCCGGCTACCTGGAAGCTTGCTCGACCGGTTACGACAACGGTCAGGCCGCCCTAGCGCCTGCTCCAGACAAGACGCAAGTAATGACACCTAGTCCAGTGATCCGGACCTCCCTTGTTGACCAGCCTCCAACACCGATTTCTTCGCCAAACAAAGGGAAGACCAGCAAGTAGGTAGGGCATTGGCGACTGCGATCCCGGGTACTCCCCGGGTGGTAAATAGCTGGAGAATAGCCCGAGTCTCCCTGCCGCGGAGACTCGGGGCTCAGCCCTTCTATCCATCAATCCTTGCACTTCTGACGGAAATTTTGCCAAACGGGCATCTCTAATGGCCGCTTCGGCCCAGCAGTCGTCATTCGTGGGACACGCCCGAAGGGCTGTTACTCTGGCCGGGAACAGCCGGTGGGTTTCCGTCATCCCTGGCCAGCAACAGTTGACCGCAGCGCGGTGCCCGGATGAACGTGAGAGGGAATTGCCCCGACGCGGCGATAAGGCACGATAACGTGGTTGTCGCACGTCGTCAGCACACGAAGGCGGTGCATGCAGGCTTGGACGCCGGACGCCAGGCGCACGCCGCGACCTAAGCCCTAGGCGCCACTGGCCGGCAGCTGGCGGAACTGGGTACCCAATTCTCGGCGGAACTCGAGCGCGAGAGAATAGGTGGCCATCGTGCAGGAACGCGCAGAGGCCTGCGAACGTTACGCGCTGCGCGAACTGGGCCAGGAAAGCACCTTGCGTCGTCCCCGCTTGGATGACCCGAACTCGCCGAGTCGCATAGGGGACGGTGACCTACCGCTTTGCTGCCACGTGGAAAAAACCTGATGGCTGGTAAGCGAAGCGCCCTTAGCGAGGGATTTTCGCAAAGGCTGGGCGCGTGCGAGGTGCGGGACGGACACCAGCAATGTGATCGAAGAGGTATATCACCGAGGAGCGTGGCTGGCTGCCGGGGCCTTTTAAACGAATCTGCGGGCGGAATATGTATGCCTTTCGGCACGATCGCTAGGTGCCGCCCCCTACCCCGGACTGCAAATTTGTTGGTTCATGAACTTCATGAACTATCATTGGTTCATGACCGTACACCGCCGTATTTCTCTTCGCGCGCGTTTCGCCGCCGGCCCCGTCCGATTCGAATCTGCACAGCTTCCGATTAGCCGGGCCCGCGCTCGGCGTGCGGCATACTCTGCGGCAGCGCGCGAGCAGCAACTTGCCACGCCCGGTGAACTAGTTGAGACCGCTGTGGCTCTCATCAACGACGCGTCCCGTGAGGTCGCGTTGTCCGCCGAGGTCCAGCACGAGCTGGACGCTGCACTTGGCAGGATCGTTCGCATCTTTGCGAAGCCGAATCGCCCGTTGCGCGAGCATCGTTCTGTTGCTGCCGGAGAGCCTGCGGAACATGCCGGCGGGGCTGCACATTCCGATCCGCTGCAGGAGGCGCGCGAACGTGGTCGGCTGGCAGCCGCACGGGAGTGGGAACAGCCGGAAAACCTGTCCCTTAAGGACGCCGCGCTTTACGCGGGACGCTCGGACCGCGCCATCAACCAGGACCGCCAAGCGGGGCGCCTCTACGCCCTCGTGCTGCCGGGGCGCGAGCGAGGGTTTCGCTACCCGTCGTGGCAGTTCCACATCGATTCCGAGCGGCTGGCCGCTGTGCTTGCACCGTTCGTGGCTGCGGGAGCGAGCAGTTGGGTTATCCATAATTTTCTGCATCGCCCACAAGAGGGCCTGGAGGGACGCACGCCGGCGGATTGGATCGCCGACGCAGTGGCCCCGATAGACGCTGTTGTGCGGCTCGTCGACGCGCGGTACCGCGACGAGCAGGGCGCCGCATGACGCATTCGACCACCCTGAAGCAACACTCAAACATCTCATCGGCTTCACTGGCGTCGAACACTAGTCTAGGAACAAGGCACGCTGGACTCACACGCGAGTGCTCCCTGACCAGCTTGTCGCCCAAGATGCCGGGATTCCTCGCATGCCCCTGTGCATCGACCATCACCGTCCCTGCCCATGAGTAAACTGTCAACCTCTGCAGCCGAACCAGCGCCAAAGGCACAGCTGACGGACCTCTTACCTTCCGAGGTGGTCCTGCCCAACAATTGGAACTGTTCCTCGACCGCGACAGGCGAAAATAGAGCGCAATCCCATGAGCGAATACCAATACTACGAATTTGCTGCCGTCGAACGGCCACTAACCGCACAACAGCAGGCCGAACTGCGTACCCGCTCCACCCGCGCCACCATCACCTCCTCCAGCTTCATCAACGAATATCATTGGGGAGACCTCAACGGCGATCCGATTGATTGGGTAGAGCGTTATTTCGATGCTCACGTCTATTCTGCGAACTGGGGCAGTTGCCGCTTTCTCCTCCGCCTGCCGCAGGACACGTTCGATCCGCAGAGCTTGCGCGAATATGCTGGCCATCCCATGCGCGCTTCAGGTTCGAGCTTTGGACCGACACTCGAGGCCATTGACGCCAAGGGCTGTGTTCTTCTGGACTGGTCGTTCAATGAAGACTCAGGTGAAGATCCACGGTTCTTCGAAGGTGCGGACGGCCCAGGCTGGATGGCGCGACTGCTGCCCATTAGAGATGAACTGCTTAGGGGCGATGCACGGCCGCTCTATCTCGGATGGCTAGCCCGACAAGCAAGTGGCGAGTTAGGCAATGGCGATCTTGAACCACCGTTGCCGGACGGCTTGGGGGCGCTAACACCAGCCCAGGTTGCGCTGGCCGAGTTCCTCGTGCTCGATCCGGACTGGCTCGCAGCTGCGGCAGAGAAAAGCCCTCCGCTGGGCGCGGAAACAAAATGCGATAGCCGCTTCGATTCCTGGCTACTCGAACTGCCTGGCGAGGAAATGCGGGCCACCTTGCGTATGCTCCTTGACGGACGCAGCCAGGAAGCCGAACGCACGCTGCGTCGCCGCTTCCTAACCTGGGAACGGGAAAAAGCCCCCAAACCCGCCAAGCGGAGCCGCCGTCGGGTGGCTGAGATCGCAGCTCGGGTCAGCGCACACCGGGCCATTCGTGAGCAACGCGAGCAGAAAGCACAAGCCGCGCTGGAAGCGCGACGCAAAGCGGAGCGCGCCAGCTACCTCAAGACACTCCTGACCGGCGAAGATCGTGCCTGGGCTAGCATTGACAAGACACTACAGCGTGGATCAGGCTCAGCCTATGATGAGGCACTGCGCGGATTACAGGATCTGTCTGAAGCTTACTCGGGCGCCAAACGCGCGCCCGAATTCCGGCGCCGCCTAGTGCGACTAATGTCCCACCATGGCAACCGCCCCGCCTGGGTGACGCGGGTAACAAAAGCCGGCTATATGTGGGAACCGGAGCGATAGGACTTGCCCCGCTCTCGGCTCTTGAGTCTGCCACCGTCCACAAACAACCATGGGCAGCTTAAGACGCCTGACGGTTCCTGGGCCCGCTGTGACTTCAAACCCAAGCCACATAAGGCTTTGCGGGCCGATTCCACATAATCGCCCGCTATGTGGAACGGATGCTGTCGACCGCGCAGGTTCCCGCCTGATCAGTGCAACGATGCGGCGCCTACCGCGCCGCCACCACTTGCCCGTTACTTGACCGCTACCTGCCCTCCTCGGGCACGTTGTAGGCCTCGCGCAGCTTGTCGGTGAAGGGGCGCAGCGCTTCCACGCAGGCGGCGCTGTTGCCGCCCTCCATGGTCGACAGGCTCCAGTTGCAGCCGCCGGCGTCCGGCGCGTGCCACACGATATCGCCAAAGCAGGCGCCCTCGCACGCGGCGACTTTCGCTTGCTCGGCCCGTACCATGGCTCGCAGTTCGGCCTTGTTCTTGATCTGCCTCGACATGCTGGTCTCCCTTTGTTTGACAAAGCCTGCGGGCGCGAACGGGCTGGCGCCCTGATTTGAAGTCCGAACCGCCGCCCGGCTGCGCGGCGGTATCCAGAGGGCGTGGCCTGCCCTTTTGCCGGAGCTTACGCTGTCACGCCACTTCTGTGGCGAATTACTTTCTGCGCGCCCGGCGCTGGCGGCTGGCGAAGCAAGTGCGCCGCACGGGGCCTCGCGGGCCTTTGTTGTAAGTGAACTAGGCTGCGCGGCGCCCGCCACCTAGAATGATTGAGCAGCGCCATCCATATATGCTCACGGCGCCCGCCACTCGTTTCCGGGCTTCCCCCCCTCGACAACGGTCTTAGGACTGGTGACTCCTGAAGTCACTCACGGGGACCACCGGGACCTTCATGCACCCCTGCTCCGCCGCGCCACGCGCTCGTCCGCGAGCTGGCGCTTTTGCCGTTGCTTTCGATTGCCGGCCGGGCCGCTGCCTGGTCCTTCGTGAAGGAAACCACCGTGCCTGATCCCGCCACCAGAATCCTGTATCAGCGTCTTCCGGCGATGCGCCTGCTGCGCGACCGGCATCCCACGGCATCGGCACGCGCGCGCCTGGGCTTTGTGCGCCTGGCAGCGACCCACCTGCACTGTGCCGCCACGCTGCTGATCGACTGGGAGCTGGCGGTGGGCGACGGATGGCCGCGGCTGCAGCCGCCTTCCTCACCCCTGCCGAAGACATTCCGGCGCCCCGGCGCCCGGCGTTATGCAGGTTTTCCCTGGCCCAGCGGCAAGTGGACCTGACACAAAGCGAGGCTTGACCATGCGCACCCTTCTGTATTTCCGGCTGGACGACATTGCCGCGGCAAGGCGGGCGCAGGCGCAGCTTGGCGAACTGGCTGCAACCGCCGCACGCATTGACGGCCCATGGTTCTTCCAGCGCGACAACCAGCCGGCCGATGGCCTGCCCGCTCCCCGGGCGGCGCAGATCACCTACCTCAATGAAGCCGCCGCGGCCGGCCTGGCCGCCGGTGCGCTGCTGATGACCTGGATCTTGTTCCGCTACGGCACGCCGGCCAACGCAGCTGCGGGCTTCATCGCCTACCTCGGCGGCATGGCGCTTGGCGCCATCATCGGCTGGTGCCTTGGCGGCGCGGTCGGTGCCAGAATCATGCGCGCCGGCCTGAGGCGACCGAAGCGGCAAATGACTGCAGGCCAGCTGGTGATGGTCTGCGCGTGCAACAGGCAGTCAAAGGGGCGGCTCTGCGAGATCGCCCGAGATGCCGGCGCCGCTGGCATCGACCCACAGGATGGCCGGCTGCCCCTGCGCGGCTGGCTGACAGGGCGCCACTGGCCCGCATGGCTTCCAGGCCGTGGCCAGCGCGCTGTCCCGCACAGGAATCAGGCATGAGCGAGAGTTTTTACTATCAGCATTGCCACGTCGTCGTGACGCTGGCCGAGGTCACCTTCGGCAAGTGGGAATGGTCGTATGCGCTGGACGCGCACGCCAGGTTCACGAAACCCAACGCCGGCTTCCTGACGCGCGAACTCGCGCTGGCCGACGCGACCCGCGCGGCCAAGACGCGCATCGCCAGGACGATGCGCTTGCGTACCATAGCGCCTGACGCCACGCCGCTACCCGCCGGCGCATAGGCGTCAGTCGTCGTTCTTGTCCTCCCCCACCGCCTGCTGGACGTTGCGCGACAGGATCCAGTCCGATATCGCCAGCATCACGGCTCGCTCCCGGCCAACGAAGCCATGCGCTGAAAACGCCTCGCAAGGCTCGCCGCGCGCACCTTTCGTGCCGTGCACCGTAACCAGCGTCAGGCTGCCCTTGCGCGCCACGATGCTGCGGTACTGCGTCAGCGGGCAGGGGTCGTCCTGGTGGTGGACAAAGAGCTGATCGGTCTTGACCGCCGCCCAGTTGAAATCCCGCATCGGCAATCCATGGGACAAGCCCTTGCCGAAGCGCGGGTCGGTAAAGGTGGCACTGTGCACCGCGCCGTCAATGCGATCGGCAAGCTTCAGCGCGAGGAAGGCACTGGATACCGTGCCATAGCTCGTGCCCACCAGATAGATCCTGCTGACCCCCAGGTCGGCCTTCAGCTTGTCGATAGCCGCGCCGATGTCCTGGGCGTGCTGGTCCGAGGTGCGGTAAGCATCGTCGCAGTGTTCCCAGCGCGCGGTCGGGCAATCGACCATCACCGTCAGCACCTTGTCGCTGACCAGGTGCCGGCGTGCACGCACCAGGAAATTGCCGCGCAACTGGTAGCTTGGCGCGCCGCCGGCCGCAGCCTGGACCTTGAGCACGCCCGGATAGCCCGGAAACAACAATGCCGCGACCTGCGGCTGGCTGCCGGGCAGCTTGCTGACCACCAGGTTCAGGTCGGAGCCGCCGCCAAGCGGCACCGTGACAAGGCGCTCTTCCAGGCCCGCATCCTGGGCAACGGCCATGAGACTCACGCAAGTCAGCCATAACGCCATCAGGACTTTCATCGTCTGCCTCCACCGGTTGGTTTTCGGGTCACATTGCGCGTGACCAATATAGTCAGTTGCCGGCCCGGCCGCCTTCCTCCATCCGGCGGGGGGCTGCCCCGCCTCGGGGCAGCCCGGGCAAAATCCGCCGTCGCCGCCCTCCCGCCTTGCCTGCCTTGGCGTACAATACTCGGCTTGACTGGGCAACCTGCCGGGCGTATATGGCCTGGCCGGCCCGGCCCGACGCCCCGCCTCAGTCCGGCCGCTTTCAACCGCGGCCATGGTTCCTGCCCCAGCTATTCGCCGGTTTTTCGCTCGATTCGCCCCAATTTGCCGTTCAGCACGCCATGAAAATCGCCCGTACCGAAGACATCATTGCCGACATCCGCGCCGGCCGCATGGTCATCCTCGTCGATGAGGAAGACCGCGAGAATGAGGGCGACCTGGTGCTGGCTGCCGATTTCGTCACCCCGGAAGCGATCAACTTCATGGCCAAGCACGGCCGCGGGCTGATCTGCCTGACGCTGACCGCCGAGCGCTGCCGCCAGCTGAACCTGCATCCGATGGTGAGCCGCAACGGCACCCAGCACGGCACCAACTTCACCGTGTCGATCGAGGCCGCCGAGGGCGTGACCACCGGCATTTCCGCCGCCGACCGCGCCCGCACCGTTCAGGCCGCCGTCGCACGCGACGCCAGGCCGGCCGACCTGGTCCAGCCCGGCCACATCTTCCCGCTGACTGCCCAGCCCGGCGGCGTGCTGATCCGTGCCGGCCATACCGAGGCGGGCTGCGACCTGGGCGCGCTGGCGGGCCTGACGCCGGCGGCCGTGATCTGCGAGATCATGAAGGACGACGGCACCATGGCGCGCCTGCCGGACTTGATCGAGTTCGCGCAGGAACATGACCTGAAGATCGGCACCATTGCCGACCTGATCCACTACCGCAGCCGCACCGAGAGCATTATCGAGCGCGTGGGCGAGCGCGCCATGCAGACCCCCTACGGCACCTTCCGCAGCATCGCCTACCGCGACAAGCCCACCGGCCAGGCCCACCTCGCGCTGGTCAAGGGTTCGCCCGCGCCGGACCAGGAAACGCTGGTGCGCGTGCACGAGCCCTTCTCGGTGCTGGATCTGCTGGAAGTGAAGCGCACGACGCACTCGTGGAGCATCCCGGCCGCGCTCGAAGCCATCGCCACCGCCGACAGCGGCGTGGTGGTGCTGCTGAACTGCGGGGACTCCGCCGACCAGCTGTTCACGCAGTTCAGCGCCCTGGACGCGCCGCAGTCGCGCCCGCGCCGCAAGCCCGACCTGCGCACCTACGGCATGGGCGCGCAGATCCTGAAGGACGTGGGCGTTGGCAAGATGCGCGTGCTGGCGTCGCCGCAGCGCATGCCCAGCATGACCGGCTACGACCTGGAAGTCACCGGCTACCAACCCATGAACGGCGCGGCCGACTGAGCCCGCGCCACCCGGACACCCCGGCAGCGCGCACCGGCGCCGCTGCCGCCCCGAAAACTGGAGAACTGAACAATGGATCACGGCTTCTACCCCAGCAACCTCGACGGTGAAGGCCTGCGTATCGGCATCGTGCAGGCCCGCTTCAACGAGCCTGTCTGCGCCGAGCTGCTCGAAGCCTGCGTGGCCGAGCTGGAAAAGCTCGGCGTCGAGGGCGAAGACACCCTGGTGGTGACCGTCCCCGGCGCGCTGGAAATCCCGCTGGCGCTGCAGAAGATGTGCGAGAGCGGGCAGTTCGACGCCCTGGTCGCGCTGGGCGCCGTGGTGCGCGGCGAGACCTACCACTTCGAGCTGGTCTCGAACGAGTCGGGCGCCGGCATCACCCGCGTCGGCCTGGACTTCAACGTGCCCATCGCCAACGGCATCCTGACCGTTGACACCGACGAGCAGGCCCACGCCCGCACCCGCGAGAAAGGCCGCGACTGCGCCCGCGCCGCGGTGGAGATGGCCAACCTGGTCGTCGCGCTCGATTCGCTGCGCGGCCAGGAAGATGAAGACGAGGACGACGATGAGTGATACGTCGAATACCCCCGACAACGAAGGCGGCAAGGCAGCCGGCGGCAAGCCCGCCGCGGCCCGCACCGAAACCAAGGCACCGCCCAAGAGCGCGCGCCGCCGCTCGCGCGAGCTGGCCCTGCAGGGCCTGTACCAGTGGCTGCTGAACCGCAACGACATCGGCGCGATCCAGGCCCACCTGCATGACGCGCAAGGCTTCAACAAGGCCGACCGCGAGCACTTCGACGCGCTGCTCAATGGCGCCGTGCGCGAAGAAGCCCGCCTGACCGCGGCGTTCGAGCCCTTCCTGGACCGTACCGTCGACGAGCTGTCGCCGGTGGAGCGCGCCGCCCTGCTGGTCGGCAGCTATGAGCTGGTGCACTGCCTCGACATCCCGTACAAGGTCGTGATCAACGAAGCCGTCGAGCTGACCAAGACTTTTGGCGGTGTCGAGGGCTACAAGTACGTCAACGGCGTGCTGGACAAGCTCGCCGCCCAAGTGCGCGCGGCCGAGGTCGCGGCGCGCCGCTGAACTGACTGCATAGCAGCCGGGCCTGTGCGGCCGGCCACATCGCATCGCGGCGCCCGCACGCGGCCGCGTTGAAGACGACACCCGCCCAGGCGGGTGTTTTCGTTCCTGCCTATCTAATATTGACTGAACGGGCCCCGAAAGGCCCGCCCCGGACCACCATGGACATCCAGCGCCTAGCCACCGCCTCCCGCCTCGCCAATATCGATGCCTTCCACGTGATGGAGCTGGCCAAGCAGGCCGCCGAGCTGGAACGCGCCGGACGCCACATCGTGCACATGGGCATCGGCGAGCCGGACTTCACCGCCGCCGAGCCGGTGGTGCGCGCGGCCGAAGCCGCCATGCGCCGCGGCGTCACCCAGTACACCGGCGCGCTCGGCATCCAGCCGCTGCGCGAGGCCATCGCCGGCTATTACAAGACGGCCTACGGACTGGATATCCCGGCCCGGCGCGTGATCATCACCGCCGGCGCCTCGGGCGCGCTGCTGCTGGCCTGCGCGGTGCTGGTCGAGATCGGCGCCGAGGTGCTGATGCCCGACCCCAGCTATCCGTGCAACCGCCACTTCGTCGCCGCCTTCGACGGCGCCGCGCGCATGATCCCGAGCGGCCCGGCCGAGCGCTTCCAACTGACCGCCGCGCAAGTCGAGGCCAACTGGGGCGAACAGACCCGCGGGGTGCTGCTGGCGTCGCCCTCCAACCCGACCGGTACCTCGATCCTGCCCGACGAGCTCGCCCGCATCCTGCAGGCCGTGCGCGCGCGCAACGGCTTTGCCATCCTCGACGAGATCTACCAGGGCCTGTCCTATGACGCCCCGCCGGTCTCGGCCCTGAGCTTGGACGAAAACGTGGTCACGGTGAACAGCTTCTCGAAGTACTTCAACATGACCGGCTGGCGCCTCGGCTGGCTGGTGGTGCCGGAGGCGCTGGTGGAGGCGTTCGAGAAGGTGGCGCAGAACCTCTTCATCTGCGCGTCCGCCGTGGCGCAGTACGCCGCGCTGGCGTGCTTCACGCCCGAGGCGCTGGCCATCTATGACGAACGCAAGGCCGAGTTCCGCCGCCGCCGCGACCTGATCGTGCCGGCACTGGAGTCGCTGGGCCTGCGCGTGCCGGTGCACCCCGACGGCGCCTTCTATGTCTACGCCGACTGCCGCGGCGTCAACCACCCTGCCGCCGGCGATGCCGACCGGCTGACGCAGGCGATGCTGCACGACGCGGGCGTGGTGATGGTGCCGGGGCAGGACTTCGGTCCGCATACGGCGAAGGACTACATCCGGATCTCGTACGCGACCTCGCGCGAGAACATCGAAGAGGCGATGGCGCGGCTCCGCAAGCTGTTCCGCTGACCGACCCATGCTGCAGCCCCTGCTGCGGCTGCAGCGCAGAATAAAAGCACCCCGCGGGCTAGCCGTTGACAAAAAGTGTTGAAAATCGGCTGAGGCCTAGGATCCTTACCCAGCCTAGGCCTTCTCTGCCGACCGCGCCGACGAATTCTTCCGCAGGAAAGACGAAGCAAGCCTTACGGGGCGATGCCAGCGGCGAATCGTTGTAGGCGTTGCCCCTCGGCACGAGCCTCGGCGAGCAACTGGTCCCAGTCCCCTGGAGGGCGGCCACTTTCCAGCATCTTGCGGAAAACCCGGTAGGCGTCGTCGCTGCTTTCGTAGGCGCGCTTCGTGTCTTCGCCATTTACCCATGCAAGCACAATCACCTTGCTCGAAACGTGGTAGCGAAAGAACAGCCGATACTGCTGGAAGAACTTTGCTCGGAACCAGTGCTTGTGGTCGTCGCCAAGGGTGCTGCCTTGCCGGTACTCTGGTCGCGCTGGATCTTGCGGGATGACATCGAACGCGAGTTTGGCGATCGCCGCCAGTCGCTTGCTGGCGTTCTTCTTTACGTACCCACTCGGGTCCTTCTGCTGGAGGGCCTCGACCTGCTGCGCCAGCACTTCGAGCTGCGCCAGGAACAGAGGGTGAGCAAAAACCGTCCAGCCATGAATGACCAGAGGTGCGGGCTTGCCCGCCTTCATTCATCGTCTGCCGGCAGGGCCGCATCGAGATTGACTTCGACGCCACCGACCAGCGATTCGAGCCGTTGGACAAGACCAGCGTCCAAGGCTTGCAGGCGATCAGGATGGTCGGCGATGTCGCGTGCCAAGAACCCCAGGAATCGGCTGAGCACCGGGTCGTCGCCCTCGGAGGCTTCGACGCGGGTCAGCACCACCTCGCCGCTGGGGTGGATGGTGTAGTGGATCTTGTCGCGCTTACCAAGCCGAAGGGCGCGGCGCACGAGCTCCGGCACCGTTGTCTGGTAGCGGTCGGTCAACGTGGATTCGACTTCGAGGGTGGCAGGCATGGATGATATCCGGTCAAGAAGCAGCGGAACACACCCATGGTAATGCAAATGCCTTGCCAACGCATTGCAAGCGCATTTCATGTGATGTGCTGGCCGCTCCCGCGTCGCTAGGTCCCGACAAAAACGAACGGGTCCGGTCTTAGTGACCGGACCCGTTTGAGCTTTCAACACTTTTTGATAACGGCTAGCCCCGCGGGGTGCTTTTCTTATTTTGCGGTGCCAGGGTCAGCCTCAGGCGCTGTGCGGCCCGGCGTTGGCTTCCAGCTTTTCGGTCGGCGCGTGCTCGGCCGGGGCCTTGTCTTCAGCCGGCTTGTCGGCGTTGGCGGGCGCGTTGCGCACGCCGAGCAGCTGGCGCAGGCGGGCACGTTCGGCCAGCACCCTGGCGCCATAGCCGCCATCGGTGGCCGCGGTGGCACCGACGTAGTACTTCAGGCCACCTTCGATCGAGCCGGCGCGGGCGATGCAGTCCTTGAGCACCAGCGCGCCGATCTTGATATTGGCGTACGGGTTCAGCGCCGCGGCCACGCCGCCGACGGCTTCGTACTTGTCCTGGTGGACCTTGGTCATGACCTGCATCAGGCCCTGCGCGCCCACGCCGCTTTCCGCGTACGGGTTGAAGCTGGACTCGATCGCGATCACGCCCAGGATCAGCAGCGGATCGATGCCGACCTCGCGGCCGGTCAGGTAGGCCGCCTTGACCAGTTGCGCGGTGGCCTGGGCCGCCACGCGATACTTGCGGGCAATATAGTCAGCCACGGCCGCCTGCTCGCGGGGGGTGCCCAACGTGCTGGTGCTGCGGGCATCCATCGCCACGCGCGTCACCGGGATCTGCGCGGCCAGGTGCGCGACCGACGGCACCTTGGCGGCAGCCGCCAGGCTCCATTCGTCCACGCCCGACACGGTCGGCAGGCCGAGCTTGCCACCATGGCCATAGCCAAGCCTGGCCGCCGCGGCGTCCGCCGAACTCGACGGCACGGCATTGCTGACCGCGGCAGGTGCTGCCGGCATGGCGGCGCTTACCAGCACCGCGGGTGCTTCGTCACCCGCCAGCATTGCGGCCAGCGTGGTGCGCCATTCCTGGCTCAGCGACAGCGACACGGCCGAAACGACCGCGACCACGCCCAGGCTGTTCAGGGCGTACTTCAGCGTTGTGCGGCCACCGCGCAACGCGCGGCCCGCGACCGGATGCGCGAGACGGACCTGCAATGCCCGACTCACTCCGGGTACCGGCTGTCGGAGACGGACCTGCAAGGCCCGCCCGATGCCGGGAAGATGAAGGGTTTTCCAACCGCTCATGCTTACCTCCATCCGTTGCCCGCTTCGCGCGCCCGACTGCGGCGCGCGCCCGATCTCAACGTACTCAAGTAAGGATGCCGCGCCGTCTAGCAGTGACGACCAAGCATCTGTTGGCAGGCGCTCCCCGTGCGCCCAACTGGAAACAGGCAACGCTCTGGGGGAGCGCAACCTGCCACGACTAAACTCACTACGCTCCGGCAAGTCGCCGGAGGCGACCCATCGGCCCGCTATGCATCGGGCCCAACTATCGGTCCTTGCTGGAGGGATTTTCTGGCACGCATTTCTTTGATGTGCACCCCTTGACACAGGGGGAAAATCCATGTTGCGACGCAACACTCCATGGAGCAGTCCGGATTGTAGGAACGCTGTTATATCCCGTCAAGAATAACAATCACAAATCCTACTACTTTCAGTTATTTGTAACTGCGCTGGTATAGTCACTCGGGAATCACTCGTTCGCCCGCAAACGCAGGCCTGGCCTTGGGTATTCACCATTGGACCCGCGCTTGCAGCGGCAAAAAACTTACAATTTGCGTGGCGTCTTGCCGATGTTTTTTTTGCAGCCAGGCAGGCGAATGTGTATCGTCACCGACTTCACCGGGGCATCGCGGCGTTCCGTGCGGATGCCGCACCACAACAGAATTCACTATGCAATACAAAGACTTGCGCGATTTCATCGGCCAGCTGGAAGGCATGGGCGAGCTGCGGCGCATCGCCCGACCCGTTGCGCCCAACCTGGAAATGACCGAAGTCTGCGATCGCCTGCTGCGCGCCGGCGGCCCCGCGGTTCTTTTTGAGAAACCTTCCGGGGCCGGCACCGACGGAGGCACCTATAGCGTGCCCGTGCTGGCCAATCTGTTCGGCACGACACGCAGGGTCGCACTTGGCATGGGTGCCGAATCGATGGAAGACCTGCGCGACATCGGCCGGGTCTTGTCAGCGCTGAAGGAGCCGGAGCCGCCGCGCGGCCTGCGCGAGGCCGGCAAGCTGTTCACGCTCGCCAAATCTGTGTGGGACATGGCACCAAAGCGCGTCAGCAGCCCTGCCTGCCAGGAGGTGGTCTGGGAGGGTAACGACGTCGATCTGGCGCGCCTGCCGATCCAGACCTGCTGGCCCGGCGATGCCGCCCCGCTGATCACCTGGGGCCTGGTGGTGACCAAGGGCCCGCACAAGAAGCGCCAGAACCTGGGCATCTACCGCCAGCAGGTAATCGGCCGCAACCAGGTCATCATGCGCTGGCTGGCACACCGCGGCGGCGCGCTCGACTTCCGCGAGCATGCGCTGGCCAACCCCGGCAAGCCCTTCCCGATCGCGGTGGCGCTGGGCGCCGACCCCGCCACCATCCTGGGCGCGGTGACGCCGGTGCCGGATACGCTGTCCGAATACCAGTTCGCCGGCCTGCTGCGCGGCAGCCGCACGGCGCTGGCCAGCTGCCTGACGCCGACGTTGTCCGAACTGAGCGTGCCGGCCTCGGCCGAGATCGTGCTGGAAGGCCATATCCAGCCCGACCCTAACCACCCGTCCGGCTACCAGCACGCGCTGGAAGGCCCGTTCGGCGACCACACCGGGTATTACAACGAGCAGGACTGGTTCCCGGTGTTCACCATCGACCGCATCACCATGCGGCGTGAGCCGATCTACCACTCCACCTACACCGGCAAGCCGCCCGATGAACCGGCCGTGCTGGGCGTAGCGCTGAATGAAGTGTTCGTGCCGCTGCTGCAGAAGCAGTTCCCGGAGATCACCGACTTCTACCTGCCGCCCGAGGGCTGCAGCTACCGCATGGCGCTGGTGCGCATGAAGAAGCAGTACGCCGGCCATGCCAAACGCGTGATGTTCGGCGTGTGGAGCTTCCTGCGGCAGTTCATGTACACGAAGTTCATCGTGGTGGTCGATGACGATGTCGACGTGCGCGACTGGAAGGAAGTGATCTGGGCCATCACCACCCGCGTCGACCCGAGCCGCGACACGGTGCTGGTCGACAACACGCCGATCGATTACCTCGACTTCGCCTCGCCGGTGTCGGGCCTGGGCTCCAAGATGGGCATCGACGCCACCGACAAATGGCCCGGCGAAACCACGCGCGAATGGGGCACGCCTATCAGCATGGACGCGGCGGTCAAGGCCAGGGTCGACACCATGTGGGAAACGCTGTTCGAGCGCCCCGCCAACGGCTGACGGGCACCCGGGGCCATCCCCCGTTATCATGTCAGGCTGATGCCGGGCGCCTCGAACAGGCGCCCGGAACCGAACATCGCACCATCCGATGCCCGCGGCAGACGGGCGCAAGGAGGAGACATGACGACCGCCGCCCCGCTCACCGAAGGGAACCTGATGTGGACGCCGTCCGAGGCGCTGCGCGACAGCAGCCAGGTCGCGCGTTTCATGCGCTGGCTGCGGGCCGAACTTGGCCTGGCCTTTGACGACTACGACAGCCTCTGGCAGTGGTCCGTCACCGAGCTGGAAGCGTTCTGGGACGCCGTGCGCGCCTACTTTGATGTGCACTTCGACACGCCCGCGGCGCAGGTGCTGGACCGCCGCACCATGCCGGGGGCACGCTGGTTCGAGGGCGCCACGCTGAACTACGTGCAGCAGGTATTCCGCCACGCCGGCACCGGCAGCGCCCGCCAGCGCGCCGCCATCCGCCACGCCGACGAGGCGCAGCCGCTGGCCGACATCAGCTGGCACGTGCTTGAGGCCCAGGTGGCATCACTGGCGCACGCGCTGCGCCAGATGGGCGTGCAGCGCGGCGACCGCGTCGCCGGCTACCTGCCCAATATCCCCGCCACCATCGTCGCCTTCCTGGCCACGGCCAGCCTGGGCGCGGTCTGGTCCGGCTGCGCGCCCGACATGGGCCAGGTCGCGGTGATCGACCGCTTCCGCCAGATCGAGCCCAAGGTGCTGATCGCGGTCGATGGCTACCGCTACGGCGGCAAGGTCTATGACCGTGCCTCGGTGCTTGCCGACCTGGTGGCCGCCCTGCCCTCGCTGACCGACCTGGTGCTGGTGCCGCAGACCGGCAGCAACGCCGCGCCACCCGCCGGCGTACGCGCGCATGCCTGGCAGGACGTGCTGGCGCACGACGTGCCGCTGGCGATCGAGCCGGTGCCGTTCGATCATCCGCTGTGGATCGTCTATTCGTCCGGCACCACCGGCATGCCCAAGCCGATCGTGCATGGCCATGGCGGCATCGTCATCGAGCAGCTCAAGCTGATGGCTTTTCACAACAACCTGGGCCCGGACGATGTCTTCCACTGGTACAGCAGCAGCGGCTGGATCATGTGGAATGCGCAGGTAGCCGGGCTGCTGCTGGGCACCACCATTGCCCTCTACGACGGCAACCCGGCATGGCCCGACGCGGGCGTGCTGTGGCGCTTTGTCGACGATGCCGGCGTGACGATGTTCGGCGCCGGCGCGGCGTTCTTCACCAACTGCATGAAGGCCGGCATCGAGCCGGCACGCATCGCCGACGTGTCGCGCCTGCGCGGGCTCGGCTCGACCGGCTCGCCGCTGCCGGTGGAGGCCTACGACTGGATCTACCGCCATGTGCGCGAAGACATCTGGCTGGTGCCGATGTCGGGCGGCACTGACTTTGCCGGCTCGTTCGTCGCCGGCTGCCCGCTGCTACCGGTCTATTCCGGCGAGATGCAATGCCGCTGCCTGGGCGCAAAGGTCGAAGCCTTCGACGACAACGGCCAGCCGCTGATCGACGCGGTAGGCGAACTGGTCTGCACCGAGCCGATGCCGTCGATGCCGCTCTACCTGTGGGGCGACGCGGACGGCAAACGCTACCGTGACAGCTATTTCGACACCTACCCCGGCGTGTGGCGGCATGGCGACTGGATCAAGATCACAAAGCGCGGCGGCGCGGTGATCTACGGGCGCTCCGATGCCACCATCAACCGCCACGGCATCCGCATGGGCACCAGCGAGCTGTACCGCGTGGTGGAAGACCTGCCCGAGGTGCTCGACAGCATGGTGGTCGACCTGGAATACCTGGGCCGCGAATCCTATATGCCGCTGTTCGTGGTGCTGCGCGAAGGCGTGGTGCTGGACGACGCGCTGCGCGACACCCTGCGCGCGCGCATCCGCGAGGCGCTGTCCTCACGCCACGTGCCCAACGAGATCGTGCAAGCGCCCGGCGTGCCGCGCACGCTGTCAGGCAAGAAGATGGAGGTGCCGATCAAGAAGCTGCTGCTCGGCCATGCACCGCAGGGCATCGCCAACCGCGACGCAATGGCCAACCCGGACACGCTCGACTGGTACTTCGACTATGCCGCGCGCTTCCTGAAGGCACGGCAGGCGGAATCCGCCACGGCGTAGCGCCAGCACCCCCGGCGGCCGCGGGCGTCGCCGGCGAGGACATCAGAACTCCACATCCAGTTCGCTGATTTCGTCGGGTTCCTGGCGCGCCGCCGCGATCCACTCCTGCAGTTCCGGCATCGACAGGATCTGCTTGCAGTAGGCAGCCGGCACGGGATCGAGCATCACGCCATAGGTGACAAAGCGTGTCACCACCGGCGCGTACATCGCATCGGCCATGGTGCGCGTGCCAAACAGGTACGGTCCGCCGTAGCGGGTCAGGCATTCGGTCCAGATCGCCGTTATGCGGTCGATGTCGGCCTGCGCACGCGACCACACCTTCAGCCCCGGGAAGTTCCCCTTCAGGTTCATCGGCAATGCCGAACGCATCGCGGCAAACCCGGAATGCATCTCGCCGCAGATGGCGCGGCAGTGGGCGCGCGCTGCACAGTCTTCCGGCAGCAGGCCGGCCTTGGGGCGGATTTCGTTCAGGTATTCGGCGATCGCCAGCGTGTCCCACACCATCACGCCCTGGTGGCGCAGGCAGGGAACGAGGATCGATGGGGACAGCAGCAGGATCTCGGCACGCGCAGCGGCGTCGTCCGGCGGCACCAGCACTTCCTCGAAGTCCAGGCCGGCAAAGCGCACCAGCAACCAGCCGCGCAGCGACCACGAAGAATAGGTCTTGCTGCTGATTGTGAGTGTGGTCTTGCTCATCACGCCTCCTTAGCCGCGGCTCGGCGCCCGCCGGCGCGTTCGCAATATCGGTGTCGCATCCTGCGGCAAGCGCGCCGCGCACCCATGCAGTGCGCTCATTCGGCACCAGTTTGACGCCGGCGGCCTGGTTCGTGCCTCGATGCGGCGCGATACAGCTGCCGCAGGCGCATCTTGCACAACTTGTCCACGCTCGTGCCCGCCTTTCGAGTGGCACCGCGCAAAGCGCGTGCCAAGCGCGTGCCGATGGCATATATATTGCGACATACGGAAACCAGAATGATGGGGGCCGAGTGATGCTGTACCAGGCGTACCAGACCTACGCGGACATGATACTGCCGGCGTGCACGCTGGCGGAACTGGCTGCCGCGACGCTGGCGGCGAGTCCCCGGGCTGGCGGCTTCGACGCCGCGCGCCGCCTGCGTGCCGCCTGTGAGCTCATTGCGCTCGCGCGACTCACGCACCACCGGCCGGCCTTCGGCATCGACAGCGCGATCGTCGGCGGCCAGCCGGTGCAGGTCACCGAGGACGTCGTCGTGCGTACTCCGTTCTGCTCGCTGCTGCACTTCCGCCGCCACGGCATCGCCGGCCAGCCGCGCGTGCTGCTGGTGGCGCCGATGTCCGGCCACTTCGCAACGCTGCTGCGCGGCACAGTGCAGACCATGCTGGCCGACCACGACGTCTATCTCACCGACTGGCACAACTCCCGCGATATTCCGTTGCTAGCCGGGCGTTTCGGCTTCGATGAATTCGTGCAGCACCTGATCGGCTTCCTGCAGGCGCTGGGCGGCGGCACCCATCTGGTGGCCATTTGCCAGCCTACCGTGGCGGCACTGGCGGCGGCGGCGCTCATGGCCGAGGACGGGGACCCCGCCCAGCCGCCCAGCCTGACGCTGATGGCCGGTCCCATCGACGCGCGCGTCAACCCGACCAGGGTCAACGAACTGGCCATGAGCCAGTCCCTCGAGTGGTTCGAGCGCACCCTGATCGGCATCGTGCCGCTGCGCTTTGCCGGCGCGATGCGGCGCGTCTACCCGGGATACGTGCAACTGCTGGCCTTCATGAGCATGAACCCGGAGCGGCACGAGCAGGCACTGCGCGAGTTCTACGCTCTGCGCGAGCGCGGCGAGCACGACAAGGCCGACACCATCCGCGACTTCTACATCGAGTACTTCGCCACCATGGACCTGACGGCGGAGTTCTACCTGGAAACCGTCAGCCTGATCTTCCAGCGCTTCCTGCTGGCCCAGGGCCTGCTCGACGTGGGCGGGCGCCGTGTGTGCACGCGCGCCATCCGCCGCACTGCCCTGCTTACCGTGGAGGGCGAGCGCGATGACATCTGCGCGATCGGCCAGACCGTGGCAGCGCAGGACCTGTGCACAAGCCTGCACTCCTACATGCGCATGCACCACGTGCAGACCGGAGTCGGGCACTATGGAGTGTTCAACGGCAGACGGTGGGAGACTCAGGTGTACCCGCTGGTGCGCGACACCATCTACACCAGCAGCTGAGGCGGCCGCCGCCAGCGCGCTGGCTTATCATGGCGGCTGCGCCGGGCAGCACGCGATTCGGCTCGGCGCCAACGACCATCATGACCTTGCTTCCGACCCAAGACTTCCAGGGCCAGCCGCTGGTGCGGATCGGCCACGCCGACAGCTGGCTGCTGCTCGCCCCGCAACACGGCGGGCGGCTGGCGCGCTGGGTGCACCGCGGCCAAGACATCCTGTACTGGCCCGACAACGCCGACTGGGCGCGCCCGGCCAAGGTCCGCGGCGGCAACCCGCTGCTGTTTCCATTTATCGGGCGTCATTTTGTCGATGGCAACCCGGGGCACTGGCGCGACGGTCAAGGGACGATGCACACGCTGGCGCAGCACGGCTTTGCGCGCGACCTGCCTTTTGAAGTCACCGCCATCGACGAACACGCCGCGATCACCATGACGCTGCGCGACAGCGATGCGACGCGGGCGGGCTACCCGTACGCGTTTGTCTTCGACGCGGTCTACGCCCTGCTGCCTGACGGGCTGGAAGTCACGCTGCGCACCACCAATACCGGCGAGCGGCGCCTTCCCTGCTACCCGGGCCATCATTTCTATTTCGCACTGCCGCACACGCAGCGCGCATCCGCGTCCCTGACACTGGCCCGCGCCGACCGCGTGCGCCAGTTGCCCGATGGCAAGCCCGGCCCCGCAGATGCCGGCGAAACGACATACCGGCTCGACGATCCGCGCCTGCAGGACACCTTCCACGTCTTTATCCACGGCCCCGCCGCCACGCTGGCGATGTCCGATCGCACCATCGCATTCGAACTCGACCGCCCCGGCACCGTGCCGTGGCATGCCGTGACAACGTGGTCCGAGAGCGAGGCCTCGGACTTCTACTGCGTGGAACCGTGGGTAGGACTGCCCGATGCCATCCACAACGGCCAGGGGCTGCGGTACATCGAACCGGGGCAAGCGGAAAGCGCGGTGTGCCGGTTGCGGGTATCGGCCTGACAAACCCCGGCCGCGCAGCAGCTCAGTGCTGGCTCAGTGCTCGAAATCCAGCCCCCCGATCAGGATCGCCCGGTCCACCTGAGACAGCGAGCCGAAGTCGATGCCGCGCGGCTCCTGCCACGCGCGCAGCTTGCCCGGCAGCGCCGCAAGATAGCCGGCAAAGCGCGCCTCGCCGCCGGTCCCGAACAAGCGCTGCACTTCCAGCCCGTCCCAGGCCAGCGTGATATCGAGCGCAAACGGATGGCGCCGCAGCTCGGCCGGCCCGTCGCCGGTCATGCGCAGGCGCGCGGGCTGGCCAGCGGTATCGGCAGGCAAGGTGTGGAGCCGCACACGCCGGTGCAGCTTGCCGATGGCAGCGGCAATGCGCGGCAGGCATTCCGCTTCAAAGCGGGCGAAGATATCGGCAGTCAAGGTAAGGGCGTTCTGACGTAGCAAGTTGCGGGCGAGGCCGGCATGCGGGGGCCACGATCCAGTTACTATACGCCGCCAGGCCGCGCCCCACAGGTCATTAGCTTCCGCGCCGGCGCCAGCACCACCGTCTACCCTCGTCCAGGCACCGGCCTCAAGCCGCCGTTACCCCTCGACCCCGCCGAAAATTTGGCACAGTACGCCACCTGCCCGCGGGGATACCCCTTGCGCTCAGGCGCGCTTCCAACTCCTCGGCAATGTCCACCTCGACCGCCCGCGCAATTACGCGTCAGAGCGGAGCCAGATCCACCGAGCGCACGGGAACAGGCAACGCGCCAGCATCGAGCGACGCTTCAAACATCGCCGAATCCGCTCATCTTCCTGCTCTTCGGTTTGGACCCGCGCAACTGCCCACACCGACCGCTCGCCCGCGTAGTAACGCACCAGCATCGCCAGCAGCTTGTCGCTGTCGAGCCGGTCCGTCATCGCACGGCGCGCCCGCCGGCTCACTTCGATACTCGCGGAATCGGCCACTAGGTTGACGATTCGATGTGCTGAGGGAACCGTGCAGCCAAGAGCCGTCCCGTCCGGCCTCAAGCAAGTGCGCACAGGCGCATCGGCGGCTGCCTGACACGGGCTTTTGGCCCTTGGCGATTGCAGTAAGGACCGACGTGATGTCGCCGGCCGCCACCGAGCACCGGCTCGGCCCGCGCACGCCGTGGCCCAGCGACAGCTTCCGTCTCTTCCGCCCAGTTCGACGGCCATGAACAGCCTGCCGGTGATCGTCGTACTCTGGCCCTAAAAGGCTGTGTCAGGCGCATCCATTTGCGCGCCCCTCTCGAGAAACGAAACTCCGAATCCTCAAATTTACTCCAAGGGGCTTACCTCCGCGGCGCTTCCCCAGTACCTAAGCAGTGGCCCTGGCTGCTGGCCACTTCTTCGCGCGACGATGCAGTAGCAGTGGGTCCTCGCTACCCTCGCACGGTTCGCTGCAGCGGCATAATGTAAAACAGGCACGGAGCGGAGCGGACTATGATGCGTCTGGCCAAACATTCAGATGCACCATCACGCCGCGGCAGCCCAACTCACGTAGATATGCCAAGACCTTTTCCAGTCGATCAAATCGGTGTGGGCACCACTCGCGTGAGCGCAACCACTGGAAACCATTGACGCGCACGTACCAGCCTTCCGGCGCCGGCAACAGCTCGACAAACCCCACTAAATTACGCTCAAGCAAGGCTATGAATTGGCTTTCGAACAGATCGGTCAAAGTATCTCTCCTTCCCAGAAACATCGATTAGATCAAAGGAAATACGCACCGATGCCTCAGAATGAGGCAACAGCGTGATGTCCTAGAAGTAGCAAGGTCACGGCAACGGGTTAACGGCCCAGATAAACGGCTGTAATCTCCTCGCGATTGTGACCGAGCTCTGCTGAAACCTGCAGTCGCGCTGAACGATCCACTGCCCGCTGTTGCTGCGTGAGCTGTGCTGAAACTGGGCCACCTGCGGCAGGAGCTGGCCAGCCAGTGAGCTGCTGGTAACGGCGCTGTGCATACGCATGCCGAAGTCCATGTAACTTCGACATGCCAGCCTTTTCAACCGCCGACTCATAGCGACGAAGCTGGTCGACATACTTAAGATCCTTAGGGATCATCGACCCGCTTTCACAGAACGCAGTCGCACGCGCAAGTACGGCCCGCTGATGGTCATCCGTGACAGGTACAGCACGTGCCCGGCCTCCCTTACACCAAGTCGGCTTGAGCTGAATCTCCTGCACTACATCCGCCGTCAGACCTGCCAGCGCATAGCTCGCCTGAAATTTGAGGCACTCTTCTCGACGCAGTCCAAAAGCCTGCTGCAACTCAACAGAACAGCGCAGACGCTTATCGGTAATCTTCTCAAGATCCCCCGAAGCGAGCACAAGTGCCTTCGAGATATTGGTGACGTACCGGCGCCTGCCAATGCCCAACTCGGCATTGGTGCGCGGGACGCAATTCTGCTTGCCAACCTTCTCTGCCCACCACCGTACATGTGACATACGGTTCTTCATGGTGCCCACAGCAATACCGGAGGCTTGCCAACGCTTGACCAGCGCGGCAACATGCTTTGGCTTGAACCCGGTAGCAGGAAGCGTCCGGAAGCCCATGTCTTTGAGGTCATGAGCCACCTGCGCGAGCACTTCCCTGCGGGCCGCTTGCGTTGCATACGAGCCATCACGATTGCGCCTAACCAAGCGCATCAAGTCCACAAAAATATCGATTTTCACTAGGTTCCTCACTCGGTCAGTGTTAACTTTGGTCAGTGTTAACTGCGGCTGGCTAACCCAGCCCTAGCACCGGGACCCTTGGGTACACGGTACGGGTACGGCGACCAGCCACGGCTTTACCAGCCGGCCAGTGCGTCCCGTCGGGAACACACAGACGTTCTGGCGATAACTTGCCGGGACTATGTGAGGCGGAGCCCTACGTCCACCTTCATTGCTTTCCAAACGGACAACCGATTGGTTCCGTTGGATGTCTGCTTTGAGAGTGCAGACGAACTCGCCAGATACGTTCCGGCCATGCTCAGGCTGTCCTGAGGAAATCAGATAGGGAGAAGGGCTTGGAACCCCTGATGGACGCTGCTGATACGGTCACAGCGAAAGGGCAAGAGTGGACGTAGCGCCAGGGCATGTGAACCCCATCGGCTACGATTCAGGAAAATTGCGAAGGAACGGTCGAAGACAGGAAAGCGGAAACGTATAGGGGGGATACGCGCAGCGAAGCTGCGGAGCTCTCTGTAGGCAGGGGATGAGCAAATCGACTGGACGGACTTAGCAAGCCCGCCCGGATTGGCCCCAAAAAATGGACAGGTGGTTATTCAGCAACGCTTGCAGTGTCAAGCGCTGCGTCAATGACAGCTACCGTATCCAGTTGTGGCGCGCAGCGCCAATGTCGATGCCCCGAAAGGGCGGAAAGTGCCCACAGAATAATCTGTCGCATTTGATTTGACAAGGGCCAGGGCCAGCGTTCTGTGACCTCGCCTTCGTGAAGGCGAGCTCTTTGAGTTGCTATGCGCTACGCCCGTAGTACACGAGGGAGCTTCGTTCACAACGACAGGTGCCTAAAGTCATGCTAATCCTGCGAAAGACAATAGGAAACTATCGCCTTTCTAGCGATGAATGCGCGTTGGAGCTGCGGCGCTACTAATAAGAAGCGTTAGACAGCATGAGCGATGGGATCCACAGGACACGCGAGATCGACAAGGCGTTTGAGCAGGCGGCGGATGGTTTTGTTGGCGTCGTGGCGGTCGAAGTAATCGGGGCCAAGGTCGACATATTCAACGCCGTCGCGGAGCATATGGTAAGCGGCGGTGAGCATGGAAGCAGCCACCGCAACGATGGCCTTCTTGGCGCCGCGCCGGTCTTGATGCGCAGGAACTGGGCACGGAGATAGCTGGTCTTGACGCGCACCGCGGCCCAAGCGGCGGTGACCAGGGCGGTCTTGAGCCAAGTGCCGCTCTTGCGCACGCGCGTGCGGCGGCGTTTGCCGGCGCTCTCGTCATTGCGCGGACACAGGCCCGCCCAGGACACCAGGTGGCCGGCATAGGGAAAGCGCGTCATGTCGACGCCGATCTCCGCCAACAGAACCTTAGCAGTCAGGTTGCTAACCCCGAGGATCGTGGTCGGCAGGCGGGCGCGCTGTCGGATCGGCGCCAGCGCTTTTCCCACGACGGCGTCGAGCTCGGCGAGCGTGTGCTCCAGGGCACCAATGCTATCCAGATGCAGCTTGAGCATCGTGCGATGGTGTTCGGTAATGCGTCCGCGCAGGGCCTCGCGCAATTCGGCGTGCTTTTTTCGGGCGTTGCCTTGGGCCAGCGCGGCAAGCCGCTCGGGATCGGCCTCGCCGTTGACAATCGCCTTGAGCATGGCCCGGCCCCTGTGTCCCAGCACGTCCGAGAGCACGCTGCCCAGCTTGAGGTTGGCGTCTTCGAGCACTTTCTGGATACGCAGACTGTGCTGGGCAATCTCGCGCACGAGTTGCTAACGGGTGCGCGTGAGATCGCGCAACTCCTGGATGGCGGCCGGCGGCACGAAGCTCGATCGGATCAAGCCGTAGGCGAGCAGATCGGCAATCCACATCGCGTCATTGACGTCGGTCTTGCGGCCGGGCACGTTGCGGATGTGCTGGGCGTTGGCCAGCACCAACTCGAAGTTGCCCTCGAGGATGTGCCACACCGGTTTCCAGTACACGCCAGTGGCTTCCATGGCTACATGGCTACATGGGTGCAGCCGTGCAGCGCCAGCCAGTCGGCCGACGCCAGCAACCCACTGGTGGTGCTGTCAAATCTGCGCACTTAGTGATGCACGGGCGCCGAGACACGGCGCACAGGCCACAATGGTGCCCTTGTGGACGTCGAGTCCGGCGCAGCGGGGATAGAGCACTTGCATGGAGCCTCCTGCCAGAGTCAATGGCATCGGCAGCAGCCCTCGTCGTCGAAATCTGCTAGGCGCGATCCGGGGTGTCACCACCCGTGGTCGCAATTCGGGGTGCTCGCAGGGCTACGGGTCCAACTAGGATCGTGGGCAGACTGGATATGGCGCCGATGAGCCTTGCCTGCCTTTCTTGCCTGAGGCCTGTGGGTGGCAGTTGGCGGTCGACCCCGGTCTGTGCCGGCACCTGCAGTGGAAGTCGCTCTCACGGCGCTCCTCGCGTTCCGCCTCTTGTGTGCGGAGACCGTTCCGTGCGACCCAGATGAAGAAGGCTGCGGTTGGCACGCCCACGGCCAAGACGGCTAAGCCGATCGTCATAGCGATGCTCCAAGACTACAGTGTGAGATATAGGGATATAGCTCCTGCCTGACCGCGTGGATGCGGCTCGACAGAAGCATGGGAGATGCCAGGCTGAACTCGAAGCGCAGCACCTGGTTGCGGATCCGGCGCCAGTGGCACGGCAGCGCTCCCCTGCCCTGCCAGTAGGCTGTACAGGCTGCCACGCATCGCACGGCTTCCTGGTAATGGGCCAGTTGGCCCTCCTGGTATTGCAGATAGGCCACCACCAGCCCTTGCAGCTGCAGTGCGGCAGCCTCCTGGGAAGTGGGAAGGCGAATCGGCCGCTGCGCCAGGGTGGCGCCTAGGTCGTGGTACTGCGCGGCCGTCCGGGCGAGATGGCCGGCGTGGCGTGCCGTTTGCCAGAGGACAAACATGCTGCTCATGGGGGGAGTTCGCTCCGGTTCGGAACCGGCAGGGATGCTGGCACTGACATAGCGTAGTCAATCCCACCCGAGATGTCACGATTAGTGTGTGTCCGATTAGTGTGCACCCTCCCACAGTAGGGGCCATGAAACCGATCCTACGCCGTCGCTTTGGCAAGCGCATTCGTGAACTTCGGCAAGCCACTGGCCTGTCCCAGGAAGCCTTTGCCGATCATGTGGGCTTTGCCCGCACCTATATGAGCCGTATCGAGACCGGCGCTGCTAACCCGTCGCTGGATGCGATCGAAGCGCTGGCCACGGCGCTGCGGATAAGCGTGGCGGAACTTTTCAGCACGCTTTGAGCGCGATGATCTGGGTTCCCCAGCGCGCTGGCGCATCGCATCTCACCCGATATGTCAACCATATCGGAATGTTGTATGCCGAATTGGATGTTCATCGAGATTGGAATAGGCACCACCCTCGTGGTCTATGCCTACTCGACCGCCATCCCGGAAGATGCCCGAGATGCAACCCTTGCTGCCCGTGTTGGGGCGGCCATCTCCGAGCTGCGCCGTGCTCGTGGCCTGACGCAAGCCAAACTGGCGGAGATGATTGATCTTGAGCAAGAGGCGGTCTCCTACATTCGCACGCCAACGCGTGTATCGGCTCCAGCAACTCAGCGAAGCGCGTCACGTTGAACGATAGACCTGGAAGCCCAGGCCCGGCGACAACACCGCCGTCTCCCCTTCTTGCAGCGACACTGGCTTCACGCTGCCATTGGCCATCGACTCCGCCGTGAACTCTGCGATATTGCGCAGGCGCGCCGCCGGGATGCCCAGCGCGCTGAGACGCAGCTCCAGGTCCACCGCAGTGCCCGCCGCCACCGCGCCCGCGATCGCGCGCTTGAGCGCGGCCGGATCCAGCGAGCGCACGAACGCAGGCAAGGCACCGGCATCCAGCGGCGTCTCGAACAAGGCCGAATCCTGGGCAAGCCCGCCCAGCCCGAGCGCATCAAGCAGCGCCAGCAACTGCTTCGGCGTATTCGCGCCGATCGCCAGCCAGCCATCCCGGGTATGGAAGAAATCGGCCGACGGGCTGCCCGAATACCCCTGGTTGCCCTGCCGCGCCGGCACGCCGCCGGTGGTCATGGCATCGCACGTCATCGGATACATCAACTGCAGGCCGGCCGTGGCCATCGAGACGTCGAGCAGCATGCCGCGCCCGGTGCGCTCGCTCTCGCGCACACCGGCCAGGATGGCAAAGGCGGCCAGCATGCCGGCGGCGGAGTCGATCACCGGGAAGCCGGTCTTCATTGGCGGATCGCCTTCGCTGCCGCCCATCCAGGCCATGCCGGTAGCGGCCTGCACCACGTGGTCATACGCCGGCCGGCCATGCCACTGGGCTGCGCCGCGGCCGAAGCCCGAGATGCTGCAATAGACCACGCGCAGATTGCGCGCGCGCACGGCCTCGTAGCCCAGCCCGAAGCGCTCCAGCACGCCGGGCCGCAGGTTGTCGACAAAGACGTCGCAGCGGCTGGCCAAATCCAGCGCATGGGCGCGGCCGGCTTCATCCGACAGGTCGAGCGCCAGCGACGACTTGCCGGCGTTGAGCGCGACAAAGGCGGCATGGCCCTTGCCCGCGCGGCGCATCACGTCGCCGCCGCCAGCGCTTTCGACCTTGGTGACCTGCGCGCCCAGTTGCGCCAGCAGGAAGGTGGCAAACGGCCCGGCGATCACGTGCGAGAAGTCCAGCACGCTGATGCCGGCCAGCGGTGCAAAGTCCGGTTGTGAAGTGAGGGTCATGGGATGGCTTATTCGATGGTGATGCGGTTCTTGTCGATGACCTGGCGGATACGGGTGGTCTCATCGGCCACCAGCCGCGAGAAGGCTTCGGGCGTGGGCGTCGGCGCAATCACGGCACCCATTTCGGCATAGAGCCGGCGCAGGCCGGGCTCGCCCAGTGCCTGCATCACTGCCGCATGCAGGCGCGCCACGATCGGCGCGGGCAACCGCGGCGGCGCCCAGATGCCACTCCAGGCATCGAGATCGAGATCCTTGCGGCCCAGCGCCTCATTCAGCGTGGGCACCTGCGGCAGCACCGCGGCGCGGCTGGCCGAGGTCACCGCCAGGGCCCGCACCTTGCCGCCGGATATCTGCGGAATCGCCGTTGCCGCCACCGGAAAGCCAAACTGCGTGTCGCCCTTGACCAGCGACGGCACGATCTCGACCGAGCCCTTGTACGGCACGTGCACCACGTCGATGCCCATGGCCGATGCAAACGCCGCACCCGACACATGCGCCGCCGAACCAATTCCGCCGGAGGCATAGTTCAGCGTGCCCGGCGCGCGCCACGCCGCCGCGATCAGGTCGGCCACGGTCCGATAGGGCGAGCCGGCGCTGACCACCAGCACCGCCGGGCTGACGCCAACGCGGATGATGTGGGTGAACGCCATCGGATCGAACTTCGCGCCGGGCTGCAGCAGCTTCTGCGTGACATGGGTCGAAGCCCCCAACATCAGCGTGTAGCCATCCGCAGGCTGTTGCGCGACGAACTCGGCGGCCAGGATGCCCCCGGCGCCGACCTTGTTCTCGACCACCACCGGCTGGCCTAGCTCGTGCGCCAGCACCTCGGCCAGCTTGCGGGTCTGGATATCCGGCCCGCCGCCGGCGGCGTAAGGCACCACCAACCGGACCAGCCGGTTGGGATAGGGACTGGCCGCCCTGGCCCTGCCCAGCGCGGCAGCGGCCGGCAGCGCCAGCAGGGACTTCAGCAGCAGGCGGCGCCCGACATTGGCATGCATCGCATGTCTCCTCCATGGTTTGCCCCGATTGTCCGGCGCCTGGCCATTCGAAACAATTATCCAGTCTTGATGAAGCCATCACGTTTTGTTATGAGTCCTCCCTCCCCCACGCGCGCGAGCGGTGCCACACCCTCGCCCAACCGGATCGATCGGCTGCGCATCCGCCACCTGCGCCTGCTCGACCTGGTGGCGCGCAGCGGCTCGCTGACCGCGGCCGGCGAGGCACTGCACATCAGCCAGCCCGCCGTGACCAAGATGCTGCAGGAACTGGAGCAAGCCTTCGGCTGCAAGCTGATCGAGCGCACTACGCGCGGCGGCCGGCTGAGCCCCGCCGGCGAGCGCGCGCTGGAACGGCTGCGCGTGGTGCTGGGCGCGATCGACGCTGCCGGCGAAGCGCTGCAGGCGCGCCCCGAGGTGCCGCTGGTCCGCCTCGGCATGCTGCCGCTGGTGGGCGTGGACGTGCTGCCGCAAGCAGTCGCATGGCTGCGCACCAAGGGCGCGCTGCCGCGCCTGGCCGTGCGCGAACATACCGTCGGCGGGCTCACCGCGATGCTGTGCGAAGGCGAGCTCGACTGCATCGTGGGCCGGCTGCAAAAAGACGACACCGACCAGCTCAAGGCCAGGGTCCAGATCACGCCCTTGCGCAACGAATACCTGGCCGTGGTCTGCGCCCCCGGCCACCCGCTGGCAGGGCGAAGCAAAGTCGCGCTGGCGGACCTGCACGAAGGTGCCTGGATCCTGCCGCCACGCGGCACCCACACGCGCGACGTGTTCGAGCAGCCCTTTCTCGACAGCGGCCAGCTGCCGCCGGTGCCGCATATCGAATCGGCCTCGTTCCACAGCAACCTGGCCATGACCGCCGCCGGCGGCTTCCTGACGGTGGCGCCAGCCACGGCACTGGCCCACTACCAGGCCATGTCGATGGTGCGGGAAGTGCGGTTGCGCACCCCGTTTGCCTCCGGGCAACTAGTGTTCATTACCCCGGCGGAGATCGAGGCGCCACCAGCCGTGATCCGGGTGCGCGAAGCCCTGGAAGCGGTGACAAGGCAGGACGCAGGCGTACCGCCGGCGCGGGCACAGCTCCGCTGACGGGCCATATCGATTCGTGATGGCGCCATGCAATCTGGCGAATTGCCGGTGATGGCCCCGCTCAAGACAATGCCCTTCCCACTACAGGAAGGAGACATCGTGAAAACACGGATCATGGGCATCGCGCGGCAAGCGGCCCGGCTGCTGGCGTTATTGTTGACGTCACTACTGCTGCCCGGCATCGCCACCGCGCAAGCGCAGCCGGTCGGTCCGGCGGCGTTCTTCGACATGCAGACCGTACGTGACGAAAGCACGCTGGCCCCGGCGGTTGCCCGCGATGCCGTGGTGCCCAGCCGCGCGCGCCCCGGCAAGCGCGTGCGTGTGATCGAACTGCGCTTCACCAGCCAGGACTGGAAAGGCCTGCCCTGGACACACCCGGCGCGCATCTACGTGCCCGACGGCTACCAGGGCGGCGGCAACGCCGGCATCATCGGCACCGAACGGCAGTTCTTCGACGAACCCGCCTGGCCGCGCCACACCATCCCCGGCACGGGCCTCAACACCGAAGCCGAATACGCCGAAGGGACGGCCATCGACCTCGGCATGCCCGTCATGCTGTTCGCCAACCCGGCTGAAGACTACTGGGGCATGAACGAATCCGACCTGACCGGCTATGCGCTAAAGAAGGTGATGGAGACCGGCGACCTGACCTGGAACGGCTATTACCCGATCGCGATGGCCTACCTGCGCGCGATCACCCTGATGCACAGCCTGCCCGGCGTGCGCACCGAGCGGGCGGTGCTGATGGGCTGCTCCAAGCGCGGCTTCGCCGTCAGCATCGCCACCGGCGTCGACCCCGACCGCGTCGCGGGGGTGATGGCCACCTGCTACTACGGCGGCAACAGCCTGTACTTTATCGCCCGCAAGTACGCGGAGTTCGGCCCCGGCGTCGGCGGCCCGGCGCAGCAGCGCAGCGGCCCCGGCTTCCAGCCCGCCGATGCCGTGCTGCGCACCATCAACAACCCCACCGGCTTGCGCATACTGACGCACTTCGACCCGTATATGTGGCGCAAGCAGATTCGCTCCAGCTTCCTGGTCGCGCTCGGCACCAATGACGAGTTCTTCGCGCTCGGCACGCCCAACAGCATGCTGACCGAGATGTCCGGCGACAAGGCCTTCCTGGCGGTGGACAACCTGCCCCACTCCTGGGTCTCGGCCAAGCACCTCGCCGCCTGGCGCATGTGGCTGGCGCATACGTTCCTGGGGCGGAAGCTGCCCGCGATCGAGGCCAGCGGCACGGCGCAGGGCCAGCAGTTCGCGGTGCGGGCCAGGATCAGGGCCGACGAGGAGCCGGTCGGCGTGCGGCTCTTCTACGCTTACAACCCGGTGAGCGCCGACTGGCGCAAGGCCAGGTGGGAGTCGGTTCCGATGCACCGCGATGGCGCGATGTACGGCGCCGGCCTCCCGCTGCGGGACGGGTATCGGCTGGCGTACTACGTGGAAGTGGCGGATGACGGAACAGGCGGGACAGGGTACGTCAGTTCGCTGGTGAACTTCGCAAACTAGAGCGGCGCAACTCGACGCAAACGCCGGCCCTTCGCCCTTAGTACGGGTCGGCTGCCGCACTCCGCCGGGCCGCGTCCTGCTGCGCATCGAAGGTAGCAATATCGTCGCGGGCCTTGGCCAGGCCGTAGTCCAGCGCGGCCTCGACCGTGGGGAACAGCGTCGTGCCCACGTTCAGCTCATATGAGCACACGGTCGGGAAATTCGGACGGACCGGCGCGCCGTCGGTCCTGGCGATGGTGTATCGCACGGCGTAGCCCACTGCACCTGAGGAATCGCCAGGGCCAGGCTTTTGCTCGGCGTCGATCGATACCCGATATTGTCCGATAACGGCTTCCTTGTGCATGGCTTCCCCTGTCCGCGGCAACAGCGCCCGCGCGGCGGCCGCGCAGGGCCGCCGCCTGCCAAGTATAGGTCTGGGGCCCCATCTCCCCTGCCGATGCCCTGTGGTGCGCGGCGCTGCGCGCACTACACTGGCAATGTCAGCCCATCATCTCCAAGCCCTGGGGAACCGGTCGCTCTTCCCCGGCCGTCGCCGTCACTTACCGCTCGATGAACCGACTCAGGTACGCAGTCAGCCTGTCCTACGAGGTCCTGGACCCCATGGCGGACTTCCTGCTCAATATCGAAGCCGCCTGCACGGCCCGGCAGACAGTCGTCTCGGAGCGGCTCACGCTGCCGGCCTGCCTCGAAGCCGACCGCTACACGGATCCGGTGCTGGCCAACCGGCTGCTCCGGCTGCGCGCCCCCCAGGGCCGCCTGTCCATCCGCTATGACGCGGTAGTCGACATCGATCACCACCTGGAGGACGGCGACAAGCTCCTGGAAATACCCGTCGCCGAACTGCCCTTCGACGTCCTGCCCTACCTGGCGCCAAGCCGGTACTGCGAATCCGACCGCCTGATGGAATTTGCCAGCCGCGAGTTCGGCGGCATGCTGCGCGGCTATGCGCGCGTGTATGCCATCCGCGAGTGGGTGCGCAATCACGTGCGCTTCCTGTCGCGCTCCACCAACGAGCGCACCTCCGCCGCCGACACCATCGTGGAGCGAACCGGCGTCTGCCGGGACTTCGCCCACCTGATGATCGCCCTGTGCCGCGCACTCAGCATTCCGGCACGCATGTCCAGCAGCCTCGACTACGGCGCGGACATCCGCACGGGGGCGCCAGACTTCCACGCGGTGGTGGAGATCTACCTGTCGCACCGGTGGTACCTGCTCGATCCTTCGGGGATCTCGATCCCCACCGGTCTGCTTCGCATCGGCACCGGCCGGGATGCCGGGGACATACCATTTGCGGCCATCTTCGGCCAGGTAAGCTCGGAGCGGCCCGTGGTGGAAATCGAGCCGCTGACTGATGCGGCAGCTGGCATCGGGATGCCGGTGTTTACGCCGAAGGCGATTTCGACGTGGTAGCGGCGAGTGGCTTTAGTGCTGGTGCAGGCACTTGCCTCGCGCGCGCGGAAGCTGGCCGCTTGCGTCCGAACCGCAAATCCGCATAGAATCACAGGTTCGCGGGCGTCGTATAATGGCTATTACCTTAGCTTCCCAAGCTAAAGACGTGGGTTCGATTCCCATCGCCCGCTCCACCGCATGTTGATTGCGGCCTGATTCGCTAGGAATTGGGCACCACTAGGGCAGTGACACGCAGGACACCACGAAAACGTGGACCATATGGCCGCCAGACTAAGGAATCACCGCCTCCGCTCCGGCCGTTTCTGCCTTGCCCCCAAAACTGACACCTCTCCGCTGGCGTGAGACTGCTGGAACTGCCAACGCTGCCGGTTGACTATCTGAGGTTGCCAAGTGCCGCCGAACACACCGAAAGACTCCCTCCCCCTCAGTAATCAAAACCCCGTTCATGTCGCCTTTGGCGTTGACGCTGGTTATTATCGCGGCATGGGCGTCACCATCACATCCATCGTGGAAAATAATCCCGGGATGTGCTTTGTCTTTCATGTTTTCGCGTTCACGATTACCCCCGATATCAGGCAAAAGCTGCAGCAACTGCAGGAGCGGCACAACATTACCGTTCAACTGCATTTACTCGATACCGATGTGCTGCAGGAGTTCAAGCAGTTTCCCTGTTTTGGCCATCATTCACTCGGCACCTTTATTCGGCTGCTAATCCCGGATAATCTAAATGGCATCACCGACAAGGTCTTGTACCTGGATGCTGACCTGCTTTGCTTCGGCAACCTCTCCGAACTGCTCGCGATTGATATTTCGGATCACATAGCCGCGGCCGTCGCCGATGAAAAAGACACTACGGCTCGAACTCAGATCCCGGCGCTAGGTCTAAAGCACGGACACTATTTTAACGCTGGCGTGATGTATATAAATGTTCAGAACTGGATTGCCGCAGGCACACAAAAGTCAGCGCTGAAGAGTCTTACGACACAAAATCTGCGTTTTGCCGACCAGGATGCGCTCAATATCGCGCTCGATGGGCACGTGGAGTATATCAATGAAAAATGGAACTATCGTTATCATCTCGTCGATTATCTCAGCAAAGGCGAAACCAAGCTGAATGTACCTCAGGCATTTGTTCTGATGCACTTCACCGGGCCGGTCAAACCATGGCACACCTGGTGCCTGCATGACATAAAGCAATTGTTTACGGACATCCAGTCTCGGTCGCCATGGGCAGAGATTCCGCTTGACGGGCCGAAAACCACAAGAGAGTTGAAATTATTCTCAAAATTTCTCATCCTCCAGAACCGCATCCTGGAGGGAGTTTACTGGCATTGCCGGTACTTGGAATCGAGGCTGAGACAGAGCCTCCGATAAGCTTGACTGTAGGGCTTAACAAAGCAGTTGATGCGTCACGACTGATCCCCGCAGCCCAAAACGGGGGTCGACAGGACTTTGACCTCAAGTGCTTTTCATGTTTTAGCTTTGATTTCAGGAAGAATAGGATAAATCTTGCGCTATTTTCAATGGCTTATCGCAACAGCACTGGCCTCTTTTTATGTTCTGGCGCTGTTTACTGATCGAGCGGCAGGTGTTATTTATGGCATCATAATCGCTTTTGGTCTTGCCGCATTAATATTCCAGTGGAAATCCAACAGCGTATTGCTGGACGGGCTCATGCGCCGATATTGGCCGTTGGCTTTGGCCATGGTCGCGCCAATGCTCGCCGTCATCGCCAATGAACTTTCCAGGGGCCAGTTCTCCGGTAGAAATATCGATGGCCCATCGCGGCTTGCGCTGTTTGCTCTGGCATTCTGGGCGATTTCGTTGGTACCCCTCACGCATCTGCGAAAGCTGCAATGGGCATTCATCGCAGGGACTTTCCTCGCCGCCATCAAGATCTACCGACTTACGAATGGCGGCGAGAACAGATATCTGACTGACTTCATCCCCATCACAATTTTCATTGAAATGGGGCTGTTGCTCGGGGTTTTCGCCCTGTTCACAATTTCCTGGAATTCGCAGCGAGAGAAATTATTGATCCTGCTGAAGCTGCTAGCGGCAGTTGCCATCTTGTATGGAAGCTACCTTTCGCAATCGCGGGGCGCCTGGATTACGATCCCCATCTTTTTCGGGATCGCCTTGGTGGCGAACAAGAACATGCGAGTCGGACGAAAGCTGGCTCTGCTGTCAGTCGCTACGCTTGTACTTCTCGTAGGCGTCGGTCATGCCAAACTAGTAAAGGAACGCATACATCAGGCCCAAACAGATTTCCAGCAATTTGTCGATCGGACGAATGTCGACACCTCGCTCGGCATACGCTTTCAGATATGGCAAGGCTCTATAGTGATTTTCAAAGAGCATCCGGTTTTTGGCGTAGGGGTCGACGGATATGGAGATGCCCTCAAGGATCTTGCAGAGCGCAAGATCATCTCTCCAAGCACATCCACTTATGCGCATTCGCACAATGAATTCCTGTTCAATGCCGCAAAGCTGGGCTTGTTCGGGCTCGCGGCACTGCTGGCGTTATATCTGGTGCCAGCCCATTATTTTGTTCGCGACCTCAGGCACCCTGATAGGGAAGTTCGGAGCGTAGCTTGTATGGGCCTTTCGCTAGTCACTGGCATATTTATCCTCGGCTTAACGGACGTGGTCTTTCTCTGGTGGGAGGCTTTCCCGTTCTATGCAATTAGCATTGCCACCTTCATCGTCTACATGGACAAACGCAAGGGCGCGGCGAGTTCATCCGGGCAAGGCAGTGGTACCCTGTCGCCAGTGAGGTAGAATCACGTCCAACGTTAGCGAAGCGCTCCATCCGAACCCGAGTGAGCGCTTCGGCTCCGAATCACAACATCGCGCGCTGTGATGTGGATCTGTTAAATTCCCATCGCCCGCTCCACTTCCAGTCGAGACAAGCCGCCTTTGCCACCGTAACGGTGATTTGCCCGGCGGCTTTTTTTGTTGCCATGCTTCCCCAAGACCCCAGCACCGAACCGACGCCGGCCGACGACGCCGCGCCGGTAGACAGCGCCGCCGCACCAGCGTCCGCTCCCTCCCCTGCCGATCCCGAAGGCGTTGCGCATCCGCGCCGGATCCGTTCGTTCGTGCGCCGCGCGGGACGGACTTCGACCGGGCAGCAGCGCGCCATCGACGAAGTCGGGCCGCGCATGATGGTGCCGTACGCGCCGCAGCCGCTGGACTGGGAAGCGACGTTTGGCCGCCAGGCGCCGTCGATCCTGGAGATCGGCTTTGGCATGGGCGAGACCACCGCGCATATCGCCGGCCTGCGCCCGCAGGACAACTTCCTGGGCTGCGAAGTGCATGAGCCCGGCGTGGGCGCGCTGCTCAAGCTGATCGACGAGCGCGGCCTGGCCAATGTGCGGATCCTCCAGCACGATGCGGTGGAAGTGATCGCCCATATGCTGACCGATGACTGCCTGGACGGCGTGCATATCTACTTTCCCGACCCCTGGCACAAGAAGCGCCACAACAAACGCCGGCTGGTGCAGCCGCCACTGGTGAAGGTGCTGGCCTCGCGCCTGAAGCCGGGCGGCTATATCCACTGCGCGACCGACTGGGAAGAGTACGCGCACCAGATGGTGGAAGTGCTGTCGGGGGAGCCGCTGCTGGAGAACACGTCGACCGCCCCGGGCGGCTTTTCCGAGCGGCCGGATTACCGGCCCGTGACCAAGTTCGAGCGGCGCGGCGTGCGGCTCGGGCACGGCGTGTGGGACGTGGTGTTCCGCAAGCGCGCCTGAGCGCTGGCGGCGGACAAACAAAAAAGCGTGGCAGGTGCCACGCTTTTTTGTTGCCTTGGGCAAACTCGATCAGGCGTGCCAGGACACCAGGCCGGAGTACGCGGTCACCAGCACCACGATGCCGAAGGCGATGCGGTACCAGGCAAACGGCTTGAAGTCATGCGTGGCAATGAAACGCAGCAGCCAGCGCACGCACAGGAAGGCGGACAGGAAGGCAAAGACAAAGCCCACCGCGAAGATGCCGAGATCATCGGCGCTCAGCAGCGCGCGCGCCTTGTACAGTTCATAGACGGTCGCGCCAAAGATCACCGGGATCGCCAGGAAGAACGAAAACTCAGTGGCCACCTGCCGCGACAACCCGAACAGCATGCCGCCGATGATGGTGGCGCCGGAGCGCGAGGTGCCCGGCACCAGCGCGAAGCACTGCGCCAGGCCGACCTTGAGGGCGTCGTGCCAGTTCAGGTCGTCGACCGATTCAATGCGCGGCGCGCCGGCCTTGGCGGCCTCCAGCAGCGCATTGCCCCGCGGATGGGAGACCGTGCCGCGGCGCGCATCGCGCCATTCGGCCATCAGGATCACCACGCCGCCGACAATAAAGGCCATTGCCACAGTGATCGGGTTGAACAGGTGGGCCTTGATCCATTTGCCGAAGATCAGCGCCAGCACGACGGCCGGCACCGAGGCGACTATGACGTTGACTGCAAAGCGTTGCGCCAGCGCATCGGAGCCCAGGCCGCGCACCACCTTGCCGATGCGAGCGCGGAATTCCCAGCAGACCGCCAGGATCGCGCCGAACTGGATTACGATCTCGAAGATCTTGCCCTTCTCGTCGTTGAAGTCGAGCAGCTGGCCGGCCAGGATAAGGTGGCCGGTGCTGGAGATGGGGAGGAACTCGGTCAGTCCTTCGACGATGCCGAGTATCACGGCTTTCAGGGCAAGTGCGATTTCCATGCGGAAGGGAGATGCGTTGACGTAGGGCCGGTTCAGGGCCGATTGATCTTGACGTTGATGCCGTCAGACAAAACCGTGATTGTACCGGGCTCCACCTGCATGCCGGCAACCCGCAGCTGGTCTTCACGGAAGGTATAGAGCGGATAGCCCTGCAGCAACTGCTCGGCGAGGATGCCGCCGAGCGCGTTGAGCTGGCGCGAGAACTGCGCGGGCATGCCCTGCACATCGAAGCGCTGCACCTCAGGGTCCTGCAGCACCACCGAGCGCGAGGGCTCGTCATAGCGCAGGCCGCTGTCCAGCGCAAAGCGGCCGGTCAGGGCCCGGCTGAAGAACAGCTTGTTGTCGATGGTGGCATCGAACTGCACGTTGACGCGGTTGCGCGTCGGGTCCAGCGTCAGCCGCGGGTTGGCCAGCTGGATGTCGAACAGCTCCATATAGCGCTTGTTGAACGGGAACTTGCGCTCAAGCGCCGCCTGCAACTGGCTTTGCGAGAAGGTGTACTCGTTGCGCCAGGCGCCACAGGCGGCCAGGCCCACGGCCAGCGTGGCCGCGCCAGCCGCGGCAAGCCAGCGCCGTCGGGAAGTCCGGTTCATAGTGCCTCCGATTGCGGGATATATGGGTCGCCTGTCACAGGCGTCAGGCGCGCGGACCGGGCCGCTCGGGCGCGGCCTGCGGCGCGGTCAGGATTTCCAGCCGGGTCAGCCAGTGCAGCGCCGCTTCGCGCGAATCGCCGCACATGTCGGCCGACGGCTTCAGGCCGCCGCAGAACGCGGGACGGTCGGGCCTGCCGAACACCGCGCAGCGCATGTCCGGCAGCAGCTGCGCGCACGGCTCTCCCGCCGGCTTGCCGCCAGGCATGCCGGGCAGCGGCGAGGCGATCGACGGGGCGATGCAGCAGGCACCGCAGCCCGCGCGGCAGGAAAGGTCTGACCGGCAACTCATGGCAATGGTTCAGGATCGGCAGCCACCAGGGGCGGCCCACACAAAGGGGCCATTGTGCCCGAAGGGCCGGTGCCGTCCTGTAAGAAAAGGAAAGCGCCGTAAGCCGCGACCCGGGCACGACCGGATAAATGAGAGCAAAAAAGCACATGTCGCATGTTTAGCCTCATTGCGGCCTCGGTGTGTTCCCGAGGGTCGCCGGCCTGCGCTTGACCCCCTAATAGGCCTCATCTACATTACTGACCCACAAGTTATTAACTTCCAGGCCAGCCTCCGTGCCCCGCAGTACCCGCAAGACATCCGTGAAAACGCCCGCCGATTCGCACAAGGACGCCAACGCCCCGCGCTGGAGCCGGCGCAAGGCCGCCCGCCCGCAGGAGCTGGTGGCCGCCGCGCTCGACCTCTTCGTGGAGCGCGGCTACGCCGCCACGCGCCTGGAAGACGTGGCGGCTGCCGCCGGCGTGTCCAAGGGCACGGTCTATCTGTACTTCGCCAACAAGGAAGAGCTGTTCAAGTCGGTAGTGCGCGAGAACCTGGTGCCGGCAGTGGCGCGCGGCTCCAACCTCGTTGACGCCTACACCGGCAGCACGCCCGAGCTGCTGCGCGAACTGCTGCGCGGCTGGTGGGGCCTGATCGGCGCCACGCCGGTGGCGGGGCTGACCAAGCTGATCATGGCGGAGTCGGCCAATTTCCCGGACATCGCCCGCTTTTATAACGAGGAAGTGATAGTCCCGGGCGATGAGTTGTTCGCCAAGGTGCTGGCCCGCGGCGTGGCCCGTGGTGAATTCCGCGCGATGCCAGCCAATCCGACCACCACGCTGATCTGTGCGCCGCTTCTGTTCCTGATGCTGTGGCAGCGCGCATTGCGTGCCACCGCCGAGAAGGACATCGACCCCGAGGCGTTCCTGGACGGTCTACTGGACACGCTGCTGTTCGGGCTCACCACTGGCGACGCGCGCAATCGCCCGCTGCCGCCGCAGACCGGCCCTTATATCTGGGAGCGCATCCGCGACGACATGCTGGCGCAACGCGCCGCCGCCATGGACGCCGATACCGAGCCCGATTCCCCTGCGCCGCGACCCGGCACCTGAACATGAAGCGAAAGACCCTGCTCATCACCGCCGCCTGCATCGCCATCGCGCTGACCGCCACGGCCGCCGTGCGCAAGGCCGGCAGCGCGCGCCAGTCACAGGCGCCGGCCCAGGCGGCCAACGTGATGGAATTCCTGCAAACCGACCTGCTCAGCGTGGCGCGCCAGGACCTGCAGGTCTCGCTGCCGCTGTCGGGCGGACTGCGTGCGCTGAACCAGGCCTCGGTCAAGGCCAAGGTCTCGGGCGAGGTCAAGGAAGTGCTGGTGCGCGAAGGCGAGCCGGTGCGCGCCGGGCAGGTGATCGTGCGTATCGACCCGACCGAGTACGAGGCCAAGGTGGCGCAGGCGCGCGGGCAGATGCTGGCCACGCGCGGGCAGTTCGAGAACTCGCGCCAGACCTGGGAGCGCAACCGCGAGCTGGTCGGCAAGGGCTTTATCTCCAAGACCGCGTTCGACAAGTACCAGGCCGACCTGGATGTTGCCCGCGCCAACCTCGACGCCGCCCAGGGCGGGCTGGCGGTGGCGCAGAAGGCGCTGGCCGACACCGTGGTCAAGGCGCCGCTCGATGGCATGGTGGCCGCGCGCGCGGTGCAGCCGGGCGAGAAAGTCTCGCCGGATACGCGCCTGGTCGACGTGGTCGACCTGCGCGTGCTTGAGCTGGAAGCGCCGATCCCGATGGCGGACGTGGCGCGCGCCGCGGTGGGCCAGCCGGTGGCGCTGGACGTCGAAGGCGCCGGCCGCTTTACCGGCAAGCTGGTGCGCATCAACCCGGCCGTCAGCCAGGGCACGCGCAGCATCATGGTCTATATCCGCGTCGAGAATGCCGACCAGAAGCTGCGCGCTGGCATGTTCGCGCGCGGCGCGCTGGTGCTGGGCGAGCGCGCCGGCGTGGTGGCGGTGCCGTCCTCGGCGGTGCGCACGGAGGGCGAGCGCGCCTTCGTTTATGCCATCGACAAGGACACACTGACTGAACGCCCGGTGCAGCTCGGCATCCGCGACGAAGCCAGCGGTATGGTGGAAATCATCTCCGGGCTGGACGCCGGCACCGAGATCGTCCGCAACAACCTTGGCACGCTGCGCAGCGGCAGCCAGGTCAAGCGCGTCAAGGCGTAAAGGACCCGCCATGTGGTTCACCCGCCTGTCGATCCGCAACCCGGTGCTGGCCACCATGATGATGATGGCCTTCATCGTGGTGGGGCTGTTCTCTTACCAGCGGCTGCCGGTCGACCAGTTCCCCGACATCACCTTCCCGGTGGTGGTGGTTCAGACCGAGTATCCGGGCGCCGCGCCGGAGTCGGTGGAGTCCGACGTCACGCGCAAGGTCGAGGAGATCGTCAACACCATCTCCGGCATCGACGAGATCTTCTCGCACTCCTACCAGGGCACTTCGGTCGTCGTCATCAAGTTCGACCTGAGCGTCGATGTCGGCCAGGCCGCGCAGGACGTGCGCGACAAGATCGCGCTGATCCGCCCGCAGTTCCGCGACGAGGTGAAGGAACCGCGCGTGCTGCGCTATGACCCCTCCGACGCGCCGATCTTCTATCTGTCAGTCTCCAACGCGCCCGGCGCCAACCGCAGCCAGCGCGAGCTGACCACCATCGCCGACCAGATCGTGCGCAAGCGGCTGGAGACGGTGCGCGGCGTAGGCGCCATCAATATCGTCGGCGGCACCAAGCGCGAGGTCGAGATCCGCATCCGCCCCGCGCAACTGGAAGCGCTGGGTATCGGCGTGGACCAGGTGATGAATGCCATCCGCAACGAGAACCAGGAACTGCCCGCGGGCGAGCTGCGTTCCTCGGCAACGGAAACGGTGGTGCAGATCAAGGGCCGCGTGCCGACGCCTGACGCATTCCGCCAGATCATCGTGGCACGCCGGGCCGGCCAGCCGGTCACACTGGGCGAGATCGCCGACGTGCGCGATGGCCAGGAAGAACAGGAAAGCCTGGCGCTGCTGGACGGCAAGCGCGCCCTGTTCCTGTCGGTGGTGAAGGCGCAGGGCCAGAACACCGTTGATACCGTCGACGGCCTGGTGCGCATGGCCGAGGAAACGCGCAAGCTGGTGCCGGCCGGGGTGCAGCTGAACGTGGTCAACGACACCGCGCGCGGCATCCGCAGCAGCGTCAAGGAAGTGCGATCGACGCTGCTCGAAGGCGCCTTCCTGACGGTGGCGATCGTGTTCCTGTTCCTGGGCTCCTGGCGCAGCACCGTGATCACCGGGCTGACGCTGCCGATCGCGTTGATCGGCACCTTCGGCGTGATGTATATGTGCGGCTTCACGCTCAACGTGATCACGCTGATGGCGCTGTCGCTGTGCGTGGGCCTGCTGATCGACGATGCCATCGTGGTGCGCGAGAACATCGTGCGCCACAACCTGATGGGCAAGGACCACCACACCGCGGCGCTGGACGGCACCAACGAGATCGGGCTGGCGGTGCTGGCCACCACCTTCTCGATCGTGGCCGTATTTCTGCCGGTGGGCTTCATGGGCGGCATCATTGGGCGCTTCTTCCACCAGTTCGGCATCACCGTGGTGGCGGCGGTGCTGATCTCGATGTTCGTCTCGTTCACGCTGGACCCGATGCTGTCGTCGGTCTGGCATGACCCGGACCTGCACGGCACCGGCAACAAGAAAAGCTGGTACGGGCGCACCGTGGGGCGGCTGCTGGACTGGTTCTCGGCAAAAATGGACAAGCTTGGCAACGGCTATGCCAGCATGCTGGGCTGGGCGCTGAGGCACCGGCTGGCCACCGCCATCATCGCCGCGGTGACGTTCTTCGGCAGCTTTGCGCTGGTGCCGCTGATCGGCACGGAGTTCGTGCCCAATGCCGACCTGGGCGAGACCCAGGTGGGCTTCACCACGCCGGTCGGCACCTCCATCGACGTCACCGAAGCCAAGGTGCGGCAGGTGGAAGCCGCGCTGAAATCTTTCCCGGAAGTGGCCTACACCTACGCCACCATCAACTCGGGCAATGCCTCGGGCCGCAACAATGCGCTGGTGTCGGTACGCCTCACCGAGCGGCGCTCGCGCCAGTTGTCTACCGCGCAGCTCAACCCGCTGATCCGCCAGCGCCTGGCGGGCATCGCCGGCATCACGCTGACGATGGTGGGCATGCCTGACGGTGCCGGCGGCCAGAAGGCGATCCAGGTATCGATCCAGGGCGACGACCTGGACGAACTGCGGCGCCTGTCCAGGGAAGCCAGCGCACGCATGACGGCGATCCGTGGCCTGACCGACCTGGATTCGAGCATGAAGGACGACCGCCCCACCATCGAGGTGCGCATCCGGCGCGAACTGGCCTCGGACCTGGGCGTGGGCGTCGCGCAGATCGGCAATGCCCTGCGCCCGCTGCTGGCCGGCGACGCCATCAGCTCATGGCGCGCCCCAGACGACCAGAGCTACGACGTGCGCGTGCGCCTGCCCAAGGACGCGCGTACCGGCATGGCCGACCTGAGCGCGCTGATGATCGCCAGCAGCCAGACCAATGCCGACGGCTCGCCGAAGATGGTGCCGCTGCGCCAGATCGCCGAGCTGGTACCCACCACGGGCGCCAACCAGATCAGCCGGCGCGACCTGAACCGGGAGGTCGAGCTGACCGCCAACGTGGCCGGGCGCTCGGCGGGCGAAGTGGCGCGCGACGTCAAGGCCGCGCTGGACGGCGTGAACTGGCCTGCCGGCTACAAGTACCGCTTCGGCGGCTCGACCAAGTCGATGAACGAATCCTTCGGCTATGCGGTGTCGGCACTGGCGCTGGCGGTGATCTTCATCTACATGATCCTGGCCTCGCAGTTCGCCAGCTTCTTTCAGCCGGTCGCGATCATGACCTCATTGCCGCTGACGCTGATTGGCGTGTTTGCGGCGCTGCTGCTGTTCCGCTCGACGCTGAACATGTTCTCGATCATCGGTTTCATCATGCTGATGGGGCTGGTGACCAAGAACGCCATCCTGCTGGTGGACTTTGCCAACCAGGCCCGGCACGGGCATGTGGACGGCGCCGACGGCAAGGCTCCACTGTCCCGGGAAGCGGCACTGATCGAAGCCGCGCGCGTGCGGCTGCGCCCGATCCTGATGACCACGCTGGCGATGATCTTCGGCATGGTGCCGCTGGCCTTCAGCCTGGGCGAAGGCGCCGAGCAGCGCGCGCCGATGGGCCAGACCGTGATCGGCGGGATCATTACCTCGTCGATCCTGACGCTGGTGGTGGTGCCGGTGATCTATACGTATCTTGACGATTTCGGGGCCTGGCTGCGCCGGCTGTGGCAAGGCAAGGCTGCCAGCGAGCAAGCTGCGCCCGGCCAGCACGCGGCGCCCGCATCCCCGGAAGGGCCGGCCCCGGCAAAGGCCAGCGCGGAATGAGCCTGGCGGCGTCCACAAGGTTAAAATAGCAGGTTTGATAAGACTGTCCGGCCGTGTCACCGCGCGGCCGGCGCACAGACCGACAGCGGTTGGCATTGGTAAGGAATGGCAAGATGGATCTCGAAAAAGCCCGATTTAACATGATCGAACAGCAAATCCGCCCGTGGGACGTGCTGGACCAGGAAATCCTGGACCTGCTGGCGGTGGTCAAGCGGGAGCAGTTTGTCCCGCCCGCGTACGCCTCGCTGGCGTTCGTCGACATGGAGATTCCGCTGCCCGCCGGGCAGAACATGCTGGCGCCGCGCGTGGAAGCCCGCATCCTGCAGGACCTGGCCGTGCGCAAGCATGAGAACGTGCTGGAAATCGGCGCCGGCTCCGGCTACATGGCCGCCCTGCTGGCCCACCGCACCCGCCACGTGCTGAGCGTGGACATCGTGCCCGAGCTGGTCGAGCTGGCCCGCACCAACCTGGCCAACGCCGGCGTCACCAACGTCGACGTGGCCGAGGGCAATGCCGCAGACGGCTGGAGCGCCGCCGCGCCCTACGATGTGATCTGCATCTCGGGCTCGCTGCCGGCGATTCCGCAATCGATCCTGGCGCAGGTCAAGGTGGGTGGCCGCATCGCCGCCTTCATCGGCGAGCTGCCGGTGATGGAGGCGCGCCTGGTCACGCGCGTGTCCGAGACCGAATACCAGGTCGTCAACCTGTTCGAAACCGCGGTTAAGCCCTTGCAGGGCGCTGCGCGGCCGTCGCAATTCCAGTTCTGAGGACGAAGTCACCATGCAGGTCATCCAAGCGACCGAACTGGCCCAGTGGCTGGCCGACGCCAGCCGCGCCAAGCCGGTTCTGCTCGACGTACGTGAAGGCTGGGAGGTGCAGACCTGCGCCATGCCCGGCATCACCCACATCCCGATGCGCGACATCCCCGCGCGCGCGGCCGAACTGGACGAAGACGCCGACATCGTCTGCATCTGCCATCACGGCGCACGCAGCATGCAGGTGGCGGCCTACCTGGAGCGCCAGGGTTACGCCAGGGTCTACAACCTGACCGGCGGCGTGCACGCCTGGGCCAGCGACGTCGACCCGGCCATGCCGAAGTACTGACGCAGCAATCCAGCTCAGTAACACCAAGAAGAAACGACTGTAGGCCGCGCCCCGCGCCGGCAACCTGGAGCTTTCATGACGTTTGCGCCCACCGCCCTGCCCGGAGTGATCCGGACGCGCCTGGCGATCGCGGTTTCCCTGCTTGCCCCGCTGTTGGCTGTGATGCCCGCGGCACCGGCAAGCGCGGCCGACCTGCTGCAGGTCTACCGCGATGCGCAAGCCAATGACGCGCAGTTTGCCAGCGCGCGCGCGCAGCTGCTGGCCACGCGCGAGAAGCTGCCCCAGGGCCGCGCCGGGCTGCTGCCGCAGATCACCGGCTCGGTCGGTGCAACGCGCACAAACGTCGACCAGAGCGCGCCGATCGTCGCCAACCGGTTCTTCAACAACAACAACTGGGCGCTGCAACTGACCCAGCCACTGTTCCGCTGGGATCGCTGGGAAACCTACAAGCAGGGCGAACTGGCCGCGCTGGCCGGCGAAGTCTCGTTCCGCCAGGCCGAGCTCGACCTGATCACGCGTTCATCGCAAGCCTACTTCGACGTCCTCACCGCGCAGGACAACCTGTACCTCGCCGGCGCGCAGAAGAAGGCCATCGCCGAACAACTGGCGCAGGCCAAGCGCAATTTCGAGGTGGGAACGGCAACCATCACCGATACCAACGACGCGCAGGCACGCTACGACCTGGCGACCTCAACTGAGATCGCCGCACAGAGCGCGCTGGAAGTCGCGCGCGCGAACCTGCAGCAGATCACCGGCAAGCCTGTCGACGAACTGCTTGGCCTGCGGCCCGAGGCTGCCATTCCCGGCCCGCAGCCCGCGGACGTGAATTCGTGGGCGGCACAGGCAGAGGCCACCAATCCACAAGTCGGCCTGGCCGGCTACAACCTGGAAACGGCCCAGCGCGAAGCCAACAAGGCCAAGTCTGGCCACTTGCCTTCGGTAGACCTGGTGGCTTCGTACGGCTTCACCAATTCAACCGGGACGGCCACCCAGCAGGTCAACATCGCCAGCCGCAACAACAACGCCCAGATCGGCGTGCAACTGACGCTGCCGATCTATTCCGGCGGCCAGATCCAGTCGCGCGTACGCGAGACGCTTGCGTTAGCCGACAAGGCCGCCAGCGACCTCGAATTTGCGCGCCGCACTGCCGCGCAGAGTGCGCGCCAGAGCTACTCGGGCGTTTCCAACGGGATCGCACAGGTGAAAGCACTCGAGGCAGCGGAGCATTCAGCCCAGAGCGCGGTCGAGTCGAACCAGCTTGGCTACGAGGTGGGCGTGCGCATCAATATCGATGTGCTGAACGCCGAAGCCCAGCTCTTCCAGACTCGCGCCAACCTGGCCAAGGCGCGCTACGACACCATCATGAACGGGCTGCGGCTGAAGGCCTCAACCGGCGGCCTGCAGGAAGACGACGTGGTGCAGATCAACACCCTGCTGACCTCGTCGCCGGGCGCACTGTACAAGCTGCCCGCGCCCGCCCAGGCCGGCGCCAAAACGCCCGCAGCAATCCCGCGTGCCGCGGTCGATCGCCGCGGCACGCGGCGCGAAGCCACTCCCGCCGCCACACCGCGCACCTGATCCGCCAGAGAACGCCGCAAAGCAAACCGGGCCGCAAACTGCGGCCCGTTGGCATATGTAGCGTCGCGCCTTACTTCGCCCGCGTGCGCGACTCCACGTTCAGCAACTGCCAGCGGATCGACGACGCATCCGCCGGCGGATTCGGCACCTGGTACTCACGCACACGCAGCTTGTAGGTCACGCCCGGCTCGAAGTCCAGCCCTTCGATCGGGCCATACCAGAGCTGCCACGACACCTGCGGCGATTCACGCCAGCGATAGCACGTCATCTTGCCCATGCCCGGGCACTCCACGCGCTGCGAATCGATATACACGATCTTCTCGACGCCGCCGGCACCCACGCTCGCGCCGCGCTTGCCCACGCCCTCACGCTCGACAAACTGCAGCAGATCGCCGCCCGCGGTCTTCCAAATGATCTGCCGCCCCGTACTGCCCGCCGACGGCTGCGTGCCGACAGTGGCGAACGGCGTCTGCATTGCCTTGAGCAGGGTCGACTCCAGTTCCATGCGCGGTGTCGGGCATGCCATACGCGTGCCGGCGATGTTGTCGAAACGGATGCCGGTATCGGTCTTGCCATAGCTCCCGGTAAAGCGGTTGCAGCCACTGGTGCCGCTGACCGTGCCCTGAGCGGCATCGATGCCCTCGTTGAACTCGAAATTGATGGGCTGGCCGTTGTCGCCGTGCGGGATCTCGCGCAGGGAACCGTCGGGCTGTTGCCAGCGAAGCAGTTCCCAGCGGCTGGGGCCGGAGGGTTGGGTCTGGTTGAGGTTGGTGCCGGCGGAGGGGAGGTCCGGTACCGACGCGGTGGTGCAGGCGCCGAGCACGCCGGCCAGCAATGCCACTAAGGCGCTGCACGCAAAGCGTCGGCCGCAGGTATCACGAGCAAAGGTCAGCATAAGGTTCTGGCTCCTGTAATAGGGCATGCGTCACAGTCCGTTGCCATGCATGCACGGTTCCGGGCTGATTAGAGGCGGCCGCGAGGGCACAAGTTCAGCCCTGCCGGCGGACAAGATACCCGGAATGTCGACTACGCTCCATCCGGCCAAGCACCCCCGCCGACGCCAATCCTGCCGCCCGCTTTGGCAACCACACCTATTTGTGAGAAAGTGGCGATCGAAAATCATTCACACCCCTATGGTGCCCGCCCTTCCGATCGCCAGAGCTTCGGCCGCCGTCAACCCTACACCGACCGTCCCCTCCATCCCCGGCATGAGGCGCGCGATGGCGGATGGCTGCCGTGCGAGGCCGGCGTGACAAGACGCAAGGTTGTGGGGAATCTTGCCTGGATGCTGGTCGAGCGCGGCCTCCAGGTAGCAGGCGGAATCGGCATCGTGGCCATGCTGGCGCGCGGCATGGGACTGGAAGGCTTCGCGCACTTCCAGTATGCGCAGGCGGTCGTCTATATTGCCGCCTCGTTCGTGCTGGTCTGCGGCAGCGAGGTCATCGTCCCGAGGCTGGTCGCCGATCCCGACCCCACTGCGCAGCACCGACTGCTGACGCACGGCTTTGGCTTGCGCTTCGCTGCCGGCGTGCTCGCCTATCTGCTGATCGGCGGCTTCCTGCTGGCTTCCCGCCAGGGCCCCGAGTTCTGGGTGCCGTCCATGATCCTCGGCCTGGCCGTGTTGCTGCGCGAACCGTTCGGCATCGTGACAGCCTGGATGCAGGCACATACACGGACACGACCAAATGCGCTCTTCAGCCTGACCTCGCTAGCGGTCAAGGCCGGCTGCGTGGCGCTGCTCTTCTGGCTCGGGGTACAAAGCGTCCCCGCCTATGCCGCAGCCATTGTGCTTGAAACCGCCCTGGCATCGGCACTGCTGGGCCTCTACTACCTGCGCCGCGCGCCGCGCGCCCGCGTCGCCATGGATACGATGCTGGTCCGGGAGCTGCTCGGCAATGGCGCCCTCTTCTGGATAAGCTTTGTGCTGATGATGGGCTCCCGCCGTATCGACCAACTGCTACTCAAGCCGTTGGTACCGCTTGGCGAGTTCGGCGCCTACGCGGCATCGATGCAGATCCTCGACAATTACGTGGTGGTTGCCACCATCCTCTGCGCCGGCATCGCCCCGATCTACGTCTATGCACAGCCCTCACTGGTCCAGGCCCGGCGCAACATTATGAAGATCGCCGCCGGCATGACGATGGTCGGCGCAGTGGGCGCGCTGGCGATTGCCCTCAGCGCCCACTGGATCGTTCACCTGCTCTATGGCTCGGCGTTTGCCTCCGCTGCCGGCCTGCTGCAACTGACGGCCATGGCATCGATGCTCATCTTTACTGATGTCGCACTGACCCTGCTGCCCATCTATCTACGCCGGCCTCGTCTGGTTGCGGTCAAATGGGGGTTGGTGTTCGCCGTCACCATTACCATCGATGTCATTGCAATACCGGCATTTGGCGCATACGGTGCGATCCTCGGCTACGCTGTCGCCAACCTGCTGTCTGTCCTGTTCGGCATCGGAGTGTGGCTGCGCGAAGGGCGTCGTGCCACAGCAGCTCGGGAGGCCAGTGCATGACGACGCGCCGCAATATCTGCTTTATGACAGGGACACTCAACGTCATGGCCGGCGCTGAGCGAATGACGGCAACCGTCGCCAATGCGCTGGCTGAACTCGGCCACAACGTCAGTATCCTGTGCTTGTTCGATACAGCCAGCCGTTTCCCGCTGCACCCAGGCATCCACCATGCGGCGTTGTTCGACCAGCGCCCCTCCTTCAAACGGGCGTATCTCGCCACCGTCGCCGGCATTCGCCGCCATTGCCGCGAGCGCAATATCGACGTGCTGGTACAGGTCGACACCATGCTGGCGCTGTTCGTACTGCCCGCGACCATCGGCCTTGGCCTGCAGCATATCGCCTGGGAGCATTGCCACTTCGACGAAGACCTCGGCAAGGCTGCACGCAGGGGCGCCCGGCGCCTTGCTGCACGATATTGCGACCAGGTCGTGGTCCTGACTGAGCGGGATCGCAAGCGCTGGATCGAAGCCCTGCAGCCACGCAGCGAGGTCGTCTGCATTCCGAATCCGCTGCCCTTCCCGATGCCCGCAGCCCCTGCGCCGCGCGTGGGGACACAGGTTCTGGCCATGGGGCGACTGGTCGCGGCAAAGGGCTTCGATGTGCTGTTGCGCGCCTGGCGGAAGGTCGCGGCGCAGGCCCCGGAATGGGAGCTGGTCATCCACGGCGAAGGCGAGGAACGCGATGCGCTCACCGCGCTGGTCGACCAACTGGGCCTGGGCGACCAAGTCAGCCTGCCCGGGATCTGCCTGGACGCGACGCAGGCCTATGCGCGCGCCTCGGTCTTCTGCCTGAGCTCGCGCTACGAGGGCTTCGGGCTGGTACTGATCGAAGCCATGGCCTTTGGCCTGCCAATCGTATCGACCAATTGCGAGACCGGGCCGCGCGAACTGCTCACGCCCGGACAGGACGCGCTGGTTGTGCCGACGGACGACGCGGATGCGCTTGCCGATGCGCTGTTGCGCGCGATCAGGCAGCCGGAAGAAGCCGGCCGCCTCGGCGCAGCCGCACGGCGTAAAGCAGAAGGCTTCGCCCTGGAGCAAATTGCCCGCCGATGGGATGTCCTGGTAAGCGCGCCGGCGCAAACACACCGCAAACGGCCGTCGACGCCGGCGTCCTGAGCGCCGCAGCCGGTGCCCTTCAGGTTCCGAGCGCCTGCGCCAACTCCGCCAGCGTCCGTACCGTGGCACCCCGGTGCAGGCCCGCGAAGGTTCGAGCGTGGGCACGCATGTCGGCCAGCGCTGCAGGATCCGAGAGCACCCTTGACGCCGTCCTGACCAGGTCGTCGGCATCAGCCACGCGAAGGCAGGCCCCGGCGGCGATGGCATCGTCGGTCGCCTGCGCGAAGTTGAACGTGTGGGGACCGATCAGCACCGGTGTGCCGACCGCGCACGACTCGATCAGGTTCTGCCCGCCCAGCGGCATCAGGCTCCCGCCGATGAAAGCAAGGTCCGAAGCCGCGAAGTACATCGCCATCTCCCCCATTGAATCGCCCAGCACCACGTCAGCCGTGATCGGAGCAGGCAGATGATCGATATCCACCGCACTGCGCCGCTGCACGGTGAAACCGGCGTGCGCGACCATTGCCGCCACTTCATCGAACCGCTGCGGGTGCCGTGGCACCAGCAACAAGGCTGGCCTGGGCACTTCCCCGCACGACCGCTGCCAACGCGAAAACGCATCCAGCAGCATCGGCTCCTCGCCTTCCCGGGTACTGGCAGCGGCCAGCACGGCGCGTTCGCCGAATGCCTGCCGCAAGCGGCCGCCGCGCTCCACGCTGGCGGGGGCCGGCTGCATGTCGAACTTCAGGTTGCCCGTGACCTGCACCGCCTCCACGCCCAGGGCACTGAAACGATCGGCATCGCCAACGGTTTGTGCCAGCACGCCGGCAAAATCGCTGTACATCGCCGCCGCTGCGCGGCCAAAGCGGGCGGTACGCCGGTAGCTGCGCGGCGACAGGCGTGCATTGACCAGGAACAGCGGCACGCCGGCCCGACGCGCACCGCGCACCAGGTTGGGCCAGACCTCGGTTTCCATCAGCATGCCAGCCGCCGGCCGGAAGTAGCGCAGGAACCGGCCCACCAGCCAGGGCAGGTCATAGGGCAGGAAGCACTGCAGGACGCGCGGTTCTTTGCCGAAAAGTTGCGCTCCGGTCTGCCGGCCGGTCGGCGTCATATGTGTCAGCAGCAGGCGATGGCCAGGATAGGCTGCCAGTAGCGCTTCGATCAGCGGCTGCGCGGCCCGCGTTTCGCCGACCGAAACCGCGTGCACCCACAGCCACGGCCCGTTTGCCGGCAAATGGCCGTAACGGCCCAGCCGCTCCCGGACATGCTCAAGGTAACCGGGCTCCTTGCGGGCGCGCCAGACAAGACGCAGCAGGGCAACGGGCAGCGCCACCAGCCACAACAGGCTATACAGGACACGCAGCATCAGCGGCCCGCCCCGCGTACGCGGCGGGCCGCTTCAATAACGTCTTCGACTGACGGCACGACGCCATGGTCGCCCACGTTGGCAATTCGGTCCGACCAGTAGCCTTCGGTCTTCCAGCGCCATGTCGCGGTGTAGATCTCCACGGTGGGCCGGCACAGCGCCGCGGCAATATGGACGAGCCCGGTATCGACACCAATGACAACCTCGGCGCGATTGACCAGGCCAAATCCTTGCATCACCGTGAAGCGCGGCAACACCTGGGCCCGCGGCACTCCCGCTGCAATCTCCTGGGCGGCCCGACGTTCCGCATCGTTACCCCACGGCAGCAGCATGACCAGGCCGTCTTCCAGCAACCGGCGCCCGAGCGCGTGCCAGTCTGACACCGGCCACTTCTTCTTCGCGCCGGCCGTCGCGTGGAAACACGCGGCATAGCGCGGGGGCAGGCCGTCCCAGATCGGATCATCCATATGCAGCGTCTGAGCGGCGGCGCCGAAGAACTGCGGCGGCTCGGTCGGCCCGACGCCGGTAAGCGCCGCGCCCAGCAAGCGCGAGCGCTGTACCGAATGGGTCTGGCTGGGCACGCGCACCGGCGCGGTATACAGCAGCCGCGCGGCCGGCTCATAGCCGGAACCCTTGGTGGCATTGCCAAGGCCGATGATCGGCGCCCGCGGCGTACGGCTGGCCGCGCGCGCGACCACGGCGGTCTTCAACAGGCCCTGGCTTTCGATCACCGCGTCATAGTTATCGAGGCGCAAAGTGTCGCGCAGCGCGCCCACTTCATGCCACGTGCCCGACTGGTAGAAGCGCTTGCGCCAACGCCGCAGCGCGAATGGAATGACTCGCCGCACATCAGGCAGCAGGCGCACCAGCTCGACGTAGCCCTCCTCCACCACCCAGTCGATCTCGGCCCCCGGCCAGCGTGCGCGCAGGTCATGCACCAGCGGCATATTGTGGACAACGTCACCCAGGGACGAGACCTTGATCAGCAAGATGCGCGGCCGATCCGGCAGTGCAAACGGTGCGGCCATCGGGGCGGCCTGGAGGACGCCGGACGGGGCCGCCGGCTGCGGCGCCGCCCCGCCCTCAGAACGGGAGCTGAGCATCCGGTTTCTCGGCCAGGATCACACGTTTGAATTCAGCCTGGATCCGCGCCAGCGCGACGTCGTTGTCCGCCTCGAAGCGCATCACCACTACCGGCGTGGTATTGGACGGACGGGCAAGGCCGAAACCATCCGCATACTCGACACGCACGCCGTCGATGGTGATGACCTCGCGCGCGCCATCAAACGTGGCATTGGCCTTGATCTTGTCCAGCAGCGTGAACGGCTCGCCCTCGGCGCACTTGAGTTGCAGCTCGGGGGTGTTATTGGCGTTTGGCAGCGCATTCAGCACGGCGCTGGGGTCGGCGTAGCGTGACAGGATTTCCAATAGCCGCGCGCCCGTGTACAGGCCATCGTCAAACCCGTACCAGCGATCCTTGAAGAATACGTGCCCGCTCATCTCCCCGGCGATCGGTGCGCCAGTCTCCTTGAGCTTCGCCTTCACCAGCGAATGGCCGGTCTTCCACATCAGCGGCTCGCCGCCGTGCTGGCGAATCCACGGCGCCAGCTTGCCCGTGCACTTGACGTCGTAGATCACCTGCGCGCCCGGATTGCGCGCAAGGATCTCTTCGGCAAACAGCATCAGCTGGCGGTCTGGGAAAATCACCTGCCCGTCCTTGGTCACGACGCCCAGGCGGTCGCCGTCACCGTCGAAGGCCAGGCCCAGTTCGCAGTCGGTTTCGCGCAGGCACTTCATCAGGTCCTGCAGATTCTCGACATGGGCCGGGTCCGGATGATGGTTCGGGAAATTCCCGTCGACCTCGCAGAACAGCTCAGTCACTTCGCAACCCAGCCCGCGGAACAGATCGCCCACGAAGGCACCGGCCACGCCGTTGCCGGCATCCAGCGCAATCTTCATGGGACGGGCCAGCTTGACGTCGCCAAGAATGCGGTCGAGGTACTTTTGGCGCACATCAACCTCACTATAGCCGCCGGCGCCACTTGCGAAATTGCCGGCTTCGATCCGCTGGTGCAGCCCCTTGATCTGCTCGCCATAGATGGCCTTGCCTGCCAGGACCATCTTGAAGCCGTTGTAGTCCGGCGGATTGTGGCTGCCGGTGACCATGATGCCCGAGGTGGCGCTTACGCCATGGAGTTCGATGTTAGTGCCAAAGTAGACCATCGGCGTGGCAACCATGCCCAGGTCGATCACGTCCATGCCGGCGGCGCGCAGGCCTTCGATCAGGCCACTAATGAGGTCCGGGCCGGAGAGGCGGCCATCGCGGCCTACGACAACGGCCTTCTCGCCGGCTTCCGCCGCAGCAGAACCGAATGAGAGGCCGATCTGGCGGGCCACATCCCTGGTAAGCGTCTTACCGACGATGCCGCGGATGTCATAGGCTTTGAAGATGGAGGGATCAAGTCTCATGGGGATTCCTGAAGTAATGGCTCAGCCGCGCGCCCGCAAGGGCCGATCACTGCGTGCCGAAGGGGGTATTTTGCCGGATTGCGCGCCGCGCGGGCGGTATAATCGCCGCTTCGGTAACAATGGCCCTCGTTCTTGCCGCCCACATGGCGGCTTACGGCCTGAAGCCAGCCAGCGCCGCCATCGCAGACGGCGGCACAAGGATCAGGTACCTGAAGCGGGCCCAGCTCGCCACTTCCAGCCGTCATCCGCGCCAGCGATTGCGCTCTCACCCTTGCCGTCCAATATCCAGACCATCAACCGGCCCCGCGTAGCCTGCCTGATCACCAATTCGGAGATCGGCGGTGCGCAGTCGCATGTGGCGGATCTGCTGCAATCGGCAGGCGGCCAGGCCGACATGGTACTACTGGCAGGCGGCGAGGGTCCGCTTCTCGACGTTGCACAACGCGCTGGCATCCCGGTCATCCGGCTGCATCAACTGGACAACACCCTCTCGCCCGCCCGTGCAGTCACGGCACTGCGCGAGTTGCTGCAGGCCCTGCGGCAGGCCGCGCCGGACCTCATCCATGCCCACAGCGCCAAGGCAGGTGCGCTGGGCAGGATTGCGGGCTTGCTGCTTGGTATCCCGGTGATCTATACGGTGCACGGCTTTGCGTTCAAGCCGGAAGCGCCTGCGCGGCAGCGCATCGCCGCACGCATCGCCGAGTGGCTGCTAGCACCGTTGACGGCGCGCATGATCTGCGTAGCCGAGGCCGAGAAGGACCTCGCCCGGACACTGCCAATCCGGGCACGGCATATTGCCGTGATTCCGAACGGCATTGCCGACACAATCGCTCGCGCACGACCGAATGCAACCGTGCAAAGGATCGTCATGGTCGCCCGCCTTGCCCGACCCAAGCGGCCTGACCTGGTAATCCGCGCCTTCGCGCGTGCAGCCGTGCCAGACTGCGAACTGGTCATCACGGGCGACGGGCCCCAACGGCAGGCCCTGCAGCAACTGGCAGACCAGATTGCGCCCGGGCGCGTCCGCTTTACAGGCAGCATCGGAGACGTTCCCGAATTGCTGGCGACTGCGCAGATCTTCGTCCTGGCCTCCGACCATGAGGGATTCCCGCTTTCCGTCCTGGAAGCCATGCGTGCCGGCCTGCCAGTCATTGCCTCGGATCTGCCGGGAATTCACGAACAACTCGACGCGGGCCGTTGTGGCGAGCTACTGCGGCGTAACGACCCGTCCGCGCTGGCCGACGCCCTGTCGCGCATGGTGCACGACGCCAGCCGGCGCGCAACCCTGGGCGATGCGGCGCGCAATCGTTGGGAACAGAACTACGGCCTGGACCGCATGACACACGCTACGTGGGCCGTATATCAGGACGCCTTGGGCGACAAGCCCCGCGCAGCACGAGTGCCGACATGACGAACATGCTCAAGACCGAGCCGCTGCGCCGCCGCGCCACCGGCATGCATATCGCCGGCTCGGAGACCATCCGCCGCGTGAGCCGGATGCTCGGCTGGGCGTGCCTGGGCCTGGTGCTATTCGGCATCAACACCGTGCTGGCCGAGGTTGCGCACCACGCCGGGGTCGTGACCTACGTGTTCACGCGAACGCTGCTGTGGTCCATTGTCCCCTACCTGTTCGCCTTCATGATGCTGCACCGGTCGCTGCACCTGCCGGCGATGGAGGGCAACAGCCTGGCCGGCCTTGCGTCGACCTTCCCGTTCGTCGCATTGCTTTTCGTCTTTGCCGCATTCCATATCGAGTACTCCCGCGGGGCCCTGCTACTGGGCTACGTGACTACGCTGGCGTGGATCTGGATCGGCTATCGCCACTACGTGCAGAACTACGTGCCGCTGTTTGGCTACACCGATCCGCATACGCTGGAGCAACTCGAGTCCATCCTGACAATGCCGGGCGCCGCGCCACCCTCGCCCACACGCTTCGAGCCGATCGGCTCGCTGGAGGACGCCAGGCACTGCGACGGCCTGATGGTCGACCGCAGCACCACCGCCGATCCCGAGCGCACCCGGCAACTCGCGCAGTACAAAATGAGCCACGTGCGCATGTACTCGGTCGAACGGGTCGGCGAAATGCTCACCGGCCGCGTCGGGCTCGCGCATATCGACGAGAATTTTCTGGACGACTATGCGGCGCACTACCTCTACGGCTACCTCAAGCGCGCCATCGACATCGCGGCCGTGCTATGCCTCGCGCCGTTCCTAGTCCCCGTCAGCCTTGCGGTCGCGCTGGCGATCCGGATGGAAACGCCAGGCCGGGCGATATTTCGCCAGGAACGTATCGGCCTATTTGGCAAGCCATTCGTCATGCTGAAGTTCCGCAGTATGGGCGTCGATCCCAACGCCACGGCGCAGTTCGCCTCGCGCCAGGATCCGCGCGTCACCAAGGTTGGGCGGATCATCCGCAAGTATCGACTCGACGAAATCCCGCAGCTCTGGAATGTGCTGGTCGGGCATATGAGCCTGATTGGGCCGCGGCCGGAACAGGCGCCGATGGTGGAGGGGTTTTCAGGGACGATTCCGTACTACCCGTACCGGCATCTGGTGCGGCCGGGGTTGTCGGGGTGGGCGCAGGTGCAACAGGGGTATGTCGGCACGCATGAGGAAACGGTGACAAAGTTGAGCTATGACTTGTATTACGTCAAGCATTGCTCGTTTGCGCTGGATCTGCTTATTGGGGTGAAGACGGTGCGAACGTTGGTGACAGGGTATGGGGCGCGGTGATGGCTGAATCTGAACCGTCGCCGGACGCCAGCCCGATGCGCATCATGCTCGTCACGACCGGCCTGAAGCTGGGTGGCGCAGAACAGCAGGTCGTGGCCTTGGCACGGGAATTTGTCCGCCTTGGACATGCTGTCCTGATTGTCAGCCTGACAAGTGGCAGTGACATACCGCTGCCAGACGGCATCACTGTCGAGCAGCTCGATATGCGCAAGACGCCGTGGTCGATGGCGCGTGCACTTTGGCGTGCCCGTCAGCTGGTCACGCGGTGGCGGCCGGACATCATGCATGCGCATATGGTGCATGCGAATCTGTTTGCCCGCGCACTGACCCGTATGGTCCGCTGCCCACCGTTAGTCTGCACCGCGCACAGCTTCAGCGAAGGCGGCCGCCTGCGCATGCTGGCGTATAGGCTAACCGACGGATGGGCCAGCCTGACCACGCACGTCAGCAGCGCAGGCCACATTGCCATGATCGCGGCAGGCGGTGTGCCGGCGCAACGGATCGTCGTGATGCCCAATGGCATCGATGTGAACCGCTTTCGCCCTGACCCGGCATTGCGCAATGCCACACGCGAGCGTCTCGGCATCGACGCCGATACGCGCCTGGCGCTCAATGTCGGGCGACTGGTGCCCGAGAAGGCGCAGGATCTGCTGATCCGAGCGTTTGCACAGATCGATCGTGCCGTACCCGCACACCTGCTGATCGCGGGAGGTGGCGTGCTCAGGCAGCCGCTGACCGATCTGGTGGCGTCGCTCGGCCTGTCATCGCGCGTCACGCTGCTAGGTCCGCGCCACGACATCCCTGCCCTGCTCAACAGCGCTGATGCGTTCGCGCTGTCATCAAACATCGAGGGCCTCCCCATCGTTCTGGTGGAAGCGTTGGCTTGCGGCTGTCCGGTCGTATCGACTGATGCGCCGGGCGTGGCGGAAGTGCTTCACGATCAGGGCACCATCGTGCCGCGTGGCAATGCGCCAGCACTCGCCAGAGCACTCACCGCCGCTCTGCGTGCGGGCCGCGGATTACCAGCTCAGGCCGCCGAGCGGCGCGAACGCGCGTTGTCCTCGTTCTCAATCGATGCCGTGGCGCGGCGTTGGCTCACGCTCTACGCGAGCCTGCCCGGCGCGGCAGGCGCGCCACATGCAAAGGGAGTCTGATATGCCGGCGCCGTGCAGGCAATCTGCTGTGGATGCCGATTAAGCAGGGCTTTCTGGTCGGCGCCGGCATAGGCGTGGTCACCAAACCTGCACATGCGTTGGGACCGCAGGGCCTCGACCACTCCCAGTATGCGCTGTCGCTTGCGCTGGTGTGCAGCGCAGAGGTGGTGATGCTCTTTTGGTCGAAGCGCAGGCTCGCGAGCTCGGACTCGAGGATTCGCTGGAACTTCCAGGCACCACATCGAATATTGAAGCAGTTTTACTGCGATGCATCGATTTTCTGCCTCAGTTCGCGCTATGACGATTTTTGACTCGTTCTGGCGAAAGCGAACGGCATATTTCGACAGCCGCCACCTTCAACAAGCCGTGGAATACCCAGAAGAAATCTTCAAGAATGCCGAGAATACTTGGCCCGGCGTAGCGGGGAAGGGGTCCACCCCATGGAGGCGTCAGAATATTCGGGCAATGGAAAAACCTTCTGGAGCAGCAGGTCAGAGGGTGTGGCGAATAGGCTCGGTACTTCCTTACAAAATAGGGGAGAGCGCTACAACTTCAAGTCTCGAACTACGGATGAGTCGCGATACAATCCAAGCTACATTAAAGGAAATGTCCGATCTTCAGCATGACTGATATGCCTCCCCCACCCGAAGCCAACAAGCCGGTTACGCCGTTCGGTCTCTTGCTGAACTCATCAAAGCTCATTATTGCTGCCGCGGCGGTGGGTGCTTTGCTAGGCTTTGGGGCATCCCAGGTTATCAAGCCTCGCTGGGTTGCCAAGATGACTGTCCAGATCGGCCAATTGGCAATCACTGGCCAGACAGGCATTGGACTGCGCCTGATCGAGAATCAGCTCACCGCCGCGGATCGCTACAACCTGCCGGCGACTAGGCTGCAGGTCATAAGGGCGATGGGTCTGCCGGACCCCGAAAGCAGCGCAGCGTCGAAGCTCGTTTTTGATACTCTGCGTGCATCCACGGACAAGAGCCCCGACGTGATCAGCCTGCAGGTATCAGGGTATACGCAGAGCGAGGCACTGACCGCCATAGCATCCTCGTTCAAGATCCTGTCCGCGGAGCACAACAGGCTCTTCGAGCCGAGCTTCACTCGGATGAAGACTGATCTGGATATTGTCAAGGGTAAGCTTGAAGCCGCGCAACGCGAATATGACAAAAGCGTTCAATCGCTCAAGTCAGGTGTGAATGCGGGCGGCACGAACGCGGCACAGAATGTTCTGGTGACCAACCTGGCTACTGTCATCAATAGTCAGATTCTTAACCTCAAACAGCAATCCGATACTCTGCGAGAGGCACTGGAGCCTAGCCACACCTACCCGACCCGAACCTTAGGTGAAGCTTATGTGCCGGCACAACCCAGCACACCCGGGACAGCATTATTGATTGCTTCCGGCTTTGCGGTCGGGCTCGTCGTCGGTGCCCTGATTGCTTTCCAGAGGCGCTCGTTCCGCCCCTGACTCGCGGGCCACGCCAGAAGAAACGGGACAGCCTTGGCTGTCCCGTTTTCGATCACTCAGGTCGTCACGACCGTCGCACGACTATCCGCCGGCTGCGGACCATATCCGTGAACCTGCTGGCTCAGGATATCACCAATCGTTTCACGATCATTCTGCTCCGCCGCCAAGCGTAGTCGCGCAAGCACTGGCGCAAACTCTTCCCACGGCACATAGACTTCTCGAGCCTTCATGATGCGCTTGTGCGCGGTAGGCTCAGGATTGTCACCGATCAGCAATTCCTCGTAGAGCTTCTCGCCAGGCCGCAGGCCCGTCACGTGAATCTCGATATCGCCCCCAGGATGATCATTGTCGCGTACCGACAGGCCCGACAGCTGGATCATGCGGCGAGCCAGGTCCATGATCTTGACCGACTGCCCCATGTCGAGCACGAAGACCTCACCGCCATGGGCCATCGCGCCGGCCTGCAGCACCAACTGGGCCGCCTCCGGGATCGTCATGAAGTAGCGCGTGACCTCCTCGTGTGTTACGGTCAGTGGACCGCCATCCGCCAATTGCCTTCGGAAGAGCGGAACGACACTACCGCTGCTGCCCAGGACATTGCCGAATCTGACCATCGCGAAAACCGTCCGGTTATGCACGACATCGTCCTGCCGGCCATCCAGCGCCGCATAGTTGACTGCGGGGCTGGCGGCCATGGCTTGCAATACCAGTTCAGCCATGCGCTTCGATGCCCCCATCACGTTGGTAGGACGCACCGCCTTGTCGGTAGAAACCAGCACGAAGTTCTCGACCCCGCTCTCCATGGCCGCGCGCGCCAGGTTCAACGTACCAAAGATGTTATTCATCACGCCCTCGGCTGCATTGCACTCCACCAGTGGTACATGCTTGTACGCGGCAGCGTGATAGACCGTCGCCGGCCGAAACAGCTCGCAGATCTCGCGCAGACGCCTCAGGTTGGCCACACTAGCCAGTAGCGGGATCACTTCGATCTGCAGGCGATGCTCGTTGCGCAGGCGCTCCAGTTCATGATGAATCGAATAAAGGCCGAACTCGTTGTGTTCGACCAGGACCAGCCGGCATGGCTTCTCCAGCACGATCTGGCGGCATAGCTCGCTGCCGATACTGCCGCCGGCGCCCGTCACAAGCACCGTCTTGCCAGCCAGATAGCGCGCCAGCAGCGCGGCGTCGGGGGGTACGGGCGCACGACCCAGCAAGTCCTCGATATCAAGTTCCTGGAAATCGCGTATGGTGACGCGTCCGGACGCCAGGTCCGCCATGCCGGGCAGCGTGCGCACGTGCACAGGCACCTCGCGCAGTTTGTCGATCACAGCATTGCGCTGCGTCCGCCCCATCGACGGAATGGCCAGCAGGATATCGGTCACGCCCATGCGCTCGACCGCATCCGGCACATCGTCCGGCCCGATGATGTCGAGGCCGTTTATAGTGCGCCCGATCTTAGCGGGGTCATCATCGATGAATCCGAGCAGCAGATACTGTCTCGCAACGGCCAGTGCGGACGCGGTCTGAACACCCGCTTCACCAGCGCCATAGATCAGCAGACGCCCTTCGTGCGAATGCACCCTGGCTGGCGTGCCAGCCAGCCAGAAGCGCGCCTGCGCACGGCTAGCGCCCACCAGCAGCAGGAACAGCATGGGCTGGATCAAACCGACACTGCGTGGTACGCCATCGAGCTTCAGCAGAATCAGCGCCGTGAAGAACAACACGCCATACAGACCCACTGCCTTCGCCGTGCTGGCCAACGCCGCCATCCCCGTGTAGCGGAAAATTGCCCGATACAGGCCAAGACGCACGAAGATCGGAAAGGCCAGCAACGGTGCCAATATGTACACATAGCCTTGCTGAAAGGTAGGCAACCCGGTCTGGTCGATGCGCAGGTAAAAAGCCAACCATACAGACAGGAGCGCCAGGAACAGATCCAGCGCAACCACGACGATGCGCTTGGCCGCGCGCGGCAACGCAAGCAGCGGAACTGTCAGGCTCTTCACAGGCTGGCCCGTCCCAGGACGTCAGTCAGTACGCGGCAGGTCTTGGCAATTTCAGCATCGGTCAGCGTGGGGTGCACAAGGAACATCAGGCTGGTCTCGCCCATGACCTTCGCAACGGACAGGCGCTCGGCGGGACGCCAGCCGGTTTCATCGAATGCCTTTTCGAGATAGACCTCCGAACACGAGCCTTGGTAACAAGGCACGCCGGCATCAACGATAGCTTGCACGATGCGATCGCGGGTCCAGCCGGCAGCAAGGCGGTCGGGCCGGACATAGACGTAGCACTTGTAGTGCGCGTGGACGCTATCCGATGACAAGACCGGAACCCGAACGGCGGAGAAAGGCCTGGCGGCGTCCAGGATGGCTTGCGCATGCGCGCTGCGGCGCGCGGTCCATTCCGCCATGCGCCGCAACTGGATACGACCGATGACAGCCTGCATTTCCAGCATGCGCCAGTTGGTGCCAAAGTTCTCATGCAGCCAACGGAAACCGGGTGGATGCTGGCGCTCGTAGACTGCCTCGAAGCTCTTGCCGTGGTCCTTATAGGCCCACATGGTGCGCCAGACAGCCTCATCGTTGGTGGTCACCATACCGCCTTCGCCACCCGTACTCATGATCTTGTCCTGGCAAAAACTCCAGGCGCCGACATGGCCGATCGAACCGACGCTTCGCCCCTTGTAGCGCGCACCGTGCGCCTGCGCGCAATCCTCGATTACTTTCAGATCGTGACGTGCGGCAAGATCCATGATCGGATCCATGTCGCACGGCCAACCCGCCAGGTGCACCACGATCACGGCCCTGGTGCGTGGTGTCAGGACACGCGCAATGGATTTCGCGGACAGGTTGCCGCTATCGGGATCCACATCCGCAAAGACCGGCGTCGCACCTGCGTTCACCACGCAGGACACACTGGCGATAAACGTCCGCGGCGTGACCACGACTTCATCGCCAGAACCAATGCCCAGGCCCTTGAGCGCAACATCCAGCGCCAGCGTGCCATTGCTCAGCGCAACCGCATAACGTGTACCTGTCCACTCGGCAAACTCGTTCTCGAACTCGCGGCATTCGCTGCCAGTCCAGTAGTTCACCTTGTTGGACAGCAGCACCTCCTGTACGGCATCGGCCTCTTCCTTTGTGAAGCTCGGCCAAGGAGAAAATGGAGTATTCAACATAGCTTTATTAGACCTTCAGAGGTTGCCCCACCACCCGATCGCCTCTTCTCTGCAATCTTTTCGAGTGACGCGGGCTTACTTTCTTTGTTCCCTCGCCGGATTTCCCACCACTATCGTGCAGTCCGTCACGGGCTTAACCACTACTCCACCTGCGCCGACCATAACGCCAGTGCCGATGTCGATACCCTGCCGCACCACGGCACCCACGCCAATCCACGAGAAAGCCCCAACTCGGACACCACCGCTGAGGTTCGCCCCCGGACCCACGTGCACAGCGTGTGCCAACGTACAGTCATGATCCACCGTTGCCCCTGTGTTGACGATGCAAGCATCCCCAATCGCCGCATCGGCATTGACCACAGCCCCGGCCATGACCACGGTGCCGGCGCCCAATATGGCAAAGCGGCTGACGCACGCGTGTGGGTGAACCACCGTCGCCAGTGGAATCCCAGCGGCTGCCAGGGCCTGCTGCTTTTCCCATCGCACCTGGCAGTTCCCAATCGACACCAGAGCAGCATCGAACTCGTGGACACGCCCCATCATGGCGGACAGATCGCCCAGCACAGGCCAGTGTCGATTGTCATGCAACAAGGGCCAGGCATCATCGAAGAACATGATACTCTGCCAGCCGGCAACCAGCGCGGCATCGGCCACGACCTTGCCATGGCCGCTTGCGCCAAACAGGGCGAGCCGGTTCTGCTTCATTTCTTCTTGCCCGTGAACTTCGGCATGGTCGCGTCGCCGGCGGCGCTGATACCCTCACGCACGACTACCTTGCGAACGGTCAGCCAGAGGATGCTGATATCGAGCCACAGGCTGCGGTGATCGACATACCAGAGGTCAAGCGCGAACTTCTCGTCCCAGCTCAATGCATTGCGGCCGTTGACCTGCGCCCAGCCGGTCACGCCGGGCCGAACCTCATGGCGGCGCGCCTCCTCTGGTGAATACAAGGGCAGATACTCCATCAACAGTGGACGCGGGCCGACCAAACTCATGTCGCCCTTGACGACGTTCCAAAGCTCAGGCAATTCGTCGAGACTCGCTGCGCGCAGGAATCGGCCAAATGCTGTCAGCCGCTCGGCATCGGACAGGAGCAGCCCGTCAGGACCACGCGCGTCGGTCATGGTCCGGAACTTCACCATGACAAACGGCTCGCCATGCAGGCCCGGCCGTGTCTGTCGGAAGAATACTGGGCTGCCAAGCTTGTTGCGCACCAGACAGATCAGGATCACCAACGGCACGCAAAGTACAATCAAGGCAAGGCCCGCGAGGATCAGGTCAAAGAGGCGCTTCATCGGATATCCATTTCGCTCAGCATGACCGCATTCACCTTGTGCACGTCATACTTCTCCTCGGCAATCGCCCGCGCACGCCGGCCCATCCTCTGCGCCAGCTCGCGGTCCTCCAGGAAGCGCAGCATTGCCGATTCCAGCGCATCGACGGACTTGACCGGCACAAGGAAACCGTTGTCGCCGTTCACGACCGTCTCTCGGCAGCCAGGTGCATCCGTGGTGATCACGGCGCGGCCCATCGCCATGGCTTCGAGCACGGTGCGCGGCGTACCTTCCCGGTAGGACGGCAGCACATAGACCGTGCTTTGCGCAATCGCCGGGCGAACATCGCTCAGTTTGCCCAGGTATTCCACGACACCGTCACCCACCCAGGAATCGAGTTCTTCCTGAGAGATGGCATCGGGATTCGAGTCGATCCAGCCTACCAGAACAAAGGTCGCGTCCGAGCGCCGTGCCCGAATTCGCCTTGCGGCCTCGGCATACTCTCGCACGCCCTTGTCGCCCAGCAGACGTGCAATCAGCAGGAAGCGCGTATTGCCTTCGAGTAATGGCGCTACCGCGAAGCTCGATACATCGACGCCCGATCCGTTGACAACACATGCCGGCGTGTCCGCACCGAGAATGCCACGTTGCCGAAACAGGTCACGATCATCCGGGTTCTGGAAGAACACCTTCTGCACGCGCCCCAGCGCGGTGGCATACATACCCTGCACCAGCACGCGCATGCCGCCTCGCCCGCTCTCCTGCTGGAAAGCGTACCCGAGCCCCGTGATCAGGGCAAAGCGCCGCGGCACGCGGGCCAGCCATCCAGCCAGGGTTCCATAGATCACCGGCTTGATAGTGTAGCCCATGGTGTAATCGGGCCGAATGCGCCGCATCAAGCGATACAACTGCAGCGTCGTCCGCAGGTCGGCGAGCGGATTCGTGCCAGTGCGATGCATTTCGATGTCATGCACCGTCAGGCCTTGTGCCTCAAGACGCGCACGCACTGGATCGGCGGCCGGCAGTCCAGGCGCGGCCACATGCACGTCCAGGCCCTTGGCCTGCAGGGCGGCAATCAGCGGCCCGCGAAAACCGGTGAGCGAATCCGCGAAGCTCGCAATCATCAAAAATCTCACGCCACGCTCTCCGCCAACGTAGTCGATTCCAGCTCCTTCTCAAGCCAAGCCTGGAACATGAGCACGCACCAAAGTTGGTGCTGCCAGTTACGCTGGCCCATGAGGTGCTCATGCCATTTCTGGCGGATTGGCGTCGGGTTCAAGAAACCTTCGCGACGCAGACGCGACGCATCGAGCAGTTCCTCTGCCCACTCGCGCAAGGGGCCACGCAACCATGTGTCGATCGGCACACCGAATCCCATCTTTGGCCGCTCGATTAGTGCCTTGGGGACGTGCCGGTACAGCACCTGCCGCAGCGCCCACTTGGTCGTGTATCCGGATACTTCCTGGCGAAGCTTGTAGGCTAGCGGGAGTTGCCAAGCAAACTCTACAACGCGGTGATCCAGGAACGGTACCCGCGATTCCAGGCTGCAGCCCATTGCGGCCCGGTCCACCTTGGTAAGGATGTCGTCGGGCAGATACGTCTGCATGTCGAGCGCCATCATGCGCTCCACTTCGCCGAGCGCATCGAGGTCACACTGCGCAGTATCAAGGAGCGTGAGCGGCTCACGTCCGCCAATTACGATGGCTTCGGGCTTCTGCCATTGCGAAACCATGCCGCGATACAATTCGGCGGCAGATCTGGCCGCCATCACACCTGCGCCCTTGTGGATCTTCTCGCCAATGTTGGCCCATCGCGATGCGCCCGGAATGCTGGCGGCCAGACTGTTCAGCCGTTGCGGTGAGGGTCGTGTCAGCACCCATGCCATGGCCGAACGCAGCCCCGTCGGCACCGACGACAGGCGGTTCCATAGCGTCGCAGTGAGTTGGTAGCGGTTGTAGCCGGAGAACAATTCGTCGCCGGCATCGCCGGACAACGACACGGTAACGTGCTCGCGCGCCAGCGCGCTGACCAAGTATGTTGGGATCTGCGACGAGTCCGAGAAGGGTTCGTCATAGAGCGTCGGCAGGTTCGGAATCACGCCAAGCGCCTGCTCGGGCGTCACGTACAGCGACGTATGCTCGGTACCCAGATGCTGGGCGACGGCCTTCGCATGCTCCGCTTCGTTGTAGATACCCTCGTGAAAACCGATCGTGAAGGTTTTTACCGGTCGAGAGGATTGCGCCTGCATTAACGCCACGACGGTCGAGGAATCGATGCCGCCCGACAGGAACGCACCCAGCGGAACGTCGGCCATCATCTGGCCGCGAATCGATGTGCGCAGCAGCGCCTCAAGCGCGTCGACTGCTTCCGAAGGGCTACCAGTGAATGGCTCACGTGCACCGCGCAGCGCCACCTCGATGCCCGACCAGTACGCACGCGGCGCGGCTTCGCGATTGGCCAGCGAGACTTCCAGCAGACGACCAGGCGCCAGCTTACGGATGCCCTGGAAGATCGAATACTCGCCTGGCACGTTGTTGTGCCGCATGAACAAGCACAGCGCATTGCGATCGATGTTCCGCTCAAAGGCAGGATGCGCATGCAATGCCTTAAGCTCGGATCCAAACAGGAATGTCCGGGCAGCCCCCTTCCCCTGCCAGCCGTAGTAGAGCGGTTTTTCACCCAGGCGATCGCGCACGAGCGTCAGCACGCGTTGCTGGCGGTCCCAGACCGCAATTGCAAACATGCCCACTGCCCGCTTGACCGTGGCTTCGATACCCCACGCGTCGAAACCTGCCAGCAGTGTCTCGGTGTCGGAATGCCCACGCCATTGCTGCTGCCTGCCGACTTGCTCGAGCTTGTCACGCAACTCCGGATGGTTGTATATCTCGCCGTTGTACGCGATCACGTAGCGGCCGCTGGCCGACGCCATAGGCTGATGGCCAGCGGGCGACAGGTCCACAACGGCCAGCCGGCGATGGCCAAAGCCTACTGGCGATTCGGCATCGCACCACGCGCCGCCATCGTCCGGGCCGCGATGGCGGATGCGGTCCGCCATCGCCTCGAGCAACGCGGTCCTTTCGGCTGCGGCGACGATATTGCCGCCAAAGAATCCTGCAAACCCACACATGGTTAACGTGCTCCTGCTTGCTTCAGTAGCCGCGCCAGCCTCGGCGCAACCTGCTGGACGCAATATTCCTGTTCCACACGATGGCGGCCCGCCTGCCCCATGGTGTGGCGTAGCTCACGGTTACCCAACAACTCATCCAGCACCTGTTCCCAGGCTTCCGGTCCATCGGCGAGATAGCCGTTTTCCCCATTGCGCACGATCTGCGCATTGACCCCGACCGGCGAGGCCACGACAGGCAGGCCGCAAGCCATGTACTGGATGAGCTTGTAGCCGCATTTGCCGCGCTCCCACGGCGAATCACGCAATGGCATGATGCCGATGTCACAGCAGGCAATTGACGCCACCTCAGTATCCTCGCTCCACGGCACGCATTCCACATCCACGCCAGCCATCGTGACTTTCGCACCAATCACACGCAGCTTGAACGCATAGCGTTGTGCCAGCCGACGCAACGGCCCCTCCAGCGCGCCAAGATAGGCAGCCGTCGTCGGCGAGCCGATCCAGACAATGCGACGCACGGTGTCGTCGCGGTGCGCCTTGCCAGCCAGCGGGTAGCGATCGAGGTCAACCACCGTCGGTACGATCTCTACCCACTTCGCCCCGGCGTCACGTGCGCGCTGAGCCAGATATTCGTTACCGGCCGTGACCAGCGCAGCGTCGGCCATCAGGTCGTCGATGCGACGCCCCAAGATCCGCCTTACCAGCGGCAGCCGGTGCAGGTCGTAGTTGTGGAACAGCGCATCGTCATAATCGAGCACATACGGCACGCCACGCAGCATGGCGCGTTCAATCACTGCGGGAAACCAGGGAAGCGCTTCCTTTTCGATCCACACCACATTCACACGCTTGCGGCGCATCATTGACCTGAGGCGTACCCCATAGGCAGCAATCATCGCGCCGCGTTGATACCCTCCAGCACGGTACTTCCCGGCCAGCATGGCATCGTCCAGCAGCGCTTGCGATTCGCTTTCGAGCCCAGCATCTTTCAGCCACGGAAGGAACTGCAGCATCCGCAGCCTTGACGACGCACCGAGGCGCCCGTAGCGGGTCAGTAGCAGCGCTTTCATCGCTTCGACGCCCTCAGGATCTGCGGCAAGGACCTGGCAAGCATGCCGTAGCCCTTCAGCGTATTGCGGATGTCCTGTGTACCGCCGCGCGCTGCCGAAAACACAGTCCGCGAGACTGGCTCCAGGCACACGGTGACGGCCAGGAGCACCCAGGCACCAATCGTGGAGAAATGCTTAAAGCCATAGAGCAGCCGGCTGCGCAACGAATAGAACAGGCGGGTCGCCTTGATCTGGCGAGACGTGCCACCACCGGCATGAAATGCCTGGGCGTCTGCAACGTACACAATGCGACCACCCGACTGGCGCACCCTCAACGACAGGTCGAGATCTTCCAGATACACGAAGAACCGTTCGTCAAACCCGCCCAACGACTCGAACACACTGCGGCGGATCAGATAGAAGGCGCCGATCACGTGATCCACGTCTCGCGTGGTTGCGTGATCCCAGTCGCTCATGTGGTGCCGGTAATCGCACAGCCATGGCAAACGGTCGAGCCCCACCGCCGCGGCCGAGAACATGCCCAGCGAAGGGAAGCGCGCGCAGGCGCGCTGGACATGACCGGTCTCGTCGATCAGTTGAATCCCGGTTACGAACACGTTCGCGTTTTCCGGACGCTGCATGAAGGCCAGCGGTTTCGCCAGCGACTGTTCATAGAGTCGGGTATCCGGGTTCAGGAACAGCACAAATTCCGCCTGTCCCGTTTTCACGCCCTGGTTGCAGGCGGCGCCGAAACCACGGTTCTCCTTGTTGCGCACGAAATGAATCGGGAAGCTCCAGTCAGTACGATCGGCAACCAACTCCAACGAATTGTCGATGGAAGCGTTATCTACGATGGCAACCGACGCAACCAGCCCGCCGGCATTCTGCTGCAGACTCTGCATAGCCTCCAGCAGCTGGGTGCCGGATGACCAGTTCACGATAACAATATCAATACTATTCATCGCAGTAGCAACGGATCGTAGACAGTCATGGCATAGAGATTCAGCATCCCGCTGCCCAATGCAAACACGACGGCCAGCGACTGAATGACTTTCGACTCGTACGTGAAAGCCTTGAGAATATAGATCAGAACAAAAACCGACAGCAATTCTCGAAACCGGGCGGCCACGATCGGAAACTCCAGCATCGAGAAATGAATCGCCACGCTTAGCAGCATCCCGATCACGGCATATTGCATGGCCACGCTATTCTGCTTCCAGAGGTACAGCGCCGCGGACATCAGTGCCATATCCAGCATGAATGGCAATGGCACAATCGTGGTGGATACCTCGATATCCAGATAAGTACCCAATACCGGAAAGACCGACTGGAATTCCGAAAAGAGAGCCTGCCGGAACAGCAACCCAACAGCAAATATCCCGACGATCAGCAGGACGGCCACCTTGAAAGGCATCCGGCCCAGCACATAAACGATCAGCAGGACGATGGCCGAATAATGGAACGTCACGGCCAGGCACAGCAGGAGGAACTCCCCAAGCTTGAGCTGCCTTTCGTCCTTGCGCCAGAACACGAAGAACGCTATGGCGAATGCGATCGATGCGCGCAGCACCGTCATCTCGAACAGAATGAAATACCGGCTCAGATAGAAGAACACCAGCAAGGCGATCAGTCCGAGACTCAACTCGGACGTCCTCAATGCCGCGCCTTTGAGCATGATGCACAAGGTGCAAATCGTGCCGTAGATTGCCACATTTCCCAAACCCAGCCTGACCAGCCAGTACACCAGCGCGGTAAATCCGACTTCGAAGCGGGTTTCGACACTGGTCAGCCCATCGCCGGAACGCACGAGCTCGAAAAACTCGAGATAGTTCGGATAGTCGCGGCTGACACCAAGAAACTGATGTCCTGCGACGAGGCCGAGAATGACGGCCACGACCCCGAGGAACGCAATCCCGGTTGCCAGCCTGACTTCCTCATATGGATTATGAGTCACTTTCCATGCCTCGCCAACATCTTCATACCCAAAGCATCGAAGAACATCCGCAAAGACCACGCGATTGCGGCACCGCTCACGCCGAACACGTTAGTCAACCCCACTAGGGCTGCGATATACAGCGGCACCTCGATCAGGTGCAACAAAGCTGTGGCGCGCGTCTTGCCTCGTGCGTGAAGCAGGGCGAAGTACATGGACCCAATGGCATTGGCCAGCACGCCAATGCAAAGTATCCGCCCGACTGCAACTGATGCCGGGTCTGCAGGATGCCCGAGCCACAGCGTTAGCAATTCCGGCAGGATGACCGCCAGGATCCCGAGGCCAACCAGCATTGCCCCCACGACCCGCATCATCCACCGTCCAAACAGCCGCGATGATTCGCCCGGATCACTGACCAGCAGGCGGCTGATGGCCGGAAACGCAACAGTTGTAACCGCGCTCGACAGTATAAGCGTCTGCACCGTGACCTCATACGGAATCACATAAGTGGTCACTGCCGCGGCGCCAAGGATCGCCGCAATTAGGAACCGGTCGGCCTGGGTCAGCAGCGGGCTCAGTACACTGCTGATCGTGAACCAGCCACCAAACTGAAAAAGTTTTGCGGCCACAGTGCGCGAATAGGTGCCCCGGACCGTTCCGGGTGGCAGGCACTGCAGCGCAAAGACACGGTAAAACCACAGGGCCAGCGCACGCGAGACCACCAGGCTGGCGATCAGCAGATCCACTCGTGTCGAAAAGAGCAAGATCAGGTATGGCAGGCCGAAATTGGCCGCTCCAAGCAAGATCCGCAATACGCTGATGTTCTGGAAGCTCAGATAGGCTTCATTGACCCCTCGATATGTCGCGCTCACCGCCTGCATCGGCAGCGCCAGACCGAGCAGCAGGATGGCCGACCGGATTTCCGACTGTGGCACATCACTGGCGTGCACGAGCCTACCCACGCCCAGCATCGCTGCCAGCATGATCAGCACCATACCTATGCCGCCCGTGACCAGCGTCAGGCGCGTAGCGGTTGCCAGCACGTCCGGAATCGAGGCTTCGTCGTGTCCGTCGCGCAAGGCCGACACCCGCTGGGTCGTCGCCCGGCCGATGCCAAGATCCAGCGCACTGGCATAACCAATGAGACCCCACGCCAGTGCAAGCAGGCCGAAGCGTTGGCTGCCTAGCCCCGACAGCAGGTGGGGAACCGTTACCGCTGCGATCAGCAGAGGCAGGCCAAGCCCAAACAGATTCCAGGAGATGTGAGATGCACGCATCTAGTATTTCATGTGATCGGCCCATCCCCTCGGGCGGACGACACCGCAGAACGGGCAACCGCAGTTGCAGGCTGCCCTGTCCGGTGCTGCGTCGCTGGGCTACTGCTCTGAAGTCAGGCCATCTTCTGCCTGCGTTGACGGTTCACATACCAGCCCATCGCCTCCTGCAGTCCGTCGCCAATGCTATGCGTCGGGGCATAGCCTAGAAGCGAGACGGCCTTGCTGATGTCGGCCTGGCTGTGGCGCACGTCTCCCGCGCGGAAATCGCGGTAGGTCGGCTGCACGTCGGCACTGACGCCGTAGGGCGCCAGGTTCGTGCGCAACGACTCGAACAATTGGTTCAGGGTCGTGCGGTCGCCCACGGCAACGTTGTAGACCTGGTTGGTGGCGTTGTCGTTCGTCGTGGTCGCGGCCAGCAGGTTGGCCTGCACGGCGTTTGCGACATAACAGAAGTCTCGGCTGGTCTCCCCGTCGCCATTGATATGCACGGTTTCGCCATTCAGCAACGAGGCTGTCCACTTGGAAATGACCGCCGCATAGGCACCCTCCGGATCCTGACGCGGACCGAAAACGTTGAAGTAGCGCAGACCGATGGTGCGCAAGCCGTAGCAGCGGGCAAAGACGTCGGCATAGAGTTCGTTGACGTACTTAGTCACCGCATATGGGCTCAGCGGTTTGCCAATGCGATCCTCGACCTTCGGCAAGCCGGGATGATCGCCATAGGTACTGCTGCTTGCCGCATAGGTGAAGCGCTTGACGTTTGCGTCCCGCGCCGCGACGAGCATATTCAGAAAGCCGCTGATGTTCGTTTCGTTGGTTGCGATCGGGTCCTGAAGACTGCGCGGCACCGACCCCAGCGCGGCCTGGTGCAGGACGTAGTCCACACCCTGATCGCCCGACACATCTCGAAAGACGCACGCCCGACTGCAATCGTCAAGGTTACGGATATCGCCTTCGACGAACTGGAAGTTCGCCCACTGAGCCGGCGTGACCAGGCCACGAACTTCCACGAGGTTGGCCTTGTGGCCCGTTGCGAAGTTGTCCAGGCCCACCACACGCTGGCCGAGCTTCAGCAGCGTCTCCAGCAGATTGCTGCCGATGAAACCCGCAACGCCTGTAACCAGCCAGGTTTGGGGCGCCTCGGCGAGCTTGCGTGTCAGTTGTTCGTAAGCGCCCGATTGGGCGGAACTGTCGATCATCTTGTTTCCTTCGCCCCCGGATTACAGGCGACCGTCGGACGCGCCAAGCGGGAGGATGCCCTTGACATCGAACAGTACGGCGCCAGGTTGCCCGAGTGCCTTGATGCCGACCTCACCCATTGTCACGAACTGCTCATGCCCCACTGCAAGCACTACGGCGGCGTACTGCCCGTCTTCCGGCATGCGGGTCAGGCATTGCAGCCCGTACTCATGCTCTGCGTCCGCGACGTTGATCCAGGGGTCGAAGACATCAACCTGCGCGTTGTAGGCGCGCAGCGACTCCACGATGTCCACGACCTTGGTGTTGCGGACGTCTGGACAGTTTTCCTTAAAGGTGAGACCGAGCACCAGAATCTTGCTGGCCAGCACGTTCAGGCCCTTGCGCAGCATCAGCTTGACCGTTTCGTCGGCAACATGTTGCGCCATGTTGTCATTAATCCGGCGGCCAGCAAGAATCACTTCAGGGTGATAACCCACTTCCTGCGCCTTGTGCGTCAGGTAGTACGGATCGACGCCGATGCAGTGGCCGCCAACCAGACCCGGCCGGAACGGTAGGAAATTCCATTTGGTACCTGCAGCCTCGAGCACTTCAAGCGTATCAATGCCGAGCCTGTGGAAAATCAGGCTCAGTTCGTTCATCAATGCGATGTTCACATCGCGCTGGGTGTTCTCGATGACCTTGGCGGCTTCCGCCACCTTGATGCTGCTGGCCTTGTGTGTGCCCGCCGTGATGATCTGGGCGTAGAGTTGGTCCACTGCTTCGGCCACGTCCAGCGTGCTGCCGCTCGTCACCTTCCTGATCGTCGGCAGGCGGTGCTGTTTGTCGCCCGGGTTGATGCGCTCGGGGCTGTATCCACAGAAGAAGTCCACGTTGAACGACTTGCCGCTGAATTTTTCCAGCACGGGCACGCACACTTCTTCCGTGGCCCCCGGATACACCGTTGATTCGTAGATCACCAGGGCGCCCTGGGGCATGACCCGGCCCACGGTCTCGCTGGCCTTGGCCAGCGGCGTCATGTCCGGCCGGTTGGCCTTGTCCACCGGCGTCGGTACAGTCATGATGAACACTTGGCAATCGCGCAGCTCTTCAATATTGCTGCTGTAGTGCAGGTGCTCGGCTTCGACCAGCTCTTCATGGCTGACCTCCAGCGTGCTGTCCTGGCCGGACTTCAGCTCAGCGATGCGGGACGGATTGATGTCAAAACCTACCACTGGGCGCTGTTTGCCGAACTCCACCGCCAGCGGCAAACCGACATAGCCCAGACCGATGACTGCGATTTTTGCTTGATTCAGGTTCATGCGCGAAAAGGATGAGCAACGATGTTAGCGAGCCGGGCATCTGCCCGACCCGATCGATATCATTCGAACAATTCTGCTGCGGATAGCGCGGAACCAGCCTGGTCCTTGGCCGACAGCAACGGAGCAACATCCATCGTCGGCCACTCAATGCCGATCTCCGGATCATTCCACGCGATCGTCCGCTCAAACTGCGGCGCATAGTAGTCGGTGGTCTTGTAGAGAAAATCGGCGGATTCGGAAAGCACAACGAATCCGTGCGCAAAACCTGGCGGCACCCAAAACAGGCGATGATTATCCTCGCTGAGTTCCACGCCCACCCATTTAGCAAAGGTTGCGGATTGCTTGCGAATATCCACGGCCACATCGAACACGCGCCCGCGCACCACGCGTACGAGCTTGCCCTGCGGCTGCTGGATCTGATAATGCAGGCCGCGCAATACACCCTTGGCACTGCGGCTATGATTGTCCTGTACGAAATTCACGTCCAGCCTGGTTGCTTCGGCAAACGCTTTCTGATTAAAGCTCTCGAGGAAAAATCCCCGCGCATCGCCGAATACCTTCGGCTCGATAACCATGACGTCTGGAATGGCGGTACGAATGACGTTCATGTTCACTTGATGGTTTCCGAAATAATGTGCTGCAGGTACTTGCCGTAGCCGTTCTTGAGGAGCGGCTTCGCCAGGCACTCTACCTGCTCGGCACTGATCCACTTGCTGCGGTATGCAATTTCTTCCGGACACGCCACCATCAGGCCCTGGCGATTCTGCAGCGTCGCAATGAAGCTGGCGGCTTCGAGCAAAGAATCATGAGTGCCGGTATCAAGCCAGGCATAGCCACGGCCCATGATCTCGACTTCGAGCTGTCCCATCTCCAGGTACCGCTTGTTGACATCAGTGATCTCGAGTTCGCCGCGCGCCGACGGCTTGATGTCGGCGGCGATGTCGCAGACCTGGTTGTCGTAGAAATAGAGACCGGTCACCGCGTAGTGCGAGCGCGGCTTGAGCGGCTTTTCCTCCAGCGACAACGCACGGAAGTTCTCGTCGAACTCCACCACGCCATAGCGCTCGGGGTCGTGCACATGATATGCAAAGACCGTGGCACCCTGCTCCTGCACAGCAGAGCGCTCAAGCTGTCGTACGAGGTCATGTCCGAAGAAGATGTTGTCGCCAAGGATCAGCGTCGAGGGATCATTGCCGACAAAGTCGCGGCCGATGATGAATGCCTGCGCAAGGCCATCCGGCGACGGCTGCACCGCGTAGGACAGGTTGATGCCCCAACTGCTGCCGTCACCAAGCATTTCGGCGAATCGCGGCGTGTCTTCAGGCGTCGAAATAACGAGGATGTCACGAATCCCAGCCAGCATCAGCGTGGTCAGCGGATAGTAGATCATCGGCTTGTCGTACACCGGCAGCAGTTGCTTGGATACCGCTCGCGTGATCGGATAGAGTCGCGTGCCGGAACCCCCGGCGAGAATGATGCCTTTGCGCATGGTGCGAAATTTCAGGAAAGGATCTGGTCCAGCAGGAGATCGACGCCCTGCTGCCAATCCGGGAGATGGATATCGAAGGTGTCCCGCAGCCTGGAAGTATCCAGCCGCGAATTCGCCGGCCGCGGTGCGGGCAGAGCATAGGCGGTGGTCGGAATCGGCTCGATGCTGGCCAGGTCTGCCTTCAGTTTCACGCCTCTTGCCACCGCACCCGCCACCACGTACCTAGCATAACCGTACCACGTAGTCTCACCCGCGGCGGCTAGGTGATAGATCCCTGCCGGAAATGCATCATGTCGCCCGTGCAGCCAGTAGCGCGCAACAATTTGCGCCGTCACATCGGCAATCAGTGCAGCCGTTGTCGGCGCACCGAATTGGTCGGCGATCACGCGCAGACTATCTCGCTCACGGGCCAGCTTCAGTATGGTCTTCGCAAAGTTGCCGCCACGCGCGCCAGCCACCCAGCACGTGCGCAACACCAGGGCTGTCGCACCGCCGGCCGCAATCGCCTGCTCTCCGGCAAGCTTGCTCTTGCCGTACACCGATTGCGGGTTCACCGCATCGGTCTCGACGTAGGCACCCTCTCTGGTACCGTCGAAGACGTAGTCGGTCGAGTAATGGACCAACAGGCTGCCGAGGCTACGCGCTTCTTCGGCAAGCACGCCGGGCACCACGCTGTTCACCGCGAATGCTGTCTGCGAGTCCGACTCGGCTTTGTCGACGGCAGTGTAGGCTGCCGGGTTGACAATCACGTCGGGCCGCAATTCACGGACCAGTGCGCGCAATGCGTCTGGCTGGCTCAGGTCACACCGGCTCCGGTCCAACGCCACCACGCGTCCGAGCGGCGCAAGACTGCGGCGCAGTTCAAAGCCGACTTGCCCATTGCATCCTGTTACAAGAAGAGTCGGCACGTTGGGTGTCTCAAACCGCATATTGCTTGGCGACCCAGTTTCGGTACTCACCGGACATGACATCCTGGACCCACGCCTGGTTGTCGAGATACCACTGCACGGTCTTGCGCAGGCCGCTCTCAAAGGTTTCTGCTGGTTTCCAGCCCAGGACGCGTTCGAGCTTGCGCGCATCGATGGCGTAACGCCTGTCGTGGCCGGGGCGGTCTTTCACGAATGTGATCTGATCGCGATAGGAACCTTGCGCCTTAGGCTTAAGCGTATCGAGCAGGTCGCAGAGCGTATGCACAACTTCGAGATTGGTCTTCTCGTTCCAGCCACCGACGTTGTACGTTTCGCCCACGCGGCCGCGCGCCAGCACCTCGCGGATAGCGGCGCAGTGATCGCCCACATAGAGCCAGTCTCGCACGTTCTGGCCATCGCCGTAGACCGGCAGCGGCTTGCCGCCCAGAGCATTGGCGATCATCAGCGGGATCAGCTTTTCGGGAAAATGGTACGGCCCGTAGTTGTTCGAGCAGTTCGTCGTCAGGACGGGCAGCCCATAGGTATGGTGATACGCCCGCACCAGATGGTCAGACGCCGCTTTCGAGGCGGAGTAAGGGCTGTTCGGCTGATATGGCGTGGTTTCCGAAAATTGCGGATCGTTCGGACCAAGTGAGCCGAAAACTTCATCCGTGGAAACATGTAGGAAACGGAACGCGGCCTTGGCCACTTCATCCAGCCCGCCCCAATACGCGCGCACAGCTTCCAGCAGGGTAAAAGTGCCAACAATGTTGGTCTGGATAAATTCGCCAGGACCGTGAATCGAGCGATCCACGTGGCTTTCGGCCGCGAAATGCACCACGGCGCGCGGCCGGTACGTCGCCAGCAGGCTATCGAGCGCAGCGCGGTCGCATATATCGGTCGTGGAGAAAACGTGCCTTGCATCGCCTTCCAGCGTAGCAAGCGTCTTGCGATTACCTGCATAGGTTAGCTTGTCGACATTGACAATGCCATCGACATTTTCATTGCGCAGCCAATCCAATACGAAATTTGCACCGATAAATCCGGCGCCACCAGTGACCAAGATATGCGACAAACCTTCTACTCCCTGCTATCGATATACTTCGAGGACCCGAGAAACATCGGGGAACCCCTCCTTGTCCATGAGGCTGGACGGGGGACAATCTAGTGCCTGTGGAAGTGGCGGTATTCTATCCGACTCGCTGGCGCCCCCACCTCACATGCGGCATCTTTTTGTAGCCTGTTGTAACGAATCTCAGTGTCGGCAACGCCACACGTGCAAAAAAACGGAACACATTGCATGCAATCTTCCAAGCACTCCGAAAAAGATGAACATGCACCACTTTTCGCGATTGGCGACGTGCAGGGCTGCATCGATTCCCTGGACAAGCTCCACAGCCGGCTGCCCCCGGAATGCGGCCTACGCTTCGTCGGCGACCTTGTCAACCGGGGCCCCGACTCGCTCCAGACGCTACGCGCCGTCCGGGCGCTTGGCCATCGTGCGCAGACCGTCCTTGGCAATCACGACATACATCTGATGGCGATAGCGGCCGGCGTGCGCAAGAAGGGGCGCTCCGACACGCTGGATGAGATTCTAACTGCCGGCGATCGCGAGGAACTGCTGACCTGGTTGCGCCACAGGCCTATTGCGCTGTACGACGACGGCTTCCTGCTGGTACACGCGGGCATCCTCCCACAATGGACGGCAACCCAGGTCATGGAACTGGCGCAGGAAGTCGAAGAGCAACTGCAGAGCGCCAACTGGGAGGGTTTCCTGGCTGACATCTTCGGCAACGCGGCGGACCGCTGGCACAACGGGTTGCGCGGCATCGAGCGGTACCGCGTGGTCGTCAATGCGCTGACGCGGCTCCGGTTCTGTACGGCCGACGGCGTAATGGACCTCAAAACAAAGGAAGGCCCGGGCGGCGCGCCGAATGGCTTAATGCCCTGGTTCGACGTCCCCAGACGCCAGACGGCCAGCGTCACAGTTGTAGCCGGTCATTGGTCGACCTTGGGACTAGTCATGCGCCCCAACCTCATGCTGCTGGACACCGGGTGCGTCTGGGGTGGGCAACTCACGGCGGCGCGCCTGGCTGCCAACCCGGATGAACGAACGCTGATTCAGGTCAGGTGCCCACAGTACCGGAATCCAATAGGATAGGATACACAAGTCGCCACGAGCCCCCACCTCCGCCTGGAATGCCCCGGTGCGCAGATCATGAGAGTCAGTACAATCCGGTCCGGACGCGAGCCGCGAAGCAGCCCGGAAACGCAAAATCGCTGCGCCAACGCACATCGCCAGAGAATCACTCCAGGACACAGCCTGAATGCGCTTGATTGCACTCCTTTATTCACCGGCACGGCAATCCCGGCGGGATCTCTATATGCTCTACCTGTCCGGAGCCGTCACGCTTGCGATTTTTCTGTGGCAAGGAAACAAGGGACTAAATCTGCCAGATGAGGGGTTCTTCTGGTACGGCGTACAGCGCGTCCTGGCCGGTGAAGTTCCGACGCGCGATTTCATGGCCTACGATCCGGGCCGGTACTACTGGTCAGCCGCCATCATGAAGCTGCTCGGCAACGACAGCCTGCTGATATTGCGCGCAACGGCCGCGCTGTTCCAGGCCATCGGCGTATTCATTGGCTTGAAGATGCTCGACGCCGAGACGGAAGCCCCGCGTCCTGTCATGCTATTGCTGGCGGCGGGCACGCTGACCGTCTGGATGTACCCGTGGTTCAAGGTATTCGATGTTGTTTCGTCGATCGCCATTGTCGGGGCAATTATGCTGCTGGTGCGCAGCCCGTCGTACAGGCGGTACTTTGCGCTGGGTGCTGTTGTTGGCTTCGCCGCCATCTTCGGCAGAAACCACGGGGCGTATGGCATCGCAGGCAGCATCGGCACATTCGGATTCCTGGCCATCCGGGGCGAGAGGAGTCTGAAATGGCTGCAGGCCGTAAAGTACTGGGCAGCCGGCATCTTCGTCGGATACTTGCCCGCCCTGATTCTGATGGCGGCGGCGCCGGGCTTTGCCCTGACGCTCTGGGATAGCGTTCACTTCCTGTTCGTGGAGGTCCAAGCCACCAACCTGCCCCTGCCAGTACCCTGGCCCTGGCTGGCGTACGACGAAAAGTTACCCCCCCTGGATGCGGCAATGGCGCTGGCTCCGGGTTGCTTCTTCATCGCCATCGTTGTCTTTGGCATTCTGGGCCTGGCCTGGACTTTCGGGCTGCGTCTGCTTGGCAAGCCCGTGCCGCCTATGCTGGCGGCCTCCAGCCTGCTTGCCCTGCCCTATACCCATTACAGCTTTTCAAGGGCAGACACGGTTCATCTGGCACAGGGCATCTTTCCGTTCTTGCTCGGGATGTTTGCCGTAATCGTGAATCGCCCCGCCTGGTTCCGCCTGCCGGTCGCAGCACTGCTGTGTGGGGCCAGCGTCATCGCAATGTTGCCCACCGACCCCGGCTGGCAGTGCCGCCTCTTGGATGACTGCACGAAGATCGAGATCGGAGACAGCACGATCCAGGTCAACGGCGGAACGGTTCGGGATCTGGCGTTGATCCATAAGATAGGAGAACTTGCCGGTCCCGACAGCAACCTGCTGGTCATGCCATTCTGGCCCGGCGCCTATGCAGCCCTGCATCGAAGAGCCCCGAACTGGGAAATCTATGCACTCTTCCCTCGTGGCCCGATCTTCGAGCGCGCAGAAATCGAACGAATCCGCGCAGCCGCGCCCAGGGTCGTGCTGATCAACAACGCCCCACTCGACAAACGCGAGGATCTGCGCTTCCAGAACACGCACCCGCTGATCTACCAATACGTACTAGCACATTACGAACCGGTGAACGGCGTCGCGCCCGATCCATGGCATCAGGTATACCTGCGCAAATAGCACCGCCACGATTCACGTACTCGACAAGGCCATGGCATTCTCTTATTGTACGCTCGGCGCAATTTCACCCCGCCATACGTAAAAGCTAGCGAGTTCTCACGATGCCATGGAAGAAAATGGGGCAGCTGTTCTGCCCCGACCGCGTTCATCCCAAGCTGATGAGCCATGCGGCCAACCCCCTTGCGCTGCACCTGGATGGAGACATTTATCGCGTCCTCTATAGCGGTCGCGATTCCCAGAACCGTTCTTCCGTTGGCTACGTGGATGTCGATATCGTCAGGCGCGAGGTCGTGTACGTGCACGATAAGCCGGTATTCGAGTATGGAGCGGAGGGCAGCTTCTATTCCCATGGCGTGAGCATCGGCAACTGCTATGAGGCCGATGGGCGCCGATACATTCTGTTCATGGGCTGGCAGTACCCCACGGGGGGTCACTGGCGAGGGGACGTCGGGCGCCTTGTCGTCAATGACGATTTCTCCATGCACCTTGACAGTGAGATACCGTTCATGGCGTCCGATTCGGTCGACCCTGTCAGCCTGTCCTACCCCTGGGTCATGCGCGAGGCGAACGAGTCCTATCGCATGTGGTACGGATCGACGGTGACCTGGGATGCCGGCAATGGCGAAATGCTCCATGTGATCAACCATGCCACTTCGGCGGATGGCCATTCATGGAATCGACACGGTCTCGCGGTACCCTACGCCCTAGGCACAGCTCAGGCCTTCTCGCATCCTACGGTCGTCGGGAATCCCGTGGATGGCTACCAGATGTGGTTTTCCTATCGTTGCGGCGCGGGACGGACTTACCGGATTGGCTATGCGGAAAGCCATGACGGCACCCACTGGGAGCTGCAGCTTGCGAAGACGGGCATTGATGTGTCAGCCGACGGTTGGGATTCTGAGATGATCGAATACCCGTTTGTCTTTGAACACAAGGGGCAACGATACATGCTCTACAACGGCAACGGCAACGGCAAAACCGGATTCGGAGTCGCACTTTTCGCAGATGAATAGAATATCTGGCTTCGACTTCGCCGGCCTTCCAGTCCGGCAGATCCTGCGCTATGGAATCGTTGGTGTCGCCAGCAACCTGACAGGCTATCTGGTATATCTGACCATCACGTACTTTGGGCTCGAGCCGAAGGTCGCGATGACCTTCCTGTATGGCGTCGGCGCGACGGTTGGCTTCTTTGGCAACAGGAACTGGGCCTTTGCCCATGACGGCAATTTCTGGCGAGCCGCCGCAAGGTATACCGTGGCGCATGCCTTCGGATACCTGCTGAACCTGACAATATTGTTCATGTTCGTCGACAAGTTCGGCTACAAGCACCAGATCGTCCAGGGAATCGCGATTTTCGTGGTCGCCGGCTATCTGTTTCTTGCCTTCAAGTTTTTTGTATTTCGCACAACCACCACAAAATAAATAGAGATATTTGATGAAGAAATGCCTCAGATGTGCGACAACCTTCGCCAGAGAGGAGACCAATTGCCCAGCCTGCGACTGGACACCGGCACTGGTGAACCAGTTTCCGACCTACGCTCCCGAATTTGCACAGGAGAATAGCGGCTTTAAGGCAGGCTACTTCGCAAGGCTTGCGGAGCTTGAAGCCGACAATTTCTGGTTCCGTGGCCGCAACCGACTGATCCTCTGGGCACTACAGGAGTATTGCCGGAACCTAGGATCCTTCCTTGAGATTGGATGTGGCACGGGCTACGTGCTCTCGGGCATCGCACGTCAGTATCCGAACGCTCGACTGTATGGCAGCGAGATTTTCTCGGCCGGCCTGAGCTTCGCAGCCGAGCGCACTCCATCAGTCAATTTCATGCAGATGGATGCCAGGCAATTGCCGTTCGTCGACGAGTTCGACGCGGTTGGCGCGTTCGATGTAATCGAGCACATTACAGAGGACGAGCAGGTTATGGGCATGATGCATCAGGCATTGAAACCGGGTGGCCTGCTACTGCTGACTGTTCCACAGCACGCCTGGCTTTGGAGCCCCACGGACGACTATGCATGCCACGTCCGACGTTACTCGGCGAAAGAGTTGCACACCAAGGTCGAAGCCGCAGGCTTCACTGTCGTGCGAAGCACATCGTTTGTCTCGGTATTGCTCCCAGCGATGCTGGCGTCGCGAGTGATCCAGAAACTGTCCCCCAAGCGCATTGGTGCAAATCCGACCAGCGAACTGGAGCTCGCCCCGTGGCTCAATGCCATGTTCGAAACGCTCCTGAATGCGGAGGTCGCCACGATCCGGCGCGGCATGAATCTGCCCGTGGGCGGCTCGCGCCTGTTGGTGGCCCAAAAACGCAAGGAATGAATGCTTCATGCATCACATTGAAGCCACTTCAATGTATTTCCGTTGGCGGGTGTCAATCCTACAATCAGGGGATAGAAAACACACCCAACTCGTTTGTCAGATGCCTTAATTGCATCAACCCGTGCTATTCTCTGAAAGCTTAGAAAGCCAGCACCACCCGGATCCTTTTCTCACGCGCGGTTGTGAAATGTCCTGGCGGAGGGATGAATTTCGTCGCACATCGATTCAGGCGTCCAGACCACGCAACAGTATGCAGAATGACAGTGGAAATTGAAGGCAAGGACAAAGTCGTAGCCATCGTTCAATCGTGTTACATCCCTTGGAAGGGGTATTTCGATCTGATTGGATCTGTGGATGAGTTTATCATCTACGACGATATGCAGTACACGCGACGGGACTGGCGCAACAGAAATCTGATCAAGACGCCGCAAGGACTGTCGTGGCTTACCCTGCCTGTCAAGGTCAAAGGGAAGTATCATCAGTCGATCCGCGAAACGGAGTTGGATGGCGAGAAATGGCGCTCGGACCATTGGAAAGCCTTGCAACAGAACTATCGCCGTGCTCCGTATTTCAATGAGATTGCCGAGGTACTGGAACCTCTCTATCTCACGCGCAGCTATAGCGGCCTGTCGGACCTGAACCGCACCCTGATCGAGGCGCTCTGCCCCTTGCTTGGCATTTCAACCGCGCTGAGGTGGTCCTGGGACTACGAACTGATTGATGGCAAGACCGAGCGTCTTGTCGGACTCAGCAAGCAGGCCGGTGCAAGCGTATATATCTCCGGTCCGGCGGCGAAGGACTATATCGAACCGGAATTGTTTGCGGAGGCGGGCATTGAGCTGCGCTACTTTAGTTACTCCGGTTACCCGGAGTATCCCCAGCTATGGGGACAATTTGAACATGGCGTCACCGTGCTCGATTTGTTGTTCAATTGCGGACGAGACGCAAGAAATTACATGAGATATCCGGCCATTTCTGCGAGCGGCCGGTGAGACAAAGAGACATCCGATCATGAATGATTTGCTTTCTCCGGTCGCCAGCTATTACACGCAGAAGATCAAGGAATTCGGCCCGCAGCCAAGAGGGGTAGACTGGAATGGCGAAGACGGCCAGATGCTGCGGTTCCAGCAGTTGTGCCGGGTGCTGGATCCTGATAACCCGTTCTCGGTCGTGGACGTCGGGTGCGGCTATGGCGCACTGCTGGATTTCCTTCTGGAGCGCTTCCAGGACTTCCAGTATGTCGGGCTCGATATCTCGGAAACAATGATTGAGACAGCCACCAATCTGCACAAGGACAAGGCACAGGCGCGCTTCATTGCAGGCACGAAGCCAGACGAGCCCGTGGATTTTGCCGTGGCAAGTGGCATATTCAACGTGCGGCTTAGCAGCGACGAAGCACCCTGGAAGGAATACATTCAGGGCACGCTCGAGCACATACACAAGTTCAGCAAGCGCGGCTTTGCGTTCAATTGCCTGACGTCGTATTCGGATGCAGACCGTATGCGTCCTGATTTGCATTACGCGGATCCGTGCGAGCTTTTCGATCTGTGCAAGCGCAAGTTCTCGCGCAATGTCGCACTTCTCCACGATTATGGACTGTACGAATTCACAATAGTCGTAAGGAAGTAAATGATGGCGAACGCATCCAAACCGCTGGTTATTTTCGGCACCGGTCAGATCGCCGAGCTCGCGTGGTTCTATTTCACCCATGACTCCGGCTACGAGCCCGTGGCATTCACGGTCGACCGCGCATACCTGGATCGCGAATCGCTGCTTGGCCTTCCCGTCATCCCTTTCGATGAGTTGCCCAATTCATTCCCACCAGCAGCGGCAGACGTCTTCGTGGCCCTTAGTTATGCAAAGCTGAATGCCGTGCGCACGCAGAAAGTGCAGGAGGTACGCGCCGCCGGCTATCAGACACCCAGCTACATCAGCAGCCGGGCCACAACGTTCCCGGGTTTCGAGCCCGGTGGCAACTGCTTCATCCTTGAGGACAACACGATTCAGCCGTTCGTCCAGATCGGCGACAACGTTACGCTATGGAGTGGTAACCATATCGGGCATCACTCGGTGATCGAGGACAACTGCTTTATCAGTTCCCATGTGGTTATTTCAGGAGGCGCGCGAGTGGGTAATGGTTGCTTCGTTGGCGTCAACTCCACGGTCCGGGACCATGTGTCCATCGGCGCGCGTTGCGTGATCGGTGCCGGTTCACTAATCACGGCCGATGTGGAGCCGGAGGGCGTCTACGCCTCACCGCCATCGGAACGGTCTCGCGTACCCAGCACGCGGTTGCGCGGAATCTAAGGCAGCCCGTTGGCGAACAGCTGCATAAATAAGAAGATCAATGAGAATCATGAACAGTGAGAGCTATTACGGTGGCATTCGTCCGAATGCCATGCCGGATGCCATCTCAAGACATCGGGAAGAGCTTGAGGTGCTGGGATACACCGTCATCGAGGGAGTCCTCGATGCCTCCAGTTTGCAGGAATGGCGGCAGCGCATCGACGACGTTTATACACGGCAAGAGGATGAGTTCGGCGGGCGCCAGGCGCTGACCGCAATCGGCGAGCAGGATTTGTGTCGCGCACCGCTTCTCTACGACCAGACATTCCTTGGCCTGGCGAGTGAGCCTCGCGTGCTGGAACTGGTACGCCGGGTGCTGGGTGACTGGTTCATTCTGAACCTTCAGAACGGCATTATCAACAAACCGGACGAGCGTCACCATCAGACATCGTGGCACCGCGACCTGCCATATCAGAACTGGACCAGCTCGCGCCCGTTGGCGGTGGGAGCGCTGTTCGCCATTGATCCGTTCACAACGGAAACCGGTGGCACCATGGTGCTCCCCCACTCACATCGCCTTGAAGTCATGCCATCTGAGGACTTCATCCAGCGGCAGGCGATTCAGATTACAGCATCAGCTGGTTCGGTACTGGTCTTCGACGCCATGGTCTTCCATCGCGCCGGGCTTAATCGATCGTCGCAAATACGACGAGGCGTCAACCATCTGTACACCAATCCGATTATGAAGCAGCAGTATGATTTTCCGGCTGCCCTTGGCGACGATTTTTCAGCGGACCCTGCTTTCCGGCGTCTACTGGGGTACGACTCGAGGGTGCCTCGCAGCGCCTTGGACTGGCGCCGTAATCGCGCGAAGCGTCTCGGGTCGACGCAGCGCAAGTAACTGATGAGAACACCTGAAATCAGTGTTGTTGTGCCGTCGTACGGCTGCCTCGGTTGCCTCGAGGAATTGTGTGCACGCCTTGACAAAGTGCTGCGCTCACTGACCCCGTCCTTCGAGATCGTTATTGTGGACGACCGTAGCCCAGACAACTCATGGCCCCTGACCGAATCGCTGGCAAGCCGCTACGATTCGGTGCGCGGCATTCGTCTGAGCCGAAACTTCGGGCAGCACATGGCAATTACCGCGGGTATCGAAAGCGCGCGGGGGGAGTATGTCATCGTGATGGACTGCGACCTGCAGGATCCACCCGAACGCATCCCCGACCTGCTCGCGGAAATAAAAAAGGGCTACGACCTCGTGCTGGCGCGTCGGGTTGAACGTAGCCACTCGGCATTCCGCACCATCTCGGCAAAGCTATATTTCCGGATGATGCGCGCACTGACGGGCGATCCGGTGGACGGCAGTTATGGAACGTTTAGCATCCTGAGCCGGAAAGTCGTGGATGCATTCCTGCGCTTTGGCGAACGCGAGCGACATTATCTGTTCATTCTGCGCTGGCTCGGTTTCCGCTGCGGAACAATCGAATATGCCCACGGCGACAGATTTGCGGGACGCAGCTCCTACAACCTGATACGACTGATCAAGCATGCGCTGGGCGGGGTCTTCTTCCAGACCAGCGTCTTCCTGACCTGGATTATCTATGCTGGGCTGTTCTTCACCACACTCAGCTTTGTCGGCGGCTGCTTCTTCATCTACCGCCATCTTGTCAGCACCTCGCTTCCAGGCTGGACCAGCCTGTTTGTCGCGATACTGTTCGCAACGGGTCTGGTACTTGCCAGCGTAGGAGCCGTCGGTTTGTATATCGCGCGCATTTTTGAAATGGCAAAGGGCCGTCCGATGTATCTCGTTGACAAGGAATGCGGCTGCGGGCAAACGGCGCTCGACCCTGCAATCACCGCAAAAGATTGACAATGGCCACGCGCAGCGGACGTCGCATCGCGGCGGTATTGTTGCTGGCCTGTCTGGCTGTGGCCGCCAGCAGGAATCTGATCGACTATGACCAGGTCCTGCGCCAGAAGCGGCAAGCTGCTCGGGAGCTTGCAGTCTTGCCCGGCGGATGCGGTGATGGCGATGCCAAGGCGTGTAATCGCGCGCTTCGCCACAGCCTCTATGCCCTGCTGGAGTCCTTGAGAACGGATCCGGCCTACCATCAGGGCCATCGCACCGGCGTTGTTGTCATCGATCCCGATTTCTATGCAGGGGTATATATCGATAAAGCCATAGATGCCGCACTGCAAAGTTGCGCCATCCAACCCTTCAGCGTTCCGGCGATGACGGGCATGCCATTGCTCGGCGGCCTGCTTGCGCGCGCCAGTGGGTGTCGCTTCGACTCCTATGGTTATCAGTACCTTCCGAATCATGAGTCTCCCCACAAGAACGAGCTTGAAGATCCTTGCTCACTGGCGCGCGATCGCGGCTTTGGACAGGTGGCGATCATCCGCAGACAAGGCGAACGCTTCGTGGCGGAAGGAAGGGACTGTGTGCCCGGCTAAGGCGACGTCGAGCGTGCCCGGACTCGCGGACAATTCATTCGAACGCGCAGGTTACATTGCCTGCCAATGTGTGGCGCTGACCTTCGCCCTAGCCATGAGCCAATGGGTGTCCGCGCCGCTCCTGGAGCCCGGCGCTTCCCTGAGCCGCGCCATCCTGACCGCCGCAGCGGCAACGCTGGCCACCATAGCTGCGATTTTCGAGCTGCGCAGCCTGAACGATCGCAAGCAGTGGTTTGATTCCTCGCTCCCATTGCTTGTCGGCGGACTGCTTGCCGGCCTGCTGTTCCTGTGGGTCATGCAGGCGCGTGCCGTCATCGCCTACGCGATCATCGGCGCAACATGCATGCGATTGCTGGTAGTCGCGTTCAGAGCGGGGGCACGCGCTGCGCCCGTGCCCATACTTGCTGGCGCCGCCATTGGTTACTGGGCATTCCTGCTCAGCTTTGTCGACGGCTACAAGACACTATGGATAAGTCAGGCGATTCAGTCCGGCACCGTCCACGTGGATCTGCTGTTTCATTCAGCCATCGCAAGCATGCTGTCTGGCTACGGCGTGGGTTCGCTGGGCGTCGATGGCCTTGCCACATTTCCCTATCACTTTGGCAGCCATCGGGTGATGATCGTCTTGTACGAAGCGCTTGGCATTGAGCCACTCCAGTTCTACTCGGTCGTGTTTCCACTAGTATTCGGCCCGCTGTTCGTCTGTCTCATGTATCTCTTCGCCAATGCGTTTCGGGTGTTTCTGATTCGCACCGATGCCGCATGGAATCGATGGCGGACAACCGGAGCTGGCTGGTTCTGGGCGGTGTTCGCGATTTTCTTTGTGGGCGTGATCTCCGCCGCCGCGCGCAGGCAACTCGGAGTCTGGGACAACGCCTTCCATAGCGAATCGTTCGGCGTGGCCATCCTGTTAGCATATTTCGGCGGTATCTGGCTCTTCGAGCAACTCGGCAAACACAGGCAGATACGGATCACGTGGTCGACATCGCCGATTCTCGCGCTCTACCTCGGTGCCCTGTGCGTCCTCAAGATCAGCGTCGGGCTGGTGATCGGCTGTGTATTTGTTTATGCGCTGTTGAGGAGCCGCGTTCCGCGGCTTCGGCTACTCCCCGGACTGCTGGCCGTCGCACTGCCACTTTTATACGGCCTCTGGCTGACGCGGTCAAACACGGGCAGCGGTGAGGCCGGACCCGGTCTGCTCTCGATGCTCAAGCCGTTTGCCTTCCTGCGGGACATCGTCAAACCCGAAGCCTACGGTTACTCATTTATTGCTTTTTTTGGTCCCTTGATCACATTTGTCGTCTTGCGGTTACTTTCAGGTCCTCGTAACCCTGTCTCGGGCTTGAGATCAAGACTCGAAAGCCATACGCTGTTGGATGTCGAGTTGGCGGTCGTCGTCACAATCGCGTCGATCATGCCCGGCATACTGCTTGCTGTCCCACAGGGGAGCACAAATTTCTTCGCCGAAGTGTCCTATTGGTGGGTACAGCCAGTGGTGGCAGTCATGCTGAGCCTTGCATTGGCACGCTTCACCTCACGTGAAGAAGAAACACCCCGAGTACCGCCCTCGACCCAACGGGACTCGACCGCAAATAGCGTAGATTTCGAAGCTTAGAATAACGAAGGCAAGTAAGCGATGACCACAATCCAGTCCACAGGGAAGGACGCAATGAGAGCCGCCGCGCGAAACATCTCATTCAATCGACCATACATGACGGGACGAGAGTTGCACTACATCTCGCAGGCACATGCACGTGGTCATCTGGCAGGCGATGGGCCGCTCACCGAGCGTTGCCACAAGTGGCTGGAGGCGAAGACCGGCGCACCGAAGGCGCTACTGACTCACTCCTGCACGGCGGCCCTGGAAATGACTGCACTGCTGCTGGACCTGGAGGCAGGCGATGAGGTCATCATGCCTTCATACACGTTCGTGTCGACAGCGAATGCGTTCGTACTCCGCGGGGCGGTGCCCGTTTTCGTCGACGTGCGGCCCGACACGTTCAATATCGACGAAAAGCTCATTGAGGACGCCATCACACCACGCACGCGCGCCATTGCACCAGTGCACTACGCCGGTGTTGGCTGCGAGATGAACACGATCATGTCGATCGCGCAAAAGCATGATCTGCGCGTGGTCGAGGACGCGGCGCAAGGCGTCATGGCTTCGTATCAGGGACGCGCCCTCGGCAGCATCGGCCATCTTGGCACTTACAGCTTCCACGAGACCAAGAACGTCATCAGCGGCGAAGGTGGCGCGCTAATCGTGAACGATCCCGCGTATGTCGACCGCGCCGAGATCATCCGCGAAAAGGGCACCGACCGCAGCCGCTTCTATCGGGGCGAAGTGGACAAGTACACGTGGCGATCGAGCGGCAGCTCTTTCCTGCCGAGTGAACTCACTGCTGCGTTCTTGTGGGCGCAACTGGAAGAAGCGGAACTATTGACTCAACGCCGTCTGGCATTGTGGGATAGCTACCATGGACTTCTGGCCCCGCTTGAGGCAGAAGGCTTATTGCGGCGGCCAGTCATCCCGGCCGATTGCCAGCATAACGCTCACATGTTCCAAATTCTTGTGGGTGAGGGGATAAACCGCCAGCAGGTGCTGCAAGATCTTAAGGCAGCAGGTATTGGGGCTGTGTTTCACTATGTTCCGCTCCATTCGTCGCCTGCCGGACAATCGGTGGGTCGTGCACACGGCGATCTATCCGTTACTGACGACATATCATCCCGGTTGATTCGCCTACCGCTTTGGCTCGGCCTGTCTGACGATGATCAGATATATATTGCGGATATGCTCTGCAGGGCGTTGACGAGGCGGTGAGTTAGGCTGCTACAAAGCCGAGAACGCACTCTGGGCGTAAGAAATAACACGCAAAGAAGTTGAGGACACCCGAATCCTCGCTCTCCGCGAGAATTCGGGTGCCAGCGGAATCTATCTTGACTTGGATTAACTGATGGGGATATCCTTTTAGCCGTCGCTAGGCGATCCGGCAGTCAGTGGCAGATCGCTGTTTGATGGTGGCACGCCGGGATGTCCGCACATCCCGGCACCTCGCAGATTTGAGGCTGGCCTGTCGTATGCCAGTACGACTCGCAGTCAATGAAGAATATGCGAGCGGATTCCGCGAGCTTTTCATTGTTAGCGAGAAGCTCGCCGCCTCCCATCGCCCGACTGTATGAATGGCGAAAACTTGGTCAGCCAAGAGGCAAGCAGACAGGACCAAATTCTCATTCTGCGGCAAACACTCCAGCAAGCGTCTTCTCACCAAGGTCGTCGCGGTACAACGTTGGCTTTTACCAGTACCGCCGTGGATCGGACTTTTTCGAGATATTGATCGACGCGACTCTTGCTGGGTCGGTACTGTTCGACGGAGATAATCCCGCAAAAGGAGGTGCTTCGGTCTACGAAGCACTACTCGCACGTCGCCGTACCGTCCTCACAAAATCACCGAGACGTGCCAAGCGAAAACGTGCCCGGCTGCGTGCCGCAGTGTTACGGGGATCCACCGGTATTGTTCCTCTGATTGGGACTAGCGGCCGCCCCAACCTGATAGGACTAGAAGCCTCTTGGGCGGCGAGCTGACGGCTGCGTGGCTCGCGCAGGATCCCGTCAAGCGGACGGTGATCCAGGTCGAGTGTCTGCTGCAGACTGACCCGCTTGGCTGAATATGTAATCTGCGCCCAGACGCGGGCGACGACATGTCTCAGCTTGTGGCAGCCGTTGCCGGCTCGTCAGCACGGACAACATCGCACGCTACTTGGTTGAGCCGGGCTGCAGTGGCCGCCGCAGCCTCGGGAGCGCCCTTCGCAAGGTGGACTACCACTTCTTGCGCACCGCCGGCAAGCTCGCGGCGATTATCAGACGTCGGACTAAGCCTTGGGCCAATAGTCAGCCGTGCCTTGATTGGCGACGCGCGCAAGATAGCATCCAGACATTGCAGCAGGCTCAGGTCACCAATATAGGCAGGCGCCAGCGTCGGTTCCCCGGTTGCCTTGTCTAGGTAACTCAACCCCAGCGGCTGCACCGGCAACCCACCCGAAATCGGCGCCTGCATCAGGTTGGCATGAAACGGCAGCACGCTAGTCCCATCGGTAGTAGTCCCCTCCGGAAACACCCCCACCAAATCCCCCTGCAACATCACATCCGTAATGTCGTGCAGCACCCGATGCGCATCCCGCTTGCGCCCACGCTCGATGAAGATGGTGCCGGTCTTGTCACACAGCCACCCAACCAGCGGCCAGCTCCGAATCTCCGACTTGGCAACAAAGCGCACCGGCTGCCAACTGTGGATCACATAAATATCCAGCCACGAGATATGGTTGGACACCACCATCGCACCCTGCCGGCCGGCGCCGGTCGACGCCGCGCCGGTGGTATCGACCACCTCCACCTCCACCCCGCAAATCCGCAGCAACCGCCGCGACCAGCGCCGGATGTGCCATTCGCGCGAGCGCACGCCCAGCCACGGGAACAGCAAGGCGCAGGTCAGCACCCCGCGCAGCAGGTGCAGTACCAGCGCGGTCTTGCGTAGCCAGATCATGCTTGGGCGTGGTTGCCGTAGACGACCTGCCCGCCGACCAGGGTCATGCGGACCTTGCCTTCCATCTCGTAGCCGAGCCACGGCGAGTTCTTGCCCTGGCTCTTAAGGGAGCGGCGCTCGACCTTCCAGAGCTGCCTGGGGTCGAAGACGCACACGTCGGCGGCGCTGCCGACGGCGAGGGTGCCGGCCTTCAGGCCGATCACGCGGGCGGGTTCGGCGGTGATGCGGGCCAGCGCCTGGGCCAGCGGGACCTTGTGCTCGGTGGCCCAGCGCAGGGTCAGCGGCAGCAGCAGTTCCAGGCCGGTTGCGCCAGGCGATGCCTCGGCGAATGGCAGCAGTTTCTCGTCGTCGTCCACGGGCGTATGGTCCGAGCACAGGGCGTCGATGGTGCCGTCGGCGAGCGCGGCGACGATGGCGTCGCGGTCGCGCGGGCTGCGCAGTGGCGGCGAGAAGCGCATCTGCGAGTTGAAGTAGCCGATATCCATGTCGGTCAGCGAGACGTGGTGGATATTGACGTCGCAGGACACTTTCAGGCCTTCGCGCTTGGCCTGGCGGACCAGTTCCAGCCCGGCGGCGGACGACAGGCGGCACAGGTGCACACGCGCGCCGGTGCTGCGCATCAGTTCGAAGATGGTGTGCAGGCGGACGGTTTCGGCAATGACCGACACGCCAGACAGGCCCAGGCGTGACGCCACCGCGCCGCTGGCGGCGACGCCGCCGCCTAGGAACGGGTCTTCCGGGCGCAGCCAGACGGTGAAGCCGAAGGTCTGGGCATATTGCAGCGCGCGCAGCAGCACCTGGGTGTTTTGCACCGGGGCTTCGGCCTGGCTGAAGCCGACGCAGCCGGCTTCGGTCAGCTGGCTCATCTCAGTCAGGGTCTCGCCCTTGAGGCCCAGCGTCAGCGCGCCCAATGGGTACACGTGGGTCTGGTTCAGCGTGCGGGCGCGGAACTTCAGCATTTCCACCAGGCCGGGCTCGTCGAGCACCGGATCGGTATCGGGCGGGCAGACCAGGCTGGTCACGCCGCCCGCGGTGGCGGCGGCCACTTCGGATTCGAGCGTGGCCTTGTATTCGTAGCCCGGCTCGCGCAGGCGCGCGGACAGGTCGACCAGTCCGGGGCACACGATCAGGCCACTGGCGTCGATGGTCTTGTTGGCGGAGAAGTCCGCCGGGGCGCTGCCCACGCCGACGATCTTGCCGGCGGCGATGTAGAGGTCCTGCGCGGCGTCGGTGTTGCTGGCCGGATCGATCAGGCGGCCGCCCTTGATGTGAATCTTCATAGCTTGGCTTGTCGTGTCGCTTGGCTGGTTCGGTGTGTTCTGGCTCGTATCGCTCGACTGCGTCATTCGTCGCCGCTTATTCGTCGCTGTTTCCCGCCACGATGCCCATCACGGCCATGCGCACGGCGATGCCGAAGGTCACCTGGTTCAGGATCACGGATTGCGGGCCGTCGGCCACGGCGGAGTCGATCTCCACGCCGCGGTTCATCGGGCCCGGGTGCATCACGATGGCTTCGGGCCTGGCCAGCGCCAGGCGCTCGGGCGTAAGGCCGTAGGCCTTGAAGTATTCCTGCGCGGACGGCAGCAGCGCGCCGCTCATGCGCTCGTTCTGCAGACGCAGCATGATGACCACGTCCACGCCCTTCAGGCCCTCTTCCATGTTGTGGAAGACGCGCACGCCCATCTGCTCCAGCCCCGACGGCAGCAGCGTGCGCGGGCCGATGGCTCGCACTTCGGGCACGCCCAGCGTGGTCAGCGCGTGGATGTCGGAGCGCGCCACGCGCGAGTGCAGGATGTCGCCGACGATAGCCACCGTCAGGTTGGTGAAGTCCTTCTTGAAGTGCCGGATCGTGTACATGTCCAGCAGGCCTTGCGTCGGGTGGGCGTGGCGGCCGTCGCCGGCGTTGATCACATGCACGTGCGGCGCGACGTGCTCGGCGATCAGGTACGGGGCGCCCGAGCTGGCATGGCGCACCACGAACATGTCGGCAGACATGGCCGACAGGTTGTTGATGGTGTCCAGCAGCGACTCGCCCTTGCTGGTCGACGAGGCGTTGATGTTCAGGTTCAGCACGTCCGCAGACAGCCGCTTGGCGGCGATCTCGAAGGTGGTGCGGGTGCGGGTGGAGTTCTCGAAGAACAAGTTGAACACGCTCTTGCCGCGCAGCAGCGGCACCTTCTTGACATCGCGGTCTGAGTCGGACAGCGATACGAACTGGCTGGCGGTGTCGAGGATGTGCGTGATCATGTCACGCGACAACCCCTCGATCGACAGTAGGTGCTTCAGTTCGCCGTTCTTGGTGAGCTGCGGGTTGCGGAACGTCTTGGTCATAGCTGGTCGGGCGCGGGCAAAAAACGGGGGGGTCTGGTCTCGGAGCTGGGTGTCAGGCGCGCGCAGCGCGCCTGGGGCATTCGGGCCGGCTCAGCCGGTGGCGGAATCGGTAGGTTCGGTCGCAAAGGCGAATTGTGCGCCGGCACCCTCGCCCTGGCGCGACAGCACCAGTGTGGTGCCGGACGGCAGCTCCATCTCGGCGGCAGTCAGGTCGGCGGCAATCGGCAGCTGGCGCCCGCCGCGGTCGACCAGCACGCCCAGCGCCACGCGCGCGGGGCGGCCGTAGTCGAACAGCTCGTTGACGGCGGCGCGGATGGTGCGGCCCGTGGCCAGCACATCGTCGATCAGCAGGATATTGCGATCATCCACCGCAAACGGCAGCGTGGTCGGCTGGGCTTGGCTATGCAGGCCCTTCTTGGCATAGTCGTCGCGGTGGAAGGCTACGTTGATCACGCCATGCTCGGGCAGCTTCAGGTCAGCGGCCAGCCGCGCGGCGATCCACGCGCCACCGGAATGGATGCCGGCCACCGACCAGCGCGCGCGCTCGGCCTCGGGGATCAGGGCCTGGGCCTGGTCCAGCAGCTTGCGGTACAGCAACTCGGCGTCGGGAACGGAGATCTGCGTCATAGCGGGAATTGGTCGAAATACTGTTGCAGGATGATGCGGGCGGCCTCGGCATCGAGCTCGCCGCGGCGGGCGCCGGCCATCGACGCGGCGCGCGAGGTATAGCGCTCGTCCACCCACTCCACCGGCAGGCCGAAGCGGCCATTAAGCTGGTTGCCGAAGCGCCGCGCCAGCTTCATCGAAGGCTGCTCGCCGCCTTCGGGGTTGACCGGCATACCGACGATCAGCTGCACCGGGTTCCACTCAAGGATCAGCGCCGCCACGGCTTCGAAGCGGCCTTCCACGGTGATATTGGGGAGAATGGTCAGCGCACGCGCCTCGCGCGTGATGAAATTGCCCAGCGCAACGCCGATCTTTTTTTCGCCGTAGTCGAATGCCAGGACCGTGCCGTCGCGGGGCAGTTCACGCCCCACGGCGTCAGGCATGCCCGGCCTCGCCCGACAGCATGGTGAAGTCGATGCCCAGCAGCCGGATGGCGGCGGCAAAGCGCTCGTCAGGCGGCACGCTGAAGATGATCTCGGGGTCGGCCTGGACGGTCAGCCAGCCGTTGCGGCTGAGTTCTTCCTCCAGCTGCCCGGCGCCCCAACCGGAATAGCCCAGCGTCAGCAGGAAGCGATGCGGGCCGCTGCCGTTGGCCACGGCCTCCAGCACGTCCTTGGAGGTGGTCATTTCCAGCCCGCCCGGCACGGCCAGCGACGATACATAGACCCCCACCGGGTCATGCAGCACGAAACCGCGCTCGGTCTGCACCGGGCCGCCGAAATAGACCGGCTGGTGCGCGACTGGCTGGATTTCAAGCTTGAGGTCGATCTTGTCGAACAGCGTGGCCATGTCGATATCGATGGGCCGGTTGATCACCAGCCCGAGCGCGCCACGCTCATTGTGTTCGCAGATATAGACGACGGAACCCGAAAAGGTCGGATCGGCCATGCCGGGCATGGCTATCAGGAACTGATTGGTCAGATTGATGGGTGCTTCGGGCTTCGCCATGCCTTGCATTTTATCAAATCGCCGGGGGTCTTCCGGAAAAGATTGGCGGGCGCTGCAGTGCAGCAATGGGCGCCCGGCCACGCTCTGGGACTACGGTCTGGCTCAATCCTTGCCGGTCAGCGCGGCCAGGTCTTGCTCCGTCAGCCAGCGCCAATCGCCCTCTGCCAGCGCCGGATCGAGCTGCAGGCCGCCAATGGCGCTGCGATGCAGCGCGTCGACGTGGTTGCCGGCGGCCGCCACCATGCGCTTGACCTGATGGTACTTGCCTTGCACCAGCGTCAGCCGCAGGCTGCGTTCGCCGGTGATCTCGCATTCTTCTGCCGCGATCGGCGCCGGTTCGTCCAGCAGATGCACGCCGCTGCGCAGCGCCTGCGCCTGCTCGGGCGTGACCGGCTCCGCGGTCGTCACTTCATAGACCTTTGGCACCTTGCGCTTGGGCGAGGTCTGGGCATGGATGAACTGGCCATCGTCGGTCAGCAGCAGCAACCCGGTGGTGTCGTGGTCCAGCCGCCCCACGGCCTGCACCTCGCGCTGGCGCAGCGGCACCGGCAGCAGGTTGTAGACACTGGGATGATGGCGCGGACGCTGCGAGCACTCGTAACCGGTGGGCTTGTTCAGCATCAGGTAGGCCTTGGTGCAGGCCAGCCACTCTTCGCCATCGACGGTCAGGCGCAGACCGTCCACGTCGAACTGCGCGCGCGGGTCCTCGCATAGCTCGCCGTTGACCTCGACCAGCCCGGCGGCGATCAGGTCACCGCAGTACCGGCGCGTGCCAAAGCCCTGGGATTGAAGAATTCGGTCGAGAGTCATGTGCTTCTGTGGTGGCTGTGATAGGAGCGTGGTGGCCGGCGGCAATGCCGGCGCGGTACCGCTATGTTAGGGTATCGGCGCGATCGACCCGGCTTTCCACACTTTTGGCCCAGCCAAACCAGTCAGACAGGCAAGCGAGCATGCAGGCAGCAGGCAACCCGGCCACGGCCCGGCCACCCTACCGGATCGGCAAGAACTTTGCGCGTGGGCTGGTCTGGTTCCGACGCGACCTGCGCGCCACCGACCACGCGGCGCTGCATTATGCCCTCAGGCACTGTGCCCGGGTGTGGTGTGTGTTCGTGTTCGACCGCGACATCCTCGATCCACTGCTGGCGCGCGGCCTGCGGGCCGACCGTCGGGTCGACTTTATCCGGCAGTCGCTGCTGGAACTGAAGGAAACGCTTGCCGCGGCCGGCGGCGGCCTGATCGTGCTGCACGACCGGGCCGGAACCGCCCTCCCGGCGCTGGCGCGCGAGCTGGAGGCCGAGGCCGTCTTCACCAACCACGACTACGAACCCGCCGCCAACGCCCGCGACGAAGCCGTGCACCAGGCGCTGGCGGCGCAGGCATGCGCCTTCTTCACCTTCAAGGACCAGGCGATCTTCGAGCGTGACGAGATCCTCACCGGCCAGGGCAAGCCCTTCTCGGTCTTCACGCCGTACAAAAATGCGTGGCTCAGGGCTGTGCAGCCGTTCGACCTGCGCCCATACCCGGTCGATCCATACCTGCAGGCACTGGCGCCGGTGCCGGCCGCATACCGCAAACCCATGCCGACGCTCGATCAACTCGGCTTTCGCGCCAGCAACCTCGCCGAGATCGCGATGCCCACCGGTGCGTCTGGGGCGCAGGCGCTGCTCGAAGAGTTCAGCGTGCGCATGGGCGAGTATGGCCGCCGGCGCGACTACCCTGCCCTGCGCGGCCCCAGCTACCTGTCGGTGCACCTGCGCTTCGGCTCCGTCTCGATCCGCACGCTAGCGCGCGCCGCGCACGAGGCCATGCTGCGCGGCGGCGCCGACAGCGAGGGCGCCTCGGTGTGGCTGTCGGAGCTGATCTGGCGCGAGTTCTACTTCATGATCCTGCATCACCATCCGCGCGTGGCGGCCGGTGCGGCCTTCCATCCCGCCTACGATGCGATCCGCTGGCAGGACGGTGATACCGGCGAGCGCTACTTCCGTGCCTGGTGCGATGCCGCCACCGGCTACCCGCTGATCGATGCCGCGATGTTGCAGATCCGGCAAAGCGGCTATATGCACAACCGCCTGCGCATGGTGACGGCCAGCTTCCTGGTCAAGGATCTCGGAGTGGACTGGCGCCGCGGCGAGCAGTACTTTGCCGACCAGCTCAACGATTTCGACCTCGCCGCCAACAATGGCGGCTGGCAGTGGGCCGCGTCCACCGGCTGCGATGCGCAGCCGTGGTTCCGCATCTTCAATCCGGTGACGCAATCGGAAAAGTTCGATCCGCAGGGCCGGTTTATCCGCAAATACCTGCCGCAGCTGGCGGCACTGCCCGACAAGCACCTGCATGCGCCATGGACCGCGCCCGAACCTGTGCTGGCGGATGCCGGCGTGCGCCTGGGAGACAACTACCCGCGCCCGCTGGTGCAGCATGACGTGGCGCGCAAGCAAACGCTGATGCGATATGGGGTGGTAAGGGATGGAGTGAGAAAGCGCACCGGCAGCGAAGACGCTGCCGGCGTGGAGGACTGAGCCCGGAGGAGCGCCCGGCTTCAGGCGAAGCGTCAGGCTGCCAGCATCGCGCTTTCGCGATAATGCCGCTGCGCGTCGTCGAGGCGCTCGGTTTCCTCGAACAGCCGCGCCAGCGCCAGGTGCGTGCGCACGCGCAGGCGGCGCTGCTGGTCGGGCTCAGCATATTTCAGCGCGCGCTCGAAGCTGGACTGGGCCTTGCCCCACAGCTTCTCGCCCAGGCACAGCACGCCCAGCGTGTAATAGAGGTCGGCGTCGGCGGGATGCGCGGCCAGCCATTTCTCGGCCTGCTGGATCTGCGGCAGGGCGTGGCCGGGCACGGCGCAATCGGCATAGCGCTGCACCAGGCGGCTGTCCCAGTTGACCTTGAGCGCGTCTTCGATAATGCGGCGGGCTTCGTTCTGCCGCCCCAGCGCGGCGAAGTACCGCGCCGCGGGTTCGGCGATGCGCGTGGCGCGGCGCTCGTCGGCGGACAGCGAACGCCAGAACTCAGACAGCGCGTCGGCGTCGTGGCGGCGCTCGTCCAGCATGGCTTCGACGGCCATCTGCTTGAGCCGCAGCGCCAGCACCGGATGCAGCGCATTGCGCTTCTCCAGCGAGCGCGCCAGGCGCAGCACCTCGGACCAGTTCTTGAGGTGCTGGTGCGCGCGCAGCGCGATGCGCTGCACATGGATCTGGCGCGCGCCCTGCGACTGCAACTGGGCGATGGTTTCCAGCGCGCCGTCGGCGTCGCGGGCATCGACCAGCAGCTCAGCCATCGACACCAGCCGTGCCTGCTCGCGCTCGGGGTCCGTGACCTGGGCCATCCAGGCGTCGCGCCGCTCGGTTTCCTGCATCCGGTGCGCGGCGCGGGCACCGATCAGCGCGGCGGTCTGGGACTGGTCGTGCCACGACTGGGCCTCGCGCGCGGCACGCTCGGCGCGGGCGAAGCGGCCCGCGAACAGATTCTCGATCGACTCGCGCAGCGCCGCCTGCGCCTTGCTCATGCGGCTGCGCTCGCGGTAGGCGGCGGCGCGGCGCGGCATCTCGGCCAGATGGCGGATGGTGGACATCACCGTCCACACTACGAAGAACAGCAGCAGCAGCAAGGCCAGCGCCAAGTTCAGCGACAGCTCGACACGGTACGGCGGATAGAACAGCACCACATTGCTGTGGTTGAACTGCGTGAACAGGGCCAGCCCGACGGCGCCGCCAAACAGGACCGCAACCCAGAACAGAAGGCGCATGGGCTTACTCCTTCTTCAGGGCATGCAGCGCGCCCAGGCTTTCGGACATGGTCGGCAGCTGCACCGTGACCGCGCCGGCCTGCGCCTGCCGCAGCAGCGTCAGCACACCCTGCACGCGACGCGACTTGGTATCGAAATAGCGTCCGATCATTGCCTGCGCGGCGGCCAGGTCGTTGCGGAACACGGGCTCGTTGCGCGACAGCAGCGCCAGGCGCGCATTGAGCAGGCGCAGCTTGACGTTTTCGCGCAGGAACCAGCCCTGGTCGCCCGACAGCAGCAGCGCCTCGGCGTCGTCGACCTTGCGGATGCGGATCACCTGCGCCAGTTCCTCGCGCAGGTAGTCCCACAGGCGGGTGAACCAGCCCGGGCCATTGGCGGCAGCCGGGGCGCTGGCGCCCTTGCCACCACTACCCGCGGCACTCTTGCGGGCATCGGCCTCGGTGCGCTCGAGCATGCGCTCGCTGGACAGCAGCGGCAGCGTGTCGACCTGGTTGATGGCCTCGTCCAGCTTGATCGCGGCGCCGGTCAGGTCGGTGTCGGGCACAGCCTTCATGCGCGCCACGTCGCGCGCGATCGCGCGGCGCAGCAGGTTGTACTGCGGCTTGTCGGTGCGCGCCAGGCGCGCGTCGGCGCTTTGCAGCGCGGCCAGCGCCACCTGCACGTTGCCAGTCAGCTGCAACTGCTGGCCGGCACTGGTCAGCAGTTGCTGGATCTCGGCGATTTCCCAGTCGTCGCGGTTGCGCATCAGGTCCTGGTAGACCTGCTCCAGCGCCACCTGCTTGTCGCGGGTCTCGCCGACCTGGTTCTCCAGCGCACCGACCTTGGCCTGCAGTTCCTTGACCGTGTCTTGCGCGTTGCGGGTCAGCACGCGCGACTCCTGCACCAGCGCGTCGTTGCTTTGCTGGCGGCGCGCCAGCTCGCCGGTCAGGTGGTCGACGCGCTGCTGCAGCCACCAGAAGCCGCCGGCGGTCGCCACCACCAGCACGGCGACCAGGGCCCACAGCGCGGCGGACCGCCGTGCGGCGGTGCGGGGAACATCGGCATGGCCGGCGCCCTGCGAGGAGGCGGATTGCGCCGGTTGCGCCGGGCGGGCAGAGGCCGCGCCAAGCGGCGGCGTAGCGGAGGAGGACGTGGTTTCTTGCGTCACGCGTTCGACCTTCGTTGACGTTGCGGGAACTACGGTGGCCGGCACCGCGGCCGGCGGCCCTGCGGCTTCAGCGACTGCCGGGCTGGTGTCCGCCGGAATGCTTGCGGGCGTGCTTGCCGGCGCCGGGCCGGCATGGGCATCGGCCCACTGCAGGCATGCCGCCAGCAGGCCGGCATCGCCCGGCGCGGCGCGCTGGATATGCGCGAAGCCCAGCGCCAGCGCCTGTTCGGCGATTCTCGCATGCGGCGCGATGCACTGCACCTGCCGCAAGGAAGCGTCTTCCTGGGGCGACAGTTGCCGCCGCGCCAGCACGTCAAGGTTGCGCACCGCCTCGGAACTGGTTAGCAGCCACGCGTGCGGCGCCGCGCCGGGGCGCAGGTTGTCGCGCACGGCCTGCCACTGCATGGCGCTCGGTTCGGGCAGGGTGCGCTGGTACGCCTCGACGGCCTCGACCTGCGCGCCGGCCTCGCGCAGGCGGTCGCCCAGCCAGTCGCGCCCGCCATTGCCGCGGATGATCAGCACCGGCCTGCCGGCCAGCGCGGCGGGATCGAGCTGCGCCCACAGGGCTTCGGAGTCGAAGCGCAGCGAGTCGGTGTCCGGTGCGGCATCGTCAGTGCCCTGCCCGTGCGCGGCGGCGCCCGCGGGCGCGATCACGCGATACGCGGGCGGCGCAATGCCGCGCTCGGCCAGTGCGGCGACGCTGGCCGGCCCGACCACCGCCACCGGCACCTGCGCCGGCCAATGGGCCACGGCTGCGCCTTGCACGACGGCCAGTGCGTCGAGCGCGTAGACGATGGCATTGGGACTGACGAAGACCACCAGCGCGAAGGTATCCAGCCGCGCCAGCGCCGCGCGCAGGGGCGCGCCGTCACTGGCCGGGCCGATGGCCAGCAGGGGAAAGCTGAGTACGTCCAGGCCGGCGGCCTGCAGCGCTTCGGTCAGTTGCCGGGACTGCCCGGCGGGTCGTGTGACAACGACGGTCGGGCGGGGCATGGGGCAGCCTCAGGCGGGAGCTTGGGAGCCGGCGGGATCGCCAGAATCGGCCAGCGCCGCGAGGATGGCTTCGGCGCCCTGCGCCACCAGGTCGCGCGCGCAGGCCTGGCCGAGCGCTTCGGCGGCGGCCAGGTCAGCGGCCGGTCCGGACGCGGTGGCACGGATGGCACGCGTGCCGTCGGGCAGCGCGACAAAGGCATCCAGCTTCAGCTGGTCGCCTTCCCAGCGCGCATGGGCGGCCAGCGGCACCTGGCACGAACCGCCCAGCACGCGCGAAACGGCGCGTTCGGCGGTCACGGCCAGCGCAGTCGGCTGGTGATTCAGCGGCGCCAGCCATTCGGCCAGCTCGGGACGGTTCGCCAGGGTCTCGATGCCGAGCGCGCCCTGCCCCGCGGCGGGCAGCGACACCTCGATCGGGATCAGCGCGCGGATGCGCGCGCCCAGGCCCAGGCGCTTGAGGCCGGCGGCAGCCAGGATGATGGCGCCGTATTCGCCGCGATCGAGCTTGCCCAGCCGCGTATCCAGGTTGCCGCGCAGCGGCTTGATCACCAGGTGCGGGTAGCGGCTGCGCAGCGCCGCTTCCCGGCGCAGGCTGGACGTACCGACCACGGTGCCGGCAGGCATCTCGTCCAGCGACGCATAGGCGGAGGACACTAGCGCGTCGCGCGGATCCTCGCGCTCCATCACCGCGGCCAGGGCAAAGCCCGCGGGCAACTCCATCGGCACATCCTTGAGCGAATGCACCGCGAGGTCGGCCCGGCCTTCGTCCATCGCGAACTCCAGTTCTTTGACAAACAAACCCTTGCCGCCGACTTTGGACAGCGTACGGTCTAGAATCTGGTCTCCGCGCGTGGTCATGCCAAGAATGGACACGTTGCACGCGGGATAGTATTGTTGCAACGCAGCACGCACATGTTCTGCCTGCCACAGGGCCAGACGGCTCTCTCGGGAGGCAATGATGAGCTTTTGCGGAAGATTGCGAGACACGACAGCGGTAGAGGAAGACGGGGTGGCAGACGACATTCGTCTATGGTAGCACGCGACCCAATAGCCGCTCCGCACCATTAGATAAGCTTAGAGAGCAAGAGGAGATTGCATGACGCAGCATGCTGCGCGCCCCGGCGGCCCGTCCGGTCGGAAGACCGCTCCGGCCGCGAAAGATCCGTCCGCCGCAAAAGGTGACGTAACCGGCGCAACCACCGCCAAACCCACCCGTTCCGCCCCCCGCGCAGCCAAGCGCTCCACCAAGCCCAAGCTTTCGATCGTGTCGAGCAACGGAACCTCCATCGCCACGCCCGCCCGCCGCACCACCGACAAGGACGTGCCGCTGCGCGAGGACATCCGCTTCCTGGGGCGCCTGCTGGGCGACTGCCTGCGCGAGCAGGAAGGCGACGCCGCCTTCGAGGTGGTCGAGACCATCCGCCAGACCGCGGTGCGCTTTCGCCGCGAGAACGACCGCGCCGCCGGCGCGGAACTGGACCGCCTGCTCAAGCGCCTGTCGCGCGACCAGACCAACCAGGTGGTGCGCGCCTTCAGCTATTTCTCGCACCTGGCCAATATCGCCGAGGACCAGCACCACAACCGCCGCCGCCGCGTGCACGCGCTGGCCAGCTCGCCGCCGCAGGCCGGCAGCCTGCAGCACGCGCTGGAGTCGATCGATGCCGCCGGCGTGACCGGCAAGCAGTTGCGCAAGTTCCTGGACGAGGCGCTGATCGTCCCGGTGCTGACCGCGCACCCGACCGAAGTCCAGCGCAAGAGCATCCTGGACGCCGAGCGTGAGATCGCCCGCCTGCTGGCCGAGCGCGACCTGCCGATGACCGCGCGCGAGCGCGAGCACAACACCGCGCAGCTGCGCGCCAAGGTCACCACGCTGTGGCAGACCCGCATGCTGCGCGACGCGCGCCTGACGGTGGCCGACGAGATCGAGAACGCGCTGTCGTACTACCGCACCACCTTCCTGCGCGGCATCCCGCAGCTGATGAGCGAGCTGGAAGAAGACATCGCCGCGGTGTTTCCGGCCACACGCAAGCGCAAGGGCACCCCGGGCGCGCAGCCTGCGCCGCTGGCGCCGTTCCTGCAGATGGGTTCCTGGATCGGCGGCGACCGCGACGGCAACCCGAACGTCACCGCCGATACGCTTGAGCATGCCGCCAGCCAGCAGGGGCAGATGATCCTGGACTGGTACCTGGATGAAGTCCATGCGCTGGGCGCGGAGCTGTCGATGTCGACGCTGATGGTCGATGCCAGCCCAGAGCTGCTGGCGCTGGCCGAGCGCTCGCCCGACCACTCCGAGCATCGCGCCGACGAGCCCTACCGCCGCGCGCTGATCGGCACCTACGCGCGCCTGGCCGCCACCTGCAAGGCGCTGACCGGCCAGGCCGCGACGCGCCGCCCGGTGGCCCCGGCCGAGCCCTATGACAGCGCCGAGGCCTTTGCCGCCGACGTGCAGGTGGTGGTCGACTCGTTGCGCGCCAACCACGGCGAGGCGCTGGCCAATGGCCGCATCGACGCCCTGGCGCGCGCCATCGCCGTGTTCGGCTTCCACCTGGCGTCGGTCGATATGCGCCAGGTCTCAGACGTGCACGAGGCGGTCATCGCCGAACTGTTCGCCGCCGCCGGCATCGCCCCCGACTACGCCGCCCTGCCCGAGGCGCGCAAGCTGGAACTGCTGCTGGCCGAACTGCGCCAGCCGCGCCTGCTGACGCTGCCCTGGCACGAATACTCGGAACAGACCCGCAAGGAACTGGCGATCTTCGCCGCCGCGCGCGAGCTGCGTGCGCGCTATGGCAAGCGCATCGCGCGCAACTACATCATCTCGCATACCGAGACGCTGTCGGACCTGATCGAGGTGATGCTGCTGCAGAAGGAATCCGGCATGCTGCAGGGCACGCTGGGCAGCAAGACCGACCCGGCGCGCATGGAACTGATGGTGATCCCGCTGTTCGAGACCATCGAGGACTTGCGCAACGCCGCCGGCATCATGCAGTCGCTGCTGGACCTGCCGGGCTTTGATTCGGTGATCGCGCACCATGGCGTCGAGCAGGAAGTGATGCTCGGCTACTCGGATTCGAACAAGGACGGTGGCTTCCTGACCTCCACCTGGGAGCTGTACAAGGCCGAGCTGGCGCTGGTGCAGCTGTTCGAGCAGCGCAAGGTCAAGCTGCGCCTGTTCCACGGCCGCGGCGGCACCGTCGGCCGCGGCGGCGGCCCGACCTACCAGGCCATCCTGTCGCAGCCGCCGGGCACGGTGAACGGCCAGATCCGCCTGACCGAGCAGGGCGAGATCATCAACAGCAAGTTCGCCAACGCCGAAATCGGCCGGCGCAACCTGGAGACGGTGGTCGCGGCCACGCTGGAGGCCTCGCTGCTGCCGCAGCAGAACGCGCCGAAGGACCTGGATACCTTCGAGGCCGTCATGCAGCAGTTGTCGGACCGCGCCTTCACGTCCTACCGCGACCTGGTCTACGAGACCCCGGGCTTCAAGGACTACTTCTTCGCCACCACGCCGATCACCGAGATCGCCGACCTGAATCTGGGTTCGCGTCCGGCCTCGCGCAAGCTGATGGACAAGAAGCACCGCCGCATCGAAGACCTGCGCGCGATTCCGTGGGGCTTCTCGTGGGGCCAGTGCCGCCTGCTGCTGCCGGGCTGGTATGGCTTTGGCAGCGCGGTCAGGTCGCTGCTGGACAGCGCGCCGGACGACAAGGCCCGCAAGCAGGCCGTGACCACGCTGCGCCGCATGGTCAAGACCTGGCCGTTCTTCTCGACGCTGCTGTCCAATATGGACATGGTGCTGGCCAAGACCGACCTCGCGGTGGCCTCGCGCTACGCCCAGCTGTGCGACGACGCCGCGCTGCGCCGCAACGTGTTCAACCGCATCAGCAAGGAATGGCATCTGACCTGCGAGATGCTGGCTCTGATCACCGGCCACCAGGAACGGCTGGCGGACAACCCACTGCTGGCGCGCTCGATCAAGAACCGCTTTGCCTACCTCGATCCGCTGAACCACTTGCAGGTCGAACTGCTCAAGCGCTACCGCTCGGGCAAGGATGGCGATGACATCCGCGTACGGCGCGGGATCCACCTGACCATCAACGGGGTCGCGGCGGGTCTGCGCAATACGGGCTGATTGACGCCAGGGTGATGCCGGTGTGCTCCCCCCTCTCCAATTGATGACCAATTGATGGGAGAGGGGCCGGGGGAGAGGGCCGGCGCTTGCCGCCGTGACGCCGCCCGGTTCGCCACTGCCGGCTCCTGCGGATTCTGAATCCCGGCAGTCCTGCCACCGCCAGCCCTCTTCCCCGCCCCTCTCCCGCACGCGGGACAGGGGCGTAACCACGCGCTAGTCTGCGCGCACCCTCACCCCACAAACGCCCCTGGCACCGGATCCTCACCCAGCGTGTGCAGCAGCACCGCCCAGTGCATCGCCTCGTCTCCGAGGATGCTGCCGGCGGCGCGGGTCAGTTCGCGGTTGTGGAAGTTCGGCAGCACGCCCAGGTAGGCGGCGGTGGCGCCCTTTTCCAGCCCGGCGGCAAAGCGCAACACGTCGGCCTGGTTCTTGAGCTGTTCGGTCGGGAAGGCATACTCCGATGGCTTCTTCGCCATCACGGGCGAGCCACCCAGTTTCTGCACCGTGCCCGCCAGCACCTGCGCGTGTGCCTTGTGGTGGTCCTGGAACTTGACCGCGGTGGCGAGCACCGGCTTTTGCAGCAGGCCGCTTTCCGCGCCCACCTGGTAGGCGGCGATCGCCTGGTATTCCAGTCCCAGCGCGGTGTTCAGGATATTGATGTCGTCCTTGGTGCTGCCCGACTGGGTCTGCGCCCAGGCCGGCATGGATTCCCCGAGGCTGAGGACGGCCAGCGAGCCGAGCGCGAACAGGCCCGGCACCTTGAGCAGCCCACGGCGGCGTGCATCGGGTGCGGTAATGATGCGGTCAAGGGTGTCGGTCGGGTCCGTCGTGGCGGCAATCCTGCGTATGCGTTCCATGGTGTTCTCCTTGGTGGGATCAAAGGCGGAGCCAAAGGCGCCACGGCCCGTAGCCAGGGGCCGCCGTCGTGCGCCTGCCACCTAATACGCACGCCGGCGCCAAACGGATGCAAGGTCATGCCTATAATCCGGCAACACCCCTTCGAGAGACGCCCCGGTGCCCCCTTCCACGGTGTCCCCTTCCGCCGAAAGCTATGCCGCGCCACCCGGCGCCGAGCGCCTTGCCAACTTGCTCCAGGCCGTGGCCATCGGCGACCGGCAGGCACTGCGCGGACTCTATGACCTCACCGCGACGAAACTGTTTGGCCTTGCGCTGCGTATCACTGGCAGGCGCGATTGGGCGGAGGATGTCGTGCAGGAAAGCTTTGTCAGCATCTGGCACCACGCGGGCGACTATCGGCCGCACCTGGCCGCGCCGATGACGTGGATGACCGCGATCGTGCGTAACCGCGCGCTCGACTGCCTGCGCCGGGCAACCGCTGCGCGCGTCGGGCAGACTGTCGAGCTTGACGACGATCTGGGCGAATGGCTTGCCGACGACGCGGCCGGGCCCGCGGAGCTGGCCGATGCCAGCCAGCAGGCACGCGCGCTCAACCGCTGCCTGCAGCGGCTGGAGCAGCCACAGCGCCAGGCCATCATGCTGGCCTACCTGCAGGACCTGAGCCACGCTGAACTGGCCGCGCGGCTGCGCGCACCGCTGGGGACGGTCAAGTCCTGGATCCGGCGCGGGCTGGAGCGGCTGCGCAGCTGCATGGAGGGGGCAGCATGAGGCTCGCCACTCATCCCGAGCTGCTCGATCGCATCGCCGCCCAATATGCGCTGGGTGTGCTGCGCGGCGGCGCGCGCCGCCGCCTGGAACAGCTGGCGCGCGAGGAACCGGCGGTGCACGCGGCGATCCTCCGATGGCAAACCAGGCTGGCCGGCGTGGCCGAGTTGCAGGCGGCCGCCGAGCCCGTCGACAAGGTCTGGTGCGGGATCGAGCAGCGGCTTGGCTGGAAGGCCGCCGAGGAGCGGGGCCCGGAACGGGTCCGGCCGCTTCGCCCCAGCAACCCTGCCGGCGGCTGGTGGCAGCGCCTGTGGTCTACGCCCGTCTTCTGGCGCGGTGCGGCGGCGGCCATGGCGCTGGTGACGGTCCTGGCGGTCGGCATCGGCATGCGGCTGGCGCGGCATGGCGAAACGGCACCGGCCGAAGTCGTTGCCGTGCTGAACGACGACCGCGCCCAGCCGGCCATGCTGGTGTCATGGGATGCCGGTGGACGCAGCCTCATTGTGCGGCGCCTGGATCACCTGGCACTGAGCGAGCAGCAGGTGCTCCAGCTTTGGGCGCTGCCAGCGGGCGGCAAGCCGCGGTCGCTGGGCGTGCTCGGCCGGGGGCCGGAAGCCCGGCTGGCGCTGGCGCAACGACCCGCGGGGGTGCCGGCGCTGGCGGTCAGCGTCGAGCCGCCAGGCGGCTCGCCCAGTGCCGACGGGCCCAGCGGCCCGGTGGTCTTCAAGGGACCTGTGATCCACAGCCAGCTCTGACGAACGGCGCTGCAGTAGCGACGAGCGCGGCCGGCGCCGCCAGCGGGCCGGCGGGCGATATAATCGCCCTTTCACAATTTCTCGCGCCCGCCGCCGTCCGCACGCCGGCGCCTGCCGCGCGAGCCACTGCAGCTGACGTCCATGTCCACCTCCCAACTTGCCAAGAAAGGCGAAGCCTGGTCCGCCCGCTTCTCCGAACCGATGTCCGACCTGGTGAAGCGCTACACCGCCTCGGTGTTCTTCGACAAGCGCCTGGCCCTGTTCGACATCCAGGGCTCGCTGGCCCACGCGGCCATGCTGGCAAAGCAGGGCATCATCGCCGAGGCCGACCGCGCCGAGATCGCGCGCGGCATGGCGCAGATCAAGGCCGAGATCGAAGCCGGCGGCTTCGAGTGGAAGCTGGACCTGGAAGACGTGCACCTGAACATCGAGGCGCGCCTGACCGCGCTGGTGGGCGATGCCGGCAAGCGCCTGCACACCGGCCGCTCGCGCAACGACCAGGTCGCCACCGACATCCGCCTGTGGCTGCGCAGCGAGATCGACAACATCATCGTGCTGCTCGGCGCCCTGCGCGGCGCGCTGTTGGACCTGGCCGAGCAGAACGCCGACACCATCCTGCCGGGCTTCACCCACCTGCAGGTGGCGCAGCCGGTGACCTTCGGCCACCACCTGCTGGCCTACAACGAGATGTTCACGCGCGATGCCGAGCGCATGGCCGACTGCCGCAAGCGCGTCAACCGCCTGCCGCTGGGCGCCGCCGCGCTGGCCGGCACCAGCTACCCGATCGACCGTGAGTTCGTCGCGCAGCAACTGGGCTTCGACGGTGTCTGCCGCAACTCGCTGGATGCTGTTTCGGACCGCGACTTCGCCATTGAATTCTGCGCCGCCGCCGCGCTGGTGATGACGCACGTGTCGCGCTTCTCGGAAGAGCTGGTGCTGTGGATGAGCCCGCGCGTGGGCTTTATCGACATCGCCGACCGCTTCTGCACCGGCAGCTCGATCATGCCGCAGAAAAAGAACCCTGACGTGCCCGAGCTGGCGCGCGGCAAGACCGGCCGCGTCAACGGCCACCTGATCGGCCTGCTGACGCTGATGAAGGGCCAGCCGCTGGCGTACAACAAGGACAACCAGGAAGACAAGGAGCCGCTGTTCGACACGGTCGATACCGTGGTCGACACGCTGCGCATCTTCGCCGACATGGTGCCGGGCATCAGCGTCAAGCCGGAAGCCATGCGCGCCGCAGCGCTGCAGGGCTATGCCACCGCCACCGACCTGGCCGACTACCTGGTCAAGAAGGGCCTGCCCTTCCGCGACGCCCACGAGGCCGTGGCCCACGCGGTGCGCGCCTGCGACAGCCGCCAGTGCGACCTGGCCGACCTGAGCGTGGCCGAGCTGCGCGAGGTCTCCGGCCTGGGCGACGAGGCCGCGCTGATCGGCGACGACGTGCACACGGTGCTGACGCTGGAAGGCTCGGTCGCCGCGCGCGACCATATCGGCGGCACCGCGCCGGCGCAGGTGCGCGCCGCCATCGCGGCCGCACGCGCGGCGCTGTAACCGCGGACCGGGAGAGCGGACCGCACTGTAAGTTTCGCGTAAGTTTTACGCAAGAAGAAGCCACCGCGGCGCGAGCCCGGTGGCTTTTTCTATTGGCGTTCCCCATTCCGGCGCAATCTCGTCGCTCCCGTAGGTAGTAGCCCCTAGCGCCTGTAAATTTTGTTACAGATAAACTAATCGCCGCAAAAACCGGGGAGACAACCCATGTATTACTTGCTTGGTCTGTCACGACAGATCGACAGGTTGAATCAGCACACTGGCAGGCTTGCAAACATCATGATCCTGCTGTCGTGCCTGATCAGTGCAGGCAACGCCCTCCTGCGCTATGGCTTCAACTTGAGCGACAACTGGCCACTCGAACTGCAGTGGTACATGTTTGCAATTGCCGTGATGTTCGGCGCCTCCTACACCTTCCAGCGCAATGAGCACGTGCGCGTAGACCTGATCTACGGCAACGTGTCGGAACGCGCGCAGCACTGGATCGACATCTTCGGCATCATTGCCTTCCTGCTGCCCTCGGCCATCCTGTTCACCTGGCTGTCGTGGGATTCCCTGTTCCTGCCCTCGTGGCGCATCCTCGAGCAATCCGGTAATTCCGGCGGCCTGCCGCGATACCCGATCAAGCTGGTGGTGCCCATCGGCTTTGCCTTGCTGGCTTTGCAAGGCGTGTCCGAACTGATCAAGCGCATCGCCGCCCTGCAAGGCCTGGTGCGTATCGAATCGAAATACGAGAGGCCGGTGCAATGATCCCGTTGGAATATATGCCGCCGCTGATGTTCGGCGGCCTGGTGGTATTCATGCTGATCGGGTTCCCGGTCGCATTTTCGCTATCCGCGGTCGGGCTGGCCTTCGGTTTCCTGGCCATTGAATGGGGCTATTTCCCCATCAGCTTCCTGCAGGCCGTGCCGAGCCGCGTATTCGGCAGTGTGCTGGCCAACGAACTGCTGCTGGCCATTCCGTTCTTTACCTTCATGGGCGCCATCCTGGAGAAATGCGGGCTGGCGGAAGACATGCTGGACTCCATGGGCCAGCTGTTCGGCCCGGTGCGCGGCGGCCTTGGCTATTCGGTCATTATCGTCGGCTTTATTCTCGGCGCCATTACCGGCACCGTGGCGGCGCAGGTCATTGCGATGGCGATGATCTCACTGCCGGTAATGATGCGGTACCGCTACAACATGAAGTACGCCACCGGCGTACTAGCCGCGTCGGGCACCATCACGCAGCTGGTGCCGCCGTCGCTGGTGCTGGTGGTGCTGGCCGACCAGCTCAAGACGCCGCTGGGCAGCGCCGACGTGGGCAGCATGTACCTGGGTGCATGGGGCCCGTCGGTGGTACAGATTGCGCTGTTCGCGCTCTATACCTTCCTGCTGGCGCGCTTCAAGCCCGACTGGCTACCGCCTGTGCCCCCCGAAGCCCGCACGCTGCGGGGCTGGGCGCTGTGGCGCAAATGCCTGCGCGGCATCATCCCCTGCGCGGTGCTGATCTTCCTGGTGCTGGGCACGATCATGCTGGGCATCGCCACGCCGACGGAATCCGGCGCCATGGGCGCGGTCGGCGCGCTGGTGCTGGCCGTGATCCGCGACAAGGCATTCAGCCGGATCGACCGCCAGATCTACCGCGTCGGCATCGCCGCCACGCTGGTGGCCACGGGCGTGGGCATCTTCGCCTTCGGCTCGCATGCATTCCGCATCCCGCTGGCAGTGGTGTACCTGGTCATCCTCTGGCTGCTGCTGCGCGCCGGCCAGATGACCGAGCTGCGCCTGCTGATCGTCGACGCCTACCAGTCAACCGCCCGCATCACGGCCATGGTGGTGTTCATCCTGATCGGTTCCACCTGCTTCTCGGTGGTGTTCCAGGGCGTGGACGGGGGCGCCTGGGTGGAACACCTGTTCACCTCGCTGCCAGGCGGCTGGATCGGCTTCCTGATCGTGGTGAACCTGTTCATCTTCTTCCTGGCATTCTTTCTCGATTTCTTCGAGATCGCCTTCATCGTGGTGCCCATGCTGGCCCCGGTGGCCGTGAAGGTGCTGACACCGGTTGTCATGGATTCCATGGGCGGCAACCCCGAAGCTGCCGCCACGGCGGCGCTGGTGTGGTTCGGCGTGATGCTGTGCGTGAACATGCAGACCTCGTTCATGCACCCGCCGTTCGGCTTCGCGCTGTTCTACCTGCGCGGCATCGCCCCGAAGGAAGTGAAGAGCTCCGACATCTACTGGGGCGCCCTGCCCTGGGTGGGCCTGCAACTGGTGATGGTGCTGCTGGTAATGTTCTGGCCGGGCATGGTGACCGCCCTGCTCGACAAGGGTTCGCTGCACCATAGCAACGCGGCGGAGGTCAGCATCCCGCTTGGCGGGGAGCCAGAGAAACCGGCATCCGCGCCGGGTTCCCTGGAACTGCCAGGCGCGGCGCCGACACCCGAGCCCGCGGCACCACAGTTCGAATTCGAGAAGAAGAACTGATCCGGATAGTCGACCCAAGGCCCCGCAGCAATGCGGGGCTTTTTCATTGGCGCGGGTGGGTTGTGGCGATGCGGCAGCCTGGCGTTGCGCAAAAGGAACGCGTGCGCGATTACGAATCGGCTCATCGACCGGCGCTCCGGCGCGGCCCAGACTAGCTGCTGCGTTCAGCGACTTGCAATGTAGAGGACTTCCGCGGCACGGGCGCGATGCTTCTGAATCCGTTCAGCTAGGACCAGCCCAAAACGAAAGGGCCCCGCATTGCGGGGCCCTGCTCACATCAGCCGGACGCAGACTGGCGCTCAGCCGCCCTGCTTCACGCAGTCGACAAAATACGCCTTCTTCCCGTCAACCTCTTCCTCCACCAGCCCGTGGATGTCGGTCTCGAAGCCCGGGAACAGCTTGTTGAACTCGCGCGCAAACTTCAAGTATTGCACGATGGTGCGGTTGAAGCGCTCGCCCGGAATCAGCAGCGGAATGCCCGGCGGATACGGCGTCAGCAGGATCGCGGTGACACGGCCTTCGAGTTCGTCCACGGGCACGCGTTCGATTTCCCGGTGCGCCATCATGGCCCAGGCGTCCGACGGCTTCATCGCCGGTTCCATGTCGGACAGGTACATCTCTGTGGTCACGCGCGCCACGTCGTTGGCCTTGTACACGCTGTGGATCGCATCGCACAGGTCACGCAGGCCCATGCGCTCGTATTGCGGGTGCTTGGCGACAAACTCTGGCAGCACGCGCCACAGCGGCTGGTTCTGGTCGTAGTCGTCCTTGAACTGCTGCAACTCGGTCACCAGCGAGTTCCAGCGGCCCTTGGTGATGCCGATGGTGAACATGATGAAGAACGAGTACAGCCCGGTCTTCTCGATGATGATGCCGTGCTCGGCCAGGTACTTGGTGACGATGGCGGCCGGGATGCCCCGCTCGCTGAACTCGCCGTCCACGTCCAGGCCCGGGGTGATGATGGTGGCCTTGATCGGGTCGAGCAGGTTGAAGCCGTCGGCCAGGTCGCCGAAGCCGTGCCAGCGCTCGTTGGCCTTGAGCATCCACTCTTCGCGGTCGCCGATGCCGTCTTCGATCAGTGCATCCGGGCCCCACACCTTGAACCACCAGTCGCCATTGTTGCCGGCCTCGTAGTCGCCCTCGACCTTGCGCATGGCGCGGCGGAAGTCCAGTGCCTCCTGGATGCTTTCTTCCACCAGCGCGGTGCCGCCCGGCGCTTCCATCATCGCCGCAGCCACGTCGCACGAGGCAATGATCGAGTACTGCGGGCTGGTCGAGGTATGCATCAGGTAGGCCTCGTTGAAGCGATAGCGGTCCAGCTTGCGCGTCTCGGAATCCTGCACGAGGATCTGCGAAGCCTGCGACAGGCCCGCCAGCAGCTTGTGCGTGGACTGCGTGGCGAACACCAGCGCGTCCTTGCTGCGCGGGCGGTCCTTGCCGATCGCGTGCATATTGCGATAGAAGTCGTGGAACGCCGCATGCGGCAGCCAGGCTTCATCGAAGTGCAGCGTGTCGATCTCGGACGCCAGCATTTCCTTGATCTGCTCGGCGTTGTACAGCACGCCGTCGTAGGTCCCCTGGGTGATGGTCAGGATGCGCGGCTTCTGGTTCTTGGCCTTGCTGGCGAACGGGTGGTTGGCGATCTTCCTTTTGATCGTTTCCGGGTCGAACTCGCTCTTCGGGATCGGGCCAATGATGCCGTAGTGGTTGCGCGTGGGCATCAGGAAGACCGGGATCGCGCCCGTCATCATGATCGCGTGCAGGATCGACTTGTGGCAGTTGCGGTCCACCACCACGATGTCGCCCGGCGCCACGTTGGCGTGCCACACCATCTTGTTCGAGGTGGAGGTGCCGTTGGTGACGAAATACATGTGGTCGGAGTTGAAGATGCGCGCGGCATTGCGCTCCGACGCGGCCACCGGGCCGGTATGGTCCAGCAGCTGGCCCAGCTCATCCACGGCGTTGCAGACGTCGGCGCGCAGCATGTTCTCGCCGAAGAACTGGTGGAATACCTGGCCCACCGGACTCTTCAGGAACGCCACGCCGCCCGAGTGGCCCGGGCAGTGCCACGAGTACGAGCTGTCCTGCGCGTAGTCAATCAGCGCCTTGAAGAACGGCGGCGCCAGCGTGTCGAGGTAGACCTTGGCTTCGCGGATGATGTGGCGTGCCACGAATTCCGGCGTGTCCTCGAACATGTGGATGAAGCCGTGCAGCTCGCGCAGGATATCGTTGGGGATATGGCGCGAGGTGCGGGTCTCGCCGTACAGGAAGATCGGCAGGTCCGAGTTGCGGCGGCGCACTTCGTTGACAAACGCGCGCAGCTTCTCGATGGCGGCGGCTTCGGGCTGATCGTCGTCACGCACGAACTCGTCGTCGTCGATCGACACGATAAAGCTCGAGGCTCGGCTCGACTGCTGAGCAAACGAAGTCAGGTCGCCGTAGCTGGTCAGGCCCATCACCTCCATGCCTTCCTTCTCGATCGCTTCGGCCAGCGCGCGGATGCCCGAGCCGGAGATGTTCTCGGAGCGGAAGTCTTCGTCAATGATTATGACGGGGAAGCGGAATTTCATCGGGCATCCTTGATGGAAAGCAGGACATAAAGGACTTGAGCCACATGGCCGGCAGGGGTTCCCCTGCTACGGCGACATGTGGCTCTCACGTCAGGTCTTGGCGCCCAGCGCGATCATCGCGGGGCGGCCGTTCCGGCAAACGCCGGCATTGTAATGCGCTCAGGTCTTCGGCAGTGTGACACCGTGCTGACCCTGGTACTTGCCGCCCCGGTCAGCGTACGAGGTCTCGCAGACCTCGTCGCTCTCGAAGAACAGCACCTGGGCGCAGCCCTCGCCGGCGTAGATCTTGGCGGGCAGCGGCGTGGTGTTGGAGAACTCCAGCGTCACATAGCCTTCCCACTCGGGCTCGAACGGCGTCACGTTGACGATGATGCCGCAGCGGGCATAGGTGCTCTTGCCCAGGCAGATGGTCAGCACGCTGCGCGGGATGCGGAAGTACTCCATCGTGCGCGCCAGCGCGAACGAGTTGGGCGGGATAATGCAGACATCGCCCTTGAAATCCACAAACGACTTCTCGTCGAAATTCTTCGGATCGACGATGGTGCTGTTGATATTGGTGAAGATCTTGAATTCGTCGGCACAGCGGATGTCGTAGCCGTAGCTCGAGGTGCCGTACGACACGATCTTGCGGCCGTCAGCCTCCCGGACCTGGCCCGGCGCGAACGGCTCGATCATGCCGTGCTGCTCCGCCATGCGGCGGATCCATTTGTCGGATTTAATGCTCATAAGGTTGGGAGATAGACACACTGGCTCGGAGTGCGCCGCATTGTACAACCAATCGGCGCCCGCCCTTCAAGCAAAGGGCAGCAGTGAAAGTGGCTATTACGCCACTACACCCTCGGGCAGGCGGTGACGGAAGCGCTCGCGCCCCGTGTAGAGCAGGAAATGCTTGCCGGTGCAGCGCGCGAACAGCGCCAGGTTGACGCGTCGCGCCATCTGGTAGCCCATCTGCGTGACGCCCGAACGCGACAGCAGGAACGGGATTCCCATCTGTGCGCCCTTGATCACCATCTCGGAAGTCAGGCGCCCGGTGGTGTAGAAGATCTTGTCACCGCCCGTCATGCCTTCCAGCCACATGCGCCCGGCAATGGCGTCCACGGCGTTATGGCGGCCCACGTCCTCGACAAACATCAGCAGCTCGGTGCCCTGGAACAGCGCGCAGCCATGCACCGAGCCGGCCTGCTTGTAGACCGACTGCTGCAGCCGGATGGTGTCGATGATGCCGTACAGGGTGTCCTGGTCCAGCGTGGCGCCAACCGGCAGGCGGATGCTGTCGACCTCATCCAGCAGCGAGCCGAACACGGTGCCCTGCCCGCAGCCGGTTGTCACCACGCGGCGCGCGGTGCGTTCCTCGATGCGGTCCACGCCGTTACGCGTGGTCACGGCGGCTGACTCGGTTTCCCAGTCGACCTGCACCGCGGCGATGTCCTCGATCGATTCCACCAGCCGCTGGTTGCGCAGGTAGCCCAGCACCAGGTGCTCGGGCGCGCCGCCCAGCGTCATCAGCGTGACCAGCTCGCGCTTGTCCAGGTAGACCGTCAGCGGCCGCTCGCCCGGCAGGTAGACCGCGCGCACGCGGCCCTGCTCGTCGACGACTTCAACTTCTTCGATCAGGGGAACGGCTGCCTGGGTAAGCTCGGGACGCAGAGTCATGACGAGGCGGCTCGGGGCCGCTGGTGAAGGCCCCGAGCGGCATGCATCGGGGCTGGAGTTACGGCGCCTTTGCAGGCGATTGTACCGCGCCGGCCGCGGGCGGCTTGCCGTCGCTGGCGGTGCTTGCCACGGCTGGTGTCGGAGCGGCCGCGGTCGGCGCCACGAAGGGTCCCGGATCGGCACATGGGGCGGTCTGCGCGGGCTCGCGCACTTCCTTGCCCTGCGCCTTGCGGTCGGCGTAGTAATGCGCAGCGGTCTTGTCCTGGGCACGGCACAGCTGGTAGGCAGCGACCTTGTCCGACCAGGCGGCGCGCGCCTTGGTCTCGGCGGCCTTGGCCTGCTGGGCCTCGGTCGGCGGCGGCAGCTTGGCCTGTGCGCCCGGGGGGAACGCCGCGAAGGCGGCGCCGGCACCTATGGCAATCAGCGTCAGGAGGCGTGTCATCGTCGAAGATTCCCGATTTATCGTTGGTACCCGCTTCAGGCCTCGCCAGGGCTATGCCGCGCCGTGCGCCCCGCGGCGGCATCCGGGCTGGCCGAGCGCTGGGCCGGGATCTTGCCGGCCTTGATGTCGTCGTACCAGAGCTCGTGGTGTTCCCGGGCCCAGGCCTCGTCCACCCAGCCGTCGCGCATGGCGCGGTAGGCGCCTTCCATGCCGATGGTGCCCATGTAGATATGGCCGCAAGCCATGGCGATCATCAGCACCGCCGAGATCCCGTGGATCACGTTGGCGATCTGCATGGTCGCCCGGTAGTAGTCCATTCCCGGCACGATCATGTCGAGCACCCAGCCCGATGCCGACAGCACCAGCCCGAACACGAACAGGCCGCCCCAGAACCAGATCTTCTCGCCGGCATTGAAGCGCCCGCTCGGCACATGCTTGCCAGAGGCCAGCCCGCCGAGGCTGGTCACCCAGCGCACATCGTCGCGGCTGGGCAGGTTATCGCGCACGAACACCCCGAAGCCCGCGATCACCGATACCGTGAAGACCGGCCCCACCACGTTGTGCAGATTCTTCAGCACGTAGGTCAGCCAGCCGAACAGCGTGTGGCCCATCAGCGGCAGCATGAAATGCTTGCCCAGCAGCATCACGATGCCCGATAGCGCCAGCACCACGAACGAGATCGCCATCGACCAGTGCACGATGCGCTCGAGCGGCGTAAAGCGCTCGATCATGCGGCCGGTGCGGGGCGAGCGCAGCGGGATGGTGCCGCGCCACAGGAAGAAGCCCAGGATCGCCAGCGGGACCACCAGCAGCAGCCAGCCACCCCAGACGGTGATGACACCGTTGCGGAACAGGCGCCATTGCTGGCCGGTACGTTGGATCAGCACGCCGGCTTCCTTGTCGGGCAGGCTGCTGTAGTGGCGCTGGTCGGAATTGACCTCGCGCCAGACCGGCGCATTGTTGCCGGGCTGCGTGACCGTGCGGCTCTTCTGCGACTGCGCCTCGGCGGCGATGTCGCGGCGCGGCACGTTGAAAATATTCTCGGATGCAATTCCGGCCAGCGGCTGCGCCGGGTGTGTGGCCGGGTTGTTGGCGTCGGCATTGCCCTGTGCGGCGGCCGGTGCCGGCGGTGCCGAGGCCGGCGCCTGTGCGGCGGCGGTGCCGGCAAAGGCCAGCAGCACCAGCACGCCGGCGCTCAGCCAGCGCCGCCAGCCTGCTCGGCATGCATTCTGCGACGGCGTCATGTGCGCTCCTTCGTATCGTCGAGGGCCAGTGCCCGTCTGCCGGGGCGGCCCAACCGCATCGCCTTCATTGGGTGCGGTTGTACTCGTTCTGCAACTGGTTGCGCTGGCGGATCTGGTTGGTCCAGCTGGTCTTGTCGCCCGCGGTCCAGCCCTTGACCACGAACGGATCGTCCGGCGCGCCCTGGTAGGCCGGGGCGTCGGCCTTGCGCAGCGACGGGCCGATGGTCTGCGGCTTCTCGCCGCAGGCGGCCAGCAGCAGGCCGCACAGCGACATCAGTGCAACCACGCGGAAGCGGTTCATGACGCTTGCCCTCCTGAGGCCGCGGGGGCCGCCGGTGCCGCGGGCGCAGGCTGCGCCGGCTGGGCCGCGCCGCCCTTGGCGGTGCCATAGGCCGTGCCCCAGCCGAACACATCGCCGCCGGTGCCGCGCCTGATCACACGATTGCGCAGGATGTCGGCAATCACATCGCCGTCGCCGCCCAGCAGCGCCTTGGTCGAGCACATCTCGGCGCACAGCGGCAGCTTGCCCTCGGCCAGGCGGTTGCGCCCGTATTTCTCGAACTCGGCTTCCGAGCCGTTCTTTTCCGGGCCGCCCGCGCAGAAGGTGCACTTGTCCATCTTGCCGCGCACGCCAAAGGTGCCGGTCGACGGGAACTGCGGCGCGCCGAACGGGCACGCATAGGAGCAGTAGCCGCAGCCGATGCAGACATCCTTGTCGTGCAGCACCACGCCGTCCTCGGTGCGGTAGAAGCAGTCGACCGGGCAGACTGCCATGCAGGGTGCATCCGAACAGTGCATGCAGGCCACCGAGATCGATTTCTCGGCGCCGACAACGCCGTCGTTGACGGTGACCACGCGGCGCCGGTTCACGCCCCAGGGCACCTCGTGCTCGTTCTTGCAGGCAGTGACGCAGCTGTTGCACTCGATGCAGCGCTCGGCGTCACAGATGAATTTCATGCGTGCCATGGTGTTCCTCTGCTCTTATGCAAACCGCTCGATCTGGCAAACGGTGGTCTTGGTTTCCTGCATCATCGTCACCGCGTCGTAGCCATAGGTGGTGGCCGTGTTGACCGCCTCGCCCCGCACGATCGGCATCGCGCCCTCGGGGTAGTAGTCCTTCAGGTCCTTGCCCTGCCACCAGCCCGAGAAGTGGAACGGGATGAAGGCGGTATCGGGCCCCACCCGCTCGGTCACCAGCGCGCGCACCTTGATGCGGGCCCCGGTGGGCGTCTTCACCCAGCAGAAGTCGCCATTGCGGATGCCGCGGTCGGACGCCGCGCGCGGGTTGATCTCGACGAAGTTTTCCTGCTGCAACTCCGCCAGCCACGGGTTGGAGCGGGTTTCCTCGCCGCCGCCCTCGTACTCGACCAGCCGCCCGGAGGTCAGGATGATCGGGAACTTCTCATAGACCTTGTTCTCGATATTGCGCTGCTGCACCGACTTGTACAGGGTCGGCAGCCGCCAGAACGCCATCTTGTCGTCGTGGGTCGGGTACTTGGCGACCATGTCGGGGCGCGTCGAGTACAGCGGCTCGCGGTGCTGCGGGATCGGGTCCGGGAAGTTCCACACCACCGCGCGCGCCTTGGCATTGCCGAACGGATGGCAGCCATGGTTCTTCAGCACCACGCGCTGGATGCCGCCCGACAGGTCAGTCTTCCAGTTCTTGCCTTCGGCCTTTGCCTTCTCGGCATCGGTCAGGTCGTCCCACCAGCCCAGCTTCTTGAGCAGCACATGGTCGAACTCCGGATAACCGGTGGTGATTTCCGCGCCCAAGGAATGCGAGCCATCCTCGGCCAGCAGGTTGACGCCCTCGCGCTCCACGCCGAAGTTGGCGCGGAAGTTGCCACCGCCGTCCATCACGTGCTTGCTGGTGTCATACAGGTTGGGCGAGCCCGGGTGCTTCAGTTCCGGCGTGCCGTAGCACGGCCACGGCAGGCCGAAGTAGTCACCGGTCAGGTCATAGCCGGTCACCGGGTCTTTGCCTGCCTTGCAGCGCAGCGTCTTGACGTCGAACATCTGCATATTGCGCATATGCGCCTTCAGCCGTTCGGGCGACTGGCCGGTGTAGCCAATGGTCCAGTTGCTGGCGTTGATCTCGCGCAGGATCGATTCCGGCTCCGGCTCCATCCAGGTGCGGCCGGCGCGCTTGACCTCGATCAGCTTCATGTTCTTCGACAGCTCCTTGCCGAAGCCGAGCTTGTCCGCGAACGCCTGCATGATGGTCTGGTCGGGCATCGATTCGAAGAGCGGCTCGATCACCTTCTCGCGCCATTGAAGCGAGCGGTTGGACGCCGTGCAGGTACCCGAGGTCTCGAACTGCGTACAGGCCGGCAGCAGGTAGACGGCACGGTTCGGGTTGACCTTGTCGCCCTCGGCCGGCGGCATATTGGCCATGGCCGCGGTTGCCGAAGGATATGGGTCGATCACGACCAGCAGGTCAAGCTTGTCGAGGGCCTTCTTCATTTCCAGGCCGCGCGTCTGCGAGTTCGGGGCATGGCCCCAGAAGAACACGCCGCGCACATTGTTGTCCTGGTCGATCAGCTCATTCTTCTCGGTGACGATATCGATCCAGCGCGACACCGTGGTGCCGGACTTCTCCATCATCGTCTGCGAGGCGAACTGCTTTTTGATCCATTCGTAGTCCACGCCCCACACCGCGGCGTAGTGCTTCCACGCGCCGGTGGCCAGGCCGTAGTAGCCGGGCAGCGAATCCGGGTTGGGGCCCACGTCGGTGGCGCCCTGCACGTTGTCGTGGCCGCGGAAGATATTGGCCCCGCCGCCCGACACGCCGATATTGCCCAGCGCCAGCTGCACGATGCACGAGGCGCGCACGATCGCGTTGCCGATGGTGTGCTGGGTCTGGCCCATGCACCACACCAGCGTGCTGGGGCGGTTCTTGGCCATGATCTCGGCCACCATGTAGACCTGCGCTTCGGGTACGCCGCAGACTTCCTCGACCTTGTCCGGGGTCCACTTGGCCAGCACCTCTTCTTTGACCTTGTCCATGCCGTAGACCCGGTCATTCAGGTACTTCTGGTCTTCCCAGCCGTTCTTGAAGATGTGGTAAAGCATGCCAAACAGGAAGGCGATATCGGTGCCCGAGCGGATGCGCACATAGTGCTGGGCCTTGGCCGCGGTGCGCGTGTAGCGCGGATCGACCACGATCACCTTGCAGCCGTTCTCCTTGGCATGCAGCAGGTGCAGCATCGACACCGGGTGCGCCTCGGCCGCATTCGAGCCGATATACAGGGCCGCCTTCGCGTTCTGCATATCGTTGTACGAGTTGGTCATCGCACCGTAGCCCCAGGTATTGGCCACGCCCGCGACGGTGGTGGAGTGGCAGATGCGCGCCTGGTGGTCGGTGTTGTTGGTGCCGAAGAACGACACCCACTTGCGCAGCAGGTAGGACTGTTCGTTGCTGTGCTTGGAAGAGCCGATGAAGAACATCGAGTCCGGGCCGGTCTGCTGGCGGATCTCCTTCATCTTGGCGGTGATCTCGTCCAGCGCCCGGTCCCAGCTGATGCGCTGATACTTGCCGTTGACCAGCTTCATCGGGTACTTGAGGCGGTATTCGCCATGCCCGTGCTCGCGCAGCGCCGCGCCCTTGGCGCAGTGCGCGCCCATGTTGATGGGCGAATCGAACACCGGCTCCTGGCGGATCCACACGCCGTTCTGCACCACCGCGTCGACCGCGCAGCCGACCGAGCAGTGGCCGCACACGGTGCGCCTGACCACGATGCCGGTCTTGCCCTCGGCGGCGGCCGTCTTGTCATCGGCCGCGTCGGCCTTGCGCAGCAGCGTCAGTTGCGAGGCCGCCAGCCCGGCGCCAACACCGATGCCCGAGCGCTTGAGGAAGCTGCGGCGGTCCATGGTCGGCATTGCGCCGGCCAGGCTGGCCGCGAGCCGCTGCGTGAGTCGGCCGGAGGCTGCGCCAGCATGCTCAGGCCGGTTGGCGAGGCCGTCAGCGAGGCGGGCGGATGCGCCCTGCGCCGCGCGTTTGCGGGTCAAGATCATGTCTCACCTCAGATGCGGACGCTTCGCGTATGCATGCGGTGACGTCCGGTTGCAGGCGGCGCGGCAGACCACACCGCCCTGGCAGTTACACCAGCGTGGTCCGGTAATACTTGCGGATGTGGTAAGAGACCCGGTAACCCTTGTTGTCCGACGGAGCGTCGGTGGGTTCCGGCAGGGCTGCGGACTGGCCCGGCATGGCAGGACCGCGCGCGGTCAGCGCTGCCGCACCCGAAGCGGCAGCCACGACTCCAGCGCCCGCGAGAAACGTGCGGCGCGCGACCCTGGTTGGCTTCTCTCTCATGTGAGGACTCCTCGGCTGTCAAAGCCCGATGGTTGTCGCCGTTATGCGTTGTTATGCATATTCTAGAAGCAACTGGCAGGAAAGACCATGATATGCAAGGGTTTTCCTTACCTGCCCTGCCGATTTCGGGTATAAGGCCGCCCTTGGCCCCGCGGCATTAATGCCGTCTCGAGCCGCGCCGAGATCCCGTGGCTGCGCTCAATGCATCTCGAGCGCCACGGCCTCCACACCGGCAAACGCGCCCAGCAAGCCCGCCACGCTGCGATAGAAACGCGCCTGCGGGTGCGCCGTTACTGCATCGCACAACCGCTCAATCCACGGCTGCAGATGCTGCGCGTAGAAGCGCTGCTGCTCGCCCAGGTTGGACACCGACAAGTCTTCGCCCGCCACCAGGAAGCGCATCACCTCGCACAGCGTGGCGATATGGTCCTCGGTCTCGCTGACGCCTTCATGGCGCTCCAGGCCGTAGCGGGCCAGGTCCTCGCGCAGCGCCACCAGCGGGCGCTCGTTGAGGAAGCCAGTCAAATAGAAGGAGCCGTACAGGAACACGTCCTGGCGGCCCACGCCCACGAACAACTGACGGTATTCCTCCTCGGCCTCGGCTGCGGTGGTTTCCGATGCCGCATCGCACAACGCATTCCACGCCTTGCCCAACACCGTGTTCGCGTCCTCGCCCACGGCGCGGTTGGCAGCGATGTGATGCAGCAGCGCGGCGTCGGGCGCGCGGTAGAACAACGTCGCGAGCAGGCCGTACAGGTCGGCGCGGGCGGTGTCCTCGGCATCGTCGGCAGGCGGCGCGGCGGTGAGCTGGATCGGCTGGAAATCTGTCATGTTGTGATGAATTGTCCTGGGGTCTGCCGCTGTCAGCGCAGCGTGGCGCCGGTTATCGTGCCCGGATCGCGCTCCATCATGTCCACCACGCGGCAGTCAGGGCACATCTTCAGGCGCTCGGCCGCCGCGCCGGCAAAGGCCGGGTGGCCGGCCAGGCGCACCAGCATCGACTCCACCATCTGCGCCGTGCCGAAGGGCTTGCCGCAGCGGATGCAATGGAACGGCTGGGTCTCGTTTAGGGTCACCGGACGGCGTGCCGCGTCGCCGGCCAGCAGGCGTGGCACCAGAGTGATGGCGTCTTCCGGGCAGGTCTTCTCGCACAGCCCGCACTGCACGCAATTGCGCTCGATAAAGCTGAGCACCGGGCGCTCGGGGTTGTCGCGCAGCGCCTGCGACGGGCACGCGCCCACGCAGGCCATGCACAGGGTGCACTTGCCGGTATCCACGGCGACCGCGCCGATCGGGGCGCCGGCCGGCAGCGGCACGCTCTGCGCCGGCACCGGCGCGTGCCGCGCCAGGTGGTCCAGCGCAAAGTCCAGCATCTCGCGCTTGGCCGCCACGGGGCCGAACGGCGCCGGCGGCAGCGCGTTGCGGCTCGGGCGCAGCGCCGCCAGGCCGGCATCGAGCGCCGTGGTGTCGGCGGCCTCGACCAGCGACAGCACCTCGCCGTCATAGCCCAGGCCGGCCAGCATGGCCCGCCCGACCGCCATCTGCTCCAGCAGCGCGGTGCGGTATTGCGGCGCCTCGTCGCCGGTCAGCAGCACGGCCACGCGGCTTGCGCCCCAGCACAGCGCGGCCAGCCACTGCTCCAGCCCGGCCGAGGCCGGATGGAACAGCGGCAACGGCATGACATTGGCGGGCACGCCGTTGGCCTTGCCACCGCGGGCGGCGCGGCCCAGCGCCAGCAGCGCGGGCGTTCCATATTCCTCGCCATGCAGCAGCACCACCGGATCACGCGCGCCCGCCTGGCGGTATGCCGACAGCAGCGTGCGCAGGCGCGCGCCCGTCACCTCCGGCCCCGGGTAGCCATAGCTGATGGCGCCGCTCGGGCAGACCGTGGTGCAGGCGCCGCAGCCCATGCACAGGTTGGGCGCGACCTCGATGCGCCCCTTGCCGTCATGCCAGCGCGACGCGATGGCCTCGGTCGAGCAGATGTCGATGCAGGCGGTGCAGCCCGTGGTCTGGTTGCGGCCATGCGCGCACAGGCTTTCCTTGTAACGGAAGAACTTCGGCTTCTCGAACTCGCCCACCAGCCCCGCCAACATCAGCGCCTGCGCCTGCTGGCGCCCGGCATCGGCGCCGGCGTGCAGGTAGCCCTGCGGCGGCTGGTGCATGGTGAAGGCGGGCGCGTCGCACAGGTCGAAAACCAGGTCGAAGCGGCCCTGCACGGTACCCTGCGGGCGGTCGAAGTCGATCGCCGCGGCGGCGCCGCAGGCGCGCACGCAATCGCGGTGCGAGCGGCAGCGCGACAGGTCCACCTGGTAGCTGAAGTCGATCGCGTCCTCGGGGCAGGCGTCGATGCAGGCATTGCAGCGGGTGCACAGGTCCAGGTCGATCGGGTTGCTGCGGCCGGCGCCGGTCTCCCAGCTGGCCTCGAACGCGCCGAGCCAGCCCGTCAGCGAGGCCAGCCGGCCGCTGTGGACCGGATAGGCGCGCGCCGCCGGCTGCGCCGCGGCCCCTTCGCGCTGGTCGCTGCCAGTCAGCAGCACCGTGACTTCGAGCTGCATCGCGGCCAGGCGCTCGGCCCACGGCAGCGCGCGCTGCGCCGGGCCCAGCACCAGCACCGCGCCATCGGAGCGGTAGTCCACCACCGGCACCGGATCGGGTTCGGGCAGTGCAGCCACGGCCAGCAGCGCGGCGATCTTGGCGTTGGCCGTCTTCGGGTCGCGCCGGGCGCCCTGCGACCAGCCGCCGGTCTCGCGGATATTGACGAAACGCACCGGCGCGACCACCACCGGGCGGCCATCGTTGCCGTGGGCGGCTTGCGCGGCCACTTCGGTAAAGAGCTGGCGTTCCTGGGTACAGGCGACGATCACGTCGTCGGTACCGTCGAGCGCGGCGGTGAAGTCGCCGATTTCGCGCCGGCACAGCAGGCGATGGACTTTCAGGGGGCCCTGGCTGGCGTCCTTGGTTGCTTCGGACAACGCCGCCCCGTCAAGCAGCATGGTGTCGTTGCAGTTGCAGATCAGCGTCGGCATGGCGAATGCGGCTGACCGGTCCGGACGTCCCCTCTTGGCGGGGGTCTGCGGGCCGGCGGATTGTGGGGATGCCTATTGTAGGCTGCGGTGCCCCCCGGGGGCTACGCGCGTTTGTGCGGGTCTGGCTGGCCCTGTTCTACGCTTTGACTCGCTGCCGGCGGCTGCGTTTCGACGTCTGCCGGCACCTCGGCCTGAGCCAGCGACTCAGCGGCTTCCGTGGCCGTTTCCTCAGCCGCATCATGCGCTGCCACCGGTACCCGTTCAGGCCCGGACAGGCGTGCCGCGGCCTCGGCCGCCGCACGTTCCTCGTCGGTCGGCTCGAACAGGCCCAGGGTCTCGGCCTGGCGCAACTGGCGCAGGATCGCCGGCGGGATCGGGTCAGGCTTGCTGTAGTCGTCGATATAGATGTCGAGCCCGTCCATCACATTGAAGTGCGGATCGGCGAACAGCGTCTTCAGCGCGGCGCGCTTGACCGATTCATCCACGCCGCGGGCCACGAAGCGGGCGATGTCATCGCCGGGCTGCAGCGCGGCCACGTCCTCCAGCGTCGGGGCCGGTACTTCCGGCACCGCGGGCGATGCTTCAGTCGTCGCGGGCAAAGGCTCGACAGCCGGCGGCGTCAGCGGTTCGGCCGGCACGGCAACGCCTTCGCGCACCGCGGCCTTGCGGCGCGACCAGCGCGACAGGAAGGACGAATCGCTCATCGGCGGGACAGCTTCACGGTAGTGGCAGGGTGCCAGGGTCAGTAGCGGGCGCGGTCTTCCGGCGCCTTGAAGGATTCGGGCCGGCGCCGCTGCTTGGGCTCGGGCCGGTAGTGTTCGCTGACGTAGGCCTGCAGCCACTCGCGCTGCGCGGGCGCCAGCGGCACGTTCTCGACGGTCTCGCCAGCATCGAGCCAGCGGCCGGCCTCGTTGTACGACAGCGTCACGGTCATCGGGACCGGATGGGCGTCCTCGCCGCTGCCGTCGTCTTCCGGCATGCGCCACAGCACGAACCAGCACGGCGTGGTCGAGGTCAGGTTCAGGTAATAGCCTTCGCCCTGGTCGCGGAACAGTTCCACCTCGAAGCCAGGGTACAGCCAGCGCGCGCCATGGGCGTCGTGCTCCAGGCACACCGGGTGGGTGCCGAACTCGCTCAGGTCCGGCAGCACCTCATCCAGTTCCCATTTCCACGGCTGCCAGCGGTTGGCCAGCGCGACCTTGCGCATCACCACCGCCATGGTGACGGCGGGGCGGGCACCGGGTGCCGGCAGGTCGGGGGTAGGCTGGCTGTCCATGGCAGGGACCGCGGCGCACCGCGTTCAGGTGTTCTGCACCACGATGCTCGGGAACTTGCTGGTCATGTCGCGCGCCTTGTCGGCGACCTTGATCGCCACCTTGCGCGCGATGGCGCGGTACGTCTCGGCCACCGGGCTGTCGGGCTCGGCCACCACGGTCGGGCGGCCGGAGTCGGCCTGCTCGCGGATCTGCAGGTTCAGCGGCAGGCTGCCCAGCAGGTCCACGCCGTAGTCGGCGCACATCTTCTCGCCACCGCCCTGGCCGAAGATATGTTCGACATGGCCGCAGTTCGGACAGCAGTAGACCGCCATGTTCTCGACGATGCCCAGGATGGGAATGCCCACCTTCTCGAACATCTTCAGGCCCTTCTTGGCATCCAGCAGCGCGATATCCTGCGGCGTGGTGACGATCACCGCGCCGGTGACCGGCACCTTCTGCGACAGCGTCAGCTGGACGTCGCCGGTGCCCGGCGGCATGTCGACGATCAGGTAGTCCAGGTCGTGCCAGTTGGTCTGGCGCAGCAGTTGCTCCAGCGCCGAGGTGACCATCGGGCCGCGCCACACCATCGGGTTGTCCTGCTCGATCAGGAAGCCGATCGAGTTGGCCTGCAGGCCGTGGCCTTCCAGCGGCTCCATGGTCTGGCCGTCGGCGGATTCCGGGCGGCCGTCGATGCCCAGCATCATCGGCAGGCTCGGGCCGTAGATATCGGCGTCGAGCATGCCCACGCGCGCGCCTTCGGCGGCCAGCGCCAGCGCCAGGTTCACGGCCGTCGTGGACTTGCCCACCCCGCCCTTGCCCGAGGCCACCGCGATCACGTTCTTCACGCCCGGCAGCAGCTTGACGCCGCGTTGCACCGCGTGCGCGACGATCTTCATGGTCACCGCCACGCTGACATTGCTCACGCCCGGCACTTGCCGCACCGCAGCAACCACCAGCTTGCGGATCGGCTCGAACTGGCTCTTCGCGGGGTAGCCAAGTTCGACTTCCAGCGAGACATCGCCGCCGTCGACGCGAATGTTCCTGGCCGAGCGGGTGGACACCAGGTCCTTGCCCGTATTGGGGTCGATGACGGTGCGCAGGGCTTCGGTGACCTGCTCAGTGCTGACGCTCAAGACAAACTCCGCTTCGAGGATTGGGGGACTGGCGCAGGTTAACTCGCGCCTGATGTTTCAAAGTATGCAGCACCGGCCATGAAGGCCGGTAATCCGCGTGCAATACCCTCCCTGGGGTGGGGGATTACAGACATTTACAAATATCACAAGCTTGCACTTGTGCGCGCGCCGCCATATCCATATTGTAGTGCGGTTGGGCGGCCCGGCAGGCCGGCACCGCAGGCGGTGCCCGGACCGGCCGGGTCCGACATGTACAAAGGGTTACCTGCCGCTAGCCTTGGCGTTACCATCGCGATGCGGTACCAAGGACATTTACGGGAACATCAGAAGGAGAACACATGAATATCAAGCTCGTTACCGTCTCGCTCGCCGCCGCCACGCTGCTGGCAGCTGGCTGCGCCACCGAACAGCAGACCCATACGGCGGTTGGTACCGGCGTCGGCGCAGCGGTCGGCGCGGGGCTTGGCAACCTGATCGGCGGCAACACCACCGGCACGCTGGTGGGCGCGGCCGTGGGCGGTGCCCTCGGCGGTGCAACCGGCTACAACTGGAACGCCATCCGCGGCAAGCTGAGCAAGGACACCGCGGGCACCGGCACCCAGATCACCGAGCAGCCGGACGGCTCGCTGAAGCTCAACATCCCCAGCCAGGTCACCTTCGATACCGACAGTGCCACCATCAAGCCGTCGTTCCGCTCGGTGCTTGACCAGGTCGCGCAGACCCTCGGCCAGCACCAGGACGTGAGCGCCAACGTGGTGGGCCATACCGACAGCACCGGCAACCCCAACTACAACATGCAGCTGTCGCAGCGCCGCGCCCAGAGCGTCGCCGGCTACCTGGGTGATCGCGGCGTCGCACGGAACCGCCTGACGGCCGAAGGGCGCGGGCAGACCCAGCCGGTCGCGGACAACGCGAGCGAGGCCGGACGGGCACAAAATCGCCGCGTCGAAATTTTTTTGAAACCAATTCAAGGGTGACCCGGTCATAGAAACAGGTGCCGCTTGCCACCGTTGCTGGCTCGCGATGGGTGGCTGACCTCCCGGGCGGTACCTGATTTCTCCTCCTTTTCCGTTGTGGAAAGCTGCGCCGGCTCTGACCGGCGCTTTTTTTTTGGGCCGGACGGATCCGGGGCCCACGCCATTCCGCCATGCGGAACCGGCGCGCAGGCGCCGGCCAGTTGCTAAAATAGCCCCTTCCCGGCACGCGCCCGCCCCGCCTGGCTGGCGCCGTCCCCCTGATATTTCCCCGCTCCTGACCGGCTCCTGTCTATGACCGCACGTCGCATCCTCGTCACATCCGCCCTGCCTTATGCCAACGGCCAGATCCATATCGGCCACCTGGTGGAATACATCCAGACCGATATCTGGGTGCGTTTCCAGCGCATGATGGGCAACGAGGTCTACTACGTCGGCGCCGACGACACCCACGGCACGCCGGTGATGCTGCGCGCCGAGAAGGAAGGCATCACGCCCAAGGAACTGATCGACCGCGTCTGGACCGAGCACAAGCGCGATTTCGACAGCTTCCTGGTGTCGTTCGACAATTACTACAGCACCGACGCGGAAGAGAACCGCGTGCTGTGCGAGAAGATCTACCTGGCCCTGAAGGCCGAGGACCTGATCGCCGAGCGCGAGGTCGAGCAGTTCTTCGACCCGGTCAAGAACATGTTCCTGCCGGACCGCTTCATCAAGGGCGAGTGCCCGAAGTGCGGCGCCAAGGACCAGTACGGCGACTCCTGCGAGGTCTGCGGCACCACCTACGTGCCGACCGACCTGAAGAACCCGTATTCGGTGGTGTCGGGCGCGACCCCGGTGCGCAAGTCGTCGGCCCACTACTTTTTCAAGTTGTCCGATCCCCGCTGCGAGACCTTCCTGCGTGAATGGGTGGCCGACCTGGCCCAGCCCGAGGCCGCCAACAAGATGCAGGAATGGCTGGGCGCCGAGGGCGAGACCTCGACCCTGTCCGACTGGGACATCTCGCGCGATGCGCCCTACTTCGGCTTCGAGATCCCGGGCGCGCCCGGCAAGTACTTCTACGTGTGGCTGGACGCCCCGATCGGCTACTACGCCAGCTTCCAGAACCTGGCCGCGAAGAAGGGCATCGACTTCGACGCCTGGGTCGGCCCGCACTCGACCGCCGAGCAGTATCACTTCATCGGCAAGGACATCCTGTATTTCCACACGCTGTTCTGGCCGGCGATGCTGCGCTTCTCGGGCTACCGCACCCCGACCAACGTCTTCGCCCACGGCTTCCTGACCGTGGACGGCGCCAAGATGAGCAAGTCGCGCGGCACCTTCATCACCGCGCAGAGCTATATCGACACCGGCATGAACCCGGAATGGCTGCGCTACTACTTCGCCGCCAAGCTCAACGCGAGCATGGAAGACCTCGACCTGAACCTCGATGACTTCATTGCGCGCGTGAACAGCGACCTGATCGGCAAGTACGTCAATATCGCCAGCCGCGCCGCGGGCTTCCTGGTCAAGCGCTTCGAGGGCAAGGTCGATGAATCCGCGCTCGCCCATCCGCTGCTCGAGCAACTGCGCCAGGCCGCGCCGCAGGTCGCCCACTTCTATGAAAGCCGCGAGTACAGCAAGGCGCTGCGCCTGGTGATGGAGCTGACCGACACGGTCAACGCCTTCGTCGACACCGTGAAGCCGTGGGAGCTGGCCAAGGACGAAAGCAAGCGCGCGGCGCTGCACGCGGCGTGCTCGGTCTCGCTGGAAGCCTTCCGCCTGCTGACGGTGTACCTGAAGCCGGTGGTGCCGAACGTGGCCGCCGGCGTGGAGCGCTTCCTGAATGTCGAGCCGCTGGACTGGCGCGCCATCGACAAGCAGTTGTCGGCCGCCAGCCCGGTGCAGGCCTACCAGCACCTGATGACGCGCGTCGACGCCAAGCAGGTCGACGCGCTGCTGGCCGCCAACCGCGAATCGCTGCAGGCGACGGCGACGGCGGCGCCGGCAGCCGCGGCTGCCGGCTCGGCCATCGAGCCGATCGCCGACACCATCACCATCGACGACTTCGCCAAGGTGGACCTGCGCGTCGCGAAGATTGTCGAATGCCAGAAGGTGGAGGGCTCGAACAAGCTGCTGCAGCTGACGCTGGACCTGGGCGAAGGCCGCACCCGCAATGTGTTCTCCGGCATCCAGTCGGCCTACACGCCGGAGCAGCTGGTCGGCAAGCTGACCGTGGTGGTGGCCAACCTGGCCCCGCGCAAGATGAAGTTCGGCCTGTCCGAAGGCATGGTGCTGGCGGCCTCGGCCGCGGATGAAAAGGCCGCGCCGGGCCTGTATATCCTGGAACCGCACGACGGCGCGGTGCCGGGCATGCGCATCGGCTGAACTGAACCGCGCAAGGACAAAACGGCGGCGCCTTCGGGCGACCGCCGTTTTTTTTTCTTGACTGGAGAGACTGCCTCGCCTCAGCCGCCCTGCATCTTCGACGGATCGTCGCTGCGCGAGGTCGTGGTGACGGTGCCGTCGCTGTTGAAATGCACATTGAAAAAGGCCTTGTCGGTCGAGGTCTCCATCCAGCGGTAGCCCCACACCTCTTCCTTCTTCAGCGCGAACGCCTCCACCTTGGTGGGCTTGCCCAGCAGGCGGCGGATGTCGTCCTGGCTCATGCCAGCACGCACGCGCGCGAAGTTCTCGGCCGTCAGTACCTGCTCGATCTTCGCGACCTTGCCGTCGGCGCCGATGGTGACCATCCATGTGGTGGTGCCCTCGGGGCCGCGCGGGTACTCCAGCCGGCGCCCGCCGTCGGCCTCTTCCCAGACGATCTCGGGCTTGCCGGCCTGGCGGCGCAGGTCTTCCTCGGTGGACTGGCCCGGCACAATGCCCTTGAACAGCTCGCTGTCGGGCTTGATCGCGTTCCAGGTGTTGCGGGCGGTGTCGCCCGCCTTCTTCATGGCTTCATCGACCTTCTGCTGGTCGCAGCCGAACAGCGCAAGCATCGAGGCAATCAGTCCCATGGCGGCAAGGCGTCGCGGCGACGCAAGAGTGGACGGGCGTAAATCAGCGGCGCACAGGCTCGGCGATGACCGACGAGGCCGCCTGCGCCGCACTTTCCGGATTGAGTGGCTGACTGTCATCCTGGCTCCTTCTGGTGCCGCTGCGACCCGAGGCCCCGCTGAACAGGTTCGCCCAGCTGTCGAAGCGGCGGTTGAACAAGACCGACAAACCGTTGATGGAGCCGCCCTTGGCAATCAGCGACCAGCGCCGCGAGAGCTGCCAGGTCAGCTTCACCACGTTCGAGGCCGAGGTCAGGCTCTGCTCATAGCCGACCGACATGCGCTCGGTAATGGCCTTGCCCATGCTGACCACCTGCTGGTCATTGAGGCCCGCGGTGCTGGGCCCGATCGAGAATTCGTCGATGCCGAAATTCGAGACGATACCCTTGCCGGCCTTGCCGCCGATCAGGCCCAGCGCCGCGCCACCCAGCGCGCCGCCGCCCAGCTGGCGTTGCTGGCCGGCACCGGCGCTCTCCGCGCCATAGCCGAACATCAGCCACGACAGCTTGTCTTCATCCGGCACATTGGGCTCCGACACCAGCCGCACGCGCGGCAGCCGCACCGTGCCGGTCACCTCCACGCCCGCTTCCACCTCCTGGTTGCGGCGCATGGCGCGGATGTTCATATTCGGATTGTCGATCGGGCCGTTGAAGTTGATGATGCCACGTTCGATATTGAGCTTGCGCCCGAACGCCTCATAGGTGCCATCGGTCACGCTCACCGTGCCGGTGGCCTTCATCGGTGCCAGGGGTTCGCTCTTGACCTCCATCTGGCCGGCCAGCAACAGGTCCGCGCCCGCGCCGCGGAAGCGGAAGTTATTGCCCAGGTCAACGGCCAGGTCGATCACCGGGCTGTACTTGCTGGCCGGCTTGGCCTCCGGCGCCGGCGTGGCGGCCGTCTTCACGGCGCGCTGGTCCTTGCGGCGGATCACCACGACGTCGTCGCCCAGCACCGGCGCGCCGGCCTTGGGCAGATCGAACAGGCCGCGGTCGACGCGGAACTTGCCGCGGATCACGACCTGCTTGTTCTCGTTGCCGATACTGGCATCGCCCGAGATCACCAGCGTGCGTTCCGGGCTGGCAAAGAGCTGCAGCATGTCGGCAACGATCTTGCCGGTCAGGTTGGCATCGGTCTCGCCCAGCTTGACGTTGCCGGTGGCGGTGATCTTGCCGTCGCCGCCGTGGAATTCCACTTGCCTGAGCTCGACCGTGTTCTGGTCCAGCACCACCCGCACGGTGCCGTCGGTCAGGCGCAGGCCCAGGTCGTACATCGTGACGGCCAGGTTGTCGCCGTCGACGGTGCCGGTCAGCAGTGGCGCGCCGACCGTGCCGGCCAGGCGCACTGCCGCAGCAAGTTTGCCGTCGAAAGCGTACTGCGGGCCGGTCAGCGCTTCCAGCGATTTCAGGCTCGGCACGTCGGCAGTCACGGTGCCGCCCAGGGTCGAGGCCGGGCCCACGGTCTGCAGCCCCTGCTCCTGCACCAGGCCGGCGGAGGCATCGACCACCAGCTTGCCGATGCGGCCCGACACCATGCCGCCGCGCAGCGCGATGCGGTTGCCGCCGGCCTCGGCGCGCAGGCTGGTCTCGCCCAGGCCGAGCGTCGTGAAGCCGCGGCCCGCGTTGACCGACAGGTCGCCGCTGCGCCGGCGCAGTTCGGCAAACCCGGTCGCGGTCTCGGCCAGCGCCAGGTTCCAGCGGCCGTCGATGACCAGGTCGGAGCGCACCGGCGGCTTCTGGCCGGTGATGGTTTCCATCAGCTCCAGCACGTGCCCGACCTGCAGGCCGTCCAGGCTGCCCGCGCTGCGGATGCGGCCGTGGTCCCAGTCCAGGCTGTCGATCGCCAGCGTGGCACGGTCCAGCAGCAGGCGCGCGGCGCCCAGGCGCACGCGCTGGTCGGCCACCAGCAGCTGCGTCGGCGCAGCCAGGCGCAGGTTGACGGTGCTGTGCTCCTCCAGCGTGCTGATGGTGCCGTTCCAGCCGTCCTTGCCCTTCCACGCGCCCTGCCCCGCCAGCGCCAGCCGCAAGGGCCGCTTGTTCAGGCTGCCGGCAGCCTTGACGTCGAAACTGTGGCTGGCCTGGGTGCCGTTGAGCGTGGCATCGAGCGTGCTCAGGCTGGCCTGCGGGCCGCGGTAGTCGCGCGCGGCCAGCTGCACCGACAGCGGGCCGTCCAGCCCGCCGCGCACTTCGGCGCGGCCGCTGGCGCTGGCCACCTTGTGCGGGCCCACCTCCAGCGCCTGCGCGCTGTAGTCAGCCACCACCTCGGGCTTCTTCAGCGTGCCGGTGATGGTGGCGTCGAGCTTGAGCCTGCCGGCCACGCCGAACTTGAGGCGCTCCAGCTGCGGCGCGTCGACCGCCAGCTTCAAGGCATCGCCGCGCGCACCAAAGCTGCCGCGCAAGTTGGCCTGGTTGCCGGCCATGGTCAGCGACGCCTCGCTCGGCAAGAGCCGCTCGCCCGCCAGGCGCACCTTGCCGCCGCCGGTCATCGGCAGGCCCGCGTATTCGCTCTCATGCACGGCGAAGTCCAGGGCCACGCCAAGCTGCGGCGCGATCTCGCCGGTCGCGGTGAAATCCGCGTTGATCCTGCCCGCGGCCACCCTGGCCAGGCGCGAGGGATCGAACGCAGCCAGCTTGCCCTTGAAGCTGAACGGCTGCTTGTCCTTCAGGCCCAGCTTGCCTTCCGCGGTCAGCAGGCCCGGCCCGACCGCCGCGCGCAGCGCGGACAAGGTGACAGCCTCGGCGTCCATGCTGGCATCGGCAAAGAGCTTCAGCGGCCCGTCCGACAGGTCCAGCGCCGCGCTTTGCCGGCCCGGCTCCATGCGCACCACCACCGGACCCGACAGGCTGGCGCTGGTCAGCGAGCCATGCAGTTCGGCCGGGTCCAGCCTGCGCACGTCCAGGTCGAAGCCGCCACGGCCGCCGCGCAGCGATCCGCTGCCGCTGATCCCGGCGTTGCCGCTCAGCGCCACGCGCAGGTCCGACACCGCCTGTGCCATCTCGCTTAGTTCGACATGGGCGCGCACCGACTGCACCGGCAGCCGCTCCTTGTCCAGCGGACCGGCTTCCAGGTTGCGGATCTCGATGTCGCCGGCAACGGCCAGCGGTGCGGGGGCGGGCGTCGCCACGGGAGCCGAGGCTGCGGAAGCAGCCGACGCGGCTGGTGCGGAAGCCGCCGCAGGGGCCGACGCCGCTTCCGCGCCGGCCGGCTTCTTGCCGGCCGCCACGCCGTCCACTGGCCGCAGTTCCGCATGCACGGTCAGGTTGGCCTGTGGCGCCGACGGGCTGAACAGGCGCGGGTTGATGCGATCGCCATCGACCAGCAGGTGTGTGAACGGCACCTTGCCGAACGGCGTCACGTCGACGCCGGCGCGCAGGTGGATGCGGTCGCCGCTGGCCTGCAGTTCGGCGCGCAGGGCCTTGAGATTGCCGTTGGCGCTGGCGTTGACGGCAAAGGACTCATCCTGCCAGCTGCTCTCGAGCAGGGCTTCGGCGCTGAGCGCGAACGGCGCAAGCGCGCCCAGCTGCGCGTTGGCGGCCAGCTTGCCGTAGGGCGTTTCCAGCGTGTCCACGCTGACGCCGTGGCGCTGGCCGTCGCTGTGCAGCGCACCGGCCAGGTTGCTGAACGCCATCGGCGCGGCCGTGGGCGCCGTGCCCTGCAGCAGCGACAGCCGCTCAAGCGTGAGCGAATCGACATCGATGGCCAGCGGCAGTACGAGCGATTTGGGCAACTGCATCGGCCCCGTGCTCGGCTCCGAGGGGCCGAGCTTCACTTCGGCCTTGCCGATGCGCAGCCATTGCACATGCAGGCGCCGCGGCTGCCAGCCGAGGGCCCAGCTGCCGTCGACGCGGTCCACCGCGACGCGGGTCTGCCCGCTGGCGAACACCACGTCGCGCAGGCGCAGGCCATGCGCCACGGTGCCGCCTTCCAGCCGCCCGCTGAGCATGCCGGCAGACAGCCGCGTGGCCAGCGTCCACAGGTGGCGAGTGCCGGCCTCGGTGCGCAGCGCCGCCACGCCCGCGGCCACCAGTGCCACCGCTAGCAACAGCAGAGTCCCGATCAGCCAGGCCAGCACCCGCCACAGCCGCCTGCGCTTGCGCGGCGCGGGGGCTGACGGGGGCGGGGCCCGGTCGCCGCCGCCGGGCACGGAAGGCAGGTCGTGGGCGCTCATCAGAACGCCACCCCCAGCGAGATATGCGGCCGGAACTGCCGCTTCTGGATGCCATAGCCCACGTCCAGCTGCAGCGGGCCCACCGGCGTGCGCCAGCGCACGCCGACGCCCACGCCGTTGTAGAGGGTCACCCCGCGCAGGTTGTCGGAGGCGGTGCCGGCATCCCAGAATGCGGCCACCCCCCAGTCCGGCTTGAACCAGTACTGGTACTCGAGGCTGCCGGTGCCGAGGTACTTGGCCGGCAAGATGCTGGCGCCGCTGGGCGTGCCGATCGACTGGTAACCGTAGCCGCGGATCGAATCGGTGCCGCCGGCGCGGAAACGCAGCGTGGCCGGGATCTGGCTCGAGCTTTCGCCGCTCAGGTCGGCGCCGAGCTCAAGCCGGGCCACCACCAGGTCGCGCTTGCCGACCGGGATGTACTGGCGGATACGGCCGTACAGCCGCAGGAAGGTGGCATCGCTGAGCAGGCCCTTGGCGGCCACCCCGACCTGGGTGCTGATCACATTGCCGCGGCGCGGGAACACCGGGTTGTCGACGTCACGGCGCGTCCAGGCAAAGGCCGGCACCAGCGCCTTGCTGATCTGGCTGGCCTGGTCCGTCGGCAGCAGCTTGTCGTAGTAGAAGTCCAGCGACGTGGTCACGTCGTACTTCTCGCGCGAGCGTGAGCGCTTCAGGCCCGCACGCAGGCTGGTGGTGTCGGTGTTCTCGATGTCGATGGTGCGTTCGTAGCTGCTGTACACGCTGTTGCGGTAGTTGCCCCGGTCCGGCGGCATCGCGGTCTCGGCGAACAGGTAGGATCGCTTCTGTTCCAGCCGCGCCTGCGAGTCGAAGGTCCAGGCGCGGTTGAACAGGTTGTAGTACGAATAGCGCCCTTCCACCTGCGCGCCGGTGTCGGTGGTATAGCCCACGCCGCTGTTGAGCCGGTGCGCCGGATACTCTCGCACCCGCACCGACACCGGCGCGGTGACCACGCCGTCAACCGCCTTGTCGGCATCGGGGGGCGGCTCCAGGTCGACCTGCACGTTGGAGAAGTACGGCTGGTTCTGGATCGCGCGCTGCAGCTCCAGCAGCCGCTCCACGCGGTAGGGCTCGCCCTCGTTGAGCGGGTTGACGTGGTGGATGATCTGTTCCGGGTAGCGGCGCGTGCCCGCCACCTTGAGCGGACCCAGCCGGTAGGCCGGACCGCTGGCATAGTGCGCCGACAGGTCCGCGCGCTGGTCGTCCGGCTCCACGCGCGCCTGCGACGCGGCCAGGCGCGCGCCGTAGTAGTTGTGGCTCTGCAGCGTGACCAGCGCGTCTTCCTTGGCCTTGTCCCAGTCGTTCTGCCGGAACGGCTCACCGACCGGCAACCCCCACCTGGCCTGCACCTCCGCCACCTGCTCGGGCGATTGCGTGGTGGCCGGGCCGGTCACCTGGATGTCGACATTGCGGATCAGCGTGCGCGCGCCGGGGTCGACCATGACGTGGACCACGCGCTGGTCGCCCTCGCCTTCCACGCGGGTGGTGGTGGTCGGGTCGAAATAGCCTTCGGTGGAGGTGAACCCGCGCACCTGCTCGCCGACGGTCTCGACCATATAGTCGAACTGGTCCTGCGAGAGGTCGGCCCGGTCCTTGTAGCGGGCCAGGTCGAGGTGCTCTTCCAGTATCTCGCGAATCGGCTTGGGTGCCTCGACCTCGACTTTGTAGGCGGCGTGGGCCGGACCAGCCGCCAGCGCCAACGCGGCCAGCGCAGCCAGCGCGCGCGCGGCCACGCGCCACGGCGCGCGGCCAGCGGAGTTCGCGGTGTTAGCGGTGTCTTGCGGCATCGCCGATTGTCCACACATACAAAGTCGGTATTTGACCACACCCGGCCTTGCGCCCGGAACTTTCCGGCCCCTTTCCGTACCGCTGCACCCGGCCCGGATGCATTCCGGGGGGCCGATACTGTAAAATCGTGGCCCACTGCACCTATCTGGCGCCCGTGCGGGCGCATCACGGTTGACCATGGCCCTCTACGAATCCGATATCACCCAGTTCCTGAAGCAGCTCAAGCAAGAGCGCCCGACGCTGGAGGCCGAGCAGCGCGACGGCCGCGCCCTGCTGTGGGACAAGTCGCCGATCAACCTCGAAGAGCGCGCCCGCGCCGAGGCTTCGCGCGTGGCGCAGAAGCCTTACGTCTACTCGCTGGACAACTGATTCCCGCCGCCCCCGCGACCGCACCCAGAGCATGAGCGCTGGCGACCAGGACAAGCTGCCGCTGCCCGTGGAGCTGCCGGCCGTGGCCGCGGCCGCCGCATCCGCTCCGGCAGGCCCCGCCGACATGGTCGACGGGATGGCGTTCGCGCGCCTGTACGGCGAGCCACTGTTCAAGCTGCCGCAGGACCTCTACATCCCGCCGGATGCGCTCGAGATCTTCCTGGAAGCCTTCGAGGGCCCGCTGGACCTGCTGCTGTACCTGATCCGCAAGCAGAACTTCAACGTCCTCGACATCCCGATGTCGCAGGTCACCCGGCAGTACCTGTCGTACATCGAGCAGATCCGCAAGACCAACCTGGAACTGGCGGCGGAATACCTGCTGATGGCGGCGATGCTGATCGAGATCAAGTCGCGCATGCTGCTGCCGGTCAAGAAGGCCGACAGCGACGACGAAGCCGAGGACCCGCGCGCCGAGCTGGTGCGCCGTCTGCTGGAATACGAGCAGATGAAGCTGGCCGCGCTGCGCCTGGACACGGTGCCGCAGCTGGGCCGCGACTTCCTGCGCTCGCAGGTCTACATCGAGCAGAGCCTGGCGCCGCGCTTCCCGGACGTGGAAACCGTGGACCTGAAGGCCGCCTGGGCCGACGTGCTCAAGCGCGCCAAGCTCAACCAGCACCACAAGATCTCGCGCGAGGAACTGTCGGTGCGCGAGCACATGAGCCAGATCCTGCGCCGGCTGCAGCATGCGCGCTTCATGGAGTTCTCCGAGCTGTTCGAGGACGCGGTGCGCTCTGGCAAGGGCGTGCCGGTGGTGGTGGTGAACTTTATCGCCATGCTGGAGCTGTCACGCGAATCCCTGGTGGAGATCACACAAGCCGAGCCGTTCGCGCCAATTTATGTGCGATTGGCGTACAGCCCGACCTGACCAACCCGCGCTGCGGGGTCCGGCCCCGCCCCACTTGTTCTACAATCCGCCGACAGCCGGCCAGACAAGCTCACGCCCGACAGAAGGCCGAGACCGGCATGTCTGGCGCCGCCCAACTGGGACAGGCGTCCGGGTCACACTACACACGACCAGCACACCAAGGCAGGTCAACTACCCCGGCCTAACGGCCGGAGCTTGAAAGGCAACTGACAAGCTCGGGTTGGCCAGGCAAAGCGGTAATCAACCCGCTACGTTGCGAACAGGTGCAAGACCGACGTTGGGATGCTTCCTTAGTCCCAACCTCTCGAAGCCCCGGTTGCAGACAAGCGACTGGGTAAGCACGAAACGGATCGGGGCAGATCGCCGGTTCGTAACATTGCCGAAGGGAGACCTCCCGCAGGGGAGGCGTAACCAGGCCCGTAAGGGCAACCATATTGGGGAGATTGCCATGGCAGTCTTTGTGTTGGACAAGCACGGCAAGCCGCTGATGCCGTGCAGTGAGAAGCGGGCCCGCTTGCTGCTTGAGCGGGGCCGCGCTCGTGTCCATCGCCTGATGCCGTTCGCAATCCGGCTGACAGATCGACGTCTGGCGCAAAGCGCTCTGCAGCCGCTACGCCTCAAGCTGGATCCTGGCAGCAAGGAGACCGGCGTGGCCATCGTCCGCGAAGCCACCTCGGATGCGGCAGGCGAACCTGATGCTTTTGTGCTTTCGCTGGCTGAGATCATCCACCGCGGCCAGCAGATCAGCGCAGCCCTGACGTCGCGCCGGTCAATGCGGCGCGCCCGGCGCGGGCGCAAGACCCGTTATCGCGCAGCCCGGTTCAACAACCGGCGCAAGCCGGCAGGCTGGCTGGCACCCAGCCTGCGCCACCGCGTTGACACCACCGCCGCGTGGGTGCGTCGCTTCATCAAGCTCGCGCCCATCACCGCCCTGAGCATGGAACTGGTGCGCTTCGACATGCAGGCGATGGAGAATCCTGAGATATCCGGCGTCGAGTACCAGCAGGGCACCCTCCAAGGCTACGAGGTGAAGGAGTACCTGCTGGCGAAGTTCGGGCGCAGCTGCTCCTACTGCGATGCGACGGATCGTCCTTTGGAAGCCGAGCACATCGTCGCCAAGGCGAACGGGGGATCCGATCGCGTTTCCAATCTGACGCTCGCTTGCCGGCCTTGCAACCAGAAAAAGGGCAAGCTTGCGCTGGAGGCATTCCTGCGCCGGGACCCGGCACGCGCCCAACACATCCTGGCCCGTGCCAAGGCGCCGCTGCGCGATGCCGCCGCCGTGAATGCCACCCGCCTCGCACTGTTGGACGCCCTCAGATCCTTCAGGCTGTCCGTCGAGACCGGGTCAGGCGGACAGACGAAGTACAACCGCTGTCGGCTCGAGATGCCAAAGTCGCACGCCCTGGACGCTGCCTGCGTCGGCAACGTGCACGCTGTCTCGGACTGGCAACGCCCCGTGCTGCGCATCAAGTGCGCGGGCCGCGGGAGCTATCAACGGACCCGACTTACCGCTCACGGCTTCCCGCGGGGCTATCTCATGCGCAACAAGCGCGCATTCGGCTTTCAGACCGGCGACATGGTCAAGGCCGTGGTGCCCGCCGGGAAGAAGGCTGGCACCCATGTTGGCCGGGTCGCCGTTAACATCCAAACCGCTGCAGGTGTCGTGCAGGGCATTTCCTACAAGCACTGCAGAGTGATCCAGCGCGGCGATGGATTTGCTTATTCAACCGTAGCGCCCACAACAAAGGAGAGCGAGTTCAGGGGCGACGCTTCGCGTCGCGCGCTATCCCTCCCCGGCCTGAAGGCCGAGGTTTCTCGCGCAAACGGATGAAAGTCATTTCCTCCATCCAAGAGCTGCGGGACCAGCTGCGCGGCCAGAACCGCGCTGCCTTTGTCCCCACCATGGGCAACCTGCACGAAGGCCACCTGTCGCTGATGCGCCTGGCGCGCCAGCACGGCGACCCGGTGGTAGCATCCATCTTCGTGAACCGTCTGCAGTTCGGCCCCAACGAGGATTTCGACAAATACCCGCGCACGCTGCAGGACGATATCGAGAAGCTGCAGAAGGAAGGCGTGTACGTGCTGTTTGCGCCTTCCGAGCGCGACATGTACCCCGAGCCGCAGGAATACCGCGTGGAGCCGCCACATGACCTGGGCGATATCCTGGAAGGCGAGTTCCGCCCCGGCTTCTTCAAGGGTGTATGCACGGTGGTGATGAAGCTGTTCTCGTGCGCGCAGCCGCGCGTGGCGGTGTTCGGCAAGAAGGACTACCAGCAGCTGATGATCGTGCGCCGCATGGTGCAGCAGTTCGCGCTGCCGATCGACATCATCCCGGCCGAGACCGTGCGTTCCGAAGACGGGCTGGCGCTGTCGTCGCGCAACCGCTACCTGAGCCCGGATGAGCGCGCCGAGGCCCCGGTGCTGTACCGCACCCTGCACAACGTGCGCGACACCGTGCTGGGCAGCGACCGCGCCTCGGCCGACCTGCTGGCGGTGGAAGCCGGCGCGAAGGAGTCGCTCGCCAAGCGCGGGTGGAAGCCGGATTATGTGTCGATCCGCAAGCGCGTCGATCTGCAGGCGCCTACGCGCGAGGAATTCCTTGCTGGCGAGCCGCTGGTGATTCTGACGGCCGCCAAGCTGGGCGCGACCCGGTTGATCGACAATCTGGAAATCTGAGCGGCGCCGCCGTGCCAGACAAAAAAAAAGCAGGCCGCCGGTCTGCTTTTTTTTTACGCCCGGCGCATGCTGGAGCGCCGCGCAGCCTTCACCACATGCCGCTGATGCCCGCGCCGCCGTTTCCACCAGATCAGCACGCCGGTCACCGCGAACACCAGCGGCGCCAGCCCAAACAGCGTAATGAAGACCCGGCCCGGCAGGCCAAAGGCCTCGCCGGTATGCAGCGGGAACAGCCAGTTCAGCAGCGTATCGCCGGCCGGCGCGTCCCGCGGATCGCGCACGCCCAGCCGCTGCCCGGTCCAGGCATCGAGCCAGAGCCGCGTGGCGCCGGTGTCCTGCCGCACTTCACCGGGCTGGCGCAGCCGCACCTCGAACGCATCGCCAAGCTTGCGCGGGAAACTGATACGGGTCACCTGCGCTTGCGGGTACTGCGCCTGCGCCGCGGCCATGATCTCGCCCGCGTCAAGCGGCCGGGCCCCGGCCGGCGCCGGTGCCGAGACATGTTTGGCCGGAGGCGTCACGGTGACCACGCCCGCCACGATTGGCGTCACCCACTTGGGCAGGTTCAGGTACCAGCCGGAGAAAGCGATAGTGGCCAGTACCGGCGCGGCCAGGATGCCGCCCGCGCGGTGCAGCGAATAATTGAAGCGCGGCCACGAGCCGCCATGCGTGATGCGGAACGCCTGAACCACCGAGCGCAGCTTCATCCTGGGCCACCACACCACCACCCCGACCAGCGTGGTCAGCAGCAGCAGCATGCCGGCCACCCCGGTAATGGTCTTGCCGGTATCGCCCGACAGCAGGTAGCGATGCAGGTGGAACAGCGTGGGCAGCAGCAGCCGGCGCGACAGCCCAGCCTCGCCCCAGACGCGCTCGCCCTTCACTTCCAGCGTGACCGGATCGACCATCACCTGGCGCGAGCGCCCTGGCACCACGCCGTCGGGCCCCTTGACCGGGTACCAGGCGGTGAAGACGCCGTCGGCATGGGCCGGCAGCATCAGCAGGTTGGGCTTGCCGTAGGGGGGCGCGGCCAGCCGGTCGGTCACCGCCTGGACAGTGGCGGGCGAAACCGGCGCAGTCATCGGCGCGGACGCCACCAGCAGGTCGGGATTGAGCCACGCATCCAGTTCGTCGCGCCAGGCGATGGTCATGCCGGTCAAGCCCAGCAGGATGAACAACAGGCCAAGGCTAAGGCCGATATAAAGATGCAGCTTGACGAAGACGACGCGTAGGCGGCCGGTGACCATGACGGGGGCGAAGTATGTTGAGCGGACGCTGCAGTGCGTGGAATATGGCGTAGAAGCCATCTTCCGGCAGAATGCAAATGCGAAGGATTCGCAATTCTAGCAGGACCCTGTGTCCTCCCCGTGCCTTGCGAGGCTGAACAGCCTCAGCGCCGCAGTGGCGCCAGCATCGCTCCCAGGTCCAGGTGCGCGGCCATGGTGTCGGCAAGCCGCTCCAGCGACGCTTCGCGCAGTGCGTCCAGGTCCACCGCCTGGGCGCCGTCCAGCCCCGCCCAGCGCAGCAGCGCCTGGCAGCCGGCCGGCTCGTCGAACAGGCCGTGGACATAGGTAGCCAGCACCTGGCCGTCGGCCGAGCGCGCGCCGTCGGGCCGCACCGTGTCGTCGCCGCAGTCCAGCCACAGGGCCGGCTGCTCAAGCCCCTTGCCCGTGGTGACGCCCAGATGGATCTCGTAGCCGCGTGCCGGCGCGTCCGAGCCCTCCAGCGCCAACCGTCCGCTGACCTGGCGCAACTGCTTCTCGGCAGCCAGCGTGGTCTCGTAATCGAGCCAGCCCAGGCCCGCGCTGCTGCCAGCCGGGCCCTCGCGGCCATCCGGATCGTGCACCTGCCGTCCCAGCATCTGCATGCCGCCGCAGATCCCGATCAGCTTGCCGCCGTAGCGCAGGTGCCGGGCCAGCGCCGCATCCCAGCCATTGGCCCGCATGAAGTCCAGGTCGCCGCGCACGTTCTTGCTGCCGGGCAGCACCACCAGGTCCGCGGGCGGTATCGGCATGCCCGGCCCGATAAACTGCAAGTCCACCTGCGGGTGCGCGCGCAGCGCGTCGAAGTCGGTATGGTTGGCGATGCGCGGCAGCACCGGCACGATCACGCGCAGGCGCTGCGCCGGCGTGCCGGACTTGTCCGCTTGCGCGCCGATGATGGCGTCCTCGGCATCGAGATGCAGGCCGTGCAGATAGGGCAGCACGCCGAACACCGGCTTGCCGGTGCGCGCCACCAGCCAGTCCAGCCCCGGCTCCAGCAGGCCGATATCGCCGCGAAAGCGGTTGATGATGAAGCCGGTCACGCGCGCGCGTTCGCTGTCGGACAGGCAGTCGAGCGTGCCGACCAGGTGCGCGAACACGCCGCCGCGGTCGATGTCCGCCACCAGCACCACCGGGCAGTCGACGCGCTCGGCAAAGCCCATGTTGGCGATGTCACGCTCGCGCAGGTTGACCTCGGCCGGGCTGCCGGCGCCTTCCACCAGCACCACGTCATAGGCCTGCGCCAGGCGCGTATGCGAGGCCAGCACGGCCTTCATCGCCTCGGGCTTGTAGGCATGGTAGGCGCGCGCATCCAGGTCCAGCCGCGCGCGGCCATGGATGATCACCTGCGCGCCGGTGTCGCTGCTGGGCTTGAGCAGCACCGGGTTCATATCGGTATGCGGCGCCAGCCCCGCGGCCTGCGCCTGCAGCGCCTGCGCGCGGCCGATCTCGCCGCCGTCGGCGGTGACGGCACTGTTCAGCGCCATGTTCTGCGGCTTGAATGGCACCACGCGTGTGCCGGCACGCGCCAGCACCCGGCACAGGCCGGCCACGATGGTGCTCTTGCCGGCATCGGAGGTCGTGCCCTGGACCATCAGCGTGCCGCGCAGGGCACCCGGTGGCAGGGATTGCGGGGAGTCGGATTGCATTGGCGGATTATCGCACCTGCCTGCACGCGGGCCGTGCGAGGGCCGGATGCGGCGGCTACAATACGCGGATGGAAACCCCGGCCATCGCACCTGCCCCCGCGCCCGGCACCGCTGCGGCTCCCCAGCCGCGTGCCGCCGCCAGCGGAACCGGCAGCCGCCAGCTCACCCTGGTGCTGGGCGGCGCACGTTCCGGCAAAAGCCATTTTGCCGAACAGCTCGCCACCGACCACGCCACCCTCACCGGCGGCCCGGTCACCTACGTCGCCACCGCACACCAGGACCCGGCGCTGGCCGACCAGGAGCTGGAGGTCCGCATCGCCCTGCACCGCGCCCGCCGCCCCGCCGACTGGCGCCTGGTGGAAGAGCCGGTGCACCTGGCCGATGCGCTCTACGCCAATGCACGCCACGACGGCTGCATCCTGGTGGACTGCATGACGCTGTGGATGAATAACCTGCTGTTCCCGGAAGGCCGCAGCTATCCCGAACATGGCGTGATCACGCCGCCGGACGCCTTCACCGAAGAAATCGAAGCGCTGCTCAACGCGCTGCCCACACTGCCGGGCCACGTGATCCTGGTCTCGAACGAGATTGGCTTCGGCGTGGTCCCGATGGGCGCCATCACCCGCTTCTATGTCGATGAACTGGGCCGCCTGAACCAGAAGCTGGCCGCCGCGGCCGACTGCGTGCGGCTGCTGGTGGCGGGCATTCCGGTTGCGGTAAAGGGCCCCGATCCCACATGCTGATGCTGGCCTGGCCGGCATGCGTGGCAGCGGCATGGCTGGGCGCGTTGCTGGACCGCTGGCTCGGCGAGCCGCGCCGCTGGCATCCGCTGGTGGGCTTCGGCCGCATTGCTGCCGCGCTGGAACGCGCGCTCAACGATCCCGAGCGCCGTGGCACGCCCTGGCGCCAGCGCATCGCGGGCCTTGCCGGCTGGTGCTTCTTGGTGCTGGTCCCGGCCGCGCTTGCCTGGTGGCTGGTCGATGCCGTCGCCGCCTGGCACCCCCTTGCCGCGCTGGCATTGCACGCCGTGGCGTTGTATGCCGCGCTCGGCGCGCGCAGCCTGCACCAGCATATCGCCCCGATTGCCAGCGCGCTTGCTACGGCTGACCTGCCCGCCGCGCGCGCGCTGACCGCGCGCATCGTCTCGCGCGACACCGCCGATGCCGACAGCGAAGCGCTGGCCCGTGCCGCCTGTGAATCGGTGCTGGAGAACGGCAATGACGCGATCTTCGGCGCGCTGTTCTGGTTCCTGATTGGCGGTGCGCCTGCCGTGATCGTGTTCCGCCTGGCCAATACCCTCGATGCGATGTGGGGCTACCGCACGCCGCGGCTGCTGTATTTCGGCTGGGCCGCGGCGCGTATCGATGACCTGCTCAACCTCGTGCCGGCGCGCCTGACCGCGCTGTCGTATGCGCTGCTCGGCGCCACCGCGCAAGCGCTGCACTGCTGGCGCACGCAGGCGCCGGCGTGGTCGAGTCCCAATGCAGGTCCCGTGATGGCCGCCGGCGCCGGTGCAGTTGGTGTGCAGTTGGGCGGCCCCGCGCGCTACCACGGTGAGATCGAACAACGCCCGCCGCTGGGCGCCGGCACCGCGCCGCAAGCCAAGCATGTGATGGCCTGCCTGCGGCTGGTCGAGCGCACGCTTTGGCTATGGCTGATGCTGGCGGCCGCCAGCACACTGGCAGTCCTGACTGCATCCACGCCGGCATGAGCGCCGCCCTGCCCCCGATCCGCCATGGCGGCGACCTGCTGGCCGCGGTGCGCCGCTATGGCCGCCCCTCCGATGACTGGCTCGACCTGTCCACCGGCATCAATCCCGACGGCTATCCGGTGCGGGCGCTGCCCGCACAGGTGTGGCAGCGGCTGCCGCAGGATGACGACGGCCTGGCCGAGCAGGCCGCGCAGGCATGCGGCGCGTCGCACGCCCTGCCCGTGGCCGGCTCGCAGGCTGCCATCCGCACGCTGCCGGGCCTGTTGCGTCCGGGCCGCGTGGGCATCGCCGCGCTCGGCTACAGCGAATATGCGCCGGCCTTCGCGGCCGCGGGGCATACGGTGGTGGCATTGGACGAAACCGGTTTTGCGCGGGCGGACCTGGCCGACGAGCTCGATCACCTAGTCGTCGTGAACCCGAACAACCCGACCGGCCGCGTGCTGCCCGACGCCATGCTGCTGCGCTGGCATGCGACGCTGGCGGCGCGCGGCGGCACGCTGCTGGTCGATGAAGCTTTTATCGATTGCCTGCCCGATGGCTCAGTGGCCGCGCACAGCGACGCGGCTGGCTTGGTGGTGCTGCGCTCGATCGGCAAGTTCTACGGCCTCGCCGGCATCCGCTGCGGCTTCGTGCTGGCGCAGCCGGCACTGCTGGATGCACTGCGCGCGCGCCTGGGCCACTGGACCGTATCGGGCCCGGCACGTGAAGTCGCGCGGCACGCCCTGGCCGACCATGCCTGGCAGGACGCCACCCGTGCGCGGCTGCAAGCGTGCGGGGCGAAGCTGGCCGCGCTGCTGGAGCGCCATGGCCTGCCGCCGGTGATGCATCCGCTGTTCTGCTGGGTGCCGCATCGCGAAGCCGCAAGGCTGCATCACGCGCTCGCGCAACAGGGCGTGTGGACCCGCTATTTCGACGCCGCCGGCGGCTGCCCGCCGAGCCTGCGCCTGGGCCTGCCGCCGGACCAGCCACACGACTGGCAGCGGCTGGACACGGCGCTGGCCGCGGCCACTGCCTGAACCCTTTCCCAATTTCATGTTGAACCGCCTGACGCCCGTTATCGCTTCCACCCTGCTGCTTGCAGCGCTGCCCGCCTGCGCCGCGGTATCCGCCGTCGACGACTCGGGCCAGACCGTCATGCTGGCGCAGCCCGCGCGCCGCGTGATCTCGCTGGCGCCGCACGTCACCGAAATGCTCTTCGCCGCGGGCGGCGGCGATCGCATCGTCGGCACGGTCAGCTACAGCGATTACCCGCCGCAAGCGCGCGAGATCGCGCGCGTGGGCGACAACAGGGCGCTGGACCTGGAGCGCATTGCCGCGCTCAAGCCGGACCTGATCGTGGTATGGCGCCATGGCAACGCGCAGAAGCAGACCGACCGGCTGCGCGCGCTCGGCATCCCGCTGTTCTACAGCGAGCCGCGCAGGCTGGCGGCGATCCCGGAAAACATCGAGAAACTCGGCGCGCTGCTTGGCACCGACACCACCGCGCGCCGCGCCGCCGACGGCTTCCGCCAGCAGGTGGAGACGCTGCGCAAGACCTACGCGTCACGTCCGCCGGTGACGGTGTTCTACCAGGTCTGGCAGCAGCCGCTGATGACGCTCAACGGCCAGCACCTGGTCAGCGACATGCTGGCGCTGTGCGGCGGGCGCAACCTGTTCGCGGCCGAGACGCCGCTGGTGCCGACCGTGTCGGTCGAAGCGGTGATCGCGGGCAACCCGGAAGCGATGCTGACGGCGGGCATCGGCGCCACGCATTCGGACCAGCCGCTGCCGGATTTCGAGATGTGGCGGCGCTGGAAACAGGTCACAGCGGTGGCGCGCAACAACCTGTTCGTGATCGACGGCGACCTGGTCAACCGCGCCGGTCCGCGCGCGGTCCAAGGCGCCGAGCAGATCTGCAAGGACCTCGACACGGCGCGCAGCCGCCGGCCCGCGCGCTGATCAGGCGGCGCGGTTCCACCAGCCGAGCCGGCCCCCCCCCGGCCCCAGCGTGAAGCCACAACTGGCACCGAAGCCCAAGTCCCAGTTGACCGTCGCCGCCAGCGGCAAGCCCAGCCAGTGCGCGGCCAGCATGCGCATCGGGCCGGCATGGCAGACCACCCACAGGCATTCCACGCGATCTTCAGCCAGCGTCGCGGCCCAGCCGGCAACCCGCACCATTGCCTGCGCCGGCGACTCGCCGCCATGCGGGCGCGCGTGCAGCAGGTCGGCCGCCCACTGGTCCAGCGCGGCGCGGTCGATCGCGTCCCAGGCCACGCCCTCCCAGCTGCCGAAATCGATCTCGCGCAGCCGGGGTTCGGTGTCGATGACCGGCACGCCCGCCGGTAACGTCTGCACCAGCGCCTGCGCGGTGCCGAGCGCGCGCGCCAGCGGGCTGGCGACAATGCGATCGGGCGCGGGCAGGCCCGCGGCGATCCGCGCCGCCGCCGGCGTCAGCGGTGTCACCAGCGGCAGGTTGAGGCAGCCATAGCAGGTACCGGCCGGCACCTGTGGCTGCGCATGACGGATCAGGACCACGTCCATGCCGCGGCCACCAGGTAGAGCAGGATCTCGGCGCACTGCTGGGCCATGCCCAGGCAGTCGCCGGTATAGCCGCCGATGCGGCGCACGAAGTAACGGCCGAGCAGCAGGCGCAGCACCAGCAGCGCGCCAGCGGCCGCCGCGCAGAACCACGGCGATACCAGCCACAGCGGCACCAGCCCGCACAGCAGCGCAAACACCAGCCCCGCGCCGGCCAGCCGCTGCGCCACCGGCTTGGCCTTGCCCTCCGGGCGCACATAGGTCAGCGTGGCGAGGTAGCTGACCGCCATCGCTCGGCTGGCGGCGTGCGCGGCGACCATCACCGCCAGCAGCACCATCAACCCGCCACGCCCGGCAATTGCCACCAGCAGTTGCCACTTGAGCAGCAGCGCCACCACCAGCGCGATCGCGCCGAACGCGCCGATGCGCGAGTCATGCATGATGCGCAGCACGTCCTCGCGCTGCCACGCGCCGCCGAAGGCATCGACGCAATCGGCCAGGCCGTCTTCATGGAAGGCGCCGGTCAGCAGCAGCGTGGCGGCCATGCCCAGCAGCACGGACACGCCCGGCGGCCACCATGGCATCGCGCCCCAGGTGACCAGTGCGCCAGCACCGCCCACTAGCAGCCCGACCAATGGGAAGTAGCGCGCGGCCGCGTGCAGGTAATGCGGTTCGAATCCGACCCAGCGCGCCAGCCAGCCCGGCAGCGGCACGCGCGTGAAGTAGCCCAGCGCCGTGAGGAAATAGCGCAGTTCGCCGGCCAGGCCCGCGGGGCTGGCTTGCGCTGGCACCGGGTCGGACGGCACGCTCATGGCGCGGCGGTGCTGACGCCGGCGCCGCTGAAGGTCGCCATCTCGTTCAGGAACGCCGCCGCCGAGGCCAGCAGCGGCCACGCCAGCGCGGCGCCCGTGCCCTCGCCCAGGCGCAGGTCCAGCGCCAGCAGCGGCGCGGCGCCAAACTGGTCCAGCAGCGCGCGGTGGCCGCGCTCGTGCGAGCAGTGCGTGAACACGCAGTACTGCAGCACGTTGGGGTCCAGGCGCTGCGCCACCAGCAGCGCGGCCGTGGCGATAAAGCCATCGACCAGGATCACCATGCGGCTGGCCGCGGCGGCCAGGTAGGCACCGGCCATCATTGCGATCTCGAAGCCGCCGAAGGTGGCCAGCACGTCCAGCGGCGCCTGCGCATCGGCATGCAGCGCCAGCGCGCGCTGCAGCACGTCGCGCTTGCGCGCCAGGCCGGCATCGTCCAGCCCGGTGCCGCGCCCGATACAGTCTTCCAGCGGCAGGCCGGTCAGCCGCTGCATCAGGCAGGCCGCCGCTGAGGTGTTGGCAATGCCCATCTCGCCGAAGCCGATGACATTGCAGCCCTGCTGCGCATGGCGCAGCACGCGCGCCATGCCGGCGGTCATCGCCGCGGCCGCCTGCTCCGGCGTCATCGCGGGTTCGACCGCAAAGTTGCGGGTGCCTTCAGCAATGCGGCAATTGACGAGACCCTGAGCCGCCGGCAGCGGCACGCGCACGCCCGCGTCGACGATCTCCAGCGCAATGCCGTGCTGGCGCGAAAACACATTGATCGCCGCGCCGCCGGCCAGGAAGTTCTGCACCATCTGCGCCGTGACCTCGGCCGGATAGGCGCTGACGCCGGCTTCGGCCACGCCGTGGTCGGCGGCAAACACGATCACCGTGGGCCGCTGCAGCACGGGCCGCGCCGTGCCGAGGATCAGGCCGATCTGCAGGGCCAGCGACTCAAGCCGGCCCAGTGCGCCGAGCGGCTTGGTCTTGTCGTCGATGGCGGCCTGCAGCACGGGGCGCAGGGTGTCGTCGAGGGGAGTGATTTCGGGAAACTGCATGATGCTTTGACCTTGTGTTCCAAAATGACGGGGCTACATCTCGACGCCGCGCTGCGCCTTGATGCCCTGCTCGAAGGCATGCTTGACCGGCGTCATGTCGGTGACGGTATCGGCCGCCTCCACCAACGCCGGCGGCGCGCCGCGGCCGGTGATGACCACGTGCTGCATCGGCGGGCGCGCGCGCAGGTCGGCAATGACCTGCTCCACATCAAGATAGTGCAGCTTGAGCGCAATGTTCAGCTCATCGAACAGCACCAGGCCGATGGCCGGGTCGCGCAGCATGCCGCGCGCCACTTCCCAGGCGGCCTCTGCCTTGGCCACATCGCGGGCGCGGTCCTGGGTTTCCCAGGTGTACCCCTCGCCCATCACGTGGAAGGCGCACTCGTCGGGGAAGCGGCGCAGGAACATCTCCTCGCCGGTGGGCTGCGCGCCCTTGATGAACTGGACCACACCGGTGCGCATGCCGTGGCCGAGCGCGCGCACCACCATGCCGAAGCCGGAGCTGGACTTGCCCTTGCCGTTGCCGGTGGTGATGACGATCACGCCGCGCTCGTCCCGCGCGGCGGCAATCTTGGCGTCGACGACTTCTTTCTTGCGCACCATGCGCGCCTTGTGGCGGGCATCGCGGTCCGGGTCTTCTGCAAGCGGGTTCTGGGTATCGGTCATGATGTATGTCGGGTGTAGACGGGAGCGGCGCCGTCAGGAATCAGCGCAGTATGCGCGCCGTCGGTGACGCTGACGATGGCGGTGCGCAGCGCGCGCGAGCAATGTTCGGGGGTCAGCACTTGCGATGCGGCACCTTGCAGCGTGGTGCCGTCTTCGGCCATCAGCAGGGCGTGGGTGGCGTAGCGCAGCGCCAGTGTCAGGTCGTGCAGGATCACCACGATGGCGTGGAGCCCCGCGCTGGCCAGCGCGGCCAGTTGTTCCAGCACCAGGATCTGGTGGCGCAGGTCCAGGTGCGACACGGGTTCATCCAGCAGCAGCAGCGGCGCCTGCTGTGCCAGCGCGGCGGCCAGCGAGGCCCGCTGGCGTTCGCCGCCCGACAGCGTCAGCACATCGCGCGCCGCCAGTGCCTCGATATCCATGGCGCGGATCACGTCGTGGACGATGCGGTCGTCCTCGCGCCCGGTCCAGCCCCAGCCGGACAGGTGCGGATGGCGGCCCACGCGCACGGCGTCGAGCACCGGCATCGAGAAGGTGTCGTGCACGGACTGCGGCAGGTAGGCGCGCTGGCGCGCCAGCACCGCAGGTGCAACCTGCGCCGGCGCGGTGCCGTCGATCTCGACGCTGCCGCCGTCGGCGTGGCGCAGGCCGGCCAGTACCGTCATCAGGGTGGACTTGCCTGCACCGTTGGGCCCGGCAATGCACCACAGCTGGCCCGGGCCGATGGTCATGCTCAGGCTGTCCACCAGCACGCGCTGGCCGGTGCGCAGCGTCACGTCACGCAGCACGAGTTGCGGGCAGGCAGTGAGAGGATGGGACCAGTGCGCACCCTGGCTCATCGCGGCCTCCGCAGCAGCAGGTAGAGGAAGGTCGGCACACCCAGCAGCCCGGTGATCACGCCCACCGGCAGCTGCGCGGGAGCGACCACGGTACGTGCGATCAGGTCGGCGGCCATCAGCAGCGCCCCGCCCAGCAGCGTGGCGGCCGGCAGGAGCAGGCGCTGGTCGTTGCCCCAGGCCAGGCGCACCAGATGCGGCACCACCAGCCCGACAAAGCCGACCGAGCCGGCCGTGGTGATGGCCGCGGCGATGCAAAGCGACGCGAGCATGAAGGTCGCCAGCCGCACGCGGCCCACGCGCACGCCCAGCGACTGCGCCACGGTCTCGCCCAGCAGCATCACGTTGAGCGCGCGCGCCATCGGCATGGCCAGCAGCAGCGCCACCACCAGCATGGCCAATGCGCCGCCGTAAGTGGCGGTGCCGCTCAGGTCGCCGGTCAGCCAGAACAGCATGCCGCGCAGGCGCGATTCCGGCGCGACGGAAAGGACCAGGGTGATGACCGCACCCCAGCCCGCGGCCAGGATCACACCGGTCAGCAACAGCCGGGCACCGGCCTCGCGGTGGCCGCCCTGCACTTGCGGATGCAGCAGGTCGCGCCGCGCCAGCGACGCCACCAGCACCATCGCCAGCAACGCGCCGGCCGCGGCGGCGGCCTGCACGCCCCACCACGGCGCCAGCAGCAGCATGGCCAGCAGCGCGGCGGTCGAGGCGCCACCCGATACGCCCAGCACATAGGGCTCAGCCAGTGGGTTGCGCAGCAGCACCTGCATCAGCGCGCCGGACAGGGCCAGCAGCCCGCCACAGGCAAAGGCCGCTGCCGCGCGCGGCAGGCGCAGCTCGCGCACGATGGCGCCGGCGGTGCCGGTGTCGGCGCCGCTGAGGGCAAGCCAGAGCTCGCGCGCATCGAGCGACACGCTGCCCAGCGCCAGCGATAACGCGAACGCCAGCAGCGCCGCGAGCGCCAGCGCCAGCCAGATCGCCAGGGCGCGCCGGAACTCAGACATGGCGCGCCCGTGCGCTCATCGCTGGCGCCAGCCCAGCGTGATGAAGCCCGCGCGCCCCTGCGTGTTGTAGGGGTAGGCGAGCTGGTAGTTCTTGTCGAACAGGTTTTCGACCCGGGCGGCGATGAACCATTGCTTGTCGATGTTGTAGCGGGCGTTCAGGTTGACGATACCGTATCCGCCCAGCGTGCGCGAGCCGGCATCCAGGCGCGACGACGACAACAGCCATTCGCCGCCGAAACGCCAGTTGCCGAAATTGCGGCCCACGTCCAGCGCGGCATGGCGGCGCGCGCGGCGCAACAGCTGGGTGTTGGACTGCTCGTCGACCGGGTTCTGGAAGGTCACGCTGGCGCCAATGTCGGTGCCGTAGACGCTGGCACGCCACGAGGCCTCGATGCCCTGCACCTTGGCCTTGTTGACGTTCTGCGCCAGGAACATGCCGTTGGGCTGCAGCGCCGCCACGATCAGGTCGTTGTAGCGCGTCTCGAACGCGGTCACGCGCAGCAGGCCGGCGCTGGCGGTGGTGTACTGCACGCCCGCCTCGACCGACTTGGCGCGCTCGGGTTGCAGGTTGGGATTACCGAAGCCGGGGAAATACAGCTCGTTGAAGGTCGGGGCACGGAAGGCGTTGCTGACATTGGCGATCAGCTTGAGCGCGTTGGTCAGGTTGTAGCCGTAGCCGGCGAAGAAGCTCCCCTGGTTGCCAAAGTCCGAGTAGTGGTCGTTGCGGGCATTGAGCTGCAGCTGGTGCTTGCCGAAGTGCCCGTCATAGCCGCCGAACACGGAAAATACGTTGCGAGTTGGGGTGAAGGCAGCGCCAAAGCTGTTGGCATCGAGCGTCTGCTGCAGGTAATCGGTACCGAATAGCAGCGTGTGGGCGGCAGCCAGGGCGTACTCGTTCTGCCAGTTGAACTGGCGGTTGCGTGTATGGAAGGCGCCGTTCTGCGTGCCATTGAGAAAGCTGTCGCTGCGGTCTTCACTCTGCGCCAGCTTGAAATGCGTGGTCCAGTCTGGCATGAGCTTGCCGTTGGCAAAGGCCGACACGGTGTACAGCTCACTATTCATTCGGTTGTCGTCGGTAGGAAGACCGAATGCACTGTCGAAAGACACTTTGCTCTTCGAGTAATAGCCACTGACACCGGCATCCCAGTCGGGCGAGAAGCGGTGCTTGACCTGCCCTGACAAGCTCTGGTTCTCATATGGGTTGCTATTGGGATTGGCATTTGGCGCCTGGCGCGTATTGATCGACGAGAAGCCGTCCGTCTTGTAAGCCGAGCCGGTCAGGTTGAAGGAGGTGTCGCCGATCTGCCCACCGTAGCCAACAGTACCCTGGCGCGTGTTGTTGCTGCCATATTGCACCTGTGCGTTCGCGGCAGGTGCCTGGCCCGCACCACTCTTCGTGAAAATCTGTACCACGCCACCAATGGCGTCGGAGCCGTACAGTGCGGAAACATTGCCACGCACAACTTCGATGTGGTCAATCTGGTCTGGCAGGATATTCTCGAGCTGCGCCGTGCCGGTGCTCGATGACGATATGCGCACGCCGTCGATCAGGACCAGGCTCTGGTTTGAGTTGGCCCCGCGCATGAACATCGACGTGGTCGACCCCATACCCCCGTTTGTCGAGAATTCCACGCCAGCCTGGTTGCGCAGCAGCGTGCGCAGGTCGGGGGCCTGCGAGTTGACGATGTCCTGCTGCGTGACCACCGTGGTATGCGGCAGCGCCTCGGTAATCGACTGGGCAGTACGGGTGGAGGTGACCACCACCGGCGCAAGCTGCGCGGTGCGGCTGTCGGTGCCGCTGTCGGCCGCCTGGGCGAACGACGCAGTCGGAACAAGGGTGAACGAGGCGATAGCCGCCAGGATGGCGGGCACGGACGGACGCACCGCCGGGCTTGCCGGGCGGGTCGACCTGAGGAGCGATGAACGCATGATGCAGGACTGGATAGGAATGGCCGGGCCCGTTCCCCCGCGGACCATATGGCGATGAGGCGTGCCGCGCACGGGCGGCAGCCCAAGTTCAGGCCGGTATCCGGGCTGGCGACACTGGGCCGGCGCCTTCCCGAACCTGTCGGTTCAGTGGCGTGTGGCCGGTCCTGCAGGGCATGTGGCCGGGAATGGATCCGGCTTTGCCAGCGGCGTTGCCGGCAGGCTGGCTGTCGGCTATGTCGGGGTCTGGCAGATGCGCACCGCGGTCGCTTACCGTTGCGGGGGCAGCACAGGTTGGCCCGTCCGGCACGCAGCCGGCCTGGCTCCCTGTTTCCCGTTGAACTGCCCTTTCGCCAGGGACGAAAAGGGCGAGCACCTGGAACGTGCGCGAGTCTATGGGGTTTCGCCCCTCGCGTCAACGTACCTGCCGCACGTATGCCGGTAGCGTTTTGTCACAACTCTCGCAGCGTTTTGAGTGCAGAAGGCTGCAACTTCCATGCGGGTGCCCGGTCACAAACCCTTTCCTCCGCATTGTGCAAGCCAGCGCATCGGCTAGAATCGCGATACCTGACACTACTCCCATCATGACAGGCCCTATGCTCACCGAACTCGAACAACTGGCCGCCAAGATCGGGCGCGTGCTGCACCATGCGGACACCCTGGCGGCGGAGAACCAGCGGCTGCGCGACGAGATCGCCCGGCTGGAGGGCGAAGCCGCGCAGTTGCGCGGCGAGCGCGAGGCCATGGCCGCCGACCGCGAGCTGCTCAATATCAAGATCGAGGAAGCGCAGCTGCGCATCCAGTCCATCCTTGACAAGCTGCCGACCGCCAGCGACACGCGCCAGCTCGACCTGCTCGGCGAAGAAGCGGCGGCGCACAAGGCCCCCGGAGAACACGCATGAGCAACAAGCAAGTCGAAGTCAATATCGCCGGCCAGGCCTACCGCTTTGCCATCGCGCCCGAGAACGAGGCCGCGCTGCTCGAAGCCGTGGCCCTGGTCGACACGCAGATGAACAAGCTGCGCAACGGCAGCGCGGCCAAGGGCGTCGAGCGCGTGGCGGTTATGGCCGCCATCAGCATCGCCTCTGACCTGCTGTCGATGCAGCGCAAGCAGCAGGCCGAAGGCGCGATCCCGGTAGATGCCATCCGCGCGCGCATCCGCGAACTCAACGACCGCGCCGACGAAGCCCTGCGGCAATATGCGCACGTGGGCACCGGTACGCGTGGCTGAGCGATGACGATGGGATGTGCTGCGGATGCCGCGCTGTCGCGCAAAATGTAACGACACGCGCAAGTGGACTTGGTATGGCCTGTAACGCGGTGTATAGTGTAGCCAGACTGCACGAGGCACCACAGATGTGCAGCTGACTGGCCAGGTTATCGCGCCCGGCCGCCGTTTTCATCCCATCCTAGTCAGAAACGGCAAACGTCTGACATCCCGCACGCGGATCCGGTTTTCCGGGTACGATGATGCGGCTGGAAAGTCAGACGTTTGACAGTTTCCCTGCCTGGTTCGTGAGGGTCATAAACTCCTTGAACCGATATGCATTGCATGGTGCGGGATCATGTCGCGTGGGCGAGCGCGTCATCGCATTCATAGTCTGGGCCTGGCTTGGACTCCCTGAGTGGATGATGTACCCGAAATGCGACTTCCGCAGCCACTCTGAACCTCACTTGGGTTCAGGATGCCGACCCAGCGGCCAAGGCGGGGACCCCTTAAAAAGGCGGTGGTTTTCTGAACCATCGCCTTTTTTCTTGCCTGTGTTTTTCGTGCCTGCCGATTTTTTCCGCAGGCCTTCCATTCCTGAGCCGCGCCGTGAGCCCCAACCAGAACCAACGCGCCCGCCAGTACTGGCTGATGAAATCGGAACCGGACGAAGCCAGCATCGACGACCTGGCCCGGGAAGGCACGCTGCCCTGGACCGGCGTGCGCAACTACCAGGCGCGCAACTTCATGCGCGACGCCATGCAGCTCGGCGACGGCGTGCTGTTCTACCACTCGTCGTGCCCGGAGCCTGGCATTGCCGGCCTGGCCGAGGTCTGCTCGGTACCCTACCCCGATCCCACCCAGTTCGACCGCAAGAGCCCGTACTTCGACGCCGCCTCCAAGGCCGAGGCCCCGCGCTGGCTGCTGGTCGACGTGCGCTTCGCGCGCAAGAGCGCGCTGATCCCGCTGGCCGCATTGCGCGAGCATGAGGAACTCGCCGACATGGTGGTGCTCAGGCGCGGCAACCGGCTGTCGATCACGCCGGTGACGCCGGCGGAATGGCGCTTTATCACCGGCAAGCTGATGCGCTGAACCAGCGCGCGGCCGGGGCGGGCCAGACTGACAACAATAACAACGACCTTCAAGACACAATGCAGTTCGACAACCTGCCGGTGCTGATTCCCGCCCTGCTTGCCCTGGGCGCTTTCACCGGCTTCTGCGCCGGCCTGCTGGGCGTGGGCGGCGGCATGATGATGGTGCCGTTCCTGACGCTGCTGTTCACCAGCCTGGGCTTTGCCGACGAAGCCATCGTCCATATGGCGATCGCCACCTCGATGGGTACCATCCTGTTTACCTCGCTGTCGTCGGTGCGCGCCCACCACAAGCGCGGCGCGGTGCGCTGGCCGATCGTGCTGGCGCTGGCGCCTGGCATCCTGATCGGCGGCATGGTCGGCGGCGGCAAGGTCTTCGCGGTGCTCAAGACCAGCTGGCTGTCGCTGGCCTTTGCCGGCTTCGTGGGTTTCTCGGCGCTGCAGATGCTGCGCAACCGGCGCCCCAAGCCCGGCCGGCAACTGCCGGGCTTCGCCGGCATGGCGGGCGCGGGCGGCGTGATCGGTTTCCTGTCGAGCCTGGTGGGCGCGGGTGGCGCCTTCGTCTCGGTGCCGTTCATGACCTGGTGCAATGTGCCGATCCACAACGCGGTCGCCACCTCGGCCGCGCTTGGCTTCCCGATCGCCGCCGCGAGCGTGGCGGGCTACATCTGGAGCGGCTGGCAGGCGCCGGGACTGCCGGTTGGTTCGCTCGGCTATCTCTACCTGCCCGCGCTGCTGGTGATCGCGGCGGCCAGCGTGCTGACCGCGCCGCTGGGCGCGCGCACCGCGCACCGGATGGATGTGGGCCAGCTGCGCAAGATCTTTGCCGTGCTGCTGCTGTGCCTGGCAACCTATATGTTGTGGAAGGCCTGGCAGGCCTTCTGACCCGAACGGAGGAGGTACGCTCGCGCCGGCTTCGTAACAATGGTTTGCAATGTCGCGGAACGATTGCCCCTTCGCTTACGTCTGATACCCATCACGTTTGAACGGGAGAAGAACATGAAACAATGGCTCGTCGCCACTCTGCTGGGCACCACCGCCGTCGTCGCTTCGGCGCATGGCGGCCCCACTGAAACGCCGTCGGGCGTGCTGTCGCTGAGCGCGCAGGCCGTCACCGAAGTGCCGACCGATATCGTGCACCTGACGCTTGCCGCGGAACAGGAAGGCGCCGAACCGGCCGCAATCTCCTCGGGCCTGTCGACCCGGACCCAGGCCGTCATCACGCAGGCGCGCCGCGTCCAGGGCGTGACCGCCGAGTCTGGCGGCTTCACCATCCATCCGAACACCGACCGCAACGGCCGCATCAGCACCTGGCGCGGGCGTTCCGAGGTCATCCTGAAGTCGCGTGATTTCTCGGCGGTGTCCAGGCTCGCGGGCGAACTGGCCAGCCAGATGCAGGTGCAGAACATCACCTTCTCGCTGTCGCGCGAAGCACGCGAGGCAGCCGAGGCCAAGCTGGCCGAGCAGGCCATCGACTCGTTCCGCAGCAAGGCGCAGTCGACCACCAAGTTGTTCGGCTACAACAGCTACACCATCCGCGAAGTCAACCTGAATGAAACCGGCGTGGTGCCGCCGATGCCGCGCATGTACGGTGCCGCCAAGGCCATGATGTCCGACTCCGCGGTGCCGGTGCCGGTCGAGGGCGGCAAGACGCAGGTAACGGTGTCGGTCAATGGCTCCGTGCAGATGCTGAAGTAAGACAGCCGCGCCCTGCGCCATCGCGCAGGGCGCTTGCCTTCAGGTCCCTCAGAGCACCGCGAACTGCTCGCGCAGCACGTTCTTCTGCACCTTGCCCATGGTATTGCGCGGCAGCTCGTCCACCATGTGCACGCGCTTGGGCACCTTGAAGTTGGCGATGCGGCCCTTGAGCGTGCCGATCAGCGCCGCTTCATCAATCTCCGCGCCCGCCTTGCGCACCACCACCGCCACCACTGCCTCGCCGAAGTCCGCGTGCGGCACGCCGATCACCGCGCTCTCGGCCACGCCCGGCATCTCGTCGATAAAGCTCTCGATCTCCTTCGGGTAGACGTTGTAGCCGCCCGAGATAATCAGGTCCTTGCTGCGCCCGACAATGGTCAGGTAGTGGTCCGGCACCACGCGCTCGCCAGCCTGGCTGACGATGGCGCCGCCGAAGCGGCCGACGTCGCCGGTCTTGAACCAGCCATCCTCCGTGAACTCTTCCCTGGTCTTCTCCGGCATGCGCCAGTAGCCCTTGAACACGTTCGGGCCCTGGACCTCGACATTGCCGATCTCGCCCGGCGCGCACGGCTTGCCCTCGCCATCGACCACGCGCGCCGACACGCCCGGCAGCGGCATGCCGACGGTGCCGCCGATGCGCTCGCCCAGCGTCGCGTCATACGGATTCGACACCAGCATCACGGTCTCGCTCATGCCATAGCGCTCCAGGATGGTATGGCCGGTGCGCTCGCGGAAGGCATCGAAGGTTTCCAGCAGCAGCGGCGCCGATCCCGACACGAACAGCCGCATGCGGCGGCAGGTGTCGTCGTCGAAGCGCGGCTCCTGCAGCATGCGCACGTAGTAGGTCGGCACACCCATCATCACGGTGCAGCGCGGCAGGAATTTCAGCACCTGCGCCATGTCCAGCCTTGGCGCCCAAATCATCTTGGCGCCGGCCAGCAGTGCCCCGTGCGACGCGACAAAGAGGCCGTGCACGTGGAAGATCGGCAGCATGTGCAGCAGCACGTCGTCGCTGCGCCAGCCCCAGAACGCATGCAGCGTCTGCGCGTTTGAGGCCAGGTTGCGATGCGTCAGCATCGCGCCCTTGCTGCGGCCGGTGGTGCCGGAGGTGTAGAGAATGGCGGCAAGGTCGTCGTCCTGGCGCGCGACCGTCTCGAAGGCATCCGGCTTGCCCGCCGCGCGCGACAGCAGCGAGCCGCTGCGGTCGTCGTCCAGCGTAAAGACGTGGTTCACGCCGTGGCGAAACGCCACCTTGGAGACCCAGCCGAAGTCCTTGCTGCTGCAGACCACCACCGACGGCTCGGCATTGCCGACAAAGTAATCGATTTCGGCTTCCTGGTAGGCGGTGTTCAGTGGCAGGTAGACGTAGCCCGCGCGCAGCGTGGCCAGGTACAGGAACAGCGCTTCGGGAGACTTCTCCACCTGCACCGCCACGCGCGCGCCTTCAGGCAGGTGCAGCGAAGCCAGCAGGTTGGCCAGCTTGGCGGTGGCGCGGTCAAGATCGTCCCAGCTGTAGTACAGCCCGTCATGGGTTTCGATGCAGCAGGCGGTGCGGTCGGCGGGGAAGCGGGATTCGAACAGGGCGAACAGGTTGGCGTTCATGGCGGGGATCGAACGAAAGGCTAAGAAAAACGAAGAAGACGAGGATGTGGGAAGCAGTGCTGGCGGTGTGCCCTACTCCCCGCGAAACTGCGGCGGCCGGCGCGCGAGAAAGGCAGCAACCCCTTCCGCGTGGTCAGCGCCTTCGGCATAGGCAAAATGCGCATCCAGTTCAGCCGGCGAAAGCGGTGCCGGCGACGGCGCCAGCCGGCGGATGGTGGCCTTGTTGATGCGGGCCGCGGCGGGCGCGCCGGCGGCGATGCGGCGCACCGTAGCGTCGACCTCCGCAGCCAGCGTGCCGGGCTCGACCACGCGCGTCAGCAGCCCCTTATCGCGCGCCTCGGCAGCGTCGAAGACGCGACCTTCGAGCAAGATCTCGAGCGCCGCGGCACGGCCCGCCAGCGCCAGCAGGCCTTGCAGCTCGCCGGGCGCCATCGGGAAGCCCAGCCGGTTGATCGGCACGCCGAAGCGGCTGTCCGACGCGGCGATGCGCAGGTCGCAATGGCAGGCGATTTCCAGCCCGCCACCCACGCAGACGCCCTCGATCATCGCGACGGTCGGGTGCGTGCATTGCGCCACCGCCGCCAGCGCGGGGGCGATGGTGGCCATGTGGTAGCGGCGCACCGCGGCCTCGTCGCCGCGCTCGGCGGGAAACTCGGCAATATCGGCGCCTGCGGCAAAGTTGCCGTCGGCGCCGCGCACCACCACGCAGCGCAGAGAGGGATCGGCCGACAGGCGCGCAAAGCCCGCGGCCAGCTCGCGCCACATCTGCGCGGAAATGGCGTTGAGCTTGCCCGCGTGCGACAGCGTCACGGTGGCGGTGGTGCCCAGCGCGGCAAACTGCACGGTACCGCTCATGGCTGTGCCCCCTGGCATCGGATCAGCATTGGCATGGTGTCCCGTCAGTCGATCGTCGCGCCGGACTGCTGCACCACCTGGGCCCAGCGCCGGATCTCGGCGCGCTGGAACTGCGCGAACTGTTCCTGCGTGAAGGCGGGCGTATCCGAGCCATTGTTGAGCCAGACCTGCTTGAGGTCCGGCGTATTCAGCGCCTTCTCGGTTTCGGCGTAAAGCCGGTCGACGATCTCCTTGGGCGTGCCCTTGGGCACCCACATCGCATACCATGTGGAAACGTCAAAGTTGGGCACGCCGGCCTCGGCCGCGGTCGGCACATTGGGGAAGGCGGCCGAGCGCTTGGTCGAAGCCACCGCCAGCGCCTTGATGCGGCCGGCGCGGATATGCTGCGCCGATGAGCCCAGGCCGTCGAACATCAGGTCGACCTGGCCCGCGATCAGGTCCGACAGCGCCGGGCCAGCGCCCTTGTACGGGATATGGGTGATAAAGGTCTTGGTCTGGAGCTTGAACAGCTCGCCGGCCAGGTGGTGCGACGAGCCGTTGCCGGCCGACCCGTAGTTCAGCTTGCCGGGATTGGCCTTGGCGTAGGCAATCAGCTCCTGCAGCGTGTTGGCCTTGACGCGGCTGGGGTTGACCACCACCACCTGCGGCGGCTGCGCGATCACCGTCACCGGGATGAAATCCTTTTCGATGTCGTAGTCCAGCTTCTTGTAGAACGACGGCGCGATGGCGTGGTGGGCGCCGCCGATAAACACCGTGTAGCCGTCCGGCGCGGCCTTGGCCGCAATGCTGGCGCCGACCGTGCCGCCGGCGCCGCCGCGGTTGTCGATCACGAACTGCTTGCCGAGCTGCTTGGACAGCTGCGCGGTCAGCGGCCGGGCAAAGGCGTCGGTGCCGCCACCGGCGGGGAACGGCACGATCACGGTAACGGGCTTGGAAGGCCAGGTATCGGCAAGCGCGGCGGGGGCCGCAATCATGGCGCCGGCGCTGATGCCGGCCAGGCCCAGGGCCATGCCCGCGGCGCGCGCGCATGCGGCCAGGCTGAACTGACGACGATTCATGTTGTTGTCTCCTCTCTCTTCCGGAAAGTCAATCTGATGGGCCACACGCACCTGCACAGGCGCGCCGCACGGCTGGCTTTGCTTCTACGACATGGGTCCCGACAAAAGAACGCGGCGCGCCAGGCGCCGCAGGTGCGAGGGCGATCACCGTGACCGGACTAGCGGACCAAGGTCACAGCAGCTTCCCGACGCTGCGGCTGATGCGCGGGTTGCCCGCGCCCAGGCGTGCCAGATTGTCATCCAGCGCCTCGGACACGTAAAGGTAATTGACCATCATGCCGCAGCTCTGGCTGCGGCCTTTGCGCGACAGGTCGGCGCCCCAGTTGAGCCGCTCCACGCAGGCACCGTTGCCCAGGTGGAAGCGCGCCACCGGGTCGGCCGGCATCGACTGGTTGCGCTCGCGCACCAGGAAATGCGCGGCCAGGGTCATGGCGGTGTCGCGGATCATGGGATCGGCGGCATCCGGCGCCAGCGCCTCCAGCCACCCCGCACCGTCGGCGGGCGCGTCGCCGTGGCGCTCACGCCAGCGCGCCACACGCTTGTCGCCCAGCACGCGCGCCACGGCATCGCCATCCTGCTTGCGCAGCCAGTCGGCAAACCCCGGGATCGGCGACAGCGTGGCGAACTGCTTCACTTTCGGGAATTCGCGCTGCACTTCCTCGATCACGCGCTTGAGCAGGAAATTGCCGAAGCTGACCCCGCGCAGGCCCGCCTGCGTATTGCTGATCGAATAGAAAATTGCCCACTTGACGCGGCGCAGGTCCTCCAGCGGCGCAGCCTCATCCAGCAAGGTATGGACATCGGCCGCCATCTCCGGGGCGAAGGCCACTTCGACAAAGATCAGCGGCTCGCGCGGGATGCGGGGGTGGAAGAAGGCGTAGCAGCGGCGGTCGGAATCAAGGCGGTTGCGCAGGTCGGTCCATGAGGCGATCTCATGCACGGCCTCATAGCGGATCAGCTTTTCCAGCAGTGACGCCGGCGAGTCCCAGGTGATCGGCTGCAGCTCCAGCAGGCCCACGTCGAACCAGTTGGAGAACAGCGCCTCGAGGTCGTCATCGAGCGGGCGCAGGCCGGGCATGCGGCGCTGCCAGCGCAGCATGTCGGCGCGCAGCTGGATCAGGAAATGCAGGCCGCAGGCGCTGCTGCCGCGCTGGCCGTGCAGCGCGGCCAGCCGCTTGAAGAAGCGGATGCGCGCGTTGGACAGTGCCTGGCTCAAGCCCGACGGCCCGGCCTGCGCGCGCGCGCCGCGCGCACCCTTGTCGGCGTCGGCCGCGCCGTCTTCGCTGCCGCTGCCGGCCACCTCGGCCAGCACCGCCAGCATGCCGCGCCGGGTGGCCTCGCCGGCGGCCTCGTACTCGGTCTGCCAGGCCTGCGCGGCGGCATTGGCCGCGCCATCGGTCAGGCGCGCGTCGAAGCACAGGCGCAGCTGCTCGCGCTGGCGGCGGACCACGCGCGGCGGCAGCGGTGCCTCGCCATCGGCCGGCGTGGCCGCGGCGGACTTGCCATTGGCCCTGGCGTCGCCCTCGCCCTTGCGTCCCCACCAGCGGCCCAGCCGCGACAGGATATTCGAGCCCGACGGCTCGCTCTCGCCCAGCGGCGCACTGATCTTCTGGTCACCCGTGTCGAAGGAATTCATCCGGTACCTGCCTTGGTGCATCGATCGGAACGTGGGAACAACATCGGACTGGCCTGGCGTGGCGTTGCACGGCTATTCTTCGCCGCCCGCCACGCGCAACGCAGGCGGCGCGCGCACGGCCTGCGTCTCTGCCGCCATGGCGCCGGCGTCCAGAGTCTTGAGCGCGCCGCGCTGGCGCAGCAAGTGGGTCTTCATCATCGCCTCGGCGCCTTCGGGGTCGCGGGCCTTGAGCGCGGCAAACACCGACAGGTGCTCGGCGCAGGATTCCTGGATCCGGCCCGGCAGCTTCAGGCTCTTGTGGCGCGACAGCCGCAGCACCTTGCGCAGGTCGCTGATCAGCCCCGTCAGCCAGCGGTTGCCCGCAAGCCGCTGGATCGCTTCATGGATCTGGGCGTTGGTCTCGTAGTAAGCGTCGATATCGCCGGCCTGCGCGTATCGCGCCAGGTCGGCATGCAGGCCGTCCAGCGCATCCAGGTCGGCGCGGGTGGCGTTGCGGGCGGCCTCATAGGCGCAACGCCCTTCCAGCAGCGCCATCAGCGGGAAGATCTCGTCCAGGTCCTGCTCGGACAGTTCATTAACGAAGCAGCCGCGGCGCGGCTCCAGCCGAAGCAGGCCCTCGGCGGCCAGCACCTTGAGCGCCTCGCGCAGCGGCGTGCGTGAAATGCCCAGCGTTTCGGCCATCGCGCTCTCGTCGATCCATGCGCCGGGCACCAGCCTATGCGTGTCGATCATCGCGCGCAGCCGGTCTGCCACTTCCAGGTACAACGCCTGCTGGACGATGCGCATGCTTCCTCCGGGTCTCTTTGGCGTGACCGGCCCGCCGATCACGATCCGATTGCGGGAGCCGATGCGCCCCGTTAGCCATAATTCATAATTATGGATTAGGGCGCGAACGATACAAGCGATTTCGATGCTGCGCTGCAACCCTCCGGAAAACTGGCGTTGCGCTGCTTGTCGTGGAAAGAACCGCGGAGAAGAAAGGAGATACGGCGCGAGGTGCGGCGGGCGTTTCCCTGCCTCCCCGCAAGGAAACGCCCGCGCCTGAAAAGAACTGCCTGTACTGCTGTTTCATCGCAGGCGGTCACCGTGAGCGTCCGCTGCGTGGGTCCATGGATTACCTGGCGCTGGCCCTGCGCCCCCCTTGAAACGCGCTGGATGCGCGGATTTTCCCGTGCCCGTATAGGTTCGTGAAGCGCGGCAAGTGACCCTTGACCCTACAGGCCTACTCCCCCCTGGCGCTACCGTGGCGACTGTGGCTTGCCGCTCATCTTGTAACAAGATCCATAGCGATTTGCGTGCCAGCGGGACTAAGTCCCTGATTTCATTGATGGCACGCATCGAAAAGTTGTTACAGAATGAGACCAGTGTAACAGGATGTTTCTAGAGTGTTACGAGGGTTTTCCCACATTCGCGCTGGGGGAACCTGGCTGGCGGCAATGGCATATGCAGATTGTGCCGTGTCCGTTATTTATCGGTGCGAGAATGTGAGCGCGTCGCCGCAAATGCCCAGATTAATGTGGTTGCATTTCTGAAACTGCGGCAAGGATTGCTGTCTTTTACCGTCGTTGTCCAAACCCACCTGGAGCTCCCGCCATGCAAGCAGGCAGCAGCGATTTCACCTCAGCCGGCACCCCGGCAGACGACGCGGTCTTCCCCGCCGGACCGCGCCATGCCGCACCGCGGCCACTGGCCCTGACCTTTACCGGATCGGGCTCGGAGTACTTCCGGATCTGGATTGTCAATGTACTGCTGACCCTGGTCACGTTCGGCATCTATTCGGCCTGGGCCAAGGTCCGCACGCTGCAGTACTTCTATCGCAATACGCGGCTCGACGGCGCCAGCTTCGACTACCACGGCAAGCCGTCGGCGATCCTGAAGGGCCGCGCCATCGTGTTCGCGCTGGTGTTCGCCTTCCAGTTCGCGTCGACCTTCTCGCCCTTCCTTGCGCTGGCAATGCTGGTGGTGGTGCTGGCGCTGTTCCCGTTGCTGCTGGTGCGTTCACTGCGTTTTCGCATGGCCAACTCCAGCTACCGCGGCCTGCGCTTCGCCTTCACCGGCGGCGATGCCGAGGCCTACAAGGTGTTCGTGCTGTGGCCGCTGGCGGCAGTGGCCACGCTGGGCTTGCTGGGGCCGGTGGCGCACCAGCGCTTCAAGCGTTATCAGCACAACCACACCCGCTTCGGCACCGCACCGTTTGCCTTCGACGCCGGCACGGGCGATTTCTACGGGGTCTACCTGCGCGCCTTCGGCGTGATGGTTGCACTGGTGGCGGTGGCGGCGCTGGCCGGCCTCATGCTGGGTGCAACCGCATCAGGCAAGGCGGGCATGATGCTGTCATTCGGCCTCGGCGTGGGCGGCTTCTACCTGGCGTTGCTGGCGGTCAGCCCTTACGTGACGGCACGCCTGCAGAACGTCGTGTGGAGCCACACCACGCTGGCGCCGCATGCGTTCCGCAGCGAGGTCGGCGCGGCCCGCATGGTGTTTATCTTCGTCACCAACCTGATCGCGACCGCGCTGACGCTGGGCCTGTTCCTGCCGTTCGCGCGGGTCCGCTCGGCACGCTACCGGCTGGAATGCGTGACCATGCTGGCGGCCGGTCCGCTCGACAGCTTCGTGGCCGGCGAGGCCCAGCAAGTGGGTGCGCTGGGCGATGCGGCGGTAGACTGGTACGACATCGACATCGCGCTCTGAGGCACCATGCGCTGACCGCACCAGCACCATGATCCCAGTCACCTTCTACGATGGCCGCTCGTCGCGCGCGCACCCGGCCACGCTGGCCGTCGAGGCGCAGCAGGCCGTGCTGCGCGACGCGTCCGGCGCCGAGCTGCGGCGCGCGCCGCTGCAGGACCTGCGCGTGTCCGAACGCGTGCGCCGCGCGCCGCGGCTGGTCACCTTTGCCGACGGCGCCTTCTGCGAGATCACCGACCACGCCGCCTTCGACCACATGCTGGCCGCCACCGGCCACCGCGACAGCCTGGTGGCGCGCGCGCAGAACAGCTGGCGCCTGGCCGGCCTGGCCGTGGCGGCGCTGGTCGCGGTACTGGTGCTGGGCTACTACGTGCTGCTGCCTTGGGGCGCGGGCCTGATGGCGCGCGCGGTGCCGCCCGAACTGGAGGCCCGTCTCGGCAAGCTGACCCTGGCAAGCCTGGACAACGGCGTGGTCAAGCCGACGCAGTTGCCGGCCGCGGAGCAGCAGCGCATCCGCACTGGCTTCGCGGCATTGCGGCGCCCGCCCGATGCCGGGCACGACTACCAGATCCTGTTCCGCCAGGGCGGAGAAATCGGCGCCAATGCGCTGGCCTTGCCGGGCGGCACCATCGTGGTCACCGACGAACTGGTCAGCCTGGCCGGCACCGGGCCCGGCATGATGGGCGTGCTGGCCCACGAAGCGGGCCACGTGGCCAGGCGCCACGGACTGCAGCAGGTGATCCAGGGATCGGCGCTGGCCGCGCTGTCGGCCTACCTGTTCGGGGATATCTCGTCGGTGCTGGCCGGCGTGCCGGCAGCCATGCTGACGCTGCGCTATTCACGCGAGCACGAGCGCGAGGCCGACGCCTATGCGATCGAGGTCATGCAGCGCAACGGCCTGCCGCCCGCGGCGCTGGCCGACGTGCTGGTCAGGCTGGAGAACCGGCGCGGTGCGGCGTCGGACGCCCAGCCGGAGCGCGGCCAGGACTTCATGTCGACCCACCCGCAAACGCAGGCGCGCATCGAGGCCCTGCGCCGCGCCGGCGGCAAATAACGCAGGCCGGGCCGGGCGCTCAGGCCGCCGGCTGCGATGCGCCGGCGCCGGGCTGGCGGCGGTAGGCCCAGATCACCATGGCGATGCCGGCCAGGATCATCGGCAGGCTCAGCCACTGGCCCATCGACAGTTTCAGCGCCAGCAGGCCCAGGAAGTTGTCGGGCTCGCGCGCGAACTCCGCGGCAAAGCGGAAGGCGCCGTAGCCGATCAGGAATACGCCCGATACCGCGCCCATCGGCCGCGGCTTGCGCGCGAACAGCCACAGGATGATGAACAGCGCCACGCCTTCGCCCGCAAACTGATAGAGCTGCGACGGATGGCGCGGGATATTGTCGCCCGCCTGCGGGAAGATCATGCCCCACGGCAGGTCGGTGGCGCGGCCCCACAGCTCGCCGTTGATGAAGTTGCCGATGCGCCCGGCGGCCAGCCCGCAGGGAATCATCGGCGCGATGAAGTCGGTCACCTCCATCCAGTGGCGCCGGCGCAGTCTGGCAAACAGCCACATCGCCACGACCACGCCGAGGAAGCCGCCATGGAAGGCCATGCCGCCTTCCCATACCTTGAAGATCTCGACCGGGTGGGACAGGTAGTACGACGGCTTGTAGAACAGCACATAGCCCAGCCGCCCGCCCAGGATCACGCCCAGCACACCGAAGAACAGCATGTCGTCCAGGTCGCGCGTGGCCCAGCCCCTGGCCGCGATATGCGGCTGGCGGATGCGCAGGCGCCCGAACCACAGGAACATGATGAACCCGGCCAGGTACATCAGGCCGTACCAGCGGATGGCAAGCGGGCCCAGGTGGATGGCAACCGGGTCAAACTGGGGATGAATCAGCATGTTGGCGTGAATGGTGGTTGAGAAGGCCGCGGCCCGCGTATTGTCGGTGGCCTCGGTGACATTCGTAAGGTCAGCGACCGGCAAGCCCGGCTGCGCCCGCTTCGTGCGCGAGCGCGGTCGCAATATCGATGAACGAGCGCAGCACCGGCGCCACGCCGGCGGACGCGCCATCGCGCCACACCAGTCCGGTCTCGATCTGCGGACCGGCCTCGCGCAGCGCCAGGTACGACACGCCGGTGCGGCGAAGGTTGCACAGCGACGCCGGCACCAGCGCCACGCCCATGCCGGCCGACACCAGGCTGACGATGGTCTGCATCTGGATGGCTTCCTGCGCGACCGCGGGCACCAGGCCCTCGCGCGCATAGTAGCCCGTAATGATGTCATAAAACGCCGGCGCGCTTCGGCGCGGGAAGATGATCAGCGGCTCGTGGGCGGCCTCGCGCAACGAGATCGTGCCGTCGCCCGCCGGCTGCCAGCCGTCGGGCACCGCGAGCACCAGCGGCTCGCTCACCAGCGGCAGGTAGGACAGGCCGTGCGGCATGGCCGGCAATTGCGGGCGGATCACCAGGCCAGCGTCGATGCTGCCGTCGAGCAGCGCTTCGAGCTGTACGTCGCTGGTGGCCTCGCGCAACTGCAGCTGCACTTCCGGGTGGCGGGCACGGAAACGGCGCAGCAGGTCGGGCAGGATGCCGTAGTCGGCCGTGCTGACAAAGGCCAGCGACAGCGACCCCAGCTCGCCCCGCGCCAGCCGTTGCGCCAGCCCGGGCAGCGCCGCGGCATCGGCCAGCACGCGCCGCACCTCGGGCAGCCACTGCTGGCCGGCCGGCGTCAGCGCCACCGAGCGCCGCGTGCGCGCGAACAGGTGCACGCCGATCTCCTCTTCCAGCGCCTGGATCTGCTGCGACAAGGGCGGCTGCGTCATCGACAGGCGCTGCGCCGCGCGGCCGAAATGCAACTCTTCCGCCACCGTGACGAAGTAACGCAACTGGCGCAGGTCCAATATGGCTCCTGATATGTTTTTCGACTCAATAAAGGTCAAATAATATATTTGACACTACAAAACGCAAGCGTCATTCTTTGGCGCACAACATCGCCGCCGCGCGTTCGGCTTTCGGGCGCGGCGCGCAGCGGCACTGAAGATCCCCCCGGAGACTCCCACCATGGCATTCAACAAGCGCTCGCAGAACATCACGCAAGGCGTGGCACGTTCCCCCAACCGTTCGATGTACTACGCACTCGGCTACCAGAAGGAAGACTTCGACAAGCCGATGGTGGGCATCGCCAACGGGCACTCGACCATCACCCCCTGCAACGCCGGCCTGCAGCGCCTGGCCGATGCCGCCATTGACGCCATTAGGGCATCGGGCGCCAACCCGCAGGTGTTCGGCACGCCGACCATCTCGGACGGCATGTCGATGGGCACCGAGGGCATGAAGTACTCGCTGATCTCGCGCGAAGTCATTGCCGACTGCATCGAGACCGCGGCGCAGGGACAGTGGATGGACGGCGTGGTCGTGATCGGCGGCTGCGACAAGAACATGCCGGGCGGCATGATCGCGCTGGCGCGCACCAATGTGCCGGGCATCTATGTCTATGGCGGCACCATCAAGCCGGGCAACTGGAAGGGCAAGGACCTGACCATCGTGTCGTCGTTCGAGGCCGTGGGCGAGTTCACCGCCGGGCGCATGAGCGAGGAAGACTTCGAGGGCGTGGAACAGAACGCCTGCCCGTCCACCGGCTCGTGCGGCGGCATGTACACCGCCAACACCATGAGCTCGTCGTTCGAGGCGCTGGGCATGTCGCTGCTGTATTCGTCGACCATGGCCAACCCCGACCAGGAAAAGGTCGACAGCGCCGCCGCATCGGCCCGCGTGCTGGTGGAAGCCGTCAAGCAGGACATCAAGCCGCGCGACATCATCACGCGCAAGTCGATCGAGAACGCGGTGGCGCTGATCATGGCCACGGGCGGCTCGACCAACGCCGTGCTGCACTACCTGGCCATCGCCCACGCCGCCGAGGTCGAATGGACCATCGACGACTTCGAGCGCATCCGCCGCAAGGTGCCGGTGATCTGCAACCTGAAGCCGTCGGGCCAGTACGTGGCGACCGACCTGCACCGCGCCGGCGGCATCCCGCAGGTCATGAAGATCCTGCTCAAGGCCGGCCTCCTGCACGGCGACTGCCTGACCATCACCGGCCGCACGCTGGCTGAAGAACTGGAGAACGTGCCCGACACCCCGCGCGCCGACCAGGACGTGATCCTGCCCATCGACAAGGCACTCTATGCCGAAGGCCACCTGGCGATCCTGAAGGGCAACCTGGCCGAAGAAGGCGCGGTCGCCAAGATCAGCGGCCTGAAGAACCCGGTCATCACCGGCCCGGCCCGCGTGTTCGAGGACGAGCAGAGCGCGATGGACGCCATCCTGGCCGACAAGATCAACGCCGGCGACATCCTGGTGCTGCGCTACCTGGGCCCCAAGGGCGGCCCCGGCATGCCGGAAATGCTGGCCCCGACCTCGGCCATCATCGGCAAGGGCCTGGGCGAGTCGGTCGGCTTTATCACTGACGGCCGCTTCTCGGGCGGCACCTGGGGCATGGTGGTCGGCCACGTGGCGCCGGAAGCGTACGTGGGCGGCACCATCGCGCTGGTGCAGGAAGGCGACTCGATCACCATCGACGCGCACAAGCTGCTGCTGCAGCTGAACGTGCCGGAGGAAGAGCTGGCCCGGCGCCGCACCGGCTGGAAGCAGCCCGCCCCGCGCTACACCCGTGGCGTGCTGGCGAAGTTCTCTAAGCTGGCGTCGACGGCCAGCAAGGGCGCGGTGACTGACTGATTGCGGTGCGCCAGATGTCAGAAAGCCTGCGAGCGATCGCAGGCTTTTTTTCGGCCACTGCCGGCATGCGCCGGCTCAGTCCCTGCCCGGCGCCTTCTCGATTTCTTCCAGCGTCGCATCCAGCCACTCGACCAGCCGCGCTTCCAGCGACTGCGTCAGCTCGCTGGCCAATTGCGCCGTCAGCGGCGCCAGCCGCGACTGCAGCGTGGCTTCGGTGTGGGCGGCCACGACCTGCGGCCATTCGGTGCGAAAGCGCATCATCACACGGCTGAGCAGCTCGGTGCGGACCGCGCGCAGGTCGTCTTCGCCCGGATCGCGGGCGTCGGCGTCCGCGGCGGGCGGCACCGGCGGCTCGCCGGTATCGCCAACCTGCATCACCAGCCCGGAATCGTCCATGCCGAAGGTATCGATCACGCCGTCTTGTGGCGCGGCCTCTGCATCCGGCAGTTCAACAACCTCGGTCAGCAGCGGAATGCTGTCGTTCGGGCCTGGCCGCGGGATCACCCGCGAGGTGGTGCGTTCGCTCATGCGGCGTCTCCCTTGGGCTGGCCGATGTCGTGGTGCGTCAGCGGATAGCCGCGTTCGCGGTAGAAGCGGTAACGCTGGCGGCCGGACTCGCGCGCGGCGTCGCCCGCACCCACCACCTCGATCAGCCGTTCAAAGCTGGCAAACTGCGCCGGGGCCTCGTCCGCCAGGTTGATCAGCAGCTGGTGGTGCGGCACGCCTTCGGTGGTGGCGGCCAGCAGGATCGGGGTGACCGCCGCATTGGGGCTTTCCAGCCCGCAATGCGGCAGGAAGTCCAGCGCGGAGAACGTCCACAGGCGCGCGTCCAGGTCGGCCAGCTGCGCCGGCGCGCCATGGATCACCACCTTTTGCCCGGCGCCGTAGGCCTTGCGGACCAGCCGGCAGACATAGCCGAGCACGTCCGGCACGTTGCTGTGGAAGTCGATGCGCGTCATGGACGGTCGATGCTCCTTGCCTTGACCGCCGCCGTCAGGCCGCGCGGTCCATCAGGAACTGCGTCAGCATCGGCACCGGGCGGCCGGTGGCGCCCTTGGCCGCGCCGCTCTTCCAGGCGGTGCCCGCGATGTCCAGGTGGGCCCAGTCGTACTTCTCGGTGAAGCGCGCCAGGAAGCAGGCCGCGGTGACGCTGCCGGCCGGACGGCCGCCGATATTGCCCATGTCGGCAAAGTTGGACTTGAGCTGGTCCTGGTACTCGTCGTCCAGTGGCATGCGCCAGGCGGTGTCCATGGCGCGGCGGCCGGCCTGCAGCAAGGCATCGGCCAGCGCGTCGGAACGGGCGTACAGGCCGCTGTTGACGTGGCCCAGCGCGATGATGCAGGCGCCGGTCAGGGTGGCCACGTCGACCACCGCGGCCGGCTTGAAGCGCTCCACGTAGGTCAGCGCGTCGCACAGGATCAGGCGGCCTTCGGCGTCGGTGTTCAGGATCTCGATGGTCTGGCCGGACATGCTGGTGACCACGTCGCCCGGCTTGGTGGCGATGCCGCTGGGCATGTTCTCGCAGGTCGGCACCACGGCGATGACATTGAGCTTCAGGCCCATCTCGGCCACGGCCTGGATCGTGCCCAGCACCGAGGCGGCGCCGCACATGTCGTACTTCATCTCGTCCATGCCCTCGCCCGGCTTGAGCGAGATGCCGCCGGTGTCGAAGGTGATGCCCTTGCCCACCAGCACCACCGGCGCCTGCTTGGCGCCGGCGCCGTCGTAGCGCAGCACGATGAACTGCGGCGGCTCCTCGCTGCCCTTGGTCACGGCCAGGAAGGCACCCATGTTCAGGGCCTCGATCTGCTTGCGGCCCAGGATCTCGGCCTTGAGCTTGTGGCGCTTGGCAATGCCGCGGGCGGCATTGGCCAGGTAGGTCGGCGTGCAGATATTGGACGGCAGGTTGCCCAGGTCGCGCGTCAGCTCCATGCCGTTGGCGATGGCGGTGCCGCGCACCACGGCCTGGGTGGCGGCGCGCGCGTCGCCGCTGTCGACCGCGATCACGACCTTGCGCAGGGACGACTTGTCGCTGCCGTTGGGCTTGCCGCTGGCGCCATTCTGCCCGTTGGCGCGCTTCAGGCCCGGATGGCGCTCCAGCAGGCGGTAGCCGGCGTCGCGCACCAGGGTGATGGTGGTGATGACGGCCCAGGCCACGTCGCGCTGCTGCGGCGCCTGTTGCGCCAGGCACCACAGGGCCGTGGCCGCGCGCGTGGACGACAAGGCACGCACGGCGGTACGGACCGCGTCGGCAAAGGCCTTGTCGCTGAAATCGGCTTCCTTGCCCAGGCCCACCAGCAGCACGCGCGCGGCGCCCACGCCGGCTACTTCGTGCAGCATCAGGTGCGTGCCGCGCTTGCCCTCGAAGTCGCCCTGCTTGACCAGGCGGCCCACCAAGCCCTTGGTGGCCACATCCAGTGCCTTGGCCACGCCGGCCAGGTTCTGGCCTTCGAACAGTCCGACCACGAGGCAGTCGGTCTTGGTCGCCAGGAAACCATTTTGGCCGGCTTTGCTCCAATCCAGGGCTTTTGTGCTAAATTCCATCGCGCTTCCTTCCAGGGGCTCGTTAGACACGAAAGCCTCCATTATCCGCGATTTTTACCCCGCGACCTGCCGCCGCTGATACGCCCCGGCCACGCTGCCGGCACGCTGTGCCGTCAGCCAGCTGTTCTGCCCGGCACCTCGCACGGCACGTCGCCCGCTCCGGCCGGCAGCCCGGAACCGAACCCGCATGATCCTTCAACAAGCCCTGCGACGCGAGCTCGCCTACACCGCCGGGGCGGTGTTCCTGGTGATGCTGACCTTCATGCTCACGTCGCTCGTGATCCGCATCCTGGGGATGGCAGCCAACGGCAAGGCCAGCCCCAACGACGTGCTGATGCTGATCGGCCTGGCCACCATCGGCTACCTGTCGATCCTGCTCTCGGCCACGCTGTTCATTTCCACCCTGATCGTGCTGACGCGCTGGTACAAGGATTCGGAAATGGTGGTGTGGTTCTCCGCCGGCATCTCGCTGCGCGACCTGGTCAAGCCGGTGCTGCAGTTCGCCGCGCCCTTCATCGTGCTGGCGCTGCTGCTGGGGATGTTCGCCTGGCCCTGGGCCAACCAGCAGAGCACGCTGTTCCGCGACCGCTTCGAGCAGCGCGGGGTGATGTCGATGATCGCCGCCGGCCGCTTCATCGAGCCCGCCAAGGCCAACTACGTGCTGTTCATCGAAGGCATGGACGCCGACATGAAGCATGCGCGCAACGTCTTCGTGGCCAATTCCGAAGCCAACAAGATCGGCGTGGCGCTGGCGCACCAGGGCCAGTTCGAGACCATGCCCAACGGCGACCGGCTGGTGGTGATGGAGAACGGACGGCGCTATTCCGGCACGCCCGGCCAGGTCGACTACCGCATCGTCGAGTTCCAGCGCTATGCGGTCAAGGTGGACAACAAGCCGCCCGAGGCCGAGGCCGACCAGCCGCCCAAGAGCCGCAACACCATCGACCTGATCCGCAATCCCACGCGCGAGAACCTGGGCGAGCTGCTGTGGCGCATCTCGCTGCCGATCCTGGCCTTCAACTTCGTCATGATCGCGATCCCGCTGGCCTACGTGAACCCGCGCCTGGGGCGCTACACGCCGCTGGTGTTCGCGGTGCTGATCTACCTGACGTACAGCAACCTGATCAACCTGTCGCAGTCCTGGGTGCGCTCGGGCGCGCTTCCGTTCTGGCTGGCATGGTGGCCGATCCACCTGGTGGTATTGCTGGGGGCGCTGCTGCTGTTCCGCTACCGTCAGAACCGCAGCCTGGGCGGCTGGCGCGCCGTGTTCGGCCTGCGCAGGCGCCCCGCCGCAGCCACCGGAGGCCGGGCATGAGGATCCTGCGCGTCTATGAACGCTACTTCGGCCGCCTGGTCTATGGCGTGTTCACCTTCATCCTGTTCGCGGTGCTGTCGCTGTTCGTGTTCTTCGACATGCTCAGTGAGCTGGAGAGCGTCAGCGGCAAGTACACCTCGCTGATCGCACTGTTCCACGTGCTGCTGCAGGCGCCCACGCGGGTGTACGAGGTGCTGCCGATCGCGGTGCTGATCAGCGCGATCTACGTGTTCTCGCAGCTGGCCAGCCAGTCCGAGTTCACCATCTTCCGGGTGGCCGGCCTGAACACGCGCCAGGCACTGTTCTCGCTGTTCAAGCTGGCGGTGCCGCTGGCGCTGGTGACCTTTATCTTCGGCGAGTTCATCGGCCCGCGCGCCGAGCAGTTCGCGCAGAAGGTCAAGCTCGAGGCGATCGGCGCAACGGTGTCGTCGGACTTCCGCTCCGGGGTCTGGGTCAAGGACCGCGACAAGGACGCCGCCGGCGGTGGCGAGATCACCCGCTTCGTCAACGTGGCGGGGCTGCGGCCAGACCAAACCATCACCGGCATCACCATGTATGAGTTCGACCCGCAATACCGCCTGCGCGTGATCCGCGTGGCGCAGGAGGGGCGCTACCAGGGGAGCCAGTCGTGGGAGCTGCAGAACGTCAGCGAGACCCGCTTCATCGAGCTGGCGCCGCAGGCCCATGGCGCGCAGCCGGCACCCAACCACCCCGCCGCGTCCGCGCGCGACGGCCTGGCCCAGGACTTCCGCGCCGAGCAGGTCAAGTTCCCGCGCGTGGCCATGCATTCCGAGCTGACGCCGCAGATCCTGTCGGTGCTGCTGGTGACGCCGGAGCGGATGTCGACGCTGGACCTGTTCCGCTATATCCGCCACCTGCGCGACAACAAGCAGGACACGCAGCGTTACGAGATCGCCTTCTGGAAGAAGGTGATCTACCCGCTAACGCTGTTCGTGATGGTGGCGCTGGCCCTGCCCTTCGCCTACCTGCACGCGCGCGCCGGCGCGGTCGGCGTGAAGGTGTTCGGCGGCATCATGCTGGGGCTGTCGTTCCACCTGTCGAACACGCTGTTCTCGCACGTCGGCCTGCTGCATACCTGGCCACCGATCATCTCGGCGCTGGTGCCGGGCACGCTCTACCTGATGGTGGCGCTGCTGGCACTGCGGTGGGTTGACCGGCACTAGGACGAGGATGCCATGACCGCACCCACCCGGGCCCTGGTGCTGTTCGCGCACGGCGCGCGCGATGCGCGCTGGCGCGAGCCCTTCGACCGCCTGCAGCAGAAGGTGGCGGCTGCCCTGCCCGGGTGCGAGGTGCGGCTGGCATTCCTGGAGCTGATGACGCCGGTGCTGCCGGACGCGCTGGCCGACCTGGCAGCGCGCGGCATGTCGGACATCACCGTGGTGCCGGTGTTCCTGGGCCAGGGCGGTCACCTGCGGCGCGACCTCCCCGCCTTGCTCGACCAATGCCGGCAAGCGCATCCCGGGCTGCGCATCCATTGCGCGACAGCGGTGGGAGAGGCCGACGCGGTACTGGATGCCATGGCAGCGTACTGCGTAGCCGCATTGCCCGGAAGCGGCCAGCCCTGAGCAATAGCGCGACCCGCCATGACAAAAGCCCTGTACCGGCATGCCGATACAGGGCTTTTTGCTTGGTGGCGCTCAGATGAAGATCAGGCGGCGCGCGGCGTCTGCACGGCGGTTTCGTCTACGCCTTCGCGCGGCGTTTCGGTGGCCCGCGCGGCCAGTGCCGCCCCAATCATCAGCAGGCTCGGCTGCACGGGATCGATCCACGCGGCCGCCTCACCTGCGGCCATCCGGCCGAGTGTGAATTCACGGCTGCGCTGCCGCGGCGTGCTGGCGGCTTCCACCACCCACGCCGGCGTGGAAGCCGGCTTGCCGTGCGCGATCAGCTGCGCGGCAATCGATGCCGCCTGGTCGCGGCCCATGTAATAGACCAGCGTATCGGCCTTGACCGCGGCTTCGATGTCGGCCGAGCCCTCACCATCCGCGGCCTTCGCCTGTGTGGCAAACGCCACGCTGCGCGACACGCCCCGCTTGGTCAGCGGCTTGCCGATCGCCGAAGCAGCCGCCAGCGCGGCGGTGATGCCCGGTACCACTTCGTACTCGATGCCGGCGGCTTCCAGAGCCTGCAGTTCTTCGTCGGCGCGGCCGAACAGCATCGGGTCGCCGCCCTTCAGGCGCACCACGCGCTGGTACTTGCTGGCCAGGTCGACGATCTGGCGGTTGATGAACAGCTGCGCGGTGGAGCGCTGCCCGCAGCGCTTGCCCACCTCGACCAGTTCCGCCTGCGGACACCAGGCCAGCATCTCCGGCGCCACCAGTGCATCGTGCAGCACCACCTGGGCTTCGCCCAAAAGCCGTGCACCACGCACCGTAATGAGGTCTGCCGCACCGGGGCCTGCCCCAATGAGGTACACCTTGCCGTAAGTCTTCTGCGCCTGCTGGTTCATCTCCGGCCCCTAGCCCGTTTGTTCCTGTCTGTCAGCGATCAGGAGAACGCACGGATCATGCCTGCGGCCACCGTGTGGTTGGTCGCTTCGTCGATCAGCACGAAGGCGCCCGTTGCCGGGTTGTCGCCATAGGCATCGCACACGATCGGCTTCTGCAGCGAGATCTGCACCGAGCCGATGTCGTTCAGGCGGATATCGTGGCGGCCGGTCTCGTGCGACAGTGTATGCACGTCCAGCACGCGGTCCACCGCCGACACGCGCGCGAACACGCTGGCCGTGGTGTGCTTGAGCACGTACTTGCGCGCCGGGTTCAGCGATTCGTCGTCGAACCAGCACAGGTCGGCCTGCAGCTTCTTGGCCGGCGCCGTGGCGGCATCGGCGGCGACGAACATATCACCGCGTGATACATCGACGTCCTCGGCCAGGCGCACGGTGACGGTGTCACCGACGTTGGCGGATTCGGCCGCGCCGTTGGGCGTCAGCACCTCGGCCACCACGGCGTCGCGGTTGGCGGGCAGCACGCGCAGCTTCTGGCCCACGCGCACGGTGCCGGCCTCGATGCGCCCGGCGTAGCCGCGGAAGTCGTCCGACTGGGAGCCGTCCTGGCGGATCACCAGCTGCACCGGGAAGCGCAGCGCGGCATCGTCCTCAGGCGCGGCTTCTTCCACCGGCAGGTCTTCCAGCAGCGGCAGCAGCGGCTCGCCCTGGAACCACGGCATGGCGTCGCTCTCATGCACGATATTGTCGCCGCGCAGCGCCGACACCGGCACGTAGCGCACGTCCTTCAGGCCGAGCTGGCTGGCCAGTTCGGTGTAGGCAGTGCGGATCTCGTTGAAGCGCTCTTCGCTGTAGTCGACCAGGTCCATCTTGTTGATGGCAACGATCACGTGGCGGATTTCCAGCAGCTTCAGGATTGCCGAATGGCGCTTGGTCTGGGCCAGCAGCTCCGCACGGCCATCCTTGACGGTAACGCGGGTGGCATCGACCAGCACGATGGCAGCGTCCGCGGTCGAGGCGCCGGTGACCATGTTGCGGGTGTACTGCTCGTGGCCCGGCGTATCCGCGATGATGAACTTGCGGCGCGCGGTCGAGAAGTAGCGGTAGGCCACATCGATGGTGATGCCCTGCTCGCGCTCGGCCTCCAGGCCGTCGGTCAGCAGCGAGAAGTCGATCTGCTCGCCGGCGGTGCGCTTGTTCTTGGCGTTGGCCAGCGCGGTCAGCTGGTCGGACAGCACGGCCTTGCTGTCATACAGCAGGCGGCCGATCAGCGTGCTCTTGCCGTCGTCGACGGAGCCGGCGGTGATGAAGCGCAGCAGGCCTTGATGGGTTGCTTGGTGAGTCATGTCTGAATCCTTTGCTGCGTACGGCTTAGAAGTAGCCTTCCTTCTTGCGGCGTTCCATCGAGGCTTCGCTCGTCTGGTCGTCCATGCGGGTGGCGCCGCGCTCGGTGATCTCGGTCACCGCGGTCTCGGCGATGATCGCTTCCGGCGAATCGGCAACGCTGGCCACCGGGCAGGTGCAGCTGATGTCGCCGACGGTGCGGAAGCGCACCGACAGCACTTCGCTGACGTCGCCGTCCTGCTTGGGCGTGATCGGCGTGACCGGCACCAGCAGTCCGTTCTTGCGCACTACTTCGCGCTGGTGCGCGTAGTAGATCGGCGGCAGCGCCAGGTTTTCGCGGGCGATGTACTGCCACACATCCAGCTCGGTCCAGTTCGAGATCGGGAACACGCGCATCTGCTCGCCCTGCGCCATGCGGGCGTTGTACAGGCTCCACAGCTCGGGGCGCTGGGCCTTGGGGTCCCACTGGCCGAACTCGTCGCGGAACGAGAAGATGCGCTCCTTGGCGCGGGCCTTCTCTTCGTCGCGGCGGGCGCCGCCCATCAGCGCGTCGAACTGGTGCTCGCCGATGGTTTCCAGCAGCGTCACGGCCTGGGCCGCGTTGCGCGAATCGGTTTCTTTGCGCAGGCGCACGGTGCCGCGCTTGATCGAGTCTTCCACATGCCCCACCACCAGGCGCGCGCCCAGTTCAGCCACGCGCTGGTCGCGGAAGGCGATGACTTCCGGGTAGTTGTGGCCGGTGTCGATATGCACCAGCGGGAACGGCAGCTCGATCTTGCGGTCGCCCAGGCGGAAGGCCTTTAGCGCCAGGTGCAACATCACGATCGAGTCCTTTCCGCCGGAAAACAGCAGCGCCGGGTTGCGGCACTCGGCCACCACCTCGCGGATGATGTAGATGGACTCCGCCTCCAGGCGGTCGAGATGGTCGTTCTGTACCTGCAACAGGTGGGCCACGCTACTGGTGGCTTCTGCGATGTCGTTCATGATGCCCATTTTGTTCCGGCCTCAATGCTTGATGTTCTGTTCGTGGAGCCCGCACTCTTTCGAGTCCTTGCTCTCCCACCACCAACGTCCCGCGCGCACGTCCTCGCCCGCGCGCACCGCACGCGTACACGGCTCGCAGCCGATGCTGGGGTAGCCCTTGGCGTGCAGGTCATTGACGGGCACGTTGTGGCGCTTCAGGTAGGCCCACACCTCGGCCTCGCTCCAGTCCGCCAGCGGATTGAACTTGGGGATGCCGCGGGTCTCGTCCAGTTCCTCGAACGGCAGCTCCGAGCGCGTGACCGCCTGCTCGCGGCGCTGGCCGGTCAGCCAGGCGTCGGCGTGCGAGAGCGCGCGGTTGAGCGGCTCGACCTTGCGGATGCCGCAGCATCCCTTGCGCGCATCGATGCTGTCGTAGAAGCCGTTCAGCCCGTGCTTCTTCAGGTAGTTCTCGACCGCCTCGGCGTCCGGCGTGAACTGCTCGATGCTGTAGCCGTAGTGCGCCTGCACCTTGTCCAGCACCGCCAGCGTCTCGGCATGCAGGCGTCCGGTCTGCAGCGTGAACACGCGGATGCCCGCGCGCACGCCTTCGGTGCCGCGCAGGATGGCGTCGGTCAGCACCATGTCCTCGGCCGCCAGGCTCGAGGCGAAGCGCGCGCGGAAGAAGCGGCCGGCGATGCCCACCAGGCGTTCGCCCAGTTCGCGCTCCTTCTGCTCCAGCGCGGCGATGCTGCCGGTGTATTCCGGCGCGACCCACAGCGCGGGCGGGCGCAGCGCCGATACGGCGCCAGCGTCGACCACGGCGATGTCGCTCAGTACCGTGCTCATGCCGTTTCCTTCGCTTGCGCGCCAACCTCTGCCCGCGCGCGGCGGAACAGCGGCAGCGGCTCGTCCACCGAGGCCTGGTAGGTCACGGTGAACTCGGTGAAGCCCTTGATGGCGTCGTCGATGCTCTTGTCGGCGCGCACCGCGAAGGCGTCGAAGCCGCAACGCTTCATGAAGTTGAGCTGGTCGCGCAGCACGTCGCCGATGGCGCGCAGCTGGCCCTTCCAGTGGTAGCGGGTGCGCAGCAGGTAGGCCGTGGAAAAGCCGCGGCCGTCGCGGAACACCGGGAAGTCCACCGCCACCAGCGCCACGCGCCCGAAGAAGGCCTCGGCATCGGCCGGCTCGTCTTCCGGGGCCAGCCACACGCCGGTGCGGGCCGCGTCGCGGCCGGCCAGCAGCGCTTCGCTGGCCTTCCACACCGACAGCGGGAACAGCACCGCGTCCTGGCTTTGCACAGCCGCGGCAATCTGCTCGTCGGTCAGCGGCTGCTCGGCGGTGCCGCGCAGCACGGTCCAGGCGTCATCGACGATGACGGGGGCGACGGTAGCGCCGTCCTGTTGCAGTTGAATGATCTTTGCCATGTTCAGTCTCCGGTCCTCAGGCTTCAGCGCGCTCGCGCGGCTGCTTGTCGGCATACACGCGTTCCTTGAACGGGGCGATGCCGATGCGGGACAGGGTTTCGATAAAGCGTTCGTCTTCGATGCGGTGGGCCACGAAGGTGTCGATGATGCGGGTCACCACCTCAGGCATTTCCTCGGCGCTGAACGACGGGCCGATCACCTTGCCCAGCGCGGTCTGGTTGCCCTGGGCGCCGCCCAGCGTGACCTGGTACCACTCCGAGCCATCCTTGTCGACGCCCAGCACGCCGATATTGCCAACGTGGTGGTGGCCGCAGGCGTTGATGCAGCCCGAGATGTTCAGCGAGATCTCGCCCAGGTCATAGACGTAGTCGAGGTCGTCGAAGCGGTCCTGGATCGCCTGCGCGATGGGAATCGACTTGGCGTTGGCCAGCGAGCAGAAGTCGCCGCCCGGGCAGGCGATGATGTCGGTCAGCAGGCCGATATTGGGCGTGGCCAGGCCGGCCTTTTTGGCCAGGCCCCACAGCTTGAACAGGTCCTGCTTCTTCACGTCCGGCAGGATCAGGTTCTGCTCGTGCGCCACGCGCAGTTCGCCAAAGCCGAACTGGTCGGCCAGGTCGGCCACGGCTTCGATCTGCGCGTCGGTGGCATCCCCCGGGGGCGACACCACACCCGGCTTGGTCGACAGCGTCACCGCGGCGTAGCCCGGCACCTTGTGGCCGTGCACATTGCGGCTGACCCAGCGCGCAAAGGCCTTGTCTTCCAGCAGGTGGTTCTCGTACGAGGCGTCGGTGTCGGCCAGCTTTTCATAGGCCGGCGGCGTGAAGTACTGCGCCACGCGGTCGAACTCAGCCTGCGTCAGCGTGGCCGGGCCGTCCTTGCTGTGCTGCCACTCTTCCTCGACTTCCTGCGCGAACTTCTCGGCGCCGATGGCCTTCACCAGGATCTTGATGCGGGCCTTGTACTTGTTGTCGCGGCGGCCATAGCGGTTGTACACACGGATGGCCGACTCGACGTAGGACAGCATGTGCTGCCACGGCAGGTCGTCCTTGATGATGGTGCCCAGGATCGGCGTGCGGCCCAGGCCGCCGCCGGCCAGGATGCGCAGGCGCGTCTCCCCGTCGGCGTTCTTGTAGGCGTAGATGCCGATGTCATGCATCTGCACCACGGCGCGGTCGTCGGCCGAGGCCGAGATGGCGATCTTGAACTTGCGCGGCAGGAAGGCGAATTCCGGCTGGAAGGTGCTCCACTGGCGCAGCAGCTCGGCCAGCACGCGCGGGTCCACCGATTCGTCCGGCGCGACGCCGGCGAAGTGGTCGGTGGTGATATTGCGCACGCAGTTGCCCGAGGTCTGGATGGCGTGCATCTCGACGCTGGCCAGCTCGGCCAGCACGTCGGGCACGCGCTCCAGGTCCATCCAGTTGTACTGGATATTCTGGCGGGTCGAGAAGTGGCCATAGCCACGGTCGTATTCGCGCGCGATATGACCGAGCTTGCGCATCTGCTTCGACGACAGCAGGCCGTACGGGATCGCCACGCGCAGCATGTAGGCATGGCGCTGCATGTACAGGCCGTTCTGCAGGCGCAGCGGCAGGAATTCTTCCTCGGTCAGCTCGCCGGACAGGCGGCGGCGCACCTGGTCACGGAATTGGGCGACGCGCTCGGCGACGATGCGCTGGTCATATTGATCGTACTGATACATGGCGGGGTCCGTTCAGTATTCGTTGAATTCAGGAAACGAGCTTGATGGCGACCAGCGTCAGCGTGGTCGCCAGTGCGGCGCGCACCAACCGCTCGGGCAGCGCCCGCGACAGTTGCGCGCCCAGCCAGATGCCGGGGATCGAACCCACCAGCAGCGCCAGCAGCAAATTCCAGTCGACCGTGCCAAGCCACACATGGCCCAGCCCGGCAATCGCCGTCAGCGGGACGGCGTAGGCAATGTCGGTGCCGGCCACTTCGGCCGGCTTCATATGGGGGTACAGCAGCAGGATCAGCGTGGCGCCAACCGCGCCGGCGCCGATCGACGACACCGTCACCAGCACACCCAGCACGACGCCCACCAGGACGGTGGCAACCGCCTGCCGGCGGCCTGCCAGCTGGAAGCGGGGGTTGCGCGCCAGCCAGGCCAGCAGTTGCTTGCGGAACAGCAGCGACAGCACCGTCAGCAGCACCGAAACGCCGATGGTCACGCGAATCGCATGCAGCCACTGTGCGTTGAGCTCGCCGGCACTCTTCAGCACCAGGATGGCGGCCACGGCCGCCGGCAGGCTGCCGATGCACAGGCGCCGAACCACCTGCCACTGCACGTGGCCGTGGGCGCGGTGCGCGATGGTGCCGAAGCCCTTGGTGATGGCCGCGAAGGCCAGGTCGGTGCCGACCGCGGTGGCCGGCGAGAAGCCGAACAGCAGCGTCAGCAGCGGCGTCATCAGCGAGCCCCCTCCCACCCCGGTCAGACCGACGAGGACGCCTACAAACAGACCGGAAACGGTATAGGCAACAGACATGGGGGACTCGGTGAAGCCTGGCCCGTGGATCTCGCATCACAAAGTGGCTGCTGCGAGAAGACGCACTGAGGGCAGGCCGTTCATTAACAAAGTTCGAGAATCGTAATAAACTCGCCTCATACCTCAAACTAATAAGAAGTTGTTTGTTTATACGAACCCAGATATATGAACTTGCACCAGTTTCGTTTCGTGCGTGAGGCCGTCCGGCAGAACTACAATCTGACTGAAGCCGCAAAAGCGCTCTACACGTCACAACCTGGCGTGTCCAAGGCCATCATCGAGCTGGAAGAAGAGCTGGGCGTGGATATCTTCACCCGCCATGGCAAGCGCATCCGCAGCCTGACCGAGCCGGGCCGGCGCATCCTGAGCTCGGTCGAGAAGATCCTGCAGGAGGTGGAAAGCCTGAAGCGCGTCGGCATGGACTATGCGGCGCAGGACCAGGGCAACTTCACCATCGCCACCACCCACACCCAGGCGCGCTACGCCCTGCCGCGGGTGATCAGCGAGTTCACCAAGCGCTACCCCAAGGTGCGGCTCTCGATCCAGCAGGGCAACCCGTCCCAGATCGCCGACATGCTGCTGCATGACCAGGCCGATATCGGCATCGCCACGGAAGGCATCTCCGCCGACAAGAACCTGGTGTCGCTGCCCGGCTACCAGTGGACGCATATGGTGATTACGCCACCTGAGCATCCGTTGCTGGACAAGAAGCACCTGGCGCTGGAAGACCTGATGGGCTTCCCGCTGATCACCTACGACGCCAACTTTGCCGGGCGGACCAAGATCGACAAGGCTTTCGCGCTGCGCCACCTGGAGCCCGACATTGTGCTGGAGGCCATCGACGCGGACGTGATCAAGACCTATGTGGAGATCGGGCTGGGCGTGGGCATCGTCGCCGGCGTCGCCTATGATGCCGAGCGCGACCGCAATCTGCGCGGCATCCCGGCCGGGCATCTGTTCGGCAGCAATGTGACGCACCTGGCCGTCAAGCAGGGAGCCTACCTGCGCAGCTTTGTCTACACCTTCATCGAGCTGTTCTCGCCGACGCTCAACCGCAAGCTGGTTGAGCAGGCCATGTCCGGCGAACACGAAGCCTACGAACTCTGAGGACGGCCCGCCGCCGCCTCTCCTATATAAGAAGCAAACCCAACCATGCATTTCCTGCCCATCACGCCCTGCCGGCCGGAGGCTCTGTGAGCGACCTGCCCCGCATTCACTGGACTGAAGACGGCGTCGAGCGCAGCGCCGCCTGGCGCTCGGAAGCCGGCCTGCCGCCGCCCCGGCGCGTGGTCATCGCCGACGACACCACCAGCGCCGACACCGCCTACCGCCTGGCCTGCGAAGGCACCGCGCTGCTGTGGCGCGGCGACTTCCAGAACGCGCGCCAGCTGCTGCACGCACTGGCCCGCCGCACCGAGCGCAAGCCCAAGAAGGCCAGCCGCCCCGGCCAGAAGGCCAAGGACAAGACCAAGGGCGCGGCGGCTTCGCCCACCGAGGCCTTTCACCTGCACCGGCTGGCCCAGTCGCAGCGCGCCCGCACGCTGGGCATGCTGCTGCTGCCGTTCGAGGCCAGCCACGAGGTGCCGCTGCGCCGCGCGCCGGATGTGCGCGACGCCTGCGAGCAAGTCTACGGCCCGGCCGCCGAGCCCTACGTGGCATCGATGCGCGAACTGCTGGGCATGATCGGCGCCTTTGAATGGCGCAAGAAGGGCGTGGAGATCCCCGCGCTGGAAGACCGCATCCACCCCTGGTACGGCGTGTTCTCGCCGGTGCGCGGCGAATATGTCGACCTGGTCGCGGCCGAGCCGCTGCCGGCGAAGACGCTGGCCTTCGATATCGGCACCGGCACCGGCGTGCTGGCCGCGGTGCTGGCCCGCCGCGGCGTGCAGCGCGTGGTCGCCACCGACCAGGATCCGCGCGCACTGGCCTGCGCGCGCGAGAACATCGCGCAGCTGGGCTACACCGCGGAGGTCGAGATCGTGCAGGCCGACCTGTTCCCGGAAGGCCGGGCACCGCTGGTGGTGTGCAACCCGCCCTGGGTGCCGGCACGGCCCAGTTCGCCGGTCGAGCGCGCGGTCTACGACCCGGACAGCGCCATGTTGCGCGGCTTCCTGCAAGGGCTGGCCGACCACCTCGAGCCGGGCGGCGAGGGCTGGCTGCTGCTGTCGGACCTGGCCGAGCACCTGGGCCTGCGCCCGCGCGAGGAACTGACGGCGTGGATCGACGCCGCCGGGCTGAAGGTGCTGGGCCGCTCCGACATCCGCCCGAGCCACCCGCGCGCAACGGATGCCGCCGACCCGCTGCATGCGGCGCGTTCCGCCGAAGTGACCTCGCTCTGGCGCCTGGGCGTGCGCTGACCGCCTGACGGTTGCGGCGGGGCACGGGGGTGCCCCGCCGGCCGAGTTCGGCTATCCTTCCCGTCACATATAAGAACGGAGGAGACGATGCTGAAACTGCCCCTGCGCCCCCTGTTGCTGGCCGGCGCCCTGCTCTGCGCCAGCGCCGCGCATGCCGACATCCGCGTCGGCGTCGATGTGTCCACCACCGGGCCGGCGGCCTCGATCGGCATCCCCTCCAAGAACACCGTGCTGATGTGGCCCCAGACCCTGGGCGGCCAGAAGGCGCACTACGTCATCCTGGACGACGGCTCCGACCCGTCCGCCGCGGTGCGCAACGTGCGCAAGCTGATCTCCGAGGAAAAGGTCGACGTGATCGTCGGCCCCAATATCACGCCCACCGCCATCGCCGCGCTCGACGCCGTGGCCGAGGGCGAGACGCCAATGGTGGCGCTGGCCGCCTCGGCCGCCATCGTCGAGCCGCAGGCCGACGCCAAGCGCCGCTGGGCCTTCAAGATGCCGCAGAACGACTCGCACATGGCGACCGTGCTGACCGAGTACATGAGCAACCACGGCGTCAGGACGGTCGGCTTTATCGGCTTTGCCGACGCCTACGGTGAAAGCTGGTGGCGCGAGTTCTCGAAGCTGGCCGAGGTGCGCAAGATCAAGGTGGTGGCCAACGAGCGCTTCTCCCGCAACGACACCTCGGTCACCGGGCAGGTGCTCAAGCTGATGGCGGCCAATCCGGACGCGATCCTGATCGCCGGCGCCGGCACGCCGTCGGTGCTGCCGCAGAAGACGCTGGGCGAGCGCGGCTACAAGGGCAAGGTCTACCAGACCCACGGCATCGCCACCTGGGACTTCCTGCGCATGGGCGGCAAGGATGTGGAAGGCACGCTGTTCCCGACCGGGCCGGTCGTGGTCGCGCGCCAGCTTCCCGAGAGCCACCCGGTGCGCAAGGTCGCGCTGGACTTCGTCAACCGCTACGAAGGCAAGTACGGCGCCGACAGCGTCACGCAGTTCGCCGGCGACGCCTGGGGCGCGTGGATGCTGCTGGACGACGCCGCCCGCCGCGCGCTGAAATCCGGCGCCCAGCCCGGCACGCGCGAGTTCCGCGCCGCCATGCGCGACGCGCTGGAGGCCACCACCAATCTCACCATCCCCAACGGCGTGATGAACATGAGCCCGAAAGACCACCAGGGCTTCGACCAGCGTTCGCGCGTGATGGGGGTGATCCGCAACGGCAAGTTCGCCTATGCGGGCGACAAGTAGCCCGCCGTATCAAGAAAGGAAGCATGGCATGAGCACCACTCTCACCCCCACCACCGTCGCCTTCATCGGCCTGGGCGCCATGGGCTCGCACATGGTCCGCCACCTGCTGGCCGCCGGCCACACCGTACGCGCCTTCGTGCGCCGCCCCGAAGCCGCCGAGGCCGCGCGCGCGCTGGGGGCGGAACCCTTCTTCACCCCCGCCGAAGCGGCGCGCGGCGCCAGCGTCGTCTTCACCAACGTGACCTCGTCCGAAGACGTGCGCGAAGTGCTGCTGGGCGAGCAGGGCGTGATCCACGGCGCCACGCCGGGCACCATCTGCGTGGACCACAGCACCATCTCGCCGATCGTCACGCGCGAGATCGCCGCGGCGCTGGCCGCGCGCGGCATCGAGGCGCTGGACTGCCCGGTCTCGGGCGGCACCATGGGCGCCGAGGCCGGCACGCTGACCATCATGGTCGGCGGCAAGCCCGAGATGCTGGAGCGCGTGCGCCCGCTGCTGCAGCGGCTGGGCAAGACCATCACCCATATCGGCGACCACGGCGCGGGCCAGGTCGCCAAGCTGTGCAACCAGATCGCGCAGGTGGTCAATATCGAAGGCATCGCCGAGGCCATGCGTTTTGCCGCCGCGCAGAACGTCGACACCGGCCGCGTCTTCGAAGCCATGGCAACCGGCATGGCCGGCAGCCGCATGCTCGACCTGATGGGTCCCAAGATGGTGGCGCGCAATTTCGCCGCCGGCATCGAGGCGCGGCTGCACGACAAGGACTTCGGGCTGGCGCGCGATATTGCCGAAGAGATTGGCCTGGACCTGCCCGCGATGCAGGCCACCTCGGCCCAGCTGCGCGCGCTGATGGCCAGGGGCTGGGGCACGGACGACACCTCGTCGCTGCTGCGCGTGCTGGAGGGCTGACGCCCTGCCGGCCCGCGCAGGCCGGTACGCGCTCAGCGCGCCATCAGCCGCAGCACCGCGCGCGTCAGCACACCGTCCGGGCTGGCAAAGCTGTCCAGCACATTGAAGTGATGGCAGTCCGGCAGCACCAGGTCGCTCGCCGCCGGATGCGCCACCTTGGCCGGCCACGCCGCGCGGATCAGCGCGTGCTGGCGGTGGTATTCGGCAGCCTCGCGTTCCCCCACCGCGATCGCCAGCGGGGCACCGCTGGCCGGCGGCATATACGCGGGCGACAGCCGCGCGACATCGTCTTCCGAGAACCGCAGGTCGCGCTGCAGGAAGGCCGCGCGCCGCAGCGGCTCCATGTCGTACAGCCCGCTCACCGCGAGCCCGCCCTTGACCAGGTCGACAGGCAGGTCCGCACCCAGCTGCGGCCAGCGCGCGGCCATCAGCATCGCCACCTGGTGCCCGCCGACGGAATGGCCCGCCAGGAAGAGCTTGTCCGGATCATGGCCCAGCCGGTCCGCCTGCCGGTACAGCCAGGCCACGCTGCGCAGCACCTGCCGCACGATCTCCGGCACCGTCACCGCCGGCACCAGGGTGTAATTGACCACGGCCACCGACACGCCCAGCGCCGGCAGCACGCTGGCGACAAAGCTGTGGTCATGCTTGTCCAGCGCCCGGTAGTAGCCGCCGTGCACGAACACCAGCAGCGGCGGCAGCGCCCCGTTGGCCCGCTGCGCGGGAAAGTAGTCGAGCGTCTCGTCCTGCGCGTGCGGCGAGTCCTCGCCGGCATAGCTCAGGTCCGCAAGGAAGGGACTGCGCGCGCGCACCTGCGCGGACCACTGCGCCCAGCGCGCCAGATGCACCGGGTTGTCCGGCACATTGGCGCGGTTGTTGTACTCCTGGTCGTAGAAGCCGGGGTCCTGCGAAGGCAGGCTGGCGAGGCGCGCCAGCGAAGCTTGGTTGGTCATGGTGGTCGGGGGGGTCGGGGTGGTGGGCGTGCAAGGGGCTGGGCGTCATGCTACCGGATTTGCGCGACTGCCAAAGGGAACCCGGCGCCGGTTGTCCGACGCCGGGAATTCCGGCATAATCCCGTGCTCAGCACGGCACCGGTTCCGGCGCCATACACCCTGCCCGGGTGGTGAAACAGGTAGACGCAGGGGACTCAAAATCCCCCGCCGCAAGGCGTGTCGGTTCGAGTCCGACCCCGGGCACCAAGTACTCCCAAAGAATTCCACCAACCCCCGCAGTACCAGGGTCTACGGGGGGTTTCTTTCTGGCGCGTGCCGGCAGATCCGGTGCGGCGTCAGAATCTCACGACCAGGCTGGTTGGGGCGCTTATCCGCATGGGCGATGCGCCTGCAGATGGAATCAATGCCCCGACACCCCTGCCGCCATCAGCAAAGTCTTGGGCTCCAGGTACGCGCTCATCCCCCACTTGCCCATCTCGCGCCCAAGCCCTGATTGCTTGAAACCGCCAAATGGCGCGCGCGGCTCGTTGACCAGCGTATTGACGAGCACGCGGCCTGCGTCGATCTGGCGCGCCACGCGTTCGCAGCGTTCCGGGTCGTTGCCGAGCACCAGCGCACTCAGGCCATAGTGCGTGTCATTGGCTAGAGCGATGGCGTCGGCGTCATTCTCATAGGGAATGAGGGTCAGCACCGGGCCGAAGATTTCCTCGCGCGCTATGCGCATCTGGTTGGTAGCGTTGGTGAAGATCGTCGGCTTGACGAACCAGCCCGCCCGCAGCCCCTCGGGACGCCCCTCTCCACCCGCCAGCACCTGCGCGCCCTCATCGATGCCGATGCGGATGTAGTGCTGCACGCGCTCCCACTGCTTGGCGCTCACCATCGGGCCGATGGCGGTCTCGACATCGCGCGGGTCGCCAACCTTGACCTGTGCAACCGCCTGTCTGGCGACCTGCTCGAATTCCGCGAGCCGCAGGCGCGGCACGAGGATGCGGGTGCCGGCGATGCAGGCCTGGCCGCTGTTGACGAAGCCGGCCTGCAGCGCCAGGGGCATGATGGCGGCGAAGTCCGCATCGTCAAGCACCACGGTTGGCGACTTGCCGCCGAGCTCCAGCGTCACGCGCTTCATGGTGGCTGCGCCCGCGCTCAGCAGATGCTGGCCCACGGCGGAAGATCCGGTGAATGAAATCTTGGCGATATCGGGATGCCGCACGATTTCCTCGCCCACGACTTCGCCCCGGCCGTTGACGATATTGAACACGCCTGGCGGCAGCCCTGCTTCATGCAGTGCGCGGGCAATCACCTGCGTTTGCATGGCGCTCATCTCGCTGGGCTTGATGACGGCAGTGCAGCCTGCTGCCAGCGCGGTGGCAAGTTTGTTGCAGATGAAGCCGGCATTGCTGTTCCAGGGCGTGATCAGGCCCGCCACGCCGATGGGTGTCAGGATGACGCGTGCACTCCCTGCCTGCTCTTCGAACGCGAAGGACTGCAGCACGTCGATGGCCTGGGCAATGACTTCGGCGGGATACGTCGCCATCCAGCGCCCGCGCGCCGAAGGTGCGCCGTATTCCGTGAGGATGGCCTCCATCAGCTCGTCTTCGCGCGCCGCCACGGCCCGGTGCATGCGCTGCAGCGCCGCGATGCGCTCCTCGCGCGAGGTGCGTGACCAGGCCGGGAATGCGGCTTTGGCCGCCGCAATGGCGCGCTGCGCGTCCTGCGCGTCGCCCAGCCGTACCTGGCCGATGATCTCCTCGGTGCTGGGGTTGTGCAGGGCGTACCATTCCTGGCCGTGCGGCACGACGAATTCGCCGTTGATATAGATGTGCTCAATACGTTGCTGCATGACTGCTCCTTTTCAAAGCGGCTCGCATGAGTTCAAGCCGCGATGAAGCGAAGTCTAGGAATGGTTTATTGTTCTGATAAGCGGCCTTGTGGCTGATGACGTATCCGCGATTTCAGGACAATCCATGCACAGAACAGGAATGACCGAGCTGGAGGTGGTTCTGGCCGTCGCGCGCCGCAACAGCTTTCGTGGCGCGGCGCAGGAGTTGAGCATGTCCACCACGGCCGTGAGCAGCGCCGTGGCCGGGCTGGAGGCGCGCCTGAAGGTGCGTATCTTCAACCGCTCGACGCGCAGCGTAGCGCTCACCGATGCCGGGCGGCGCTATGTGGAGCGCATCGCCCCCGCGCTGGCCGAAATCAAAAGCGCCGGCGAAGAAGCCGGCACCGGCATCGATATGCCCAGCGGCACCCTGCGCATCAACGCACCACAGGGCGTAGCCTTCCTGCTGCTGGAGCCGCTCCTTAACCCGTACGCTCAGCGCTACCCCGAGGTGCGCATCGATATCGTCAGCGAATCGCGCCTGATCGACGTCGTGGCCGAGGGCTTTGATGCGGGCATTCGCCTGGCCGAATCCGTGCCGCAGGACATGATTGCCGTGCCGCTCTCGCGCGACATCCGCATGCTCATGGTGGCGACGCCCGGGTACCTCAAACGCCACGGCACCCCCAGGCATCCGCGTGATCTGCTCAAGCACCAGAGCATCGGCATGCGCATGTCGCACGGGGGCATCTACCACTGGGAGCTGGAAAAAGGCGGCCAAAAGCTGCAGATGGAACTACCCATGCGCATGGCCCTCAATGAGCTTCCCGCCATCAAGCAAGCCGTGCTGCTCGGGCTGGGCATCGGCTACATCACCGAATGGTTTATCCAGGATGAGCTGAAGTCCGGCGCGCTGACCCCGGTGCTGGTGCCGTGGTGCCCATCGTTTGGCGGCTTGAGGCTTTATTACTCCGGCCATCGCTTCGTGCCGGCGCGGCTGCGGGCACTCATCGATCTGGTTCATGAATTGGGCTTGGCAACCCGCTGAGGCAGGCTTGCCGTGGTCAATGGCGGAGGATCCGGTCACGGGAACGCGCCGGGTGCAGCCTGGGTCCCGTAAGAACATACAACCAGCTGCGGTCCCGGTCAGGCGTTGAAATACAATACGCTCCGGCGGGGCCCGTGATCGTGACGGGCGGCCAGGCAGGCAATCTCGTCGACCGGTCGGCAGAGGGTGCCGGGTCCGAGTAAAAATCCTGCCGGAACCCATGGGGCAACATGGCTGTCCGACACCACACGCCCCCCGACCACCACTGAACTCTGGAGCGGCCATTGCACTTGAACAGACCGTTGACCACCGGCAAGACCCGCCCCCGCGCATTGATCATGTGCACGGGTGGGCTGGGTGATGTCGTGTGGGCCAGCGCATCGATCGACGCCTTGCGACAAGCGTACGGTGAGCACATCGAAATCGACCTGCTGGTCAAACATCGATCCGACGCCCTGTTCAAGCACGATCCCCGGGTCTCGCGCGTCCTGGTCCTGCGGGGCGGCCCCCGGCTGCCGCTGCTGATCAATCCGCACAAATGGCTGATCCTGGCGCGCGCGCTGGTTCGCTACCCGTATCACCTGATCCTGGACCTGACCATCAACCGGTCGGATTTTTTCCCCAGCCTGGGCTGGCTCTTTCCCGCTGCCCACAAGGTCAAGGTCTACAAGGTCCGCCACGAGGTGGATCCGCCGGAAACACACCGGACCAAGGTCATCCAGCGCCTGCTGGCGTATTGCGTGCCCGAAGCGATCGCGCAGCGCGCCATGCCTTCGTTGCGCAGGCCGGATATCGATATCCGGGCACGTTATGGCCTCGATCAGCCCTATATCTGCCTGCATACGGGGAATAGCTCGTTCTACCACAACAGAAAGAACACGCGCCTCTGGCCGGTGGATAAATGGATCGAATTGCTGGAAGGCTGGTCGCGGTTTTTCCCGGGGCATAAGCCGGTGCTGATCGGCACGCCGTCGGAAGCCGAGCATATTGCGAAGATTGCCGACAGATTCCCGAATGCCATCAATCTCTGCGGAAAGACCCCGCTGCCGGAGATGATGACGCTGATCGCCGATGCCGCGCTTCTGATCGGCACGGATACCGGGCCTACCCATGTCGCGGCGGCATTCGGCACGCCGGTTGTCGCGATTTTCGGGCCGACGCTCTGGCACGTGACTGGGCCCGCGGGCGACAGTGAGCGCATTCGCATCGCGATTCCGCGGGTCGGCACCGATATCGACGACGTGCAGGTGGACCAGGTCGTCGGTGCTGCGTACGAGATGGTTCCCGGCCTGGCAGGAACGGCGCCGCTGCCGGGAGCTGGCGGCAACCTGGCACGACAGCGCACGGCCTGATCCAGGATTCCTTCGACCTTCTGACGAAGGTGCCGCCAGGCGCTGGCGTGGCCCGGGCCCGGTATTGCGCCGGGCCTCTTTGCGTTCCGCGGGGTCTCAGTGAGACTCGACGAATTCCAGCACGGTCGCCAGCATGCCGCGCAGTGCCGGCTGCAGCGCCGTGGCCAGCGCCTCGTCATAGGCGAAGGGATAGACCTCGCTCATATACGCGCACTGCGACAGCTCCAGCTGCACCGCGTGCACGCCATCGGCCGGCTTGCCGTATTGCCGGGTGATGTAGCCACCCTGGAAGCGGCCGTTGAGCACGGCGGTGTGGCCCGGAACGGCACTGGCCTGCTCCAGCAGCTGGCTGGCCAGCTCGGCATCGCAGCTGTCGCCGTTGGCGGTGCCGAGGTTGAAGTCCGGCAGCCTGCCTTCGAAGAAGCGCGGCAGCACCGAGCGGATGGAATGCGCGTCCCACAGTGCGATGGTGCCGTGCTCGGCCTTCAGCCGTGCCAGCTCGGCGGCCAGCGCCTCGTGGTACGGGCGCCAGATGGCATCGCGGCGCGCGGCAATCTCCGCATCGTCGGGGCCGTTGCCATCGGCGTACACCGGTGTCTTGTCGAAGGTATCGACCGGGCACAGGCCGGTGGTGTCCTGGCCGGGATACAGGTTGGCGTTGTCGGGCGGGCGGTTCAGGTCGACCACGTAGCGCGAGTGCGTGGCGGCCAGCACCGATGCGCCCAGTTCGCGGGCGAAGTTGTAGAGGCGTTCCAGGTGCCAGTCGGTATCGGGCACGGTGCGCGCTTCGGCGGTCAGGCGCTGCGAGACCGAAGCCGGCAGGTGCGTGCCGACGTGCGGCATCGATACCAGCAACGGGCGCGTGCCGCGATGCAGGGTGAAGGCGGGGGTATCGGTGGAGAAGGACATGGTCTTTGCAATGCAATGGGCGTGCGCCCGGTTTTCAGTCGGCCAGCAAACTGCCGCGCGCCGCGATGAACTGGCGCCCCGCATCCGCCTGCAGCGGATGCGCGCCATGCTGCACGCGGCTGCGGCCGGCGGTGCGGACATCCGCTAGTGTCTCATGACCGTGGCAGGCGAACACATGGGTGGCCAGCGCCTGCGCCCCGTCCAGGCCCGCCAGCGTCGGATGCGCGCCGTCCAGCACGACGAAGTCGGCCTGCTGCCCCACTGTCAGTCCGGCCACCGCGCGGCCCGAGGCACGCGCGCCGCCGGCCACGGCTTCCAGGTACAAGCGGTCAGCCACTTGCGCATGCGTGTCTGACGCCAGCACGTTGCGCCGCTGCAGCCCCAGCCGCTGCCCGTATTCGAACAGGCGCAACTCTTCGGCCACGCTGACGCTGGCATGGCTGTCGGAGCCGATGCCCCATGCGCCCTGCTGGGCCAGGTAGGGCGCGGCCTCGAACACGCCGTCGCCCAGGTTGGCCTCGGTGGTCGGGCAGATGCCGGCCACCGCGCCGCTGTGCGCCACGCGCCGGCGCTCGTCCCAGTCCATATGCGTGGCATGCACCAGGCACCAGCGCGCGTCGACCTCGGCATGATCGAACAGCCACGCCACCGGGCGCGTGCCAGACCACGCGATGCAGTCGTCGACCTCTTTCTGCTGCTCGGCGATGTGGATGTGGATGGGCGCCTGCGGGTCGATCGCCTGCAGCCCCGCCAGTGCGTGCACCAGGCTTTCCTCCGGCACCGCGCGCAGCGAGTGCGGTGCCAGCCCCAGCCGCGCGCCGGACTGCGCGCACGCGGGGCCAAGCCGTTCCAGCAGCTTCAGCATCGCGTCGGTGTCGTGCAGGAAGCGGCGCTGCCCGGCCAGCGGCGGCTTGCCGCCAAAGCCGGCGGTCTGGTACAGCACCGGCAGCAGCGTCATGCCGATGCCGGTACGCTGCGCCGCGCGGAGCAGCCGCAGCGACATCTCGGCGGCATCGGCATAGGGCTTGCCGCCGGCATCGTGATGCACGTAGTGGAACTCGCACACGCTGGTGTAGCCGGCGCGCAGCATCTCGATATAGAGCTGGGTGGCGATGGCCTCCAGCGTGTCGGGCGAAATCCGCTGCGCGAAGCGGTACATCAGCGTGCGCCAGCTCCAGAAGGAGTCGGCGCCGGCGGGGTCGTCGCCCTGCGGGCTGCTGCGGAACTCGGTCAGCCCGGCAAAGCCGCGCTGGAATGCGTGCGAGTGCAGGTTGGGCATGCCGGGCAGCACCGGGCCGGCCGCGCGCGGCACGCCGGCCTCTGGAGCGGCACCAGTCCGCACGGTGGTGAAACGGCCCTGCTCATCCCAGGCCAGCAGCACATCGCGTGCCCAGCCGGTCGGCAGCAGCGCAAAGGGCGCGAAGAGTTGCGAGCCGCTCATGCCGAGACTCCTTCGTGTGCATGCACACGTCCCTGGCGCACCACGGTCGCGACCGGATTGCGGCCGAACCAGTAAGCCAGCTCGGCGGGCGAATCGATGCGCCAGAGCGCAAAGTCGGCAACGCGCCCCGCTTCCAGCAACCCATGGCGATCCGCCGCGCCGAGCGCACGCGCGGCATGCACGGTCACGCCAGCCAGCGCTTCCGGCACTGTCAGCCGGAACAGCGTGCACGCCATATTCATCATCAGCAGCAGCGAAGTCACCGGCGACGTCCCCGGGTTGTGATCGGTCGAGATCGCCATCGGCACGCCGTACTGGCGCAGCAGCGCGATCGGCGGCAGGTTGGTGTCGCGCAGGAAGTAATAGGCACCGGGCAGCAGCACCGCCACCGTGCCGGCCTCCGCCATCGCCGCGACGCCGGCCTCATCGAGATGCTCGAGGTGATCGGCGGACAAGGCGCGATGGCGCGCGGCGAGAGCGGCACCGCCGAGGTTGCTCAGTTGCTCGGCATGCAGCTTGACGCGCAGGCCGTGGCGCGCCGCGGCTTCGAATACGCGTTCAGTCTGTGCAATCGAAAAACCGATCGACTCGCAGAAGGCATCGACCGCATCGACCAGTCCCTCCCCGGCCAGCGCCGGCAGCATCGTGCCGCAGACCAGGTCGATATAGTCGTCGGCACGGCCCGCGTATTCCGGCGGCAGCGCATGCGCGCCCAGGAAGGTCGTGTGGACCGAGATGCCGAAGTGCTCGCCCAGCCGGCGCGCCACGCGCAGTTGCTTGCGCTCGGCTTCGAGGTTCAGCCCGTAGCCCGACTTGATCTCGATGGCGGTGACGCCCTCGGCCAGCAGCGGCCGCAGGCGTGCGGCGGCCTGCGCGAACAGCGTGTCTTCATCTGCGGCACGCGTGGCGCGCACGGTCGAGACGATGCCGCCGCCGGCGCGCGCGATCTCTTCATAGCCGGCGCCGGCCAGCCGCATCGCGAACTCGTCGGCGCGCTGGCCGCCGTAGACCAGGTGCGTATGGCAGTCGACCAGGCCCGGCGTGATCCAGGCACCGTTGGCGTCATGGCGCGGTGCGCCACGCCAGGCGTCCGGCAGGTCCGCGGCGGCGCCGAGCCAGGCGATGCGTCCTTGCTCGACCACCAGCGCGGCAGCGCGGATCGCGCGTGCGGGATCGGCATCGGGCAGCAGGTGGCAGTTGTGCCAGACGCCGTCCGCGCTGGGCGCGGACGATACAAAGTTCAGCGTCATTGGTCGGGCTCCGTCTCAAGGGTGACGCACAGGCACAGGGCCGCGTCCCCCACAGGTTCAAACGATGGCGTCGAGGCGGCGTCGGCAGCGCCATACAGCGCCCCTTCGCCCGCTTGCAGCACCAGGCCGGCGTCATGCGCCCGCCATGCTCCGCTGACAGCCAGCAGGCACGCAGTACGGCCGCCGGTGTCGCAGGCAAACCCCTGCCGGAAGGCTTCAACGCGCGCGCGGCAGTGGCCGCGCCGCGTCATCACATTGAAGTCGCGCGTGGCACCACCGAGCAGCGTTGACTGCAGGCCGGTATCGCCGGAGAAGGCGAACGGCTCGCCGATGCGCTCCAGGCGATGGCTGAAGCTGGCATCGTCCGCGCGCAGCGTCACGCCGGCGCCTTCGAGCAGCACGATCTGGCGGTCAATGCCGGGGAAGGCCGAGAAGGGGCCGTCGCGTTCGATATCGGCCACGCTCAGGCGCCAGATGAAATCATCCATGCCGGCGGCCGGCGGCCATACCGCGATCTCGCGCGTATTGCCGCCGCCGTTCTTCCAGCGCGTGGGTGCGATGTCGGCCAGCGCGAACCGTCGTAATAGCGTCAGGCTCATACGCCCTTCACCATCGGCAGGTTCAGGCCCTTCTCGTGCGCGCATTCGATGGCGAGTTCATAGCCCGCATCGGCATGGCGCATCACGCCGGTGGCCGGATCGTTCCACAGCACGCGCTCGATGCGCCTGGCCGCCGCATCGGTGCCGTCGCACACGATCACCACCCCGGAATGCTGCGAGAAGCCCATGCCGACGCCGCCGCCATGATGCAGGCTGACCCACGTCGCGCCGCCCGCGGTGTTCAGCAGCGCGTTGAGCAGCGGCCAGTCCGACACCGCATCCGAGCCGTCGCGCATGGCTTCGGTCTCGCGGTTGGGCGAGGCCACCGAGCCGCAATCCAGGTGATCGCGGCCGATCACCACCGGCGCCTTGAGTTCGCCCGACTTCACCATCTCGTTGAAAGCCAGGCCGGCGCGGTGGCGCTCATCCAGGCCCACCCAGCAGATGCGCGCCGGCAGGCCCTGGAAGGCGATGCGGTCATGCGCCATGTCGAGCCAGCGGTGCAGGTGCTTGTCCTCCGGGAACAGCTCCTTCATCTTGGCATCGGTCTTGTAGATATCCTCCGGATCGCCCGACAGCGCAACCCAGCGGAACGGGCCCTTGCCGCGGCAGAACAGCGGGCGGATATAGGCCGGCACGAAGCCGGGGAAATCAAAGGCGTTCTTCACGCCCTCGTCGAACGCGACCTGGCGGATATTGTTGCCGTAGTCGACCGTGGGCACGCCCATCTTCTGGAAGTCGAGCATGGCCTGCACGTGTTTCACGATGGACGGGCGCGCGGCGGCTTCCACCGACTTGGGATCCTGCGTCCGCGCAGCTTCCCATTGCGCAACGCTCCAGCCCGCCGGCAGATAGCCGTTGACCAGGTCGTGCGCCGAGGTCTGGTCGGTGACGATGTCCGGACGCATGCCGCCGGCCTGTGCGCGCTTGACCAGTTCCGGCAGGATCTCGGCGGCATTGCCGAGCAGGCCGACCGAGATCGCCTGCTTGTTCTGCGTGGCTTCGGCGATCATCGCCAGCGCCTCATCGAGGGTGGTGGCCTTCTTGTCGACATAGCGCGTGCGCAGGCGGAAATCGATGCGCGATTCCTGGCACTCGATCGCCAGCACGCAGGCACCGGCCAGCACGCCCGCGAGCGGCTGCGCGCCGCCCATGCCGCCCAGGCCCGCGGTCAGGATCCACTTGCCGGACAGGTCGCCGTTGTAGTGCTGGCGGCCGGCCTCGACAAAGGTCTCGTAGGTGCCCTGCACGATGCCCTGCGTGCCGATATAGATCCACGAGCCCGCCGTCATCTGGCCGTACATCATCAGGCCGGCGCGGTCGAGCTCGTTGAACTTGTCCCAGTTGGCCCAGTGCGGCACCAGGTTGGAATTGGCGATCAGCACGCGCGGCGCATCGGCATGGGTGCGGAACACGCCCACCGGCTTGCCCGACTGCACCAGCAGCGACTCGTCTTCACCAAGGCGGCGCAGGCTGTCGAGGATGGCGTCGAAGCATTCCCAGTTGCGCGCGGCCTTGCCGATGCCGCCGTACACCACCAGGTCCTGCGGGCGCTCGGCCACGTCCGGGTCGAGGTTGTTCTGGATCATGCGGTAGGCGGCTTCGATCAGCCAGTTCTTGCAGTGCAGCTGGCTGCCGCGCGGCGCGCGGATCTCGCGCTGGCCGCGCTGGATGAATTGGTTTTCGTTGGCGTTCATGTCTTGTTCTCCGGCTGCGGATCGGGTCTGGCAGTGTCGGTGCGGGGCGCGTTACGACAGGTTGGTCGGCAGGATCACGCGCACGGCATCTGGCCAGCCCGCACCGGCATCGCCCTGCACCACCCATTGCTTCATGGCCTCGATGTCCGGCGCCAGGTAGCGGTCCTCTTCGACAAAGGCCACGCGCGCGCGGATCCGGGCCAGTTCCTGCTCCACCAGCGGCGACGACTTCAGCGGACGATGGAATTCAATGCCCTGCGCCGCGGCCATGGCCTCGATGCCGACCACCACCGCGGTGTTGGCGGCCATGTCGCCCAGCCGGCGTGCGCCGTAGGTGGCCATCGACACATGGTCTTCCTGGTTGGCCGAGGTCGGCAGGCTGTCGACGCTGGACGGATGGGCCAGCGACTTGTTCTCCGAGGCCAGCGCCGCCGCGGTCACCTGCGCGATCATAAAGCCCGAGTTCAGGCCGCCGTCGCGCACCAGGAACGGCGGCAGGCCCGACAGGCCGGTATCGAGCAGCAGCGCCAGGCGGCGCTCGGAAATCGCGCCGATCTCGGCGATCGCCAGCGCGATGATGTCGGCGGCAAAGGCCACCGGCTCGGCGTGGAAGTTGCCGCCGGACACCACATCGCCCTGCTCGGAGAACACCAGCGGGTTGTCCGACGCGGCATTGGCCTCGATCTGCAGGACGCGCGCGGCGTGCTGCAGGTTGTCCAGGCATGCGCCCATCACCTGCGGCTGGCAGCGGATCGAATACGGGTCCTGCACGCGGCCGCAGGCCTTGTGCGAATCGACGATCTCGCTGCCGTCCAGCATGGCGCGCACCGCGCCGGCCACGGCGATCTGGCCGGCCTGGCCGCGCGCCGCATGGATGCGGGCATCGAACGGCTTGACCGAGCCCTTGATGGCTTCCAGCGACAGCGCGCCGGCCACCAGGCCGGCGGCAAAGGCGTCTTCGGCGGCAAACAGGCCGGCCAGCGCCAGCGCGGTCGACACCTGGGTGCCGTTGAGCAGCGCCAGGCCTTCCTTGGGGCCCAGCTCGAAGGCCTGCAGGCCGGCGTGCGCCAGGCCCTCGGCGGCGGGTACGCGCTTGCCGTCGACCAGCACGTCGCCCACGCCGATCAGCGTGCACGACATATGCGCCAGCGGCGCCAGGTCGCCCGAGGCGCCCACCGACCCCTTGGCCGGAATGCACGGCGTCACGCCGTGGTTGGCCAGCGCCAGCAGCGCCTCGATCAGCTCCGGGCGCACGCCCGAGTGGCCGCGCGCCAGGCTCACGGCCTTGATCGCCAGGATCAGGCGCACCGTGTCTTCGGCCAGGTCCGGGCCAGTGCCGACGCTGTGCGACAGCACCAGGTTGCGCTGCAACTGGGCCAGCTTGTCGTGCGGGATGCGGCTTTGCGCCAGCTTGCCGAAGCCGGTGTTGATGCCGTAGACCACGGCGTCGGCGTCAATGATGTCCTGCACCGTGGCCTGCGCGGCACGCACGCCGGCCCAGGCCGAGTCGGCCATGGCCAGGCGCACCTCGCCGCGGTAGACGCGGCGCAGGTCGGCCAGGGTGACTTGGCCCGGCTGCAAGGTCAGCACGGGGCGGGAAGCTTGGTCTTGTTGGCTGGCTTGTACGCTCGCGGTCATTTGTATGTTCCTGTCTATACAGCTTAGAGTAAAAATTGAACCGTTGGGCTGAGTCTTGTGGAATCAGCCGAAAGCGGGGTTGCCCTCGGCGCGGAAGCGGCTGCCGAGGCGATATCGGTTGCCCGGATGCAGGCAACGCACAAAGGTCACCGGCACGCCATTGGTCCAGGTGCGGCGCGTCAGCATCAGGCAAGGTTGCGTAGGCGGCATTTCCAGCTGCGCGGCCTGCTCCGGCGTCGCGGCGATGGCATCGACCACATGTTCTACCTGATCGTAGGGCACATGGCGCAGCAGGTACTCGCCGGGCTGGGTCTCGCTGAAATCCTGGCTGATGAAGTCCGGCGCCACGCGCGGGTTGACGTAGCGGTCCTCAAGCTGCACCGGCACGCCGTCCTCGCGATGCACGCACACCGAGTGGAACACCGATTCACCGGTGCGCAGCTCCAGCGCGGCGGCCACCTCGATCGAGGCCGAGACCCGCTCCACCAGGATCACGTCGCAGGCATAGTCATGCCCGCGCATGCGGATCTCGTCCTGCAGGTTGACCACCGAGAGCAGCGTCGACTGCGGCTTGTGCTCGGCGACGAAGGTGCCCACGCCGGCCACGCGCACCACCCGGCCCTGCTCCTGCAGCTCGCGCAGCGCCCGGTTCACGGTCATGCGCGAAACGCCGAAGCGGTTCACCAGTTCCTGCTCCGACGGCACCCGGTCTCCCGGCTGCCACGCGCCGCTCTGGATCTGGCGGGCGATGTACTCCTTCACCTGCTGGTAGAGCGCGGTGGGAGAGGCAGAAGCGGAAGTCGGGGTGCCGGCGGCGTGGTTCATAAGGTCTTAGTGCTCGGCCGAGGCCATGGCCTCGGCACGGATCTCCTCGGTCAGCCGTGCCTTGAGCGCGGAGAACTCCGGAGTGGTCTTGATCGTGTAATGGCGCGGATGCGGGAAATCCACCGCGATCTCGCTCTTGATCCGACCCGGCCTGGCGGAGAACACCGCCACCCGGTTGGCCATGAAAATGGCCTCGTCGATATCGTGGGTCACGAATAATACCGTCTTGCGCGAGGCCTCCCAAATGCCCAGCAGCAACTCCTGCATCAGCACGCGGGTCTGGTTGTCGAGCGCGCCGAAGGGTTCGTCGAGCAGCAGGATCTTGGGGTCGTTGGCCAGTGCGCGCGCAATCGCGGTGCGCTGCTGCATGCCGCCCGAGAGCTGCTTCGGGTAATGGTGCTCGAAGCCGCGCAGCCCCACGCGCTGGATAAAGAAGTCGCTGCGCTCCTTCTGCCCGGCCGCGCTCATGCCGCGCTCGCGCAGGCCGAAGCGCACGTTCTGCTCGATCGTCAGCCACGGGAACAGCGTGTACGACTGGAACACCATGCCGCGGTCAGCACCGGGGGCGAACACCGGCTGGCCGTCCAGCAGCACGCGGCCGCTGGTGGGGGTGTCCAGCCCGGCCACGATGCGCAGCAGCGTGGACTTGCCGCAGCCCGAGGGCCCGAGGATGGTGACGAAGTCGTTGTCGCGGACCTCGAAGTCGACCGGCTGCAGCGCCAGGGTCTGGCCGCCGCGCGGGTTGGAGAACGTGCGCGAGACCTGCTGGATGGACAGTGCGCTCATTGGATCGAACTCCACGGGAACAGGCGCTGGTTGGCGCGCTTGAAGACAAGGTCCGAGACCAGGCCGATGCAGCCGATCACGATGATGCCGAAGATGATCTGCCCGGTATTGAGCAGCGCCTGGCTGTCGGTGATCATGTGCCCGATGCCCGACGACGAACCGATCAGCTCGGCCACGATCACGTAGGTCCAGGCCCAGCCCAGCACCAGCCGCAGGATCTCGGCGATCTCCGGCGCCGCGCCCGGGATCAGCACGCGCCGCACGATGCCGGCGCTGTTGGCGCCCAGCGTGTAGGCCGCCTCCACCAGGTCCTTGCGCGCGCCGCCGACGGCCACCGCCACCATCAGCACGATCTGGAAGAACGAGCCGATAAAGATCACCAGCAGCTTCTGGGTCTCGCCGATGCCGGCCCACAGGATCAGCAGCGGGATGAAGGCCGACGCGGGCAGGTAGCGGCAGAACGACACGAAGGGCTCGAAGAACGCCTCGGCCGCCTTGTAGGCACCCATGAAGATGCCCAGCGGCACCGCGATCGCCGCGGCCAGCACGAAGCCGCCGAGCACGCGCCACACGGTCATGCCGATGTCGCCGATGAAGTTGTACTCGGTGAACAGCAGCACGCCCTCCCTGGCCATCGTCATCGGGTCGGCCAGGAACGTGCGCGGCACGAAGCCGCCCAGCGTCACCACCGCCCAGATGCCGAAGAACAGCACGAAGAAGGACAGGCCCAGCAGCCAGCGGGTATTGGGCGCCACCGGCACCAGCGGCGCCAGCCACGGGTGGCGCCGGCGCACCGGCGCCACCTCCGCGGCGGTAGCCGCCACGGCGGTGGCCGGGGCGGGTGAACCAATTCGGGCTTGCGTCATGACGTCGCGCTCCTGGGAACGGCCTGCTTACTTGAGGAAACGCGCGTCATACAGCGCTGTCACGTCCGGCACCTGGCGGATCACGCCGATGTCCAGCAGCACCCCCGCCGCTTCCTTGCTGAAGCTGGCGAGTTCGCCGGCAAAGAACTTGCGGTTGGCGTCGCGGTCCTGCCAGCGCAGGTAGGCGGAGGACCTGGCGAACTGCTCGCCGGTCTGCTTGACCGCGGCGCCCATGATGTCATTGGCCCGGGCCGGCTCCTTCTGGATCATCTCCAGGGCCTCGAAGTAGCTGTCGACCAGCGCCTGCGCGGCCTTGGGATTGTCCTTGAGCCACTTGGGCGCGCAGCCCAGCGTGTCGGTCACCATCGGGTAGTCGAGCGTGGTCGCCAGGATCTTGCCCTTGTCCGGGTTCTGGCGCACGGTCGACAGGTACGGCTCATAGGTCATGGCGCCGTCGTTCTGGCCCGCCACGAAGGCCTGCGCGGCCGCCTGCGGCGACAGCGTGGTGGTCTTGACGTCCTTGAGCGACATGCCGTTCTTCTTCAGCATCCAGGCCAGGCCGAAGTAAGGCGCGGTGCCCGGCGCATCGACGCCAATGGTCTTGCCCTTCAGGTCGGCAAAGCTCTTCACGTCGGCGCGCACGGCCAGGCCGTCGGCGCCATAGGACTTGTCGAGCTGCACGATCTGGGTGATGGGCACGCCGTTGGCGTTCCAGGCCACGTGCGTTTCCACGGTGGTGGCCGCGCACTGGATCGCGCCCGAGGCCAGCGCCAGGTGGCGGTCCTTCTGCGGGATCATCTTGATGTCGACATCAACGCCGTGCTTCTTGAAGATGCCGGCCTTGTCGGCCAGCGTCAGCGGCGCGAAACCGGTCCAGCCGCTCATGCCCAGCGTGACCTGGGTCGCCTGGGCGTGTGCCGCACCGGCTCCGAGTGCCGCGGCCAGCATCGCAGCCTGCACTGCCATCCGACCGCGAATCCTGCTGTGAACCTTCATCTGTACGCTCCTTTGGTGTGTCCGTCGACGGCTGGCCATGCGTGCGGCCGCGCTCGTTTTCGGGCATTAGACAATACCTGTATATACAAGTCAACGTAGGGCTTCCACCAAGCGACCAGGCGGATAAATGCCTGAAACAGCGCTTTTCGGCGGGAATTCCTTGACAGGTCTCGCACTGCCCCGGTTCACGGAATGCCGTGCCAGCACCATGCCGAGGCGAAGGAAGTGTTGCTGTATAGACAGGATCAAGACCACGCACAGAGGCAGCAAGCCCCGTGCCAGTCACACGGGGCAGACCGGCAAGGCGGTCAGGCGTCGAAGAAGGAGGTGACGGTGGGGTAGCGCAGCCGCAGGCGCAGCTCGCGTTTCAGGCGGCGGTTGTCGAGGCGGCGCGATTCACTCATGAAGCTCAACAGCGTCTTGTCGATCACTTGACGGGCCTCGCCGCGGGTGATCCGCGGCGGGCGCGGCAGGCCGCGGCGGTCGGCGACCAGGTCGAAATAGTCGGCCATGCGCAGTTCGGTGTCGTCGCTGGCATGGACCACGCGCTGTGGACGCCCGCGGAACAGCGCCGCGATCATGGTGCGCGCCAGGTCGTCGGCGTGGATATGGCTGGTGTAGACGTCGTCCTGCGGCACCAGCGCCGGCGTGCCGCGCTTGAGCCGGGCCACTGGCAGGCGGTCTTCGGCATAGATGCCGGGGATGCGCACCAGGCTGGCGCGCCAGCCGGCATCGCGGCCAAAGGCACGCACCGCCTGTTCGGCCGCCACGCGGCGGCGCGCGCGTGGGGTCTGGGGCCGCACCGCGTGGAATTCCGAGACCCGGGCGCCCTGCCGGTCGCCGTAGACGCCGGAGGTGCTGGCATAGACAAACGCAGCGCGGGACCGGATACGGTCGGGTAGAATGGCGGGCTCGCCGGGAAGCATGCCGGCAGACGTCCTGGCACGGCGCCAGGCCGTCCGGCGCAATGCGCCGAGCAGCGCACGCGTGCGCGGATCGCCGTCACCCTGCCCGGGCGGCGGCGCCAGGTCCAGCACCTGCGTGGCCAGCCCGTGCAGCCGTGCCAGCGTGGCCGGCCGGTCCAGGTCAGCCACCAGCGGCACCGCGCCGGCGGTACGCAGTTCGGCGCGGCGCGCCGGCTGCGACGTCACGGCAAAGACACGCATGCGCGACGACAGGATTCGCAGGCAGCGCGTCCCCACATCCCCGCAGCCGACGATCAACAGGCGCGGGCGGCCCAGCCGGCGCGAAGGTGCCGGCAGCCGCGGAAGTTGTGGAAGGCGCGAGGGCTGCAGCTTCGACAGAATTTGGCTCATAGACCGATTATGGCTTATCAAGTAACCGTCATGCCCAGCGGCCACAAGTTTGAAGTGGCCACCGACGAAACCATCCTCGGCGCGGCCCTGCGCCACAGCATCGGGCTGCCCTACGGCTGCAAGAACGGCGCCTGCGGCTCGTGCAAGGGCCGCGTGCTCGCCGGCGACATCGTGCAGGGCGACCACGCCCCGGCGGCACTGACCGCGCAGGAAAAGACCGAGGGCCGCGCCCTGTTCTGCTGCGCCAACGCCGCCTCGGACATCACCATCGAATGCCGCGAAGTCCACGGCGCGGGCGATATCCCGATCAAGAAAGTGCCGTGCCGCGTGACCTCGCTCGAGCGCCTGGCCGACGACGTGATCGCCATCAAGCTGCAGCTGCCGGCGACCGAGCGCATGCAGTACCTGGCCGGCCAGTACGTGGAATTCCTGCTGCGCGACGGCAAGCGCCGCAGCTATTCGATCGCCACGCCGCCGCATGAGGACGGCCCGATCGAGCTCCATATCCGCCATATGCCGGGCGGCGCCTTCACCGACTACGTCTTTGGCGCCAGGGAAGGCCAGCCGGCCATGAAGGAGCGCGACATCCTGCGCTTCGAGGGCCCGCTGGGCAGCTTCTTCCTGCGCGAGGAATCCGAGGCCCCGATCATCCTGCTGGCTTCCGGCACCGGTTTCGCGCCGATCAAGGCCATCGTCGAACACGCCGCCTATACCGGCATCACCCGCCCGATGACGCTGTACTGGGGCGGCCGCCGGCCCAAGGACCTGTACATGCACGCGCTTGCCGAGCAGTGGGCGCGCGACCTGCCCAACTTCCGCTACGTGCCGGTGGTCTCCGACGCGCTGCCGGAAGACGACTGGCAGGGCCGCACCGGCTTTGTCCACCAGGCCGTGATCGCCGACCATCCCGACTTGTCGGGCCACGAGGTCTACGCCTGCGGCGCGCCGGTGATGATCAATGCCGCACGCGGCGACTTCACCCGCCAGTGCAAGCTGCACGAGGACGCGTTCTTCGCCGACTCGTTCACCTCCGAGGCCGACATGCACCCGGCCGCTCCCGCGGCCTGAGGCCGCCGGACAGCCGTTCCTTCAGCGCAACAATGCCCGGGCCCGCCAAAATTCGTTTTGACACCCGGGTCCATGCGCCTTATATTTGCCCGCATGCACACGACCTTCAACCGACGCCGCAGCTTCCGTACGTCGCTCCCCGCTGGGGTGCCGCGCGGCTGACCGTCGACTGCGTCTGTTCATGTCAACGAGCCACGGGCAACCCCCGTGGCTTTTTGTTTTTGTTTTAGTTTTTGTTCTTGTTGCGTCTTTCGCGCCCGTCCGTCCATCGTTACACGCCGACCCCTGGAGTCCGCCATGGCATTTGCTGAGTATCCCGTCCAATCCCTGATGTACATCACCAACCGGCCCGAACTCGTGTTCACCGAGGGCAAGGGCTCCTGGCTGACGGATCACAACGGCAAGCGATATCTGGACTTCGTGCAGGGCTGGGCGGTGAACTGCCTGGGCCATTCCAACCAGGGCATGATCGACGCGATGGTGGCCCAGTCGCACAAGCTGATCAACCCGAGCCCGGCCTTCTACAACGAGCCCATGCTCAAGCTGGCCAAGCAGCTGACCGACAACAGCTGCTTCGACAAGGTCTTCTTCGCCAACAGCGGCGCCGAGGCCAACGAAGGCGCGATCAAGCTGGCGCGCAAATGGGGCCGCAAGCACAAGGACGGCGCCTTCGAGATCATCACCATGGACCACAGCTTCCATGGCCGCACGCTCGCCACCATGAGCGCGTCGGGCAAGGCCGGCTGGGACACCATCTTCGCGCCGCAGGTGCCGGGCTTCCCGCGCGCCGAGCTGAACGACCTGGCCTCGGTGGAGAAGCTGATCACCAGCAAGACCGTCGGCATCATGCTGGAGCCGGTGCAGGGCGAAGGCGGCGTGATCCCCGCCACCCGCGCGTTCATGCAGGGCCTGCGCGCGCTGGCCGACAAGCACAGGCTGCTGCTGATCGTCGATGAGGTCCAGGCCGGCTGCGGGCGCTGCGGCACGCTGTTTGCCTATGAGCTGGCAGGCGTCGAGCCGGACATCATGACACTGGGCAAGGGCATCGGCGGCGGCGTGCCGCTGTCGGCGCTGCTGTGCAAGGCCGAAGTCGCCAGCTTCGAGGCCGGCGACCAGGGCGGCACCTACAACGGCAACCCGCTCATGACCGCGGTCGGCAGCGCCGTGATCGAGCAGCTGACCGCGCCGGGCTTCCTCGACGAGGTCAAGGCCAAGGGCGAGTACCTGAAGGAACAGCTGCTGGCGCTGTCGGCCGAGTTCGGCCTGGGCGGCGAACGCGGCGAGGGCCTGCTGCGCGCGCTGCTCCTGAACAAGGACATCGGCCCGCAGCTGGTGGAAGAAGCGCGCGACATGGGCCCGCAGGGCCTGCTGCTGAACGCGCCGCGCCCCAACCTGCTGCGCTTCATGCCGGCCCTGAACGTGACCCGCGAAGAGATCGACCAGATGATCGGCATGCTGCGTACGCTGCTGAAGAAGCTGGCCTGATTCGTCAGGCAGCACCAGACGAAAAAAAGCCTCGCTTCTCGCGAGGCTTTTTTTGTTTGGCAGCGATGTCAAAAACGCGCCGCAGAGGAGTGAGGGAGAGGGCCAGCACCGCAGAACCCGTGCACACCGGCCTGAGCCGGCCCGCGCGGGGCCCCGCGGCAAGGGGAAAGGCCTTGCGCCTGCGAGCGCCCGCCCTCTCCCTCACCCCTCTGGCGGCAAGGGTGGGAGCGGCGGCGCGCCGCTTATTCGCCCAGGTAGGCCGCCCGCACCTTCGGATCGTCCAGCATCTGCCTGGCGTCCCCGCTCATGGTGATCAGGCCCGACTCCATCACGTAGCCGCGGTGCGCGGCCTGCAGCGCCAGGCGCGCGTTCTGCTCGACCAGCAGCACGGTCACGCCCTGCGCCGAGATGTCGCGCACGACCTCGAAGATCTTCTCGACCATGATCGGCGAGAGGCCCATCGAGGGCTCGTCCAGCAGCAGCACCTTGGGCTGGCTCATCAGCGCGCGCGCCATCGCCAGCATCTGCTGCTCGCCGCCGGACATGGTGCCCGCCAGCTGGTTGGCACGCTCCTTCAGGCGCGGGAAGATGCCGAACATGCGCTCGACATCGGCCTTGATGCCGGCCTCGTCGTTGCGCGTGTAGGCCCCCATCTGCAGGTTCTCGGTGATGGTCATGCGCGCGAACACACCGCGGCCTTCCGGCACCATTGCCAGGCCCTGCTTGAGCAGCGCGTAGCTGGGCACGCCCTTGATCGACTTGCCCATGTACTCCACGTCGCCGCCGCTCCAGCCCTGCAGGCCGGTGATGGCCTTCATGGTGGTGGTCTTGCCGGCGCCGTTGGCGCCGATCAGCGTCACCAGCTCGCCATCCTTGATGTCGAGGTCGATGCCCTTGACGGCCTGGATGCCGCCGTAGGCAACCTTCAGGCCCGAGATCTTCAGTACTGTCTGTGTCATTGCTTGTCCTCCGGCCATCAGTGTGCCGATGCGCCGAGGTAGGCCTCGATCACCGCGGGGTTGTTCTGCACGTCTTGTGGCAGGCCCTGGGCAATCACCTTGCCGTAGTCCAGCACCGTCATGCGGTTGCACAGGCCCATCACCAGCTTCACGTCGTGTTCGATCAGCAGGATGGTCTTGCCATCATTGCGGATCTTGTCGAGCAGGCCGCGCAGTTCGACCTTCTCGGTCGCGTTCATGCCCGCGGCCGGTTCGTCCAGCGCCAGCAGCTTGGGCTCGGTCGCCAGCGCACGCGCGATCTCCAGCCGGCGCTGGTGGCCGTACGACAGGTTGCGCGAGGTGAAGTTGGCGTACTTGCCGATGCCGACGTAGTCAAGCAGGTCATGCGCACGATCCTCCACATCCGCCTCTTCCCGGCGCACCGAAGGCGGCCGGAACACCGCACCGAGCAAGCCGGCCTTGGTCCGCACGTGCCGGCCCACCATCACGTTCTCGAGCGCGGTCATTTCGCCGAACAGGCGGATGTTCTGGAAGGTGCGGGCAATGCCCGCCTTGGCCACCTCATGCACGGCGGTCGGCTGGTAGGCCTGGCCACCGAGCACGAACTCGCCGGAGTCAGGCGTGTACAGGCCGGTGATCACGTTGAAGAACGTGGTCTTGCCGGCGCCGTTCGGCCCGATCAGCCCGTAGATTTCGCCCGGATTGATCTGCAGGCCCACATCGGACAGCGCCTGCAGGCCGCCGAATCGCTTGTTGACCCCCTGTACCGACAGGAGGAAGTTGTCATTGCTCATGTTATCCCCCTGGTCAGAAACGGCCCACGCTGCCCGCCCGGCGTGCCACCGGACGGTCTTCCTTGCGCGGCGATGGCCAGATGCCCGCCGGGCGATACAGCATGACGCCCACCAGGGCCAGGCCGAACAGCAGCTGGCGCAGCACTTCGGCATCGACGATGGTATGGCCGAACAGCATATTCTGCGCCGGCTCCGCCACGGCACGCAGCAGTTCCTGGAAGCCGACCAGCAGGAGGCCGCCAAGGATCACGCCGGGGATGTGCCCCATGCCGCCGAGCACCACGATGGCCAGCACATAGATGGACTCCCACAGCACGAACGATTCAGGCGACACAAAGCCCTGGAAGGCACCGAACACTGCGCCGGAAGCGCCGCCGAACGAGGCACCCATGGCAAAGGCCAGCAGCTTGATGTTTCGGGTGTTGATGCCCATTGCCTTGGCGGCGATCTCATCCTCGCGGATGGCGACAAAGGCGCGGCCGATACGCGAGTTCTGCAGCCGCAGGCAGATGAACACGATCACGATGACCAGGAACACCAGCAGGTAGTAGTACATGAACACCGGCGTGAACTTGAGGCCGAGGATATCGTGGGACTTCGAGAAATTGAAGCCGAAGATATGGACCGGGTCGACCGCGGTGATCCCCTTCGGCCCGTTGGTGATGTTCAGCGGGCGGTCAAGGTTGTTCATGAAGATGCGGATGATCTCGCCGAAGCCCAGGGTCACGATGGCGAGATAGTCGCCACGCAGCTTGAGCGTCGGCGCACCCAGCAGCACGCCGAAGGTGGCGGCCACCAGGATCGCGATCGGCAACACGAACCACATCGACAGATGCAGGCCGTGGGGGAACAGCTGATGGATCCACTCGAACTGGTTGGACAGGTGGGGCGAGCCCAGCAAGGCCATCAGGTAGGCGCCGACGGCATAGAACGCGATATAGCCGAGATCGAGCAGGCCGGCAAAGCCCACCACGATGTTCAGGCCCAGCGCCAGCATGATGTAGATCAGCGCGAAGTCGAGCACGCGCACCCAGTAGTTGCCGCCCAGCGTCTGCACGATGAACGGCGCGCACAGCGCGACCACCAGGAAGCCAATGAGCGCGGCCAGGGTCTTTGCCGGAACGCGCGAAGGCGCCGCAACCGCCGCCGTGGATGGAATCGGAGTATTCATGGATTCGCTCCTCAAGCGCGTTCGGCCACTCGCTCGCCCATGATGCCGGACGGACGGAACACAAGTACGATAATCAGCACGATAAAGGCGAAGACGTCCTGGTAGTTGGAGCCGAAGACGCCATTGGTCAGGTCGCCGATATAGCCGGCGCCGAGCGCTTCGATCAGGCCCAGCAGCATGCCGCCGACCATGGCGCCCGCGAGGTTGCCGATGCCGCCCAGCACCGCGGCGGTGAACGCCTTCAGGCCGGGGATGAAGCCCATGTAGAAGTGGGCATTGCCGTAGTTGGTGGCCATCATCACGCCGGCCAGCGCGGCCAGCGTGGCGCCGATCATGAAGGTGGCGGAAATGACGAAATTGGGGTTCACGCCCATCAGGCCGGCCACCTTCTGGTTCTCGGCGGTGGCGCGCATGGCGCGGCCGAGCTTGGTGCGGTTGACCAGCGCGAGCAGCCCGGCCATCACCATCACGGCCATGCCGATGATGACCATTTCCTTGCCGGTGATGGTGGCGCCGGTCGAGCCGATGTCGATGGGCTCGGACGGCAGCAGCTGCGGGAAGGTCAGCGGGTTGCGCGACCAGATCAGCATGCCCATCGTCTGCAAAATGATGGAGACGCCGATCGCGGTGATCAGCGGTGCCAGCCGTGGCGCATTGCGCAAGGGCCGGTAGGCGATACGCTCGATGGAATAGGCCAGTACCGCGCAGACCGGCATGGCGATCAGCGTGGCGATCACCAGCGTCAGCCATTCCGGCAGGCCGGGGGCGAATTTCTGCAGCCCCAGGATCGCTGACAATGCGGTCAGAGCGCCGATCATCAGCACGTCGCCGTGGGCGAAGTTGATGATCCCCAGAATGCCGTAGACCATGGTGTAGCCCAGTGCGATCAGCGCATAGATGCTGCCGAGCACCAGACCGTTCACGATCTGCTGGATAAAGATATCCATGAAAACTCCTGCTTCAGTCCCGGACCTTACGGCATGGTGTGGATGCCGGGGGGACCATGATGTGTGATGGGTAGGGTTGCTGAGGTTGGTTTGCTGGTAAGCGGCCTGCCATGCTCCATCCAGGGTAAGGATGCTTCTACATTAGGCGAGGCTAAAAAGAACGGCACCGCAAAATACTCACGGTGCCGTTCGGATGGGCCGGTAAGCCCTGATTACATCTTCACGACGTCGAGGACGGACTTCTTCTTGTCCTTGTACTCGTACAGCGTAATGGTGCCTTCCTTCATGTCGCCCTTTTCGTCGAAGGCGATATTGCCGATCACGCCCTTGTAGTTGGTCTTGGGCATTTCGGCCAGGATGGCGGCCGGTTCGGTCGAGTTGGCGCGCTTCATGGCGTCGACGATGACCATCACGGCGTCATAGGTGAACGGTGCGTAGATCTGCACCGGGGCGTTGAAGCGAGCCTGGTAGCGCTTGTCGAAGTCGGCACCGGTCTCCATCTTCGACAGGGCCAGGCCTGCCTCCGAGCAGATGATGTTCGACACGGCATCGCCGGCCAGTTCCGCCACCTTGTCGGTACAGACGCCGTCGCCGCCGACGATCTTGGCACCGATGCCAAGTTCCTTGGCCTGCTTGGCGAACGGGCCGCCGGTGGCGTCCATGCCGCCGTACATGATGACGTCAGGCTTCTTGCCCTTGATCTTGGTCAGAATGGCCTTGAAGTCGGTGGCCTTGTCGTTGGTGGCTTCACGCGCCACCACGTTCACGCCGGACGCCTTCGCGGTCTTCTCGAACTCGTCGGCCAGGCCCTTGCCGTAGGCGGTGGCATCGTCGACGATGGCCACGCTCTTGGCGTGCAGGGTCTTGGCGGCGTAGTTGGCCAGGGCCGGGCCTTGCTGGGCATCAGTGGCCACCACGCGGTAGGTGGTCTTGAAGCCCTGCTTGGTGTAGTCCGGGTTGGTCGACGACGGCGAGATCTGCACGATGCCCGCGTCGCTGTAGATCTTCGACGCCGGGATCGACACGCCCGAGTTCAGGTGGCCAACCACGGCCACGACCTTGGCGTCGACCAGCTTCTGCGCCACGGCGGTGCCAGTCTTCGGATCCGCTGCGTCGTCTTCGCCGACCAGTTCGAGCTTGATCTTCTTGCCACCGATTTCCAGGCCGGTCTTGTTGACTTCTTCCACGGCCAGGCGGGCGCCGTTTTCGTTGTCCTTGCCAAGGTGCGCGATACCGCCGGTCAGCGGGGCCGCATGGCCGATCTTGACGACGACCTCGCCGCCACCCGCTGCGGGAGCGGCCGCCGCCGGCGCCGAAGCTGCCGGTTCAGCCGGCTTCTCTTCCTTCTTGCCGCAAGCTGCGACCAGCGCCACTGCAGCCGCGATCGGCAGAATCTTGGCAAACGTGATTTGCATGAGTGATCTCCTAGGATTCACAAAAACAGGGATTTGCAACGCCTCCCGGGGCGTTTCCCTGGACCGCCTTTGTTTAGTTTCAATTTGAAACGCGCGCATTGTATCCCCTTTCTTAGTCGATGCAATACGCGACGCAACATCCTTAACCATTTACCGGTCAAATGAGCTAGGGAATTTCCCCAATGCACAGAATGCGGCAATTCCCGCCCACATGACGCGGTCGCCCCACGTACTTACAAGAATCGTGCCTGCGCCGCCTGAAGAGGCGAATAAGCATCGCCGGCGCCACCTATAATGCTCCTTTATTAATTAGGTGTTCCATTTAAATGCAATGTCACCGATCTCTAATGTGCAGAATGTAGCGCCGCACCATAATAGGGAAAACCCCAGACCCGGGGATTACCCTGATTTGTCTGGCGTAAAAGACAGGCATCAATGACTGCACCGTGCGCGTGCATTAATCGGGCGGCAGATGAACGCCCGCCGGCAGCGCCAAAAACAAAAGGGCGCCGCATCAAGCGGCGCCCTCTTAATCAGGCAGGATTGAAAGGCGGGTACGCCCGCGCATTCCTCAAGCGGCTGCGCTGGTGGGCAACAACCCGCGCGGCAGCGGGAAAGCCATGTTCTCTTCGATGCCATCGAGTGGGCGCACCTGGCGCGCACCAAGTTCGCGCAGGCGCTCGACGATCGACTGGGCCAGCGCCTCGGGCGCCGAGGCACCGGCGGTCAGGCCGATGCGGCGCTTGCCGGCAACCCACTCGGCCCGCACCTGCTCGGGCGCATCCACCATATAGGCCGGCACGCCCAGGCGCTCGGCCAGCTCGCGCAGACGGTTGGAGTTGGAGCTGTTGGGGCTGCCCACCACGATCACCACCTCCACCTGCGGCGCCATGAACTTGACCGCGTCCTGGCGGTTCTGCGTGGCATAGCAGATGTCCTGCTTCTTGGGCTCGCGGATCTGCGGAAAGCGCGCCTTGAGCGCGGCCACGATCTCGCGGGTCTCATCCACCGACAGCGTGGTCTGGGTGACGTAGGCCAGGCGCGAGGGATCGGCGATCTGCAGCTTGCCGACATCGCCGACCGACTCCACCAGCACCATGCCGGTGCTGGCCTGGCCCATGGTGCCTTCCACTTCGGGATGGCCGCGATGGCCGATCATCACGATCTCGCAGCCCTCCGCGCGCATCTTGCTCACTTCGACGTGCACCTTGGTCACCAGCGGGCAGGTGGCATCGAACACATGCAGCCCGCGCGCGGCGGCGTCCTCGCGCACTTCACGCGAGACGCCATGGGCGCTGAAGATGACCGTGGCGCCGGCGGGCACCTCATCGAGCTCGTGCACGAACACCGCGCCCTTGCGGCGCAGGTCGGCCACCACATAGGCGTTGTGCACGATTTCGTGACGCACGTAGATGGGCGCGCCGAAGCGCGCGAGCGCACGCTCGACAATCTCGATGGCACGGTCCACGCCGGCGCAGAAGCCGCGCGGCTGGGCCATCAGGATTTCTGCGTCGGGTGCGGGGATCAGGTCAGGCATGCTGCGGTATAAGTACAGGTTCGGCACAGGTGCGGCGCGCTCACAAAATGCCGATCAGCTGCACGTCGAACAGGATGGTCTGCCCGGCCAGCGGATGGTTGAAGTCGAACAGCGCAGCCGTCTCGCCGATCTCCTTGAGCACGCCCGCGTACTTGCCGCCGCCGGGCGCGTTGAATTCCACCAGGTCGCCCGCGCTGTAGTCCTCTTCGAACGAGCTGTTCTCGCGCAGCGTGGCGAGCGACACCCACTGCAGCAACTCGGGGTTGCGCGGGCCGAAGGCCTGCTCCGGCGCCAGCCGGTAGGTCATGCGCTCGCCCTCGGGCATACCGAGCAGCGCCTGTTCGAGCGTGGGCGCGAACTGACCCTGCCCCAGCAGCAGCGTCGCGGGCTTCTCCTCGAACGTGCTGACGACCTCAGTGCCGTTCTCGAGCGCGATGCTGTAGTGCAGGGTCAGGAAGGAGTCTGGCTGGACAGTCTTGCGGCCAGTCGTGCCGCCGTCGGCTTCCGACGCGAAAGTTTGCAAATTCATGGGTGATCAACCGGTGTAGGGTAGGAGCAGGCCATCGCTGGCCCACTCCCCCCTAAGAACCGTACGTGCGGGTTTCCCCGCATACGGCTCAAGCCTTCTCAAAATACCATCAAATCGATGGCACCGGCTTTACAACAGAAAGCCCGTGGTTATGCACTTGGACGTGACAGTTCGGATGCAGCAGCACTCGGTTCCTCAGAGCATCGGAGCCACCGCGCACGCGGTACTCGATGTGGTGGTCATGCCACCCAGTCTCCTTGGTCATCTTGCACTGACACAGAGCACACAAGCCTCGCTGAGACATGTACAGCTTGATCCACTGCTTGCGGTGCGCCATGCTTTCCAGCAGCCGCTCCTGTCGCAATGTTTCACCATACACCTCCTGCGCCGGATCGAAGGGGTTGTAATCCGCTCTTACTTTCTTGTGCCGTTGGATGGGTGTGCTCGCGAGCGAGTACAACTCAACCCATACCTCACTATCGACATCTTTCACTACCGTGGTCCCGAACACCCAGTTGCGCTGACTGACTGAGGCGAAGTACTTCTTCCGCACCCAATCTGCCTTCTTGCCTGGATGTCTCCGCTTGGCCCACCGCCACAGAGCACGAAAAATGTCGTGCCCCAGACGGTTGAAGGCCGCCTTCGCCACTACGGCGCGGTGATACTGCGCCCAACCTCGTAGCATCGGGTTCAGCAGTCGAATCAGCTCTGACTGCTTCACCGTCTTGTTGGCACTGATGACATCCTTCACCTTGCGATAGAACGTCTGCACGTTCTTCTTGCTCGGCTTGATGAGCAGCGTTCCCGAGTACTTCCGGAAATTCCACCCAACGAAGTCAAAGCCGTCGGCTATGTTGACGATCCGCGTTTTCTCCGTGGATAGCGTCAGCCCCCGTATCGCTAGGAACTGCTCCACCCACGGCTTCACTTCGTTTTCTAGGATCTCAGGCGTATTGCCTGTGATCACGAAGTCGTCCGCATAGCGCACAACGTTCACTTTCAGCTTTCGCGTTTTCGCGATCCCTAGCTTCTCCTCGAAGGAAGCAACCAGTTGTCGTTCCAACCCGTTCAGCGCCACGTTTGCCAGTGTCGGGGAGATGATTCCTCCCTGCGGCGTTCCGGCTTCGGTCGCCTGAAACTGGCCCTGAAATACCACGCCAGCTTTCAACCACTTCCGCAGGATGGCTCTGTCCATCGGGACGTTGCGCTCCAGCCAGTCGTGACTGATATGGTCAAAGCAGCCTTTGATATCCGCCTCCAGCACCCATTGGGCTGAGTGCCCCCTGGACAGGTTGACGAATAGCTGTGACATGGCATCCGCCGTAGAACGGTTGATCCGGAACCCGTAAGAGTTCGGATCGCCGGTCCCTTCGGACACCGGTTCCAGCGCCAGCAGGTGCAACGCCTGCATGGCTCGATCCAACATGGTCGGAATACCTAGTGGGCGTTCCTTCCCGTTGGCCTTAGGGATGAAGACCCGCCGCAATGGCAAAGGCCTGTACCCTCGGCGCTTCAACCGCCCGATGGCTTCCCACCGGACTTCAGGCGAGTCCCACAGTACGCGATCGACGCCTGCCGTTCGCTTACCTTGGTTCTCCGTCACTCGCTTAACCGCCGATGCCTTGGCGGAAAACGAGCGGGTCAGAGACCGTTGCAAGGCTTTCACCCTGCGCCAGTCCCCTTCCTGTGTAGCCTTCGCAATTCGGATCTGCATTGCCCGGACGTTCCGTTCCACTCGGCGCCAATTGATGGCATCCCAGCGTTGCGGTGCGCCGGAGAGCGCAGATTCATCCTCGCGGATCAATGCTTCCATGCTGCTCTCCTATCTTGAGGTCTTCCCCAAAAGGCAGAGACAACATGCCCCCTGAGGGGCAAATTGCCCCTCAGGGGAAGAAATTTCAGTTTCAAGCGGGTTAGCCAGTCGTCCTGCGACGAAAGACCAGTTGGAAGTCTGCCCGCTTTCGCGTGAGGTGATGTTTCAACCCCTATTCGAGCCATTACAGCCCGGCGTTCGCTTCCTCCAACCTCCCATACCCGCACAGCCAACAGCGTTCCTTACGGTCCGCCTGCCTGAGCCACACTGCACTCGGGCAGCCATACGGGCTTACCACGTTCCCAGCACGCTACAAGACCGGGTTAGGGTCTGCCTATTCGCCGATGGTCCAGTGACGACGTGCTCCGAATGTTGAGCGGAGCAACCGACCAAATACCGTTTTGGTTAGTGCCTGTCAGCAGCTTTGGCACCGCAATACTCACGACGTTTATCAGCAGTTCACTTCCGTTACCCATACCAGTCAGCCTAGCTCCTCGACCCCGTTGCTGCTCGGAGCCTCTGCCCGAAGACCTCGCGATCCACGGACACCCTTGCGGGGGCTACATTGTCAGGAGAGCTTCATACCCCACCGTTACCAGTGACGCATGTCTCCCTAGGCTACTGCTAGTCGCATAGCAGGTTCACTATCAAAGCGCCCTCGCGGACGTGTTTGACCGAACCATAGCGTGCAGAGCGTTCGCTCCGCCCGAACCCTACCTGCCGGTCCATACGGACCGAAAATGCAAATGCTCCGCCTTGTGGGCGGATGACACTCGCCCACTTGGCGTTGTGGCGGCCAGCTGGCCGCGTACAAACTTGGTGCCAGACTTCGGCATGTACCAACACTGCCCCTTCTTGGAAGAGGGGACAGATACCCCGCCCGAAGGCGTGGTTCGCGCCTTAGGGCGGGCACTGGCTGGTAGGCCAGTACTGCAAGTAACACCTTTCAGAAAACTCTGAAAAGTAAGCAGGCGCTAGCGGCGTAAGCTATGGTGGGCTTCGTTTCACTAGCAAGTGGGAGCAAGCTCCCAAGGTCGATGTGTCGTACGTGACTCGGACGGACACGAGAGTGCGTGTCGCACCAACAACCCGTATTGTATTCGACTGGACCGTCGCCCGCCGCCCCGCGCTCGGGTGAAACCCTGACTGCGGCGTGACTACCCTGGAAATACCCATGACCATTGCCAACTGGCCCGCCTGCGAGCGGCCCCGAGAGAAACTCCTGGAAAGCGGCGCCGCCGCCCTGTCCGATGCCGAGCTGCTTGCCATCCTGCTGCGCGTGGGCTCGGCCGGCAGAAGTGCCGTGGACCTCGCACGCGAGCTGTTGCACCGTTTTGGCTCGCTGACAGCCCTGTTTGCGGCCGAGGCGCGTGCACTGACCGGCATCCGGGGCATGGGCGAGACCAAATATGTCCAGCTGCAGGCCATCCCGGAACTGGCGCGGCGCGCTGGCAGAGTCGCTGCGGCTACCCACCGGCTTCGATTCCCGGGATTCGGTGTGCAGCTACCTGCGCCTGACGCTGGCGCCGCTGCCGCACGAGGTCTTCCTGTGCCTGTTCCTCGATCCGCGCAACCGCATGGTGGCCAGCGAAGAGCTGTTCCGCGGCACGCTGACGCGTACCGCCGTCTACCCGCGCGAGGTAGCGCGCCAGGCGCTGGTGCATAATGCAGCGGGCATCATCGTGGCCCACAACCATCCGCGCGGCACCACGACGCCCAGCCAGAGCGACATCCACCTGACCCGCGAGCTGGCGCGCACGCTGGACCTGATCGACGTGCGGCTGCTCGACCACTTCATCGTGGCCGGGCAGGAAATCCGCTCGCTGGCCGACTGCTGCGAGCGCTTGCCGGGACTGTGACGCCAACGCCACGGCAAGGGCCGGGCGGCAACACCTGCCAACGACAAAGCACAGAAGGCATTGATTCGGCGAGGGATTCCGGTCTATAATGCCCGTTTTGCTGAAGTCTCAACCGCTGCAGTCCGGGCCCGCGCGCCTTTTGTTGATCTGTTGCGAACATTGTCCACGAATAGAAGATTTAGGAGTGCTTCATGGCACGCGTCTGTCAAGTGACCGGGAAAGCGCCGATGGTCGGCAACAACGTTTCCCACGCAAACAACAAGACCAAGCGCCGTTTTCTGCCCAACCTGCAGAATCGTCGTTTCTTCGTTGAATCCGAAAACCGCTGGGTGAGCCTGCGCGTCTCGAACGCCGGCCTGCGCCTGATCGACAAGAAAGGCATCGACTCCGTGCTCGCCGACCTGCGCGCACGCGGCGAAGTCTAATTAGGAGCACATCATGGCAAGCAAGGGCGGCCGCGACAAGATCAAGCTGGAATCGACCGCAGGTACGGGTCACTTCTACACGACTACCAAGAACAAGCGCACCATGCCGGAAAAGATGGAGATCATGAAGTTCGATCCCGTCGTCCGCAAGCACGTCGCTTACAAGGAAACCAAGATCAAGTAATTGATCCTGGATCCCGCCAGAAAGCCCCGCCATGTTGCGGGGCTTTTTGTTTATGCGCCCGGAATCGTCGCGCCGGCGCCGTCGGCGTGATAAGCGCCCGCCCGACCCGTGGCACTGATGCACGGCATGGCGCGCGGGTGTAGACTTCCCCGCTTCCCCCATCTGCCAAGCGCCCCCTGCGCACTCCGCACCATGAATTTCGACGTCGCCATCGTCGGCAGCGGCCTGGCCGGCCTTACGGTCGCGCTGCAACTGGCCGACACCCATCGGGTGGTCATCCTCAGCAAGCGCGCCATGACCCATGGCGCCAGCGACTGGGCGCAGGGCGGCATCGCCGCCGTGCTGGATTCCGGCGACAGCCATGACGAGCACACCCAGGACACGCTCGTTGCCGGAGCGGGGCTGTGCGATGAAGAGGCAACTCGCTTCATCGTGGAGCACGGGCGCGAGGCCATCCAGTGGCTGATCGACCGCGGCGTGCCGTTCACGCGCGACGAGCAGGCCGAACTGGGCTTCCACCTGACGCGCGAAGGCGGCCACAGCCGCCGGCGCATCATCCACGCGGCCGATGCCACCGGCCATGCCGTGGTCAGCACGCTGCTGCAGCAGGCGACACAACACCCGAACATCACCATCCTGGAAGACCACTTCGCGATCGACCTGATCACCTCGCGCAAGCTGGGTCTGCCGGGCAACCGCTGCTACGGCCTCTACGTGCTGGACGACAGCACCGGCGCGGTGCACACCCTGACCGCCACGCATACCGTGCTGGCCGCCGGCGGCGCGGGCAAGGTTTACCTGTACACCACCAACCCGGACACGGCCACCGGCGACGGCATCGCCATGGCCTGGCGCGCAGGCTGCCGGGTGTCGAACATGGAATTCATCCAGTTCCACCCGACCTGCCTGTACCACCCCTATGCCAAGTCCTTCCTGATCTCCGAAGCGGTGCGCGGCGAAGGCGGCCTGCTCAAGCTGCCGGACGGCACCCGCTTCATGCCCGAACACGACGAGCGCGCCGAACTGGCCCCGCGCGACGTGGTCGCGCGCGCGATCGACTTCGAGATGAAGAAGCGCGGGCTGGACTGCGTCCACCTGGATATCAGCCACCAGCCCGAGTCCTTCCTGAAGGAACACTTCCCGACCATCCACGCGCGCTGCCTGGAGCTCGGCATCGACATCACGCGCGAGCCGATCCCCGTGGTGCCGGCCGCCCACTACACCTGCGGCGGCGTGGTGACCGACACCTCGGGCCGTACCGACATCGGCAACCTGTACGCCGTGGGCGAAACCGCCTGCACCGGCCTGCACGGCGCCAACCGGCTGGCCTCCAACTCGCTGCTCGAATGCATGGTGATCGGCCGCGCCGCGGCCACGGACATCGCGTCCAAGGACAAGGCCGGCCTGCCGGACATTACCCTGCCCGCCTGGGACGAAAGCCGTGTCTCCGATGCCGACGAGGAAGTGGTGGTGTCACACAACTGGGACGAGCTGCGCCGCATGATGTGGAACTACGTCGGCATCGTGCGCACCAGCAAGCGGCTGGAACGCGCCCAGCACCGCATCGGCCTGCTGCGCGAGGAGATCGCCGAGTACTACGCCAACTTCCGCGTCACCAGCGACCTGCTCGAGCTGCGCAACCTGGTCGAGGTGGCCTCGCTGATCGTGGACAGCGCCTACTCGCGCCATGAAAGCCGGGGCCTGCATTTCAGCCGCGACTATCCGGAGGCCCTGCCCAAGGCGCTGCCCACAGTGATGCAGCCGCCGGCAGCCAGGAAGCGCTGACGGCTGGCCAGGCAAAGAAAAACGGGGTGGCGCCGCAAGGCCCCACCCCGTTTTTCCGGTATCGCGCGAAGCGTCAGCCGATGATCCGCAGCGAATAGTCCGTCGCCCGCACGTCCTTGGTCAGGGCACCGACCGAGATCCGATCCACGCCGGTTTCGGCGAAGGTGCGGATGGTATCGGCATTGACGCCGCCCGACACCTCCAGCAGCGCCCTGCCCTGGTTGAGCCTGACCGCGTCCTGCATCATCGGCACGGTGAAGTTGTCGATCAGCACGGACCTGGCGCCGGCCGCCAGCGCTTCTTCCAGCTCGGGCAGCGTTTCCACCTCGATCTGCACCGATGCGCTGGTGTCCAGCGCCAGCGCCGCCTGCATGGCAGCGGTGATGCTGCCGGCCGCGGCGATATGGTTCTCCTTGATCAGGATGCCGTCGTACAGCGCCAGGCGCTGGTTCTCGCCGCCGCCGATGCGGACCGCATACTTCTGCGCCAGGCGCAGGCCCGGCAGCGTCTTGCGCGTATCCAGCACGCGCGCACGGGTGCCGGCGATCAGGTCGGCATAGCGGCGCGTCGCGGTGGCCACGCCCGACAGCAGCTGCAGGAAATTCAACGACGGGCGCTCCGCGGTCAGCAGCGAGCGCGCCGGGCCGGTAATCTCGCAAACCGCCGAGTCCGGTGCCATGCGCGCGCCTTCCTGCTGCAGCCAGCGCACTTGCAGCGCCGGGTCGACCGCGCGCATGCAGGCATCGAACCACGGCTGGCCGCACAGCACTGCCGACTCGCGCACGATCACGCGCGCGCGCGCCGCCTTGGCCGCAGGCACCAGCAGTCCGGTCAGGTCGCCGCTGCCGACATCCTCGGCGATGGCGGCCTGCACGTTGGCTTGCAGCGCGGCCTGCAGCGCCGGGCCGTAACTATCGAAAACGGGATTCACGCTCATGCCGGGCCGATCCCCTGGAACAGTGCCTGCTCCTTGGCCAGGTCGGCCGACGGCCGCACGTTGCGCTTCTGCGCGGCAGCGAAGTCCAGCATGCGGTTGATGCAGGTCACCGCCTGGCGCCCGGTCACCGGGTCGACATGGATCTCGTTGCGGCCGGTTTCCAGCACCTCGGCCAGGTTGGTGAGCGCGTTCATGGCCATCCACGGGCAGTGCGCGCAGCTCTTGCAGGTGGCGCTGTTACCGGCGGTTGGCGCCTCAATGAAGTGCTTGCCGGGCGCGGCCATGCGCATCTTGTGCAGGATGCCGTTGTCGGTGGCGACGATGAATTCGGTCGCATCCAGCTTCTGGGCAGCCTCGATCAGCTGCGAGGTGGAGCCGACCACGTCGGCCTGCGCCACCACGTTCTCCGGCGATTCCGGGTGCACCAGAATCCTGGCGTTGGGGAATTCACGGCGCAGCAGGTCCAGCTCGATGCCCTTGAACTCGTCGTGCACCAGGCATGAGCCCTGCCACAGCAGCATGTCGGCGCCGGTCTGCTTCTGGATATAGCTGCCCAGGTGCTTGTCCGGTGCCCACAGGATCTTCTTGCCCTGCGCATGCAGGTGCTCGACGATCTTCAGGCCGATGCTGGAGGTCACCATCCAGTCCGCGCGCGCCTTGACCGCGGCGCTGGTGTTGGCGTAGACCACCACGGTGCGGTCCGGGTGCGCGTCGCAGAAGGCAGCGAACTCGTCGGCGGGGCAGCCCAGGTCCAGCGAGCAGGTCGCGTCCAGGTCCGGCATCAGCACGGTCTTTTCAGGACTCAGGATCTTGGCGGTCTCGCCCATGAAGCGCACGCCCGCCACCACCAGGGTCTGGGCCTCGTGGTCGCGGCCGAAGCGTGCCATTTCCAGGGAGTCGGAAACGCAGCCTCCGGTTTCCTCGGCCAGGTCCTGCAAGTCGGCGTCGACGTAGTAGTGCGCCACCAGCACCGCGTTGCGCTCCTTGAGCAGGCGGCGGATACGCGCCTTCAGCGACTGGCGCTCATCGGGCGTCAGCACCGGCGGTACCTTGGCCCAGGCATGGGCCACGCAGCTGCCGCCAGTGGCGTTTTCGGCATCCGCCAGGTTCGGCTTTTCGAACTCGACGGTCTTGATCGATTGTGGGGTCATCTCCGGTACTCCTCTAGACCTCCGCCAGCAAGGATGCGGCCCGGCCAGAATATTGGGGAGTTTATCTAAAACAAAAGCCCCGCCATGGGCGGGGCTTTGTCAAACCATACGGCACGGCCGAATTGTATCAGGCGTAGCGGCGCAGGCGCAGCGAGAAATCGTGCAACGCCTGGATGCCACTGGCCTCGGCACGATGGCACCAGGCCTGCAGCTGCTGCAGCAGCTGCTCGCGTGTGAGGTTGGAACGGCCCCAGATGGCGGCCAGTTCACGGCGCATTTCCACGAAGGTCTGCAGCGCCTTGTTCTGCTCGACGATGCTGGCCAGCTGCTCGCGCTGCAGCGCGGCCAGCTTGGTTTCCTCGCGGTGGATCCACTTGCTGGCGGGCTTGAAGCTGCGGTACTCGGCCACGCGGCCTTCCTTGAGCCGTTCGAGTTCCTGGCGGAACGCGCCCTTGACGGCCTTGGCGTAGCGCGCCATCACGTCATAGCGGTTGGCGATGATGGCTTCCAGCGTGTTGTGGTCGACCGGACGGGCTTCCACCAGGCGTGCCTTGGGCGGGGTCTTCTTGACCTTGGCCAGGCCGACAGCCTGCATCGCGCGGATATAGCCCCAGCCCACATCGAACTCATACCACTTGATCGAGAACTTGGCCGAGGTCGGGTAGGTGTGGTGGTTGTTGTGCAGCTCTTCGCCACCGATGATCAGGCCCCACGGCGACACGTTGGTCGAGGCGTCCTCGCAATCGTAGTTGCGATAACCCCACCAGTGGCCCAGGCCATTGATGATGCCGGCGGCATGGATCGGGATCCACAGCATCTGCACGGCCCACACGGTCATGCCGATCACGCCGAACAGCGCCAGGTCGATGATCAGCATCAGGCCCACGCCCTGCCAGCCGAAGCGCGAGTACACATTGCGCTCGATCCAGTCATTGGGGCAGCCGTGGCCGAACTTGGCGACGGTTTCCTTGTTCTTGGCTTCGGCACGATACAGCTCCGCGCCCTCCAGCAGCACCTTGCGGATGCCGCGGGTCTGCGGGCTGTGCGGATCGTCTTCGGTTTCGCACTTGGCGTGGTGCTTGCGGTGGATGGCGGTCCACTCGCGCGTGACCATGCCGGTGGTCAGCCACAGCCAGAAGCGGAAGAAATGCTGCGCAATGGGATGCAGATCCAGCGACCGGTGCGCCATGCAGCGGTGCAGGAAGATGGTGACGCCGGCGATCGTGATATGCGTCACCACGAGCGTGTAGATGACGATCTCCCACCAGGTCCAGTTGGCAAGGCCGTTGGCGGCCCAGTCAAGAATAGTGTCGAACAAACTGTTCTCCGTCGGTTAAACAGGGACTTTCCCGTGCAGGCCGGTGGGGCCGGTGCACGCAACGCGCAGAAAAAAGGCTGCGAACCCAAGTGATTGCGGTAGCTTTCTGGCGCCTGCCACGGGACCCGAAGTCATTCCGGGCTCCCAGGCACACGAGTCTCGCGCCGGCGCTGGGATGGCGCAGGGCTGGCGGGACAAGGTACGAGCCGCTGCAATCTGGCGGCTGTCTGATGTGGGAGCGTACGCCTGCAACCTTGGCTGCAACCCGCGACAACCCGGCATTCTACCGGATCGCGGGACGCGCAAGCATACGCTATTACCCGCATTTTGACGGCACGCAACGGTTTTCGTTCCGCGGGGTGGCGCTTGCTGCGCCTACCGCCGGGCCCTCGCTGGCCTATGCCGCACTCGCCGCATTCGCGGCATCGGCTACCGTCTTAGATGGGGGCAGATCGGTGCCGGGCAAGGGTGCTTCGCCCAGCACGCGGACTTCGCGCTGCGGATAGGGAATGGAAATGCCGTGCTCGCGCAGCGTGCGCCAGATCGCGCGGTTCATCGCGGACTGCACGCCCAGCTTGCCGTTCTGCGGATCGGCGATGTTGACCGCCACCTCGTACTCGATGCCGCTGTCGGCAAACAGCACCAGGAACGCGGCCGGCGCGGGCTCGGGCAGCACGCGCGGCAGGTCGCGCACGCAGGCGGTCAGCAGCGCGATCACCGTCTCCGGATCGGCATTGTAGTCAGCCTGCACGCGTGTCGCCACGCGCACATTGGTGTTCGAGAACGAATGGTTCTGCACCGCCTGCGCCACCAGTTGCTCGTTCGGCACCAGCGTTTCGCCGTCGCCGTTGCGCACCACGGTATAGCGGGTGCGGATCTGCGACACGATGCCGGTGTACTTGTCCACCGTGATCTGGTCGCCAAGCTTGACCGAGCGGTCCAGCAGGATAATGAAGCCGGAGATGTAGTTGCTGGCGATCTTCTGCAAACCCAGGCCCAGGCCCACGCCCAGCGCGCCGCCGAACACCGACAGCACGGTCAGGTCGATCCCCACCAGCGACAGGCTCAGCAGCAGCGATACCAGCAGCAGCAGGGCCTTGGATATACGCGTCAGCACCACCTTCAGGTTGCCGTCGAGGCTGGCCGAGCGCATCAGCCGCTCTTCCAGCCAGGAGCCGAACCACAGGGCCACCAGCACCGTCAGCAGGATCCAGACCACCGCCATCAGGGTGTCGGCCACGCTGATCTTCTGCTTGCCGCCGACGGAGAAGCGCACGCCCTCCATCCACGCCACCACGTCGCTCAGCACGCCCAGCACGTACAGCGCCATGCCCATCCACACCAGCGTGGTCAGCACCTTCTCCACCAGCAGCAGCATGCCGTGCAGCTGGCCGCTGCCCGACATCACCCGGCGCAGCACATAGAAGGTGAAATTCAGGGCGGTGATGCCAAACAGCGGCACCAGCGCCAGCCGCAGCACGCTGATCGGGATCAGCGGCGCCAGCGCGAAGCGGGCGGCCAGCACCAGCACCCAGCCGGCCAGCGGGAACATGGCGCGTTCAAGGCTGGCAGCGGCAAAGCGCACGGAAAAGCTCGAGCTTTCATAGCGCGCTTCCAGCCGCCGCACCACGAAGCGCGCGACCGGCCACGCCACCAGCAGGCAGCCGGCCAACACCAGCAGCTGCCAGAAGAAGTCCGGCCCGCCTGCATCGCGGATCAGGTCGTCCAGCATCTTGCCGAACATCGAATGGGTGGCTTTCAGGTCCTTCAGGCCGCCCAGGTCGGACAGGGTTTCACCGTTCATGGTGCAGATTCAGGGTTGGCGCGGCCGCCCGCGCGCGACGGGCGGACCGGCAGGCAACAGCGCTCAGCTGGTGCGTTCCAGCACCGCGGCAAAGAAGCCGTCGGTCTGGTGCAGGTGCGGATACAGGGCAAACATGCCGTTGTCCGGCAGCCCGGCCACTTCGATCTTCTGCTCGGCCAGCACTTCGGCGGCCGGCACCAGGCGGAAGTTGGGGTGCGAGGCCAGGAAATCGCGCACGATCTGCTCGTTTTCGGCTTCCAGCACGCTGCAGGTCGCATAGACGACGCGGCCGCCGCCCTTCACCAGCCGCGCGGCGGAGTCCAGGATCGCGCTCTGCTTGGCGGTCAGTTCCAGCACCGACTCCGGCGACTGGCGCCACTTCAGGTCGGGGTTGCGGCGCAGCGTGCCCAGCCCGCTGCACGGCGCGTCGACCAGCACGCGGTCGGCCTTGCCGGCCAGGCGCTTGATCTTGGCGTCGCGCTCGGAATCGATCAGCACCGGATGGACGTTGGACAGGCCGCTGCGCGCCAGCCGCGGCTTCAGGTTGGCCAGGCGCTTTTCCGACACGTCGAAGGCATAGAGCCGGCCGGTCGAGCGCATCGCCGCGCCCAGTGCCAGCGTCTTGCCGCCCGCGCCGGCGCAGAAATCGACCACCATCTCGCCGCGCTTGGGCGCGACCAGGTTGCACAGCAGCTGGCTGCCTTCGTCCTGTACCTCGACCAGGCCATTGACGAAGATCGGCAGCTGGTTCAGCGCCGGCTTGCCGGCCATGCGGATGCCGGCGGACGCCATCGGCGTGGGCTCGGCACCCAGGGCTGCGGCGTGCAGCTCGGCCAGCGCGGCCTCGCGGCTGGTCTTGGCCAGGTTGACGCGCAGGTCCAGCGGCGCCGGGCGCAGCCAGGCATCGCCCAGGGCCGCGGCAAAGGCGTCGCCATGCTGGCGCACGATTTCGTCGTACAGCCACTCGGGCAGATTGGCGCGCACGCGCGGCGCCAGGCTGGAGCGCTCGATCGTGGTCAGGCGGTCCAGCCACTCGGCTTCTTCGGGATGCAGGAACGGCGTCAGCGCGTCGCGGCCCAGGGTCGCGGCCAAGCCCAGCAGCGCGAGGCGGCGCGAGGTTGCGCCCGTGCCGCTTTCGGCAAACTGGGCAAACTCGACGCGCCGGCGCAGCACCGCGTAGATCGCCTCGGCGATGATGCCGCGCTCGCGGTGGCCAAGCTTGGCGTTCTCTCGGAAGTAATAGCTGACCACGGCATCGGCCGGGCGCGCGAACAGCATGACCTTGCCCAGCAGCCGATCGATATGCTGGATATGAGTGGCGTGCAGCCCGCCATGCGAGCGCACCGGGGCGCCGTTGGCACCGGGCGACTTGCGGATCGGGCTGCCCTTGCCCTTGCTGCGCGCGGGGGCGCGGCCTTCGCTGCGCGGGGATCGGGTTCCTTCCTGGGTACGGCTCATGCCTTGACTCCTCCCGCCGGGGTATCGGCGGAGATGGCCATCAGCAATTGCGGTTCGGCCGGGTTGATAACGTTGACTACGCCGTCCTGCAGTTGCAGGCGGTTCTCGACGAACCATTGCACGGCGCGGGGATAGATCACGTGCTCGCACTCGAGCAGGCGCGTGGCCAGGCTCTCGGGCGTGTCCGTGGGCCGCACGTCGAGTGCAGCCTGAATCACGATCGGGCCATGATCCAGTTCAGGGGTCACGAAGTGCACGGTGGCGCCATGCAGCTTGACGCCCGCGTCCAGCGCCTGCTTGTGGGTGTTCAGGCCCGGGAAGCACGGCAGCAGCGACGGATGGATATTCAGCAGCCGGCCCGCATAGCGGTCGACGAAGCCGGGCGTGAGTATACGCATGAAACCGGCCAGCACCACCAGATCCGGCGCGTGGGCGTCGATGGCCTCGGCCAGCGCCGCGTCGAAAGCGGCCCGGTCAGGGTGCTGGCGATGGTCGACCACGCCGGTTTCAATGCCTTGCTGCTGCGCAAACTGCAGCCCGGCGGCATCCGGCCGGTTCGACAGTACTGCCGCCACGCGGGCGGGCCAGCCGCCGCCTGCGCAGGCACGGACGATGGCTTCCATGTTGGAGCCCCGCCCGGAAATCAAGATGACAATTTTTTTCATCGCGCAATTCTACCAAGGCGAGGCACTAAACTCCGGTAAAGCCAACCCATTACGTGCTTAATTCACGAGATTCGGACAGGCTTGGCCTGTGGTAACGAAGCCCTTTCACCCGATTGATGGATTGTGACGTTTCGCCCCCTCTGCTAGAGTGGGCCCTACGTCCACGCGCCATTCCCGTGCATGACATGGGGCTCTCCGGAGCTGGTGACAACAAGGACGAAACGGGAAATTGAACGGGAATTCGCATGTCGAACGCTGCACCGATGTTGTTGGTGGTCGATGATCATCCTATGGCCTTGTCAGGGACCACGGCCTTCCTGGCCGAAGTCATGCCGGATGTGGCAGTCCATGCCGCCGGCAGTGCCCGCGAGGCGCTGGCCAGCCTGCAGCAGGGCTTGCGCCCCGATATCGTACTGCTGGATATCTGGCTCAACGACGGCACCGGCTTCGATGCCATGCAGTCGTTCAAGACGGTCATCCCGGGCGCACGCTTTATCTTCATGTCCGCCGAGGCCACGCCTGAAATCGTCGGCCGCGCCCGCGCGCTGTCGGCCTGTGGCTTCGTCGGCAAGCACCTCGATGCCAACGCCTTCACCGCCGCGGTGCGCAAGGTACTGGCGGGCGACACCGCCTTCCCCACCGATGAAGCCCTGAACGGGCACGCGCAGTCGTTCGGCCCGGCCCACGGCATTCCGGTCACGCCGGCCGAACTCGGCCTGACGCCGCGCCAGGGCTCGGTGCTGGCGCTGGTGCTCGAAGGCCTGCCGAACAAGGTGATCGCGCGCCGGCTGGGACTGACCGAGAACACCGTCAAGGAACACGTGTCGGCCATCCTGCAGCGCCTGGGCGTGCGCACCCGCATGCAGGTCATGTCCCGGATGGAACGGTTCCGGCTGCGCCAGTAAGGCCAGCCGCCCTCCTTCCTCCCTGGCTCCGGCCCGGCCTTAGGCCGGCCGCAGCCAGCGCCGCAGCAGCATCCGCAGCGAGGCCGGGTCCACCGGCTTGGGCAGCACGAAATATCCCGCCTCTTCCGCCGCCGCCAGCGCGGCCGACTTCAGGTCGCCGGTCAGCAGCGCGCTGCGCGCCTGCGGCTGCGTGTTCTGCCAGCGCTCGAGCAGGTCCAGCCCGTTCTCGCTGCCGGGCAGGCGCAGGTCGCAGAAGATGATGTCCGGGCGCACGCCCTTGGCGAACAGCTGGTCGGCCTCGGCGCCGTGCGCGGCGCAGGCCACGCGGATGCCCCAGGCCTCCATCAGCGCGATCCAGGCCTTGCGGATCTGGCTGTCGTCGTCGACCACCAGCACGGTGCCCTGCAGGCGGTCGGTCTTGGCCTCCTCGGCCTGCGCCATGGCGCGCATCGCGCGCACGCTTTCCACGGTCTCGGCCGGCACCGTCGCCAGCGCGAACCAGAACACCGACCCCTTGCCCGGCACCGAGCGCACGCCGTAGGTGCCGCGCATCAGCCGTACGCATTCCTTGAAGATGGCCAGCCCGAGGCCCAGGCCCTGCGACGGGTCGCGCTGCGGGTTGTGGACCTGGTAGTACGGCGAGAAGATGTCCGGCAGGTGCTCGGGCGTGACGCCGGCGCCGGTGTCCCACACTTCCAGCCGCACGTTCTTGCGGCGCTGGCGCGCCGTCACCAGCACGCCGCCGCGCTGGGTGTAGCGCAGCGCGTTCTGCACAAGGTTGAACAGAGCCCGGCGCAGCAGCACGGGCTCGGCCATCGCGTACAGCTCGTCGGGCACGCGCGGCGTCAGCGTCAGCCCGCTTTCGCGCGCGTCGGCGGCAAACTGGCTCATCACGTCGCGGATCAGCGCACCCAGCTCGCACGGCTCCAGCGTCGGCAAGACCTTGCGCCCTTCCAGCTTGGACAGGTCCAGCAGCGAGCGGAACAACAGGTCGATGGTCTGGGTGCCGGCCGCCACCTGCTCCACCAGCGGATGCAGTGCCGTCGACTGGTTGCGCGCGCGCAGCGCCTCCACCAGCATCACCAGCGCATGGACCGGCTGGCGCAGGTCGTGGCTGGCGGCGGCCAGGAAGCGCGATTTCTCCTCGCTGGCATGCAGCGCGCGCTCCTTTTCATGCTGGAACTGCCTGGCCAGGCGCCGGCTGTCGCCCTCCAGCTGGATCGCGCGCACCAGCGTGACCTGCAGGTTGAAGGCGTGGCGCGACAGCATCAGCGCATAGATCACCAGCAGCACCTGGACATAGGCGCCATGGCCGGGGAAGGCGAATTCCGCCATCAGGATATTGGGCACCAGGATCGGCACGCCGGCATAGACCAGGTTCGACGGCACCGGCGCCTGCGATACCGCGCCGCCGGCCAGCACCCCCAGGGTCACCAGGTACAGCACGCTGGAGAACACCGCCGAGCCCGAATACAAATGCAGCAGCGCCGAGCTGCCCCAGGTCATGCCGGTCAGGAAGGCGACCGCGCGCATATTGTTCCACCACTTGCGCGTGTGCGCGGAACGGCTCATCGTGGCATGGTCGCGCTGGTAGCCCACGTAGAACCACAGGCCGCCGAGCGTCAGCAGCAGCATCACCGCGCACCAGCCAAGCAGGGCCGAACGGCTCACGTCGTTCCAGAAGCCGAAGGTGGTCAGCGCAGGCAGCAACACCGAGGCCACGATCGCCGTGGGCGCGTTCTTGTGCACGATCGCCATCAGCTTGGCGCGCGTTTCGACGTCGAGCTGGGCGGTAGCCTGGGGCAGGACCCGGGGCAGGAGCCGGGAAAAGAACCCGGTAGGCAGCGCTTTCAAATCAGGTGGCGTGGAATGGGAGGAATCGGGAACGCCGCGAGGCAGGGTCCGAAAATGGGGTCAAAAAGCGGCCTAAGTGACCCATATCATGCCGCCTTTTGCCGCATCGCGCCATGCCGCGAGGGCCGGTTGCGGCACAAAAGCCGCAGCGCGGCGCCGGCCTGGGGCGACGGGAGCGGAAACCCGACCCATTCGCCTTATAATGCTCGCTTTACCTGAAACGTTTCCCGCCGTCCTCGTGAAAGTCTTCCGCGGCCTGCCCAACGCCGAGAGCCGGGCGCCCTGCGCGCTCACCATCGGCAATTTCGACGGTGTGCATCGCGGCCACCAGTCGCTGCTCGCGCGTGCGCGTGCGGCGGCGGATGCGCGCGGCCTGCCGCTGTGCGTGATGACCTTCGAGCCGCATCCGCGCGAGTTCTTCACGCCGGACAAAGCCCCCACCCGCATCGCGCTGCTGCGCGACAAGCTGGAAAGCCTGCGCCGCAACGGTGTGGACCGCGTGGTGGTGGAACACTTCAACGCCCACTTTGCCGGCCAGTCGCCGCAGGATTTCGTCGAGAACGTGCTCTGGCACGGCCTGCACGCGCGCTGGCTGCTGGTGGGCGACGACTTCCGCTTCGGCGCCAAACGCGCCGGCGACTTTGCCTACCTGCAGGAAGCCGGGCACCGCTACGGCTTCGATGTCGAGCAGATGGGCTCGGTGTCCGAGGGCGGCGTCCGCATCTCCAGCTCGGCGGTGCGCCAGGCGCTCGCCGACGGCGACCTGGAGCATGCCCGGCGCCTGCTCGGCCACGGCTATGCGATCAGCGGCCACGTGATCCACGGCCGCAAGCTGGGCCGCGACCTGGGCTTTCCGACGCTGAACCTGCGCATCTCGCACAAGCGGCCGGCGGTCAACGGCATCTTCGTGGTCCAGGTGCACGGCATCGCCGACCAGCCGCTCCCCGGCGTGGCCAGCATCGGCGTGCGCCCCACCATCGAGGACGCCGGCCGGGTGCTGCTGGAAGTCCACCTGTTCGATTTCAATGACAGCCTGTACGGCAAGCTGGTGCGGGTCGAATTCATGAAGAAGCTGCGCGACGAGGCGCGCTTCGACAACCTGGACGAGCTCACCGCCGCGATCGCCAAGGACAGCGCCGATGCGCGCGCCTTCTTCGGCCTGACCGCGCCGGGCGCCGCTGAAGGCAGCGGCGGCCGCGACTTCGCCACCTCCGCCACCGACCGAATTAGGTAGCGGCCGGCGCCCCCGCACTGTGCTGCGCGGGCCCCGGTTCGCACGCCGCCCGCCCCAGTCTTCACGCGCGCCCGCCGGCCTGTTGCCAGCCGCGCGCCAACCGAATTGCCCTGAGAATCGAAATGTCTGACGACAAACGCGCCAAGCCCGAGAAAAGCAAATACCCCGTCAACCTGCTCGACACGCCCTTCCCGATGCGTGGCGACCTGCCCAAGCGCGAGCCGCAGTGGGTCAAGCAGTGGCAGGACAAGCAGCTCTACAAGAAGATCCGTGCGGCGCGCCAGGGCGCTAAGAAGTTCGTGCTGCATGACGGCCCGCCGTATGCCAACGGCGACATCCATATCGGCCACGCCGTCAACAAGGTGCTCAAGGACATGATCATCAAGGCGCGCGGCCTGACCGGGCTGGACGCCGTCTACGTGCCGGGCTGGGACTGCCACGGCATGCCGATCGAGATCCAGATCGAGAAGAAGTTCGGCAAGGGCCTGCCGGTGCAGGAGGTCCAGGCCAAGGCGCGCGCCTACGCCACCGAGCAGATCAAGCGCCAGATGGTGGACTTCGAGCGCCTGGGCGTGCTCGGCGACTGGGACCACCCCTACCTGACCATGAACCACAGCAACGAGGCGGATGAGTTGCGCGCGCTCGGCAAGATCATGGAGAAGGGCTATGTGTTCCGTGGCCTGAAGCCGGTGAACTGGTGCTTCGACTGCGGCTCGGCGCTGGCCGAGGCCGAGGTCGAGTACAAGGACAAGGTCGACCTGTCGATCGACGTGGGCTTCCCGTTCGCCGAAGCCGACAAGCTGGCGCACGCCTTCAAGGTGCCCTTCGACCAGGTCAATGCGAAGCCGGGCTGGATCGTGATCTGGACCACCACGCCGTGGACCATCCCGAGCAACCAGGCGCTGAACGTGCACCCCGAGGTGGAATACGCGCTGGTCGACACCCCGCGCGGCTACCTGATCCTGGCCACCGAGCGCGTCGAGGAGCAACTGAAGGTCTACGGCCTGGAAGGCAAGGTCGTGGCCACCACCACCGGCGCGGCGCTGTCGGAAATCCGCTTCCACCACCCGCTGGCGAAGATGGACGCGGGCTATGACCGCCTGTCGCCGGTCTACCTGGGCGACTACGTCACCACCGACACCGGCTCGGGCATCGTGCACTCGGCGCCGGCCTATGGCGTGGAAGACTTCCAGTCGTGCAAGGCTCACGGCATGGCCGACTCGGACATCATCAGCCCGGTGATGGGCAACGGCGTCTATGCCGGCACGCTGCCGCTCTTCGGCGGGCTGTCGATCTGGGACGCCAACCCGAAGATCGTCGAAGTGCTGCAGGCCTCGGGCAACCTGTTCAATTCGCACAAGTACACCCACAGCTACATGCATTGCTGGCGCCACAAGACGCCGATCATCTACCGCGCCACCTCGCAGTGGTTCGCGGGCATGGACGTGGACCCGACCGAGGAGAACGGCAAGACCGCGCCGACCCTGCGCGAGACCGCGCTGGCCGGCATCGACGCCACCGAGTTCTTCCCGGCCTGGGGCAAGCAGCGCCTGCACAACATGATCGCCAACCGGCCGGACTGGACGCTGTCGCGCCAGCGCCAGTGGGGCGTGCCGATGGCCTTCTTCGTGCACAAGGAAACCGGCGCGCTGCACCCGCGCACGCCGCAGCTGCTGGAAGAGGTAGCCAGGCGCGTCGAGCAGCACGGCATCGAAGCCTGGCAGGCGCTGGACCCGGCCGAGCTGCTGGGTGACGAAGCCAGCCAGTACGAGAAGAACCGCGACACGCTGGACGTGTGGTTCGACTCCGGCACCACGCACTGGACCGTGATCCGCGGCTCGCACCGCGATGACCTGTACGATCCGTCCGCCGATGCGCCCGATGGCCGCCTGGCGGACCTGTACCTGGAAGGCTCGGACCAGCACCGCGGCTGGTTCCACTCGTCGCTGCTGACCGCGTCGATGCTGTACGGCAAGCCGCCCTACAAGGCGCTGCTGACACACGGCTTCACCGTCGACGGCGAAGGCCGCAAGATGTCCAAGTCGGTCGGCAATACCGTGTCGCCGCAGGACATCTCGAACAAGATGGGCGCCGAGATCATCCGCCTGTGGGTGGCCTCGACCGACTATTCCGGCGAGCTGTCGATCTCGGACGAGATCCTCAAGCGCGTGGTGGAAAGCTACCGCCGCATCCGCAATACGCTGCGCTTCCTGCTGTCCAACCTGTCCGACTACGACCACGCCAAGCACGCGCTGCCGGCGTCGGAATGGCTGGAGATCGACCGCTATGCCGTGGCGCTGACCGCGCAGCTGCAAAAGGAAGTGCTGTCGCACTACGAGTCCTATGAATTCCACCCGGTGGTAGCCAAGCTGCAGACCTTCTGCTCCGAGGACCTGGGCGGCTTCTACCTCGACGTGCTGAAGGACCGCCTGTACACCACCGCGCCGGACTCCAAGGCCCGCCGCGCGGCGCAGAACGCGCTGTACCACATCACCCAGGCGATGCTGCACTGGATGGCGCCGTTCCTGTCGTTCACCGCCGAGGAAGCGTGGCAGATCTTCGCCCACGGCACCGGGCACACCGACACCATCTTCACCAGCACCTACTACGCGGTGCCGGAAGTCGACGACGGCACCGACGACCTGCTGCAGAAGTGGCACACCCTGCGCGAAGTGCGCGCGGAAGTCACCAAGCAGCTCGAAGCCGTGCGCGTGGAGGGCGAGATCGGCTCGTCCCTGCAGGCCGAGCTGACCATCCAGGCCGGCGGCCCGGTGCTGGAAGCGCTGCAGAGCCTGGGCGACGACCTGCGCTTCGTGCTGCTGACCTCGTCGGCCAAGGTCACGCACGCGCCCGAGGCCGGCGACCTGCTGGTCACGGTGACCCCGTCGGCCCATGCCAAGTGCGAGCGCTGCTGGCACTACCGCGCCGATGTCGGCCACAACCCGGACCATCCGACCCTCTGCGGGCGCTGCGACAGCAACCTGTTCGGCGCCGGCGAACACAGGAGCCATGCCTGATGGCATCGACCACGTCCCGTTCCGCGCGTCCGGCACGCCGCAACAACAAGGCCGCCAGCGGCACCACCCCGCTGCTGTGGATGGCCTTCGCGCTGCTGGTGGTGCTGCTCGACCAGTTCTTCAAGATCGTCATCGTCCGCAGCTTCACCTATGGTGAATCGCGCCCGGTGACCAGCTTCTTCAACCTGGTGCTGGTCTACAACAAGGGCGCGGCGTTCAGCTTCCTGGCCGATGCCGGCGGCTGGCAACGCTGGTTCTTCACCGGGCTGGGCCTGGTGGTGGGAGCGTTCATCGTCTGGCTGCTGTACCGCCATACCGGCCAGCGCATGTTCTGCTTCGCGGTGTCTCTGATCCTGGGCGGCGCGGTGGGCAATGTGATCGACCGCGTGGTCTACGGGCACGTGATCGACTTCCTGGATTTCTACGTGCGCAACTACCACTGGCCGGCCTTCAACGTGGCCGACTGCGCGATCACGGTCGGCGCGGTACTGCTGATCGTGGACGAACTGCGGCGGGTGCGGCGCCACTGAGCGCCACCAGACCACAGCAGGTGATGCCGGGGCCGCGAATGCGGCCCCGTTGCCATCCAGCACCGGCACCGGCAGCAGCCAGGGCGCACAGCCGGTATCATGCCGATTCCCACCTTTTGACGAGCCTCACCATGGATTTGCGCGGCAAGCACATCGTTCTCGGCCTGACCGGCGGCATCGCCTGCTACAAGTCGGCCGAACTGGTCCGCCTGCTGACCAAGGCCGGCGCCACCGTGCAGGTGGCCATGACCGAGGCGGCGACGCATTTCATCACGCCGGTGACGATGCAGGCGCTGTCCGGCCGCCCGGTCTTCCTGTCGCAGTGGGACGCCCGCATCGACAACAACATGGCGCACATCGACCTGTCGCGCGAGGCCGATGCCATCGTCATCGCCCCGGCCTCGACCGACTTCATGGCGCGCCTGGCCAACGGGCTGTGCGACGACCTGCTCAGCACCCTGTGCATCGCGCGCGACTGCCCGCTGCTGGTGGCGCCGGCGATGAACCGCCAGATGTGGGCCGCCCCCGCCACCCAGCGCAACGCCGCGCAGCTGCGCGCCGACGGCGTGATGATCCTGGGTCCGGGCAGCGGCGACCAGGCCTGCGGCGAGGTCGGCGACGGCCGCATGCTGGAACCGGAAGAACTGGTCGAGGACATCATCGCCTTCTTCCAGCCCAAGCCGCTGCAAGGCAAGCGCGTGCTGATCACCGCCGGCCCGACCTTCGAGGCGATCGACCCGGTGCGCGGCATCACCAACCTGTCGTCCGGCAAGATGGGCTTCTCGATCGCGCGCGCGGCACGCGAGGCCGGCGCCGAGGTGCTGCTGGTGGCCGGCCCCACCGGCCTGCCCACCCCGCGCGGCGTGGTGCGCACCGACGTGCGCAGCGCGCAGCAGATGCACGACTCGGTAATCGCGCAGCTGCATGGCGTGGATGTCTTTGTCGCCGTGGCCGCGGTGGCGGACTGGCGTCCGGCCGAGGTCGCGCAGCAGAAGCTGAAGAAGGCCAACGACACCGATACGCCCGCGCTGCAGTTCGTGCAGAACCCCGACATCCTGGCCGCGGTGGCGGCGCGGGCCGACGCGCCCTACTGCGTCGGCTTTGCCGCCGAAAGCGAGAACCTGGAGCAATACGGCGAGCAGAAGCGCCAGCGCAAGGGCGTGCCGCTGCTGGTCGGCAATATCGGCCACCACACCTTCGGCCTGGACGACAACGAGATCGTGCTGTTCGACGCCGCCGGCATGACCCGGCTGCCGCGCGCCGACAAGCTGTCGCTGGCGCGCCAGCTGGTCGCGGCCATCGGCCAGCGCCTGCCCGGGCGGACGCGGCCCTGATCGCGGGCGCGCGTCCGGTATCATGCGCGGCTGCCACCTATTCCGTTGAACCGATTTCCCCCAGGATTCCCATGACCCAGCCTCTGAACCCGACCGTCGAAATCAAGGTGCTCGATGCGCGCCTGAATGAATGGGGCCTGCCCGCCTACCAGAGCGAGATGGCCGCCGCCATCGACCTGCATGCCTGCGTCGACGCACCGGTATCGATCGCGCCGGGCACGCCCGCGCAACTGGTGCCGGCAGGCATCGCCGTCCATATGGGCAACCCGTACATGGCCGCGACCATCGTGCCGCGCTCGGGCCTGGGCCACAAGAAGGGCCTGGTGCTGGGCAACTCGATCGGCGTGATCGATGCCGACTACCAGGGCCAGATCATGGTCAGCGTGTGGAACCGCAATGCGCCGGGCACCGAGCCGATCGTGATCCAGCCGGGCGAGCGCATTGCGCAGATGATGTTCGTGCCGGTGCTGCGGCCGGTGTTTTCGACCGTGGAAGAATTCAGCGAAGACAGCGAACGCGGCGCGGGCGGCTTTGGCTCGACCGGCGTGCATCACGCCAAGGTCAGCGCCTGACGCTGCCTCCGGCCACGCAAGATTCTGGCGCCCCGTGGGGCGCCAGTCTGCTTTTCAGCCCTGCTGTTCGAACAGCAGGGCCACCCCGCCGGCGGCCCCGGCCGGCACCAGCGTCTCGCGCGGCCCCAGGTCCTGGGTCGGCACGCCCTGCTCGCGCCAGCCGGCACGCGCCGCCGCCAGGTCATCGGTACGCAGGCGGATCGCCGCATAGCCCGGCCCCTCGCGCCGGATATGCGCGGTGCCGGTGGCCGAGGCCAGCGCCTGCGGGGTGCTGATCACCAGCGCGGCATCGTCCAGCGCCAGGCTGCAGACATGTTCGCTCAGCTGCGTCAGTTCGCCGCCGGTCAGCTCCGCATAGGCGCGCGCGGCGGCGTCCACCAGCGCCGGCGCCACCACCAGGAACATGGTGGCGATACTCCGCACGCCGTTGGCATGGCGGGTCCACTCGGGCCGCCACAGCAGTTCGGGCGTGCGGTGCTCGCAGACGAAGTAGCGCGCGCCCGGCGCATCGTCGAGCGCCGTCACGCGGAACGTCGCGGGATGCTCGCTGCCATCGTCCAGCCGCACCGGGCGCGAGAACTCGATCGGGTCGGAGGTGTGCCAGCCGCCAGCGCGCAGCCGCGCCGCGGTGCCGAAGGCATCGGCGCTCTTGCACGACATCGCCGCGCAGCCGCCGCCGCGCGTCTGGGCGTCCCAGTAGTACTGGCGGCCGGGATTGGGCGCGGTCACATGCAACAGCTCAAGGTAGTCCCGCCGCAGCATGATGCAGTGGTTCTGCGAGCCCAGCGTGTGATAGCCGCGCGGCGTCAGCGTAAAGCCGAGCCGACGCCAGGCCTGCGCGCCGGCATCGAGGTCGGGGCACACCACCACGGCGTGGTCGAATATTTCCGCTTGCGTTGCCATCGGCATCCTCTCGGTTTCACGGCACACGCTCGCGCCGGACACGGTCATTCGAACTGGATATTGGCCTTGCGCGCCACCGCATGCCATTTGTCATGCTCGCGGCGGACCAGGTCGCCAAGGTCGGCCGGGCTACCGCCCACGATCTCGAAACCCTGCGCGGCCAGCGCATCGACCACGCGCGGCTGGCGCAGCGATTCGACCAGGGCGTCGTGGATGCGCGTGACCGTCGCCGCCGGCAGGCCGGCCGGGCCGAACACGCCGATCCAGGAGTAGGCCTCGAAGCCTTTCAGGCCCTGCTCGGCCACGGTCTGTACCTGCGGCAGCTGGCGCAGGCGGCTGGTTCCGGTCACGCCCAGCACCTTGATGGTGCGGGCAGCCACGTGCGCCTGCACGGCGGCGTAGCTGCTGAAGAAAATATCGACCTCATTGGACAGCACCGCCTGCACGGCCGGGCCGCCGCCCTTGTAGGGCACGTGCAGCATATGCACGCCGGCTTCGGTCGCCAGCGCCTCGGCCGCCAGCTGGTTCAGGCTGCCGATGCCGGACGAGGCGTAGCGTACGCTGTCGGGCCTGGTCCTGGCCAGCGCCACCAGTTCGCGCACATTGGACGCGGGCAGCGCGGGGTTGGCCGCAATCACCAGCGGAAAGCGTACCAGCTGCGAAATCGGCGTGAAATCGCGGAACGTGTCGTAGGGCAGCTGCTTGTAGGCAAAGGGGTTGATCGCGTGCGTGTCGAACGCCATCAGCAACGTGCTGCCGTCCGGCTTTGCCCGCGCCACGGTGCTCGATGCGATCAGTCCGCCCGCGCCCGGCTTGTTGTCCACCACCACGGTCTGCCCCAGCGTCGCCTTCAGGCCGGGCTGCAGCTGCCGGGCCACGATGTCGACGCTGCCGCCGGGCGGAAACGGCAGCACCAACGCGATCGGGCGATTGCCCGCGGCGCCTTCGGCAGCGGTCGCCGCAGTGGCACCAGTGGCAGCAACGGCGTGAAGCATCGGGACGGGCATGGCGCCCAGCGGCAGGATCTTGAGCAGCAGGCGGCGGCGCCGCGTGCGTTCGGCAGAGGACATCAGGGATTCGGGCTGGATTTCTGGCCAATTGCGCGGCCAACCGCGGCCGCAAACCCGTGCCCCGACGGGCATGGCCGGCAGCCGCCGGAACAAAAGAAAAGGGGCGGCATGACTGCCGCCCCTGTATTTTGCCCGATGATCGGCCACGTTGCAGGCAACGCGGCCGATCATCGCTCAGGCTTCTGCACGCTGCTCTTCGGGCGCCTCGGGCGGTTCCGGCTCGATCTCGGAGAAATCGAGCTTGATCTGGTCCTGTTCGTCCAGGTCCACCACCACCTTGCCGCCCGATACCAGGCGGCCGAACAGCAGTTCGTCAGCCAGCGCCTTGCGGATCATGTCCTGGATCAGACGCTGCATCGGGCGCGCGCCCATCAGCGGGTCGAAGCCCTTGCGTGCCAGGAACTTGCGCAGCTTGTCGGTAAAGCTGGCCTCCACCTTTTTCTCGTGAAGCTGCTCTTCGAGCTGCATCAGGAACTTGTCGACCACGCGCAGGATGATTTCCTCGTCCAGCGAGCGGAAGCTGATCATGGCATCCAGGCGGTTGCGGAACTCCGGCGTGAACATGCGCTTGATGTCGGCCATCTCGTCGCCCTGCTCGCGCGAGCTGGTGAAGCCGATGGAGGCGCGGTTCATGGTCTCCGCTCCCGCATTGGTGGTCATGATGATGATCACGTTGCGGAAGTCGGCGCGGCGTCCGTTGTTGTCGGTCAGCGCCCCATGATCCATGACCTGCAGCAGGATATTGAAGATATCCGGATGCGCTTTCTCGATTTCGTCCAGCAGCAGCACGCAGTGCGGCTTCTTGGTAACGGCCTCGGTCAGCAGGCCGCCCTGGTCAAAGCCGACATAGCCCGGCGGCGCCCCGATCAGGCGGCTGACGGCGTGACGTTCCATGTACTCCGACATGTCGAAGCGCAGCAGCTCGATGCCCATGATGAACGCAAGCTGCTTGGCCACTTCGGTCTTGCCGACGCCCGTCGGGCCCGAGAACAGGAACGAGCCAATCGGCTTGTCGGTCTTGCCCAGGCCCGCGCGCGACATCTTGATCGCCGACGACAGTGCCTCGATGGCCGGGTCCTGGCCGAACACCACCGACTTCAGGTCGCGATCGAGCGTCTGCAGCTTGCTGCGGTCGTCCTGGTTCACGCTCTGCGGCGGGATGCGCGCAATGCGCGAGACGATGTCCTCGATCTCGCCCTTGCCGATGGTCTTCTTCTGCTTGGACTTGGGCAGGATGCGCTGCGCCGCGCCGGCTTCGTCGATCACGTCGATCGCCTTGTCCGGCAGGTGGCGGTCGGTGATGAAGCGGGCCGACAGTTCCGCCGCCGCGGTCAGCGCCGAAGCCGCGTACTTGACGCCGTGGTGCTCCTCGAAGCGCGACTTCAGGCCGCGCAGGATCTGCACGGTCTGGTCGACCGAGGGCTCGACCACGTCGATCTTCTGGAAGCGCCGCGACAGCGCCGCGTCCTTCTCGAAGATGCCGCGGTATTCCGTAAACGTTGTCGCGCCGATGCACTTGAGCTGGCCCGACGACAGCGCCGGCTTGAGCAGGTTGCTGGCGTCCAGCGTCCCGCCCGATGCGGCGCCGGCGCCGATCAGCGTGTGGATCTCGTCGATGAACAGGATCGCGTTCGGGTTGTCCTTGAGCGACTTCAGCACGCCCTTCAGGCGCTGCTCGAAATCACCGCGGTACTTGGTGCCGGCCAGCAGCGCGCCCATGTCGAGCGAGTAGACGGTGGCCTTTTCCAGGATGTCCGGCACCTCGTTCTTGGTGATGCGCCACGCCAGGCCCTCGGCGATCGCGGTCTTGCCGACACCGGCCTCGCCCACCAGCAGCGGGTTGTTCTTGCGCCGGCGGCACAGCACCTGGACCACGCGCTCGACTTCGCTCTCGCGGCCGATCAGCGGATCGATCTTGCCGGCCTTGGCCAGCGCGTTCAGGTTCTGGGTGTATTGCTCGAGCGGGCTTTCCTTGCCGTCGCCGCCCTCGCCCTCGCCGGCGGCATCGCCATGCTTGGCCGGCTCGGACTGGTCCTTGCGGATGCCGTGGCTGATGAAATTGACCACGTCCAGGCGCGTCACGCCCTGCTGCTGCAGGTAGTAGACCGCGTGCGAGTCCTTCTCGCCGAAAATCGCGACCAGCACGTTGGCACCCGTCACTTCCTTCTTGCCGTTGGAAGTGGACTGGACGTGCATGATCGCGCGCTGGATCACGCGCTGGAAACCAAGCGTGGGCTGGGTATCGACCTCGTCGGTACCCGGCACCACCGGCGTGTTATCCGCGATGAAGTTCTTAAGGCTGGTGCGCAGGTCTTCTATATTGGCCGCGCAGGCGCGCAAGACTTCAGCTGCCGTGGGATTGTCGAGCAATGCCAGCAGCAGGTGCTCCACGGTAATGAACTCGTGGCGTGCCTGCCTGGCTTCGACAAACGCCATATGCAGGCTCACTTCCAATTCTTGCGCAATCATGCTTCCTCCATCACGCACTGCAGGGGATGCCCCGCCTGCCGCGCGTGCGTTGACACCAGCTCGACCTTAGTCGCCGCGATATCCCTGGTGTAGATACCGCAGACGCCCTTTCCTTCCCGGTGCACGGTGAGCATGATCTGCGTCGCCGTTTCCCGGTCCCTGCTGAAATACTGCTGCAGGATCATCACTACAAACTCCATCGGAGTGTAGTCGTCGTTAAGCAGCACCACCTTGAACATGGCAGGCGGTTTAAGCGCCTGCTCTTTCCTCTCCAGGATGGTGCCTGCTTCGCGTTGTGGGACATTCGCAAGCCGTGTAGCCATGGCTTTATTCTAACCCTTACTCGCAACTCTGCAATTTGGGGAAAAGGCGCCGGATTCAAGAGCCGGGCCACCGGTTTCCCATGGTGAATGGATGCGGATTCCCGCGCGGAAGGCATTGCAAGGCACGTGGGCGGCGCCGGCAAAATGCCCGCACGCAGCCCCGGCGCCAGCCACCAAGGTAACACCAGGCGCCGTCCGATTCCTGCCACACCCTGCTGGCAGTGGGGAATCCGCCAGCTTGACAGTATCCGGCTTTGCCCGAAGAATCGGTCGCACACCTGCCGAAGGCCAGCGAGCCAAAGCAACAGCCAAGGCGGGTGATCCGTGAGCAGGGAGGCCCACGGCCCCGCGGCGGCGAGTCAGCATCGAGACTGGCCGCCACGCGATAGCACTCGCCGCGCGTCATCGCCGGCCGCACCTCAGGACGCGGCCGGTCATGGCGCCGCAGTCCGTGCCGTCTGGCTGGCAAGGCTTCCCCGCTTTGAAAATTGCTATTTCGTTGGGGGAGTATATGGCAAGCGGTATCGTCAAATGGTTCAATGACGCCAAGGGCTTCGGGTTCATCAAGCCGGACGAGGGCGAAGAAGAACTGTTTGCGCACTTTTCGGCTATCCAGATGGCGGGCTTCAAGACGCTAAAGGAAGGCCAGCGCGTCTCGTTCGAAGTGGTCCAGGGCCCCAAGGGCAAGCAAGCCACCAATATCCAGGACGCCAGCTAAAGCGCGCCGCGACCGCATCCGGGCCGCAGAGCCGCGGAGCGGTCAACCAGGGTGTGGGGGGAGCTCCCCCGGGACGGGACCGATGCCAGCGCCCCGCCTGGCCGCCACGGCGGCGCGGCGGGCACGGGCTCGCATCAGCTGCACGCACCACATCCGACGGAAAGCCCGGCCTCGCGCCGGGCTTTCTGGTTTCTGGCCACCCTTGCGGCCACCCTTCTCGCGCAGGATCACCGTTGCGCTGCGGGCAAGAAAAAACCCCGGCGCCGACCAGCCGGCACCGGGGTTTTCGCTTGCAGTTCGCCCGTCGCAGCGGGAGTCTGTGCTTACATATTGTCGATCATCACCTGGCCAAAGCCCGAGCACGAAACCTGGGTCGCGCCTTCCAGCAGGCGGGCGAAGTCGTAGGTCACCTTCTTGGAGAGGATCGACTTCTCCATCGACGAGATGATCAGGTCGGCGGCCTCGGTCCAGCCCATGTGACGCAGCATCATTTCGGCCGACAGGATTTCCGAGCCCGGATTGACGTAGTCCTTGCCCGCGTACTTCGGCGCGGTGCCGTGGGTGGCCTCGAACATGGCGACCGAGTCAGACATGTTGGCGCCCGGCGCGATGCCGATGCCGCCGACCTGCGCTGCCAGTGCGTCGGAGATATAGTCGCCGTTCAGGTTCAGCGTGGCGATCACCGAGTATTCGGCCGGACGCAGCAGGATCTGCTGCAGGAAGGCATCGGCAATGGCGTCCTTGACCACGATGTCCTTGCCGGTCTTCGGGTTCTTGAACTTGCACCACGGGCCGCCGTCGACCAGCTCGGCGCCGAATTCCTTTTGCGCCAGCTCGTAGCCCCAGTCACGGAAGCCGCCTTCGGTGAACTTCATGATGTTGCCCTTGTGCACCAGCGTCACCGAGGGCTTGTCGTTGTCGATCGCGTACTGGATCGCCTTGCGCACCAGGCGCTCGGTGCCCTCGCGCGAGACCGGCTTGACGCCGATGCCCGAAGTGGCCGGGAAGCGGATCTTCTTCACGCCCATCTCGTTCTGCAGGAAGGCGATCAGCTTCTTGGCCTGGTCGCTCTCGGCCGCCCATTCGATACCGGCGTAGATGTCTTCCGAGTTCTCGCGGAAGATCACCATATTGGTCTTTTCCGGCTCACGCACCGGCGAGGGCACGCCCTTGAAGTAGCGCACCGGGCGCAGGCAGACGTACAGGTCCAGCTGCTGGCGCAGCGCCACGTTCAGCGAGCGGATGCCACCACCCACCGGCGTGGTCAGCGGGCCCTTGATCGAGACCACGTATTCCTTGAGCACGTCCAGGGTTTCGTCCGGCAGCCACACGTCGGGGCCGTAGACCTTGGTCGACTTCTCGCCGGCGTAGATCTCCATCCAGGCGATCTTGCGCTTGTCGCCGTAGGCCTTGGCCACGGCCGCATCGACCACCTTGATCATCACCGGGGTGATATCGAGGCCCGTACCGTCGCCTTCGATGTAAGGAATGATCGGATTGTCCGGGACATTCAGCGAAAAGTCCTGGTTGACCGTGATCTTTTCGCCGGCCGGAACCTTGATGTGTTGGTACATGACGTCTCCAGTGCGGAACGGTTGCAACTGCCGCCGGTTCGTGGCCGGACGGCGAGATTCGGGGAGATGGCGCTGTGGCATTGTAGCGGGCCTCAATGCGTGCCCGTGCTGCGTTGCCACACGCATGCGCCACTCCGGGTGCGTCTGGTCTTCTCAGTCTTATATAAGACACAAGACTAATTTGGTATTATGCAGCAAATTTTCATCATCCGCCAATCGGGCCCACCCCCGATCCTTCGGCCCGGCGCGCCGCTGCGGCATACTTGCGCCCCATGACCCTGATTGCCCTGAACAAGCCGTTTGGCACCATGAGCCAGTTCTCGGAACACCCGACGCGACCGACGCTGGCCGCGTGCGTAAGCACGCCCGGCGTCTACCCCGCCGGGCGGCTCGATGCCGACAGCGAGGGCTTGCTGCTGCTGACCGACGACGGCGCGCTGCAGGCCCGTATCGCCGACCCGCGCCACAAGCTGGAGAAGACCTACCTGGCACAGGTCGAAGGCATTCCCGATGCCGCCGCCCTGGCCCGGCTGCGCGCCGGGGTCGACCTGGGTGACTTCGTGACCCAGCCCGCCAGGGTGCGTGCCATCGACGCGCCCGACTGGCTGTGGCCGCGCCAGCCGCCGGTGCGCTTTCGCGCGGCGATCCCGACCGCCTGGCTGGAGGTGAAGATCAGCGAGGGCAAGAACCGTCAGGTGCGCCGGATGACCGCGGCGGTGGGCTTTCCCACGTTGCGCCTGGTGCGGGTCGAGATCGGCCCGCTCGACCTGCGCGCCCTGGGGCTGGCGCCCGGGGAGAGCTGCGAGGTATTGCCAGCCCGACTGGGACTGTCGTCCGCGGCCCCGCGCGCCATTCCGGACCCCGCACGCCGTCCCCATGTATCGAAAACCAGCCAGACGGTTCAGACCAAGCGCCGCTCTCGTTACAAAAAAAAACAAATTGCGGGTCAACCCTGACGGCAGCGGCCTCGTTCTTGTCGGGGACACGTCCTATCACGCGTCACCCTTTTTAGACTGCTCATATCCTTCGAGGTAATACGCCATGAAAAAACTGATCGCTGCTCTGGTTGTTGGCCTGTTCGCCACCGGCGCCTTCGCCCAGGCTTCGGCACCTGCTGCTGACACCGCAGCCCCCGCAGCCAAGGAAGCCCCGAAGGCTGCCAAGAAGAAGACCACCCACAAGAAGCACAGCAAGAAGAAGGCTGCCGCCGCTGCTTCGGCCCCGGCTGCCCAGTAATTGCTGGCACCTTCCCTGCCCCGTGCATGCGCGAGGCGGGAAAGAAATGGCAGGCTGCCGCCAGGCGCCTGCCTTTTTTATTGCCGGCTCCAGATAGTCGGGGGGCTGTATACCGTGAGCCGCACATCAGTGCGCCGCGCGTGCGTTATGCTTGCGGCTGCCGCTGCCCGCGCCATTTCAGACTGAACACCATGTCCTTCCTGTCCAAGACGCTGTTGTCACGCTGCATTTCCATCGCCTGCATGTCCACCGCGCTGAGCGCCGGGGTCGCGCACGCGCAGGCCGCGCTGCCGGTGGTGCCGCTTAATGCGGGCATGTACGCGATCCAGGCCGAGGTCGCCGCCACGCCGGCGTCGCGCGAGCAGGGGCTGATGTACCGCCAGGCCATGGCAGCCAATGCCGGCATGCTGTTCGTCTTTGAGCAGAAGGCGGGCCACTGCTTCTGGATGCGCAATACCGAGCTGCCGTTGTCGATCGCCTTCCTGGCCGACGACGGCACCATCGTCAATATCGAGGACATGGCGCCGCGCACCGAGGACAATCATTGCCCGAAGGCGGCAATCCGCTATGCGCTGGAAATGAACAAGGGATGGTTCGCGCAGAAGGGCATCAAGGCCGGCGCGAAGATCGGCGGGCTGCCGCAGGCGCGGCAGTAAGCGATGCCGGCGGGCCCGCCGGCATCGGCAAGCCGCGACTCAATCGCGGAAGTTGTTGAAGTCCAGCGGTGCCTCGGGCACGTCCTTGCGGAGCATGGCCATCACGCTCTGCAGGTCGTCGCGCTTGGCGCCCGACACGCGCACCGCATCGCCCTGGATGCTGGCCTGCACCTTGATCTTGCTGTCCTTGATGATGCGCACGATCTTCTTGGACAGGTCGCCGGTCACGCCCTTCTTGATCGTGATCACCTGCTTGACCTTGTCGCCGCTGATCTTTTCGATCTTGCCATAGTCCAGGAAGCGCACGTCCACGTTGCGCTTGGCCATCTTGTTGATCAGCACGTCCTTGACCTGGCTCAGCTTGAAATCGTCGTCGGCAAACGCGGTCAGGTCATTTTCCTTCTGCTCGACCCGCGAGTCCGAGCCCTTGAAATCGAAGCGCGTCGAGATTTCCTTGTTGGCCTGCTCGACGGCGTTCTTCACCTCGACCATGTTCGCTTCGCACACTACGTCAAACGACGGCATTGCATTCTCCTTGTGATCCATATGCCCGGAGGGCGGCCGCGCACGGCGCCTTCCGTATAATCCAGCCTACCTCGCGGTTCCGGGTCGCTTGCCAACCAACAGCGGCGGCCGCATCACCTTTCCCTTGCATGGCAGATTTCCACGAATTCTATCCCCTGCGTCGCCACAATACATTCGGATTCGACGCGCGCGCGCGCTTTGCGGTGCATGTGCGCAGCGAAGCCGACCTGACCGAGGCCCTGGCCGACCCGCGTGCCGCGGGCCTGCCGCTGGTGGTGCTGGGCGGCGGCAGCAACGTGGTGCTGACCGGCGACCTCGACGCGCTGGTGCTGCTGGTGGAGATTCCCGGCTACCAGGCCGAAGAGGCTGGCGATGCCTGGCTGGTCACGGCCGGGGCCGGCGAGAACTGGAACGCGCTGGTCAACCGCACCATCGCCGACGGCATGCCCGGACTCGAGAACCTGGCGCTGATCCCCGGCACCGCGGGCGCGGCCCCGATCCAGAACATCGGCGCCTACGGGGTGGAACTGCGCGAACGCTTCGCGGGCTTGCGCGCCTATGACCGGCACACTGGCACCTTTGTGTGGATCGATCTGCGAGCCTGCGACTTCGGCTACCGCGACAGCCTGTTCAAGCGTGCCGGCGCCGGCCGCTACATCATCACTGCGGTGACGCTGCGCCTGCCCAGGGCATGGCAGCCGGTACTATCGTACGGAGAACTGGCGCGCGAGCTGGACGGCCAGGCCACGCCGGCCGCGGCAACCATCCGCGACGCCGTGGTCGCGATCCGCACGCGCAAGCTGCCCGACCCGGCGCAGCTGGGCAACGCGGGCAGCTTCTTCAAGAACCCGCTGGTCAGCGCCGCGCAGCGCGACGCCTTGCTGCAGGCCAACCCGGACCTGGTCAGCTATGCGCAGCCGGACGGCTCATACAAGCTGGCCGCCGGCTGGCTGATCGACCGCTGCGGCTTCAAGGGCGTGACCGATGGGCCGGTTGGCGTCTACGGCAAGCAGGCGCTGGTGCTAGTGCACCACGGCGGCGGCACCGGCGCCATGCTGCTGGCGCTGGCCAACCGCATCGCCGATGCGGTGCAGGCACGCTTCGGCGTGCGCATCGAGCCCGAGCCGGTAGTGCTGTAAAGCAGGCAGGCCAGGACTGGCCCGCCGCGTTCGTCACGCGAAGTGGCAGACGTAGTCCAGGGTTTCCTGCACTTCGATATCGAAGCTGCTGTTGCCCGGCACGCTGAACTGCTGGCCCGCGCCGTAGGTCTGCCAGTCATCCGAACCGGCCTGGCGCACGCGGCAGGTGCCGGCGTTGATTTCCATGATCTCGGGCGCGCCGGTGTTGAAGGTCAGCGCGGCCGGGAAGATCACGCCCAGCGTCTTGCGGGTGCCGTCCGGGAACAGCACGGTGTGGCTGACGCACTTGCCGTCAAAGTACAGGTTGGCTTTCTTGACGACCGACACGTTGTCGAACTGGCTCACTTCCATCTCCTTGGGTTTCTGTACGAAGGACGTAAAAAGAGGGGCCATCGCGGCCCCTCCCTGTTCAGCTCCGCGCGCTCAGTAGCTGCCGCAGAGCAGGTATTCCATCAGCGCCTTCTGCACGTGCAGGCGGTTCTCGGCTTCCTCCCAGACCACGCTCCTGGGGCCGTCGATCACGGCGGCCTCGACTTCCTCGCCGCGATGCGCCGGCAGGCAGTGCATGAAGAGCGCATCGGGCTCGGCGCGGTCCATCATCGCGGTGGTGACCATCCAGTCCTTGAAGGCGCGCTTGCGGGCATCGTTCTCGGCCTCGAAACCCATGCTGGTCCAGACATCGGTGGTGACCAGGCTGGCGCCCTGGCAGGCCGCGAGCGGATCGTCGAAGACCTTGACCAGGCTGGCGGCGGACGCCGGCACCATGGCCGGATCGAGCTGGTAGCCCGGCGGCGCCGAGAAATGGAAGGTGAAGCCCAGGCGCTCGGCGGCCTGGATCCAGGTGTAGGCCATGTTGTTGGCATCGCCGATCCACGCCACGGTCTTGCCGCGGATGCTGCCGCGCTGCTCGATGTACGTGAAGATGTCGGCCAGCACCTGGCACGGGTGGTATTCGTTGGTCAGCCCGTTGATCACCGGCACGCGCGAATGCGCCGCAAAGCGCTCGATGATGTCCTGGCCGAAGGTGCGGATCATGATGATGTCGACCATGCGCGAGATCACCTGCGCCGCATCCTCGATCGGCTCGCCACGGCCCAGCTGCGAGTCGCGCGTGTTCAGGAACACCGCGTGGCCGCCCAGCTGGTGGATGCCGGCTTCGAACGACAGGCGCGTACGCGTGGAATTCTTCTCGAAGATCATGGCCAGCGTGCGGTCGTGCAGCGGGTGCCAGGTCTCGTAGTTCTTGAACTTGGCCTTCAGGATCCGCGCGCGGTCCAGCAGGTACTCGTACTCGTCGGGAGTGAAGTCGCTGAACTGGAGGTAATGCTTGATCGGGGTTGAGCTCATAAAACAAAGAAGGCGGCTCGGTGGGGACGCGCCGTCATGAAGTGTTCATGACCCAAGCGCGCCGCGGAGCCGCCTTTTCGCGTCGCTTACGCAATTTAACTGCAAGAATCATAAGGGATTATTTCTGCTTTGGCGAGCCCGGAACAACCCGGCCCGGACCACCCCGCCGTCCCGTTGACAGCTTCCTGACAGGATTTCGCCCTTATGCGCAACTCTTATATAAGATATAATACTGGCTGATTCACGCGGGGCCCGGCATACCCATGCCACTGCCCGCCGCCGGCATCAAAAGTGCCCCCGCCAGACACCGACGCCCCGCCTTCCGGCTGGATCCAGCGCGAACCAAACGCGCCCCGGCCGCGTCAAACGGGCGCCCGTCCAGCGGGTTTACCGTCGAGTCATCCGCCTCACCCGCAGTGTCCAGCCTCATGAACCCCAACGTTCGCGAATACTTTATCCAAGGCATTACCAAGGAAGGCAAGACCTTCCGCCCGAGCGACTGGGCTGAACGGTTGTGCGGCGTGATGGCACAGTTCCGCCCCGAGGGCGACAGCGGCGATCCGCGCCTGACCTACTCACCCTATGTGCGGCCGATCTTCGCCGGCAACGTCAAATGCGTGGTGGTGGACGTGCGCCTGCGCGACATCGAACCCAAGGCACTGGACTTCGTGCTGAATTTCGCGCGCGACAACAACCTGCAGCTGGTCGAGGCCTGCTCGCTGGAATAAGCCCGCCGGCACCGGAAAGCAAAAAAGCTCGTCGGATGACGAGCTTTTTTATTGGCGGATGCCTGGGCATCCGCCTCTGCTGGGCCGCCTGGGCGGCCCTGGCAGCGATCAGGCAGCCATCGACTTGATGGCGGCCGACAGGCGCGACTTGTGACGAGCAGCCTTGTTCTTGTGCACGATCTTCTTGTCGGCGATGCTGTCGATCACAGCTTGCGAGTTCTTGAAGATCTCGGCGGCAGCGGCCTTGTCACCAGCGTCGATGGCCTTGCGGACGGCCTTGACGGCGGTGCGCAGACGCGAACGCAGGCTGGAGTTGTGAGCGTTCTGGGCAACGGCCTGGCGGGCGCGCTTGCGAGCTTGTGCGGAATTTGCCATTTAAAAATATCCTGAATTCAGATGCGTGCCGCGGGGGACACAACAATTAAGTCATATCGAGCGACCCGGGATGCACTGACACACGAATCCGGAACGCAACTGTCCTTGTGAATCGGCAATTATACACAGACGCCGGCGCACAAAGCAACACTGCAGAGACTTTGCCTGCTCAGGCCGGGCAGGCGCCGGCTGGTCCGTATAATAAGCGCCACATTGTGCCGAAGCACGTGGCGCGCCGGCAACTTTACCGTCCGGACCGCGTCTCAGAGGCGTCCCGGCATGCGGTGCTTGCGCACCGATCCACCCTTCCGCACCTGTCAGCACCCGTCCGCACCTTGAACCTGCTCAAAGCGCTCGCCACCATCAGCAGCCTGACGATGCTCTCGCGCGTCACCGGCCTCATGCGCGAGATCCTGATCGCCCGCGCCTTCGGCGCGTCGGACATGACCGACGCGTTCAACGTGGCCTTCCGCATTCCCAACCTGCTGCGCCGCATCTTCGGCGAAGGCGCGTTCTCGCAGGCCTTCGTGCCGATCCTGGGCGAGTACCACGCCAAGCGCGGCGACGAGCCGACCAAGGCGCTGATCGATGCCGTCGCCACGGTGATGACCTGGGTGCTGATGGGCGTGTCGCTGCTTGGGGTGATCGGCGCGCCGCTCGTGATGACGGTGGTCGCCACCGGTTTCCGCGGGCAGAGCGAGACCTATACCGCGGCCGTGTTCATGACGCGGGTGATGTTCCCGTATATCGGCCTGATCTCGCTGGTGGCGCTGGCGTCGGGCATCCTCAATACCTGGCGCAAGTTCGGGGTGCCGGCCTTTACACCGGTGCTGCTCAACCTGTGCCTGATCGTGGCGGCCGTGTTCGTCGGCCCGCACATGGACCAGCCGATCTACGCCCAGGCCTGGGGCGTGCTGATCGGCGGCGTGCTGCAGCTGGCAATCCAGGTGCCGGCACTGCGGCGCCTGGGCGTGATGCCGCGGCTGAGCTTCAACCTGCGCGCCGCGTGGTCCGATCCCGGCGTGCGCCGCATCCTGCGGCAGATGGGGCCGGCGCTGCTGGCCGTGTCGGTGGCGCAGATCAGCCTGATCATCAATACCAATATCGCCTCGCGGCTGGCCGCCGGCAGCGTCTCTTACCTGACCTATGCCGACCGGCTGATGGAGTTCCCGACCGCGCTGCTGGGCGTGGCGTTGGGGACGATCCTGCTGCCGAGCCTGTCCAAGGCCAACGCCTCGGGGGACCATGCAGAGTACTCGAGCCTGCTCGACTGGGGCCTGCGCCTGACCTTCCTGCTGGCGGTGCCGTGCGCGGTGGGGCTGTTCGTGTTCGGCGCGCCGCTGACCGCGGTGCTGTTCAACTATGGCAAGTTCAACGCCCACGCGGTCGAGATGACGCGCCAGGCGCTGGTCTCGTACGGCACCGGGCTGCTCGGGCTGATCGCGATCAAGATCCTGGCGCCAGGCTTCTATGCGCGCCAGGACATCCGCACGCCGGTAAAGATCGCGCTGCTGGTGCTGGTGATCACGCAGGGTTGCAACTACCTGTTCGTGCCGTGGATCGGCCATGCCGGGCTGGCGCTGTCGATCAGCGCCGGCGCCACCATCAACGCGCTGCTGCTGTTCCTCGGCCTGCGCAAGCGCGGCCTGTACCGCCCCGCGCCCGGCTGGTGGCTGTTCCTGGCGCAGCTGGGCGCAGCGGTGCTGCTGCTGTCCGGCATGCTGCTCTGGTTCGCGCGCAACTTCGACTGGATCGGACTGGGCACGACGCCGCTGCTGCGCATCGCGCTGCTGGCGTCGTGCCTGGTACTTGCAGCGGTGGTCTACTTCGGTACACTGTGGCTCATGGGACTGCGCTACTCTGCCTTCAGGCGCCGGGCCGGCTGATGGGCCAGCGGCGATTGCCAACGCCGGCTAACCAGCCAGCAATGGTGACCCACGCTGCGCACGGTGCCGGCGGCTGCACCGGGAAACCGACATGACATCCACCAAAGTCCTGGATTATTTCGCCAGCCTCGTGGCCGACGAAAACGGCATCCCGCTGACCGAGACCGCGCTGTCCGTCGCGCAGGATGCCTACCCCGACCTGGACCTGCAGGGCGAGCTGGCGGCGCTGGACGTGCTGGCCCTGCGCCTGAAGCGCAGGATCGCCGAAGGCACGCCCGCCATCCAGCGTCTGCGCCTGCTGAACCATTTCTTCTATCGCGACCTCGGCTTCGGCGCGAACGCGAACGACTACTACGACCCCGACAATTCCTACCTGAACGTGGTGCTGCGCCAGCGCCGCGGCATCCCGATCTCGCTCGCGGTGCTGCATATGGAGCTGGGCCAGCAGATCGGGCTGCCGCTCAAGGGGGTGTCGTTCCCCAACCATTTCCTGCTACGCATGACGATCCCGGCGGGCGAAGTGATACTGGACCCGCTCACCGGCGAGACCCTGTCGAAGGAACAGTTGCAGGAAATGCTGGATCCGTACCTGGAGCGCGAGGGCATCAGCGATGCCAGCCAGGTGCCGCTGGGCTTGTTCCTGCGCGCGGCGAGCCACCGCGAGATCATCGCGCGCATGCTGCGCAACCTGAAGGCGATCTATCTGCAGGAGTCGCGCTGGCAGCGGCTGCTGGCGGTGCAGAACCGGCTGGTGATCCTGCTGCCGGGTTCGATCGAGGAAGTGCGCGACCGGGGCCTGGCCTATGCCAACCTGGAGTGCTTCCGCCCCGCGCTGGCCGACCTGGAAGCCTATGTCCAGGCCCGGCCCGATGCGGCCGATATCGGCCAGATCCGCGAGCGCATGCCCGCGCTGCGGATGATGAGCCGCAGCCTCAACTGAAGAGGTCCGCGGCGCTTCAGCGGCTCAGCGCTCCACGCCCGTGGGCCGGCGGCGGTTGCCGCGCACCAGCTTCCACAGCCCGCCCAGCAGCAGCGGCACCACCGCCGCGCCGATGCCGGCCAGCACGATCAGGTTCAGGTACTGGCGGATAAACGGCAGGTTGCCGAAGAAGTAGCCGGCAAAGACCAGGCCAGCCACCCAGGCCACGGCGCCGGCCACGTTGAACATCTGGAAGCGCGCGAAGGTCATCTGCGACACACCGGCCACGAACGGCGCGAAGGTGCGCACGATCGGCACGAAACGCGCCATCACCAGGGTCTTGCCGCCGTGCCGCTCATAGAAGTCGTGGGTGCGGCGCAGCGCGTCCTGGTCCAGGAAGCGCCACTTGTGATCGAACACCTTGGGCCCGATCCAGCTGCCCACCAGGTAGTTGACGGTATTGCCCGAGATGGCCGCCACCAGCAGCAGGCCGATCAGCGCCCATTCGTTCATGGCGCCGGTTGCGCAGAAGGCACCCGCGATAAACAGCAGCGAGTCGCCCGGCAGGAACGGCAGGACCACCAGCCCGGTCTCGGCAAAGACGATCAGGAACAGGATGGCGTAAACCCAGTGGCCGTACTGGTCGATGACCGTGCCGAGGTATTTGTCGACGTGCACCAGCATGTCGATGAGCTGCAAAGCGAGATCCAAGTCGTTCCCCGTTTGGTTTGTTGACGGTTTCGTTCGATGCGGCCGGTGTCCTGACCAGAGCCGCCATGGCCTGAATCATACAAGAGCGGCCGCACCAATCCGTCACCCGCGGCGCCTTTTGCGCGCCCGACTCCGTGCGAGCGTCCACGTATAATCGCCGGATGCCTGCCTCCGCCTCCAGCACCGCCCTGCGCACCACCCAGCAGCCGCGCCCGATCCGGCCGCTGCCGGACCAGCTCATCAGCCAGATCGCCGCCGGCGAAGTGGTGGAACGCCCGGCCTCGGTGGTCAAGGAATTGCTGGAAAACGCACTCGACGCGGGCGCCACGCAGCTCGGCATCCGGCTGGAGGAAGGCGGCGTGCGGCGCATCGTCATCACCGACAACGGCTGCGGCATCCCTGCCGCCGAGCTGCCGGTCGCGCTGATGCGCCACGCCACCAGCAAGATCGCATCGCTCGACGAACTGGAATCGGTGCTGACGCTGGGCTTCCGCGGCGAGGCCCTGGCCTCGATCGCCTCGGTGTCGCAGTTGTCCCTGACCAGCCGCACCGCGGCCGATGCCCATGCCACGCAGGTCAGCGCCGATACCGGCACGGTCCAGCCTGCCTCGGGCGGAGTCGGCACCACCGTCGACGTGCAGCACCTCTACTTCAACACGCCGGCACGCAGAAAGTTCCTCAAGACGGAACAGACCGAGCTGGGGCACTGCCTGGAGATGGTCCGGCGCGTGGCGCTGGCGCGGCCCGACGTGACAATCTCGGTCCACCACAACGGCAAGCCGCTGGAGCACTGGAATGCCGGCGACGTGGCCACCCGCACTGCCCAGGTGCTGGGCAACGACTTTGCCCGGGCCCGGCTGGCGCTGGACGAACAGGCCGATACCCTGAGCCTGTACGGCTTTGCCGGGCTGCCCACCGCCTCGCGCGGGCGGCCGGACCAGCAGTATTTCTTCGTCAACGGCCGCTTCGTGCGCGACAAGCTGCTCAACCACGCCGTGCGCAGCGCCTACCAGGACGTGCTGCACGGCGACCGCTTCCCGTCGTACGTGCTGTGCCTGGACCTGCCGCCGGAGATGGTCGACGTCAACGTGCACCCGTCGAAGATCGAAGTGCGCTTCCGCGAATCGCGCGCCATCCACCAGTTTGTCTACCATGCGGTGCAGCGCTGCCTGGCGCGCCAGGCCGGCGAAAACGGCGACAGCCTGCATACCGATGCCGACGGCGAGATCACCATGCGGCCTGGTGCCGCGACGCCGGCGGGCGGAGCGCGTCCGGGCCAGGGTGGCGGCGCCGGCGGTGGCCAATGGATCAACTATTCCGCGGCGCGCCAGGCCGAACTGGGTATCGCCCAGCCGCGCCAGGCCTACCTGGGCATGGTGCGCGAGGCGACGGCCCCGGCGGCACGCCCCTACGGCGCGTTTCCCGGCACCCCGGCGCAACCGCCGGCCTGGCTGGCCGATGCCCAGGCGGCGCGCGCCGATGACCCGCCCGGCCTGCTGGACCGGCTGCCGCCGGCGACGCGTCCGGCGTTTGCCGATCCTGCTGATTCCGCCGATCGCGCCGACGCGCCCGACGACCACCCGCTCGGCTACGCCATCGCCCAGCTGCACGGCATCTACGTGCTGGCGCAGAACGCGCGCGGGCTGGTGCTGGTGGACATGCACGCCGCCCACGAGCGCATCCTGTATGAGCAGATCAAGGCCGGCCTGGACGCGCGCGACCTCGCCGTGCAGCCGCTGCTGATCCCGGTCACGCTGCCCGCCAGCCCGGTCGAGATCGGCGTGGCCGAAGAACACCAGGAGACGCTGACGCTGCTGGGCTTCGATATCGCACCGGTATCGCCCACCACGCTGGCGGTCCGCGCGGTGCCGGTCCTGCTGCAGCAGGCCGATGCCGAGGCGCTCGCGCGCGACGTGCTGCGCGACCTGCACGCCTACGGCGGCTCGCGCGTGCTGGCCGAGCGCCGCAATGAACTGCTGGCCACCCTCGCCTGCCACAGCGCGGTGCGCGCCAACCGCAAGCTCACGGTCGAGGAAATGAACGCGCTCTTGCGCCAGATGGAGCAGACCGAGCGCGCCGACCAGTGCAACCACGGCCGCCCGACCTGGGTGCAGCTGACCGTGACCGAGCTGGACCGGCTGTTCCTGCGCGGGCAATAAGCGGCTCGCCCGCACCACTCATCCAAGGTTTTTGATGTCCGCCGTACCCCACGATTCCGCCGCGCATCCGCCCGTGGTCTGCCTGCTCGGCCCCACCGCGTCGGGCAAGACCGCTGCCGCACTGGCGCTGGCGGCCGACGCGCCGGTTGAGATCATCAGCCTGGACTCGGCGCTGGTGTACCGCGAGATGGATATCGGCACCGCCAAGCCCACGCGCGAGGAACTGGACAGCGCGCTGCACCACCTGATCGACATCATCGACCCGGCCGACAGCTACTCCGCCGCGCAGTTTGTCGCCGATGCCGAACGGCTGATCGCGCAGGTCCGCGCGCGCGGCCATGTGCCGCTGATCGTCGGCGGCACCATGCTGTACTACAAGGCGCTGACGCAGGGGCTCAACGACCTGCCCCAGGCCGATGCCGCGTTGCGCGCCGAGCTGGACCAGCTTGCCGCCGAGCGCGGCTGGCCGGCGCTGCATGCGATGCTGGCCGAGGTCGACCCGGTCACCGCGGCGCGGCTCGCGCCCAACGACGCGCAGCGCATCCAGCGCGCGCTGGAGATCCACCGCCTGTCCGGCCAGCCGATGTCGGCGCTGCTGGCGCGCCAGGCCGAGGGGCGTACCTTTGCCGGTGCGGCGGACCAACGCTACCGCGTGATCGCGCTCGAGCCGTCGGACCGGCTGGCGCTGCACGCGCGCATCGCGCAGCGCTATGACACCATGCTGGCCAACGGCTTTATCGAGGAAGTCGAGCGGCTGCGCGCACGCGGCGACCTGCATCCCGGCCTGCCGTCGATCCGCTGCGTCGGCTACCGGCAGGTGTGGGAATACCTAGACGGCGAAGCCGATTTCGCCACCATGCGCGAGCGCGGCGTTGCCGCCACGCGCCAACTATGCAAGCGCCAGCTGACGTGGCTGCGCAGCACGCCGGAGCGGCTGGTGGTGGATTGCCTGGCGCCGGGCTATGTCGACCAGGTGCGCAGGCTGGCGGACTTCGGGCAATGACCCGGTTGCATGCAGGTTCGCGCAGCAAGTGACGGACTGGCGCGCCATGAGGCGGCAATCGGTCACCCTCGGTGTTATACACTTGATGGCGAACCGCCATACAATAACGACACCGACTGTCTTTTTTCCCGGGCTGCCAAGCCGACCGCCATGCCACGAACCAAAGCCGGACAACCCGCCACACCCGCCGCCGACGGTATCACCGAGACCGACGCGGACAGCGTGCGCGGGTCGTCGGTCGAGGAAATCGCCGACCGCATCCTGACCGCGATCTGGGAGCACCGGCTGCCGCCGGGCACCAAGCTGGTCGAGGAAAAGCTGGGCGGCGTATTTGGCGTGAGCCGTACCAAGGTGCGGCTGGCCTTCGCCAGGCTGGCGCACGAAGGCGTGCTGACGGTGCATCCCAACCGCGGCACCTTCGTCTCCAGTCCGAGCGTGGCCGAAGCGCGCCAGGTGCTGCATTCGCGCCACCTGCTGGAGCCCGCACTGGTGCGCGACCTCGCCGGCGCGATCGGCGCCAGCGGTGTGCGCACGCTGCGCGAGTCCACGCGCCAGGAAGCGCAGGCGCGCGACAGCAACGACCGCCGCGCCATCATCCGGCTGTCGGGCGAGTTCCACTGCAAGCTGGCGGAAATGACCGGCAACCAGTACCTGGGCAAGTACATGCGCGAGCTGTGCTCGCTGACCTGCCTGATCATCGCGCTCTATGACGCGCCGGGCGTGCCGTCGTGCCCGCACCACGAGCACGACGATATCGTCGATGCGCTGGAAGCCGGCGACGGCGAGCGCGCCGCACGGCTGATGGCCGAGCATCTCGGCCATGTCGAAAGCACGCTGCGGCTGGAGTTGCCGGCCGAAGAAAAGGTCGACCTGGAAGCGGTGTTCGCCGCGGTCTGAGCCGCGGCGTTACCGTCGGGAAAGGAAAGGAGCGCCGCTTAGCGGTGCTCGATGCGCGCGGCGAGCGCCGCGGGCAAACCCAGCGTGGGCTTGGCATCCGGGCGGCGGAACGTGCCCGCGGTGGCCTTGCGCGGCTGCAGCGCGACCAGCGCCTCGGCCTGCTTGACGGCGGCGGCCATCTGGTCGACCACCGGCACCGGAATGCGGTCGCGCACGCGCGCGGCCAGGCCGGCCAGCGGCGCGCCGGCCAGGATCACCACATCGGCCTCGTCCTCCACCACGGCGCGGTTGGCCAGTTCCACCAGCACGGCTTCCTTCTCTTCCTGCACGTCCGACACCGAGGCAAAGCTGCCGTCGAGCATGCGGATGCCGGCCAGCCGGCCGCGCAGGCCGTGCATGTCCACGCACTCCTCATACCAGGGCCCCAGCGCCCGCGCAAAGGTGACGATGGCAAAACGCCGGCCCAGCATGCAGGCCGACAGCATCGCCGCCTCCGCCATGCCCACCACCGGCAGGTCGAACAGTTCGCGCGCGCCCATCAGGCCGGGGTCGCCAAACGCCGCGATGATGGCCGCGTCGAACTGGCCATGATGCTCGGCCAGCATTTCCAGCGCGATGGCGCCGCCGATCTGCGCCTCGGCGCGCGTGGCGATATACGGCACGCCGCGGCTGGCGGTCAGCGGCACCAGTTCGGTGCCGGGCGCGACGGCTTCGGTGGCCGCGGCCATCAGGCGCGCGGTGATGCCTTCGCTGGTATTGGGATTGAGTACGAGGATTCGCATATCTGTTTTATCAGGCAGGGTTTAGCAAGGACGCCGGCACGCTTTCTGCCAGCTTCGCGCCGGCGGTGACGCAGGCCGCGAAGCGGGCGGCATCCCGGCGCGTGGTCAGTTCCAGTCTGCAGTGCCGGTCAAGGCATCAGTCACGCAAGGCGGCCCTCACAGGCTGCCGCCCGAGGTGCGATAGCGCGGCCTGGCCATTTCCGGCAGGCCGCACGGCAGGAACTCGCCATGGCCGGGCTCGGCCAGTACCTCGCCCTCGTGCGCCACCACCTTGCCGCGCACCAGCGTGGTCACCGGCCAGCCGGTCACGCGCTGGCCTTCATAGGGGGTGTAGTCGACCGCATGGTGCAGGCCGGCGTTCTGGATCGTCACTTCGCGCTGCGGGTCCCAGATCGCCAGGTCGGCATCGGCGCCGATGGCGATGGTGCCCTTGCGCGGATGCAGGCCGTAGAGCTTGGCGGGGTTGGTCGAGGTCAGCGCGACGAACTGGTTGACCGAGATGCGGCCGCCCACCACGCCTGCCGAGAACAGCAGCGGCAGCCGCGTCTCCAGTCCGGGGATGCCATTGGGGATGTACTGGAACGGGACTTCCTCGCCGCCAGGCTTCTTGCCCTGCGCGTCTTCGTAGCGGAACGGTGCATGGTCGGACGAGAAGATGGTGAAGAGGCCATCGGCCAGGCCGTCCCAGATCACTTCCTGGTTGCTGCGGTCGCGCGGCGGCGGGCTGCACACGCACTTGGCGCCGTGGTAGCCGGGCTGGTCGAGGTCTTCGGCGCTCAGGAACAGGTACTGCGGACAGGTCTCGGCAAAGATCTTCATGCCGCGGTTGCGGGCCCAGCGGATCTGCTCCACCGCTTCCTTGCCCGACACGTGGACGATCAGGATCGGCACATCGACCAGTTCGGAGAAGGTGATGGCGCGGTGCGTGGCCTCGCGCTCGATCGCCATCGGCCGCGCCAGCGCGTGGAACTTCGGCGCGGTGTTGCCCGCCGCTTCCAGCTTCTCGGTCAGCCAGGCGATGCAGTCCGAGTTCTCGGCATGCACCATCACCAGCGCGCCTTCCTGGCGCGCCACCGACAGCACCTCGAGGATCTCGCGGTCGTTCAGCTTGAGGTCGTCGTAAGTCATGTAGATCTTGAACGACGAATAGCCTTCGCGGATCAGGCCCGGCAGCTCGTCGTTCAACACCGCCTCGGTCGGGTCGGCGACGATCAGGTGAAAGGCATAGTCGACCACGGCCTGGCCGCCGGCGCGCCGGTGGTAGTCGGCGACCGCCGCGCGCAGCGAATGGCCTTTCTCCTGTGCGGCAAACGGGATCACCGTGGTGGTGCCGCCGCACGCCGCCGAGATCGAGCCGGTGCGGAAGTCATCGGCCATCTTCAGGCCGTCCGGCATCGGCTGGTCCAGGTGGCAGTGGGCATCGACGCCGCCCGGCAGCACCAGCTTGCCGCTGGCGTCGATGGTCTGCGCGGCCTCGCCCAGGTCATGGCCAAGCTGCACGATGCGCCCGCCGGCGATGGCGATATCGCATTGCATGGTGTCGCTGGCGGTCACCACGGTGCCGTTGCGGATGATCAGGTCGAACTGTTTCACGATACTGTTCACAAGAGGATAAGGAGGGGGCCGCACGTTGGCTGCCTGTTAGCGATCTTGCTCAGTACATTAGGCCATAAACCGCCATACAATCAAGTTGAATTTTGTTTGTCAGTGTTGATGCAGATGCATGGTGGACTTTGATGCGGGGCACGAGAACGGTTCCGGGGCGCCGTCATGCCGATAACACCGGGTAAACCCCTAATACCGGAAGCAGGGCGAAAAAAAAACGGCGCATGCCCGAGGCATGCGCCGTTTTTTGTACGGAGGTCGCGGAGGTCGTGTCAGACCACGATCGTCTGGGCCTCGCCCTCGGCCCGCTCGCGGATCTCACCGATCTGCCAAACCGCCTCACCAGCAGCCTGCAGGTGGCGGATAGCGCGCTCAGCATCTTCCTTGGCCACGATCACCACCATCCCGATGCCGCAGTTGAACACGCGGTGCATTTCGTCGTCAGCCACACGCCCCTGCGCCTGCAGCCACTGGAACAGCGGCGGCAGCGTCCAGGCATCACGCTTGAGCACAGCGGTAACGTCCTGCGCCAGCACGCGCGGCACATTCTCGGTCAGGCCACCACCGGTGATGTGCGCCATACCCTTGACCGGCAGCGTCTCGATCAGCGACAGCAGCGGCTTCACGTAGATGCGCGTCGGCGCCATGATCGCGTCCTGCAGGCGCTGGCCATGGAAGTCGGCATTCAGGTCCGGCTTGGCCACTTCAAGGATCTTGCGCACCAGCGAATAGCCGTTGGAATGCGCACCCGACGAAGCCAGTCCCAGCACCACGTCGCCCGGGGTGATGGTGCTGCCGTCGATGATCTTCTTCTTTTCGACCGCGCCGACCGCAAAACCGGCCAGGTCGTATTCGCCATCCGGGTACATGCTCGGCATTTCGGCGGTTTCGCCGCCGATCAGCGCGCAGCCGGCCAGTTCGCAACCTCGGGCGATGCCCTGGATCACGGTGGCGGCGGTGTCCACATCGAGCTTGCCGCAGGCGAAGTAATCGAGGAAGAACAGCGGCTCGGCACCCTGTACTAGGATGTCGTTGACGCTCATAGCGACCAGGTCCTGGCCGACGGTGTCATGGCGGTTGAGCTGGAAGGCCAGCTTGAGCTTGGTGCCCACGCCGTCGGTGCCCGACACCAGCACCGGCTCCTGGAACTTCTTCGACAGTTCGAACAGCGCACCGAACCCGCCGATGCCCGCCATCACGCCCTCGCGCATGGTGCGCTTGGCAAACGGCTTGATACGGTCGACCAGCGCGTCGCCGGCATCGATATCAACACCGGCGTCGCGGTAGGAAAGGCCTGCCTGGCCGGCGGTCGGGGATGCGCTCATGGGAACCTGCTTGTCCTGGAGGAAATAAAGTGAGGAATTCGGCGCTCGGGCCGCCGCGGCTTCCGTCGCTCGGGATCGGAAGGCGGGCGCGAGTCCAGTAGAATCGCAATTTTAACGGATAGAGGCCCCTTGCTTCCAGTTTCCGGCGAGATCGCGCCGCGAACCGCGCTGCCGCCCCTTCCCTCCGACCATTGATGAATGCCCCGCTGCTGAACCAAGAGGCCAAGCGCATCCTGCTGTGGATCGTCGTCGCCGTCGCGCTGTTCGCCGCCATCATCGCGCTGGCGCCGGTGCTGACGCCGTTCCTGTTCGCGTTCATCTTCGCCTATATCCTGAACCCCGGCGTGGACTGGCTGCAGCGCCGCCGCGTGCCGCGCGCGGTGGGCGTGGCACTGATGATCCTGCTACTGACGGTGATCTGCGTGATGCTGGTGCTGCTGCTGATCGCGGTGCTGCAGCGCGAGATCCCGCAGGTGCGCGAGCAGCTGCCGATCCTGCTGAAGAAGCTCAACTCCGTGGTCGCGCCGCGCCTGGCCGAGTTCGGCGTGCGCGTGCGCTTTGACTTCCCCGGCCTGCGCAATATGCTGTCGGACCGCTTCGCGGCCAGCCCGGAAGACCTGCTGGTGGTATTGCTGAACTACGTCAAGATGTCGGGCTCGGCGCTGATCGCGGTGGCGGGCATCGTCTTTATCGTGCCCATCGTCATGTTCTACCTGATGATGGACTGGCACATGGTGATGCGCCGCATCGAGGGCGTGGTGCCGCGGCGCTGGGTGCCCAAGGTGCGCGAACTGATCAACGAGACCGACGCGCTGCTGTCGCAATACCTGCGCGGCCAGATCCTGGTGATGGTGATCCTGGCGGCGATCTACTCGATCGGGCTGACCATCGCCGGCTTCGATATCGGCGTGCCGGTCGGGGTCTTCACCGGGCTGGCGGTGTTTATCCCGTATATTGGCTTTGGTGTCGGCCTGGCCATGGCGACCCTGGCCGCGCTGCTTCAGTTCGGCAACTGGTACGGGCTGGGCGCGGTGGCGGTGGTCTACGGCTTCGGCCAGTTCATCGAGAGCTTTTACCTGACGCCGCGCCTGGTGGGCGAACGCATCGGCCTGCACCCGCTGGTGGTGATCTTTGCGCTGCTCGCCTTCGGCCAGCTGTTCGGCTTCTTCGGCGTGCTGCTGGCGCTGCCGACCTGCGCCGTGCTGCTGGTGGGCGCCCGCCAACTACGCCGGGTTTACCTGGCCAGCGACCTGTACCGAAAATAACGGCTGCCCCCAACTGCTGCCCACACCCGCAAGTTAGCCATACGTCATGTTCCCGCGTCCCAAGCAACTGTCGCTCGAGCTGGGCAGCCCGCCGCCTTCGACCTTCGAGAATTTCGTGGTGGCGTCCAACCGCGAGGCGCTGCAGCGCCTGCGCGAGCTGCCGGCCGCGCTCGCCCAGGAGCGCGCCAGCGACCGCCTGGTCTACCTGTGGGGCGAGGTCGGCTGCGGCCGTACCCACCTGCTGCACGCGGTGTGCGAGGCCGGGCCGCAGCACGGCATCCGCTGCCGCTACCTGAGCCCGCACCACCCGCTGTCGGACTTCCTGTTCGACCCGTGGTGCCAGCTTTACACCGTGGATGACGTCGAGTTGCTGGATGAAGCGCGCCAGATCGCGGTGTTCTCGCTCTACAACGAGGTGCGTGCCCACGTGCGCACCGCGCTGGTAGTGGCCGGCGGCCTGGCGCCGCGCGCGATGCCGGTGCGCGAAGACCTGCGCACGCGCCTGGGCTGGGGCCTGGTGTACCAGGTTGCACCGTTGTCCGACGACGACAAGAAGGCCGCCGTGCTGCAAGCGGCACGCGAGCGCGGCCTGCAGCTGTCGCCCGAGATCACGCACTGGCTGGTGACGCGGCATTACCGCGACATGCCCAGCCTGATGGCGCTGCTGGACGCGCTCGACACCTACTCGCTGGAACGCAAGCGGCCGGTGACGCTGCCGTTGCTGCGTGAAATGTTTGCTGAATTCCGGGATTAGCGCCCGCAACGGGGCACAAACCGTGTCCAATGCGGCCTGGCCGCACGCCGGCCCTCCCGCCCGACCTCTCGCCTTAAGGTAAAATCGCCGCCCATGAATCTGGCACTCTTTGACCTCGACCACACCCTGATCCCGACTGACAGCGACCATGAATGGGGCCGCTTCCTGGTCCGCCTGGGCGTCGTCGACGAGGAAACCTACCGGCAGAAGAACGACGAGTTCTACGGGCACTACAAGGCCGGCACCCTCGACATCCAGGCCTTCCTGCGCTTTGCGCTGGCGCCGCTGGCGGCCAACCCGCGCGACCGGCTCGATGCCATGCGGATGCGCTTCATGCACGAGGTGATCGACCCCGTGATCACGCCGCAGGCGCGCGCGCTGGTCTGCAAGCACCTGGAAGCCGGCGACCTGTGCGCGGTGGTGACCGCCACCAACAGCTTTGTCACCGCGCCGATCGCCGCGGCCTTCGGCATCAAGCACCTGATCGCGACCGAGCCGGCCACCGTCGACGGCAAGCCCGGCAGCCAGTTCACCGGCGAGGTCGAGGGCGTGCCCAGCTTCCGCGAAGGCAAGATCACCCGCGTCGAGGCCTGGCTCAAGAGCCAGGGCGCGCAGTGGGACCATTTCGAAAACACCACCTTCTACAGCGACTCGGCCAACGACCTGCCCCTGCTGGAAAAAGTCTCGGAGCCGATCGCCACCAACCCGGACGATCGCCTGCGCCACCACGCCGCCGCGGCAGGCTGGCGCATCATGGATCTGTTCTGACGTGATCAAGAAGCTCATCACCCGGCTGCTGGGCAAACCCGGCCCCAAGCAGCGCCGCACCGGCCGCGCCCATACGCCGCGCATCGTCGGCGCCGACGAACACCAGATTGACCCTGCGCTGCTGTCGCGCAATGCCGTCAAGGTCACCTCCACGCTGCAGCAGGCCGGCTACCAGGCCTATATCGTGGGCGGCGCCGTGCGCGACCTGCTGCTCGGCATCAAGCCCAAGGATTTCGACGTCGCCACCAACGCCACGCCCGAGCAGGTGCAGGCGCTATTCCGGCGCTCGCGCATCATCGGCCGGCGTTTCCAGATCGTGCACGTCACTTTCTACGGCGGACGCGAGCAGGAGATCATCGAGGTCTCGACCTTCCGCGCGCTGGTCGACGCCATTGCCAGCGAGACCCTGCCCGAAGGCCGCCGCCTGAAGCGCGCCGAGCTCGATACCAAGACCCATGCGATCGATGCCTCGGGCCGGGTGCTGCGCGACAACGTGTGGGGCTCGCAGGCCGAAGACGCGGAACGCCGCGACTTCACCATCAACGCGATGTACTACGACCCGGCCGCGCAGACCGTGCATGACTACCATCACGGCATGGAAGACATCCGCGCGCGTACGCTGCGCATGATCGGCGACCCGGTCACGCGCTACCGCGAAGACCCGGTGCGGATGCTGCGCGTGGTGCGCTTCGCGGCCAAGACCGGCTTCGACATCGACGAGGCCACGCGCGACCCGATCGCCGGCCTGGCCTCGCTGATCCACAATGTGCCGAGCGCGCGCCTGTTCGACGAAATGCTCAAGCTGCTGATGTCCGGGCACGCCTGGGCCTCGCTGCAGGAACTGCGCAAGGCGGGCCTGCACAAGGGCCTGCTGCCGCTGCTGGACGTGGCGCTGGAGCAGCCGATGGGCCAGCGCTTCGTGCAGCTGGCGCTGGACAACACCGACCGCCGCGTGCAGGCCGGCAAGCCGGTCTCGCCGGGCTTCCTGTTTGCCGCGCTGCTGTGGCACCACGTGCTGCAGCGCTGGACCAAGCTGCGCGACGAAGGCGAGCACGCCATCGCCGCGCTGAACACCGCCATGGACCTGGTGCTGGAAAAGCAGACCGGCCAGCTGGCGATCCAGCGCCGCTTTGTCACCGACATGCGCGATATCTGGGGCATGCAGCCGCGCTTCGAGAAGCGCGTGGGCCGCATGCCGTTCCGGCTGCTGGAGTCGCCGCGCTTCCGCGCCGGCTTCGACTTCCTGCACCTGCGCTGCCAGTCGGGCGAGCTGCCTGAAGAACTGGCCACCTGGTGGCAGGACTTCCAGGACGCCGACCCGGGCGAGCGCGAGGACCTGATCGACGCGGTGCGCGGCGCCCGTGGCCCGGGCGCGCAGGGTGGTCAAGGCGGCCCTGGTGGCCAGGGCGCCCAGGGTGCGGAAGGCGAAGGCCCGGCACGCAAGAAGCGCCGCCGGCGCGGTCCGCGGAAATCGGATAAAGTGTCCTCCCGGAGCGATACGGACGCGGGCGAGGCAGCACATGCCGGCCCCGGCCAGCCGGAGGAAACTTAAATGACGCTTGCCTTCATCGGCATCGGGGCCAATCTGGGGGATGCCCGCCAGGCCATCAAGGACGCCATCGTGTGCCTGGCCCAGCAGGTCGGCATCACGGTGCTGGCGCGCTCCTCGCTCTATCGCACCGCCCCGGTCGATGCCGGCGGCGACGACTACTACAACGCGGTGGTCAAGGTGCAGACTTCGTTCACCGCCGGGCAGCTGCTGCGCATCTGTCACCACATCGAAGACCAGTTCGGCCGCGAGCGCCCGTTCCGCAACGCGCCGCGCACGCTGGACCTGGACCTGCTGCTGTTCGGCGACGAGCAGCACGACCACGAGCACCTGACCGTGCCGCATCCGCGCCTGACCGAGCGCGCCTTCACGCTGGTGCCGCTGCTGGAGCTGGACGCGGCGCTGGCCATCCCCGGCCGCGGCCGCGCCGCCGACTACCTGGCCAGCGTGGGCGCCCAGCGCATCGAGAAGGTCTCCACCTGCAAGTGCCTGCGCATGCAGGCCGCCGCGGGCGATGGCGGCACCGCTGGCTGAACCCGCCCGGCGGCGCCCGCGGCGCTGCCATCCACCCTACTGACGCCCGGAGCGCCATGCTCGATCACCTGCGCCGCATTGTCGTCGAAGGCCCCGTCGGATCCGGCAAGACCTCGCTGGCCCAGCGCCTGGCGCGCACGCTGCACGCCCAGGAACTGCCCGACAGCGCGCGCCGCAGCCCCTTCCTCGAGCCCTTCTACCGCGATCCCGCGCGCCACGCGCTGGCGCTGCAGCTGTGGTGCCTGACCCAGCGCGCGGTGCAGCTGCAGCAATGGCAGGCTGGGGTCATGACCGGCCAGCGCATGGTCACCAACTTCCTGATCGCCAAGGACCGGCTGCACGCGGCGCTGACCCTTTCCGCGGACGAACTGGCGCTCTACGACGCCATTGCCGCGCGCCTGGACCTGCCGCCGCAGCGCGCCGACCTGGTGATCGTGCTGCAGGCCACGCCGTCGCTCCTGCGCGAGCGCATCGTGCGCCGCGGCGAGGCCGGCGAAGCCGGTATCGACGAACATTATCTGCAGCGCCTGGCCGGCGCCTACGGCGAATTGTTCCACCGGTACGACGAGGCGCCCGTGCTGGTCGTCGACACCGCCCACTTCAATCCGGTGGACAATGATGACGATTTCCGTACACTACTGTCGCGCATCGAAAACATGCGCGGCCGCAAGGCCTTTCTCAATCTCGCTGCGCCCTGACAGGTTCCCCCTGCCAGACCCAACACAATAACGACGGCTGTCGTTGCCGTGCGGGCGGCCCTCCCGGCACCGGCAAAGCCGTCCTACACGGGCACTGCCATGAGCTACCTCCTCGATCCCTCCCGCAAGACCATCACCATTCCCAAACTGCAGGCGATGCGTGACGCCGGCGAGAAAATCGCCATGCTGACCGCGTACGACTCGTCCTTCGCCGCGCTGCTCGACTACTGCGGCGTGGAAATGATCCTGGTCGGCGATTCGCTGGGCAATGTGATGCAGGGCCAGCAGACCACGCTGCCGGTCACGCTGGAACAGATGGCCTACCACACCGAATGCGCGGCGCGCGGCAACCAGACCGCGCTGCTGCTGACGGACCTGCCGTTCGGCACCTATCCCACGGCGGAAACCGCCTTTGCCAGCGCCGTCACGCTGATGAAGGCCGGCGCGCAGATGGTCAAGCTCGAAGGCGGCGACTGGCTCGCGCCGATCGTGAAATTCCTGGTCGAGCGCAGCATCCCGGTGTGTGCGCATATCGGCCTGACGCCGCAGTCGGTGCATGCCTTGGGCGGCTTCAAGGTGCAGGGCAAGACCGACGCCGGCGCGGCCCAGCTCAAGCGCGATGCGCTGGCGCTGCAGGCCGCCGGCGCGCAGGTGGTGCTGATGGAAGCGGTGCCCGCGGCGCTGGCCGGCGACATCACGCAATTGCTGACGGTGCCCACCATCGGCATCGGCGCGGGCGCGGACTGCACCGGCCAGGTGCTGGTGCTGCAGGACATGCTCAACATCTACCCCGGCCGCAAGGCCAAGTTCGTGCGCAATTTCATGGACGGCCAGACCTCGATCGAGGCCGCCGTGCGCGCCTATGTGGCCGCCGTCAAGGACGGCAGCTTCCCCGCCGCCGAGCACACCTTCTCCGCCTGATCTGGTGGAGATCGGCAGCGCCACCGCCGACGCCTTCCGCCTGCTGGCCAGCGGCGACGCCGGCCTGTGGTTCATTGTCTGGACCTCGCTGATGGTGGCGGTGCTGGGGCTGGCCATCGCCACGGTGCCGGCGATTGCCGCGGCCTGGCTGGTCGCCACGCGGCAGTTCCCGGGCCGGCGCGCGGTGGTGGTGGTGGCGCAAGCCTTCCTGTCGTTCCCGACCGTGCTGGTCGGGCTGATCCTTTACCTGCTGCTGACGCGCCAGGGCCCGCTGGGCAGCCTGCACCTGCTGTTCACGCCGTCGGGCATGGTGCTGGGGCAGGCGGTGATCGGCTTCCCGGTGGTGCTGGCGTTTGCGCTGTCGACCCTGCAAGGCGCCGACGTGCGCCTGCGCGAGACCGCCTGGGTGCTGGGCGCCGGCCGCTGGCGCACCTTCCTGACCGTGCTCCGCGAGCTGCGCTTCGGGCTGATGGCGGCGGTGGTCGCCGGCTTCGGCCGCGTGATTGCCGAGGTCGGCTCGGCCTTGATGATCGGCGGCAATATCGAAGGCTCGACCCGCACCATCACCACGGCCATCGCGCTGGAAACCAGCAAGGGCGAGTTCGCGCAGGGTATTGCGCTGGGCATCGTGCTGGTGGCGCTGGCGCTGCTGGTCAATATCGGCATGGCCTGGCTGCAGGGTGCCGGAGGCTTGCGCCGATGACACCCTCGGCTGCCCATGACCACAGCCCGCTGCTGACCGTGCGCGGGCTGGCGCGCAGCATCGGCCTGCGCAAGCTGTTTGCGATCGACATGCTGGTGATCCCGCGTGCCACCGCGATCGTGCTGACCGGCATGAACGGCGCCGGCAAGACCACCCTGCTGCGCATGCTGGCCGGGCTGGAGCCGGCACCGGGCGCCACCGCGCGGTGGACCGACGCACAGGGCCAGGCGCACGACGCCCCCCTTAGCCCGCTGCCGCCGGCGCTGCGCCGGCGCATCGCCTACCTGCACCAGCACCCCTACCTGTTCCGCACCTCGGTGCGCGAGAACATCGCCTACGGCCTGCATGCACGCGGCCTGCCGCGCCACGACATCGCCCGCCGCGTGGGCGAGGCGCTGGGCTGGGCCGGCGTGTCGCAACTGCAGGACACCGCGCCCGAATACCTGTCCGGCGGCGAGATCCAGCGCGTGGCGCTGGCGCGCGCCAAGGTGCTGGAACCGGACCTGCTGCTGCTGGACGAGCCCACCTCGAGCCTGGACGGCCATGCGCGCGAGCAGGTGATTGCGCTGGTCGGCGACCTCGCCGCCGAAGGCCGCACCGTGGTGATGATCTGCCACGACCGCGAGCTGATCAACCTGCCGGGCGTGGTGCGCTGGAAGCTGGGCGACGGCGTGCTGGACACGCATCACCCGTAGCGGCTGCGCCTAGGAGTTCGTCGGAGTTGAGGTGAAGCGTGATTCAAAACATCAGGTCGTGACGGGGTTCGCTTCGGTTGGCGGGCTCATCGCAGTCGTGATACGCGATGAAGGTATTTGAGAGTGGATGAGGAAGGCAATCGGGTGCTTTTTGACCGCACAAGAAGCCCGCTGATCGGCCCTATGCACCCCGTAATACGTTCATCCGCTTGATGTTCCACGCGAGCGCCACCAGCGACCATTCCGCCGCGACGTTGGACAGTCCGCGCAGCGAGAACTGCCGGAATCCCATCACTCGCTTGATGATGCCGAACACCGGCTCGACCGTGCTCTTGCGCAGCCCGTACAGTGCTCGCCCCGCCTTCGTTTTGTGTCGGTGTGTCATCCTGACGATTGGATCGGTGCTCTCAGGCGGCGCCGGATCGTCGGCGAAGCGTTCCATCAGCGGCAGATGATGGGCGTCGCGCTGGATCGCAATCAGCGGGGTGATGTCCGCCGCCTCGCAGGTGACGACGTTGGCCGCACTGAAGTAGCCCGCATCCGCCAGCAAAATCTCAGGCTGGCCCAATGGCTCGGGCAGCGCCCCCAGCACGTCGATCATCGGTGCGACCTGGCGCTTGTCGTTGCTTTGCTGGGTCACTGAGGTGCCCACGATCAACATCGTCTCGACATCCACCGCTGCCTGCGCGTTGTAGCCTTGCTCGAAGCCGCCGCTGGACACCGGCATGATGCGCGACTCTTCGTCCGTCAGGTTGATCTGGTCGCGTTCCTTGGCACCGCCTTGCGGCGGCTCCGGGTCCTTGCCCCGCGGCTTCTTGCCGTCTTTGCGCTGCGCCTCGCGACGCGCCACCTTGGCTTCATACTCCTGCTGCTCTTGCTCGAACCGTTCCTGCGCCCGTGCCTCGATCTTCGCCTTCGCTTCGGCCAACGCCTTCAGTCGCGCTTCGCGCCGTGCGATCTCCGCCGGTACATCCATCCCATCTGGCAGACTCTCTCGATCGGCGGTCTCGGCCATCGCCATCAACTGCTGCACTTCTTCATGCAACTGCGCTTCGATCCGGCCGATATACCCGTGCGACAGCGCGCGGTGCCTGCTCGCATTCGCCTTCACCTTGGTGCCATCCAGCGCAATCCGGCCCAGCTTGACCAGCTTCATCTCCTTCGCGATCAGCAGCACCTGCACGAACAGCTTCTCTAACTGGCTCGCAAACCGCTTGCGAAAGGTGGCCAGCGTGTCATGGTCCGGATGCGTGTTCGCCGCAATGTAGCGGAACGCCACCGAGTCATAGGTCGCTCTCTCAATCTTGCGGCTCGAAGACACTCCGGTCGCATACCCGTACACCAGCAAGCCAAGCAGCACCTCGGGGTGATGCGCCGCCATGCCGCGACCCGCGTACGCCCCACTCAGCTCCGACAGGTCCATCTGCTCGATGACTTCCACTACGAACCGCGCCAGATGACCTTCCGGCAACCAGTCCTCCACTGACGGTGGCAACAGATAGTCGGTCTGACGATCAACGGGCACGAAACGACTCATCTATGGGCTCACTCAGCGAACTGTGAATTTATCAACGCCCAACCCGTCCCGCCGGACGACTGGAGATCCCGAAAATCCGACAAACTCCTAGGCCAATAGCGTGGCGGGCAACACGCCGCGCAGCGCGTTGACCACCATGATGGCTTCGGCACGCGCCAGCATCGCGCGCGTGATCACCGCCTCCTCCACCGTCTCTCCCGGCATGCCCAGCGCCGCCCCGCCCTCGTCCAGCACCACCGCGCGCATCACGCCGGGCAGGATGTCGGCCGACAGCGGCGGCGTCAGCCAGCGCCCATCGATCCGCACGAAGACCGAACTGCGCCCGCCTTCCAGCAGTTCGCCGCGCGTATTGAAGAACAGCCGGTCGAAGCCGCCGGCACGCTCGGCAGCCTGCCATCCCGCATCGAACGCCGCGCGCGCACTGGTCTTGTGGCGGCGCAGCGGGTCGGCAACCGGCAGCGGGTCCGGGGCGATGCCGATGCCGACCGGTCCTGCCGGCATCGGCGCCACCGCACCGCCGGCAAATGCCAGCGTGCCAGCCTTGTCCAGGCTCAGGCGCAATCGCCAAATGCCGGCACCCAGTTGCATCACCTGCAGGGCCACCGCCGCGCGCGCGGCATCGGCGTCAAAGGCAAAGCCGAACGCCTGCGCCGACGCCCCGATGCGCGCCAGGTGCCGCGCCAGGTGCTGGCACACCCCGTCCTGCACGCGCATGGTCTCGAACAGCGTGAAGCCGGGATCGTGCCGCGTCAGGAAGCGTGCCTTCCAGCCGCATTCGGCAAACTCTTCCGCCGCCACGCTGTCGTGGACGATGCCGCCGCCCACGCCCATCTCGCCGGCGCGCAGTCCGTTGGCCGCGGCGGGCGCCAGCACCAGCGTGCGGATCGCCACCGACAGCGCGAACGGACCGGCCATGGCATCGGCGCACGGCGCATCGATCCAGCCGATCGCGCCGGTGTACAGCCCGCGCGGCGCGCGCTCCAGGTCGGCGATGATCTGCATGGTGCGCCGCTTGGGCGCGCCGGTGATCGAGCCGCACGGGAACAGCGCCGCCATCAGCGCGCCAAAGCCGGTGCCGGGCCGCGCGGTCGCGGTCACGGTGGAAGTCATCTGCAGCACCGCGCCGAACGGCTGCACCGCAAAGCGCTCGGGCACGGCCACGCTGCCCGGCTGCGCGATGCGGCCCAGGTCGTTGCGCAGCAGGTCGACGATCATCACGTTCTCGGCGCGGTTCTTGGCATCGGCGGCCAGCGCGGCGGCGGCCTGCGCATCGCGCGCGACATCGCCGGAGCGCGGTGCGGTGCCCTTCATCGGCCGCGTCAGCAGATGGCCGTGGCCGTCGTGGCGCACAAACAGCTCGGGCGACAGCGACAGCACCGTGGCGCCGTCCGGCAGGCTGGCCAGCACGCCATAGGGCACCGGCTGCGCGGCGCGCAGCGCGGCGTACAGGGCGAGCGGATCGCCAAACGCGCCGAAGCGCAGGCGCTGGGTGTAGTTGACCTGGTAGGTGTCGCCGGCTTCGATCCACTGGTGGATGCGGGCGATGGCGTCATCGAAGGCTGCGCGGGGGGTGTCGGAAGTGACATCCATCAGGCCCGCGGGGTTCGCGTCTGCCCTGGGCTGCAGCCATGCCGTGACCGCTGCGGCATCGAGCCGGCGCAGGTCACGGAACCACAGCAGGCGCAGCGCGCCGTCGTGGAACGGCATGGCGTGGCCGGTATGCACCGGGGCATCGACCAGCGCGCCGCCGAATTCGTAGGGCGTGAACAAGGTGGCATGCCAGCCCTGGCGCCAGCCGTCGGCGAGCATCGCGTCGAGCTGCGCGATGTCGCTGCCGGCGGGCAGGACGTCTTCGCGGATGAAACCGATGTAGAGGCGCGATGCAGCTTCCGCCGCCTGGGCCGTGGCATCGTCAAGAAGAACGAAGGTGTCTCCTCCCCCCGACTGGGTGCTCCCCTCTCCCGCTTGCGGGAGAGGGGCCGGGGGTGAGGGCGGGGGCTGGATGCTGGCTACCACGGGGAAAATCGTCAGAAAGGAAGCGGCGGGGACAACCCTGGCATTATCGCGCGCCAAAAACAAAACCGGCCACGCTCGCACGTGGCCGGTCCGATACGGCAAACCCGGTCAGCTGAAGAAGCTCTTCACCTTGTCCAGCCAGGATTGCTCCTGCGGGCTGTGGCGCGAGCCGCCCTCATGCACCGAGCGGTCGAACTGGCGCAGCATGTCCTTCTGCGCCTCGGTCAGCTTGACCGGCGTCTCCACGTTCACATGCACGTACAGGTCGCCCGGATAGCCGGAGCGCACGCCCTTGATGCCCTTGCCGCGCAGGCGGAAGGTCTTGCCGGACTGGGTGGCCTCAGGCACCGGGAAGGTGGCCTTGCCGCTCAGCGTCGGCACTTCCAGGTCGCCGCCCAGCGCCGCGGTGGCGAACGAGATCGGCATCTGGCAGTGCAGGTCGTCGCCGTCGCGCTCGAACACCGCGTGCTGCTTGATGTGGACTTCCACATACAGGTCGCCCGGGGGGCCGCCGTTGATGCCCGGCTCGCCGTTGCCCGACGAGCGGATGCGCATGCCTTCGTCGATGCCGGCCGGGATCTTCACTTCCAGCGTCTTCTGCGACTTCAGCTTGCCCTGGCCGTGGCACTTGGTGCAGGGCTTGGGGATGAACTTGCCGCTGCCGTGGCACTTCGGGCAGGTCTGCTGCATGCTGAAGAAGCCCTGCGACACGCGCACCTGGCCTGCGCCATGGCAGGTCGGGCAGGTTTCCACGCTCGAGCCCGGCTCGGCGCCATTGCCGTGGCAGTGGTCGCAATCGTCCCAGTGCGGCACGCGGATCTGCGCTTCGTGGCCGTGCGCGGCCTGCTCCAGCGAGATCTCCATGCTGTAGCGCAGGTCGGCGCCGCGGTAGGCCTGCGGACCGCCGCCACCGCGGCGGCCGCCAGCCTGCTGGCCGAAGATGTCGCCGAAGATATCGCCGAAAGCCTCGGCAAAGCCGCCGTAGCCCTGGCCGCCGCCGAAGCCGCCAGCCATGTTCGGATCCACGCCGGCATGGCCGTATTGGTCGTACGCGGCCTTCTTCTCCGGGTCGGAAAGCATCTCGTAGGCCTCTTTGACCTCCTTGAATTTTTCCTCGGATTCCTTGCTGTCCGGATTGCGGTCCGGGTGGTATTTCATCGCGAGCTTGCGATAAGCCTTCTTGACTTCGTCTTCGCTCGCGTTCTTGCCTACCCCGAGCACTTCGTAGTAGTCACGTTTTGCCATGGTGGCTCATTACCTCATTGGCCGGCGGGCACATGCGGCACCTGCCGGCGAATAGCAAAAAAGCCGAGCGCGGCATCCGACGGCGGTTCCCCGCTGGGTCTGATGGCCGTCGCCCGGCGTCGGGGCGGACAGCGGTGCCGGCCAGTGCCTGCACCGCCGCCCGCGTATCCCGATTACTTCTTGTCGTTGACTTCCTTGAATTCGGCGTCCACGACGTTGTCGTCCTGCGGCTGGGCGTGCTGCTGGCCTCCGGCCGCACCGGCGGCACCGGCCGCCGCACCTTCGCCGGCCTTGGCCTGCATGTCGGCGTAGACCTTCTCGCCCAGCTTCTGGCTGACTTCGGACAGCGCGTTGACCTTGGCGTCGATCTCGGCCTTGTCGCCGCCGCGTGCGGCGTCTTCCAGTTCCTTGATCGCGGCTTCGATCTTTTCCTTCTCGCCCGCGTCCAGCTTGTCGCCGTACTCGGTCAGCGCCTTCTTGGTCGAGTGGATCAGCGCGTCGGCCTGGTTGCGGGCATCAGCCAGCTCGCGGGCCTTCTTGTCTTCCTCGGCGTTGGCCTCGGCGTCCTTGACCATGCGCTGGATCTCGTCTTCCGACAGGCCCGAGTTCGCCTTGATGGTGATGCGGTTTTCCTTGCCGCTGGCCTTGTCCTTGGCGCCCACGTGCAGGATGCCGTTGGCGTCGATGTCGAACGAGACCTCGATCTGCGGCGTGCCGCGCGGTGCGGGCGGAATGCCTTCGAGGTTGAACTCGCCCAGCAGCTTGTTGCCGGTCGCCATTTCACGCTCGCCCTGGTACACCTTGATGGTCACGGCCGGCTGGTTGTCGTCGGCGGTCGAGAACACCTGCGCATGCTTGGTCGGGATGGTGGTGTTCTTGGTGATCATCTTGGTCATCACGCCACCCAGGGTCTCGATCCCCAGCGACAGCGGCGTCACGTCCAGCAGCAGCACGTCCTTGCGGTCGCCCGACAGCACCGAGCCCTGGATCGCGGCACCGACGGCCACGGCTTCATCCGGGTTCACGTCCTTGCGCGCTTCCTTGCCGAAGAACTCCTTGACCTGTTCCTGCACCTTGGGCATGCGGGTCATGCCGCCGACCAGGATCACGTCGTCGATATCGCTGACCTTGACGCCCGCGTCCTTGATCGCGGTGCGGCACGGCTCGATGGTGCGCGTGATCAGCTCTTCCACCAGGGACTCGAGCTTGGCGCGGGTCATCTTCAGGTTCAGGTGCTTCGGACCCGAGGCATCGGCCGTGATGTATGGCAGGTTGATCTCGGTCTGCTGCGAACTCGACAGTTCGATCTTGGCCTTTTCAGCGGCTTCCTTCAGGCGCTGCAGCGCGAGCACGTCCTTGGACAGGTCGACGCCCTGGTCCTTCTTGAACTCGCTGATGATGTAATCGATGATGCGCTGGTCGAAGTCCTCGCCACCGAGGAAGGTGTCGCCGTTGGTCGACAGCACTTCGAACTGCTTCTCGCCGTCCACGTCCGCGATCTCGATGATCGAGATGTCGAAGGTGCCGCCGCCGAGGTCATACACGGCGATCTTGCGGTCGCCCTTCTCGTTCTTGTCCAGGCCGAAAGCCAGCGCGGCCGCGGTCGGTTCGTTGATGATGCGCTTGACGTCCAGGCCGGCGATGCGGCCGGCGTCCTTGGTGGCCTGGCGCTGCGAGTCGTTGAAGTAGGCCGGCACGGTGATCACGGCTTCGGTCACCGGCTCGCCGAGGTAGTCCTCGGCCGTCTTCTTCATCTTGCGCAGCACTTCGGCGGACACCTGCGGCGGCGCCAGCTTCTGGTCACGCGCCGACACCCATGCGTCGCCGTTGTCGGCCTTGACGATGGAATACGGCATCAGGCCGATGTCCTTCTGGACTTCCTTCTCTTCGAACTTGCGGCCGATCAGGCGCTTGACCGCGTACAGCGTGTTGCGCGGGTTGGTGACGGCCTGGCGCTTGGCCGGCGCGCCGACCAGGATCTCGCCGTCTTCCATGTAGGCGATGATCGACGGAGTGGTGCGGGCACCCTCCGAGTTTTCGATGACCTTCGGGCTGTTGCCCTCCAGGATCGCGACGCAGCTATTGGTGGTACCGAGGTCGATACCGATGATCTTACCCATTATTCTCTCCTCTTGAGCCGGCGCTATCCGCGCGGCTGCAATTCAACCTGAGGCCGAAATGTGGCCGTCCGGGGTCTTTTCAAGGGCAGAACCGGTAAATCCGAGTAATTTTCTCGGTTTCTGTCCCTTCTCAACGGCATCCGCCGCCGGGGCTTGAGCCGGCGGCGCCGCCCGGCCGCCGAAAGTGCCCCACTCATTACATCAGGATGCGTCGCGATCGCGCTGCCACAACACGTCCGAACCGCCGCCGACCCGGTTCAGCACCCGCGCCAGCACGAACATCAGATCCGAGAGCCGGTTCAGGTACTGGCGCGGCGCCTCGTTCAGCGCCTCGGCCGCGCCCAGCGCCACCAGCGCGCGCTCGGCGCGCCGGCACACGGTGCGGCAGACATGGGCCTGCGCCGCGGCGCGGCTGCCGCCGGGCAGGATGAACTCGGCCAGCCGCGGCAGGTTGGCGTTGTAATCGGCCAGCCAGGTGTCGAGCTGCGCGACCTGCCCGGGCTTGAGCAGGGTGTAGCCCGGGATGGAGAGCTCGCCACCCAGGTCGAACAGGTCGTGCTGGATATGCAGCAGCGCGGCGCGCACGTCATCCGGCAGGTCCTCGGTCAGCAGCACCCCGACGTGGCAGTTCAGCTCGTCGACGTCGCCGATGGCGGCGATGCGCAGGCTGTCCTTGCCGGTGCGGCTGCCATCGCCCAGGCCGGTGGTGCCGGCGTCGCCGGTGCGGGTGGCAATCTTGGACAGGCGGTGCCCCATGCCGGTCTCCTCGCAAGCATGTTGTTGTGGTACGGCCCGCAACGCAGGCCGGGGGAAAGGCGCATTATCGCGCCGGAACACGTCGGCGGGCCACGCACTTGTGTGCCTGCACTGGCCGTGCGGCAATCGGCCAGTACCTGCCGCCCCCCGACGCTCCACGTGCCCGGCCAGGGTGCATGAGCCGCCGCGCGGCGTAGAATGCCGGTATCCCCCATTCATCGTCCATTCGATAACCGGGTCGCGCCCCGCCGGCCATTCCGGAGCATTTTTCCGGACCACGCCGCCGGCACTACCGCCGCGCCGACCCGCCGGAGACCCGCATGAACCACCCCACGCCGCCCGCCCCCCTCGCCCGCCGTCCGCTGCCGCCCGCCTTCAGCGAAGCCCTTGCGGCACGCTTTGGCGAGCGCTTCACCACCTCCGCCGGCGTGCGCGAGCACCACGGCCGCGACGAATCCCCGTTCCCGCCGGCGCTGCCCGACGCCGTGGTCTTTGCCCACAGCACCGAGGAGGTAGCCGAGGTGGCACGCCTGTGCAACCACCATGGCGTGCCGCTGATCCCTTACGGCGCCGGCTCGTCGCTGGAGGGCCACCTGCTGGCGGTGGCCGGCGGCGTCAGCCTGGACCTGTCGCAGATGAACAGGGTCCTGGCGGTGCAGCCCGAAGACCTGACCGTGACCGTGCAGCCCGGCGTCACGCGCAAGCAGCTGAACCAGGAAATCAAGGACACCGGCCTGTTCTTCCCGATCGACCCGGGCGCCGACGCCTCGCTGGGCGGCATGTGCGCCACGCGCGCCTCGGGGACCAACGCGGTGCGCTACGGCACCATGCGCGAGAACGTGCTGGCGCTGACGGTGGTGACCGCCGACGGCCGCGTGATCCGCACCGGCACGCAGGCGCGCAAGTCGTCGGCGGGCTATGACCTGACCCGGCTCTTTATCGGCAGCGAAGGCACGCTCGGCATCATCACCGAGGTGACGGTGCGCCTTTACCCGCAACCGGAGGCGATCTCCGCCGCGGTGTGCGCCTTCCCCAGCATGGGCAGCGCGGTGCAGGCAGTGATCCAGACCATCCAGCTGGGCGTGCCGGTGGCGCGCGTGGAGTTTGTCGATGCGCTGGCGATCCGCGCCATCAACCGCCACGACAGCCTGACCCTGCCCGAGACCCCGCACCTGTTCTTCGAATTCCACGGCACCGAAGCCGGCGTGCGCGAGCAGGCCGAGACCGTGCAGCAGATCACCGCCGAGCACGGCGGCCAGGGCTTCGAGTGGGCCACGCGCCCGGAAGACCGCAGCCGGCTCTGGAACGCGCGCCATACCGCGTACTTCGCCATGCTGCAGCTCAAGCCGGGCTGCAAGTCGGTGACCACCGACGTGTGCGTGCCGATCTCGCGCCTGGCCGACTGCGTCACCGAGACCGAGAAGGACCTGAACGCCTCGTCGCTGCCCTGCCCCATCGTCGGCCATGTCGGCGACGGCAACTTCCACGTGGCGATCCTGGTCGACCCCGACAAGCCCGAGGAAATGGCCGAGGCCGAGGCCATCAACCAGCGCATCGTCGAACGCGCGCTGGCGATGGGCGGCACCTGCACCGGCGAGCACGGCGTGGGCCTGCACAAGCAGCGCTTCCTGGTGGCAGAGCACGGCGAGGACGCGCTCGACCTGATGCGCGCGATCAAGGACGCGCTGGACCCCAACCGTATCCTGAACCCGGGCAAGATCTTCAGCGCCACGCGCGGCGGCTCGCGGTAAGGCGCCTGGCTGATGGCCGCCATGTTCAATCGCGTCCCGCCGCTGCATCTGCTGATCGCCTTCGAGGCGGCGGCGCGCCTGGGCAGCTTCGCGCGCGCGGCCGAAGAGCTGTCGGTCACGCCCAGCGCGGTCTCGCACCGCATCAAGAACCTCGAGGAACTGTGGGGCGAAGACCTGTTCGTGCGCGCCAACGCGGCGCTGCGGCTGACCGCCGCCGGCACGCGCTACCTGCGCAACGTGCAGGACGCGCTCAAGTCGCTGAACGAGCTGGCGCGGCCCGAGTACAACAAGCTGCGCACCCGGCTGCGGGTGGCGATCCCGCCCACCTTCGGGCGCCAGCACCTGGTGCCGCGCCTGCCCGAGTTCGGCGCGCTGTATCCGCATATCGACCTCGAGCTGCACCTGGCCATTCCGTTCCTGGACGTGAAGGCCGAGGACACCGATGTCGAGATCCGCTACGGCACTGGCCGCTACCCCGACCTGAAGACCACCAAGCTGCTGGTCGAGCCGGTGTTCCCCGCCTGCGGGCGCGAGTACTACGAGCGCGTCAACGGCCGCGCCATCACCAGGCCCGAGCACCTGCACGGCCTGGTGCTGCTGCGCAGCCCGCTGGAGCCGTGGAAGCCCTGGTTCGAGACCGCCGGCCTGGACTGGCCCGAGCCCCAGACCGGTCCGCAGTTCAACGACATCGGCCTGATGCTGGAGGCGATCGCCTCCAACCAGGGCGTGGCGCTGGTGCGCCAGCGCATGGCGCGGCACTGGCTGTCGCTGGGCCAGATGGTGCGGCTGCTCGATGTGGAATCGGTCTCGCCGCACGGCTACTACATCGTCGAGCGCGAGCAGGCCCCGCTCAAGCCCGAAGCGCGCTATTTCGTCGACTGGCTGCTGAGCCTGGACTGGTAGGAGACCTCAGTGGAAAAAGAAGGCATGGAAATCCGCCTGCTGACCCCCGCCGATGCCGCCGCCTTCCGGGCGCTGCGGCTGCAAGGCCTGGCCGAAGCGCCCGAAGCCTTCGCCGCCAGCCTGGAAGAGGAACAGGACCTGTCGCTGGAAGCCATCGCCGGTGCGCCTGGCCGCGACCGGCGACAAGGCCGTGTTCGGCGCCTTTATTGACGACACCGATGGCACCGCACTGGCCGGCGTGGTGGGCGTGATGCGCGAGGAAAAAGCCAAGCACCGGCACAAGGCCTTTATCTGGGGCATGTACGTGGCCCCGCGCTGGCGCGACCGCAAGCTCGGCCGCGCGCTGATGGACCGCGCCATGGCGCGGGCCGCCGCCATGCCTGGCGTGCGCCAGGTGACGCTGTGCGTCAATGCCGGCAGCGCGGGCGCGGTGCGGCTGTACGAGTCGCTCGGCTTCGTGCGGACCGGGCTGGAGCCGGATGCGCTGTACATCGCGCCGCACTTCCACGACAAGCTCGACATGGTCTGCTTCCTGCCGCGGCCGCCGGCGCGCTGAGCCCGCGGGCGCACGCGCGGACCCGCCTTCCCTGCCCGCGCAAGGCGGTGCTACGCTGGACTTGCGGCCACTGCGCGCAACGGCTGGAGGCGGCTGGCGACGCAGCATCATGAGCAATTTTGATCGGCCTGCCATGCGGAATTCACGTCCCGCGTGGTGCCCGCGCCAGGTGCCCTGCGCTATAGTCATCCGTCCTCCGCGGCAGGCCCTGCACCGCCGCGACCGGCAGGCCGCGCACCGGCCGCCATCCCGGAGACCCCACAGGAGTCGCTCATGAATGCCCCGCACGAAGCCCAAACCATCGCCACCGGCAGCGCCCAGGCCACGGCCGAAGGCCGCCGCGGCGCGCTGCTGGCCGGCCTGGCGCAGATCCTGCCGGACGCCGCGGTGCTGAGCAAGCCGGAAGACACCGTCCCCTATGAATGCGACGGCCTGGCCGCGTACCGCCAGGTGCCGATGGCCGTGGCCCTGCCCGACACCGAGGAACAGGTCTGCGCCATCCTGCGGCTGTGCCACAAGCTGGGCGTGCCGGTGGTGCCGCGCGGCGCCGGTACCAGCCTGTCGGGCGGCGCCATGCCGATCGCCGAGGGCCTGGTGCTGTCGCTGGCCAAGTTCAAGCGCATCCTGTCGGTCGATCCGTACGGGCGCACCGCGGTGGTCCAGCCAGGCGTGCGCAACCTGGCGATTTCCGACGCCGCCGCGCCCCACAACCTGTACTACGCGCCGGACCCTTCGTCGCAGATCGCCTGCACCATCGGCGGCAACGTCAGCGAGAACTCGGGCGGCGTGCACTGCCTGAAGTACGGCCTGACCGTGCACAACGTGCTGCGCGTGCGCGCGGTGACGATGGAGGGCGAGGTGGTGGTGTTCGGCTCCGAGGCCCCCGACTCGCCGGGCCTGGACCTGCTGGCGGTGCTGATCGGCTCGGAAGGCATGCTCGCCGTGGTCACCGAAGTCACGGTGCGCCTGATCCCCAAGCCGCAGCTGGCGCAGGTGATCATGGCCTGCTTCGACGATGTCGAGAAAGGCGGCAACGCGGTGGCGGAAGTGATCGCCGCCGGCATCATCCCGGCCGGGCTGGAAATGATGGACAAGCCCGCCACCGTCGCGGTCGAGCAGTTCGTGCATGCGGGCTATGACCTGGACGCCGCCGCCATCCTGCTGTGCGAATCCGACGGCACCCCCGAAGAAGTGGCCGAGGAGATCGAGCGCATGAGCGCGGTGCTGACGGCATCGGGCTGCACCCGCATCGTGGTCTCGCAGAACGAAGCCGAACGCCTGCGCTTCTGGAGCGGGCGCAAGAACGCCTTCCCGGCGGCCGGGCGGATCTCGCCGGACTATTACTGCATGGATGGCACCATCCCGCGCAAGCATATCGGCACGCTGCTCAAGCGCATCGAGGCCATGGAGGGCAAGTACGGCCTGCGCTGCATCAACGTGTTCCATGCCGGCGACGGCAACATGCACCCGCTGGTGCTGTTCGATGGCGCTGACCAGGACGAATGGCACCGCGCCGAGCTGTTCGGCGCCGACATCCTGGAAACCTGCGTCGAGCTGGGCGGCACCGTCACCGGCGAGCACGGCGTGGGCGTGGAGAAGCTCAACTCGATGTGCGTGCAGTTCTCGCCCGCCGAGCGCGAGGCCTTCTTCGGCGTCAAGGCCGCCTTCGACCCGGCGCGGCTGCTCAACCCGGACAAGGCCATCCCCACGCTGGCGCGCTGCGCCGAGTACGGCAAGATGCACGTGAAGAAGGGCCTGCTGCCACATCCCGAGCTGCCGCGCTTCTGACCCACGCCATGCCCAACCCGCAACGACGCCAGCAGCAGGAAGCGTTTATCCGCCAGCGCCTGGGCCAGCCCGAGACCGGCTGGCGCCAGCGCTGGTACACCATCATCTTCGAGGCCGATACCCGCGCGGGCCGGCTCTTCGACGTCGCGCTGCTGATCGCCATCATCGCCAGCGTGATGGTGGTGATGCTCGACAGCCTGCCCGCGGTGCACGACCGCCTGGGTCCGCTGTTCACCGTACTGGAATGGATGTTCACGCTGTTCTTCACGGCCGAGTACGCGATGCGCATCCTGGTGGTGCGCCGGCCGTGGCGCTATGTGTTCAGCTTCTACGGCGTCATCGACTTCATCTCGATCATCCCGACCTGGCTGGCGTTCTTCCTGCCCGAGCTGCACTTCCTGATCGACGTGCGCCTGCTGCGGCTGCTGCGCGTGTTCCGGATCCTGAAGCTGACTGTGTATTTCGAGGAGGCCGAGATCCTGTACCGCGCGCTGGCCAACAGCCGGCGCAAGATCTTCGTATTCCTGGGCACGGTATTCATCATCACCGTGATCCTGGGCACCGTGATGTACGTGGTGGAAGGACCGCAGCACGGCTTCACCAGCATCCCGGTCAGCATGTACTGGGCGGTGGTGACGCTGACCACCACGGGCTTCGGCGACATGGTGCCGAAGTCTCCGCTGGGGCAGTTCATCACCTCGCTGACCATCCTGCTGGGCTACGGCATCATCGCCTTCCCCACCGGCATCGTCGGCGCCGAGCTGGCCGCCAGCATCATCAAGCGGCCGCTGACCACGCGCACCTGCACCCATTGCCTGACCGAGGGCCACGAGCCCGACGCCCTGTACTGCAAGCATTGCGGCAGCCACCTGCCCGAATACCAGAACGACCGGCCGGAAGTGCCCGGCGGACCCGCCGGCACCTGAGCCGACTCTCCCTACCCCACGACGCCTATGCAAGCCACCCTCGACGCCTTCCGCGACGCCGTCAGGCAAGCCACCGAGACCCGCACCGCGCTGCAGCTGCGCGGTGGCGGCAGCAAGGACTTCTACGGGCAGTCCCCGCAAGGCCAGTTGCTGGACACGCGCCCCTATGCCGGCATCGTCGACTACGACCCGGCCGAGCTGGTGATCACCGCGCGCTGCGGCACGCCGCTGGCCGAGATCGAAGCCGCGCTGGCCGACAGGCGGCAGATGCTGGCGTTCGAGCCGCCCCACTTCGCGCTGCCCGGCCAGGCCAGCACCGCGACGCTCGGCGGCGCCGTCGCCGCGGGGCTGTCGGGCCCGCGCCGGCAGGCGGTGGGCGCGCTGCGCGACTTCGTGCTGGGCGCGCAGCTGATGGACGGGCGCGGCGAGGTGATGGACTTCGGCGGCCAGGTCATGAAGAACGTGGCGGGCTATGACGTATCGCGGCTGCTGGCGGGCTCGCTCGGCACGCTGGGGCTGATCCTGCAGGTGTCGGTGAAGGTGCTGCCGGCCCCGTTCGACGAGGCCACGCTGCGCTTCGAACTGGCACAGGTCGAAGCCATCCGCCAACTGAACCAGTGGGGCGGCCAGCCGCTGCCGCTGGCGTCCTCGGCCTGGCACGCGGGCGTGCTGCACGTGCGCCTGGCCGGCGCCACCGCCGCCGTGCGCGCCGCGTGCGCCAGGCTGGGCGGCGAGCGCGTGGACCCGGCGCAGGCCGCATCGCTGTGGCAGTCGCTGCGCGAGCAGACCCACCCGTTCTTTGCCCCGGCACAGGCCGGCCGCGCGCTGTGGCGCCTGGCGGTGCCCACCGTTGCCGCGCCGCTGGAGCTGCCCGGCGCGCAGCTGATCGAATGGGGCGGCGGCCAGCGCTGGTGGCTGCCTGAAGACGGGTCCGCCAGGACCGATGCAGAAAGCGTGCGCGCCGTGGCGCAGGCCGCGGGCGGCCATGCCACGCTGTTCCGCAACGGCGACAAGGCCGTGGGCGTGTTCACGCCGCTGGCCTCGCCGCTGGCCGCGATCCACCGCCGCCTGAAGGAGACCTTCGACCCGGCCGGCATCTTCAATCCGCAGCGCATGTACCCCGGGCTCTGAACCAGCCCATCCAGGGACATCCCAGACCTCCCCAGGCACAACCTCCCCACACCATGCAAACGACCCTGGCCGATTTTCTCCGCGACACGCCCGAAGGCGAGGAAGCCAAATCCATCGTCGGCAAGTGCGTGCATTGCGGCTTCTGCACCGCGACCTGCCCCACCTACCAGCTGCTCGGCGATGAGCTGGACGGCCCGCGCGGACGCATCTACCTGATGAAGCAGGTACTGGAAGGCCATGCCATCACCGAAAGCACGCGCCTGCACCTGGACCGCTGCCTGACCTGCCGCAACTGCGAATCGACCTGCCCGTCGGGCGTGCGCTACGGGCGCCTGGTCGATATCGGCCGCAAGCTGGTCGACGACAAGCTCGAAGCCGAAGGCGTGCAGCGCCCCGCCAGCCAGCGCATCGCGCGCTGGGTGCTGCGCGAAGGGCTGACGCGCCCGGCGCTGTTCGGCACCGCGCTGCGCCTGGGCCAGATGGTGCGCCCGCTGCTGCCGGGCGCGCTGCGCAACAAGGTGCCGGCGCTGTCCAGCGCTGCCGCGCCAGGCGTGTGGCCGCGCACTGTGCATGCGCGCAAGATGCTGTTGCTCGACGGTTGCGTGCAGCCGGCGATGTCGCCCAACATCAATGCCGCCACCGCGCGCGTGTTCGACCGTGTCGGCGTACAACTGGTGGTGGCGCGCGAAGCCGGCTGCTGCGGCGCGATCCGCTTCCACACCGGCGACCACGATGGCGGCCTCGACAATATGCGCCGCAATATCGACGCCTGGTGGCCGCATATCGAAGCGGGCGCCGAAGCCATCGTGATGACGGCCTCGGGCTGCGGCGCGATGGTCAAGGACTACGGCCACCTGCTGCGCGACGATCCCGCCTACGCCGAGCGCGCGCGCCGCGTGTCGGCGCTGACGCGCGACCTGTCCGAGATCCTGCCGGACTTTGCCGACGCGCTGCGCGCGGCCGCCGGCGCGGTCCCGCGCGACCGCCGGCGCGTGGCCTACCACCCGCCCTGCACGCTGCAGCACGGCCAGCAGATCCGCGGCAAAGTCGAAGCGCTCTTGACCGGCCTCGGCGTGGAAGTCAAACTCTGCGCTGACAGCCACCTGTGCTGCGGCTCGGCGGGCACTTATTCGGTGTTGCAGCCGGAACTGGCCTACCGCCTGCGCGACGAGAAGCTCGCCAACCTGCAGGCCACGCAGCCCGAAGCCATCGTCTCGGCCAATATCGGCTGCATCTCGCACCTGCAGAGCGGCACCGGCACCCCGGTGATGCACTGGATCGAACTGGTCGACAAGATGCTCGGCTAGTGCGGGCGGGCAGCATGGGTGGCAGCGCGCATCCCTTCCGGACGCGCGCCGTGCATCTGCGTCCAAACGCCACGCCCCATGCTCCAGACCTTTGCAATCCTGTTGGTTTTCCAGTCCGTCGGCGAGGTGATCAGCTACGCGCTGAAGCTGCCCGTGCCCGGCCCCGTGCTGGGCATGATCCTGCTGTTCGGCTGGCTCGTCTTCGACGACCGCCTGCTGCCCATCATCCAGGGCACCACCTCTGAACTGCTCAAGCACCTGTCGCTGCTGTTCGTGCCGGCCGGCGTCGGCATCATGGTCCACGCCAGCCGCATCGAGGGCGAGTGGATGCCGATCCTGGTGGCGCTGGTGGTATCCACGTGGCTGGCCATCGCCACCACCGCCGTGGTCACCCGCATGCTGATGCGCAAGCGCGCCGATACGCCGGACACGCCCGACGTGCCGCCCGCCGATGCAAAAGGAGAGCAGGCATGATGACGCCCCGCCTGAACGAGATCTGGGTCTACCTGGCCGCAAGCCCGCTGGTCGGGCTGACCGCGACGCTGCTGGCCTACGTGTTCGCCTTCCGCATCTACGAGCGCTCGCGCTTCTCGCCGCTGGCCAATCCGGTGATGATCGCGGTGGCGCTGCTGGTCACGGTGCTGACCGTCACCGGCACGCCCTACAAGACTTACTTCGACGGCGCGCAGTTCGTGCACTTCCTGCTGGGGCCGGCCACGGTGGCGCTGGCGGTGCCGCTGTACCTGCAGCTGCCCAAGCTGCGCACCCATGTGTTGCCGCTGCTGGCGGGGCTGGTGGCAGGCTCGGTGGTAGCCGTGGTCTCGGCGGTGGGCATCGCTTACCTGCTGGGCGCGTCGCCGGAGACGGTGCGCTCGCTCGCGCCCAAGTCGGTGACGATCCCGATCGCCATGGGCGTGGCCGAGAAGATCGGCGGGCTGCCGTCGCTGACGGCGGTGCTGGTGATGGCCACCGGCATCATCGGCGCGGTCAGCGCCACCAGCGTGCTTAACCTGCTGCGCATCCGCGACTACACCGTGCGCGGCTTCGCCACCGGCGTGGCGGCACACGGCATCGGCACCGCGCGGGCCTTCCAGGTCAACCAGGAAGCCGGTGCCTTCGCCGCGCTCGGCATGGGCCTGAACGGCGTGCTGACCGCGATCCTGGTGCCGGTGATGGCGGCGTGGATGCCACACTGACACCCTCCTGACAGGACGCTGTCAGCAGCCCCCGCGCATGATGCGAACTCCTCACTCCCTTTCACCTGGAACCAAGGAGACCATCATGAGCAACCGTCTGATCAACTGGCTGGAAATCCCCGTCGTCGACATGAACCGCGCGGTCGGCTTCTACGAGCAGGTGTTCGATGTCCAACTGCGCCGCGAGACCATGAGCCAGGTCGACATGGCCGTGTTCCCGCACCCGGACCCGGGCGGCGCGCTGGTGTCCGGCGAGGGCTACCGCCCCAGCAACTACTACGGCACGGTGCCCTACCTGCACGCGCCGGAACTGGACCTGCTGCTGGAGCGCGCCGCGCGCGCCGGCGGCAAGACCGTGTTCGGGCCGCTGCGCCTGCCGGGCGAGATCGGCCGCATCGCCCATATCACCGACAGCGAAGGCAACCGCATCGGGCTGCATGAGCCCGTGGCCGGATAAGCCCATGGCAGGCCAATACCGATGAGCCGCCGGGCCGACCGCCTGTTCCAGATCGTGCAGGTGCTGCGCGGGCGCCGCCTGACCACGGCGGCGCTGCTGGCGCAGCGGCTCGGGGTGTCGGAACGCACCGTCTACCGTGATATCCAGGCGCTGTCGCTGTCAGGCGTGCCGGTCGAGGGCGAGGCCGGCATCGGCTACCGGCTGCGCGCCGACTTCGATGTCCCGCCGCTGATGTTCACCGCCATGGAAGTGGAAGCGCTGGTCGCCGGACTGCGCCTGCTGAAAGCCTGGGGCGGCGGCGCGCTGGCCGCCGCGGCCGATCCCGCGCTGGAAAAACTGATGGCCGCGCTGCCGCCGCCGCGCCGGCTGGCGGCTCAGCAAAGCCGCGTGTTCGCGCCGGAATACGTCAACCAGGCGCACGTGCGCCAGGCCTTCGACGTGGTGCACGGCGCACTGGGCGAGCAAAAGCTGCTGCTGCTCGACTACTGCGACGTGCAGCAGCGCATCACCGAACGCGTGGTGATGCCGCTGGGCCTGTTCTTCTGGGGCAATGCCTGGCTGTTGGCGGCGTGGTGCACCACGCGCTCGGACTACCGCAGCTTCCGGCTGGACCGCTGCCGCGCCATCCGCATGCTGGACGACCACTTCCATGAAACCCCGGACCGCTCGCTCAATGGCTTCCTGCGCGCGGTGCGCGCCAGCGGCACCTGAGACTCAGGCAGCCGGGTCGGACAGCAGCTTCTCGATATCGGCGCGCAGTTCATCGGGCTTGGTGGTTGGCGCGTAGCGCTTGAACACCGTGCCGTCGCGGCGCAGCAGGAACTTGGTGAAGTTCCACTTGATGCCCTGGGTACCGAGCACGCCACGCTTCTCCGTGGTCAGCCACTTGTACAGCGGATGGGCGTCGGCACCGTTCACGTCGATCTTGGCGAACATCGGGAAGCGCACCGCAAAGCGCGTTTCGCAGAACTGGCCGATCTGCTGGGCATCGCCCGGCTCCTGCTTGCCGAACTGGTTGCATGGGAAGCCCAGCACCGCCAGGCCACGCTCCTGGTATTCGTCATGGAGCTTCTGCAGGCCCTCGTACTGCGGCGTGAACCCGCATTCGCTGGCGGTGTTGACCACCAGCATCACCTTGCCCTGGAACTGCGACAGCGGTACCGGCTGGCCGGCCAGCGAGTTGGCTTCGAACTGGTAGACATTGCTCATGGCGGACTCCTCAAAGTAGCCCAAGCATACCGCCATGCGCACGACAGTGCACGAATCAGATGACGTTCAGATGCTCGGTGCCGGCGCCCAGGTCGGTGTCCTTGGCGCTCGCGCTGTGCAGCTTGATCATCAGGCGCAGGTCGTTGAGCGAGTCGGCGTTGCGCAGCGCGTCCTCGTAGGTGATCTTGCCTTCCTCGTGCAGGTCGAACAGCGCCTGGTCGAACGAGATCATGCCCTGCTCGCGCGACTTCTTGATGACTTCCTTGAGCTCGTGGATCTCGCCCTTGAAGATCAGGTCGGCCACCAGCGGCGTGCCGATCATGATCTCCACCGCCGGCACCCGCCCCTTGCGGCCCGCGCGCGGCAGCAGGCGCTGCGAGATCATCGCCTTCAGGTTCAGCGACAGGTCGATCAGCAACTGCTGGCGCTTTTCCTCGGGGAAGAAGTTGACCACGCGGTCGATCGCCTGGTTGGCATTGTTGGCGTGCAGCGTGGCCAGGCACAGGTGGCCGGTCTCGGCGTACTGCAACGCGTACTCCATGGTCTCGCGGTCGCGGATTTCGCCGATCAGGATCACGTCGGGCGCCTGGCGCAGCGTGTTCTTCAGCGCCACGTGCCAGGACTCGGTGTCGATGCCCACCTCGCGCTGCGTGACGATGCAGTTCTGGTGCGCGTGCACGTACTCGATCGGGTCCTCGATGGTGATGATATGGCCGTAGGAATGCGCGTTGCGGTGATCCAGCATCGCCGCCAGCGTGGTCGACTTGCCCGAGCCCGTGGCGCCGGTCACGATCACCAGCCCGCGCTTGGACATCACCACGTCATGCAGCGTCGGCGGCAGGTCCAGGTCGGCCACCGAAGGGATGCGCGTGTTGATGGTACGCACCACCATGCCGGCCTTGCCCTGCTGGATAAAGGCCGACACGCGGAAGCGCCCGGCCTTGGGCGCGGTGATCGCAAAATTGCATTCGCGGCTGGTATCGAACTCCTGCACCTGGCGCTCGTTCATCACCGAGCGCACCAGGCCCAGCGCCTGGGTCGGGTTCAGCGGCTGCTGCGACACCGGCGTGAGCTTGCCGTCGACCTTGATCGCCGGCGGGAAGTCGGAGGTGATGAACAGGTCCGAGCCGCGGTTGCCGACCATCAGCTCCAGCAGGTCGTTGATGTACTTGGCGGCGGATTCGCGATCGAGCATGGCTGTGTCCTGCAGGAATGCGGCCGCTGCGCGCGGGCAGCGGCCTGATGACGCGGGCCGGGCCTCAGCCCATGAACGCGTCGGGGTTCTTGGCGATGGCGCGCGCGTCGTTGTAGTTGATCAGGCCGCGCTTGATCAGGTCCGACAGGCACTGGTCCAGCGTCTGCATGCCCAGCCCGCTGCTGGTCTGCATCATCGAGTACATCTGCGCGATCTTGTTCTCGCGGATCAGGTGGCGGATCGCGGGCGTGGCGATCATGATCTCGTGCGCGGCGGTGCGGCCATTGCCGTCGCGCGTCTTCAGCAGCGTCTGCGAGATCACCGCCTCGAGCGATTCCGACAGCATGGTGCGCACCATGTCCTTCTCTTCGGGCGGGAACACGTCGACCACGCGGTCGATGGTCTTGGCCGCCGAGCTGGTGTGCAGCGTGCCGAAGACCAGGTGGCCGGTCTCGGCCGCGGTCAGCGCCAGGCGGATGGTTTCCAGGTCGCGCAGTTCGCCCACCAGGATCACGTCCGGGTCTTCACGCAGCGCCGAGCGCAGCGCGTTGGCAAACGAATGCGTATGCGGCCCCAGCTCGCGCTGGTTGATCAGGCTCTTCTTGGAGCTGTGCACGAATTCGATCGGGTCCTCCACCGTCAGGATGTGGCCCATGTCGTTTTCATTGCGATGGTCGACCATCGCCGCCAGCGTGGTGGACTTGCCCGAGCCGGTCGGGCCCGTCACCAGCACCAGCCCGCGCGGCTTCATGCACAGGTCCCCGAATACGGCCGGTGCGCGCAGCTCTTCGAGCGTGAGCACCTTGGAGGGAATGGTACGGAACACCGCGGCGGCGCCGCGCTGGGTGTTGTAGGCATTGACCCGGAAGCGGGACAGGCCGGCGATCTCGAACGAGAAATCGATTTCGAGGCGTTCCTCGTAGGCCTTGCGCTGGGTGTCGCTCATGATGTCGTACACCATGGCGTGGACATCCTTGTGCGTCATCGAGGCGATGTTGATGCGGCGCATGTCGCCGTGGATCCGCACCATCGGCGGCATGTCCGCGGATAGATGAAGATCAGACGCCTTGTTCTTGACAGCGAAAGCCAATAGCTGCGCGATGTCCATCTATAATGACCCCACCCTGAATTGTTATCGGTACTTTAAGTACTTCTCGCCGGATTATGTCTGTAATTGCCGCCAACTTGCAAGCCGTTCACCAGCGCATCGCGGCGGCCGCACAACAAGCCGGCAGACAGTCCGGGGACATCGCCCTGCTGGCCGTTTCCAAGACCGTTTCCCCCGACCACATAAGGGCCGCATACGCCGCCGGACAGCTTGCCTTCGGCGAGAACTACGTCCAGGAAGGGGTCGACAAGGTCGCCGCCCTGGCCGACCTGCGCAGCCGCCTGCAATGGCATTTCATCGGCCCGCTGCAAAGCAACAAGACCCGCCTGGTGGCGGAGCATTTCGACTGGGTGCACGCCATCGACCGGCTCAGGATCGCCGAGCGGCTGTCGGCCCAGCGCCCGGCCGGCATGGCGGCGCTGCAGGTCTGCATCCAGGTCAATATCAGCGGCGAAGCCAGCAAGAGCGGCGTCGCCCCGGCGGAGGTCCCGGGGCTGGCGCATGCCGTCGCCGCCCTGCCCGGCCTGCGGCTGCGCGGGCTGATGGCGATCCCCGAGCCCGAGGATGACCCCGCCGCGCAGCGCCGCCCGTTCGCGGCCATGCGCGCCATGCTGCAGGCGCTGCGCGCCGACGGCCTGGCGCTCGACACGCTGTCGATGGGCATGTCGGGCGACATGGACGCCGCCATCGCCGAGGGCGCCACGCTGGTGCGGATCGGCACCGCCATCTTCGGCGCGCGCCAGTACCCGTAGCCCCGCGCGCCCTGTCATTTCCCTTCCAGCCCCCCAACGGATTCCCATGCTCGACACCCTTACCTTTGGCTTTCTCGGCGGCGGCAATATGGCCACCGCACTGATCGGCGGCCTGATCGCCCGCGGCGTGCCGGCCGGCTCGATCCGCGTAGTCGACCCCTTCCCCGAGGCCCAGCAGCGCCTGGCGCGCGACCTCGGCGTGCATGCCGCCGGGGCGCCCGATGCTGCCTTCGGCGCCAGCGACGTGCTGGTGCTGGCGGTCAAGCCGCAGCAGTTCCGCGATGCCGCGGCGCAGTTGCTGCCGCATCTGCCGGCCGGCGGCCGCGGCAACCTGGTGATCAGCGTGGCGGCCGGCATCCGCCTGCAGGACATGCAGCGCTGGCTGGACGGCCGCACCCGCCTGGTGCGCGCGATGCCGAATACGCCGGCGCTGGCGGGCATGGGCATGACCGGGCTGGCCGCGCCGGCCGGGCTCTCGGCCGGGGACCGCGCGATCGCCGGCGCCGTGGCCGAGGCTGTGGGCAAGTGCGTGTGGGTGGACGGGGATGACCAGATCGACGCGGTCACCGCCATCTCGGGCAGCGGGCCGGCCTATGTCTTCTACTTTGTCGAGGCGATGGAACGCGCTGCCACGGAACTGGGCCTGACGGCGGAGCAAGGCCGCGAGCTGGCCGTGGAAACCTTCCGCGGCGCAGCTGCCCTGGCCGGGCAGTCGCCTGAGCCGGTGTCGACGCTGCGCGAGCGCGTGACGTCAAAGGGTGGTACGACCTATGCAGCACTGACGGCGATGGAAGCCTCGGGCATCGGTGATGCCTTCGTGCGTGCCATGCATGCGGCAGCGGCGCGGGGCAAGGAGATGGGGGCGGAGTTCGGGAAGGATTGAGCACTGTCTTGTTCTCCCCTCTCCCGCAAGCGCGAGAGGGGAGCAAACCGGCAGCGAACCATTAGCAATCGCCTGAATCACCGAATCGCATAAGCCAACGCCGTCCCAGCGAACACACAGGCCCCCAGCCAGTTGTTATGCCGGAACGCGGCGAAGCAGCGCATCCGGTCCCGATCGCGAATCAGCGTGTAGTGGTACCCGGCGCAAACCGCCGCCGCCGCCAGCCCCACCCCGTACGGCCATCCCAACCCCAGCAGCACACCCGCCCAGGCCATCAGCGCCAGGAACGCGGCATAGCAAAGCATGATCGCCGCCACGTCGAAACGCCCGAAGGTGATGGCGGAAGTCTTCATGCCGATCAGCAGGTCATCGTCACGATCGACCATGGCATAGGCCGTGTCATACGCCACCGCCCAGAACACGTTGGCCAGCAACATCAGCCACGCCACCGGCGGCACCTGGTCCTGGATCGCCGCAAAGGCCATCGGGATACCGAAGCCGAAGGCAATACCAAGGTAAGCCTGCGGAATCGCAAAGAAGCGCTTGAAGAACGGGTACGTACCCGCCACCACCGCCGCCACCACCGCCAGCCACTTGGTCAGCACATTGAGCGGCAGCACCAGCGCAAAGGCCGCCAGCGCCAGCACGGCGGCCACGGCCAGCGCTTCCCACGCGGCGATCTTGCCCGCGGTCAGCGGCCGCTCCCTGGTGCGCTTGACGTGCTTGTCGAAATCGCGGTCGGCCCAGTCGTTGATGGCACAGCCGGCCGAGCGCATCAGGAAGGTCCCCGCCACGAAGATGCAGAACAGCCCCCAGGCCGGGGGCCCGCCCGCGGCCATCCACATGGCCCACAGCGTCGGCCACAGCAGCAGCAGCGTGCCGATCGGCTTGTCGATGCGCACCAGGCGCGCGTAGAGGGAAAGGCGTTCAAGCATGGGCGTGGGGGGCAACGGCGAGAGGGTCTGCACAGCGCGGATCCGGGAAGGAGGACTGTTCAATGAAAACGCGCCGCAGCCCGGACGGTTGCGACGCGCAGTGCCGGCTGCCGGAGAAGGACAGCCGGGGCAGCCAGAGGTGACCAGCAGGCCTCAGGCCAGCATCGAGCGCAGCATCCACGCGGTCTTCTCATGCGTCTGCATGCGCTGGGTCAGCAGGTCGGCCGACGGCTCGTCGCCGGCGGCATCGATCACCGGGAAGATCGAGCGCGCGGTGCGCACCACGGCTTCCTGGCCTTCGACCAGCTTGCGGATCATGTCGGTGGCCTCGGGCACGCCCTCTTCTTCTGCGATCGACGACAGGCGGGCGTATTCCTTGTAGGTGCCCGGTGCCGGATAGCCCAGCGCGCGGATACGCTCGGCGATCGAGTCCACGGCGAGCGCCAGTTCGGTGTACTGGGTCTCGAACATCAGATGCAGCGTATTGAACATGGGACCCGTCACGTTCCAGTGGAAGTTATGGGTCTTGAGGTAGAGGGTGTAGGTATCCGCCAGCAGCTTGGACAGGCCTTCCGCGATCTTCTTGCGGTCCTTGTCGGAAATACCGATATTCACGCTCATCTCATTCTTCTTTGCCATAGTTGGTACGCTCCGTTCCGGTAAAGCCACGAGGGGCGCCGCCGGGCTTTTCATGGATCTGGGGCCGGGCGGCGCGGTACCTCGCATTATTGCATTAGCCAACGATCCGGGCCAAACCCGGGGCCAGGAATGACAACGGCCGCAGCGGAATCTCCGATGCGGCCGTGGGACTTGCCGGTACTGCGGGGCAGGAGGATCAGGCCGCTTCGGCCAGCTCCTTGGCGTCGAGCTTGCGCACGCCGGCCAGCTCGCACGCGGCCACGGCGTTGGCCAGTGCTTCCATCGCAGGCAGGCGGGTAAAGCTCTTGCGCCAGGCCAGCACCACGCGCCGGTCGGGCACCGGGTCGGCGAACGGCACATAGGACAGCATGTCGCCCTTGGCATTCAGGTCGGGCACCGAGGTGCGCGGCAGCACGGTGATGCCGACCCCGCTGGCGACCATATGGCGGATGGTCTCGAGCGACGAGCCCTCGAAGGTCTTCTGGATGCCGTCGGCCGCCTGCGAGAAGCGCGACAGCTCCGGGCACACCCCCAGCACATGGTCGCGGAAGCAGTGGCCGCTGCCCAGCAGCAGCATGGTCTGCCGCTTCAGTTCATCGGGGTCGATGGCCTGCGCCTGCGCCAGCTGGTGGCCACGCGGCACGGCGACGACAAAGGGTTCGTCGTAGAGCGGGCGCACGGTCAGTCCCGAATCCGGGAACGGCTCGGCCATCACCGCGCAGTCGATCTCACCCTGCTTGAGCAGCTCGATCAGCTTGTGGGTGTAGTTCTCCTGCAGCATCAGCGGCATCTGCGGCACGGTCTCGATCATCTGCTTGACCAGCGACGGCAGCAGGTACGGCCCGATGGTGTAGATCACGCCCACGCGCAGTGGCCCCGCCAGCGGGTCCTTGCCCTGCTTGGCGATCTCGCGGATGGCCATGGTCTGTTCGAGCACGCGCTGGGCCTGCGCCACGATCTGCTCGCCGACCGACGTCACCGACACCTCGGAGGTGCCGCGCTCGAAAATCTGCACGTTGAGTTCGTCTTCGAGCTTCTTGATCGCGACCGACAGCGTCGGCTGCGACACGAAGCAGGCTTCGGCGGCCCGGCCGAAATGGCGCTCGCGCGCCACGGCGACGATGTACTTGAGTTCGGTGAGCGTCATGACTTATCAATTTGCGGTAGGCGATAGATTTTACCTTCGATTGCCGCTTCTGTCAGAGCGCCGGCCCGAATTGACCGCCTGGCGCCGGCCCTTGCGCTGGATGACGCACATCCCGGCGAAAAAACCACGCGCCGTCAGGCCTTGAGGTAATGCTCGCGCCCGCCCAGCCAGCGCGACAGGTGCGCTTCCACCGCTTCCGGGTAGCGCGCCAGCATCAGTTCGGCCGCCTCCTGCGCGTATTCCACCAGCCAGGCATCGGTCTGCAGGTCGGCAAAGCGCAACATCGCCTCGCCCGACTGGCGCGCGCCCAGGAACTCGCCGGGGCCGCGGATCTCCAGGTCGCGCCGCGCGATCTCGAAGCCGTCGGTGGTCTCGCGCATGGTCGCCAGGCGCTCGCGCGCGGTGGGCGACAGCGGCGCCTGGTACATCAGCAGGCAGACCGATTCGGCGCTGCCCCGTCCCACCCGTCCGCGCAGCTGGTGCAGCTGCGCCAGGCCAAAGCGCTCGGCATGCTCGATCACCATCAGCGAGGCATTGGGCACGTCCACGCCCACTTCGATCACGGTGGTGGCCACCAGCACCTGCATGCGGTTGGCGCTGAAGTCATCCATCACCGATGCCTTCTCGGCCGGCGGCAGGCGTCCGTGCACCAGGCCCACGCGCAGGTCCGGCAGTGACGCGACCAGCGTTTCATAGGTCTCCACCGCGGTCTGCAGCTGCAGCGCCTCGCTTTCCTCGATCAGCGGACACACCCAGTAGACCTGGCGGCCTTCGGCGGCGGCATGATGGATGCGTCCGATCACTTCGTCGCGCCGCTCGTCGTTGACCAGGCGCGTGACGATGGGGGTGCGGCCCGGCGGCAGTTCATCGATCACCGACACGTCGAGGTCGGCGTAGTAAGTCATGGCGAGCGTGCGCGGGATCGGCGTGGCCGACATCATCAGCTGGTGCGGCACGGCGTCGGCCGCGGGCACCGCGGCATCGGCGGCACCGGCCTTGCCGCGCAGCGCCAGCCGCTGCGCCACGCCGAAGCGGTGCTGCTCGTCGACCACCGACAGTCCCAGCTTCGCAAAGCGCACGGTGTCCTGGATCAGCGCATGGGTGCCGATCACCAGCTGCGCCTCGCCCGATTCCACGCGCGCCACGGCCTCGCGCTTCTCGCGCGCCTTCTGGCTGCCGGCCAGCCACGCCACCGGCACGCCCAGCGGCTCCAGCCATGCGGACAGCTTGCGGTAGTGCTGCTCGGCCAGGATTTCGGTGGGCGCCATCAGCGCGGCCTGGTAGCCGGCATCGATGGCCTGGCAGGCCGCCAGCGCGGCAACGATGGTCTTGCCGCTGCCCACGTCGCCCTGCAGCAGCCGGTGCATCGGGTGCGGGCGCGTCATGTCGGCGGCGATTTCCTCCACGACGCGCTGCTGCGCCCCGGTCAGCCGGAATGGCAATGCGGCCAGGAAGCGCGTGAGCAACCCGCCCTCGCGGCGCGGCATGGTCGGCGCATTTTTTTCGCGCCGCGCCGCGTGCGCGCGCCGCAGCGAAATCTGCTGCGCCAGCAGCTCGTCGAACTTGATGCGCTGCCAGGCCGGGTGCGAGCGGTCGGCCAGCGCGGCCTCGCTCTCCTGCGGCGGGGGCGCGTGCAGCAGCCGCAGGCAATCGGCCAGCGGGCGCAGGTGCAGGCGTGCCAGCGGCCCCTCCAGCAGCGCCTGCGGCAGCGTCTCGGGCATGGGCGTGCGCGACAGCGTGCCGCCGATGGCCTTGCGCAGGTAGGCCTGCGCAATGCCGGCGGTGGACGGATAGACCGGTGTCAGGCGATCCGGCAGCGCTTCGCCTGGCACCACCGGGCGCACCGTCGGGTGGACCATCTCGGCACCGAAGAAACCACCGCGCACCTCGCCGCGCACGCGCAGGCGCACGCCCTCGGCCATCTGCTTGGTCTGGCTGCCATAGAAATTCAGGAAGCGCAGCGTCAGCTCGCCGCTGTCGTCGGCAATCTTGACCACCAGCTGGCGGCGCGGGCGGAACGTGACTTCGCTGGAAATGACTTCGCCTTCGACCTGCGCCGGCAGCCCGAGCCCGGCGCGGTGGATCGCCTCGGCGATCGGCGCCAGCGTGGTCTCGTCCTCGTAGCGCATCGGCAGGTGCAGCACCAGGTCGACGGGACGGCGCAGGCCGAGCTTGGCCAGCCGGGCGGCCGCGGTGGACGTGCCGGAGGCCGCGGCCTTGCCCTTGGCATCGCCTGCCTTGCCGCGCGCGGGCGCCGCCGTGTCCTTGGCGGTGTCGGCGGGGTCGTGGATCGGTTCGGCGGCGGTTCCGGGCATCGGCAAACAATAATCAGCAATCGCTGCGGTTCAGCATGGCTGGCTGGCGCGGCACTGGCGAATAGCCGGTATCACACCCGGCCCGGCGGCAAGCGCGCCCGTGGCCTTACAATATCGGATTCGCCGATTGTACCCATGCCGGCTGCCACCACGGGCAGTGGAGTGCCGTTTTGTGCCCCGCTACGGCCTGCATGGGGATCGCGCAGCCCCCGCTCCCACGATGTTGACGCTTTCCGATTTCGATTTTCCGCTGCCACCAGAACTGATTGCCCAGAGCGCGCTGCCGGACCGCAGCGCGAGCCGGCTGCTGGTGGTCGAACGGCTGGCCCCCGCCGACACCGCCGATGCGGTGCGCATGGTCGACCGTGCCTTCAGCGATATCGTCGACTACCTGCGTCCCGACGACCTGCTGGTCTTCAACGACACCCGCGTGATCAAGGCGCGCTTCTTCGGCCACAAGCCCAGTGGCGGCAAGATCGAGGTGCTGGTCGAGCGCCTGGTCGACACCCACACCGTGCTGGCCCAGGTGCGCGCCTCCAAGACGCCCGCCGAGGGCAGCACGCTGCACCTGGCCGACGAGGCCTTTGCCGTCACCGTGGGCCCGCGCGTGGACCAGTTCTTCACGCTGCGTTTCCCCGAGCCGGCGCTGGACCTGATCGAGCGCTACGGCCGCCTGCCGCTGCCGCCGTATATCACGCATGATCCGGACGCCTACGACGAGACCCGCTACCAGACCGTCTACGCACGCAGCCCCGGCGCAGTCGCCGCGCCCACCGCGGGGCTGCATTTCGATGATGCGCTGTTCGCCCGGCTCGATGCCGCGGGCGTGCGCCGCGCGTTCCTGACGCTGCACGTGGGCGCCGGCACCTTCCAGCCGGTGCGCACCGAGAACCTGGCCGAGCACAAGATGCACTCGGAGTGGTACGCCATTTCCGAGGAACTGGCCCAGGCCGTGCGCGACACCCGCGCGCGCGGCGGCCGCGTGATCGCGGTCGGCACCACCTCGCTGCGCGCGCTGGAATCGGCCGCGCAGGCCGACGGCACGCTCGCCGCCGGCAGCGGCGACACCGATATCTTCATCACCCCCGGCTACCGCTTCCGCCTGATCGATGCCCTGATCACCAACTTCCACCTGCCCAAGTCGACGCTGCTGATGCTGGTGTCGGCGCTGGCCGGGGTGGAAGCCATCCGCGCCGCCTACCGCCATGCGGTCGACCAGCGCTACCGTTTCTTCAGCTACGGGGATGCCATGCTGCTGACCCGCCAGCCTGGTGCCGGCACCAAGGCCTGATTTCCGACTATTCGCCATGCTCAACTTCGAACTCATCACCACCGACGGCAACGCCCGCCGCGGCCGCGTCACGCTGAACCACGGCGTGGTCGAAACGCCGATCTTCATGCCGGTGGGCACCTATGGCTCGGTCAAGGCGATGTCGCCGCTGGAACTGAACGAGATCGACGCGCAGATCATCCTGGGCAACACCTTCCACCTGTGGCTGCGCCCGGGGCTGGACGTGGTCAACGCCCACGAGGGCCTGCACCGCTTTATCGGCTGGGACAAGCCGATCCTGACCGATTCCGGCGGTTTCCAGGTGTTTTCGCTGGGTGACCTGCGCAAGATCACCGAGGATGGCGTCACCTTCGCGTCGCCGGTCAATGGCGACAAGCTGTTCCTGTCGCCCGAGATCTCGATGCAGATCCAGCGCACGCTGAACTCGGACATCGTCATGCAGTTCGATGAATGCACGCCATACGAGATCGACGGCCGCCCCGCCACGCACGAGGAAGCCGCCAAGTCCATGCGCATGAGCCTGCGCTGGGCCAAGCGCTCGCGCGATGAGTTCGGGCGCCTGGCCAACCCCAATGCGCTGTTCGGCATTGTCCAGGGCGGCATGTACGAAGACCTGCGCGATGAGTCGCTGGCGGGTCTGTCAGAGCTGGACTTCCACGGCTTTGCCATTGGCGGGCTGTCGGTGGGCGAGCCCAAGGAAGACATGATGCGCGTGCTGGAACACGTGGCGCCGCGCCTGCCGGCCGACAAGCCGCACTACCTGATGGGCGTGGGCACGCCCGAGGACCTGGTCGCCGGCGTGGCCGCCGGGGTCGACATGTTCGACTGCGTGATGCCGACCCGCAACGCGCGCAACGGCTGGCTCTTCACCCGCTACGGCGACGTCAAGATCAAGAACGCCGTGCACCGCAACGACCCGCGCCCGCTCGACGAGAGCTGCGCCTGCTACACCTGCCGCAACTTCTCGCGCGCCTACCTGCACCACCTGCACCGGGTGGGCGAGATCCTGGGTGCGCGCCTGAACACCATCCACAACCTGCACTACTACCTGCAGCTGATGCGCGAGGTGCGCGAGTCGATCGAGCACCATCGCTTTGCCGATTTCCGCCGCAAGTTCGCCGCCGACCGCGCCCGCGGCACGCAGTAACCACGCCGGGCGGCGCGAACTTTTGCGCCGCCGGCGGTCGAATAGCCGGGTCATGCCCCCGGCGGGCGGTCGCGGCCGGCCATGCCGGCCCTGCCACAAGTTGCCCCGGACGCACCCGAACAAACCCGTATGGCGCCCTAGAATGCGAAAGGGGGACGGAGTGCGAATGGTAGAATGCTCGATTAATTGACTGACTTTGTGACGGAGAATCAACGTGCTGATTTCTAACGCATTTGCCCAGACCGCCGGTGCCGGCGGCGCGGCTGGCGGCCTGATGAGCTTCCTGCCCATCATCCTGATGTTTGGTGTGCTGTGGTTCATCATGATCCGCCCGCAGATGAAGCGTCAGAAGGAATCCAAGGCAATGCTCGAAGCGCTGGCCAAGAACGATGAAGTCGTCACCGCCGGCGGCATCCTGGGCCGCGTGACCAAGGTCACCGACCAGTACGTCGGCCTGGAAATCGCCGCAGGCACCGAAATCACCGTGCAGAAGAATGCCGTGACCACGGTGCTGCCCAAGGGCTCGCTGAAGGCGCTCTGATCCCCCGGATCGCGCGCGCGACTCCCGCCTTTGTCTTTTCCGGCATGCCCGTTCGCGCATGCCACGGCAGCCGCCTGATCCAGCCCGACGAAGCCCCGGCGGCTTCGATGCGTGGCTGCCAGGCGGCTGTTTGCCAAACCGGTTCGGCCCCGCCGACGTGGTGCGCCACGCCAGCGCCGGCCCCGCCAACCGCTGAATGACTGGCCAGAGATGAATCGTTATCCGCTTTGGAAATACCTCGTGATCCTGGTGGCCCTGGCCATCGGCATCACCTATACCTTGCCGAACTTCTTCGGCGAGGCGCCCGCCGTGCAGGTGTCCTCGGGCAAGGCCACGGTCAAGGTCGACCTGTCGATGCAGAAGCAGGTCGAAGAGATCCTGGCGCAGAACCAGCTCCAGCCTGACGGCGTCTTCTTCGATATTTCCGGCCAGTCGGGCTCGGTCAAGGCGCGCTTCCGCACCACCGACGAGCAGCTCAAGGCCAAGGACGTGCTGTCGCGCACGCTGAATCCGGACGCGGCCGACGCCACCTACGTGGTGGCGCTGAACCTGCTGTCGGGCTCGCCGCGCTGGCTGACCGCCATGCACGCGCTGCCGATGTACCTGGGCCTGGACCTGCGCGGCGGCGTGCACTTCCTGCTGCAGGTCGACATGAAGGGCGCCGTCGACAAGAAGCTCGACAGCCTGGCCGGCGACGCGCGCACCCTGCTGCGCGACAAGAACATCCGCCACGGCGGCATCGACCGCGACGGCGAGCGCCTGACGGTGCGCTTCAATAACGCCGACGACGCCGGCCGCGCGCGCGCCGTGCTGGCCGACAACCTGCGTGAAGTGGCATTCGCCATGGACGGCAACAACATCGTCGGCACCTTCACCGACGCTGCCCGCAAGGCGGTGCAGGACGCGGCGGTCAAGCAGAACATCACCACCCTGCACAACCGCGTGAACGAGCTCGGTGTGGCCGAGCCGGTGATCCAGCAGCAAGGCGCCGACCGCATCGTGGTGCAGCTGCCGGGCGTGCAGGACACCGCCAAGGCCAAGGACATCATCGGCCGCACTGCCACGCTGGAAGCGCGCCTGGTCGACAACGACGCCCCGCGCATCCCGCGCCCGGGCGACCCGATCCCGTTCGGCAGCGAGCTCTTCACCCAGGGCAACGGCGCCCCGGTGGTGCTGAAGAAGCAGGTCATCTTCACCGGCGACCGCATTGAAAGCGCCTCGGCCGGCTTCGACCAGAACCAGCATCCTTCGGTCAACATCAAGCTCGACGCCCAGGGCGGCCGCGTGCTGCGCGACGTCTCGCGCGAGAACCTGAAGAAGCCGATGGCGATCGTGCTGTTCGAAAAGGGCAAGGGCGAAGTCCTGACGGTGGCGACGATCCAGTCCGAACTGGGTTCGAGCTTCCAGATCACCGGCTCCTACTCCACCGAAGCCGCCAACGACCTGGCGCTGCTGCTGCGCGCCGGCTCGCTGGCCGCGCCGATGGAAATCATCGAAGAGCGCACCATCGGCCCGTCGCTGGGCGCGGACAACATCAAGAAGGGTTTTGACTCGGTCGCCTACGGCTTCGCCGCCATCGCCGTGTTCATGATCCTGTACTACATGCTGTTCGGCATGTTCTCGGTGTTTTCGCTGGGCGTGAACTTGCTGCTGCTGATCGCGGTGCTGTCGATGCTGCAGGCCACGCTGACGCTGCCGGGCATTGCCGCTATTGCGCTGGTGCTGGGCATGGCCATCGACGCCAACGTGCTGATCAACGAGCGCATCCGCGAAGAACTGCGCGGGGGCGCGTCGCCGCAGATGGCGATCGCGGTCGGGTTCGACCGCGCCTGGGCCACCATCCTGGACTCCAACGTGACCACGCTGATCGCCGGCCTGGCGCTGCTGGCCTTCGGTTCGGGCCCGGTGCGCGGCTTTGCCGTGGTGCACTGCCTGGGCATCATGACCTCGATGTTCTCAGCGGTGTTCTTCAACCGCGGCCTGGTCAACCTGTGGTACGGGCGCAAGAAGAAGCTGCAGAGCGTGGCCATCGGCCAGATCTGGAAGCCGGGCAGCGCCACCGACACGCCGGTCGCCAAGTAAGGCCACCGGTCAGCGATCAGCGATCAGCGATCAGCAACAACTAGCAGTACAGAACAGGATTCAACATGGAATTCTTCCGCATCCGGCGCGACATTCCGTTCATGAAGCGCGCGTTGGTCTTCAACGTGATCTCCTTCCTGACGTTTGCCGCGGCCGTGTTCTTCCTCTGGCACAAAGGCCTGCACCTGTCGATCGAATTCACCGGCGGCACGGTGATGGAGGTCAACTACCAGCAGGCGGCCGACCTGGAAAAGATCCGTGGCCAGGTGGGCAAGCTGGGCTACACCGACGTGCAGGTGCAGAACTTCGGCACCTCGCGCGACGTGATGATCCGCCTGCCGCTGCAGAAGGGCCCGGACGGCAAGCCCGTCACCTCGGCCCAGCAGAGCGAGCAGGTGATGACCGCACTGCAGGGGGCCTCGCCTGACGTCAAGCTGCAACGGGTGGAGTTCGTCGGTCCGCAGGTGGGCAAGGAACTGGCCACCGACGGCCTGCTGGCGCTGTTGTGCGTGGTGGCCGGCATCGTGATCTACCTGTCGTTCCGTTTCGAATGGAAGTTCGCGGTGGCGGGCATCATTGCCAACCTGCACGACGTGGTCATCATCCTGGGCTTCTTCGCCTACTTCCAGTGGGAATTCTCGCTGTCGGTGCTGGCGGCGATCCTGGCGGTGCTGGGCTACTCGGTCAACGAATCGGTGGTGATCTTCGACCGGATCCGCGAGAACTTCCGCAAGTACCGCAAGATGACCACGCACGAGATCATCGACAACGCGATCACCAGCACCATCTCGCGGACCATCATCACCCACGGTTCGACCCAGATGATGGTGCTGTCGATGTTCTTCTTCGGCGGCCCCACCCTGCACTACTTCGCGCTGGCACTGACGGTCGGTATCCTGTTCGGCATCTACTCGTCGGTGTTCGTGGCCGCGGCGCTGGCGATGTGGCTGGGCGTCAAGCGCGAGGATCTGGTCAAGGGCGAGAAGAAGTCCGAGTCGACCGACCGCAACGACCCCAACTACGGCGCGCAGGCATAAGCCCTGCCCTGCCGGCAAAACGGAACGGCGCCCCGCGGGGCGCCGTTTTTCATGGCTGCAAAGCCTGGGTAAAACCCAGCCGGGAGATTCAGGCCGGCATCGAGAACCGCTCGATCCACGCCGCCAGCCGGTCGGCCGCAAAGGCCTCGCTGCGCGGGACCGCGCGGCACACCACGGTCTCGCCGTCACGCGCGAATTTCACCGCGCCGCCTGCCTCTTCCAGCCACAGCAGGCTCGCCAGCCAGGCGGCGTGCGACGCCGACACCGGCGATCCCACCGGCTGCGCCAGGAACTCGGCCAGCGTTGCCGGTGCGGCCCACACCACGGTATCGCCGTCGCGGCGCACTACTTCGCTGCCGAGCGCGTCGGCGATCACCGCCGTGGCATCGGCCGCGCCCTTGCCCGCATGGGTGCTGCGCAGCTGCCCCAGGCGCGTGCCGACGGCATGGCCGAAGCTGCCGCTGCGTTCAGCTTCGGCGCGCACCAGGTCGGCGTAGTCCATGCGCTGCCAGTCCGGATCGACATTCGCCGCGCCAGCCAGGTCGACCGCCGCGAGGTAGGTCTCCACCGGCTGGAAGCGGCCCGGCCCGATCAGGCTGGCGCACAGCGCGTGCACCATGCCGATGCGCGAAGCCACGGTCTGGGTCTGCAGCACCGACAGCTTCTCGCGCACCAGCTGGTCGCGTTCCTTGCGCAGGCCCGACAGTTCCAGCGCCTGCCTGAGCTCCATGCGCAGCGCGGTGATGTCCCATGGCTTCTTGATGTAGCGATGGATCTGCCCCTGGTTCACCGCCTCGACGGTCTGGTCGAGCTCGGAATACGCGGTGGTCAGGATGCGCACGATATGCGGGTAGCGTTCGCGTGCGTAGCGCAGCAGTTCATTGCCATGCTCGCCCGGCATGCGCTGGTCCGACACCAGCACCGCCAGGCTGCCGGCATGTGCATCCAGCATTGCCTTGCCCTCCTCCACGGAGCCGCCGGTGACCACCGGTGCCAGCGCCCCGATGGCACGCTGGAAATACTTGACTGCCGTAGCCTCGTCATCGACGAACAGAATCGCCGGGGGTGGTGCCTGGGTGGCATTCGGTTCGGTCATCGGTCACTCCTATGCTTTCGACTCTTGAAACTTGGAAAGTCCAGCGTCACCGTCGTGCCGGCGCCGGACGCGGATTCGATCCGGATCCCGCCGCCAAAGGACTGCATGACGCGGTTGCAGAAAATCATGCCCAGGCCGCTGCCGCCGGCGCTGGCGTGCGTGGTGACGGGATCGACCAGCAGCCGGTCCATCACCTCGGGCGGGATGCCCGGCCCGTTGTCGCAGATACGGATCTCGGCACGTGGCTGCGCCACCACCACAAAGCGCAGCGACGGCGCGCCGATATCGGCCAGCGCCCGCAGCGCATTGCTCATCACCGAAGACAGCACCAGCGCCACGCAGTTGGGCAGGGTCTGCACGGGGAAGTCCCCCTGCATATCGACCTCCACCCAGCTGCGCTGCTCCCCCGCGAAGGGGTAGCTGTCCAGCAGCGAAGAGACCAGCGCGCCGGCGCTGATCTCGTTGCCGGTCCCGCGCCGCACCGGCCCGCTGCCGGCGCTGTTGCGCACCGACTGCAGGAACGACGACAGCACCGCCAGGCAATACTGGGCGTTGTCGTGCATAGCGCCGGCGGCCTGGCCGATCTCGCCCTGGCGCTGCGCGCTGTATTCGCCGGCCGCGCGTGCGCCGATGCCGCGCGCAAAGTTGGCAATGGCCGCCAGCGGCGTGTTCAGTTCATGCGCCAGGAAGGCCAGGGTCTCGTCGATCGCCATCAGCCGGTGCTGGCGCAGGGTGCGCTCGCGGTGGCGCTCTGCGGCCCGCGCCAGCACGTCGCGCAGGTTGCCCACGCTCAGCGGCTTTTCCAGGATCTGGAAGATCTCGCCGCTGTTGACCGTTTGCAGCAGCACTTCCTTGTCGGCATAGGCCGTCACCAGGATGCGCACGATCTGCGGATACGCCTGCGCCACCTGGCGCAGCAGCACGCCGCCATCGCGCCCGGGCATGCGGAAGTCGGTCACCAGGATCGCCACGCGGGCCGGGTCCGAGCGCAGCACGGACATGGCTTCGTCGGCGCTGCTGGCCAGCAGTACCTCATAGTCGCTGCCGACCGCGCGGGCGAAGTACTTGCGCGCCATGTCTTCGTCGTCGACGTAGAGGACGGCAGGCCGTGCCTGCATGACTTCGCTCATGGCTGGTTACTCCGCACGCGGCAGGTCGAAGCTGAAGGCGGTCCACTGGCCGAGTTCGCTCTCGGCAAACAGCTGGCCGCCATGGCGCTCGATCACCGCGTAGCTGATCGACAGGCCCAGGCCAAGCCCCTGCCCCACCTCGCGCGTGGTGAAGAACGGCTCGAACACGCGCGCCAGGTTTTCCTGGGGAATGCCAGGGCCGTTGTCGCGCACCGTGACATGCAGGCGGTGGTTGTCCCACCTGGCCGTGGTATGGATGGCCGGCGCCGCCGTGCCCGCCTTGCGCATGGCCAGCGCGGCATTCGAGAACAGGTTGATCAGCACGCCGATAACGGCCGCTTCGTCGCCCAGCACCAGGGTGTCGGTGACCAGCTCCCGCGTCAGGGCGACGCCGCGCAGCTCGTGCGCGGTCAGGCGGATCGACGAATCGAGCGCCTTCTCGAACAGGAACGGCGTGCCCTCGACCTCGGCACCGGGCTTGCGGTAGGCGAAGGTCTTCAGGTCGGAAACGATATGCTGGATGCGCTGCATGCCCTGCCTGGCGTCGACCAGGCACTCTTCCAGCGCCGGGGCCTCCTTGGCCTGCGGCTCTTCCATCGCCACTTCGATCGCCATCAGGCAGAAGTTGACCGGGTTGTTCACCTCGTGCAGCAGGCCGGCCGCCAGGGTACCGATGGCGGCCATCTTTTCCTGCTGCAGCATCTGGCCCTTGATGTCGGCCAGGCGCCGGTTGATGTCGGCAAGCTCTTCATTCTTGTGCGCCAGTTCTTCCTTCAGGCGGATCAGGTGGAAGTGCCCGCGCTCGTTCATGAAGGTGTAGACCGCGCTGGCGACGATCGAAAACAGGATGAACAGCGAGTTGACGATAAAGTGCGCGCGCTGCGTGAGCCCGTCCGGGTGGATCAGGCAGGCGGCGAAATACAGCAGGTAGGTCACCACGCCAAAGCCGATGGTCTGCCACAGCCCCATGGGCATGGCGATGCCGACCGCGAAGATGACCAGGTTCAGTCCGGCGTAGTAGATGGATGAGGCGCCGTCGGTGGTGGCGATCATCCAGGCAATCATCATCTGCGGCAGCAGCAGCCAGGCCAGCGTGAGCGGCTGCACGAAGCGCCTGCCGGCCTGGTTGGCCAACAGCAGCAGGATCAGCCCGATCAGGACCGAGACCATCAGGCGGGCGACAAAGAACTGCAACTGATGGCCGGGATAGATGCCGTAGTCGAGCCCGACGCCGGCCATCACCAGCACAATGGCCGTCAGCGCGCCCGCCCGGCTCGATACGAGGCGGAACTCGCGCAGGTCAGTCTCGTAGGGGGAATACCTGCCCGAAGTCCTTTTCAGCATAGTGGTCAGGCCTTGGCCGGGTCGGTCACGACCGCTTCCACAAACACATTGACGCCGGTCGGGTCGACGTAGGTGAGGCCGTCACGCGTATTGGACGGCAGCAACGCCTTCATGCCGGCCTCATCGCGGTAGATCAGGTACCACTCCAGCATATGTTCCATGCTGTACCGTTCCGGGTTATCGACGTGGACGTTGGTGGCCAGGATGCGCCCCTCGGGGTGCGTGCGCGTGGAGAAATAGCTGAGCAGGCGCGCGCAGACGCGGTCGGACAGGTAGTCGAACAGGCCGGCGCAATAGACCCCGTCGAACTCGCGCAGCGACGGATCGTGGTCGATGCGGCGCTTGAGCAGTTCATGCACGGAGTGGTGGACATATTCCACCTCGACCTTCGCATTCGCCTTGCGGCAGCTTTCGTTGATGCGCTCGCGGGCGTAGTCCAGCGTTTCCTGGCTGAAGTCGAGCAACTGGAACGACAGCCAGTGCGGCTCGGGGTACTCGGTAATGAAGCGGTTGATCTCGACCGCGGGGCCACAGCCGACATTGAGCAGGCGGAACGGCTTGCCCGCGGCACGGGCCTGGTCGGCCATGCGCACCAGGAAGTCGACCAGCAGGTCGATGCGGTTGCGGTGGGCCGCGGCCACGGACGACTGCAGGAACGTCGCATTGACGATCTGGAAGTAGGTGCTGGGGCCCTGGCGCGGATCCGACAGGATCTGGTTGACCATCTCGTAGTCGCCGGCATAGCCCAGCGGCTTGGTGTAGGTCCGGAACACGAACGGCGAGCGCAGCAGCAAGGGATGCAGCGCCGCCTGGGTGAAGGTGCGGTGCATCACCGTGTCCTCTTCCGGCACGTGCGCGGCTTCGCCGTCGAGGCGCGCGGAATATTCGCGGATCTTCAGTGCGATCGGGGCGGCCAGTTCCTCGAACACGTCCATGCGCAGGGTATCGCCTTCCTTGGGCAGTGTGCTCGTCATGTCAACCTGCTCCACCCAGCGCGACACTTCGGACAGGAACGCGCGCATCTCGTTGACCACGATCTGGTAGTCGCGCCGGATATTGAACCGCTTATCCCAGTCCTGCACAAACCGCAGCGACTCGCGCGCGACCGATTTGGGCTCGTCGTCGAGATTGCTCAGTTCCAGCCATTCGTCAATCAGCGTCAGCGACACCACCGCGGTCAGGCCGGTGTTCACCAGGCTCATGACCACGGCCTTGCCGAGGTAGGCATTCTTGGCGCCCATACGGACGCCGAGTTCGCTCAGCACCTCGCTGACCTGCACGATCGAATACGGGTTGTAGATTTCCATCACCAGAGACTTTCTCTGGAGATTGACAATCGTGCCCCGCACCTGCTCGCCCTGCGAGTTGCGGAAACTAACTACCGGATCGATTTGCGTTTTGGAATACACGGTATTGCGCCAGGGAAAACCGGGAAACGCTGCAGGCCATACAGCCAGGGCAGAACGGCCGGGTACAGCATGAGAGGCGAGGTGGTCGCAGGATGGCTACCGGTATCGGGACATGCAGCGAATGCTCATAGTGAAGCGCTATAGCCGGTTGCGGGCATGGCTGCCCCCGCCTTGGCAGGAGTAGCAATACCCCGATCAAGGTGGATTGCCGCGGGCCATTGTACTGTGCCGGTCGCAAGTCGTACAACAAAGTGCCCTGGCAGGCCCCCCGGATGGTGCAGGACAACAAAAAAGGCCGGCATGGCCGGCCTTCACTAGCTGGGAGCCCGCCACAGCGGGCCGCGCGCTCAGTCCGCGCGCACGCCTTCCACCTGGATGGCGAGCTTGACTTCGGGCTTGAAGCCCATCTTGACGCCATAGTCCAGGCCGAAATCGGCACGGTTGAACTGGCCCACGGCGTCGGCGCCGCAGGCTTCGCGCTTGAGCATCGGGTGCTGGATGCACTTGAAGTCGCGGATTTCCAGCTTGACCGGCTTGGACACGCCGCGCAGGGTCAGCACGCCGTCGACCTCGGTCGGCACGTCACCCTTGAACTTGGAGAACTTGCCCTTGTAGGTGGCCTCGGGGAAGGCTTCCACGTCGAACATGTCCGCGCTCTTGGCGTGCTGGTTCAGCTTGGCGTTGCCGAAATCGATCGAAGCCGCGTCGATCTTGACCTCGACCGAGCCCGCCTTGGCGGCGCGGTCCAGCGTCACCACGCCGCTGGACTTCTCGAACTTGCCGCGCCAGGTCGACAGGCCGCCCAGGTGGTCGGCCTCGAAGCTCGGGTAGGTATGGGTCGGATCGAGGTTATACGTCACGGTATTGGCCGAAGCCACGCCGAAGGCGGCGGTTGCGGAAATGGCCGCGACGGCGGCAACGAGGGAACGCAGTTTCATGAAATCTCCGGACAAATCAGGTTGGGACGCACGTTTCAGGTACGTCCGGGGTACGTCAGCGGAATGCCGGCCTTACTTCCTGGCCAGCACGATACGGAATTTGATCTGGACGTCGTCGGCCACCACGGAAGTGTCCTTCCATTCGCCGTCGCCGATATTGAACGCGGTGCGCTTGATCGGCAGCGCGCCCTCGAACACCTGCACGGCGCCTTCCTGGCGGTAGGTGGCAGGCACCACCACGTCCACGGTCTTGCCCTTGATAGTCAGCTTGCCGGCCACGTCGTACTTGCCCGGCGTGCCGTTCTTGATGCTGGTGGACTGGAACACCGCCTTGGGGTACTTGGCGGCGTCGAACCAGTCCTTGCCCCTCACTTCCTTGCTGGTCTCGGCATCGCCGATCTCGAAGCTGGCCACATCGATCTCGACCTTGGCCGACGAGGTCGCCAGCTTGGCCGGGTCGAAGCTGACGGCGGCATCGAATTTCTTGAACTTGCCTTCCATCGGCACGCCGATCTGGCGCGCGACCGCGGTTACCGAGCTCTTGGCTGCATCGACCTGGGCCCAGGCCAGGTTGGCGGCGATGCCAGTGGCGGCCAGGACGGCGGCGATGACCAGCGAGCCGCGGCGGGAATTGCGTTTCATCTCAGAAGACTCCTGTCAGGGTCGGCGCCGCGGCGCCGCGGTACGAAAAAATTGGGCGGTTGCCTGGCTCAGCGCAGGAACGGCAGCATCCGGCCCAGCGTGCCGTCGCGGTCGACGAACTGGTGCTTCACCGCAGCGGCCGCATGGACAACGACCACGGCCGACATCAGGTAGTTCAGCCAGACATGGGCGAACTTCAGCACGTCCTTCAGTTCGTCGTTCTTTTCCAGCAGCGCCGGCATCTTCCACAGGCCCAGGTACACCACCGGCACGCCCGCGGCCGAGCTGTAGAGGTAGCCGGTGATCGGGACGATCACGATCAGCAGGTACAGCAGGTGGTGGGCGCCAGCCGCGGCCCTGGCCTGCCAGGCCGGGGTGCCGGCGACTACCGGCGGGGCCGCATGGGTAGCCCGCCACAGCACGCGCAGCACGGCGACGGCGAAGATCGTCACGCCCAGCCACTTGTGCCAGGAGTAGAGCTTGAGCTTGGTCGGCGTCAGCCCCGGAATGTCGGTCATGTACAGGCCCAGCCCGAACGCGGCAAAGATTGCCAGCGCAATGACCCAATGCAGGGCAATCGCGGTAGCACCGTAGCCAGCGGGGGCATTGGCGGTAGAACGCATCGGAATCCTCTCGCCCATGGCACGGGCGTTTCACAATTTTGGGGAAGCTGCGGGCAGGGGCAAGCCTGCCCGTGCGCTTAAGATTCTCGCATTATTGCGGGCGGACGTGCGCCGATGCAGGACAGTCCTTCATTAAGTTATTCAAATGCTTTGAAGCGACATTCTGCCGCAAGCGGCACAAAGACGCGGCGCCCCTTGCCGGCCAGCCCGGAAAAGCAAAAAAGCCATCCTGGTGGATGGCTTTTCCTGTACAACGCCCGGGCCAGGGCGCCACATGTGATGTCAGATACGCTCAGCGAGCACCGCGGCCTTACCGATGTAGCTGCCGGGAGTCATCTCCAGCAGCAGCTTCTTGGCGTCGTCCGGGATGGCCAGGCCGCTGATGAAGGTCTGCAGCGCCTCGCGCGAGATACCCTTGCCGCGGGTCAGCTCCTTGAGCTGCTCGTACGGGTTGGGCACGCCAAAGCGGCGCATCACGGTCTGCACCGGCTCGGCCAGCACTTCCCAGCAGTTGTCCAGGTCTTCGTTGAGGCGCTCGGGGTTGGTCTCCAGCTTGCCCAGGCCGCGCAGGCATGCCTCGTAGGCCAGCAGGCTGTAGCCGAAGGCCACGCCGATATTGCGCAGCACGGTCGAGTCGGTCAGGTCGCGCTGCCAGCGCGACAGCGGCAGCTTCTCGGACAGGTGGCGCAGCACGGCATTGGCCAGGCCCAGGTTGCCTTCGGAGTTCTCGAAATCGATCGGGTTGACCTTGTGCGGCATGGTCGACGAGCCGATTTCGCCGGCCTTGGTCTTCTGCTTGAAGTAGCCCTGCGAGATATAGCCCCAGACGTCGCGGTTCAGGTCGAGCAGGATGGTGTTGGCGCGGGCGATCGCGTCGAACAGCTCGGCCATGTAGTCGTGCGGCTCGATCTGGATGGTGTAGGGGTTGAAGCTCAGGCCCAGGCGGGTCTCGATGACCTGCTTCGAGAAGGCTTCCCAGTCGAAGGTCGGGTAGGCCGACAGGTGAGCGTTGTAGTTGCCCACGGCACCGTTCATCTTGCCCAGCAGCTCGACCTGCTCGATGCGCTGGATCGCGCGCGCCAGGCGCGCGGCCACGTTGGCCATTTCCTTGCCCAGCGTGGTCGGGCTGGCCGGCTGGCCGTGGGTGCGCGACAGCATCGGCTGGGCCGCATTCAGTTTGGCCAGTTCCACCAGGCGGGCATGCACGCGCTCGAGCGCCGGCACCACCACGCTTTCGCGGGCGCCCTTGAGCATCATGCCGTGCGAGGTGTTGTTGATGTCTTCCGAGGTGCAGGCGAAGTGGATGAACTCGCTGGCGGCTTCCAGCTCGGCGTTGCCCTTGACCTGTTCCTTGAGCCAGTACTCGACCGCCTTCACGTCATGGTTGGTGACGGCTTCGATTTCCTTGATGCGGGCGGCGTCGGCCTCGCTGAACTTGTCCACCAGCGCCAGCAGTGCGGCCTCGGACGCGGGCGAAAATTTGGGCATGTCGGGCAGGCCGGCCTGCGACAGCGCGATCAGCCAGTGCACCTCGACCTTGACGCGGTTGCGCATGAATGCCGCCTCGGACAGCCATTCGCGCAGCGCATCGGCCTTGGCGGCATAACGGCCATCGATCGGGGACAGGGCGGTGAGCGGCGAAAGCGAAGAGGAGGTCATGCTGGAAACCGGGAAAAGGGAGGAGTAGAAGAAGGCGACGTGCAAGCAGCGCCGCGGGGGCCAGCGCTGTCAGCGTTGGGGGGCGGGAACGATGGCCCGATGCGTCCAAAGCGCCGCACCGGCAGGCCCGCCCGCGCACGCGGCACCGGTGCCGGCGCTGCGCAATGCGGGATTTTACCATCCCTGCCCCCGCTCAGGGGCAGCGGTCAAGCACGGCCGCGGGACTTCGGTGCGCGAGCCCGCATTCCCCAGGCGCCACGGGTATACTCGCGCACGCCGTTCCAGTAGCCTGTTATGAAGTGCATCGGGCAAGCCCCCCGCCCTCCCCGGCGTTGCCACTGCCACCGAGCGACGATGCACTTCATAACAAGCTCAAGGGGAGAACATGAAGCTGTATGCATCCCGGACCAGTCCCTACGCGCGCAAGGTGCGCGTGGTAATGGCGGAGAAAAAGATCGAGTGCCAGCTCATCGAAGAGGATGTCTGGTCGCCCGAGACGAAGATCGGCCAGTACAACCCGCTTGGCAAGGTGCCTTGCCTGGTCATGGAAGACGGCGGCGCAATCTTTGATTCGCGCGTGATCGTCGAATATGTCGACACCCTGACGCCGGTCAGCCGCATGATCCCGCAGGGCGGGCGCGAACGCCTGGAAGTCCGGTGCTGGGAAGCGCTGGCCGACGGCCTGCTCGACGCCGCGCTGCTGGTGCGCCTGGAAGCAACCCAGCGCGAGCCGCACGAGCGCAGCGAGCGTTGGGTGCAGCGCCAGCGCGGCAAGATCGACGCGGCACTGGTGGCCATGGCGCACGGCCTGGCCGACCGCCCCTTCTGCACCGGCATCCACTATTCGCTGGCCGATGTGGCGGTAGGCTGCGCGCTGTCCTACCTGGACTTCCGCTTCCCCGATATCGCCTGGCGCGAGCGCCATCACAACCTGGCGGCGCTGGAAGAAAAGCTGTCGAAGCGGCAGTCGTTCATCGACACCGCGCCGCCGCGCGGCTGAAGCCCCCTGCCGCTCAAGGAAAAACACCCGCATCAAGCGGGTGTTTTATTGATGGCGTGGCAGGCCTTACTGGATGATGCCGCCACCCAGGCAGATATCGCCGTCGTACAGCACCGCCGACTGGCCGGGCGTGACCGCCCACTGTGCCTCGGCAAACCCGAGCGTCAGCGCGTCGTTGTCCACCGCCTGCACCGTGCACGCCGCATCGCTCTGGCGGTAGCGCGTCTTGGCCGCCATCGCCGCGCCCGCGGCAGGCGGTTCGCCCGCCACCCAGGACAGGTCCGACGCGCTCAGCACTGGCGTCAGCAGCCACGGGTGGTCGTGGCCCTGCACCACGTAAAGCGTATTGTTCGCCATATCCTTGCGCGCCACGTACCAGGCGTCGCCGTTGCCGTCGCGGCTGCCGCCCAGGCCGATGCCCTTGCGCTGGCCCAGCGTGTAGAAGGCCAGGCCGATATGCTCGCCCACCACCTTGCCCTCGGGCGTCTTCATCGGGCCCGGCCTGGTCGGCAGGTAGCGGTTCAGGAAATCGCGGAACGGGCGCTCGCCGATAAAGCAGATGCCGGTCGAATCCTTCTTCTTCGCGTTCGGCAGGCCGATCTCGGCGGCGATCTCGCGCACGCGCGTCTTGGGGATCTCGCCCAGCGGGAACAGCGTGCGCGACAGCTGCGCCTGGTTCAGCCGGTGCAGGAAATAGCTCTGGTCCTTGGTATGGTCCAGCGCCTTGAGCAGCTCGAAGCGGCCGGCCGCGTTCTGGCGCACGCGCGCATAGTGGCCGGTGGCGATGGTCTGCGCGCCCAGCGACATGGCATGGTCGAGAAAGGCCTTGAACTTGATCTCGGCATTGCACAGCACATCCGGGTTGGGCGTGCGGCCGGCCGAGTATTCGCGCAGGAAATCGGCAAAGACGCGGTCCTTGTACTCGGCGGCGAAGTTGACCGCCTCCACGTCGACGCCGATCAGGTCGGCCACCGACACCACGTCCAGCCAGTCCTGGCGCGTCGAGCAGTACTCGCTGTCGTCATCGTCTTCCCAGTTCTTCATGAACAGGCCGATGACCTCGTAGCCCTGCTGCTTGAGCAGCCATGCGGTGACCGACGAATCGACCCCGCCCGACATGCCCACGACAACACGTTTTCCCGCACCGCTCACGACTGCGCCCCCGCTTGCAGCACCGACGGGTGCGTGTACAGCGCGTCCAGCGCAAAACGCTTGCCGGCCAGGTAGTCATCCACGCAGGCCATCACCAGCGGGGAACGGTGGCGTTCCGGGCAGGCGCGCAGCTCTTCCGCGCTCATCCAGACCGTGCGCACGATGCCGGTGTCGAGCTGGCGGCCCGCATCGAGCGAGCCCAGGTCGCCGGTAAAGGCAAAGCGCACATAGGTCACGTCGGTGCCGGTGCGCGACGACAGCGAGCGGCCCATGTAGCAACCCAGCAGCGCGCGCGGCTCGAAGGTGTGCGCGGTTTCTTCCAGGGTTTCGCGGATCACGGCGCGGACCAGGCTTTCGCCCGGGTCCAGGTGCCCGGCGGGCTGGTTCAGGCGCAGCCCGTCGGCGGTTTCCTCTTCTACCAGCAGGAAGCGGCCGCCGCGTTCGATCACGGCGGCAACGGTCACGCTGGCATTCCAATCACTTGACATGATGCTCAATTTTTAGGCAATCCCGCATTCTACCGGTTGCGGGCCCATCGTGCAGCGCCACGGGCGCCGCCTGAAATCCGGGCCAGGGAGCCACGCAGGCGCTGCACCCCCCGTTTTGGCGGTCGCGCCAAAAGCCGACCGGCCGGTCACCATAGAGCGTCAGATTCCTGTAAGCTGCGAAAAAATTGTGCGCTGCGGCTTAAACCTCGGCGCCCCGGACCAGACGTCGGTCCGCCCAACCAGACAAGACGCCAGCTAAAGGAGAAATCGACGATGTACATCGGCATCCCGCAGGAGACGCGGGCCGGCGAGACTCGCGTCGCCGCCACCCCGGAGACCGTCAAGAAATACGTCGCCCAGGGCCACAAGGTAGTCGTGCAGGCCGGTGCCGGCCTGAGCGCCAGCCAGCCCGACAGCGCGTATGAGGCGGTCGGCGCCACCATCGGCAGCGCCGCCGAGGCATTCGGTGCGCAACTGGTGCTCAAGGTGCGCGCACCGGACGCCACCGAGCTCGCGCAGATGAAGCCAGGCACCGTACTGGTCGGCATGCTCAATCCCTTCGATGCCGAGAACAACGCGCGCATGTCCGCCGCGAACATCACCGCCTTCGCGCTCGAAGCCGCGCCGCGCACCACGCGCGCGCAGAGCATGGACGTGCTGTCGTCGCAGGCCAACATCGCCGGCTACAAGGCCGTGCTGGTGGCCGCGCACCACTACCAGCGCTTCATGCCGATGCTGATGACCGCCGCCGGCACCGTCAAGGCCGCGCGCGTGCTGATCCTGGGCGCGGGCGTGGCGGGCCTGCAGGCCATTGCCACGGCCAAGCGGCTGGGCGCGGTGATCGAAGCCTCCGACGTGCGCCCCGCGGTCAAGGAGCAGATCGAATCGCTGGGCGGCAAGTTCCTCGACGTGCCGTTCCTCACCGACGAAGAGCGCGAGATCGCCCAGGGCGTGGGCGGCTATGCCCGCCCGATGCCGCCGGACTGGATGAAGCGCCAGGCCGAGCTGGTGCACCAGCGCGCGACCCAGGCCGACATCGTCATCACGACCGCGCTGATCCCGGGCCGCAAGGCGCCGGTGCTGCTGCAGGAAGCGACCGTGGCGCAGATGAAGCCGGGCTCGGTGGTGGTGGACCTGGCCGCCGCGCAGGGCGGCAACTGCCCGCTGACGGTGGCCGACGAGGTGGTCAACCACAACGGCGTCATCATCATCGGGCACACCAACCTGGCCAGCATGGTCGCGGCCGACGCCTCGGCACTCTACGCCCGCAACGTGCTGGATTTCCTCAAGCTGGTCGTCGACAAGGACGGCCAGTTCGCGCTGAACCTTGAGGACGACATCGTCGCGGCGTGCCTGATGTGCAGGGACGGCCAGGTCGTGCGCGAGGCGGCTTAATTTCCAAGGGCGCCGTGCGCCCGCTGCTTTTGCCCCCCTCTCCCGCAAGCGGAAGAGGGAGCGCGCCGTCGGTCAGTCAGAGCCACTGACCCTTGGCACGCCGTAATGCAGCAAAGAAAAAACACAGCAAAACGCCGCATCCCGGATTCAAAGCAACGGAGGAGAAGTCGATGGAGATGGTGAACCACACGGTGATCAACCTGATCATCTTCGTGCTGGCGATCTACGTGGGTTACCACGTGGTCTGGACGGTCACGCCAGCCCTGCATACACCCCTGATGGCGGTGACCAACGCGATATCGGCCATCATCATCGTTGGCGCCATGCTCGCGGCGGGCCTGACCGAAGGTGGCGTCGGGCGCGTGATGGGCACGCTGGCGGTGGCGCTGGCCGCGGTCAATGTGTTCGGCGGCTTCCTGGTCACCCAGCGCATGCTGGAGATGTTCAAGAAGAAGGAACCGAAGGCCAAGGCGCCTGAGGCCAAGCCGGCACTGGCCAAGGAGGGCGCGTGATGACGGGTCTTGTCAGCATGAACCTGGTCACCCTGCTCTACCTGGTGGCCTCGGTGTGTTTCATCCAGGCGCTCAAGGGGCTGTCGCACCCGGCCTCGGCGCGCAAGGGCAATGCCTTCGGCATGATCGGCATGGCCATTGCCGTGGTGACCACGCTGGCCCTGATCGTCAAGCTCAAGAATGACTTCCTGGCGGCCGGCACGGCCCAGTCGTCGGTGGGCTCGGGCCTTGCGCTGATTTTCGGCGCGCTGGTGGTGGGTGGCGGCATTGGCGCCTATGTGGCGAAAAAGGTCGAGATGACCAAGATGCCGGAACTGGTGGCGGCGATGCACTCGCTGATCGGTCTGGCGGCGGTGTTCATCGCGGTGGCGGCAGTCGCCGAACCGGCGGCGTTCGGCATCACGCCGGCAGGCTCGCACCTGATCCCGCTGGGCAACCGCATCGAGCTGTTCATTGGCTGCTTTGTCGGCGCCATCACCTTCTCGGGCTCGGTGATCGCCTTTGGCAAGCTGGCCGGGCGCTACAAGTTCCGCCTGTTCCAGGGCGCGCCGGTGGTGTTTGCCGGCCAGCACTGGCTGAACCTGCTGCTGGCAGTGGCGATGGTGGGCTTCGGCGTCATCTTCTTCCTGTCGCAGGACTGGCTGCCGTTCCTGATCATGCTGGCGATCGCCTTCGTGCTGGGCGTGCTGATCATCATCCCGATCGGCGGCGCCGACATGCCGGTGGTGGTGTCGATGCTGAACTCGTACTCGGGCTGGGCGGCGGCGGGCATCGGCTTCTCGCTGAACAACCCGATGCTGATCATCGCGGGCTCGCTGGTGGGTTCGTCCGGTGCCATCCTCTCGTACATCATGTGCAAGGCGATGAACCGCTCGTTCTTCAACGTGATCCTGGGCGGCTTCGGCGGCGACGCGTCGGCAGGCGCGGCCGCCGGCGCGCAGGCGCAGCGCAATGTGAAATCGGGTTCGGCCGACGACGCCGCCTTCTTGATGGGCAATGCCGAGACCGTGATCATCGTGCCGGGCTACGGTCTGGCCGTTGCGCGCGCCCAACACGCGCTCAAGGAACTGACCGAAAAGCTGGCGGAAAAGGGCGTGACCGTGAAATACGCGATCCACCCGGTGGCGGGCCGCATGCCCGGCCATATGAACGTGCTGCTGGCCGAGGCCGAGGTGCCGTACGACCAGGTCTTCGAGATGGAAGACATCAACAGCGAGTTCGGCCAGGCGGACGTGGTGCTGGTGCTGGGCGCCAACGACGTGGTCAACCCGGCGGCCAAGACCGACCCCAAGTCGCCGATCGCAGGCATGCCGATCCTGGAGGCCTACAAGGCCAAGACCATCATCGTCAACAAGCGTTCGATGGCCGCCGGCTACGCCGGGCTGGACAACGAGCTGTTCTACATGGACAAGACCATGATGGTGTTCGGCGACGCCAAGAAGGTGGTCGAAGACATGTTCAAGGCAGTCGACTAAGGCCGGAACCCCGCCGTGCCCGCGCAGGCCGGGGCCTCCCCGGCCCTGCCGCGGGCCGTTCCAGCCGCCGCGCTCCCCCGGACTGCCGCCGCCCTCTTTTGCTGCCCTGCCGCAAGCGGCCACGGCAGCGAGGCGTGCCTTGCAAGGCAGCCGCGGCGCGCTATACTGGGCTGCGAATACGCATGCTGGCTTGCAGCTTGCGCCATGCATGTGCCGAACCCCTGCCCGCCGCTCCATGACCTTCAACCCGCACGACAGGAACCTGTCGGTCTTCCATCACCCGGTCCTGACCGTCCTGGTCGATGACAGCAAGTCGTTTATCGACAGCCTGGCGTTCCAGATGGATGCCTCGCGCGCGGTGATCACCTTCACCGACCCGCGTGAAGCGCTGCAATGGATCCGCGAAGCCTATGCCACCCGCTTCCCGGGCTTCCTGCCGGTGCGTGTGACGCATGACGACCTGACCTTCCTGACCGAGCGGCGCACCGTGCAGCTCGACATCGACCGCATCTACCGCCAGATCCACGACTTCAAGCGTTTCCTGCAGCCGGGCGTGGTGGTGGTCGACTATTCGATGCCGCAAATGGACGGGCTGGAGTTCTGCCAGGCGCTGCAGGACCTGCCCTGCAAGACCATCCTGCTGACCGGCACCGCCGACGAGAGCATTGCCGTGCAGGGCTTCAACCACGGGCTGATCGACCGCTACGTGAAGAAGCACGACAGCAATATGGTGGAGCGGCTGGACCAGGAAATCGACGCGATGCAGCAGGCGTACTTCGCCACGCTGTCGCGCACGCTTCGCGAGCTGCTGACGCGGCATTCGTTCTCGTTCCTGTCCGATCCGGCCATCACCGAGCGCGTGCGCCAGCTTATTGCCCGCTATGGCTTTGTCGAGTACTACCTGTACCCCAACCCGGCCGGCATCCTGCTGCTGACCGCGCAGGGCCATGCCACGCTGATGGTGATCGAGACCCGCGCCGGGCTGATGACGCAGGTTGAGTCGGCCGAAGCCTACGACGCCCCCGCCGCGCTGATCGAAGGCCTGCGCGAAGGCCGCCTGGTGCCGTTCTTCTGGCCCGGCAACGGCATGTACACGCCGGCCTGCGTGGACTGGGAGCAATACTGCCTGCCGGCCGAGCGCTGCGAAGGCAATGAAGAGTTCTTCTACGCACTGTTCGACCTGCCGCGCCACCTGCTGCAGGAGCCGGTGGTCAGCCTGCAGAGCTTCCTGGCGGACTTCGGCCGCAATCCGGACGCGCTGACGGGGCGCAAGCGCCCCTGAGCGCCCGCCCGGGCGCGGTCAGTCCGCCTGCGGCGCCCGGTTGGCGCCGCGCACCATGTCAAAGCGGAACAGCCGGCACTCGATATTGCCGTTATAGAGCGGCGTGCGGCGCGACTCCTTCAGCCGCAGCCGGCGCGGGAAGCCCAGGTCGCCGGTAAATACCCACGCCTGCCAGCCCGAGAAATGCTGCTTCAGGGTGGTGGCAAAGGCGCTGGCAAACTGGTTGGCCGCGGCCTCTTCCACCTCGTCGCGCGGCATCTCTTCCTCGGGCGCGCGGCGCTGTCCGCGCACCGCGATCCGCTCGCCGTACGGGGGATTCATCAACAGCAAACCCGGTTCCTCATAGGGCGGCTGCACGAAGCGCGCGTCCACCTGCTTGGTGCGGGCCTCGCCCGGCAGGCCGGCGCGTTCCCAGTTGGCGCGCGTGATCGCCAGCATGTCGGTGGAGATGTCCGAGCCGACCACCTGGAGCTCATCGGCCGAAGCCAGCATGCGGGTGCGCTGCGCGTCCGACTTCAGCTTCTGCCAGGCCTTGGTATCCATGCCCTTGAGCCATTCGAAGGCAAAGCTGCGGCTGCCGCCCGGGGCAATGCCCAGCGCCACCTGCGCGGCCTCGATCAGGAAGGTGCCGCTGCCGCACATCGGGTCGTAGAAGGGCCTGAAGGTCTGCCCCGGTACCCAGCCGGCCAGGCGCAGGATGCCGGCGGCCAGGTTTTCCTTCAGCGGTGCCTCGCCCTTCTCGGTACGCCAGCCGCGCTTGAACAGCGGCTCGCCGGTGGTGTCGAGGTACAGCGTGCAGTCGCGCTCGGTCAGGTGGGCATAGATACGCACATCCGGGCTGACGGTATCCACGCTGGGGCGCGCGCCCAGGCGCTCGCGCATGGCATCGCAGACGCCGTCCTTGACGCGCAGCGCGGTGAAATTCAGGCTGCGCAGCGGCGATTTGTGCGAGGTGATGTCCACGCGCAGCGATTCGTCGGGCGAAAACCATTGCTCCCAGCGCACGCCGCGCGCAAGCGTATAGATGTCGTCCTCATGCCGATAGCCGCGCGCGGCCACGCGCATCAGCACCCGGCTGGCAATGCGCGAATGCAGGTTGACCGCATAGGCAGCGGCCATCTCGCCCGAGAAATTGACGCCGCCCGGCACCTCCTGGTGCACCGCGAACGGCGCCAGCGCGGCCATGCCCGGCAGCGCGGCGATCTCGCGCAGTTCTTCGGCGAGCGCGCTCTCCAGGCCGCGCGGGCAAGGGGCAAAGAAGGCTTGGGTCATGAGATGGGATTCCTGCAAACAAAAACGTCCGCCGTGGCGGACGGGATATATCAGATAGCTTAGATCAACCTGCCGCCAGGGCGCGGTCGAGGAAGTCGAGCCGGTCCTGGCCCCAGAAGGGCTGGCCGTCATGCACGTACCACGGCGCGCCGAACACACCGGCCGAAATCGCGTCCTGGGTGTTCTGCGCATAAGCCGCCTGCACCGACTGCGCCTCGCTGGCCTTGAGCAGGCTGGCGCCGTCAAGGCCGGTTTCGTCGGCGATCTGCGCCAGCGTGGCGGCATCGGCGATATTGCGCTGCTGCGCCCACACCGCCGCGCCGATCGCGCCGGTCAGCTGCATGGCGCGCGCGGTGCCGTGCGCCAGCTGCGCGGCGATGATCAGCTTGCTGGCCGCGTCGCCCGACACCGGGAAGAAGGTCGGCTGCAGATGCAGCGGCATGTCCAGGAATGCGCTCCAGCGCGCCAGCTCCACCAGGCGATAGGCCTGGCGCTGCGGCGGGCGCTGCGACAGGGGCAGCCCGCCGGAGACAGTGAACACTTTGCCCAGGTCGCACGGCTTCAGGTTCACCTGCGCGCCGTGGCGCTCGGCGATGGCGGCAAAGCGCGCATGGCCCAGGTAGACGAACGGCGACTGCGGCGTCAGGTAATAGTCAACCAGCTTGCTCATTTCGGTTCCGCAACAGGATAGGCAACAACAGACCGGGCGCCAGGCTCAGAACGGCTTGACGACCACCAGGATCACCACCGCCAGCAGCACCAGCACCGGCAGTTCGTTGAACCAGCGATAAAACTTGTGCGAGCGCGTATTGCGGCCCGCCTCGAACTTGCGCAGCAGCACGCCGCAGCCGTGGTGGTAGCCAATCAGCACCAGCACCAGCGCCAGCTTGGCATGCATCCACCCCTGCCCCGCGCCGCGGCCGATGCCGTAGCCCAGGTACAGCCACAGCCCGAACACCACCGCCGGCACCGCCAGCATGGTCATGAAGCGGAACAGCTTGCGCGCCATCAGCAGCAGGCGCTGCGTGCTGGCGGCATCGGTTTCCATCGCCAAGTTGACGAAGATGCGGGGCAGGTAGAACAGGCCGGCGAACCACGAGACCACGAAGACGATATGCAGCGCTTTGACCCAGAGCATCGGCAGGCAGGCGTGTGAGAACGGTTGTTATTGTTGGCGCCGTCGGTGCAGCTCAGGTACGGATCTCGCCGTGCCCGAACACCACGTACTTAAGCGAGGTCAGCCCTTCCAGCCCGACCGGCCCGCGTGCGTGCAGCTTGTCGTTGGAGATGCCGATCTCGGCGCCCAGGCCGTATTCGAAGCCATCGGCGAAGCGGGTCGAGGCATTGATCATCACGCTGGCGGAATCGACCTCGCGGATAAAGCGCATGCCCGCCGAGTAGTTCTCGGTGATGATCGAATCGGTATGGTGCGAGCCGTATTCGTTGATATGGGCAACGGCCTCGTCCAGGCCGGCGACGGTCTTGATGGCCAGGATCGGGGCCAGGTATTCCAGGCGCCAGTCTTCCTCGGCGGCATCGACCAGGCCGGTGAAGCCAGCCGCTTCCAGCGTGGCGCGGGTGGCCGGGCACACGCGCAGCTCGACGCCCTTCTCCTGGTAGATGCGGCACAGCGGCGGCAACGCGGCGGCGGCGATGTCCCGCGACACCAGCAGCGTCTCCATGGTGTTGCACGGCGCATAGCGCTGGGTCTTGGCGTTGTCGCAGACGCGCACGGCCTTGTCCAGGTCGGCATCGGCGTCGATATAGACGTGGCAGATGCCGTCCAGGTGCTTGATCATCGGCACGCGGGCTTCTTCCATCAGCCGCGCGATCAGGCTCTTGCCGCCGCGCGGCACGATCACATCGACGTACTCGGTCATGGTGATCAGCCGGCCCACCGCGGCGCGGTCGGTGGTCTCGATCACCTGCACCGCCTCGGACGGCAGGCCGGCCGCGGACAGGCCCTCGGCCACCAGCGCGGCCAGCGCGGTATTGGATTCGATCGCCTCGGAACCGCCGCGCAGGATGGTGGCGTTGCCCGACTTCAGGCACAGCGCCGCGGCATCGATGGTCACGTTCGGGCGCGACTCGTAGATGATGCCGATCACGCCCAGCGGCACGCGCATCTGCCCGACCTGGATGCCGGTCGGACGGAACTTCATGTTCGAGATCTCGCCGATCGGGTCGGCCAGCGCGGCGATCTGCTCCAGGCCCGCGGCCATGGTGGCAATGGCCTTGTCCGACAGCGTCAGGCGGTCGACAAAGGCGTCGTCCTGGCCGTTGGCGCGGGCGCGCTCGACATCGCGCGCATTGACTGCCTTGAGCTTGTCGGCATCGCGGCGGATGGCCGCGGCGATGGTCAGCAGCGCACGGTTCTTGTCGGCGGTCGAGGCACGCGCCATGGCGCGCGACGCCGCGCGGGCCTGGCGGCCGACGCGGTCCATGTATTGGTTGAGGTCGAGCTCGTTCATGTCAGTGGCCCTGGGTGGTGGCCGTCAGTGTGTTTTTCGTTCCTCCGCCGCGTGCGGCAGGGGAAGCAAACTTGTAGAGATGCGTCGTCAGCGCGCGATCATCAGGGCAAGCTGCTGCAGCCCGTCCCATGGTTCCGCCGGCAGCGGGCTGCCGCCCGGTGGCGGCAGGTCCGACAGGCCCTTGACCTGGCGGTCCAGCCGCGCCGCCAGTGCCAGCGCCGCCTCCAGCCTTGGCTGCGCCAGGCGCTGCGCGGCTTGCGGCACCAGCCGCTCGCGCGGGCCCCAGACGCGCAGTTCGCGCATCAGCACGCCCGCCGGCTTGCCGGCCGCCAGCCCGTGCCGGACCTTGGATAATACGCGAATTTCCTCGGTCAGCGCCCACAACACCAGCACCGTGGCCTCGCCCTCGCCGCGCAGCCCTTCGAGCATGCGCACCAGCCGCGGCACGTCGCCCGAGAGCATCGATTCCGACAGCTTGAACACATCGTAGCGGGCCACGTTCAGCACCGCATCGTGCACCTGGTCGAAGGTAAGTTCGCCGGACGGGTACAGCAGCCCCAGCTTCTGGATTTCCTGGTGCGCCGCCAGCAGGTTGCCTTCGACCTTGTCGGCGATGAACTGCAGCGCACGCCGGCCCGGCTCGCCGCCCTCCACGCGCTGCTGCTGCAGCGACAGTCGCTCGCCGACCCAGGCCGGCAGCCGGGTACGGTCCACGGTGTCGACCTTGATCGACACGCCGGCGCCTTCCAGCGCCTGGAACCAGGCCGACTTGGACGCGGCAAAATCCAGCCGCGGCAGCGTCACCAGCAGCACCACGTCTGGAGACGGCTGGGCGGCCACGGCGCGCAGCGCCTCGCCGCCGTCCTTGCCGGGCTTGCCCGACGGGATGCGCAGTTCAACGATCTTGCGATCGCCGAACAGCGACATGGACTGCTGCGCCTCGACCAGCTGGCCCCAGTGGAAACCGCGCTCGGCAACCAGCACCTCGCGTTCGGAAAAACCGGCTTCGCGCGCCGTCGCGCGCAGGCGGTCGACGGCTTCCAGCACCAGCAGGTGCTCGTCGCCATGCACCACATACAACGGCGCCAGGCCCTTGGCCTTCGCCTGCCGCAGGTGCGCGTCGAGCCCGTCGAGCTTGAGCTGCATGCCGTGATCAGATTGCCTTGACGGCGGCCAGCCGGCGCATCAACTGCTGCACGATATCGCGCTGCATATCGCGGTACAGCTGCTCCTCTTCGTAGGTCTTGGCCAGCGTATTGGCTTCGTTGTAGGTCAGGTCGCGCGTCAGGATCAGCTGCGACGGCGGAATCAGTTCCTTGCCGGCGGGGTCGCGCAGGCGGAAGGTGAAACGCTGCGTCAGGCGGTATTCACGCACCACGCCTTCGGTCGTGATCGACAGGATGGTCTTGGTGCGGGTGTCCTGCAGCACGTCCAGCAGGGCGTCGGCCTCTTTCTGGTCGACCACCACCTGGGTGTCGGAGCCGCCGCGGATGGCGCGGCGCAGGTCCGCGCCCATCAGCGAATTGGCCGGAATCCCGATATAGAGCCGCTTGAAGGCGAAATCCGAGTTGCCGCGCATGTGGAAGCCGCAGCCGGCCAGCAGGCCCGTTGCCGGCACCGCCAGCATTGCCGCGAGCACCTTGCGGCGGCCCATGTTCAGTCGCTTCATTCTTGGCGATTCCTTGTCAGGTTCCGGGGCCAGCTTACAACACCACGTTGACCAGGCGGCCAGGCACCACCACGATCTTCTTCGGCGCCTTGCCCTCGGCAAACTTGGCCACGGTCTCGCTGGCGGCAGCGGTTGCCTCGATGGCGGCGCGGTCGGCGTCGGCGGGCACGGTGATGCTGCCGCGCACCTTGCCGTTGATCTGCAGCACCAGTTCGATCTCGCTGCGCACCAGCGCGGCTTCATCGACCTGCGGCCACGGTGCGTCGAGCAGGTCGCCGGCTTCGGCGGCGTAGCCCAGCTGCTCCCACAGGCCGTGGGTGATGTGCGGCACCACCGGGTACAGCACGCGCAGCAGGATGCCGAAGCACTCGCGGCGCGCGGCCGGCGAGGCGGTCTTGGCATCGTCCAGCGCGTTCAGCATCTTCATCGTGGCGGACACCACGGTGTTGTACTGGATGCGCTGGTAGTCGTAGTTGGCCTGCTTGAGCACGCCGTGGATCTCGCGGCGCAGCTCGGCGTCTTCGGCAGTGGGATTGCCGGCGGCGCCGTCGCGGATGGCCGCGGCGTTGGCAAAGCCATGGTTCCACACGCGGCGCAGGAAACGCGACGCGCCCTCCACGCCCGAGCCGCTCCATTCAAGCTGCTGCTCCGGCGGCGCGGCGAACATGACGAACAGGCGCGCGGTGTCGGCGCCGTACTGGTCGATCAGCGCCTGCGGGTCGATGCCGTTGTTCTTGGACTTCGACATCTTCTCGACGCCGCCGATCACCACCGGCTGGCCGTCGGCGATCAGCGTGGCGCCCACCGGGCGGCCGCGCTCGTCGGTGCGCAGGTCGACCTCGGCCGGGTTGTACCAGTGCTTCTTGCCCGAGGCGTCTTCGCGGTAATAGGTCTCGTTGAGCACCATGCCCTGCGTCAGCAGGTTGGTGAAGGGCTCGTCGAACCTGACCAGGCCCAGGTCGCGCATGACCTTGGTCCAGAAGCGCGCGTACAGCAGGTGCAGGATGGCGTGTTCGATGCCGCCGATGTACTGGTCCATCGGCATCCAGTAATCGTTGCGCGCATCGACCATGGCGGCCGCGTCCGGGCAGGTATAGCGCATGTAGTACCAGCACGAATCGATGAAGGTATCCATCGTGTCGGTCTCGCGGCGCGCCGGCTTGCCGCACGACGGGCAGGTGCACTGCAGGAAGCGCGCATCCTTGGCCAGCGGGTTGCCGGTGCCGTCCGGCACCAGGTCTTCGGGCAGCACCACCGGCAGGTCCTGCTCGGGCACCGGCACCACGCCGCAGCTGTCGCAGTGGATCAGCGGGATCGGTGTGCCCCAGTAGCGCTGGCGCGAGATGCCCCAGTCGCGCAGGCGCCAGGTCACCTTCTTCTCGCCGATGCCCTTGGCACCCAGGTCGGCGGCAATGGCTTCGACCGCGGCCTGGTAGCCGAGGCCGTCGTACTTGCCGCTGTGGATGCAGGTGCCGTTTTCCTTGTCGCCGTACCATTCCTGCCAGGCTTCGGTCGAGTAGGCCTGGCCTTTCACGTCGATGACTTGCCTGATCGGCAGCTTGTACTTGAGCGCGAAGGCGAAGTCGCGCTCATCGTGCGCGGGCACGCCCATCACGGCGCCGTCGCCATAGCTCATCAGCACATAGTTGCCGACCCACACGTCGACCTTCTCGCCGGTCAGCGGGTGCACCACCTGCAGGCCGGTCGGCATGCCCTTCTTCTCCATGGTCGCCATGTCGGCTTCCATGACCGAGCCATGCTTGCATTCGTCGATGAAGGCAGCCAGCTCGGGGTTGTTCAGCGCGGCGTGCGTGGCCAGCGGGTGCTCGGCGGCGACCGCGCAGAAGGTCACGCCCATGATGGTGTCGGCGCGCGTGGTGAACACATACAGCTTGCCGTCATTGATCGGCTTGCCATCCTCGCCCGGGATGTCGTGCGGGAACGCAAAGCGCACGCCCACGCTCTTGCCGATCCAGTTCTGCTGCATCACCTTGACGCGCTCGGGCCAGCCCAGCTGGTCCAGGTCGCCCAGCAGTTCCTCCGCATACTCGGTGATGCGCAGGTAGTACATCGGGATCTCGCGCTTTTCCACCACCGCGCCCGAGCGCCAGCCGCGGCCATCGATGACCTGCTCATTGGCCAGCACGGTCTGGTCCACCGGGTCCCAGTTGACGGTACCGGTCTTGCGGTAAGCGATGCCCTTTTCCAGCATCTTCAGGAACAGCCACTGGTTCCAGCGGTAGTAGTCCGGGCTGCAGGTGGCGACCTCGCGCGACCAGTCGATGGCCAGGCCCATCGACTGCATCTGCTTCTTCATGTAAGCGATGTTGTCGTAGGTCCAGGCCGCCGGCGCCACGCCGTTGTTCAGCGCCGCGTTCTCGGCCGGCATGCCGAAGGCGTCCCAGCCCATCGGCATCAGCACGTTGTTGCCGTTCATGCGCAGGTAGCGCGCCATCACGTCGTTGATGGTGTAGTTGCGCACATGGCCCATGTGCAGCTTGCCCGACGGATACGGCAGCATCGAGCAGGCGTAGAACTTGGGCTTTTCCTTGCCGTCGGCCCCGGCCGCATGCTCCGACACGCGATAGGCGTCGATGGCTTGCCAGTGCTGCTGGGCGGCTTGTTCAACGGCGGAAGGAAGGTATTTGTCTTGCATGGTCGGGACAGCAGTCAGGACAACGTCTGCGCGGCAACTGGCCTGCCGGCATCCGGGGGAATCGTTGGAAGGTAAGCGGCGGGCGCTGGTCGCGGCGCCCGCCCGGCGTGCAATGCGAAAGAGTTCGATTATAACCGTGGCACCGGGCCGGCTTGCCGCCCCGGGGGCCAGGCGCGAAGGCCTTACTTCAGGCCCAGCACGTCCTGCATGTCGAACATGCCGTTGGGCTTGTCGGTCAGGAAGCGGGCGGCGCGCACGGCACCGTCGGCATACGACTGGCGGCTGGAGGACTTGTGGCTGATCTCGATGCGCTCGCCGATGCCGGCGAACATCACGGTATGGTCGCCGACGATATCGCCGCCGCGCACGGTGGCGAAGCCGATCGCGTTCGGGTCGCGCTCGCCGGTGTGGCCTTCGCGGGCGTAGACCGCGCAGGTCTTCAGGTCGCGACCGAGGGCATCGGCAATCACTTCACCCATCTTCAGCGCGGTGCCCGACGGGGCGTCGACCTTGAAACGGTGGTGGGCCTCGATCACTTCGATGTCGTAGCCGGTCGACAGCAGCCTGGCGGCCACTTCCAGCAGCTTGAAGGTGGCGTTGACGCCGACGCTGAAATTGGCGGCGCAGACAATGCTGATTGACTTTGCGGCCTCGGCCAGCACGGCCTTGCCGGCTTCATCGAAGCCGGTGGTGCCGATCACCATCTTCACGCCCAGCTTCTGCGCCGCGGCCACGTGGGCCAGCGTGCCTTCGGGACGGGTGAAGTCGATCAGGCAATCCGCGCCGGCCAGCACGGCTTGCACGTCGGCGCTGATCGCCACGCCGGTCTGGCGGCCCAGCAGCAGGCCCGCATCCTGGCCCAGCGCCGGCGAACCCGGCACGTCGAGCGCGCCCGCCAGGCTCACGCCCTCGGTGTTCAGCACGTGTTCGATCAGCATGCGGCCCATGCGGCCCGATGCGCCTGCGATGGCGATGTTCATGGTGTCTGGCTCAGCGGAATGTGCGCGATGCGCGGAAAGTGAAAGAGCCGGCCATGCCTGACCGGCCCGGAAATCTGGAGGCGCGCCGCAGCCGGCACGCCCGCGCGGCGGATCAGTTGGCGGCCGGCTTGGGTGCCTCGGCGGGCGCGGGGGCCTGGGCCGGCTCGGCGGCCGGGGCCGCAGCCTCGGCGGAGGTCGCGGCGGGGGTGGGCTGCGCCGCACCCGTGGTGGCTGCCGGCTGCTGCGCCTGCCGCGGCACAAAGTTCTCCACCGTGGTCTGCGGCTCGGCCGGGGCGGCCGCGGCGCTGGTGGAAATCCTGCCCGGCCGCTGCTCCTTCAGCGCCTTCTTCATGCCGTCGATTTCGGCAATCAACTCGTACTCGGACGGCAACTCGTCGCCGCCAAACTTGACCAGCTTGTCGCCTTCGAAGAACACCGTGTAGCGGCGCTGCTGCACCACCGGGGTACTGCCGCGGCGGAACGAGAACACGTAGTCCCAGCGGTTGGCGTGGAACACATCGGTCAGCAGCGGCGTGCCAAGCAGGAACTTGACCTGGTCGCGGGTCATGCCTTCGCGCAGTTGCGCGGCGGCTTCGTGTGAAACGAAGTTGCCCTGCACGATATTGATTCGGTACGGCGTGATGGCGTTGGCTACCTTGCGCGAGGTGGAATCGTAGGCCGAGCAAGCGCCGGCCAGCAGGGCCGCGGCCAGCAGGGAGACAACCAGCGTCGGGCGCATGGCGGACGAACGGATAGAACGCATGTATCTCGCTTCCGGGAGGGAAAGAAAAGTACTGCGGCAAAGAACCGCTGCGCGGGCATAAAAACGGCGCAAAATGCGCCGATTGCACCACACACGCAGATTGCGCCTGCCGCGGCAACCACTTGGGACGGCACGCGCGCCGGGGCGCGAAGCCCACATGGGGCATCGCCGCCGCAAGCGACTTTTGCTGCCAAAACCCTTATGATTCAACTATCCAGACATTGTACTCTAGGGAGTCACCCACATGCCGAGTCCGGCGGACCTCAAGAATATCGGCCTGAAGGCGACTGTGCCCCGGCTGAAGATTCTTGAAATTTTTCAGACCAGCGAACAGCGGCACCTGAGCGCTGAAGACGTCTACCGTATCCTGCTGAACGAACATATGGATATCGGCCTGGCCACCGTCTATCGCGTGCTGACCCAGTTCGAGCAGGCAGGGCTGCTGTCGCGCAACAATTTCGAATCCGGCAAGGCAATTTTCGAGCTGAACGAAGGCAAGCACCATGACCACCTGGTGTGCATTGACTGCGGCCGGGTCGAAGAATTCTTCGATTCCGAAATCGAACAGCGCCAGCAAAGCATTGCGCGCGAGCGCGGCTTTACCCTGCAGGAACACGCGCTGTCGCTGTACGGCAACTGCACCAAGACAGACTGTCCCCACAGACCCAAACGATAAGCCCGCACGCTTCCGCTACCGGAGCGCAGACGAGCAACAAAAAACCGGCGCCTGGCGCCGGTTTTTTGTTGGCTGCCTGTCGCGCTCAGGGCGCCTGCAGATCCTGCAGGTCCTGCTCGGTCGCCACCCGCGCCGGGCGTCCCGGCGGCAGGCCGACGAACTCGCCCACCACCTGGCGGAACAGGCTGCGTGCCCACACCAGCATCGGATGGGTGTTGCGGCTGCGGTGCCAGAACATGTTCAGGCCGAGCGTGGTGTTCAGCTCCGCCGGCAGCGGGAAGGCCTTCAGGCCATAGGTCTCGCAGGCCATGTCCTTGGTCAGCGCATTGACCGTGAAGATCATGTCGGTCTGCGCCGCCAGTTCGGCCTGGGCCCGCCAGGAATGCACCGTCAGCGTCGCATTGCGCTTGAGGCCGCGCTGCTGCAGCGCGTAATCGAGCGGGATCAGCGACGGCGCCGGACGGCCCGCGCCGCCCGAATGCGCCATGAAGATATGGCCGCAATCCAGGTATTGCTCGAGCGTGCAGTGGTTCTTCAGTACCGGATGGTCCTTGCGCGCGCACACCCACAGGTTCAGCGACGTCACCATTTCCTCGACGATTTCCGGGTGGCGGGTCGGGAATGGCGAAAATGCCAGGTCGAGCTCATTGGCGCGCATCGAGGCGACATCCGTTTCCCACGAATGGGACTCGACCAGCTTGATATGCAGGTCCGGCGCCAGTTGCTTGACGCGCAGCACAAAACGGTTGAATACCGTGTCGCCCAGTTCCGCGGCAAAGCCGATGCTGAGCGTGCCGGTGGCGATGGCCGGATCGAAATTGTCGGCGTCGCCCTCGTTGATGGACGACCACAGATCCAGCATGTCGCGGATCTTGGGGCCCAGTTCCAGCGCGCGCGGCGTCGGCGTCAGGCCGTGCGGGACGCGGATAAAGAGCGGATCGTCAAAGATTTCGCGCAGCCTGCCCAGCGAGTGCGAGACCGCCGGCGCGGTCATATGCATCTTTTCCGCTACATAAGTGGCGTTTCGCTTGCTCAGCAGTTCGGTGAAGATCACTAAGAGCTTCGTGTCTACGTTCACCATGATCAGGCCTCGGTCGGATTATTCTTAGCTAGATGGCCCCACCACTTGCACTGGCTGCACATCAGATTTCAACAGCGTCTTATTAGTGTAAGAGGAAAAAACAAGCTCGGAAAGCAAATTCGGCATTTCTGAAATGGCTGTCCAGGGCATAAATCTGAAAAATTGCGCGCATTTCGCGCTATTGATTGCACTTGGGTACATTTCCCGCGCCGCAACATGTACCCGCGCATCGGGGTATAGTGGGCATACCGATTCCATTTTTATCATTCTTTTCTGACGGCACGAATCCGCGCCATGCCTGAACACTTTCGCCTCCCGGTACCCCTGCCCAAAGCCTACCGCCTGCTGAACCACGGCCCCACCGTGCTGGTCAGCGCGGCCGCCGGCGGCAAGCGCAATATCATGGCCGCCGCCTGGGCCATGCCGCTGGATTTTGCCCCGCCCAAGGTGGCGGTGGTGCTGGACAAGAGCACCTGGACGCGACGCCTGCTGGAGGACAGCGGCGAGTTCGTGCTGCAGGTGCCCACGGTCAGCCAGGTCGACCTGACCGAGGCGCTGGGTTCCAGCTCCGGCCTGGCGCTGATGGAACAGGAAGGCACCGACAAGTTCGACGCCTACGGACTCGGCACCTTTGCCGGCGCGGCGGTCGGCGCTCCGCTGCTCGAAGGCTGCGCGGCCTGGCTGGAATGCCGGCTGTTGCCCGAACCTGCCACGCAGCAGACCTATGACCTGTTCCTGGGCGAAGTCGTCGCCGCGCATGCGGATACGCGCGTGTTCAGCGACGGGCGCTGGCATTTCGACGGACATGACGGCCTGCGCACCATCCACCATGTGGCCGGCGGCCATTTCCTGGTGGACGGTGCCGCGGTCGACGCGCGCCCGCTGGCGCCCCGCCCCGCCGGCTGAACCCCGCCGCGCCGGAAAAATAAAAACGCGCCCGTGGGCGCGTTTTTATTGACTGCGGTGGCGGAATTACTTGGCCGCGACGCGGACCATTTCCAGCACCTTGTTCGAGTAGCCCCACTCGTTGTCGTACCAGCTCACGACCTTGATGAAGGTGCCGTCCAGCGCGATGCCGGCTTCGGCGTCGAAGATCGAGGTACGGGCGTCGCCGCGGAAGTCGGTGGCGACAACCTTGTCTTCGGTGTAGCCCAGCACGCCCTTGAGCGCGCCCTGGCTCTGGGCCTTCATTTCGGCGCAGATTTCTTCATAGGTCGCCGACTTTTCCAGCTCGACGGTCAGGTCGACCACGGACACGTCCGAGGTCGGCACGCGGAACGACATGCCGGTCAGCTTCTTGTTCAGCTGCGGAATCACCACGCCCACGGCCTTGGCGGCACCGGTCGACGACGGGATGATGTTTTCCAGGATGCCGCGGCCGCCGCGCCAGTCCTTGTTGGACGGGCCGTCAACGGTCTTCTGGGTGGCGGTGGCGGCGTGCACGGTGGTCATCAGGCCACGCTTGATGCCCCACTTGTCGTTCAGCACCTTGGCCACCGGTGCCAGGCAGTTGGTGGTGCAGCTGGCGTTGGAGATGATCGCCTCGCCCTTGTACGACTCGTGGTTCACGCCGTACACGAACATCGGGGTATCGTCCTTGGACGGGGCCGACATGATCACCTTCTTCGCGCCCGCGTCGAGGTGCTTCTGCGCGCCTTCCTTGGTCAGGAAGATGCCGGTCGACTCGACCACCACGTCGGCGCCGATCTCGCCCCACTTCAGCTCGGCCGGATCCTTGACCGCGGTCAGGCGGATCTTCTTGCCGTTGACGACCAGGGTGTTGCCGTCGACCGAGACTTCGCCGTCAAAGCGGCCATGCACCGAGTCGTACTTCAGCATGTACGCCAGGTAGTCGGGCTCCAGCAGGTCGTTGATGCCAACGACTTCGATGTCCTTGAAGTTGGCGACGGCGGCGCGGAACACCATGCGTCCGATGCGGCCGAAGCCGTTGATGCCGATCTTGATGGTCATGACTGTATCTCCTGAGGATCGATTGAAACCGGTGGGCGCCGCGTCTGCCGCGCGGCGCACCGCGCGGCTCCAGCGCCCGGATGCTTAGATAAGGGTGTCTTTCACCGTGCGGACCACGTTCTCGACGGTAAAGCCGAAGTGCTTGAACAGCACGCCGGCCGGGGCCGATTCACCAAAGGTGTCGATGCCCACCACCGCCTGGACCTGGTACTTCCACCAGAAGTCCGTCACGCCCGCCTCGACCGCCACGCGCGGCACGCCGGCCGGCAGCACGCTGGCCTTGTAGGCGGTGTCCTGCTTGTCGAACACGGTGGTGGCCGGCACCGAGACCACGCGCACATGCACGCCTTCGGCGGCCAGCGCGTCAGCGGCACCGACGGCCAGGCCCACTTCGGAGCCGGTGGCCAGGATCACGGCATCCGGGCGCTTGGTCCTGGGGTTGACGCTGTCGCGCAGCACATAGCCGCCACGCGCGATATTGGCGCGGGTGGCGTCGTCGCGGCGCTGGAACGGCAGGTTCTGGCGGCTGAAGATCAGGCAGCTCGGGCCGTTCTCGCGGCGGATCGACTCGGCCCAGGCCACGGCGGTTTCGGTGGTGTCGGCGGTGCGCCAGACATCCATGTTCGGGATCAGGCGCAGGCTGGCGACGTGCTCGATCGACTGGTGGGTCGGGCCGTCTTCGCCCAGGCCGATGGAGTCGTGGGTGAACACGAACAGCGTGCGGATCTTCATCAGCGCCGCCATGCGCAGCGCGTTGCGGCTGTAGTCCGAGAACGTCAGGAAGGTGGCGCCGTAGGGAATGTAGCCACCATGCAGCGTGATGCCGTTCATGATGGCGCTCATGCCGAACTCGCGCACGCCGTAGTTGATATGGTTGCCCCAGGCATCCACGCGCACGGCCTGGCTGCCCGACCAGTTGGTCAGGTTCGAGCCGGTCAGGTCGGCCGAGCCGCCGAGGAACTCGGGCAGCACCGGGCCGAAGGCTTCGATGGTGTTCTGGCTGGCCTTGCGGGTGGCGATGGTCTCGGCCTTCTCTTCGCACTTGGCGATGAAGGCGTCGACGGCGGCATCGAACGAACCCGGCAGCTCGCCCTTCATGCGGCGGCTGAACTCGCCGGCCTCATACGGGTGGCGCTCTGCATACGATTCGAACAGGGCGTTCCAGGCGCGCTCCAGGGCCTGGCCGTTGGCCTTGGCGTCCCAGGCGTCGTAGACCTCGGCCGGCACTTCGAACGGGGCGTGGGCCCAGCCCAGCGCCTCGCGCGTGGCCAGCACTTCGGCGCCGCCCAGCGGGGCGCCGTGCACGTCGTGGCCGCCTTCCTTGTTGGGCGCGCCCTTGCCGATCTTGGTGCGGCAGCAGATCAGGGTCGGCTTGTCGCTGGCCTTGGCCCGCGCGATGGCGTTGTCGACCGCGACCACGTCGTGGCCGTCGATGCCGCGGATCACGTTCCAGCCATAGGCTTCGAAACGCTTCGGGGTATCGTCGTTGAACCAGTGCACCACGTCGCCGTCGATCGAGATGCCGTTGTCATCCCACAGCGCAATCAGCTTGTTCAGCTTGAGCGTGCCGGCCAGCGAGCAGGCCTCGTGCGAGATGCCTTCCATCAGGCAGCCGTCGCCCAGGAAGACATAGGTGTGGTGATTGACGATGTCAAAGCCGGGGCGGTTGAATTCTTCGCCCAGCAGGCGCTCGGCCAGCGCCATGCCGACGGCGTTGGTGATGCCCTGGCCGAGCGGCCCGGTGGTGGTTTCCACGCCCGGGGTGATGCCGTATTCCGGGTGGCCGGCGGTCTTGCTGTGCAGCTGGCGGAAGTTCTTCAGCTCTTCGACTGGCAGCGCATAGCCAGTCAGGTGCAAGAGCGAATAGATCAGCATCGAGCCGTGTCCGTTGGACAACACGAAGCGGTCGCGGTCGGCCCATTGCGGGTTGCCCGGGTTGTGCTTCAGGTGGCGGCCCCACAGCGCCACGGCGATGTCTGCCATGCCCATCGGCGCACCGGGGTGGCCAGAATTGGCCTGCTGGACGGCGTCCATGGCAAGCACGCGGATGGCGTCGGCCATCAGCTTGGCGGGCTGGGAAGCAAAAGGACTTGTGGCGGGATGGGCAAGGGCGGACATGCGGGCGGATTCGGCGTGAGCCTTGGCGGCAGGAAAACCGCAATTTTAGCAGAAGCTAGGGGGTTTTCCGGACTCCCGGACCACCCCCGCGGCGGAGTCCGGGCGATCACCGCAGGGCGCCTGGCGCGCCCGCGCCCCCGCATCGGAACTATCCGGGCCCCGACATGCCCGATGCTTCACCCCGGCGACACCCCCGCCGCCGGCGTGCCGCACTTCGACAGCGTAGCGCGGCACGCGTAAGATGCACTCTCGCACCGCGCGGCCCGCCAGCCGCGCCGGGTTTCCCGCAATCAGGAGACGATCATGACCAGACCGGCCAACACCCCCTGGCTCACCCCCTACCTGACCGTCGCCAACGGGCGTGCCGCGCTGGACTTCTACAGCCGCGCCTTCGGCTTTGCCGCCGGCAACGTGGTCGACGAAAACGGCGTGCCGACCCATGCCGAGATGCACTACCAGGGCCAACTGGTGGTGATGTTCGCGCCCGAAGGCGCCTGGGGCAGCACCGCGCGCACGCCGCGCTCGCTGGGCGTGGAATGCCCGCAGACCTTCTATGTCTATTGCGACGATGTCGACGCCATGCACCAGCGCGCGGTCGACGCCGGCGCGGTCAGCCTGATGGCGCCGGCCGACCAGTTCTGGGGCGACCGCTACTGCATGGTCGAGGACCCCGACGGCTACCGCTGGGGCTTCGGCAAGCCGCTGGACCAGGCAAGCTGATGGCACCACGTTTCTTCGTTGGCGGCGCAGACACCGTGCTGGCCGCCGAGTCCGATTTCCCCTTGCCCGAACCGGTGGTGCGCCACGCGCAGGTGCTGCGCCTGGCGCCGGGCGACGCCATCATCCTGTTCGACGGCCGCGGCGGCAGCCATGCCGCCACGCTGGTCGAGCTGGGCAAGCGCCACGCGCTGGCGCGCATCGGCGCGCATGACGCGGCCGAGGCCGAGCCGCCCTTCCGTGTCACGCTGGCGCAGGGCCTGGCCGGCGGCGACAAGATGGACTGGCTGATCGAGAAAGCGGTGGAGCTGGGCGTCGCCGCGATCCAGCCGCTGCAGGCGAGCCGCTCGGTGGTGCGCCTGGCGGGAGAGCGCGCACAGAAGCGCCAGGCGCACTGGCAGGCGCTGGTGCAGGCTGCCTGCGAGCAATGTGGCCGAAATCGTTTGCCGGAGGTCGCTCCGGTCGCTAACTTTGAGACGTGGCTGGCGCAGACCGGCACAGGCGGCGCCAGGCTGCTGGTGTCGCCGCGCGCCGACCAGTCCCTGCCGGCATTCGTCGCCGAGCGGCGCGAGGCCTTGCTGGCCGATGGCGTGACGCTGCTGATCGGCCCGGAAGGCGGCCTCGCGCCCGAGGAAGAACAGGCCGCGCGGCATGCGGGTTTCACCGGCGTGTCGCTTGGCCCCCGCATCCTGCGTACGGAAACCGCCGGGCTGGCATGCCTGGCAACCCTCAACGCCTTGCTGGGCGGATTCTGACGGCGGCGGCCATCCCGGCCCCGCGTCACCTTGCAACCCTGACTGAAAGGAGTCGACCATGGGACTACTCGATAGCGTGCTGGGCGGCGTGCTCGGACAACTCGGCGGCGCGCGCGGCGAGGCCGGCGGTGCCGGCGGGCTCGACCCCAAGCTGATGATGGCGCTCGGCCTGCTGGCGACGCTGGCCATGCGCGGCCGCGGGCAGGCAGGCGCCGCCGGCGATGCAGCGCAGGCCGATGATGGCCTGGGCGGCCTGGGCAGCCTCGGCGGGCTGTTGGGCGGCATGCTCGGCGGCGGCGGTGCCGGCGCGGCGCCCGGCGCCGCCACCGGCGGCCTCGACCTGGGCTCGCTGCTCGGCGGCCTGCTGGGCGGCCAGGGCGGCGCACCGGCCAACAGCCAGGCAATGGGCGCGGCCGCGGGCGGCATCGGCGCGCTGCAGCAGATCCTGGCGCAGGCCGGCCTGGGCGAACAGGTGAATTCGTGGATCGGCAGCGGCGCCAACCAGCCGGTCACGCCGTCGGCGCTGAGCAATGCGCTGGGCGACACCGGCGCGCTCGAATCGCTGGCACAGTCGACGGGCATGTCGCAGGACGATGTGGCCGCGCACCTGAGCGAAGGCCTGCCGGAACTGATCGACCGTCTTACGCCGCATGGGCACCTGCCGGCGCAGGAATAGTACTGCCCCCGCCAGCAAGCAAAAAGCCCGCATCAGCGGGCTTTTTGCTTGCTATGCCGTGGAACGACCCGGCGAGCGCAGTCAGGCAAACGATCAGGCGAACGAATAGAACACCCGGAACTGTACCTTGCGCTCGCCCCAGAACTCGGCGGCGTCGCGGAACACGTCAAGCAGCACCTCGCGCGCTTCCTTGTCGAATTTCTGCGCGATCGGCAGGCCCTCCAGCACGATCACGAAGCCCGGCTGCTGGCCGGCCTTGTAGATCATGTCGGTCAGGCAGTCGGCCAGTGCGTCGAAATTCTTGCCGAAATGCTTCGGGAAGGTGAACGACGTGGCGATGGTTTCCAGGATCTCCGCCTTGCTCGCGCAATGGGCGCAATTGGCATAGAGGAAATGCTGCCCGAGATCGGCGGCCGCCTGGGCCAGCTCAGGCACGCGGAAAGCGCGGATCGACTGGACGATGTTCGGACGCACCGTCTTGAACAGGTTCATGGCCCCCTCGCTGGTGCCGTCATTCCAACCAGGACCGGCGGGCATGGCCACGGGTGCGGTCGCGGGCGGGAGTTTTTGCATGAGCTCCTGGCTCGGCATCATCAGCACGTTGTCGTATAGGTTCTGGGCCTGCTGCTGAGCCCGCTGCCAGCCATCTCCGGCGCCGCGCTCTTCGCGGGCGGCAAGGGCGTCGCCCAATCCGAAAATGTCAGTCATCATTTGAGTATCCGTTTGAAGCTGTTGTAGTGATCTTCCGTGTAGTAACAATCGTTGGCAGCGCGTTGTTCCCCGCCGCAGACGATCCGCCTGGCTCCCCGGTTCCCTCTCCTGGCGCTCTTGACCGTGTATTCGCGGTAGTACCCGCGTTCACGTTGCGGCAGGATGCGTTCGTAGTTGCCGAATCTCGATCCGTCCTTGTCATACGGGAACGGGCCGCCGGCTTCGATGCGCTCCAGCGTCTGCCGTGCATCGTTGGGCAACTGCTGCACAGCAATGGTTCCCACCTCTTCGGTTTGCGCCTGGCGTGCCAGCGCCGGCTGCGCCAGGGCCAGCACCAGCGCCGCGCCGGTCATGGACCGGGCCAGCATGCGCGTTGCGTGCCGCATCAGAGGAACTTGGAAACCCACGTTGCTTGTCTTGGTTGAACCGGAAATCGAGCCTGCCGCTGGTTGGGTAGACGATCTGTCCGGGCCACCCTGGCCAGCGCCCTGCGCCACCCGTAGAGGAGCGCGATGGATGCCGGCCGCACCGGGGCGCTCATGGCGAGCGCCTGTATCAAAGGCGTAAGGTTACGCGCATGCTCGAAATTAATCAATCCCAGCCCTGTTGCAGCGCTATTTCTTCAATTGTTTCAATATGTTAAGCGTATGTGTGCGCATACTAACCATGCACATGTGGACGAAAAAAAAGCCGGGCGGACCCGGCTTTTCGTCACATTGGCCTGTCAGCTGGCCATGCAGGGGGCTTAACGCTTGGCTGCGGCGTCCGCCACGACCAGCGCGGTCATGTTGACGATGCGGCGCACCGTGGCCGACGGCGTCAGGATATGCACCGGGGCCTTCACGCCCAGCAGGATCGGCCCGATCGCGACATTGTTGCCCGCGGCAACCTTGAGCAGGTTGTACGAGATATTGGCCGCATCGATGTTCGGGCACACCAGCAGGTTGGCTTCGCCCTTGAGCGAGCCGTCCGGCACCAGCTGGTCGCGCAGCTTCTGGTCGAGCGCGCTGTCGCCGTGCATTTCGCCGTCGATCTCCAGTTCCGGGGCGCGATCGCGCAGGATGGCGAGGGTTTCGCGCATCTTGCGGGCCGAAGGCGCTTCGGACGAGCCGAAGTTCGAATGCGACAGCAGCGCGACCTTGGGCTCGATGCCGAAGCGCTTCAGTTCCTCGGCTGCCATCAGCGTGATCTGGGCCAGTTCGTCGGCGGTCGGGTCGACGTTGACGTGCGTGTCCACCAGGAAGATCTGGCGGCCCGGCAGCACCAGGCCGTTCATTGCCGCGTAAACCTTGTTGGTCCCGCCCAGCACCTGGTCGATATAGCGCAGGTGCGCCGCGGTATTGCTGACGGTGCCGCAGATCATGCCGTCGGCCTCGCCCTTGTTCACCAGCATGGCGCCGATCAGCGTGGTGCGGCGGCGCATTTCCAGCTTGGCGTACTGGGGCGTGATGCCCTCGCGGGCCATCATGCGGTAGTAGGCGTCGGAATAGTCGCGGAAGCGCTCGTCGTGTTCCGGGTTGACCACGGTGAAGTCCACGCCGGCGCGCAGGCGCAGGCCGAAGCGCTCGATGCGGTGCTGCAGCACGGCCGGACGGCCGATCAGGATCGGGTTGGCCAGCTTTTCGTCGACGATCACCTGCACCGCGCGCAGCACGCGCTCTTCCTCGCCCTCGGCGAAGACGATGCGCTTCCTTTCCATCTCGACCTTGCGCGCGGCGGCGTAGATCGGCTTCATCACCGTGCCCGAGTGGTACACGAACTGCTGCAGCTGCAGGCGGTAGGCGTCCATGTCCTCGATCGGACGGGCGGCCACGCCGGACTTCATCGCGGCTTCGGCCACGGCCGGGGCCACCTTGACGATCAGGCGCGGGTCGAACGGCTTCGGAATCAGGTATTCGGGACCGAACGACAGGTCCTGGATGCCATAGGCGGTGGCGACGATGTCGCTCTGCTCCTGGCGTGCCAGCTCGGCCAGGGCATTGGCCGCGGCGATTTCCATCTCACGCGTGATGGTGGTGGCGCCGCAGTCCAGCGCCCCGCGGAAGATGAACGGGAAGCACAGGACGTTGTTGACCTGGTTCGGGTAGTCGGTACGGCCGGTGGCCATCACGGCGTCCGGGCGCACTTCCTTGACCAGCTCCGGCGCGATTTCCGGGTTCGGGTTGGCCAGGGCCAGCACCAGCGGCTTGTCGGCCATGCGCTGGACCATGTCCTGCTTGAGCACGCCGGCGGCGGACAGGCCCAGGAAAATGTCGGCGTCGTCGATGACTTCGCCCAGCTTGCGCTTGTCGGTCTTCTGGCAGAAGCGCGCCTTTTCCGGGTCCATCAGCTCGGTACGGCCCTCGTAGACCACGCCGGCCAGGTCCGTCACCCAGATGTTCTCGATGGGCAGGCCGATGTCGACCAGCAGGTCCAGGCAGGCCAGCGCGGCCGCGCCGGCCCCGGAGGCCACCAGCTTGACCTGCTTGATGTCCTTGCCGACCACCTTCAGGCCATTGATGACGGCCGCGGCCACCACGATGGCGGTGCCGTGCTGGTCATCGTGGAAGACGGGGATCTTCATCTTCTCGCGCAGCTTGCGCTCGACGTAGAAGCACTCCGGTGCCTTGATGTCTTCCAGGTTGATGCCGCCGAAGGTGGGCTCGAGCGCGGCAATGATCTGGACCAGCTTTTCCGGATCCTTCTCGTCGACCTCGATATCGAACACGTCGATACCGGCAAACTTCTTGAACAGGCCAGCCTTGCCTTCCATCACCGGCTTGGAAGCCGCGGCGCCAATGTCGCCCAGGCCCAGCACGGCGGTGCCATTAGTGATCACCGCGACCAGGTTGCCGCGGGCGGTGTAGCGGAAGGAATTGGCCGGATCGGAAACGATCTCTTCACAGGCCGCGGCCACGCCCGGCGAATAGGCCAGGGCCAGATCGCGCTGGTTCGACAGCGGCTTGGTCGGCGTGACCGAGATCTTGCCGGGGGTGGGAAACTCGTGGTACTCGAGCGCCGCTTTGCGCAGCGCCTCACGCTGCTGCTGTTTCAGATCGTCTTGGGACGGGGGCTGCTGAGGGCTGGTCATCGGCGCATCTTCCAATCGGTGGAGCCGTCATTGACGAGGCGGGGACGATCGGCGGACCGGCTCCACGTGTCCGCCCTTCTCTTCCTTTGGAACCCCGCATTTTATATAGTGAAATACTATTTCACAATAAGCGTTTTGCTTGGGGCACCTTTGCGATTCGGTACAATATGCCCCATCCCCCGGGGCAATACCAGCAAGCGTAGCGCCTGCTGACAGAAGCGGCGCACCGCCGAGCGGTCATGGCTGTCGTGCGCGGCAGTATCTTGCTGAAATGCCGGGCGCGCCCCATCCTGATGCGCTGCGCGGACACCGCGGGATTGTTCCTCAATCGTCAAGCATCTTCCCGCAACGCGCAGCCATCCCGATGGCGCCCTTCCGCCGCCGGTCTCCTACTACGATGCCCCACGCCCAGCCTGCCCAGCTTTCCGAGTTCGACCTGATCCGCCGCTATTTCACGCGGCCGGTGCGCAAGGCCGCGCTCGGCGTGGGCGATGACTGCGCGCTGATCGAAGGCCGCCCCGGCCACCACCTGGCCATCAGCACCGACATGCTGGTCAGCGGCCGGCATTTCTTCCCGGACGTGGCACCGCGCGCACTCGGCCACAAGGCCCTGGCCGTGAACCTGTCCGACCTGGCCGCCATGGGCGCCGAGCCGCGCGCCTTCACACTGGCGCTGGCGCTGCCCGAGGCCGAGCCCGCCTGGCTGGCCGAACTTGCCGGGGGCATGCTGGCGCTGGCCGACGCCCACGGCTGCGAACTGATCGGCGGCGATACCACGCGCGGTCCGCTGACGCTGTCGCTGACAGTATTCGGCGACGTGCCGCTACGCGCCGCGCTGCGTCGCGACGCCGCCCGCCCCGGCGACGACATCTGGATCTCCGGCACCCTCGGCGACGCCCGCCTGGCGCTGGGCGACTGCCGCGGCGAATGGCTGCTGCCGGAACCCGAGTTCAGCCAGGTCCGGCCCCGCATGGACACGCCCACGCCGCGCGTGGCGCTGGGCATGGCGCTGCGTGGCGTGGCGCATGCCGCACTTGATATTTCCGACGGCCTGGTCGGCGACCTTGGCCATATCCTGGAACGCTCGCAGGTGGGCGCGCTGGTCGATGTCGATGCGCTGCCGCGCTCGGCGGTGCTGGCCGGCCAGCCGGACGCCATCCAGCGCGAATGCGTGCTGGCCGGCGGCGACGACTATGAGCTGTGCTTCACCGCGCCCGCCGGCAACCGCGACGCCATTGCCGCGATCAGCGAGCGCCTGGGGCTGCCGCTGACGCGTATCGGCACGATCACGCCGGAGGCCGGCCTGCGGCTGGTCGACGGTGCCGGCAACCCGACCCGCTACGAAGGCGCCAGCTTCGACCACTTTGCGGCCCCCTGATGGCTGCCCCCTGACACCGGGTCACAGGCATGTCATGATGCCGGCATCGGCATCGGCGCCTGCGCGGGCACGGGAGTCCCGCGAGCATTGCAGCGCAAGCCGGCCATAACCATAAGCAGTCACTGCACCACACGAGCCAACTTTGATGTCCACCTTCCCTCCCGGGGCCGCGCCGCGCGACCCCGCCCTGACCCTGGAAGCCGGCCAGACCGTCAAGGTCACGCGCCCGAGCGTGCGCTTCATGCTGGCCCATCCGGCGCACCTGCTCGCCTTCGGCTTTGGCTCGGGCCTGTCCCCGGTCGGGCCGGGCACGGTCGGCACGCTCTTCGCCTGGCTGTCGTTCGTGGTGATCTCGCGGTGGATCGAACCCACCACCTGGCTGTGGATCATCGTCGGCGGCTTCCTGCTGGGCCTGTGGGCGTGCGCCCGCACCGCGCGCGACATGGGCGTGCACGACCACGGCAGCATGGTCTGGGACGAGATCGTCGCCTTCTGGCTGGTGCTGGCCTTTGTCATGCCGACCGGCTTCTGGGGGCAGTTCGCCGCCTTCCTGTGGTTCCGGCTGTTCGATATCGCCAAGCCGGCACCGATCGGCCACTATGACCGCACGCTCAAGGGCCCGGGCCTGCGCGGCGGCTTTGGCGTGATGTTCGACGATATCTTCGCGGCCTTCTACACGCTGCTGGTGTTTGCGCTGTGGCGCTCGTTCTGAGCCACGATCGCCGCGCAATGCCAGCCGTTTGAAGCGGATTTCCAATCACCACCCCATATCCATCATGTCCGTCAGCCGCCTGCTCGACCAGCTCGCCATCCAGGCCGGCGTCGCCCTAGCCGACAAATCCCTGATGCTCGCCACCGCCGAATCCTGCACCGGCGGGCTGGTGGCCGCCGCCATTACCGATGTGTCGGGCTCATCCGGCTGGTTCGAGCGCGGCTTCGTCACCTATTCCAACGAGGCCAAGTCCACCATGCTGGGCGTGCCCGCCAAGCTGATCCGCGACCACGGCGCGGTCAGCGAGGAAGTGGCGCGCGCCATGGCCGAGGGGGCCCTGCTCAACAGCCGCGCCCAGGTGGCGCTGTCGGTCACCGGCGTGGCCGGCCCCAACGGCGGCACCCCGGATAAGCCGGTGGGCATGGTCTGCTTCGGCTGGAGCAACCGCATCACCACCCTGACGGAAACCCAGCGCTTTCGCGGCGACCGCGGCCAGATCCGCCGGCAGGCCGCCGAGCACGCCATGCGCGGGCTGCTGGAGCTGATCCGGAACGAGGCCTGAGGCCGGCTCCCGGCAATCTCCGCCCCCAATAAAAAAACCGCGCCGTCTCCGGCGCGGTTTTTTTGTCTTTGCCAGGGCTCAGCCGTGGCGGTAGCGGTTGATGGTTTCGCGCGTCTGCAGCGCGACATTGCGCGCCGCCGTGGCGAAGTCCTTCTCGCGGCTGGCATAGAGGATGGCGCGCGACGAGTTGATCATCATGCCGGTGCCGTCCGCGGTGCGCCCCGCCTTGACGGTGGCTTCGATATCGCCACCCTGGGCGCCGATGCCCGGAATCAGCAGCGGCATGTCGCCGACGATCTGGCGCACCCGCGCGATCTCGTTGGGGAAGGTCGCGCCGACCACCAACCCCATCTGCCCGGTGGTGTTCCAGCGCTCGCGCGCGGCCTCGGCCACCAGCTGGTACAGCGGCTTGCCGTCGACCTGCAGGAACTGCACGTCCGAGCCGCCCGGGTTGGAGGTGCGGCACAGTACAATCACGCCGCGGTCCGGGTAGGCCAGGTAAGGCTGCATCGAATCGAAGCCCATGTACGGGCTGACCGTGACCGCGTCGGCGTGGTAGCGCTCGAAGGCTTCCAGCGCGTAGTGCTCGGCGGTCGAGCCGATGTCGCCGCGCTTGGCGTCCAGGATCACCGGAATGCCGGGATGGGCGTCGTGGATGTAGTGGATCAGCTGCTCGAGCTGGTCTTCGGCGCGCTGCGAATGGAAGTAGGCGATCTGCGGCTTGAAGGCGCAGACCAGGTCGGCGGTGGCGTCGACGATCTCGCGGCAGAACGAGAAGATGGCGCCGCCCGTCCCGGTCAGGGACAGCGGCAGCTTCTGCGGGTCAGGATCGAGCCCGACGCACAGAAGGGAATCGTTGCGCTGCCAGGCGGCAGCAAGCTGCTCGGTGAAAGTCATGGGTACTCGGAATATCCTGGTGGCGCCGGCGCCTCACTGGACCGGCCGGCGCGGTTGGCCGCAGCGGCGTGAAAACCTCTCATGCCTGCAGCATATGTCGCTTTCGGCAATTTTACCCGCTGCGTGCTATCGTTTTGCGCTTCCTCTCAAAAACAAAGCGCGGCATCGCGCACAGCCGCGTCCCGTCATGTCTCTCGATCGCCGCGGTACCTTCCTGCTTGTCGTGCTCACCCTGGCCTGGGGCATCAACTGGCCCATCATGAAGGTGGGCGTAGCGCACTTTCCGGCGATGGGCTTCCGCCTGCTGTGCATGGGCGGCGGGCTGGTGGCGCTGGGGCTGGCGCTGCGGCTGCGCGGCGATTCGCTGGCCGTGCCGCGGCGCGAATGGGGCACCGTGGTCCGGCTGGCGATTCCCAACATGGTGATCTGGCACCTGTTCGCGATCTGCGCGGTCAAGATGCTGTCCTCGGGCCGCGCCGCCATCCTTGGCTACACCATGCCGATCTGGGCGGTGGTCTGGGGGCTGGTGTTCTTCCGCGAGCGCATCAGTGCCTGGGCCTGGATCGGCATCGGCTGCGCGCTGGCCGGCACCGTGCTGCTGCTGTCGGGCGAGCTCGCCGCGCTGACCGGCAGCCCCGCCGGCACGCTGCTGATGCTGCTGGCCGCGGCCGGCTGGGGCTTTGGCACCCAGCTGATGAAGCGCACCCAGACTGACGTGCCCATCGGCGCGATGACCTTCTGGATGCTGGCCGTGACCCTGCCCTTCCTGGCGGTTGGCTCGCTGCTGCTGGAAGACGGCTGGCGCCTGCCCACGGCCATCGAATGGGCCGCGATCGCGTACAACGCGGTGGTGGTCTTCGCCTTCTGCCACCTGGTCTGGTTCGGGCTGGCGCGCAGCCTGCCGCCGGTGGTGTCGAGCCTGTCGATCATGTTCATCCCGGTGGTCGGGGTGTTCTCGGGGATGTGGCTGCTGGGCGAGCAGCCGCACTGGCAGGACTACGCGGCCATCGTGCTGATGTTCCTGGCGCTGTCCTCGGTGATGCTGGCGCCGCTGCTGTGGCGCCGGCTGCGGGGCGCGCTGGGCTGATCTCCGGGGTGGGCACGCCCCGGGTCGTGAGCGGGCAACAGACGGCCGCTTGCGCGGAGATTTCACTTAACAAGCCACCCTCCGTTGGGCTACACTCGCGGCCATCACAATCCCGGAGAAATTACGTGGGCAGTAGCATCGGGGGTTCGAGTTGCCGCAGCAGCACTGCGACCTCTGCGAATGCCATGTCACTGCGGGCTGCGTAACGACGACCCGCCCGGAGCACCCGGCTCCGCGCCTCGTCGGCCTCGCCCGCAGCAGAACTGCGGGCGAGTGTCTTTCCGTGCCACCGGCGGCGCCATCCATGCGCGCCGCACCGCTGCGGATTTTCCCTCTCCCGGCTAGCCAGCCAACCCAGGCAAACGCCATCGTCTTGTACCGCCCGCCGCGCCGCTGCGCCGGCAGCCGCGGTACAGCGCGATCACGCTTGCCCGTGGCCCGGCCATTGCGGATCGCCTGCCGGCGTGCCGCTCGGCCATGCAGGGCATGACGGACTACCTGGGAATGCGGCGAGCCGCCTGCGCTTGTCTTCGCGCTTGTCTTTGTTATTCGTCGCAATCAGCAATAAGGAATCCCGGGGATGATCAACCTGTTCGTCCTGCAAAAAGGCCGGCTTGCCCAGGAGCAGGTCGACGAGCGCAATGAGCTGCTGCAGCACAAGCCGATCTGGATCGATGTCGTCAATCCCGACGACGAGGAACTGAACTGGATCAAGGAAGCCTATGGCGTCGCCCTTCCTGAACTGGAAGACCTGGGCGACCTGGAAGCGTCCGCGCGATATTTCGAGGGCGAGGACGAGAATATCCATATCCGCACCGACTTCCTGCTCGACGAGGAAGAGGTATCGCGCAACGTGCGCGTGGCCTTTGTGCTGACGCGCGACGTGCTGTTCTCCATCCACGACGAAGACCTGCCGGTGTTCCGCCTGGTACGGCTGCGCGCGCGCATGCGCCCGGGCTCGGTGCGCAATGCCAAGGACGTGCTGATGGACCTGTACGCGACCGACGCGGAATACTCCGCCGACTCGATCGAGGAAGTCTACGAACGCCTGGAAGAGGCCAGCCGCCGCGTGCTGGCCGAGAACGTGACCGATGCCGCCGCGGCCGACGTGCTGGAGACCATCGCCCGCGAGGAAGACCTGAACGGCCGCATCCGCCGCAACGTGATGGACACGCGCCGCGCGGTGTCCTTCCTGATGCGCAGCCAGCTGCTGTCGGCCGAGCAGCAGGACGAAGCGCGCCAGATCCTGCGCGACATCGACTCGATCGAGAACCACACCGCGTTCCTGTTCGACAAGATCAACTTCCTGATGGACGCGACCGTCGGTTTCATCAACATCAACCAGAACAAGATCATCAAGCTGTTCTCGGTGGTGTCGGTGGCGCTGATGCCGCCCACGCTGATCGCCAGCATCTACGGCATGAACTTCAAGTTCATGCCGGAGCTGGACTGGGTCGCGGGCTATCCGTGGGCGATCGCGCTGATGGCGGTGTCGGCGGCGATCCCGCTGGTGTATTTCCGCAGGAAGGGGTGGTTGAGCTGAGCCCCGCGGGGCTCAGTCGGGCAGCGTGGCTGCCCCCATCCGCCGCGCGATGATGCCCGCCTTGACGCGGAAGTTCACGCGCACATTGGCGCAGTATTCCTTCTTGTCGAAGCACTTGGGCGCCGGAAGCGCCGCGGCCAGGCGCGCGGACTGGCCCACGCTGAGCTTGTCGGCGCCGGTGCGGAAGTAGTGCTGCGCCGCGGCCTGCGCGCCGAAGACACCTTCGCCCCACTCCACTGAGTTCAGGTAGATCTCGTAGATGCGCTGCTTGTCCAGCAAGAACTCGAGCATCCAAGTGATGGCCAGCTCCTGTCCCTTGCGCAGGTAGTTCTGCTCGGACGAGAGGAACAGGTTCTTGGCCAGCTGCTGCGTGATGGTGGAACCACCGCGCACGATGCGTCCGCGCTTCTTGTTGCGCTCCCAGGCATCGAGCATGGCGTCGAGCTCATAGCCGGGGTGGTTGACGAAGTCGGCGTCTTCGCTGGCGATCACCGCGCGTTTCAGATTGCGCGAGATGCGGTCGTAGGGCACCCATTGCCGGTCGAGGCCGCAGTTCCAGACCTTGAGGCCGCACAGGCGCCAGCGCTCGGCGCGCATGAAGGTGGTGGTGGTCGGGTTGAGGTACTGCCACGAGGCGATCTGCACGAAGAAGTACAGCTGCATCGCCACCACGCCCGCAGCCACGCAGCCGAGCAGGTAGCCCAGCCAGCGCAGCGGGTTGAACACGGCGCGGGCCGGCGCGGCACCGGCCGGGCGGTTGCGGTTAGCCACGGCTGGCGGCGCCCCGGTCAGCCCTTGCGTTCGGCCTGCAGCGCGGCGCGCAGCTCGGCCAGCACGGGCGCGGTGCGGGGCCGCACGCCACGCCAGATATAGAAGGCCTCGGCGGCCTGTTCGACCAGCATGCCCAGGCCGTCGCTCACGCGCGCGCCGCAGCGCGCGGCGAACTGCAGGAACACGGTGGGCTCGGCGCCGTACATCATGTCGTAGGCCAGCACGCCATCGCCCAGCAGGAACTCGGGCACCGGCGGCACTTCGCCATGCAGGCTGCTGGACGAGGCATTGATGACCACGTCGACGGCTTCGTCCTCGGACAGCCCGTCGAGCGCATCGAGCCCGCCGCCCCACAGTTCAACGCCGTACTGGTCGGCGGCTTCGACAAATTCTTCCAGCATGTCGCTGGCGCGCGATGCGGTGCGGTTGGCCACCACGATGCGCGACGGCCGGCATTCGATCAGCGGCAGCATCGCGCCCATGGCGGCGCCGCCGGCGCCCAGCAGCAGCACGCGCTTGCCTTCGATCAGCGTGTCGAGGTTGTCCTGGATATCGCGCACCAGGCCGATGCCGTCGGTGTTGTCGCCATGGATCAGGCCCTCTTCGATCCACAGCGTGTTGACCGCGCCGGCGGCCTCGGCGCGCTCGGTCAGGCGGTCGGCCAGGTCGTAGGCCTCCAGCTTGAACGGCACCGTCACGTTGCAGCCATAGCCGCCGTCGGCAAAGAACTGGCGCACGGTGTCGGCAAACCCGTCCAGCGGCGCCTCCAGGCGCTCGTACTGCACGGCCTCGCCGGTCTGGCGCGCAAAGGCGGCGTGGATCGCCGGCGAGCGGCTGTGCGCGACCGGGTTGCCGATCACCACATAGCGGTCGGAGCTGGCTTGGGAAGATTCAGTGGATGTCATCAGCGTGCCTGCAAGCGGGTTTCCAGCCCGCTGCGCGAAAACTTGAAAGTGGAAATGACTTCGAGGATGTCCTGGCGCGACGTCATCTCGGCGGTAAAGGCGCCAAACGGCGCGGCCGCGCGCACGATCGCCACCGCCTGGCGGTCCAGCGCGGGATCGCCCGAGCTCTTGACCACGTCGATGGCGTCGACGTTGTAGCCGTCGCGGTTGTAGCCGAGCTTGCCCAGCCGGTTGACGTTGATCACCAGGATCAGCTGGCCGTACAGCGGCTTGCCATTGCGTTGCGGGAAGTCGGTGGTGCCGCGCGCCTCGATCTTGCGGCGCAGGCGGTCGTAGTACTGCGCGTAGTCGACCGCCTGCGCACTGGTGGCGGTCAGCTGGAAGCGCTTGGGCCGCTTGGCGTAGTGCTCCAGGTTGCGGCCGATCTCGGCCTCGAGCCTGGCCATCTCGTCGGTCGAGGTGCGCTCGTCCTGGCCGCGCTGCGGGGTGTCCTGGCGCTTCTCGCCGGGCTTGAGCGGCTGGTTGCGCACCGCCGGCGCGGCCTCGCGCGACTGGGTCAGCAGGCGTTGCTGCTCCTGTTCCAGCTGCTCGACGCGGCGCTGCACCTGGCGCACCAGGTCGCCCTCCTGCGTCAGGGTCTGCGCGGGCAGCGGCGTGGTGGCGCGCTGCAGGTCATGGTCGCCGCCGCCGTCCAGGTTGGCTTGCGCCAGCGCGGTCGGGTTGCGCGGCTTCTGCGCCGACTTGGCATTGACCAGCACCACGTCCAGCGCGGCATCGGTGCGCTTGATCTCGAACACCTCGGGCGCGGCCACCCGCACCATCAGCAGCACCGCGTGCACGGCCACGGAAATGGCCAGAGCCCTGGCGAGCGTACTGCTGTTGTGCCACCTGGCATGCCACCAGTGGCGGGGAGCGGCGAGAGTGGCGTTCACGATGGCTGGAAGATGGCTCTGGAGGCAACCGCGGGAAAATCAGACGGAGCCGGCCGGACGAAGCCGGCAGGGCTTGCAGGACCGGGGCGCGCGGGCCCCGGATCAGACAGGCATTGTAAGTGAGCCCCGCCGATTTCCGAAGGTTTCAGCCGGCCGCCGGCGCGCCGGTGTCGCGCTCGCCCGACGCCTCGCCGGCGCCGTCGTCGCCGGACTCGGCCGGGGCCTCGTCGGACACGCCCGCGGCCTGCTCGGCGGCATCCTCGGCCGCCGCCTCGGCAGCGGCTTCGGCGGACAACTCTGCGGCTTCCTCGTCGCTTTCCAGCTCTTCCTCGGGCACCTCGCCTTCACCGGCAAAGATTTCCAGCACCCGGCAGGACACTTCCAGCGTGATCTCGTCGGTCTCGCCGATCTCCAGCAGCACCTGGGTGCCGCGCTGCGCCTGCATCAGTTCGGGCACGCGCGTGACCAGCGGGATCTCGGTAAAGCGCACCGCGCCTTCCTTGAGCACCGAGGCCACCATGCGCTCGCGGTTCTCCTGCTTGAGCCAGCGCAGGCACCAGTAGCGCTCCATGGTCGACTGGTGGTCGGCATAGGCGGCGTAGGTGCCTTCAAAGTCCGCCACCGCGGCCAGCAGGTCGGCGTCCTTGGGCTTGAACGGCGCCACCAGCTTGGCGGTCACGCCGTGCTGGGCCACCGCCAGGATCTGCCACTGGTTGACCAGGTCGACATAGCGGCGCAGCGGCGAGGTGCTCCACGCGTACTGCGCCACGCCCAGGCCCTCGTGCGGCGCCGGGTAGGTCTGCATGCGGGTGCGGTGCATGCCCCACGCCTTCTGCGTGCGGTAGATGCCCGGCACGCCGTTGTCGGCCAGCAGCTTGCCCCAGGTGCTGTTGGCCAGGATCATCATCTCGGCCACGATCTTGTCCAGCGGCGAGCCGCGCTTGCGCTGCTCGATGCGCACGCGCTGGCTGCCGTCGGCCTGGTCGTCCAGGTAGAAGTTGAAATCGGCGCGGTTATGCGTCTCGGGGCGCAGGCCGCTGGCCAGGCGCGCCTTCTGGCGCTCGTCGTACAGGTAGCCGGCGAAGTGCCACAGCTGCGTCAGCGCATCGCGGAACGGGTAGTCGCCGGTGCCCTCGGCAAGCGAGGCCTCGGTGATCACATCGTCCAGCAGGTTGTGGCGCAGGTTGGCGGCGATCGGCACCATCTCGGCGCGGGTCTCGCTGCCGGTGATCAGCCACACGCTCGGATCCACCGTCACATACAGCGACAGCGCCGGGCACTGGCGCCCTTCCTGCAGCGTGTAGCGCTCCACCACAGCGTCGGGCAGCATGGTGATCTTGTCGCCGGGGAAGTAGACCGTGGACAGGCGCTGGCGCGCGACGGCGTCGAGCGGCTCGCCGCGGCGGATGCCCAGCGCGGGCGCGGCGATATGGATGCCGATGCGCAGCTTGCCGTCGGGCAGCCGGGTCACGGACAGCGCGTCGTCGATCTCGGTGGTGGTGACGTCGTCGATCGAGAACGCCTCCACGTCGGCCACCGGCAACTCGGTGGACGGCTCGGGTACGTCGTTGTCCGGGAAGCCTGTGCCCTTGGGGAAGCACTCGGCCAGGAACTTGGCCTCATGCAGCGCACGCGCACTGGCCACGCCGCCGGCGGCCACCATCAGCCGCATCGGGCTCATGCCCAGCGCGGTGCAGGCGGCATCCATGGCCTTGTATTCCAGGCTGTTCTTGTCCGGCTTGAACAGCAGCTGCAGCACCTTGTTGCGGAAGGTTTCGGGCAGCGTCAGCGCCTTGAGCTGTTCTTCATATTCGGCCTGCACCAGCGCCTGTTGGCGCTTGCGCTCGAGCGCGGCCAGCGCCGCCTTGAGCTGGTCTTCGGGCGCGCGCTGGTAGCGGCCGCGCCCCTTGCGGCGGAAGTACACCGGGTTGCCGTGCAGCGCCATCGCCAGCGCCGCCTGCTGCAGCGCGCCGGATTCGGCGCCGTAGTATTCGGCGGCCAGCTCGGCAAAGCCGAATTCCGCCTCGGGCGCGCATTCCCACAGGAAGTCCAGGTCGATCTCGGCCACCATGTCGCCGGTCTGGCGCACCAGCTCGATCGCCGACGGCTGCGCGAACTGCAGCAGCACGTCGCGCGACTTGACCTTGGTGCGCTTGCCCGCCGGCAACTCGACCTGGTAAGCCTCGCCCTGCTGGTTCAGCACGGTGCCGGCGCGGATTTCGCCGCCTTCTTCGAACAGCAACTGCATCGATCGGTACTTTCAGATATGCGCGGACCCGCATCGGGCCGCCTTGGGGGCAGCGCTGGAGCGGATCCTGTGGGAAAAATGGTGCAACCGGGCGCGAACGCGCGGTAACGCGTGCGAACGGAAACGACTGCGGGGCGCCAATCACTGACCGGGGACCGCGGGCCGCGCCGCATGGATACGGCCTGAGACCTGGAATGATACCGCACCCCGGTCCGGCGACCCGGGGCCGGCGCGCCGGCAAGGTGCGTCAGCCCGGGCCGCCGTGGCCCCGGCGTCTCAGAGCGACATGCCGCCGCTGGCTTCGATCGCCACGCCGTTGACGTAGCTGGCGTCGTCGCTGGCCAGGAAGGCGTAGATGCTGGCGATCTCGGCCGGCTCGGCCAGGCGGCGCAGCCAGCACGACGACTTCATGCCGTCCAGCACCTTCTCGGGCACGCTCTGCAGGATCTCGGTATTGACGAAGCCCGGGCATACCGCGTTCACGCGCACGCCCTTGGGGCCCAGTTCGCGCGCCCAGGTCTTGGTAAAGCCGATCACGCCGAACTTGCTGGCCGCGTAGTTGGTCTGGCCGAAGTTGCCATACAGGCCGACCACGCTGGAGGCGTTCAGGATCACGCCCTTGCCCTGCTCGCTCATCAGGCCGGCCACGGCCTGCGCGCAGTTGAAGACGCCCTTCAGGTTGACGTCGATGACGGCGTCGAACTGGGCCTCGGTCATCTTGGCCAGGCGCGCGTCTTTGGTGATACCGGCGTTATTGACGAGGATGTCGACGCGGGCGTGCGCGGCCAGCACGGCGGCCACCATGGCATCGACCTCATCGCGCCGGGTCACGTCTACGCGATACGCCGACACGGTGGCGCCGGTGGCGGCCAGCTTGCCGGCGGCCTCGCGCACGCGCGCCTCCTGCACGTCGCACAGGACGACGATGGCGCCGTCGGCGGCAAAGCGCTGCGCCGTGGCAAAGCCGATGCCAGCGGCGGCACCGGTGATGATGGCAACCCGACCCTGCAGTTTCATCTCGTGGTCTCTTTCTTGGTTTCGGTAGTGTGTGGGGAGGGGCTTCGGTCTGTGGTCCGCATATATTTGGGATGCGGAATCGCCTCGGTCCCCGGGGATGGCCGCGACAGCAGGTCCGGCAGGAACACTTCTGTCACGAGCATGACGCCGCCGCCGCGTCGGAACACCGAGCGTCGCGCCGGCAGCATGGGCAGTGGCGCCATGGCCGGCAGCACGCGCTGCAGGGCCTGGCGCAGCGGATGGTGCGGCAGCAGCCGCGCAAACTGGAACGGCTCGCGCTCCACCGCCGGATCGACAAAGAGCCGCCCGCCGAGCGGGCGCTCGCCCAGCCCGCGCAGGAACGGCCAGTCGCGGCGCGCATGGCGCTGGCGCACCACGGTATGGGCAAAGATGGCGGGAATATCGTCGCAGATCAGCAGCACCTCGCGCGTCAGCGCCGGGGTGCGGTCTTGCTGGCCCAGCACCTGCCATTCATCAGCCAGCGGGCGCTGCGGGCACTGCAGCAGCCGCGCCACGCGAAAGCGCTCCGACGCGGCCACCAGGCGCGCGGTCAGCGAGCCGTCATCGCCGGTCACCCAGCGCCGCAGATTGGGCGGGATGGCCGCATCAAAGGCCAGGTGCGCACTCCAGCCGCAGCGGCGCGCGGACTGCGCGCTCATGCCGCGCTGGCGCCGGCCGGCACCTTGCCGCCAGGACCATAGCCGCAGAATGCAAGCACATCGTCGACGTAGTCGGCGAATTCGCTGATGCCATGGTCGCTGCCCTCGATCACGCGGATCTTCGCGCCCGGGCAGGCGGCCACCATTTCGCGGTAGTCCAGCACCTCGTCGCCGGTGGCGGCGATCAGGTAATAGCGCGCGGGGTCGGTGATGGTGTCGACGCGCAGGTCCAGCAGCTCCTGCAGGTGGCGGCGCTCGACCGTGACCGAGCCGCCGCCGTGCCACAGCGGCTGCTCGCCCAGGTAGGTTTCCAGGTCGGTCCAGGGGTGGATGGCCGGATTGAGCAGCACGGTCTTGCAGCCATGCTTCTCGCCCAGCCAGCGGGCATAGAAGCCACCCAGCGACGAGCCGACGATGGCGATTTCCTGGTCGCCGCCGGCCCGTGCGGCGCGGATCGCCGCTTGCGCCTGGGCGATGGCCAGTTCCGGCGAGACATTGAGCGTGGGGCAGGCGTAGTAGCGGCCCACGCCCCACTCGCGCATGCGCTCCTGCACCAGCCGGGCCTTGAACGACTGGGGCGAGGAACGGAATCCGTGCAGATACAGCAGCATGGTCGTACGTCCGCCGGTCAGCGTGCCGCGTCCTGGGCCAGCGCGTCCAGCAGCTTCTGGTGCACGCCGCCGAAGCCGCCGTTGCTCATCACCAGCACATGGTCGCCCGGCTGCGCCGCGGCGCGCACGGACTGCACCAGCGCGCCCAGGTCCTGAAATGCGGTGGCCTTGTCGCCCAGCGGCGCCAGCGATTCGGCCAGGTCCCAGCCCAGCGCGTCCTTGCCGGCCGGGGCGCCGTAGCCGAACACCAGGTCGGCCTGCGCCAGGCTGGCCGGCAGCTGCGCCTTCATGACGCCCAGCTTCATGGTGTTGGAGCGCGGCTCCAGCACGGCCAGGATGCGGGCATTGCCGACGCGGCGGCGCAGACCTTCCAGCGTGGTCTGGATCGCGGTCGGATGGTGGGCGAAGTCGTCGTAGACGGTCACGCCGCCGGCCACGCCGCGCACTTCCATGCGGCGCTTGACGTTGGCGAAGCGTCCGAGCGACTCGATCGCCTGCGCGGCCGGCACGCCCACATGGCGCGCGGCGGCGATCGCGGCCAGCGCGTTCATGCGGTTGTGGGTGCCCTGCAGGTCCCAGACCACGGTACCGGCCACCGCTTCGCCGAACCAGACGTCGAAGGCGTCCTTGCCAGGCGCGGCCTTGGCGCCGGCGGCATCGCTCTCGCGCCAGTCGCCCACGCCGAACTGCTCGACCTCGCTCCAGCAGCCGCGCTCGAGCACCCGCGCCAGGCTGGCTTCCACGCCGTTGACGACGATCCGGCCCTGGCCGGGCACGGTGCGCACCAGGTGGTGGAACTGGGTCTCGATCGCCGCCAGATCCGGGAAGATGTCGGCGTGGTCGTATTCCAGGTTGTTCAGGATGGCGGTGCGCGGGCGGTAGTGGACGAACTTGCTGCGCTTGTCGAAGAAGGCGGTGTCGTACTCGTCGGCCTCGATCACGAAGAAGTCCGACTCGGTCACGCGCGCCGAGATGCCGAAGTTCTGCGGCACCCCGCCCACCAGGAAGCCCGGGTTATAGCCGGCATCCTCCAGGATCCAGGCCAGCATCGACGTGGTGGTGGTCTTGCCATGCGTGCCGGCCACCGCCAGCACCCACTTGCGCGCCAGCACGTGCTCGCCCAGCCATTGCGGGCCCGACACATAAGGCAGGTTGCGGTCGAGGATGGCCTCCATCAGCGGATTGCCGCGCGAGACCACGTTGCCGATCACGAACAGGTCCGGCGCCAGCGACAGCTGGGCCGGGTCGAAGCCCTCGATCAGCTCGATCCCCTGGGCCTCGAGCTGGGTGCTCATCGGCGGGTAGACATTGGCATCGCAGCCCGTGACGCGGTAGCCGGCCTGCTTGGCCAGCACCGCCAGGCCGCCCATGAAGGTGCCGCAGATGCCAAGGATGTGAATATGCATGGGTTCCCGGAAAGACTTGAAGCCCGCAGGCGTGGGGATTCGGCACCCGGCGGCGCGGCGGCTTTTTGCCGTGGTTTGCCGTAAGGCGGCCGGGCAGGAAGCCTTCAATTGTACCCGAGCGCCAGCGCCCTTCGCTGCACTGCGGCACCGTGCCTGCCGGCAGCGCGGATGGCTCCGGTATCATGGGGCATGACCCGACGCACTGCTCCCGACCCCACCCGCCTGCGCGAGGAAATCGCCCAGGCAGCCGCCCGGATGATTGCCGAAGACGGTGCCGACTACGCCACCGCCAAGCGCAAGGCCGCCCGCCAGGTGCTGGGCGAACAGCGCGTGCCCGGCGAATGGCTGCCCGACAATGAGCAGGTCGAAGCCGAAGTGCGCGCCTACCAGGCGCTGTTCCACGCCGACAGCCAGCCGCGCGTGCTGGTGCTGCTGCGCCGGCTGGCGGTGCTGGCCATGGAAGACCTGGCTGCGTTCCGGCCCTACCTGGCCGGCGCCGTGCTCAACGGCACCGCCACCGAGCACTCCGATATCTATCTGCAGTGCTTCTGCGACAGCGCCAAGGACGCGGCGCTGCACCTGATCAACGCCGGCGTCGACTTTGAAACCAGTGAGAGCCGCCACTTCGGCGGCCGCGGCGAGGTCGAGACCCTCAGCTTCCTGTGGAAAGGCCAGTGGCCCGACCGCCGCGAGGCCCGGCTGCTGGCCGGCGAAGTGCGCGCGGAACTGGGTGCCCCGGTCGGCATTCATATAGCGCTGTATGATGCCGTCGACGAACGCGGCGCCGTGCGTGCCGACGCCTCCGGGCGCCCGCCCCGCGCGGATGTGCAGGCGGTACGGGCGCTGCTGGACGCGCCCGCTGCTGCCGACCCGGCCGACCCAACCTGAAAGCCGCCCCCAACTGACTGGTCCAAGCCATCTCCATGACTGAAACCGCCTCTTCGCCCACCCGCCGCTCCCGCCTCTGGCTGTGGATCGCCGTGGCCGTGGTCGCCTGCGCCGCCGGCGCGCTGGCTGGCCACTTTGTGTTCTCGCCCAAGCCCGCCGGCGACCATGCGGTGGAAACCTTCTTCCAGACGCGCCTGCCCGACGCTGCCGGCGCCGACCTGGACCTGGGCAAGCTGCGCGGCAAGACCGTGGTGGTCAACTTCTGGGCGCCCTGGTGCGGCCCGTGCGTCGAGGAAATGCCGGAGCTGACCGCCCTGCATGAGGAATACAAGAACCGCCAGGTGGAGTTTGTCGGCATCGGCATCGATTCCGCTGCCAATATCCAGCAGTTCACCCGGAAGGTGCCGGTGGCTTACCCGCTGGCCGTGGCCGGCTTTGCCGGCACCGAGCTGTCCCGCAACTTTGGCAACAGCGCCGGCGGCCTGCCCTACACCGTGGTGATCAACCCTGACGGATCGGTGAAGTATCGCAAGATGGGGCGAGTGACGGCCGAGGAACTGCGGTCCGTGCTGCCGCGCACGTGAACGCATTCTTCCGCCAAAGTCGCTGAATTTCGGTTTTCTTCAGTGATTTGTTTCGCCGGGAGACCTAAACGACGAGAAAGTGCTCAAAAGGGCGCCGATGCGTAGCGCAGGGCCGTCAAGCCTTGTATCGCGTGCTAGACAAATCCCTCTAAGCTACGGTAATCTCCGCGCAATTTCGTTGATCTGGTCGAGCCGCCGTGACTGCAACCCGCTCCATCCGTCGCTCAGCCCGCTACCGCAAGGTGCTGGTCCTGCATGGGCCAAACCTGAACCTGCTGGGCACGCGCGAGCCGGAAACCTACGGCCACACGACGCTTGCCGATATCGACACGGCCCTGGCGGAACGCGCGGCAAAAGCCGGCATTTCGCTTGAGACGTTCCAGTCCAACCACGAGGGGGCACTGGTCGACCGCGTCCACGCCGCCCGCGCGGAAGGGGTCGAGTTCATCATCATCAACCCGGCTGCCTACACGCACACCAGCGTGGCGCTGCGCGATGCCCTGGCCGGCGTGGCGATCCCGTTCGTCGAGGTACACCTGTCGAACGTGCATCGGCGCGAAAGCTTCCGGCACCACTCCTATTTCTCCGACGTGGCGGTCGGGGTGATCTGCGGGCTTGGCTGGCAGGGTTACCTGCTGGCGCTGGACTATGTGCTGGGCCAGGAGCAGCCGCCACCCGAGAGTTCGGGGAGCTGAACTCCCAAGATTTTTTCGACAACCTGCGCGCGCCGCCCGGCGGCCTGCGCCCGCTGGCGTGCCTCGGCACGGCGGGCGCGGATTTCCGGTGGCCGGCAACACGATTCTTCCGCCGCGGCCCGTCCCGGGCAGCGGCCGGATAACCCGATTCAGGAGGATAAAAAGATGGACCTGCGCAAGCTGAAGACGCTTATCGACCTGGTGGCCGAATCCGGCATCTCCGAGCTGGAAGTCACCGAAGGCGACGGCAAGGTACGCATCGTCAAGCAACCGCCGCAAATCATCGCCGCGCCGATGGCCATGCCGCAGATGCAGGCGCTGCCGCCCGCTGCGGCCGCCGCACCGGCTGGTGCCGCGGCACCGGCGGCCGAGCCCGCCGCCCAGCTGCCCGCCGGCCATATCGTGACCTCGCCGATGGTGGGCACGTTCTACCGCGCGCCGTCGCCGGGCGCCGCGCCCTTCGTCAACGTCGGCGATTCGGTCAAGGAAGGCCAGACCGTCTGCATCATCGAAGCCATGAAGCTGCTCAACGAAATCGAGTGCGACAAGGCCGGCGTCATCAAGGAAATCCTGGTCGAGAACGGCCAGGCCGTGGAATACGGCCAGCCGCTGTTCGTCATCGGCTGATCCTGACCGGCATGCCTGGCCGCACGCTGCCATCGGCATGCCATGGCGTTGTCTGACGCCAGGGACGTTGTGGGCTTCGCGGCCCGTTCCGTGCAGTTCCATGCAGTTCCGCGCAGTATGGCGGCCACGGCGGCGACAGCCCCCGGGGCTGCGCGCCCGGCGTGCCATTGCGCCACGCGGCGGGACCGCTACTGTTCTCGCAGAGAGAGACCATGTTTGAAAAAATTCTGATCGCGAACCGCGGCGAAATCGCTCTTCGCATCCAGCGCGCCTGCCGCGAACTGGGCATCAAGACGGTCGTGGTGTACTCCGAGGCCGACAAGGAGGCCAAGTACGTACGCCTGGCCGACGAAGCCGTCTGCATCGGCCCGGCCCCGTCGCCGCTGTCGTACCTGAACATGCCGGCCATCATCTCGGCCGCCGAAGTGACCGACGCGCAGGCCATCCACCCCGGCTACGGCTTCCTGTCGGAGAACGCCGACTTTGCCGAGCGCGTGGAGAAATCCGGCTTCGTCTTTATCGGCCCGACCGCCGAAAGCATCCGCCTGATGGGTGACAAGGTGTCGGCCAAGCAGGCCATGATCAAGGCTGGCGTGCCGTGCGTGCCCGGCTCGGACGGCGCCCTGCCCGACGATCCCAAGGAAATCCTGGCCACCGCGCGCCGCGTGGGCTACCCGGTGATCATCAAGGCCGCCGGCGGCGGCGGTGGCCGCGGCATGCGCGTGGTGCATACCGAGGCCGCGCTGATCAACGCCGTCAACATGACGCGCGAAGAAGCCGGCCGTGCCTTCGGCAATCCCGAGGTCTACATGGAGAAGTTCCTCGAGAACCCGCGCCATGTGGAGATCCAGATCCTGGCCGACCAGCATCGCCAGGCGATCTGGCTGGGCGAGCGTGACTGCTCGATGCAGCGCCGGCACCAGAAGGTGCTGGAGGAAGCGCCCGCACCGCACATCCCGCGCCGCCTGATCGAGCGCATCGGCGACCGCTGCGCCGAGGCTTGCAGGAAGATGGGCTACCGCGGCGCCGGCACCTTCGAGTTCCTGTACGAGAACAACGAGTTCTACTTCATCGAGATGAACACGCGCGTGCAGGTCGAGCACCCGGTCACCGAGATGATCACCGGCATCGACATCGTGCAGGAGCAGATCCGCATCGCCTTCGGCGAGAAGCTGCGCTTGCGCCAGAAGGATGTGCAGTTCCGCGGCCACGCGATCGAATGCCGCGTGAACGCCGAGGATCCGTTCAAGTTCACGCCGTCGCCGGGCCGCATCACCGCCTGGCACATGCCCGGCGGCCCGGGTGTGCGGGTCGACTCGCACGCGTATGATGGTTACTTCGTCCCGTCCAACTACGATTCGATGATCGGCAAGATCATCACCTACGGCGCCACGCGCGAGCAGGCTATCGCCCGCATGCGCATCGCGCTGTCGGAAATGGTGGTGGACGGCATCCTGACCAACGTGCCGCTGCACCGCGAGCTGATGATGGACGCCAACTTCGTTGAAGGCGGCACCAGCATCCACTATCTCGAGCATCGCCTGGCGGAGCGCGCGAAGGCCTGACGCAACGTAACCCGCAACACAAAAGCAGCACGCAAGGAAGCCCGTGGCATTTCAGGAATGTGTGATCGAAGTGGCGCAGGACCAGGCCGAAGCCTGGTCTGACGCCCTGTTCGACCTCGGCGCGCTGTCGGTCTCGGTGGAAGACGCCGATGCCGACACGCCCGACGAGCAGCCGCTCTTTGGCGAGCCCGGGCTGGAACCGAAGCAACTCGCGTGGAACCGCTCGCGCGTGGTGGCGCTGTTCGGCGACGATGCCGACCCGGCCGTCGTCGTGGCGGCAGCCGCCAACCAGCTTGGCATCGACCCGGTGCCGCCCTACCAGCTGCGCGCGGTCGAGGACCAGGACTGGGTGCGGCTGACGCAATCGCAGTTCGAGCCGATCCGCATCGGCGAGCGCATCTGGGTGGTGCCGTCGTGGCACGACGCCCCCGAGCCCGATGCCGTGGTGCTTGAGCTCGACCCGGGCCTGGCCTTCGGCACCGGCAGCCATCCCACCACGCGGCTGTGCATGCAGTGGCTGGAGCAGAACCTGAAGCCGGGCGAAACCGTGCTCGACTACGGCTGCGGCTCCGGCATCCTGGCGATCGTGGCGCGCAAGCTGGGCGCGGGCGACACCGTTGGCATCGACATCGATCCCAACGCCGTGGAAGCGTCGCGCTACAACGCCGAGCGCAACCGCGTGCAAGCGTCGTTCGCGCTGCCGGAATCGGTGTCCGAGGCCAGCTATGACCTGGTGGTCGCCAACATCCTGTCCAATCCGCTCAAGCTGATGGCGGCCATGCTGAGTGCGCGCGTGCGCGCCGGCGGACGGCTGGTGCTCTCCGGCGTGCTGGAACGCCAGGCGGATGAAGTCGCCGCGGCCTATGCACCCTGGCTGCCGCTGACGGTGTGGCGCAGCGAGGAAGGCTGGGTCTGCCTGCATGGCACCCGTCCCTGATTCACCCCGATGGCCGCCGTCAAGTTAGTCACGCGCTGTCCGGCCTGCCGCACCGCCTTCCGGCTGGTCGCCGACCAGTTGCGCCTGCGCCAGGGCCTGGTGCGCTGCGGCCAGTGCGAAACGGTGTTCGATGCGCGCGAGCACCTGATCGAAATTCCGCTGCCGTCCGACAGCACCGCGGGCAGCACCGCGCCGTCGGCCCGGAAGCCGACGCCGCCATCCGTACCCGCCCCGGCAACTGAACCCGCCGCGTCGCCCGCGTCGGCGCAAGCCGCGCCCGCGCCGCAGCCCGCCTTCACCCCGACCATCGACCCCGGCTATGACGTGCCGGCGCTGGATGCGCCGACGATGCTGATGTCGTCGCCGGAGGACATGGCCATGCCGCCGCAGGCAGGCATGGACGATGCCGAGATCGAGCGCGCGCTGCACGAAGCCAACGAAGCCGTGGCCCATCGCGATGCGCACGACGGGGAACGCCAGGCGGCCAGCCCGGCGCCGGAGCAGCCGGCCCCAGCCTGGCCGGCGCTCGATCACGGCGCGCTGGATACCCCTGCACCAGCCGTGTCGCCACTACCTGTGCCGACGCCGGCAGTGCCCGCCCCGGCCACCATTCCCAGCGCGAGCGAGTTCCTGCGTGCCGCGTCGGCCGATGCCGGGTCCGAACCGGCACCGTGGCCGGACGAGGTGCAGCACTACATCGGCGCGTTGCCCGGCGCATCGTCTTCTGCATCGCCCATCGCCGGCGACGAGGTCGAAGCAGAACCAGCCCTCGGCCCTGACACCAGCCAGCCATCCACCGTCACCGGCGGGGCCGTCGCGCGCGAACAGACCACGCGCCGCTGGGTGCGCGCCGAGGCACCGGCCGGCCCGGTCTTCGCCCCCGACTTCCTGCGCCATGCGCGCGCGCGTGAGCGCGAACGCCAGCCGCGCAAGCCCGTGGCGGTGCCCCGCGCCGCCTGGCGCGTTGCCGCCGTGCTGCTCGCCCTCGCCGCGCTCGTGCAGGGGGTGTACCTGGGGCGCAGCCAGCTGGCCGGGCACTTCCCGATGCTGCGCCCGGCACTCGAGGCCGCCTGTGCGCCGCTGCGCTGCGAGGTGCCGCCCTGGCGCGACATCGATGCGCTGCGCATCGAGACCTCGCAGCTGCAGCGCCAGGATGAAGGCGGCGACACCTACCTGCTGGCGGTGACGCTGCGCAACCTGAGCCGCGCCAGTACCGCCCTGCCCGCGATCGAGCTGGTGATGACCGACCTGCAGGACCAGCTGCTGCTGCGCCGGGTGCTGCAGCCCGCCGAGTACCTGGAACCGTCGCAAAAGGCCTTCGCCGCGCAGGGTCTTCGCGCGGGCATGGAGCTGCCGGTTCGGGTACGATTCCGGACGCAGCAGGCGCCAGCCAACTATCGCGTGCTGATTTTTTACCCCTGAATTCCTGGCCCGCCGCCGGACCGAATCCGAGTCCGGCGGCGGGCCGCGCCCCCGCTCCGGACACCGAGCCGGAAATCCATCAGATATCAAGGAGTAGACATGAGCAACGTCACCCTCGGCGGCAACGCCATCGAAGTCGCAGGCAAGTTCCCGCAAGCCGGCGACAAGGCCCCGGCCTTCGCCCTGGTCGGCAAGGACCTGAAGGACGTCACGCTGGCCGACTTCGCCGGCAAGCGCAAGGTGCTGAACATCGTCCCGAGCCTGGACACCCCGGTGTGCCAGGCCTCGGCGCGCAAGTTCAACGAAGCCGCCAGCGGCCTCGCCAACACCGTGGTGCTGACGATCTCGGCCGACCTGCCGTTCGCCATGGGCCGCTTCTGCACCGCTGAAGGCCTGGCCAACGTGGTGCCGCTGTCGACCATGCGCGGCGCGGAGTTCAAGGGCAACTACGGCGTGGACATCAAGACCGGCCCGCTGGCCGGCGTGACCGCGCGCGCGGTGGTGGTGCTCGACGAGAACGACACCGTCAAGTACAGCCAGCTGGTGTCCGAGATCAAGAACGAGCCGGACTACGACGCAGCCCTGGCCGCGCTGAAGTAATCAGCGGCACGCCCCGGAACCCTCGGGTTCCGGGACGGCAGCGGCCGCCCGCATCCCGGGGCGGCCGCTTTTTGTTTTCTGCCTGACCGATACCGCCCGCAAGGGCTCCGTTCCACCCAATCATCCTGACACCTGGAGAGAGCATGGCCAGCCTGATCTGCGGCTCCGTCGCCTACGACACCATCATGACGTTCGACGGACGCTTCCGTGAACACATCCTGCCGGACCAGATCCACATGCTGAACGTCTCGTTCCTGGTGCCCGGCATGCGCCGCGAGTTCGGCGGCTGCGCCGGCAACATCGCCTACACGCTGAAGATGCTCGGCGGCGATCCGGTGGTGATGGCCACCGTCGGCACCGACGCCGAGCCCTACCTGGAATACCTGCGCAAGCTGGAGATCCCCACCGGCCACATCCGCGTGCTGCCCGAGACCTTCACGGCGCAGGCCATGATCACCACCGACCTGGACAACAACCAGATCACCGCCTTCCACCCTGGCGCAATGAGCCAGTCGCAGCTGAACAACGTCAAGGATGCGCTGGGCGGCGCCGGCGCGCCGGGCCTGGGCATCGTCGCGCCCGACAGCCGCGAAGGCATGCTGCACCATGCGCGCCAGTTCGCCGAAGCCGGCGTGCCGTTCATCTTTGACCTGGGTCAGGCCATGCCCCTGTTCAACGGCGAAGACCTGCGGGAGTTCGTTGAACTCGCCAGTTACGTGACAGTCAATGACTACGAGGCGCAGGTCCTGCTGTCCCGCACGGCGTGGACCAGCGCCGAGGTTGCCGCCAAGGTTCGTGCCTTCATCGTCACGCACGGCGAGCGCGGCGCCAGCATCTTTGCCGATGGCCGCCAGTACGCGATCCCGGCCGTTACGGCCGAGCGCATCGTGGACCCGACCGGCTGCGGCGACGCCTTCCGGGGCGGGCTGCTGTTCGGCATGGAAAACGGATTAGACTGGGAAACGACTGGCCGCCTGGCGTCGCTGATGGGTTCGGTCAAGATCGCGCAACAGGGTCCGCAGAATCACTGGTTGTCGCGCGAGGAAATCGGCAACCGGTTCCAGTCGGCATTCGGGTACCGCTACGCCTGACCTGCGGCCAGCGCGTGGCTCTTTTCGGGAAATGACATGAACAACAAGCTTCGTGGCGGCGCGGTGGCCGTCCTTGGTGCCACCCTGGTGGCCTCCCTGGTGGCCGGCTGCGCCACGCAATCCAACTCCAACAGCGTCTACAGCTCCGGCCAGGCGCAGCGCGAGCAGACCGTGCGCTATGGCGTGGTCGAAGGCATCCGCGAGGTCACCATCCAGGGTAACCAGAGCGGCGCCGGCACGCTGGCGGGCGGCGCCATCGGCGGCATTGCGGCCGGCAGCACCATCGGCAGCGGCAACGGCGCGGTGGCGGCCGGCATCCTCGGCGCAGTGCTGGGCGGCATAGCCGGCAGCGCGACCGAGAACAAGATCAACCAGCGCCGCGGTCTGGAAATCACCGTGCGCCTGGATAACGGCGAGATGCGCGCGATCACGCAAGAGGCCGACGAAGCCTTCCGCCCTGGCGAGCGCGTGCGGCTGCTGTCGTCGGGCGGCGTGACCCGGGTCACGCACTGACTGCCTGAGGGCCTCTGAGGGCCTCTGAGGGGCCGCGGAAAGGCGCAGCACAGGCGCCGCACCCGAAAGGGTCGCGGCGCTTTTTCTTTGCGTCTTTGCAATCTCGTTACATTGTCGCGGGCGCGCGCCCATGAAAAAACCCGCCGGGCGGATGCCATCGGCGGGTCGGCAAGACCAGGTGTCTTGCGGACCGGATACGCAGTATCCGGTCATGCGGGCACGCACTGCGTGCCGGTGCGGTTCCTTGCAGAACGCGTAAGGTCCACTCCGTGGCGGAGCAGCTTACGGACGGTTGCCCGTCGGGAACGGCCAGGCAGCGGCCGGGTTCAGCGCGGTCTTGGCAGCCGAAGCGGGAGCAACGGCAGGGGCCGCGGCAGGCTTGGCGGCAGCCTTCTTGGCAGCCGGCTTCTTGGCAGCAGCCTTCTTGGCGGCCGGCTTCTTGGCAGCAGCCTTCTTGGCAGCAACCTTCTTCACTGCAGCCTTCTTGGCCGGTGCCTTCTTGGCGGCTGCCTTCTTGGCCGGTGCGGCCTTCTTGGCGGCGACCTTCTTCACCGCGGCCTTCTTGGCGGCCGGTGCCTTCTTGGCGGCGGCCTTCTTGGCCGGTGCGGCCTTCTTGGCGGCGACCTTCTTCACCGCAGCCTTCTTCGCGGCCGGTGCCTTCTTGGCGGCTGCCTTCTTGGCCGGTGCGGCCTTCTTGGCGGCGACCTTCTTCACAGCGGCCTTCTTGGCCGGTGCCTTCTTGGCGGCCGGTGCTGCCTTCTTGGCGGCGACCTTCTTCACAGCAGCCTTCTTGGCGGCCGGCTTGGCGGCCTTCTTAGCCGCCGGCTTTTTCTTTGCAGCAGTTGCCATGGATAACTCCTTCACTAGAGAGTGAATATCGAATGACCTAAGTTGGCGACCCGACCGACCCGAGGCGCGCCACTTCAGCGCGGCCCCAGTCGAGCGAGCGATTCATCGGCGTACGGCCCGACAGCTGCTGCACGCTAATGAATTCGGTTGCAGGCGCACCGCCCCTGGCGGTGACTTGGCGGCCGGAGCGAGCCCGCAAGCGGGTCTCGGGCACGTGCCGCGCCCTGGAATATTCGATCAGCCCGCACCGCCCGTTGAGCCGGCGCACGGCCAGAAATGAGGAGATATCGGACAGCTGGCCTGCGGTGCGGGCTTGGCCTCGCGCACGGCAGGCGGCGTTCATTCGTTGGTAGCGGGTCCAACCCGTTAATGGACCAAGGGAGACTGCACGCGTTTTAAGAAGCCGATCCGGCCTGGTCTGCGTCAAAGTTCTCGTGCTCCTCAGCTACTACCTTCGTCACTGCATCGAAGCGCGCATCGCGCTCGTCGTTCGATCTTGCTTCCTGCTTCTCTGCAATGAAGTGAGACTCTTGTCAAGGCGAATCATAATTCGTTTGCACGATGATGTTAAGAAAAAAGTGCAAAAAAACTTGCGCGCATGCATCGCTCCAACTAGATCTCACGCGCAGTGTCACGAAGACGTTGCCGATGACATCGAAACGCATCGCTCGCACGCAGGTGCGGACACGCGTTTCGCGCGCTCGCGCACGCTGCGCGACGCCCCTTCGCACACACCTCGCTCGCAGCTTTTACACACCGCCGCGCGAACCGATAAGAGGCAGCGCGACGCGCGCCCGAAGCGCGCGCAGAACTTCCGCGCGCGCCATCGCACTTTCCGAAAAGCCGCATGGACAAAGGCTTTGCGGGCGATGCATCGAAGCGCGAGTCGCATGCGGCAACCTGCGTGACTGCGCGCCCGCTCACGCGCGCGACGCACTGCCCCGCGCGCGTTCGGCAAGCTTTACACAGTCGGTGGACAGCGCTCGCGCCGCGATGACGTCGACGCTCGGCGACACGCGCGCCGAGCGTTGCGCGACACCATCGCCGATCGCGTCAGAGAGTGATGCGTGCACGCAACGGTTTGCATCGACGCAACAGCGCATGAGCATCGCGAGGGCATCCGAGCGTTGCGATCGAGCCAAGCGGCGACGCTCGCGAAGCATCGCGGCAACACTTCGGCAAGCGCGTCGACCATGTCATCGCCATCTGTGTCCGACCCGCGCGCTTGCCCTGCGATGCGGATCGCGCGCGTCGCGTCTCGCGTCCACGCGCGCTCACCCGAACACTCGCCGTGCGCTGACTGTCGGCGCTTCGTACATCCGCTTAGAGGATTGCTTCAGCGCCCGCCCGCCGGCGCATTTTGCTGCGACACAATAACCCGCAAACGGCTGCTGCATGCGGCTTTGCGGGTAGCAGGCGGTGCCGGCGGACACGCGCGCGTCCCGCCGCGCCGGATTGCAGCGCGGCGCCAGCGCCAGTAGATTGGCGTGGCGACGAACCTCAAAGGAGACATCATGCGCATCCATTCCCCCCTTGCCTCGACCCTGCGCGCCGCCGTGCTCGCCGCCACCCTGCTCGGCAGCGCCGCGGCGATGGCGCAGGCCACGCCCAGCGGCATGTGGAAGACCATCGACGACAACACCGGCAAGCCGCGCGGGCTGGTTGAGATCACCGAGAAGAACGGCGTCTTCAGCGGACGCGTGGTAAAGAGCTTCGTCGAGAGCGAAGGCAAGCCGAAGGTGTGCGACAAGTGCACCGACGCGCGCAAGGACCAGCCCGTCATCGGCATGACCATCCTGACCGGCCTGCGCAAGACCGCCGACAACGAGTGGAGCGGCGGCGAAATCCTGGATCCGGAAAACGGCAAGGTCTACAAGAGCAAGATGTCGCTGGCCGAGGACGGCAACAAGCTCAACGTGCGCGGCTTCATCGGCATCAGCCTGATCGGGCGCACCCAGACCTGGGAGCGCGATCACTGATCCTGGTCCACGGCGCGGGACTCAGGGTTTCTCCGGGGCACGCGGTTGCATGCTCCGGCCGAAGAAGAAACGGCAGTCGAAAAAAAACCGGGCGGTGATGAACCGCCCGGTTTTTTTGTCCACGATGCTGCGCTTTACATCCGGTAGCGCAGGGTGGCCATGACACTGCGCGGAGCGCCCGGCATGTTCAGGTTGGGATTGGTGCCATGCGCCGAGACGATGTAGTTCTTGTTGAACAGGTTGTAGAGGTTCAACTGCGCCTCGAACGGGCCATGGCGGTACCAGGCCATCATGTCCGCCGTGACGTAGCCGGGCAGCGTGACGGTGTTGGCCTGATCGGCCATCCGGGCACCAACCAGGTTCAGGCCGCCGCCGATGCCAAAGCCATTGCCCAGCGTCTTGGTCAGCCAGACGTTGCCGGAGTGGCGAGGCGTCAGCGTGGCACGCTTGCCCTGGAACAGAGGGGTCGACTTGGTGACCACGGCATCCAGGTAAGCGTAGCCGGCCAGCACGCGCCAGCCGCTGCCGAGCTCCGCGGCGCCGCTCAGCTCGACGCCGTCGGTGCGCTGCTCGCCAACCGGGATCAGCGCCGTGCCGGTGGCATTGGCAATCTTCATATTGTTCCGTTCCAGCCGGAACACAGAAATCGTCGTGCTCGCCTTGCCGTCGAGCCAGTCGTACTTGGCACCGACTTCGGCGTTGTTGGTCGTTTCCGGCGCCAGTTCGGCGTTGTTGGCGGCCAGCGCGAAGGTCTCGCCAGACGGCTGGAACGAGCGGCTCCACGACGCGTAATACGACTGCACCTTCGACGGCTGCCAGACCAGGCCCGCACGCGGGCTCCAGGCGTTATCGGTGCGCGACAGGTTGGGCTGCCCAGGCAGGCGCTGGAAAGTGTCTTGCTGGAAGTTGTCGTACCGGATCCCGAGCAGCGCCTTCCATTGCTCAGTGAGCGTGACCATGTCCTGCGTGTAGAACGCCAGGGTCTTGGCCGTGGCCAGGTTGCTCGTGGCCGGCGTGCCGCCAACCAGGACCGGCAGCGTCGGCAGTACCGGATTGAACAGATCGAAGGTGCCTGGTACGGCCTTGGAAAAGTTGACCAGGTCCTTGTTCTGCTGGCCGATCTCCATCCCGTACAGGATTTCGTGCTTCATACCGAAGATCGTCGCCTTCTGCGTCAGGTCCGTCTGGTTGAACCAGCCGTGCTCCTCGCGGTAGACGTTGGAGTGCGACATCGTCAGCCGCTGCGTCACCTCGTTGACCGAGCTGGTCAGCGTGTTATTGCGGTTCAGCGAGTAATGGTAGTACCGCGTGGCATTGCGGATCGACCAGTCGTCGTTGAAGCGATGGTTGATCGTGGCCGTGCCCGAGTACACGCGCGACTGGCTAAAGTCGGCGTCGCGCGCATTGGCCGCGCCGTAGTAGCGCGAGGCCGGCACGTCCACCGGGCGCCCCTTGTAGGCCGGGATGCCGAAGTCCGTCACGCGGCGGTCTTCGAGGTAGTCGGCCTGCAGCAGCACGGTGGTGTCGGGCGCGATGCGCAGCTCCAGCGACGGCGCGATCGCCGAGCGGTCCAGGAACTGCTGCGAGCGGTAGCTGTTGGCCTTCTCCACCGCGCCGGTCACGCGGAAGGCGGCGGCGCCGTCGGCGAACACGCGGCCCACGTCGGCTTCGGCGCGGCGGTCGGCCCACATGCCGTAGCTCAGCGCAAAGTCGGTGACATCGATGCCCGGCTTCTTGGTCACGCGGTTGATCAGGCCGCCCGACGAGCCGCGGCCATACAGCACCGCCGCCGGCCCCTTGATGACTTCGACACGGTCGACGTTGGACAGGTCGCGGAAGTACAGCGCGTCGTCACGGATGCCGTCGACGAACTGGTCGGCGATGGCGGAAAAGCCGCGGATCGACACCTGGTCGCGCTGGCCGTCGCCGGTGGAGAACGACACACCCGGCACGTTCTTCAGCGCGTCCTGCATCGAGGTGGCGTGCTGGTCGCGCATGACATCGGCGGTGACCACATTGACGGTCTGCGGAACGTCGCGCAGCGGCGCCTCGGTCTTGGTCGCGCTGACCGTATTGGACGGGTTATAGCCCTCGCCAAGCTCACGGCCGACGTCGGCCTTGACGGTGACCTCCGGCAACTGCGCCGGAGCTGCTGGCACGGCCTGGGCCCACGCCAGCATGGGTTGAAAAACGAGGCTCCCCGCCACCGCTGCACACATCGGGTGAAGTTTGATTCTCATTGCCCTGTAATCGACTGTAATTTTTTTGAAAATGCGGGCGCATTATCGATTACAGGATTGCCACGGTCAACGAGATTGCGAATTATTCCTATTCTCGATCAGTATATGTTGCTTTCAGCATAAACCGCGGTTACCACCGTCCGTCTTGTGAACGATTTCCGGACTTGCCGCCCCGACGCGAAGCCTCATTCCTTAGCCCAGTTGCCCGGCGAGGGCACCGCGCGCCTCGGCAACAAACGCTGACTCCCGGCGCCGCGCGGGCAGCAGGAAGAACTCCGCCTCAGGCAGCCGCGGCAGCCCCAGGCGTGCGATGGCGGCGGCGTCCAGCGGCGCCACGCCGGGGCCGATCGCCGAGGCGTTCAGGCACGACAGGCCCAGCCCCGCCGCCAGCGCCAGGTGCAGCCCCGCCACGCCCGACGCCGAGTGCGCAATCTCGAACGGCAGCCGCTTGCGCAGCAGCAGCTGCACCACGTACTGGTGCAGCGAGCAGGTATCGGGCAGCAGCACCAGCGGCAGCGTCGCGGGCAGGCTGTCGGCCTCGGCCGGCGCGGCCACCCAGGCAAGCGGCTCGCGCCGCAGCACCGTGCCGCGCGTGCCCTGCCCGCGCGTGCCCGGCAGGCGCATGCTGAGGCCGATATCGAAGGTGTCCATCTCCGCGGCGGCATCGATCGCCGCGCTCTTCATCACCGTCACGTGCAGGCGCAGGTATGGGTAGCGCTCGCGCAGGCCGCGCAGCATGCCGGCGATCTCGCCCGGGCGGAAGTAGTCGGTCACCGCCAGGCGCAGCTCGCCCTCCAGCGCGTGGCCGCGCAGTTCCTGCAGGGCCAGTTCGTTCAGCGCCAGGATGCGCCGCGCGTGCTCCAGCAGCCGCTGGCCCGCCGGCGTGGGCAGCGCGCCGTGACGGCCGCGCGTCAGCAGCGGCACGCCGGCGCGCTCTTCCAGCTTGCGCAGCTGCTCGCTGACGGAGGACTGCGACAGGAACAGCCTGGGCGCCGCCGCCGACAGGCTGCCGCTGTCCGCGACCGTCACAAAGGTGCGCAACTGGTCGGTTTCGAATCCACGCATGGCAAGGCTCCCGGCAAGGACGGTTACTTCGGTATATCCGATGGACCGTATCGAATATTCCCGCTTTTCCGATACTACACCACCCCCTACCATGGCATCACCAACCCTCGCAAAACCAAGGAGCCAGCCATGCCCCACATCGTCCTGCACCTGTCCGGCCAACCCGACGCCGCCCTGACCCGCCGCAGCGCAAAGGCGATCGCCGACCTTACCGAGCGTGTGCTCGGCAAGCAGCGCGAGGTGATTGCCGTCACGGTCCAGTACATCCCGCACGACAGCTGGATCATCGCCGACGTGCCACTGTCCGAGCAGGGCCGCAATGCCTTTCACCTGGACATCAGCGTGACCGATGAGACCAATACCAAGGCGGAGAAGGCGCAGTTCATCGCGGCCGTGTTCGAGACCATGTCGGGGCTGCTGGGCAACCTGCATCCGGTGTCCTACGTGCACGTGATCGACGCCCGTGCCGCGGCCTACGGCTATGGCGGGCGCACGCAGGAGTATCGCCACCAGCACGGCTGAAATGGCACGCCGCCTTCCTGCCTGCCGCGGCCGGCGCGGCTGCCCGCGGCGAGACCCGAGGTTTCGCCGCGGGCCAAGCTGTGGCACAGTCCCCGGCTGATCCCTTATCCTGACGGACTGACAACGACAAGGCGCCACAAGCGCCGGCCCCCGCGCGGCAAATGGACCGCACCTCAGGAGAAGGCAACCCTGAAGGAGATCCGATGTCGTTTCTGATCGTACTGGCAGCCCTTGCCTTTCTGATGCTCGCCGCCTACCGCGGCTACAGCGTGATCCTGTTCGCGCCCATCGCCGCGCTGGGCGCGGTGCTGCTGACCGACCCGTCCGCGGTCGCACCGGTGTTCACCGGCATCTTCATGGAGAAGATGGTCGGCTTCGTGAAGCTGTATTTCCCGGTGTTCTTATTAGGCGCGGTGTTCGGCAAGGTGGTGGAGCTGTCCGGCTTCTCCGAGTCCATCGTCGCCGCGGCGATCCGCTATATCGGGCGTTCGCGAGCCAACGCGGTGATCGTCACGGTGTGCGCGCTGCTGACCTACGGCGGCGTGTCGCTGTTCGTGGTGGTGTTCGCGGTCTATCCGTTCGCGGCCGAGTTGTATCGCCAGAGCAACATCCCCAAGCGGCTGATGCCGGGCGCGCTCGCGCTGGGCGCGTTCTCGTTCACCATGGATTCACTGCCGGGCACGCCGCAGATCCAGAACATCATCCCCACCAACTTCTTCAACACCACCTCCTGGGCCGCGCCGGCGCTGGGCGTGGCCGGGTCGCTGTTTATCCTGGTGGTGGGCCTGAGCTACCTGGAATGGCGCCGCCGCGCCGCCGCCGCGCGCGGTGAGGGCTACGGCACCAACCTGCGCAACGAGCCGGAGCGCAGCCAGTCCGGCAAGCTGCCGCACCCGCTGCTGGCGCTGCTGCCGCTGGTGGTGGTGGGCGTGGCCAACTTCTGGCTGACGCGGATGATCCCGCTCTGGTACGGCGCGTCCAACAGCGTGGCGCTGCCGGGCCTGCCCAAGCCGGTGGAAACCAGGATCGCCAGCGTGACCGCGATCTGGGCGGTGGAAGGCGCGCTGCTGCTGGGCATCGCCGTGGTGCTGGTGACCGCCTTCGGCGCGCTGCGCGAGCGCTTTGCCGAGGGCACCAAGGGCGCCGTCAGCGGCGCGCTGCTGGCGTCGATGAACACCGCATCGGAGTATGGCTTCGGCGGGGTCATCGCCGCCCTGCCCGGCTTCCTGGTGGTCAGCGACGCGCTGCGCGCGATCCCCAATCCGCTGGTCAACGCCGCGGTGTCGGTCAGCACGCTGGCCGGCATCACCGGCTCGGCCTCGGGCGGTATGAGCATTGCGCTGGCGGCGATGTCGCAGACCTTTATCGCGGGCGCGCAGGCCATGCAGATCCCGCTGGAGGTGTTGCACCGCGTGGTGTCGATGGCCAGCGGCGGCATGGATACCCTGCCGCACAACGGCGCCGTGATCACACTGCTGGCGGTGACAGGCCTGACCCACCGCGAGTCCTACCGCGATATCTTCGCCGTCACAATGATCAAGACCGCCGCGGTGTTCTTCGTCATCACCGTGTATTTTCTGACCGGACTGGTCTGAAGCAATCGCGGCCCGCGCGGCTTGTACATTCCAGGTGTTGTTAACTAGTGTGGTTGGGTGCCGCCGGGCACCCGGCCCGGCAAACCAGGAAGCCAACGCATGAAGCAAATCACCCTGCCCGACGGCGAGCGCGTCCCGGCGCTCGGCATGGGAACGTGGAATATGGGCGAGTCGCGCGCCGCGCGCGCCGAGGAGATCGCCACGCTGCGCCTGGGCCTGGACCTTGGCCTGCGGCTGATCGATACCGCCGAGATGTACGGCGAGGGCCAGTCCGAAGAGATGATCGGCGAGGCCATCGCCGGCCGCCGCGACGAGGCCTTCCTCGTCAGCAAGGTCTATCCGTTCAACGCCAGCCGGCGCGGCACGGTGCAGGCCTGCGAGCGCAGCCTGAAGCGGCTGCGCACCGACCGCATCGACCTGTATTTATTGCACTGGCGCGGCGGCGTGCCACTGGAAGAAACCGTGCAGGCCATGGAGGCGCTGCAGCGCGACGGCAAGATCCGCCGCTGGGGCGTCAGCAACCTGGACCTGTCCGATATGCAGGAGTTGTGGGACGCGCCCGGCGGCGACCGGCTGGCCACTAACCAGCTGCTGTACAACCTGGGCCGGCGCGGCATCGAGTGGGACCTGTTGCCGTGGCTGCGCCAGCGCGGCGTGCCCGTGATGGCCTATTCGCCGATCGAGCAGTCGCGCCTGTTAAGCAACCCCGGGCTGAAGCGCTTTGCGCGCGACCACGGCATGACCGCGGCACAGGCGGCGCTGGCGTGGCTGCTGGCGCAGGACGGCGTGATCGCCATCCCCAAGACCGGCCAACGCGAGCGCCTGCAGGAGAACCTGGGCGCGCTGTCGCATACGCTGTCGGCGGACCAGCTGGCCGAACTCGACCGCATCTTCCCGCCACCGGACGGCCCAGGGCCGCTGGAAATGCTGTGACGCAAGTGCCTGGGGCCCGCCCTTAGTTCTGGCGGGCCAGGTAGCGCTCGCGCTCGACATAGCGCACCAGGTAGCTGCGGGCCTTCTCGCGGGTGTCGGTAGTCACGCGCGCCGCCGCCTGGCGGGCGCTGTTCTTGCCGTGCGACGACGACATCTGCGCATCCAGGTAGCCGCGGAATGAATCGTGCATCGCGTCCAGCTCAGGCTGGCACGCGGACAGGGCCAGGTCCGCCACGTCCTTGGGCTGGCCCTTGGCCGACAGGTTGTCGTTGGCCTTCTTCTGGACGCAATCCATGTATTTCGCGCGCAACGCCTGCCAGCTGCCGGGGTCGACGGCTGGCTGCGCCTCGGCGCTGGCGTCACTGGAAGGAACCGGAGGCGGTGAAGCGCACGCGGCCAGGAGGGCCAGCGGCAGGGCGATCAGGAGTTTTTTCATGAGGGGCGAAGCTGTCACGGCGCACGGGCGTCACATGTGTGTCCATGGGACGTAGCGGGCGCAAGGCCCATTATTCTTGCCGCGAACGCCCCTCCCGCACCAGCTTCGTCACAAATGGAAACGACTCGGCACAGTTACATCATTGGTCCGGGTGCTTCCGGCGCCTATCCTTCAACAACGACAACAACACCAAGGAGACGAGATGAAACGTCGAACCTTCCTTTCGGCCAGCGCGGGTCTGGCTCTCGGCAGCCTGGCCTTGGGCGCCTGCACCACCACCAAACCCGATACCCCCACCGACAAGTCCGCGCGCCGGCGCGAACTGGACTCCGGCGTGGACGGCACGCTGTCGCGCCTCTACAGTTCAGTCCAGGGCTCGCGCGAGCTGGGCAACCGTGCACGCGGCATCCTGGTGTTTCCGAAGACCCTGTCGGCGGGCTTTATCGTCGGCGGCGAGTATGGCGACGGTGCCCTGCGCTCGGGCGGCGCCACGCGCGGCTATTACCGCCTGATATCCGGGTCGGTCGGCTGGCAGATCGGCGCGCAGTCCAAGGCCGTGATCTTGATGTTCCTGACGCAGGACGCCTACGACAAGTTCGTGCGTAGCGAAGGCTGGACCGCCGGCGTCGATGCTACCGTGGCAGTGGCCACCGTTGGCGCGAACGGCGTGCTGGACACCAACACCGGCCAGCAGCCCATCGTCGGCTTCGTCATGACCAATGCCGGCCTGATGGCGGGCCTGAGCTTCGAGGGCAGCAAGATCAGCAAGCTCGACCTGTAAGGGCGGGCTCTCAATGACCGCCGCGCGGCCGGCGTGCCGCGCGGCGCCCGTGCTTTTTCTCGGCCGCGCGCCGCGAGAGGATAGAATTCGTCCCTTTGGCCGAATTCCCATGTGGTTCAAGAATCTGCAGGTCCATCGTTTCTCCGCCCCGTGGTCGCCGAGCGCCGACGAGGTCGAAGCCAGCCTGGCGAAGCACGCCTTCTTCCCCGGTACCAGCCTCGAAATGCAGACGCAAGGCTGGGCCTCGCCGCGTGACAACGGCCAGCTGGTCCATACCGTCGGCGGCCAGATGCTGCTGACGCTGCGCACCGAAAAGAAGCTGCTGCCCACCACCGTGGTCAACCAGGTGACGCGCGCGCGCGCCGCCGAGATCGAAGAGCAGCAAGGCTACAAGCCGGGCCGCAAGCAAATGAAGGAACTGAAGGAGCAGGTCACCGAAGAGCTGCTGCCGCGCGCCTTCAGCATCCGCCGCGACACGCGCGTGTGGATCGACCCGGACAACGGCTGGCTTGCCATTGACGCCGCCGCCGCGGCCAAGGCCGATGAAGTGCGCGGCATGCTGTTCAAGGCGCTGGATCCGCTGCCGCTGATCAACCTGCACGTCAACCAGTCGCCGGTGGCTGCCATGACCGAATGGCTGGCGGGCGATGCGGCACCGGGCGGCTTCACCGTCGACCAGGAAATCGAGCTGCAGTCCGGCGCGGAAAGCAAGGCCACGGTGCGCTACGTGCGCCACCCGCTGGACCCGGAAGACCTGCGCCGCCATATCGCCGCCGGCAAGCGCTGCACGCGCCTGGCGATGACGTGGAACGACCGTGTGTCGTTCGTGCTGACCGACGGGCTGGTGGTCAAGAAAGTGGCGCCGCTCGACGTGATCAAGGAACAGGCCGACGGCACGGCGCACGATGAAGACGAGCGCTTTGACGCTGACTTCACCATGATGGCCGGCGAACTCGCCGGCATGCTGAGCGACCTCACCGAGGCGCTCGGCGGCGAGCGCAAGGCCTGAGCCGAAGCGCCTGCAAGACCCGTGGCGCTGTTGCATGACAGCGCCACGCAAGCGCTTACTCCACCCAGTTCACCTTCGGGAAGCGCCCGGCGAACCCTTCCGGCATCGCCACCACCTTCTTCCCCACGTAGTCGAAGAAGACAAAGCCCGACTTGGCCATCGCGATCAACGCGCCGTCGGCCGGGCGCGTAATGCGGAAGATGATGTCGCCGCCGTACTTGTTGAAGTCCATCACCCCCACCTCGAACAGCAGCTGATCGCGCGCATGCGCCTCGTTGCGGTACATCGTGGCCAGGTCGGTCACGATGATGCCGACGCCTTCCTCCCGCACGTCCTCGCTGCCGAATTCAAACAGGAACCGCGCCCGCGCCTCGGAGATCATCGAGATCATCGAATCGTTGGCAAGGTGGTTGGCCGAGTTGATATCGGTCACGCGCACGGTCAGGTGCGTGGCGTAGCAGAACTGGTCGGCGGGCAGGTCGAGTTTGAGGCGGGCCATGGTGGAGCTAGCGAAAAATGGATCGGACGCCGCACGGAATCCGATGGGTAACGGGCTGAGCCCGGCGGCGGCGCCCATCATAAGGGAATTGCCGGTTCGGATTGCGGCACTGCCGCATCCGCCCTCCACGACACGCCTCCGGGTAAGTACTCACCACGCATTTCGTCCATCCCGCCGATGCCGCGGTGTGGCGCTGCCTCGTACGCTGCGCGCTGCCGTGGCCCCTGGCGCATTGATGCCCAGGGCCGCGCACCGACACGAAGTCAACGACAGGAGAAGACACGATGCAAGCTGACCGCCGCAAAGCGCTGCACTGGCTGGGAGCAGGGTCCCTCGCCGCCGGCGCCTCGACCCTTGGAATCGGCCGCGCCATGGCCCAGCAAGCCTGGCCGTCGCGCCTGGTGCGGCTGGTCGTGCCCTACCCGCCCGGCGGCGCCACCGACGTGCTGGCGCGCGCGCTGGGCGACCCGCTCGGCAAGCTGTGGCAACGCCCGGTGATCGTGGAGAACCGCCCCGGCGTGGGCGGCATGATCGGCGCCGACGCGGTCGCCAAGGCGCCGGCGGACGGCTACACGCTGCTGCTGGGCCTGCCCAGCCTGGTACAGACGCCCTATATGGTGGCCAAGCCGCCGTTCGACCCGCTGCGCGACCTGACCGCCATCTGCCAGCTATGCACGTCCAGCCTGGTGCTGACCGCCAGCAGCGCCATGCCGCGCACGCTGCCGCAGATGGTCGGCCTGGCCAGGTCCCAGCCCGAGAAATATTCCTATGGCACCTACGGCATCGGCACCGGCGCCCACCTCTACATGCAGGTCTTCCTCAAGGGCGCGGGCGCCCAACTGGTCCATGTCCCGTACAAGGGCGAAGCCCCCATCGCCACCGACCTGATCGGCGGCCAGATCTCATTGGGCACGCTGTCGCCGATGACCGTGCGCCAGCACGCGCGCTCCGGCAAGCTCCAGCCTCTGGCCGTCACCGGCAATACCCGCGCGCCGATGCTGCCGGACGTGCCGACCTTCCAGGAGCTCGGCTACAAGGGGCTGGACGGCCCCGCCTGGCTGGGCCTGTTCGCCACCGCCGGCACGCCACAGGCCATCGTCGACAAGATCTCGACGGATGTGGAAACGGTGATGGCCGCGCCGGACATCCGCCAGCGCCTGGCCGAGCTGGGGCTGATCGTGAAGACGACGCAGCCGGCGGCCTTTGCGGCGGCGACCCGCGCGGATCAGGCTTACTGGGGCAACGTGATCAAGGAGAACAATATCCGGCTGGATTGAATTGCTGCGGTCCGCGGCGGACATCGCAGGGTCTGCCGCTGACGCGCCAGCCGCGCCGCACACTGCGGTGGCCGCCGCCGTTGCGGCCCTGCCAGCTTACCTGGCGTCCGGCCAGGAGACCTGCTTCCAGTAGGCCTCCTTCGAACGGATCTTGCCGTTCACCACGCGATAGACCTCCAGCCCGGCAGCGTCCACCTTCATCTTCCCCCCGCTGGCAGGCACCTGCACGCGGAAGCGCATGAGGGCCAGTTCACCGCTGTACTCAAGCCTGACGTCCGAAAACACCGGTGCATTGGCCTTGTCGTCAAAGAAGCGCTGCTGCAAATAGGCCCGCGCCGCGGCCTTGCCGCGCACGACCAGGCCGTGCGGGTCGGATTCGCCGGTCGGCAGGGTCCACACGAAGTCATCATCCAGACACGCGGCGATGCGCTCCATGTCTGCGCAGGCAAAGGCAGCGAAGAATTCGCCCATGACTGCTTTTACGTCCGATCCGGCCATCTTGTCTCCTCTTCTGGCTGTGCTCGCAGGCGGTTGCCGGAGGGATCTTGACCAAAGGACGGGATTCGCACCACCACCCGAAAAGGATGGGGTGCGCAAGCGTTCCGGCAAGAGCTTGTCAGACTCAGAAGTCGTAAGTCATGCCAGTTGAGACCGCCTTGATCGTCGTGCCGCTGATGCAGGTACCGGTCGCATCCTTGCAGTCGACCACGGCACCGTGGCCACCTGCGCCGAGATCGTAGTGTGCCCCTTGCTGGTTTTTCATGATGGCACCGACCAGGTACCAGGTCGTCCGGTGGTCACTGAAGTAGTGCCGGTAGCCAAGCGCGTACATGTTGGCCTGATTGGCGATCGGCCCGGCCACCTGCGTCAGGGGAACGCCAGGCTGATTGACCACGCCGCCCGGATCGCCGGGAGTGCGGCCAGCATGGGCCCAGGCTGCGATGATCTCATCTGCCGGGGTGATTTTCTGCGTCAGCGACGTGTAGTACGCGTTGTTCCGGGTCCGTTCATTGAAGGTGTTGTCAGGAGCGCTGCGTTTCAGGCGTTCCCAGATGAAGCTGGCGGTCGTGCCAGTCTTCGCGAGCACATACTGGATGCCCGCCTTGAATGCGCTCTCGTTGGCAATGCCAACCGAGCCCGCGGGCGGGTTGACGCCGTCGGACGCACCCAGCTCGTCACCGACGCGGTTGACGTTGGCATGACGCTCGTAGGCGGCCGTCAGGTAGAGCGGGCCATTTGAATAGGCCAGCGACGTACTCCACAAGTTGCCGAAGGAACCGTCCTGGCAGCCATTGGTTCCGGGAAGATTGCCGCCGGTGCAGTTCGGTTCGCCGCGGGCGGTAATGGAGTTATCGGTCGAACGGTTCTGGCCCGGCGAGAACAGCACCGCGCCGCTGAAGCCCTTGACCGTCGGCGACTCGTACCAGATGGCATGCGGTACCCGCGTGGCGAATTCCACGCGATTGTCGCCGCCGCTGTTGCCCATGATGCTGCGGTAGTCGCCCAGCGTGTTCACAAACGGATCCATGCGCTGTGTCGAGTTCTTGTACGGCGCATCGGTCTTGCCCAGCTTGATCGCCCCCCAGTTGCCCTGCATGCCCAGGAAGCTGTTGCGCGATCCAATTGCGCCCTTGACCGAGCTGTCATTCGACACCCCGCCGTTGGTACAGCAGTTGTTGCCCGGCGTTGCCGCGAACTGGATGTCGGCCTCCAGTTGGATCAAGGCTTTCAGATTGTCGGTAACCGGGCGTTCGCCCTTGATACCAAACAGGGAGTTGTTGCTTGACACCTGGGGCATCCAGCCGTTCTTGCCCTGGGCGCCCGGCCGGTCACCAAGGCCGTTGTCGACGTAGTCGAACGACAGATCACCATGCCCATACAGCGTGATTTCACCGCCGCCGACCTGGAATGTCAGCGCTGACCCTGGCTTCATCCGCACCGCCGGCACCTCTGCTGCCGCCTGGGCAGGCTGCTCGCTCTTCTGCTGCATCTGGGTGTTGACCTGGTCCATCTGGGCCTTCAGCGCAAGCATCTGCTGCTGCAGTGCCTCGAATTTGGCGCCCAGATTGTCGTCCAGCTGTGCCGCCTGTGGAGCGCTGACCGTGAATGCCAGCAGGCCTCCTGCTAGTAACGATAAAAACTTCCTGTACATCATGATGTCTCCTCCTGTTTTTCTGAACCGACTCGCGTGTTTCGCTATTGGCAAGATGCTTTTGTTGGCTGATCTCCTCGCTTAAACGCTGTGCATGGCATGGCCCGGGCAAGCCTCGTTTATATTTCACACACTGAATGTGATATATTAACGTCACATTAATAATGCCTATTGCAGCACAATTTAATGAACCAGAAAAACTTGCCTCACCCTGGAATGGTCATTGCCAAAATGATGCATATTGCTCACAGTGCACGATTCCTCCGGGAAGTATGAATACGAACCCGGAACCAACGCATTTTTCATGCGATATCTACATGAACGCCTCTTATCTATGCACGCCCTACGACTCCCTTACTGACACACAATATATGGTATATCACATGTCAGTAAACTTTTTTTTCGAAAAAAATGCACTGGGGAGTGGGCACACTGAGCGGCCAGTGGAATGACATTGGGAGGCAGATCCCCCTTCCCGCAAGCCCACCGGGTTGCTGCGCGAACACGGGCAAATGACACGCCGTGACCGAGCCAGACCGGTGCGCCACTGGCTGGACATCAAGCGGCCTTACTCGCGCCCCCGAATCAGCGACAATTGCGCCTGCGCCGAGGCGCTGTTCCGCACGTCTTCGCCCGCCTGGACGCTTTGACCTATATTCCCTTGCGAATTGTCGAGGAGGTATTGATGGCACCCTACGCGCGCATTCTCCCGCTCATTCTGCTTTCCGGCCTTCTGAACGGCGTGGCCCATGCCGACGACCGAGCCGATGTGCTCGCGGCCAATCAGGCGATGAGCAAGGCGTTCTCTACGCTGGACATCAAAGCATTCGATCCGCTTTGGGCGCACGACAACAGCGTCACCATCATCCATCCCAGCAGCAAGACAGTGCTGGTCGGTTGGGAGGCCGTGCGGAAGAGCTGGGCAGAGGGTACGCTGACGCGATACAAGGAAATCACGGTCACCATGGATGACCCAGGCATCAGCATCACGAACAATGTCGCGCTCGTTGTCGGCATCGAGAAGGTGCGTGGCACCCGTACGAACGGCGATGCCGCCGAGTTCTCAGCCCTGACAACAAACGTCTATGAAAAGCGCAACGGGCACTGGCTGATGGTGCATCACCATGGGAGCCGAATGCCGCAGTAAGCGCTGGGGGTGATGTGTTCCCTGGCAGTTGAGGCCCCTGCCGTGCGGGCAGCGTGGCGGCCCGCTGACACCTGCCTGCCGGTGTATCCGGCTACGCCACCAGCGCCCGCAACTCGCGCTGCATCGCAGGCACCAGCTGGCTGGCGCACCGTGCAAGATTGACCTGCCTGGCCGCGGCCGCGATTTCAATCAGCGCCGGCTCAATGTCGTACCCCCTCTGCTGCAGCCACTCGAGCACATCCAGCAAGTGCCACAGCGAACTGCTGCCTTCATGCACCGGCACCGGGAAGGACTCCGGATAGCCAAGCATCAGCTTGCGCATGTTCTGGCGAGACACACCAACCATATCGGCAATATCCGTGAGGCCCACCAGGTCCGGCGCCGCCTCGATCAGCGCGGCCGACGGCATGGCGCTGCGGGCATCGGCCAGGGCACTCACCATGGCTACCCGCGCCGACTCTGCCTCGCGGACAAACGCCAGCGCCACGCGGCCCGGCAGGCCAGTGCCCACCAGCGCATCATCGCACCCTGCCTCTCCCAGGCGTTCGACCAGCGCGTCGGTATCGACGTCGGCCTGCGACAGGTGAAATTTGAGGGTGAAGGCATATTCCATGGTCATGTCCTGAGTTGCAGTACGCGCAGCGTTGTCACTTCCTGCTGATGCGAGCAGTTGTCCACGATCCGCCTGATGGCATTGGCGTGGTTGCCTGGATTCTTCGGCGTGCTCCAGATGCTGGATACGCAGAATTCGCCGCAGCGGCACTCCTTGTCGTTGTCGGGGCAGTAGATGCGGCCCCACGCATGACCGTTGCCGTTTGACGGCTCGACACGCCAGCCACTCAGTTCTGCATGTCGGAGTGCGGCTTCAATCTCCTTCTTTGGGTGCCTGGCGCGGGTCATCCGTGTCTCCGACATTAGATGGGCCATCATTGGTTGTCAACTGACAACCAATGAATAAGCACAATCCGAGGGAATCGGAGAATTGTCTTTGGACGGGTCCGAGCGGGTGTTGAGAGGACTCTGGAATCCGAGGAAACGACGTCGTAGCCAGCGTCGCTCGTCTGGCTACGCTGGCTGATGGACTTGCCGGCAAGCGGGCATCGTCAGCGCGCAGGCAGAACGACTCCTTGCTGCTGAGCCGCCGTGGCTTCAGCGAGCCAAGCCAATTGCCAAGCCCGCTCTCAAGCGACGGGGGTCCTGTGTCGAATGTTGCCTCGCCGGGGTCGCCCGGCGCCAGCCATCACTTCTTCTTCCTGGGATCGTCGGCCGGATTGACGTAGGTGATCCCCCAAGGCCCCGCCACGTTGATCTGGATAACGGTTTCCTCCTTGGTCCAGCCAAAGTGGTGCATCTTGGGTGGCATGACAATCAGGCTGCCAGGGCCGAGCGGCGAGGTCTTTTCCGGGTCGAGCTTGTCGTCCATGCCATAGTTGAACGTCCCGGAAAGCACGGTCACGCGCTCCACGCCAGGGTGCCAGTGCGCCGCAACCTTGGCATCCGCCGGAAGCATGATCCGGGCCGTGATCGGCCCTTTCTTGTCCATCTGCCCTTCAAGCACGGCGACTTTGGCACCCGGTATCAGTGGCAGGTCCGTCCATTTGAGCGCATCGGGGGTGACCATGATCAGATTGCTCGCGGTGGCGGCCCATGCCGCAGACATGGTCAGGCAAACGCCGAAGACCAGTGTGGCAATCGGGGAAAGCTTGTTCTTCATGGTGCGCTCCTTCCTGAGACGGCAGCCAGACGGGCGGTTCCGCCGCCAGCCGCCCTGGTGAATTCCACTGCATGGCAGGTCCAGGCATGCAGGCCCGGGCCTCGGCATGTCCAGACCAACAAAGTGACGCATATCGCGGACCACCCGTGGCGCAAGGCTGACGGGCGGGTGCGTGACGCTCGCACGGTGTGCCTGGTGCACCGTGGATCGGCGAAAGCGTTTCATTTGCGAAACACGGCGATTAGCGGTTTGCCTGGTCCGCATCGGCCTTGCCAGGCCCGGCAGGGGTATCCCACAGTGCGGCCGCACCGGGCCGCCGGGCCGGCCCAGGCGAAGGCTTGCGCGGAACCTCCAGGGGGCGGCCGTTTGCCGCTTTACTCCCCCGTCAAGGGCCGATGCCGCTCCTTCAACGCCATCGGCGACGGATCGCGCCCGTCGGACGGCAGCGGCGCCTTGCTTGCCGCGCGTAGCTTGCCGCGAAAGAACCCCATGTAGATTGCGACAACCAGCAGCAGCGTGCAGGTGCTGAGCACCACCTGGATCCGCTCGCCGGGCACGAAGAGCATGGCGCCCAGGATCGCGACGATCACGGCGATGGTGAGGTAGCTCAGGAACGGGAATGCCCACATGCGGAACTGGAGCGGCGCCGCGCCGGATTGCTCATGGCGCCGGCGCTGGCGGATCTGGGCCAGCGCCACCAGAACATAGATGAACAGGACCAGCGTGCCGGATGCATTCAGCAGGAAGGTGAATGCGCTTTCCATGGAAATGGTGTTCAGCATCGACATGCCCAGGCCAAGCCCCGCGCTGAAGATCACCGCGCGGTAGGGGACATGGCGCGCGTTCAGCTTGCCTGCGGCCAACGGCGCGTGGCCGCTGCGAGACAGTTCCTGCAAGGCGCGCGAGGCCACGTAGATGCCCGAATTCAGGCAAGACAGCACCGCGGTCAGCACGATGAACTTCATCGCGATATCGGCACCGGGAATGCCCATCACGCCCATGGCGGCAACAAACGGTGATGCACCGGCCTTGAGCGAACTCCAGGGAACGATCGTCACGATCAGGATGATCGAGACGACATAGAACAGCAGGATACGCAGCGTCACCGTATTGGCGGCGCGGGCCACGTTCCTGGCCGGCGCATCCGACTCCGCGGCGGCGACGGACGCGATCTCGCTGCCGGTGAAGGCAAAGAAGATGGCCGGAATCGCGGCGAACACCGACGAGATGCCGTTGGGGAAGAAGCCGCCATGGTCCACCACGTTTGCCAGCACCGCAGGCCCCGGCCCTGTAACGCCCGCGATATAGGACACGCACAGGATCGCGAAGACAAGGATAGCCATCACCTTGAGCGAGGCAAACCAGAACTCGAACTCACCGTAGGCCTTGGTCGACACCAGGTTGGTCACCATCATCGAGCCGATCAGCAGCGTGTTCATCAGCCATGTCGGCGCCGGCACCCACGCCTGGATCATCTCCGTCGCGACGATCGCTTCAATGGCGACCACGCACAGCCAGAAGAACCAGTACAGCCAGCCGCTGGTGAATCCGGCCCAATCGCCCATGCCCTTGCGGATGTACTCCACGAAGGAGCCGCGGCCCGGATCCGCCACCGCCATTTCCCCCAGCATGCGCATGATCATCAGCACGATCAGGCCAGCCAGGATATAGCTGACGATCACGCCCGGTCCCGCGCGCAGAATGGCAGCGCTGCTGCCCACGAACAGCCCGGCGCCGATGATGCCGCCAAAGGCAATCATGACGACATGCCTGGATTTCAGGTAGCGGGAAGCGTCTGAACGCCCTTCTCTGGTATCAGTCTCTTTACTCATGGTTCTCCTCCGAGGGGTCTCCTCCGTTTTGCCCGCCCATGGGAATGCAGATAGCTTCAGCAGCCGCTGCCGAATCCCACGAACAGCCGCTTTTTTCTGGTCCGGCAGACCAGCCATCAACCTGGAAATCAGGCCAATCAAAGAAAATGGCCGAGCGCGCCCGGACCAGGCGCTTGCTGGCCTCCAGGGCAGTTCACTGACCGGTTAGGGAAAGACCCCTCGATGCAGCCTTGAAAGCGCGGGGGGTCGGATCAGGTTCCGGCAGCGCCATGGGCTGCCGGATGATCGTCAGTCCTTGAACACCGCGAAGCTGTAACGCGGATCGCTGTGCAGGGCCCAATAGGCATCGCGCAGGCGAGCCGTCTCCGGGCCGGCGCCGCCCTTGCCGATCGCCACGCCATTGACCCAGCCGACCGGCATGATCCCGCCCGCGCTGCTGGTGATGAACACTTCGTCGGCGAGCTCCAGCTCCTGGACCGGAAGCGCCCGCTCCTCGACGCGCAGGCCCATCCTGGCCGCAAGCTCCATCGCGGTCTTCCGGGTCACGCCGCGCAGGACGCCGTCTTTCGGGGTGACGACGATGCCGTCCGTGATGGCAAACACATTGAAGCCAGCCCCTTCCACGACATTGCCCGCGCCATCCGACAACGCCGCGGTCTCCTGCCCGTGGTCATAGGCATCGAACAGGCCGCGCACCAGGTCCAGCCAGTGGTAGTTCTTCACCGTCGGATCGACCGATTCCGGGGCGATGCGCCGCACCTCGCTCACGTGCAGCCGCAAACCCCGCTCACGCTGCTCGGGGTTGGCAATCCAGACGAAGGGAACGGCGAAAGCGTAGAAGCGATTGGTGCACTCGCGCGGGTCGCGCGATCCCGGCGCAGGAACGCCGCGCGTGCAGATGACCTCGACATAGGCATTGCGCAAGCCCGAGCGCTGCACCAGCGTGACCAGGATCTGCCGGATCTGCGAGCGCGAGTAGGGCAGCGACATGCGCAGGTTCGCCATGCCGTCCTCAAAGCGGGTCAGGTGATCGTCGAGCCGGAAGAACCGGCCGTCCCACACCTGCGCCACGTCATACGTGGCATCGGAATGGAGAAAGCCCCAGTCGAGCATGGAGATCTTTGCCTCGCTGATCGGCACGATTGCGCCATCGACAAAGGCAAGACTCTGCGGCAGGCCAGCGACCGCCGCGGGTGCATGGGATGGCGAGGAAACGGAAAGGGTAGTCATGGCAGTCAGGTGATAAGCGGCGCGGCGTACAGGCGTGGCGATGCCACCCCCTGCTCCGCGCAGGAAGAAAAGACTTGGAAGAATTGGCAGTGCCAGGATGCGGGCGCCGATGGCCGGGAATGATTCACCCCGGCCCGCGCACCGTGCGATCCCTCCAGAAAGTACTAACCGGCGACCGGTGTCGAAACGCCCACCTTCACCTCATCCATGGCCACGTAGGAGTGCGTGATGCGCACCCCGGGCAGCTTGAGGATCCGCTCCTCCAGCAGTTGCCGGAAGGCGGCAATATGTGCCACGCGGATCTTCATGACGAAGTCCACATCGCCGGTGATCATGTGGCACTCAACGATCTCCTCGATATCGGCAATGGCGGCCCGGAACCGCTCATAGACGCCGTCGACCGCCCGGTCGAACAGCACGAAGGCGAAGATCAGCATGGGATAGCCCACCAGCTCCGGCGACAGCACGGCCTGGTAAGACTGGATATAGCCGTCGCGCTCCAGGCGCCGGACCCGCTCCAGGCAGGGCGTGGGACTGAGATCGACTTCCGATGCCAGCCACTGGTTGGTCGCGCGCCCGTGGGTCTGTAGCAGCCGCAGGATGCGGCGATCAATGTCATCGAGTTCGCGCCGGCCGGGCTCGGACGGCGTGGCGCGCTTTAGATCGGACCCGGGGGGCATTTCGTACTCCGCAATTCAGGCAACAAGATGGCTTGGATTGCCAGAAGGATAGTACTTTTATCCACTAGGCGCGCACTAGTGTTTGTACTTATGCCATGTAATTTTAGTAAATCAGCATAAATAACTACAAAACACTAAGTTCACGGAATTTTATAAACACATGGTGTGCTTGCCGCGATTCTCGGATTTCGGGGCGGGATACCGGGGGGGAGGGACCGCTGGCGTGCTACGGCGTATAGCCGTCATTCAGCGTTCTGAGGAAAGCGGTCACGTCACGGATATCCGCTTCAGACCAGACCGGCTTTTCACCTTTGCGATGCGTGAACGGCGCATTGACGCGATCGACATTGTCCTGCAGCGCTTCGGGGAGGTCGTCGAACCGGCGCTTGCCGTCGGGATGCGGATACCATTTTTGTGGCGCGGTATCGCGCTCCACATAGAAACGCAGCGCGTCTTCCAGCGTGTGGAAGCGCCCGTTATGGAAAAACGCCCCACGCGTGGCCACGTTGCGCAGCGTAGGGGTCCTGAACATCCCGCAATACGCCCGCTCCTGCGTCTTGTCGGTCCGTGCCGGGCCGCACAACCCCATGTCGTAATAGCCGCGATCGGTGTTAGCCGGAATTTCCGGATTGCGCGGCACGCCGATCGCTGCGAAGCTGAAATCGGTAAGCAGCGGGTGCGCGCCGTTGGCGCCTGGCTCAACGATGTGGCAGGCGGCGCAGTTGCCGCCATCCCGGTCCTTGAACAGCCTGAGGCCGCGCAGTTCCTGCGCGCTCAGCGCAACCTTGCCGTCCAGGTAAAGATCGAACTTGCTGTCGTAGGGCTGGAAGCTCGGGTCGTCAAGCTGGAAGCGCTGCAAGGCCTGGCCCAGCGCCTTGAAGGCTGCCTCGGGGCGGGAAAAGATGTCGCGGCCGAAGACTTCACGAAAACGCTGGGCGTAGGCGCTCCTGGAAAGGCGCGCCACCACGGCTTCGACGCCTGCATTGGCCATTTCGTTCGAAGCCAGCAACGGCGCCGCCGCTTGCTCGGCCATGGTGTTGAAGCGGCCATCCCAGGTAAAGCCGCCGACGGGGACATTGTCGGTATCGGTCAGGCGCTCGCGCAGGTTCGACTGATAAGTCTTGAACCAGATTGGTGTGCGACGCAGATAGCGCAGCGACGGCACTGCCCGGGTCCCGTGGGCCTGCAGGTCCGGCCCGCCCAGTTGCACAGCCAGTGCATTGGGCGGACCGTAGGCATGGTCGGGACTATGGCAGCTTGCACAGGACATGCGGCCCGACGCCGACAGCGAAGCGTCGAAAAATGCCAGCCGCCCGAGCTCGGCCACCGCCTTGCCGGAGGGCGCGGCGGCAGGCCTGGACTCGCGGCTGCATGCGCACAGGCAAAGCAGCGCCGCCGCGATAAAGGCGGCTCCCGCCTTGCGCCAGGTCTTGCTCACTGCAGGTTGGTAAAGATGTCGGTACCGAAAGCCGCCAGGTTCTTGTCGTCCGCGTAGCCCAGGTACTCATTGGTCTGGAAGATGTTCTCCAGGCTCTTGAGCAACGAATAGTGGTTATACGGCGTATTGCTCACCGTGCCAGGCTTGATGTACTTCGAGAGCATGACCGCACCAACACGGTCGCCGCCCACGCCCTGATAGTGCAGCTTATATTGCAGGCTCGGCGAAACCGTCAGGATCGCATCGTCCGGCCGCGTCACGTTGGGGCCGATCTGCTGGCCGCAGCAAGCGTCGCCGGGCAGGTTCAACGTCACCGTCGTCACGCCGTTGGCGGTCGTCGAGCCAGCCGGAACGATGTCGGCCGATTCATCGAAGTTGATGATGATGAGGCCGTCCTTCTGGTAGGCGGGCGAGGCCTGAATGGTCGCGATCCATTTTTTCAGGAAGGCATTGATCGAAAACAGGCCGCCCTTGTCGCCGTTGACACAGGGCTTGGCGCCGGTGCCATCACCGTCGTGGCCGTCATCGCACAGGTTCGGGGTGATGAACACGAAGTTGGGGGTGGTATCGACCGACTTCAGGTCCTTTTCCAGGTTCGCATCCAGGTTCACGACATGGTTATCGCAATAGCTCTGGTTGTCGATGATCGAATGGAAATAGACAAACGGATTATGGCGAGTCGCGTACTGGTCGCCCTTCGGCACGTCGGCCGTCGGTGCCTGCGCGGACTGGGTATTGTCGATGGCGCCGATCTTGGGATGGCCGCAGGTGGCCGACTCGCGGGTCGGGTCGTTGCCCATGTCCCCCATATAGCCCTTCCAGGTCAGGCCCAGGTCATCCAGCTGGTTGACGAAGGTCTTCACTTCCTTGGGATACACGCAGCCCATGCCATTCTTCGTCTTCAGCACCTTCGGATTGCCGGCGTCCGCGCCGTCGGCAACCACGTCGTTGAAGCCCTGGAAGCAATCGCTCTGCGTTTCCCTGGTGGAGGGCTGGCCGCTCATCATGGCGATGTAGTTGTCCAGGCTGACGTGACCGGTGCCAAAGTACTGCGTCAGCAGCGCACCCTGCTTCGCCATGGCTTGCAGGTCAGGATCCTGCGTGCTGGAGCCGAAGGTGTCGTTGTAGTTCTTGTTTTCCATGGTCAGCACGAAGACATGCTTGACTGACTGCATGGTCGCCGGCCCACTATCGCCAAAGCTGTTGCAGGCGCTCAAGGCGCCTGCAACCGTGACACAAGACAACAGCGCGCAGGCCGCACGGCCCAGCACGCCGAACGAATATCGGCCCTTGAACAGCATGGATAACTCCCGGATCGGCCGGGCTCTTGTGGGGGCGCCCTTGCCATTGTTTTGTCATGCCCAAGGTTCGACCGTTGACCAGTCACCTCAGGAGTGGCGATTGTCTGGAAAATCGGTGACAAAACAATGAAACGGGTTGCATGGGCACGGCTCGGGACAAGTCGTCAGGGATGCGGGGCAAGAGGCGCTTTCAGTTGCCCTTCCCGACTGGCGAGCGTCGGCTCACGAACGCGTCCACGCCTTCGCGGAAGGCCAATCCAAATTGAATCTCCAGAGAAACGAAATTTTGATCCACGCTCGAGCGAACGTTGGGAGCGCTATGGAATCGGCGGCGTGCGAATACGTTGCCATTGCACAGGCTAAGGGGCGGGTGTTCGGTCACTGCCGTACGCCCGCGACATTTCAAGCAATCACCTTCAATTAGCAGCTGGAACCGTAGATTGGCGGATTGAGTTTGCCACCAGGACTCAGGCTCCACCACAGCCCATCCTTCATGACCTCGGGGCTCGTGCCACATCCGCCTCGCCGGAAGGTATCGAAACTAGCTCCTGCGATATCCCTTCCCTCAGGATTCACGAGTCGGTACTCGGGACGTCCGCCTCGATCTCTCTTCAGAATGAGAGATCCGCCCGAATAGTGGAAAGCGATGGAGCCATCAATGCTCATTGCGGATTGGATAAGAATACCCTCCGGACCGGCTAGTTCCTTACGGTACATGTGGGTCTTGCGATTCGTGTCAGTGAACGCAAAACCGGGTGAATCCTTCCAATGATCGGCGGGACATTCGCCGCGATGGTCGAGTGGTATAGGTGTAGGAAGCATCGGCCGAGGTATTGTCAAATCTGGTGTACGAGGGCTGATCGTGGCCGGTTGTCAGGCGGCGAGTTTCTGCTGATCCGGCGGATTGTCTTGCGCCGGAGTTCCGTCCTTGAAGGGAACACCCTTCAAGAGCAGTTCGATGTGTTCGGCGCCATTGATGCGGCGCCATGTTTTCTCGGCTTCCTCGATCAGCTTGAAGGCCAGGCCAAGGAAGGTTGCTCGTGACACACAATTGCGCGTGCGCGTCGTGCGGTGACGCACGGTCGCGAAGGTCGACTCAATCGCGTTCGTCGTGCGGATGTGCTGCCAGTGCTCGGCCGGGAAGTCGTAGAACGTCAGCAGGCTGTCTCGATCTTTGGTGAGCACGCCGGTGGCCTTGGGGTACTTGGCGCCGTAGATCGTTACAAAGCGATCGAAGGCGGCATAGGCATCTGCCTTGGTGGCTGCCATCCAAATCGCCTGCAGATCTGCCTTGGCGCGGCCATGCTGGGATTTTGGCAAGGCGTTCAGGACATTGCCCATTTTGTGGAACCAGCAACGCTGGGTACGCGTGGCCGGAAACACCTCCTCCAGGGCAGCCCAGAATCCCATGGCGCCATCGCCGACCGCCGCCAGCGGGCCAGCCTGCAGGCCGCGGGATTTCAGGTCCAACAGTACTTCCGCCCACGATGCCTTCGATTCCCGATAGCCGTCACCGATCGCCACGCGCTCCTTCGTGCCGTCGGGCTTAACGCCGATGATCACCAGCAGGCATTGCCCGTCCGATCCCTCGCTGCGCAGACCCGTGTGGATGCCGTCCACCCACCAGTACACATAGCGCGCTGCCGACAGATCACGCTGATTCCAGCTCGCATGCTCATCTGCCCACTGTGCCTTCAACCGGCTCACCACGTTGGCCGATAGTCCTTTGGCATCGTCGCCCAGCAGTACCGACAGCGCCTCACTCATGTCTCCTGTCGAGATTCCCTTCAGGTACAGCCAGGGCAGCGCTGCACTCACCCGCGGCGATTTCCTCACATACGGCGGCACGATCGCCGAGTTGAACTTCACGCCAGACCCGGACCGGTCGCGCACCTTGGGCACCTTCACCTCAATCGGGCCGGCCCCCGTCAGCACCTCGCGCTCAGGGAGATAGCCATTGCGCACCACGGCGCGCTGCCCGCTCAAGGTCTTGACGTTACCGAACTGCTCAAGCAGCTCTGCCAGCTCCACTTCGATCGCCTCCTGGATGACCCGCCGGGCCCCGCGCCTGATCAGCTCCTCGAGCCCCAGCCCGATTTCCGATAGACCGACTGCTTCTTTACCTTTATCCTTGTTCATGGTGGACTTTTCTTGTGCTGGTTTCCGATCTCGACAATCAGATTCTCAGCGAAAAGCTCCACCGCCCTCGACTCCGCGCCTCAAATTCCCCGCCGTACACCACTTTCGACTTTAGCTCGCATCGGCCGGAACGACATGCTGTAGAGCATGCATCCATTTGCCTTTCGGTCAATTGTTTTCCACAGCACCGGATCAGGACGCCCGCCTGGGCTTACGGGAAAGAAGAAGTTATATAGGACCTTAACCTCGTCGAAGAGGGGGATATCGACGCGCTCACCGGACAATGAAAATACTTGCGAGCCATCCTTGGTTGCCACAAGGTAAGCCGGTCCGTTCGGCTCCTGGGGTACCGTCGAGTGTGTTTCCTCAATGGTGGAGATTCGTTCCCACTCGGGCCGCAGTACTTCTCGCAACGTCCTCATGTCCAAGACGCCAAACCCTCCGGGGACAGCTATTGCCTCGATTCTGAGTTGCTGCCCTTGCCCCGCCTGCACAAAGGCTATGTCCCAGCTTGCGGACGATACATAGTGGTGAGGCGACTCAGCAGACTTCTTGCCGTTGGTGAACCTCACGTACGCATGCTCTGCCGCAGGGCCGCCGGCAAAGTCGAGTCGATACCGAACATGCCTCGAGGTCCGGTCGTCCGCCCACGAATCGAGAGTGATACCGGAAAACCGCTCTACCGCGGCAGGCTTCCCGTCCGGGTAGAGTAACTCGCCGCATCCCTGGCGGTAGGCGACGACACCAAGATGCTCGCCCCCAAGGGGTACTGGCACGATGGACTCAAACTGCCGGCGGCTTCGCGCTGGCTCTCGTTTAAGAACGTACCGGGTAACGCCGTCCCCGTGCTTCACTGTGGAGACCATGCTGAACCAGTCCGGATCGCGCTCAATGGCCCCCTTGTAACCCGTGGGACCGTAGCCGGTGAATGGCTCCGCCACAGGAGGCGCGCCAGGATCGGGCTCGCATTGATATGCAGCGAGAGTATGGCCAGTCGAAAGTGCGAAGGAGCCGATGAGAATGAGAAGGCAATGCAACGGTTTCATGTTCGTCCTGATAGCGCGGTCACTTGGTTGCTCGGAACAAACACAAGAGCGTATCGGCCTCCCGCAGCAATCAAAAGGCGCCTACACCTCCATCTTGCGATAGCGCAACCAACCCACTCATTTCAGGGTTCGACTAGAAACAGCATTTGCATCTTGGTGTATGGAGGCGCAGTTGGATGACCAGACCACGCGTCGACGGTGGCACTGCGAGCCTGTTCTCAGGGAATACCGAGAACCTCCGCGATCTTGTCGACGAACTTTACCCCGAGCTTTCCATAGCCGTCCGCAGTCGGATGAATCTCGTTCTCCCAGTCCGCCGTGGCGCCATTATCGTCGGTCCCCGCCGGGGCCAGCGTGCCGCGCGTATCGGCCACATGAAAATTCGGGATGCCGGCCTGGAGGATGACGTCTTCGGCAAGTCGGTCGGTGAAGTCATGGGACAGGGCAATCCAACGATCCTCGGGGATGCCATAGGTCTGCAGCGCGGGAAACAACCACGGCCCCCGGCCCAGCCCCGCACCGCTGTCGCGCGGCGTGGCGTAGTCGTAGGTGTGCGTGATGATCGGCGTGTTCTGGTTCTGCGCGCTGATCCGGCGCAGGAAGTCCAGGGCTCGGTACTGGTCCAGCATATACCGTGTGAATGCAATCCAGCCCGGCTGGGAGATAAAGGTACTGATCGCGTCCGGGCCATCCCATTCATCGTCAGTCAGCAGCAGCCTGTCGTTGGGCGGCCTGCGATGGCCGTTGGCATCGGTCGGCGTGGTCTGGATGGCGTCGATCAGGTCGTTGCCGCCGCCCGACAACAGGATGACGGTCCAGGCCTGGTCGTGTGGACCGACAAGGAAACTGTAGAACAGGGGATCCTGGCGGCTGTCGAGCATATGGGCCAGGGTGTCGCCAGGATCCGCGCAATCCACGGCGATTGCGCTGCGCGACAGCCACATGTTCATCAGCAAATTTGAGCCGCTGAACGGCCTCAACGTATTGATGGAGAACCAGGAGTCGCCCAGGGCCAGGCATTGCAGGTCGAAGTCGCCGAGGATCGGCGCGCCTTCGCGCATCATGTCAAAGGACTGCACTGGCTTGAGTCGGTTGGGGCGTTCGGCTGATCCTGGCATCGCACACCTCGCTCTACTCTCGACAACTTTCCCGGCCCGCCCGGCACGTAGCTACTGTCAGCCACAGGCTGGCCCACGCTGCCTTCCTGTCGTTGAAGGAAATCGTAGGCGTTGCCCGGACAATGCCAAGTCATTGCGATTGAAGTCTGGTCTGCACGGAATTCAGCAAAGGCAAAAGGGGACGGATCTATTCCTGATCAGATCTTGAAACAGATCTGCCCCTTTCTTCTTGCTTTGCGCACCGCACCATTCCCCCCTTACCCCCGCCAAATGTCCGGTTTCGGACCTGCATGAATTGTCTAGAATTCATGTGACTGCCGAACCCCTCCAGCGGCACACCAGCAGCGGCTTTGCAGCCAGTTGCCTGGTGCCGTCTGTGGGCACCCCTGGCCCGGATAGTCGGGCCCCAGTCAGCCGCGACCGGCACGGCTGATCACGCTGCCTGGTGTCGTCGTGGAACTCATTGCGGTGAATGGCCTCGGGAAGACCTACTGGACACGAACGGGTCCGGTGGTTGCGCTGCGGGACATTCATTTCGCGATCGAAAGGGGTCAGTTCGTCGCCATCGTCGGCCCCTCTGGCTGTGGGAAAACAACACTCCTCAAGATACTGACCGGGCTGATTCCCGCCTCGCACGGCGAGGCGCGGCTCAGCGGCACGGCGATAACCGGGCCGCGGCGCGACGTTGGGGTTGTCTTCCAGTCCCCCGTCCTGTTTCCCTGGCGTACCGTGCTCGGCAACGTCATGCTTCCCGTGGATGTGCAGCGCCTGGGCCGCGACAACCTGATGTCGCGTGCCATGACCCTGCTATCCCTTGTCGGCCTCCAGGGTTTCGAAGGGCGTTACCCGCGCGAGTTGTCCGGCGGCATGCAGCAGCGCGTGGCCATGGTGCGGGCGCTGATCCATGACCCCGCGATCCTGCTGATGGATGAGCCGTTCGGCGCGCTGGACGCGATGACCCGGGAACAGATGAATCTGCAACTGCAGGAGATCTGGCTGGACCGGGAGGAAACCGTGCTGTTTATCACCCACTCCATCCCCGAGGCCGTCTTCCTGGCGGACCGGGTGCTGGTGATGACGCAGCGCCCGGGCAGGATCGTGGATGACCTTGCCGTGGATCTTGCACGGCCGCGCAGCCTGGATGTCATGACCACATCCGAGTTTGGCCGCCATGTGAAGCGCATCCGAGCCAGATTCATGAATTCGGGGGTATCTGCGCCATGATCCGGCCACCAGACTTCGTGCTGCGCCTGCTCCTCGTGCTCGCGGTGCTCGCTATCTGGGAAGGCGTCGTGCGTCTTTCGGCAATACCCGCCTATATCCTCCCGGCGCCGTCGAGGGTATTCATGGCGCTGTATCAGGGCATCGTATCGACGCTCTATGTCCGGCACTTGTGGGTCACCCTTGCCGAAACGCTGATCGGTTTCCTGGCAGGCTCAGTGCTTGCGCTCGCGCTCGGCACCCTGATCGCGCTGAGCCGCCACGGGGAATACTTCCTCTATCCGTTCATCGTCATGTTCCAGGCCATGCCAAAAGTGGCACTGGCCCCGCTCATCATTGTGTGGTTTGGACTGGGCATCGGTTCGAAAGTCGCGCAGGCCGCGCTGACTGCCTTCTTTCCGCTGATGGTGAACACGATCGCCGGCCTGAACGCGGCGGACGAAGATCGCGTTGCGCTTATGCGCTCGATCGACGCATCGGAAATGCAGATCTTCCGGATGCTGCGCATTCCGAGCGCGTTGCCGTTTATCTTCGCCGGCTTTGAGATCGCCATGATGCTGTCGCTGATCGGCGCGATCGTTGCGGAGTTTGTCGGCGCGCAAAAGGGACTCGGCGTGCTGATCATGAGCATGACGTTCACGATGGATGTCGCCGGGCAGTTCTCGGTGCTCATCATCCTGTCGTTGCTGGGATTGCTGCTTCATACCCTGATCGTCCGCATCCGCAGGCGACTGCTTTTCTGGGAAGTCTCGCAGCAGAAGAAGGCCGATCTACCACCGGAGGGACAACTCAAATGAAGCGCATCCATTTCCTTGCCACTGCCGCCCTCTTCCTTGGCCTTTGCGCTGCCGACACGTCTGCCCAGACGATCGTGCGGCTAGGCTGGTGTGCGCGCACGATCAGCACCGCTGCGGCGCCATTCGCCGTTGCCATGAAGATGGGCTGGTATGCCCGTGACGGCATCAAGGTGGAGCTTGTTCCCATCACAGGTTCCACAGACTGTGTGAAGCTTGTGGCGACGAGAGAGGTTCCATACTCCCTGCCTTCGTCTGAGCCACTTGCCATCATCCGGCAGCAAGGCGTGAAGGCAAAGATCTTCTATACGGCATACCAGGGGAACATCTATGGGCTCGCCGTGCCCCAGGGCAGCGCCATCACCCGAATCTCGGACCTCAAGGGCAAGACCATCGGCGTCACCTCCATGGGCTCGGGCGGCGTCATCATTGCACGCGCCCTGGCGGCCAATGCAGGACTCAATCCGGACAGCGACATCCGCATCGTCGTGGTCGGCGAAGGCGCGCAGACGGCGGCCCTGGTTCGCACCGGGCAGGTCGACGCGCTGAGCCAGTTCGACACGCAGTACGCCATGGTCGAAAACGCGGGAATCAAGCTGCGGATGTTGCCTGGCAAGGAAATCGAGCAGTTTCCGTCGAACGGCTTTCTTGCGCTCGAAGATACCCTGCGCAACAACCGCAGGCAGGCGGTTGCGCTGGCGCAGGGCTATGCCAAGGGAACCGTCTTCACGATTGCCAATCCGGTGGCAGCCATTCGCATTCTTTGGGAGGTATTTCCTGAAACCAGGCCGACCGGCATCGACGAAGCCACTGCCATGCGCGAAGGCACCAAGACGCTTGAAGCGCGCATCCGGAACTGGAAACTCGAGAAAGCCGGTGTCTCCAGATGGGGCGAGAGTTCAGAGACCCACTACGCCGCCTATGCGAGCTTCATGGAGAAATGGGGAATCACCAAGGGAAAAGTCCCGGCAGGCGAACTCATCACCAATGACCTGATCGACGACATAAACAACTTCAACCAGGCCGAGATCGCTGCCGCCGCCAGGGCTTACAAGGCCCCATGACCTGCCGGCCGCGGGGGCGGAAGCGAAACCGATGCACGCAGCAGGCGGGCGGCACCTTTGCCAGTGGCTACGAGAGGCGACCCGCGCTATTGCGGCCACATCACGTTGATGACTGCGCTGGCACCCCGCGCGATCGCCTGATGACCCGCGACGGTCGGGTGAACGCCGTCCCAGAAGAGATACCCGCCTGGCGCATCGCAATAGGGATGCTCCGTCGTGTTCAGCCTGATGCAAGGCGCCGAGACGATGGAGAATCCGAACGATGCGGGCGCGGCAGTGATGGCATGATGCAGGGCAAAGACATCGACGCGCCCGACAGGCACGCCCAGCCCCGCCTGCAGCCCGGAGAGCATCTGTTCCAGCCCCGCATTGAACTGCTGCGTGAAAAGGCTGGCATAGAACTGCACGATCGGCCCCTGCAACTGCGCCTCCGGCGCCAGGCCAAGGTCAGGCAGGTTCGGCACGAGGAAATTGCGCGCGCCTGCACCGTAAAGCAAGAGCAGATTGTTCTGGATGACGCCAATGGCCTGCTGCAGGATCAGGGCGCTCTGCGCGCCGCTTGGGTCTGTCGCAAGCGCCAGGACGGCATCGCGCAGGTCATCGCCACCGATCCAGGCCACATAGACCGCATCCGCGGCCGCCCGCCCGCCGGCGTCGGCCAGGTACCGGCTGACCTGCCCGGTCAGGTCGTAGGGGCCCGCCAGCCTGGCGCGGGCGCCGCCAACCGCATAATTGAAGAACACGCCGGGATTGCGCAACGCGGGACCGGCTGTAGTCAGCTGCTCGATCCAGGTCTTGCCGTTGCTGAAGTGATGCCCGCCGCGCGCGTAGGGTGCAATGGGGACGAGGCTCTGGAACGGGGGGACTAAGTCCGTGCCCAGCAGGACGAAGGCATTGCCGGGGTCCGACAGGCTGTCGCCGAACACGATGAACTGCCTGGGCTGACCGGCAAATACAGGCGAAGCCAGCGCGAGCACCAGCAGCGCGCCAAGCCAGGTTGCCCTTACCCTGTTCAGGAAGTCTCTCATGGGCGCCACCCGTCTCGCAATTTTACCGACTCAGTATTGGTAGAGGCCTCCGCAAAAGTCAACCTGGCGGCTGCGGCAGATGGGGATCGGGGATAGCGATGACGGAGGCTGGGCGCAAATCCCCTCGTGGTCACCGCCGCTGCCTTGTCACCTCTGTACGTAGCCGATCCGAGCCGTCGCCACGTACTGCCGCACCGCCGTGACGATGGCATGGACAATGCGCGCCTGATTTCCCGGATCACTAACGTAACGCTCGTCAGCAGGATCAACAATGACACCCGCTTCCAACAACAACGCAGGCATCGCGGCTTTTCGGAGGACCACCAGATCGTCGAAGCGGTAGATACCGATATCGGGTGCCAGCAGCTCGCGTGATTCGCCTTCGATTGGCTCCGCATGATGCAGCGTCGGCGGCCGGCCCAGCTTGCGCATTTCCGCGCCCAGCATCTGCGCGACGGCGAGGCTTTGCTCGTAGTGCGCGTTGCGTTGCGACACGAAGATCGAATAGCCGGAAATGGGCCGGGTGGTCCGATACGCGTCGTGGCCGCCGACTGCGATCTTTTCGAGGTACTGCAACTGCGCAGAGTCGTGGTGGATCGACAGGAACAGGTCGGCCTGCCGAGCGTTGGCGAACCGGGCGCGCTCTTCCAGCGACACGTTGTCGCCCGGACCGCGGGTCAGGGCCACGTCGAACCCGGCCTGTGTGAGCGCCCGCACCAGCAGCGACGCAAGCCCGTCGTTGTAGCAAACCTCATGGATGCCACGAACGCCCAGTGCACCGCCCTGCGCCGGCGTGTGACCTGGATCGATGACGATGCGGGCCGGGCGCGTGCCGTTGACTGGCGGCGACGCGCCGGCGAGCGTCGGCAGGCAAGCTGCCAGCCACGCAAGCATCGCGCGGCGCCTGACGGAGATCACCGGCGCCATCGGATCAGTTCCAGGACTTCCTGGCGATCATGTCGTTGCGGCAGGTGCCCGCCTTGCATTCGCGCACGCGGTCGCGCAGGTATTCAGCACGGTCGCGGTTCACGCGGTAATTGCAGTCCACGTCAATCGCGCCGCCCGACTCGCATGACGCGTCGCGGTACTTGATCCACTCCAGCTGGGTGTCCTTCAGCTTCTGTTTCACGCTGTCCCCAACCATGCCGCGCAGCTCGTTGTAGCTCCCGTTCAGCTCCTTGTCGGATTCCAGAAACAGCTTGGCGAAGCAGTAGGTCTTGTCGTAGCTGGTGCGGTACTTGTCGCATTCGTTGGCGGCCTGGGCAACGACCGGGGTCAGCAGAACGAGGGTCAGGGCAGAAAGGATGGCTTTCATCGGATTCGTATGGAGAAAGGTTTGGATTTCCTGCATGCACCCGAGCGGTATCGCCTGGCAGGCTGAACGGGTGCGCACAGTGTATCCGCTGCAACTTGCGGCGGCATCCGGTCGCTTCCTTGGAAGGAGGCCCGTCCAAGCCACGCTTGACGAGATCGCGCCGAAGCGGATAGATTGACGAAACTATGAGCCGCCGCCCCGCCCCCCTCTCTCCTGATCTCGCTGCGAACCAACCGCAGTGGGGCGCGCGCGCCAAATCCAAAAAACAGTCGCTCATCTGACCGGAGCGTGCTGTTCCGTCAGTTGAGCGACGGAACAGCATCAGTGTGGAAGACGGTCTGCCAATCCCTCCCTTACCGTCTTGAGCGCGTCTTGCTCTGTCGCTTGCCTGTGCGGTTTCCGAATCGGTCGATCCGGAGCATGCAATGCAAGAAGTGAAGTATCTCTATCGTGGTATCTGGCTACCCCTGGTCACCCCTTTTCGCAACGATGAGGTCGATCACGTCGCACTGCGGCGGCTAGTGGCCCATTACCGCTGCAGCGGCCTGGCGGGGTTCGTGGTGTGCGGCAGCACTGGTGAAGCCGCCGCGCTCGACGAGGCGGAACAGTTGGCCGTGCTGGATACCGTGCTGGCCGAGGCCGGGGAGTTGCCGGTCATGATGGGCTTGGCTGGCAACAATCTCCGGCATGTGCTGAGCCGTCTGGACAGGATTGGCGAACGTCCGCTGGCGGGGATCCTGGCGCCTGCGCCGTACTACATAAGACCGTCGCAGGAAGGATTGAAGGATTACTTTCGCAAGCTGGCCGACAGATCTCACACACCACTGGTGCTGTACGACATCCCCTATCGAACCGGAGTGACGCTGAGCGCCGAAACGCTGCTCTCGTTGGCGAGTCACGGCAATATCCGAGGTATCAAGGACTGCGGCGGTAACGCTGATACCACGCAGGCGTTAATCGCCGATGGCCGCCTGGCCGTCCTCGCGGGAGAGGACCACCAACTGCTTGCCACGTTGTGCATGGGCGGTCAGGGCGCCATCGTTGCGTCAGCGCACATTCGGCCTGATCTGTTCTCGGCGTTGTGGCGCGCCGTGACTGAACAGCGCTTGAGCGTCGCCCGCCACCTTTTCCATGTCCTGATGCCGATGATTCGGCTTATGTTTGCAGAACCTAACCCTGGTCCGGTCAAGACCCTGCTGGCCAGGCATAGCTGGTTGTCTGATGAACTGCGTTTGCCGATGATGTCGGCTTCAACCGCGCTCGCCGAGCAATTGGTGATGACGTGTGAGGCCTTGGATTCGGTGCGCGCGAATGCGTGGTAGTTGCGCAGGATAGAGGCAGGCGTACGGTCACTGCTGCATACGGCAAACGGCGACGGATCTATTTCTGATCCAGATCTTGAAATAGCTCTGTCCCCTTCCTCCGCATGCGTATTCATAGGTCGGAGTCGATCAATTGGGAAATTTCCCGGATCACTTTCGGAAATCGCCCGATTGATTCCGTACCCAACGCCTAGTTCCATGTCTCCGATGGCGCCTTGCCATGCTCATCGGAGCCGGAAATGGCCTCAATCGGACGCAAGATTCTTCACACAGCGACCTGTGCAGACCTTTGCACTACGTCAAGTTGGACTCAGTTCTTCCAGTTGGTGAGTTCGCGTTGCCGTATCCGCCGGCGGCGGCCAAGCTTGGGCTGAGTGACATGCCTATCCGTTCGCCATGGGGCCGGCGTCGGCCCGTTCGCAGGGAGGTTCGCAATGTCCGGACTACAAGGGCTATCTGGCGCACCCGCAGGTACGCTTATCACAATCTCGGAGTTGCATCGCCTGGCTACGCTCCTTGGTTGCCGTTACGACGTTGACGCTCACCATGAAGCAAATGGCCACTGGGTGGTTATCTTCACGATCGCGGATCGTCACTACGGACTCAGTACAGTGCGGGGCCAGTTGCGGCGCTGGCGCCGGCTCGAGCCTCTTCTGACGTTCTTGAGCGCACATTGTCAGCACCACGGCGCGATGCGCTTGCATAGTGGCTCATGGACCTTCTCTCGGTCCGCGGCGTCTCCCGACTGACTACCAGTGCACGCGCCGCAGTGTCACAGCAGCAACAAGCGCGGAAATCGTACAGACAACTGCGACTGGCAGTGCAGAATCATCGTAGGCAATACCCGCCAGGAACGCGACAGCGCCGCCGGTCAATGTCTGCAGTCCGCCCAGCATGCCGGCGGCAAAGGCGCGGTACTCGGCGGCGACATTCATGATCCATGCGTTGGCGATGGGTACGATCAGGCAGTAACCCAATTGGGCAGCGGCCAATGCCGCCAGAAACAGCTGAAGCGTGCGCACTTCCGTGATGGAGAGAAGCAATAGCCCAAGCGCCGAAAGGCATTGGCAGAAGATGCCGGCGGCAACAAGGCTGCGCTCCGACACGCGTGCCATCAGCGCGCCGGAGCACAGATAGCCGATCACGCCGACGCCTGCAAAGCCAGCAAAAACGCCCCCTATCGCGGTGACTGACAAGCTAAAACGACTTGCCAACAGGAATGGTTTGGCCACCAGTAAAGTGGTATAGCCGCTCTGTGTCGCGCACAGCAGGATCAGCGGGATCCTGGCCATCATGCAAAGGCCAGTCAACTCGCCAAGCGACATCACCTGCCCCGGAGGCCGGGTATCGCGAGCGACGGCCGAGGCCGGAGGCGGAAATATTGCGAATAGCAGCGGAACCGCGAGCAGGGGCATGCAGAACGCGGCAAACATTGTGCGCCACCCCCACGCAGCGGCGATCCATCCGGCAGCCAACGGCGCAACGATGCTGGTTGCTTCCAATGCAGCTTGCCCGTAGGCAAATAGCTTCTTGTATCGCTCATGGGTCAAGAGGTCACGCATCAGGGCCCGGTTGCCAACCGCGCCTATTGCATTCACCGCGAACATTGCCAGCAAGGCTATGGCAAAGGCCAGGTAGCTTTGGGCAGTGGCACTTAGCAAGCCCAGCACGCCGGCCCCCACGGCGCTCACGGCTACGGTGCGCAGCCTGCCAATATGATCGACCAGCCATGGCGCACCGAGAAAAACTGCGGCGCCCACCATCAAGGTTGCCGAGAAGAAGGCCTGAAATCTCGGCTGGCTGACGCCAAGGTCGGCGCCGATCAAAGGCAGAACGGGGCTGAGCACATCGAATAGCGTCGCCACCAGTATCGTTCGGAAGACCAGGCAAACATAGACGATAGCTGTTTCTGATTTCAGGCGGCCAGTCATTTGCGTTCGGGAAAAGCCATCGCTGTTGCCAACGGCATGGTTCTCATCGTTAGCTCATATTGCAACAAGAGTGGTGCCATGGCATGCGGAATTGTCTCGGCATGCCATGGCTGATCTCCGTATTTCAAGCAGCTAGAGCTTCACGCTGGTCAAGGCGATGGAGTTTCCGCCCGCTTGCGATCCACGATTGATGATCGCTCGTCGGAAGACAGCGCTGACCCCACGATCGCGTTGGTTCCATCCGGCAACGCGACCGCCTGGTCCGCATGGCCTGCGAGCTGCTCGAATGGATCCTGCGACCCGAGGTCCTGGGCCTGTGTCGCGTGACAATTGCCGAAGCACCACGGTTTCCACAGCTGGCCCGAACAGTAGTCGACTTCGCCATCCTCGGCGCGGCACGCTCATTCGAGCCGGTATTCCGCACATGGGCTGCCGGCAATCCGAGCGATGATGAAATCGCTTTCGTGGCCTCGCAGTTCCTGCAGAGCGTGGCGGCCGAGCCGTTCCATCGGGCGGTTCAGGGATTGGATGCGGCGGGGTTGGATGCGCCGCGGCGTGAGAAGGTGCGGCGGGCTGTTCGGTTGTTTTTGCGGGGGTTTTTGCAGCGGGATGAGGGCTGACTGACCGCGTCGGCAATCCTGTGCTGTGAACTTAGACTCGTCTCATTCTCCGACATGCGCGTGAAGCGTAGGCTTGCCCATGGTGCTGAACACACCCCCCGAGCGTTGCCACGGCCGATAGCCGTGGCGCGTCTTCCATAGCTTTCTGCTAAGGCCGGGCAGCGCGCATCGATACAAGACCCGAGAGGGGAAACATGCGGGCCGATCTGCGGGGCGGTGTTCAAGTGCCCGGCCGCCCAGTTTGCACGGGCGAATCCAAGTTTCGAATCAGGAGTTCGCTATGCAGAAGATATCTTCCACTGCGCACGTGCGCACATTCACGACCAGCTACAGGCATTTCCGCGTCAAGGCAACTGAAGGTAATCGCTATAGTGGGATGCGATGCGTTCCATGGATTCGGTTAGGTGGGGTATGGTTGGAACGGGCAGGCTTCAAGGTCGGGCAAGCGCTCAAAGTGGAAGTACGGAATAAGGTTGTCGTAATTTCCTCGGAATAGCGCCAAGAGGGGAGCGATTCGTAGATGCTTTGCTGCGGATCCCCCAAACTCTCCGGTCGCGTCTGTCCCACTATGCATGTTGTTGCCGACGTTTCCTCTCACCACAGTGCCGACGGAAAGCCTGACCGGTCGGGGGTCGCACAGCTTCAAGGAACCCGCGCCCGCTTGAGCTTGGCCGACCGATCACCGGCTCATCGACACGTCTCCCGTGGGCTTGTCTAAGCGACGTCGGCACGCACAGCCCTCTTAACGATCACGGTAATCACGGGCTGTTAACGTCATAACGCCAAGAGTCCGCGCTGCAGTTCGTCAGGGCCAGATGCTCGAGAAGCGATCCCGCGAAGGCGCCGACGAATGGCGTTGCGACGGACCGGCCGGCCACCAGGGTGGTGCCGCACTCATCCTTCGTCCTGCGCAGCAGATCCTGGTAGGCTGGCAGGCTGATATCGATCCGCCGACTGGCCTGGGACTCTCCAGCTGCCCAAATGTCACGAGCCAGGCGGCTGCCGGGGAAGGCATGTAGCTGGACCTCCGTGAAGTGCCGGATCCCATCGCCGATGCCGGCTTCGATTACTCGCTCAGCTTCCAGGCGGTCCAGTCCACGGCGTAGTGTCACGTTGTCCACGGCCACCATTGCCACGCGCTCTTTCGCCTTCACCGGCCCGTTATCTAGGTCCAGCCTGCTGGGGTCTCGCACGACCCTATAGCCAAGCCGCTCAAGACGCTCTCCGACGACGTCCACCTTGTATCGGCCGATGTCACCGCTGTTCACAAGAAGGCAGGTGCTCAAGCTAGACGTGCTGACTTTGTCGTAGTCGGTTAAACGCACAACGCTGCCGCGCGCTAGCCGTTTGGAGAGAACCAAAGTCCAAAGCGCGGCTTGACCAAGATGGCCCAAACCGATCACCCACCCACTGTCGAAGTGAAGTGGCTTGCCTGCAGGCAAGCTGAATCGGACCTCCCTAGTTCCGGCAAGTGGGTGCTGACGGTATAGATATTGAAACGCCTCGTTGAGGGCCGCACCAGCTGCGGCAACTCCCAACTCAACGGGAGCGCTTGCGCTCGACCGAGGCGCTTCGTCGGGGGTCAACAAGAAGGCATCGTCGGAGATAGCCATTCGGATGCAGAATCTCCTGGCCTGGCAAGCGGCGTTGCCAAGGCTGACGGTGGCAGCCTCATGCGCCAGAGTTCCCCTAGGTACGCATCCTGCTGCGGCAGCCACCTCCGATAGCTTCCGTCCCCGGAACCAGGCCAAGGAGCAGGTTTGACTGTCGTCTCCAGTCAGCTCGACCCCGCCGAGGAAAGTCTTGGGCGCAGCATGGATTAGGGTCAGAGCGGCAGCTTCGATGGCCGGCGACGCGACCGCCCCTGGCGTGATCTGAATACGAAGCTGGAATCCAGCGAACAATGCCCTAGCTTCTTCAACGCTAGTTGCGCGCCCTTCGTCCATCGCCAGCTTGACCGTGCGGTTCAGTGTCTCCATGAGGTCCACGTGAGACTCCTCTTTTAGATGAATTGGATGGCCGAAGCCGCTTTGGCACCGAAGCGGCTGACCCATTGCCGATTTCCTTGGAAAACGTGAACGCCCAAGGCCCAAGGCGACGTGTCCTTCAGTGCAAACGACGGCACAATGAGCGCGACGTGCCCGGCGATGGCGACCATGGGGTGAGCTTTGTCGGTTGCGCTTTGGGAGCAGCCGACAGGGTGGGTGTGAACGTCACCGACGACTTCAAGTCCCAGCCGATAGCAGTGCCCCCAAGCGCGGGACATTTCTTCGGCGGTGAGGACCACGTAGTCGTGCTTACGGAAGCTCTCCACCGCAACTTGGTCATAGAGCAGGAACGCTTGAACCTCCCGCACACCCTCATGTTGCTTGCCGAGCAAGAAAGCGCCAGCCTCCTTATGCCCACGACCGGAGCAAGCCAAGCTTTCCATCAAGCTCTCGTAGACCGGCCGAGGGAACTTAAGCAGCGGGAGGAACATAGTCAGCCCCGTTGAGCATCGTCCACACCACCGTCAGATACCGCGCCAGCCCAAGTTTGGGGTCCCACGTCCAGGCCGGGTGCTGCTGCAGCCAGACCTCGTGACCGGGCAGGCTCTGGCGGTCGCAAGGGATGTACAGCGCCGTGCCGCCCTGCCAGTCCGAGCGCAGGGCACTGCCGAAGCGCGGCCCTGTACGCGGCCACTTGTGTCCCGCCAGCCAGGAGCCAGCTTGCGGGTCCCAGAAGGCGCCGGTCGGCGCATTGGGATAGCCGTCGCACTGAAGGCGCAGAGTGAAGCTGCGCCCATCTTGGGCGAACACGTCGCAATAGACGTAAGGCCAATCCACCTGCCGCAGCCGCCACTGCTGATTCATCTCGCCCATGAGGAAGGGCGCTTCCTCCAGATGGCGCTGTAAAGTGGCGTGGTCGGATGACAAGCTCGGATCGCCATTGACCGTGTAAGTGCGTACCAAGTCAAAGGTGGCACTGCAGGTGCCCGGCTCAATGAAGCTGCCGACGTGCTGGTCACGAGTGGGCTGCACGTTGCTGCCGGCGACCTGCAGCACTAGCTCATTCGCATCCGTGTCAGAGATGCCGTACTTGTTAATCGCCCAGCGACGCACGCGTCCGATACGCGTCGTCGGAGGGAAGTGGCGTGTCTCCTGCCGGCCGGCGTAACGCACCACCACATGCACCTGAACGCAGTGGCAGACGTGGAACACTTTGCCGTGGGTCAGTTGCTCGTTGTCAGCAAACTCACGAGTGTGGACGTCGTCGTCAGCCTCGTCGAAGATCTGCAGACCCGCCACATGGTGGCCGGCTGCAGCCAACGCTTGCTGGGCGGCGGCGAGAATCGCTTCCTTGGAAGCGTGCTCATCGACGTGGATAACTAGGCCGTCGCGGGCCTGAGGCGACTGAAGGATGATGCGCTTGGACATGATTGACCTCGTTGGCAGCCGGAACAGCCCGGCCTCACAAGATCAATCGGTACTTATGGAAAAAGCCTCGCGCTCGGCAAGCAGTGGACGTTGATCAGTCCTCTAGGCGCTTGTCGCAGGGAAACATGAATGCGCATGTGTGACAAGCGCGTTCGTCGTTGGGCGAAGCTGGGTAGTGGCCACCACAGTAGTGCTGCGCTCTCGTCGTGTAAGTCTGCAGCGTATTTGAGCGGACCACGCCGACGTCGCGCTTCTCCCCGTCGCCCAGCGTGACGACTTCCACCTTGAGCTTGACTCCACCTTTCGCCGCGCTAGCAGCGACCAAGGCTGCCACAGGCTGCTTCAGCGCTTCGTAGCTGCTCTTATTACCTGTGCGGATGAACCTGAGAGTCTGCTGGCTGCCGCAGCTAAGAATTTGGTCAGGCTTGAGGCTAACACTCAGCGGTCCGAGCTGGAGCCCGACGGAGCCACACGGTTTACCGCCCTCCAGCAAGACCGTACGAGCATGTTGGACACCTCGTATCACCTTCTCGCGAATCGCCGACGCGGATGGATGTTCGTGCAACCCCAATGCCTGCAACTGTTCCTCCATCGCCGCCTGCCACTTCCCATCGCTAAGACGGTTGGAGTCTGCTGTCAGGGTCCGCACCGTATTGCGCGTAGCCAGGTCCACGGCACGGTATAACTGCAGCTCCTCGCGAGGTCGCCCCTTGGCTCGAGCGGACATCTCGCGCCGCTTTGGACACTTGATGTACTCGAGGTACTCATCAAGGCTCACTTCCATCGGCGTGGCGTTGGCGGTCGTCGGGACCGCGCTTGCCGGTGGCGATGCAAACGAGGGTGGCTGCAGTAGTTGCAGCCGGTTGGCTAGGGCGTCCGGTAGTTCCTCACCATCAACGGTGTAAATCGCCAGGTGCAGGCGCGCTCGCGACACCGCCACATAGAGCAAGTTGTGGCGCTCATTCAAAAGCACCTTCGCCGCAGACTCTTCGCTCAAGACCGCGTCAGGCAGCAGCTTGTTGGACCGGCTCCGAGGCTGTTGGTACGTACTCTTGCTGACCCGCATGAAGTGCACCGCATCGAACTCCAGACCCTTACTGCCGTGGGCGGTCAGGATCCGAACCGCCTCCATCCCCTCCGCCTCAGGAGGGACCATGCGCATGCTGCGGTCTTCACCTAGGCGGACACGGTCACGAATACGCTGGCCAAGATTCCTTACGGTGGCCCACTTGCCGGTTCCGTCTGCGGTCCTGCAGAAATGCACGAACTGCCAAACGGCCATCAGCGCATTGGCTGTAGCCTGACCAGGCTGGCAAGCCAGATCGCGGAGCCATTGCCCCTCTTCAAGCAGCAGGTGTGACAACGCCTTCCACGGGGAGTCGTTCGGCGCAATGGCAGTGCACAGCCGCTTGAGGTTGCTGAAAGCCTGTCTGTCTTCCGGCGGGAGAGCCGTTTCGTCGACTGCTGTCCAGGGCGAGTCCTTGGTCACTCTTGCGAAGACGGCATCTGCTCCTTGTCGGCTCAACTGCAGCATGGGGGAGTGCCACACGCGCACCAAGCTCGCCCCAAGAGGGTCCACTGCCAACTGCAGCAGGCAGATCAAGTCCTTGATCTCAGGGCGCTCGAAGATATTGCCAAGGTAGAGGACCGGTATGCCTCTTTGCTCCAGCCCCAGGGCGATGCTCGCTCCATCTGAATTGCGGTAGGTGATGACTGCCTGCTCTGCCAAACTCACTCCGTCATCACGCAAAGACCGGATGCGCCAGGCGAGCGCGTCCAGTTCGGTATCCCTGTTCGCGCTGACGATGTGCTTCGGTCCATGGCCGACCGACCCCATTTCTGCATTCAAGCGGACGATAGCGCGTCCGGCTGGATTGGCTCTTGCGACGCCAGTAAAGACGTCAACGATCTCCTGCGAACTTCGATGGTTGAGCAACAGCGGGATAGCTACCGCGCCGGGAAAGTCCTGCTGAAAGTTCGCGAGGTTGCTCGATGAGGCGCCCATGAAGGCATAAATTGCCTGATTGGCGTCACCCACTACCCATAACGTCTTGGCATGTCTGGCGAGCTCCTTTACCAGCAATGCACTGGCGCGGTTGACGTCTTGGTACTCGTCAACCATGACATGGTCGACATCGGCCAAGAAGCGCTCAACGGAAGCATGGTGCGCCTGCAGCACTCGGATAGTCGCACAGAGCAGGTCCGTCAAGTCGATGGCCTTTCGCGCCAGCAGGACGTCCTCGTAGCGCTGGAAGATGGCCGCAGCGTCTTGACGGCGCGCCTGCCACTCAGGGTCAGGATTTGGCTGACCGACTATCGCTGCATTGAACTGATCCGCAGTAAAGACCTCATCCTTGGCGCGCCTGACCGCGTCGATGACATTTTCTAGCCAGGGCAGTGGGTTCGAGAATGGGTCGTAGGCCTGTAGCTGCAAGGTTGGCAGTTCGTCCTCGAGCATGGCCAATGCAGCCAACTTGTCGAGAACCGGAAAGATCGGGCCCAACCCTATAAGATTGCCAAACTTGCGAAGGAACTCCAGACCGAAGGCGTGAAAGGTTCCTATCCAGACCCGGTCGGCACTATCGATGCCGCCAGCACGCGCTCGCTGTACGAGCTCTCTAGCTGCCTTGTTGGAGAAGGTCAGCACGACAATCTTGCTAGGGTCGGCGCCCTGAGAGATGAGGCGCCGCAAGCGCAGTAGCAGGGTCGTCGTCTTGCCTGTCCCTGGACCGGCCTCGATGAGACTAACTGCTGCGTCGCTGTTGACAGCTGGCTCTTGCGCGGGCGTTGGCGTCAGGGGCAGCGTATAGGCCTTCGCAGAATCCTTGACCTCAGGCAAGAGTACAGCGTCGTAGACCTGAAGCTGCACCAGTTCCAACGGGAGTTTGCGCCGCTTGGCGCTGTCGTTGGAGCTGAGCCCATGTTCGAGGAAGTCGCGCCTGGCTTCCTGCTGTGGTAGCAAGAACTCCCGAGAGAAGACATTGGCCTGCAGCTCCTGGCGTTCTCGTACGCCGTAGCTTTCGACTTCCTTGACACCATTCGTCTCACCTTCGCCGCCAAGCGACTCCTGCTTGACCTCAACAGTTCCTACCAGTGATGGGTGCAGTCGAAGGTGGCCGATTTCGTGGGCAATCAGAAATGCCTTAACCTCATCGCTAACATCATTGCGTACGTAGATCCACTTCTTCTTTACGTTGACTGTCGCATCAGCCTTTTTTAGCAGTGTGAAGCTCGGTTCTACACACTTGAGCTTGATGTCTAGGTGTTCGCAAGCTATGCGAACAAGCCCATAACCAGTTCCGTCGAGCGTCAACGCGGCATCCACCAGCTCCTTGCGCAGCAGATGTGCTTCTTGTCGAGCGGACTCAAATGGGTTCATCGAAAACGAGAGGCTGGAGGCTTGGCGCGGCGATGAAAGCGGCTAAGAGCGATCAAGGATCGCCCGCTTTGTCGTTTCATCAGTTATGCATTCCTCAACTGCTTGCCGCCACGTTCGAGGAGGCCCGTCTGCTGGCTTATCTGTTGCACTGAATCTCTGCTGGGCGGGCTGCCTAGAGTGCAGTCCTAATCCAGCTCGCAGTGCTGTCGGTGAGGTACCAATGTGAGATGCCAGCTTGGAAAAGAACCAATCGGGTGCATCCCCCATATCCGAGCCTTCCTCGGTAGCCATGACGAGCAAGTCATCTTCTCCGTGCTCGTCGCTACCAAAGACTTCAAGCGTTGCTGCTCGAGTTGCTTTGGCTCCAGAGACAGAAGCCAGCTTGTTCATGGCTTGCTGGATTTCTGTGCTCGAGGGAACGCCGCGCAGTTCTTGCAGCTTCTTGAGCAGACCGCTTTGTATTGGCAATAGCTCCTCATCTGAGAGCTCCACGGCTTGCAGCTCGTCTTCAGTTGGTGCGGTGATGAGCAGCTGCGCCATCGCGTACTGATGGAGCTCCCGATCATACTCGGGAAACTTCTGGATGAACGAGGCCAGGATCTCGGGATCGAATTCCTCGGCGGCATCGTAGTAGAGGTCGAGAACCTCATCCAGGGAAAGGCGATGATTTTCCATATCTATTGCTCCAGCTTCTGCTTGATGATTTCGATCGCTTCGTTGATGTATTTGGTAGCGCTGGTTTCCCCAACCCTCATCAAGCTGGTAACGGTGACTTCGTCCTTCTTCTTGGAGTGGATCTTGCATCCGCCGTAAAAGCGGAAGGTGAATGCACGTTGAGGCAAATCTGGCAGCTCTTCGACGACTTCACGGATGCGCTCGAGCTTGTTCTCGCGTTCAGCGCGCTCCTGCAACTCCGTGAGGTACTCCTCAGGCGAAAGCAGATGAGCGGACGTGTCAACAGCATCCTCTTGCTGCGCCTGAACGCCGACCGCTTCGGCGTCATCGTCCAGAGACACGCCCGCGCTGAACTTTTTTGCGTTCAAGCGTCCCGCAAAGTCCTTGCACCGCCGGCTAACGTACTGCCCGAATGCGACTTCGGCGTGGCATGGGATCTTTTGGTCGGTCAAGATCTTTAGCGCCACGTCCTGGATGAAGTCGTCGGTCGCGGCGTCCTTACCCCCGAACTTCTGCCACATCGGGTGCTTGGCTACATGTGCTTTTACGTGCAATGCAACACGCGCCAGCAAAATGGAGGCATAGGAGTTCTCCTCCCGGCTGCCTTGCGGCGAGCGGCGTGTGAGCATCGCGACTACCTCATCCTCGACGTACCCGGCTTGGCCGCGGGGAATCCGCAGGCGCCTCAGCCTCTCTGGCATATCGAGGCCCTGAAGCCCATTGAGGAGGCTAGCCCGCGGCTCCGGCGGGTTCCACAACTGATCAGTCTGGTTGTCTTTTTCCATACTATGAAATCCAAGCTACGATGATCTACAGCCTCACCTGATCAATCGGGGTTCGCGGAAAAAGCCTCGCGTCGGAAAAGAGGTCGCGCAAACGGTCGACGCTTCGGGCTCCCCTTTGGCAGAGAGATCGGCCGAAGATCCGCTTCCGGTCTACCGAGGAGGGATCGAAAGTTGGCTACTCGCCGATAGCGGCTATTTCCATCTTGAGTCGCAGCCGCAAAAGAAGAAAAGGGAGCCAAATTGGCTCCCTTTCTTCTTTCATTCAATCCCAGCTCAACGCCCCACCCGTCTGATACTCAATAACCCGAGTCTCAAAGAAGTTCCTCTCCTTCTTCAAGTCAATCATCTCAGACATCCACGGGAACGGATTCTCTTCATTCGCGAACAGCTGCTCCAACCCAATCTGCTGGCACCGCCGATTGCAAATGAAGCGCAGGTAACCCTTAAACATCGGGGCATTCAACCCCAGCACCCCACGCGGCATCGTATCCTCAGCATAGCGATACTCCAGATCCACCGCCTTCTTGAACAGCTCAGTAATCTCAGCCTTGAACTCCGCCGTCCACAGATGCGGATTCTCCAGCTTGATCTGGTTGATCAGATCAATACCAAAATTGCAGTGCAGCGACTCATCCCGCAGGATGTACTGATACTGCTCAGCAGCCCCAGTCATCTTGTTCTGCCGCCCCATCGCCAGAATCTGCGTAAAGCCCACATAGAAGAACAGCCCTTCCATGATGCAAGCAAACACGATCAGCGACTTCAACAGCTTCTGGTCATTCTCCGGCGTACCAGTCTTGAACGACGGATCCGTCAGCGTGTCGATGAACGGGATCAAGAACTCGTCCTTGTCGCGGATCGACTGCACTTCGTGGTACGCGTTGAAGATCTCGGCTTCGTTCAGGCCGAGGGACTCCACGATGTACTGGTAGGCGTGCGTGTGGATGGCCTCTTCAAAGGCCTGGCGCAGGAGGTACTGGCGGCATTCCGGCGCGGTGATCTGGCGGTAGGTGCCCAGCACGATGTTGTTGGCGGCCAGCGAGTCGGCGGTGACGAAGAAGCCGAGGTTGCGCTTGATGATGCGGCGCTCGTCTTCAGTCAGGCCGTTGGGGTCTTTCCACAGGGCGATGTCGCGGGACATGTTGATTTCCTGCGGCATCCAGTGGTTGGCGCAGCCGGCCAGGTATTTTTCCCACGCCCACTTGTACTTGAACGGCACCAGCTGGTTGACGTCGGTCGAGCCGTTGATCACGCGCTTGTCGGCGGCGTTGACGCGGCGGTTGCTTTGCAGGGCGGCGGCGTTGGGGTTGTTGCCCAGGATGCCAGGCTGCGTGGCGGCCGGCGGCAGTACGCCTTGTTGGTCGGCGGTGGTAGCAGCGGGTTGCGGGGCAGGCTGCGGTGCGGCCTGCGGGGTGGCTTGAACGTCGTCGTCCCAGCTCAGCATGATGTGGTTCTCCGTGATTCGATTTGGGGGCGGCGGGTGGTCAGGTTTGACTTGTCACTTCGTGGTGGCGCCGGCCCTCTCCCCCGGCCCCTCTCCCGCGGGCGGGAGAGGGGAGCAAACCCCGGGGTGGTGGTTACTTCGTGATTACTGGCAGGCCTCGCACTCTTCAAAGCCAGGGTCGCCCGGGCGCATCGTGCAGACCGCGCCTTCGGCTTCCGGCATGGCCGGGGCCGATGCGGCGGCTGCGTCCAGGGCGGAGCCGCTGTCGCTGCCCGACGACACTGCGTTCAGCGAGCCGCGCGACACGGTGGACTTCTCCACGTGGGTCGCAGCCATGGTGCGCAGGTAGTAGGTGGTCTTCAGGCCGCGCAGCCAGGCCAGCTTGTAGGTGTCGTCCAGCTTCTTGCCCGAGGCGCCGGCCATGTAGATGTTCAGGGACTGGGCCTGGTCGATCCACTTCTGGCGGCGGCTGGCGGCTTCCACCAGCCAGGTCGGTTCCACTTCGAACGCGGTGGCGTAGATGTCGCGCAGGTCTTGCGGGATGCGGTCGATGCGCGACAGCGAGCCGTCAAAGTACTTCAGGTCGGCAACCATCACCTCGTCCCACAGGCCGCGTTCCTTCAGGTCGCGCACCAGGTAGTCGTTGACCACGGTGAACTCGCCCGACAGGTTGGACTTGACGTACAGGTTCTGGAAGGTCGGCTCGATGCAGGCCGACACGCCGATGATGTTCGAAATGGTCGCGGTCGGGGCGATTGCGATGCAGTTCGAGTTGCGCATGCCGTGCTGCTTGATGCGGGCGCGCAGCGCGTCCCAGTCCATCGTGCTCGACAGGTCCACTTCCAGGTAGCCACCGCGCTCTTCGGCCAGCAGCTTGAGCGAGTCCTGCGGCAGGATGCCACGGTCCCACAGCGAGCCGGCGTAGGTCTCGTAGCGGCCACGCTCTTCGGCCAGCTCGGTGGAAGCCTGGTAGGCGTAGTAGCACACCGCTTCCATCGAGGTATCGGCGAACTTGACGGCGGCGTCGCTCGAATACGGCGTGCGCAGCACGTGCAGGCAGTCCTGGAAGCCCATGATGCCCATGCCGACCGGACGGTGGCGCAGGTTGGAATTGCGTGCCTTCTCAACCGCGTAGTAGTTGATGTCGATCACGTTGTCGAGCATGCGCATGGCGGTGCGCACGGTCTTCTGCAGCTTGGCGTGGTCCAGCGCGAAGGTGCCGTCGGCCTGCCTGGTCATGTGGGCGACCAGGTTGACCGAGCCCAGGTTGCACACGGCGATCTCGCTGTCATTGGTATTGAGCGTGATTTCCGTGCACAGGTTGGAGCTGTGCACCACGCCCACGTGCTGCTGCGGGCTGCGGATGTTGCACGGGTCCTTGAAGGTGATCCACGGGTGGCCGGTCTCGAACAACATGCCCAGCATCTTGCGCCACAGTTGCAGCGCGGGCAGCTTCTTGAACAGCTTCAGCTCACCGCTGGCGGCCTTGGCTTCATAGCCCAGGTAGGCCGTCTCGAATGCCTTGCCGACCTTGTCGTGCAGGTCCGGGCAGGTGGCGGGCGAGAACAGGGTCCACTCGCCGCCTTCCATCACGCGCTTCATGAACAGGTCCGGAATCCAGTTGGCCGTGTTCATGTCGTGGGTGCGGCGGCGGTCGTCGCCGGTGTTCTTGCGCAGTTCCAGGAATTCTTCGATGTCCAGGTGCCACGTTTCCAGGTAGGCGCAGACGGCGCCCTTGCGCTTGCCGCCCTGGTTCACCGCCACGGCGGTGTCGTTGACCACCTTCAGGAACGGCACCACGCCTTGCGACTTGCCGTTGGTGCCCTTGATGTGCGAGCCCAGTGCGCGCACGTTGGTCCAGTCATTGCCCAGGCCGCCGGCAAACTTGGACAGCAGCGCGTTTTCCTTCAGCGCTTCGTAGATGCCTTCCAGGTCGTCCGACACGGTGGTCAGGTAGCACGACGACAGCTGCGAGCGGCGGGTGCCGGAGTTGAACAGGGTCGGCGTGGACGACATGAAATCGAACGACGACAGCAACTGGTAGAACTCGATGGCGCGGGCTTCGCGGTCCTTCTCGTTCAGCGCCAGGCCCATGGCCACGCGCATGAAGAAGGCCTGCGGCATTTCGATGCGGGTTTCATCGATATGCAGGAAGTAGCGGTCGTACAGGGTCTGCAGGCCCAGGTAGTTGAACTGGAAGTCGCGGCCGGCGTCCAGCGCCGCGCCCAGGCGGGCCAGGTCGTAGGTGGCCAGTTGCTCGTCCAGCAGTTCGGCGGCAATGCCGCGGGCGATGAACTTGGGGAAGTACTCGGCGTAGCGGCTCGACATCTCGGCCTGGGTCACTTCGGTGCCCAGGATTTCCTTGCGGATGGTGTGCAGCAGGATACGGGCGGTGACCTGGCTGTAGTCCGGGTCCTTTTCGATCAGGGTACGCGCGGCCAGGATGGCGGAGTCGTACACCTGCGTCATCGGCACGCCTTCGTACAGGTTCTTCAGGGTTTCCTTCAGGATCGGCTCGGCGCTGACGGCATTGCCCAGGCCCGAGCAGGCGTTGTCGATCAGGTCGTGCAGCGCGGCGATATCCAGCACGTGCGTGACGCCGCCATCGGTCACGTTGACCGAGATGCCGCCTTCCTGCACGCGGGCCACGGCCTGCGCGTTGGCTTGCGCGCGCTCGTCCTTGCGCTTCTCGCGGTACAGCACGTAGGCGCGGGCCACTTCATGCTCGCCCGAGCGCATCAGCGCCAGTTCCACGTGGTCCTGCACGTCTTCGATATGGATGGCACCGCCGTTGGGGCGGCTGCGCACCAGCGCGCGCACCACGTTGTCGGTCAGTTGCTCGACGATCTCGCGCACGCGCGCGGAAGCGGCGCCCTGCCCGCCGTTCACGGCGAGGAAGGCCTTGGTCATGGCAACGGCGATCTTGGACGGCTCGAAAGCCACCACGGCGCCATTGCGTCGAATGATCTTGTGATCCGGGTAGTTCGTATTGGCGGCGTTGGCGGGGGTCTGCTGCGCGGTCGGTGCAATACCGGCGGCGGCGGCGCCACCCGTGGTGATTTCGTTCTGGGCCGTTTGCATGAGAACTCCTGTTTTTACCCTGGAAATAAGAGACAAAGAGTCCCTGGCGAAATGCGGCGAAAAGAACGTCCCTCCCGGCTCGAAAAGCGGGTTCGGACAGACTGCCTTCACGTGAACATTTCGCCAGGGACTCTTGTGATTCGCTGGCCTTACGGGGCGGTTTCGGGACGATGCACGAAGTTCGTGATCCCCGACTCACCCTTGGGCCGGCTCCCCGGTTTGACTACTAGATATAGTGGGTGCTGCCTGAAACTGGGCTAAGTATAGTGAAACGAATCCGAATGACCAGTCTTGACAAGCGCTTTTTGGGGGGCGGTGGCGCCGATGCGGCGGCGCCACATGCCCGCAAGCCTAATACACGCAAGGGTTTTCGCCAGACTGTTCGCAACTGCACATTTCACAAAAATTTTTTTGATTGTTGCGAGGTTGCGATAGCCCCACACCGGGGCCGGGCATGCGCGCCGGAACGGGGCGCGCGGGGCCGGGAAATGACGTTAAGAATTCGTCACCCAACCAGCCGCGCCAGGGCGCTGGTAGGGCAACATGCCGGGCGCCACGCCTGCCTGGCTGGCAAAGCGCGCCCAGTCGAAATGCGGGCCGGGATCGGTCTTGCGGCCGGGGGCGATGTCGCTGTGGCCGGCAATCGCGCGCACCGGGTAGGCGGCCATCAGCGCGGGCACCAGCGCGGCCACGGTGTCGTACTGGGCCAGGGTGAACGGCAGGTCGTCGCAGCCCTCGATCTCGATGCCGATGGAAAAATCGTTGCAGCGCGTGCGGCCGAAGAAGTCTGACTGCCCGGCATGCCAGGCCCGCTGCGTGCACGGGACAAACTGCACCAGCTCGCCCGCGCGGGTGACCAGGAAGTGCGCGGACACCTGGACCTGGTGGATGGTGGCAAAGAACGGGTGCTTATCGGGATCGAGCCGGTTCTGGAAGAAGGCTTCGATATCGCCGCTGCCGAACTGGCCGGGCGGCAGGCTGATGTTGTGCAGCACCACCAGCTCCACCGGCATGCCGGCCGGACGCTCGTCGAAGTTGGGCGACGGCACGCGGCGCGCGGCGGGGACCCAGCCGTCGGCGTCGGGCAGGTAGCGGTGCGCGGCGTTGGTCATGGCGTGCCCTCGCCTTCCACGGTGCCGCGGTCGGCGGCGTCCATGGCCTCGCGGATGCCCAGCTGCTGGATGCGGTAGCGCAGCTGGCGCAGGTTCAGGCCCAGCAGCGGCGCGGCCGCGGTGCGGTTGAAATTGGTCTGCGCCAGCGCCTGCAGGATCAGCTCGCGCTCCACGGCTTCCAGCCTGGCCGTCAGGTCGATCGGGAAGACGACGCCGCGGCGGGCGCGCTCGGCGGGATCGCCGGCGGGCTCGGGTTCGGGTGCGCTGGCGGCAGGTTGTGCCACGGGTGGCGGCTCTGCCGGTGCCGGTGCCGGTGCCGGGGCCGGTGCCGGGGCCGGCGCGGCGACAGGCGGCACCGCCCACATGCCCGCGGTGCCCCAGGCTGCGTAACTGTTAGGCGCCATCGCCGGCGCGGGAGCATGCATCAGCCCGGCGCGCTCGGCGCCGGCATCCAGCTGGCCCAGGTCGGCCAGCTCGATCTCTTCGGTCTCGGCAAAAGCGTAGGCACGCTCCAGCAGGTTCTCCAGCTCGCGCACATTGCCCGGGAAGGGATACGCCACCAGCCGTTGCAGCGCCGCCGGCGTCAGCCGCTTGGGGCGCGGGTCGCCGTAGCGCACCGCCAGGTGGTCCAGGATGGCGCGCGCCAGCACCGGGATGTCTTCACCGCGCTCGCGCAGCGTGGGCATGCGCAGCGCCAGCACGTTCAGGCGGTAGTACAAGTCCTGCCGGAACTGCCCGGCCGCCACCATCGCCGCCAGGTCCTTGTGGCTGGCGCACATCACGCGCACGTCGACAGGGTCTTCGCGGCTGGCGCCGATCTTGCGCACGCGGCGCTCCTGCAGCGCGCGCAGCAGCTTGACCTGCATCGGCAGCGGCAGGTCGGCCACCTCGTCGAGCAGCAGCGTGCCGCCGTTGGCGGCCTGGAAGAAGCCGCCGCGCTCGGCGTCGGCGCCGGTAAAGGCGCCTTTGACGTGGCCGAAGAACTCGGACTCCATCAGGTTCTCGGGGATGGCGCCGCAGTTGACGGCGATAAAGGGGTGCGCGGCGCGCCCGCTGATCGCATGGATGGCTTGCGCGGCGCGCTCCTTGCCGCTGCCGGATTCGCCGCTGATCACCACCGGCGCCATGCTGCGCGCCAGCCGCGACAGCGAGCGGCGCACCTCCTGGATGGCGGCGGAATGGCCGGGCAGCAGCGCGGCGGCGCGGTCGGCGGCCCGCTCCGCCGCGGCGGCGGCGTCGGCATCGGCGCTGTCGCGCTGCTGGCGGCCCAGTGCGTTCAGCACCAGGCTGCGCAGCTGCTCCAGCGACACCGGCTTGGCGATGTAATCGAAGGCGCCGGCCTTGAGCGCTTCCACGGCGTTGTCGGCGCTGCCATAGGCGGTGATGACCGCCACCGGGATGCGCTCAGGCGCGGCCGAGAGCTGGCGCACGATCTCGATGCCCAGGCCGTCGCCCAGGCGCATGTCGGTCAGCACCAGGCTGTAGCGGCCCTGCGTCAGCTTCTCGCGCGCTTCGGCCAGGGAGCCGGCCAGCACCACGTCATGGCCCATGCGGCGGATCGAGATGTCCAGCAGCTCGCGCAGGTCGGCCTCGTCGTCGATGACCAGGATGGGATCGGGCGCTCGGGACATTCGGGGTCGCATGGGTGGTGGCTGGATTGAACAGGTCAGGCGGTGGCCGTCGAAGCCGCCTCCGCGCTCTCGATGCGCAGCGTCAGCACGAACGCCTTGCCCGGCAGTGTATCGCGCGCGGCGGGGACCAGCATGCCGGTGCGCTCGAGCAGCGCGGGCAATGAGATCGTGCCGTAGCGCACCAGGGCGTCATTGGCGCCGCACAGTTCGCGCGCCATGAACAGCCCCAGCCCGGTGCCCTGGGCGTTGCTGGTGAAGAAGGGTTCGAACAGGCTGCGCTGGTGTTCGCGCGCCACCTCGGCGCCGTCGTTCCAGACGATCAGCTCGGCGTGGTGCTGGTCCAGCGCGTGCGCCAGCAGCCGGATCGAGCCCGGCAGCCGGCTGCAGTAGCGCCAGGCGTTGTCCAGCAGGTTGCCCAGCACCTGCTGCAGCTGCGAGGCGTCGAACACCACCGGCTGGGCCACGTCCACGGTCAGCCGGATGGCGTTGGCGTTGACGTCGGCCCGGCCGGCCGGGCGGGTCTCGCCGGCGCGCGGGCGGCGCGAGCGCATTTCGGCGCGCCAGCGATCGATGATCTCGGGCAGCGCCTGCGCCAGGTGCACGGTGCTGCGGCCGGTGCGCGGGCGGCGCGACATCTGCAGCACGTCTGACACCACCTGGTCCAGCCGGCGCACGTTGTCGTTGATGATGCGCAGCAGGCGGGCGTCGATATCGACGGTACCGCCCAGCTCCGACGCGCCGGGATCGAGCCGGTCGGAGTCGCCCAGCAGCTCGCTGGCCTGGCTGATCGCCGCCAGCGGGTTGCGGATCTGGTGCGCGATGCTGGCCACCAGCCGGCCCATGGCGGCCAGCTTTTCCTGCTGCACCTGCTCGGCGATGCGTTCCCAGCTTTCGATATGGACCAGCACGGTGTCGCGCATCTCGCTGCGCAAGAGCGCCTCGTCCTCCTGCGACCAGGCCATGGCCTCGTTCTGGGCGATGGCCAGGCGCAGGCGCCCGGCGGCTTCGGGCGACAGTTCGCGCCATGCGGCCGTATCCAGCGTGGCCGGCACGGTGCGGCCATGCGCCATGGTCGAGCGCAATCCGGCCAGCCCCGGCAGCACAAAGCGCAGCCGCAGGCGGGTGTGATGCATGGTGCCGTCGGCCAGCGCGGTGCCGGAGGCCATCGGCAGCAGCTGCAGGATGCGCGGCACGTCGTCCTTGCTGCGCAGCCAGTCGCGCAGCATTTCCATCAGCGGCTGCAGGCGCGGGATGCGGCGCAGGTCGAACAGCTCGGCATCGCCGCCCTGCCCGGTTGCGCCACCCGTCGTGCCATCCGTGGCGCCACTCAATCGCCGCGAGTGGAGACGCTCATGCGACTGCACGCCCAGCAGCACCACCGCCGCGGGGTTGGCGGCCACCACCGCGCCGTTGGCGCGCACCAGCATCACGCCGTCCTGCATGTCGTTGACCATCAGCCGGTTGACCATCTGCTGCAGGCGCAGCTCCTGCTCGCGCGCCAGCGCCAGGCGCTCCTGCGCCATCTGGCGGTTGGCCAGCATATACATCAGCAGCGCGGCGATCATGAACACCAGGCCGAACAGGCCCGATCCCAGCAGCCCGGCATCGGCCTGGCGCAGCAGGATGGTGTGCATGAAGGGCCCGCTCATCACCACCAGCGCGGAGAGCGCCGCGGCAAACAGCGCGAACAGCAGGCTGGTCAGCGCGCCGGCTTCCAGCGCCGGCAGCAGGAAGATCATGGCCAGGCCCTCGGCCTGCCCGCCCCGCCCCAGCACGCTGAAGACCAACGCCAGCAGGGCCAGGTCGGCCAGCACCTGCACCCGCACGCGCAGGTGGAAGCGGCGGCGCAGCAGCGTGCCGGCCAGCATGGCCAGGGCGATGCCAAGATAGGGCACGGCCACGCTCATGGCCGCCGCATGCACGATGCCGCCCAGGCCGAACGGCAAGGCAGGAATGGCGGCGCTGGTCGTCGTGGTGGCCAGTTCGCCGCGCCGCATCAGCGCAAAGCCGACCAGCAGCAGGCCCACGGCCACGCGGGTCCAGCAGAAATAGCGCAGCAGGCGCCAGTGGAAGTCAGGCGGTTCGGGCTGGCCCCACAACTGCGCCAGGGCACGCCAGGCGTTCAGCCGCTGCCAGCCCGACGACGCCGGCTCCGTCATGGGCGGGCACCGCCGCTGCCGTTGCCGTTAGCGCCCTCGGCCCGGCTTTCGTCAGGCAGATGGCTGCGGCGGCAGTAGTGCAGGCCGCGCCAGGCAATGGCCTCGCCCTGCGGCAGGTGCACGCCGCAGTGGGCGCACTGGACCATGGGTTCGGCAGCGTCGTCGGCCGGGCCGGCGGCGGGGCGTTGGCCGGCGTTGCGGGCCTGGCGTGCGCGCTGTTCAGCCAGCCGGGCCTCGGCGCGGGCGCGCAGCCACCAGAAGACGCCCAGCACCACGGCCAGCAGGATCAGGATACGTGCCATGGGGACTCAGACGCGGTGCAGGACGACTTCAATCACGAAACGGCTGCCGACATAGGCCAGCAGCAGGATGCCGAACGAGGCGATGACCCAGCGCAGCGCCACCTTGCCGCGCCAGCCGCGGTAGATGCGCCCGGCCAGGATGCCGCCGAACATGGCCCACGAGATCAGCGCGAACACCGTCTTGTGGTCCAGCCGGAAGGCGCGGCCGAAGAGTTCTTCAGAAAACAGCAAACCCGAGCCGATGGTCAGCGTCAGCAGCACAAAGCCGGCGCCGATCAGCCGGAACAGCAGCTTCTCCAGCGTCAGCAGCGGCGGCAGCAGGTCCAGCCAGCGCCCCAGCCACTCGCTCGGCTGCTGGTCCGCCGGGCGCGCCGGCGCGTGCCGGAAGCCATGCAGGCGCCGTTCGGCCAAGAGCATCAGGAAGGCGTGGAAGGCCGCCAGCGTGAACAGCCCGTAGGCCACGTTGGCGATGATGAAATGCAGCTTGAACAGCGGCCGCGCCGCGTAGCCCAGGATCTGCGAGCCGGGGAAGGCCAGCGGCATCAGGCTGGCCACCAGCGCCACCGGGATCACGATCAGGCCCAGGCCCGCCAGCGAGAAGAAGAAGCTTTCTATCCAGTAGATGCCCACGCCCAGCCACAGCATCGCGGACAGCGCAAAGGCAAAGCCGAACATCATGCGCTCGGCCGGGAAGATGGTTTCATGCAGCAGCAGGCCGTGGCTGGCCAGCGCCGCCAGCATCAGCACGTGCCACCAGGCCGGGCGCCCTTCGCCGTGCGCGCCGCCGGCCGGAGGGTTGGGACCGCCGCCGGCCACCAGCACGGCCGATGCCGATCCGCCAGCCTGGCCGGCAGTGGCCGCAACACGCGGATGGCGCGTGGCCCAGCCATGGAAGGCCAGGCCGCAATAGAGAAGTGCCGTCAGGGCATACAGTACAATGACCATTTACGCAGTTTACCTTAGTGCCCACGGACGGTGGCGGCCGGTGTAACCGGTGTTCCAGGTCCGCCCCGTGTGCCGGACTGCCTCCGATTTCAGCCCCGAGCCCTGCTCAGACTTCTCCCCCGATTCCTGCCATGCTGGACAATCTCACTCAACGCCTGGCGCGTGTGGTCAAGACCATGCGCGGCGAGGCGCGCCTGACCGAGGCCAACACCGCCGAGATGCTGCGCGAAGTGCGCCTTGCCATGCTCGAAGCCGACGTGGCGCTGCCGGTCGTGCGCGAATTCGTTGCCCGCGTGAAGGAAAAGGCCATGGGCGAGGAGGTTGTCAGCAGCCTCACCCCGGGCCAGGCCCTGGTCGGCGTGGTCCAGCGCGAGCTGACCGCCGTGATCGGCGGCACCGACGCGGCCAGCGGCAACAACAAGGAAGCCGAGCTGAACCTGGCCGTGCAGCCGCCCGCCATCATCCTGATGGCCGGCCTGCAGGGTGCCGGCAAGACCACCACCGTGGGCAAGCTGGCCAAGTGGCTCAAGGAGAACAAAAAGAAGAAGGTGCTGACGGTCTCGTGCGACGTCTACCGCCCCGCCGCCATCGCCCAGCTCAAGACGGTTTCCGAGCAGGTCGGCGCTGACTTCTTCCCGTCGCAGCCGGACCAGAAGCCCGCGGACATCGCCCGCGCGGCGGTGGACTGGGCGCGCAAGCACTACCACGACGTGCTGATCGTCGACACGGCCGGCCGGCTGGGTATCGACGAGTTGATGATGCAGGAAATCGCCGCCCTGCACGCCGAGCTGAAGCCCGCCGAAACCCTGTTCGTGGTCGACGCCATGCTGGGCCAGGACGCGGTCAACACCGCCAAGGCCTTCAACGACACCCTGCCGCTGACCGGCGTGGTGCTGACCAAGCTGGACGGCGATGCGCGCGGCGGCGCGGCACTGTCGGTGCGCCATATCACCGGCCGCCCGATCAAGTTCGTCGGCGTCGGCGAGAAGCTGGACGGCCTGGAGCCCTTCTACCCCGACCGCATGGCCCAGCGCATCCTGGGCATGGGCGACATCCTCGCGCTGGTCGAGGAAGCCCAGCGCGGCGTGGACATGGAAGCGGCCGAGAAGCTGGCCAAGAAGATCAAGAAGACCGGCGACTTCGACCTGGAAGACTTCAAGGCCCAGATCGGCCAGATGAAGAAGATGGGCGGCCTGGGCAGCCTGGTCGACAAGCTGCCGGCGCAGTTCGCCCAGCAGGCGCAGGGCGCCAACATGGACCAGGCCGAGAAGCAGGTGGCCCGCATGGAAGGCATCATCAACAGCATGACGCCGGCCGAGCGCGCCAAGCCCGACCTGATCAAGGCCAGCCGCAAGCGCCGCATTGCCGCGGGCGCCGGCGTGCACGTGCAGGAAGTGAACCGCCTGCTCAACCAGTTCGACCAGATGCAGTCCATGATGAAAAAGCTCAAGGGCGGCGGCATGATGAAGATGATGCGCCAGATGGGCGCCATGAAGGGCGGCATGAAGGGCCTCTTCAACCGCTAGCATCCGTCGCCGCAACACGAACTGCCTCCCCCGCAAAAGAACAGGAAAGACATCATGATGAGCGCCGTACAGGCCCGCGAGCTGTGGGCCAACTCCGAAGAAATCGTCTCCGCCGCGGAAGTCCAGGCCTCACTGGACCGCATGGCGACGGAAATCACCGCCAAGATGGGCGATGCCTTCCCGCTGGTGCTGTCCGTGATGGGCGGCGCGGTGGTCTTCACCGGCATGCTGCTGCCCAAGCTGGCGTTCCCGCTGGAGTTCGACTACATCCACCTCTCGCGCTACAACAACAAGACCGTGGGCGGCGAGATGCAGTGGCGCGTGGCCCCGCGCGAATCGGTCAAGGACCGCGTGGTGCTGGTGCTGGACGACATCCTGGATGAAGGCGAGACCATGGCCGCCATCCGCGAGCGCATCATGGACATGGGCGCCAGGGAATTCCACGCCGCGGTGCTGTGCGAGAAGACGCTGACCAAGACCAAGCCCATGCACCCGGACTTCTGCGGCTTTGCCGTGCCGGACCGCTATGTCTTTGGCTGCGGCATGGATGCCAAGGGCTACTGGCGCAACCTGGACTCGATCCGCGCGATGGTTTGAATTTGGTGGACTGATGGTTTGCTCCCCTCTCCCGCTTTCGGGACAGGGGAGCAAACCCATCGGTTACGCCTGGTGCGGCGCCAAAATCGGCCACAGCGAGGCCAGCAGCAGCACGGCCATGCCGATATTGAAGGCGCGCAGCACCTTCGGGCGCGCCAGCCAGCGCCGCAGCGCCGAGCCGCACAAGGCCCACATCGCCACGCTGGGCAGGTTGACCACCCCGAAGATCCCCGCCAGCAGCAGCACGTTGAGCCACAGGTTGCCGTGCAGTACATAGGTGCTGCACGCGCCCACCGCCATCACCCACGCCTTGGGATTGACCCACTGGAACGCCGCCGCGGCCCAGAAGCCCATCGGCCGCTTCACCTGCTGGTCCTGCACGCCGCCGGCGGTGGCCAGCTTCCATGCCAGCCACACCAGGTAGACCGTCGCCACCACGCGCAACACCTGCCAGGTCCACGGAAAGGCGTGGAACAGCGATCCCAGCCCCAGCCCGACCAATCCCACCATCAGCGCAAAGCCAATGCTCACACCGAGCAGGTGCGGCAACGTGCGCACGAAGCCGAAGTTCACGCCCGAGGCAAGCAGCATCGTATTGTTGGGACCGGGGGTGATCGACGACACCAGCGCAAAGCCGGCAAACGCGGCAAAGACACCGGTTCCGGCGGCGAGTTGGGACACTTCCATGACTGACTCCAGGGGCGTTCAGGCCTATTCAGGGAAATCAGTCTACGGTCAGTCAGCGGTACAGTACCGGTACAATTTTTCAAAAATAGGCCGATACAGGGACTGTCAGTTTCCCTCCGGCTTGTGGACGAAAATCCACGCCTGATAGCTGCCCTTGCCGGCAAACGCGGCGTTGGCCGGCGCAAACCCGGCCACGCGCAATGGCACGCCGGGGGCCTGGCTGTAGACGCCGACAATGCCGTTGTCCGGACCGGGAACGATGCCCCACTCGGCGCCTGGCGGCAGCGGGTCACGCCAGGCCCGGCGCAGGTAGCGCGCGACCACGGGCTGGCGCGGGTCGAGCACCAGGTCATCGAGACGTTTGGGGTATTGCCCGGCCGGGCTGGCGTCGTAGTACCTGCCGATCGCCCTGCGGATCTCGTTGCCGTGCGCCAGCAGGTCGGCTTCACGCGCGCGCCGCTCCTGCGTGGCCCACAGCAGGCCGAACTGGCCCAGCATCACGCCAAGGATGGCCAGCGCCACCAGTGCGCCAATATAGACAGAACCCGAGACAGAACCCGGGACAGACCCGCGGCCGCGCCGGTCACCAGCTCGCATAGTCAGTCCCGTCACGCGCCTTGCCCGGCGCGCCGCTGTGGACATCGGCAATGCCGCCCTTGGGCGAGCGCTCGAACACCCAGCTGTCGCGCCGGTTGGTGACCGGGTCCAGCGGCAGCTCGCGCAGGTAGCGGCGCTGTACCAGCTCGTCCAGCGATGCCGGCGACTTGCCGCGGTCGTCGCGGTAGTCGTCCAGCGCCCGGCGCAGCGTCACCAGGTTGTGGCGCAGCACGGTCTCGCGGGCCTTGTCCTGCTGGCGGAAGTACTGCGGCATGGCCAGCGACAGCAGCGTGGCGATGATGGCCAGCACCACCAGCAGTTCGATCAGCGTGAAACCGCGGCGGCGCATGCGGTCACCACCGGTCGTAGTGCGAGCCATCGAGCGCCTCGCCGGTATTGCGCGACATCACGTCGTACACGTCGTCGCCCTCGCGCGGCGCGTCTGGCGGGCTCTGGTAGCTGCGCAGGCGCCAGTGGCGCGCGGCGGGCTCGCCGGGGCAGCCGCACAGCGGGTCGCGCGGCAGGCGGCGCAGGAAGTACAGGCGGCGCTCGCCGGCGGGATCGGTGGCATCGGGCACGCCCTCGGCCAGCGCCTCCAGCGACGGCGGGTAACCACTGTCGCCGACCTTGCGCTGGATCTTGCCGGCGTCGGCCGCGTCCTTGTAATCGTCGATGGCCTTGCGCAGCTCGCGCAGCGCGCGGCGCAGCTCGGTCTCCTGCGCCCGGCGCGCGGTCAGTTCCGCCAGCGGCAGCGCCACCGAGGCCAGCAGTGCCATCAGTGCCAGCGTGACCATCAGTTCGATCAGCGTGAAGCCGCGCGCGGCGCGGGTAAGGTCGGTACGCACGGCGATGGCCTAGCGCGGGGCGGCCGGCGGCTCGCCCAGCCTGCCGGGCGACGGCGCTGTGATCGATGGCGGCGGCGCGGCGGGCACCGCGGGGGCTGGCGCGGCGGGCTGCGGGACATGCTCCACCGGCACTTGCACCACCGGCGACACCGCCTGCGGCGTGGCCGGCGGCGGCAAGACACCACTGGCACCCGTCCCCGCCGGGTCCGGCGTCACGCTGACCCGCACGCCTTCCGAGCCCACCAGCGCCAGCGGCTGGATGCCGGGCCGCGCCTCGGTGCCGCTGGCGAAGGTGCTGACCTGGAACGCGGGCAGGTCCAGGCTGCGCTCGATATGCGGCGTGATCAGCAGCACGATTTCGGTCTGTTCCTGCTTGTCCTGCCGCGTGCCGAAGATGCGGTCGAGCACCGGAATGCGGCTTACCCCCGGCAAGCCTTCGCCGGCCTTGATGTCGGCGCGGCGGATCAGGCCGGCCAGCACCTGGGTCTCGTTGTTGCGCGCGGTCAGCGTGGTCTTGGCGCTGCGCGTGCCGAGCACATAGGTGATCAGCCCGGTGCGCGTCACGGTCTCGCTGATGATGTTGCTGACGTCCATCGCCAGCCGGATGCCGATCTCGTTGCTCAGGCTGATATTGGGCTCCACATCCAGCTTGAGCCCCACGTCCTGGTACTGCACCGACTCGGTCACCACGCCGTTGGCGTTGGTGGTGGTCACCACCGGCACGCGCTCGCCGATGCTGATGGTGGCCTTCTCCCGGTTCCTGACGCGGATCTTTGGGTTGGCCAGCGTCTGCGTATTGCCACTACGCTGCAGCAGATTGAGCGTGACCTGCGGGCTGCCGGCATCGAGCAGGATGTTGTCGGCGTTGATATTGCGCAGCGCGCTCACTGCGACGCCGGCCCCGCCCGGATTGACCGCCTCGGACAATGTGCCGGTGATCTTGCCGGGGTAGCCGATGCCCAGGTTGAGCAGGTCGTTGCGCGCCACCTCCAGCACCTGCACGTCCAGCGTGACCTCGGACTGCGGCAGGTCCAGCGCCTGGATCAGCCGCTCGATCGCCTGCAGCGTCTCGACGCTGTCGCGCACCACCACGCCGTTCAGGCGGTCGTCGACCAGGATCTCCCTGGGCCGGAACAGCTGCTTGATCTGCGCCACCGCCTGCCTGGGGTCGCTGTGGCTGAGGAAGAAGGTGCGCACCGCCAGCGATCGGTAGTCGCGCTCCTTGTCGGGGCGGGACGGGTAGATCAGGAGGGTGTCGGCGTTCAGGGTCTGCTTCTGCAGGTTGGCGGTGGCCAGCAGCAGGTTGATGGCGTCCTCGGCCGTGGTGGTGCTGGCCGAGATGCTGGCGCGCGCATTGGGGTTGATGTCCTTGTCCAGCACGATGCTGATGCCGGCGATGCGCGCGATCAGGTCGAAGATGGCGGTCAGGCTCTGCTCGCGGAAGTTCAGCGCGACCGGCCTGCGCAGCGCGGCGCCGAGCTTCGGGCTGAGCGCGTCGACGCTGGCCAGCCGCTGCATCAGCGCTTCGCGCAGTTCCTGCGCCTCGCGCAGGTTGGGCAACTGGTCCAGCACCTGCTGCACGCGGCGCAGCGCGGCCTGCGGATCGGTGCGCTGCAGTGCGCGTGCCTCGTCCAGTTGCGGACGCAGGCGCCGGATCACCTGGATGCGGTGGATCTCCTGCTGCGCGCCGAGGTTGGCCGGGTCGTAGGCCAGCACCTCGCGCAGCGCGGCAATGGCGGCCTCGTCGTCGCCGCGTTCCAGCGCGGCATCGGCCTCGCGCACGGACTCGCGCACCAGTGTTTCCACGCGCCGGTAGTAGGCATTGCGCAGGCCGATATCGTCCGGGTTGCGGCGCATCTGTTCGCGCAGGACTTCGACCGACTCGGCGTACTGCCCCTCACTCGCATAGCCTTCGCTCTCGCGGATTGCACCGGCGGTGCCGCAGCCGGCCAGCACAACTGCCATCACCAGGCTGATTGTGCGCGGCATGGCCATCACTGCCCTCCCACCGCCGGGCGCGGCGTGACCGGCACCACCGACACATGCCGCATCGGCAGGTAGGTCAGCGTGACGCCGCTCTGCGCGATCCGGTCGATGCGGTACTCGCGCTCCAGCACCGCGCCCACGCCGTGGTGGCCCGGCACGCCGCAGCGCTCGCACAACAGGTAGGTATTGCCGAAGGCCTGCAGCGCGATCACCGGCGGCTGGCCCTGGTAGCGCCACATCGCCGACACCTGGAACGGCATCGGCGGCGGGCCGGGGCGCGACTTCGGGACTGGAATCGCCACCGGGTCCGCCGCCGGCGCGGGGAGCGGCGCCCAGCTGAACGCAGGGAACAGGTTGGGCGGCGTGGGTCCTGCCGCCGGATCCGGCGCGCGGGTCATGGCAGGCAGGTCCGCAATCGCCAAGTTCCCCACCATGCCGGCATCGATGATGCGAGCAACGTCTTCCAGCCGCGCGGCCTGCGCCGCCGGCCACGGCAGCGCGGCCAGTGCCAGCGCGAACGTGCGCCTCACTCCGACACCCCCGGCAGGCTGAAGCGCAGCCGCATACTGATGCTGGCCTCACCGACCGCGCGGCGCTGCAGCGTGACGGCCTCGATCATCAGGCCGGGCTCTTGCGACAGGTCCTGCAGCATGCGCCGCAGCGCCGGGTACTCCCCGGCCAGCGGCAGCTCCACGGTCAGCCGCTGCAGCCGTTCCGGCCCCAGCACGGCAAGCCGGTACGAGGCTTCGCGCACCGGGAAGCCCTGCGCCGCCATCAGCTTAAAGGCTTGTTCCAGCCGGCTGCCGAGGCGGCTTGCAGCGGGCAGGTCACGCCGGTCGGGCGCGGCCGGATCGCCCACGTCGCCGTGCGGATGGCGCGCCGCGGGCAGCACCGCGATGGCGCTGCGCGCCTGCGCCTCCTCCTCGGCGACCGCGTTGCGGCCTGGCGTGATGTAGAGCGCTTGCATGGCCAGCGCGGCAAGCGCCACCGCCAGCGCGCTCAGTCCCGGCCGGCCCAGTGCGCGTGCGGCCAGCGCAGCCTGCCAGCGCAGGCGCGGGCCGAGGTCGGGTGGAAGCTCGCCGGGCAGCCTGCGCAGCGGCATGCCGCGCAGCCAGGCGATGACAGAGGCGGCGTCCCACTTCATTGGCGCACCAGCGAAACGCGCAGCGTTATCGTCAACGGCTGCTGCGGGTCGTTTGCCTTGATGGCGCTCCGGGTCAGCGTGGCGTCCACGCCTGGCGCTGCCTGCAGCGCTTCCAGGTAGCGGAAGGCCGACGTCATGTCGCGCGCCTCCAGTTCGATACTGGCCGCGCGTTCGGCTGCCTGGATATCGACCATGGTCAGGGCCGTGTCCGCTGTCAGCGCCGCGCCGATCGCATCGGCCAGCACCAGCGCATCGCCATGCAACGCGGCGAACGCCGCCAGCTGTCGCTTCTGTTCGGGCAGCCGCAGCATGCGCCCCTTGAGCTGGCGCGCCTGCTGCCCGGCCAGCCGGGTCAGGCGCCGCTGCACCGCCTGCGCCTGCCGTGCCTCCGCTTCCATCGCCAGCCAGTCCTGCCATGCCGTCCCCGCCGCCACTGCTGCCCCCAGCCACGCCGCCGCCACCATGGGCGCCTGCCACTGCCGCCGCCGGGCGAAGTCGAGCGGCGGCCGTCGGCGCCGGTGCAGCGCCGCCCTCCCCCACGCGCTGGCCGCCGCGATGCCACGGCGCAGCCGCAGCATCAGTTTGCGCAGGCTGCTCATGCCCATACCGGCTCCCGTAAACCGCGGTCCCTGCCCCATGGCTGCATGATGCCGAGCCACTGGCCCGCACCCACATCGCCATCGGCCGGCGCCAGCGCGGGGTCGGTTGCGGTCACCAGCGCCGGAGGCGGTGCCTCGCCCAGCAACGCCTCCGCCGCGGCCAGGCGCTGGCGGATGCCCGTGCCGGGCGCACAGTGCAGGCTGGCCACAGCGGTCCACTGCCCGTCGCGGCGATGGATGCAAGTCAACGCCTGCGGTTCGTTGAGCGCGAAGGCACAGTCAGATCGCAGTCGGCCAGAGAACTGTGCCAGTGCGACCAACAGCAGCGGCTGGCACCGCACCATGCGCAAGCCAACGTCGCGCAACTGTTCGCGCAGGCCTTGCAGCAGTCCCGCTTCGACGGCGACGGCCAGCCGCGTCGCCCCGTAAGGCGTGTCGGCCACGGCGATGCAGCGCTCGCCGCCCGCGCCTTCGAGCCATTCGTCGAACAAGGCCTGCGCCAGCGCCTCGCAATCCGCCGGATGCCGGAACGCCTGCCACGGCAGCACCGCGTATTGCGCATGGGGGAAGCCCAGCCAGACTGCAATCCGGTCGAACCGGCGCAGGCGCCCGCGCGGCATGTCCGCCAGTGCGGCAGCAAACGCCTGCGGCCAGTCGCCAGGCGCATGGCCTTGCTGCAAGGGCATGGCAAGGGGGCCGATGCCGCGCGCGGCCCAATGCACGCCGGCCGCATCCAGGCGCGCCACCAGTTCAACCGAGAGGAAGGACACGGAGGATCTCCTGCAATGTGGTCAGCCCGCTGGCGGCGCTCTCCAGTGCAATCTCTCGCACATCGACATGGCCGGCGCGCCGCGCGGTCTCGCGCAGCGCCGCGGCCGACTCGCGCCGCAGCAGCGCGTCCTTGAGCGCATCGTCGATGCGCAGCACCTCGGCCAGCGCCAGCCGGCCATGGAAGCCGGTGCCGCGGCAGGCTTCGCAGCCGTCGCCCTGGCGGAAGTGCCCGGCGCGCACCTGCTCCGGCGTCAGGCGCGCCCTGGCTGCCAGCCAGGGCGCGGGCCGGTGGTCGCGCGCGCAGTGCTCGCACACGCGCCGCACCAGCCGCTGCGCCACCACGCCCTGCAGCGCCTCGACAAAGCTGGCCGGCTCGACGCCCATGTACAGGAAGCGTTCGAGCACGCTGAAGGCGGTGTTGGCGTGCACCGACGACATCACCAGGTGCCCCGTCAGCGCCGCCTGCACCGCGATCGCCGCGGTCTCGCCGTCGCGGATCTCGCCGACCAGCACGGTGTCGGGGTCGTGGCGCAGGATCGAGCGCAGGCCGCGGGCGAAGGTCAGGCCCTTCTTCTCGTTGACCGGGATCTGCAGCACGCCGGCCAGTTCGTATTCGACCGGGTCTTCGATGGTGATGATCTTGTGCTCGCCGGTGTTGGTCTCGGACAGCGCCGCGTAGAGCGTGGTCGACTTGCCGCTGCCGGTGGGGCCGGTGACCAGCACCATGCCGTAGGGCACGCTGGCCAGCGAGCGGATGCGGGCGATCGATCCGGGCGTCAGGCCAAGCGCATCCAGTGTCAGCGCGCTGCCACGCTGGGACTTGTCCAGCACGCGCAGCACCGCGTCCTCGCCGTGGATGCTGGGCATGACCGAGACGCGGAAATCCACGTCGCGGCCCTGCAACTGCGCCTGGAAGCGGCCGTCCTGCGGCACACGCCGCTCGCCGATGTCCAGCCCCGACAGCACCTTGATGCGCGACAGCACCTGCGCTGCGGTATCGGCGCCCGCGGCACGCCCGGACTGCTGCAGCACGCCGTCGATGCGGTACCTGACCACCAGCGCATCGGGCACGCTTTCGACGTGGATGTCGGAGGCGCGGCTGTGCAAGGCATCGAACAGCATCGAGTTGACCAGCCGCACGATCGGGCTTTCGTCGCGGGCAATGCTGGTCAGCGAAATCTCGTGGATGCCGTCGGCACTGCGCTCGTCCTGCCCGGCCAGGTCGAGGCTTTCCATCGCGCGCTCGCCGCGCTCGGCCTGGCGCAGCGCCGCCTGCACCGCGCCCGGCAGGCTCATCGCGCCGAACGCGCGGCGCAGCACGGGATGCGCCTGGTACCAGTGGCGCAGCGCCAGCGAACAGGGATCGGCCAGCACCACGTAGTCGGCACCGTCCACGCGCACGGGCAGCACCCCGCGCGCCAGCGCATCGGGCAGCGGCAACGCGTCGAAATGCCAGTTGCCCTCCAGCTGCTGCGGGGCCAGCGGCACCAGCCCCAGCAACGCGGCCACCTCCGGCAGGTGCTGCGGCGACCCGGCCAGCAGTTCGACCAGGTAGGCCGACAGGGTCTGCTGGCGCAGGCGCGCCGCGTCGCGCCAGGTGTCTTCGAGGACTTGCATCGCCTACTCCTGGATGGCCCCGGCCAGTTCGAAGATCGGCATGTAGAGCAGGAACACCACCAGGCCGATCAGCCCGCCCACCACCAGCATCAGCACCGGGCCGAAGACCTTGCTGAAGACCTCGATGGCGCGCTCCAGCGCCTCGTCGTGGAACAGCGCGATGCGTTCGCACATGGCCGCGATCTCGCCGCTCTGCTCACCCACGCGCAGCAGGCGCTCGGCCACCGGCGTGGCGAGACGGTGCGCGGTGAGGGTGGCGGCCAGCGGCTGGCCGGCGCGCACCCCAGCCAGCGCGCGCGCCACGTCGGGCCGGTAGTCGGCCGGCAGCAGGCCGCCGGCCAGCTCGATCGCCTCGACCACGGTCATGCCGCCCGACAGCAGCATGCCGATGGTGCGATAGAAGCGCGCCAGCACGAACAGCACGCGCTGCGCGCGCAGCGCGGGAATGCGCCATAGCAGGCCGGATACTGCGCCCCTGACCGTCGCGGTGCGCCATGCCAGCACCAGCGCCGCCACCGCCGCCGCCATGCCCGCCGCGATCGCCATGCCGCGCGCTTCGACCTGCGCGCCCCACCACACCATGAAGCGGGCCCCCGCCGGCAGGCTGGCGACCGAATCGAACACGGCGGCAAAGCGCGGCACCACGAAGAACAGCATGAACAGCAGGATCAGCGCGCCCACGCCGACCACCACGGCCGGGTACATCAGCGCGCCGCGCACGCGCGCGCGGATGGTGTCGAGCTGCGCCTCATACAGGCGGTAGCGGCGCAGGGCCAGCGCCAGTTGGCCGGAATGCTCGGATGAGGCGGCCGTGGCCACCAGCAGCGGCGGGAACACGTCGGGCTGGCGCGCCATCGCGCCGGACAGCGGCATGCCCTGGTACATCGCCTGCAGCAACTGCGCGAGCACCTGCCGCGTGGTGCCGGTGCCCTTGTCGCGCAGCGCTTCCATGGCCTCGACCAGCACCAGCCCGGCATCGAGCAGCACGCCCAGTTCCTGGATGAAGATGCCCAGCGCGAAGCGCGGCCTGCGCGCGGGCAGGCGCAAGCGCCGCGTGGCTTTCAGCGACAGGACCCGCAGGCCTTCGTCCTGCAGCCGCCGGCGCGCTTCGTCCAGGGCCGGGGCCTGCAGGCGCCGTGCTTCGATGCGGCCGTCGCGCAGCACGCGCGCCTCGAACTCGTTCACGGTGCGCCCTCCCCCGATGGCGCCCGGCCGGGGCTAGAAGCCATAGACCAGGTCTTTGTCGTCGCCGCTGCCGCCCGGCTTGCCGTCCTTGCCCAGCGAGATGATCTCGACCTCGCTGCCGGCACCCGGGTTTTTCCACAGATAGGCATGGCCCCAGGGATCGGGCGGCAGGCCCTTGGCCAGGTAGGGGCCGTCCCAGCGCGGATCGTTCCCCTTCTGCACCAGCGCATTGAGCCCTTCCTGCTCGCTCGGGTAATGGCCGGTGTCCAGCCGGTACTGGGTCACGGCATCGGCCAGGGTCTTCATCTGCGCCTTGGCGGACTTGACCCGGGCCTTGTCCACCTGCGAGAACAGCCGCGGCCCGACATAGCCGGCCAGCAGCGCGATGATCAGCAGCACCACCAGCAGCTCAAGCAACGTGAACCCTGCCGGCGCCATACCCACGGTCTGGCGGACCCTACGGAACATGCCTGCGCAATCGATGTGCGGAGACCACTTCGGCGCCATGGCACCCCTCGAATTGAATTACCGCTGCGTGCGGAGGTGAGGAAATTCTAGTCAGCAAAATGCGTGATTCAAGATAAAAATCTTGAGTTGCCGAAGTACAAGAAATATAACAATCCTGACTTAATACCAGAAACAACATCCAATCCGCTCCGCCCACATCCAGTCTTCTGATTTTTAAAGCCTCTACATATTTCACGCGAATTCTTTCCGGTGCCACGGAAGGGAGAGGCGCTTTCGACGATCGGCAGCAACGCCATATCCAGCGCGAGTTTGACAAAAATTTTGATGGCATGACGCAGAAATTTGAACACGCATCCAATTGCATAGCTGGTTTCGCAATCCCGGAACGAAGGCATAGGCCATCCGTTTTATTTCCGTAATTTCAGAAAATAGTGAAAGCGTAAAACCATGAAAATTCGAGTAGCATTGCGGTCAAATTTCCAATGGCATCCGCCATAAATACAGACGCAGGATCTTGTAAAGGGCCAGGACCCGGCTGATGCCGGCGCTGGCCGATCTGCATGCGCCATCGCCAGCGTGGACCCGGCACTGCCCGGAAACGATGGCCGTCACCGGAGATAAGACAATGAAGATCAAGCAGACCGTTTTCCCAGCCGTCCTGCTGCTCGGCAGCGGACTTCTGGCCTCGCCCGCGCGGGCGCACGGCGTGGTGGAGTTCCCGATCGCGCGCCAGCTCAAGTGCTTCCAGGACGGCGGCTACTGGTGGCCGGCGGATGGCTCCGGCGTGCCCAACGCCGCCTGCCGCGAGGCCTTCCGGCGCAGCGGCGCCTACCCTTTCCAGCAATGGAACGAGATCACCGGCTTCCCCGAGGACTACAACAGCCAGGCCTCGGTCGAACGGGCCATCAAGGACGGCACGCTGTGCAGCGGGGGCGATCCCAAGAAGGCGGGGCTCGACGTGCGCTCGACGCAGTGGCACAAGACCCCGATCAAGCCCGACAAGGGCAAGATCCGCGTGATGTTCTACGCCACGGCGGCGCATAACCCGTCGTTCGTGCGCATCTACCTGACCAGGGCATCGTATGTCTATGGCGAGCCGCTGCGCTGGGCGGACCTGGAGCAGATCTACGCCGGCGCGGCGCCCGCGCCGCAGACCATCGGCGGCAAGCGCTACTATGTCTACGACGTGCCGATCCCGGCCGGGCGCACCGGCAACGCCGTGATGTACCTGCGCTGGCAGCGGCAGGACGCGGGGCGCGAAGGGTTCTACAACTGCAGCGACGTCACCATCGAGAGCGCCGCGGGCGTGCCCACCGACGGCTTCGCCTGGTTCGATGGCGGCTTCTTCGTCAGGCAGGGCTTTGAGCCGGTGCCCGGCGACCAGGTGCGCTTTCGCGTGCTGGGCAGCGATGCCGGCGGCAAGGAACGCGTGGACGAGCGCCTGCCCATCACCCCGCAGAACGCGCCGCAATCCGCATGGGGTCCGCAACTGGCCAACCTGCTCAACGGCAAGTACAGCGCGCTGCTGCGCATTGGCGAGCGCCAGGGCAACCACGTGGCGTTCAACACGGCCAACCTGCAGGCCAACGTGATCTGGCTGAAGAACGAGAAGGACTCGGCGCAGCTGTCGATCCTGTCGCCGGATGCGCCCACGCCGGCGCCAGCGCCGGCGCCGCCCGCCCCATCTCCTGCTCCGGCTCCTGCCCCGGCTCCCGCACCCACTCCCGCGCCAGCCCCGGCACCTGGCCAGTATCCGAAATGGCCCGCAGGCATCGGCAGCTACAAGCCTGGCGTCAGCATCGTGGTCGGCGTGGACGGCAAGCTGTGGCGCTGCCGGCCGGCGCCATTCGGCGGCTGGTGCAACATCAATCATCCGGCCTACACGCCGGGCGGGCCGCAGGTGCCCAAGGAGGTAGATGCGCAAGCCTGGATGCCCGCGCAGTAGCAGCACGGGCCGGCGTGGCGGGCCCAAGCCCGCCACGCGTCGTCCCGCCGAAAACACGGCCGCCGGTGCGGCCGCGAAGCGACCCAAGACCACACCATGCACCTGACACCGCTTGCCCAACTGCTGATTGCCCACCTTGGCGACCTGGGCAGCCAGTGCGGCCTGTCCCGCACCGCCAGCCAGATCCTGAGCCTGCTCTATATCGCGCCGCGGGCGCTGAACGCCGACGAGATCGCGCAGGCGCTGAGCCGCTCGCGCTCCAATATCAGCGTGGGATTGAGGGAACTGGATTCCTGGAACCTGACCCGCCCCTGTCAGGCCGACGTGCCGCGCGACCGGCGCGAATACCTGCGCGTGCCCGCCGACGTGTGGGTCAGCTTCCGCACGCTGGCCGCCGAACGCAAGCGCCGCGAGATCGACCCGGCGCTGCGGGCACTGCGCGCGCTGCGCCAGGAAGCCGACGTGGCCCAGGACGATCCCCAGTTGCTGGCGCGCATCGATGCGCTGGTGGAACTGCTGGCGCTGCTCGGCAACTGGCTGCACGGCATGCAGCGGCTGGACGACGAGGCGCTGCGGCGCACGCTGCGCCACGGCGCCGCGCAGGAACCGTATTGAGCCTCAGGCGCCGCCGGACTTGCGGCGCCCCGCCGGCGCCATCAACGCTCGCTGCGGTATGGGCGTTCGCGCAGCCATTTGGTGGCGATCCACTTCTCGCCGGATGCCACCGGCAGGCCCGCGTGCAGGGTGCGGTCGTCGAGCGTGCCGTCCGGCAGCAGGTAGCTGAAGTACACCGCGTTGCCCTTGACCGGCGCCACCTCCAGGCCCACGCGCGGGAACGCGGTGGCGCCGCCCGCCTCGGGCGTGTTCAGGTAGATCACCAGGGTGGCGATGCGCTGCCCGCCGACGGCAAGCTGGCGCGCCTCGCCGGGGCGCTGCGGGTTGAAGTAGTCGAAGTGCGGCTGGTACTCGCCGCCGGGCTTGTAGTTGAGGATCTGCAGCCCTTCGCCATGCTCGGCCGGCACGCCGGTAACCGCGGCGATGCGGGCCTCGATGCGCGCGATCAGGGCATGCTCGGCCACCTGGAACATCGCGCCCATGCTGGTGCGGGCGTCGATCAGGTTTTCGTCGCCGGTGTCGGGGTTGACCACCGGCGAGCGCGCCAGCCGGCCGCGCGACAGCGCCACCAGGGCATCGCACTCGTCGTCGGTCAGCAGCTGCTGCAACAGCTGGACCTGCGGCGCCTCCAGCCGGAACAGGATCGGGACCTGGCGGTCGCCACCATCGGCCGCGTAGACCGCATGCGTGCCGGCGGCCGCGGGGCGGGCCTGTGCGGGCCGGACCGGCTGAGCTGGCGTGGGGCCATCGGCGCCCGGTGCAAACGCCGTGGCCACGGCCTGGCGCGCGAAGGCATCGTCATAGCCCGAGCGCAGCATCGACAGCACCAGCGCATCGGCGGCAAAGCCCTGCGCGATATGCCGGGCCAGCCATTGTTCGAGTTCGGGCGAGGATGCGGTGTAGCCGGCCTTGCCGCCGGCAACGGATGCTTCGCGGATCATGACGGGTTGGCTGCGACGCGTTGCGGCGAGAACGGGTTGCGGGCAGGCGGCTCCGCCACCGGTGCGCGCGGGCGCGACGGCGTGATCTCGGGTTCGCCGGCCACGGTGACAGTGGCTTCGGAATACTGCCAGCGCTTCCACGCGGCCAGCACGGCGTTGGGGTACTCGGGGCGGCCGCGGCTGCCGTTGTAGCGGCCCAGCGCCAGGTACAGGTCACCCTGCTCGCGGTCCAGGTAGTAGCGCAGGATGGTGCAGCCGTAGCGCAGGTTGCTCTGCAGGTGGAAGAGCTTGCGCGCGTCGCTGTCGCCGATGGTGCGCACCCAGAACGGCATTACCTGCATCAGCCCGCGCGCACCGGCCGCGCTGATCGCGTACTTGCGGAAGTTGCTCTCGACCTGGACCAGGCCCAGCACCAGCGCGGGCTCCAGCCCGGCGCGCTTGGCCTCGTAGTAGGCCACTTCGATCAGTTCCACGCGCATCTGCGGCTCGGGGATGCGCGATGCCAGGCGGGCGGACATCTCGCCCAGCCACTTCAGGTAGGCCAGGCGCTCGCCGCCGGATGCAAACACCGGCCGCGTGGGCCGGTCATCGGCAATGGCGGCGGCCAGCGCGCCGCGCACGGAATCGGCCAGGTCTTCTTCCTTTTGCGCGCCGGCATGGGCTGCCACGGCCGCCAGGGCCAGCAGCAGCCCCGCGCCCAGGCGGCGGGCGGCGTCGGTCATGCCGCGGGCGGCGCGCATGGGGCTCAGTTCGCCAGCTGGCTGCGCACGTGGCCAACCACGTCGGCCACGCTGACGGCGGTGGCCTGCGCGTCGCGCCGGCCCTGGTACTCGACCTTGCCTTCCTTCAGGCCGCGGTCGCCCACCACCACGCGGTGCGGCACGCCGATCAGTTCCCAGTCAGCAAACATCACGCCCGGGCGCTCGCCGCGGTCGTCGAGGATGACGTCCACGCCGGCGGCGAGCAGCTCGGCATGGACGCGGTCGGCCTCGGCCTTGACGGCTTCGGAACGGTCGTAGCCGACCGGGCAGATCACCACCGCGAACGGGGCGATCGCGGCCGGCCAGATGATGCCGCGCTCATCGAAATTCTGTTCGATCGCCGCGCCCAGGATACGGGTGACGCCAATGCCATAGCAGCCCATCTGCATCGGCTGGGTCTTGCCGTTCTCGTCCAGGAAGGTCGCGTTCATGGACTCGGAATAGCGCGTGCCCAGCATGAACACGTGGCCCACCTCGATGCCGCGGCAGATTTCCAGCGTGCCCTGGCCGTCCGGCGAGGCGTCGCCGGCCACCACGTTGCGCAGGTCGGCCACGATCGGCTCGGGCAGGTCGCGGCCCCAGTTGACGCCGGTGTAGTGGTAGTCGCGGTAGTTGGCGCCGCAGACGAAGTCGCTCATGTTGGCGACGGTGCGGTCGGCCACCACCTTGACCGGCTTCTTCAAGTCGATCGGGCCCAGGTAGCCCGGCGGCGAGCCGAAGGCGTCGACGATCTCGTTCTCGGTGGCAAAGCGGAAGTCCGCCAGGCCCGGCACCTTGGACGCCTTGACCTCGTTCAGCTCGTGGTCGGCACGGATCAGCAGCAGCCAGATCTCGGCGCCGGCCTCGGTGTCCTTGGCCAGCACGATCGACTTGACGTTGCGCTCGAGCGGGACGTTCAGGAATGCCGCCACCTGCTCGCACTTGACCTTTTCCGGGGTGAAGGCCTTGACCAGGTCTTCCCCGGGCGCGGCGCGCCCGGCCAGCAGCGGCAGCGCCTCGGCGGCCTCCATGTTGGCGGCGTAGTCCGAGGTCGGGCAGTAGACGATGGCGTCTTCGCCGGTCTCGGCGATCACGTGGAACTCATGCGAGCCCGAGCCGCCGATGGCGCCGTTGTCGGCCGCCACGGCGCGGAAATCCAGGCCAAAGCGGCGAAAGATGCGCACGTAGGCGTCGTACATGTTCTCGTACGACTTGCGCAGGCCGTCGGTGTCGCGGTCGAAGGAATAGGCATCCTTCATGGTGAACTCGCGCCCGCGCATGATGCCGAAGCGCGGCCGGCGCTCGTCGCGGAACTTGGTCTGGATCTGGTAGAAATTGACCGGCAGCTGCTTGTAGCTGCGGATTTCCGAGCGGGCGATGTCGGTCACCACCTCTTCCGAGGTCGGCTGGACCGCGAAGTCGCGCTCATGGCGGTCCTTCAGGCGCAGCAGTTCGGGGCCCATCTTGTCCCAGCGGCCGGTTTCCTGCCACAGCTCGGCCGGCTGGATCACCGGCATGGCCAGCTCCACCGCGCCGGCCCGGTTCATTTCCTCGCGGACGATGTTCTCCACCTTGCGGATCACGCGCAGTCCGATCGGCATGTAGTTGTAGATGCCGGCACCCAGCTTCTTGATCATGCCGGCGCGCATCATCAGCTTGTGCGAAACGATTTCCGCGTCGGCGGGCGCTTCCTTGAGGGTGGAAATGAAGAATTGCGAGGCTTTCATCCGTAATTTCTCTCTGGGCCGCCGAGGTCGGAAAAATCCGTCCCGGTGAAATCCGGGGGGCCGGCGGCACTGAATTATGCGCACGCGCCTGAAACTGCCCTTCCGCTCGGGGAAAACCAGCATCCCCCGGTCCGGGCCCGGCTGCGCGCTTCCTTTATAATCAGCGTAATTCTAAAGGATTCGAGGTGCAGTCATGCTCGATCGTGAAGGCTTTCGCCCGAACGTCGGCATCATCCTCCTCAACGCAAGAAACGAGGTTTTCTGGGGCAAGCGAATCGGCGAACACTCCTGGCAGTTCCCGCAAGGTGGCATCAAGTACGGCGAAACGCCGGAACAGGCCATGTACCGCGAACTGCATGAGGAAACCGGCCTGCTTCCGGAGCACGTCAGGATCGTCGGTCGCACGCGCGACTGGCTGCGTTACGAGGTGCCGGACAAGTTCATCCGCCGCGAGATCCGCGGCCACTACAAGGGCCAGAAACAAATCTGGTTCCTGCTGCGCATGGCCGGCAGGGACTGCGATATCCACTTGCGCGCCACCGATCACCCGGAGTTCGACGCCTGGCGCTGGAGCCATTACTGGGTGCCGCTGGAGGCGGTGATCGAGTTCAAGCGCGATGTTTACCAGCTGGCGCTGACGGAATTGTCGCGCTTCCTGAACCGGCACCCGCGCGTGCCGCTGAGTCCTTATGGTACGCACGGCACACATGGCCCCCACGGCATGCATGGCCGCCACGGCGGGCCGCGCAGCCAGGCGCTCAGCCGCGCCCAGCAGGCGCAGCAGGCCGACGCCGACTGCCATGCCGAGGCCGAGCATGCGGCGGAGCACGTATCGCCGGCGACGCCGGTTTCCACCTCACGGAGCACTGATGAATAGTTTTACCGGCCTGGGCCGCCGCGGCGGCCTGAGTGCTGCCGGATTGCTGCTTGCCGCGGCCAGCCTTGCGCTGGCCGGCTGCAAGACCACCGGCAAGGAGATGGCGCAGGAAGAAAGCAGCTGGAGCAACCCGTTCGCGCCCAAGGCCTTCGAGGAAGCCAAGGCGATGCTGCCGCCGCCGCCGCAGGACGCCAACCTGATCCCGTTCTCGGTGTCGGGCACCGGCTCGCTGTCGTTTGCGGTGGATGGCAAGTCGGTCTCGGTGGGCAAGGACAAAGTGGTGCGCTACACCGTCGTCACCACCAGCGACAGCGGCGCGCGCAACGTAACCTTTGAAGGCATGCGCTGCGACGTGTTCGAGCGCAAGCTCTACGCCACGCTACCCAAGGGCGCGACCGAATGGGTGCCCAACCGCAGCGACTACGGCGAGACCTGGCACCGCATGGAGACCGGCGTGCGCAACGCCTACGCCGCCACGCTGGCGATCGATTTCTTCTGCGATGCCCATACCGTGGCCGGCACTGCCGACGCCATGGTGCGCGACCTGCAAACGCACGCGCCGCGCAAGCGCTGAAGCGCGGCGTCGGCATGAAAAACGGCGGGGCTGCCAGGCAGTCCCGCCGTTTTTGTTTGCGCCCGGCCTTTAGAACCCATTTCATAATGAAATGGGTTCTTAGCCGCGATGCCGGGTCAGACCAGCACGAGGTTGTCGCGGTGGATCAGTTCGGGCTCGTTCAGGTGGCCGAGCACGGACTCGATCTCGGACGAGGGCTTGCGCGCGATCAGCCGCGCCTCGGCGCTGGAATAGTTGGTGATGCCGCGCGCGACCTCCTTGCCCTGGGTGTCGACGCAGGCGATCACCTCGCCGCGGGCGAACTCGCCCTGCACTTCCGTCACGCCGATCGGCAGCAGCGACTTGCCGCCGCTGGTGAGTTTCTCTACCGCGCCGTTGTCGATCAGGACCCGGCCGCGCAGCTGCAGGTGGTCGGCCATCCATTGCTTGCGCGCCGTGAGCCGCCCGGTCGGCGCCAGCAGCTGGGTGCCGATGGCCTCGCCCGCGGCCAGGCGCTCCAGCACGTTGGCTTCGCGCCCGGAGGCGATGGTGGTGTGGGCGCCGGACTTGGCCGCGCGCTTGGCCGCCAGGATCTTGGTCAGCATGCCGCCGCGCCCGATCGACGTGCCGGCCCCGCCGGCCATGGCTTCCAGCTCGGGCGTGCCGGCCAGGGCCTCGTCCACGAACTGCGCGGCCGGGTCCTTGCGCGGATCGGCGGTGTACAGGCCGCGCTGGTCGGTCAGGATCACCAGCACATCGCCTTCGATCAGGTTGGTCACCAGCGCGCCCAGCGTGTCGTTGTCGCCGAACTTGATTTCGTCGGTGACCACGGTGTCGTTCTCGTTGATGATCGGCACCACGCCCAGGGACAACAGCGTGAGCAGGGTCGAGCGCGCGTTCAGGTAGCGTTCGCGGTCGGCCAGGTCGGCGTGGGTCAGCAGCACCTGCGCGGTGCGGATGCCATAGCGGCCGAACTGGCTTTCATAGACCTGCGCCAGGCCCATCTGGCCGACGGCGGCGGCAGCCTGCAGCTCGTGGATTTCCTTCGGGCGGCGCACCCAGCCCAGGCGCTGCATGCCTTCGGCGATGGCGCCGGAGCTGACCAGCACCACTTCCTTGCCGGCCACGCGCAGCCTGGCGATCTGAGCCGCCCAGCGGGCGATGGCGTCGTGATCCAGACCCTTGCCGTCGTTGGTGACCAGGCTGGAACCGACTTTGACGACGATGCGCTTTGCCTGCGCGATGACCGATTGCATGACGGGAATCCTGTCTCCCGGGCAGCCGGCGGCGGGCGCCGCGCCCGAATTGTCCGTGGGTATTCTTCTGGGTTGGGACGCGCCGGCGGCCGTCCCGCTTATGCTTCGTCCTGCCCCTGGTCGACGTTGTGCAGGCGCTCGTCCAGGCGGATGTCCGGCTCGGCCAGCGCCGCGGCCTCTTCGGCCTTGATCGCCTGCAGGTGGTCCTTGATCGCGTAGATCAGCTCGCGGCAGCCTTCGCCGGTCAGCGCCGAGATCTGGAACACCGGGCCCTTCCACTTGTAGCGCTTGAGGAAGTCCTTCACCCTGGCCGCGCGCTCTTCGTCGGGAACCACGTCGAGCTTGTTCAGCACCAGCCAGCGCGGCTTGTCGTACAGGGTCTCGTCGTACTTCTTCAGTTCGTTGACGATGGCCTTGGCCTCGGCCACCGGGTCGACCGCTTCGTCGAACGGTGCCAGGTCCACGATATGCAGCAGCAGGCCGGTGCGCTGCAGGTGGCGCAGGAACTGGTGGCCCAGGCCCGCGCCTTCGGCGGCGCCTTCGATCAGGCCGGGGATGTCGGCAACCACGAACGATTGTTCATGGTCCACGCGCACCACGCCCAGGTTCGGATGCAGCGTGGTGAACGGATAGTCCGCCACCTTCGGGCGCGCGTTGGACACATGCGAGATAAAGGTCGACTTGCCGGCGTTGGGCATGCCCAGCAGGCCGACGTCGGCCAGCACCTTGAGCTCGAGCTTGAGCATGCGGCGCTCGCCCGGCTTGCCGTCCACCTGCTGGCGCGGCGCGCGGTTGGTACTGGACTTGAAGTGCAGGTTGCCCCAGCCGCCCATGCCGCCTTCGGCCAGGCATACGCGCTGGCCGTGCTCGGTCAGGTCGGCGATGACTTCGCCGGTGTCCATGTCGGTGATCAGCGTGCCCACCGGCATGCGCAGCGCGATGTCCTCGCCGGCGGCGCCGTAGCAGTCGGAGCCGCGGCCGTTCTCGCCGTTGCGGGCGACATGCTTCTTGGCGTAGCGGAAGTCGATCAGCGTATTGATGTTGCGGTCCGCCACGGCGAACACGCTGCCGCCGCGGCCGCCATCGCCACCATCCGGGCCGCCGAAGGGCACAAACTTCTCGCGCCGGAACGAGGCGCTGCCATTGCCGCCGTTGCCGGCGATGGCTTCGATTCGGGCTTCGTCGATGAACTTCATGATGGTTTTCCGTGATGGATCGGCGCGCGGGCGGCTGGATGCCGCCTGCCGGCCGGGCACACCGCAAAAGGCGCTATCCGAACGACCATGCGCGCGGCGCAGGGGGCTGCGGCGGCGGGACCGTCTGGATAGTGCCTCTAATTGTGGCCAGAAAAGAAAAAGCCCCGCAAGGGTTGCGGGGCCTTCATCCTGCAAAGGCTGTTATCAGGCCGCCGGAACGACGCTGACTTGCTGCTTCTTGGCAGGGCCCTTGACGGCGAACTGCACGTGGCCGTCCACCAGGGCAAACAGCGTGTGGTCCTTGCCCACGCCGACGTTGTCGCCGGCATGCACGCGGGTACCGCGTTGGCGGATGATGATGCCGCCGGCGTTGATGGCCTGGCCACCAAACACCTTCACGCCCAGACGCTTCGATTCGGAATCACGGCCGTTCCGCGTGGAACCGCCGCCTTTTTTCTGTGCCATGTCTTACTCCTGTCGCTTTACCTGGTTACGCTCGATCGATCAGGCAACGATCGCTTCGATGCGCAGTTCGGTGTAATTCTGACGATGGCCCTGACGCTTCTGGTAGTGCTTGCGACGGCGCATCTTGAAGATCTTCACCTTGTCGTGACGACCTTGGGAGATAACGGTAGCTTTGACGGAAGCCCCGCTAACCAGCGGCGTACCAAACTTGATTTGGTCGCCGGCGCCCACTGCGAGCACCTGGTCGAGCGTGATTTCTGCGCCAATGTCTGCCGGTATCTGTTCTACTTTCAGTTTTTCGCCAGCAGCAACCTTGTATTGCTTGCCGCCGGTTTTTACGACCGCGTACATTGTCGAACCTCTCGGATGTGAATAAAACGCCTTGCCGGCACTGGCGCGCCCTGCGCAGCCGGTCAAAGCACGGCGTAGCGCGTGGGCGGGCTCACTGCGGCCCGGTTATCCCCCGCCGGCCAGAACCCGCAAAGCGAGCGCAACAGCCGGAGGAAACCGGTAATTGTAAACGAGATCCGGGAAAAGCGCAAAGAAAACAGGCACATAGCCTGTACGCGGCGATAGCGCCACAGCAAGTGTGGCATGCGCCTCAGGTCAGCTCGGCGAGAAGGAATCCGGCCAGTGCGGCAAAAGCCACCCACAGCGCAGTGCGGCGCAGCGGGCGACGGGGTGCGGGCTTGTTCATGGCGCCATTATAGATGCGCCCCATGCGGACACCCTGGGCGCATCCCCCGATCGGGTATGTTTAGAAGCGGCCCATACGTAGAACGCCTTGCGCATCGCATATAATCGTCCGGTTTTGCGTAACGGTGATCATCTTGCCCCAGCCTTCCGCCACTGCCTTGCTTGCCCCGGTCGCTGCAGACATGCGCGCGGTCGATGCTGTTATCCGCCAGCGGCTATCCTCTGAAGTCCCACTGATCGAACAGATCGGCGAATACATCATCAGCGCGGGCGGCAAGCGCCTGCGCCCGGTGATCCTGCTGCTGATGGCGCGCGCGATGGGCTACGACGGCAACCGCCACCACGAGCTGGCCGCCGTCGTGGAATTCATCCACACCGCCACCCTGCTGCACGACGACGTCGTCGACGAGTCCGAGCTGCGGCGCGGGCGCGACACCGCCAACGCCGTGTTCGGCAACGCCGCCAGCGTGCTGGTGGGCGACTTCCTCTATTCGCGCGCGTTCCAGATGATGGTCGATGCGGGCAGCATGCGCATCATGGAGATCCTGTCCAACGCGACCAACGTGATCGCCGAGGGCGAGGTGCTGCAGCTGCTGAACATGCACGACCCCGAGGTCACCGTCGAGCGCTACCTGCAGGTCATCCGCTACAAGACCGCCAAGCTGTTCGAGGCCGCCGCGCAGCTCGGCGCCGTGCTGGCCGGCGCCGACGCGCAGATGGAAGAAGCCGCGGCCGAATACGGCCGCCGCATCGGCACCGCCTTCCAGCTGATCGACGACATGCTGGACTACACCGCCAGCGCCGAGCAGATGGGCAAGAACGCCGGCGACGACCTGCGCGAAGGCAAACCCACCCTGCCGCTGCTGCACCTGCTGGAACACGGCACGCCCGAGCAGCGCCAGCTGGCGCGCGATGCCGTCGTGCAGGGCGGCACCGAGCACTTCGACGCCGTGTTCGCCGCGATCCACGCCAGCGGCGCGCTGGAGGTCACCTTCGAGGCCGCACGGCGCGAGGCCGAGGCCGCCGAGCAGGCGGCACGGCAGTTCCCGCCGTCCGAGCTGAAGGAAACCCTGATCCAGCTCTGCGCGTTCTCGCTGCAGCGGCAGTCCTGACACCACCACGGGGATGGCAGCGGAAGCGGGACGAACGGCGATTTTCCTCACCCTCTTCCATTCCCAAAAAAACACTGCTAAACTTACCTTCTTTGCTGCTGACGACCAAACGTCTGCCAGCAAACCAAATCGGGGTGTAGCTTAGCCTGGTAGAGCGCTACGTTCGGGACGTAGAGGCCGGAGGTTCGAATCCTCTCACCCCGACCAGATTTAAAAGGCCGAATCAACTGACGTTGATTCGGCCTTTTGTCTTTCTGCACTCCTCCCCGCCCCCCTCATCCCTTGATCGCCTTGCGCTGACGCTTGAATGTCTTCAGGCCGGCCGCGGAGAACAGCTGGCTGCGCCCCTCTTCCGCATGGGGAACCAGCTTGCCGCCTCAGATCAAAACGGTGTGGCGTCTTCCGTTGTGAAAGGGCCAATGGAAACGTGGGAACGGACAGGGATTCCTCTCAAAAGGGCCACGGCCCACACGTAGCGAAGTTGCCCTAAACGCCCTCCCCCCTTCATCAGGGTTGCGCTCGTGTCGCGCAAACGCCAATGCCGCGCCGCCATCGCCTTTACAAAAAGTGACCCCAGCGGCAAACTGCCCCGATCCGGGGACGTGGGTCTGTCCGCCCCCGCCTGCATGGCATCCGCCATCGCCTAACCGCACCGCACAGCGCATCTGTCATGACACTCGGTCTTGCCCTGGCCCAGAGCCGGCGTATCGCGCCCGCCCTGCTTGCTCAGCTGGAGCAGGCCGCGCGTGAAAAGCAGTCGCAGCTGATCGACGAGATCATCGGCAGCGGCACCATGAGCGCGCACGACCTGGCGCTGTTCGCCGCGGACAAGTACCAGCTGCCGCTGCTGGACCTGGCCCAGTACAACCTGACCAAGGTGCCGTCGGCACTGGCTGGCAACCGCGAATTCCACGCGCACCGGCTGCTGCCGCTGGGCCGGCGCGAGAACCGGCTGTTGCTGGCGATGTCCGACCCGTCCAACCAGGCCGGGCTGGATGCCATCAAGGAAAAGTACAAGCTGCCGGTCGAAGCGGTGGTGGTCGAGCACGACAAGCTGATGAAGCATGTGCGCTCCGCCGGCGAGGCCCTGGGCACCATGAAGAACATCTCGCCGGTGCAGGCCGAGCGCAAGATGATCGAATACGATCCGGTGGCCGCGGCCGGCAACCAGCGCAACCGCACCACCGCCGACAATATCGACGACGCCCCGGTGGTGCGTTTCCTGCAGAAGCTGCTGACCGAGGCCTTCCACCGTGGCGCCTCGGACCTGCACTTCGAGCCGTTCGAGACCTTCTACCGCATCCGCTTCCGCGTCGACGGCGTGCTGCAGGAGGTCGCGCGCCCGCCGCTGGATATCCGCGACAAGGTCGCCACCCGCATCAAGGTGCTGTCGCGGCTGGATATTTCTGAAAAGCGCGTGCCGCAGGACGGCCGCATGAAGCTGCTGCTCTCCCTGCCCAAGGACAAGGATTCCAAGGAAACGGTCGAGAAGGCGGTGGACTTCCGCGTATCGACGCTGCCGACGCTGTTCGGCGAGAAGATCGTGATGCGGATTCTCGAATCGTCGTCCGACAAGCTTGATATCGACCAGCTCGGCTATGAGCCCGGGCAGAAGGCGCTGCTGCTGGACGTGATCAAGCGCCCCTACGGCATGGTGCTGGTGACCGGCCCCACCGGCAGCGGCAAGACGGTGTCGCTGTACACCTTCCTGAACCTGCTGAACCAGGGCGACATCAATATCTCCACCGCCGAGGACCCGGCGGAAATCCAGCTGCCGGGCATCAACCAGGTCAACGTCAACGAGAAGGCGGGCCTGACCTTTGCCGCGGCGCTGCGCTCGTTCCTGCGCCAGGATCCGGACATCATCATGGTCGGCGAAATCCGCGACCTGGAAACCGCCGATATCTCGATCAAGGCCGCGCAGACCGGCCACCTGGTGTTGTCGACACTGCACACCAACGATGCGCCGACCACGCTGACCCGTTTGATGAACATGGGTGTGGCGGCCTTCAATATTGCGTCGAGCGTGCTGATGATCACCGCGCAGCGGCTGGCGCGGCGGCTGTGCCACTGCAAGCGCGAGGGCGAGATCCCGCGCGAGGCGCTGCTGGAGGCGGGCTTCCGCGAACAAGACCTGGACGGCAGCTGGCAGCCCTACCACCCGGTCGGCTGCGAGCGCTGCAACGGCACCGGCTACAAGGGCCGCTGCGGCATCTACCAGGTCATGCCGATCACCGAACCGATGCAGGAAATCATCCTGACGCACGGCACGGCGTTACAGATTGCAGAGCAGGCGCGCAAGGACGGCGTGCTATCGTTGCGCGAAGCGGGCCTGCTGAAGGTAAAGCAGGGCGTCACGTCACTCGAAGAAGTGCTGGCGACAACGAATACTTAGGGAAGCCACGTAAATACAAGACGCAGAACAAGCGTCGTTTACATTGGGGGTCAATATCATGGCGACGCGCGCACCAGCGGCGGGTGCCCGGACGGCGGCAGCGTCACGGGCGAAATCAGGGAAGGGGCGCAAGGCGCCCACCCAGTACATCTTCGAGTGGGAAGGCAAGGACCGCAAGGGCAAGACCTTCACCGGCGAGCTGCGCGCCGAAAACCAGGCCGAGGTCACCGCCACGCTGCGCAAGCAGGGCCTGACCATCGTCAAGCTGAAGAAGCGCAAGGCCGCGCGCGGGCGCAAGATCACCCAGAAGGACATTGCCTACTTCACCCGGCAACTGTCCACCATGCTCAAGGCCGGCATTCCGCTGCTGCAGTCGATCGACATCATCGCGCGCGGGCATGCGAACCCCAACTTCACCCAGCTGCTGTCCGACATCCGCTTCGACATCGAGGCCGGCAGCAGCATGGCCGCGGCGTTCCGGCGCCATCCGCAGTATTTCGACACGCTGTACTGCAACCTGATCGATGCCGGCGAACAGGGCGGTATCCTGGACTCGCTGCTGGAGCGCCTGTCGCTCTACATGGAAAAGACCATCGCGCTGAAGAGCCAGATCAAGTCGGCGATGATCTACCCGATCGCGGTGCTGACGGTGGCCTTTGCCGTCACGGTGATCCTGATGCTGTTCGTGATTCCGGCGTTCAAGGGCGTGTTCACCAGCTTCGGCGCCAACCTGCCTGCGCCGACGCTGGTGGTGATCGCGATCTCGGACTTCTTTGTCCGGTACTGGTACGTGGTGATCGGGGTGCCGGTGGCGGGCATCACCTTCTATCTGCGCGCGCTGAAGAAATCCGAGAAAGTACAGCGCGCAACCGACCGCACGCTGCTGAAGCTGCCGATTTTCGGCAACCTGTTCCGCAAGGCCGTGATCGCACGCTGGACCCGCACGCTGGCCACCATGTTCGCCGCCGGCACGCCGCTGGTGGAGTCGATGGAGTCCGTGGCCGGCGCGGCCGGCAACTGGGTCTACTACGACGCCACGCGCGAGATCGAGCAATCGGTGCGCATCGGCACCAGCCTGACCAACGCGATGCAGGCTACCCATGTGTTTGACAACATGGTGCTGCAGATGACGCAGATCGGCGAGGAGTCCGGCGCGCTGGACAACATGCTGCTGAAGGTCGCCGAGTTCTACGAGCGCGAGGTCGACGACGCCGTCGCCGCCATTTCCAGCCTGATCGAGCCGCTGATCATCGTGGTGCTGGGCGTGCTGATCGGCGGCATGGTGGTGGCGATGTACCTGCCGATCTTCAAGCTGGGACAGGTGGTGTAAGCAATGCTGTCCGCGTGGTCCGCTTCTCCCTACCTTTCGTCGCCCCCCTCCGGTAGCGCGCCGCTGCTGCAGGCGCTGGCGGCGCTGCCGCCCGCCTTCCTGGTGGCGCTCGCGGCGCTGCTCGGGCTGGTGGTCGGCAGCTTCCTCAATGTGGTCATCCACCGGGTGCCGCGCATGATGGAGCGCGACGAGGCCAACTATATCGCCGAGCTGCGCGGCGATCCGCTGCCCTACCCCGGCCGCTACAACCTGATGGTGCCGCGCTCGGCCTGCCCGCATTGCGGCCACGCGATCGCGCCCTGGGAAAACGTGCCGGTGCTGAGCTACCTGTTCCTGCGCGGACGCTGCTCGGCATGCAAGGCGCCGATCAGCGTGCGCTATCCGCTGGTGGAGCTGGCCTGCGGCGTGCTGAGCGCGCTGGTGGCGTGGCGCTTCGGCCCCGGCGGGCAGGCGCTGGCCGCGCTGGTGCTGGTGTGGGCGCTGCTGGCGCTGACCATGATCGATGCCGATACGCAATTGCTGCCGGACCAGATCACGCTGCCGCTGCTGTGGCTGGGCCTGCTGCTGAACCTTGGCGGCCTGTTCGTGGCGCTGCCGGACGCGGTGATCGGCGCCGCCGCCGGCTACCTGATGCTGTGGACGGCCTACTGGCTGTTCCGGCTGGTGCGCGGCAAGGAAGGCATGGGCTTTGGCGACTTCAAGCTGATGGCGGCGCTGGGCGCCTGGTTCGGCTGGCAGGCGCTGCCGGCGCTGGTGCTGCTGTCGTCGGTGGTGGGCGTGCTGTTCGGGCTGGCCAATATCGCGCTGCGCCGCCAGGAGCGCGATACGCCCTTCCCGTTCGGGCCCTTCATCGCGCTGGCCGGCGTGGTGGTGCTGCTGTTCGGCCCCGGCGTGCTGCCGCTGTTTGCCTGGCCATGACGGCCATGGCGGTGTCCGACGCCGGCCGCTGAAGCTGGTATCGTTGCAGCAACCCCGTCAAACAGAACCTCACATGCTCGAAATCGGACTGACTGGCGGCATCGGCAGCGGCAAGACCCGCGTGGCCGACATGTTCGCCGCGCATGGCGCCGCGATCATCGACACCGACCTGCTCGCGCATGAGATCACTGCCCCGGGCGGGCGCGCCATCCCGGCGCTGGTCGAGGCCTTCGGCCCCGCCTGCCTGCGCGCGGACGGCGCCATGGATCGCGACGCCATGCGCGCGCTGGTGTTTGCCGACCCGGCCGCCAAGGCGCGGCTTGAGGCCATCACGCACCCGCTGATCCGTGCGCTGACCAGCGAGCGCGCACAGTCGATCCGCGATGCGGGCGAGCATCCTTACCTGATCTACGTGGTGCCGCTGCTGGTGGAATCGGGCACATGGCGCGAGCGCGTGGGCCGCGTGCTGGTGGTGGACTGCACCGAGGCCACCCAGGTGGCGCGCGTGATGTCGCGCAACGGCTTCAGCCGTGAGCAGGTGCAGGCCATCATGGCCAGACAGGCGACACGCGGCGCGCGCCTGGCATGTGCCGACGACGTCATCGACAACGACGGGCCGGTGGAAGCGCTCGTCGCGCAGGTCGACCGGCTCGACCGCTACTATCGTGAACTGTCGGCCGCGGCCACGGTCCATCCATAACGCGCAACCCGGCACGCCGGCGCATGGCATCACGCACGCGACATTGTCCTCGGCCCTTGTCTCGCATAGAATGCGCTGGAATATGCGGGGAAATCGCCGCATACTGCCGGTATCCGCCTGCCATAGATCGCCCCTTCCGGCATTTCCCGGGCCTCATTCTGCACCGGGCCGCTCCTGAAAGCGCCCGACGCCCTGCACGGACATAGCACTTGATTCTGTACGAATACCCTTTCAACGAACGCATCAGGACACTCCTGCGCCTGGAGGACCTGTTCGATCGGCTGGAATATTTTCTCGGCCAGGATCATGCCCATCAGCACCATGTCGCGCTGACCACGCTGTTCGAGATCATCGACGTGGCCGGCCGCGCCGATCTCAAGACCGACCTGATCAAGGAACTGGAGCGCCAGCGCCAGGCCCTGGCGCCGCTGCGCGCCAACCCGCAGATCGACCAGGAGGCGCTCGACGCCATCATCGGCGAGATCGAGCAGGGCATCGGCATGCTCAACCAGACCGTGGGCAAGGCCGGCCAGCTGCTGACCGACAACGAGTGGCTGACCAGCATCCGCAGCCGCGCGATCATCCCAGGCGGCACCTGCGAGTTCGACCTGCCGGCCTACTACGCCTGGCAGCACCGCCCCGCCGAAGACCGCCGCGCCGACATCCTGAAGTGGGTTCGTCCGCTGCTGTCGTTGCGCATGGGCACCAGCATCGTGCTGCGCCTGCTGCGCGAAGCGGGCCAGAGCGGCAAGGTGATCGCCACCGGCGGCAGCTACCAGCAGATGCTGTCCGGGCGCAGCTACCAGCTGATGCAGGTCTGGCTGGACGAATCGCTGCTGGCCTTCATCCCCGAGATGAGCGCCAACAAGTACATGCTGTGGGTGCGCTTCACGCAGCAGGACGGCGACCTGCGCCCGCGCGCGGTCGATGCGGATATCCCGTTCCTGCTGAAACTCTGCAATTTCTGAAGCCTGCGCTGAACGCTATGCCTGCTGTCGTCAAATGCCCCACCTGCGGCACCGAGGTGGCCTGGGTGCCCGACAACAAATTCCGCCCGTTCTGTTCCGAACGCTGCAAGCAGATCGATCTCGGCGCCTGGGCGTCCGAGAAGTACGTGATCGGCGGCAAGCCGGGCGAGACCTCGCCCGACCAGTCTGAAGACGAGGACGACTGAAGGGGCGGCGCAAGCGCCCTCGCCTTCAGCGTCCCCCGTGGCTCAGTGCGCCGCCGCCAGCACGCGGCGGTAGAACCCCACGCACACCAGCACGAACACCGCCAGGCCCAGCCACTGCGCGGTCGCTTCAAACCCGCTCCCGACCAGCGCCAGCGGCGCATCCCTGCCGGACAGGCCGATCACCGCGGCCAGCATCACGCCGACCAGGCTTTCCCCCACGATCAGGCCCGAGGCCAGCAGGGTGCCGCGCCGCTCGGCATGTTCCAGCGCCAGCCTGACGTCGTCGCCGCGCGCGGTGGCGCGGCGGCGCTCGCCGCGCAGCAGGAGCCACGACAGCACCGCCCCGACCACCAGCGCCGAGCTGATCGTCGGCGGCAGGTAGATGCCGATGCCCACCGCCAGCACTGGCAGGCGCGCCGCGCCGCGGCGGCGGCGCAGCGCCTCGTCGATGGCGATCAGCACCACGCCCAGCCCGATGCCGATCAGGATCATGGTCCAGTTGAGCTGGTGGGTGAAGATGCCGGTGGCGATCGCGGTCATCAGCGTCGCCTGCGGCGCGGCCAGCGCCTGGTTCGGGTCCATGCCCGCACGCGGCAGTGCGCCGGCGAAGCCATAGGCGCTGTAGAGCAGTTCCAGCACCGGCGGGATCACCGCGGCGCCGACCACGCAGCCGATCAGCAGCGCCACCTGCTGGCGCCACGGCGTGGCGCCGACCAGCCAGCCGGTCTTCAGGTCCTGCAGGTTGTCGTTGGCGATGGACGCCACCGCCACCACCGCCGAAGTGGTGAAGATCGCCAGCGCAATCGCGAACTTGCTGCCCTCGGGCGTGACCAGCAGCCCGTCGGCCTGGCCCGCCAGCAGGATCAGCAGCGACACCAGGATCACCGCGATGATGCCGATGCCCGAGATCGGGCTGGCCGACGAGCCCACCAGCCCGGCCATGTAGCCGCACGCGGCCGCCACCAGGAAGCCGAAGACAAACGCGAACACCACCGCGTAGATCACCAGGCGCCAGCGCGCGCCGCCATCGAGCGGCGCCGGCGCGAGGAACCAGGCGAACACCGTCACCAGCACCGCCAGCAGCCCCAGCATCACCAGCCCGATCCATCTGGCCGGCATGTCCTGCTGCGTGCGCGGCATCTTGCCCTGCCCCGCCGGCCCGCCCTGCAGCGCGCCGAACGAGGCGCGGATGCCGTACAGCATCGGCCCGGCCAGCGACAGCAGCGTCCAGATCGCGGCGATGCCGATGGTGCCGGCGCCGATAAATCGCGCCTGCTGGCTCCACACCATGGTGCCGAAGGCCGACAGCGTGGCGCCGTCCGGGCGTGGCGTGATGGCGGTCAGCCACGGCACCGCGACGCCCCAGGTCAGCACCAGCCCGAGCAGCATGGCCAGCCCGCCGACGATGCCGACGAGGTAGCCCGCGCCGACCAGCGCCAGCGAGAAGCCCATCGACAGCCGCACCACCGAGGCGCCGGCGGACAGCCAGAAGTTGGCGCCCTCGGCCAGCACGCGCAGCCCGCCGGCGGCAAAGCTGAACAGCCCCGCCACCAGGCCGCCGGCCATCAGGTCGGCCAGGCCGGTCGCCTGCGGCTTCCGGCCCGGTGCGGCCTCGTCCGGCACGGCACTGCCCACGCGCAGGATTTCGGCCGCGGCCACGCCCTCGGGGTAAGGCAGTTCGCTCTGCACCACCATCGCATGGCGCAACGGAATGCTGAACACCACGCCCAGCATGCCGCCGGCCGCACAGATCGCCAGCGTCTGCCAGAACGGAAAGCCCTGCCAGTGGCCCAGCATCACCAGGCCCGGCAGGATAAAGATGATCGACGACAGGGTGCCCGCGGCCGAGGCCTGCGTCTGCACCATGTTGTTTTCCAGGATATTGGCGCCGGGGAAGAGCCGCAGCACGGCCATCGAGATCACGGCCGCCGGGATTGCCGACGAGAACGTCAGGCCGACCTTCAGCCCCAGGTAGATGTTGGAAGCGGTGAACACGACCGTGATCAGCGCACCGAGGATGATGCCGCGCAGGGTCAGTTCAGGCAGGGAAACGTCGTCGGCGATACGATCGACACGGTGCATGCAGGGTCCTTTCCTGTGGATCAGGGCCTGATCAGGCCCTGGCGGCGCACAAGCGGGCGCCGCGGCCGCTTGCCCGACAGCGGGAAGGCAGGGTCAGCCGTTGCCCGATTCCTCGGCCAGCCACGCCACCACGGGAATGGTGGCCGGCAGCAGCGGCTCAACCGTCACCGGTGTGCGCTGCCACGAGAAGGCCTGGCCTTCGCGGCCGACGGGCTCGCCCCGCCAGTCGGTGACCTTGCAGAAATACAGCCGCACATAGGCGTGCGGGTAGTCATGTTCCAGGATGTGCCAGCGCTCGCATTGCGTGACATCAAGGCCCAGCTCTTCATGGAGTTCGCGGGCGAGCGCGGCCTCGACCGACTCGCCGGGCTCCAGCTTGCCGCCGGGGAATTCCCAGTAGCCCTCATAGGGCTTGCCGGCCGGGCGCTGCGCCAGCAGGAAGCGGCCGTCGGGCTGCACCAGCACGCCGACCGCCACCTCGGTCACCTTGCGCGGCGGGTTGCCGCCGGCCTGCGCGGGGTTCTCCGTGGCAGCGCTCATGCCTTGGCGTCTCCGGGGACCTCGGCGATATAGGGCTTGCCGTGCTTGCCGCCCCAGTCGCGCGCGAACTGCCAGGCGACGCGGCCCGAGCGCGAGCCGCGCTCCAATGCCCACACCAGCGCGTCGCCGCGCGCGGCGGCGATGTCCTCTTCGGTGCAGCCGAAATGCCTGAGCCAGTGGCCGACGATGGCCAGGTATTCGTCCTGCTTGGGCGGGTAGAACGACAGCCACAGCCCGAAGCGCTCGGACAGCGAGATCTTCTCTTCCACTACTTCGCCGGGATGGATCTCGCCGTCGTCGGTGTGGCGGTAGGTCTCGTTGTCCTTCATGTATTCCGGCAGCAGGTGCCGGCGATTGGAGGTGGCGTAGATCAGCACGTTGTCCGACTGCGCCGCCACCGAGCCGTCCAGCGCCGACTTGAGCGACTTGTAGCCCGACTCGCCTTCCTCGAACGACAGGTCGTCGCAGAAGATCACGAAGCGCTCGGGGCGCTGCGACACCAGTTCGACGATATCGCCGAGGTCGCCCAGGTCGTCCTTGTCGACTTCAACCAGCCGCAGCCCGTCCTTGACGAAGGCATTGAGGCAGGCCTTGATCAGCGACGACTTGCCGGTGCCGCGCGCGCCGGTCAGCAGCACATTGTTGGCCGGCAGCTGGTTCACGAACTGGCGCGTATTGGCGACGATGGCGTCCTTCTGGCGCTCGATGTTCTTCAGGTCGTCCAGGTGGATCGGCGGCAGCTGGCGCACCGGCTGCAGGTAGCCGATATTGCCGAACAGGCTCTGCCGCTTGCGCCAGCGGAACGCCACGGCCTCCTGCCAGTCGGCATCGCTCAGTTGCGGCGGCAGCCATTGTTCGAGTCGGGCGAGGAAGTTGTCGAGGCGGGCGGCAAGGTCGGACATGGCGGGGACGCGCCAGGGGCGCGGTATCGGCTGGCAGGGAAATCGATGTCCTTCCCACGTGGGCGGGAAGGACGGACAGGCTCAAGAACGATAGTCGGCGTTGATCGACACGTAGTCGTGCGACAGGTCGCAGGTCCATACGGTCGCTTCGGCCTTGCCGCGGCCGAGCGCGATGCGCACGGTAATCTCGGCCTGCTTCATCACGCGCTGGCCGTCTTCTTCGCGGTAGTCGGGGTTGCGGCCGCCGTCGCGGGCGACCCAGACATCGTCCAGCCACAGGTTCACGCGGTCGACGTCGAGGTCATTCACGCCGGCATACCCGACCGCGGCCAGGATGCGGCCCAGGTTGGGGTCCGATGCATAGAACGCGGTCTTGACCAGCGGCGAGTGGGCCACGGCATAGGCGATCTGGCGGCACTCGGCCACATCCTTGCCGCCTTCGACGCGGATGGTCATCAGCTTGGTGGCGCCTTCGCCGTCGCGCACGATCATCTGCGCCAGCTCCTGCGCCAGCGCGGTCACCGCGTCGCGCAGCGCCTCGAAGGCCGGGCCTTCGGCGCGGTCGACCACGGCGCCGGACTTGCCAGTGGCGATCAGCACGAACGAATCGTTGGTCGAGGTATCGCCGTCGATGGTGATGCTGTTGAACGAGTGGTCAGCGGCGTGGGACACCAGCGCCTGCAGCACCGGCTGGGCCACGGCGGCGTCCATGGCGATAAAGCCGAGCATGGTCGCCATGTTCGGGCGGATCATGCCCGCGCCCTTGCTGATGCCCGACAGCGTCACGGTCTTGCCGTCGATCTGCACCGTGCGCGACGCCGCCTTGGGCTGCGTGTCGGTGGTCATGATGGCCTCGGCGGCGGCCAGCCAGTTGTCCGGCTTCGCGTTGGCGATGGCGGCGGGCAGGCCGGCGACCAGGCGGTCCACCGGCAGCGGCTCCAGGATCACGCCGGTCGAGAACGGCAGCACTTGCTCGGGAGCGATGCCCAGTTGCGCGGCCAGCGCGTCGCAGGTGGCGCGGGCATTGGCCAGGCCCGGCTCGCCGGTGCCGGCGTTGGCATTGCCGGTGTTGACTACCAGCGCGCGGATGCCCTTGCCCGCGGCGAGATGCTCGCGGCATACCTGCACCGGCGCGGCGCAGAAGCGGTTGCTGGTGAAGACGCCGGCCACGGTGCTGCCCGCGGCCACGCGCACCACCAGCACGTCCTTGCGGTTGGCCTTGCGGATGCCCGCCTCGGCCCAGCCCAGCTCCACGCCGGCGACGGATTTCAGGTTCTCTGCCTGGGGCAGCGGAAGATTGACGGGCATGTGGACTCCTCTTTCCTGCTTGCGTTGGCTGCTTGCGCCTTCTGCCAGCGAATTGCCTGTTGTTGCTTGTCTCAGACGAACATGCCCGCTATGGGCGGGCATGTCGTTTCCATTCGCATCACGCCCCGTGCGACGGGCGCAACGTCATAGCAGTGCGCGGCTCAGCTGAGCTTGCCGTGGCACTGCTTGAACTTCTTGCCCGAGCCGCACGGGCACGGGTCGTTGCGGCCGACTTTGGGCATCTCTGCCAGCGCCAGCTCGGCGGCGGCCATGGCCATACCGGTGCGCGGCGACGGCGCTTCTTCCACCGGCTCGCGCCCTTCGGCGAACTCGTCGTGCTTGTACTGCACGTTCTCCAGGTGCGACAGGCCTTCCTCGATCTCTTCCGAAGCCTGCTCCAGCTCTTCCGGCGACTGGATCTGCACGTTGAAGGTCACGCGCGTGACTTCGTTCTTGATCAGGTCCAGCAGGCGCGCGAACAGCTCGAACGACTCGCGCTTGTATTCCTGCTTGGGATCCTTCTGCGCATAGCCGCGCAGGTGGATGCCCTGGCGCAGGTGGTCCAGCGCGGCCAGGTGCTCGCGCCAGTGCGTGTCGATGCTCTGCAGCATGACCGAGCGCTCGAAGCCGGCGAACGACTCGCGGCCGACCTGCGCGACCTTGCTGTCGTAGCGCTCCGCGGCCGCCTTCATGATCAGGTCGAGCAGCGCTTCGTCCTCGATGCTCTGCGCGCCCTCGATGGTCTTCGCCAGCGGCACTTCCAGGCCCCAGTCCTCGCGCAGGCGCGTTTCCAGGCCGGCGATGTTCCACTGCTCTTCCATGGTGTCGGCCGGCACGTGGTCGCGGAACAGCTCGACGATCACGCTCTCGCGCAGGTTGCCCACCATCTCGCCGACATCCTGGGCTTCCAGCACGTCGTTGCGCAGCTTGTAGATTTCCTTGCGCTGGTCGTTGGCGACGTCGTCGTATTGCAGCAGCTGCTTGCGGATATCGAAGTTGCGGCCTTCGACCTTGCGCTGCGCCGATTCGATCGAGCGCGTGACGATGCCGGCTTCGATCGGCTCGCCCTCGGGCATCTTCAGGCGTTCCATGATGGCGCGCACACGGTCGCCCGCGAAGATGCGCAGCAGCTGGTCATCCAGCGACAGGTAGAAGCGCGACGAACCCGGGTCGCCCTGGCGGCCGGCACGGCCGCGCAGCTGGTTGTCGATCCGGCGCGACTCATGGCGCTCGGTGCCGACGATATGCAGGCCGCCGGCAGCCTTGACCTGCTCGTGCAGCGACTGCCACTCATCCTCGAGCTGCTTGATGCGCGCGGCCTTCTCGGCGTCGGACAGGTTCGGGTCCGCCTCGATAAAGCCGGACTGCTTCTCCACATTGCCGCCCAGCACGATGTCGGTACCGCGGCCGGCCATGTTGGTGGCAATGGTGATCATCTTGGGGCGGCCGGCCTGGGCCACGATCTCGGCTTCGCGCGCGTGCTGCTTGGCGTTGAGCACCTGGTGCGGCAGCTTCTCGCGGTCGAGCAGGCCCGACAGGTATTCCGAGGTCTCGATCGAGGTGGTGCCCACCAGCACCGGCTGGCCACGCTCGTGGCAGTCGCGGATATCGCGCACCACGGCGTCGTAGCGCTCCTTGCCGGTCTTGTAGATCTGGTCCTGCTGGTCCTTGCGCTGGGCCGGGCGGTTGGTCGGGATCACCACCACTTCCAGGCCGTAGATCTCCTGGAACTCATACGCTTCGGTGTCAGCCGTGCCGGTCATGCCGGCCAGCTTGCTGTACATGCGGAAGTAGTTCTGGAAGGTGATCGTCGCCAGCGTCTGGTTCTCTTGCTGGACGGTGACGCCTTCCTTGGCTTCCACGGCCTGGTGCAGGCCGTCGGACCAGCGGCGGCCGGTCATCAGGCGGCCGGTGAATTCATCGACGATCACGACTTCGTCGTTCTGCACCACGTAGTGCTGGTCGCGATGGAACAGGCTGTGTGCGCGCAGGGCGGCGTACAGGTGGTGCATCAGCGTGATGTTCTGCGGCGCGTAGAGCGACTCGCCTTCGCCGATCAGGCCCAGCTGCGACAGGATCTCTTCGGCCTTCTCGTGGCCAGCCTCGGTCAGGTAGACCTGGTGGCCCTTCTCGTCGACGTAGTAGTCGCCCGGCTTCTCGACGCCCGTGCCATCGGCCTTTTCCTCGCCGATCTGGCGCTCGAGCAGCTTGGGGATGCCGTTCATGCGCTGGTACAGGTCGGTCTGGTTCTCGGCCTGGCCGGAGATGATCAGCGGGGTGCGGGCCTCGTCGATCAGGATCGAGTCCACTTCGTCGACGATGGCGTAGTTCAGCGGGCGCTGCACGCGCTGCGACGGGTCGTAGACCATGTTGTCGCGCAGGTAGTCGAAGCCGAACTCGTTGTTGGTGCCGTAGGTGATGTCCGAGTTGTACGCCGCCTGCTTGGCGTCGTGCGGCATCTGCGACAGGTTCACGCCCACCGACAGGCCCAGGAAGTTGTACAGCCGGCCCATCCACTCGGCATCGCGCTGCGCCAGGTAGTCGTTGACGGTGACCACGTGCACGCCCTTGCCGGTAATGGCATTCAGGTACACGGCCAGCGTCGCGGTCAGCGTCTTGCCCTCGCCGGTGCGCATTTCGGCGATCTTGTTGTCGTTCAGCACCATGCCGCCGATCAGCTGCACGTCGAAGTGGCGCATCTTCATGACGCGCTTGCTGGCCTCGCGGCAGACGGCGAAGGCCTCGGGCAGCAGCGCCTCGAGCGATTCACCGCCGGCGTGGCGCTGCCGGAAGGTCTCCGTCATGCCGCGCAGTTCGTCGTCCGAAATTTGTTCGAACTTCGGCTCCAGCGCATTGATCTGCACCACCGTGCGGCGATATTGCTTGATCAGCCGCTCATTGCGGCTGCCGAAGACTTTCTTGAGAAGGCCCGTGATCATCGATTGCTTTCACCTGCGCGGAACCGGGCTGGCATCCCCAGGGAGGGCGGGCTGCTCTGGCGACCGGGCGCGGTAATGGATAGATTGGCGCAAAACGCCGAGTTTATCATGTGCCGGGGTCACGGCCGGCTGGGTGCGGGCCGTGTTGCACAGTTGCCTCCGCACCCGCCTGAAGATTGTCCCCGGGGCTTGCCAGCCGCAGTTTGGGGTGATTGGGCCAGCTTCAATCCAGACATGGCCGCCATGCGCACGCGCCGCCCCTTGCTAGAATGGAAGGATGCGCCGCTTCACCCACCACGCCCTGCAAACCCCCGCCGCCAAGCCGCTCAACGACTGGCTGGCCAAGGCCGGCCCGGTTTCGGCCCTGATGCAGACCGCGCGCCAGCTGTCGGTGCTGGAGGCCGAGGTGCTGGCCCTGCTGCCCGCCGGCATGCGCGCTGGCCTGGCCGTGGCCGGCGTCAAGCGCGATCCGGGCGACCCGAACGGGCAGGTACTGCTGTTGCTTGCCGCCCATGGCGCAGCCGCGGCGAGGGTGCGCCAGATCGTGCCGACGCTGCTCGGGCGGCTGCAGCAGCGCGGCTCGCCGGTCACCTCGATCCGGGTGCGGGTACAGCCGGAGGTGCAGCGCCACTCGGACTGGGAAGTGGAGCCGGTGGCACGTCCGCGCACCAGCGGCCGCATGACGCCCACGGGGCTGGCCAACCTCGACCAACTCGCGCGCAGCCTGCCGGACTCGCCGCTGCGCGACGCGCTCAATACCCTGCTGGCCCACCACCGCTGATGGCCTGCGTGCGCAAGAAAACAAAAAGCCGACCCGAAGGTCGGCTTTTTCATGCCTGCGCGGCGCCTCAGGCGAAGGCCGGCTGTGCCTGCGGCAGGAACGCGGCCGGAGCTGCCTCGATACGGTCAAAGGTGACCAGCTCGTAGGCTTCCTGGTCGGCCAGCAATGCACGCAGCAGCTGGTTGTTCAGGCCGTGGCCCGACTTGTTCGCCACATAGGCGCCGATCAGCGGATGGCCCACCACATACAGGTCGCCGATCGCATCCAGGATCTTGTGGCGCACGAACTCGTCGCCGTAGCGCAGCTCTTCGTTGTTGAGCATGCGGTGCTCGTCCAGCACGATCGCGTTGTCCAGGCTGCCGCCGCGCGCCAGGCCCATCTCGCGCAGAGCCTCGACCTCGTGCGCAAAGCCGAAGGTGCGGGCGCGGGCGATCTCGCGCACGTAGCTGGTATCGGCAAAGTCGATCGAGAAGGTCTGGCCGGTCTTGTCGACGGCCGGGTGGCGGAAGTCGATGGTGAACGACAGCTTGAAGCCGAAGAACGGCTCCAGCCGCGCCAGCTTGTCGCCCTCGCGCACTTCCACCGGCTTCTTGACGCGGATGAAGGTCTTCAGCGCATTCTGTTCTTCGATGCCGGCCGACTGCAGCAGGAACACGAAGGACGCGGCGCTGCCGTCCATGATCGGGATTTCCTCGGCATCGACGTCGACATAGAGGTTGTCGATGCCCAGGCCGGCGCAGGCCGACATCAGGTGCTCGACGGTCGAAACGCGCGCGCCATCCTTCTGCAGCACCGACGCCAGGCGCGTGTCGCCGATGGCCGACGCGGCCACGGGAATCTCGACGGCCTCGGGCAGGTCGACGCGGGTAAAGACGATACCGGTATCCGCCGGTGCGGGACGCAGGGTCAGCGTGACCTTGCGGCCCGAGTGCAGGCCGATGCCAACGGTCTTCACCAGGGATTTGATCGTGCGCTGTTTGAGCATGACAGCCTCAACTATTATTAAAATCTATCGTATGGCTTTTCTGATTAATGGATTTTACCACCACCGGAGGAGCGTTGCAGCCGGTTTTGTTTCCGGCTGTTAACACTATATTAATAAGTTACGTATTATCCACGTTTACCCGGGTGACTGTGTCAGCCGCGCAACGCTGCCAGCACCGCCTCGGCGCTGCTGACGCGGAATTCACCGGGCGCCTCGACGTCCAGCCGGGTGACGACGCCGTCATCGATCACCATCGCGTAACGCTTGGAGCGCACGCCCATGCCGCGCCCGGTCAGGTCCTGGTCCAGGCCCAGCGCGCGGGTCCACTCCGCGCTGCCGTCGGCCATCATGCGCACCGTGCCGGCGGCATGCTGCTCACGGCCCCAGGCGCCCATCACAAAGGCGTCGTTGACCGATACGCACCAGACTTCGTCGACGCCGGCTTCGCGCAGCGCGGCGGCATGCTGTACAAAGCCCGGCACATGCCTGGCCGAGCAGGTCGGGGTAAAGGCGCCAGGCAGGCCAAACACCACGATCTTGCGGCCGCGGACCAGGTCCGCCACCTTGAAGGCATTGGGGCCGAGCGCGCAGCCGTTGCCTTCGGTATCGAAGAATTCCTGCAGCGTGGCGTCGGGGACGCGGGAACCGACAGTGATCATGGGTCGTGCTCTCCTGGGTTTTCTGAAGAATAGTCCGGATGCCGGGGTGCGGAGTCGCGCCCCGGCGCAGGGCAACCCCAGGATCATAGGCTTCCTGCCGGCGTTGCCAAAGCCGGATCACATCCGGTGACATCCGGCGCGAATCCGATACACGTTGCTACAAAGACGTCCGCGCGACGCACCTTTTGGGTGCGCCGCGCGGACGGTGATACATCCCGACCGGGAAGGCGGGAAACCAGTCCGGGGAGGCGGCCAGCGGCACGCCCGTCCCGGCGACGGGATGCGGGTGAAGCTCAGTCCGGCGCAGGCGCGGCGCCGCCGGCGGCCCGGCGGTTCACGTCAGTCCATGCAAGGCACGCGCGGATAGGGAGCACACGTGCATCGCGACAAGGCGACGCGTTCCGACAGGCGGCCGGTGGAGGCACCGATGCCGCGCCAGGCAGGGCTCAGTCTGCCTGCTTGCGCAGGAAGGCCGGGATATCGTACGTATCCACACCCTTCTCCTGCAGCGCCGCGACGTGGGCCGATGCCGACTCACGCGAGCTGCGCCACACTGCCGGCGTATCCAGGTTGCTGTAGTCCGGCGAGCTGTGCGTGGCCGCGGCGGCGGTCATGCTGGCCATCATCTGCACCGGCATGTTGTCGGTACCGGTCTTGAGCAGGGTCATCGGCTGTTGCTTCTTGGCCGAGCGGCCCAGGCCCGTGGCCACCACCGTCACGCGCAGCGCATCGCTCATCGAATCGTCGTACACCGTACCGAAGATCACGGTCGCATCTTCCGCGGCGTAGCTGCGGATGGTGTTCATGACTTCCTTGGTTTCCGACAGCTTCAGCGAACGGCTGGCGGTGATGTTGACCAGCACGCCGCGCGCGCCGGACAGGTCGACGCCTTCCAGCAGCGGGCTGGCAACGGCCTGCTCGGCCGCCAGGCGGGCACGGTCCACGCCCGACACGGTGGCCGTCCCCATCATGGCCTTGCCCTGCTCGCCCATCACCGTCTTCACGTCTTCGAAGTCGACGTTCACCAGGCCGTCAACGTTGATGATCTCGGCAATGCCGGCCACCGCGTTGTGCAGCACGTCGTCGGCGCACTGGAAGCACTTGTCCATCTCGGCGTCGTCGCCCATCACTTCGAACAGCTTCTCGTTGAGCACCACGATCAGCGAGTCGACGCTCGATTCCAGCTCGCTGGAACCGTGCTCGGCCACCTTGGCGCGACGCGCGCCTTCGAAGTCGAACGGCTTGCTGACCACGCCCACGGTCAGGATGCCCATTTCCTTGGCAACCTGCGCCACGATCGGGGCCGCACCGGTACCGGTGCCGCCGCCCATGCCGGCAGTGATGAAGACCATGTGCGCGCCACGCAGGGAGTCGGCAATCTGCTCGCGCGCCTGATCCGCGCAGTTGCGGCCGACTTCCGGCTTGGCGCCGGCGCCCAGACCCGTGTTGCCCAGCTGCAGCACGCGCGAAGCGCTCGAGCGCTTCAGGGCCTGCGCGTCGGTGTTCATGCAGATGAATTCGACGCCTTGCACGCCGCGGCTGATCATGTGCTGCACGGCATTACCGCCCGCGCCGCCCACGCCGACCACTTTGATAATGGTGCCGTCCTGCACTTCCGTTTCGATCATGTCAAAGTCCATCACTGCCTCCGAGAAAAATCAGTCCCCAGACGATGCAGCCTCCCCGCCGCAACCCCTGGTTTCTGAACAAGAAACCAATAAAAAGAAAACCAGAAAACTTCCATTCAGCACACAGGCCTGTCCGGTAGACCGGTACGCCCGCGCGCCGTTGCATCGTCAGCGCGTCAATTTCCGCATTGATCAGAAATTGCCGACAAACCATTCCTTCATGCGGGTCCACACCTGCTTGACCGAGCCGCTCTGCACGGCCACCTTGCGTCCGCGCATGCGTTGCACGCGGCCTTCCAGCAGCAGGCCCATCACGGTCGCGTAGCGCGGGCTCTTCACCACCTCGTGCAGATTGCCGCGATACTCCGGCACACCCACGCGCACCGGCTTGAGGAAGATGTCCTCGCCCAGCTCGACCATGCCCGGCATCATCGCGGTGCCACCGGTGATGACCACACCGGACGACAGCAGTTCTTCATAGCCCGACTCGCGCACCACCTGGTGCACCAGCGAGTACAGCTCTTCGATCCGCGGCTCGATCACCGCGGCCAGCGCCTGGCGGCTGAGCGTGCGCGTGCCGCGGTCGCCCACGCCAGGCACTTCGATCATGTCTTCCGGGTCGGCGATCGCCTGCTTGGCGATGCCGTACTGGATCTTGATGTCCTCGGCATCGGGCGTCGGCGTGCGCAGCGCCATCGCAATGTCGTTGGTGATCTGGTCGCCGGCGATGGGGATCACGGCCGTATGGCGGATCGCGCCTTCGCTGAAGATGGCGATGTCGGTGGTGCCGCCGCCGATGTCGACCAGCACCACACCCAGCTCCTTCTCGTCCTCGGTCAGCACCGCCAGGCTGGAGGCCAGCGGCTGCAGGATCAGGTCGTGCACTTCCAGGCCGCAGCGGCGCACGCACTTGACGATATTCTGCGCGGCGCTGACCGCGCCGGTGACAATATGCACCTTCACTTCCAGGCGGATGCCGCTCATGCCGATGGGCTCGCGCACGTCTTCCTGGCCGTCGATGATGAATTCCTGCGTGAGGATGTGCAGGATCTGCTGGTCGGTCGGGATATTGACCGCCTTGGCGGTCTCGATCACGCGCGCCACGTCGGTCTGCGTGACCTCCTTGTCCTTGATCGCCACCATGCCGCTGGAGTTGAAGCTGCGGATGTGGCTGCCGGCGATGCCGGTGAAGACCTCCGAAATCTTGCAGTCGGCCATCAGTTCGGCCTCTTCCAGCGCCTTCTGGATGGACTGCACGGTGGCCTCGATATTGACCACGACCCCTTTCTTCAGACCCTTGGACTCTGACTGGCCCATCCCGATCACCTCGTAGCTGCCGTCGGGGCGCAGTTCTGCCACCACCGCCGCCACCTTCGAGGTGCCGATATCCAGACCGACCAACAGGTCCTTGTATTCCTTGCTCATCGGGTTTTCTCCGCGTTCTTGCTCTTCAGTCGCGTCGGATTGTTGTTGGAAGTACCTGAAACCGTTGCTGCCGCCGCCGGCTTGGCCGCGGCCGCTGCTTTCACTACCTTCACTGCCTTTTCGGCCCGGACCGCCGCCGCAACCTGCGCGTCGGTCAGGAAGCGGGCATTGGCGGCGCGGATGGCGAAGCCGTTGGGATAGCGCAGGTCGGCAGACTCGATCTGGCTGCCCCATTGCTGGGTGACCTGCGGCCAGGCCGCGACAAAGCGCCGGACCCGCTGGTCCATCGCCACGCGTTCCTCATCGTTCTGCTCGCGGCCCAGTTCGACCTCCATGCCGTTGGACAGCTTGGCGCGCCAGGCATAGCGGCCGGACAGCGCCACCGCCAGCGGCTCGGCCTTGAGCGGCTTGAACCACTGGCGCATGACCTCGAGCTTCTCGATCACGTCGCCCTCGCTGTCCGGCGGCCCGTCCAGCGCCAGCAGCTGTGCGTCTTCTTCCGCCTCGGCGGTGTTGGCGACAAAGACCTCGCCATAGGTATTGATCAGGCGACCGCTTTCGGGCGGGCCCCAGGTGCCCAGCGCCTCGTGTTCCTCAACCTCTACCGCCAGGCCGTTGGGCCACTCGCGCCGCACGCTGGCGCGCCGCACCCACGGCACCGACTCGAAGGCCTGCCGCGCCGCGTTCAGGTCCAGCGTGAAGAAATTGCCGGTCAGCTTGCCCAGCGCGCTGGCGCGCACGCTGGGCGCGTTCACGTGGCGCAGGGCGGCGCCGTCCATCGGGCCGATCTCCACATGGGTGATGGCGAACACCGGCCGCTGCGCCAGCCACAGCAGGCCTGCCGCGAGCGCCATCAGCACCACCAGCGCGTACAGCGCGGAGGCGATCAGGTTGAGCAGGCGTGCGTTATGCCACATGGTCCGGTGGGGTCCTGTTCGGTTGCGTTACTCGGGTTTCCAATGCTCGTTCGGATGCAGGTCCAGCGTTGCGGCAGCCACCACCTGCATGACGAAGTCCTCGTAGCTGATGCCGACCGCGCGCGCCGCCATCGGCACCAGCGAATGGCCGGTCATGCCGGGCGAGGTATTCATCTCGAGCAGGAAAGGCTTGCCGTCGGCGCGCAGCATCACATCGGCGCGCGCCCAGCCGCGGCAGCCAAGGACGCGGTAGGCCTGCACCGCCAGCGCCTGGACTTCGCGTTCGACTGCAGGGTCCAGGCCCGACGGGCACAAGTACTGGGTATCGTCAGTAAAGTACTTATTTTGATAGTCGTAGTTGGCTTCGGGCGCGACGATGCGGATGACGGGCAGCGCTTCGGCGGTGTCGCCCTCGCCCACGATCGGGCAGGTCAGCTCGGCGCCGTCGATAAAGGTCTCGGCGATGACGTCGTGGTCCAGCGCCGCGGCCTTCTCGAAGGCCGCGCGCATCTGGTCCGCCGCGGTGACCTTGGTCAGGCCGATCGACGAGCCCTCGCGCGCCGGCTTGACGATCAGCGGCAGGCCCAGGTCGGCGGCCACGGCGTCGAAGTCGGTGCCCGCATGCAGCATGGCAAAGCGCGGCGTGGCCAGATCGTGGGTCATCCACAGGCGCTTGGTGGCCTGCTTGTCCATGGCCATGGCCGAGGCCAGCACGCCGCTGCCGGTGTACGGCACGCCCAGCTGCTCGAGCAGGCCCTGGATGGTGCCGTCCTCGCCGTAGCGGCCATGCAGCGCGATAAAGACACGGTCAAAGCCGGCCGCGGCCAGCTCGGCCACGCCCTGCAGGCCCGGATCGAATCCATGCGCGTCCACGCCGCGCGAGAGCAGCGCGGCCAGCACGCCGTTGCCGGACATCAGCGAGATCTCGCGCTCGGCCGAGCGCCCGCCCAGCAGCACGCCGACCTTGCCCAGCGACCTGGGATCGATATTGGGATGGGCGACGAAGCTCATGCCTGGCTCCCTTGCTGCAGCGGTTGCTGGTGCGACACCAGTTGTCCGGGCACGCCTCCGATCGAGCCCGCGCCCATTGTCACGACCACATCGCCGGGCCGGACGGCATTCAGGATGGCCTGCGGCATGTCTTCCATCTGCTCCACGAAAACAGGTTCTACCTTGCCGGCCACGCGCAGCGCGCGGGTCAGCGCACGGCCGTCGGCGGCCACGATCGGGGCTTCGCCGGCGGCGTAGACCTCGGCCAGCAGCAGGGCATCGACGGTGCCCAGCACTTTGACGAAGTCCTCAAAGCAATCCCGCGTACGGGTAAAGCGGTGCGGCTGGAACGCCAGCACCAGGCGGCGCCCCGGGAACGCGCCGCGCGCGGCGGCCAGCGTGGCCGCCATCTCAACCGGGTGATGGCCGTAGTCGTCCACCAGGGTGAAGGTGCCGGCGCCGTCGGGCGTGGCCACCTCGCCGTAGCGCTGGAAGCGCCGGCCCACGCCGTGGAATTCGCGCAACGCCTTGACGATGGCGGCATCGGGGACTTCCAGCTCGGTGGCGATGGCGATCGCCGCCAGCGCGTTCTGCACGTTGTGCAGGCCGGGCAGGTTCAGCACGATCTCCAGCGGCGGCTCGGCATGGCCGTTGAGCTGGCGCCGCACGGTGAAATGCATCTGGCCGTCGACCGCGCGCGCGTCCACGGCGCGGATCTGCGCGTCTTCGGCAAAGCCGTAGCGCACCACCGGCTTGGACACGAACGGCAGGATCTCGCGCACGTTGGGGTCGTCCACGCACAGCACCGCGATGCCGTAGAACGGCAGCCGCTGGGTGAACTCGATGAACGCCTGCTTGAGCCGGGCAAAATCGTGCCCGTAGGTGTCCATGTGGTCGGCGTCGATATTGGTGATGACCTCCATGACCGGGAACAGGTTCAGGAACGATGCGTCCGACTCGTCGGCCTCGGCCACGATGAAGTCGCCCGTGCCCAGGCGCGCATTGGCGCCGGCCGAGTTCAGGCGGCCGCCGATCACGAAGGTCGGGTCCAGCCCGCCTTCAGCCAGCACCGACGCCACCAGGCTGGTGGTGGTGGTCTTGCCGTGCGTGCCGGCGATGGCCACGCCCTGCTTCAGGCGCATCAGCTCGGCCAGCATCACCGCGCGCGGCACCACCGGGATGCGCTTGCTGCGGGCGGCCAGCACTTCGGGGTTGTCGCCGCTGACCGCGGTCGACACCACCACGGCGTTGGCGCCGGTCACGTTGGCCGCGTCATGGCCGTGCATCACCGTGGCGCCCAGCGACGCCAGGCGCCGCGTGGCGGCATTGTTGCCCACGTCGGAGCCCGAGACCTTGTATCCCAGGTTCAGCAGGACCTCGGCGATGCCGCTCATGCCGGCCCCGCCGATGCCCACGAAGTGGATGTTCTTGACGATATGCTTCATTCGATTGCTGCTTGTATAGGCTTCAGTCCCTGGCCAGCTCGCTGCATACCTCGGCAACGCGCCGGGTAGCCTCTGGCCTGGCCAGTCCGCGCGCCAGGCGCGCCATGTCTTTCAGCTGCGGCCGGGTCAGGCTGGCGATGGTCCGCGCCAGGCCTTCGGCCGTCAGGTCTTTTTGCTGCACGAGCAGGGCCGCGCCCTGACCCGACAAAAACTTTGCGTTGGTGGTCTGGTGGTCGTCCACCGCGTGCGGGAACGGCACGAACAGCGCCGCCACGCCCGCCGCGGCCACTTCCGAGACCGTCATCGCGCCGGCGCGGCAGATCACCAGGTCCGCGTCGGCATAGGCCCTGGCCATGTCGTCGATAAACGGCAGCGTCTGCGCCGGCACCCGCGCGGCCGCATAGTTGGCGCGCAGCGTATCGATCTGCTTCGCGCCCGCCTGGTGCGTCACCACCGGGCGCTCGCCTTCAGGCAACAGCGCGATGGCCCTGGGCACCACCTCGTTGAGCGCCGCGGCGCCCAGGCTGCCGCCCACCACCAGGATGCGCAGCGGGCCGCCGCGCTGGTCGTAGCGCGCCTCGGGGGCGTCCAGGTGCGCCAGTTCCGCGCGCACCGGGTTGCCCGTCCATTCACCGCCGGGTAGAGCATCCGGGAATGCGCACAGCACGCGGTCGGCCACTTTGGCCAGCACCTTGTTGGCCAGGCCCGCGATCGAGTTCTGCTCGTGCAGCACCAGCGGGCGCCCCAGCAGCGAGGCCATCATCCCCGCCGGGAAGGTGATATAGCCGCCCATGCCAAGCACCACGCTCGGGCGCACCCGACGCAGCGCGACGATGCTCTGCCAGAACGCACGCAGCAGGTTCAGCGGCAGCAGGAACTTGGTCACCAGCCCCTTGCCGCGCAGTCCGCCGAACTGGATGAACTCCATCGGGATGCCGTGCCTGGGCACCAGCGTGGCTTCCATGCCGGTGCGATTGCCCAGCCACACCACTTTCCAGCCCTGCTCGCGCAGCGCCTGCGCGACCGCCAGCCCCGGGAACACATGTCCCCCGGTGCCGCCGGCCATCACGAGCAGGGTGCGCGGTTGGGTCATACCTTCCCTCCGCGCATCAGTACTCGATTCTCGTAGTCAATGCGCAGCAGGATCGCCAGCGCCACGCAGTTCATCAGGATCCCCGAGCCGCCATAGCTGACCAGCGGCAGCGTCAGCCCCTTGGTCGGCAGCAGGCCCAGGTTCACGCCCATGTTGATAAAGGTCTGCCAGCCGATCCACACGCCGATGCCCTTGGCCACCAGGCCGGCAAAGGTGCGGTCCAGCTGCAGCGCGGTGCGGCCGATACCGAAGGAGCGGCGCACCAGCCAGTAGAACAGCACGATCACCACCAGCACGCCGATAAAGCCAAATTCCTCGCCGATCACCGCCAGAATGAAGTCGGTATGCGCTTCGGGCAGGTAGTGCAGCTTCTCGATACTGCCGCCCAGCCCCACGCCGGTCCACTCGCCGCGGCCGAAAGCGATCAGCGAGTGAGTCAGCTGGTAGGCCTTGCCCAGCGCGTTGTTCTCTTCCCATGGGTTCAGGTAGGCGAAGATCCGCTCGCGCCGCCAGGGGGAAGCGGTGATCAGCAGCGCGAACGCGCCCACCGCCACGCCGACCAGTCCGGCAAACAGCTTGCCGTTGATGCCGCCCAGGAACAGGATGCCCATCGCCACCGCGGCGATCACCAGGAACGCGCCCATGTCGGGTTCCAGCAGCAGCAGCATGCCCACCACCACCACCGCCACGCCCATCGGCAGGAAGCCCTTGGACACGGTCTGCATCCACTCCTGCTTGCGCACGGTGTAGTTGGCGGCATACAGCACCACCGCCAGCTTCATCAGCTCCGACGGCTGGAAGTTCATCACCCCCAGTGGAATCCAGCGCCGCGCGCCGTTCACGCCCTTGCCGATGAACGGCACCAGCACGATCACCAGCAGGACCAGCGCCACGATAAAGAGCTTGGGCGCATAGCGGTCCCACACCTTTACCGGGATCTGGAACGCGGCCAGCCCGACCGACAGCCCGATCAGGAGCGCGAACGCGTGCCGCAGCAGGAAGTGGCTTTCGCGGTAGTTGGCGTAGCGCGGCGAGTCCGGCAGCGCGATCGAGGCCGAATAGACCATCACCAGGCCGAGCGCGAGCAGCACGATCGAGACCCACAGCATGGGCTGGTCATACTCCATCATGCGCGAACGGGTCGGCTTGACGCCCGACACCGCGTCGCGCAGGCCACCCCAGGCATTGCCGATGGTGGCGCCGATAAAACCGCTGCGCTTGACCTGTGCGTCGCTCATGGCAGGATCCCCCGGGACAGGGCCAGTTCTTCCACCGCGCCGCGGAAGACCTCGGCGCGATGCACGTAGTTGCGGAACATGTCGAGGCTGGCGCACGCCGGCGACAGCAGCACCACATCGCCGGCTTCGGCCAGTTCGGCGGCCTTCGTCACGGCCTCTTCCAGCGTGGTGGCGTCGACCATGCTGGCGCCGCTGCCTTGCAGGGCCGCAGTCAGCACCTCGCGCAGCTCACCCGCCGCGCGGCCGATCAGCACCACCGCGCGCGCGTACTGCGCCACCGGCGCGGCCAGCGGCGAGAAGTCCTGGCCCTTGCCTTCGCCACCGGCGATCAGCACCACGCGCTTGTCCAGCCCCGACAGCGCGGCCACGGTAGCACCCACGTTGGTGCCCTTGCTGTCGTCGAAATACTCCACGTCGTCGATGGTGGCGACCCACTCGACTCGGTGCGGCTCGCCGCGGTACTCGCGCAGGCCGTGCAGCAGTGCGTTCATGGGCAGGTCGATGGCCCGGCACAGCGCCAGCGCGGCCATCGCGTTGGTGGCGTTGTGCATGCCGCGGATATGCAGCGCGTCGGCCGGCATCAGGCGCTTGTGGCGCACCGGCATGGCTTCCTGAGTCGCCTCGGCGGCCTTGCGGCGGCGCGGCTTGCCCTCCCCTTCCGCATCCGGATCGGGTTCGGCCAGCACCAGCCAGGGCATGCCGCCTTCGCGCAAGATGCCGAAGCTGCCGGGCGCTTCCGGCAGGTCGGTGCCGAAGGTCAGCAGGGTGCGCCCGGGGCGCGCCATGTCCAGGGTCAGGCGGTCGTTGCGGTTGAGCACCTGCACGCACTCGCTGCCAGCCGGCCCGAAAATGCGGGCCTTGGACGCGGCGTAGGCCTCCATCGAGCCATGCCAGTCCAGGTGGTCCTGGGTGACGTTGAGCACGGTCGCCGCGGCCGGCGCCAGCGTATGCGTGGTTTCCAGCTGGAAGCTGGACAGCTCCAGCACCCAGACGTCCGGCAGCGATGCCGAGGCGATGCAGGCTGACAGCTTGTCCAGCGCCGACGGGCTGATATTGCCCGCCACCGCCACGCTCTTGCCGGCGCGCTCCACCAGCCCGCCGGTCAGCGCGGTGGTGGTGGTCTTGCCGTTGGTGCCGGTGATGGCCAGGATCTTCGGCGCGTAGCCGGACTCGGCTTCCAGGTGGCGCAGCGCGCGCACGAACAGCTCGATCTCTCCCCACACCGGGATGCCGCGCGCCTGCGCCGCGGCCAGCAGCGCGCCGGTGCCGGCTTCCAGCGGCGACAGGCCGGGGCTGATCGCCACCAGGCCGATGCCGTCGAGCAGGCTTTCGGCAAACGGGCCGCCGACGAATTCGGCCGAGGTCAGCTCGGCCTGCAGGAAGACAAGGTTGGCGGGGGCCTCGCGCGTGTCGGCCACGCGCACCGCGCAGCCGTTCAGGCCACACCAGCGCGCCATGGCCAGCCCCGACTCACCGAGGCCCAGTACCAGCACATGAGGTTTCTGCAGCTCGCCAAACACTTCGATTTCCTGCCTTTGGTTTCCTGTATCTATAGAGAGAGCGCCGTCAGTCCCTGACCTGCGCCGCCATTAACGCAACTTCAGCGTCGACAACCCGATCAGCACCAGCAGCATGGTGATGATCCAGAAGCGCACCGTGACCTGGGTTTCCTTCCAGCCGCCCAGTTCGAAATGGTGATGCAGCGGCGCCATCCGGAACAGCCGCCTGCCTTCGCCATAACGGCGCTTGGTGATCTTGAACCACGTCACCTGCAGCATCACCGACAGCGTTTCCACCACGAAGATGCCGCCCATCACGAACAGCACGATCTCCTGGCGCACGATCACCGCCACCGTGCCCAGCGCGCCGCCCAGCGCCAGCGCGCCGACGTCGCCCATGAATACCTGCGCCGGGTGCGCGTTGAACCACAGGAACGCGAGCCCCGCCCCGGCCAGCGCCGAGCAGAAGATCAGCAGCTCGCCCGCGCCCGGGATATGCGGAAACAGCAGGTACTTGCTGTAGACCGCGCTGCCCATCACATACGCAAACACACCCAGGCCGCTGCCGACCAGCACCACCGGCATGATCACCAGGCCGTCCAGGCCGTCGGTCAGGTTGACGGCATTGCTCGAGCCCACGATCACCAGGTAGGTCAGCACGATGAAGCCGGCCACGCCCAGCGGGTAGCTGATCTCCTTGAAGAAAGGCACGATCAGGTTGGACTTGTAGGGCATGTCCAGCGACAGCCCGCCCTCGACCCAGCTCAGGAACAGGTCCCACACCCTCACGTTGCTGCTTTCCGACACCGAGAACGCCAGGTAGACCGCGGCCACCAGGCCGATCAGCGTCTGCCAGAAGAACTTCTCGCGGCTCGACATGCCGCGCGGATCGCGATACACCACCTTGCGGTAGTCGTCGACCCAGCCGATGGCGCCGTAGCCGAAGGTGACCAGCATCACCACCCAGATAAACCGGTTGCCCCAGTCGCACCACAGCAGCGTCGACACCGCGATCGAAACCAGCACCAGCACGCCGCCCATGGTCGGCGTGCCGGACTTGACCAGGTGCGTCTGCGGGCCGATGGTGCGCACCGCCTGGCCGACCTTCAGCTCGGTCAGCTTGCGGATCACCCACGGACCAAACGCCAGCCCGATCAGCAGCGCGGTGAGGTTGGCCATCACCGCGCGGAAAGTCAGGTAGTTGACGACCCGGAGGAAGCTGTAGTCGTTTTGCAGCCACTGGGCCAGAGCCAATAACATCGTGTTGTCTTATTTAGTGGGCGGAAGTGTCTGCGACCAGCGCCGCGACCATCCGTTCCATGCGCATGAAGCGCGATCCCTTCACCAGCACGGCGCCCGCTTGCGCCACCATGCCCCTGCTGTCTTCCTCCAGTGCCGTCACCAGGTCTTCCGCGGTGCCGAAATGCCGGGCGCCGGCACCGAATGCCTGCACCGCATGCACGGCCAGTTCGCCGGTCGCCCACAGCGTGCCGACGCCGCGCGCCTTCGCGTAGGCACCGATCTCTTCGTGGAATGCCGGACCCTGGTCGCCGACTTCGCCCATGTCGCCCAGCACCAGCACGCGCGGCGCGGCAAAGCCGGCCAGCACGTCGATGGCGGCGCGCATGGAGTCGGGGTTGGCGTTATAGGTGTCGTCGATGACTACCGTCCCACCCGTCGTGTACTTGACCTGCAGCCGGCCCTTGACCGCACTGAATCCGGCCAGGCCCGACTGGATCGCGGGCACGTGCACACCCGCGGCCAGCGCGCAGGCGATGGCGGCCAGCGCGTTGCGCACGTTGTGCTCGCCCAGCAGCGCCAGGCGTACGTCGAAGGCATGGCCAGGCGCGCGCACCTGCATCACCTGGGCGCCGTCGACCAGCGTCACGGTGGCGTGCACATCGGCGCGCTGCGAGGTACCGAACGACAGCGCGCGGCGTGCGCCCGCGGCCTCGCGCCACACCGGCGCGTGAGCGCCGCCGCTTTCCGCGTCGAACGGGTACACCGCTACGCCGCCGGCCGGCAGCGCCGCGATCGCGGCGGCATGCTCGTGCGCCACGGCTTCCACGCTGACCATGAATTCCTGGTGCTCGCGCTGCGCGTTGGTGATCACCGCCACGGTGGGCTGGGCGATGCCGGCCAGGTAGACGGTCTCGCCCGGATGGTTCATGCCAAGCTCAAGCACCGCCAGCTTGTGCGTGGCGCGCAGGCGCAACACCGTCAGCGGCAGGCCGATATCGTTGTTCAGGTTGCCGCCGGTGGCCAGGCGCTGGTCCTCGCCCACCGCCGCGGCAAAGATGGCCGCGATCATTTCCTTGACCGTGGTCTTGCCGTTGCTGCCGGTCACCGCCACCGCCGGCAGGGTGAACTGGCGGCGCCAGCCTGCGCCCAGCTCGCCCAGCGCAAGGCGCGTATCCGGCGCGACGATGGCCGGCACGCCGGCATCGACCTCACGGCTGACCAGCACCGCGGCGGCGCCGCGCGCCACCACGTCGGCGATAAAGTCGTGCGCGTCGAAGCGCTCGCCCTTGAGGGCGACGAACAGGTCGCCGGGCCCGACGCTGCGGCTGTCGGTATGCACGCGCGCAAACTGCACGGCGCCGTCGCCGCGAACGCGCGCGCCGGCGATCCAGCCGGCGGCTTGCTGCAAGGTAGTCATTGGGGTCTGGCTCATGCCGATACTCCGCGTGTGGCCAGTGCCAGGCGTACGTGTTCGCGATCGGAGAACGGGCGCTTGCGGCCCTGGATCTCCTGGGTGGCCTCATGGCCCTTGCCCGCCACCAGCACCACGTCGGCCGCGGCCGCGTGCCTGACGGCATAGAGGATGGCGGCGGCGCGGTCTTCGATCTGGCGCCCGCGCGCGCGCTCGGCCATGCCGTCGGCAATGGCTTCCAGGATCTCCTGCGGGTCTTCGCTGCGCGGGTTGTCGCTGGTCAGGATGACCTCGTCAGCCAGGCGCTCGGCCACCGCGCCCATCAGCGGACGCTTGATCGGGTCGCGGTCGCCGCCGCAGCCGAACACGCACCACAGGCGGCCGTTGCGCGCCTGCGCCACCGGGCGCAGCGCGGCCAGGGTCTGTTCCAGCGCGTCGGGCGTATGGGCGTAGTCGACCACGGCCAGCGGCGCATCCGGGCCGCCGCCGGCGCCGAACAGCTCCATGCGTCCTTCCACCGGCGTCAGCGCGCGCAGCGCGGCAATGGCCGCGTCCCACGGCACGCCATTGGCCAGCGCCGCGCCCAGCACTGCCAGCAGGTTGCTGACGTTGAAGGCGCCGATCATCGGCGTGGCCATTTCGGCGCTGCCGAAGCTGCCGTCGATATGGAAGGCGGTGCCGGTGGGCGTGGCGCGCACGTCGGTCGCGCGCAGCCACTCGCCGCGCGGGCCGCGCACCATGGCCGCGCCCGGGCCGTCGATGCCGTATTCGATCACGTGCGGCGCGGCGATGGCGGCGGCATCGGCCGCCAGCAGGCGCCGGCCCATGGCGTCGTCGCGGTTGATGACGGCCGTGCGCAAGCCGTCCCAGCGGAACAGGCGGCTCTTGGCGGCCTCGTACTCGGCCATCGAGCCGTGGTAGTCGAGGTGGTCCTGGGTCAGGTTGGTCAGCACCGCCACCGAGAAATGCGTGCCGGCCACGCGCTCCTGCTCCAGGCCGTGCGAGGACACTTCCATCGCCACCGCGCGTGCGCCGGCGTCATGCAGCGCGGCCAGGCTGGCCTGCAGCTGCACCGCGTCGGGCGTGGTGAAGCCGGTGGCCTGCAGCGCGCCCGGGAAGCCGGTGCCCAGCGTGCCGATGGCCGCGCAGGGCGTGCCGGCGGCCTGCAGCACCCGCGCCAGCCACTGGCTGCACGAGGTCTTGCCGTTGGTGCCGGTGATGCCGGTCACGGCCAGGCCGCGCACCGGGTTGCCATGCCAGCCGGCGGCGATCGGGCCGGCCAGCTGGTGCAGGTGGCTCACGGCCAGGTGCGGCACGACGTCGCCGAAGGGCCAGTCGAAGCCGTCGGCCTCGTAGACCACGGCACCGGCGCCGGCGGCGATCGCCTGGGCGATATAGGGGCGGCCGTCGGTCGCCAGGCGCGCGTTGCCGAGCACGTAGGCAAAGAACACATCGCCGGGCGCCAGGCGCCGGGTGTCGCCGGTGAGCTGTGCTGCGGCGGCCACGTTGGTACGCAGCCAGGCCAGCGCGTTGCTGGCCTGGGCGGTGACCTCGAGGGGGAGCAGGGGCTTGGCCGTCATCGGGTCGATCTCATTGGGTCGAACTCCACGGTTCGCTTTCCTGCACCTTGTCGCTGACCACCAGCTGGCGGATCGGCGAATCGGGCTGGACATTCAGTGCGCGCAGCGTGCCGCCGGTAATGGCCGCGAACGCCGGGCCGGCCACCAGGCCGCCGTAGTGGCTGCCGGCGGTGGGCTCGTCCACGCTGACCGCCACGATGACGCGCGGGTTCGACATCGGCGCCAGGCCGATGAACGAGGCGCGGTACTTGCTGCGGTTGTAGCCGCGGCCTTCATGCTTGTAGGCGGTACCGGTCTTGCCGCCGACGCGGTAGCCCATCACCTGCGCCTCGGGGGCGGTGCCGCCGGGCGCGGTCACGGTCTCGAGCATGGCGCGCACATCGCGCGCCACCTGCGGCGACAGGATGCGTTCGCCGGTGACCGGACCGCTGGTGCGGAACATCGACACCGGGATCAGCTCGCCGTCGTGCGCAAAGATGGTGTAGGCATGCGCCATCTGGAACAGCGAGACCGACAGGCCGTAGCCATATGACATCGTGGCCTGCTCGATCGGCCGCCAGCTCTTGAACGGGCGCACGCGGCCGGCCACGGCGCCGGGGAAGCCGATCTTGGGCGCCTGGCCGAGGCCGACGCTGGTGAACATGTCCCACATCTCCTGCGGCTTCATCATCATCGCGATCTTGGTCGTGCCGATGTTGCTCGACTTCTGGATCACGCCGCTCACGGTCAGGGCCCCGTAGTTATGGGTATCGCTGATGGTCGCGCCTTCGAAGTTGTACTTGCCGGAGGTGGTGACCACCGTGGACGGCGTCACGCGCTTGAGCTGCAGCGCCAGGCCGATGGTGATCGGCTTCATCATCGAGCCCGGCTCGAAGGTGTCGGTCAGCACGCGGTTGCGCAGCTGCTCGCCGGACAGCCGGCTGCGGTCGTTGGGGTTGTAGGTGGGCCAGTTGGCCAGCGCCAGCACCTCGCCGGTCTGGGCGTCCAGCACCACCGCGCTGGCGGCCTTGGCCTTGTGGCGCTCGACCACGGCCTTGAGCTCGTTGTAGGCCAGGTACTGGATCTTGGCGTCGATCGACAGCTGGATGTCCTGGCCGTCGCGCGGCGTCTTCAGCACGCCCACGTCCTCGACCACGCGGCCCAGCCGGTCCTTGATCACCTGGCGCGCGCCGGCACGGCCGGCCAGGCCGGGCTCGCGCGCCAGCTCCACGCCTTCCTGGCCGCGGTCTTCCACGTTGGTGAAGCCGACGATATGCGCCATCGCCTCCCCTTCCGGGTAGAAGCGCTTGTATTCGCGGGTCTGGTGGATGCCTTCGATCTTCAGCGCGGCAATCTTGTCGGCGACATCGGGCAGCACCTGGCGCTTCAGGTAGACAAAGCCCTTGTCCTCGGACAGCTTTTTGCCCAGGTCTTTCTCCGACATGCCGAGCAGCTTGGCCAGCTGGCGGATCTTGGCGGCGTCGACCTGGTTGGGCACGTCTTCGGGCACCGCCCAGATCGCCTTGACCGGCAGGCTGGTGGCCAGCACCAGGCCGTTGCGGTCCAGGATCTTGCCGCGCGTGGCGGGCAGCTCCAGCGTGCGCTGGAAGCGCTTCTTGCCCTCGGCCTCGTAGAACTGGTTGCCCGGGCCCTGGATCCAGGCCGCGCGCACGGCGAGCGCGACGAAGGCCGCGAACATCATGAACACCACCAGCTTGGAGCGCCACATCGGCAGGCGCAGGCCCAGCACCGGGCTGGCCGAGAACTGGCCGCTGCGCGGGCGCGAGGCGGTGCCGTTGCGGTCGCGGCGGGGCGGGTTGGGACGGGCCATGCTCATCGGCGCGCCTCCGCGGCACTGGCCGGCGCCGCCTCGGCGGGCGGCGGCAGCACGATGCCGGACAGGTATTGGGTCTTGCCGGGGTTGACCGGCGCCATCTTCAGCTGCGCGCGCGCCGTATCGGCGATGCGCGCGCTCTTGCCCAGCGCGCTCTGCTGGTACTGCAGGCGCGACCAGTCGATATCGAGCTGCTTCTCTTCAGACTGGGCCCGCTCCAGCGCCACGAACAGCGTGCGCGCCTGGTGCTGCGCGCTCACCAGCGACAGCGCGCACAGGATCAGCGCGGCGAGCAGGAAGAAGGTCAGGCGGTTCATGCGCGCGCACCTCCGCCGGCAGGCGCCGCGGGCGCCAGCTTCTCGGCCACGCGCATCACGGCCGAGCGCGCGCGCGGGTTGGCGGCCACCTCGTCGGCGCCGGGCTTGTAGCGGCCGAGCAGGCGCAGCGTCGGTTGCGGCAGGTCGGCCGCGCGCAGCGGCGCGCGGCGCAGCGCCGGGTCGGCATCCTGCTGGGGACGGGCGTGCGCCGCCATGAACCGCTTGACGATGCGGTCCTCCAGCGAGTGGAAGCTGATCACCACCAGGCGCCCTCCGACCTGCAGCAGTTCATACGCCGCCTTCAGCCCTCTTTCGAGGTCCTCAAGCTCTTGATTGACGTGAATCCGTAGAGCCTGAAAGGTGCGGGTCGCAGGGTCCTGACCCTTCTCGCGTGTTTTGACGGCTTTCGCCACGAGCGCGGCAAGGTCGGCAGTAGTGGCGATGGGTCCGCCATCGCCGGGTTCGCGCCGGCGAGCAACAATCGCCTTTGCAATCTGTACAGCAAACCGTTCTTCCCCATAGTCTCGTATCACCCTGGCAATGTCCTGCTCATCCGCCTGCGCCAGCCACTGGGCGGCGGTGATGCCGCGCGTGGTGTCCATGCGCATGTCCAGCGGGCCCTCGAAACGAAAGGAAAACCCCCTCGCCGCCTCATCGATCTGGGGCGAGCTGATCCCCAGGTCGAGCAGCACGCCAGCCACATGGCCGCGCCCGGAAAGGCGTTCGGCCATGGCCGCAAAGCTCGCGTGCTCAATGGAGAAGCGGGCATCCTTGATGGCGCCCGCTTCTGCGATTGCTGCTGGGTCCTTGTCGAATGCAACCAGGGCCCCGTCTGGCCCCAGCCGGGCCAGCACCGCCCGGCTGTGCCCTCCCCTGCCGAAGGTGCCGTCGACGTAGATCCCGTCCGGCCGCCAGACCAGAGCCTCGACGGCCTCGTCCAGCAGCACGGTGCGATGGTGCAGGGCGGGGGTTGCCGGTGTTCCGGTAGGACTCATGACCTCTTCAGAAAGAGAAATTCTTCAATGCTTCGGGCATGCCCTGCGCCATCGCCTGCTGTTCCTTGGCGGCGTATGTCGCGGCATCCCACACTTCGAAATGGCTGCCCATGCCGAGCAGCATGACTTCTTTGTCGAGCATGGCGGCACTGCGCAGCTCCGGTGCGATCAGCACCCGGCCCGCGCCGTCCATTTCCACGTCGGCGGCGTTGCCCAGGAAGATGCGCTTCCACCAGTGCGCATCCATCGGCAGCGCTGCAATGCGCGTGCGGAAGTTTTCCCACTCGGGCCGGGGAAACAGCAGCAGGCAGCCATCCGGGTGCTTGGTCAGCGTCACCCGGCCCTCGGCCTGCTGTTGCAGCGCCTCGCGATGCCGGGACGGAACAGACATCCGCCCCTTGGCATCCAGCGAGAGTGCCGACGCTCCCTGAAACAAGCTCGCTCCCGGTCCCTGCCGGCCAGTTGCCGGCCGGCATGCGCTTGAATCCTTCTGTTCCGACTATGACGAGATCATCCCACGGTCGGGGCCCAATTTCACACAAAAATACACTTCCTCACACTATTTCCCACTTTAGAGGAAGCGATATGGGCGGTCAAGGCTGCAAGCAGGGCAGCAAACGAGATTTTTTGAATCAGAACAATGACTTAGCGCGCACACTTCACGCACCGAAAAAGTGAATCCTTAATGAAATGAAGATCTTAGGGAGGAAAGCAGAGAAACCACCTGAGAACCACTTGCGGGGGAACTGCCGGCGGCGCGGAAAAGACCTGTCCCGTCGCGCCGAGAAAGGATACAACAATTGCCCGCCAGCCCCGCTGAATCCAGGGCCTGGCGGCGGGCACGCTGGCTTCAGGCCCGCATCAGATGCGATAAGCGGCGGTGGTCATCACGCGCGACGCGCCGCGCATCAGCGCCCGCACCGGCGCGGGCAACGGCATCCCGCCGGCCGCGCGCGCGGCGTCGCCGTGGCGGATCTCGTCGTCGCGCATCTGCTCGAGGATGGCGCGCGAGCGGCCGTCGGCCTCGGGCAGGCGGTCCAGGTGCCCGCCCAGATGGTGCTCGACCTGGTGCTCGGTCTCGGCGACGAAGCCCAGGCTGACGCGATCGCCGGCGCGGCCGGCGACCCAGCCGATGGCAAAGGCGCCGGCATACCACAGCGGATTGAGCAGGCTCGGACGCGACCCCAGCTCGCGCAGGCGCTCGGCGCACCAGGCCAGGTGGTCCTCCTCTTCGCGCGCGGCGGCATCCATCTGCGCGCGCACGGCGCCATTGCGCGCGGTCAGCTTCTGCGCCTGGTACAGGGCCTGCGCGCAGACCTCGCCGACATGGTTGATGCGCATCAGGCCGGCCACATGGCGGCGTTCGTCGGCGCTCATCTGTTCGGTGTCCGGCGCCAGCCGGTCAGCCGGGTTGGCGCGCGCCGAGCGCGTGGCGCCGGCGATGGCGCGCAATGCCACGTCGAATTCTTTGATCAGGGTGTCCATGTCGCAGAGGCGGTTGGTCTTGGTTCCCGGCAGTCCCTGCCATGGTGGGGTGCGCAGCGGTGGCGCGGCACACGATGGGGCCATCGGGATTACCCGCATTGTAGCTTGCCTCTAATCGGCGCCAGCCCGCATCGCGCCTTGGATTGATACGCCTGGCTACACAGAAACCCTGAGTTGCTAAAACCAGACAAGGGGGTTGAGCCCGGCTGGTGAATGAAAAGTTGTTTGTTACAGTACTTCGCAACTTCCAAGGAAGTTTGACGCGCGGGGGATGGAGACCAACAGGAGGTTCTCCCGGGCAGTCACCAATAATTCTTACAGTGGAGATCAACGAGCATGAAGAAATCGCTTCTGGCGCTGGCAGCGCTTGGCACGTTTGCTGGGGCGGCGCAGGCCCAATCGAGCGTCACGCTTTACGGCGTGGTGGATGCCAACGTCGAATTTGCCACGAATCTGGTCAATCCCAGCGGCGGCTCCGACCACCGCTTTGCCCTGAACGGCGGAGGCCTGTCCGGCTCGCGCTGGGGCCTGCGCGGTGTGGAAGACCTGGGCAGTGGCCTGAGCGCAGTTTTCGTGCTGGAAAGCGGTTTCGGCGTGGACGATGGCAAGTCGCAGCAAGGCGGCCGCTTGTTTGGCCGTCAGGCATTCGTCGGCGTGAAGAGCAACACTGCCGGCCAGGTCACCTTGGGGCGCCAGTACACCACGATGTTCGATGCACTGGCCAACTTCTCGCCAGCCGGCTATGCAACCCTGTATGAACCGACGGTAGCCCTGCTCGGCACGGACTTCCGCTCGGATAACACGGTCAAGTACAGCGGTGTGTTCGGCCCGGTGACCGTGGGAGCTCATTGGTCCTTCGGCAACGGCGCGCCCGGCAGCGGCGAAGTACCGGGCCAGTTCCGCCGCGACACCGGCTTTGGTGCCGCAGCAACGTACGCGGCTGGCCCGTTCGGCGCCACCGTCGCCTATGACCAATCCAACCCGAGTGTCACCAGTGGCGCCGCCTTCCTCGGCACCGGCACCGTCAAGAAGGCTGCTGTCGCCGGCAGCTACGCCTTCGGCCCGGCCAAGGTCATGGCAGGCTATCGCTGGGGCCAGGCCAAGGATCAGGCCGAGCGGACCGTGGTTCGTGACGATATGTTCTGGGCCGGTGCAAACTACCAGGTCACCGGGGCCTTCGGCCTGACGCTGGACTACTTCTACCAGGCCTTCAAGTCTTCGACCGTGAGCACGCTCAAGCCGAGTGGCAATCCCTGGCAGGTCATGCTCATCGCCGACTACAACCTGTCCAAGCGTACCGACGTATACCTGACCACGGCCTACGCCAAGCATGCCGGCCTGGGCATCGACACGGCGTCTATCAACTTCGCCAACGGCTACAAGCCGGGCGGGGACAAGGGCATGTTCGGCGCTGCCGTGGGTATCCGCCACAAGTTCTAAGCGCATCCCGCTCGAACTGGCAAGGCACCTTCGGGTGCCTTTTTTCGTTGGCACGGCCGACTCACGGCCATAGGGCATCACCTCATCGGCGCCCTTGCAAGCGGCAACTAGAATGCACTGGCCAGCCCGACCGGGCCGCCCGGACCCAACCAGGAGACGTTGCATGCCATCCAATCGCCGGCGCGCCATCGCGCTGTTGCTGTCCGGCAGTTTCGCCGTGCTCGTCAGCCAGGCCGTGCTGGCAGCCGATCCGTACCCGAGCAAACCGATCCGGCTGGTGGTGCCCTTCGCCGCCGGCGGCACCACCGACATCCTGGCCCGTGCCGTGGCTGCCGAACTGGCCAGGCTGCCGGGCTGGAACGTGGTGGTCGACAACAAACCCGGCGCCGGCGGCAATATCGGCGCCGACATCGTCGCCAAGGCCGCGCCCGACGGATACACGCTGCTGATGGGCACCGTCGGCACCCATGGCATCAACCAGTCGCTGTACGGCAAGCTGCCGTTCGACCCGATCAAGGACTTCGCGCCGATCACCGAGGTGGCGGCCGTGCCCAACGTGCTGGTGCTCAACCCGGCGTTCGCGCAGCAGAACAAGATCGATAGCGTCAAGGACCTGATCGCCTATGCGCGCGCCAATCCCGGCAAGCTCAACATGGCCTCCAGCGGCAACGGCACCTCGATCCACCTGGCCGGCGAACTGTTCAAGACGCAGACCCGGACCTTCATGGTCCACTTCCCGTACAAGGGCAGCGGCCCGGCGCTGACGGACCTGGCGGGGGGCACCATGCAGGTGATGTTCGACAACCTGCCTTCGTCGATGGCGCTGATCAGGAGCGGCAAGCTCAAGGCGCTGGCCGTCACCAGCGCCAGGCCGTCGCCGGCACTGCCCGGGGTGCCGACTGTCGCCCAGGCAGCGGGCCTGCCGCAGTACGAAGCCAGCTCCTGGTTCGGCATGCTGGCGCCGGCCGGCACGCCGCCGGACATCGTTCACCGCATCCAGCAGGAAGTGGCCAAGGCCCTGGGCGCCCCGGCCGTGCGCGAGCGCCTGCAGGCGCAGGGCGCCGAGCCCGTCGGCAGCACGCCGGAGCAGTTCGCCGCGTTCATCCGCGCCGAGACCGCCAAGTGGGCCAGGGTAGTCAAGGATTCGGGCGCCAAGGTCGATTGACGACGATTTGATCGCCGGCAGGGCGGCGGCGCGCATCGCGCATATACTTGAGGCATCAAATGTCTGCCGCCCGCAGCGCGGGTGGCCCCTGGCGGCTGTTGCCGCACACCTGCGCAGCGATGCACTGAAGATGCCAAACCCGTCCCCTGCCGCCGGCGCCGAGAGCCCGCCGGTCGATCTCGAAACCCGTGCCGATCACACCGGGCACGAGGCCCTGCGCCTGTGGCTGCGGCTCCTGACCTGTACCAACCTGATCGAGGGCGATATCCGCTCGCGGCTGCGCCAGGACTTTGCCTGTACCCTGCCCCGCTTCGACCTGATGGCGCAACTCGACCGGCACCCGGAAGGCCTGAAGATGGGCGAGCTGTCGCGCCGCATGATGGTGACCGGCGGCAACGTCACCGGCATCACCGACCAGCTGCAGCAAGAAGGCCTGGTCTCGCGCGAGGCCCTGCCCACCGACCGCCGCGCCTACCTGATCCGCCTGACCCCGGCCGGGCGCGCGGCGTTCTCGCGCATGGCGCGCGCGCATGAGGACTGGATCGAGCAACTGCTCTCGGGCCTGGCCGAGACCGACCGGCGCGCCCTGTTCCGACTGCTGGGCCGGCTCAAGACCAGCCTGATCTCGCCATGAAACCGCTTGCCATCCTCACCCTGTGCGGCCTGCTGCCGGTGCTGGCGGCCTGCAGCAGCACGCCGCGGCCGCCGCAGGTCACGCCGGTGAACGCCACCATCAAGCTCGGCCGCGTCACCGAAAAGACCTTCCTGACCCGACTGGACGTCGCCCAGGTGCCTCCCTACTATGGCGGCGGCACCAGCGTCGGCGTGGGCGCCGCGGGCGGCAGTGGCGGCGGCGGCGTGGGCGTGGGCTTTGCCTTCGACCTGAGCCAGCTGTTCAACAAACCCGCGCCGGTGCAGCAGGTCGACCTGTTCCAGTACAAGGTACGGACCCTGGACGGCGCGACCGTGTCGGCCAACGCGCCGGCGGCGCCGGGTCTGGAGCCTGGCGCATGCGTGCGGGTGATCTACCCCGACGGCAGCCAGGAAGCCCGCCTGGCGCCATCGAACGAGTGCTGAGCCGCCGCGGCGCGGCCTGAAAGCACAACGGCCTCCGCGCAGGAGGCCGTTGTCGTTTGCGGCGACCGCCGCCTGGGCCGCTCAGGCAGCCTGGCGGCTGTCGCGCAGTTCGCGGCGCAGGATCTTGCCGACGTTGGTCTTGGGCAGCTCCGTGCGGAACTCGACGTACTTGGGCCGCTTGTAGCCGGTCAGCCGCTCCTTGCAGAACTCGATCACATCGGCCTCGGTCAGCGCCGGATCCTTCCTGACCACGAACAGCTTGACCACCTCGCCCGAGTGCGTGTCCGGCACGCCCACGGCCGCGACTTCGAGCACGCCCGGGCACTCTGCGACCACGCCTTCGACTTCGTTCGGGTACACGTTGAAGCCCGATACCAGGATCATGTCCTTCTTGCGGTCGACGATCTTGGTGTAGCCGCGCTCGTCCATCACGCCGATGTCACCGGTCTTGAAGAAGCCGTCCGGGGCCATGACCTTGGCGGTCTCGTCCGGGCGGTTCCAGTAGCCGGCCATCACCTGCGGGCCGCGGATGCAGATCTCGCCCGGCTGGCCGAGCGGCACGTCGTTGCCGTCGTCGTCGCGGATCACCACTTCGGTCGAAGGCAGCGGCATGCCGATGGTGCCCGAGAACGCATTGGTATCGGTCGGGTTGCAGGTGGCCGAGGGCGAGGTCTCGGACAGGCCGTAGCCTTCGATGATCGGGCAGCCGGTCTTGGCCAGCCACTGCCTGGCCACCGCCTCCTGCACCGCCATGCCGCCCCCGTTGGCCACCCGCAGGCCGGAGAAATCGACCTTGCTGATTTCCGGGTTGTTGAGCAGCGCGTTGTACAGCGTATTGACGGCCGGGAACATGTTGAACTTGTACTTCTGCAGTTCCTTGATGAAGCCCGGGATGTCGCGCGGGTTCGGGATCAGCACGCTGGTGCCGCCGCTGCGCATGCCCAGCAGGCAGCAGACCGTCAGCGCAAAGATGTGGTACAGCGGCAGCGCGGTGATGGTGATCGGCTGGTCGATATGCGCGCCCTTGTTCAGCGCCGGCTGCATCCACGCCTCGGACTGCAGCACGTTGGCCACGATATTACGGTGCAGCAGCACCGCGCCCTTGGAAACGCCGGTGGTGCCGCCCGTGTACTGCAGGAAGGCGACGTCGTCCGGGCCGGTGGTGACGGGCTGCAGCGTCAACCTGCGGCCTTCGGCCAGCACGCTGTTGAAGCGCACGCAGTTGGGCAGCTCCCACGCGGGCACCATCTTCTTGACGTTGCGCACCACGAAATTGACGATCGCGCCCTTCAGCCCGCCCAACAAATCGCCCATGCTGGCCACCACCACGTGCTTGACCGGGGTCCTGGCCAGCACCTGCTGCAGCGTGGTGGCAAAGTTCTCCAGGATCACGATGGCCTCGGCGCCGCTGTCCTTGAGCTGGTGCTCGAGCTCGCGCGGGGTGTAGAGCGGGTTGACGTTGACCACCACGAAGCCCGCGCGCAGCACCGCTGCCAGCACCACCGGGTACTGCAGCACGTTCGGCATCATGATCGCCACGCGTGCGCCGGGGCGCAGCCCGCGCGACTGCAGCCATGCGGCAAAGTGTGCCGAGAGCTGGTCCAGTTCGCCGTAGGTGATGGCCTTGTCCATGCAGATGAAGGCCTTGCGGTCGGCATAGGTGCGGAAAGACGCTTCGAGCAGCGCGGCAAGCGAGCGGAACTGGCTGGCATCGATCTCGGCAGGGACGCCGGCCGGGTAGTGTTTCAGCCAAATTCTTTCCATAGCACCGTCTCCTGAATTTCTGAATGGTCGTTCGATTTTTCCGAGATGCTAAACGTGCGCCCCGGTTAAAACAACAACTTAGACGAAGTCCTCGGGGCCATCGGTGCTGACCGATGGCCCCTGGCGGGCATTATGCGCCACCGGTCGGCCGTAAGCAGCGGGATAACCCCTAGTACAGCGGCAGGTACGATTACCCGCTCACCCGCCGCTGGGCAGCACCAGCTTCATCATGTTGGCGGCGAGCTCCTGTGCCAGCGTCTCAGGGTCCATGCGGCCCGGCTCATGCCAGGTGTACAGGAAGCCCACCACGCTGCCGATCGCATGCGCGGTCACGCGCGCGTCGCCGAAGGCAAACACGCCGTCGCGCTTGCCCTCTTCCAGCAACGCATAGAGATCACGGTAGAAGTCGCGCGCCATGCTGTCGAGCCACGCAACGGTGTCGGGGCGCAGGTACTGGTTGTCGCGAAAGCTCAGCGTGGCCGGCACATGGCAGGCCACGCAGCGCCGCGCCATCTCGAGCAGGCAGGCCTGCAGGCGCGCGCGCACCGGCAGCGCCGGGTCGGCGGTCTCGCGGATCACGGGCAGGCAGGTCTGGGCCGACTCGCGGCACAGGATGTCGAAGATCTCGTACTTGTCAGTAAAGTAGTAGTAGACCGCCGGCTTGGTCACGCCCAGCGCACGGCACAGATCGTTCATGGTCATGCCGGGGTAGCCCTTGCTGTAGAAGAGCTGCGCCGCGGTATCGAGGATCTGGCGGCGCCGGGCCTCCTGGCGCTCGGCGATATGCGGGCGGGCCGGTTGCGGCTCGGGTGGTGCGCTCGACGGCGGGTTCAGCGGTGCGGATCTGTGTGCAATCGACATGATGCAATTCTCGCATGACGGGATCGGTATGCCAGCCCGGTCGAGTCCTTGGCCGATTGACGCGAATGCCCGATCCCCCTACGATCCTACCCAGCGGTAAATAAATATACCATTGGGTACATACCCGCGCTGCCCCGGTGCAACGCACGCCATCAACCATCCCGCATCATGACGTCCCACAAGCTCCTGATCGCCAATCGCGGCGAAATCGCCATCCGGGTCGCGCGTGCCGCCGCGGCCATGGGCATCCCCAGCGTGGCGCTGTACAGCGACGACGACCGCGACGCGCTGCACGTGCGCAAGGCCGACGCGGCCGTGGCGCTGCCCGGCACCGGTCCGCGCGCCTACCTCGACATTGCCGCCGTGGTCGACGCCGCGCGGCGCGCGGGCTGCGGCATGGTGCATCCCGGCTACGGCTTCCTGTCCGAGAACGCAGACTTCGCGCAGGCCTGCCTGGACGCCGGACTGGTCTTCGCCGGCCCCGCGCCCGACGTGCTGCGCCTGTTCGGCGACAAGGCCCGCGCCCGCGCGCTGGCGCGCGAGCATGGCGTGCCGGTCGTGCCCGGCACCGCCGGCCCGACCACGCTGGAACAGGCGCGGGCCTTCTTCGGCAACCTGGGCGGACCGGCGGGCATGATGATCAAGGCGCTCGCCGGCGGCGGCGGGCGCGGCATGCGCGCGGTCCATCGCGCGGAGGAAATCGACGAGGCCTATGTCCGCTGCGTCTCCGAAGCGACCGCCGCGTTCGGCAACGGCGCGATCTACGTCGAGCGTATCGTCAGCGCGCCGCGCCATATCGAGATACAGGTAGTCGCCGACGCCGAGGGCCGCGTGCTGACGCTGGGCGAGCGCGAATGCAGCCTGCAGCGCCGCCATCAGAAGCTGGTCGAGATCGCGCCCAGCCCGGCGCTGGATGACGCACTGCGCGCAAGGCTGGCCGATGCCGCCGCAACGCTGGCGCGCGCCGCCGCCTATCGCGGCATCGGCACCTTCGAGTTCCTGGTGGAGGATGGCGGCAATGTCGGCGACGGCGGCCCATCGTTCTGGTTCATGGAGGCCAACCCGCGCCTGCAGGTCGAGCACACGGTGACCGAGATGGTCACCGGCGTCGACCTCGTGCAAACCCAGCTGGCGATTGCCGCCGGCGCGCGCCTGGCCGACCTGGGCCTGGAGCGGGCGCCCGCGCCGCGCGGCATCGCGGTGCAGCTGCGCATCAATGCCGAGCACCTCGACGCGCAGGGCCAGCTGCGCCCGGCCAGCGGCACGCTGACGGCGTTCGAGCCGCCCAGCGGGCCAGGCGTGCGCGTGGACAGCGCGGGCTTTGCCGGCATGACGGCGAATCCGCGCTTTGATTCGCTGCTGGCCAAGCTGATCGTGCACGAACCCGGCGGCAACTATGCGCGCGCACTGGCAATCGCCTATCGCGCGCTGTGCGAATTCCGCATCGAAGGCATCGACACCAACCGCGGCTTGCTGCAGGATCTGCTGCAGCTGGACGACGTGCGCCGCAATGCCGTGCACACGCAGTACCTGGACCAGGCGCTGGCCGCACTGGCCGGCGCCGAAGCCGACCACCCGGTGCTGCACGCGCCGCCCGCCCTCGCCGGCGGCGCACCGGCCACTGAGGACAATGCGCTGGCCGATATCCCCGATGACGCCATCGCCGTGCCCGCGCCCATGGACGGCGCGCTTGCCGCCATCCACGTGCGCGAAGGCGACACCGTCAGGCGCGGCCAGCCGCTGGCGATCATCGAAGCGATGAAGATGGAGCACCCGCTGGAGGCGCCCGCCGCCGGCACGGTGCTGCGCGTGCTGGCCGCCGCTGGGGCCACGCTGCGCGCCGGCGCGGCAGTGATCGTGCTGGCGCCCGGCGACGATGCCGGCCATGCCGCCGAAGCTGCCGCCGCGGCCGACCTCGACCATGTGCGCGCCGACCTGCGCGCGACGCTGGAGCGCCACGCTTTCGGCCACGACGCCGCGCGTGCCCAGGCCGTGGCCAGGCGTCACGCCCAAGGCGGCCGCACCGCGCGCGAGAACATCGCCCAGCTGTGCGACGACGATTCCTTTATCGAATACGGCGCGCTTGCCATTGCCGCGCAACGGCAGCGGCGCAGCGTCGAGGACCTGATCAGCGCCACGCCCGCCGACGGCATCGTCACCGGCATCGGCACCGTCAACGCCGCGCGCTTCCCCGATGCCGACACGCGCTGCATGGTGCTGGCCTACGACTACACCGTGCTGGCCGGCACGCAGGGCTTCTACGGGCACAAGAAGCTGGACCGCATGCTGGCGCTGGCGCGCCAGTGGCAGGTGCCGGTGGTGCTGTTTGCCGAGGGCGGCGGCGGTCGCCCGGGCGATACCGACATGCCGGTGGTGGCCGGGCTCGATTGCACCTCGTTCATCCAGTTCGCGCGGCTCTCGGGCCAGGTGCCGCTGGTCGGCATCGTCTCGGGCCGCTGCTTTGCCGGCAATGCGGCGCTGCTGGGCTGCGCCGACGTCATCATCGCCACGCGCAGCGCCACCATCGGCATGGGCGGGCCGGCCATGATCGAAGGCGGCGGGCTGGGCGTGTTCGCGCCGGAGGAAGTGGGGCCCGTCAGCGTGCAGGGACCCAATGGCGTGATCGACGTGCTGGTCGATGACGAAGACGCCGCGGTCGATGCCGCGCAGCGCTACCTGTCCTACTTCCAGGGCGACGTGCGCGACTGGCAGGCCGAAGACCCGCGCCACCTGCGCCACGCCATCCCCGAGAACCGCCTGCGCAGCTACGACATGCGCGCGGTGATCGCCGCCATGGCGGACAGCGGCTCGGTGCTGGAGCTGCGCGCGGCGTTCGGCACCGGCATCATCACCGCGCTGATCCGCATCGAAGGCCGTGCCTTCGGCTGCATCGCCAACAACCCGCGCCATCTGGGCGGCGCCATCGACAGCGCCGCCGCCGACAAGGCCGCGCGCTTCATGCAGCTGTGCGACGCGCACGGGCTGCCGATCGTGTCGCTGTGCGACACCCCGGGCTTCATGGTCGGGCCGCAGGCGGAGAAGACCGCCACGGTGCGGCATGTGTCGCGCCTCTTTGTCACCGCCGGCGCGCTGCGCGTGCCGTTCTTTACCGTGGTGCTGCGCAAGGGCTACGGGCTGGGCGCGCAGGCCATGGCCGGCGGCAGCTTTGCCGCGCCCTTCTTCACCGCGGCCTGGCCCAGCGGCGAGTTCGGCGCGATGGGCATCGAAGGCTCGATCCGGCTGGGCTTCCGCAAGGAGCTGGAGGCCGTGGCCGACCCCGACGAGCGCGAAGCGCTGTTCGCGCGCATGGTCGATGGCGCCTACCAGCGCGGCCGCGCGCTCAACATGGCCAGCCACCTGGAGATCGACGCCGTGATCGACCCGGCCGACACCCGCCGCTGGCTGCTGCGCGGGCTGGCCTCGGTGCCGCCCGGCAGCTTCGGCCGGCAGGCCGGCTCACCGCGGCGTTTCATCGATACCTGGTAAGCCGCGCGCGGCGGCTCAGTTGGCTGCCGTCCTGCTGCCCGCGGTCAGCGTGTCGGTGCGCGTGGCGGGCGGCGCCAGCCGGCGCAGCGCGGCTTCGCGCTCGGCGGCGGGCAGCGCGCCAATGCGGCCGGCTTCGGCATAGAAACGCTGCCAGTCGCCATTGCACTGCGCCAGCAGCGCGGTGAAGGCCGGCACCCACTGCTGGTACGTCGCCACAGCGGCCAGGTGAGCGTTGGTCAGCGGCTGGTCGAACCAGCGGTCATAGCCGCTGTATCCGCCCCACTCCGTGCGCAGCCGCGCGTACTCGCTGCGCAGGTCGGCGAAGATCTTCGCCTTGCCCTCGCGCTTGGCACCGTCATCGAGCGGAGCCTGGTACAGCGCCACCAGCCGGTCGCGCGTGCCCAGCAGCAGCGCGCGGAACTGCTGGCGCCGGGCATCGTACTGGCGATAGCTGGCGCGCGCGTCCTCCGACGCAGCCTCGGCCAGCCAGCGCTCCACGCCCGCCGCTTCCACCGCGGTGGCAAAGGACTCGTTGAAGGCGGTGTCGTTGCGCACGTACACCACCTGGTGCGCCAGCTCATGGAAGATCAGCCGCGCCAGCTCGCCCTCGGGCAGGTAGACGAAGGTGTTGAGCAGCGGGTCGTCGAAATAGCCCAGCGTCGAATAGGCGGGGATGCCGGCCACGTAGGTCTCCAGCCCGTCCCGGCGCAGGCCCTGCGCGTAGTGCTCGGCATCGGACTGCGCGTAGTAGCCGCGGTAGCTGATGCAGCCGACGATGGGGAAGCACCACTTGCGCAATTCCATCGACAGCTCGGGCGTGGCGAACACGCTCCACACCACGTAGGGCCGGTGCAGGTTGGCGTAGCGGCGGTAGCTGCCGTTGTCGGGCAGCTTCAGCTCGCGCGAGGCAAAGTCGCGCATGCGGCCGGCCAGCGCCAGCCGCTGGGCCAGGCGCGCGTCGTTGGCGTCGCGCGCGCTGGCAATGGCGTCGGTCAGCGGCTGCGCCTGGGCCATCACGCCAAGATGCCCGCCGATCGACTGCGCGTAGTAGCCCAGGGCCTCGCACCCTGCCATCAGCAGGACCACGGCCGTCAGGCCCGTTGCCGCCAGGAGTGCCGCCCAGCGGCGGCGGCCGGGCCGCTGTGTCATGCCGGCAGGACCGCCCCTTCCGTGCAGGCCTCAACCTGCACCAGGCAGTCGTAGAACACCGGCGCGCGGCCCAGGTCGGTCAGGCGCTGGCTGGTCAGCTCGTTGGCGTTCTTGCCGTCCGGGGCCAGCTTCTTCCACCAGATCGACAGCCCCACCACCAGCCCGCGCCGGGCGCGGTCGGTGACGCGGGCGCGCGCCACCATGCTGCCGCGGTCGTTGAAGGCGCGCACCAGCGCACCGTGCACGATGCCGCGCTCGGCGGCGTCGGCCGGGTGGATGTCCAGGTGCGGCTCGCCCTCGGTGGCGCGCAGGCTGTCGACGTTGACGAAGGAGCTGTTGAGGAAGTTGCGCGCCGGCGGCGAGATCATCGCCAGCGGATAGCGCGCCGCCAGTTCGGGCGCGGTCTGCGGTGCCTCGTACTGCGGCACGTAGTCGGGCAGCGGGTCAAAGCCGTCCCGCGCCATCGGCTCCGAATAGAACTGGCACCTGCCCGACGCCGTCGGAAAGCCGCCCTCGGCGAACGGCGCCGCCGGCAGCGCCAGCTTCTGCCAGCCCTGTTCCTTCAGTGATTCCCAGCTGATGCCAGCCGCGCGCGCATCGCCCGGAATGATGGCCTGCGCGGCGATGGCCTCGTCGCTGTCGGCAAAGCACGCCTCGGTGAAGCCCATGCGCTGTGCCAGGCGGCGGAAGATCTCGGTATTGGGCAGGGCCTCGCCCATCGGCGCGATGGCGGCGTTGTTGGCCAGGAAATAGGTGTGGCCGTAGGCCTTGTGCACATCGGTGTGCTCGAGCTGCGTGGTCGCCGGCAGGATGATGTCGGCATAGTCGGCGGTGTCGGTGCGGAAGTGCTCCAGCACCACCGTGAACAGGTCCTCGCGCGCGAAGCCCGCGGCGACCGTGCCGGATTGCGGCGCCACCGCGACCGGATTGCTGTTGTAGACCACCACGGCCTCGATGCGCGGCGCGCCGGGCGCCGGCTCGGCCAGCAGCGCGTCGCCGATGGTGCTCATGTTGACGATGCGCGGCAGCTTCTGCGGCCAGCCCGGCAGCAGGTCCGGGCGCTGCAGCGCGGCCTCGTTGACCGGGAAGAAGCCCGAGGTCGACAACTGCAGCCCGCCCGCCGGGTGGCGCCAGGCGCCCACCAGCGACGGCAGGCACGCCACCGCGCGCACCGCCTGGCCGCCGCCGTGCACGCGCTGCATGCCATAGTTCAGGCGGATCGCCACCGGCTGGCGCTCGCGCACGGCCAGTTGGCCATAGAGGCCGGCCAGCCATTCGATGTCCTCGACCGGGATGCCGCAGATTTCGGCCGCGCGGGCCGGAGTGTAGGCCTGCGCGCGCTCGCGCAGCGCCTCGAAGCCGACCGTGTGGCGTTCGATGTAGTCGTGGTCGAGCAGGTCGTCGCGGATCAGCACATGGATCAGCGCCAGCGCCAGCGCGCCGTCGGTGCCGGGCATCGGCGCGATATGGCGGTGGCACTTCTCGGCGCTCAGCGAGCGGTACGGGTCGATCGCCACCAGCGTGGCGCCGCGCCGCTTGGCTTCCTGGGCGCGGGTCCAGAAGTGCAGGTTGGAGGCAATCGGGTTGCCGCCCCAGATGATCACCAGCCTGGCATCGACCACGTGCTCCATGTCCATGCCCACGCTGGCGCCGTAGGTATAGCGCAGCGCCGTGGCGCCGGCGCTGGCGCAGATGGTGCGGTCCAGCCGCGATGCGCCCAGCTTGTTGAAGAAGCGCGCGGCCATGCTCTCGCCCTGCACCAGCCCCATGGTGCCGGCGTAGCTGTACGGCACGATGGCCTGCGGGTCGCGCGCGGCGATCGCCTGCAGGCGGGTGGCGATGGTGTCCAGCGCCTCGTCCCAGGAGATCGGCGCGAACTTGCCTTCGCCCTTCTTGCCGATGCGCTTCATTGGCGTCAGCAGCCGGTCCGGGTGGTAAGTGCGTTCCGTGTAGCGCGACACCTTGGTGCACAGCACGCCCTGCGTCCCGGGGTGGTCGGGATCGCCCGCTACCTTGACGGCACGGCCGTCCTCGACGGTGACGAGCAATGCACAAGTGTCGGGGCAGTCATGCGGACAGGCGGCGCGGACGATGCGGGAAGCCATGGGGTCTCCGGGCGGGGGATGTGTTGTTTTCGTTCAGTCGTACGGAACTGGATCTGCCGGCGCAGGCGGCGGGTAGCGGCGCCTGCGCCGCGCCGGCGGGCGGCGCACCCCCCGGCCGTGCGGGGTGATGGCGGGGAGTATCTCGACCCGATTGTATTCGATTATGATGTGCCGGCGCGCTCGCGGCACAGACCGGGACGCGCACCATGCCGCACGATCCGGGCAACTTGCCGGCGACAGACCGGCCGACGCGGCGAACGGGTAACCGAACCACAATTCGCGGGGGGTTTATGTCTTTCCGATCAGGGGTCAATGGCCGGCTTGCCGGCCTGCTGCTGGCGTGCGCCATCGGCACCGGTGGCGCATCCTGCGCTGCCTTCGCAGCCAATACGGCGGGCACCGCCGCCACAGCCGAAAGCGGCGTCACCGCCGACACCATCCTGCTGGGCCAGTCCGCCGCGCTGACCGGCCCGACCGCCATGCTCGGCAAGCAGATGAACTCGGGCGCGCGGCTGTATTTCGACCATATCAACCAGCAGGGCGGCATCTACGGCCGCAAGATCCAGCTGGAGGCGCTGGACGACTACTACGAGCCCGAGCCCGCCGCCAAGAACACCAAAAAGCTGATCGAGGAAGACCGTGTCTTCGCCCTCTTCGGCTATGTCGGCACGCCCACCAGCCAGGCCGCGCTGCCGCTGGCGATCCAGGCCAGGGTGCCATTCTTTGGCCCGTACACCGGCGCGCGCTCGGTGCGCGAGCCGCGCAGCCGCTACGTCTTCCATGTCCGCGCCGGCTACAACGACGAGGCCACGGCGATCCTGCGCCAGATCCAGACCACCGGCCTGAAACGCGTGGCCGTGGTCTACAACGACGACGCCTACGGCAGGGCCGAGCTCGAAGAGCTGGAACGTGCGCTGAAGACCATGGCCGACAGCGGCGTGCAGCTGGTGGCGCGCGAGGGCGTGGTGCGCAATACCACGGAAATCGGCGACGCCATGCAGGGCTCGATGAAGGCCAGGCCCGACGCCGTGGTCATGATCAGCGCCTACCGCACCGCCGGCGCCTTCGTGAAGGAAGCGCTGCGCCGCGGCTACAACGGCCAGTTCTACAACGTCTCCTTCGTCGGCACCCAGGCGCTGGCCAACGTGGTCGGCGCGCAGGGCAGCGGCGTGATCATCTCGCAGGTGATGCCGCACCCGGGCAACGCCACGCTGCCGATCGTGCGGGAATACCTGCGCCTGCTGCAGGCCGCCGGCAAGGCCAGCGAATTCGACTACGCCAGCATCGAAGGCTTTATCGCCGCCAAGGCCTTCACCGAAGGCCTGCGCCGCGCCGGCAAGGACCTGAACCGCGAGAAGTTCGTCACCGCGCTGGAAACGATGCGCAGCTACGACCTGGGTGGATACATCGTCAACTTCACGCCGGAGAACCACGTGGGTTCGAAGTTCGTGGAGATGACGATCATCAATTCGAAGGGGCAGGTGATCCGCTGAGCTTCCGGGCTTTTCTCCTCCCCGCTCGAGGGAGGAGAAAATAACGCCCTACTTCATGTCGTTCAGGTGGCACGCCGAAAACCGCATCGGCGCAATCTCCTTCAGCAGCGGCTGCTCTTCCCGGCAACGCGCCATCGCGTGCGGGCAGCGCGGATGGAAGTGGCAGCCCGGCGGCGGGTCCAGCGGCGACGGGATCTCGCCGCGGATCGCCACATAGGTCTTGCGGGCCACCTCCAGCTTGGGGGCCTCGGCCAGCAGGGCCTGGGTATAGGGATGGTTGGGCGCGGCGAACACGTCCTCGGTCGGCGCCGACTCCACCACCCGCCCCAGGTACATGATCACCACGCGGTCGCTGATGTGCTTGACCACGCCCAGGTCGTGGCTGATGAACAGGTAGGTCAGGTTCAGCTCTTCGCGCAGGCGCATGAACAGGTTCAGCACCTGGGCCTGGATCGACACGTCCAGTGCCGCCACTGACTCGTCGCACACCAGGAATTCTGGCTTGACCGCCAGCGCCCGGGCGATGCCGATGCGCGCGCGCTGCCCGCCCGAGAACTGGTGCGGGAAGCGCCGCAGCACGGTCGGGTCCATGCCCACGCGCACCAGCATGTCTTCGACATAGCCCTTCTGCGCGCCACGCTCGACCATGCCGTGCACCACCGGTGCCTCGCCGACGATATCCAGCACGCGCAGCCGCGGATTGAGCGAAGCATAAGGGTCCTGGAAGATCATCTGGATCGCCAGCTGCTTCTCGCGGCGCTTGTCGGGCGGCAGGTGGTCCAGGTTGATGCCGCGCCACAGGCGCTCGCCCTCGGTCAGCGAGTGCAGGCCCACGGCCATGCGCCCGAGCGTGGACTTGCCGCAGCCGGACTCGCCGACCAGGCCCACCACCTCGCCCGCGCGGATGCTCAGGTCGACGCGGTCGACCGCGTGCACCACCTCTTCATGCGCATGGGCGCCGAACAGGTTGGCGATGCGGGCGGCAGCATCCAGCGACTTGACGAAGCGCTTGGACACGCCGCGCAGTTCGAGGATCGGTGCGCCCGGCGTGGTCCCCGCTTCAGCGGTGGGATTCATCATCGGTCGGGGTTGCAGTGCAGTGGCGCTCATGCGGCCTCCTGGTTGGCCAGCACCGGATGGAAGCAGCGCAGGCGGCGGCCGTCGGCGGCGGTTTCCAGCGGCGGCTCGCTCTTGCAGGCAGCGGTGGCGTAGGGGCAGCGTTCGCGGAAGGCACAGCCGCCCGGCAGGTTCAGCAGCGACGGCGTCATGCCCGGAATCTGCCGCAGCGGCGCGCCGCGCGGGTTGCGCGACGGCGCCGAGCTGATCAGGCCGTGGGTATACGGGTGCTCCGGGTGCTCCAGCACCTGGCGCACGTCGCCGGCCTCGACGATCCTGCCTGCGTACATCACGCACACGGTATCCGCCAGCCCCGCCACCACCGACAGGTCGTGCGTGATCCAGATCAGCGCCGTGCCCGACTCGCGGCACAGGGTCTGCATCTCGTACAGGATCTGGCCCTGGATGGTCACGTCCAGCGCGGTGGTCGGCTCGTCGGCGATGATCAGGTCAGGCTTGTTCAGCAGCGCGATCGCAATCGCCACACGCTGGCGCATGCCGCCCGAGAACTGGTGCGGGTAGGCCTGCAGGCGCTCGTCCGGCGACGGGATGCCAACCCGCGCCAGCGCATTGCGCGCGCGTTCGCGCGCCACTGCCTTGCCCACCTTTTCATGCGCCAGCACCGCCTCGATCATCTGCGTGTCGATGCGCAGGACCGGGTTCAGCGTCATCATCGGGTCCTGGAAGATCATGGCGATGCGGTTGCCGCGCACGTCGCGCTGCTGCGCCGGCGTGAGCGCGCGCAGGTCGCGCGTGACGCCGTCGCGGCTGGTCAGCGCGATGCGGCCGTCGACGATCTTCCCGGGCGCATCGATCAGGCCCATGATCGAATAGCCGGTCATGGACTTGCCCGAGCCGGACTCGCCCACCAGCCCCATGATCTCGCCGCGGCCCACGGTGAAGGACACGTCGTCGACGGCCCTGGCGATGCCGCCGCGCGTGTAGAAATGCGTTTTCAGGTGTTCGACCACCAGTGTCGGTTGTGCCATGTTCCGCTCCTGGTTATTGCGTCTGCAGGCGCGGGTTCAGCACATCGCGCAACTGGTCGGCCACCAGGTTCATCGCCACGATGGTGACCACCAGCGCGATGCCGGGAAAGAAGCTGATCCAGTACTTGCCCGAGAGCATGTACTGCTGCCCGTTCGAGATCAGCGAGCCCAGCGACGGCTCGGTGACCGGCACGCCCAGCCCGAGGAAGGACAGCGTCGCTTCCAGCGTGATCGCTGATGCCACCTGCAGCGCCGCGATCACGATCAGCGGCGGCAGGCAGTTGGGCAGCAGGTGGCGGAACATGATGCGCGTGGGCGGCAGGCCCAGGCAGGTGGCAGCCTCGATGTACTCCTTGCGGCGCTCCACCAGCGCGGCGCTGCGCGTGGTGCGCGCGTAGTAGGCCCACTGCACCGCCACCAGCGCGATCACGATATTGCCCAGCCCGGGGCGCAGGAAGGCCAGCAGGATCAGCGCCAGCAGGATCGGCGGGAACGACAGCTGCAGGTCGGCCACGCGCATGATGAAGGCCTCGGTGCGCCCGCCCAGGAAGCCGGCAAGCAGGCCGAGCGTGGCGCCCAGCAGCAGCGCGATGATGGTGCTGAGCACGCCCACGCCGATGCTGATGCGCAGCCCGTACATCACCGCCGACAGGATGTCGCGGCCCTGCTCGTCCGAGCCCAGCAGGAAGGTCATGCCGTTGCCGGCCTGCTCGCCCGGCGCCAGGCGCGCATCGAGCACGTCCAGCGTGGCCAGGTCATAGGGGTTCTGCGGCGCCAGCCACGGCGCGAAGATGGCGACCAGGATGATGACGACCAGCGTCACCAGCCCGGCCACGGCAATCTTGCTGGAGAAGAACTCGGCGGCAAAGCGCCGCCACGGCGATTGCTCGCGCGCCGCGGGCGGCGGCGTCTTGTCGTCTTGTTCTACAGATACGGCACTCATGGCTCAGCCCTTGTTGTCGGCAATGCGCACGCGCGGATCGAGCATGCTGTAGAGGATGTCCACCACCAGGTTGATCAGGATGAACAGCGTCACGATCACCATCAGGTAGGCGACGATCACCGGCCGGTCCAGCAGCTGGATCGAGTCGATGATGAGCTTGCCCATGCCGGGCCAGGCAAAGATCGATTCGGTCACGATCGCAAAGGCGATGATCGAGCCGAACTGCAGCGCGATCACCGTGACGATCGGGATCAGGATGTTCTTGAGCACATGCACGCCGACGATGCGGGTGTTGGACAGCCCCTTGGCGCGCGCGAACTTGACGTAGTCCTGCAACATCGCCTCCTGCGTGCCGGCGCGCGTGAGCCGGATCACCATGGCGATATTCAGCAGCGACAGTGTCACCGCCGGCAGGATCAGGTGGCGGATGCCGTCGGCGGTCAGGAAGCTGAGCGGGATGCCGAGCACGCGCACGGTCTCGCCGCGGCCGTTGGACGGCAGCCAGCCGAGCTGCACCGCGAATACCATGATCAGCATCAGCCCGACCCAGAAGGTGGGCAGCGAGAAGCCCAGGATCGACACCGTCATGATCGACTTGCCGGCGATGCCCTTGGGGCGCAGCCCGGCCCACAGTCCCAGCGGGATGCCCAGCACGATCGCCAGCAGGATCGCGCAGACGGCCAGCTCCATGGTGGCGGGCATGCGCTCGAAGATCAGCTTGAGCGCCGGCGTGCCGTGCGCGAACGATGTGCCCAGGTTGCCATGCAGCGCGTTCTGCAGGAACACCCAGTACTGCTCCCACAGCGGCTTGTCCAGGCCCAGCGCCGCGATGGTGCGCTTGATGTCCTCCTGGTCGGCCTGCGGGTTGATCAGGATGTCGACGGGATTGCCGATGGCAAAGACGCCGAGGAAAACCAGCAGCGACATGACGAAGAGCACGACCACGCTCTGCATCAGGCGCCGGATGATAAAGACCAGCATGTTCGAACCACGTTCCTTTCGCGCGCGAATGCACGCCGCGCCCGGGCCGCGCCGTGGCGCTTCCCGGGTGTGGCGCGGCAGCCATGCGCGGCACCGCAAACTCGGCCGGCAGACAACCCGCTGGCCGAGGCTCCTGTGTTACCGGAGCTTACTGGGGCTTGAAGTTGTGCGCGTAGGTGCGCTCGTCGGTACGCGGCACGTAGGCAATGCCCTTCTGCGTAGCCCAGGTGGTCACCTGCTGGTGGATCGGGATGATACCGCCATCGTTGATCGCGATCGCGGTGGCCTCCTGCAGCAGCTTGGAGCGTTCGTTGTCATCCACCGTGGCCAGGGCCTTCTCCAGCACCACGTCCATCTTCGGGTTGCAGTACTCGCCCCAGTTGGTGGTGCCGAAGCCTTTCTTGCTGTCCTCGCACGCCAGCAGCGCGCGCAGCGGCGAGCTGACCTCGCCGGTCTGCGCGCCCCAGCCGAGCAGCCCGAACGACCACTCATGCTTGATGCCCTTGGACGAGTATGTCGCCATCGGCATGCCCTCGACCTTGGTGACGATGCCGATGCGCGTCAGGTTCTGCGCAATGGTCTGCGCGATCTTCTCGTCGTTGACATAGCGGTTGTTCGGAGTATGGAGCGTCACGCCGAAGCCGTTCGGATAGCCTGCGTCGGCCAGCAGCTTCTTGGCGCCCTCGGGGTCGTACTTGACCGTCTTCAGGTTGGGGTTGTAGCCGAACAGCGTGGGCGGCACCAGGTTGTTGGTCGGCTCGGACAGGCCTTCCATCAGGCGGTCCTTGATGCCCTGCCGGTTGATCGCCATGCTGATGGCATTGCGCACGCGCGCGTCCTTCAGCGGGTTCTTGTCCATCGGCGCGCCTTCCTTCGTGGTGACGAAGGGCGACTTGTCGCGCTTGGCATCGAAATACAGGTAGATCACGCGGTGCGAGATCTTGGAGAAGAACGACAGCTTGGGATCCTTGCGCACCTTGGGCAGGTCAGGCGTGGGCACGTTCTCGATCGCCTGCACGTCGCCCGACAGCAGCGCCGCCAGGCGCGTGGCCGGGTTGGGGATGAAGCGCAGCGTGACCTTGTCCCACGCCGGCCGGGGGCCCCAGTAGTCGTTGTTGCGCACCAGCTCGACCCGGTCGTCGCGCGCGTAGCTGACGAACTTGAACGGCCCGGTGCCGACCATGCCCTTGCCCTGCGCGAAATCATCCGAGCTCAGGCCCTGCGTGGCCTTCTTCTGCACGATGTAGATCGACGTGAGGTCGTTCAGCATCAGCGGATAGGGCTGGTTGGTGGTCAGCTGGATGGTGTACTTGTCGATCACCTTCTTGTTGATGATCGCCTTGGTGTAGACGTCGAACTTGCCGGGGCTGTTCTGGATGGTGGCCGGGCGGTCCAGCGACCAGATGACGTCTTCAGCGGTCAGCTCCGAGCCATCATGGAACTTCACGCCCTTGCGGAGCTTGAATTCCCACGTGAGGTTGTTGACCAGCTTCCACGACTCGGCCAGGCCCGGAATGATGCGGCTGTCCGGGTCCATCTTGGTCAGCGAGTCGAACATGTGCTCGGAGACGTTGATATTGGAGAACAGGTTGTAGAAGTGCGGATCCATCGAGGTCGGCGGCGAACTCATGGCCAGTTTGAGGTCCGCGGCCCGGGCGGTGCCGGCAAGTGCCAGGCCAAGGGCCCCGGCTACCGCCACCACACCAATTGCCTTCTTGAAAGTGCGAAGGGACATCGCGCAATTCTCCCTGTAGGAAGTGAAGCAGACGTTTTAGGATCGGCAATGCGCCGCACCGCGGGTCACGCGGCGGCGCTGCGTTTTGGTGCGCTTTGGAATGCGCTTGCGCGTCCCAAAGCGACTGGCTTGCCGGCCGGGCACTTCAAGCATGAACTGTTCCAGCAGTGGATACGCGACGGCAATGCGTGGAAACCCGCCCGCGCTGGCATATTGCACTGCGCCAACCGGGCAAGCGCGCAGGAAATCGCCGCATTTTGGCGCTTTCGCGGGAGGCATCGTATGATCGGGGTATCCAACGCTAACGCCCCTTACTCTCAGGGCAGCCCGGCATCATGAAGCTCATCCCCGAAATCCTGCAGGCACAAGCCGAAATCCGCGCGATCCGGCGCGACATCCACGCCCACCCTGAACTCTGCTTCGAAGAGCAGCGCACCGCCGACGTGGTCGCGCGCAATCTGGAATCGTGGGGCATCGAAGTGCATCGCGGCCTGGGCACCACCGGCCTGGTCGGCGTGATCCGCAACGGCAACAGCGCGCGCGCCATCGGCCTGCGCGCCGACATGGACGCGCTGCCGCTGCAGGAAGCCAACACCTTCGGCCACCGTTCGCAGCACACCGGCAAGATGCACGCCTGCGGCCACGACGGCCACACCGCGATGCTGCTTGGCGCCGCGCGCTACCTGGCGCAGCATAAGCCGTTCGACGGCACCGTGCACCTGATCTTCCAGCCGGCCGAGGAAGGCGGCGGCGGCGCCCGCGAGATGATCAAGGACGGCCTGTTCGAGCGCTTTCCGTGCGACGCGGTGTTCGGCGTGCACAACTGGCCGGGCATGCCGGTGGGCGCGTTCGGCACGCGCGCGGGCCCGCTGATGGCATCGAGCAACGAGTTCCGCATCGTCGTGCGCGGCAAGGGCGCGCACGCGGCCATGCCCAACAACGGCAATGACCCGGTCTTCACCGCGGCGCAGATCGTGTCGGCGCTGCAGGGCGTCATCACGCGCAACAAGCGCCCGATCGACACCGCGGTGATCTCGGTCACGCAGTTCCATGCGGGCGATGCCACCAATATCGTGCCGGACCAGGCCTGGATCGGCGGCACGGTGCGCACCTTCACGGTGCCGGTGCTGGACCTGATCGAGCGACGCATGGAAGAAGTCGCGCGCGCGGTGGCGGCGGCATTCGACTGCACCATCGAATACGAATTCCACCGCAACTATCCGCCGACCATCAACAGCGAGGCCGAGACCGGCTTTGCCACCTCGGTCGCCGCGGAACTGGTCGGTGCAGACAACGTCGACAGCAATGTCGAGCCCACCATGGGCGCCGAGGATTTCTCGTTCATGCTGCAGCACAAGCCGGGCTGCTACCTGTTCCTGGGCAACGGCGACGGCGGGCATCGCGATGCCGGCCATGGCATCGGGCCCTGCATGCTGCACAACCCGAGCTACGATTTCAACGACGAACTGCTGCCGGTCGGCGCGACGTTCTTCGTGCGGCTGGTGGAGAAGTGGCTGGCACCTGCGTGACTGTCGTACCTGAGCGCAGCTGCCTGACCGCAGCATTACGATAACTACAGGGGAGCTACCGCGATGGGCCGCTCTGCGCTGGATCGCGAGACAGCGCGCAGCTTCGCGCGCGTGGCGCTGGACAATATCCTGCGCCGGTATCCGTACAAGCTGGATCACATGATGGCCTGCGCCGGCGACGTGGCCGAGCCCGCGGCCTGGCACCCGGTCTTCTGCGGCAGCTACGACTGGCATTCCAGCGTGCACATGCACTGGCTGCTGGTACGGCTGCTGGCGCTGTGGCCGGACCTGGAAGAGGCACCGCGCATCCGCGCCGCGCTGGATGCCCAGCTGCGGCCAGAGCACATGGCGGTCGAACTGGCCTACTTCCAGCGGCCCCACGCACGCACCTTCGAGCGCCCCTACGGCTGGGGCTGGATGCTGAAGCTGCAGGCCGAGTTGCTGGTGCAGGCGCGCCAGGACCCGCAGGCCGCCACCTGGGCCGACGCGTGCGCGCCGCTGGCCTCGCATTTGTCGCACCAGCTTGCGGAGTTCCTCGATGCGGCGGTGTTCCCGGTGCGCACCGGCACCCACTTCAACAGCGCTTTCGCTCTGGTCATGGCGATGGCCTATGCGCGCACGCACCAGGACCTGGCCTTGCGGCGCGCCATCGTGCGGCGGGCGCATCGCTGGTTCGGACACGACCAGAAATATCCTGCCCGCTATGAACCCGGCGGCGATGAGTTCCTGTCCGGCGGGCTGACCGAAGCCGTGCTGATGCACGCCGTGATGGACGGCTGCGCGTTTTCGGAATGGTGGGAATTGTTCGTGCCGGGGCAGGCGGAGCTGGCCAACTGGCTGACGCCGGTGGAAGTCGCCAATCGCAGCGATCCCAAGACCTCGCATCTGGACGGACTCAACCTGTCGCGCGCATGGTGCTGGCGCCTGCTGGAGCCTGCCCTGCCCGATCCGCTGCGGCCACTGGCTGTCCGTGCGTGGTCAGAGCATCTCGGGGCGTCGCTGCCGCAGGCGGTCGAAGGCGAGTATGTGTCGACACACTGGCTGGCCTCGTTCGCGGTACTCGCGCTGGCCGAGCCGATCGGCGGCTGAGGATGCCGCCGGGGCGCTTCAGTCCAGCGCGATATCGCCGTACCAGGATTCGGCCTTGCTCCTGGTGTTGTCGGTATCGGTCATGATGCCCACGGCGATGACCCGGCCCGGGTCGGTCCCGAACGCCTTGCGGTAGTCCGCGCGCAGGTCGCGCTCGTGGCAACGCCACTCATTGGCGTACTTCGTGCCGCTATCCACCACGATCATGCGCACACGGTCGGTGTGCGGATTTTTCACCACCGAACCTTCGGCGCGCCGTCCGCCCCAGATATACATCAGGGTGGCGTAAGGCATTTCGCGACCGGTGGTCAGCCGCGCCATCTCGTACATCAGCTGGTCTTTCAACGATAAGGCGCCCTTGTCGCCGTCGAAGGCGACAAACAGGCGCAGCGGCGAATCCTCGCGCGGGCCGACGCTGTTGTCGGCATTGCGGATGATGCCGCTGGTCTTCCAGGTCCAGCGCAGCGTGCCGGCATCGCGGTCACGCAGCGGGACATACAGGCCGGAGGCGGAACTGTCGGCCTGCGCATGGACAACCACGCGCTGGTCGACCTCGGCCAGCGAATAGCGGGTGGGGACCTTGTTGCGGTTGATGGTCCAGGGCTGCCAGCCAACCGGCAGCTGGTCTCCGCGCGGCGAGACCGAGAACAACGGCAGCGTGGCGAGGGTGACCGGCGCTGCGTCGGCGGGTTCGCCATCGTCCCCGGCTTCAGCTTCTGCCGCGCGGGTGTTGGCGGCAGCCAGCGGGTCGGAAGACGGCCCCGCTTCGGCATCCTTCTGCGCCGCCGCGTATGCAGCCATGCGCTTGGCGAACGCCTCGCAATCGACCGCGGAAGTGGCAGCCATCGGGGCCGGATCGCCCGGGGATAGCGCGGAATCAGAGGGATTGGATGCGCATCCTGCCAGCAGCAGCGCGCTGGCGGCGCCAGTCAAAACCAGCCTGAACATCTTGGCCGTCATGTAACCCCTCGAAACCCGAAACCCGGACCTGCTCTGTCGACAATGGTCCGGCTATTGCTCACTACTTGCTGCAAACATGGGTTGCAGCCGACTTCGTGCCGCAGAGGGGCACTTGGGTGTCGACCATATCAGAAGGCGGGCAGCGTCGGAATGCTCCCTGACCCGCGCTGCGGCACGAAAACAACGCGCTCCTGCGTGCCTGCGCCAGGATCAGCTGCGCCGCGCCAAAGCAAAAACCCCCAGCCTTTTGGGCTGGGGGTTCTGCGGGATAAGAGCCTGGCGATGACCTACTTTCACACGGGTAATCCGCACTATCATCGGCGCGGAGTCGTTTCACGGACCTGTTCGGGATGGGAAGGGGTGGTTCCAACTCGCTATGGTCACCAGGCATAAGGGGTTGCAGCGCTGAGGTTGAGGTCAACGCTGCGAATAGGGATGTAGTTGGGGTTGTGCGTCTTGTGTCAACTGTTTCGGCACAGTCACGATCACACACACCAGGCAAAACACACTGGTTATAGGATCAAGCCTTACGGGCAATTAGTACTGGTTAGCTTAACGCATTACTGCGCTTCCACACCCAGCCTATCAACGTCCTGGTCTCGAACGACCCTTCAAGGCGGTCAAGCCGCCAGGGAATCCTCATCTTCAGGCGAGTTTCCCGCTTAGATGCTTTCAGCGGTTATCTCTTCCGTACATAGCTACCCTGCGATGCCTCTGGCGAGACAACAGGTACACCAGCGGTACGTCCACTCCGGTCCTCTCGTACTAGGAGCAGCCCCCGTCAAGATTCCAACGCCCACGGCAGATAGGGACCAAACTGTCTCACGACGTTTTAAACCCAGCTCACGTACCTCTTTAAATGGCGAACAGCCATACCCTTGGGACCGGCTACAGCCCCAGGATGAGATGAGCCGACATCGAGGTGCCAAACACCGCCGTCGATATGAACTCTTGGGCGGTATCAGCCTGTTATCCCCAGAGTACCTTTTATCCGTTGAGCGATGGCCCTTCCATTCAGAACCACCGGATCACTATGTCCTGCTTTCGCACCTGCTCGACTTGTCGGTCTCGCAGTTAAGCACGCTTTTGCCATTGCACTTTAGGTACGATGTCCGACCGTACCAAGCGTACCTTCGAACTCCTCCGTTACACTTTGGGAGGAGACCGCCCCAGTCAAACTGCCTACCATGCACTGTCCCCGACCCGGATTCACGGGTCAAGGTTAGAACCTCAAACAAACCAGGGTGGTATTTCAAGGACGGCTCCACGTGAACTAGCGTCCACGCTTCAAAGCCTCCCACCTATCCTACACAGATCGGTTCAAAGTCCAATGCAAAGCTACAGTAAAGGTTCATGGGGTCTTTCCGTCTAGCCGCGGGGAGATTGCATCATCACAAACACTTCAACTTCGCTGAGTCTCGGGAGGAGACAGTGTGGCCATCGTTACGCCATTCGTGCAGGTCGGAACTTACCCGACAAGGAATTTCGCTACCTTAGGACCGTTATAGTTACGGCCGCCGTTTACCGGGACTTCAATCAAGAGCTTGCACCCCATCATTTAATCTTCCGGCACCGGGCAGGCGTCACACCCTATACGTCCACTTTCGTGTTTGCAGAGTGCTGTGTTTTTATTAAACAGTCGCAGCCACCATTTTATTGCAACCCCTTCACCCTTCTGGCGCAGGCCAGTCAAGCTACCAGGGCGTACCTTATCCCGAAGTTACGGTACCAATTTGCCGAGTTCCTTCTCCCGAGTTCTCTCAAGCGCCTTAGAATACTCATCTCGCCCACCTGTGTCGGTTTGCGGTACGGTCTCGTATGACTGAAGCTTAGAGGCTTTTCTTGGAACCACTTCCAATTGCTTCGCAGCACTAGGCCGCTCGCCCCACATCCTTGAATCCCGCGCCCGGATTTGCCAAAGCGCCTTCTCCAATGCAGGGACCGGGACTTCCAACACCCGGACAACCTTCCGCGATCCGTCCCCCCATCGCATCATACGACGGTGCAGGAATATTAACCTGCTTCCCATCAGCTACGCATCTCTGCCTCGCCTTAGGGGCCGACTCACCCTACGCCGATGAACGTTGCGTAGGAAACCTTGGGCTTACGGCGAGGGGGCCTTTCACCCCCTTTATCGCTACTCATGTCAGCATTCGCACTTCTGATACCTCCAGCATCCTTTACAAGACACCTTCACAGGCTTACAGAACGCTCTCCTACCACGCACATTACTGTGCGTCCGCAGCTTCGGTGACTGGCTTAGCCCCGTTACATCTTCCGCGCAGGACGACTCGATCAGTGAGCTATTACGCTTTCTTTAAAGGGTGGCTGCTTCTAAGCCAACCTCCTGACTGTTTTAGCCTTCCCACTTCGTTTCCCACTTAGCCAATCTTGGGGACCTTAGCTGGCGGTCTGGGTTGTTTCCCTCTTGACACCGGACGTTAGCACCCGATGTCTGTCTCCCGTGATTGCACTCTTCGGTATTCGGAGTTTGCTATGGCGGGGTAATCAGCAATAGACCCCCCAACCATGACAGTGCTCTACCCCCGAAGGTGACACACGAGGCACTACCTAAATAGTTTTCGGAGAGAACCAGCTATTTCCAGATTTGTTTAGCCTTTCACCCCTATCCACAGCTCATCCCCTAACTTTTCAACGTTAGTGGGTTCGGTCCTCCAGTACGTGTTACCGCACCTTCAACCTGGCCATGGATAGATCATCTGGTTTCGGGTCTACACCCAGCGACTCAACGCCCTGTTCGGACTCGCTTTCGCTACGCCTTCCCTAATCGGTTAAGCTTGCCACTGAATGTAAGTCGCTGACCCATTATACAAAAGGTACGCCGTCACCCGTTTCCAGGCTCCGACTGTTTGTATGCATGCGGTTTCAGGATCTATTTCACTCCCCTCCCGGGGTTCTTTTCGCCTTTCCCTCACGGTACTGGTTCACTATCGGTCGATCACGAGTATTTAGCCTTGGAGGATGGTCCCCCCATCTTCAGACAGGATTTCACGTGTCCCGCCCTACTTGTCGTACACCTAGTTCCACAATCGTGTTTTCGCATACAGGGCTATCACCTGCTATGGCCGGGCTTTCCATCCCGTTCTGCTAACACCACTGCTAAAGAGTACAAGGCTCTTCCCATTTCGTTCGCCACTACTTTGGGAATCTCGGTTGATTTCTGTTCCTGCAGCTACTTAGATGTTTCAGTTCGCCGCGTTCGCTTCCCTGACCTATGGATTCAGTCAGGGATGACCCATACGGGCCGGGTTTCCCCATTCGGACATCTCCGGATCAAAGCTTGTTTGCCAGCTCCCCGAAGCTTTTCGCAGGCTACCGCGTCCTTCATCGCCTGTGATCGCCAAGGCATCCACCACATGCACTTGTTCGCTTGACCCTATAACGAGTGTGTCTCGATCGCTCGAAACAGTCGCTACAGGATGAGTTCTCGCATTTGTGCCGTATTCCAAGTCATCTTTCGATCACTTAAATACATTTTGGTTGATACAATCACAACCCGGTATCGCGTTTAACTACTGTGCTTCTCATCAAAGCACCGCGACACCTTTACTACATCCCATATTTTTAAAGAACAGCCGATCTTGCGATCGCTTGGCAATGCCAAATGCAAACGCTCAATGCTAAGCGCTTGCATTTGACCACCAATTCCAAGGTACCAGGTGATGGTGGAGGATGACGGGATCGAACCGACGACCCCCTGCTTGCAAAGCAGGTGCTCTCCCAGCTGAGCTAATCCCCCTTCCGGATAACTTGGTGGGTCTGGTAGGACTTGAACCTACGACCCCCGCCTTATCAAGACGGTGCTCTAACCACCTGAGCTACAGACCCTTGGCTGTAACAGCAAACAAACCGATAAGTGTGAACGCTAGGCTTGAGACACAAGCCTCTAGAAAGGAGGTGATCCAGCCGCACCTTCCGATACGGCTACCTTGTTACGACTTCACCCCAGTCATGAACCCTGCCGTGGTAATCGCCCTCCTTGCGGTTAGGCTAACTACTTCTGGCAAAACCCACTCCCATGGTGTGACGGGCGGTGTGTACAAGACCCGGGAACGTATTCACCGCGGCATGCTGATCCGCGATTACTAGCGATTCCAGCTTCACGTAGTCGAGTTGCAGACTACGATCCGGACTACGATGCGTTTTCTGGGATTAGCTCCCCCTCGCGGGTTGGCAACCCTCTGTACGCACCATTGTATGACGTGTGAAGCCCTACCCATAAGGGCCATGAGGACTTGACGTCATCCCCACCTTCCTCCGGTTTGTCACCGGCAGTCTCTCTAGAGTGCCCTTTCGTAGCAACTAGAGACAAGGGTTGCGCTCGTTGCGGGACTTAACCCAACATCTCACGACACGAGCTGACGACAGCCATGCAGCACCTGTGTCCACTTTCCCTTTCGGGCACCTAATGCATCTCTGCTTCGTTAGTGGCATGTCAAGGGTAGGTAAGGTTTTTCGCGTTGCATCGAATTAATCCACATCATCCACCGCTTGTGCGGGTCCCCGTCAATTCCTTTGAGTTTTAATCTTGCGACCGTACTCCCCAGGCGGTCAACTTCACGCGTTAGCTACGTTACTGAAGAAATGAATCCCCAACAACTAGTTGACATCGTTTAGGGCGTGGACTACCAGGGTATCTAATCCTGTTTGCTCCCCACGCTTTCGTGCATGAGCGTCAGTGACGTCCCAGGGGGCTGCCTTCGCCATCGGTATTCCTCCACATCTCTACGCATTTCACTGCTACACGTGGAATTCTACCCCCCTCTGACATACTCTAGCCTTGCAGTCACAAGCGCCATTCCCAAGTTGAGCTCGGGGATTTCACGCCTGTCTTACAAAACCGCCTGCGCACGCTTTACGCCCAGTAATTCCGATTAACGCTCGCACCCTACGTATTACCGCGGCTGCTGGCACGTAGTTAGCCGGTGCTTATTCTTCCGGTACCGTCATCGACCCCAGGTATTAACCAGAGCCATTTCTTTCCGGACAAAAGTGCTTTACAACCCGAAGGCCTTCTTCACACACGCGGCATTGCTGGATCAGGGTTGCCCCCATTGTCCAAAATTCCCCACTGCTGCCTCCCGTAGGAGTCTGGGCCGTGTCTCAGTCCCAGTGTGGCTGATCGTCCTCTCAGACCAGCTACTGATCGTCGCCTTGGTAGGCTCTTACCCCACCAACTAGCTAATCAGACATCGGCCGCTCCTGTAGCGCGAGGCCTTGCGGTCCCCCGCTTTCACCCTCAGGTCGTATGCGGTATTAGCTAATCTTTCGACTAGTTATCCCCCACTACAGGGCACGTTCCGATGTATTACTCACCCGTTCGCCACTCGCCACCAGGCCGAAGCCCGTGCTGCCGTTCGACTTGCATGTGTAAGGCATGCCGCCAGCGTTCAATCTGAGCCAGGATCAAACTCTTCAGTTCAATCTCTGTGTGGAAGCCTCGCGGCTCCCTCGCTCTTTCGAGCGGTCGCTCACTCTCAGAAAACTGACTGACCAGATCCGAAGATCCAGTCACGTTTTGCTGTGCGAGCACTGTATAACTTGTGAAGCAACACTGTCCGAAGACAGTGGCGTCCGCTACCCAGCGCCCACACTTATCGGTTGTTTGTTTGTTAAAGAACTACGCTACCGGCTTTGCCGTTTGCGTCGCTGCGTTGTCTGCAGCAGAGAAACGAGATTATGCAGAGCTTTCTTCGTTTCGTCAACCGTTTCAGCAATCTTTTTTTGCTGCGGCCGGCGCTGCAAACTTCGCTGCGCCAGCCTTCCGGCTGACCCCGCAACCCTTGCTGCGTCTGCTTTGCAGCGCTGCGTTGCGTGTTGCGAGGGGGCGAATAGTAGGCCGGTTTCGCCGCCCTTGCAACAACTTTGTCACGATGATCCGCTAGGGGTTTCGGTGATTATGTCGTAACCCATTGAGCTGCAAAGGAAATCCCCGGGAACCCAGGCGCGGGAGAAAGATAATACCCCCGCGCGGACCTCGGGTATTCCCTGATCCAGACTATTAACGATGCTGGAAATTCGGCGCGCGCTTCTCGACAAAGGCGGCCATGCCTTCCTTCTGGTCTTCGCTGGCGAAGGTCGAATGGAACAGCCTGCGCTCGAAGTGCACGCCTTCGGCCAGCGTGGTCTCGTAGGCGGTGTTGACCGATTCCTTGATCATCATGACCACCGGCAGCGAGAACCCGGCGATGGTCTCGGCGGCCGCCAGCACTTCGTCCAGCAGCTTGTCGGCCGGCACCACGCGCGACACCAGGCCGGCGCGCTCGGCTTCGGCGGCGTCCATCATGCGCGCGGTCAGGCACAGGTCCATGGCCTTGGCCTTGGACACCGCGCGCGGCAGGCGCTGGGTGCCGCCGGCGCCGGGCATGGTGCCCAGCTTCACCTCAGGCTGGCCGAACCTGGCCGAATCCGCCGCGATGATGATGTCGCACATCATGGCCAGCTCGCAGCCGCCACCCAGCGCATAGCCGGCCACGCCGGCGATCACCGGCTTGCGGATCTTGCGGATGGTTTCCCAGTTGCGGGTGATGTAGTCGCCCTTGTACACATCCATGAAGGAATACTTGGCCATCATGCCGATATCGGCGCCGGCGGCGAAGGCGCGCTCGCTGCCGGTAATGACGATGGCGCCGATGCCCTCATCCTGGTCGAAGGCGATCAGTGCGGCGCCCAGTTCATCCATCAGCGCGTCATTGAGCGCGTTCAGGGCCTTGGGGCGGTTCAGCGTGACCAGGCCAACGCGGCCGCGCGTCTCGACCAAGATGTTTTCGTACGGCATGTCTTCTCCTATGTATTGGCAGGCGGATGGCACCGTCGCCACCGGCTGCGGGCTATTCTGCCACCGGTCGCGACGTGGCGGCGCAGGCGCCGCCTAGAGCATGTGCGCCAGGAATTCGCGCGTGCGCGCGTGGGCTGGTGCCCCGAACACGTCCTCAGGCGGCCCTTCCTCAAGAATCCTGCCCTCGTCCATGAACACGACATGGTTTGCCACTTCCCGCGCAAACCCCATTTCATGCGTGACGACAAGCATGGTCATATGTTCTTCAGCCAGTTGCCGCATGGTGCGCAGCACCTCCCCGGTCAGTTCCGGATCCAGCGCGGAAGTCGGCTCGTCGAACAGCATGATGTCGGGCTCCATCGCCAGCGCCCGCGCAATCGCCACCCGCTGCTTCTGGCCGCCGGACAGGCGCGCGGGATAGCTGTCCCGCTTGGCCAGCAGGCCGACCTTGCGCAACAACTCCTCTGCCTTGGGCACCACCGCGTCGCGCGCCAGTCCCTTGACGGTCATGGGTGCTTCAATGATGTTCTGCAGCACCGTCATGTGCGGAAACAGGTTGAACGACTGGAACACCATGCCCATCTTCCGGCAGATGCGGCGCACTTCCGCGTCCGCCACATATCTGGCTGCGCCGTCGGGGCCGGCTGCCGCCAGCGCCTCGCCTTCGATTTCAACGGTGCCGCGGTCGATCACTTCAAGATGATTCAGGCAGCGCAGCAAGGTACTCTTGCCCGAACCCGACGGCCCGATCACCGCGGTGACATCGCCCTTGCGCAAGGTCAGGGAGACGCCGCGCAAGACCTGCAGTGCCCCGAACGATTTGACAATGTCCCGCGCCGCGATCATGACGCCGGGCGCATGGTTCGGCGTGGCGCCGGTCGGGCTAGTCATCATGTTTGGCATAGCGTTTTTCGAGATTCTGGAAGAACCAGGTCAGAATCAGCGTCATCACCAGATAGAAGAGCGCGGCGACCAGGAAAGGCGTGGTGGTGAAATCGCGCTGCACGATGCCGCGCGCGGTGCGAAGAATATCGTTGAGGGCCAGCACGTAGATCAGGGACGTGTCCTTGATCAGCGTAATGGTTTCGTTGCTGACCGGCGGCAAGACCCGGCTGACCATCTGCGGCAGCACGACCCGGCGCATGGTCTGGAAGTAGCTCATGCCCAGCGCCTTGCTGGCCTCATACTGGCCGCGATCGACTGACTTGATCCCGGCACGGAAAATCTCCGCGAAATAGGCCGCGTAGTTCAGGGCAAAGGCGACCACCGCGGCGGGAAAGTCGGGCAGGCGCACGCCGATGACCGGCACGAACGGCAGCGCGAAATAGATAAACAGCATCTGCAGCATCAGCGGCGTGCCGCGCATCAGCCAGATGTAGCCATTGACCAGGCCGCTCAGCCACGGCCATGACGAGATGCGTGCCAGCGCCAGCGCCAGGCCCAGCGGCACCGACAGGGCGAGCGTGATGGCAAACAGTGTGAGCGTGACTTGCGCACCCTGCGCCAATGGCGCCAGAAGAGATAAGACGTAGTCCATGCTCGCGTGAAACAGAAAGGGGTGGAATCCCGGGCGCCAGGGCGGCGCCCGGGTCCGGATGCGGCGCGGCGCGCGGCCTGAACGGCGCAGGGCGTCACGCAGCGTCCGGATTACCTGGTGATGTCAGTGCCAAACCACTGCGTGGCGATGCGGGCTGCCGTGCCATCCTGCTTCATGGAGGCCAGGGTCTTGTCGAGCTTGCCGAGCAGCTCGGCGTCATCCTTGCGCACGCCCACGCCATACTCTTCGGTACCGAAGTTTTCCTCCAGCACCTTGTATTCGCCGGCACGCTTGCTGATCAGGTAGCGCCCCACCACTTCATCCACCACGATCGCGTCGAGGCGGCCGGTCGACAGGTCCATCAGGGCCGTCACGTTGTCGCCGAAGGTCTTGAGTTCCTTCAGGCTGGCGGCGACCTGGGCTTCCTTCTTGATCGCATCCACCGCGCTGCTGCCGTCCTGCGCGCCGACGATGCGGCCGGCCAGGTCTGCCTTGGCCTTCACCGGGGAGTTGGCACCGACGATGACGATCTGGTGGTTGGTCATATAGGGCGCGGTGAAGCTGATGTTCTTCTTGCGCTCTTCCGTGATGGTCAGCCCGTTCCACAGCACATCCACGCGCTTGCCGTTGAGTTCCGCCTCCTTGGCGCTCCAGTCGATCGGCTTGAATTCAACCGTCATGCCAAGACGCCGGCTGGCCTCCCTGGCCATATCGATATCGAAGCCGACCAGCTCGTTGCTGTTATCGCGGAAACCCATGGGCGGGAAGTTGTCGTCCAGGCCGACAATGATCTTGCTGGCCGTGGCCGTGTCGGTGCCGGCGGCGGGGGCTGCGTCTTTCTTGCCGCACGCCGCAAACAGCGCCACGGACGAAATCAGGAGTAATGCAGCGATCTTCTTCATAAGATTTCCAATGCGGATAGAGGCAAATAGGCGAACATGCCGGGGTCCGCACACGGATGCCGGCAGGTTTCAGATTGTTGTTGGCAGCGCGATTATAGAGCGGCGCCCGCGACCGGCATTGCGGACCCTGCCGGCATTGGCAGCCACGTGCCCGTCCCCGCAGCCAAAAATTAGTGCTAACATTTGCCGACCGACTGGTCGGTTTATTTAAGAGGCGCCGTCGCAAGCAGCCGCCGCGCCGACCGCAAGAACAGAATCCGGCAGGAGACAAACAATGCCCCCGATGTCCACCTCCGCTGGCCAGCCGGTCAGCATCGATGCCGGCCCGGTCTTGCTGCAATGGCAGGGCCCGGTGGCCGTGATCACCCTGAACCGCCCCGACAAGCTCAACAGCTTCACCCGCGCGATGCACCAGGCGCTGCAGCAGGCGCTCGACCACGTCGAGGCCGGCGGCGCGCGCGCGCTGCTGCTGACCGGCGCGGGCCGCGGCTTCTGCGCCGGCCAGGACCTGGCCGACCTGGATTTCACGCCCGGGCACATGACCGACCTGGGCGAGCTGATCGATACCTGGTTCAATCCGCTGATCCGCCGGCTGCAGGCCCTGCCGCTGCCGGTAGTGGCCGCGGTCAACGGCACCGCGGCGGGCGCCGGGGCCAACCTGGCGCTGGCCTGCGACATGGTGCTGGCGGCGCGCTCGGCCAGCTTTATCCAGGCGTTCGTCAAGATCGGGCTGGTGCCGGATTCGGGCGGCACCTGGCTGCTGCCGCAGCGCATCGGCATGGCGCGCGCGCTGGGCCTGGCCATGACCGGCGAGCGGCTGAGCGCCGAAAAGGCCGAGAAATGGGGCCTGGTCTGGGAGACCATGGACGACCCGCTGCTGCCGGAACAGGCGCTGGCACTGGCCACGCACCTGGCCGGGCAACCAACCCGGGCGCTGGCGGCGATCAAGCGCGCCATGTATGCCAGCGCCACGGCCACGCTGGACGCCCAGCTGGACCTGGAACGCGACCTGCAGCGCGAGCTGGGCCAGTCCGCCGACTATGCGGAAGGGGTCAACGCCTTCCTCGAAAAGCGCGCGCCGCACTTCACCGGCAAATAAGCCGCGCGGGCCAGCCCCGCGCATATATATAGGAGACCAGCTTGAAACAGGACCCACAGGCCCTCGCCGAAGCGGCCGCCGCCGCCATGTATGAAGCCGACACCTGCAGCCGCTGGCTGGGCATCACGGTCGAGGCCGTGCGGCCCGGCTATGCGCGGCTGACCATGCCGGTGCGCAAGGAATTCCTCAACGGCCACGGCATCTGCCACGGCGGGCTGATGTTCACGCTGGCCGATTCCACTTTCGCTTTCGCCTGCAACAGCCATAACATCAACACCGTGGCGGCGGGCTGCAGCATCGAGTTCCTCAAGCCCGTGCACGGCGGCGACGTGCTGACCGCCGAGGCCACCGAGCAGGTCCTGTCCGGCCGGCACGGCATCTACGACATCCGCGTGACCAATGCCGCGGGCCAGGTGGTGGCGATGTTCCGCGGCAAGTCGGCGCAGATCAAGGGACACGTGGTGCCGCCGCCAGAAGCAACGGAAGTCGCCTGAACAACAATACGCTGACGACAAACGCCCCCCGTGCAGGAGACGACATGAGCACGCGCCTGACCGATCTGCCCCTGGATGCGATCGAGACCGCCAGCCGCGCCGAGCTGCAGGCCTTGCAGCTGGAGCGCCTGCGCTGGTCGCTCCACCACGCCTACGCCAATTCGCCGGTGTACCGCCGCAAGTTCGACGAGGCCGGCGTGCATCCGGACCAGCTGCGCTCGCTGGCCGACCTGGCGCGCTTTCCGTTCACCAGCAAGCAGGACCTGCGCGACAACTACCCGTTCGGCATGTTCGCCGTGCCGCAGGACCGCGTGGCGCGCATCCATGCCTCGTCCGGCACCACCGGCAAGCCCACCGTGGTCGGCTACACGCTCCAGGACATCGACAACTGGGCCACGGTGATGGCGCGCTCGATCCGCGCGTCGGGCGCGCGGCGCGGCGACAAGGTGCACATCAGCTACGGCTACGGCCTCTTCACCGGCGGCCTGGGCGCGCACTACGGCGTGGAAAAGGCCGGCCTGACCGCGATCCCGTTCGGCGGCGGCCAGACCGAGCGGCAGGTGCAGCTGATCATGGACTTCAAGCCCGAAGTGATCATGGTGACCCCCAGCTACATGCTGGCGATCGCCGACGAATTCGAGCGCCAGGGCATCGACCCGGCCAGCACCTCGCTGCGCGTGGGCATCTTCGGCGCGGAGCCGTGGACGCCGGAAATGCGGCTGGCGATCGAGAAGCGCATGGGCATCTCGGCGGTCGACATCTACGGCCTGTCGGAAGTCATGGGCCCGGGCGTGGCCAACGAATGCGCCGAGACCAAGGACGGCCCGACCATCTGGGAAGACCACTTCTACCCGGAGATCATCGATCCAGTTACCGGCGCGGTGCTGCCCGACGGCGAGTTCGGCGAACTGGTGTTCACCTCGCTGACCAAGGAGGCGATGCCGGTGGTGCGCTACCGTACCCGCGACCTGACCCGGCTGTTGCCGGGCACCGCGCGTGCGGCGTTCCGCCGCATGGAGAAGGTCACCGGCCGGACCGATGACATGATGATCGTGCGCGGGGTCAACGTGTTCCCGTCGCAGATCGAGGAACTGATCCTCAGGCACGCCGAGCTGGCGCCGCACTACCAGTGCGTGCTGAGCAAGGACGGCCACATGGACACGCTGACGGTGCGCGTGGAATGCGCCCACGGCAGCGAACCGGGGCTGGCGCAAGGCGCGCGCGAGCGGCTGGCGCACGAGATCAAGGCCTATATCGGCGTCACCGCCGGCATCGAGGTGCTGCCCGAGGGCGGCATCGAGCGCTCGGTGGGCAAGGCGCGGCGCATCGTCGACCAGCGCCCGCGCTGAGGGCCATTCACCAAGAATAAAGGGCGCCGCGATGGCGCCCTTCCTCCGATGCCGGCTGCCGCGGTCAGCTGCGCGGCATCAGCACCCACATGCGGCCGCCCTGCTTCATGCGGCCCGCGGTCTCGCCGGCGGCGTCGCCGGCACCCCAGAAGAAGTCCGCGCGCACCCCGCCCTTGATGGCGCTGCCGGTGTCCTGCGCGAACATCAGCCGCTGGATCGGCTCGGTCGACAGCGGGCGCGTGGTCGACAGGAACACCGGCACCCCCAGCGGGATGGTGGCCGGGTCGACCGCGATCGAGCGCTCCGCGGTCAGCGGCACGCCCAGCGCGCCCACCGGGCCGTCGTTGGTGGGCGGCAGCTCGCGGAAGAAGACAAAGCGCGGGTTGATGTTGAGCATCTCGTCGATGCGGCCCGGGTTGGCGCGCGCCCAGGCCTTGATGCCCTGCATGGTGGCCTGCGCCGGCGTGATCTCGCCGCGGTCCAGCAGCCACTTGCCGAACGAGCGGAACGGCTGGTCGTTGGTGCCGCCGAAGCCCACCCGCATCATGCTGCCGTCGGCCATGCGGATGCGGCCCGAGCCCTGGATCTGCAGGAAAGCAGCCTCGACCGCGTCATCCACCCAGACCAGCTCGTTGCCGCGCATGGCCGGGTTCTGCAGCAGCTCGGCGCGCGCCGGCAGCGCGCGGTTGGCAAACTGCGCGGGCTTGCGGTACAGCGGCACCTGGTACTGGCCCTGGCGCGTGCGCGAGCCGTGCAGGATCGGCTCGTAGTAGCCGGTGATCAGGCCGCTGTCGGTGCCGTCGCCATTGACCACGCGGAACGGCTGGAAATTGCTTTCGAAGTAGGCGCGCATGGCGTTGACGTCGCCGGCGTCGACCATCATGCCGACGGCGCAGGCACGGCTCCATTCGGCGCGCTTCTTCAGCGCCTGGCAGCTCTGCTGCAGCGCGGGCCAGGCGGCGCGCACGTCGTCCTGGGCCCAGCCCCCGATCTCGGCCCAGCTGGCGGCCTGCAGCCGGCCCTTCTGCGACGACGCCGACGGCGGCGCGGTGCCGGACGGGCCGGTCTCGATGCGCGGCGGCGGGCCGCTCATGCAGCCGGCCAGCAGCACCGCCGCGCCGGCCAGCGCGAGCCAGCCGCGCATGCGGCGCGGGTGCGAAGGGGAAACCGGGGAAATCAGGGAAGCGTCCGCGTATGCCATCTTGCTATTGTTCAAAGTCCTGGAAGGCGCAGCTTGCAGGGCCGCACTCACCTGGAATGCCCCTACAATCCCACCGTCATCCTTCAACCACCGCCTGCGCCCCAGCGGGCTGCGCCACATCCGCCATGAGCAAGTTCTTCGAAGCCCATCCCATGCTGCTGTTCGCCCTGGAAGCCGGCGTGGCGCTGTTCCTGCTGATCTTTATCGTGGTCTGGACCATGGGCACGGCAAAAAAGAACCCGCGTCCCACGCGCGCACCGTCCGACCACCCGTCGCGCCAACCGGCGCAGGGCGCCGCGCAAGCGCCGCCGCAGGATCAGGACAGCGCGCCGCGCCAGTAGGTTCCCCGCACGTTCAGTGCAGCATGCGCGGCAGCACCAGCGCGAATTCGGGGATCGGCACCTCGAAGCGGTGGCCGTCCTCGGCCACGCAGAAGTATTCGCCCTTCATCGAACCCACCGGGGTCGAGATCGTGGCCCAGCTGGTGTACTCGAAATGCTCGCCCGGCTTGAGCAGCGGCTGATGGCCGACCACGCCCAGGCCCGCCACTTCCTGCGTGCCGTTGTCGCTGTCGGTGATGATCCAGTGGCGCGAGATCAGCTGTGCCGCGACCTCCCCGGTATTGTGGATGGTGATGGTGTAGGCGAACGCATGGCGCCCGCGCTCAGGGTCTGACTGGTCCGGCAGGTACTGGGTGCGTACCGAGACGGAAAAAGCGTATTCGCTCATCGTGGGCAGGGCCGGCGCGGGACGCCAGGCAGGGAAAAGGGTAGCCGCATTGTGCGGGATGGCCGCGGCACGGGCAAGAGCACCGGCAAGAGCACCGGGCGGCGGGGCAGCGGTAGAATATAGCCCTTTCAGGGCCTGGCCGTGCCGGACGGCCCTCCCGATCCCCTCTGGCACCCGCCCGTGGCGCGCCAGAGACGCAAACAGCATTCCCCTGCACCCCACATCCTAGCCGCCGACATGAGCACGCCCACCTACCGCATCGCACCGTCCATCCTGTCCGCCGACTTTGCCCGCCTGGGCGAGGAAGTGCGCCGCGTGACCGAGGCCGGCGCTGACTGGATCCACTTTGACGTGATGGACAACCATTACGTGCCCAACCTGACCGTGGGCCCGCTGGTGTGCGAGGCGATCCGCCCGCACGTGACGGCCCCGATCGACGTGCACCTGATGGTGCGCCCGGTGGACCGGATCATCCCGGACTTTGCCAAGGCCGGCGCCAATATCATCACCTTCCACCCGGAAGCCAGCGAACACGTCGACCGCTCGCTCGCGCTGATCCGCGATCACGGCTGCCAGGCCGGCCTGGTGTTCAACCCGGCCACGCCGCTGCACCACCTGGACCACGTGATGGACCGCCTGGACGTGATTCTGCTGATGTCGGTCAACCCGGGCTTCGGCGGCCAGTCGTTCATCCCCGAGACGCTCAACAAGCTGCGCGCCGTGCGCCAGCGCATCGACGCATACACCGCCCGCACCGGCCGCACCATCCTGCTGGAAGTCGACGGCGGCGTGAAGGTGGACAACATCGCCGAGGTCGCGGCGGCCGGCGCCGACACCTTCGTGGCGGGCTCGGCCGTGTTCGGCAAGCCCGATGCCGACGGCGGCTACCGCGGCATCATCTCGGCGCTGCGCGGCGAACTGGCGAAGGTTGGCCAGCAGGCCGGCCAATGATGGACGGCATGGTCCTGCGCCGCACCGACTGGCGCGGCATCGAAGGCGTGATCGTCGACCTGGACGGCACCATGGTCGACACCGCGGGCGACTTCCACGCGTCGATCAACGCCATGCTGCTGACGCTGGGCCGCCAGCACCCCAACCTGGGCCCGGTGGCGCCGATGTCCGAGGCGGAGATCGTGAGCTATGTCGGCAAGGGCTCCGAGAACCTGATCCGGCGCGTGCTGGACGCGCGCTTCTCGCCGCTGCACGCCAACGGCCTGTTCGCCGACGCCTATGCGCTGTACGACCGCGAGTACATCCGCATCAACGGCCAGTTCTCGCAGGTCTACCCGGGCGTGCGCGAAGGCCTGGCGGCGATGAAGGCGGCCGGGCTGCGCCTGGCCTGCGTGACCAACAAGCCCTACAGCTTCACCGAGCCGCTGCTGGCCAAGACCGGTCTGGCCCAGTACTTCGAGCTGGTCTACGGCGGCGACGCCTTCCCGCTGCGCAAGCCCGACCCCTTCCCGCTGCTGAAAGTGGCCGACGCCTTCGGCCTGGAGCCGTCGGCGATGGCGGCGCTGGGCGACTCGGAAAACGACGCGCAGGCGGCCCGCGCGGCCGGCATGGGGGTGCTGCTGGTGCCCTATGGCTACAACCATGGCAACCCTGTACAAGGCGTTGAAGCCGATGGTATAGTCGACTCCATTGCCCATGCCGCAGCGCTGTTTGCGTCACACTGGGCAGGTCACCGATAGCGACCGAATCTCAAGACATTTCATGTTTCTCAACCGCAAACGCATCTCTTCTGGCAGTGATCGGCAGGCCTGGCCCTGGCGTCGCTGGCGCGCCTCCCAACAGGCGTAAAGTGCGTTCGCGAGTCTGCTGACGAGCCCTCGTCCCGAGGGCCTCGCCACCACCGGCCAAGGTAGCCACCGATGCCGGGCATCACCACCCAAACCCGCCAAAAGCCAGCGTAGCCAAAATTCTCTGCTACGTTTAGCTCAAGAACGCGCCGCACGCCCTCTCTCCGGCCGTGTGCAGACTTGTCCGCAAGCTTGCTGCACCACGGTTCGCCACCGGGGCGGGATTCCATACGCTCCAGCCTTATCTGCCGACAAGCGGCGCCGCGCCTGACCCATGCCGCAGCGCGGGCCGCACAAGAGGACCGACATGACCGAACTGGAATTCAAATCGCTGGCCGACCAGGGCTACAACCGCATCCCCCTGATCGCCGAGGCCTTTGCCGACCTGGAAACACCGCTGTCGCTGTACCTGAAGCTGGCCCAGTCGCAGACCCGCGGCGTCAACACCTTCCTGCTGGAATCGGTGGTCGGCGGCGAGCGCTTCGGGCGTTTTTCATTTATCGGCCTGCATGCCCGCACGCTGCTGCGCGCCTATGGCAACCGCACCGAGGTAGTGACCGACGGCAAGGTGGTCGAAACCCACGAAGGCAATCCGCTCGATTTCATCGGCGAGTTCGAGGCACGCTTCAAGGTGGCGCTGCGCCCCGGCCTGCCCCGTTTCTGCGGCGGCCTGGCCGGCTACTTCGGCTATGACGCGGTGCGCTATATCGAGAAGAAGCTCGCCAACACGCACAAGCCCGATGACCTGAACCTGCCCGATATCCAGCTGCTGCTGTGCGAGGAACTGGCCGTCATCGACAACCTGTCGGGCAAGCTCTACCTGATCGTCTACGCCGACCCGACCACGCCCGAGGCCTATCCTCGCGCCCGCCAGCGCCTGCGCGAGCTGCGCATGAAGCTGCGCCAGCCGGTGGACGTGCCGGTCACGAGCCCGTCGGTGCAGACCGAGGTCTACCGCGAGTTCGCCAAGCCCGACTACCTGGCCGCCGTGCACAAGGCCAAGGAATACATCATGGCCGGCGACATGATGCAGGTGCAGATCGGCCAGCGCCTGGTCAAGCCCTACCGCGACGCGCCGCTGTCGCTGTACCGCGCGCTGCGCTCGCTGAACCCGTCGCCGTACATGTACTTCTACAACTTCGGCGACTTCCAGGTGGTAGGCGCCTCGCCGGAGATCCTGGTGCGCCAGGAAGAGCGCAAGGTCGGCACCAACGGCGACACCCGCAGCGAGCACATCGTCACCATCCGCCCGCTGGCCGGCACGCGCCCGCGCGGCAATACGCCGGAAAAGGACGCCCAGCTGGCCACCGAGCTGCTGAACGATCCCAAGGAGATCGCCGAGCACGTGATGCTGATCGACCTGGCGCGCAACGACATCGGCCGCATTGCCGAGACCGGCTCGGTCAAGGTCACCGACAAGATGGTGATCGAGAAATACTCGCACGTGCAGCATATCGTCAGCTCGGTCGAAGGCACGCTGCGCGAAGGCATGAGCAACCTGGACGTGCTGCGCGCGACCTTCCCGGCCGGCACGCTGTCGGGCGCGCCCAAGGTCCACGCCATGGAGATCATCGATGAGCTGGAGCCGCGCAAGCGCGGCATCTACGGCGGCGCGGTGGGCTACCTGTCGTTCGGCGGCGAGATGGACCTGGCGATCGCGATCCGCACCGGCATCGTCAAGGACGGCAACCTCTACGTGCAGGCCGCCGCCGGCATCGTTGCCGATTCGGACCCCGAGGCCGAATGGAGGGAAACCGAAGCCAAGGCGCGCGCCGTGATCCGCGCCGCCGAGCAGGTCCAGGATGGCCTGGACTCCGACATCTGAAAGAACAGGAGACAGACGCCATGCTGCTGATGATCGACAACTACGATTCGTTCACCTACAACCTGGTCCAGTATTTCGGCGAACTGGGCGTGGACGTGCGCACCTACCGCAACGATGAGATCACCATCGAGGAGATCGAGGCGCTCAGGCCCGACCATATCTGCGTCTCGCCCGGGCCGTGCAGCCCCAGGGAAGCCGGCATCTCGGTGGCGGCGCTGCAGCATTTTGCCGGCAAGGTCCCGCTGCTGGGCGTGTGCCTGGGCCACCAGGCCATCGGCGAGGCCTTCGGCGGCAAGGTGATCCGCGCCAAGCAGGTCATGCACGGCAAGGTCAGCACCATCGAGACCACGCAGCAAGGCGTGTTCGCCGGGCTGCCCAGGCACTTCGACGTGACGCGCTATCATTCGCTGGCGATCGAGCGCGAAACCCTGCCCGATTGCCTGGAGATCACCGCCTGGACCCCGGACGGCGAGATCATGGGCGTGCGCCACAAGACGCTCGCCGTCGAAGGCGTACAGTTCCATCCCGAGTCGATCCTGTCCGAGCACGGCCATGCCCTGCTCGCCAACTTCGTCAAGGCGCCGCGATGAGACTGCTCGATTCCGCACCCGCCAGCACGCACCACGCCCCGCAGACTTCAGATACCGAGAACGCCATGTCCATCACGCCGCAAGAAGCCCTGACGCGCTGCATCGAACACCGCGAGATCTTCCATGACGAGATGCTGCACCTGATGCGGCAGATCATGCAGGCGCAGATCTCGCCGGTGATGGCCGCCGCGATCCTGACCGGCCTGCGCGTCAAGAAGGAAACCATCGGCGAGATCTCCGCCGCCGCGCAGGTGATGCGCGAATTTGCCAACAAGGTGCCGGTCAAGGACCGCGAGAACTTCGTCGATATCGTCGGCACCGGCGGCGACGGTTCGCACACGTTCAATATCTCGACCGCGTCGATGTTCGTCGCGGCCGCCGCCGGCGCGAAGATCGCCAAGCACGGCAACCGCGGCGTCAGCTCCAAGTCGGGCAGCGCCGACGTGCTGGAAGCGCTGGGCGTGAACATCATGCTCACGCCCGAGCAGGTCGGCCAGTGCATCGAAGAAACGGGCATCGGCTTCATGTTCGCGCCCACGCACCACCCGGCGATGAAGAACGTCGCGCCGATCCGCAAGGAAATGGGCGTGCGCACCATCTTCAATATCCTGGGCCCGCTGACCAACCCGGCGGACGCGCCCAACATCCTGATGGGCGTGTTCCACCCCGACCTGGTCGGCATCCAGGTGCGCGTGATGCAGCGCCTGGGCGCCAGGCACGCCATCGTGGTCTACGGCAAGGACGGCATGGACGAAGTCTCGCTGGGCGCCGCCACGCTGGTGGGCGAACTGAAGGACGGCGAGGTGCGCGAATATGAAATCCACCCCGAGGACTTCGGCCTGCAGATGATCTCCAACCGTGGCCTGAAGGTGGCCGATGCGGCGGAATCGAAGGAAATGCTGCTCGAGGCGCTGTCCAACGTGCCGGGCACCCCGCGCGAGATCGTATCGCTGAACGCCGGCACCGCGCTGTACGCCGCCAACGTGGCCGACTCGGTCGAAGACGGCATCCGCCGCGCGCGCGAAGCGATTGCCAGCGGCGCGGCGCGCGAGAGGCTCGACCAGTTCGTGCGTGCCACCCAGCAGTTCAAGGCCTGATCCACATTTTTCTGGCGGAACGCCTTATGTCCGACATCCTGCAAAAGATCCTGGCCGTGAAGGCCGATGAAGTCGCCGCCGCGCGCAAGAAGCGCGACCTGCCCAGCCTGCGCGCCGAGGCCGAAAGCCTGCGCAGCGAGGCCGGCCTCGCCCCGCGCGGCTTCGCGCGCGCGCTGCGCGAGAAGATCACCGCCGGCGACGCCGGCGTGATCGCCGAGGTCAAGAAGGCATCGCCGTCCAAGGGCGTGCTGCGCGAACACTTCGTGCCCGAGGCGATTGCCGAAAGCTACGCCAGCCATGGCGCCGCCTGCCTGTCGGTGCTGACCGACGTGAACTTCTTCCAGGGCCACGCCGACTACCTGAAGCGCGCGCGCGGCGCCTGCCCGCTGCCTGCCCTGCGCAAGGACTTCATGGTCGACCTGTACCAGGTCTACGAAGCGCGCACCTGGGGCGCCGACTGCATCCTGCTGATCGTCGCCGCGCTGGACCCGGGCCTGATGGCCGACCTGGAAGCCTGTGCGCTTGAGCTCGGCATGGACGTGCTGGTGGAAGTGCATGGCGACGACGAGCTCGACGCGGCCCTGCGCCTGAAGACCCCGCTGCTGGGCGTGAACAACCGCAACCTGCGCACCTTCGAGGTGTCGCTGGACAACACCCTGGACCTGCTGCCGCACATGCCTGCCGACAAGCTGGTGGTGACCGAATCCGGCATCCTCGGGCCGGCCGATGTGAAACGCATGCGCGATGCCGATGTGCATGCCTTCCTGGTCGGTGAAGCGTTCATGCGCGCACCGGACCCGGGTGTGGAGCTGGCGCGGTTGTTTGCCTGAGCGATGGCCCAGGAAATCGAACTCAAACTGGCCGTCCCCGACGACGCCCTGGCCCCGCTGGCCGCCTGGCTCGACGCCAACGGCGCCCCGCAGGGCGAAGCCACGCTGCTCAACGTCTACCTCGACACCCCGGAACGCAACCTGGCGCAGGCGCGCGCCGCGCTGCGGCTGCGCCGCAAGGGCGCGCAATGGCTGCAGACACTGAAGACTGCCGGCAGCAGCCAAAGCGGCCTGGCCACGCGGAATGAGTGGGAAACCGAGATCGCCGGCGAGGCCATCGACCTGCAGCGCTTCGCCGCCGAGGCGCAGGCCGTGCTGGCACCGCTGGCCGGCCGGCTGGCCCCGGTGTTCCGCACCGACTTCGTGCGCCGCACCTGGCTGGTCACGCAGGACGGCGCGCGCATCGAAGCCGCGCTCGACACCGGCAGTATCACCGCGCCCGCCAGCGCCGCACAGGAGCGCATCCAGGAACTCGAACTGGAATGGCTGGACGGTGACGCCGCCCACGCGGCCGATGCCCTGCGCGCCTTTGCCGCGCGGCTGGCCACCGTTGCCGCGCTCACGCCCTCGGACCTCAGCAAAGCCGCCCGCGGCTACCGCCTGGCGGGAATCGCCGAGGGCAAGGCGTCATAATCGCGGTTTTCCCGCCAAGCTATCCTCACGCATGCAAGCCGATCTCTTCGCCGCCGAAGTCTCCCCCGCCCCCGGCGAACCGTCCCCTGCCGCCAGCCTGCAGGCCCAGGCCGACGCCCTGCCCGCGGCCTGGCGCGCGCTGATGGACCCATGCATCCGCGTGCCGGCGTGGCAGGAGCTGGCCGCCTTTGTCGACGGCGAACGTGCCGCCGGCAAGCCGGTGTTCCCGCACCATGTCTTCCACGCCCTGCACCTGACGCCGCCCGACGCGGTCAAGGTGGTGATCCTGGGCCAGGACCCCTATCACGGCACCGGCACGGTCGGCGGCGTGGAGCTGCCGCAGGCGCACGGGCTGGCGTTCTCGGTACCGGAAGGCATCAAGGTGCCGCCCAGCCTGCGCAATATCTTCAAGGAAATCGCCGCCGAGTTCGGCGCGCACGGCAACGGTGCTCCGCGTACCTCCGGCAACCTGGAAGGCTGGGCGCGCCAGGGCGTGCTGCTGCTCAACACCGTGCTGACGGTGGAACAGGGCCAGGCCGCCAGCCATGCGCGGCGCGGCTGGGAAGCCGTCACCGATTGCCTGATCCAGAGCCTCGCCGCCAGCCGGCAGAACCTGGTGTTCATGCTGTGGGGCAGCCACGCGCAGGCCAAGAAGCCGCTGCTGGGCGCCGGTCACTGCGTGCTGGAAGCGCCGCATCCGTCGCCGCTGTCGGCGCACCGGGGATTCCTGGGCTGCGGCCACTTCCGCGAAGCCAACCGCTGGCTGGAAGCGAACGGCCGCACGCCGGTCGACTGGACTACCGCCTGATCCCTTAAATCGTCGGCCGGAACTCGAAGCCGCCGAATTCCCCTTCCCCTGGCCCGACCTCGACAAACGTCACTTGCGCCGCCGGCGGGCCCTTTTCCATCCATGCCTGCAGGGCTTCGAGCTGCCTGACCGTACCGTGCGCCATCACCTCGACCGTGCCGTCGGTCCGGTTGCGCACCCAGCCGCCAAGCTCCAGGTCGTCCGCCGCGTCGGCGCAGGCAGCGCGGTAGCCCACGCCCTGCACACGTCCATGCGCGACCAGGCGCCAGGTTTCCTTCTTCATGGCTCTTTCCTCCGGGCGCACGCCGGCAGCATGCGCGAAGTGTCATCCACACCAAGTAAACTAGACCGCCATGCCGGGCGTTACAAAGAGATGCGCGCCGCCCGGCGTGAAGCCGGCGGCATGCGGGCTTTGCCATTGTCCGCCGGGGCCGCGAACCAGGGCCGGGTTACCAGCCCCGCCATCCAAGCTCGATACAAGCCCGAGAAGCGCCCATGATGCCACCCGCCGACCACAGCGCGGCCCCGCCCGCCCCTGGCTATGACAGCCAGCTGCTGCGCGCGCCGCCCAACCGCTTCGACCTGGCACTGCTGCCGATCATCCTGGCCGTGATCGTGATGGTCGCGTTCGCCGCGCAGCAGATGAATGCCCCGTTCCACCCCGACCAGCAGCTGGCGGTGCACCTGGACGTGGCCTACCTGCCCTACTATCTGATGCGCACCAGCATCCGCATGCTGGCGGCGCTGGCGGCGTCGCTGCTGTTTTCGCTGGCCTTTGCCGCGCTGGCGTCCAAGAGCCGCACGGCGGAGAAGGTGCTGGTGCCTGCACTGGACATCCTGCAGTCGATCCCGGTGCTGGGCTTCCTGTCGATCACCGTGACCGGCTTTATCGCCCTGTTCCCCGGCAATCTCGCCGGGGTGGAATGTGCGGCCATCTTCGCCATCTTTACCTCGCAGGCGTGGAACATGGCGTTCAGCCTGTACCAGTCGTTCCGCACCATTCCGGGCGACCTGCTTGAGGCCGCGGTCATGTTCCGGCTGTCGCCGTGGCAACGCTTCTGGCGGCTGGAAGTGCCGTTCGCCATGCCCGGGCTGCTGTGGAACATGATGATGTCGATGTCCGGCGGCTGGTTCTTCGTGGTGGCGTCCGAGGCGATCTCGGTGTCGGGCCACGATATCCGCCTGCCCGGCATCGGCTCCTACATCGCGCTGGCGATCCTGCAGAAGAATCTGGCCGCGATCGGCTGGGCCATCCTGGCGATGCTGCTGGGCATCCTGCTGTACGACCAGCTGCTGTTCCGCCCGCTGGTGGCGTGGGCCGACCGCTTCCGCTTCGAGACGCTGGCGCAGGACAAGCAGCCAGAGTCGTGGCTGCTGGACCTGCTGCGCCGCTCGGTGTGGACGGGCGCGCTGCTGACGCGTACGGCGGCGCTGGCCGAACGCACGCTCGCGTGGGGCGCGCGCCGCGGGCAGGCTCCGGCGCGGCCGGAGAACCCGCGCCGCGCGCAGTGGTTCGGCCGCCTGCGCGACGCCGTGATCATACTGGTGGCGCTGGCCGCGCTGCTGCGCGTGGGTTACTTCGTGCACAGCGAAGTGGGGCTGGCCGAAGTCGGCCATGTATTGTGGCTCGGCACCATCACCATGGTGCGCGTGGTGGTGCTGATCGCCCTGGCGGCGCTGGTGTGGGTGCCGATCGGCATCCGCATCGGCCTGAACCCGGACCTGGCGCGTGTTGCCCAGCCGGTGGCACAGTTCCTGGCCGCCTTCCCGGCCAACCTGATGTTTCCGCTGGCGGTGATGCTGATCGTGCGCTTCGGGCTGAACCCGGAGATCTGGCTGAGCCCGCTGCTGATCTTCGGCACGCAGTGGTACATCCTGTTCAATGTGGTCGCGGGGGCCTCCGGCATCCCTACCGAGCTGAAGCTGGCGGCGCGCAACTTCGGGCTGCGCGGCTGGCTACTGTGGAAGCGCTTCCTGATCCCCGCGGTCTTCCCCAGCCTGCTGACCGGGCTGGTGACGGCCGCCGGCGGCTCGTGGAACGCCAGTATCGTGTCCGAGTACGTGACCTGGGGCGACCGCACCATCGTCGCCACCGGGCTGGGCAGCTATATCGCCGAGACCACCGCGCGCGGCGACTTCCCGCGCATTGCGCTGGGCATCGTGGTGATGGCGCTGTTCGTGGTCGGCTTCAACCGGCTGCTGTGGAACCGCCTGTATCAACTCGCGCAAGAGCGCACCCGCTTGTAAGGCAATCATGGCCGAGAACCATACCGCTACCGCTGCCGCGCCCGCCGTGATCGAACTGCGCGGCGTCGGCAAGATCTTCCGCACCGCCAGCCAGAGCGACCGCTCCGTGCTCGAAGGCGTGGACCTGACGCTGCGCGAGGGCGAGATCGTCGCCATGCTGGGCAAGTCCGGCTCGGGCAAGTCCACGCTGTTGCGCATCATGGCCGGGCTGGTCGGCGCCGATCGCGGCGACGTGCGTTTTCGCGGCGAGCGCCTGGCCGGCACTGCCGAGGGCATCGCCATGGTGTTCCAGTCGTTCGCGCTGTTCCCGTGGCTGACTGTGCAGCAGAACGTCGAACTGGGACTGGAAGCGCAGGGCGTGCCCAAGGCCGAGCGCGAGCGCCGCGCCGAGGCCGCGATCGACATGATCGGGCTGGCCGGCTTCAACAGCGCGCTGCCGCGCGAGCTGTCGGGCGGCATGCGCCAGCGCGTCGGCATTGCGCGCGCGCTGGTGACCGAGCCGGACCTGCTGCTGATGGACGAGGCCTTCTCGGCACTGGACGTGCTGACCGGCGAGACCCTGCGCGACGAGATGCTGGCGCTGTGGGAAAGCGGCCGCGCCAACATCCGGAGCATCCTGATCGTCTCGCACAATATCGAAGAGGCGGTGATGATGGCCGACCGCATCGTGATCCTGTCGAGCGACCCGGGCCGCATCCGCGCCGAGGTGCGGGTGGCACTGCCGCGCCCGCGCAACCGCGACAGCGCGCAGGTGCGCGCGCTGGTCGACGAGATCTACGCGCTGATGACCGCCCCCGCCGTCGAAGCGCGGCTGCCCGCGCAAGCGCCCGCGCGCCAGATCGGCTACCGGCTGCCGGAGGCCGACATCAGCCAGATGGAAGCCATCCTCGACCTGCTGTGCGAGGCGCCCTTCGACGGCCGTGCCGACCTGCCCCACCTGGCCGACGAAGCCGGCCTCACCGACGACGAACTGCTGCCCGCATGCGAGGCGTTGCAGCTGGTGCAACTGGTCTCGATCGAGCGCGGCGACATCGCCGTCACCCATGCCGGCCGTGCGTGGTACGCCGCCGAGCCGCAGCAGCGCAAAGTGATGTTCGGCCAGCAACTGCTGGGCAACATCGCGCTGGCCGCGCATATCCGCCGCGAACTGGTGGCAAGCGAAGCCGGCGAGATCCGCGAGGAACAGGTGCTGAACGAACTGGAGCAGTTCCTGAAGCCGGCCGAGGCCGAGCGCGTGCTGAGCGTGGCGATCGGCTGGGGACGCTATGGCGAGATCTACGAATACAGCTACAACAGCGGCATGCTGACGCTGCCTGAGGAAGAGCTGCCCGAAGCGCAGTCAGCCGAAGACTGACCGGCCCCGGGGCGCTCAGGCGCGTGCGCGCATGGCGCGTCCGATCGCCCCCGTGCGCAGTGCGATCTTGGCCGCGTCCTCGCGCAACGCGCGCAGGCGGCGGTCCAGCACCGCGTTGGCCGACCGGCCGGTTGAGCTGGCGGTGGGGCCGGCCTCGTGGCTGGATTCGCCGGCGGCGGCGGCGTGCACCAGCACGTCGGTGCGGCGCTTGTCGGCCGAATCGGCCAGGCGCGCGCGGCGTTCGGCGGCGGCATCCTCGGCGGCCTCCGCGACTTCGTTGCTGACGGTGCCGTCGAGGGTCCCTTCCCGCTTGTCCGCAGCCACAGGCGCCGCCTCCGTCCGTTCCGCCGGCGTCTTCCCGCCGCGGATAAAGCCCGCGCCGCGGCCACCGCCCCGCTCATCGGCATGCAGCCGCTCGCTGGCCACCTGCAGGCTGTGGCTGGCCGCCTCGGTGGCCTGCTCGATCGCGGCTTCGGCAGCCGGGATATCGAGCTCGCCATAGTGCTGGCGCACCTGGATGCGCGCCGCCGCCACGTGCGCCGCCACCAGGTAGTTCTGCACGATAAAGCGGTTCAGGTTGTCCACCGCGCGGTGCCGGCTCTTGGGCTCGTCCAGCATGCGCTGGAACGACGAGATCAGTGCCGACAGGTTGTCCATGAACTGCTTGCGCTGCACACGGTAGGCAAAGTCGTCCTTGGCCCGGCGCAGCAGCAGGTCGCGCGTGGCGCCGATATAGCGGCGGTTGGCCTGCAGCACGGCTTCCACCAGCTTGGGAATGGCGCGGTATTCCCAGCTCGGCAGCACAAAGCTGAACAGCGAGGCAATGATGCCGCCGATCACCGTATCCACCAGCCGTTCGCCAGCCACGGTGGGACTGTTCGGCATCAGCAGGTGGATCTGGATCAGTACCTGGATGCAGGCGGCAATCGCGGTGTAGCGGTACTTGATGGTCACGAACGCGGCGCTGGCCACCAGCGACAGGAACAGCACGCCCAGCAGGATCAGCGGCTGGTGTACCACCTTCAGGATTGCGACCGAGACCACGCAGCCGATCAGCGTGCCGATCACGCGGTCGTTGTAGCGCTGCTTGGTCATGCTGAAGTTGGGCTTCAGGATGACGATGATGGTCAGCAGGATCCAGTAGCTGTGCGACACATAGGGCACGTGCTCGGCGATCCACAGCCCCAGCGCCACCGCCATCGAGATCCGCAGCGAGAAGCGGAACGCCGGCGAACGCCATTTCAGGTTGTCGCGCAGCACGCTGAACTCATACTTCTGGCGCGTCAGGAACGGCGTCATGTCGGAGCCGGGCAGCACCCTGGACGGCTCCACCGGCGTGCGCGAGGCCTCGTGCAGCTGGCCGACCAGCGTGATCGCGCCGCGCATCATGTCGAGCGTCTCGACCAGCGCCGTCATCGCCGCCGGGTTGATATGGTGGTGGCGCAGCTGCGCGATCTCGGCCTCGACCGCGCGCAGGCCCTGGCGGTACTCCACCGTGGCGTACGAGGCGCGGCCGCGCGTGACCTCGTAGGCGATCTCTTCCACATCCTTGCACATCAGCACCACCAGCCCGCGCAGGTGGTCCAGCACCGGCGTGCCGCCGAAGGTCTGGCGCAAGAGCGGATAGTCGGTGTTGGTCGACAGGATGTACTCGTACAGGTCGAGCATGCGCATATGCACCTGCACCAGCAGCCCGTCGTACGGGGTGCGGTTGCCGCGCAGCACCAGGTCGCGCGCGGCCTGCTGGCGCTCGGCCACCACGATCTGCTGGCGCACCAGCTGGTTGAACTGGGCCTCGTAGTCGTTGCCGGCATCATAGAAGCCGGCCTTGATCTCGAGATAGCCGGCCAGCTCGTACAACGATTCGGCCAGCACCTGCTGCTTGGTGCGGCGCTCGGTGATCCAGCTCACCAGCATGGCGTAGCCCAGGTAGGCGACCGCGCCGATGCTGAACAGCGCCGCGTGCTCCAGCGCGCGCCGCACCAGGAAGTCTTCGTTGATCGTGAGGGTCATCACGAACAGCGCCGCGAACTGCAGCGGCAGCGTCTTGTTGCCGTACACCGTCATCATGCCGGCCAGGAACGTCACCAGCACCAGCAGGAACGGCATCACGCGCGCGAACGGCGTGGCCAGCGCCACCACCAGCGTGACCACGCTGCACAGCAGCACGCTGGCCAGCATCTCGTTGAACTTGTGGTTCAGCGGGCTGGGCAGGTCCATCAGGCTGGTGCACAGCGCCCCCATCGACACCACCATCGCGGTGGGCAGGTCGCTGAAGTGCAGCGCGATCAGCGTGGCGCCGATCACGCCCGTGGCCGAACGCAGCCCCCGGTAGACGTAGTGCGAATACAGGAAGGTGCGGGGATCGTGCGCGTATTGCATGCAGTGGGGGCGATGGACTGCGGTGGCGGGTGTGGCTGCGGAAGACTAGTTCACTGGCCCAGCCAGCGCGAGCGTGCCGCGTGCCGCCCACTCTCAAGCTTGACCTTGAACTGCGCCGCCGGCTCGCGCGCCAGCGTCACCGGCAAGGTCTGCAGCTCATCGCGCCGGAAGGCGTGCACCGCGATCCGGTCGCCGGTGCGGTAGCGCGCCAGCAGCTTGTCGAGCTGGCCCGGCGCCACGCGCAGGCCGTCGACGGCCACCAGCAGGTCGCCCGCGGACAGGCCCGCGGCCTGCGCCGCGCCGCCGTCCAGCACCTGGCTGACGCGCACCCAGCCGTCCTCGGTCTTGACCTTGATCCCCAGCGCCGCGGTGCGCGCCGGCTTCTGCGCCTCGGCCTTGACGCCGAACACCTTGAACAGCCCCGGCAGCGGCAGCTCGCCGGTGCCTTCGGTCAGCGAGCGCAGCAGCGGCCCCATGCGCAGGCCGGTGACTTCATCGAACAGCGCATGGACCTCGGCCTCGGTCACGCCGCGCTGCACCGCGCCCGGCGCATAGAAGCCGCGGCCGTAGCGGCGCCACAGCGCGCGCATGACATCGTCCAGCGAGCGCCGCCCGCGGGTCTTGTCGCGGATGGTCAGGTCCAGCGCCAGCGCCACCAGCGAACCCTTGGTGTAGTAGCTGACGATGGCATTGGGGGCGTTCTCGTCCTGGCGGTAGTACTTGGTCCAGGCGTCGAAGGAGCTTTCCGCCACGCTCTGCTTGGTGCGGCCGCTGCCGCGCAGCACGCCGTTCCAGGTCTTGGCCAGCATCTCGAGGTACTGTTCATCGGTGACGCAGCCCGAGCGCACCAGCACCAGGTCGTCGTAGTAGCTGGTGAAGCCCTCGAACAGCCACAGCAGTGGCGTGTAGGTTTCCTCGGCCAGCCGGTACGGCACGAACGCGGCCGGCTTGATGCGCTTGACGTTCCAGGTGTGGAAATACTCGTGGCTGCACAGCCCGAGGAAGGTACGGTAACCCTCGCTGGTGTCGCCGTTGTCACTCATGCCGCGCACCGGCAGGTCATTGCGCGCACAGATCAGCGCCGTGCTGGCGCGGTGCTCCAGGCCGCCGTAGCCGTCGGTGGTGACCATCGTCATGAAGACATAGCGGCGGTTGCTGTCCAGGAACGGCGCCTGCGCGGTCTTGGGCTCGAACAGCCGGATCTGCGTCTCGCAGATGCGCTTCAGGTCGCGGCAGACGCGCTCGAGGTCGAGCTGCGGCACGCGCCCGGTGAAGACCACGTCGTGCTGCGCGCCGCAGGCGCGGAAGCTGGCCAGCTGGAAGGTGCCCATCTCGACCGGATGGTCGACCAGCTCATCGTAGTCGGCCACCTGGTAGCGGCCGAAGCCGTAGCGCTTCGCGCCAGCGCGGCCCGGCGCCTCGCGCATGGCGGTGGCCACGCGCCAGTCGCGGTAGGCCTCGCCCGCCGGCGCATGGATATCGACGGTGCAGGGCTGCCCGGCCTGCCCGTCCACGCGCAGGAACACCGAGCTGCCGTTGAAGAAGCCGTGGGTGTTGTCCAGGTGTGCGGCGCGCACCGACAGGTCCCAGGCATAGACCTCGTAGCTGAGCGTCAGCGGGCCGTCGGCAACGCTGATCGGCGCGGCCTGCCAGCTCTGCTTGTCGAGCTTGGTCAGCTTGACCGCGCGCCCGCCCGCATCGGCACGGATGCGCACGATATTGCGCGCGAAGTCCCGGATCATGTAGCTGCCCGGGATCCAGGCCGGCAGCGAGAAACGCTGGCCGGCGGGATCGGGCTCGCTCACGGTGACGGTGACGGCAAACAGGTGCGCTTCAGGCTGAAGCGGGGCGATGGCGTAGCGGATCGGCGTCATGGGCGGGATTGTAACGTCGGCACATACGGTCGGTGCCAACGCAGTTTTGCAGCAAGGCGACTGTCGCGCGCGATCAGCCGCGATTCACATCCACCACCACGCGCCCGCGCATGCCGCCTTCCATGATCCTGCGGCCTGCCTCGATCGCATCGCCCAGGCCGATCTCGCGCGTCAGCGCGTTGAGCCGGTCCGGTTCCAGGTCGCTGGCCAGCCGCTGCCAGGCCTGCTCGCGCAGCGGCATCGCCGCCATCACGCTGTCGATGCCGTGCAGCGTAATGCCGCGCAGGATGAACGGCGCCACCGACCCCGGGAAGTCCAGGCCCTGCGCCAGCCCGCACGCGGTCACCACGCCGCCGTAGCGCACCTGCGCGCAGGCATTGACCAGCGTGTGCGAGCCGACCGAGTCGACCACCGCGGCCCAGCGTTCTTTCTGCAGCGGCTTGCCGGGCACGCCCAGCTCGGCGCGGTCGATCACTTCGTCGGCGCCCAGCGCCTTCAGGAAGTCAGCTTCTTTGGTCTTCCCGGTCGAGGCCACCACCTTGTAGCCCAGCCTGCTCAGCAGCGAGATCGCCACCGTCCCCACCCCGCCCGAGGCGCCGGTCACCAGCACCTCGCCATCGCCCGGGCGCACCGGGCCGTTGACGCCGCCGCGCTCCAGCGCCAGCACCGACAGCATCGCGGTATAGCCCGCGGTGCCGATCGCCATGGCCTGGCGCGTGGTGAAGGCGCCGGGCAGGCGCACCAGCCAGTCGCCCTTCAGCCGCGCGCGCTGCGCCAGGCAGCCCCAGTGCGTCTCGCCCACGCCATAGCCGTTGAGCACCACCTTGTCGCCGGCCTGCCAGCGCGGGTGCGCGGATTCCAGCACCGTGCCGGCACCGTCGATGCCCGCCACCATCGGCCACTTTCGCACCACCGGCGAGCGGCCCGTGATCGCCAGCCCGTCCTTGAAGTTGATGGTGGAATAGTCGACGGCGACCAGCACGTCGCCATCGGCGGGAAGCTGCGTGTCGTCGAGCGTGGCGACGCTGGCCTGGGTGGCGCCGTCGGCCTGGGTCAGCAGCAATGCCTGGAAGGTCATGGTGTCTCCTTTGTCGCCTGGCGGCGATCGCATGGAATATCGGGAATGGCAGAAAGCAGAACGGCCGGACAAGTCCGGCCGTCGATCAGGCCGGGACAGGTCCGGCGCGCGCTTATTTCTTGAGGCTGGCGAGCTTGCGTTCCAGCGTGGCGACGTCGGCCGCGCCCGGGATGCGGGTGCCGTCCGTGAAGAACACAGCAGGCGTGCCGTTGATATTCAGGCTGTGGCCCAGCGCCAGGTTCTCTTCCAGCGGGGTCTTGCAGCTGCCGTTGCCGCTCAGCGCCACCTGCTTGAGCATCCAGTCGCGCCAGGCCTTGGTGCGGTCGGACGCGCACCAGACCTGCTTGGCCTTGGTTTCCGAATCCGGCGACAGCACCGGGTACAGGAAGGTGTACACGGTGATGTTGTCCATCTGCTGGAAGGTCTGCTCGATGCGCTTGCAGTAGCCGCAGTTGGGGTCGGAGAACACCGCCACCTGGCGGCTGCCATCGCCCTTGGTCCACTTGATCGCGCGCGCCAGCGGCAGGTCCGACCACTTGATGCGGTTGATCTCGGCCAGCCGCTCCTCGGTCAGGTTGGTGCCGGTGCGGGTGTCGATCATCTCGCCGTTCAGGATGTAGCGGCCCGAGGCATCGGTGTAGACCACCTGCCCGCCGATATTGGCCTCGAACAGGCCCGGCACCGGGGTCTTGCTGACGCTCTTCACTTCGGCGCGGGCGCCCAGCATCTTCTGCAGCGACTCCTTGATGCGGTCGGTGCCGGGCTCGCCCGCTGCCATGGCATGCAGCGCAAAGCCCGCCGCGGCCAGCCCGCCGACGATGGCGGTGATCGCGGCGCTCGTGGCGGGGCGGCGGCGCAGGATTTGGAACATGTGGACTCCAGAGTATTCGGTAGAAGGGTCGGATCGTGGGCCCGGCAGCGGTCAGCCGAGCGCGCGCCCGATCAGGAAGCGCTTGAGCAAGGACTGCCCGCCGACCGCGCGCATGCCGGTGTTGCGCACCACGCGCGCCACGCCGCCGGGCAGCGAGAACAGCCGGTGCAGTCCGTCGGTGGCCGCGGTCAGCGACAACAGATCGGTGGCGCGGGCACGCTCGTAACGGCGCAGCAGGCGCAGGTCGCCCTCGCTGCGGAAAGATTCTTTGTCGGCCATCACGCGGCCAAGTTCCGCGACATCGCGCAGGCCCAGGTTCATGCCCTGCCCGGCCAGCGGATGCACCACATGCGCGGCGTCGCCCACCAGCGCCATGTGCGGCTGCACGAAGTGGTCGGCACGCTGCAGCACCAGCGGGAAGCCCTGCGCGGGGGTCACGCAGCGCAGCGCGCCGAACTGCGCGCCAACCGCGCCGCTGGCACCCTGCATCACGGTGGCGGCCAGGGCCTCGGGCGACAGTGCCAGCAGCTCGCGCGCGTGGGCCTCGTCGGCGGACCAGACCATCGACACATGGTTGTCCGGCAGCGGCAGCATCGCCAGCACTTCGCCGTTGGCGGGCTCCTCGTCGGCCATCAGCTTTTCCGGCGCGCCCAGGAACCACTGCCACGCCGTTTCCTGGTGCGGGCGCTCGCAGGCGAAATTGGCGACCACGCCCAGCTGGCGGTACTTGCGCGTGCTGACGCCGATATGGCATTGCTGGCGCAGCCAGGAGCGCGCGCCGTCGGCGCCGACCACGCAGGCCGTGCGCAGCTTCTCGCCATTGGCCAGGGTCAGCGTGACGCCGTCCGGATCGCGCTCGAACGCGCTTGCGGTGGCGTCCTGCCAGGTCACCTGGTGCTGGAAGCCCAGCGCCGTGTCCAGCGCGCGCTCGACGTGGCCGGATTCGATGATCCAGGCCAGCTGCGGCACCGCGGCGGCGTAGGCCGAGAAATGCAGGTCCCCGTCCAGGGTCGGCGACGTCTCGGCCGCGCTGACATCGCCGAACACGCGCATGTCGCGCACCGGCTGGATCCGCGCCGGGTCCAGCGCTTCCCACACGCGCATGCGCTCCAGCAGCGCGTGCGAGCTGGCCGAGAAGGCGTAGATGCGGCTGTCCCAGTCATCCGGCCCGGCCGCCGTGCGGCCGCTGGCGCGGGGCGGCTTCGGCGCGACCAGCGCCACGTCCATGCCCTGCTGGGCCAGCAGCAGCGCGCAGGACTTGCCGACGATGCCGCCGCCGACGACAGCAACCTGGAAAGCGGAGGAGTTGCGCGCGGACGGGCGCGCGGACGCGTGGGATCGGGTCATGGCTGGATTATAGCCACGTCACTCTGTGGCCCGTCCGGGCCCACGCCCGGCGGCTGACGCAAGGCAAGCAGACCCGCCCGACAATGCAGGGCAAGCGCCGCAAGCAGCATGCCCTTCCCGGCCGGCCCTTATATCTTCCGGTCATAAGGCTTAGAACAAAACAATGCGTATGGCGGTCCGCGGCCGGTCAGGTGCAGGGCTATATTGAAACGAAATGTTTCACGCCGGGGAACTAACCACCTGAAGGGAGGTGGAAAAATGCTTAAAGCAACATTTTTGATTGCCGCCGCCAGCATTGGGATCGTTGGCCCGGCATTCGGGGGCACCGGTCCTCGCGATGTCTACACAGACGGCGCGAAGGCTTCGAGGTTTGATGTGTATACCGATGGAGCGCGCACGACCGACGCCCGCGACACCTTCACCGATGGCGCACGCGTGATCGACAAGCGCGACATGTTCACGGACGGCGCAAAGACCACGGACAAGAGAGACGCGTTTACTGACGGAGCCTGATCGCACAGGACTCAATCGAGCGCCAGATCGCAATGCACGGCCAAGCTTGAAACCTTGGCCGTCTTGTTTTGCTGGCCGGCCCCGCTTTCCTGCTGGTGCCGGCCCGGATCATCCGCAAACGCCGCCAACCCGCGGCCTGCCTTCGCCGCCCATCTGCCAATTCCGGCGCCTGAAAGGGTTACAATCGCGGTTTTCCGTGGCAAAACTCGCACAACATCGTTGAGCCAGCGCGATGTGATGTCTTTGTCTCGCCCTGATGCAGTCCCGGTTGTAGTGCGATCCGCGCCTGTCGCAGGCTTGGCGGCACGGGCCCCGCATCACGCAACCCATTGATTCCTAAGACAACACCATGAGCCTCCAATGCGGCATCGTCGGCCTGCCCAACGTCGGCAAGTCCACGCTGTTCAATGCCCTGACCAAGGCCGGCATCGCCGCCGAAAACTACCCGTTCTGCACCATCGAGCCCAACGTGGGCGTGGTCGAAGTGCCGGACCCGAGGCTCGGCAAGCTGGCCGAGATCGTCAAGCCTGAGCGCATCCTGCCGGCCACGGTCGAGTTCGTCGATATCGCCGGCCTGGTGGCGGGTGCCTCCAAGGGTGAAGGCCTGGGCAACCAGTTCCTGGCCAATATCCGCGAATGCGACGCCATCACCCACGTGGTGCGCTGCTTCGAGGATGACAACGTGATCCACGTGGCCGGCAAGGTCGACCCGCTGTCAGATATCGAAGTCATCAACACCGAACTCGCGCTGGCCGACCTGGCTACCGTCGAAAAGGCCCTGGCCCGCTACATCAAGCCGGCCCGCGCCGGCGACAAGGAAGCCCAGCGGCTGGTCGCCGTGCTGGAAAAGGCCCAGGCCGTGCTCGACCAGGCCAAGGCCGTGCGCACCCTGGACCTGGCCCCGGAAGAGTGGGAAGCCATCCGCCCGTTCTGCCTGATCACCGCCAAGCCGACCATGTACGTCGCCAACGTGCGTGAAGACGGCTTCGAGAACAACCCGCACCTGGACGCCGTGCGCGCGCACGCCAAGCAGACGGATTCTCCCGTGGTCTCCGTCTGCGCCGCCATCGAAGCCGAGATAGCCGACCTGGACGACGCCGACAAGGCCGAATTCCTGGCCGACCTGGGCATGGAAGAACCCGGCCTGGACCGCGTAATCCGCGCCGGCTTCAAGCTGCTCGGCCTGCAGACCTACTTCACCGCCGGCGTCAAGGAAGTGCGCGCCTGGACCATCCACGTCGGCGACACCGCCCCCAAGGCGGCCGGCGTGATCCACACCGACTTCGAACGCGGCTTCATCCGCGCGCAGACCATCGCCTATGAAGACTTCATTGGCTTCAAGGGCGAGACCGGCGCCAAGGAAGCCGGCAAGATGCGGGCGGAAGGCAAGGAGTATGTGGTGAAGGATGGGGATGTGATGAACTTCCTGTTCAACGTCTGACGCCAGAGCTGTTGTTACGGGATGTCTCACGACATCCCGTAACCAACCAGGAAGCCCAGCCACTGCTGGGCTTTTTTCTTTTTCAGGGTAGCGGACGATGGTTCAGCACCGCTCGGCCGCCTCGCCTTGGGCAGTTGCCAGCACGCGACCAACGTGCCGTGCACACCATCTTGCACAGTCCCATCCCAAACAAGTTCGGAAATTTCAGTGCTGCTTTCGGGATTCCTCCCACTTTCACTTCCTCCGGCGTTGCCCAGTATGCATCCTGAGGATCTCCATGCTGGTCCGGACAATTGCTCGTTGATGAGCGAGACCTGATTCAGTGTCGATAGAAAGGACTATCCATGCTTTTAGAGCCAAATGCATTCAACGGCGTCCTGGGGCTCGCGCTGACCTCCGCTGTGCTGATTGCCATTCCAGGTCCGAGCATCATGTTTCTTATCGGGCAAACGATAGCAGTAGGACGGAGAAATGCGTTGCGAGGTGTGATCGGCAATGCGATCGGAACCTATTGCGTTGCTGTGATCGTAGCGATCGGAATCGGCTCACTGCTTATGCGCTCCGGCCACGCTTTGATTTTCATTCGGTTGCTAGGCGCCTTGGTCTTACTGGGCATCGGCTTTCAATATCTGTTCTTTTCCAGGCCTATGCTGGCAGGAGGAGAAAGCACCCCCAAGAAAAGCCGGCAATCATTGCTTGCAGGAATCATCGTGGGTTCGACCAATCCGAAAGCGCTGATTATGTTTGGCTCGATCGTCCCGAGCTTTATGAGCGACGGGGCGGACAGCCCTATCCTCTATTTGCTGGGTTTTTCACTGATACCGATTGGCCTGGGACTAGTCATCGATGCGGCGTGGGTCGCCGCCGCCCATGTCGCGAGTTCGAGCACACTATTCAACGGGAAGAGGCTAAGGTTATTCAATATCTTGGGTGGCGGATTGATGATTTCGATGGCCATTCTATTGGCAGCTGAAGCCCTGCATTGACGATTGCATTCGAATTTGATCTGGCAGGACAGGGGACCTCACAACTTCTCCATCCCCCTCCCCCGTAACCCCACCAGCAGCGCCTGCCCGTCCGCCCCCACGCGGAATTCCCCATACCCGGCCTGCGCAAACCGCTCGCCCTGCCCCTCCTGGAAGAAATACGCATCGGTCGACACCTGCACCTGCATGCCGCCCCAGCGCGAGCGGGCGATCTGGTAGCGCAGCAGTTGTTCGCCCGCCGCCAGCGGCTCGCCGCCGTGTACGCGCACGAAGCTGGCCAAGCCCTGCTTGTCGCGGCGGATCACGGCCACGCCGTCGCGGGGCGGCCGGTCATCGCGCGTCTGCGCGGCGCGGATCCGGTTGCCGATGTCGAAGTTCAAGGCCATGTAGTCGCCCTGCATCAGCGAGCGCGGGTCGACCGGGGCGAGCTTGAGGAGGACGGTGTCGCCGCGCGCCAGCAGGCGCTCCTTGCCGGCGATGCCGGCGGCGGCCAGTGCCAGGGTCAGGGCCCAGGCGATCAGGATCCAGCGTTTCATGCGGCCTCCATCTCGGTGCGGCCCAGCAGCCAGTAGCGGCCGGCCAGCAGCAGCACGCCGGCTGCGGCGAGCGTGCCGGACTTGGCCAGCAGGGTCCAGTGCAGCGCCGAGTAATACCAGATGAAGCCGATGGCGATGCTGGCGATGCCCAGGCCCAGCCACGGCATCGACGCGCGCCGCAGGGCCAGCCCCAGCACGAGCACGCCGGCCACCACGGCGGGCGCGGCCGCCATCAGCGCACCGAAGGCCACCAGGCCGGCAAGGACGGCGCCCTGCATGGCGGGGCTCAGTGCCAGGCGGCGGCATTCGGCCAGCGCAAACCCGGCCAGCACCAGCGTGGCCAGTGCGCCCGCGACCCAGTGCGCCAGCGGGATGTGCGCGGCTGCCGGGCTGCCCAGCCAGGCCAGCGGATGGCTCATGCCGGTGACGAGCAGCGCGACCGCCAGCGTGAACAGCAGGGTCGCGTCGGCCAGCGGTTCCAGCAGCGTGTGGCGGCCTGCCGCGCACAGGCTGGATTCCGCCAGCGTGAAGCCCACCACCAGCGCGCAGCCAAGCGGCACCAGCCAGCCGAGGGACCACGTCAGCAGCAGCCAGTCCTTTGGCTCACTGCCGGCCAGGACAAGATGCACAGCGCCTGCCAGCCCGATCCATGCGCCCAGCCCGCACAACGACCGGTGCAGCCGGTTGGGCACGAGCAACGCCAGCGCGGCCTCGAACAGTGCCAGACCGGCCCAGAAGCCCGCGCTCTCGGTGACGCGCATGAAGCCCAGCGCCTCGCTCAGCCCGAACACGGCCATGCCCTGTCCGCTCAGGCTCACGGCCAGCGCGAACTGCCCCGCGGCGATGCCGCCGCCGCGCCAGTACAGCAGCGCGGCCAGCGCGATCATGGCCAGGCCGGTCAGTGCCATGGCGATGCCGTTCTCGCGCGCGGCGACGAAGACCGTGCCGACCAGGAAGGACTGGAAGAACAAGGCGCCCAGCCACCCCGCCGCGCCCATCAGGCAGCGCACGGCCCAGGGGGTATCGATGTGCGCGGGCGGCTCGCCCTGAACCTCGCCGCGGGCGGCGAGCTGCTGCCAGAGTTGTTGCTCGGTGCGCGGTATGTTGGTCATGCCTGCTCCAGTTGGCTGCGCCAGGCACGCATCAGCCAGGCAGCCGCGCCGGCGGCCAGGCCGATGGTCACCAGACCGAGCAGCAGGAAGGCGCCGAAATCGCCCTTGCCTTCGAACAGCACCTTGGCGATCGCGGCCACCGCCAGCACGATGCCGGTCAGGCAGGCCAGGCTCAGCACCACGATGTCGAAGGCGCGCTGGCGGAACCACCAGATCAGGGCGGCCAGCACCACCACCGCCAGCGTGAAGGCGGCGCCATCGAAATGGCTGCCCAGCAGGCTGGCCAGCCCCAGCGAGCCGGCGTGCACGCAGGCCAGCGCGGCCAGCATGCGGCTGCCGGTCTGCCCGCGAAAGCCCAGTGCCGGCGCCCGGGCGCACAGCAGCTCCCACAGTGCCAGCTGCAGCATGACCGCGCCCAGCAGCGCCAGCGAGGCGGTACGCATATAGCGCGCGTCGAACAGCAACGCGAACACGCCCTCCATGCCGAAGCGGATGCTGAAGTAGCGCAGCAGCGCCACGTTGCCGACCACGATCGCCAGCCACCAGTGCGGCGCCGCGCGCGCCGCCAGCGCCCAGGGCACCGCCAGCAGCGCCCACAGCGCGAACAGCTGCCAGGCATCGGCGCCGGTCTGGTAGGTCTGCCCGATCACCGCCAGCAGCACGCCGGCCAGTACCTGCGCGCCGCCGAGCGCGGCGCGGCCCGCGGTGTCGCCAGCCGGGCGCAGCCAGGCAAAACCGGCAAGCAGCGTGAGCGCGCCGGCCAGCAGGCCGAACTTGGAAAACTTGTGCAGATCCTGCCAGTTGAAGGCGAAGAACACGATCACGCCGGCGCACAGCAGCGCGGTGCCCAGCGCCATCAGTGCCGTGTCCAGCCAGCGGCGCCAGTCGGTGGCGACCGGTTCGGTGCGCGCCCAGGGCGCGGCGACGCCGGCCGGCGCCAGGCGCCCGAGTGCGCGCCAGTGGGCCAGGGCCCGGCGGATGGCCCGTCGTTCGCCTTGCTCGCCGCCTGCGGTGGGTGTGCCTTGCATGTAAGTGTCCTTACGTGCCGAGATGACGGGGACTTTAGCAAAGCGAAGCGGGGGCCGCACCTGTTGCGTGGGAGGGGGCGGTGCGGTCGCGCTCAAATCTATGCCGGACCTGCGCGGGCCGGTATGCTGTGGCTTTTCACGCTTTCCCGCTCCATGACTCTCGGAATCCTTGCCGCCATCCATGATGAAGTCGATGGCCTGGTGGCCGCCATGCGCCATGACGACAGCCGCGCCACCGTGCGTACCATCGGCATGCGCGACTACTACGCCGGCCATCTGTACGGGCAGCCATGCGTGCTGGTGCTGGCGCGCATGGGCAAGGTGGCGGCGTCGGCCACCACGGTCACGCTGATCCGCGAGTTCGGGGCGAAGCAGATTGTCTTTACCGGGCTGGCCGGCGGTGTCGGGGCCGATACCCAGGTAGGCGACATCGTCATTGCCGACCGCACCATCCAGCATGACCTGGACGCGCGCCCGTTCTTCGGGCGCCACGAGGTGCCGCTGCTGGACCGCGCCGAATTCCCGGCCGATCCGGCACTGACCGCCGAACTGCATGCCGCCGCCGCGGACTTCCTGCGGCAGGACCTGGCCGTCGAGGTGCCGCGCGAGGTGCGCGAACGTTTTGGGGTCGCCTCTCCGGCGCTGCACCAGGGCATGATCGCCAGCGGCGACCAGTTCATCGGCTCGCCCGCCGCGGTGGCGGAGTTGCGCGAGCGCCTGCCCGGACTGCTGGCGGTGGAGATGGAAGGCGCCGCGGTGGCGCAGGTCTGCCATGAATATGGCGTGCCGTACGCGGTCATGCGGACCATTTCGGACCGCGCCGACGATACCGCGCATGTGGACTTTTCGGCATTTCTTACCGACGTGGCCAGCCACTATTCCAGCGGCGTGCTGCGCCGGCTGCTGGCGGCCAGGGCCTGAGCCGGGGCCCGGCGCGCATCTGACCGCGATCAAACCGCGTGCAGATTCCCGACCGGGCCGTCAGTTCTGTTTTTACCGTCCGCGCGGCCGCACCGCGCCCCAGAACCCCACCAGCAGCGCCGGGCCGGCGATCACCGCCAGCCAGCTGCCGAGCTGCCCGTCGACAAACAGGTGCAGCGCCCGGCCACCGTAGAATGCGCCCGCCGCACCCGCCGCGCCCAGCACCAGCGCGGCCGGCAGGGTCACCACGCGCCCTGCCGGATGCAGCCGGCGCGCCGCCAGCCCCACCAGCAAACCCACGATCAAGGTGCCCAGCATCCGCGTCTCCTGTGTTGTCAGCATCACAACCGAAAAGGCTGCGGCGTAACGATACTGCAATCCGGGGCCGCTGCCACCCACCGCGGCCCTGCGCCTGCAATTAGCGATCCCGGCGGTATAATGACATTCGGCCCGGCCACGCTCCGGGCCGTATCCGTCCCCTACAAATGCAACTGCTCGCGATCGGCATCAATCACACCACGGCACCTGTCTCGCTGCGCGAGCGGGTGGCGTTTCCGCTCGAGCAGATCAAGCCCGCGCTGGGTGCGCTGCGCTCCCACCTGTCGGGGCGCAGCGGCACCGAAGCCGCCATCCTGTCCACCTGCAACCGCACCGAGATCTATTGCGCAACCGACGTCCTGACGCCGGGCACGGATGGTTTCGAGCACACCCTGCACTGGCTGTCGCAGCACCACAACGTGCCGGCCGGCGAACTGGCCCCGCACCTGTACGCGCTGCCGCAGTCCGAAGCCGTGCGCCATGCCTTCCGCGTGGCCAGCGGCCTGGATTCGATGGTGCTGGGAGAAACCCAGATCCTGGGCCAGCTCAAGGACGCCGTGCGCACGGCCGGCGAAGCCGGCTCGCTGGGCACGTACCTGAACCAACTGTTCCAGCGCACCTTCGCGGTGGCCAAGGAAGTGCGCGGCCAGACCGAGATCGGCGCGCATTCGGTGTCGATGGCCGCGGCCGCGGTACGGCTGGCGCAGCGGATCTTTGAAAGCGTCTCGACCCAGCGAGTGCTGTTTATCGGCGCGGGCGAGATGATCGAACTGTGCGCGACGCACTTCGCCGCGCAGCAGCCGCGCCAGATCGTGGTGGCGAACCGCACCGTGGAACGCGGCGAAAAGCTCGCCGAACAGCTTTCCGGCCAGGGCCTGACCGCCAACGCGATCCGCCTGACGGACCTGGGTGAGCGCCTGCATGAATTCGACATCGTGGTGTCCTGCACCGCCAGCTCGCTGCCGATCATCGGCCTGGGCGCGGTGGAGCGCGCGGTCAAACGCCGCAAGCACCGCCCGATCATGATGGTCGACCTGGCCGTGCCACGCGACGTCGAGCCCGAGGTCGCGCGCCTGGACGACGTCTTCCTGTACACCGTCGACGATCTCGGCGCGATCGTGCGCGAAGGCAACGCGATGCGCCAGGCCGCGGTGGCGCAGGCCGAGGCCATTATCGAAAGCCGGGTGCAGAACTTCATGCACTGGCTGGAAACCCGCAGCGTGGTGCCGGTCATCCGCGAGCTGCAGACCAGCGGCGAGGCCATCCGCCAGGCCGAGCTGGAACGCGCGCGCCGCATGCTGGCGCGCGGCGACGACCCCGAAGCCGTGCTCGAGGCCCTCTCCGGCGCGCTGACCCGCAAGTTCCTGCACGGCCCCACGCACGCGCTGAACCACACCCAGGGCGAGGACCGCGAGGCGCTGCTGCGCCTGGTGCCGGGCCTGTTCCGCCACAGCAGCCACTCCGAGCGCTAGCCGCGCTCGCCCAGCCGCCGGCGCGCCGCGCCGGGCATGCCATCGCCGCCGCCCCTGTCTTGCGCGCGGCCCGGCCCACCCAATCCTGTCCGCCCCCGATGAAAGCCAGCATGCTTGCCAAGCTCGACCAACTGGCCGAGCGACTCGATGAAGTCAACGCCCTGCTCGCGCGCGAAGACGCGACCGCCAGGATCGACCAGTACCGCAAGCTCAGCCGCGAGCATGCCGAGCTGTCGCCGGTGGCCGAGCAATACGGGCAGTACCGCCAGGCCCAGGACGACCTGGCCACCGCGCAGGCGCTGCTGGACGATCCGGAGATGAAGGACTTTGCCGCCGACGAGATCGCCAGCGCGCGCGCGCGGCTCGAAGCGCTGGAGGCCAGCCTGCAGCGCCTGCTGCTGCCCAAGGACCCCAACGACGACCGCAACCTGCTGCTGGAAATCCGCGCCGGCACCGGCGGCGAGGAAAGCGCGCTGTTCGCCGCCGACCTGCTGCGCATGTACACGCGCTACGCCGAACGCCAGCGCTGGCAGGTCGAAGTCATGAGCGAATCGGAATCGGACCTCGGCGGCTACAAGGAAGTGATCGTGCGGATTGCCGGCGATGCGGCATTTTCCAGGCTGAAGTTCGAATCGGGCGGCCACCGCGTGCAGCGCGTGCCGGCCACCGAGGCCCAGGGCCGCATCCACACTTCGGCCTGCACGGTCGCGGTGATGCCCGAAGCCGATGAAGTGGGCGAGGTCGAGATCAACCCGTCCGACCTGCGCATCGACACCTTCCGCGCCTCGGGCGCGGGCGGCCAGCACGTCAACAAGACCGATTCCGCGGTGCGCCTGACCCACCTGCCGACCGGCATCGTGGTCGAGTGCCAGGACGACCGCAGCCAGCACCGCAACAAGGACAAGGCGATGAAGGTGCTCGCCGCCCGCATCAAGGACATGCAGACGCGCGCCGCCCAGGCGAAGGAGGCCAGCACGCGGCGCAACCTGATCGGCTCGGGCGACCGCAGCGACCGCATCCGCACCTACAACTTCCCGCAGGGGCGCGTGACCGACCACCGCATCAACCTGACCCTGTACAAGATCGACATGATCATGGACGGCGACATGGATGAACTGCTGTCGGCACTTGCCTCGGAACACCAGGCCGATCAGCTGGCAGCGCTTGGTGAAGAGGCTTGAGCACCACTATGTGTCATGCGATTCAGCTTCCGTCACGAACACCGCGTAAAGTCGCCGATATCTTTGTATTTGTTGTAAATGCTTGAAACAGCACTGGTGGGGGTAAGGCCGCTGTCTATAATCGATTTCGACCGGCAAACGGAGAATGGTGCCGGGTTGTCACTCCCCGAGAACATACCTAGGACGAAATCATGAAAAAACTGCTCGCACTGTTGATGATCACCGCGGCCATGGCCGCTTGCAGCAAGAAGGAAGAAGCGCCGCCTGCCGCCTCGAGCGCCGAGAGCGCCATGAAGAGCGCCGCTGAATCCGCCAAGGCTGCTGCCAGCGATGCCGCCGCAGCAGCCGGCAACGCCGCAGACGCCGCCAAGTCCGCCGCCAGTGGTGCCGCGGCCGATGTCTCGGCTGCCGCCGACAAGGCCAAGGAAGAGGCTGGCAATGCCATGGCAAATGCCAAGCAGGCCGCCAAGGACGCCGTCAACGCTGGTGCCGACAAGGCCAAGGACGCCGTCAATAAGTAATCGTCCGGGCGGGGGCATTGCGCCCGCCGCCAGCGATGAGCGGTACACTGGCGCAAAGCCGGATGTCCGCCCCAAAGCCCCGCCAGGCCTTGCGCCGGTGGGGTTTTTTGTAGCCGGCAAAAATAGAACCATCCCCTGTCACCCGATGTCTTCCCCCGACTCCACCGCGTTGCCGGCGACCCCGACGCTGCGTGAGGCCCAGACCCTCGCCGCCATGGCCGGCCTGCCTGCGCTGGAAGTGCGCATGCTGCTGACCCATGTCACCGGCCTGAGCCGCACGCAACTGATCACGCGCGACACCGACACCCTCACCATCGCCCAGCGCGACGCCTTTGCCACGCTGCTGGCGCGGCGCCTGGCGGGCGAGCCGATGGCCTACCTGATCGGCGAGCGTGAGTTCTTCGGCCGCAGGTTCCGGGTCACGCCCGATGTGCTGATCCCGCGCCCCGATACCGAGGTCGCCGCCGAAGCGTCGCTGGCGCGGCTGGCCGACGTGCCGCAGCCACGGGTGCTGGACCTGGGCACGGGCTCGGGCATCCTGGCCGTGACGCTGGCGCGCGAGCGCGGCGACGCGCAAGTCTGGGCCACCGATATCTCGCCCGGCGCGCTGATGGTGGCGCAGGACAACGCCAGCGCGCTCGGCGCCGACCGCATCCGCTTCCTGGTGTCGGACTGGTACGCGGCGCTGCCGCCGGACCTGCGCTTTCACCTGATCGTCAGCAATCCGCCCTATATCGCCGCGGGCGACCCGCACCTGGCCGAGGGCGACCTGCGCTTCGAACCGATCGACGCGCTGACCGACCACGACGACGGCCTGTCCGACCTGCGCGCCATTGTCGGCGGCGCCAGCGCGCGGCTGCTGCCCGGCGGCTGGCTGCTGATGGAGCATGGCTACGACCAGGCCCAGGCCACCCGCAAGCTGCTGGAGCAGGCCGGCTTCACCGAGGTCTTCACCGCCCGCGACCTGGCCGGCCTGGAGCGCTGCACCGGCGGACGCTGGCCGGGCGTATAGCCCGGCGGCGCGGCCTCCTGAAGCCCGGCGGCGATTCCGGTAAAATCGCTGTCAGATCCCCGCCAAGCGGCCCGGCCGCGCGGCATCCCATTCTCCCCAGGCGGCGCCCGCGACACGGCCTCGCCCCACTGAAAAGCAAACCATGAGCGACGTGCAGCAAAAGATCGACCAGATCGTCAAGGGCAACCCGGTAGTCCTGTTCATGAAGGGCACCGCGCAGTTCCCGATGTGCGGCTTCTCGGGCCGCGCCATCCAGATCCTGAAGGCCTGCGGCGTGGACACGCCCACCACGGTCAACGTGCTGGACGACGAAGGCGTGCGCCAGGGCATCAAGGAATACGCCAACTGGCCGACCATCCCGCAGCTCTACGTGAACGGCGAGTTCATCGGCGGCTCGGACATCATGATGGAGATGTACCAGAACGGCGAACTGCAAACCCTGCTCAAGGGCTGATCAAAGGGTGCGTTCGGCCATGTCCGTGACTGGCGGCACACCCAGACGGCTGATCGTCGCCATCACGGGCGCCACCGGCGCCATCTACGGCGTGCGCCTGCTGCAGGTGCTGCGCGCGGCGCCCTCGGTGGAAACCCATCTGCTGATTTCGCCGGCCGGCGTGATGAACCTGCAGCACGAGCTGGACATCAGCCGTGCCGAGGTGGAGGCGCTGGCCAGCGTCGTGCACAACGTGCGCGACATCGGCGCGACCATCGCCAGCGGCTCGTTCCGCGCGCAGGCGATGGTGGTGGCCCCCTGCTCCATGCGCACGCTGGCAGCGATTGCGCACGGCCTGTCCGACAACCTGATCACGCGCGCCGCCGACGTCACCCTGAAAGAGCGGCGCAAGCTGGTGCTGATGGTGCGGGAAACGCCGCTGAATCTTGCGCATCTGCGCAACATGACGGCGGTGACGGAAATGGGCGGGATCGTGTTCCCGCCGGTGCCGGGCTTCTACCAGAAGCCGCAGAGCATTGCCGAACTGGTCGACCATACGGTCGGACGCGTGCTCGACCTGGTGGATTTGCCGGAGATGGCCCAGACGCTGGCGCCCAGTTGGGGCGGGCTGAACGCCCGGGCCGGCGACACGGCCGGCAACTGAAACGCCGCCGGCGCGCAGCCTCTCTCTGCGCGCCGGCATCCTCCTGCATTGTCCTGCCTGCCGCGGTCAATACCAGTGGCGGTATCCCCGGCCGTAGTAGCCATAGCCATAGCCGCCGTAGTAGTACGGCCGCGGTGCCACCACGACCGGTGCCGGCGCCACGTACACCGGCGCAGGACCGATCGCAGGGCCGGCAGGCGTGGGATAGACGGCGCAGCCGCCCAGCAGGGTGACCGATGCCGCAGCGGCAGCCAGTCCAATCGTCAGCATTCTCATGATTTGTCCTTGGGATCCGAACGGGCATGTGCCTGCCCTGCTGATGTTATACGTGCAGAAAGCGTAATACGGCGTCAAAGCCGTGTAAGGCTTGTTACCGTTCCCTACGCGCCCTGTTACGCGACCGGCCGCACCCCAGGCATGGCATCAGATTTCGAACCGTATCCCCTGCGCCAGCGGCAGCGAATCGCCGTAGTTGATGGTGTTGGTGGCGCGCCGCATATAACCCTTCCACGCATCCGATCCCGACTCGCGCCCCCCGCCCGTCGCCTTTTCCCCGCCGAAGGCGCCGCCGATTTCCGCGCCGCTGGTGCCGATATTGACGTTGGCGATGCCGCAGTCGCTGCCCGCCGAGGACAGGAAGCGTTCGGCCTCGCGCATCGATTCCGTGAAGATGCACGACGATAGCCCGTGCGCCGCGGCATTATTCAGCGCGATGGCCTCGTCCAGCGTGGTGTAGGGCATCAGGTAAAGGATCGGTGCGAAGGTCTCGGTCAGCATGGTGTCGTGCTGGGCGTCGGTCATCACCAGCGCGGGCCGCGCGTAGTACGCATGCGGATAGCGGTCGGCCAGCAGCCGTTCGCCGCCGGTGACGATATTGCCCTGCGCGCGGCAGGCGGCCAGCGCGTTGGCCATGGCATCGCCGGCGGCGGTGTCGATCAGCGGGCCGATCATCGTGCCGTCCGCAAGCGGATCGCCCACGGGCAGGCGGTCGAACACGGTGATCAGCCGGCTCGCCATGGTGTCCATCAGGTCGGCGTGGATCAGGCAGCGGCGCAGCGTGGTGCAGCGCTGGCCCGCGGTGCCGGCCGCGGCAAAGGTGATGGCCCGCACCGCCAGCTCGATATCGGCCGAGGGTGCGACGATGGCGGCATTGTTGCCGCCCAGCTCCAGGATGCTGCGCTTGAAGTGACCGGCGCAGGCAATGCCGACCTCGCGGCCCATGCGGGTCGAGCCGGTGGCGCTGACCAGCCGCACGGCCGGGTGCGACACCAGGTGGCCGCCCAGCATGCGCCCGCCCGGCAGCACCGCGCAGATGCCGGTATGCTGCGGCGCCGCCGCGGCCAGCACCCGCTCCAGCAGGCCATGCGCGGCCAGCGCGCACAGGGTGACTTTCTCCGACGGTTTCCAGATCACGCCGTTGCCGCACACCAGCGCCAGCGCCGCATTCCACGCCCACACCGCCACCGGGAAGTTGAAGGCCGAGATCACGCCGCACAGCCCATACGGGTGCCAGGTCTCGCGCATGGCGTGCTGCGGGCGCTCGGAGGCAATGGTCAGTCCGTGCAGCTGGCGCGACAGCCCGACCGCGAAGTCGCAGATGTCGATCATCTCCTGCACCTCGCCCAGGCCTTCCTGCAGGATCTTGCCGGACTCCAGCGACACCAGCCGCCCCAGCGCCGGCTTGTGTTCGCGCAGCACCTCGCCGAAGCGCCGCACGATCTCGCCGCGCGCGGGCGCGGGCAGCAGCGCCCAGGTGCTCTGCGCCGCGTGGGCACGGGCGATCAATGCGTCAGCCTGCGCCGGCGTGCAGGCCGGGACATGGCCGATGGCCTCGCCGTCGACCGGCGAGCGGACCGTCACGGTGCCTGCAGGGGCGCCCTCCCGCCACGGACGCGGCAGGCCCAGCGAATCCCAGCAGGCAGCAAACTCTTGCGCTTTCATACGAGGCTCTCCTGGAGCGGATGCTGCGTGTAGTGGCGGCCGAAGCGGTTGGCAAGGAAGGCATCCAGCGGCATCGACTCCTGCCGCACGAAGCCGGCCTGCGGCAGCGCGCCAGTGGCCACCAGGTCCAGCGCGGTGCAGATGCCGGCGGCGGTGGTCAGCTGGATCGCGTTGACATGGCCGCCCTTGCCGTCCACCCCTCCAATACGCACCGAGAACGAAGCCTGCGTCAGCGGCCCGCGCCCGCGTTCGCCCCCGGCCGGGTAGCCGGTGGCGGTGGCGAACACGATCACCACGTCCTGCTCGGTCACGGGAATGGCGCGGTCGAAAATATCGCGCAGCCAGTCGCGGCGTTCGCGCAGGCGCAGGTCGTTGAGCAGCAGCTTCATCAGCGCGCAGTGGCCAGGATAGCGGATCGACTTGTAGTCGACGTGGCGCGCGCGCCCGGCCAGCGTCTCGGGCAACGTGCCGAGTCCGCCAGATGTATTAAAGGCTTCGTACTCGATGCCGTCCAGCGCAAAGCTCTCCAGCCCTTCCAGCGCGGTCAGTGCCACACGCCGGCCGTCGACGATGGCCTCGCACGGGTTGCAGTACTCGTTGATCAGGCCCTCGGTGCTCCAGGTCAGGTTGTACTTGAGCGCATTGCTGGGGTAGCGCGGCAGCGCCCCGACCCGCATCTGCAGGTCCAGCAGCTCGCCGCCGCCGCGCAGGAAACGCTGCGCCAGGTCATGCCCGACCACGCCGATAAAGCCGGGCGCCAGCCCGCACTGCGGCATCAGCACCGAGCGCGCCCCCTGCGCCAGCTGGCGGATGGCCTGGGTCGCGGCCACGTCCTCGGTCAGGTCGAAGTAATGCACGCCCAGGCGCGCCGCCACCGAGGCGACGCTGATGGCGGCATGGAACGGCAGCGCGTTGAGCACGGCATCGGCACCGGCCAGCAGCGCGGCGCAGGTGCCGGGCTCGGTGGGGTCGCCGGCGCGCGCCACCACGCCGCGCGGCAGGCCGTCGAGGCGGCGGGCGTCGTGGTCGACCAGGCTGACGCGGTAGTCGCCGCTGTCATGCAGCATCGCCGCGATGGTGCGGCCGATCTTGCCCGCACCCAGCACCGTCACGTGCAGCGGGCGGGGTGCCGTAGGCAGGTCGCGCGGGGCCTGCCGGCCCAGGTTCGAGGCTTGCATGGTGTCTCCGTCGACAAGAAAAGGTTGTTCCCTTGACTGGAGTATGAATAGCCGGCGCGACACAATGAAGGCGCGAGAACGACGAAAACCCGCCATAATCGAACGAAACGACGAAGCCTCCCGACATAATGACCGAACTCGACACCACCGACCGGCACCTGCTGTCGCTGCTGCAGGCCAACGCCCGCGAAAGCGCCGCCAACCTCGCCCGGCACCTGGGCATCGCCCGCACCACGGTGGTGGCGCGCATCGCGCGGCTGGAGCGCACCGGGGTGATTGCCGGCTACGGCGTGCGGCTGGGGCAGCGCATGGAAGGCAACGTGATCCTGGCCTACTGCGGCTTGTCGGTGCAGCCCAAGGCCGCGCCTGCCATCCTGCGCGCGCTGCAGCGGCTGCCCGAGATCGAGGAGGTCAATTCCGTCAGCGGCCCGGTTGACTACCTGGTGGCGATCCGCTGCGACACGCATGACCGGCTGGACCGGCTGCTCGACGAGATCGGCATGCTCGACGGCGTCAACCACACCACCACCTCGATCGTGCTGGCGCGCAAGCTCGACCGCCGGCGTGCCCCCGGCTGACGCGGTATGCTGCCAGACCCATCAGCCATTGCGGAGAAACAGAACATGAGCAATCCGATCCGTGTCGCCGTGGGCGGCGTGACCGGCTGGGCCGGCGGCGAGCTGGCCCGCGGCGTGGCCCACGCGGCCGACATGACCCTGCTGGCCGGCCTGTCGCGCGGCGCCGCCGGTCAGACGCTGGCGCAGCTGACCGGCCATGCCGACACCCCCGGCGTGGCGGCCGCCAGCATCGAGGCGCTGGGAGCAACGCCCTACGACGTCTATGTCGAATACACCAAGCCGGGCATCGCCAAACACAACATCCTGCAGGCGCTGGCACACGGCGCACACGTGGTGGTGGGCACGTCGGGGCTGACCGACGAGGACTATGCCGAGATCGATGCGGCCGCGCGCAAGGCCGACCGCGGCGTGCTTGCCTGCGGCAATTTCGCCATCACGGTAGTGCTGCTGCAGAAGTTTGCCGAGATGGCCGCGCGCCACCTGGAGCATTGGGAGATCATCGACTACGCCAAGGCCGGCAAGATCGACGTGCCCTCCGGCACGGTGCGCGAGCTGGCCTTCCGGCTCGGCCAGGTCAAGGCCGCCGCGCAGGCGGTGCCGGTCGACCAGGTCAACGGCCCGAAGGAAACCCGCGGCGCCACCATGTCCGGCACGCAGGTGCATGCGGTGCGGCTGCCGGGCTACCAGCTCGGCGTGGAGGTGATCTTCGGCGCCGACGGCCAGCGCCTGCACCTGAAGCACGAAGCCGGCGACGGCTCCAAACCCTATGTCGCCGGCGCGCTGCTGGCGATCCGCAAGGTCCACAGCGTGCGCGGCGTGGCGCGGGGGCTGGACAAGGTGATGGAAGGGCTCTGAGGCCCGCCTGCTCGGGTGCTACCAGCTGCCAGGCTTTTCCGTTCTGGCAGCCGGCTTCGGCGCGGGCTTGGCGGCGGCTGCCTTGCCGCCCTTGGCTGCGGGCGCCGACGCCGGGTTGAGCTGCTTGTCCACCTCGGCATCCTTGTCCGCCATCAGCGTGCGCGCCTGCGGCAGCAGCATTTCGATGGTGCCGGTGTTGGGGTCTTCTGGCATCGCGTACAGCTCCACCGTCAGCGGCTTGTGCATCCAGCCTGCATGCAGCGTCTTGATGCTCTTGCCCGCCTTGTCGGGCATGTCGACCTGCTCCTGCCGGAACGGCTTGCCGTACAGCGCGCTGACGCTGTCGGCCGCGGCCTGCTGGGAGTTGGCGCCGGCGGTTGGCACCACCAGGCCAACCAGCGCATTGCGGTCGACAAAGGCCAGCACAAAGGGGCCATCCATGAAGGCCGGGCGCTGGGCACGCGGCACACCCACCTGGCGCATCAGGCCATCGCCCTTCAGTTCGACACAGAATCCGGTGACGTCGCGGCCATCGGGCGTGCGCTTGTCGGCGCAGTCAGGCAGGGCCGGCAGCGGGCTGCCGATTTGCAGCATGGCCAGCAACGGCGACAGCGCGCTGTTTTCTGCCTGGGCCTTGGCCGGTGCGGGGGCCGCCGGACTGGCGGCAGGGGCGGAGGCAGGGGCAGCAATGGCGCCGGCGGCGCCCAGCAGGCCGGCAAGCGCCAGCCCGGCAACGGGGAATTTCAAATCGGACTCCTGGTGAAAGGCTCCGGGTTGGAGCCTGCCCCGGCCGGGTTGTTCCTGCGCAGCGCGTGATCGTGACGAAAAGATCACTACCAGCCGCGCCGGCATGGGGCGAGCGGTAGCTTACCCCATGGCCCCGGCGCCGCAGGCACTTGCGGCCCTCGCCTCGGTCAGCCAGCCGGTGCCTTGCGTACCAGCGCCAGCGCCTCGCGCCGGAACGCGTGGCCGACCTGGTGGTAGAACGGGTGCGGCGAGAACTGCCGCGAGATGAACGATGCCAGCAGCGACGCGGCCAGCAGGAAGACCGTCAGGTCCTGCGTGCGCGTCATCTCCATCACGATCACGCTGGCGGTGATCGGCGCCTGCGTGGCCGCGGCGAGGAACGCCGCCATCGACACCAGCGCCAGCACGCGCGGCTCGGCCATGCCGGTGACAAAGTGTGCGACGTTTTCGCCGATCCCCGCGCCAATCGCCAGCGCCGGCGTGAAGATGCCGCCCGGGACGCCGGCGAAGTACGAGACCACCGTCGCCACCAGCTTGGCGATGCCGAACCACAGCGTGGCATGCGATTCGCCGTTGATCAGCGCCGCGGCCGGCTCATAGCCGGTGCCGAAGGTCGCGCCCGCGGTGGCCCAGCCGATGATGGCCACCACCAGACCGCAGCCGAACGCCACCCACACCGGATGCCGCACCGGCCAGCCGCGCCACCGCGCGGGCAGCAGCGCCGGCACGCCGCCCTTGAGCGCCTTGGCGAAGAGGCCGCCCAGCACACCGGTGACGACCGCGCACAGCAGCACCGGGCCCCAGGCGTCATGCAATGCCAGCATCGGCACCTTGACCACGAAGTACGGGTTGTTGCCCAGCGCCGCCAGCGACAGGAAACCGGCGGTCAGCACCCCCGACAGCACCAGCCGGTCCCAGCGCACCGCGGTGCCCCGGCCCAGTTCTTCAATGGCGAACACCACCCCGGCCAGCGGCGTGTTGAACGCCGCCGCCAGGCCGCCGGCCGCGCCCGCGGCGATCAGCGCATTGGGGTGGAAGCCGATGCGAAAGCGCAGCTTCTCGTGGCACCAGCGGCCCCAGGCCAGCATGGCCGCCGCGCCCACCTGCACCGACGGCCCCTCGCGCCCGACCGAGGCACCGGCCAGCAGCGCCGCGGCGGTCAGCAGCACCTTCCACATCGACTGGCGGAACGACACCAGCACCGTCTGCGCCGGGCCCGACGGCGGCAGCGTGACCGCCGCGATCACCTGAGGGATGCCGCTGCCGCGCGCCTGCGGCGCCAGCCGGATCGTCAGCCAGCGCAGCGCGGCCAGCCCGAACGGCAGCATCACAAAGGCCAGCCACGGCGTGGCCTGGGTCAGGTGATGGTTCCAGCGCAGCGCCACTTCGGCGATCCACGCGAACACCAATGAGAACAGCCCGACGCAGCCCGCGCCGAACATGAACACCGCATAGCGCATGGTGGTGCGCGAGATGCGCCCGGCCTGGCGCGACTTGCGCCACGCGGCCAGGCGCGCATGGCGGCTGAGCTGGTTCAGCAGGCGAGGATCGGGCGGCGCCTGGGGATCCGGGCTGACGCCCGGGTCGGTGGAAGAAGAAACGGGAGGCTTGGGATCGTTGGGTTCGCGATCGGTCATGACTGGGCGTGGCGTAGACATCCGGCGCGGCGCGCGGCGCGGCGTCCGCCGGGATGACTTCGAACTATACGCCCATCGCTATCGCACCTAGTGTCCTGTGCCGTAGATAGCTTGCCAGGCCCGGCCGGCCCTCAGACGCGGCGCTGGCGGCCTTCCCAGTAGCGGTCGCGCAGCCGGCGCTTGGCGAGCTTGCCGGTTTCATCGCGCGGCAGCTGCGCCTCGATCACGATGCTGCGCGGCACCTTGAAGCCCGACAGCCGCTGGCGCAGCCAGTCGATCACCTCGGCCTCGCGGATCTCCACGCCCGGCATCGGCTGCACCATGGCCAGCAGGCGCTCGCCATATTCGTCGTCGGGAATGCCGAACACCACGCAGTCGGCCACGCCGGGGTAGCGCACCAGCTCGTGCTCGATCTCGGCCGGGTAGATGTTCACGCCGCCGGAGATCACCATGTCGGACGCCCGGTCGCAGATAAACAGGTAGCCGTCGGCATCGACATAGCCCATGTCGCCCAGCGTCACCAGCCCGTCGCGGTCGATGGCGGCGCGCGCGGCATCGTTGTTGCGGTAGCTGAAGTCTGGGTAGGCCGGCTGGCGCACGTAGACCAGGCCGATTTCGCCCGGCGCGCACTGGCGGCCGTTCTCGTCGAGGATGCGCAGCTGCGCGTCGTCGACCGGCCTGCCGGCGGTGCCGGGGCGCGCGGCGGCGTCGGCCGGAGTGGCTACGGTGATCATGCCGGCTTCGCTGGAGGCGTAGGTTTCATGGATCACCGGGCCCAGCCATTCCAGCATCGCGCGCTTCACGTCGGGCGAGCACGGCGAGCCGGTCGAGGCGACAAAGCGGATCGACGACAGGTCGTACTTCGCGCGTACCTCGGGCGCCAGCTTGAGCAGGCGCACGTACATGATCGGCACCAGGTAGAGCACGTCGATGCGGTGCTTCTCCACCAGCGCCAGCACCTGCTCGGCGTCGAAGCGCTGCGTGAGCACCAGGCGCTCGGCCATCTGCAGGGCGTTCTGGATAAACGAGCCCGGCGCGCTGTGGTACAGCGGCGCCGACATCAGCGCGCGGCAGCCCGGCTCGAGGCCGTAGGTCTGCCGCACCAGAGAACGAATGCGCGGCAGCTGTGCCTCCAGCTGGTCCAGCGGCACCGCCTGGCGCACCACGCCCTTGGGCCGGCCGGTGGTGCCGGAGGTATAGGCCATATGGCCGCGCGGCGCCACGCGCGGGCCGTCATAGGCGGACTGCCGGGCCAGCCAGCTTTCATATTCATATTCGACGGCACCGTCGGCGGGGCCGCCCACCGACAGCACCGTCATGCCGGCCGGCACCGCTGCGCGCACGGCGGGCAGCAGGTCGGCCTGCACGAGCAGCACCTTCGCGCCGCTGTCGGTCAGCAGGAAGCGCACCTCATCCGCGGTGAAGTGCCAGTTGATCGGGCAGTAGTAGCAGCCAGCGATGCGGCAGGCATGGACCACGTCGGCATAGGCCGGGTCGTTGCGCAGCAGCACCGCGACCACGTCGCCCTCCTGCACGCCCAGCGCGCGCAGGCCGCCGGCCAGCCGGGCGCCGCGCGCCAGCAGTGCATCGCCGCTGCGGTGCATGTCTTCAAACCAGAGGTCCGTGGCCATCCGTTGTCTCCTGTATGCATTGCATTCTGTCAGCCGACCACTGTATCGGCGTATCCGTGCATCGACAATCACGCGCATCGGAATCACAATGTTGCACCAGACGCGACAATGCTGCAGGCAATCCCCGATGGACCTCAACCTGATCCAGGCCTTCGTCGACATCGTCGACGCGGGCAACCTGGCCGAAGCCGGACGGCGCCGCGGCGTGACACGCTCGCAGGTCAGCCGCCAGCTGCGCGAGCTGGAGCACCAGGCCGGCGCCCAGCTGCTGCGCCGGACCACGCGCCGGCTGGAACTGACCGAGCCCGGCCATGCGCTGTACCAGCACGGCGTGCGCATCCTGCAGGAAGTGGCGTCGGCACAGGCCGAGATCGACAGCCTGGGCCAGACCCTGCGCGGCCATGTGCGCGTAAGCGTGCCCACCGGGCTGGGCGATGCCTATATCGCGCCGCTGCTGCTGCAGTTCGCGCAGAAGCACCCCGGCATCACGCTGCGCGTGTTCTTTGCCAACCGCGTCAACGACCTGATCGCGGCCGAGATCGATGTGGCGCTGAAGGTCACCTCGGCGCCGCCGCTGGACCATGTGGCGCGGGAAATCTGCGATATCCGCTGGCAACTGTACGCATCGCCGGAGTACCTGCAGCGCATCCCGCCGGTGCGGGTGCCACCGGACCTGACCGGCTGCAGCTTCCTGTGTCCGCCCTATCCGCCGCGGCAGTTCCCGCTGTCGCTGTACCGCGAGGGCCAGCGCGTGGACGTGGCACTGACGCCCACGCTGCAGTCCGAACACTTCCTGTTCCTGGCGCGTGCCGTGCGCGAGGGGCATGGCATCGGCATGCTGCCGGTCTATATCGGCTGGGAGGAAGTGCGCACCGGCGGGCTGGTGCCGGTGCTGCCGGACTGGCGCCCCGAAGGGCTCGGCAACAAGCTCTTCATCATCACCACGCCCAACCTGCATCCGTCGATGGCCACGCGGGCGCTGATCGGGTTCCTGCGCGAGGAACTGGGCAAGCTCGAGGTGTTCCGCGACGCGGCGGCGTAACCGGCACCGCTGGCCGGTGAACGAACGTTTTCGGCGTGTGGGGTCGAATGCCAGCCGGCGCACTTTCGTTTTGCAAGCTATCCTCCAGAAAACTTGCATTTTGAAAGCAAACAGACCAGACCGGCGCAGACCATGCCCCCTACCGATTTCACCGCGATGCCCTGCCCCGTCGCCCGCTCGATGGCCGTGCTGGGCGAACGCTGGGCCATCCTTGTGCTGCGCGAGGCCTTCTACGGCAGCACGCGCTTCGACGAGTTCGAGCGCAATCTCGGCATCGCCCCCAATATCCTCAGCGCGCGCCTGAAGACGCTGGTGGCGCACGGGCTGCTGGCACGCGTCACGCCCGAGGGCGGTGCCCGCCACGTCTACCAGCTGACCGACAAGGGCCGCGACTTCTTCCCGGCCTATGTCGCGCTCAAGGCCTGGGCCGACCGCTGGATGACCGATGAAAAGGGTCCGCTGACGCTGCTGCAGGACCGCCGCACCGGCACTGAGATCGCCGAGCCCGGCCTGACGCGTGCCGACGGCAGCGCGATCACGCTGGACGACGTGTGCGTCCTGCCCGGCCCGGGCGCCGGCCGCTTCCTGCGGCGGCGCTTCGGTGACGCGGAAACCGATGGCAAGCAAGCGGAGACCCGCCATGACTGACGCGCGCGCATTGCCTGCGGGCGTCATGCCCGCCGGGTCGGTGCCGGCCACCGAGCTCGCCCGCCGCATCGGCAGGCTGGCCGGGCCGACCGCGCTGATCGCCGTGCTGCAGGCCACGGCCCAGTTGATCGAAACCTGGCTGGCCGCCCGCCAGGGCACGGCGGCACTGGCCGGCTGGGCCGTGGTGCTGCCGTTTGCGCTGCTGCTGCAGCAGATGTCGACCGGGGCCATGGGCGGCGGCGTGGTCGCGGCCATCGCCCGCGCGCTCGGTGCCGACAAGCGTGACGAAGCATCGTCGCTGGTCGTGCACGCGCTGCTGATCGCCGTGACCGCCGGGCTGGCCTTTACCGTGGTGCTGGCAGGGTTTCCGCGCGGCGTGCTGGGCGCGGTGGCCGGCGCCACCGCGGCCGAGTCGGCCGCCAGCTATGCGATCTGGCTGTTCGGCGCGGGTGCCATCCCGGCCTGGCTGGCCAACACGCTCGCGTCGGTACTGCGCGGCGGCGGCCGCCATGCGCTGGCCGCGCGCGTGCTGGCGCTGATGTGGATCGCCTTCCCGGTGCTGTCATGGCTGCTGGCCGAGCCCGCCGGCATGGGCCTGGCCGGCATCGGCGCCGCGCTGGCGGCGGTGTCGTGGGCCGCCGCGCTGGCAATGGCGTTCGTGGTGGCGCGCGGCGGCGCGGGCTTCGTGCCGGTGCTGCGGGTGCGGCCGTCGCGGGCGCTGTTTGCGCGCATCCTGTCGGTCGGGCTGGTGGCGTGTGCGCTGGCCTCGGTTGCCAACCTGACCACCATCCTGGTCACCGCGCAGCTGCGCCACCACGGCACCGCGGCGGTGGCGGCCTATGGCATCTCGGCGCGGCTGGAATTCCTGATGATCCCGCTCGCATTCGGCGTGGGCTCGGCCCTGACCGCGCTGGTCGGCGGCGCCGTGGGCGCGGGCGACTGGCACACCGCGCGGCGCACCGCGTGGGTGGGCGCCTTCCTGGCACTGGTCATCGCCGGCGGCGCAGGCGCCGCGGTAGGCATGGTGCCGGTGCGCTTTGCCAGCCTGTTCACCCATGACGCCGAAGTCATCGCCATCGCCGCGCGCGCCCTGTCATGGGTGGGGCCGGCGTTCGGCGGCTTCGGGCTGGGGATGGCGCTGTACTTCGCCTCGATGGGCGCGGGCCGCATGCGCTGGCCGGCGGCCGCGGGCCTGTGCCGGATTGCACTGGCCGTGGGCGGTGGCTGGCTGCTGGCCAATGTGTTCGGGATGGGCCTGGACGGGCATTTCCTGGGCGTGGCGCTGGGGATCACGGCCTATGGCCTGGTCACGGCGCTGGGGGTCAGGCAAGGGGAATGGTCAGCACGGTAGTGACAATGCGGCTGGCAAGCGCCAGCCGCCAGTTACCGCCTCAACACCTTCGCATCCCCTCGCATCCCCGCTTTCGAGCGCGCCGCATCAGCGGCACATCAGTACCCTGTCAGCGCCAGAACCCGCCATGGAAGCCACGGCCGCGCATGCCCCCGGCACGACCGCCACCGCCGAAGCCCCGCCCCTGCCACTGCTGCGCCGTCCCCTCGAAGCGCTGCTGGCCAACGTCGCGCGCCTGGCGCTGCTGCTCCAGGCGCGCGGTCGCGTCGTTATTGGGCTGTACGGGCTCCCAGCCGCTGGGGGTATGCTTCTGCCAGCCGTCGTCGGTATGCTGGTACACCGAGCCGTCATGCCCGGCATACACGTTGCCGTTGTTCCACGCCACCGCATTGTTCTGGTCCGGATTGGCCACAAAGCCACGACTGCCGGCGGTGTGCTGGCCAGTCTGCGTGTTGCCCACAATGCCGGCCTCGGCCGCGCAGACGCGGCCGGTCTGGGCGTTGTAGCCCGCCGCCTGGCGGCCGGCGGCGTAGTGCCAGTGCGCCTGCACCGGCTGGCCGGCATCGCGGGCACGATGCTGCACAACGGGCGGCCCATCCCGCGAATCTAAATTAGGCCGCCAAGGCGAACAATCTGATTCGAAAACATTCAGGATCCGGCAGAAAAAAGACAGATCAACGGCATCGGGTGTGCATCTTGCTTGGCCTGATGCCACCGCCCCGCCCCTTGAAGCCGCCCCCCTGCGGCCTCATCTTTAAAAACTCCACCCTGGCCCCGCCCCCATGCCTCCACGCGCCACCATCCTGACCGCCGGCCTCGTGACAGCCATGCTGCACGCCTATATCGGGCTGCGCCTGCTGCCGGCGATGCCGGTGCCGATGGCGGCCAAGGCCCTGGCCGTCGCCTGGCTGGCGCTGTCCTGCGCCCTGCTGCCGGCCGGGCTGCTGGCGCGGCGCGTCAGCCAGCCCTGGTCGGACCTGGTGTCCTGGATCGGCTTGCTCGCGATGGGATTCTTCTCATCGCTGCTGGTGCTGACGCTGGTACGCGACGTGGTGCTGGCCGCCGCCTGGCTGGCCGGGCAGCTGCCTGGCTGGCATGCGCCCGGCCTGTCCGCGGACAGCGCCGCGGCGGTGCCGCTGCTGGCGTTGCTGGTCACGCTGGCCGGCTATATCAATGCGCGCCGGCTGGCGCGCGTGGTCGAAGTCGACGTGCCGGTGGCCGGCCTGCCCGAAGCCCTGCACGGCTTCACCATCGCGCAGATCAGCGACATCCATGTCGGGCCCACCATCAAGCGTCCCTACCTCGACCGCATCGTCGACCGCGTCAACAGCCTGAACGCCGATGCCGTCGCCATCACCGGCGACCTCGTCGACGGCACCGTGCGCGAGCTGTCCGCCCATACCGCGCCGCTGGCGCGGCTGCAGGCGCGCCACGGCACCTACTTTGTCACCGGCAACCACGAGTACTACTCCGGCGCGGAATCCTGGATCACCGAACTGCGCCGCCTGGGCGTGCGCGTGCTGATGAATGAACACGTGGTGCTGCAGCATGACGGCGACGCGCTGGTGCTGGGCGGCGTGACCGACTACTCCGCCGGCCGCTTCCACGAAAGCCACCGTAGCGACCCGCACCGCGCCATCGCCGGCGCCCCGGCCCACGCCGGCGCGCGCGTGCTGCTGGCCCACCAGCCACGCACCGCGCCCGCCGCGGCGGAAGCCGGCTTCGACCTGCAGCTGTCCGGCCACACCCACGGCGGCCAGTTCTGGCCCTGGAACCTGTTCGTGCCGATGCAGCAGCCATACACCGCCGGACTGGAGCGGCATGGTTCGCTGTGGATCTATGTCAGCCGCGGCACCGGGTATTGGGGACCGCCGAAGCGGTTCGGGGCGCCGTCGGAGATTACGCGGGTGCGGTTGGTGCGGGCGGGCTAGGAAATTGCTGTTGAAGGCAGAGATTGATCGCAGGCATGGCGCAGCAAAAAGCCCCGCTCATTTTGAGTCGGGGCTTTTTGTTTTATGCGCGGATACTCACCGCTGGCGTCGCGCGGAGCGTTTGGGCCTTACTTGCCCTTCAGGTTCATCGAGCTGAATGCCTTTCGAGCCAAGTCTGAGATGCGTTTCTTGTTCCGCCTTAGCTCGGCGATTTCGGATTTCGTCAGATGTACGGAAGCCGATGAGGTAACCCGCTTCATCCGCGGTGAGGGCGTTGGTGGCAATGCCGAAGATCTTGCGGATTTCATCGCCGTACCTCCTTTCCAGTTCAAGAACTACTTTTCTGGGTGCCACCAGTCTACCAGAGCGTCCTGCGCACACCAGGACGATCGCAGCAACCACACCGCCACGGTGGCTCTGGATATAGCTGGCCAGCTCCGCAAGCGTGCCCCCCATCGTAGTGACGTCATCCACCAGCACATAGCGCCCACCGGGCACCACATACCCAGAGAAGCAGGCGCGCAGATTCATCCGCTCCATTGGATCTGCCCCGGTGTGGAACACCTTTGTTGTCTGCACGATGGATTCATCGACCGCGCCGTCCAGGACATGGTGCAAGTACATCGCCAGGACTTGCGGGATGGCATTTTCGCCCTCGGCTTCTCTCGCGTGCGGCGCCACGAAGATGCAGGAACTCTGGAAACCCTCGTCGAGCAGCCTTGCCACCAGTGGCGGGGCAAGGTCGAGAATCAGTTGTATCGCCGCATCGGTGCTTCCGGCTTTGGCGGCCTTGTAGCTCGGATGAGCCTTTAGCTCGGCATCGGAACGATAGAGGAAATGTGGCGACTCGACCGAGTCCGGGAACGGATATTCACGGTCCTGCCGCATTTCGAGCGGCAGTCTGCCCGACTGACATGAGCTTCGTGCGTGCCTTCCATGTCATCCAGCACGAGATGATGTGGGCAGCGGTCACGCCAGCCTACGCGAAATTGCCCGCCTGCCTGCAGCGCCTACGCGAGCGCCTAAAGTCGCTGCCCAATGTGAAACGACCCGGTCGCTCATGCGACCGGGTCGTCAAGTCCCGCCCTTCACGCTATGCCGTTCGCTTCCTCAATAGGGACCTTAACTGAACGGCATTAGGCCCACAGGCCTGGTTTTCTCTCACGCTCAACAACCCATCACCGAGCAATCGGCTTATACCGAATCCGCTTCGGCTTGGCCCCTTCCTCACCCAGCCGGCGCTTCTTGTCCGCCTCGTACTCCTGGTAGTTGCCCGGGAAGAACTCCACATGCGAGTCCCCCTCGAACGCCAGAATGTGCGTAGCGATACGGTCCAGGAACCAGCGGTCGTGGGAAATCACCATCACGCAGCCTGCAAATTCCAGCAGCGCGTCTTCCAGCGCCCGCAGCGTTTCCACGTCAAGGTCGTTGGACGGCTCGTCCAGCAGCAGCACGTTGCCACCGGCGATCAGCGTCTTGGCCATGTGCAGGCGGCCGCGTTCGCCGCCCGACAGCGTGCCGACCTGCTTCTGCTGGTCGCCACCCTTGAAGTTGAAGCGGCCGATATAGGCGCGCGACGGCGTCTCGTACCTGCCCACCGTCAGGATGTCGGAGCCACCCGAGATCTCTTCGAACACGGTCTTGGTGCCGTCCAGCGCGTCGCGGCTCTGGTCGACGAAGGCCATCTTCACGGTCGGCCCGACCTTGATCTCGCCGCTGTCCGGCTGTTCCTTGCCGGTCAGCATGCGGAAGAAGGTCGATTTACCGGCGCCGTTCGGGCCGATAATGCCGACGATGGCGCCCGGCGGCACCTTGAAGCTGAGATTGTCGATCAGCAGCCGGTCGCCGTAGCCCTTGCTCACGCCGTCGAACTCGATCACCTCGTTGCCCAGGCGCTCACCCACCGGGATGAAGATTTCCTGGGTTTCGTTGCGCTTCTGGTAGTCCTGGCTGTTCAGCTCGTCAAAGCGGGCCAGACGCGCCTTGGACTTGGCCTGGCGGCCCTTGGGGTTCTGGCGCACCCACTCCAGTTCCTTGTGCAGCGCCTTCTGGCGGGCCGATTCGCTGGCCTCTTCCTGCTTCAGGCGGGCTTCCTTCTGGTCCAGCCACGAGCTGTAGTTGCCCTTCCAGGGAATGCCCTGGCCGCGGTCCAGTTCCAGGATCCACTCGGCGGCGTTGTCGAGGAAGTAGCGGTCGTGGGTCACGGCCACCACGGTGCCCGGGAAGCGCGTCAGGAACTGCTCCAGCCATTCCACCGATTCCGCATCCAGGTGGTTGGTCGGCTCGTCCAGCAGCAGCATGTCGGGGCGCGACAGCAGCAGGCGGCACAGCGCCACGCGGCGCTTTTCACCGCCGGACAGGTTGCCGATCCTGGCGTCCCACGGCGGCAGGCGCAGCGCGTCGGCGGCGATTTCCAGCTGCAGTTCGACGTTGTTGCCGTCGCTGGCGGCCAGGATGGCTTCGTACTTGGCCTGGTCGGCGGCGAGCGCGTCGAAGTCGGCGTCCGGCTCGGCGTAGGCGGCGTAGATCTCGTCGAGCTTCTTGCGCGCCTCGAACACGCCGCCCAGGGCCTCTTCCACCGACTCGCGCACGGTCTGCTCGGGGTTGAGCTGCGGCTCCTGCGGCAGGTAGCCGATGTTCAGGTTGGGCATCGGCGTGGCTTCGCCCTCGATTTCCTTGTCGAGGCCGGCCATGATCTTGAGCAGCGTGGACTTGCCCGAGCCGTTCAGGCCCAGCACGCCGATCTTGGCGCCGGGGAAGAAGGACAGCGAGATGTCCTTCAGGATGTGACGCTTGGGCGGAACGATCTTGCCCACGCGGTTCATGGTGAAAACGTACTGTGCCATGGGTGCGTGTTGGAGGGTTGTGCGGGAATTGCGGGAATGGCGGCAGTGTATCAGGCACGCGCGGCGCGCTGAGGCGGCGCCGGCCGGATGGCACGCCGGCCGGTACAATGGCAGGTTCGATTTTTGCCGATTTCCCCGAGCCATCGCCATGAGCAAACCCGCCCTCACCCTCAAGTTCAAGTGCAAGAAGTGCACCAAACCCGTCACGCTGTACCTGCAGAAGACGTCGGCCTGCTCGCACATCACCCCGTACCAGGGCTTCTGCAAGTGCGGCGAGATGATGCGCCACGCCACCGGCGACAAGGACGCGGTCGAGTCCTTCGTCAACTCGCTGGACAACAGCTGGATGCACCACCATCACCACCACCACTGAGCAGGACGCGGCAGTGACTGAAACCTGGCGCCCCGCCGGCAAGGACCCGATGCGCTTCCTGGGCGGCTATCCGCCCGGCGTGCTGGACCAGGTGCGCGAGCTGATCGCCGCCGGCCGGCTCGGGGACCATATTGCCCGCCGCTACCCCGCTCGCCATACCGTGCAGACCGACCGCGCACTGTACGAATACACCACGGACATCAAGCAGGAATACCTGCGCAGTGCGCCGCCGCTGCACAAGGTCGGCTTCGATGCGCGCCTCGATGCCGCGCAGCGCGCGCTGGGCCTGCACACCGCGATCTCGCGCGTGCAGGGCGGCAAGCTCAAGGCCAAGAAGGAAATCCGCGTGGCCTCATTGTTCAAGGAGGCGCCGCCGGAATTCCTGCGCATGATCGTCGTGCACGAGCTCTCGCACCTCAAGGAGAGCGACCACGACAAAGCCTTCTATCGGCTATGCGAGCACATGGAGCCGCGCTACCGCCAGCTTGAGTTCGATACGCGCCTGTGGCTGGCATGGCGCGAACTGGAGCGGTAGCTGCACTCTCTTCGTGCACCGCAGCACATAAGATTCTTGACGAGCCCGAGCGCCGCTATGTATAACGAGCGCGTGGGTAGAAGCGGTCGATTGAACAGCAGCGGTGCAATGCCGCGACGTTCAACTGGAGATTGCTCACTGACGGAGTATTTCGTCGGTGGCGCAGTGGTCCAACAGCTCCCCTGACAAAGACTCCCGATAGCAGCATGCAAGGCCGGCCCCGCGGCGTTGTTCGCGCGCGCGCCTGCCGCATGCGTGTCCAACCTAGTCATTGTTAGGGGATCTCCCATGATCATCGACACCAGCTGTTATCCGACTAACCTGGTGGACCTGGCCTGGCGCCACGACGGCGACCCGTTCACCGGCGAGCGCCTGATCCAGATGATGGACGGCCCGTTCACCATCAACGGCAAGCCGCGCCGCATCGACAAAGCCTTTATCCAGCCCCCGCAGGGCAACACCATCTACACCTACACCGACGGCGTGAAGTCGGGCAGCGAGTCCATCGACGCCTACATGGCCTACACCGTCGAGATGGTGAAGAAGTACCCGGAACGGTTTATCGGCTGCTTCGTCTACAACCCGCGCTGCGGCGTGCAGAACGGCGTCAACGCCATGGAACACTACGTCACGAAGCTGGGCTTCAAGATGGTCCAGTTCCAGGCCAACATGCACGCCTACCGCCCGGACCGCGCGCTCGACTGGCTGCGCCCCGCGCTGCAGAAGTGCGCCGAGCTGGGTGTGCTGGTCAAGCTGCATACCGGCGACGGCCCCTACAGCATCCCGACCGAATGGGTGCCGATGATGAAGGAGTTCCCGACGGTGAACTTCATCATGGCCCACTTCGGCGTGCAGACCGGCGGCGTGTATTGCTTCGAGCCGTTCCAGATGGCCATGGACATGCCCAATGTGTACTGCGAATCGGGCTGGTGCCTGCAGTCGCGCATCGTCGAGTTCGCCAAGGTCTTGCCCAAGCACAAGATCCTGTTCGGCTCCGACACCCCGCCCAACGAGCCCGGCATGTGGCTGCGCCTGCTGGAAGTGCTGTGCTTCGAGCCGCCGCAGGGCCTGAACCTGGATGAAGACACGCTTGAGGACTACCTCGGCAACAACGTCGCCCGGATGATCGGCCTCGCGCCGACACCGGTCCCGCGCACGCTCGAAGAAGCGAAAGCGCGCCTGGCCGCGTAAGCACAACGGCCCGCGCCACCGACAACGGACTCCGGAGCACACAACATGATTATCGATACCCATCTGCACCCGACCAATCTCGTCGACGAAGCCTGGCGCCACACCGGCGAGCCCTTCAACGGCGAGCGCATGCTCAAGATGATGGACGGCCCCTACATGATCAACGGCAAGCCGCGCCGCATCGACATGGGCTTTATCCAGCCGCCGCCGGGCAACACCGGCTACCGCGACGGCAACCGGCGCGGGCGCGAAGGCATCCGCGACTACATGGCCTATATCGCCGAGCTCTGCCAGAAGTACCCCGACCGCTTCATCGGCAACTTCACCTTCAACCCGCGCTGGGGCCCGGAGGAAGGCGCGCTGGAGCTGGAATTCCACGTCAGGGAATACGGCTTCAAGATGCTCAAGCTGCATGCCAACATGCACGGCTACCGCCCCGACCGCGCGCTGGACTGGCTGCGCCCGGCGATGAAGGTCTGCGCCAAGTACAACGTGGTGGTGCTGATCCACACCGGCGACGGCCCGTACACGATCCCGACGATGTTCTACCCGATCATCCGCGAGTTCCCGATGGTCAATTTCATCATCGGCCACTTCGGCATCCAGACCGGCGGCAACTACTCGTTCGAGGCCTTCTGGATGGCGATGGACACGCCCAACGTGTATTGCGAATCGGGCTGGTGCTTCCAGTCGCGCATCGTCGAGTTCGCGCGCCAGCTGCCGCGCGACAAGATCGTGTTCGGCACCGACACCCCGCCCAACGAGCCCGGCATGTGGCTGCGCGAGCTGGAGATGCTGTGCGGCCCCGCGCCGCAGGGCATGGACCTGGACGAGGACGGGCTGGAGGACTACATGGGCAACAACATCGCCCGGCTGGTCGGCATCGAGACCACGGCGCCGCCCAGGACACAGCAAGAGGCACTGGCGCGGCTGAAGGATACATACGCCAGCACGCGCTGACGCGTAATCGCTAGCCGCTAGCTGTTCGGCAGGCAGGCACGGCACGGCGGCCGGGAGCATTCCCGGCCGCCGGGGCAGCCTTCGCCCTGGCCAACCCTGACCACAGGAGCCGATCCATGAACGCACCCTCAGCGCCCTTTGCCCCGGCGGCATCGGCGCGCAAGCCCTTCCACGACACCTCGCAGGACTTCCACCAGTTCCTGGCCGCCTACCGCGATGCCTTTCCCGAAGACGTGCTGCATATCCGCGAGCCGGTCGGCACCGACCAGGACCCGACCGCGCTGGTGTGGACGCTGGCCGCGCAGGGCCGCCATCCGGCCTTGCTGTTCGACCATGTCGAAGGCCTGGGCACGTCGCTGGCAACCAACCTCTTTGCCTCGCGCGAGCGTGTGGGGCGCATGCTGGGCGGCGTGCCGCCCGCCGGCATCCATGCCGAATACCAGGCCCGCAGCCGCCGCATGGTGGCGCCGCGCGTGCTGGACAGCGGCGCCGTCACCGGCCATGTCGAGATGGAACACATCGACCTGCGCACGATCCCGGCGATCAGGCACTTCGCCACCGACCGTGGCCCCTACATCACCAACGCAATCCTGATCGCGGAAGACCCCGACACCGGCATCGGCAACGCCAGCTACCACCGCTCGATGCTGCATTCGCCGACCGAGATCGCCACCAGCCTGCATTCGCGCGGGCACCTGTGGCGCATGCAGCAGCGCGCCACCGAGCTGGGCCGGCCGCTGCCGGTGGCCATGGTGATCGGCGCGCATCCGCTGTTCATGCTGGCCGGCGCCGCGCGGGTGCCCTACGGCGTGGATGAGCGCCACGTTGCCGGCGGCCTGTTCGGCGCGCCGCTGGAAGTGGTACGCACGCCGCGCCACGGCATCCTGGTGCCGGCGCATGCCGAGATCGTGCTTGAAGGCGTGATCGATCCCGAAGCGCGCGTCGAGGAAGGCCCCTTCGGCGAGTTCACCGGCTATTCGTCGGACCGCTCGACCAACAACCTGCTGCGCGTGCAGAGCGTGATGCGCCGCACGGACGCCTGGCTGGTCGACGTGGTCGGCGGCAACTCGGCCGAGCACCTGAACCTGGGCCGCATCCCGCGCGAATCGGAGATGGTCGAGAAGCTCAGGGAGCGTTTCCCGGGCGTCACCGCGGTGCACTACCCCAGCTCCGGCACGCACTTCCACGCCTACGTGGCGCTGCGCCAGAGCCGCCCCGGCGAGGCGCGCCAGGTGATGCTGGGCCTGCTCGGCTGGGACCCGTACCTGAAGACGGTAGTCGCGGTGGATGAGGACGTCGACATCACCCGCGACGAAGACGTGCTGTGGGCGATGGCCACGCACCTGCAGCCGCACCTGGATGTGGTGGTGGTCGACGGCCTGCCTGGCAGCGCACTCGATCCCTCGGCCTCGGGTGTGGGCACCACGTCGCGCATGGGGCTGGACGCCACGCGCGGGCCGGCCTTCGACGGCATCCGGGCGCGCATCGACCCTGACGCCATGGCGCGCGCGGCAGCCCTGCTGAAGCGGCTGGAAGGTGCGGGCTCCCACGTGCCGTAAGGGATAACCCGCTGGAAACGGCGGATTCATCGTTTCACCCGATCGATAAATCCGCCGCGTACGTTGTACCCTCCCGCCGCCGCTGTCATGCTGGTTTCATAAGACAGGACAGGCGCGGGCATCGCACGAGAGGATGGCACGACCATCCCGGACAGGAAACTGCCGGCGACCTTGGCGACACGTGAGCGCTTCAAGCGCGACCGGCGTGGTACCGACCAAAGGAGACAGCATGAACCCAACCCTGCCTGCGCAAGGGAATGCCCCCGTGCATCCCGTCGACGAGGTCCTGCCCCCGCCCCGCCTGCTGGCCCTGGGCCTGCAGCACGTGCTGGTGATGTATGCCGGCGCCATTGCCGTGCCGATGATCATCGGCGGCGCACTCAAGCTGCCCAAGGACCAGGTGGCCTTCCTGATCGCGGCGGACCTGTTCTGCTGCGGCCTGGTGACGATGATCCAGAGCATCGGCATCTGGAAGATCGGCATCCGCCTGCCGGTGATGATGGGCGTCACCTTCACCGCCATCGCGCCGATCATCGCCACCGGCTCCAATCCTTCGCTGGGCCTGCGCGCGGTGTTCGGCGCGGTGATGGTGGCGGGCATCTTCACCTACTTTGCCGCACCGTACGTCGGCAAGATGGTGCGCTGGTTTCCGCCGGTGGTGACCGGCACCGTGGTGCTGGTGATCGGCATCTCGCTGATGCGGGTCGGCATCAACTGGGCGGCGGGCGGCAACCCGACCATCAACACCGCGGCCGGTCCCGTGCCCAATCCCAACTTCGGCCTGCCGGTGAACATCGCCATCGCCACCGCGGTGCTGTGCACGGTGCTGGCGCTGGTGGCCTTTGCCCGGGGCTTCCTGTGCAACGTGGCGGTGCTGATCGGGATCTCAGTAGGCTTCCTGATTACGCTGTCGCTGGGCAAGGTCAATTTCGACGGCCTGCACAATGCGCACTGGGTGGAGCTGATCACGCCCTTCCACTTCGGCTGGCCCACTTTCGACGCCATGACCGCGGTCACCCTGTGCGTGGTGATGATCGTGATCATGATCGAGGGCGTGGGCCAGTTCCTGGCGCTGGGCGAGATCGTGGGCCGCCCGGTGGGCTGCGATGACCTCGCGCGCGGCCTGCGCGCCGACGGCGTTGGCGCGCTGGTGGGAGCGGTGTTCAACACCTTCACCTACACCTCGTACGCGCAGAACGTCGGGCTGGTGCAGGTCACGGGCGTGCGCAGCCGCTGGGTCTGCGCCACCGCCGGCGGCATCCTGATCGTGCTGGGCTGCCTGCCCAAGCTGGCCTTCTTTGCGGCATCGATCCCGCAATACGTGCTGGGCGGCGCGGCGCTGGTGATGTTCGGCATGGTGGCGGCGACGGGCGTGCGCATTCTCGGCCATGTGGACTTTGTCGAGAACAAGAAGAACGCCTATATCGTCGCCGTCAGTGTGGCACTGGGCATGATCCCGCTGGTGTCGGACAAGTTCTTCGCGCAGATGCCCGAGCTGCTGGCCAAGTTCTGCCAGAACGGCATCCTGCTCGGCACGCTGACCGCGGTGCTGCTGAACCTGCTGTTCAACGCCCGCTCGCCGGTCCCCCAGGCCCACGGGCTGGCGAAGGAGCCGGCGTGACGTAGTCAGCCGGCGTCGGCCAGCTTGGCGCGATAGCGCATCAGCAGGTCGCGGAAGGCCTGGGCCGGCGGCGACAGCGACCGGTCCGCGTGCACCAGCAGCGAGATCTCGCGATGGATCACCGGATCGGTCGGCATCACCGTGGCCAGCCCCAGCGCGGAAGTCAGCCGCGTGACCGCCGCGCTCATCACCGCGATGCCGAGCCCGGCGTCCACCATGCCCACCATGGTCAGCGGCAGGAACACCTCGTGCACCCGCTGCAGCGAAATGCCGCGCGCGGCCAGCGCCGTATCGAGGCAATCGCGGATCGGGTTGCCCTTGTGCGGCCCGATCACGGGCAGGCCGGCCACGTCTTCCCAGCGCAGCGTCTTGCGCCGCCGCAGCGGATGGTGAGCCGGCATCACGATCACGAAGGGATCGGACATCAGCCGGTGCGCGCTCAGGTCAGGCTGGCCCTCGGGGATGGTGCCGATGCCGAAGTCCACCTCGCCCGAGCTGACCATCTTGGTTACCTCATGCTCGGACACATCGTGCAGTTCCACCTTCACGCCGGGATGGCTCACGCAGAACTCGCGAATCACGCGCGGCAGCATCAGCGCCGCCTGGATCGACGACGCCGAGATCGACACGCGGCCGCGCCCCAGCGTGCGCAGCTCGCTGGAGTTCTCGATCACGCTGTCGATATCGGCCACCGCCTTCTTCACCAGTGGCAGCAGCTCCGCGCCCGCCTGGGTGATGTGCAACTGGCGCGTGTGGCGGTCGAACAGCTTCAGGCCGAGATTGCCTTCCAGCTCGTGGATCAGCGCGCTGACCGACGACTGCGACAGGTCCAGCCTCTCGGCCGCGCGGGTGAAATGGCGCTCCTGCGCCACGGCAATGAACGCGCGCAACTGGCGCAGCGACACGTTCATGTTGCTGATGTTGGGCATGTTGCCTACCTCCGGGAAATCGGGGTGCGCGCTTGCTTCGCCAAGCCTGGCGGGCGCGTCTGATTCATAGGGTAGCACGATCAATTAATCCGTTTCCGGGTCTTTACCGATGAAGGCCGTCCGCCCATGATGACTTCAACGGTGCGCGCTGTAACGTCACCTCGCGACAGGCAGACGCCGCCGATGGCACAGACCAGGAGGAGCAATGAGAGCGTTTGAATACTTCGAACCGGCAACGCTGGCGGAGGCTTCGGCCATGCTGCACCGGTGCGGCGGCAGGGCCAGCGTGCTGGCCGGCGGCACGGACCTGCTGGTGCAGATCAAGGAGTCCGTGCGCAAGCCCGAGCAGGTGATCAACATCAAGAAGATCCCGGGCATGGACATGCTGACCTTCGATCCCGTCAACGGCCTGCGCGTCGGCGCGCTGGTGACCACGCGCGCGGTGGAGACGTCGGGCTTCGTGCAGCGCCATTACGCCAGCCTGGCGAAAGCCGTGACGGACTTCGCCTCGATCCAGGTGCGCCATCGCGCCACCGTGGTGGGCAACGTCTGCCGCGCATCGCCGTCGGCCGATTCGATCGCGCCGCTGGTGGCCGACGGTGCTTCGGTGCACCTGTACGGACTCGCCGGCTCGCGCGAGTTGCGCGTGGAGGACTTTGTCACCGGCGTCGGCAAGACCGCCATCGCGCCGGACGAGATCGTCACCCGCATCACCGTGCCGGCGCCGCGGCCCCACACCGGCAAGGTCTACCTCAAGCATGGCCGCCGCGTGCAGATGGAGCTGGCCACCGTTGGCGTGGCGGTATCGCTGACGCTTGAGAACGGCCACTGCGCCGACGTCGGCATCGTACTGGCAGCGGTCGGCCCCACCCCGGTACGCGCCGTGCGCGCCGAGCACGTGCTGCGCGGCCAGCGCGTGACCGACGCGCTGATCCTGCAGGCCGCGCACGCCGCCATGGGCGATGCGCGCCCCATCAGCGACGTACGCGCCAGCGAAGCGTACCGGCGGCAGATGGTCAGCGTACTGACCCGCCGCGCCCTGGAACAAGCCGTGGAGGCAGCAGCATGCGAAAAATGATCGAACTCGTCATCAACGGCGAGCCGCGCGAACTGGCGGTGGCGCCGCACAGCACGCTGCTCGACGCCCTGCGCAATGACGCCTGCCTGACCGGCACCAAGAAGGGCTGCGATGTAGGCGAATGCGGTTCATGCACCGTCATCATCGACGGCCAGCCGATGAATTCCTGCCTGGTGCTGGCGCCCGAAGCGCACGGCTGCCGCATCACCACCATCGAAGGCGTGCAGCCCGCGCCCGACACCGTGCACCCGATCCAGGAGCAGTTCATGCAGTGCGGCGCCGCGCAGTGCGGCTTCTGCACGCCGGGCTTCGTGGTAATGGCCAAGGCGTTGCTGGACGAGAACCCGCATCCCACGCGCGACGAGATCCGCTTTGCCATTGCCGGCAATATCTGCCGCTGCACCGGCTACACCAAGATCATCGAGGCCATCGAGAAGACCGCCGAGGCCATGGACCCTGCGGGCTGCAAGGTTCGCGCCAGCGAGGAGGCATGATGACCCACGCCGTGATCGGACACAGCGTCAAGCGCACCGACCTGCTCGACAAGGTCACCGGCAACGCCAAGTACGTTGCCGACATGCCCTTCGCAGGCCTGCTGTTCGGCAAGCTGAAACGTTGCAATGTCGCCCACGCGAAGATCCGCCGCATCGACACTTCGCGTGCCCTGGCCTTGCCGGGCGTCAAGGCCGTGCTGACCCATGAGAACGTGCCGCGCGTGCTGCACGCGGGGTCTCCGCATCCGCGCTCCGCTTCGGTGACCTGCGACCAGTACATCCTGGACGACAAGGTGCGCTACTGGGGCGAAGGCGTGGCCGCGGTGGCCGCCATCAGCGAAGAGATTGCCGAACGCGCGATCGAACTGATCGAAGTCGAATATGAAACGCTGCCCGCAGTTTTCACCACCGAAGACGCCGAGCGCTCCGATGCGCCGCGCATCCACGACCGCGAACCCGGCGGCAACCTGGTGCTGCCGCCGGTCATCATCAGGCGCGGCGAAGTGGAAGCGGGCTTTGCCGAAGCGGACTTCATCCTGGAGGGCATCTACGAAGGCGGCCGCCCCACCCCCGCCTACATGGAACCCAACGTCTGCACCACCAGTTGGGACGGCAACGGCAACCTGACGGTATGGATCTCCACCCAGACCGCCTTCATGGTGCGCGGCATCATGGCCGAAGTGCTGGGCCTGCCGCTGCACAAGGTGCGCGTGCTGGTCGACCATATGGGCGGCGGCTTCGGCGCCAAGCAGGACCTGTTCCAGCATGAGTTCCTGTGCGCACTGCTGGCGCGCGAGACGCGCCGCCCGGTGCGCATGGAATACACGCGCGAGGAAACCTTCCTCGGCGGCCGCACGCGCCATCCGGCGAAGATCTGGCTCAGGCAAGGCTTCCGCAATGACGGCACCATCACCGCGCGCCAGGCCAGAGTGGTGTTCAACTCCGGCGCCTATGGCTCGCATGGCCCCGGCGTGACCAATGTCGGCACCGCCGCCATGGTCTCGCTGTACCGCTGCGACAATGTGCTGCTGGAAGGCCGCTGCGTCTACACCAACAGCCCCATCGCGGGCGCCTTCCGCGGCTATGGCGTGGTGCAGACGTACTACGCGCTCGACGTGCAGATGGACGAGGCCGCCGAGCACCTTGGCCTGGACCCCGCCGAGCTGAAGCTGAAGAACGCCGTGCGCGAAGGCGATATCGCGCCGTCCAACCATCCGCTGATCGGGCACGGCCTGGAGGCCTGCATCGAGAAGGGCATGGAGCTGGTCGACTGGCCCGCGCTGCGGCGCCGCCCGCGCGACACCAGTGGCCCGATCCGCACCGGCTGGGGCCTGGGCTGCGAGATGCACGGCAGCAGCGCCTATCCCGGCATCAAGGAACAGGGCAACGCCATCATCAAGATGAATGAGGATGGGACAGTGGTTCTGCTGACGGGCGCGGCCGGGCTGGGTACCGGAGCGCACACGGCCCTCGCGCAAATCGTTGCCGAAGAACTGACGCTGCCGTTCGAAGCGGTGTCGGTCGTGCACGGCGACACCGACGTCGTGCCCTGGGACATCGGCGCCTTTGCCAGCCACACCACCTATATGGTCGGCAAGGCCGCGCAGATGGCCGCCGGCGAGATCAAGCGCCAGCTGTTCGAGCGCGCCGCGAAGCTGATGGAATGCGAGCCCGATGCCCTGACGCTCACCGCCGGCGTGATCGCCGTGCGCGACCGCGACGGCCCCACGCTGACCGTGCGCGAGGCCGTGATGCCGCGCAAGGGCATTCCCGCCGCGCAGCTGGTGGGCACGGCCACCTATCACCCGACCAAGTCGTACTCGTTCGCCGCGCATTTTGTTGAAGTGGCGGTCGATACCGAAACCGGCTTCATCACGGTGCAGCAGGTGGTGCCGGTGCATGACGTCGGCAAGGTGATCCACCCGGTGGCGGCCGCGGGCCAGATCGAAGGCGGCATCCAGCAGGGCATCGGCCACACGCTGTATGAGGACTACCAGATCGACATGCGTACCGGCCGCTCGCTCAACGCCAACTTCGTCGACTACAAGATGCCGCTGGCGATGGACATGCCGCCCATCCACACGGTAATCCTGGAAGCGGCGCCCGACCCCGGCGGCCCCTTCGGCGCCAAGGGCGTGGGCGAGGACCCGATCGTCGCGATCGGGCCGGCGATTGCCAATGCGGTATTCGATGCCATTGGCGTGCGCTTCCGGCACTACCCGATCAAGCCGGAGCAGGTGCTGCAGGCACTGGCGGAGAAGACGGCGAAGGAAGGCGCCACCCCATGACCCGCAAGCAACGCCTGGTGGTCGCCATCACCGGCGCCAGCGGCGCGGTGTACGGCGTGCGCATGCTGCAGGCACTGTCGGCGCTGGACGGCTGGGAGACCCACCTGGTCTGCTCGCCGTCCGGCCTGCTGACCGCACACCATGAGCTGGGCCTGCAACGCCCGCAGATCGAGGCCATGGCCGACGTGGTGTACAACGTGCGCGATATCGGCGCCACCATCGCCAGCGGTTCATTCCGCTGCGATGGCATGGTGGTGGCGCCGTGCTCCATGCGCACGCTGGCCGCCATCGCCACCGGGCTTGCCGACAACCTCGTCACCCGCGCCGCCGACGTGATGCTGAAGGAGCGGCGCCGGCTGGTGCTGCTGACGCGCGAGACGCCCTTCCACCTGGTGCACCTGCGCAACATGACCACGGTGACGGAGATGGGCGCCATCGTGCTGCCGCCGATGCCGGCGTTCTATGCACATCCGCAGTCAGTGGACGACATCGTCAACCACACCGTGGGGCGCGTGCTGGACCTGTTCGACGTGCCGCACGACGGATTGGTGGAACGCTGGGAAGGCTTGCGCCCCAATGTCGCCACCGCGTGAGAAGAAGATTTCGCCTCGCAGCAGCGAGGAACGCAGTATCCAACCCGGTAAAAATCAGGAGACAACATGAACGCACCTGCCGTCGCACAACAACCGCCCGTCCCGGTCACCATCCTTACCGGCTTCCTCGGCTCGGGCAAGACGACGCTGCTCAACCATATCCTGACGCAGAAGCACGGCCACCGCATCGCCGTGATCGAGAACGAGTTCGGCGAGGTCGATGTCGATTCCGACCTGGTGATGACCTCGGATGAAGAGATCTACCAGATGACCAACGGCTGCATCTGCTGCGTGGTCGATGTGCGCACCGACCTTGTGCGCATCCTGCAGAAGCTGCTGGAACGTCCCGAGCGCTTCGACCATATCCTGGTCGAGACCAGCGGCCTGGCCGATCCCACGCCGGTGGCCGCCGCCTTCTTCATGGACCACGAAGTCGCCAGGCAGGTCACGCTGGACGGCATCCTGACGCTGGTGGACGCGGTGCATATCGAAAGCCATCTCGATGATCCTCAGCTGACCGGCTTCGACAACCAGGCCGTCGACCAGATCGTCGCGGCCGACCGCGTGATCCTCAACAAGACCGACCTGGTGGACGCCCTGCAGCTCGACCGGCTGGAGGCACGCATCCACCGGCTGAACGAAGGCGCGCAGATCCTGCGCTCCAACTTCGCGCAGGTGGACCTGGGCAAGATCCTCGGCATCGGCGGCTTTACGCCTGGCACCATCCAGGCGGATGCGCACGATGACCACCACGATCACGCGCATGACCATGACGATCACGACCACGTCTGCGACGAGCATTGCGATCACGTGCACGATGACGACGCGCATGGCCACCGCCACGATCCGTCGGTCGCGTCGGTATCGCTGGTGTTCGACCAGCCGTTCGACCGCCAACGCCTGGAGCATGGCCTGAAGGCCCTGCTGGCCGCACAGGGCGACGACGTGTTCCGGATGAAGGGGATCGTGGCCATCGACGGCGACGCGCACCGCTACGTGCTGCAGGCGGTGCACCGGCTGATGGACTTCCATCCCGCCGATGCGTGGGGCGCGGAAGCGGCGCAAAGCAAGTTTGTGTTTATCGGCCGCAACCTGGACAAGCAACGTCTGCAGACGCTGCTCAAGCTGTGCCTGCCGCTGGCTCAGGCGGCCTGATGGCCGGCTGACCCGATGTCAGCCCCGCTGCGGGCCTTCACCGGCCCGCAGCGTCTGCGACGGCAGCTCGCCGAACTCGCGCCGGTATTCGCGCGAGAACAGGCTCAGGTGGGTAAATCCGTGCCGCAGCGCGATCGCGCTGACCATCCCCTTTTCTTGCCGCGCCCGCTGCAGGTCGGCGCGCGCGCCATGCAGGCGCAGGAGCCGCAAATACTCCATCGGCGTAGTGTTCTTGCTCTTGCGGAAGCCCAGCTGCAAAGTGCGCGCCGATACCCCGCAATGCGCCGCGATCTGCTCCAGCGTCAAGGGCTGGTCAAGGTTGGCCCGCAGGTAAGCGATGGCATTGCGCACATAGTCAGGCAGTGCCGCGTCGAAGCGGCGCGGCAGCATGTTTCCATCGGCGGCGAAGCGGTCGAGCAGCAGCGTCGACAGCACGATGCGCTCGATGCTGGCATCCACCGCAGGCACACCGCTGCCTTCGCGCCGTACCCGCGTTTCCGCGCGCAGGTAGCTCACCAGCGCCTGCCAGCGCTCGGCCCGGCCATCGTCCGCCACCGGCTGCATGTCGAATTCAATCGGCGCCGGCGGCTCGAAGCTGAACTGCTGGCGGAACGCCTCTTCGATCAGCTGCCGGCGGATCACCACGCTGAAGCGCACGCAGCCCGGGTCCAGCGACAGCGTGGCCGGCACGGTGGGCGAGAACACAAAGGTCGCCCCCGGCGGCATCAGCATCACACCGCGCGGCGTCTCCACGTGGCACGTTCCCGCCAGCACGGTCTGGATCACGAACTCATCCTTGTTCGGCTGTGGTTCGATCTGCACTGCCTGGTTGTAGGCGATGGTAACCAGTGTCAGCCGGCCGATGGTGCTGGTGTCGATACGGGCATCGAGCGCCGCATCGGCTTCGGTCGCGCGCAGCCGCGTAGGGCCGAACACGCGCCCGGAAAGCGACTGGACGCGATCCAGGTCACCGCCGCGGCCGGCTGGCGAGCGGGAAGCTGCAGCAAACCATCCTGCGTTGGGTGACATGGCGTTGGAGAAAGAGGTGGAAAGAGCCGGAAGAACATCTTCGCTTCCAGCGCATTCGGATAGCAATCAAGGAGCGCATCCATCCTATGACCACCCCCGCCCTCACGCAACCCAAGGGAAACCCCTGACGCCCCAGGCGCGCATTTTGCGAGCCCGATTGCGGCCCGGTGCCAGGGCCTTCGCAATAACGCTATGACGGCACGCCGTGCGTCACTACTGTGCAAGGCATGCGTCGGCCATGCGCCGCGCATGGCACCGTGACGGACCGAGCCCGGCAACCAGCAGACCGGGCCAGCCGCCGCCGGCATGGCGCACTTTCCCCCAGCACGCGGCAGGAGACAACATCATGCAAGCAGCGGTTCATCCCGTCGACCAGATCCTGCCGGCACGCGCCATGGCGTCGCTCGGCTTCCAGCACATGCTTGTCAGTTATCTCGGCGCCATTGCGGTGCCGATGATCGTCGCCGGCGCGCTCAAGATGACGCCGGCGCAGACCACCATGCTGATCAGCACCGCGCTGTTCACCTCCGGCATCGCCACCCTGCTGCAGACCGTCGGCTTCTGGAAGTTCGGCGTGCGCCTGCCGCTGATGCAGGGCGTGGCGTTCAGCTCGGTGGGCCCCGTCATCGCCATCGGCACCGATCCGGCGCTCGGCTTCAATGGCGTGTGCGGTGCCATCATCGCCGCGGGCGTGATCGCGATGTTCCTTGCGCCCGTCATCGGCAAGCTCAAGCGCTTCTTCCCGCCGGTGGTCAGCGGTTGCACCATCACCGCGGTGGGCCTGTCGCTGTTCCCGGTTTCGTTTCACTGGTTTGGAGGCGGAAGGGGGGCGCCGGATTTCGGCGCCCCCGTCTTTTTCATCGTCGCCTTCGGCGTGGTGGCGCTGATCCTGTTTATCAACCGGCACGGCGGCGAGCTGATCCGCAACCTGTCCGTCGTGATCGGCCTGCTGGTCGGCGGCGCGGTGGCGTGGATGCTGGGCATGGGCAGCTTCGACGAAGTCGGGCGTGCGCCATGGTTCACCATGGTGACGCCGTTTGCCTTCGGCATGCCCACCTTCAACGTCGGCGCCATCACCACCATGGTGATCGTGATGGTGGTGCAGATGGTGGAATCGATGGGCCTGTTCATCGCCGTCGGCGATATCGTCAAGCGGCCGCTGACCGAGCGCGATGCCACCCGCGGCCTGCGTGCCAATGGCCTGGCCAGCGCCATCGGCGGCATGTTCGCGGCCTTCCCGTACATCGCCTTCATGGAGAACGTGGGGCTGGTCATCGTCACCGGCGTGCGCAGCCGCTGGGTGGTTGCCACCTGCGGCGCGATGCTGTGCGCCGTGGCGCTGGTGCCCAAGATCGGCGCGCTGTTTGCGTCGATCCCCGCCGCCGCGCTGGGTGGCGCCACCATGGTGATGTTCGGCGTAGTCGTCGCCGCCGGCATCAAGACGCTTGGCGAGGTCGAATACGACCGCAACCCCAACAACCTCTCCATCGTCTCCATCACGCTCGGCTGCGCGATGATGCCGGTGATGGTGCCCGGCATGCTGGAGAAGCTGCCCGGCTTCCTGCAACCCTTTGTCCACAGCAGCGTGATCATCGCCTGCGTGGTCTCCGTGGTCCTCAACCTGATTCTCAACGGCATGCCCGCCCGTGAAGCCGACGAGCTGCCCGCCACCGCCGACAACGCCCAGGGAGTCTGAAACATGGTGCAGAACACCAACGCTACCAGCAACACATCCGCCGGCGACCTGCTGATCCGCAACGCCGCCGCCGTGATGACCGGCCGCACCGGCAACGCAGCGCGCGCCGGCGCCGCCGACATCCGCATCCGCGACGGCCGCATCGCCGAGATCGGTGCAGCTTTGCCGCGCCACGACGGCGAAGCCGTGCTCGACGCCAGCGGCTGCGTGGTCTACCCGGGCTGGGTCAACACCCACCACCATCTGTTCCAGAACCTGCTCAAGGCCGTGCCCAGCGGCATGAACGTGGGGCTGGAGCCATGGCTGGCCTCCGTCGCCTACCCGCGCCTGGCGCGCTTTACGCCCGAGATCTTCCGCACCGCCGTGCGGCTGGGCATGGCGGAGTTGCTGCTGTCCGGCACCACCACCTGTGCCGATCACCACTACCTCTACCACCACGGCCACGGTGCGGAGACCGGTGACGTGTTGTTCGAGGTAGCGGAAGAGCTCGGCATGCGCCTGGTGCTGTGCCGCGGCGGCGCCATCCAGTCGGCCGCCGATCATCCCGGCATGCGCGCGACTGCACTGGTGCCCGAGACGCTGGACGAGATGCTGGACGATATCGAACGGCTCAAGGCGCGCTACCACGATGCCTCTGCCGATGGCCTGCGCCGCGTAGTGGTCGCACCAACGACGCCAACCTTCTCGCTGCCACCCGCCCTGCTGCGCGAGCTGGCTGCCTTCGGGCGCGGCATGGACCTGCGCCTGCATTCGCACCTGTCCGAGACCGACAACTACGTGAAATTCTGCCGCGAGAAGTTCCAGTGCACGCCGGTGCAGTTCGTCGCCGACCACGACTGGCTGGGGCCCGATGTCTGGTTTGCTCACCTGGTCGCAGTGAACCCCGAAGAGATCCGCATGCTGGCCGTGACCAACACCGGCATGGCGCACTGCCCTGTCAGCAATGCGCGGCTTGGCAGCGGCATCGCACCGGTGCGGGCGATGGCCGATGCAGGCGTGCCGATTTCACTGGGCGTCGACGGCGTGGCATCCAATGAATCGGGCAGCATGGTGCATGAAGCCAATTTCGCGTGGCTGGTGCACCGGGCGCTGGGCGGGGCCGCGCAAACCCGTGTGGAGGAAGTCATCCACTGGGGCACCGCAGGCGGTGCGCAGGTGCTGGGGCTGCCGGGGATCGGCACGCTGGCGCCGGGGCAGTCTGCCGACCTGGCGATCTATGACGTCAGCGGGCTGCGGTTCCATGGCTTCCATGACATCGGCACGGCACCAGTGGCGGCAGGCGAGCCTACGCCGGTGCGGGATGTGCTGGTGCGGGGGCGGCAGGTAGTGCGCGATGGAGCGGTCGTGGGGCTGGATCTGGAGAAGCTGCGCCGGGAGGCGCGGGAGGCGTTGGCGACGCTGGTGGATTAGGCGTTTGGCTATTTGCTGGCGCGCGTGACTCGGGCAGGATTCGGCGTCCGTGTGGGAATGCGAAGTGTCTTATCGAGTTGTTGGCTCTGACGCGGGAGACTGACACGGTCATCGCAAACAACGGTGACCGGGCGTGGAAGCCCGAACTGCAAGCACCACAGGACGGCGTCTTCGACGCCGCCTGTCTTCGCGTACGCGCTTGTCATCCATGGCGGGCCGACACGAGGCAGCCGCAAGGCTGGCCGGCTTGGTGTTTGCATCGGTCTTCCACCCTCGTCGTCAGGCCCGCCGCCCTCCCCTAACGTCGCGCGGCGGACCTTCATGCAACGGTAGGAGGTCCTATGTCGGAAATCGATCTATCCACGGCGCGGTACAGCATTGAGACGGTGGCAGCGGGTATGGAAGGGGTGCTTATGCTGCTGGAACAGCATAGCGAGCAGTCGGAGGCCTGCTTTAGTGCGTTTTGTTTGTTGGGGCTGGTGAAGGCGCAGCTGGAGAGTGTGTTGGCGGATGAACTGCCTGCGCCTTAACTGGTACGGCTTCCCGGCAAAGGCGTTGGTGACTGTGGCGTCGGGAAGCCTCTCTTTACCCATGGTGTCGCCACGCAGTGCGTCGCTCACACTGCGGACGGAACGGGTGCCGCAAAAATCACTCGCTGGACGCCAACAAGCCAGCTCGGTACACTTCAACCTATCAAAATAATAGGTGGCCTGGTGAGGCACCCGTCAACCCGTCAGCTGGAAAAGCATATCCGCGCATGCGCACAGGAAACGTCGAACATTGTGTTCGTGGGTCACGCGCGCGACCGAATGCGGTTACGAAAGATCAATGACCCAATGGTGCTCGAAGCTCTCCGCAAGGGCGTCATCTTGCGCGAACCGGAGCCCGACATGCGAGCATCCGGGCTTCGCTGCGTGATGGAGCGCTATGTTTCAGGGGTCAATGTTGGCGTGGTTGTGCTGGTCGATCACCCAGCCCCGGATTTGACGGTCATTACGGTGATGGAAGTGACCAAAGGGTAAGGAAGATGTACCACTACACAGACGGCGGTCTCAAAAACGTGTGGCTGGTCAATGGATACAAAATCCAGAGCACGCCCTACGGCGAAGGCGTATCGATCGAGGACCTAGATGGTCTTTGCGTCGCCGTCTGTCTCGCCCTGGCCAAGAAGCCATCCCCCCTCACCGGTACCGAATTCCGCTACATCCGCAGCGCGGGCTTGATGCAATCCCAAGCCGGTCTGGCGAAATTGCTTGGGAACAATGAGCAGGCCGTCGCTCGTTGGGAGAAAACCGGCAAGTTGCCAAGGTGGGCCGACAAACTGGTACGCCTGCTTTACCTGGCGCGCGCGGAAGGCAGTGCTCCTATTGCTTCAGTGATTGAACGCATCAACGCAGTTGAGCGCGCGGAAAAGCAGAAGATCGTGCTACGCGCTGCGAAATCCGGGTGGGCATCCAAGGTCGAGTCACAAGGCAGTGACGAAGGCATTGCGGCATAAGAGATGAGAGATGATGCGCGCGAAAAGCGCCATCGCCGCCGACAGCCCGACTTACGACGGTTGGCGACGTATGTGCGTCGCCAACCAAATCCAACCGCGACGCGGCTGAATCAATCCGCTTACTTCGCGGGAGCCTTCACCAGGTCCCCGGTGTAGCTCAGCGACGCCAGCTCTTCCTTCGCCTTCTCCGGCGTTTCCAACTCCAGCACCACGCGGCCTACCATCAGCCCCAGCGACGGGGAACTGCGCACGTATTTCGTCTCGCCCGCATCGAGCACGAAGCTGAGCGTCTTCTCGGTTTCCGTCGAGGTTGCCGCGACATACTTGCCAGCCGTGCGATCCACGAAGAAGAAGCCTCCGGGCTTGGATTCGCCGACGACCTGGTTATTCAGGCGGATATCCGGCTGGATGGCCGCCCCGAACATCGACGCCGAACGCAGGAAATAAATCCGACCCTCGCCAGGCTTCAGCGTGGGCATCGATGCCGCCATCTCGGCGTGCTTCACGCCGGAAGCGCATCCCGCCAGCAGCGACGACACCGCCAGTCCGGCGATCAGCATGCGCGCAACCCGTTTCATTCCGATTCTCCCAAGTTCAAAGGTACTGCTGTGGTTAGCGGGGAGTAGTTCTGCTCCCCGGGCAGATAGAAACCCACCAGTGTCTTGTTGCGAACGACCAGATAGGCCTCGTGAACTTGGCGGCCCTCAATCGTGAGAACGGTCCCGACTGGGCGATAGACATCGCCTTGCGGAAGGCGCCCGACCTGCGACCAGGTCGACTTGGCAGCGAGTTCGCGGGAATAGCCGGTATCGAGCTTTACCTGGGCTGGCGACAGAAGCTGGATGCGCTTGGCTGTGGCGGCCGGCTGCATGAGCTCCACCGTTGCCGGGGTGGTCGCGATCATTGGGGCGCAGGCGGAGAGTGCCAGGCAAAGGCCTGTGGCGAGGCACAGGTGGTGGGCGCGGGAAGAGAAGGAGGTCATGGCTGGATACGCTCGAGTGTATGGCTAGCAACCTGTGTGGCTGCGCCCCGCAGCGATTGCGCCAGGCGGCACGATGCGGCGCCATTGGCACTTTCCCTTGGCGCCGCCCAGGTTGTCGTCTGAGGCTATTTACGACACTGGGGCGGCCATGCTTAAGACAGTGCGACACCCTACAGGAGGAGGGTGCCAGGGGAATGCTCCAGCAAGCGGATACGGATGAAGATCGTCTCCATCCGAGTTTTGACGACGGCTGCAGCCCCCTCAATCCCCCTTGAAACCCGACGCCTTGATTACCGGCGTCCATCGAGCCGAAAGCGCGCTCGCATACCTGGCGACCTCATCAGAAGTGCCGCCCGGCAGGATGTCATACCCGGCGCGCGCCAGCTTTTCACGTACATCCTGCATGGCAAGCACCTTGCGCACGGCCTGATACCACTGCGTGGCCAAATCGGGCGGCGTGGTGGCGCGGACATAAAGCAGATAGCGCGATGACGTCACGAGGTTGGGAAAGCCAGATTCCGCAAAGGTAGGCACTTCCGGCAAGGCGTCGGCGCGCTTTTCCCCTGCTACGGCCAGGACGCGAAGCTTGCCGCCGCGATGCAGCTCGGTGAAGGTCGTGATGGCATCCATGCCTGCCGCGATCTGGTTGCCCATCATCTCCGTTGCCATCGCCGAGCCACCGCGATACGGCACCAGCGTGCTGCCGGTGCGGGACTGGCTGACGAACTCCACGGCGAGGAAATGCAGCAGCGTGCCAACCGTGCTGATGCCGATCGAGTACTCGGCCGGTTTGGCCCTGGCGGCCTTGACGAAGTCGGCCAGTGTCTTGATGGGTGAGCTGGCGCTGACCGCAATGCCGAACTGGACGCCGGTCACATCGGTGAGCGCGGTGAAATCAGCGGCGGGATTGAAGCGCATATTGCTGTAGATCAGCGGCCCGATGAACATCGGATCGACGGGCGCCAGCAACACGGTGGTGCCGTCCGCCGGCGCGTTCTTAAGAACTTCGGCCGCCAGGCGCGTCCCCGCACCGGGACGGTTGTCGACGATGACGGTGCGGCCCATTGCGTCTTTCAGCTTTTCGGACAGCAGGCGGCCCATATAGTCGGCCGGACCTCCCGCCGGAAATGGCACGATGATGCGCGATACGGTCTGCCCCCATGCGGCGCGGGAGAGCAGGCCACCGGTACACAGGGCGGCAGCAGTGCCGGCCAGCATGGTGCGGCGCGACAGCCGTGGGGCGTAAGCGGGATTACGTTCGTTCATGGGAAGCTCCTGGGTCTAGATGCCGGGTTGCACGTCGGTGAAAGGTGTGAAGCGCGCCGCGTCTTCAATGGCCTGGCCGGCGCGCAGCAACAGGTCTTCGCGGAAGCGCCAGGCCATCAGTTGCACGCCGACAGGCACGCCGCCGGCCATGCCTGTCGGCACGGACAGCCCGGGCATGCCCAGCATGGCCGTTGCCAGCAACGGGCTCTGTGCATCCAGCAAAGCCATGCTCTCTTCGGGCGTGCGGATATCCGCGTCTTGCACGCTTGGGCGCTGCCATGACACCGGCATCAGCACCAGCGGATACGTTTGCATGAACAGCGACCAGTTACGTGCGATCGCCTGGCGCCGCGCCAGGGCATCCAGAAAGCCATCGCGATCGGTTTCCTGCATCCCGTCCAACATATTGCGCTGGCTTTGCCGCATGGCCTCGTCGCCATGCCGGTGCACGCCTGCGATGATGTTGCGACGGCTGTCGTCGACTGTCAGCGTGCGCCACAGTGCTGCCGCTTCCATGAAGTCAGGCAGGCTGGCATCCTCGACGGCGTAGCCCGCTTGCTGCAGCCATTGCGCGGCGCTGTCCAGCGCCGCGCTGACCGCTGGATCGACGGGAATGCCCGGACAGCGCCTGAACAGCGCCACGCGGGTCGGACCCGGAGGCAGCGGCAGTTCCAGCGGCACCGGCACCCAGGCGGGGTCGCGCCCGTCGTATCGAGCCATGGCGTGGTAGCCGAGACGCAGGTCGGCGATGCTGCGCGCCAGCGGTCCCTGCACGGACATGAGTTGCGGCGTGATGCTGCGCTCGACGGCGGCCGACGGGTTGTATGCGGGCACCCGCCCCGTCGTCGGCCGCAAGCCGACGACACCACAGGCATAGGCCGGATAGCGAATGGAGCCGCCGATGTCATTGCCATGTGCCAGCGCCCCCATACCGGAAGCGACCGCGGACGCGGCACCGCCACTGGAGCCTCCGGGGGTGATATCCGCATCCCACGGGTTCAGCGTGCGCCCATGCAGGCCGTTGTCGGTGAACCAGCGCGAGGAATAGGTAGCCGTGTTGCTGCGCCCGACGATGATGGCCCCGGCACTGCGCAGGTTTGCGACGACAGGCGCATCCTCGCGCGCGATGTTGTGCTTCAGCGGAATTACGCCATTGGTGGTGGCGTGGCCCGCCTGGTCGACATTGATCTTGATCGTGACCGGCACGCCGTGGAGTGGCCCCAACGCCGCGCCCTCCGCGACCTGACGATCCGCGGCGTCCGCCCTGGCCAACGCCTCGCCGGCAAGCACTTCCGGCAATGCATTGAGGCGGGGATTAAGGGCGTCGATGCGGGCCAGCACGCTGGCCGTAACCTCGCGGCACGAAATCTCGCGCCGCCGCACGGCATCGGCTATATCAACAGCGCTCCAGCGCCAAAGCGTCTCATCAGGTTTCACATCAGGGCTCCCAGGATTCAGGCAATAGGAATCCCACCCGCCGTGTCGGATGCGACGACGGCGGTTGGGTGTGCAGAAAAAAGGGGGGGACGCTAGCGCGTCAGGGGATCAGTCGCCCGGGCTCATCAGCAAGCTCCCTCGATCCACCCGGGATTCGGCCTCCAGAGCCAGGGATTCCGCGTGCGCCATATGCTCTTGCATCAGCGCACGCGCACGCTCCGGGTCGCGCGCGCGGAAGGCTTCGAGCAGCGCGTTGTGGCTGTGGAAGATCTCTTCATCAAAGTCGTCGAAATCGTCTTGCGCGTTTCGTACCACGATGACGCGGCGGATGATGTCGTTGAGCAGGCGGCAAAACAACGCCAGCATGGGGCTGCTGCAGACATCTGCCAGGCGGTCGTGAAACAGCAGGTCGGCTTTGCGCCGCTCATTCCAGTCCGTGCTGCCGCCATGTCCAGGATGGCTCAGTCCGACCAGGGCTTCGAGGTCGGCAATATCGGCATCGGTCACGCGCAAGGCGGCGTTGGCGGCCAGTTCCGGCTCAACCGCCCGGCGCAGTGCATACAGCGTGACGATATCGACCGTCTGGAAGTACAGGAAGTTGGAGACCGCCTCCAGGCATCGCTCGTAGGGCGGCTGCGTCAGCGTGGCACCGCCGTTCGGTCCCGTACTGACCTTGACCAGCCCCTGCGCCTGTAGCGAGGCAAGCGCCTCGCGCACCGTTCCGCGCGCTACGCCCATTTGCTCAATCAGCGCCGCTTCTTGCGGAAGCTTGTCGCCAACCTTCTGGTGCGTCTGCACGATCCAGCGCTTGATATCGTTGACCACCTGGTCCGAACGCTTCACGCGCTTGCTGCCCTCTATCTGCGGGATCGGCTTGGAGTCCATCGTTTTCTATTTATGATCATAATTACTATGATTATGATCAAGGCCCGGACTTTTCCTATGCGGGTATTCCCGGCGGCAGCGGCGACAAGGCAGTGAGGTCGCGACAAGTTGGGGTCACGAGATATCGGGGCCGCCGACATTCGCGCTATTCGCTCGCACACCGGCGAACAAAATCCGTCGATTCGCCCCATACGCCTGGTACTGCCCTTTGTAGTGACCTACCTTACGCATGCCGACAAACTTCACCACGAGGTATCCCATGCACCACGCCTTCCCGCCCGACGACCCCAACGCCATGGCCTACTGGCGCGCACGCCGCATGGTGCGTGCCCTGCGCGGCTGGTACATCCACCTGCTGGTCTACGCTGTCGTCAATGCCTGGCTGTGGTTGCGCTTCTTCTACTTTCCGTCGCCGGTGTGGTCGCATTACTCCACAACGGGCTGGCCGTGGCCGCTGAGCACCACGCTGGGCTGGGGTCTGGCGCTGACGATACACGGGCTGCTGGTCTGGACGCGGCTGTCGCGCCGTGGGCGTGACTGGGAACAGCGCAAGATCCAGGAATTCATGGATCGCCAGTGAACCCCTCAGCCGGCGGCGCATTGCGCCGCCGGCTGCCTTACATCTGCCGGAACCGGTGCATGTAGGCGCGCGATACCGGCAACTCGGCATCGCTGTCGCGCATCCTGACAAAGAGCCGCCCCGCCTCGTCGCGGCGCGTGCCGGCCACATATTCCATATTGACGATGGATGAGCGGTGGATCTGCCAGAACACTTCAGGATCAAGGCCGGCGATCAACTCCGCCAGCGGTGTGCGGATCAGGTGTTCGCCATCGCGGGTGTGCACGACCACGTACTTGTCATCGCTCTGGAAGTACATCACCTCCTGGATCGGCACATGGCTGGTGGTATTGCCGCGGCTGGCGCGCACCCAGCGCAGCTGGCCGCCGCTTTCGGCGCGCGGCTGGGCGCGTGTGAGCTGGTTCAGCAGCTGGGCCAGTTCGGGCAGCGGCGCGGCGTCCTGCAACGCCTTGCGCAGCCGTTCAATGGTGCGGCCAAGCCGTTCCTCGCTGACCGGCTTGACCAGGTAATCGACTGCGGCACGTTCAAACGCATCGAGCGCGAATTCGTCATAGGCCGTGACGAACACCAGCCGCGTATCGGCTTCAATCCCTTGCGCCACTTCCAGCCCGGACAGGCCGGGCATCTTGATGTCGAGGAAGGCTACGCTCGGCGACAACCGTGCGATGGCGTCGGCGGCTTCGATGCCGTTGGTCGCCTCGGCAACGATCTGCAGCTCCGGCCAAAGGCGTTGCAGCTTGGTGCGCAGATACGCGCGCAGGTGCTCTTCATCGTCGGCAATCAGGGCGGTGGGCGTCATGGGGCGTCTCCGTTTCAGGATGCGCGCGGCAGCGGGATTTCGATCAGCACGGCGGTGCCGGGGGAGCGTTCTTCAATCCGTACATGGGCGTCCCCGTCATACAGCACAGCCAGCCGCTCACGCAGGTTCGAAAGCCCGACGCCGGCGCCAGCCGAGGGACGGAAACCCATGCCATCGTCCTCGATGGTCGCCAGCATGCGCAGGCCGCGCCGCTCCAGCCGGACCTGCAGCCGCCCGCCTTCGATCTTCGGCTCCAGCCCGTGCTTGATCGCATTCTCGACCACGGGCTGCAGCAGCATCGGCGCCAGCGGCATCAATTCGAGTTCCGGGTCGACATCGACCGAGTAATGCAGCCGGTCGCCCATGCGGATGCGGATCAGTGCCAGGTAGTCGCGCAGCAGCTTCGCCTCCTGCGCCACCGTGCCTTGCGTGGCACGGCTGGCCGCAAGCGATGCGCGCAGGTAGGCAATGAAATGCTCCAGCATCAGCGTGGCCTTCTGCGGCGCGGGCTCGATCAGGCTGACGACGTTGGCCAGGGTGTTGAACAGGAAGTGCGGCTCGATCTGGGCCTGCAGCAAGCGCATGCGGGCCTCCACCAACTGCTTCTCCGTCGACAGTGTGCGCACCTGCTCCTGCGCCATGTACTCGGCGATCTTGCGTTCTTCCCACTGCCGCCCGAGCATGCCGACGCGGCCCCAGGTCATGACGCCGTGTATGGCCAGGCCGATGCCCCAGCCAAAAAGCGGCCCGCCGGACCACGGGCGCTGCGGCGATGCCACCAGGTGGTAACCGATCAGCAATGCGTTGACCGCCACGTAGAGCATGGCGTGCATGTAGAAGAAGCGCAGCGCGCGCACACGCCGGCGGGCGTCCTCGTAGGCGCGTTGTTCGGGGGCGGATCGCCAGATGCGGGAGTTGGGGGCGTGCACGGGCGGATGGCAGCGGGGAGATGGCAGGAGGTTACCATCGCGTTCCGGGTCGAGATACCGCGCTGGCGGGAACCGACGGATTGGCGACGTGAATCGCGGGTTAGCCGGCGCAGACTGCTCGGGCCATCGCGCTGTAGCGTGACGTCCGATACTGGACGGTCCCCCTCGCCGGCCCAAGATCACATGGACGCACCCCTCGGACGGGATTGGGCTCCTTTGCCCGCCATGACGTCGGCATTGCCGCGCCGCGCCCTCAGCGAGCGCCTGATAGGGCACATCATGACGTTGTCCAAGTGGCCAAAACGCCATGGCTGTCCGGCTCAGGGCCAGCTAAGTCTGCCTGCGTAGCCTCCATCCTCGACCAACTAGCGCGAGCTCCCATGAAAACATCCACAGAACACGCCCTGGCCAAAGTCCCCGAAGTCACGCTGGGGTTCTGGCTGATCAAGATCGCCGCCACCACGCTCGGCGAAACCGGCGGCGATGCCGTCTCGATGTCCATGAACCTGGGCTATCTGATCGGCACGGGCATCTTCGCAGCGATCTTCCTGGCCGCCGTGATCGCGCAGATCAGAGCCAGGCGCTTCCATCCCTTCCTGTACTGGACCACGATTATCGCGACCACCACGGTGGGCACGACGCTGGCGGACTTTGCCGACCGCTCGCTTGGCATCGGCTACGCCGGCGGCTCGGGCTTGCTGCTGGCAATGCTGCTCGGCTCGCTCTTTGTCTGGCATCGTACGCTTGGCTCGGTGTCGGTGAGCACTGTCAGCGCGCCCAGGGCGGAGGCGTTCTATTGGGTAACGATCATGTTCTCCCAGACACTGGGCACGGCACTCGGCGACTGGACCGCCGATACGGCGGGGCTGGGCTACACCGGCGCGGCCATCGTCTTTGGTGGCCTGCTGGCCTTGATCGTGGCAGCCTACTACTGGACCCGCGTATCCCGTACCCTTCTGTTCTGGGCGGCATTCATCCTGACCCGCCCGCTGGGTGCCGTGGTCGGCGACTTCCTGGACAAGCCGCTGAACGCCGGAGGTCTGGCGTTGAGCCGCTATTCCGCGTCGGCCACGCTGTTTGCCTTCATCCTGACCGGTATCCTGCTGTTCAGGCAGCGCGCAGCGCGGACGGCGCATTGAACGACGAAGATTGAGCGGAGGCGGCATGCGGGTCTTGCTGGTCGAAGACGATCCCATGATTGGTGAAGCGATCCAGGGCGCATTGAAGGATGCGTCTTATGCGGCTGACTGGGTAAGCGACGGCCAGGCCGCCCTTGCGACCCTGGACTGCCAGCACTACGACCTGGTACTGCTCGACCTTGGCTTGCCAGGCAAGGACGGCCTGGACGTGCTGACCAGCATTCGGGCCAGGGGCAACCCCGTTCCCTTGCTCATCATCACGGCTCGCGACGAACTGGATGACCGTTTGCGCGGCCTGGATGGCGGGGCCGATGATTACGTCCTCAAGCCCTTTGAGATTGCGGAACTGTTCGCACGGATGCGCGCCGTGCTGCGACGCAAGGGGGGCAGCGCCGCGCCTGTGCTCAGCAATGGCGCGGTCTCACTTGATCCAGCCACGCGGCAGGCCTCGGTGGGCAGTGAAGCCCCCGTACAGCTTTCCAACCGTGAGTTTGCGCTCCTGCAGGCCTTGCTGATACGACCGGGGGCCATCCTGTCACGCAGCGAGCTGGAGGATCGCATCTACGGCTGGGGGGAAGAGGTCGAAAGCAATGCCGTCGAATATCTGATCCACGCGCTGCGACGCAAGCTGGGCAGCGAGGTCATCAAGAACGTCAGGGGGGTGGGATGGATGGTCTCAAAGGGCGGCTGAACGCGTCGGTTCAGATCAAACTGTCCTTCACCCTGGCGGCCGCGATTGTGGTCGTTGCCGTCGTGGCGGGCATCTTCTCCTTCATGTCCGCCTTCGATGAAGCGCACGAACTGCAAGACGATGTCTTGCGGCAGGTAGCGTGGCTGATGCGTGAGCAGCACCTGTCGCCTGCCCCTGCGCCCACCGATGCCGGTCTCAAGGAAAGCAGCGAGGAATCGCGTGTGATCGTCCAGCGCCTGGGCGACGGCAAGGGGTCACAGAAAGGCGTCGATGCCGGCGGACTGTTACCCCTGCCCGAGACGCTGACTGATGGCCTGCACACGCTCGACGTCGATGGCGAAACCTTCCGTGTCCTGGTCAGTACAACCACCGCCGGCGAACGCATTGCAGTCGCACAAGAGTCCGGCTTCCGGGACCAGATTGCGCGCGAAAGCGCCCTCCGTACCGTGACACCCTTCCTGGTCCTGGTGCCGCTCCTGCTGCTGATCGTCGCCGACCTGGTGCGCAAGCTGTTCCAGCCGATTGCCGCGCTCTCCAGGGAAATCGACCAGCGTGCCGAGCAGGAGCTGCACCCCATCGACGATCGCCGCCTGCCCTCCGAGGTGCGTCCGTTTGTGGTGGCGATCAACCGCCTGCTCGGCCGCGTTGCGCAGTCGATGGACGCCCAGCGCCGTTTTGTCGCAGATGCGGCGCACGAGCTGCGCTCACCACTGACGGCGTTGTCGCTGCAAGCAGAACGACTGGCGGAAGCGGAAATGTCCGGCCCGGCACGTGAACGATTGACCGTGCTGCGCCAAGGCATCGAACGCGGCAGGAGCCTGCTGGATCAGCTCCTGACCTTGGCCAGGGTGCAATCGCCTGCCGAATTGCCGGCGTCGCCGGTATCCATCCTGGGTATCTACCGCCGTGTTCTGGAGGACCTGATGCCGCTGGCCGAGGCAAAGCATATCGACATCGGCGTCGAGGGCGCGCAAGACGCCCGGGTGTGGGCAAGCGAGCTGGACATGATCGCCGTGGTCAGGAACCTGGTCGACAACGCCATCCGCTATACCCCGCAGGGTGGCCGGGTGGATCTGTCAGTGAGCTCGGCGCAAGGGTGTACCGTGCTGCGCATCCAGGACACCGGACCGGGCATCCCTCTGGCCGAACGGGATCGGGTCTTCGACCCCTTCTACCGTACGCTTGGCAGCGCGCAGATCGGTTCGGGGCTGGGGCTTTCCATCGTCAGGACAATTGCGAAGCGCATCGGCGCGGATATTCGGCTGGGCTTCTCCGATGAAGGGCGGCAGACAGGGTTGAGCGTGGCTGTGCTGATTCCGGTGAAAGGCTCGTTCCGGGCGGCTGAATCGCGGGCCGGTTAGATACCCTGGCTTTGCCTGCGCAGCTAGCCGGCGAACCGAGCCCCGCCGTTGCCAGTGCGCGACCTGCCGGCATGTGCCAGCGTCGCGCCGGGCTGCAGTACCGGCTTACCCACCGCAACGCCTCTGTAGAACGCTGCCGACGGCACTTACGAGGCAGGTTTCCAGCCGTCGTTCAATGTCCGCAGGAAGGTTACGACGTCGCGGATCTCGGCTGCGTTCAGCGCGGGCCGGTCACCGTGCTTGCGATCCATGGGGGCATCGATGTCGTCGATGTTGGCGTGCAACGCGGGCGGCAAGTCGTCATAGCGCATGGCCTTGCCGCTGGCGTCGCGCCCGTACCAACGCTCGGGCCGGATATCGCGCTCCACATAGAAGCGCACCACGTCTTCCAGCTTGTGGAAGCGGCCATTGTGGAACCAGGCGCCGCGCAGCGCGGTGTTGCGCAGCGTTGGCGTCTTGAACATGCCGCAATACTTCGTCTGCGCCGACTGGTCCGTCCGCTTCGGCCCGCAAAGGCCGAGGTCATAGTAGGCAGGATCGGCATTGGCGTCGATCTCCGGATTGCGGGGCACGCCGAGCGCGGCGAACTGGTAGTCCGTCAGCAACGGATGTGAACCGTCTGCACCGCGGTCGATCACGTGGCAGGCAGCGCAGTTGCCCTTGGCAGGATCGGAGAACAGCCGCAGCCCGCGCATCTCCGCCGGCGTCAGCGTTGCCTTGCCGTCCAGGTAGGCGTCGAACTTGCTGTCGTAGCGGTGAAAACTGGGATCGTCTAGCTGAAAGCGCTCCAGTGCGAGCATCGCCGATGCAAAGGCCTGCTTTGGATTCTCGAAAATCTGCACGCCGAACACCGCTCGGAAGCGCGCCGCATAGGGCGCGCGGGCCAGCCGGGCCACCACTGTGTCAGGGTTCGCGTTAGCCATCTCGTCGGGGTCCAGCAGCGGCGCGCTGGCTTGCTCGTGCAAGGCGTTGAAGCGGCCGTCCCACATCAGCCCGCCCGAGGGCGGGCTATCGGTTTCGGTCAACTGCTCCACCAGGCTGCTCACCTGAATCTTGTGCCATTTGGGCGTGCGGTTGAGGTGATAGGCCAGCGACGGCGCGGCACGGCGGCCCTGACGGTCAAGGCGCTCGCCGCCGAGCTGGACTGCGAGCGCGTTTGGCGGGCCATAGCCATGGTCAGGATCGTGGCAACTAGCGCACGACTGACGCCCCGAAGCAGACAGCGTGGGATCGAAGAACATCGCCTTGCCTAGCGCGGCAAGCTCGGCGGCATCCGGGGTCTGCGCAGGCATGCTTGCCCGGGGCACTGTGCCCGCCATGCTGCCGCCACGTGGCGGTTGCAGATGGAAGTATTGAACCGCGATGAATGCGGTGGCAGGCAGGATCACCAACGCGCTGCCAAGCAGCGCGAGCATTCTCGCGGAGGCCATGAAGTTGTTCCCGGGCAAAGGCAGTGGATGCCGGCAATGCACCGCCGGTGCCTGACGGCCCGGCGGTGTCGCTGGTCACGGCGCGGAGAGAAGGATCAGAGGTTGGTGAAGATGTCGCTGCCGAAGCCGACCAGCCCCTCCTGCGCCGCAAACCCAAGGTAGCCGTCGACCTGGAAGATGTCCTCCAGGCTCTTTAGCATGGCGTAGTGGTTATACGGCGTGGTCGACACCGTGCCCGGCTTGATGAACGGCGAGAGGAGCACGGCGCCGGTGCGGTCGCCACCGTGGTTGTTCGTCACGATGTTGATGTTGTACGGATACTTGGTCACCGAGGCCGGGAACGACTGCGTGACCGGGAACTTGACGTTCGGACCAGGCAACTGATTGCAGCAGGTATCCCCCGAGAACGTCATCGTCATCGTCGGCGGCGTGGTCGACGTGTCCTGCGTCATGCTCGCGTAGGCGCTCTCATCGAAGTTGATGATGATCAGGCCATCCTGCTGATAAGCTGGCGAAGCCATGATCAGCGGCACCCACTTCTGCAGGAATGCATCGGCCGAGACCAGCCCGCCGGGATCCCCGTTCACGCAGTGCGTGTCATGGCCGTCATTGCACAGGTTGGGCGTGATGAAGGTGAAGTTGGCCGTGGTGTTGATGGCCTTCAGGTCATCGGTGAGCTTGTCCAGGTTGACCACGTTGGTGGCGCAATCCGGAGAGTCGATGATCGAGTGGAAGTACACGAACGGGTTGTGCCGCGCGGCGTACTGGTCGCCCTTGGGCACCGAGGCAGACGGCGCCTGAGCCGATTGCGTGCGGTCTATGGCATTGAGCGCCGGGTGGCCGCAGGTAGCGCTTTCGCGCGTCGGGTCATTGCCCATGTCTTCCATGTAGCCCTTCCACGTCAGGTTGACCGCCTTGAGCTGGTCGGGCAGCGTTTTGATGGAAGCGGGATAGACGCAGCCGGTGCCGATCGCCTGGCCATGGTCGTTCATGCCGGACAGGGTCATGTCCTTGTAGGTCATGCAATCGAGTTGCGTGTCGGCCGTCACGGATTGGCCGCTCAGCATGGCGATGTAGTTGCCCAGGCTGACGTGGCTGGTGCCGAAGTATTGCTGCAGGAATGCGCCCTGGCTCACGAGTGTCTTCGACAGGTACGGCGCCGGCGAGTTGGCGCCAAAGGTGGTGCTGTAGTTCTGGTTCTCGAGCGTGATCACGAACACATGACGCACGGACTGCATGGTCGCGGCCGGGGCCGAAGTCGTGCTCGCTGACTTGCTGTCATCGCCCGTGCCGCAGGCAGCCAGCACGAGCGCGGCACACGCCGCCACTACGGTGCCGGCCAGCAGGCCGCTACCGGAAAGCTTGAACATGATTGGGGTCCTTGTTGTTGTGTCGAATGTCGCGCATGCCGGATCCGGTGGCTCCCGGAACGGCAAGCACCCTGCCGGTCGCGCAGGGGCAACGTTACGGGTGCGGTGGCGGCCAACTCTACGTCCAACCGGACTAGGTGAAGCGGACGATCTATCAACAAACTTGTATGTTTGTTTTTTGAGGACTCCGGCGGGCACCGGTGCCGCACGCGTGTGCCGGAAAACCCACGTATCAGGCCGAACCAGGCACCCCACATGGACACAATTGCGCCCATGACGGCTCAAGCTGAACGGGCCGGACTACGAGGCCGCGACGCTTGCGGATGCCGTGCGATGGGTGCTGGCGCAGCTTGACCCGCCACCGGGCTGGACGCAGTGCTGGCAGGATGCACGCGGCCGCACACTCCTAGCACCTGAGGTCGGGCGCACCAGTGCTCACGGAGGGAGCACATACCCTACGCTCCAGTGATCTGCAGCGCCCCCGACGGCGCGACTTCTGTGGTCGCATTGAAACCTGAGAGTGAGCTCCAACCTGCGACCGCGCCAGCGCTCGCTGCACTGTGTAGTCGGCTATTTGAGGACTGACACCTCCCCATGTAGCGCTTCAGCGCGGCGGAGACGGTGAGTTTTTCGGATAGGGCGCGCGAGGAAGGTACACACCTCGGACCATCTCGTCCTCTGTCCGCCGCGCCCGATCCTCGGCGTCACGTTTTGTGCGGAGAGTTTTTGCCGTGGTCGGCCAGGCGATCTTGCGGATCACCGCGTTCCACGTGCCGGAAGGCGTCTTGACGATGGTTGCCATGTACCTTTGTGAGAGCTGACTGCACTGAAACAGTACTTTTCAGCTCCCCGAAAGGCAAAAGGGCCACGCAGACTCGCGTGACCCTTCAATACTTGGTGCCGGCTGCAGGACTCGAACCCGCCACCTGATGATTACAAATCAACTGCTCTACCTGATGAGCTAAGCCGGCATGTGGTGCAGACCGCGATTCTACTGCATTGCGGTCCGCTTTGGGAGCGGCTTACTTCACCACTTTCAGTGCGGGCTTCTTGCCGCCGATGCGGGGCACCGGGGGCGGCGTGTCATCGTCGCCGGGGCCGGTGTCGGCGGTGCTTGCCGAGGTCTCGGCTTCTACCGGGGCCAGCTTGGGCGGCGGGTTGTTCTCGCGCTCGGTGGCGGCCTGGGTTTCCGGCACGCTGCGTTCGACCGGGAAGGCCATGCCCTGCCCGTTCTCGCGGGCGTAGATGGCCAGCACGTTCTCGACGGGGACGTCAATCTTGCGCGAGATGCCGCCGAAGCGTGCGCTGAAGGTGATCCACTCGTTGCCCATGTCAAGGCCGCTGGTGGCGTCGAAGCTGACGTTGAGCACGATCTCGTTGTTCTTGACGAACTCGCGCGGCACGCTGGTGTTGGCGTCGACGAAGACGGCGATGTACGGCGTGAAGCCGTTGTCCGTGCACCATTCATAGATGGCGCGGATCAGGTAGGGCTTGGTGGAGGTTTCAGACATTGTGCTTCCAATGGCGCCGCGATGGCCCGAGGGCGGATGCGCCCGGGCCGGTGCCGCTTAGCGGCGCATCACCTTTTCCGACGGGGTGAGCGCCTCGATGTACGCGGGACGGCTGAAAATGCGTTCAGCATACTTCAGCAGCGGCGCGGCGTTCTTCGACAGCTCAATGCCGTAGTGGTCCAGGCGCCACAGCAGCGGCGCGATGGCGACGTCGAGCATCGAGAACTCTTCGCCCAGCATGTACTTGTTCTTGACGAAGATCGGCGCGAGCTGCGTCAGGCGGTCGCGGATCGCGGCGCGGGCGCGTTCGTGGTTCTTCTCCGCGGCCTTGCCCTTTTCGTTCTCCAGCGTGTAGACGTGGGTGAACAGTTCCTTTTCGAAGTTGAACAGGAACAGGCGGGCGCGGGCGCGCTGCACCGGGTCGGCCGGCATCAGCTGCGGGTGCGGGAAGCGCTCGTCGATGTATTCGTTGATGATGTTCGACTCATACAGGATGAGGTCGCGCTCGACCAGGATAGGCACCTGGCCGTACGGGTTCATCACCGAAATATCTTCGGGCTTGTTGAACAGGTCGACGTCGCGGATTTCAAAGTCCATGCCCTTTTCAAACAGGACAAGGCGGCAACGTTGGGAGAACGGGCAAGTCGTACCCGAATACAACACCATCATGGTTGGATTCCTTGGGCTTAGCCGAAGCAGGGTCGGACAGTAAGGTCTGATATTCTGCCAAAGTCGGCCACCAGAAAGCAAATTTGTGGCAAATGATGCACTCTCAAGGCGTCGTTCTGCGCACTTACAGGTAAAAAGGCCAGGAGCGGCGCTGCTTTCGCAGCGGCCACTCCTGGCCTTTGTCCGGTCAGGGCCCGCGTTCGGGCCGCTGGCACGGCTTACTTCACGTCCTTCCAGTATGCGGCGTTCAGGCGCCAGGCGAAGACGGTGAACACGCCCAGGAACATCAACACCCAGACGCCCAGGCGCTTGCGGTGGTTCTGCGCGGGCTCGGCCATCCAGTCCAGGAAGCCGACCAGGTCAGCCGCGGCCTGGTCGTACTCGACCTTGCTCAGCTTGCCCGGGCTCAGTTGCTCGAAGCCGGCAAACTTGTGCACCGTCTCGCCGTGCTGTTCCACTTCGGTGAACTTGGCGGCGCGCTGGCCCTGCAGTTCCCACAGCACGTGCGGCATGCCGACGCTCGGGAACACCAGGTTGTTCCAGCCGGTGGCGCGGCTGTCGTCACGGTAGAACGTGCGCAGGTAGGTGTAGAGCCAGTCGTCGCCGCGGGCGCGGGCGATCACCGACAGGTCCGGCGGCTGCGCGCCGAAGAAGGCCTTGGCTTCCTTCGGCTGCATGGCGATGGTCATGGTCTCGCCAACCTTGTCCGCGCTGAACAGCAGGTTCTCGCGGATCTGGTCGTCGGTCAGGCCGATGTCCTTGAGCCGGTTGTATCGCATCATCGATGCGCCGTGGCAGTTCAGGCAGTAGTTGACGAACAGCTTGGCGCCACGCTGCAGCGACGACAGGTCGGCAGTGTTCACCGGTGCCGGCTCAAGGGGATAGCCCCCCTCGGATGCCATGGCGGGCGCGGCGGCAAAACAGGCACCGACCAGCGCGAAGATCGAAAGCAGCTTTTTCATCTTGTGTCCTTGTCCTCTTGTCGGGTTCGCGCTTCGCTCAGTGCGGATGGAACGTGACGCGCTCCGGCACCGGCTTGAACTCGCCGGCACGGCTCCACAGCGGCATGGTCAGGAAGAAGGCGAAGTACAGCAGCGTGCCGAGCTGCGACACCTTTTCACCAACCGGCGACGGCGGTTGCACGCCGAGGTAGCCGAGGACCAGGAACACCACCACGAAGACGATCAGGATGGTCTTGTGGAAAGCGGGACGATAGCGGATGGACTTCACCGGCGAGCAATCGAGCCACGGCATGAAGAACAGGATCACGACCGAGCCGCCCATCACCAGCACGCCCCAGAACTTGGCGTCGATGAAGTAGAAGCCCACGGCCAGGATCACCGCGATGGCGATGGCGCCGACCTTCACGCGCGCGTCCTTGCTGCGCAGGAACACCATGCCGAGCACCAGCGCGAAGAACACCCACAGGATCGGCAGGAAGTTCGACGTAGTGGCGCGCAGCATCGAGTAGAACGGCGTGAAGTACCAGACCGGCGCGATATGCGGCGGGGTTTTCAGCGGATCAGCCGGGAAGAAGTTGTTGGCTTCCAGGAAATAGCCGCCCACTTCCGGGAAGAAGAAGATCACGGCCGAGAAGATCATCAGGAAGCCGGCCACGCCCAGCGTATCGTGCACCGAGTAGTACGGATGGAAGGGAATGCCATCCAGGGGCACGCCGTTCTCGTCCTTCTTGGCCTTGATCTCGACGCCGTCCGGGTTGTTCGAGCCCACTTCGTGCAGCGCGATGATGTGGGCAACGACCAGGCCCAGCAGCACCAGCGGCACGGCGATGACGTGGAACGAGAAGAAGCGGTTCAGCGTGGCATCGCTCACCACGTAGTCACCGCGGATGAACAGCGACAGGTCCTGGCCGATCACGGGAATGGCCGAGAACAGGTTCACGATCACCTGGGCGCCCCAGTACGACATCTGGCCCCATGGCAGCAGGTAGCCCATGAAGGCTTCGGCCATCAGGCACAGGAAGATCAGGCAGCCGAAGATCCAGACCAGCTCGCGCGGCTTGCGGTACGAACCGTACAGCAGGCCCCGGAACATATGCAGGTAGACCACGACGAAGAAGGCCGAGGCGCCGGTCGAGTGCATGTAGCGCACCAGCCAGCCCCAGGGGACTTCGCGCATGATGTATTCCACGCTGGCGAAGGCCACGGGAATGCCGGCGGCGTTCAGCGTGCCGTCCGGCTTGTAGTTCATCACCAGGAAGATGCCGGTAACGATCTGGATCACCAGCACCAGCAGCGCCAGCGAACCGAAGAAGTACCAGAAATTGAAGTTCTTCGGCGCGTAGTACTTGGAGAGGTGGTCTTCCCACAGTTGGGTTGCGGGGAAGCGGGCGTCGATCCAGCCCAGCAGGCCGGTCGTCTTGACTTGTTTTTCGGCCGCCATGATCAAGCTTCTCCTTTCTCGTCCTTGCCGATCACGATCTTGGTATCGGTCAGGAACTGGTATGGGGGTACGTCAAGATTTTGCGGAGCCGGTTTGTTCTTGAAGACGCGGCCGGCCAGGTCGAAGGTCGAGCCATGGCAGGGGCAGAGGAAACCGGGATCGGTGCCGAGCTGGGGATTGGCCCCGGAAGCGAAGGGGCCGGAAGGCGAGCAGCCAAGGTGGGAACAGATGCCCACCACGACCAGCAGATCCTTGTGGTCTGCACGGGAACGGGTTTCGTTCTTGCAGTACTCAGGGGTCTTCATGGTGAATGGCACGTCGGAATTCGGGTCGGCCACTTCGCCGTCCGTCTTCTTCAGCGAGGCGAGCATTTCCTCGGTCCGCTTCAGAATCCAGACCGGCTTGCCGCGCCATTCGACGGTCATCATCTCGCCCGGTTTCAGCGCGCCGATATCCGCTTCGACCGGGGCACCGGCGGCTTTGGCCTTCTCCGATGGTGCGAAAGTACTGACGAAAGGAACCGCTACCGCTACGCCTCCGACGCCGCCAGCGACGGATGTCGCGATCAACCAATTGCGGCGACCTTTATCCACGCTCTTCACGTCTTGCTGGTCACTCATTCCAAACCCCAGGGGAAGTCAATTTAGATTTTGCGTCAACCATAAAGTGTACCTTAGACACCTGCGCACTAGATAGGCAGAAAATGCCACGGCTATGCGCGATTATCGGACATGCAACCCGGAAAGCGGCCTGCGTGCTTGCTTTCCGCAGAGTCATGCGGCAGGCTTCGAGCTTGAAACCGTTCATCGCTAGCCACAAGAAGGAGAACCCCCCATGGGCATGATCTCGGAATTCAGAACCTTCGCCATGCGTGGCAACGTAGTCGACCTCGCGGTCGGCGTGATCATTGGCGCTGCGTTTGGGAAAATCGTGGATTCAGTGGTGAATGATCTGATCATGCCAGTGATTGGCCGTATCGTCGGCAAGCTGGATTTTTCCAATATGTTCATCTTGCTGGCCGATCCCCCGCCCGGCACGCCTTCAACGCTCGATGCCTTGAAGAAGGCCGGCGTTCCCGTATTTGCCTATGGCAATTTCCTGACTATCGTTGTCAACTTCCTGATTCTTGCGTTCATCATCTTCCTGATGGTGCGCGCCTTTAACAGAATGCGCGCCAAGGAACCGGCAGCGCCGCCGGCCGCCCCGCCCGAGGAAGTGGTGCTGCTGCGTGAGATCCGCGACAGCCTGAAGACGCGCTGATCCGATCCCGAAAGATAAAACGGCCCCGATGGGGCCGTTTTGTTTTGCGTCAGATCAGACAGGATTTGGAATATCAATAAAGGTATGACGCAGGCCAAAGCGTTCGGCCACATGCTCACCCAGTGAGCGGATGCCGTAGCGTTCGGTGGCGTGGTGTCCTGCGGCGAGATACGCGACGCCGCTCTCGCGCGCCAGATGCGTGGTCTGCTCCGAGACTTCGCCGCTGAGGTAGGCATCGACACCAGCGGCAATCGCGGCATCGAAATAGCCCTGCGCCCCGCCCGTGCACCAGCCCACGGTGCGGATCATCTGGTCAGGCTCGCCGATGGCCAGCGGTTCGCGACCAAGCACGCCACCGACGTGCGCAGCCAGCGCGGAAAGCGGCATCGGCGCGGGCAGCGTGCCGGTCCAGCCGAGCTGGTCGTCGCTGAAGCGGCCAGTGGGGGTAAAGCCGAGCTGCAGGCCAAGCTGGGCGTTGTTGCCGAACTCGGGGTGGTTGTCCAGCGGCAGGTGGTAGGCAAACAGATTGACGTCGGCACCGAGCAGGCGCTTCAAGCGCGCGTACTTCTGCCCGACCACGCGTGCATCTTCGTTTTTCCAGAAGTAGCCGTGATGGACGAGGATGGCGTCGGCGCCCGCCTCGATCGCCGCGTCGACCAGCGCCAGGCTTGCCGTCACACCGGTCACCACGTGTGTGACTTCAGCGCGACCTTGCACTTGCAGCCCATTGGGACAATAGTCCTTGTAGCGGGGAACTTCCAACAGGTCGTTCAAGTACAATTCAAGCTCTTTTGTTTTCATTTTCTGCTCAAACTCCAATATGTTGCGGCGCTTTTGGCTGTTCTTTGCCCAGGCTGTCACCGTCGTGCTGGCGGTCTGGTTCGTCGTGGCAACGCTCAAGCCTGAATGGCTGCAGAGGGGGCGCATCGCGGTCCAGTCCGGTTCGCCCATCGTGGCGCTCAAGGAAGTCGTGCCCAACGTGTCCGGTCCTGCGGCCGAAGGGTCTTACAGTCAAGCCGCCGAGCAGGCCATGCCGGCGGTGGTCAATATCTTTACCAGCAAGAACGGCAACAAGCGCTCGCCCAACCCGCAGGCCGAGGATCCGTGGTTCCGCTTCTTCTTTGGCGACCGCCTGCCTGAGCGGCAAGAGCCGGTCTCCAGCCTGGGGTCCGGCGTCATTGTCAGCTCCGAGGGTTACATTCTAACCAACCACCACGTCGTCGACGGTGCCGACGAGATCGAGGTCGCGCTGACCGACGGCCGCAAGGCCAACGCCAAGGTGGTGGGCTCCGACCCGGAAACCGACCTGGCCGTGCTCAAGGTGACGCTCAAGGACCTGCCCGCGATCACCCTGGGCCGGCTTGAGAACGTGAAGGTCGGCGACGTGGTGCTGGCCATCGGCAACCCGTTCGGCGTCGGCCAGACCGTGACGATGGGCATTGTCTCGGCGCTTGGCCGCAGCCACCTGGGCATCAACACCTTCGAGAACTTCATCCAGACCGATGCGGCCATCAACCCGGGCAACTCGGGCGGTGCGCTGGTGGATGCACAGGGCAACCTGCTGGGCATCAATACAGCGATCTACTCGCGCTCGGGCGGCTCGCTGGGGATCGGCTTTGCGATTCCGGTGTCGACCGCCAAGCAGGTGATGGAATCGATCATCTCCACCGGCAGTGTGACGCGCGGCTGGATCGGGGTCGAGCCGCAGGACATGACGCCTGAGATCGCCGAATCCTTCGGGCTCGATGCCAAGGAAGGCGCACTGATCGCTGCCGTGGTCCAGGGCGGGCCAGCCGACAAAGCGGGTGTGAAACCCGGCGATGTGCTGGCCAAGGTGGATGGCTCGTCGATCACGGACACAACCGCGCTGCTCAATGCGATTGCCCAGCTCAAGCCGGGCGTGGACATCAAGATGACCGTGATCCGCCGCGGCAAGCCGACGGACCTGACCGTGACGATCGGCAAACGGCCTCCGCCGCCGCGCCGGGCGCTGCCGCTGGAAGAGGAAGAGTGAAGCCGGCGTTGCCAGTTCGATGCGAAGACCCGCCAGGCCTGGCGGGTTTTTTTATGGCCTGATGTAGCGGCTGGCGTCCGGATGCCGGGTGTCCCAGCCAGGCTGGGACGACACGGCGCGCTATGACGATAGCCACGCGCACCACTTCGGCGAGGGACATGGCAATCGTGCCATTCTTCTGCTGCACGCACGGCGCCAGTTGCAGTGCTTCTGCATGGACTCACGTTCTGCGGAACGTGAAGGAGCTGTGGCTTACGGCGCTGCGTCAGCCAGATATCTCATCGGCTGTGACCTCTGGCATCGCGCCAGTGCACGCCGAAGTCCACATTCACGGCGAAGGCACGCCCAGGCATCAACCTGCTGTCACCTTCCCTAGCCCGATCGCACAAAAGAAAACGCCGGCATCCTTGCGGATGCCGGCGTTTTTCAAGCCAATCTGATGCGAGCTTGCGCTCGCGTCAAATTAGAACTTGTGACGGACACCAACCACGGCGCCGAACTGGTTCGCGCCCGGCTGCACGCCTTCGCTGCTCGTGGCGCTCTGCTGGTCGTTGAAGCCGTTCACGCCCAGGCTCGACTTGCCGCGGTTCAGGGCATACGAAACCGAGGTGTACAGGTCGGTACGCTTCGACAGGGCATAGTCGGCCAGCGCAACGAATTGCCACGGGTTGCCAGCATTGGCGTTGCGCAGGTTCTGGTAGTAAGCAGCGCCCGACAGCGACAGGGCCGGGGTCAGCTGGTAGCCAACGCCCATCCAGGCCAGGTTGGACGAAGTGTTCGCAGCAGCCACGCCGTTCACCGAAACGGCACCCGGAAGCACGGCGCCGTTGAAAGCCTTGGCATAACGGTAGCCAGCGAAGACCTTTGCCGGACCAAATGCGTACGTACCGGCGACGGCGGCACGACGGACCAGGTTGTTGGACGTCAGGAGAGTGGCCGACGACTTGTTGGCCTGGTCATACACAGCACCCAGCGAGAACGGACCGGCAGCGTAGATTGCCGAAACCGAGTACTCACGGCCGTTGGTGAAGTTGCCCGGAACTTCCTGGTTGTTGTTGTTGAAGCTGTACAGGCCGGACACGGTCAGGCCACCGAACGTGCCGATGTACTTGGCCGAGTTGTCAGCACGTGCGCCACCCAGGAACGGGTCTTGTGCGGCGATCGAGAAACGGCTCGAGATGGCCATCGGGTCAAATGCCAGGCCGAAGTCGTACGACGGGGTCGTGTGACGGCCCAGGGTCAGCTGACCCCACTGGCTTTGCAGACCGACGAAGGCGGCACGGCCGAACAGGCGACCGCCCTGGCCCATCTTGCCATCGTCGACGTTGAAGCCGCTTTCCAGCGTGAAGATGCCCTTCAGGCCGCCGCCCAGGTCTTCAACACCACGCAGGCCCCAGCGCGAACCCGACTGGTTACCCGATTGCAGGGCCCACAGGTTGTCGCCCTTGGCACCGGAGCCAGGAACAACAGCCTTGTTCAGGTATTCGACGCCAGCGTCAACCACACCGTACAGGGTAACGCTCGACTGGGCATAAGCGCCGCCGGCGGCCAGAGCGGCAACGGCAGCTGCAAACAGTTTCATCTTCATATCGACACTTTCCTTGTCAACTGATTGGGAAATCTTGGTTGCCCAAGTGCTTGGGCGACGCATTTACGTTCACGTCTGCTGCGTATTATGGGCCAGCCCCCCCGGCCGTCAGAAGGCTTTTTCGGCGTAAACCATGCTTACTGGCGGTTTTTGTTGTCGGGGAGCAACAGGAATGCACGCGAAAATCCCCATTTTGGTGCAAAAACAGGGATTGGCGGGTCGGGAAGACCGGGCTCAGCGGCGTTAATCTGGCTGAGTTTCCCCTGAAGCGGCCACGTCAGGTGCAGGACGGCCGACAAAGCGCGCCATGATCAGCCCGAGTTCATAGAGCGCCACCAGCGGCACGGCCAGCAGCAGCTGCGACAGCACATCGGGCGGCGTCACGACGGCCGCGATGATGAAGGCTCCCACGATCACATAGGGGCGGATCTGCTTGAGCTTGTCCAGTTCCACCACGCCGAAGCGCACCAGCACGATGACCACCACCGGCACCTCGAAGGTAATGCCGAAGGCCAGGAACATGGTCATGGCAAAGCTGAGGTATTTGTCGATGTCGGTCGACATGTCCGCCCCCAGCGGCGCGTTGTAGTGCGCCATGAAATGGAAGACGGTCGGAAACACCAGGAAATACGCGAACGCCACCCCGCACAGGAACAGGACGTAGCTGCTCGACACCAGCGGCACGATCAGGCGCTTCTCATGCTGGTACAGACCGGGCGCGACAAACTGCCAGATCTGGTACAGCACCCAAGGCAGCGCTACCAGGAAGGACACCAGCAAGGTGACCTTCATCGGCACGAAGAACGAGCCGGTCACGTCGGTCACGATCATCCTGCCGCCCTTGGGCAGCGACGCCATCAGCGGCGCGGCAAACAGGTTGAAGATGAGCGGCGCCCAGTAGACCAGGCCGACGAAGACCAGGATGATGCCGGCCACCGCCTTGACCAGGCGTTCGCGCAGCTCGATCAGGTGGGAAATAAAGGTTTCCTGCTGCGACTCGTCTTGCGGGTCTTGGGGATCTGGGGACCGGGTGTCGCTCATGGCGTGAACCGCTCAGCCGCGGGGGCTGGCAAGGTGGATCGGTGAAGCCGCAATGCGGCGGCGCGCGAGTGCGGCAAGGACTGCGACCACGACGGCAGCGGCCGGAACGACGGCCGGCAAGGTGTTGCCGCGGAGCATGCTCACTCGAAGAAGGATCGGGCCGGCCGCGTGGCCGGCCGGTGACGCTTGACGCGTGCCGCCCCCGACTGCACCCAGACGCGGACATTGTGCTGGCGCTTGAACCAGAGCGGGCGGGCGCCCTGCTTGACGCGCCAGCTCTTGCGCCCGTTGTGCGCCTTGTGGGCCGCGTCCCAGCTGGGCACGAAACCACCGCTTGCGCCAGTGCCGCTGCCGGTGCCGGTTGTCTCGGCGCCACCCAGCGCTTCGTTCAGCGCCTGGGTCTGCTCGCTGACTTCCTTGTGGATGGTGCGCTCGACATCGCGCGCGGCGTCCTCGAATTCCGTGCGCATCTTGCGCAGTTCTTCCAGTTCCACCTCGCGACTGACTTCGGCCTTGACGTCGTTGATGTAGCGCTGCGCCCGGCCAACCAGCGCGCCGACCGTGCGCGCGACCTTGGGCAGGCGTTCGGGACCGATCACGATCAGTGCCACGGCGCCGATCAGCGCCAGCTTGGAAATGCCGAGATCAATCATGCGGACACATCATGCGGACAACATGCCAAAGAAGCGCAGGCGCGGGACGACACGCAGGCAGCGAGGTTTGCGTTGGGAGGGCACACCGCCGGATCACTGCTGGCGGGACTTTTCCTTGGCGTCGACGTCGATGGTGGTGGAGTCGCGCAGTTCCTTCGACTGGACCGGCTGGGCCGCCTTGTCCTCGCCCTCTTTCATGCCGTCCTTGAAGCCCTTGACTGCGCCGCCCAGGTCCTGGCCGATATTGCGCAGTTTCTTGGTGCCGAACACGAGCATGACGATCACCAGCACGATCAGCCAGTGCCAAATGCTAAACGAACCCATTTCTTGCTCCTGATGAAGCCGCGGGCGCAATCATATATATGCCCGGACCCGTTGTTCCGTCCCGTTATGGCCGCGCCGGGCGACGGTTGCCGGCGCAGCTTCTGCCCGGGCGTTGCCGCCGCGGGCGCTCCCATGCCAAGGCTGCCCCGCTCAGGGCAGCGGTCCCTTCCACGCATGGCGCGGCCCACCGAGCACATGGAGATGCAGGTGGTAGACCTCCTGTCCACCGTCCGGGCCGGTGTTGATCACCGTCCGGAAGCCGTTGGAGCAGCCTGCCGCGCGCGCCAGTTCAGGCACCTTCAGCATCATTCTAGCAAGCACCTCCCCTTCGCCGGCGCCGCAATCGGCCAGCGAGTCGACATGCGACCGGGGAATGACCAGCAAGTGTACCGGGGCCTTGGGATGGATATCGTGGAAGGCCACCATGTCGTCGTCTTCATAGACTTTGCGCGACGGTAGCTGGCCGGCGACGATCTTGCAGAAGATGCAATTATCCTGAGTGTTCATGAAGATTTCATTGCGACGGCCGCGGCACACGGTATCAACTTCACGCGCCCGGCCTGCCCGGCATCAGAACTGCTGATCCGGGTACATCGGCTTGCTGTCATTCAGGTACAGCCAGCCCTTGACGATACGATACAGCATCCATAGCGACAGCACGCCCCAGACGGCAAACGCCAGCGGTATCAGCACGACTGTCGCAAACAGCACCCCGCCCAGCACGCCCCAGACCACCGACCACCAGAACGAGCGGATCTGCCAGGCGAAGTGCGAGGCATACAGCGAGCCGCGCGCGTCGTCGCGCTTGACGTAGTCGATCACGATGGCGATCAGCGCGGTGATGCCGCCGGTGAGCCAGAAGATCGCATACAGGGCATACAGGATGTGCAGCAGCTTGCGCAGGCTGCTCAGCTGTTCGCCGCTGGGGGTGGTGAGTTGCGCGGTGTAGTCGTTCGCCATATTCGCCCTTGGTTGGATCCCTGTCTTGCGGCAGGCGGAAGACCGGCCGGCGTCCGGGCCAACTAGTCCTTGCGCCGGGCCTTTTCCTCGAGGCCGGACAGCCCTTCGCGCCGCGCCAGTTCATTGACCACGTCGGCCGGCGTCAGGCCGAAGTTGGCCAGCAACACCATGCTGTGGAACCACAGGTCGGCGACTTCATAAACCACCTTGCCGGCCTCGGCGCCGGTCTGTCCGGCGGCACGCGCGTCCTTGGCGGCCATCACGGTCTCGGTGGCTTCCTCGCCGATCTTCTTCAGGATGGCGTCGTCGCCCTTGCTGAACAGGCGCGCCACATAGGATTTGTCGGGGTCGCCGCCGTTGGCGGGCTTGCGCGCTTCCAGCACTTCGGCCAGGCGCGCCAGGACATCGTTGCTGCTGAGTGGGGTGTCGCTCATGGCTTGGTGTAGATCTGGGCAGGGTCCTTCAGCACCGGCTCGACCGTCTGCCAGTCGCCGGACTCCACGTCGCCCTCGAACTTCTGGAAGAAGCAGGAATGACGCCCGGTATGGCAGGCAATGCTGTCCACCTGCGTCACCTTCAGCAGCACCACGTCTTCGTCGCAGTCCAGGCGCAGCTCATGCACCTTCTGCACGTGGCCCGACTCTTCGCCCTTGTGCCACAGGCGCTTGCGCGAGCGCGACCAGAACACGGCCTCGCCCAGCTCCACGGTGCGCTGCAGCGCCTCGCGGTTCATGAACGCGAACATCAGCACGTCGTTCGAGCCGACTTCCTGCACGATCACCGGCACCAGGCCGTTATCGTCCCACTTGACCTTGTTGAGCCACTTCTTTGCCATGATCAGATCCGCACGGGAATGCCCTCGCGGGCCATGAATGCCTTGGCTTCACCCACGGTATGTTGCCCGTAGTGGAAGATGCTGGCGGCCAGCACCGCGTCGGCGCGGCCCTGGGTGATGCCGTCGGCCAGGTCCTGCAGGCCGCCAACGCCGCCCGATGCGATCACCGGCACCGGCACCGCGTCGCTGACCGCACGGGTCAGCTCCAGGTCGAAGCCGCTCTTGGTGCCGTCGCGGTCCATGCTGGTCAGCAGGATCTCGCCGGCGCCGCGCGCCGCCATCTCGCGCGCCCATTCGACGGCATCGAGCCCGGTCGCCTTGCGCCCGCCGTGGGTGAAGACCTCCCAGCGCGGCGCTTCGCCCGGCGCGGAACAGCGCTTGGCGTCGATCGCCACCACGATGCACTGCGAGCCATAGCGGGCTGTGGCATCCGAGACCAGCTGCGGATTGGCGATGGCGGACGAGTTGACGCTGATCTTGTCGGCGCCGGCATTGAGCAGGCGCCGCACGTCTTCGACCGTGCGCACGCCGCCGCCCACCGTCAGCGGGATAAAGACCTGCGAGGCGACGTCCTCGATGATGTGGAGCATCAGGTCACGCCCGTCGCTGGTCGCGGTGATGTCCAGAAATGTGATTTCATCGGCACCCTGCTCATCGTAGCGGCGCGCAATTTCCACGGGATCGCCCGCGTCGCGCAGCTCGACAAAGTTGACGCCCTTGACCACCCGCCCGTTAGTCACGTCCAGGCAGGGGATGATACGTTTGGCTAGCATGAGATTCCTTGTCCGCCACCGCTGCCGTGCAGGCAGCGGCCAGGCGGCTGCGCCCCGCGGCGCCGTTGCCTTATTGCCCTTCGCGCAGCTTGTCCGCCAGCGCCTGCGCGGCGGCAAAGTTGAGGTCGCCCGAGTAGATCGCACGGCCGCAAATGACGCCTTCGACACCTTCGCCCTCAACCGCGCACAGGTTGTCGATATCGGCGAGGTTGGACAACCCGCCGCTGGCGATCACCGGAATCGACATCGACTGCGCCAGCTTGACGGTGGCGTCGATATTGATCCCCTGCAGCATGCCGTCGCGGCCGATGTCGGTGTAGATGATGGCCTCGACGCCGTAGTCTTCATACTTGCGCGCCAGGTCCGCCACCTCGTGGCCGGTCAGCTTGCTCCAGCCGTCGGTGGCCACCTTGCCGTCCCTGGCATCCAGGCCGACGATGATATGGCCGCCGAAGGCCGAGCAGGCGTCCTTCAGGAAGCCGGGGTTCTTCACCGCGGCGGTGCCGATGATGACGTACGACAGGCCGTCGTCCAGCCAGCGTTCGATGGTGTTCAGGTCGCGGATGCCGCCCCCCAGCTGCACCGGGATCTCGTCGCCGACCTCGGCGATGATGGCCTTGATGGCCTCCTCGTTGCGGGGCTTGCCCACGAACGCGCCGTTCAGGTCCACCAGGTGCAGGCGGCGGGCGCCCTGCTCCACCCAGTGGCGTGCCATGGCGGCGGGATCTTCGGAAAAGACGGTGGCCTGGTCCATGTCGCCTTGTTTGAGGCGTACACACTGACCGTCCTTCAGGTCGATGGCCGGAATGAGCAACATATGCGTGACGAGCGTGGTTGAGTGATAGAGATTGAGCGAGACCGGCGCGTGCCGGTCAGGTCGGGTCGATAGTCGATCGGAAACGGGTCAAGTGACGGTTCGGTAGCGGTCGATCATCGGTAAAAAAAGCGAATCGCGTATCGGCAAGCCGGGGCTTCAGGGATTCCAGTGGACGAAGTTCCGGTACAGCTGCAGGCCCAGGGCCGCGCTTTTCTCGGGGTGGAACTGCGTCGCGAAAATATTATCGCGCGCTACCGCGCTGGTAAACACGACTCCGTATTCCGTTTCGCCGGCGACATGGGCCGGATCCTGCGCCTGCACATAGTAGCTGTGGACGAAATAGAACCAGCTGTCGTCCGGGATACCGTCCCACAGCGGGTGCGGCCTGGCCTGGCGCACCCGGTTCCAGCCCATCTGCGGCACCTTGTAGCGCGAGCCGTCGGGCTGCGTCATGCCGTCCAGCGCAAAGCGCACCACCTGGCCGGGCATCAGGCCCAGCGCCGGCGTGCGGTCCGAGCCCGCCCGGCTTTCGGTGCTGAACTGGAACAGCATCTGCTCGCCCACGCACACGCCCAGCATCGGCTTGCTGGCGGCGGCCTGGCACACCGCCTCCTGCAGCCCCGACGCGCCCAGCGCCGACATGCAGTCGGGCATCGCGCCCTGGCCGGGCAGCACCACGCGGTCGGCCGAGCGGATGCCTTCGGGAGCATCCACCACCCGGACGTCCGCTTCCGGCGCCGCGGCACGCAGCGCCTGCGCCACCGAGCGCAGGTTGCCCATGCCGTAATCCACAATTGCTATGGTAGTCATGATTTCAAAACAGGCAACAATGTCTTCAGCCCGTCCACAATGAATTCCACGGCCAGCGCCGACAGGATCAGCCCCATCAGGCGCGTGCCGATATTGATGCCGGTGCGCCCGATCACCCGCGCGATCGGGTCGGCCGCGCGGAACACCAGGTACACCACCGAGCCCAGCAGCACGCCGATGCCGACCAGGATCAGCAACTGGTACCAGTGCTGGGTCTTGCCCGCATAGACGATCACCGTACTGATCGATCCCGGCCCGGTCAGCAGCGGCAGCGCCAGCGGCACCACCGCGATGCTCGAGCGCGCCTCGGCCTCGTCCTCTTCTTCCGGCGTGGCCTTGGTGCGGCTGGTCTGCGCGTTCAGCATGTTCATGGCCATCATGATCATGATGAGCCCGCCGCCCACCTGCAGCGAGGCCACCGAGATATTGAAGAACTCGATGATCTGCTGCCCCAGCAACGCCGACACCGCTACCACGATCGCCACCGAAATCGACGCAATCCTGATGGTATGCCGCTTTTCCGCTTCGGTCTGCTGCGTAGTCAGGCTGATGAAGAACGGGATCGCCCCGATCGGGTTGATCAGCGCCAGCAGCGAGATAAACGACTTGAGCGTATCCATTGGTTGCGGGTCGCCAGCGTCGCTGGCCAGGTTCAGGCTTGGAAGGTCAGCGGGCGCCGCAACCAGCCGGCACGCCTACCGTGGTGTCAAGGTCAGAGCGTACCCTTGGTCGACGGGATCGTGTTGGCCGCGCGCGGATCCAGCTCCACCGCCATGCGCAGTGCCCGGCCAAAGGCCTTGAACACGGTTTCGCACTGATGATGGGCATTGATGCCGCGCAGGTTGTCGATATGCAGGGTCACGCCCGCATGGTTGACGAAGCCGCGGAAGAACTCGATGGTCAGGTCCACATCGAAGCTGCCCACGCGCGCACGCGTGAACGGCACGTGGAACTCCAGGCCGGGGCGGCCGGAGAAATCGATCACCACGCGCGACAGGCATTCATCCAGCGGCACGTAGCTGTGGCCGTAGCGGGTGATGCCCTTCTTGTCGCCGATGGCCTTCGCCACGGCCTGGCCGAGCGTGATGCCCACGTCTTCCACCGTATGGTGGTCGTCGATATGCGTGTCGCCGGTGGCTTCGACCTCCAGGTCGAACATGCCATGCCGGGCGATCTGGTCCAGCATGTGGTCAAGGAACGGCACGCCGGACGCCAGTTTCTGGCGGCCGCTGCCGTCGAGATTCAGGGAAACGCGGATTTGCGTTTCCGAAGTATTGCGGGTGACCTCTGCAACACGCATGGTGTTAATCCTGCAGCGACGCTGCGAATGCCTCAAGGAACTGCGCGTTTTCTTCGGGGGTGCTGACCGTGACGCGCAGACAATTGGCCAGCAACGGGTGCATTTTACTCACGTTCTTGATCAATACCTTGCGGGCCAGCAGCCGGTCGAACGTCTGTGCAGCATCCGGCACCCGCGCCAGCAGGAAGTTGGCGGCGCTGGGGAACACCGTGACCCCGGCCTGCGCGGCCATGCCGTCGGCCACGCGAGAGCGTTCGGCACGCAGTTGCGCGGCCTGTTCGTCCAGCACGGACACGTGTTCCAGCGCGAACAGCGCGGCGGCCTCGGTCAGCACGTTGACGTTGTAGGGCGGGCGCACCTTGTCCAGCTGCGACAGCCATTCCGGCGCGCCGGCCAGGTAGCCCAGGCGGATGCCGGCCAGGCCCAGCTTGGACACGGTGCGCATCACCAGCAGGTTGCCGAACTCCGCCAGGCGCGGCATCCAGCTTTGCTGGGCGAACGGCTGGTAGGCCTCGTCCACCACCACCAGGCTGTTGCAGACCTCGCCCTGGGCGGCGCGAATGACGGCCTCCATGTCGGCGGCGTCGAACAGGTTGCCGGTGGGGTTGTTCGGGTAGGCCAGGTAGATGATGGCGGGCTGCTGCGCGGCCATCGCGGCCAGCATGGCGGCGCGGTCCAGCGTGAAGTCGGCGCGCAGCGGCACGCCCACGAACTGCAGGCCGGCAAACTGCGCCGACATCGCGTACATGACAAAGCCCGGCACCGGCGCCATCACCTTGGCACCTGGCCTGGCCGCGGCCAGCGCCAGCATGCTGATGATCTCGTCCGAGCCGTTGCCCAGCAGCACGTCCATGCCGGCGGGCACCTGCATCACGTCCCTGAGCTTGGCGCGCAGCGCCTCGCTGCTGGGCACGGGGTAGCGGTTCAGCGCCACCTCGCCCAGGCGTGCGGCCAGTTGCTCGCGCAGCGCGGGCGGCAGCCGGTACGGATTCTCCATGGCGTCGAGCTTGACCAGACCGTGCGAATCCGGGACGTGGTAGGCGCCCATGGCGCGCACGTCGTCACGGATGATGCGTTCGATCAGGGAGGGCTCTACGGCTGACATGGAAACTCCTGTTTGGGCTGGTGAGGATTCAGGGGATCAACTGCGCTTGAAACGGTATTCCGCGCTGCGGGCGTGGGCCTGCAGGCCTTCGCCGTAGGCCAGCTCGGCGGCGATCTGGCCGAGCATCTGCGCCCCGCCCTCGCTCACTTCGATCAGGCTCGAGCGCTTCTGGAAGTCATAGACGCCCAGCGGCGACGAGAAGCGCGCGGTGCGCGAGGTCGGCAGCACGTGGTTGGGGCCGGCGCAGTAGTCGCCCAGCGACTCGCTGGTGTAGCGGCCCAGGAAGATGGCGCCGGCGTGGCGGATCTTCTCGCTCCACTGGCGCGGGTTCTCGGCCGAGATCTCCAGGTGCTCGGGCGCGATCGCGTTGGCGATCTCGCAGGCTTCTTCCATGTCGCGCACCTTGATCAGCGCGCCGCGGCCGGACATCGACGCGGCAATCACCTCGCGCCGCGGCATGGTGCCGATCTGGCGCTGGATGCTGGCTTCGACGCGGGCGATATAGCCGGCGTCCGGGCACAGCAGGATCGACTGCGCCAGCTCGTCGTGCTCGGCCTGCGAGAACAGGTCCATCGCCACCCAGTCGGGGTCGGTGGTGCCGTCGCAGATCACCAGGATCTCGGACGGGCCGGCGATCATGTCGATGCCGACGGTGCCGAACACGCGCCGCTTGGCCGCCGCCACATAGGCATTGCCGGGGCCGACGATCTTGTCCACCTGCGGCAGCGTCGCCGTGCCGTAGGCCAGCGCGCCAACCGCCTGCGCGCCGCCGATGGTGAACACACGGTCCACGCCGGCGATCTGCGCCGCGGCCAGCACCAGTTCATTGCGCACGCCGCCCGGCGTGGGCACGACCATGATGATTTCCTTGACGCCCGCCACGCGCGCCGGGATGGCATTCATCAGCACCGACGACGGGTACGCGGCCTTGCCGCCCGGCACGTAGATGCCGACGCGGTCCAGCGGCGTCACCTTCTGGCCCAGCATGGTGCCGTCGGCCTCGGTGTATTCCCAGCTGTGGCTGCCGCATTCGATCTTCTGCTTCTCGTGGTAGGCACGCACGCGCGCGGCGGCGGCCTCCAGCGCGGCGCGGCGCTTGGGCTCGAGGTCTTCGAGCGCGGCTTCGAGCTGCTGCTGCGAGATCTCCAGCGCGCCCATCGACGACGCTTCCACGTGGTCGAAACGCTTGGTGTATTCCAGCACCGCGGCATCCCCGCGCGCCTTCACGTCGGCCAGGATCTGCGCGGCGGCGCGATCGATGGCCTCGTCCTCGCCAGCCTCGAAGGCCAGCACCTGGCGCAGCGCCTCGGCAAAGCCGGGCTCTCTGGAATCAAGCCGGCGGACCGGCAGGTTTTCCATTTCGGTTGCGTTCATGACTTCTGTTCCTCTCGGGCGACCCGGCCTCAGGCCAGCGCCGCTGAAGCGCGTTCAAAGGCGTCGAGGATCGGCGCCAGCCGCTCGCGCTTGAGTTTGAGCGCGGCCTGGTTCACCACCAGCCGCGACGAGATCTGCACGATCTCTTCCACTTCGACCAGGTTGTTGGCGCGCAGCGTGCTGCCGGTGCTGACCAGGTCGACGATGGCGTCGGACAGGCCCACCAGCGGGCCCAGCTCCATCGAACCGTACAGCTTGATCAGGTCGACGTGAACGCCCTTTTTCGCAAAATGCTCGCGCGCGGTCTGCACGTACTTGGTGGCCACGGCCAGGCGCGCGCCCTGGCGCACGGCGTTGGCGTAGTCAAACCCGGCCGGCACCGCCACCGACATGCGGCAGCGGGCGATGTTCAGGTCGATCGGTGCATACAGGCCGGCCATGCCGCTTTCCATCAGCACGTCCTTGCCGGCCACGCCGAAGTCGGCGGCGCCGTACTGCACGTAGGTCGGCACGTCCGAGGCGCGCACGATCACCACGCGCACGGCGGGGTCGGAGGTCGGCAGGATCAGCTTGCGCGAGGTCTCGGGGTCCTCGGTGACGCGGATGCCGGCGGCTTCCAGCAGCGGCAGCGTCTCGGTGAAGATGCGGCCCTTGGACAGCGCCAGCGTCAGCTGGTTGGGCGATGCGTTGAAGGTGGGGCTCATCGGACGTCCTCAGGCAATGCGGCGGATCTTGGCGCCCACTGCCGACAGCTTGTCTTCCATGCGGTCATAGCCACGGTCCAGGTGGTAGATGCGGTCGATCACGGTCTCGCCATCGGCCACCAGGCCGGCGATCACCAGGCTGGCCGAGGCGCGCAGGTCGGTCGCCATCACGTTGGCACCCGACAGGCGCGGCACGCCGTTGACCACCGCGGTGTTGCCTTCGACCACGATATCGGCACCCAGGCGGTTCAGCTCCTGCACGTGCATGAAGCGGTTCTCGAAGATGGTCTCGGTCACGCGCGCGGTGCCTTCGGCCACGGCATTGAGCGCCATGAACTGCGCCTGCATGTCGGTCGGGAAGGCGGGGTATTCCGACGTGCGGAAGCTCACGGCCTTCGCACGCTGCGGCATGGCCAGGCGGATCCAGTCGGCGCCGGTCTCGATTTTTGCGCCGGCTTCGCGCAGCTTGTCGAGCACGGTGTCGAGGATGTCCGGCTGCACGCCGCGCAGCACCAGGTCGCCCAGCGTCGCGGCGGCGGCGCACAGGAAGGTGCCGGCCTCGATGCGGTCGGCGATGACGCTGTGGCTGGCGCCATGCAGGCGCTCGACGCCGTGCACCACCAGGCGGTCGGTGCCGATGCCTTCGATCTTCGCGCCCATCTTGACCAGCAGGTGGGCCAGGTCGGTCACCTCGGGCTCGCGCGCGGCGTTTTCCAGCACGGTCTCGCCTTCGGCCAGCGTGGCGGCCATCAGCAGGTTCTCGGTGCCGGTCACGGTGATCATGTCGGTGACCACGCGCGCACCCTTCAGGCGTTTGGCGCGGGCATGGATAAAGCCGTGTTCGATGGTGATCTCGGCGCCCATCGCCTGCAGGCCCTTGATGTGCTGGTCGACCGGGCGCGCGCCGATGCCGCAGCCGCCGGGCAGCGACACGCGGGCCTCGCCAAAGCGCGCCACCAGCGGACCCAGTACCAGGATCGAGGCACGCATGGTCTTGACCAGCTCATACGGGGCCTCGAGCACATTGACGTCGGCGCCGTTAAGGGTCACGCGGGCGCCGTCCAGCTCGGCCTGCATGCCCATCTGGCGCAGCAGCTTGAGCGTGGTGCGCACGTCCTGCAGGTTCGGCACGTTGTCCAGCGAGACGGTATCGGCCGTCAGCAGGCCTGCGCACAGGATCGGCAAGGCGGCGTTCTTGGCGCCCGACACGCGGATTTCGCCTTTCAGCGGGCCGTTGCCGTGGATCTGGAATTTGTCCATGTTCTGTCGTCTGGAGCCGGGCACACGCCCGGCGTCATGGTTCTGGGGCCGCGCGCTTGGCGCGGCGCATGTCGGCGAGGCTTACTTGCCCTCGCCCGCCTGCCACTCGGCAGGCGTCAGCGTCTTCATCGACAGCGCGTGGATCTCGGCGCGCATGCGGTCGCCCAGCGCGGCGTAGACACGCTGGTGGCGCTGGATCAGCCGCTTGCCTTCAAATTCGTTGCTGACGATGGTGGCAAAGAAATGCTGGCCATCGCCCTCGACTTGCAAATGTTCGCAGGGCAGTCCTTGGGCAATATATTCCCTGACTTGTTCCGGTGTAGGCAGCATGGGGTTCTCTTCAGCGTGATTCAGCTTGATTCAACAGGGCCGGCCGCCGCTCAGTGGCGCAGCTTGAATCCGGACTTCAGCAGGCGCAGCGCCAGCGCGGCCAGCACCACAAACGCCGATCCGACCACCGCCAGGCTGAACAGCGGCGACACGTCCGAGACGCCGAAGAAGCCATAGCGGAAGCCGTCGATCATGTAGAAGAACGGATTGGCATGGGACACCGCCTGCCAGAAGGCGGGCAGCGAATGGATCGAATAGAACACGCCGGACAGGAAGGTCGCCGGCATGATCAGGAAGTTCTGGAACGCGGCCAGCTGGTCGAACTTCTCGGCCCAGATGCCGGCGATCAGGCCCAGCGTGCCGAGGATGCCCGCGCCCAGCAAGGCAAAGACGAGGATCCAGCCCACGTTGGCGAAATGCAGGTTGGCAAACCACGCCGTCACCACCAGCACGCCCAGACCCACGGTCAGCCCGCGGATCACCGAGGCCACCACGTAGGCGCCGAACATCTCCCAGTGCGACAGGGGCGGCAACAGCACGAATACCAGGTTGCCGGTGATCTTGGACTGGATCAGCGACGATGAACTGTTGGCGAACGCATTCTGCAGCACGCTCATCATCACCAGGCCCGGCACCAGGAAGGCGGTGTAGCTGATCTGGTCGTAGACCTTGACCCGGTCTTCCAGGACATGGCCGAAGATCAGCAGGTACAGCACCGCGGTCAGCACCGGCGCGGCCACGGTCTGGAAGCTGACCTTCCAGAAGCGCAGCACTTCCTTGTACAGCAGGGTACGGAAGCCCACCAGGCTGCCCACGGCCATCGGCCCGAGGCGGGTGTCTTCCAGGATTTCGATTTCGCCAGGCTGCTTCATGCCGCGGCCTCCATCGCCGGATCGGGCAGCGCGCCGGGCATATGCCCCTCGCGGCGCATGATCTGCACAAACACGTCCTCGAGGTCGGCCTTGTTGATTTCCATGTCTTCGATCTCACAGCCCGCTTCGCGGCAGGCGGACAGGATCGGCTCCACCGCCTGGTAGCCCGACAAGCGCAGGCGCACCGCGCGCTCGCCCGGGTTGGACGGCATGCGCAACGGCTCCAGCGCGGTCGGCAGGCCGCCGCGCGCAAAGGTCAGCACCAGCTGCAGCCCGGCAAACTGCGTCAGCAGGTTGCTGGTGCGGTCCAGCGCCACCACTTCGCCGAACTTGAGCATGGCGATGCGGTCGCACAGGGCCTCGGCCTCTTCCAGGTAGTGCGTGGTCAGGATGATGGTGTGCCCTTCCCGGTTCAGGCGCGAGATGAACTTCCACAGCGTCTGGCGCAGTTCCACGTCGACACCGGCAGTGGGCTCGTCGAGCACGATCACGGGCGGGCGGTGCACCAGCGCCTGCGCCACCAGCACGCGCCGCTTCATGCCGCCCGAGAGCTGGCGCATATTGGCATCGGCTTTCCCGGTCAGGTCCAGGTTGGCCATGATCTCGTCGATCCAGTCGTCGTTGCGGGTCAGGCCAAAATAGCCCGACTGCAGCCGCAGCGTCTCGCGCACCGTGAAGAACGGATCGAACACCAGTTCCTGCGGCACCACGCCCAGCATACGCCGCGCCATCCGGTAATCGCCGACGACATCGTGCCCGAGCACGCTGACGCGGCCGGAATCGGCGCGGTTCAGGCCGGCGAGGATCGAGATCAGCGTGGTCTTGCCGGCGCCGTTCGGCCCGAGCAGGCCGAAGAATTCGCCGCGTTCGACGGTGAAGCTGACGCCCTTGAGCGCCTGCAGGTTGCGGTAGCGCTTGCGAACGTCGTGGATTTCAATGGCTTTCATGGCCGATTGTCTGTGGCGGATCCAGCTCTTTTTGGGGCCGGCCGCCAGGAATTGGGAGCAACTGCGTGCCCGGATATCCTGGCCCGGCATGGCATGAGCCGGTATCAGGCAGGGGGATGGGCGAACAACCCGGAATTATAGGGGATGCGGGGTGAGTCCCGCTTGATCCCCACCGGATCCGCCCTCAGGGGCTCGACGACCGCGCCAGGCCGTCGCCGCGGCATCGCGGGCGGCCGCCGTGCTGGCGACCGGCGATGCCGGATCAATGTCGGTGGTGGTGTCCTTGCGGCGCGGCCTCGGGCGCCAGGCCCAGCAGGCCGTCCACGCCGTACAGGCTGGCCAGCTGCGACAACTGCGCCGGCACGCCGCGCAGCGACAGGGCCAGGTTGCGCGCGGCGGCGGCGCGGTTCCATGCCAGCAGCACGGCGACCGCGGAGGAATCCACCTGCGTCAGGCCGGCGCAGTCGACCTGCACCTCGCCCTCGGCCACGCGCGCCAGCCCGTCACGCAGCACGATGGCGGCGTTCTGGTTGGTCAGCGAGGTACCGAGCGAGAGCATGGATGCGTGGCCTGGAATCAGTGGCTTGAATGCGATGGCTTGAAGCGGCGGCAAAAAACGTCGGCAATCAAACGACGACTCCCGCACCGGGGCGGGAGCCTGCGCCGCGAGCGGCCATTGTAGAGCACTTCGGTGCGCCGTGCTGCATTGCAGCGGCACGCCGTTGGACGCACGCGTCAGCTCTTGGCGTTGGCCAGCTGGCGGTTGCGGTCCTGCAGCGTCTTGATCACGCCGTCGACGCCCTGCTGGCCGACGATGGTGTTGAAGCTGCCCTTGTAGGCCTCGGTCAGCCACGCGCCCAGCACGTTGATGTCATAGACCTTCCAGCCCTGCGCGGTCTTCTCCAGGCGGTAGTCCATCTGGATCGGCTCGCCCTTGTTGACGACCTGGGTGCGGATGGTGGCGTCGGTATCGTCAGCGGTGCCGCGGTACGGGCGGTACTGCACGGTCTGGTCGCGGATCTGGGCGATGGCGCCGGCGTAGGTGCGGATCAGGAGGATCTTGAACTCCTCGGTGATCTGCTTCTGCTGCTCGGGCGTGGCCTTGGACCAGTTGCGGCCCATGGCGATCTGGGTGGTCCGCTGGAAGTTGGCGTTGGGCAGGATCTTCTGCTCGACCAGCGCGGTGATCTTGTTGATATTGCCGGACTGCATGTCCTTGTCGGCCTTCACGGTCGACATCACGTCGCTGACCACGGCCTTGACCAGCCCGTCCGGGGTGGCCGCATCCTGCGACGCCGACTGGGCGTGCGCGGCGCCGGCAAAGGCAACTACCGTAAGGAAGGGGACCAACAGTCGCTTTATCATGGATTTTCCTTCTTCATCAAAGACATTCTTCGCCTGGGCGAACCGGCCGTTCACGATGGCAGGCGCCCGGGCCTTGCGGTGATTGGAACACAAGCGCGCGTCGGTGGGTGCGCGCGCCAATGCCGCTTCCGCCACTTAAAAACAAATTGTTTCAGCCCTCACAGGGCATTCACAGCCTGGCGCGGGCTCTGGAGCCACCCGCGCCACGGGGTTCAGCGGATGCGAATGACCCCCGGCACAATCCGCTGCATCGGATCCACCGCTGGCACCGGCAGGCTCTGGCTCTCGGGCTGGAGATCGCCCGAAGGCGTCTGTGTCGGCTGCGCCGGCGTGGCGCCAGGGGCGGAGGCGTCGGCCGGTGGCGCTGCCGGAGCCGCTTGTGGCGCTTGTGGAGCTTGAGCCGGCTGAACCGGCTGAGCCGGTTGAGCCGGTTGAGCCGGTTGAGCCGGTTGAGCCGGTTGAGCCGGTTGAGCCGGTTGAGCGGGCGTAGCGGGTGCCGCTGGCTTTTCACCTTCGGCCCCGGCGGGGGCCGCGCGGCTGGCCGGGGCCTGTTCCGTATCCTCGTCCGCGTCCGGCGGCGGGTTGCCGTCGTAGATCAGGTACTGGCGCCGCTGCAGGTAGGAGTCGCGCATGAACGAGTACTTGTCCAGCGCCGCCTGCTCCAGCAAGTTGCTGGCGCCCAGCAGTTGCGCCCGGCCGGCGACGACGCGCACGCCGATCAGCGAATTGCGCAGCGATACCGGCTGGAAATACGCCGACGGATCGAACTGGCGGTCCACCAGCATGCCGGCGGTGTCGCGCACGGTGCTCGGCCCGAACAGCGGCAGCACCAGGTACGGGCCGGCCGGCACGCCCCACACGCCCAGTGTCTGGCCGAAGTCTTCCTTGTACTTGGGCAATCCACCCGGCGTGGCGATGTCGATCAGGCCGCCCAGCCCCAGCACGGTGTTGATCGCCACCCGCATGGTGTCTTCCGCGGCGCGGGTTGGCTTGCCTTGCAGCAGGTTGTTCACCGCCGAATAGACGTCGCTCACATTGGAAAAGAAGTTTTCCACGGCACGCTGCACCGGCGTTGGCATGTAGTCGGCGTACAGCTGGGCTACCGGACGCAGGATGCCCTTGTCGAAGTCTTCATTGATCTTCGAGACCTCGCGGTTGAACGGCTCCAGCGGGTCTTTCGGGTTGGCGGTAGGGCCGGTCGCACAACCGGCAAGGACCGCGGCGGCGGCCGCGGTCGCGGCCAGGCTCTTGCGGAAGGTGGGGACGGCGCTCATTTGGGATTCCCAGCCGGTGCTGGCGCGCTGGCACCCGCGGACGCACCGCCGCTGGCGCCGGCATCTGCCGCCTTGTTGTAGAGGAACTGGCCAATCAGGTTTTCCAGCACCACCGCCGACTGCGTCATGGTGATGCGTCCGCCTTCGGCCAGCATGGCGGTGTCGCCGCCGGCTTCCAGGCCGATGTACTGCTCGCCCAGCAGGCCCGAGGTCAGGATCTTGGCCGAGGTGTCCTTGGGAAACTGGTAGCGCTTCTCCAGGCTCAGCTCGACCGTGGCCTGGTAGGTCTTGTCGTCGAAGCGGATCGCCGCGACGCGGCCGACCACCACGCCCGCGCTCTTGACCGGCGCGCGCGGCTTGAGCCCGCCGATATTGTCGAAGCGGGCCTGCACGCTATAGGTGTCCTGGAAGCTGAGGGTGCTCATGTTCCCTGCCTTGAGGGCCAGGAACAGCAAGGCGACGAACCCCGCCGCCACGAACAGCCCCACCCAGAAATCGAGTGTGTTCTTTTTCATTGGAATCTCTTTCCTCAACCCCGTAGTGTCTTGTCGCTGTCTTGTGATCGTGTGGTTCGCATTGTGGCCGGTGGCGCCCGCATCAGTTGCTGAACATCAGCGCGGTCAGCAGGAAATCCAGCGCCAGCACCGCCAGCGACGCGATCACCACGGTGCGGGTGGTCGCGCGCGAGACGCCTTCCGGCGTGGGCTTGGCCTCGAAGCCCTGGTACAGGGCTATAAACGTCACCGCAATGCCAAAGATAAAGCTCTTGATCACGCCGTTCAGCACATCGGCCCGCACATCCACGCCGCCCTGCATCTGCGACCAGAAGGCGCCGGCGTCGACGCCGATCAGCTGCACCCCGACCACATAGCCGCCCAGGATGCCCACCGCACTGAAGATCGCGGCCAGCACCGGCATGGCGATCACACCCGCCCAGAAGCGCGGCGCGACCACGCGCTGCAGCGGGTTCACCGCCATCATTTCCATCGCGGTCAGCTGCTCGCCCGCCTTCATCAGGCCGATCTCTGCGGTCAGCGAGGTGCCGGCGCGGCCGGCGAACAGCAGCGCGGTCACCACCGGGCCCAGCTCGCGCACCAGCGACAGCGCCACCAGTAGCCCGAGCGCCTGCTCGGAGCCGTAGCGGTTAAGCGTGTAATAGCCCTGCAGGCCAAGCACGAAACCGACAAACAGGCCTGACACCGCGATGATCACCAGCGACAGGTTGCCGACAAAGAAGACCTGGTCGGTCACCAGCCGGAAGCGGCGCAGCAGCGCCGGCGACAGGCCCAGCACCGTCAGGAACATGCGCGTGGCGTTGCCCAGCCCCGACACGCTGCGGCGCACGGCCGCGCCAATGGCGCTCAGGAAGCCCGTCAGGAAGCCGGTCACCGCGCACCTCCGGCGAAATCCTCGGCCAGCGACGGTCCGGCGTAGTGGAACGGCACCGGGCCGTCGGGCTCGGCATGGACAAACTGGTGCACGAACGGGTCGGTGGAAGCGCGCAGTGCCTCGGGCTCGCCCTCGGCGGCAATGCGGCCGTCGGCAATGAAATAAACGTAGTCGGCGATCTGGAAGGTCTCGTTCACATCGTGCGAGACGATGATGGTGGTCGCGCCGAGCGCGTCATTCAGGCTGCGGATCAGGCGCGCGGTCAGGCCCAGCGAGATCGGGTCCAGGCCGGCGAAGGGCTCGTCATACATCAGCAGCGCCGGGTCCAGCGCGATGGCGCGCGCCAGCGCCACGCGCCGCGCCATGCCGCCCGAGATCTGCGACGGCATCAGGTTGCGCGCGCCGCGCAGGCCGACCGCGTTGAGCTTCATCAGCACCAGGTCGCGGATCATCGAGTCGGGCAGGTCGGTATGCTCGCGCAGCGGGAACGCGACATTGTCGAACACCGACAGGTCGGTAAACAGCGCGCCGAACTGGAACAGCATGCCCATCTGGCGGCGCACGGCGTACAGGCCGCGAGTATCCAGCTTGTGGATATCCGTGCCGGCGAAGCAGACGGCGCCCGACTGCGGCCGGACCTGGCCGCCGATCAGCCGCAGCACCGTCGTCTTGCCGCAACCCGAGCCGCCCATCACCGCGATCACCTTGCCACGCGGGAATTGCATGGTCAGGCCGGACAGGATCGGCTTGCCGTGGTCCGCGTAAGCGAAATCCACCGCATTCAGTTCGACGAGGTTTTGAGCAGAATCGGTCACGTTGGCACCGGTCGGGACAGGGGCGCATTATAAGGTCTACTACCTAGCCCTGCTGGCACCCGTGTGTCCCGCGCCACATGAATCCTGCCCGAGAAGCCTCAGAATCGTCCTAGGGGGCCCAGACTGGCCCATGTAGTGCGGCTTAAGGCTCCTGCGCGGTCGCCACATCCCTCAGGATCACCTGCCATTGGATCGATTCCGAGCGGATCGCGGTGGCAAAGGCCTCCGGCGAGTCGCGCACCGGTGTGAGGCCCGCCGCCTGCAGCCGCGAGCGCACCTCGCGCTCGCCCATCACGCCATCGAGCTCGCCCGCCAGCCGCGCCACGATCGCGCGCGGGGTCTTGGCCGGCGCCATCACGCCGAACCATGCCGCCGCGGCATAGCCTTCCAGCCCCGATTCCTGCAGCGTCGGCACCAGCGGCGCCAGCGGCGAGCGGGCCACGCCGGTCACCCCGACCAGCCGCAGCGCGCCGCTCCTGACCTGGCCCTGGACCGCGGCGAACGAACAGAAGCAGGCGCTGATGCGCCCGGCCAGCATCTCCTGGACCACGGCGGCCTCGCCCTTGGCGGTCACCAGCGGCACGCCGCTGCGCAGGCCGCGCACGGCGTACTCGGCGTACAGGTGCGAGGGGCTGCCCGGCTGGCCGTAACCATAGCTGTAGGAGCCGGGGTTCGACTTCACCGCGATCATCCATTGCTCGGGCGTGCGCATCGGCAGGCGCGCGTCGATCACCAGGAACAGCGGCGTGGTGGCCACGCGCGCCACCGGCGTGAAATCGCGCACGACGTCGTACGGCACCGGCTCCAGTCCGGGCTGGATCAGCATATTGGCCTGGTGCAGCAACAGGGTGTGGCCATCCGAACTGGCCTTGGCGACCACGTCGCCGGCGATGGTGCCCGCGCCGCCGGGGCGGTTGTCGACCTCCACCGGCACGCCCAGGCGGACGGACAGCCGCTCGGCCAGCAGGCGCGCCACGGCATCGGCGACGCCGCCGGCCGGGAACGGCACGATCAGGCGCATCGGATGGTCGGGGAACGACATGCTGCGCGTGAGCTGCTGGGTCCCGGCAAGCGCCGGCATGGCCGGTACCGCCAGCGCCAGCGTGGCACAACCCACGGCATACAGGCACAGGAAAGGCTGGAGCCAGCGCCGGGCAGCGCCCACTGATGGACGCGGCGCAAACTTCGCTTTACCTCGCCAAAGCCGCGTCAAATTGCGCACTTCGGACATCAATTTCCTCCGGCCGGCCTCCTGAGGAGACGGCAAACTGGTTCTGGGGAAAAAGGATTTGCGAGGCGGTTTCCGTTCGTTGTTTTTTGAAAATTGTAAGGACAATGCCGAGGCCACCACAGGCACGTAAACCATAGCCGGGAGAACCCTGAAGGCCTTGCCACGCCTGGCCAAACGCGCCATCCGCGGGGAGGCGCGGATGGCGCCGGATATAATCCGCCGATGACGATTTTCACCGTGCGGCCCATGGTCTGCGCCGACCTGCCGGCCGTGCTGGCGGTGCAGGCCCGCTGCTATACCGAGGTCCTGCTGGAAAGCCAGGCCGCGCTGGCCAGCCGGCTGGCGCTGTCCCCGGCCACCTGCTGGGTCGCGGACGACCCCGGACAACGCGGCGCCCTCGCCGCCTACCTCTTCACCCACGCCTGGCCCGAAACCACCCTGCCGCCGCTCGACGGTCTGCTCGACGATGGCTGGCGCCATGCCGCCCTGCCGGACACCCTCACCTGGTTCGTGCACGACATGGCCGTGGCGCCCGTCGGGCGCGGCACGGGGCTGGCCCCGCGCCTGTACGCGGCAGCGCAGGCGGCCGCGCGCGCGGCCGGGCTGCGGCGTTCGCGGCTGATCGCGGTGCAGTCGGCCGCCTCCTGGTGGCGCAGGCTTGGGTACGCGCCGGTGACGGCGGAGTCCGCCGCCATGCACACGGCCAAGCTGGCCGCCTACGGCGCCAGCGCGGTGCTGATGGAGCGAACGCTGGCCGACTGAGCGCTCCCGGCCAGCCAAGACAAAAAGCCCGCCGGCTTGCGCCAGGCGGGCTTTTTGTTCTTGCCGGGGAGAATCAGCGCGGCAGGTCGGTGTGGCCCATCAGGAAGGCGTCGACCGAACGCGCGGCCTGGCGGCCTTCGCGGATCGCCCACACCACCAGCGACTGGCCACGACGCACGTCGCCGGCGGCGAACACCTTGGGCACGTTGGTGTGGTAGGCGCGCTCGCCCTCGGTCGAGGCCTTGGCGTTCTTGCGCGCATCGGTGTCCACGCCAAACGCTTCCAGCATCGAACCCACCGGGTTGGTGAAGCCCATCGCCAGCAGCACCAGGTCGGCCGGCAGGATGAACTCGCTGCCTTCGACTTCCTGCATGCGGCCATCTTTCCATTCGACGCGGCAGGCCTTCAGGGCCGTGACCTTGCCGTTCTCGCCGATGAAGTCCTTGGTGGCGACCGACCAGTCGCGCTCGCAGCCTTCATCGTGCGACGACGAGGTGCGCAGCTTGATCGGCCAGTACGGCCACACCAGCGGCTTGTTCTCTTCTTCGGGCGGCTGCGGCAGCAGTTCGAACTGCGTCACCGAGGTGGCGCCGTGGCGGTTGGACGTGCCCACGCAGTCGGAGCCGGTATCGCCGCCGCCGATCACGATCACGTTCTTGCCTTCGGCGCGGATCTCGTTGGTGCCGTCGCCGGCCACTTCCTTGTTCTGCGGAATCAGGAATTCCAGCGCGAAGTGGATGCCGGCCAGGTCGCGGCCCGGCACCGGCAGGTCGCGCGGCACTTCCGCGCCGCCCGCCAGCACCACGGCGTCGAACTGTTCCATCAGGGCCTGGGCCGAGATGGTTTCGCGCGCGTAGTTCTTGATGCCGGCCGGCAGTTCGCCGTCGGTCACCATCACGCCGGCGCGGAAGGTCACGCCTTCGGCCTGCATCTGTTCCATGCGGCGGTCGATCAGCGTCTTCTCCATCTTGAAGTCGGGGATGCCATAGCGCAGCAGGCCGCCGATGCGGTCGTTCTTCTCGAACACCGTCACATCGTGGCCGGCGCGTGCCAGCTGCTGCGCGGCGGCCATGCCGGCGGGGCCGGAACCGACCACGGCCACGGTCTTGCCGGTCTTGTGGCGCGGCGGCTGCGGCGCGACCCAGCCCTCTTCCCAGGCCTTGTCGATGATGGCGTGCTCGATCGACTTGATGCCGACCGGCAGCTCATTGATGCCCAGCGTGCAGGCGGCCTCGCACGGTGCCGGGCAGATGCGGCCGGTGAACTCGGGGAAGTTGTTGGTCTGGTGCAGCACCTCGATCGCCGACTTCCAGTCCTGGCGGTACACCAGGTCGTTGAAGTCGGGAATGATGTTGTTGACCGGGCAGCCGTTGTTGCAGAACGGGATGCCGCAGTCCATGCAGCGCGCACCCTGGATCTTCGCTTCGCTGTCGGACAGCGCGAACACGAATTCCTTGTAGTGCTTCACGCGCTTGACTACCGCTTCGTAGCCTTCGTTCTGGCGCGGAAATTCGAGAAAGCCAGTCGCCTTACCCATGTTGCGTCCTTGGTCATGCTGCGCGGGACCGGCGGCGTCGCCGGCCCTGCGGTGGGGTCAGTATCTTGTCAGGGCCGCGGCGGCTGCCGCGGCCCATCGCTGCTTGGTTCTTGTGCCGTTGCCTGCGCTCAGGCTGCGATGGCTTCGCGGTCGCTGTCGCGGGCAGCCTGTTCCTTGGCGTACATCTCGCCCAGCGCGCGCTTGTACTCGGTCGGGAAGACCTTGACGAACTTGCGGCGTGCCGTGGTCCAGTCAGCCAGCAGCGCCTTGGCGCGCTCGGAGCCGGTGTAGCGGAAATGCTGCTCGATCAGGTTGCGCAGGATGACTTCATCCAGCACGCGCTTGCCGTCGACCTTGTGCCACGAAGCCGGGCCTTGGCCCTTCTCCTGGTCAGCGGCGGCCAGCACGGCCTCCAGTGCCACCATCGAGGTGTTGCAGCGCTTGTCGAACAGGCCGTCCTCGTCATAGACGTAGGCGACGCCGCCCGACATGCCGGCCGCGAAGTTGCGGCCCGTGCCGCCCAGCACCACCACCGTGCCGCCGGTCATGTACTCGCAACCGTGGTCGCCAGTGCCTTCCACCACGGCGGCCGCGCCGGAATTACGTACTGCGAAACGCTCGCCGGCCACGCCGTTGAAGAACGCTTCACCGGCGATGGCACCGTACAGCACGGTGTTGCCGACGATGATATTGCGGGTCGGGTCGCCGCGGAACTCATGCGGGGCGCGCACGATCACGCGGCCGCCCGACAGGCCCTTGCCGACGTAGTCGTTGCCGTCGCCCACCAGGTCAAGCGTGATGCCGTGCGCCAGGAACGCGCCGAACGACTGGCCGGCGGTGCCTTGCAGCTGGATGTGGATGGTGTCGTCAGGCAGGCCTTCGTGGCCATGCTGGCGTGCCACCACGCCCGACAGCATCGCGCCGACGGTACGGTTGACGTTCTTCACCGGCTGGATGAACGAGACCCGCTCGCCCTTCTCGATGGCCGGACGGGCCTTGGCGATCAGCACGTGGTCCAGCGCCTTGCCGGCCTCGGCCGACAGGCCGTGGTCCTGCACGTCGGTGTGGAACAGCGGCACATGCGCGCCCAGCGACACCTGGTGGAAGATGCGGCCGAAGTCCAGGCCACGCGCCTTCCAGTGCTCGATGCCGGGCTTGGTGTCGAGCAGGTCGGCGCGGCCGATCAGCTCGTCGAACTTGCGGATGCCCAGCTGGGCCATGATCTCGCGGGCTTCTTCCGCAACGAAGAAGAAGAAGTTGACCACGTGCTCGGGCTTGCCCTGGAACTTCTTGCGCAGCTGCGGATCCTGCGTGGCCACGCCCACCGGGCAGGTGTTCAGGTGGCACTTGCGCATCATGATGCAGCCCTCGGCCACCAGCGGCGCGGTGGCGAAGCCGAACTCATCGGCGCCCAGCAGCGCGCCGATGACGACGTCGCGGCCGGTCTTCATCTGGCCGTCGGCCTGCACGCGGATGCGGTTGCGCAGGCCGTTGAGCAGCAGGGTCTGCTGCGTTTCGGCCAGGCCCAGCTCCCACGGCGTGCCGGCGTGCTTGATCGACGACCACGGCGAAGCGCCGGTGCCGCCGTCATGGCCGGCGATCACCACGTGGTCGGCCTTGGCCTTGGCCACGCCCGCGGCCACGGTGCCGACGCCCACTTCGGACACCAGCTTGACCGAGATGTCCGACGCCGGGTTGACGTTCTTCAGGTCGTGGATCAGCTGTGCCAGATCCTCGATCGAGTAGATGTCGTGGTGCGGGGGCGGCGAGATCAGGCCCACGCCCGGCACCGAGTAACGCAGCTTGCCGATGTAGTCCGAGACCTTGTGGCCGGGCAGCTGGCCGCCTTCGCCGGGCTTGGCGCCCTGCGCCATCTTGATCTGGATCTGGTCGGCCGAGGCCAGGTACTCGGCGGTCACGCCGAAACGGCCCGACGCCACCTGCTTGATCTTCGAGCGCAGCGAATCGCCGGCCTGCAGTTCCAGGTCGCGTTCGATCACGTGGTCGCCCAGCAGGCCCTTGAGGGTATCGCCCTGCTTGATGGGGATTCCGCGCAGCTCGTTGCGGTAGCGCTTCTCGTCCTCGCCGCCTTCGCCGGTGTTGGACTTGCCGCCGATGCGGTTCATCGCCAGCGCCAGCGTGGTGTGGGCTTCGGTCGAGATCGAGCCGAGCGACATCGCACCGGTGGCGAAGCGCTTGACGATGTCCTTGGCCGACTCCACTTCTTCCAGCGGAATCGCCCTGGCCGGATCGACCTTGAACTCGAACAGACCGCGCAGCGTCATGTGGCGCTTGCTCTGGTCGTTGATGATGTTGGCGTATTCCTTGTACGTCTGGTAGGCGCCCTTGCCATCGTCGGCGCGCACCGAGTGCTGCAGCTTGGCGACCGAGTCCGGGGTCCACATATGCTCTTCGCCGCGGATGCGGAAGGCGTATTCGCCGCCGGCGTCCAGCATGTTTTCCAGCACCGGGTTCGCGCCGAAGGCGTCCTTGTGCAGGCGCAGCGCTTCCTCGGCCACCTCGAAGATGCCGATGCCTTCGACGTTCGACGGCGTGCCATGGAAGTACTTCTGCACCAGCTCGCGCGACAGGCCGATGGCTTCGAAGATCTGCGCGCCGGTGTACGACATGTACGTGGAGATGCCCATCTTGGACATCACCTTGTGCAGGCCCTTGCCGACCGCCTTGACGAAGTTCTTGACCGCCTTCTCGGCCGACAGGTCGCCGGACAGGCCGCTGGCCATGTCGGACAGCGTTTCCATCGCCAGGTACGGGTGCACGGCTTCGGCGCCGTAGCCGGCCAGCAGCGCGAAGTGGTGCACTTCACGCGCGGTGCCGGTCTCGACCACCAGGCCGGTGGACGTGCGCAGGCCCTTCTCCACCAGGTGGTGGTGGATGGCGGACGTGGCCAGCAGCGCGGGGATCGCGACATGGTCGGCATCCACGCGGCGGTCGGACACGATCAGGATGTTGTAGCCCGAACGCACCGCATCGACGGCTTCGGCGCACAGCGAGGCCAGGCGCGCTTCGATGCCTTCCTTGCCCCAGGCGGTCGGATAGCAGATGTTCAGTTCATACGAACGGAACTTGCCGCCGGTGTAGTGCTCGATGTTGCGGATCTTGGCGATGTCCTTGAAGTCCAGCACGGGCTGGGACACTTCGAGGCGCATCGGCGGGTTGATGTTGTTCAGCTCCAGCAGGTTCGGCTTCGGGCCGATGAACGACACCAGCGACATCACCATGTTCTCGCGGATCGGGTCGATCGGCGGGTTGGTCACCTGGGCGAACAGCTGCTTGAAGTAGTGGTACAGCGTCTTGTTCTTGGACGACAGCACCGCCAGGGGCGAGTCGTTGCCCATCGAGCCGGTGGCTTCCTCGCCGGCCAGCGCCATCGGCGCCATCAGGAACTTGACGTCTTCCTGGGTGTAGCCGAAGGCCTGCTGGCGGTCCAGCAGCTTGGCCACGGGCTTCTTCTCGGCGGCGACGTCTTCGGGCTTGGCGTCGAGCTCGTCGAGCTTGATGCGCACGGCGTCGATCCAGCTCTTGTACGGCTTGGCGTTGGCCAGGTTGTCCTTGAGTTCCTTGTCGTCGATGATGCGGCCCTGCTCCATGTCGATCAGGAACATCTTGCCGGGCTGCAGGCGCCACTTCTGCACGATGCGCGACTCGGGGAACGGCAGCACGCCGGCTTCCGAAGCCAGCACCACGACGTCGTCCTCGGTCACGTAGAAACGTGCCGGGCGCAGGCCGTTGCGGTCCAGCGTGGCGCCGATCTGGCGGCCGTCGGTGAAGCAGATCGCGGCCGGGCCGTCCCACGGCTCCATCATGGCGGCGTGGTATTCGTAGAAGGCGCGGCGGTTGTCGTCCATCAGCGTGTGCTGTTCCCAGGCTTCCGGGATCATCATCATCATCGCGTGGACAAGCGGGTAGCCGGCCATCGTCAGCAGTTCGAGGCAGTTGTCGAACGATGCGGTGTCGGACTGGCCCGGGTAGATCAGCGGCCACAGCTTGGGCAGGTCGTCGCCCAGCACCGGCGACGAGATCGCGCCGGTCCGTGCGTTGACCCAGTTGACGTTGCCCTTGACCGTGTTGATTTCGCCGTTGTGGGCGACCATGCGGTACGGGTGGGCCAGTTCCCAGGCCGGGAAGGTGTTGGTCGAGAAGCGCTGGTGCACCAGGGCCAGGGCCGACACGGCGCGCGGATCCTGCAGGTCCAGGTAGTACTCGCCGACCTGGTTGGCCAGCAGCAGGCCCTTGTACACCACGGTGCGGGCCGACATCGACGGCACGAAGTATTCCTTGCCGTGCTTGAGCTTGAGCGCCTGGATGGCGTGGCTGGCGGTCTTGCGGATGACGTAGAGCTTACGTTCCAGCGCGTCCGTGGTCATGATGTCGCGGCCGCGCCCGATGAAGATCTGGCGGATCACCGGCTCGGTGGTGCGCACCGTTGGCGACATCGGCATGGCGGCGTCGACCGGCACATCGCGCCAGCCCAGCACGACCTGGCCTTCGAGGCGGACCGTGCGCTCCAGTTCCTGCTCGCAGGCCAGGCGCGAAGCGTGTTCCTTGGGCAGGAAGATCATGCCCACGCCGTATTCGCCGGCGGGCGGCAGGCTCACGCCCTGCGCGGCCATTTCCTCGCGGTAGAACTGGTCCGGGATCTGGATCAGGATACCGGCACCGTCGCCCATCAGCGCATCGGCGCCGACCGCACCCCGGTGGTCCAGGTTCTCCAGGATCTTCAGGCCCTGGCTGATGATCTCGTGCGACTTCTTGCCCTTGATATGCGCGACCATGCCGACGCCGCAGGCGTCGTGCTCGTTGCTGGGGTCGTACATGCCCTGCGCCTGCGGGCGCGTGACGATGGCGTGGGAAGACTCGCTGGTCTGCGCTTGTGCCTGAGCTTGGGCCGAAAGATTTTTCGTTTGGTCCACTGGCTGAATTCCGGTGAAGGCTGCGCGAATGGCTGGACGTACCGGAACGGTGACCGCGTGCTCTCTTTATTCAACCCGCCGCGGTCGGCGGGTGGGGAATCGGGGACGGAGCTGTCTGCGGGCCGCAGCGGCGTACACGAGCGTGACGCGCCGCACAATGACTGTGGGTGGAGCAACTATATGGGAATCGCGCCGCGCTCGCAAAAATTTTAAATGGGGTCAGAACACATTAAAAAACGCACCGTTTATGTGATTTGATTAAATGGGGACACATTAATTTTATGTCGCTTCAGGCACCTGATCCACAGCCACTTGCACCTTTTTGGGGCGGCCTTTCGGCAGGGGCTGAACGCGCCGCGTGGCGTGCCGCTCCAGTTGCGCAAGGAAGGCTTCGCCACCAAGCGGCCAGCCGCTGTGCGCATGGCCGCGCAGTGTTTGCAGGGTCTTGCCGGACAGGCCCTCGGCGGTCAGCATGCGGTAGTTCGACTGGCGCTCGAACGGCGTATTGCCGAGTTCCCAGTAGGCAGAGTGATCACTTACAAACGGGCTGGCCTCGATGCCAGTGTGATGACGGTAGCTGCTCCAGCGGTCGGCCTCGGGGGTAGTCACCTCGCCGGCACGCAGCGCATTGCCTTCGACATAGAGCATCGCTGGCAGCATCCACTGCAGCGGATCGAACACCGCGGAGCGGAAGCGCCCCTCCCACAGGGTGCCGGTGCGGCCTGCCACGCGGTTGAAGTAGCGCGCATAGCGGCGCCCGACCGCCTGCATGGTCAGGCTCAGCGAATCTGTGCCCTTGGGCGTGGCGACCAGGTGCACGTGGTTGGGCCGCAGCGTATAGGCATGGATGGCAAGATCATGCTCGCGCGCGGCCATGCGCAGGCAGTCGAGGTAGTGCAGGTAGTCGTCCGGCCCCAGGAAAACATCCTGGCGGTTGTTGCCGCGCTGCAACACCAGTGCGGGAAGGCCGGCGGGAGAGAAGCGGGGAAGGCGTGCCATGGCAGTCATGCGAGCATCGAAGCCCGCATGATAACCTGATCCGTCCCCATTTACGCGAGGCGCCTTGCGCGCCCCCGGCAGCGTTCAGCTGCCTTCGCTGACCGCGAAGATGCGGCGGTGTTCGCGGATCGCGTAGCGGTCGGTCATGCCCGCGATGTAGTGGGCGATCAGCCGCGACTGGTCGCCGCCGTGGCCGGCCTGATACTGCGGCGGCAACAGGCGCGGATCGGACATGAAGGCCTGGAACAGGTCGCCGACGATGCGCTGCGCCTTGGCCGACATGCGCATCACCAGGTAGTGCCGGTACAGGTGCCGGAACAGGAAGCGCTTGAGCGCCGCGGCTTCCTCATGGATCTGCGGGCTGAAGCCGACCAGCGGCCCGGCGGCGCGCACCGCGTCGATCGTGCGCGGGCTGGCCGCGGCGATATTGCGGCTGGTGGTCTCGATCAGGTCGACAATCAGCGTATTGATCATGCGCCGGACCGTCTCGTTGATGGCACGGCGGCCGTTGATGCCGGGGAAGGCATCGGCCACCTCGGCGCGGTGGCGGGCCCACATCGGCACCTCGTCGAGCTGCTCCAGCGTCAGCAGCCCCGAGCGCAGGCCGTCGTCGATATCGTGGTTGTTGTAGGCGATCTCGTCGGCCAGGTTGGCCAGCTGCGCCTCCAGCGATGGCTGCGTGCCTTCCAGGAAGCGCCGGCCCAGCTCGCCCAGCGCCGAGGCATTGACCCGCGAGCAATGCTTGAGGATACCCTCGCGCGTCTCGAAGGTCAGGTTCAGGCCGTTGAAGCCGCCATAGCGCTCTTCCAGCTCGTCCACCACCAGCAGGCTCTGCAGGTTGTGCTCGAAGCCGCCGTGGTTCTTCATGCAGTTGTTCAGCGCGTCCTGCCCGGCGTGGCCGAACGGCGTGTGGCCCAGGTCGTGCGCCAGCGAGATGGCCTCGACCAGGTCCTCATTGAGGCGCAGGTTGCGCGCGATCGAGCGCGCGATCTGCGCCACCTCCAGGCTGTGGGTGAGCCGGGTGCGGAACAGGTCGCCCTCATGGTTGACAAAGACCTGGGTCTTGTACTCGAGCCGCCGGAACGCCGTGCTGTGGATGACCCGGTCGCGGTCGCGCTGGAATTCGCTGCGCGACGACGATGCGGGTTCCGCATGCACCCGCCCGCGCGTCTGCGCGGAGCGGGCGGCGTAAGGGGCGAGATGGCTTTCAAAGTCGGTCATGCGGCGCGTCCGGTGGCTGGGTCGGGGTGGCGAGGCATAACCGGTCGGTCAGGCGACCGGGGCCTCGGTGGGGGGTTTCAAGACGGCGTGCGCCAGCGTCGCGCGCAGGTCGGCGTCCGGGACGGTGGTGATGAACGCTTCGCCGAGCGTCTTCAGCAGGATGAACTTGATGCTGCCCGCCTCGGCCTTCTTGTCGACCTTCATCAGTTCGATATAGCGGTCGGCACCGAGTTCCGGGGCCACCACGGGCAGCATCGCCGCCTGCATCAGGGTGCGGATGCGGGCCAGCGTCTCGATATCGATAAAACCCAGGCGGTGCGACAGGTCGGCAGCCATCACCATGCCGCAGCCGACGGCCTCGCCGTGCAGCCAGGCGCCGTAGCCCATGCCGGCCTCGATCGCATGGCCGAAGGTGTGGCCGAAATTGAGGATGGCGCGCAGGCCGCCCTCGCGCTCGTCCTGCGCCACCACGCCGGCCTTGATCTCGCACGAGCGCTGCACGGCGAGCGCCATCAGGTCAGGGTCGCAGTCGTTCAGCGCCTTGATATGGCGTTCGATCCAGCCGAAGTACTCGGCGTCGGCAATGGCGCCGTGCTTGATGACCTCGGCCATGCCGGCGGCCAGCTCGCGCGGGGGCAGCGTGCGCAGCGTGTCGATATCGGCGATCACCGCGTTGGGCTGGTGGAACGCGCCGATCATGTTCTTGCCCAGCGGGTGGTTGATGCCGGTCTTGCCGCCCACCGACGAATCCACCTGCGCCAACAGCGTGGTCGGCATCTGGACAAAGGGGACGCCGCGCATGTAGCAGGCCGCGGCAAACCCGGTCATGTCACCCACCACGCCGCCGCCCAGCGCGACCAGCGTGGTCTTGCGATCGGCGCCGGCCTGCAGCAGCGCGTCGAAGATCAGGTTCAGCGTTTCCCAGTGCTTGAAGGCCTCGCCGTCGGGCAGCGTGACCGTGCGCACGGTCTTGCCGAGCGCGGCCAGGGTAGCCTCGACGCGCGCCGCATAGAGCGGGCCGACGGTTTCATTGGTGATGATGACGGCGTGCTGCCCGCGCACGTGGGGGCGCAGCAGTTCGGCGTTGTCCAGCAGGCCGGTACCGATATGGATGGGGTAGCTGCGCTCGCCCAGGTCGACTTCAAGCGTAATCATGGATTGGGGTCCTGCGCCGGCGGCTCGGACTCGCCCGCGGGCGCGGACGCCGGCTGCGGGGGATCGATCGGGAAACCGGCCATTTCAAGTTGCATCAACACCATATTAGCAAGCTGCGCCACCGAGGGCTTGCCGGTTTCGATGATGAAGTCGGCGACTTCGCGGTAAAGCGGGTCGCGCTCGGCGTACAGGGCCTCGAGCTTGCCCTTGGGGTCTTCGGTCTGCAGCAGCGGGCGGTTGCGGTCGTGACGGGTACGCAGCCACAGATCGTGCGGGCTGGCGCGCAGGTACACCACCGTGCCGCGGGACTTCAGCACCTCGCGGTTCTCGGGGCGCAGCACGGCACCGCCGCCGGTGGCCAGCACGATGCCCTGGCGCGCGGCCAGTTCTCGGATCATCGCGGCCTCGCGGTCGCGGAAGCCGGCTTCGCCCTCGACCTCGAAGATCACCGGGATGCGCACGCCGCAGTGCGCCTCCAGCTCATGGTCGGAATCGAAGAACGGATAGTGCAGGCGCCGCGCCACCGTGCGGCCCACGGTGGTCTTGCCGGCGCCCATCAGGCCGACGAAAAAGAGGTTGGGTCGATCGGATTCCGGTCGCTCGGAGTCGGATCGATCGGCGTCGCGCCGATCCTGGGCCTGGCGCTGTGCCGCCGGCCCTGTCGCTGAGGCTGTCACTGGACTGTCGTTCGGGAGCACGGCATGCGGGTCGCCCTCCCCGGTTGGGAACTGCATCATCTTCTTATGTTGTGGCGCGGCCGGCAAGTGCCGAATGCGGCATAGACCGCATTTCCCGGTCCACGCCGGGTCCACTCCGGTGGCTGGCGCCGGGCTCCGCGGCGCGCGGCGCGCAAAAAAAGGCCGCATCCCTCGATGCGGCCTGCCAGTCTACTGTATCCGGCGCCCTTGGGCGCCATGCCCTGCATGCCCTTACTTGAGCGACACGCTTTCGTTCAGGATACGGGGAGTCAGGAACACCAGCAGTTCGGTGCGGTTGCGCACCTTGGCATTGTTCTTGAACAGGTTGCCCAGCACCGGGATATCGCCCAGCAGCGGCACCTTGTCCACATCGTTGGACTCGGTCTGGGTGTAGATGCCGCCGATCACCACCGTGCCGCCGTTCTCCACCAGCACCTGGGTCTGCACGTGCTTGGTGTCGATGGCAAAGCCCGAGGTGGTCTGGATGCCCACGCTGTCCTTGTTCACATCCACGTCCAGCAGCACATTGCCTTCCGGCGTGATCTGCGGGGTGACTTCCAGCTTCAGGTTGGCCTTGCGGAACTGCACCGAGGTGGCGCCGCTGGACGTGGCGGCCTGGTACGGCAGCTCGGTGCCCTGCTCGATCAGCGCCTTGATGTTGTTGGCCGTGACCACGCGCGGGCTGGAGATGATCTTGCCCTTGCCGTCCGCTTCCAGCGCCGACAGCTCCAGCGCCAGGAAGCGCGTGGCGGCGCTGTTGAACAGGCTCACCGCGACATTGGCCGGGTTGGTGCCGTTGATGGCTCCGGCCGGCAGGCTCAGGAACGGGCCGTTGTCGGAGTTCGAGCCCGGCACCACGTTGCTGTAGGTGTTGCCGACCTTGGCATTCTTGTACTGCCCGGCAAAGCCCAGCTTCACGCCCAGGTTGCGGCTGAAGGTATCGGTCGCCTCGACGATGCGCGCCTCGATGATCACCTGGCGCACCGGGATGTCGATCTTGCCGATAAAGTTCTGCACCTCTTCCAGCTTGGTGGCGATATCCGAGACAAAGAGCTGGTTGGTGCGCGCATCCGCCGTCAGCGAACCGCGCTTGGACAGCATGCGCGTGGCCACACCCGCCGCCCCCGGCACCCCGATGGGCACGGGTGCCGCGGCGGCGGCGCCTCCGGTGGTACTCAAGCCCAGCAGCATCTTGCGCACGTCCTCCGCGCGCTGGTAGTTGAGCTGGAACACCTGGCTGCGGATCGGCTCGAGGTCGTTGATCTGCTGCTGCGACTCAAGCTCCAGCTTTTCCTTGGTCTGCAGCTCGGCCTTGGGCGCCACCCACAGCACGTTGCCGTTGCGGCGCGAGGCCAGCCCCTTGGCATCCATCACGATCTGCAGCGCCTGGTCCCACGGCACGTCCTTCAGGCGCAGCGTCAGGTTGCCCTGCACGCTTTCGCTGGTGATGATGTTCAGGTTGGTGAAATCGGCAAACACCTGCAGCAGCGAGCGGATGTCGATGTTCTGGAAGTTCAGCGACAGGCGCTCGCCGCGGTAGCCCGGGCCGCTGATGAGCTTGGTCGGGTCTTCCTTGACCGGCCGCACTTCAACCACGAACTGGGTGTCGGTCTGGTACGAGCTGTACTCCCAGTGGCCGCGCGGCTCGATGGTCAGGCGCGCATTGCCGTTGGCATCCGAAGCGCGCATCGTCTGCACCGGCGAGCCGAAGTCGCTCACGTCAAAGCGACGGCGCAGGTTATCGGGCAGCGTGGTGGCGAGAAAGTCGACCACCACGTTCTGGCCCTGCTGCGCGATATTGATGCCCGAGTCGCGCGAGGACAGGTCCACCACCACCCGGCCGGCACCGTCGGCGCCACGGCGGAAGTCGATATTGCGTACCGAGGGCCGCCCGGCCGCCGCGGCCGCCTCGGCCGACGGTGCCGGCGCGAACGTGGGTGCGGCACTCTTGAGCGCCGGCGCCACATTATCCAGCGCCACCACGAAGTAGTTGCCGCGCAGGTCGGTGCGATAGGTGGCGTTGCGCGCGAGGTCGAGGACCACGCGGGTACGATCGCCAATCTGCACCACATTGGCGGCCTTGAGCAGCTTGCCGCCGTACTCATATTGCGCGCGCCGCTTGTCAAAGCCGGTATCGAAGAAATCGATCGCGAGCCGTGCCGGGTTCTGCGTGGTGAAGTCCGCCGGCTTCTGCGCCAGCGGCCGTTCAAGCTCGACCGTGAGCACGGTCTGCTCCCCGACACTGCTGACGTCAACCGCCTTGATCCGGTTGCTTTGTGCGAGCGCGGCCGGAGCGGCAAGCACCAGCAACAGCGCCATCGCAGTCCTTGCGGCGCCCGCGAGCGCACGATACCAGCGCGCGGGGGTCATGCCGCCGCCTCCAGCTTCAGGCTGGTCATTTTCTCTTTCCACTCTGATACCCCCTCCCGGACCAATTCGCGCAGCACGATCTCCTGATCGGTGATGCGGACCACCCGGCCGTAGCTCTGGCCGAGATACTGACCCACCTTGACATGGTAGATCTTGTTATCTACTCGTACGATGCCGTAGGTCTCTCCGTTCTTCTTCATCATGCCAAGCATCTTGAAGTTCTCGAGCGGGTAGTCCTCCAGCGGCTCGCGGCGCCGCCCGGCTTCGGGCGAATCCGCCAGTGTCCGGTTCAGCTCGCCGATCTTTTCCTGCGCGAACGGTTCGGGCGCATTGGCCGCGGCGTACTCGCGCGGCACGTAAGGCCTGGCATCGGGCACCGGCTCCGGCGGCTTGGCGCGCGCGCTGCGGGTGGCATTCATCCACTGGCGCAGCGCGTCTTCGTCGCTGGCGCCGCAGGCGCTCAGCAGGCCGACGGCCAACGCTGCCGCCACCAGCGCACGCGGCGATGCGGTCCATGCCAGGCTGCGGGTACGGATGGTGCGGCTCATTTGGCACCTCCCGCCTTGGCGGCCACAGCGGCTGCGGCGGCCTTGCGCTGCGCCGCCTGCTCGTCGGGATCGAGCGCGCGGTAGGCCATTGCCACCGCCTCCATCGACAGCCCGCCGTCCTTGGTATTGGCCAGTTGCAGGTTCTGCATCGAAACGATCCGCGACAGCGCCGCCACGTCGGCATTGAACTGCGCCACCTCGTGGTAGCGGCCGGTCACGCGCAGGTTCACCGGGATCTCGGCAAAGTAGGGCTTGAGCACCGCGGCCTGCGGCTTGAACAGTTCGAACTGCAGGCCGCGCGCCACGCCGGCGTGGTTGACGTCCGCCAGCAGCGCATCCATTTCGGTCTTGTTGGGCAGTTGCCGCTCCAGCAGCGCCACGCGTCGCTCCACCTGCTTCTTCTGCTCGCGCAGCGCGTCCAGGTTGGCCACCTGCGCCACCTTGGACTGGTACGCCTGCTTCAGGCTTTCCTGTTCCTGGCGCTGGCGGTCGAGCTCGTCGAACCTGGCGCTCCAGTAGAACTGCCAGCCCAGCAGCAGCACCACGGCCGCGGCCAGCACCGCGAACAGCACGCGCGGCGCGGCCGGCCAGGTCTCGGGCTCGTTCAGGTTGAGCCCGCGGAACTGGCTGGTCAGGTCGGCCAGGTTGATTTCGGTATTGAGCGCCATGGTCAGGCCTTTCCGGCCGCGGGGGCAGGTGCGGGAACAGGTGCGGCGGATGGCGCGGAAGCGCCCGGCGCGGCCTTCTTGCCGTCGGCCGGCGTCTCCGGCGCGCGGTAGGCGAAGCGCATCGAGAAGTCGAACAGCCGGCGTTGTTCGCGCAGGTTGTTGGTCATGGTGACGGCCTTGGATTCGACCAGCTCGGCCTTGTCCAGCCATGCCACGCCGCCCAGGTTGCGCAGCAGCTCGGAAATACGCTCGTTGGACTGCGCCACGCCAGAAATGGTGAAGGCCTCGCCGGTCTGCTTCAGGCTGGTCAGGTAGACGCCCTCGGGCACCTGCCGCACCAGTTCCTCAAGCAGTTGCACCGGGCGGTTGCGCTCGGTCTGCAGGCCTTCGACCGCCTTCTGGCGCTGCAGCAGCGCGTCGATGTCTTTCTTCAGGTTGTTGACTTCGCGGATCTGCCCGTCGAGCTTGGCATTTTCCGCGCTCAGGACCTGGTTGAGCGCGACCACCGACGCAATGCGCCCGTCGATATAGACGCCGCCCAGCAGCACCACGGCCGCGCCGCTGGCCGCCGCGGCGGCCAGCATCGTATAGACCTTCTTGCGCCGTGCTGCCTTGCGGGCTTCGTGATAAGGCAGCAGGTTGACCGAAGGCAGTGTGTTCGTAGACATCTGATGCCTCCGGTGCGTTATTGCAGGCCGCGCAGGGCCAGGCCGACGCTGACGATATACGCCGGCAGGTCGCGCTGCAGGTAGCGCTCATTGACCTTGGCGTTGGTCGCCATGTTGGCGAACGGGTTCGCCAGCGTGGTGGTGATCTTGGTCTGGTGCTGGATCGCCGCCTGCACGCCGAACAGCGACGCATGCCCGCCCGAGAGCAGGATCTCGTCGACCCGGCCCAGGCTGGAGCTGGCAATGAAATTGCCGATCGCGGACTGCACTTCCATTGCCAATGCATCCAGCGACGGCTTGAGCAACTGCGCGCGCCAGGCTTCGGGCAGCGTGTTCTTGCGCTTCTTGATCTCGGCCTTGAGGGCGTCGAGCGTGAACATGCGCGCCGCGCTCTGCGTGAGCTGGTCGCCGTAGCTGTTCAACGGCTGCTCGTACAGTTCTTTCCAGCCCTGGTAGAAGATGGCCTTGGAACGGCTGCCGCCCAGGTGGACCACCGCCACCACCGGCAGCGCGCGGGCGTCGGCCTCGGATATCTCCTGCGGCACGCCCAGCATCTGCACGATCGAGCGCTGCACCGCGTATTCCTCGACGTCCATGACCTGCGGCTTGAGCCCGGCCATTTCGGCCGCGGTCACGCGCTCCTGCACGCGGTCGCTGTTGGCGGCGGTGACGCGCACGCCGATGCCGCCCTCGGTCTCGCTGGGGCCGATCACGGCAAAGTCGAAATTGACCGCCTGCGACGGCGGATAGAGCCGGTGCGCCTCGGATTCGACCTGGGAATAGAGTTCGTCTTCGGACAGGTTGTCCGGCAGGCTGACGGTCTGCGACTCGGTCAGCATGGACGGCACGCCCAGCACCACATCCTTGGAACGGATGCCGGCCTTGCCGAGCGCACGCTTGAGCGCGATGCCGACGGCCTCGATATTGATGACGTTGCCATCGGCAACGGCGTTGCGGTCCAGCAGTTCGCTGGCGCATTTTTCCAGCCGGTAGTCTTGCCTGCTGCCCCCAACGGACAGCTCGACTACCTTGACACTGGACGACCCGATATCCACACCGACCGTAGTCCGGCGTAGAAGCCCCGACAAAATGCCCCGACGCAAGGTGACCCCCTGGCTTTTGAACTCGCCCCTGGCTTGACTGCTCTAATCGGGCGAGCCTAGTTTCTTGAGTGAAACGTGTGCTTTTTTATGTTGGTCGATTCTCACAAAATACAGCATCGGTGGCAATGTGCCGAACTGGCCCGAACTTCTTTTTCAGAAGGCCCTCGCCAATCCGTTGCCAAAACCCCACGGTCGTCGGGTTCCTTTCCGCGCGGGCTTGTGCGCCGGCCCATGCCCCCGTAGCAGCCGCCAACGCCGCTTGCACGCCGGCATTCGTTGCCTTACATCTTGTAACAGCGCGATAGCGGCGCCCCCGCCACTGTGCGCCCGGGCGGGCGGATGCCGGAAGATATAATCCCGGGCACCCCTGACTAGGTATTTCCCTTATGGCCACAGCACAACAGAAGCCGTCCCACCCTGCCCGCCGTCCGATCCTGACGCGGCTCATGTTCTGGGCGGTCGGGCTGGTTGTCGCCGGTGCCGTCGTGATTGCGCTGCTGCTCGGCTATGCCTTGCTGGTGGCCGCGCCCAACCTGCCTTCGCTGGACAACATCACCGACTACCGGCCCAAGATTCCGCTTCGCATCTACACGGCGGACAATGTGCTGATCGGCGAGTTCGGCGAAGAGCGGCGCAACTTCGTGCCCATCGCCGAGATCCCGGACGTGATGAAAAAGGCGGTCCTGGCAATCGAGGACGACCGCTTCTACGAGCACGGCGGCGTCGACTTCGTCGGCGTGATGCGTGCCGGGCTGGCCAACCTGCGCGGCGGGCTGTCGCAGGGCGCCTCCACCATCACCATGCAGGTGGCGCGCAACTTCTTCCTGTCCAGCGAGAAGACCTACACGCGCAAGATCTACGAGATGCTGCTCGCGTACAAGATCGAGGCCAACCTGAGCAAGGACCAGATCCTCGAGCTGTACATGAACCAGATCTACCTGGGGCAGCGCGCCTACGGCTTTGACAGCGCCGCACGCGTGTATTTCGGCAAGTCGGTGCGCGACGTGACGCCGGCCGAGGCCGCCATGCTGGCCGGCCTGCCCAAGGCGCCGTCGGCGTACAACCCGGTGGTCAACCCGCGCCGCGCCAAGGTGCGCCAGGAGTACATCCTGCAGCGCATGCGCGACCTGCGCTACATCACGCCCGAGCAGTACGACCAGGCCGTGCATGCCGAGCTGAAAGTGCGCACCGAAGGCAACGAGTTCTCCACGCACGCCGAGTACGTCGCCGAGATCGTGCGCCAACTGATGTACGCGCAATACCGTGAAGAGACCTACACACGCGGCCTGACGGTCTACACCACGCTGACCAAGCCCGACCAGGACGCCGCCTATGAGTCCGTGCGCGCGGGCATCATGAACTACGAGCGCAAGCACGGCTACCGCGGTCCCGAGGCATTTATCGACCTGCCCTCCGACCCGTCGGAGCGCGAGCAGGCCATCGACGATGCCCTGGTCGAGCACCCCGGCAGCGGCGACCTGCGCTCGGCCGTGGTCACCAGCGTGGCATCCAGGCAGGTGAAGGCAACGCTCTTGTCCGGCGAAGTGGCGACTATCGAAGGTGCGGCGCTGCGCTTTATCTCGCCGTCGCTGTCGTCCAACGCCCAGCCCAAGATGAAGATGCGCCCTGGCGCGATCATCCGCGTGACGCAGGACGAGAAAGACGGCTGGTCGGTGACGCAGCTGCCGGAAGTGGCCGCGGCGTTTGTGTCGATCGACCCGCAGGACGGCGAGATCCGCTCGATGGTGGGCGGCTTCGACTTCAACCGCAACAAGTTCAACCACGTGACCCAGGCCTGGCGCCAGCCGGGTTCCAGCTTCAAGCCGTTCATTTACTCGGCCGCGCTGGAAAAGGGCTTCTCGCCGGCCACCGTCATCAATGACGCACCACTGACGATCGGCCCCGACACGGGCGGCCAGGTGTGGGAGCCGAAGAACTACGACGGCCGCTTCGAGGGCCCGATGACCATGCGCCGCGCGCTGGCCAAGTCCAAGAACCTGGTCTCGGTGCGGATCCTGCGCGCGATCGGCACGCAGTATGCGCAGGACTACATCACGCGTTTCGGCTTCGAGGCCGACAAGCACCCTGCCTACCTGCCGATGGCGCTGGGCTCGGGCGCGGTGACGCCGCTGCAGATGGCGGGCGCGTACTCGGTGTTCGCCAACGGCGGCTACCGCGTCAACCCCTACCTGATCCAGAAGGTGGTGGACGCGCGCGGCAATGTGATCTCCGAAACCCATCCGCAGCGCGCCGGCACCGATGCCGTGCGCGTGCTTGACGCGCGCACGGCCTTTATCGCCGACACCATGCTGCGCGACGTGGTGCGCATCGGCACCGCCGCCAGCGCCAAGCAGCGCCTGGGCCGCAATGACCTGGCCGGCAAGACCGGCACCACCAACGACGCGGTCGATGCCTGGTTCGCCGGCTACACGCCCAACCTGGTGGCAATTGCCTGGATGGGCTACGACCAGCCCAAGAGCCTGGGCGTGCGCGAAACCGGTGGCGGCCTGGCGCTGCCGATCTGGGTGGGCTACATGAGCAAGGCGCTCAAGGGCGTGCCGGAGGCGCCCGAGCGGCCGGTGCCGGAAGGCGTGCTGATGGTGGGCGGCGACTGGACCTTCGAAGAGAACGCCGGCGGCGCCGGCGTGGCATCGGTGGGCCTGGGCGACCCATGGCCGGGCAAGCCGGAGGAATCGACGACCCCGCCGGCCGATACCGAGGCCGAGAAGAAGAAGATCCTGGAGATGTTCGGCGGCGCCTGAGCGCGGTCGCCAGACAGCAGAAAGCCGGCCGCGAGGCCGGCTTTTTCTTTGCCCGCGAAGCAGGCCCGAAGCTGACTGTCTGTCAGCCCAGCTTGAGCGCCGCGCCCGCCTGCTCGCTGACATACCCCGACAGCGCCGCGTACAGCTCGCCGCCGTTGCGGGTGTCGATCCAGTGCTCGCCGTCGCGGCGGAAATGGAAGCCGCCGGAGCGCGCTGCCACCCACAGCTCCTGCATCGGCGCCTGGCTGTTGATGATGATCTTGGAACCGTTCTCGAACTCCAGTTCCATCACGTTGCCGGTGCGGCTGATTTCAATGTCGGCGTCGGCCGCGTCGGCGGCCGCCTCGACCGCGGCTTCGATGCGGTCCAGCTCCTGCGTGGCCAGGGCCAGGAACTCGCTTTCGCTCAAGGGGGGCATGCTAAACTCCGAGACCGCCGTTGCCGCCGCTGCCCGGACCGGGCGTACGTGGCGCGAACGGCTTTTTTTGTTAAGAATCCTTCGGATGCCCGGCCGTTGCGCGTCGGCCATCCAACGCCTTGCCAACAGCCTAAAGGACGACCCGATGCTGCGTCGTGTTGCGATTGTATCGGCGTTTGCCGCCGCCCTTGCGATGCCCCTGCTGGGCGGATGCGGTATCCGCGGGCCGCTGACCATGCCCCGGGTGCCGCCCGAGCCGATCCCGCCGACCGTGACAGATCCTGGCCTGGGCCGTGCCGATGCCGTACCGGCCGCCCCAGCGGCGCCGGCCAATGCACCGGCAGCCACGCCCGCATCGTCCCCCGCCGCCCCCACCACCCGATAACCATGACCGCATTTTTCCATCGCCAGGACGGCGCGCTTGCCGTCGAGCAGGTACCGCTGGCGCGCATCGCCGCCGAGTTCGGCACGCCCACCTACGTGTACTCGCGCGCGGCGCTGACCGCTGCCTACCAGGCCTATGCCGCCGCCTGCCAGGGCCGCAAGGCACAGGTCCAGTACGCCATGAAGGCGAACTCCAACCTGGCGGTGCTGCAAGTGTTTGCCAGGCTCGGTGCCGGCTTCGACATCGTCTCGGGCGGCGAGCTCAAGCGCGTGCTGGCCGCCGGCGGCGACCCGCGCAAGGTGGTGTTCTCCGGCGTGGGCAAGAGCGCGGCCGAAATGGAACTGGCGCTGGCGCACGATGTGCGCTGCTTCAATGTCGAGTCGATCCCCGAGCTGGACCGCCTGAACGAGGTAGCCGGCCGCGTGGGCAAGCGTGCGCGCGTGTCGCTGCGCATCAACCCGGACGTCGACGCCAAGACCCACCCCTATATCTCCACCGGCCTGAAGGGCAACAAGTTCGGCATCGCCTTCGAGGACGTGCTGCCGACCTACCGTGCCGCGGCCGCGCTGCCGCACCTGGAAGTGACCGGCATCGACTGCCATATCGGTTCGCAGATCACTGAGGTCGAGCCCTACCTGGAGGCACTGGACAAGGTGCTGGACGTGGTCGAGGCGCTCGAGCGCGAAGGCATCAGCCTGGCGCATATCGACGTGGGCGGCGGCCTGGGCATCACCTACACCGACGAGACCCCGCCGGACATCACCGGCTTTGCCGCCACGCTGCTGGAACGCGTGGCCGCGCGCGGCCACGGCCACCGCGAGGTGCTGTTCGAGCCGGGCCGCTCGCTGGTGGGCAACGCCGGTGTGCTGCTGACGCAGGTGGAATTCCTCAAGCCCGGCGCGGCCAAGAACTTCTGCATCGTCGATGCCGCCATGAACGACCTGGCGCGTCCGGCCATGTACGAGGCCTACCACCGCATCGAGCCGGTGGTGCTGCGCGACGCGCAGGCCATGACCTACGACATTGTCGGCCCGGTGTGTGAATCGGGCGACTGGCTGGGCCGTGACCGCGCGCTGGCGGTGCATCCGGGCGACCTGCTCGCAGTGATGTCGGCGGGTGCCTACGGCTTCACCATGAGCTCCAACTACAACACCCGCCCGCGCGCCGCCGAAGTGATGGTCGACGGCGCCAGGGTCCACCTGGTGCGCGAGCGCGAACTGGTCGAGGACCTGTTCCGCGACGAGCGCCTGCTGCAAGACTAAATCCCCCGGCCCGGCCCGCCGGTGCGTGCTACGCGGCGGGCTGGCGCGCCCCCGCGGCCGGCTGGCGCAGCCGCCACCACAGCCGCATCCCCAGCAGTATGAACACCACCGCCGCGTAGATCGACACTTCGCTGAAGTCGTTCTTGCCCGCCTTGTGCCACCAGTAGTGCAGGATGGCCAGCACGGCGATGGCGTAGACCAGCTTGTGCAGCCCCTGCCAGCGCTTGCCGCCCAGGCGGCGCACCATGCCGTTGGTCGAGGTCAGCACCAGCGGAATCATCAGCATGAAGGCGGTAAAGCCGACGGTGATGAACGGCCGCTTGTACACGTCCTTGATCATGTAGGGGAGATCAAAGCCGCGGTCCACGCCGATCCACAGCAGGAAGTGCTGCAGGCCGTAGAAGAACGCGAACAGGCCCAGCATGCGCCGCATCTTGATCAGCCAGTTCCAGCCGGTCAGGCGGCGCAGCGGGGTAATGGCCAGCGTCAGGCACAGCATCACCAGCGTCCAGGTGCCGGTGGAGCGGGTGACAAACTCAAGCGGGTTGGCGCCGAACTGTTCGGTGGCGCCCAGGTACAGCAGCCGCGCGAACGGCAGCAGCGCCAGCAGCCAGAGCGCGAACTTGAGCGCGCGCACGCGCTGCGGCGACAGCGTGGCCGGGCTGGCCGGCTTGCGTGCCGACACGGCGGCGGTGCTGGGGGAAGAGGTGGCCATGGGCTCGCCTTGCATCAGAAGAACTTCTTCAGGTCCATGCCCTGGTACAGCGACGCCACCTGCTGGCCGTAGCCGTTGAACGGCAGGGTCTTGCGCTTGGGCGCGAACAGCGCGCCAAAGCCGCTGCCGCGCTCTTCGCCGATGCGGCGCTCGGTGGCCTGGCTCCAGCGCGGATGGTCCACGTCCGGGTTCACATTCGAGTAGAAACCATACTCCTGCGGCGCAGCCAGGTTCCAACTGGTGGGCGGCTGCTTGTCGACAAGACGGATCTTCACGATCGACTTGGCGCTCTTGAAGCCGTACTTCCACGGCACCACCATGCGCACCGGCGCGCCGCTCTGGTTGGGCAGGACCTCGCCGTACAGGCCGTAGGCCAGCAGCGCGAGCGGGTGCATGGCTTCGTCCAGGCGCAAGCCCTCGCTGTACGGCCAGTCGAGCACGCCGCTGCTGACGCCGGGCATCTGCTTCTTGTCGGCCAGCGTGATGAACTGGACGTACTTCGCACCAGGCTGCGGCTCGACGCGGCGGATCAGCTCGGCCAGCGGGTAGCCGATCCACGGGATCACCATCGACCAGCCCTCCACGCAGCGCAGGCGGTAGACACGCTCTTCCATCGGCGCCAGCTTCACCAGCTCGTCCAGGTCATAGACCCTGGGCTTCTTCACCAGCCCTTCCACTGCCACCTGCCACGGACGCGGGCGCAGCGTGCCGGCGTTGCGCGCCGGGTCGGACTTGTCGGTGCCGAACTCGTAGAAGTTGTTGTAGGTGGTCACTTCCTCGTAGGGCGTGCGCTTCTCGGTGACGACGTAGGTGTTGTTGGGCGTGGCGGCCAGCTTCGCGCCGTGCTGGCCCTGCGCCAACGCCTGGCGTGCAAACCAGGGCGACAGCGCGCTGCCCGCCGCCCCCGCGGCGGCCAATGCCAGCACGCGGCGGCGGCTTTCAAAGACGTGACGGGGAGTGATCTCGCCGGTAGCGATATCGCCGCCGCGCAGCCATCTGGGGGAAGGAATCAGCATGGTTTTCCTCGTTGCCTGGCAGTGCCGGCGCCGGTTGCGCCTGCACGCTCGCAGGATTGGACTCCGGGCTTGGTCGCAGAGGCCAGGCCAGTCCTGACAGTTTCTTGTGGATGCATCGAAACGGTGCAGGTCATGATGCGGCAAGCGCGCGCCATGTGCGGCAAACGCTGCGTGCACCCGCTTTTCGGTTCGCTTATCCGTCCGCTTATCCGCCCTGGTATTGCTGGTACACCACCTGCGCCAGCGTCAGCAGCCGCGCGCGTTCCAGCGGCCCCGCCAGCGCAAAGCCCAGGTCACGGTCGATCCAGTAGAAGGCCAGCATCGGGTCACGGCCCGGCGCTGGCCGCGTGGCGCCCTCGCCCGTCATGCGCTCGACGCGGAAGCCCGTATCGGGCGTGCCCTGCGCCATGCGCCGCAGCTGCAGCGACAGGCGCGTGCCGTCGTCCGCTTCATACATCAGGATGGCCGACGGGCCGCCTTCGGCCACGCCCAGCCTGCCGCCGATCAGGTGAAAGCCCTGCGGCCGCAGGTCCGGCACCTGCAAAGCCGTGCCCAGTCGCTTGGACAGCCAGGCGATCAGGTGTGCCTCTTCCGTCGCCGCGACTTCCACCGGGTGGCGCATCTCCGGGGCGTAGACCGCGTGCGTGGCCAGCGCCTCGCGCGCAAAGCGCTCGCCCGGGGCCAGCACCAGCGTGCTGCTGCCCAGCCGGCCATGCGCCAGCCAGCCAAGCGCGCCGCCCACGGCCAGCAGCGCGACCGATGCGCAGGTGGCCGCCAGGGCCATGGCCCAGCGCGGCCCGGGCCGCGCGGCATTGCGCCTGCCATCGCCGTGCAGCCCGGGCGGCAGCGCCGCGAGCGGCACCGGTTCATTCAGTACGGGATCCAGCGTGCCATGCAGGGCATCGGCCTGCCGGCGCCAGGCGGCGACCTGCGCCGCTGCGTCCGGGTGCTGCGCCAGGTATGCCTCCACGGCCGCGCGGCGCGCGCCGGACAGCTGGCCATCGGCGTAGGCGTGGAGATCGGCTTCGTGGATCGCGGACATCATTTCACCCGCTGCAGAGGTTTGCCCGGAGCTGCCGGCGCGGCAGCGGGCACCGTGCCGTCGAGCAGCCGGCGCATCTGCTCGCGCGCCCGCGCCAGGCGCGACATCACCGTGCCCTGCGGCACGTCCAGCACGCGCGCGGCCTCGGCATACGTCAGTTGTTCCAGGCTGACCAGCAGCAGCACCGCGCGCTGCGGCTCGGACAACTGTGCCAGCGCCTGCACCAGGTCGCGGCGCAGGCCCGGGTCATCGGCAGGGCCGCTGACCTCGGGCAGTGTATCGGTGGTGACCACCAGTTCCTTCCTGCGCAGGGTATTCAGGCGCAGGCGGTGCATGATCGTCAGCAGCCACGGCAGCAGGCCATCGGCGCCATCGCCCCACCACGCGCCGGGGCGCAGGCGAAAGCGCCAGCGGTAGCGCAGCGCGCGCTCGAGCGTGTCCTGCACCAGGTCGTCGGCCAGGGCCGCGTCGCCGGTGAGGCCGCGCGCATGGCGCCGCAGCCGCGGCGCCAGCGCAACGAGCTGGCCGTCAAACCCTTCCATGCTGTGGCCGCGCAGGTGCTATTGGCGCGTCAGGGCTTGGCGGCGTGCCAGACGTTGTTGATGTTGTCGCCGCCACGGTCGCCCGGCTTGGCATCCTTGCCGAAGCGGTACAGCGGCATGCCGCGGTACGCCCACTGCCTGGCGCCGTCGTCGCGCGTGATGATGGTGTACTGGCCCGAGGCACTGGTGCCCGGCGCGGCCATCAGCGGCGGCCAGTTGTTGGCGCAGGCTCCGTTGCACGCGCTCTTGCCGCTGCCGGCGGTGTCGCGGTCGAAGGTGTACAGCGTCAGGCCCTGCGGATCGGTCAGCACGCCGTCGGCCACCTTCACCGTGGGCGGCATGTTGCCGGCGGTGCCGCCGCTCATGCCGGCGCAGCCGGCGAGCAGGACGGCCGCACAGCCGAGCGCGAGCGCGGCGGGACGAACGAGGGATGCAGCAGAGGTAGGACGCAGACTTGCCATGATCTTTTTCTCCATGCGTGCCGGTGCCGCCAGCCGGCACCGCTCCTCCAGTAAACACCGGATGTGATGCCTATATTCCGTCACGTTGCAAAAAAGATAAAAAAACCTGCCCGAAGGCAGGTTTTTGCACCGCAACATGGGAACGGTCACAGTTCGCCGTAGCTATGCAGGCCCGACAGGAACATGTTGACGCCCAGGAACGCGAAGGTCGTCACCAGCAGGCCGACCAGCGCCCACCAGGCCGCCACGGTGCCGCGCAGGCCCTTCATCAGGCGCATATGCAGCCAGGCCGCGTAGTTCAGCCAGACGATCAGCGCCCAGGTTTCCTTCGGGTCCCAGCTCCAGTAGCCGCCCCAGGCCTCGGCGGCCCACAGCGCGCCCAGGATGGTGGCGATGGTGAAAAAGGCAAAGCCGACCGCGATCGCCTTGTACATCACGTCGTCGAGCAGCTCAAGCGAAGGCAGGCGCTCGGCCAGGATGCCGTGCTGCTTGAGCAGGTAGGCCACCGACACCATCGCCGCCAGCGAGAAGGTACCGTAGCCGATAAAGTTGGCCGGCACATGGATCTTCATCCACCAGCTTTGCAGCGCCGGCACCAGCGGCTGGATCTCCTGCGCATTGCGGCTGACCGTGTACCACAGCAGGAAGCCGACCGCGGCCGACACTACCAGCATCACGAACGGGCCCAGCGTGCGCGTGGCGTAGCGGCCTTCGTAGTACAGGTAGAACAGCGAAGTGATCAGCGTGAACAGCACGAACACTTCATACAGGTTCGAGATGGGGATATGGCCGATGTCGGTCCCGATCAGGTAGGACTCGTACCAGCGCACCAGCAGGCCGGTGAAGCCCAGCACCACCGCGGCCCAGCACATTTTGCTGCCGATGCTGTAGCCAGTGCCCGAGCGCGTTGCCAGCCCGACCCAGTAGAACAGCGTGGACAGATACACCAGCGCGCTCATCCACAGGATGGCCGACTGGCTCGACAGGAAATACTTGAGGAAAAAGGCCTGGTCCGCGCGCGCCAGCTGCCCGTGGTAGAGCTGGATCGCGAACAGCGACAGCACCGCCAGCGCCGGCATCAGGAGGCGCACCGCCTTCCAGTGCCAGCCGAGCAGCGCAAAGGTGGGCACGGCGGCGATCAGCACGGCCTTGTCGTAGCCGTTCATCCACTGCCCGTACCGCGACAGCGCCACGCCCGCGCCGACGGCCAGCGCCAGTGCGAACAGCCAGTCCACCCAGGTCAGGCGGCGCAGGAAGGAGGGTTCGAGATAGGCCTCGTCAGCGCCACCGGTATCGGCGCGCGCGGCGCCGCGCATGGCGGGGTTGGCCTGGTTCACATTTGAGGACATAGCGTACCTGCTCAATTCAGTGTGTGGTGCCGGAGGGACCGGAGGAGCCGGCGGATTCGGGCACTTCGGCGCGGCCCCCTGCGGCGCGGCCGATATCGTCGCGCAACGCCGTGAATTCCTTTTCGAAATCCATGGTGCGACGCTGGGTCGACATCGCCATCAGCACATGGCTGCCTGGCCCGGTGTCGCCCACGGCGAGCTTGTCCTTCACCCAGATCCAGACCCGGCGCTCGCGAATATAGAACATCGAGAACACGCCCAGCACCAGCAGCAGACAGCCAAGATACACGATGTTCTTGCCCGGCGCACGGGTCAGCTGGAACACGCTGGCCTTGATTTCCTTGAAGTCGTCGAGCTGCAGGAACACCGGTGCGCCGTAGAAGAAACTATCCGACAGCGCGTTGATGGCCTGCTGCAGGAAGGTGCCGCTCTGCGCACTGTTGGCCACCACCGGCAGCTTGTCCTGCGCGCGCGCCAGTTGCCACAGCTCCCACATCGAGCCGTTCAGGATCTTCAGCAGCACGTCGGCGGCCTTCTGCTGTTCGGCCGGGGGCACGGACTTTTCCAGGAAGGCCGCGATCGCGGTGAAGCCGCCCGGCGGCGAATCCGGCCTGGGCCGGGTGGCGCCGGCAAAGAGGTCGAGCGCGCGCAGCGAACTCTCCGCCAGCTGGCGGCGCAGCTCGGCCTTGTCATCGCCGGGCATCGATGCCAGCGCAAAGCGGCGCGCGGCCTCGCCGCGCAGCGCGCGGTCCTGCAGTGCGGCGCGCAGGCGCATCCAGTCGGCCACGCTGCCCTGGTCGTCGGCCGGAATGCGCAGGTAGCGGAACGGCTCGCTGGGCGACTCGCGCATGCCGGCCAGGAACACCGACTGGCCATCCATCTGCACCGGCACCATGTAGTTGTTGTACTCGCGCGCCTGGCCGGTGCGGTCGCGCAGCTTGTACTGCACCGACGGACCGACATTGCGCAGCGTCTTGGCGCGGTCGGTGCTGGCCGCGGCGCCCAGGTGCTTTTCCAGCGTCTCGTTGAAGGACTTGCGTGCCACGCCGCGCGCGTCGGGCTTGCCCGAGGCATCGGTGACGCTCTCGATATTCATCAGCCGGAAATCGCTGAACTCGACCGTCAGCTGTTCGCTGTCCGCGCCGGTGCCGGTGCCCGCCAGCGGCTTGTTCCCGCCCACCGCGCCGTCAATGGTGAAGGTGGCGTGGCCGCTGCCCTGCATCGGATAGCCGACGAACTTCAGGCGCGAGCCGCCATCCTCGAAGCTGGACTGGTAGATGGCGATGCCGTCGACGATCAGCGGCTCGTTCACCTTGATGGTGGCCTCGGTCTGCTTGCCGGTGGCGCGATCGGTCACGATCACATCCGAGGCAAACAGCTTGGGCATGCCGGTCTCGTAGAAATCGACCTTGAACTTCTTGAGCGTGAGCGCGAACGGCAGGTCCTGCACCAGCGCGCCGTCGGAGATATTCAGGATGGCCGTGGAAACGGTGGAGCCCTCGGGCACGTAGGCGTTGCCGCGGAAGCCCGGGTTGCTCGTCGACAGCCGGTGCTCGGGCGGGATTTCGCTGATGACCGCGTTGCCGCTGAGCGGGGTCTTGCCGCCCAGCCACATCTGCGCGCGGATCAGCATGTCGCCGTCGAGCAGGCCGCCGATGCAGATCACCACGATGGCGGTGTGCGCCAGGATATAGCCGGCCTTGTTGGCGGCGCCGGCCTTGGCGGCCAGTAGCGTGGCGCCGTCATGCTCGACTGCCTTGAGCCGGTAGCCGCGGTTGCGCAGCAGCGCCGACAGGCGGCTCACCGCCTCGGTGCGCGGGCGCGCGCCGTCGAACTCCCCGCGATGATGGAAGGCGCGCAGGCTGCGCTCGCGCACATGGTCCTTCCACGAGCGCATGTCCGCCACCATCTTCGGCGCGTTGCGCACCAGGCACAGGCTGGTCGACACCACCAGGAAGGCCAGGATCAGCAGGAACCACCAGGAACCATAGACCTTCTGCAGCGACAGCGTGTGGAACACGTCGGCCCAGAACGGCCCGAACTGGTTGACGTAGTTGGGATACGGCTCGTTCTGCTTGAGCACGGTGCCGATCACGCTGGCGATGGCGATCACCGTCAGCAGCGTGATCGCGAAGCGCATCGAGGACAACAATTCGACCGCGTCGCGCAGCATGCGGTGAGAGGTCTTCAGGTGCAGCCCCGAAGTGGAAGCGGTCGACATGTGCAGTGAAACCTAAAACAACGTGCAGCTTAGAAATGAATAAAGGGTGGACATGCTTTGGCAAGCAGGCCACCCTTTTCGATTGTGACAAGCGCGTTCGGTTGCATGCCGCGGCACGTCCGCCGGGGCGGAGGCCACCTAACCGATGCGCCGGCGCCTGACGGCGCCAGCGGTGTCGCGGAATCCCGGATCGTCAGCGAACCCCGGCGACGTAATCCGCCACCGCCTTGATCTCGGCATCCGACATCTTGGCGGCGATGGTCGTCATGACCGGGTTGTTCTTGCGGGTGCCCTGGCGGAATGCCACCAGTTGTGCCTCGGTATAGTCCGCCCATTGTCCGCCAATACGCGGGTACTGGGCCGGAATGCCGGCGCCGGTGGGACCGTGGCAGGCGGCACAGGCCGGTACGCCCTTGGCCGCAATGCCGCCGCGGTAGATCTTCTGGCCGGCTTCGATGGTGTCCTTGTTCTTGGCGGTGGCCGGCTTGAGCGACTGCTTGGCCAGGTAGGCGCCGACGTTGCGCATTTCCTCGTCGGTCAGCACCGAGGCCATCGGCATCATGATGGCGTTGTTGCGTGCCTTGGACTTGAAGTCGGCCAGCTGCTTGTGGATGTATTCAGGATGCTGTGCGGCCAGCTTCGGGTTGGCGGCGGCGGCACTGTTGCCGGCGGCGCCATGGCAGCTCAGGCAGGCGGGCACATTGCGATCGGGGGCACCTTGCGTGAACAGCGTTTCACCCTTGGCCGGATCAGCCTTTGCGGCGGCCTGCTCTGCGGCAGATGCCAGTCCGGAAAGGGCGGCGGCAGGAACAGCCAGAGCCAGGACACCCAGAATCTTCGCAATGCGGTTCATTCGCACACCTTCTCTGAATTGTTTTGGATACCGTGATGCGTGCCGGCCCGGCGCTTTGCCGGCGGTGAGGACGCGCCGGTGCAAAAGGCTGGTATCGTGGCGACCCGCGTGCGGCTGACCGATCCGCATAATGCTGGCCGTGGCGGCAGACCCCGCCAGCCCGCTCCCGCCGCCGCAGCACCCTCAGGTGCAACGCGCAATGCGGGGCAAGGCCTTGCCCACGATGGAACGACACACTAGGCTTCCCGCCCGGACGACGGCAGCCGGGGCACGCGGCCGTGGATGCCACGCGTCACCCGTTCAGGAGACCGTAAACCGTCGTATTGTACAATAAGTTATGTGCCGGATTGATGCCTTGCGCCTTGTCATGCCCCCACCGGGCTGCGCCAGATCAACCCCGGCGGGCGGCCCAGGCCGCCAGCCATCCCACCCTGGCGAGACCCCGGCCCCGGCACGCGCACTGCGCGCTGCCTCCGCGGCCCGCCCCACCGCTCTTGCGCATGTCCCTTCTTCACCAGGCCCGCTTCTTCATCACCGTGAACCACCTGCGCGACCTGCCCGCCACGGCCGTGCCTGAGGTGGCGTTCGCCGGGCGCTCCAACGCCGGCAAGTCCACGGCCATCAACATCCTGTGCAACCAGAAGCGGCTGGCGTTCTCGTCGCGCACTCCCGGGCGCACACAGCACATCAACTATTTCTCGGTGGCGCCGGTCAAGGCACCCGACCCGCTCGCCTTCCTGGTCGACCTGCCCGGCTACGGCTATGCCGAGGTCTCGGGCTCGGCCAAGTACCACTGGCAGGGCCTGCTGAGCGACTATGTGCAGACGCGCCAGCAGCTGTCGGGCCTGATCCTGATGATGGATGCGCGCCGGCCGTTCACGGATCTCGATTGCCAGATGGTGGAGTGGTTCCTGCCGACGGGCCGGCCCATCCACGTGCTGCTGACCAAGGCCGACAAGCTGACCAACAGCGACAACGCCAAGGCGCTGCGCGAGACGCGCAAGATGTTGCAGGGCTACGCCGAGCAGATGGAAACGCCGGTACCGATGACGGCACAGCTGTTCTCCAGCCTGAAGCGCCGCGGCATCGAAGAGGCGCAGGGCGTGATCGCCGGCTGGCTGAACCTGCCGGAAGCGCAGAAGGCCGAACAGAAGGCCGCCCCTGAGAAAGCGGAGCCGCCCGCTGCCGATCCGGCTGAGTAGGCCCCGGCCCAGCGCACAAAAAAAAGCCCCGCTGCAAGCAACGGGGACAAACTTTCCCGCCGCTGGGGCGGGTACCCGCTCAGGGAGGAGTAGCGGGGGACACCGCGCCACGCAGGGCGCAACGCAAAGTGTCCGCGAGTATGATAGCGGGCACGCTCAAAAGTTTAGTTTTTCTTCGGCCAGACGCACGACGCTGCGCGCGCCGTGCTTGCCGGTCTGCTTTCTGCCCAGTTCTTCAGTCAAAAAGCCCGCCATGTCCACCTTCCCCGAATACCGCCCGCGCCGCATGCGCCGCGATGATTTCTCCCGCCGCATGATGCGCGAGCATCGCCTGTCCCCGGACAACCTGATCTATCCCGTCTTCATCCTCGACGGCCAGAACCAGCGCCAGGCGGTGGCGTCGATGCCGGGCGTCGAGCGCGTGTCGGTCGACCTGCTGATGCCGGTGGCCGAAGATTGCGTCAAGCTGGGCATCCCCGTGCTCGCGCTGTTCCCGGTGATCGACCCGTCGCTGAAGACCCCGGACGGCATCGAGGCCACCAATCCCGAAGGCCTGGTGCCGCGCGCCGTGCGCGCGCTCAAGGACCGCTTCCCAGAGCTTGGCGTGCTGTGCGACGTGGCGCTCGATCCGTACACCAGCCACGGCCAGGACGGCGTGCTCGACGACAATGGCTACGTCATCAACGATGTGACGGTGGAAATCCTGGTGCGCCAGGCGCTGGCACAGGCCGAAGCCGGTGTCGACATCGTCGCCCCGTCCGACATGATGGATGGCCGCATCGGCGCGGTGCGCACCGCGCTGGAAGACAACGGCCATATCCATACCCGCATCATGGCGTACTCGGCCAAGTATGCGTCGGCGTTCTACGGCCCCTTCCGCGACGCGGTGGGCTCGGCCGCGAACCTGGGCAAGGGCAACAAGATGACCTACCAGATGGACCCGGCCAATACCGACGAGGCCCTGCGCGAAGTGGCGCAGGACATCCTGGAGGGTGCCGACATGGTGATGGTCAAGCCCGGCATGCCGTACCTGGACATCCTGCGCCGCGTCAAGGACGAGTTCCGCTTCCCGACCTACGTCTACCAGGTCAGCGGCGAGTACGCGATGCTAAAGGCCGCCGCGCAGAACGGCTGGCTGGACCACGACAAGGTGATGATGGAATCGCTGCTGGCATTCCGCCGCGCCGGCGCCGACGGCATCCTGACGTATTTCGCACGCGACGCCGCGCGGCTGCTGAAGGCCTGAGCGGCTAACGGACAAGGGCCTATGGAACTGCTCGGCTTCTCGGCCAGCCAGGTGCACCCGCTTGCCTCGCTCACCGAGGCGGGCAGCTTCCTCAGCGGCAATGCCGCATCGCTGTTCGTCTGGGCGGACTTCTCCACAGAGGAAGTCACCGCCGCGCCGGATGCCTGGCGCGAGAGCGTGCGCCAGCTTGCCGGCGCGCCGGTCCTGGACCTGCACCTGACCGACGCCACCAACGCCGCGCATCCGTCGTATTTCGATACGACCAATGCGTACGACATGGTGATTTTCCGCAAGCTGACCTTCGAGACCAGCCGCGCCATCGCCGAGGCCGAGCCGCAGGAGGCCACGGCAGGCACGGTGAAAGCGCCTGCTGCCGACACCGCCGCCCGCCCCAGGCGCCATCCGCCCGGCTTCCTGCCCGCGCTGGCAAAGATCGACACGCAGCCGGTCACGTTCTTCGTCTTCGATACCGTGCTGGTCACGGTGCGCTCCGGGCCGTCGCGCACGGTCGACCAGGTACGCCAGCGCCTGCTGGAGCTGTGCCAGGGGCCACGCCCGCAGGCCGCCCCCGCGCGCGGCAACGGCCAGGCGCTGCTGCACGGCGTGCGCCCGCCAAGCCGGCCCGAGGACCTGATGCTGCGCCTGCTCAATGCGATGGTCGACCGCTACCTGGAACTGCGCGCGCCGTTGACGCGCCAGCTCGACCGCTGGCAGCGCGCGCTGCTCAATTCGCGCCGCAGCTTCTCAAGCTGGGAAGGCCTGCTCGATGCGCGCATCCAGCTGCGCAAGCTGGAACACCTGAGCGAGGAACAACGCGACGCCCTGCAGGAATTCCGCGACAGCCTGCTCGACAACCGCTACAGCAGCGACCAGCCCGGCGACGCGGCCGATGCACCGGGGCGCGACGAGCTGCTGCTGGTGCGCATCAACGACGTGATGGAGCATATCCAGCGCGTGCTCGCGCATGCGCGCCGGCTGGAGGATTCGATCGAATCCGCAGTGCAGATCCACTTCTCGGCGGTGGCGCACCGGACCAACCGCACCATGCGCGCGCTGACGCTGATCACGGCGCTGTTCATGCCGCTGACGCTGATCACCGGGGTGTTCGGCATGAACTTCGACCGCATGCCCTGGCTGCGCGAGCCACAGGGGTTCTGGTGGTCGATCGGCCTGATGGGGGCCGTGGTGGTGGTATTGGCCGCGCTATGGGGGCTGGCGCGGCAGCTGGAGCGCTAGCGCAGGGCTGGGTACGCCTCAGGTACGCGTGCGCGCGCCGAAGGCGCGCTCCAGGCTTTCCAGGAAGCGGTTGGCCGACTGGTAGCCGATCACCCGCACCGGGCGCTCGCGCCCGTCGGCACCGAACAGGATGATGCCGGGCGGCCCGAACAGGCCGAAGCGCTTGAGCAGCGCCTTGTCGTCGGCATTGTTGGCGGTCACGTCCGCCTGCAGCAGCACGATGTCCGACAGCCGCGCGCGCACGCGCGGATCAACGAAGGTCATGTGCTCCATTTCCTTGCAACTGACGCACCAGTCGGCATAGAAATCCAGCAGTACGGGCTTGCCCGCGGCCGCGGCCTGCGCCACGCGGGCGTCGAGCTCGGCCACGCTGCGCACGCGCTCGAAGCGCACCGCCTGCGCGCCGGCCGCGGCTTGCGCGCCACCGCGCGCCACGCTCAGGTGCGACAGCGGCTGCAGCGGATCGCGCCCGCCCGAGGCCACGCCGATCAGCACGATCGCCGCGGCAATCGCAAACAGCACGCCCACGCCCTTGCCGACACGCGCCAGGTTGCGCGGATCCGGGCCCAGCCCGTCGAAGGCGCCCAGGAACACCGCCGCCACCAGCAGCAGCGCCGCAAGCGCCAGCATCGTGGCCCAGGCCGGCAGCACCGGCGCCAGCATCCACAGCGCCACGCCCAGCAGCAGGAAGCCGAAGAAGCGCTTGGTGACCTCCATCCAGCGCCCCGCGCGCGGCAGCAGGTTGCCCGCGCCCACGCCCACCAGCACCAGCGGCACGCCCATGCCGAGCGCCATCGCGAACAGCGCCGCGCCGCCGATCACGGCATCGCGGGACTGCGCGATATAGGCCAGCGCGCCGGCCAGCGGCGCGGTGACGCACGGTCCGACGATCAGCGCCGAGATCGCGCCCATCGCCGCCGCGCCTGCCACCTGGCCGCCCTGGCGGCGGTTGGACGATTCGGTCAGGCGGGTCTGCCAGCGCTGCGGCAGCTGCAGCTCGTACAGCCCGAACATCGACAGCGACAGCGCCACCATCAGCGCTGCAAACGCGCCCAGCACCCACGGCGTCTGCAGCGCGGCCGACAGGCCCTCACCCAGCAGCCCCGCGGCCACGCCGACCCCGGTGTACACCACCGCCATGCCCAGCACATAGGCCAGCGACACCACCAGCGCGCGGCCGCGGGTGACGTGCTCGCCCACCACGATCGACGACAGGATCGGCACCATCGGCAGCACGCAGGGGGTAAAGGTCAGCAGCAGGCCCAGGCCGAAGAACAGCGCGGCAATCAGCCCCAGGTTGCGGCTGGCCAGCGCGCCGGCGATGCGGTCGCTGTCGTCGGCGCGCAGTACCGCCGCAGCGCCGGGGGAGGCGGGCTCCGGAGCCGGCGACGCCGCGGGCGCATCCGGGTGAGCGCGCTTGCCGAACAGGTCGGCCAGGCCGCTGCCGCCGACCTTGTACACGCTCTCCATCGGCGGATAGCACAGGCCCTTGTCGGCGCAGCCCTGCGAAGTGACCGTCAGCGACCACTTGCCGTCGGCCGGCGCCGCCTCCACCGGCACGCGGATGACCACGCTGTCGCGGTAGGTCTCCATCTCCTTGCTGAAGGTCTCGTCGAACTTGACCTTGCCGTGCGGGTACACCGGTGTGCCCAGCTTCACGTCGGCGGGCTGTGCGGAAAAGTGGAAGCGCTCGCGGTACATGTAGTAACCGGGGGCAACCTCGAAGCGCACCTCGATGGTCTTGTCGTCGAGCTGGCTGGCGGCAAAGCGGTAGGCCTGCTCCGGCGGCAGGAAGTCGTCCTCGGTGGCGGCGCGCGCGCCGCCCGCCAGGCACAGCCAGGCCAGCGCCGCCAGCAGCACTGCGGCAATATGCCGCGCCCAAACCTGCCCGCGCGCGCGCTCCGGAAGTGCCAAACCGATGTTCATGAAACTGGTTCCTGTCTGTCTTGAATTGTGGGGGCCGCCGTACCTGCTGCTGCGCCGGGGACGCCGCAGCCCTATTCTGCCGGCCCTGCGGGGCTCGCGGTCTCGCTGCGGACCCACGCCAGGTAAGGCGGGTAACCCGCCGTCACGGGCCAGGCAATGAGCTCCGGTACGTCGTAGGGGTGATGTTGCCGGATCACGGCCTCCAGCGCAGCGTAGCGTGCGCGTGTGGTCTTGATCAGCAGCGGCCACTCCTGTGCCTGCTCGAGATTGCCCTGCCACCAGTATTCGGATTCGACCGGCGCCAAACGGTTCACGCAGGCGGCGGCACGCGCCTGCAGCACGGCCTGGGACAGGCGCGCCGCGGTCTGCGCATCGGGCGTATTGGTGATGACGACGATCACCTCGTCCGGGTCTGTATGGCGTTGCATCGACACTCTCCTTGCGCCAGGCAGCGGCCGTGGCCGCAAAAACAAAAGAGCCAGGCAAATGCCTGGCTCGATTGTAAGCGGTGTGCCCGGACCCGTCGCCGCGGCGGCGGGCGGGAAACTACCTTATTCCGCGGCTTCTTCGGCCGGGGCTTCGGTGATTTCCGGACGATCCACCAGTTCGACCAGCGCCATCGGCGCATTGTCGCCCTGACGGAAACCGAACTTCAGGATGCGGGTGTAGCCGCCCGGACGGGTGGCGTAGCGCGGGCCCAGTTCGGTGAACAGCTTGGTGACCATGTCGCGGTCGCGCAGGCGGGCGAAAGCCAGGCGGCGGTTGGCAACGGTGTCCTTCTTGGCCAGCGTGATCAGCGGCTCGACAACCTTGCGCAGTTCCTTGGCCTTGGGCACGGTGGTCTTGATCAGTTCGTGCTGGAACAGCGAGTTGGACATGTTGCGCAGCATCGCGAGACGGTGCGACGAGGTGCGGTTCAGTTTCCGCAGACCATGACGGTGACGCATGATGATTCCTTTCAGTTAAGTGTTTGACCAGCTCTTCTATCGTCCGATGCGGCTGGACGCGGGCCGGTAGTCATACATGCCCCGGCCGGGGCCGGGGCGGTTACCGCGGCGCGGGACGGATGTCCCGCGCCACCATTACTTCTCCAGACCTGCGGGCGGCCAGTTCTCGAGCTTCATGCCGAGGGTCAGGCCACGCGAGGCGAGGACTTCCTTGATCTCGTTGAGCGACTTGCGACCCAGGTTCGGGGTCTTGAGCAGTTCGTTCTCGGTACGCTGGATCAGGTCGCCGATGTAGTAGATGTTTTCGGCCTTCAGGCAGTTGGCCGAACGCACCGTCAGCTCCAGGTCGTCGACCGGGCGCAGCAGGATCGGATCGATCTGCGGCGTGCGGCTCGATGCCGCTTCCGCTGCCGACTCGGTGCCTTCCAGGGCGGCGAACACGGACAGCTGGTCGACCAGGATGCGGGCCGACTGGCGGATCGCTTCCTCGGGCGAGATCACGCCGTCGGTTTCGATGTTCATCACCAGCTTGTCCAGGTCGGTACGCTGTTCCACGCGAGCGGACTCAACCGCGTACGACACGCGGCGCACCGGCGAGAACGAAGCGTCCAGCACGATGCGGCCGATGACCTTGCCCGACTCGTCGCCGAACTTGCGCACGTTGCCCGGCACGTAGCCGCGGCCTTGCTCGACCTTGATCTGCATGTCCAGCTTGCCGCCGGCAGACAGGTGGGCGATGACGTGGTTCGGGTTGATGATCTCGACGTCGTGCGGCAGCTCGATATCGGCAGCCGTGACCACGCCTTCGCCATCCTTGCGCAGCGACACCGTGACTTCGTCGCGGTTGTGCAGCTTGAACACGACGCCCTTCAGGTTGAGCAGCAGGTTGACGACGTCTTCCTGCACGCCGTCGATGGTGGAATACTCGTGGACCACCCCAGCGATCGTGACTTCGGTCGGCGCATAACCGACCATCGACGACAGCAGCACGCGACGCAGGGCGTTACCGAGCGTATGGCCGTAGCCGCGCTCGAACGGCTCCATCACGACTTTGGCGTGATGGTCGCCCAGAGGCTCGACGGCGATGATTTTTGGCTTGAGGAGTGCTGTTTGCATTAGGTTGTCCTTTTCAATACCCTCGGCTCGTTACACCGATAAGGCTGACGTTTGGAACCTGAAAATCCCATCGCGAGATGGGCGAAGCCCGACCGCGCGTACAGCGCGTCGGGCTGAAAGAGAAGCTTTGCGGCGAACGCAAGCTCTGGCCGTTCCGTTCGCGTGATTAACGCGAGTACAGTTCGACGATCAGGCTTTCGTTGATGTCACCCGAGATATCGGCGCGATCCGGCACTTGCTTGAAGGTGCCTTCGAATTTCTTCGAATCCACGGCCACCCAGGTCGGGAAGCCCGACTGCTCGGCCAGCGACAGCGCTTCGGCGATACGGACTTGCTTCTTCGACTGCTCGCGGATGGTGACGACGTCGCCAGACTTGATCTGGGCCGACGGCACGTTCAGGGTCTGGCCGTTCACCAGGATCGCCTTGTGCGACACCAGCTGGCGCGCTTCAGCGCGGGTCGAGCCAAAGCCCATGCGGTACACGACGTTGTCCAGGCGCGATTCCAGCAGTTGCAGCAGGTTTTCGCCGGTGTTGCCCTTGCGGCGGTCGGCTTCGGCGAAGTAGCGGCGGAACTGGCGCTCGAGCACGCCGTAGATGCGCTTGACCTTCTGCTTTTCACGCAGCTGGTTGCCGTAGTCGGAGGTGCGGGCACCCGAGGTACGGCCGTGCTGGCCGGGCTTGCTGTCCAGCTTGCACTTGTCGGCCAGCGAGCGGCGTGCGCTCTTCAGGAACAGGTCGGTGCCTTCACGGCGGGAAAGTTTGGCCTTCGGGCCGGTATAACGTGCCACGTTGTCTTCCTTTGATCGATCGCGGCGCCTTCAGGACGCGCCGCGAGTCCGTCAACGCAGTACTTCCGCGGTGCGATGTCGCACCCGGGAGACCGTGACGGACGGTGGGCTTATTAAGCGTGCCCCCTTGCCACGTATGGCCGGGTACGACGCTGCAAGCATTTACCAGTGCGCCGGCATGGGAATATGCCTTAAGAGACATTCCCTCGACGCAAAACGAAAACCTGCCGCATTAAAATGCAGCAGGTCAACGCGCGATACTACCATATCCGAAACCGGCAGGTAAACCTACCGGGTCCGGACACACCAACGCTCAGATGCGGCGGCGCTTCGGCGGACGGCAGCCGTTGTGCGGAATCGGCGTGACGTCTTCGATGATCGCGATCTTGATGCCCAGCGCGTTCAGTGCGCGGACAGCCGATTCACGACCCGGGCCGGGGCCCTTGATGCGCACTTCCAGGTTCTTGATACCCTGGTCTTGCGCCACGCGGCCGGCGTTCTCGGCAGCAACCTGGGCAGCGAACGGGGTCGACTTGCGCGAACCCTTGAAGCCCTGGCCACCGGCGGTCGCCCACGACAGGGCGTTGCCCTGACGGTCGGTGATCGTGATGATGGTGTTGTTGAACGAGGCGTGGACGTGCGCAATGCCGTCGGCAACGTTCTTCTTGACCTTTTTACGCGCGCGAGCGGCGTTATTCGGACCTTTTGCCATTAGTTTCTTCCTCTGCCTTCGGCTTTACTTCTTCAGAGCCACGCCGGCCTTGCGCGGACCCTTGCGGGTACGGGCATTGGTGCGCGTACGCTGGCCGCGCATCGGCAGGCCCTTGCGGTGACGCATGCCACGATAGCAACCAAGGTCCATCAGACGCTTGATGTTCATCGTGGTTTCACGACGCAGGTCACCCTCGACCGTGACCTTGCCCACTTCGTCACGAAGCTTTTCCAGGTCGGCGTCGGTCAGATCCTTGACCTTCTTGTCAAACGGTACACCGGTGGCCTCGCAAATCTTGCGAGCGCGCGAGCGGCCAACACCGTAAATGGCGGTCAGGCCGATTTCGGTGTGCTTGTGGTTCGGGATGTTAACCCCTGCGATACGTGCCATTCGTCAATCCTCTTTCCGATTAGCCTTGGCGTTGCTTGTGGCGGGGATCCGACGAGCAGATCACGCGCACGACACCGTTGCGCTTGATGATTTTGCAGTTGCGGCAAATGCGCTTAACAGAAGCCAGCACTTTCATAATTTTCCTCTTCCTTCAATTCCTGTTCGCTCACTTCGTCCGGAAGACGATTCGTGCGCGCGACAGATCATATGGGGTCAGCTCGACCGTCACCTTGTCACCCGGAAGAATCCGGATGTAGTTCATTCGCATCTTGCCGGAGATATGGCCCAGTACTACATGGCCATTTTCCAGCTTGACCCGGAACGTCGCATTGGGCAGGTTTTCCAGGACCTCCCCCTGCATCTGGATGACGTCGTCTTTTGCCATACCTAGCCTGTACCGATCCGAAGTCAGCGCAAGGTCAGATTGCCCTTGAAATTCGCCTTCTTCAGCAGCGACTCATATTGCTGCGACATCACGTAAGACTGAACCTGAGCCATGAAGTCCATCGTGACGACCACGATGATCAGCAGCGAGGTTCCGCCAAAGTAGAACGGAACGTTCCACCGCAGCACCAGGAATTCCGGCAACAGGCAGACCAGTGTGATGTAGATCGCACCAGCCAGCGTCAGGCGCACCAGAATCTTGTCGATATAGCGCGTCGTCTGCTCGCCCGGACGAATGCCCGGAATGAAGGCACCGCTTTTCTTCAGGTTGTCTGCCACTTCACGGCTGTTGTACACCAGGGCCGTATAGAAGAAGCAGAAAAATACAATCGCAGCAGCGTACAGCAGGATGTAGACCGGCTGGCCCGGCGACAGCGTGGCCGCCAGGTCCTTGACGAACCTGCCAACCGCACCCGTCGACTGGGACGTGAACCAGCCCGCGATCGTCGCCGGGAACAGGATGATCGACGATGCGAAGATCGGCGGAATCACCCCTGCCATGTTCAGCTTCAGCGGCAGGTGCGACGACTGACCGCCGTACACCTTGTTGCCGACCTGACGCTTGGCATAGTTCACCAGGATCTTGCGCTGGCCCCGCTCGACAAACACCACGGCGAAGGTCACACCGGCCACGATCGCCACGATGAAGATCGCCGCGATGATGCTCATGGAACCCGTGCGGACCAGTTCGAACAGTCCGCCGATCGCGTTGGGCAGGCCCGCCGCGATACCGCCGAAGATGATGATCGAGATGCCGTTGCCCAGACCACGCTCGGTGATCTGCTCACCCAGCCACATCAGGAACATCGTGCCTGTCACCAGCGTAATCACCGCCGTGGCCCGGAACATCAGGCCCGGATCCAGCACCAGCCCAGGCTGCGACTCCAGCGCCACCGCAATCGACAGCGCCTGGAACGTGGCCAGGACCACGGTGCCGTAGCGCGTGTACTGCGTGATCTTGCGTTGCCCTGCCTGCCCTTCCTTCTTCAGCGACTCCAGCTGCGGCAGCACGATCGTCAGCAATTGCATGATGATCGACGCCGAGATGTACGGCATGATGCCGAGCGCGAAGACGGTAAAGCGCGACAGCGCCCCGCCCGAGAACAGGTTGAACATCCCGAGGATGCCACCCGACTGCTTCTGGAAAAGCTTCGCAAGCTGCTCCGGATCGATACCGGGCACCGGAATATGAGCGCCGATGCGGTACACGATCAGGGCCAGCACCAGGAACATCAGCCGGCGCTTGAGGTCGCCGTACTTCGCCGTGTTCCTGGCTTGCGCGCTTGCATTGGGTTTCGCCGTGGCCAAACGATGCTCCGACTATGACTGCCTATGCTGCGATAAATGCCTGTCAGGCTGCGATCTGGCCGCCGGCGGCTTCGATCGCGGCCTTGGCGCCAGCGGTGGCGCCCAGACCCTTGATCGTCACCTTGCGGGTCAGCTCGCCGGCCTTGATGACCTTGGCGCTCTTGACCAGGTCGCCGACCAGGCCAGCCTGCTTCAGGACCAGCAGGTCGACTTCGGCCGCTTCCAGACGCTCGATGTCACGCAGCGTGACTTCGGCGTTGAACGCCTTGGTCAGCGAGGTGAAGCCGCGCTTGGGCAGGCGACGATACAGCGGCATCTGGCCGCCTTCGAAGCCCACCTTGTGGAAGCCGCCCGAACGCGACTTCTGACCCTTGTGACCGCGACCGGCAGTCTTGCCCAGGCCGGAGCCGATACCGCGGCCGACGCGACGCTTGGCGTGCTTCGAACCGGCGGCCGGTTTCAGGTTGTTCAGTTGCATCTTGCTCTCCGAGTTCCCGGTATCAGGCCAGAACCTTGACCAGGTACGAGACCTTGTTGATCATGCCGCGCACGGCGGGCGTGTCCTGCAGCTCCGACACCGAGTTGATGCGGCGCAGGCCCAGGCCACGAACGGTGGCGCGATGATCCTCGCGCGTGCCGATCAGGCTGCGCACGAGTTGCACTTTTACGGTTTTCTGCGACATTGCGTTCACCTTAACCCAGGATGTCTTCGACCGACTTGCCACGCTTGGCGGCGATTTCGCCCGGCGTGCTCATCTTCTGAAGGCCGTCCAGCGTGGCGCGAACCATGTTGTACGGGTTGGTGGAGCCGTGCGACTTGGTCACCACGTTGGTGACGCCCATCACTTCGAAAATCGCGCGCATCGGGCCGCCGGCGATGACGCCGGTACCTTCCTTGGCGGGCATCATCAGCACCTTGGCGGCGCCGTGCTTGCCAACGACTTCGTGTTGCAGCGTGCCGTTCTTCAGCGAGACCTTGACCATCTTGCGACGGGCTTCGTCCATTGCCTTCTGAACGGCGACGGGCACTTCCTTGGCCTTGCCCTTGCCCATGCCGATGCGGCCATCGCCGTCACCAACCACGGTCAGCGCAGCGAAACCGAGAATCCGGCCGCCCTTCACCACCTTGGTGACGCGGTTGACCGAGATCATCTTCTCGCGGAGGCCGTCGTCGCGTTCGTCCTGCTGGACTTTTGCTTGCATCTTTGCCATGACGTATCTCTCTTTGTGCGCTTAGAACTTGAGGCCGGCTTCGCGGGCAGCGTCAGCCAGTGCCTTCACGCGACCGTGGAAGCGGAAGCCGGCGCGATCGAACGCGACGGTTTCCACGCCGGCAGCCTTCGCCTTTTCGGCGATGCGCTTGCCGACCGCGGTCGCGGCAGCGGTGGTAGCACCATTGCCGGTCAGTCCCTTGCGGACGTCTGCCTCTGCGGTCGAAGCCGAAGCCAGCACCTTGGTGCCGCACTCCGAGAAGACCTGGGCGTAAATATGCGAATTCGTACGGAACACGGTCAGACGATTGACTTTCATCTCCGCGATCTTGGCGCGGGTCTGACGTGCACGGCGCAAACGAGCGTCTTTCTTGTTCATCATTGCACCCCTTACTTCTTCTTGGTTTCCTTCAGGATGACGCGCTCGTCCGAGTAACGCACACCCTTGCCCTTGTAGGGCTCAGGCGGGCGGTACGCGCGGACTTCCGCGGCAACCTGACCGACTTTCTGCTTGTCCGCACCCTTGATGATGATCTCGGTCTGCGTCGGCGTTTCCGCCTTCACGCCTTCCGGCATCTCATGGATCACGTCGTGCGAGAAACCAAGCTGGAGCTTCAGCGCAGCGCCTTGCAGCTGGGCACGATAGCCCACGCCGACGAGGTTCAGCTTGCGCTCGAAACCGGTGGTCACGCCCTTGACCATGTTGGCCGCCAGAGCACGCATGGTGCCCTGCAGAGCGTTTGCTTCACGCGATTCGTCGGCCGGGCTGAAGGTCAGCGTGTCGTTTTCGACATTGACCTTGACCAGGCTGTGAATCGGCTGCGACAGCGTGCCGAGCGGGCCCTTTACGGAGAGCACGCCAGCCGCCACGTTCACTTCCGCGCCTTTGGGCAGCGCGATGGGAGCCTTACCTACACGGGACATGGTTACTCCTTAAGCGACGTAGCAAAGAACTTCGCCGCCCACGCCGGTGGCGCGTGCCTTGCGGTCGGTCATCAGACCCTGCGGGGTCGAGATGATCGCCACACCCAGGCCGTTCATCACTTGGGGGATGTCGCTGCGGCCCTTGTACACGCGCAGGCCGGGCTTCGAGACGCGCTCAATGCGCTCGATGACCGGGCGGCCGGCGTAGTACTTGAGACCGATGCTCAGTTGTGCCTTGCCGCCATCTTCCTGGACGGCGTAGTCGTCGATATAGCCTTCGTCCTTCAGGACCTTGGCGATTGCCACTTTCAGCTTCGACGACGGCATGACAACCGACGCTTTCTGCACGCCCTGGGCGTTGCGGATGCGCGTCAGCATATCGGCGATAGGATCGCTCATGCTCATACTGTTTCTCCTGTAGCCTGTGCGTAATTACCAGCTGGCTTTCGTCAGACCCGGGATTTCGCCCTTGAAGGCGATTTCGCGGATCTTGTTACGCGCCAGGCCAAACTTGCGGAAGGTACCGCGGGGACGACCAGTGATCGCGCAGCGGTTACGCTGGCGAGTCGGGCTCGCGTTGCGCGGGAGCTGTTGCAGCTCGAGACGCGCGCTGTAACGCTCTTCTTCCGACTTTTCTTGGTCGTCAATAATGGCCTTGAGGTTGGCGCGCTTGGCGGCATACTTCGCCACCAGCTTGGCGCGCTTCTTCTCACGTTCAATCAGAGCCAGTTTAGCCACGGTTACCCCTTAATTGCGGAACGGGAACTTGAACGCACCGAGGAGGGCCTTGGCTTCCTCGTCGTTCTTTGCCGTCGTCGTGATGCTGATGTTCAGACCACGCAGTGCGTCGATCTTGTCGTACTCGATTTCGGGGAAAATGATCTGCTCTTTCACACCGATGTTGTAGTTGCCACGACCGTCGAACGAACGGCCCGACACACCACGGAAGTCACGCACGCGCGGCAGGGCCACGGTCACGAAACGATCGAGGAATTCGAACATGCGCTCGCCACGCAGGGTCACCATCGCACCGATGGGGTAGCCCTGGCGGATCTTGAAGCCGGCGATGGCCTTCTTGGCCTTCGTCACGACCGGCTTCTGACCGGCGATCTTGGTCAGGTCGCCCACTGCGTTCTCAATGATCTTCTTGTCATTGATCGCTTCGCCAAGGCCCATGTTCAGGGTGATCTTGGTGATGCGCGGCACTTCCATGACCGACTTGTAGCCGAACTGTTCGATCAGCTTCGGCACAACCTGTTCTTTGTAAAACTCTTGCAGACGTGCTGCCATGCTCAACTCCTATACGTGCCCAGAATCAAGCTGCCACGACGGCGCCGGTGGTCTTCAGCACGCGCACGCGCTTGCCGTCTTCCACCTTGATGCCGACGCGCGACGGCTTGCCATTGGCATCCACGAGCGCAACGTTGGAAATATGCAGCGGCATGACCTTGTCGACCACACCACCGGTAGTGCCCAGCATCGGGTTCGGGCGGGCATGCTTCTTGGCGATGTTCACGCCTTGCACCGCAACCTTGTCGCCGAGGACGGCCTGCACGGTACCGCGCTTGCCCTTGTCCTTGCCGGTCAGCACAATGACTTCGTCGCCTTTGCGAATCTTGTTCATGGCGGCTCCTTACAGCACTTCCGGAGCGAGCGACACGATCTTCATGAAGCGCTCGGTACGGAGTTCACGAGTCACCGGCCCGAAGATACGGGTGCCGATCGGCTCGAGCTTGTTGTTCAGCAGGACGGCGGCGTTGCCGTCGAACTTGATCAGCGAACCGTCAGCGCGGCGCACGCCCTTGGCGGTACGCACGACGACGGCGTTGTAGATGTCGCCCTTCTTCACGCGACCGCGCGGCGCTGCGTCCTTGACGGTCACCTTGATGATGTCGCCAACGCTTGCGTAGCGGCGCTTGGAGCCACCCAGCACCTTGATGCACAGCACTTCGCGCGCACCAGTGTTATCGGCCACTTCGAGCCGGCTTTCTGTCTGAATCATGGTGTTTGTCTTCCCAACTTAATCCGTCAGGTGCAAAAAGCGCCCGTCGGTCAGTCTTGGTCCCGTCGGCTCCGGCATTGCGCCAGCACCGTATGGGTTGATCAACTTTGAAGTCGGTAGGAACCAGGCGATCTCAACAACTTGCTGAGGCCGCTCGGCCCTGGCTCGCTTCACAGGCCCGCCCAGGTGATACTGCAAAGGCGAACGCAACAAAGCGGAAGTCCAGGATTATAGCTACATAATCCTGGACTTGCAAGTCAGGCTAAGAACGTGTTGTTCTTAGATGACGCGCGCAGCCTCTACCAGCCGGGAAACCACCCAGGACTTGGTCCGCGACAGCGGACGGCCTTCCTGGATCTCGACCTTGTCGCCTTCCTTGTACTGGTTGGCTTCGTCGTGTGCGTGGTACTTCTTGGAACGCAGCACGTACTTGCCGTACAGAGGATGCTTGACGCGGTTTTCCACCAAGACCGTAACGGTCTTGTCCATCTTGTCGCTCACGACACGGCCGACCAGGGTGCGGCGAAGCGACTTTTCCGTTTGTGCAGCTTCAGTCATTTCGCGTTTGCCTTTTGAGTCAGCACGGTTTGCACACGCGCGATGTCCTTGCGAACCTTCTTCAGCTGGCTGGTGTTCTGCAGCTGTTGGGTCGCCTTTTGCATGCGCAGGCTAAATTGGGCCTTCAGCAGCTCGGAGAGCTCCTGGTTCAGCCCGGCGGCGTCCTTGCCGCGAAGTTCGGATGCTTTCATCCCTGCTCTCCTTACGTCCCGACCTGGCGCACCACGAAATTGGTGGCGATCGGCAGCTTGGCGGCCGCGAGGCGGAACGCCTCACGTGCCAGGTCTTCGCTCACGCCATCCATTTCGTACAGCATCTTGCCCGGCTGGATTTCAGCCACGTAGTACTCCGGATTGCCCTTGCCGTTACCCATACGGACTTCGGCGGGCTTCTTCGAGATCGGCTTGTCCGGGAAAATCCGGATCCAGATGCGGCCGCCACGCTTGATGTGGCGGGTCATCGCACGACGAGCCGACTCGATCTGACGAGCCGTCAGGCGGCCACGGCCCATGGCCTTCAGGCCGAATTCGCCGAAAGACACGGCGTTACCACGGGTAGCCTTACCCGTGTTGCGGCCCTTCTGCTCCTTGCGGTATTTTCTGCGCTTAGGTTGCAGCATCGTTATTCTCCACTCTTCGCATCGCCAGGCGCACCGCGGCGACCGGCACCTGCACCGGCGCCACCGCGACGGTTGCCACCCGGACGGCCTTCGCCTTCACGGCGGCGGCCTTCCGGACGACCCGGGCGACGACGACGGTCGTCCTGCGGCTCTTCCACCACCGGCGCTTCGTTGCGGCCGAGGTGATCACCCTTGTAGACCCACACCTTGACACCGATGATGCCGTAGGTGGTTTCTGCTTCGGAGAAGCCGTAGTCGATGTCGGCGCGCAGGGTGTGCAGGGGCACACGGCCTTCGCGGTACCACTCGGTACGTGCGATTTCGATACCGTTCAGACGGCCGGCGCTCATGATCTTGATACCCTGGGCGCCCAGGCGCATCGCGTTCTGCATGGCGCGCTTCATGGCGCGGCGGAACATGATGCGGCGTTCGAGCTGCTGGGTGATCGAATCGGCGATCAGCTGAGCATCGGTTTCCGGCTTGCGGATTTCCTCGATGTTCACGTGCACGGGCACGCCCATGCGACGCTGCAGTTCAGCCTTGAGCAGTTCGATGTCCTCACCCTTCTTGCCGATCACCACGCCCGGACGCGAGCTGTAAATGGTGATGCGTGCATTGCGGGCGGGGCGCTCGATCACGACGCGGCCAACCGATGCGTTCTTGAGCTTCTTCTTCAGGAAGTCGCGAACTTCGATGTCTTCCTTCAGCATGCCGGCGAACTTCGTGTTGCTGGCGTACCAGCGCGAAGCCCAGTTGCGGCTGACAGCCAGACGGAAGCCAGTCGGATGAATCTTCTGTCCCATCGTGACTCCTTAGTTGCCGAGCGTCACAGTGATGTGACAGGTTTGTTTCTCGATGCGGTTGCCGCGGCCCTTTGCCCGTGCCGTGAAGCGCTTGAGCGAGGTTGCCTTGTCGACGAAGATCGATTTGACCTTGAGTTCGTCGATGTCGGCGCCTTCGTTGTGCTCGGCGTTGGCGATGGCCGATTCGACCACCTTCTTCACGATCCCGGCAGCCTTTTTCGGGCTGAACGTCAGGACGTTGAGCGCGCGCTCGATCGGCAGACCACGGATCTGGTCAGCGACCAGGCGCGTCTTCTGGGCGGAGATGCGGGCACCGCGATGAATCGCTTTCACTTCCATGATGGCACCTTACCTCTTCGCTTTCTTGTCAGCCGCGTGGCCCTTGAACGTGCGGGTCATCGCAAATTCGCCGAGCTTGTGGCCAACCATGTTTTCCGTAACGTACACCGGCACGTGTTGACGGCCGTTGTGGACGGCGATCGTCAGGCCAATGAACTCCGGCAGAATGGTCGAACGGCGCGACCAAGTCTTGATGGGCTTCTTGTCCTTGCCGCTCGTTGCGACTTCCACCTTCTTCAGCAGGTGGGCGTCGCAGAACGGACCCTTTTTAGCGGAACGAGTCATATCTTTAGCTCCTACCTACCGATTAACGCTTGTGGCGCTTCTGGACGATCATGCTGTCCGTGCGCTTGTTGCTGCGGGTACGGTAACCCTTGGCCGGGGTACCCCACGGCGAAACCGGATCGCGACCAGCAGCGGTCTTGCCTTCACCACCACCGTGCGGGTGGTCGACCGGGTTCATCACGACACCACGGACCGTCGGGCGGATACCGCGCCAGCGAGTCGCACCGGCCTTGCCGATGACGCGCAAGCTGTGCTCTTCGTTGCCCACTTCACCGATGGTGGCGCGGCACTCGATGTGCACGCGGCGCACTTCACCGGAGCGCAGGCGAACCTGGGCGTACAGGCCTTCACGCGCCAGCAGCACGGCGGAGCCGCCGGCGGCACGTGCGATCTGCGAACCCTTGCCCGGCAGCATTTCCACGTTGTTGATCGTGGTACCGACCGGAATGTTGCGGATCGGCAGGTTGTTACCGGCCTTGATCGGCGCTTCCGAGCCGTTCAGCAGCGGCTGGCCGGCAACCATGCCCTTGGTGGCGATGATGTAGCGGCGCTCGCCGTCGGCGAACAGCACCAGCGCGATGTTGGCGCTGCGGTTCGGATCGTATTCCAGGCGCTCGACCTTGGCGGGGATGCCGTCCTTGTCGTTGCGCTTGAAGTCGACCACGCGGTAGTGGTGCTTATGACCACCGCCCTTGTGGCGGGTGGTGATATGACCATTGTTGTTACGACCCGACTTCTGGAATTGCTTTTCCAGCAGCGGAGCGTGCGGGGCGCCCTTGTGAAGGTCCTTGTTGACCACCTTCACCATCGAGCGACGACCCGGGGAAGTCGGCTTGGTCTTGACGAGTGCCATGATTACTTGGCCTCCGCTTCAAAATTGATTTCCTGACCCGGCTTCAGCGAAACGTAGGCCTTCTTCACGTGGTTGCGACGCCCCATGAAACGGCCAAAACGCTTCTGCTTGCCCTTCTGGTTCAGGATCTGAACGGACTGCACCTCGACCTTGAACAGCAGTTCGACGGCGGCCTTCACTTCTGCCTTGTTGGCATCGCGGGCCACTTCGAACACGACTTGTTCATTCTTGTCGGCGACCAGGGTTGCCTTTTCGGAAACCACCGGCGCGAGCAGCACCTGCATCAAACGATGATCGTTCTTGGCTACTTGCGTCATTTCAGCAACTCCTCGATCTGCGCGACGGCCGCCTTGGTCACCAGCACCTTCTTGTAGTGCACGAGCGACAGCGGATCAGCCTGGCGCGGCTCCACGACTGCCACGTGCGGCAGGTTGCGCGAAGCCAGGTAGAGGTTTTCGTCGAGGCTGTCGGTGATGATCAGCACCGAGTCCAGGCCCATGGCCTTGAACTTGTCGGCCAAGAGCTTGGTCTTGGGCGCGTCGACAGTGAAACCGTCCACCACGTTGATACGGCCTTCACGTGCGAGCTGCGAGTAAATCGAGCGCATGCCGGCACGGAACATCTTCTTGTTGACCTTCTGGGTGAAGTTCTCTTCCGGCGAATTCGGGAAGATACGGCCGCCCCCGCGCCACAGCGGCGAGGAAGACATACCGGCACGGGCGCGACCCGTACCCTTCTGGCGCCACGGCTTCTTGGTCGTGTGCTTGACCTCTTCACGATCCTTCTGCTTGCGGTTACCGCTGCGCGCGTTGGCCTGGTAAGCGACGACGATCTGGTGAACGAGGGCTTCGTTGTAGTCACGGCCGAAGACTTCAGGCGAAGCGGCAACGCCTGCGCCGATCTGGCCATTGTCCTGGAGGAGCTTGAGTTCCATTACATGCGCTCCTTAAGCTTTGGCTTTGGCCTTGACGGCCGGGGTGACGATGACCTTGCCGCCCTTGGAGCCGGGGATGGCGCCCTTGACCAGCAGCAGCTTGCGCTCTGCGTCGATCTTGGCGATCTCCAGGTTCTGCACGGTGCGGGTGACATCGCCCAGGTGACCGGTCATGCGCTTGCCCGGGAACACGCGGCCCGGATCCTGCGCCATACCGATCGAGCCCGGCACGTTGTGCGAGCGCGAGTTACCGTGGCTGGCACGGCCGGAGGCGAAGTGATAGCGCTTGATGGTACCGGCGTAGCCCTTACCGATGCTCACGCCCTGCACGTCGATCTTCTGACCGACTTCGAACAGGTCGACCGACAGCGAACCGCCAGCTTGCAGTTCGGCAGCCTTGGCTGCATCGATACGGAATTCGCGGATGATTTCGCCGGCTTCCACGCCGGCTTTGGCGAGGTGACCCGCCAGCGGCTTGGTAACGCGGCTTGCGCGTCGCGCGCCGAAGGTGACTTGAACGGCGGTGTAACCGTCGGTCTCGTCCGTCTTGATTTGCGTCACGCGGTTGTCGCCGACCTCGACCACGGTAACGGGAATCGAATCACCGTCGTCCGTGAAAATACGGGTCATGCCAACCTTGCGACCTACAAGGCCAAGGCTCATGGTTTGCTCCATTCCCAGCTGCGATTGGCCGGGGCTGATTGATACACGAAAACTGTGTTTGCTGTGGACCTGCGCTAAAGAAGACTGCGCGCGGCCAAAATGGCCAGCCCACTACCCGAGGAAACGGGTAGCCTTACACTATATCGCAGCAGCTTGGGAAGGGCAATATGAATTGCGGATTTCCCTGCAATGTTGTAGGCAGGGAGGCCACGGCAGTGGCGCTTGCGTGACTTGGGGTGTGGTGCGGAGACGACGGGAGCGCATTGAAGCGGCGCATGACGCACTCAATGAAGCTTGCTCAGGCCGCGATGCGTACGAAATCGCCGCCATAGAATACCAGCGGCTCACCCTCCCCCGCCTCGAATGCCTCGACCGCGCCGACGATCAGCAGGTGATCGCCAACCGGATCGGCACGTTCCACGCGGCAGGCCAGCGTCGCCAGCGCTTCATCCAGGTAGGGCACGCCCCGCTCGCAACGCCAGTGGGCAACACCGGCGAACTTGTCCGGCGCCGGCGTGGCGAAGCGGCGGGCCAGTTCGCCATGCCCCGCGCGCAGGATGCTGACGCCGAAATGCGCGCCCGGCGCAAAGAGGCCCGCATTCGGCGAATGCAGCGCCAGGCTCCACAGGATCAGCGGCGGCGCCAGCGACAGCGAGGCGAACGAGTTCACTGTCAGGCCGACCGGGCGGCCCTGGTCCCCGCAGGTGCCGATGACCGCCACGCCGGTGGCATAGCGGCCGCAAACCCGGCGCAGCTCGCGCGGATCATGGAGGGAAGCGGCGGGCGTGGCGGTGTCCATGTCAGGCTGCCTCGGCAACGTACTGGTTGATCAGCTGGTGGCAGGCCTGCGGATCGGTCCACCACGGGAAGTAATCCGGCGGGTTGTCGAAGCCGTTGGCGATGCGCGCGGCCAGCGCGGGGGCCTGGCCCGCCGCGCCCAGCAGCGCCAGGATGTGCGGCGGGGGCGGGGTCAGCAGTGTGTTAGTCCACGCCACCACGTCGCCGGCGTATTGCCAGTACTGGTCGAAGGTGCGCTCCATCCAGGCCTGGTCGTAGGGCTGGTCGCCGCGGGCCAGGATCGCATCCAGATAGACCTTGCAGCATTTGGCGGCATTGTTGGAGCCCTGCCCCGTGATCGGGTCGTTGACCACCACGGCATCGGCCATGCCGAACACCAGCCGCCCCGACGGCAGCGTCAGCACCGGCTTGCGCACCGTCGGCGCAAAGCGCCCGGCGAGGATGCCGTTATCATCGGTCAGCGCGACGCGCTCGCAGCGCTCGGCCTCCCATGGCAGGTAGGTCTGCAGGATGCGCAGGCTTTCGGCGAGGTGCTGCGCGGGCGTGCGCGCGTCGGCCCAGCGGTCCATCGGGCCGCCCGGGATGCCTTCAAACACCATGATCTCGCACGGCCCCGACAGCGTCAGCGCAGGGAAGACAAAGTATTCGCCCACGCCCGGGATCAGGTTGAAGCAGACCCGCGAGTACGGCGTGCGCGGCACCATGCCGGTCACATAGGTCAGCGCCAGCGCGCGCTGCGGCTTGTCGAAAGGACTGCGCGACGCATCGCGCTCGAAGCGGCCGACGATCTCGCCCTTGCCTGCGGCCAGCAACACCAGGTCATGCTCGCGCGTCAGGTCCTCCAGCTCGTCCACGCCGACATCGACGATGCGCAGGTCGCCGCCGCGCCCAACGAAGGTCTCCATCCATGCCGGCATCTTCAGGCGCTGGTCCACCGCCTGCGCGGGGCGGTCCAGCGGCGCGGCCCAGTCGATCGCGCGCGCGCCGGCCTGTTCCGGATGCGGCACGGCCAGGCCGATACCTTCCACCGGCGGGCAGGCATCGTCCCACCAGTTCAGCCCAAGCGCGCGCTCGGTCTGCAGCGCGCGGTCGAACATGCACTGGCTGGACATGACTTTGCCGCCGCGGATCTGCTCGGGCGTGCGGTTGGACAGCAGCGTGACCCGGTAGCCCTTGGCTTGCAGCCCGAGGGCCATTTGCAGGCCCGACTGGCCGGCCCCGACGATGGCGATGCTTTGGCTCATGACGTTGTCTCCCGAAGGATCGTTTGTTGGCGTTCAGCCGGCCAGCTTGCCGATGGCGGGCACGTTCTGCTCCGGGCCCATGGCGGAGTAGCCGCCATCGACGGCATAGTCGGCACCGGTAACGAAGCTGGCGTGGTCGGAACAGAGGAAGAGCACCACCTGTGCCACTTCGTCGGGCTCGCCGACGCGGCCCAGCAGGTGGAACGGCGCGGCCACCGCGTCGGTGCGGGCGCGGTTGCCGCCGCTGACTTCATCCATCAGCCGGCACCAGGTCCAGCCCGGCGACACCGCGTTCACGCGGATGCGGTCGGGCGCCAGGTCCATCGCCATGCTGCGCGTCAGCTGCGCAATGGCGGCTTTCGACACCGGGTAGAGCCAGCGCCCGGTCTGCGCCACCTTGGCCGAGATGCTGGTGAAGTTGACGATGGCCCCGCCGCCGCGCGCCCGCATATGCGGATGCACCGCCTGCGCCAGCATCACGCCCGACACCACATTGACGTCGAGCGCCGCCAGCCAGTCGGCACGGTTCGAGCGGAAGCCGTCATCGAGATAAGTGCAGGCCAGGTTGACCAGGCAGTCGATGCCGCCAAAATGCGGCACCACCTGTGCCACGGCGTCGCGGACCTGCTCGTCGCGGGTGATGTCGGTGGCGATGAAGCGCGCGTTCGCCCCCAGCTGCGCGGCCACGCGCTCGCCGTTGGCGGCATCGATATCGAAGATCGCCACGCGCGCGCCGGCCTCGACAAAGGCCCGCGCCACGCCGGCGCCGATCAGCGTGGCGCCGCCGGTGACGATGGCCACCTTGCCCTGCAGTCCTTTCATACTGGTCTCCTGTGCCGGCAACAGCCGGCGATGGTTGCGGGCGGGCCTCTGCGGGCCCGTTCCGGATCCGTGCCGCGACGCGGCCTACTTGCCTTCGCTCTGCTGCCAGCGCGCCATCAGCGTGTTCGACGGCAACGTCTCGTCCAGCAGCTTGCGCGCGGTCTCCACGCCCGCCACGGGCAAACCCGCCGGGTCCAGCTTGCCGATCTGCACCAGCACGCTGGCCTGGTCCCAGTAGATATGTTCGTGGTACAGCTTGTCGCCGCGGAACTTGACGATGGCGATCAGCGGGATCTCCACGCGCCTGCCTGTGGGTGGCACGCCGGGCAGCATCCAGTCGATCTCGCAGGTATGGGTGAAGCAGAACAGCATCTCGTCGACGATCTGCGTGGCCCCGACGGTGCGCGACAGCGGGATCAGCGTGGTGTCGGGCGGGTTGCTGTGCACGAAATGGTGCTGGTAGAAACGCCGCAGCTGCGCGTAGCCGACGCCGCCGGTCATGGTCGGGATATGGTTCACATACGGCTGCGGCACCATCGTCGCCATGGTGGCGTCGACATCGCGGGTGGCGAACTCATATTCGCAATGCTTGTCCCACAGCGCCGAGAAGTCATAGTGCGGCCCCATCTCGCCGCGCAGCGCGGCGATCGAGCGCTGGTGCGCCATCAGCGCCGAGGGCTTGTCGAAGTGCTCGCCGCCCACCCGCGCAAAGGCATGGTCGACGCCCGGGTAGACGTACACCTCGATGTTGTCCCGGCCAGCCAGCGCCTCGCGGATCGCGGCCTGCGCCTGCGGCGGGCAAAAGCCGTCCTGCTCCGCGATATGCAGCACCAGGCGGCCGCGCACGTTGGCGGCCTCGCCCAGCGCATGCTCGATGCCCACGCCGTAGTACGCCACCGCACAGGCCACGTCAGGCAGCCGGCAGGCCGCCAGGTAGGCGAGCTTGCCACCCAGGCAGAAGCCCAGCACGCCGGTCTGGCCGGCGCACTCCGGCCGCGCCCGCAGCGTCTCCAGCGCGGCGCCCACATCCTGCACACCCCTGACCACATCGAACTGCTGGTACAGGCCCAGCGCGCGCTGGAAGTCCTCGCCGCGGTCGGTCAGCTCGATCCCGCGCGCGATGCGCCAGAACAGGTCGGGCACCAGCACCGTATAGCCTTCCTCGGCGTAGTAGTCGGCCACCTGCCGCATGGTCGCGTTGACGCCGAAGATCTCCTGGCACAGCACGATGCCCGGGCCCTTGCCTGCCGCCGGGGTGGCGAAATAGCCGCTGAAACTGCCTTCGGGGGTCTGGATCTGGATGGTCTGGCCCATGGCCTGCGCTCCTTGTCGTTCTCTGTCCGGTGACTGCCCTGGTGTCGGGTGGGGCTGCCGTGCTGGCTTCCATCATGGTGGCTCCGCACCGCAGCAAGCTAGCCGCTGGGTGCAGCGGCTATCCGATTAGTGCAGGAAAGTGTGGCTTGGGTCAACGCGGCGCCGGGCCCGGGAAGCCGATCCGCTATAGTTGACCCGTGGACCATGCTGCGCGCATGGCGCCCCGGCACCGGTGCCGCGGACGCCGGCCAGCGCCGCGGACACGCCCGAGGAGCGAGACAATGCTGCAGCTGCCCCCCACTGCCAGGGCCCCGGCGCCGCTGGCCAATGCCCTGCTACACGATGCCGGCCGGCTGGTGTTCGCCTCCACCGACCTCGGGCAGACGCGCGCGGCGGTCGGCAAGGTCTTCAAGCCGCACCGGCTCGATATCCGCGGGTCCAGCCTGTCGGCCCGCATGCACCACGCGCCGCTGGGCGCGGTGTCGCTGAACCGGCTGGCCTACGGCGCCGATGTCACCATCGATCCGGGCCCGCTCGGAGACTTCCTGCTGGTGCAGATGCCGCTCAGCGGCCAGGCGGAGATCCGCTGCGGCAGCCAGCAGATGCTGTCGACGCCCGACTGCGCATCCGTGCTGACGCCCAGCGACCCGCTGCTGATGCGCTGGAGCGCCGACAACGACCAGCTGATCGTGCGCGTCGAGCGCAGCGCGCTGGAGCGCGTGTGCGCCGCCTATCTCGGCCATCGTCCGGACCAGCCGCTGCGCTTCCAGCTCGGCATGGCCTGGCGCAGCCCGGGCTGGCACCAGCTGATGGAATACCTGGCACAGATGCTGTCGGTCGCGCCGGAAGCCGCACGCCATCCGCTGACGGCGTGCCAGCTTGAGCAACTGGTGATCGGGACCCTGCTGACGCTGCAGCCGCACAGCCTGTCGGAGGCATTGCAGCAGCACGGCAAGCCGCTGGCGCCGCGCCATGTGAAGGTGGTCGAGGAATATATCCATGGCCATGCCGCCGCGGCGCTGACGCCGGCGCTGCTGGCCGAGGTGGCGGGCGTCAGCCTGCGCAGCCTGTATGCGGGATTCCGCGAGCACCGGGGCCTGAGCCCGATGGCCTACCTGCGCACCGTCCGGCTGGAACGGGTACGGCACGACCTGCTCAATGATACGGCGCTGTCGTCGGTGACCAGTGCCGCGCTGCGCTGGGGTTTTGCGCACCTGGGACGCTTCAGTGCCGACTATCGGCGCGTCTTCGGCGAATGCCCGGCTGAAACGCTGAAGCGGCGCGGCCGGGGCTAGTCGTTGCCGGCATTGGCACGCCGGAAAACAAAAACGGCGAACCGAGGTTCGCCGTTTTGCTGCAGCAGGCCGCCGACGCGGCCCGAAGCATGATTACACCTTGATCTCGACGTCCACGCCTGCCGGCAGGTCGAGCTTCATCAGCGCGTCAACGGTCTTGTCGGTCGGGTCGACGATGTCCATCAGGCGCTGGTGGGTGCGGATCTCGAACTGATCGCGGCTGGTCTTGTTGACGTGCGGCGAACGCAGGATGTCGAAGCGCTGGATGCGGGTCGGCAGGGGCACCGGGCCCTTGACGATCGCGCCGGTACGCTTGGCGGTATCCACGATTTCGGCGGCCGACTGGTCGATCAGGCGGTAGTCGAAAGCCTTCAGGCGGATACGGATCTTCTGGTTCTGCATGATATTTCCTTAAAAGAGCGATTGGGCAACGTGCCCGTTGAATGGGGACATGCCCGCGGGCATGTCCCAGGAAGTGCTTAGTCGAGGATCTTTGCCACGACGCCGGCGCCGACGGTACGGCCACCTTCGCGGATAGCGAAGCGCAGGCCTTCTTCCATGGCGATCGGGGCGATCAGCTTGACGGTGATCGACACGTTGTCACCCGGCATGACCATTTCCTTGTCCGCCGGCAGCTCGATCGAGCCAGTCACGTCGGTGGTACGGAAGTAGAACTGCGGGCGGTAGTTGTTGAAGAACGGGGTGTGACGGCCGCCTTCGTCCTTCGACAGGATGTACACCTCGCCGGTGAAGTGGGTGTGCGGCTTGATCGAACCCGGCTTGCACAGCACCTGGCCGCGCTCGACGTCTTCACGCTTGGTGCCGCGCAGCAGCAGACCGACGTTGTCGCCAGCCTGGCCCTGGTCCAGCAGCTTGCGGAACATTTCCACGCCGGTGCAGGTGGTCTTCACCGTCGGCTTGATACCAACGATTTCGATTTCTTCGCCGACCTTGATCACGCCGCGCTCGATACGGCCGGTCACCACCGTGCCGCGACCCGAGATCGAGAACACGTCTTCCACCGGCATCAGGAACGTACCGTCAACAGCGCGCTCCGGCGTCGGGATGTACGTGTCCAGCGCGTCGGCCAGGTTCATGATGGCCACTTCGCCCAGCTCGCCCTTGTCGCCTTCCAGCGCCAGCTTGGCCGAACCCTTGATGATCGGGGTGTCGTCGCCGGGGAACTCGTACTTCGAGAGCAGCTCGCGAACTTCCATCTCGACCAGCTCGAGCAGTTCAGCGTCGTCCACCATGTCGCACTTGTTCAGGAACACGATGATGTACGGCACGCCAACCTGACGGGCCAGCAGGATGTGCTCACGCGTTTGCGGCATCGGGCCGTCAGCGGCCGAGCAAACCAGGATTGCGCCGTCCATCTGCGCTGCGCCCGTGATCATGTTCTTCACATAGTCAGCGTGGCCCGGGCAGTCAACGTGCGCGTAGTGGCGGTTGGCCGTCTCGTACTCGACGTGGGCGGTATTGATGGTAATACCGCGTGCCTTCTCTTCCGGCGCTGCGTCGATTTCGTCGTACTTCTTGGCGGCACCGCCGAACTTCGCTGCCAGCACCGTGGCGATCGCTGCGGTCAGCGTGGTCTTGCCATGGTCAACGTGACCAATCGTACCAACGTTCACGTGCGGCTTGGTCCGCTCGAACTTTTCCTTTGCCATGTTTCAGCTCCTAATGGAATACAGTCTGATTCGATTCATTGCGCCGCCACGCAGGTCATGCGTGGCGGTGCAGCGTTTATTACTTGCCCTTGGCCGTCATCACGGCTTCGGCGATGTTCTTCGGTGCTTCTGCGTAGTGCTTGAATTCCATGGTGTACGTGGCACGGCCTTGCGTGGCCGAGCGCAGCGACGTGGAATAACCGAACATTTCCGACAGCGGGACTTCGGCCTTGATGATCTTGCCGCCGCCCACCATGTCGTCCATGCCCTGCACGATGCCGCGGCGGGACGACAAGTCGCCCATCACGGTACCCGTGTAGTCTTCCGGCGTTTCCACTTCCACGGCCATCATCGGCTCGAGCAGAACCGGGCTGGCCTTGCGCATGGCTTCCTTGAAAGCCATCGAGCCGGCCATGCGGAACGCGTTTTCGTTCGAGTCCACGTCGTGGTACGAACCGAACGTCAGCGTGACCTTCACGTCCACCACCGGGAAGCCAGCCAGGATACCGTTCGGCAGCGTGTCGACGATACCCTTTTCGACCGCCGGGATGTATTCGCGAGGAATCACACCGCCCTTGATGGCGTCGATGAACTCGAAGCCCTTGCCCGGCTCTTGCGGTTCCAGCGTGATCACAGCGTGACCGTACTGGCCGCGGCCGCCCGACTGCTTGACGAACTTGCCCTCGACACCTTCGGCCGTCTTGCGAATGGTTTCGCGGTAGGCCACCTGCGGCGCGCCGATGTTGGCTTCCACGCCGAATTCGCGCTTCATGCGGTCGACCAGAATTTCGAGGTGGAGCTCGCCCATGCCCGAAATGATGGTCTGACCCGATTCTTCATCGGTACGCACGCGGAACGACGGATCTTCAGCGGCCAGGCGGTTCAGGGCGATGCCCATCTTTTCCTGGTCAGCCTTGGTCTTCGGCTCGACGGCCTGCGAGATCACCGGCTCCGGGAACACCATGCGCTCGAGCACGATCGGTGCAGCCGGATCGCACAGCGTGTCGCCCGTGGTGGCGTCCTTCAGACCCACTGCAGCGGCGATGTCGCCGGCCAGCACTTCCTTGATTTCTTCGCGCTGGTTGGCATGCATCTGCAGAATACGGCCGAGGCGTTCCTTCTTGCCCTTGACCGGGTTGTACACGGTGTCGCCCGAATTGATCTTGCCCGAGTAGACGCGGAAGAAGATCAGCTGACCAACGAACGGGTCGGTCATGATCTTGAACGCCAGTGCCGAGAACTTTTCGCTGTCGTCAGCCTTGCGTTCGAGCTTCTTCTCGCTGTCGTCCTCGTCCGTGCCCGTAACCGGCGGAATGTCGACCGGCGACGGCAGGAAGTCGATCACGGCGTCGAGCATGCGCTGCACGCCCTTGTTCTTGAACGCGGTGCCGCACAGCATCGGCTGGATTTCGCAGGCGATGGTACGGTCACGCAGCGCCTTGACGATCTCGGCGCGGGTCAGCTCTTCGCCGCCCAGGTACTTTTCCATCAGCTCTTCGCTGGCTTCGGCCGCGGACTCGACCATCTTCTCGCGCCATTCGTCAGCGGTGGCTTGCAGCTCGGCCGGGATGTCCTGGTATTCGAACTTCACGCCCTGGCTGGCTTCGTCCCAGATGATCGCCTTCATTTCCAGCAGATCGACGACGCCCTGGAAGCCGTCTTCAGCGCCGATCGGCACCACGACGGGCACCGGGTTGGCCTTCAGGCGGGTCTTCAGCTGGTCGTAGACCTTGAAGAAGTTCGCGCCGGTACGGTCCATCTTGTTGACGAACGCCAGACGCGGCACCTTGTACTTGTTGGCCTGACGCCAGACGGTTTCCGACTGCGGCTGCACGCCACCCACTGCGCAGTACACCATGCACGCGCCGTCCAGCACGCGCATGGAACGCTCCACCTCGATGGTGAAGTCCACGTGGCCCGGGGTGTCGATGATGTTGAAGCGGTGCTCGGGGTAGTTGCCGCCCATGCCCTTCCAGAAGGCGGTGGTAGCAGCGGAGGTGATCGTGATGCCACGCTCCTGCTCCTGCTCCATCCAGTCCATGGTGGCGGCGCCATCATGCACTTCACCGATCTTGTGGTTCACACCGGTGTAGAACAGGATCCGCTCGGTCGTGGTGGTTTTACCCGCGTCAATGTGAGCCGAAATACCGATGTTACGGTAGCGCTCAATAGGAGTCTTACGAGCCACTTTAATCCTCTATTCGTCCGTGAGGCGCCGGCATCTCATTGCCCGCGCCCCTAACACAAACGGGCGAGGTGTGTAAAAACACAGCCCGCCCGGCAACCAACAAACGCTATCGCGCGCTTAGAAGCGGAAATGCGAGAACGCCTTGTTGGCTTCGGCCATGCGGTGCACTTCGTCGCGCTTCTTCATTGCGCCGCCACGGCCTTCCGATGCTTCCAGCAGCTCACCTGCCAGGCGCAGCGCCATCGACTTCTCGCTGCGTTTCTTCGCGGCCTCGCGCAGCCAACGCATCGCCAATGCCAGACGACGCGACGGACGGACTTCGACCGGAACCTGATAGTTGGCGCCGCCCACGCGACGGCTCTTCACTTCCACCACCGGCTTCACGTTGTTGATCGCAACGGAGAACACTTCGATGGGGGCCTTGCCTGCCTTCTTTTCGATCTGGTCGAACGCGCCATAGACGATACGTTCGGCAACCGACTTCTTGCCGTCCAGCATCAGCACGTTCATGAACTTGGCAACTTCAACGTTACCGAACTTCGGATCAGGCAGAACATCCCGCTTGGGGACTTCACGACGACGTGGCATCTTCTTTCCTTTAGATTCAGTTGAGAGCGCGGTCAGTTGTTCCCGCTCTCCGGCCACCAACTAGCTTGCATGCAAAAGACAGCAAATTCGCCGGGTGACCACTTACTCGACGGCACGGTGCCAAAAAAGGCGTTCCGTTGTACCGCCGCCTGGTGACAGCACCATGACTCGCGCCACAGGCTATCGTCTGTTGCTTCGGGTCTTTCCGACCCAGGCTACCGTAGCTTAGGCTGCCTTCGGACGCTTCGCGCCGTACTTCGAACGAGCCTGCTTGCGGTCCTTCACGCCTTGCAGGTCGAGCGAGCCACGGACGATGTGGTAACGCACACCCGGCAGATCCTTCACACGGCCGCCGCGGATCAGCACGACCGAGTGTTCCTGCAGGTTGTGGCCTTCACCGCCGATGTACGAAATGACTTCGAAACCGTTGGTCAGGCGCACCTTGGCGACCTTACGCAGTGCCGAGTTCGGCTTCTTCGGCGTCGTGGTGTACACGCGGGTGCACACGCCGCGACGCTGCGGGCAGTTCTCAAGCGCCGGGCTCTTGCTCTTGACGACTTCAGAGACGCGCGGCTTGCGAACCAGTTGGTTGATAGTTGGCATTGTTCAATCCAGCTTGGTTTTTACGAAAAACGCCCTTCGCACCGGCAGCTACGCCGAAATGGAAAGGCAACTACGGGTTTTGGGCGGGAGAGGTGAGCGGACGCGCTCTGGAGACGGGACTGTGCGGTAACAGCATGCCAAAGAGCGCGAGCCGGCACCCGGATCCCGCGTCTGCCGCCACCCGTCCATGGAAACCCAGTCCGGAAGGCTTGCCGGCAGCGGCCTCAAGGCCACTTCTCCGACGGGCGAGCGAAATCCAAAGCCAAAAACTCGAATCTGGCATCCTAGCAGCGGAATCGTATACCGTCAAGCCGTATACCCGACCTGGAACGGGGTGGCGCGAGTCGCCCGTCAAACCCCGCGCAGGGCTTCCAGGATGGACTGTCCGTAGCGCTCCAGCTTGGATGCACCAATACCGGGAATCCCCTGCATGGCCGACAGGGAACCCGGTGCGGTCCGGGCCAGCTCCGCCAGCGTCGCATCGTGGAAGATGACATAGGCCGGCACCCCATGCTCGCGCGCGGCTTCGGTGCGCCAGCGGCGCAGCACCTCCCAGTTGGCCAGCGTGTCGGCATCCATGTCGGCGGTGTGGTCGGTGCGGGTACCGCGCGCGGCCCGCTCGCCCGACTTGCCGGGCTTGGTGGCCTGGCGGCGCAGGATGATCTGGCGTTCGCCCTTGAGCACCGCGCGGGCGTCCTCGCCCAGCAGCAGCGCACCGTGGCCGCCATGGTCGATGGTCAGCAGGCCCTGGGCGATCAGCTGGCGGAATACGGTATGCCACTCATGCACCGAGCGGTCCTTGCCGATGCCGAAGGTGGACACCTTGTCGTGCCCCCACTGGCGGATCTTTTCGGAGGCATTGCCGCGCAGCACGTCGATCAGGTGGGTGGCGCCAAAGTGCACGCGGCTCGCCTGCGCGGTGCGGTAGACACAGGACAGCGCCATCTGCGCCTCGCGCGTGCCGTCCCAGGTGGCGGGCGGCTCCAGGCAGGTATCGCAGTTGCCGCAGGGTTCGCTGGCCTCGTTGAAATACGCCAGGATGCGCACACGCCGGCAACCGGCGGTCTCGCACAGGCCCAGCAGCGCATCGAGCTTGGAAGACGACACGCGCTTGAAGGCCTCGTCCGCCTCGGACTCGTCGATCATGCGCTTCTGCTGCACCACGTCGCCCAGGCCGTAGGCCATCCAGGCATTGGCCGGCAGCCCGTCGCGACCGGCGCGGCCGGTTTCCTGGTAGTAGCCCTCCATGCTCTTGGGCAGGTCCAGGTGGGCGACAAAGCGCACGTCGGGCTTGTCGATGCCCATGCCGAAGGCGATCGTGGCCACCATCACCAGCCCTTCTTCCTCGCGAAAGCGCGCCTGGTGGTGCTGGCGCACCTGCGCATCCATGCCGGCGTGGTAGCCCAGCGCATTGATGCCCTGCCCGCTCAGCCACTGCGCCGTGTCCTCCACCTTCTTGCGCGACAGGCAATAGACGATGCCGCTGTCATGGGTGCCGTCGGCCGCGGTGTGCTCGGCCTTGATGAAGGCCAGCAACTGCTGGCGCGCATTGTCCTTCTCGACAATGCGGTAGCGGATATTGGGCCGGTCGAAGCTGGAGATGAAGACACGCGCATCGTGCAGCGCCAGGCGCTCGATGATCTCGTCGCGCGTGAGCGCGTCGGCGGTCGCGGTCAGCGCGATGCGCGGCACATACGGGAAGCGCTCGTGCAGCACCGACAGCTGGATGTACTCAGGCCGGAAGTCATGGCCCCACTGCGACACGCAGTGCGCTTCGTCGATGGCGAAGAGCCCGACGCGCGTGCGCTCGAGCAGGTCGAGGAAGCGCGGCGTCATCAGCCGTTCCGGCGCCACGTAGAGAATCTCGATGCGGCCGGCCAGCAGGTCGCGCTCGACCGCCGAGGCCTCGGCCCCGGTCAGCGTCGAATTGAGCACCGCGGCACGCACGCCGGCTTCGGTCAGCGCCGCGACCTGGTCCTGCATCAGCGCGATCAGCGGCGACACCACGATGCCGACGCCGTCGCCGGCGCGCTGGCGCAGCAGCGCCGGGATCTGGTAGCACAGCGACTTGCCGCCGCCGGTCGGCATCAGTACCAGGCAGTCGCCGCCCGTCGCGACGTGGTCGATGATCTCGGCCTGGCGCCCGCGGAAGGCGTGGTAGCCGAAGACATCTTTGAGGATCGCCAGCGCGTGCGACATAGACAACGGAATTGCTGAAGCCGGAAAAGCCGTAACCATACCACTAAGGTGGCCCGCTTCCGTGCTCGCCGGGCAAACAGTCCGATCTTTCTCACGACAGCGCCACCGGCGAGCGGACAAAAAAAAGCCCGGCTGGATCAGCCGGGCTTTGGCCCGCCTTGCGGCGGGATCTGTCTCTACTGCGGTCAGGCGTTGTCGCCTTCACCCTCGGTCGCCTGCACCACCGGCGTCGGCTCGATGAAGAGCGACTGCTCTTCTTCGGCGATCGCCTGGGCGCGTTCGCGCTCGGAGGCCTCGCGCGCCTTGCGGGCACGATGGTAGGCCAGGCCGGTACCGGCCGGGATCAGACGGCCGACGATCACGTTTTCCTTCAGACCACGCAGGTCGTCGGTCTTGCCCATGATCGCGGCTTCGGTCAGCACGCGGGTGGTTTCCTGGAACGATGCCGCCGAGATGAAGCTGTCGGTCGACAGCGACGCCTTGGTGATACCGAGCAGCAGGTTCTCGTACGTGGCCGGACGCTTGCCTTCGGCGATCACGCGATCGTTCTCGTCGAGCAGTTCCGAACGCTCCACCTGTTCACCCGGGATGAACTTGGTGTCGCCCACGTCGGCGATCTGGACGCGGCGCAGCATCTGGCGAACGATCACCTCGATGTGCTTGTCGTTGATCTTCACGCCCTGCAGACGGTACACGTCCTGGACTTCGTCGACGATGTAGTGCGCCAGCTCTTCGATGCCCTTCAGGCGCAGGATGTCGTGCGGGTCCGCCGGACCTTCCACGATCATTTCGCCCTTGTTCACCACCTGGCCGTCGTGCACCAGCACCTGCTTTTCCTTCGCGATCAGGAACTCGTGGGCATTGCCGTCCAGGTCGGTGATGACCAGGCGCTGCTTGCCCTTGGTGTCCTTGCCGAACGAGGTCGTGCCGGTGACTTCCGCCAGCACGGCGGCGTCCTTCGGCGAACGCGCTTCGAACAGCTCGGCCACACGCGGCAGACCACCGGTAATGTCGCGGGTCTTCTGCGATTCGGTCGGGATACGCGCGAGCACTTCACCCACGTGCACCTGCTGGCCGTCCTTCACCGTGATCAGCGCGCCCACCTGGAAGCCAATGGTCACGGAGTGGTCCGTGCCCGGGATCTTCACTTCCTGGCCGGCGGCGTCGAGCAGCTTCACCTGCGGGCGGATGCCCTTGGTGGCAGCCGTGCGGCGCTTGGCATCGATCACCACCAGGGTCGACAGGCCCGTCACTTCGTCCATCTGCTTGGCGACGGTCACGCCTTCTTCGACGTTCTCGAACTTGGTCGTACCGGTGTATTCCGACACGATCGGGCGCGTCAGCGCATCCCACGTGGCCAGCTGCGTGCCAGCCTTGATGGCCTGGCCGTCCTGCACCAGCAGCGTGGCGCCGTACGGGATCTTGTGGCGCTCGCGCTCGCGGCCGTGGTCGTCGGTGATCAGCGCCTCGCCCGAACGCGAGATGACGATCAGTTCGCCCTTCGCATTGGTGACGTAACGCATGGTCGCCGTGAAACGCACGGTACCGGTTGCCTTGGCCTCCACGCTCGATGCCACTGCCGCACGCGATGCCGCACCACCGATGTGGAACGTACGCATGGTCAGCTGCGTGCCCGGCTCACCGATCGACTGGGCGGCAATCACGCCCACCGCTTCGCCGGAGTTCACCAGTACGCCGCGGCCCAGGTCGCGGCCATAGCACTTGCCGCACAGGCCGTAGCGCGTGTCGCACGACAGCGGGGTGCGGACCTTGACTTCGTCCACGCCGATCGCGTCGATCAGGTCGACCAGGTCTTCGTCCAGCAGCGTGCCGGTCTCGATCGCGGTTTCCTGGGTTTCCGGGTTCACCACGTCGGCCACGGTCACGCGGCCGAGGATACGGTCGCGCAGGGCTTCGATCACTTCACCGCCTTCGACCAGGGCCTTCATGGCCACGCCGTTGGTGGTGCCGCAATCGTCTTCGACCACGACCAGATCCTGCGTCACGTCGACCAGACGACGGGTCAGGTAACCCGAGTTGGCGGTCTTCAGTGCCGTATCGGCCAGGCCCTTACGGGCGCCGTGGGTCGAGATGAAGTACTGCAGAACGTTCAGGCCTTCACGGAAGTTCGCCGTAATCGGCGTTTCAATGATCGAGCCATCCGGCTTGGCCATCAGGCCACGCATACCGGCCAGCTGGCGGATCTGCGCGGCGGAACCCCGTGCGCCCGAGTCGGCCATCATGTAGATGGAGTTGAACGACTCTTGCTTCACGGTCTTGCCTTCGCGGTCGACCACGTCTTCGTGCTGGAGCTGCTCCATCATCGCCTTGCCCACCTGGTCGCCGGCGGCGCCCCAGATGTCCACGACGTTGTTGTAGCGTTCCTGGTCGGTCACCAGACCCGACATGTACTGCTTGTCGTATTCCTTCACCTTGGCCGAGGCCTCGGCGATGATCTTTTCCTTCTGCGGCGGCACCAGCATGTCGTCGATGGCGATCGAGATACCGGCGCGGGTTGCCAGGCGGAAGCCCGACTGCAGCAGCTTGTCGGCGAAGATCACGGTCTCGCGCAGGCCGCACTTGCGGAACGCGGTGTTGATCAGGCGCGAGATTTCCTTCTTCTTCAGCGGCTTGTTCAGCACCGAGAACGGCAGGCCCTTGGGCAGGATCTCGGACAGGATCGCGCGGCCGACCGTGGTGGCCTGCAGCGTGATCTTGGGTGCGAAACGGGCGTCGCCTTCGGCGTCCTTGTCGACCAGCTCATACTCGGTGATACGCACGTTCACGCGCGAAGCCAGTTCGACTTCCTTGTTCTCGTAGGCGCGGATCACTTCGCTGATGTCGGCAAAGGTCATGCCCTCGCCGCGGCCGTTGATCTTGTCGCGGGTCGTGTAGTACAGACCCAGCACCACGTCTTGCGACGGCACGATCGACGGGTCGCCGTTGGCCGGGAACAGCACGTTGTTGGAGGCCAGCATCAGGGTGCGGGCTTCCATCTGCGCTTCCAGCGACAGCGGGACGTGGACAGCCATCTGGTCACCGTCGAAGTCGGCGTTGAACGCCGCGCAGACCAGCGGGTGCAGCTGGATGGCCTTGCCTTCGATCAGCACCGGCTCGAACGCCTGGATGCCCAGGCGGTGCAGCGTCGGCGCACGGTTCAGCATCACCGGGTGCTCGCGGATCACCTCTTCGAGGATGTCCCACACCACCGGGGTCTGGCTTTCGACTTCCTTCTTCGCCGCCTTGATGGTGGTGGCGATGCCCATCGTTTCCAGCTTGTGGAAAATGAAGGGCTTGAACAGCTCGAGCGCCATCAGCTTGGGCAGGCCGCACTGGTGCAGCTTGAGCGTCGGGCCCACCACGATGACCGAACGGCCCGAGTAGTCGACGCGCTTGCCCAGCAGGTTCTGACGGAAACGGCCGCCCTTGCCCTTGATCATTTCGGCCAGGGACTTCAGCGGACGCTTGTTGGCACCGGTCATCGCCTTGCCGCGACGGCCGTTGTCCAGCAGCGAGTCAACCGCTTCCTGCAGCATGCGCTTTTCGTTGCGCACGATGATCTCGGGCGCCTTCAGTTCCAGCAGGCGCTTCAGGCGGTTGTTACGGTTGATGACGCGGCGATACAGGTCGTTCAGGTCCGAGGTCGCGAAGCGGCCGCCGTCCAGCGGCACCAGCGGACGCAGCTCGGGCGGCAGCACCGGCAGCACTTCGAGGATCATCCACTCGGGCTTGATGCCCGAACGCTGGAAGGCCTCGAGCACCTTCAGGCGCTTGGCGAACTTCTTGATCTTGGCTTCGGAGCCGGTGGCCTGCAGCTCGGCGCGGATCTGTTCGATCTGCTTCTCGATGTCGATGCCGCGCAGCAGTTCACGGATGCCCTCGGCACCCATCATGGCGACGAACTCGCCCTCGCCGTACTCGTCGCACTTCGCGAGGTAGTCGTCTTCGGACATGATCTGGCTCTTCTTGAGCGGGGTCATGCCGGGTTCGAGCACCACGAATGCTTCAAAGTACAGCACGCGCTCGATGTCGCGCAGCGTCATGTCCAGGACCATGCCCAGGCGCGACGGCAGCGACTTCAGGAACCAGATGTGCGCGGTCGGCGCGGCCAGTTCGATATGGCCCATGCGCTCGCGGCGCACCTTGGCCAGCGTCACTTCAACGCCGCACTTCTCGCAGATCACGCCACGGTGCTTCAGGCGCTTGTACTTGCCGCACAGGCACTCGTAGTCCTTGATCGGGCCAAAGATCTTGGCGCAGAACAGGCCGTCGCGTTCCGGCTTGAACGTACGGTAGTTGATCGTTTCCGGCTTCTTCACTTCGCCGTACGACCACGAACGGATCTTTTCGGGCGAGGCCAGGCCGATCTTGATCGCGTCGAACTGCTCTTCCTGCTGTACCTGCTTAAAGAGATCGAGCAATGCTTTCATTGCAACTCCTTGTTTCGCCACCGCCCCGGAGTTGGTCCGGGTCGCTGGCATTCATCCTGTGGGAAATCCTGCGCTGCTGTGTGTCGACGGGGAGCCGGCCGCAACCGGCTCCCCTCACCTGCCCGATCAGTAGCGATCGAGGTCGATGTCGATACCCAGCGAGCGGATTTCCTTCACCAGCACGTTGAACGATTCCGGCATGCCGGCGTCGATCGAGTGCTCGCCCTTGACGATGTTCTCGTACACCTTGGTACGGCCGTTCACGTCATCGGACTTGACCGTCAGCATTTCCTGCAGCACGTACGACGCGCCGTAGGCTTCCAGTGCCCACACTTCCATCTCACCGAAACGCTGGCCACCGAACTGGGCCTTGCCGCCCAGCGGCTGCTGCGTCACCAGCGAGTACGGGCCGGTGGAACGCGCGTGCATCTTGTCGTCGACCAGGTGATGCAGCTTCAGCATGTGCATCACACCCAGCGTGACCGGACGCTCGAACGCTTCGCCGGTGCGGCCGTCGAACAGCGTGACCTGCTGCTTGGAAGCGGTCAGGCCCTTCTCCTTCGCGATCTCTTCCGGATAGGCGAGGTCCAGCATGCGGCGGATTTCGTCCTCATGCGCACCGTCGAACACCGGCGTCGCGAACGGCACGCCCTTCTTCAGGTTCTCGGCCAGTTCCAGGACTTCCGAATCCGACAGGCTGTCGAGGTCTTCGACCTTGCCGCTCTCGTTGTAGATCTGCGTGAGCAGCTTGCGCACTTCGGCTGCCTTGGCTTGCGCCTTCAGCATGTTGCCGATGCGCTCGCCCAGGCCGCGCGCGGCCCAGCCCAGGTGGGTCTCGAGAATCTGGCCCACGTTCATCCGCGAAGGCACGCCCAGCGGGTTCAGCACGATGTCGGCAGGCGTACCGTCGGCCATGTAGGGCATGTCTTCGATCGGCGTGATCTTGGACACGACACCCTTGTTACCGTGACGGCCGGCCATCTTGTCGCCAGGCTGCAGGCGGCGCTTGACGGCCAGGTACACCTTGACCATCTTGATCACGCCCGGCGGCAGTTCGTCGCCCTGCGTGAGCTTCTTGCGCTTCTCTTCGAAGGCCAGGTCGAACTCGTGGCGCTTCTGCTCGATGGCTTCCTTGACGGCTTCCAGCTGGGCAGCCAGTTCCTCGTCGGCCGGACGGATGTCGAACCAGTGGTACTTGTCGATGTCCGCCAGGTACTCCTTGGTGATCTTGGCACCCTTGGCCAGCTTCTTCGGACCGCCGTTGACGGTCTTGTCGACGAGCAGGCGCTCCAGACGCTGGAACGCGTCGCCTTCCACGATACGCAGCTGGTCGTTCAGGTCCAGGCGGTAGCGCTTCAGTTCGTCGTCGATGATCGACTGGGCACGCTTGTCGCGCGTCACGCCTTCGCGGGTGAAAACCTGGACGTCGATCACGATGCCGCTCATGCCCGACGGCACGCGCAGCGAGGTGTCCTTCACGTCCGATGCCTTCTCGCCGAAGATCGCGCGCAGCAGCTTCTCTTCCGGGGTCAGCTGGGTCTCGCCCTTCGGCGTGACCTTGCCCACCAGCACGTCGCCGGCTTCAACTTCGGCGCCGATGTAGGTGATGCCCGACTCGTCCAGGCGAGCCAGCTGGGCTTCGGCCAGGTTCGAGATATCGCGCGTGATTTCTTCCGGTCCCAGCTTGGTGTCGCGGGCAACGACCGACAGTTCCTCGATGTGGATCGAGGTATAGCGGTCTTCGGCCACCACACGCTCCGAGATCAGGATCGAATCCTCGAAGTTGTAGCCGTTCCACGGCATGAACGCCACCAGCATGTTCTGGCCGAGGGCCAGCTCACCCAGGTCGGTCGAGGCGCCGTCGGCGATGACGTCGCCGCGGGCCACGTGGTCGCCCACCTTGACCATCGGACGCTGGTTGATGTTGGTGTTCTGGTTCGAGCGCGTGTACTTGATCAGGTTGTAGATGTCCACGCCGACTTCACCGGCCACGGCTTCGTCGTCGTTCACGCGGATCACGATACGCATCGCGTCGACGTAGTCGACCACGCCACCGCGCATGGCCTGCACCGCGGTGCCCGAGTCGACCGCAACGGTACGCTCGATGCCGGTGCCGACCAGCGGCTTGTCCGGACGCAGGCAAGGCACGGCCTGACGCTGCATGTTCGCGCCCATCAGTGCACGGTTCGCGTCATCGTGTTCCAGGAACGGCACCAGCGAGGCAGCGGCCGACACGATCTGCGACGGCGCCACGTCGATGTACTGCACGCGGTCCGGCGTCACCATACGGGTTTCACGCTCGGAGCCTTCACGCGCCGACACCAGTTCGTCGGTCAGGTTGCCTTCGGCGTCGACCGTCGCGTTGGCCTGCGCCACCACGTACTTGCCTTCCTCGATCGCGGACAGGTAGTCGACCTGGTCGGTCAGCTTGCTGTCGACCACCTTGCGGTACGGCGTTTCCAGGAAGCCGTATTCGTTCAGGCGGGCATACAGTGCCAGCGAGTTGATCAGGCCAATGTTCGGGCCTTCCGGCGTTTCGATCGGGCACACGCGGCCATAGTGGGTCGGGTGCACGTCACGGACTTCAAAGCCGGCGCGCTCGCGCGTCAGGCCGCCCGGGCCCAGTGCGGAGACACGGCGCTTGTGCGTGATCTCGGACAGCGGGTTGGTCTGGTCCATGAACTGCGACAGCTGCGACGAACCGAAGAACTCGCGGATCGCCGACGAGATCGGCTTCGAGTTGATCAGGTCGTGCGGCATCAGGTTCTCGGTCTCGGCCTGGCCCAGACGCTCCTTGACGGCGCGCTCCACGCGCGACAGGCCGGCACGGAACTGGTTTTCGGCCAGTTCGCCGACACAACGCACGCGGCGGTTGCCCAGGTGGTCGATGTCATCGACCTCGCCCTTGCCGTTGCGCAGGTTGACCAGGATCTTGATGGTCTCGAGGATGTCCTCGTCCTGCAGCACCATGGCGCCTTCGCCGGTGGGGCGACCCAGGCGGCTGTTGACCTTCATGCGGCCAACGCGCGACAGGTCGTACGACTCTTCGCTGTAGAACAGGCGCTGGAACAGCGCTTCCACGGCTTCCTCGGTCGGCGGCTCGCCCGGGCGCATCATGCGGTAGATCGCGATACGCGCGGCGGTCTGGTCGGCGGTCTCGTCCACGCGCAGGGTCTGCGACATGTACGGGCCCTGATCCAGGTCGTTGGTGTACAGGGTCTGGATCTGCTTGACGCCGGCTTCGCGCAGGTTTTCCAGCAGCGTTTCGGTCAGCTCGTCGTTGGCGTTGGCAATCACCTCGCCGGTATCCGGGTCGATGATGTTCTTGGCCAGCACGCGGCCCAGCAGGTAGTCTTCCGGCACGCTGATCAGCTTGGTGCCGGCCGAGTCCAGGTCACGGATGTGCTTGGCGTTGATCCGCTTGTCCTTCTCGACCACGACACGGCCGTTCTTGTCGGCGATGTCGAAGCGCGCGACTTCGCCGCGCAGGCGCTCGGGCACGAACTCCAGCTGCGCGCCTTCGGCCTGCAGCGTGAAGTTGTCGAACACGAAGAAGTGCGCGAGGATCTGTTCCGGGGTCAGGCCGATCGACTTCAGCAGGATCGTCACCGGCATCTTGCGGCGGCGGTCGACGCGGAAGTACAGGATGTCCTTCGGATCGAATTCGAAGTCCAGCCACGAACCGCGGTAGGGGATGATACGTGCCGAGAACAGCAGCTTGCCCGAGCTGTGGGTCTTGCCCTTGTCGTGCTCGAAGAACACGCCCGGCGAGCGGTGCAGCTGCGAGACGATGACACGCTCGGTGCCGTTGATCACGAACGAACCGGTGGAAGTCATCAGCGGGATTTCGCCCATGTAGACTTCCTGCTCCTTCACTTCCTTGACCTTGCCCGGGTTCTCGCGATCGTTGATGATCAGGCGAACCTTGGCACGCAGGGCCGAGTGGAAGGTCAGGCCACGCTGCTGACATTCCTTGACGTCGAACGGCGGGTTGGACAGGTGATACGAGACGAACTCCATACGGGCAAGCCCGTTATGCGAGGAGATCGGGAAGATTGCGTTGAAAGCGGCCTGGAGGCCTTCGGTCTTGCGACGCGCGGTCGGCGTTTCCGCTTGCAAGAACTGGGTGTAGGATTCAATCTGAGTGGCAAGCAGGAATGGAACCTGATGTACCGTCGCGCGCTTCGCAAAGCTTTTGCGAATGCGCTTCTTTTCGGTGAAGCTGTACGCCATGGGATCTCCGAATCATCGCAGGACGGCTGGACCTGGCCGCGCCTGAGGTGTTCAGCGACTGGGAGGGGATTTGGCGGTTGGCCGCTACCAACCTCTGGCTGACGGTGTCCGCACGCTGCGGGCGGTGTGGTCGTCGCATCAGCGCAACGCCTGTACTCGCCCGGGGGACACCCGACCAAACTTGTCTTCTGCAGTCGGTTCAGAAGACAAACATCAGCAGCAACCACTTAGTGTGCCACTGATGTTTGGCCTCTGCTGAATCGCCGGCAAATCAAAGCCTGCCGCGAATCGCAAACATCACTTTCTACTGCGCGCTCGCTGTGCGGAGTGGCGACTAAAACACAATCGCACAAGCGCAAAAAGGCTGGCGCCGGGAATTTCCCTTTGCCAGCCCCATTCGCGTGCCACAAGGGCACGCGAGCATAGCCTTACTTGACGTCGACCTTCGCGCCAGCGTCTTCCAGCTTCTTCTTGGCTTCGGCAGCAGCGGCCTTGTCCACGCCTTCCTTGACGGGCTTCGGTGCGCCATCGACCAGGTCCTTGGCTTCCTTCAGGCCCAGGCCGGTGATTTCGCGAACAGCCTTAATCACGCCAACCTTGTTGGCGCCGACTTCGGCCAGGATCACGTTGAACTCGGTCTGCTCTTCAGCAGCGGCGGCACCGCCAGCGCCCGGAGCAGCAGCCACGGCCATGGCAGCGGCCGACACGCCAAACTTCTCTTCGAACGCCTTGACCAGGTCGTTCAGTTCCATCACGGACATCGCGCCAACGGCTTCCAGGATGTCGTCTTTGGTGATTGCCATTTGAAATACTCCTACTAGATTTGATTCGGTATCGGTAATGCGATCTTTCGATGCGCGGCCTGGATTGCCTTAGGCGCCGGCGGCTTCCGCTTCCGCGGGAGCGCCTTCTGCGTTCTTGGCAGCCAGTGCAGCCAGCAGACGGGCGAAGCCCGACACCGGTGCCTGCATCACGCCCAGCAGCTGAGCAATCAGTTCGTCGCGGCTCGGGATCGAGGCCAGCGCCTTCACGGCGGCAGCGTCGAGAACCTTGCCGTCATACGACCCTGCGCGCAGGACCAACTTGTCGTTGGTCTTGGCAAAGTCGTTCAGAACCTTGGCCGACGACACTGCATCTTCGGAAATACCGTAGATCAGCGGACCGGTCATCTGCTCTGCGAGGCCAGCAAACGGCGTACCTTCGACGGCACGGCGGGCCAGCGTGTTCTTCAGAACACGCAGGTACACGCCTTGCTGGCGAGCGGCAGCACGCAGCTTGGTCAGATCGCCAACCGCAATGCCGCGATATTCGGCCACGACGATGGTCTGGGCCTTGGCGACTTGCGCCGAGACCTCAGCAACGACGGCCTTCTTATCTTCAATATTGAGTGGCACGGTTAAGCTCCAAAACGACGCTAGCTCTCCGGCAATACCGGAGCCTTCACGTCAGCACAAACGAACGGCGTCCGATTGGCCCGAATCATCCGGGTCATGCCCGGCTGCTTCAATCCCTTCGGGTGCGCCATCTGCGCTGGCTGGCCGGAACACGTCGGTCAGGCCCGAAAGCCATCCCGCACGCACCGGCCGATTAAGCCCTTTCCGCCAACACTGCCGCGGACCAGGACACCAGCGGTCTTTGATAACCAGCAGTGCCGTCGTTGCTTGCGCGACCGGACGGCACCACTGCCCAAAGCCATGCTCCTTCCCTGTTCGGTCCGGAGACGATCCCCGCCGTGGCGAGGACCTTCAATTCTGCTTGCCGACCGGTGTTATCGGGTCACGGTCGGCAATTTGCCGTCAGCTCAGGCTGCCAGCGTAGCCTGGTCGACTCGCACGCCCACGCCCATGGTCGACGAGACCGCGACCTTGCGCAGGTACACGCCCTTGCTCGTGGCCGGCTTGGCCTTGACCAGCGCGTCCAGCAGCGCCGACAGGTTGGTCTTCAGCGCGGCGTCTTCGAACGAACGGCGGCCGATGGTGGCGTGGATGATACCGGCCTTGTCGACACGGAACTGGACCTGACCGGCCTTGGCGTTCTTCACGGCCTGGGCCACGTCGGGGGTCACGGTACCGACCTTCGGGTTCGGCATCAGGCCGCGCGGGCCCAGGATCTGGCCCAGCGTACCGACGATACGCATCGTGTCCGGCGAAGCGATCACGACGTCGAAGTTCAGGTTGCCGGCCTTGACTTGCTCAGCCAGGTCTTCCATGCCGACGATGTCAGCACCGGCGGCCTTGGCGGCTTCAGCCTTCTCGCCCTGGGCGAACACAGCCACGCGAACCGACTTGCCGGTACCGGCGGGCAGCACCACCGAACCACGAACCACCTGGTCCGACTTCTTGGCGTCGATGCCCAGTTGCACGGCCACGTCGATCGATTCGTCGAACTTCGCCGAGGCGCAGCCCTTCACCAGGCCCAGGGCCTCGTCGATCGGGTAGAACTTGGTACGCTCGATCTTCGCCTTGTTGGCGGCGACGCGCTTGGAAACCTTAGCCATTTACAGACCCTCCACGGTGATGCCCATCGAACGAGCCGAACCGGCGATGGTACGCACGGCGGCGTCCAGGTCGGCGGCGGTCAGGTCAGCGTTCTTGGCCTTGGCGATTTCTTCAGCCTGGGCGCGGGTGATCTTGCCAACCTTGTCGGTATGGGGCTTCGGCGAACCCTTGGCCACGCCGGCTGCCTTCTTGATCAGCACGGTCGCGGGGGGCGACTTCATCACGAACGTGAAGCTCTTGTCGGCGAAGGCGGTAATCACCACCGGCACCGGCAGACCGGGTTCCATACCCTGGGTCTGGGCGTTGAACGCCTTGCAGAACTCCATGATGTTCAGACCACGCTGACCCAGTGCGGGACCAACGGGCGGGGAGGGATTTGCCTTACCAGCCGGAATCTGCAGCTTGATAAAGCCAATGATCTTCTTGGCCATCTCTACTCCAATCCGGATCGCTCTTTCGGGATGCGATCCTGTTGAGTCGTAACGCGCTGTCGCCGCACCCTCGGCACGGCCTCACGCTCCTCTTGGCGCCGCCACCGGGGCGTCGCCGTTGCCAGTTGCCGCCCGTTCAGGCAGTCGCCGGCAAATTCCTTAAACCTTCTCGACCTGGCCGAACTCGAGTTCGACCGGCGTTGCGCGCCCGAAGATCGTGACCGAGACGCGCAGGCGCGACTTCTCGTAGTTCACTTCTTCCACGTTGCCGTTGAAGTCGGTGAACGGACCGTCCTTGACGCGCACCATTTCGCCCACTTCGAACAGCGTCTTGGGACGCGGCTTCTCGACCCCTTCCTGCATCTGGGTCATGATCTTGTCGACTTCGCGCTGCGAAATCGGGCTCGGGCGGTTGCGGGCACCGCCCACGAAACCGGTGACCTTGCTGGTGTTCTTCACCAGGTGCCAGGTCTCGTCGGTCATTTCCATTTCCACCAGCACGTAGCCCGGGAAGAAACGGCGCTCGGTGACCGACTTGTGGCCGCCCTTGATTTCCACGACTTCTTCGGACGGCACCAGGATGCGGCCAAACTTGTCCTGCATCTCGGCGCGCTCGATGCGCTCCTGCAGCGCGCGCTGCACGCTCTTCTCCATGCCGGAGTAGGCATGCACGACATACCAGCGCTTCTTCGACGAAGGCGATTCCGGCGCGGTGGTTTCCTGCTGAGCGTTATCCGTCATGTGCTACCTCTTATTTCCAGCCCAGCACGAGCGAGAAGACGACCCACTCGATGAGCTTGTCTGCCGACCACAGGAACAGTGCCATGACGACGACAAAGACGAAGACCAGCCCCGTCATCTGCCCGGCTTCCTTGCGCGTCGGCCAGACGACCTTGCGAACTTCCCGATACGATTCCTTGGCGAACCCGATAAAGTCCTTGCCCGGTGTGGACACCAGTGCAACGACGATACCCAGTGCAATACCACCGAACAGTGCGGCGCCACGTACATAAGACGGTTGCTGTGCCAGTGCATAGAAACCGATGACGCCCGCAACCACCAGCAGCACCGCGACACCAAGCATCCACTTGCCGCTGCTGGCGTTCACGGTTTCAACATTGGGATTGGCCATGTTTCGCAAACGAGACTAAGCCGCGTCACGATTGCTCCTCGCGACGCGGCTGATTGATTTGGCAGGGGCAGAGGGAATCGAACCCCCAACCTTCGGTTTTGGAGACCGACGCTCTGCCAGTTGAGCTATACCCCTAAAACAACTGTGGGGCCGGCGCTGCCGCCAACCCCTTCTGGCAACGAACGCGGCCGGTTGGTGCCGCGTTCGCCATCAAACAACTTAGTCGAGGATCTTTGCCACGACGCCGGCGCCGACGGTACGGCCACCTTCGCGGATAGCGAAGCGCAGGCCTTCTTCCATGGCGATCGGGGCGATCAGCTTGACGGTGATCGACACGTTGTCACCCGGCATGACCATTTCCTTGTCCGCCGGCAGCTCGATCGAGCCAGTCACGTCGGTGGTACGGAAGTAGAACTGCGGGCGGTAGTTGTTGAAGAACGGGGTGTGACGGCCGCCTTCGTCCTTCGACAGGATGTACACCTCGCCGGTGAAGTGGGTGTGCGGCTTGATCGAACCCGGCTTGCACAGCACCTGGCCGCGCTCGACGTCTTCACGCTTGGTGCCGCGCAGCAGCAGACCGACGTTGTCGCCAGCCTGGCCCTGGTCCAGCAGCTTGCGGAACATTTCCACGCCGGTGCAGGTGGTCTTCACCGTCGGCTTGATACCAACGATTTCGATTTCTTCGCCGACCTTGATCACGCCGCGCTCGATACGGCCGGTCACCACCGTGCCGCGACCCGAGATCGAGAACACGTCTTCCACCGGCATCAGGAACGTACCGTCAACAGCGCGCTCCGGCGTCGGGATGTACGTGTCCAGCGCGTCGGCCAGGTTCATGATGGCCACTTCGCCCAGCTCGCCCTTGTCGCCTTCCAGCGCCAGCTTGGCCGAACCCTTGATGATCGGGGTGTCGTCGCCGGGGAACTCGTACTTCGAGAGCAGCTCGCGAACTTCCATCTCGACCAGCTCGAGCAGTTCAGCGTCGTCCACCATGTCGCACTTGTTCAGGAACACGATGATGTACGGCACGCCAACCTGACGGGCCAGCAGGATGTGCTCACGCGTTTGCGGCATCGGGCCGTCAGCGGCCGAGCAAACCAGGATTGCGCCGTCCATCTGCGCTGCGCCCGTGATCATGTTCTTCACATAGTCAGCGTGGCCCGGGCAGTCAACGTGCGCGTAGTGGCGGTTGGCCGTCTCGTACTCGACGTGGGCGGTATTGATGGTAATACCGCGTGCCTTCTCTTCCGGCGCTGCGTCGATTTCGTCGTACTTCTTGGCGGCACCGCCGAACTTCGCTGCCAGCACCGTGGCGATCGCTGCGGTCAGCGTGGTCTTGCCATGGTCAACGTGACCAATCGTACCAACGTTCACGTGCGGCTTGGTCCGCTCGAACTTTTCCTTTGCCATTTCGCGACTCCTGTCTCGGTAGCGATATTGCCAGTGCGTGGTATTTGGTGCCCATGGGCAGGATCGAACTGCCGACCTCTCCCTTACCAAGGGAGTGCTCTACCACTGAGCCACATGGGCGAAACTTGACGTACTACTTTGACAGCAACCGCGCGACTGGAGCGGGTGAAGGGAATCGAACCCTCGTCGTAAGCTTGGAAGGCTTCTGCTCTACCATTGAGCTACACCCGCCCGGTTCTTTCCTGCTTCTTCACCGGCATTGCCGGCTGCTGTCTTGCATTCTGGTGGAGAGGGCTGGATTCGAACCAGCGTAGGCGTAAGCCAACAGATTTACAGTCTGCCCCCTTTAGCCACTCGGGCACCTCTCCGCAGAGAACTATCGATTATGGGGCTATTCACCTCGCCTGTCAAGCACTTTCCGTTGCGGATACGGTACTTTGTCAGACCAGGGAAGGCGTACCAGCGTGGCGCTTGAACCGCCTGATCGCTCCCACAAGCGCAGTTTAAATTTCTGCGTTCTCACCCTATAGGGGCGTCCCGGCGCAGCTCCTGGAGGCTCTGAGGCCACCTGGCGGGGGCTGGAGACACGCACGCACGGCGGCCGGAAAAGACAAAACCCCTCGCAGCACACGCTGTCGAGGGGTTTTGGGGATAAGAGCCTGGCGATGACCTACTTTCACACGGGTAATCCGCACTATCATCGGCGCGGAGTCGTTTCACGGACCTGTTCGGGATGGGAAGGGGTGGTTCCAACTCGCTATGGTCACCAGGCATAAGGGGTTGCAGCGCTGAGGTTGAGGTCAACGCTGCGAATAGGGATGTAGTTGGGGTTGTGCGTCTTGTGTCAACTGTTTCGGCACAGTCACGATCACACACACCAGGCAAAACACACTGGTTATAGGATCAAGCCTTACGGGCAATTAGTACTGGTTAGCTTAACGCATTACTGCGCTTCCACACCCAGCCTATCAACGTCCTGGTCTCGAACGACCCTTCAAGGCGGTCAAGCCGCCAGGGAATCCTCATCTTCAGGCGAGTTTCCCGCTTAGATGCTTTCAGCGGTTATCTCTTCCGTACATAGCTACCCTGCGATGCCTCTGGCGAGACAACAGGTACACCAGCGGTACGTCCACTCCGGTCCTCTCGTACTAGGAGCAGCCCCCGTCAAGATTCCAACGCCCACGGCAGATAGGGACCAAACTGTCTCACGACGTTTTAAACCCAGCTCACGTACCTCTTTAAATGGCGAACAGCCATACCCTTGGGACCGGCTACAGCCCCAGGATGAGATGAGCCGACATCGAGGTGCCAAACACCGCCGTCGATATGAACTCTTGGGCGGTATCAGCCTGTTATCCCCAGAGTACCTTTTATCCGTTGAGCGATGGCCCTTCCATTCAGAACCACCGGATCACTATGTCCTGCTTTCGCACCTGCTCGACTTGTCGGTCTCGCAGTTAAGCACGCTTTTGCCATTGCACTTTAGGTACGATGTCCGACCGTACCAAGCGTACCTTCGAACTCCTCCGTTACACTTTGGGAGGAGACCGCCCCAGTCAAACTGCCTACCATGCACTGTCCCCGACCCGGATTCACGGGTCAAGGTTAGAACCTCAAACAAACCAGGGTGGTATTTCAAGGACGGCTCCACGTGAACTAGCGTCCACGCTTCAAAGCCTCCCACCTATCCTACACAGATCGGTTCAAAGTCCAATGCAAAGCTACAGTAAAGGTTCATGGGGTCTTTCCGTCTAGCCGCGGGGAGATTGCATCATCACAAACACTTCAACTTCGCTGAGTCTCGGGAGGAGACAGTGTGGCCATCGTTACGCCATTCGTGCAGGTCGGAACTTACCCGACAAGGAATTTCGCTACCTTAGGACCGTTATAGTTACGGCCGCCGTTTACCGGGACTTCAATCAAGAGCTTGCACCCCATCATTTAATCTTCCGGCACCGGGCAGGCGTCACACCCTATACGTCCACTTTCGTGTTTGCAGAGTGCTGTGTTTTTATTAAACAGTCGCAGCCACCATTTTATTGCAACCCCTTCACCCTTCTGGCGCAGGCCAGTCAAGCTACCAGGGCGTACCTTATCCCGAAGTTACGGTACCAATTTGCCGAGTTCCTTCTCCCGAGTTCTCTCAAGCGCCTTAGAATACTCATCTCGCCCACCTGTGTCGGTTTGCGGTACGGTCTCGTATGACTGAAGCTTAGAGGCTTTTCTTGGAACCACTTCCAATTGCTTCGCAGCACTAGGCCGCTCGCCCCACATCCTTGAATCCCGCGCCCGGATTTGCCAAAGCGCCTTCTCCAATGCAGGGACCGGGACTTCCAACACCCGGACAACCTTCCGCGATCCGTCCCCCCATCGCATCATACGACGGTGCAGGAATATTAACCTGCTTCCCATCAGCTACGCATCTCTGCCTCGCCTTAGGGGCCGACTCACCCTACGCCGATGAACGTTGCGTAGGAAACCTTGGGCTTACGGCGAGGGGGCCTTTCACCCCCTTTATCGCTACTCATGTCAGCATTCGCACTTCTGATACCTCCAGCATCCTTTACAAGACACCTTCACAGGCTTACAGAACGCTCTCCTACCACGCACATTACTGTGCGTCCGCAGCTTCGGTGACTGGCTTAGCCCCGTTACATCTTCCGCGCAGGACGACTCGATCAGTGAGCTATTACGCTTTCTTTAAAGGGTGGCTGCTTCTAAGCCAACCTCCTGACTGTTTTAGCCTTCCCACTTCGTTTCCCACTTAGCCAATCTTGGGGACCTTAGCTGGCGGTCTGGGTTGTTTCCCTCTTGACACCGGACGTTAGCACCCGATGTCTGTCTCCCGTGATTGCACTCTTCGGTATTCGGAGTTTGCTATGGCGGGGTAATCAGCAATAGACCCCCCAACCATGACAGTGCTCTACCCCCGAAGGTGACACACGAGGCACTACCTAAATAGTTTTCGGAGAGAACCAGCTATTTCCAGATTTGTTTAGCCTTTCACCCCTATCCACAGCTCATCCCCTAACTTTTCAACGTTAGTGGGTTCGGTCCTCCAGTACGTGTTACCGCACCTTCAACCTGGCCATGGATAGATCATCTGGTTTCGGGTCTACACCCAGCGACTCAACGCCCTGTTCGGACTCGCTTTCGCTACGCCTTCCCTAATCGGTTAAGCTTGCCACTGAATGTAAGTCGCTGACCCATTATACAAAAGGTACGCCGTCACCCGTTTCCAGGCTCCGACTGTTTGTATGCATGCGGTTTCAGGATCTATTTCACTCCCCTCCCGGGGTTCTTTTCGCCTTTCCCTCACGGTACTGGTTCACTATCGGTCGATCACGAGTATTTAGCCTTGGAGGATGGTCCCCCCATCTTCAGACAGGATTTCACGTGTCCCGCCCTACTTGTCGTACACCTAGTTCCACAATCGTGTTTTCGCATACAGGGCTATCACCTGCTATGGCCGGGCTTTCCATCCCGTTCTGCTAACACCACTGCTAAAGAGTACAAGGCTCTTCCCATTTCGTTCGCCACTACTTTGGGAATCTCGGTTGATTTCTGTTCCTGCAGCTACTTAGATGTTTCAGTTCGCCGCGTTCGCTTCCCTGACCTATGGATTCAGTCAGGGATGACCCATACGGGCCGGGTTTCCCCATTCGGACATCTCCGGATCAAAGCTTGTTTGCCAGCTCCCCGAAGCTTTTCGCAGGCTACCGCGTCCTTCATCGCCTGTGATCGCCAAGGCATCCACCACATGCACTTGTTCGCTTGACCCTATAACGAGTGTGTCTCGATCGCTCGAAACAGTCGCTACAGGATGAGTTCTCGCATTTGTGCCGTATTCCAAGTCATCTTTCGATCACTTAAATACATTTTGGTTGATACAATCACAACCCGGTATCGCGTTTAACTACTGTGCTTCTCATCAAAGCACCGCGACACCTTTACTACATCCCATATTTTTAAAGAACAGCCGATCTTGCGATCGCTTGGCAATGCCAAATGCAAACGCTCAATGCTAAGCGCTTGCATTTGACCACCAATTCCAAGGTACCAGGTGATGGTGGAGGATGACGGGATCGAACCGACGACCCCCTGCTTGCAAAGCAGGTGCTCTCCCAGCTGAGCTAATCCCCCTTCCGGATAACTTGGTGGGTCTGGTAGGACTTGAACCTACGACCCCCGCCTTATCAAGACGGTGCTCTAACCACCTGAGCTACAGACCCTTGGCTGTAACAGCAAACAAACCGATAAGTGTGAACGCTAGGCTTGAGACACAAGCCTCTAGAAAGGAGGTGATCCAGCCGCACCTTCCGATACGGCTACCTTGTTACGACTTCACCCCAGTCATGAACCCTGCCGTGGTAATCGCCCTCCTTGCGGTTAGGCTAACTACTTCTGGCAAAACCCACTCCCATGGTGTGACGGGCGGTGTGTACAAGACCCGGGAACGTATTCACCGCGGCATGCTGATCCGCGATTACTAGCGATTCCAGCTTCACGTAGTCGAGTTGCAGACTACGATCCGGACTACGATGCGTTTTCTGGGATTAGCTCCCCCTCGCGGGTTGGCAACCCTCTGTACGCACCATTGTATGACGTGTGAAGCCCTACCCATAAGGGCCATGAGGACTTGACGTCATCCCCACCTTCCTCCGGTTTGTCACCGGCAGTCTCTCTAGAGTGCCCTTTCGTAGCAACTAGAGACAAGGGTTGCGCTCGTTGCGGGACTTAACCCAACATCTCACGACACGAGCTGACGACAGCCATGCAGCACCTGTGTCCACTTTCCCTTTCGGGCACCTAATGCATCTCTGCTTCGTTAGTGGCATGTCAAGGGTAGGTAAGGTTTTTCGCGTTGCATCGAATTAATCCACATCATCCACCGCTTGTGCGGGTCCCCGTCAATTCCTTTGAGTTTTAATCTTGCGACCGTACTCCCCAGGCGGTCAACTTCACGCGTTAGCTACGTTACTGAAGAAATGAATCCCCAACAACTAGTTGACATCGTTTAGGGCGTGGACTACCAGGGTATCTAATCCTGTTTGCTCCCCACGCTTTCGTGCATGAGCGTCAGTGACGTCCCAGGGGGCTGCCTTCGCCATCGGTATTCCTCCACATCTCTACGCATTTCACTGCTACACGTGGAATTCTACCCCCCTCTGACATACTCTAGCCTTGCAGTCACAAGCGCCATTCCCAAGTTGAGCTCGGGGATTTCACGCCTGTCTTACAAAACCGCCTGCGCACGCTTTACGCCCAGTAATTCCGATTAACGCTCGCACCCTACGTATTACCGCGGCTGCTGGCACGTAGTTAGCCGGTGCTTATTCTTCCGGTACCGTCATCGACCCCAGGTATTAACCAGAGCCATTTCTTTCCGGACAAAAGTGCTTTACAACCCGAAGGCCTTCTTCACACACGCGGCATTGCTGGATCAGGGTTGCCCCCATTGTCCAAAATTCCCCACTGCTGCCTCCCGTAGGAGTCTGGGCCGTGTCTCAGTCCCAGTGTGGCTGATCGTCCTCTCAGACCAGCTACTGATCGTCGCCTTGGTAGGCTCTTACCCCACCAACTAGCTAATCAGACATCGGCCGCTCCTGTAGCGCGAGGCCTTGCGGTCCCCCGCTTTCACCCTCAGGTCGTATGCGGTATTAGCTAATCTTTCGACTAGTTATCCCCCACTACAGGGCACGTTCCGATGTATTACTCACCCGTTCGCCACTCGCCACCAGGCCGAAGCCCGTGCTGCCGTTCGACTTGCATGTGTAAGGCATGCCGCCAGCGTTCAATCTGAGCCAGGATCAAACTCTTCAGTTCAATCTCTGTGTGGAAGCCTCGCGGCTCCCTCGCTCTTTCGAGCGGTCGCTCACTCTCAGAAAACTGACTGACCAGATCCGAAGATCCAGTCACGTTTTGCTGTGCGAGCACTGTATAACTTGTGAAGCAACACTGTCCGAAGACAGCGGCGTCCGCTACCCAGCGCCCACACTTATCGGTTGTTTGTTTGTTAAAGAACTACGCTACCGGCTTTGCCGTTTGCGTCGCTGCGTTGTCTGCAGCAGAGAAACGAGATTATGCAGAGCTTTCTTCGTTTCGTCAACCGTTTCAGCAATCTTTTTTTGCTGCGGCCGGCGCTGCAAACTTCGCTGCGCCAGCCTTCCGGCTGACCCCGCAACCCTTGCTGCGTCTGCTTTGCAGCGCTGC